>CAWEZM010000029.1:0-694603 GCA_963813475.1 uncultured Acidobacteriaceae bacterium | reverse complement strand
TCCGAGGGCTGCCAGTGGACCGGTATGGGGAATCGGGAACTCGGGGACGGGAAGGGAAGTTCACCCCTCCGATGCCAGAAACACTTAACCTCTCCGCCGCTTTTTTGCATGACCCGAATCACCCGATAACCGGGGGTTACCTTTAGTTAACTACCCCGCCATCCACATCTATTTCGCCGAGGGCCCTTGCACGACGAAACTAGCTGTGGGATCGTTGGCTTGGAGATTCTGCTCATCGAATGAGCGGCGCCATATCGTGCTTCGTGTCGGGGCAGGGCTTCAGCCGAAAGTCTCGCCGGTAGCCGGGCTAATACCTAAGCAGCTTATGGGGGCGGGAAAAATAAAATTTGGCCATCTTCGTAAAACAAAGCACTTAGCCGGCACCACGAGGCAAACCAGGACGGGAACACCGCATTCCTGAAACCAAACCGCAACCAGGGCCGTCGCCCCTGGCACGCCCCAAGGGGCGGATCAATCGATCTTTCTCATCTCAAAAAACGGGAGAGACTGGATTGACACTCATGAAGCGCGTTGGTGGCCAGCGCATTTCATAAGGTCAATCCAGCTGCTACTTGGCGCTCGCCGGCGGCACAATGCCGTTCATGCGTAGGTATTCCACCATCTGACCATAGTGATCATTCCCGTGGGCCGCTGCAAAAGCGGCAATCGTAGCCCGCGTGCTGAACCCGTCGATCGGCTTGATGGCGACGAATGCATTTTCTGCCGTGATGGTCGCAATCGCCTTGTGCGCGTAGACGAACGATGCTTCGAGTGCAGCCACGGCTTCGTCCTTGGTCGTAATGGAGCCGATTGCCTTCACGTCGCGGTCAGGCTTAATGCCGCTCCAGCCGAAAAAGAAGTAGTTCGCCTGCGCCAGGTGCGTCACCTGTGCCACAAAGGTGCGCACGGTATCGAACTGCGTCGTCTGGCCCGGAGCAAAGATGCCTTGCGCCGGCGCGAAACTGTACTTATCGGCTGGCATAGCCTTCGCCGCCCCCACTACCTGGAACTCCATCACGGAGAGCAAACCGTCCACCGCTTTCGCGGGGTCTTCCTTTGTACCCACCGGCGGCGACGGCGGGAGCCCACTCATCTGCGCCCGCATCTGCATACCACCACTCACCATCACAGCACCTGCAAGAACAAGATCACGAATACGCATTGTCTATCCTCGGTCCAAGTTCGTTTGAAGAGCGACCCCAGCTTACCAGACCTTCCTTATCCAATTCGCGGCTATGCCTGGTCATCAGGCGGGAGTATTACCGCCCCTATGCCGACGACCTGGCAGGGGCGAAGATGAAGAGCCTCATACGCACCATGGACATCTTTCAGAGCGGGCTCCCCGAGATGCAGGGCGCCGATGAGCCCACAATCCTGGCTCATCCCTCGACTTTGCTCTAATCTTCTCTTTATGGCAGATCGGATACCGTACAAAGCAATCACGAGAGAGATAGCGGTAAGCGTTGTGCCTACGTACCTTGAGGCGGAATCATCGCCTTCCAATTCGCAGTATCTTTGGGCCTATAGCGTGACTATCGAGAATCAGGGACGGGAAACGGTGCAATTATTAAGCCGGCACTGGATGATCACGAATGCGCGCGGCGAATTGACTGAGGTCAAGGGATCGGGCGTGATTGGGAAGCAACCATTCCTCAAACCTGGCGAAAGTCATGCATACACGAGCGGTGCGGCTCTTGACACGCCGTCAGGAATGATGGGTGGGAGTTACCAGATGGAAAGCGGTAGTGGCGACCGGTTTGATGTTGAGATACCAACGTTCTCGCTGGACTCCCCGAATCAAAGTGTATTGCTGCATTAGAGAACATACCGATAATGCGACTTTGCAGGAGGTTTGGGATCACAGTTCGGACACATAAATTTGGTATTTGGAAGTTTTGGGCCCATCGCGGGAATAGAAGCGCCGCCGGCTTGCCGGTGCGCATCCAAATATCTTTGAAACCCCGACGCTCCCGGATTCGTCTGGGAATAGGCGACACCTACAGTTACCCGATCGGCACTCTGGAATGCCATACAGGCTGCTGCTTTGGGACCGGACCGTTAGGCCTCGCCCGGTTGAAGGGAATGCATGACCATCGAAAGACGACTCGGTCTGTTGATCTTTGCTCCTATGCTGTTCGTCGCTGTGCTCTCTGCCCAGCAAAAAGCGCCGCCAACTCCAGCCGCTGCTGCCACAATCGATCTCGACGTGGTGGTTACGCCGAGGACTGGGCCGCCGGTAGCCGATCTCCAACAACAAGACTTCACCATTCTTGATAACAAGACCCCACAGCACATCACGTCCTTCCACGCTTCTGGCGGCAGCCAGGCTCCCATCGACGTCATCCTCGTCATCGATGCGGTGAATCTTCCCTACGATCGGGTCGCCTACGAACGGGATGAAATTGATAAATTTCTGCACGCCAACGGTGGGCGGCTAGCGTACCCGACCACGCTCGCCTTTTTTACGGACAAGGGCATACAGGTTCAGCAGGGCTTCTCCACCGACGGCAACGAGCTGAGTTCTTCTATGGACAACTACGCCGTTGGCCTGCGCGACATACGCCGCTCCTCGCAATTCGAGGCCAGCGACCGCTTTCAGCTTTCTATCAATGCGCTTCGTTCGCTGGTCGGAAGCGTGGCCGATCGCCCAGGCCGCAAGATGGTTCTCTGGGTCTCCCCAGGCTGGCCCCTTCTTTCCGGTCCTGGCGTCTACCTTGATTCCAGGCAACAGAACCAGCTCTTCGCCACCGTCGTCGATCTTTCCACTCGGCTTCGCCAGGCCCATGTGACTCTTTACAGCATTAATCCCATCGGCGCTGAGGAGTCGGTCGGCCGGACTTTCTACTATCAGGATTTCGTCAAGGGCGTTGCTAAGCCGGGGCAGGTCCAGGTCGGCGACCTCTCGGTGCAGGTTCTAGCCACCCAGAGCGGAGGTCTTGTCCTGAACGGCAGCAACAACGTTACCGGTCTCTTAGAGCAATGCATGGCCGACGCCCAGGCCTACTACGAGTTATCCTTCTCTCCCGCTCCTTCCGATCATCGTGACGAATATCACCATCTCACAATCCAGGTAGCCAAGCCCGGCTTAACGGCGCGCACCCGGGACGGCTATTATTCGCAACCTTAGGGACCTGTCCGGGGGAATCTTCGGTCAGGCTCGGGTTGCAGTATCTTGAGAGGGTGACAACGTCACCACAATCCGGTGATCTGGCACTGCCGCTGCCATCAGCGCCACAGTCCAGGGACTCGGCTGATCAGGACCTTCCGCAAAGTCTCCTCCAGGAACTGTGGCTCACCGCCAAGGCTGCGGTCAGCGGGCTAACACGCGATGAGCTTGGCGCCGCCCTGTGCGCCGTGGGCTCAAAGTTCAACTACGGTTTGCCCGCTGCCGCTCATCCGGATCATTCGCAAAAGGCAGATTTCCTCAGATCGCTCCGCCTTGAAGACCTGGCGCTCGCTACCGCCTGCGTCCTGGGTCGCGAGGTCGCGTGGCAACGCTTCCTTAACCTTTATCGCGCGTCCCTAACCCAGGCTGCCGTCGCCATCGCCGGGTCAAGCACGTTGGGCCACGATCTTGCCGACTCGCTCTACTCGGAGCTCTACGGCCTGCGCGAGGTCGAAGGGCAACGCCGCTCTCCCCTCGCTTCCTACTCCGGGCGCGGTTCGCTTCTTGGCTGGCTTCGCACCACGCTCGCCCAACGCCATGTTGATCATCACCGGAGAACGCACCGCGAGTCGCCACTCGATGCTCTCGACGCTCCCGCGCTTCCGCCAAAGCCCACACCGGTTGCAGCGGAACTCACTGACCTGACCCGTGCCATTACCAGCACGCTGGAGAGTCTTTCCGCGGAAGAGCGCTTCCTGCTCTGCTCGTATTTTCTTGATCGCCAGCCCCTCGCCCAAGTCGCCCGCGTCTTTCATGTTCACGAAGCCACCATCAGCCGCCGGCTCAAGCGGCTGCTCACTGATCTACGCAAACGGCTGCTCCAACAGCTTCAGACGGGCGGATTGAGCAAGCGGGCGGCTGAAGAAGCGCTGGGCAACGACCCGCGCGATCTGGAAATCAATCTGCGTGCTTTGCTGCAAAGTTCGCAAACTTCCTCGTTCTCAGAGCAGACGGCAGCGAACGACGCTCCCGCATCCAGGCAACTATGAGCGGACCTTTCCAAGCCGGGCAGCATCCAGACGCGGACCAGCTCAACGCCTTCGTTGAACACACGCTGCCCGCGCATGAGCAGCAGCAGACGCTCGCGCATCTGGCCGTTTGCCCGGCCTGCCGGCAGATCGTTGCCCTCTCGCTTCCGCCCGCGGAGGAGGCCCCAACCTGGCAGCCCGAAGCCGTTCGGCGTCGCTGGTTCGCCCCGCTGGTATCCCGCATGGGTGGCGATTCCCGCGCTCGCCGCCCTCATCCTGGTGGTTCTCTTTGTCCGCAACCGGGAAACGACCGACCGCTGATACATCCGCACTGTCGCAGATGGCCGATGCCCATAAACCGGAACCAGCCCCGCCTCCGGCCGCAAGCGCTCAGCCCGAAACTGCGCGCCAACCGGCGCCACTTGCCCAGTATGCGAACCGGAATAGTGCGGTCAAGGCTCAAAAGCAGCGACCACCGGTCAACCAGCCGACTCGAGAACCGGCCGGCGTCAGTGGCAGTGCGGGCGGTGTCATGGGCGGCATCCTTGGAGGCATCGGCGCCCCAACCCACGCAGCCGCCTGCGCCGCGCCTTTGCTGCCTCATCGGCAAGCGCCGGCGGACCGGTTACCACGTTGGCAGTCGATCGCCTTCAATCTGCATTTTCCGCCCCAGGTCCTCTGCCCAGCCATCTCGCCATCCTTTCGATGGCCTCGCGCGGCAACCAGCGGCATCGCCATTGACACCGATCACCACGTCTTCTTCAGCGACGATGAGGGCAGAAACTGGAAGGCCATTCCCTCGCCATGGAAGGGCCGCGCAGTCAGCGTAGCGCTGACCTCCGCGGTCTCCTTCGGGAGCACTAGGGCCGCCCTCAAGATGAGTTCACATCCCGCAGCGACCGCAGTCTCAACATTGTCTGGCACCATCACAGATCCTGCCGGCGCCGTTATTCCTGGCGCAACTCTGACCGCCACCAACTCCGGCGGCGTGCTCGTCGGCAGCGCGACTACCGACAGTCACGGCCAATATCGCATGGAAGCTCTGGCGCCCGGGAGCTATCGGATAGAAGCGCAGGCAAGCGGGTTTCGAAAAGCAGTCGTTCGCCACCGAGGTGGCGCCCTCACAACAAGCTGTGGCGGACGTCACGCTGCGCGTGGGTTCGGCCGCTCAGACGGTCAACATCGAGGCATCACCCGCTGTCCGGATACCTCGTCCGCCGACGCAAATCAGGCGCTCAAGCCGGCCGTCTCCCAGCCCACGTCGCGCTTCGAGTTAACCACCGACGACGGAGAGCACTGGACCAGCACCGATGGCCAGAGCTGGACCCGTTAGATAATCCTCGAAAATATTTTTGTTTTTCTGCTGCAAGTTTGTAGAAGCTCCGCGTTCTCCGATTAGACAGAAGCTGCCATTCCCGCCCCAACACCCGGCAGCTCACTCGGAGAACCGGCATGCAGATCGCGCTGTGGCAGTGTTCTACTTCGTTTCCTTCCGCTTTGGTTTGTACTACTCCTTATTGCTCTCGCCGGCGCTTACGCTCCCTTTACCGAAGCAGGCGCCGCGTCAGCCGCGTCGCTACCTTCACGCATGGAGTCGGTTTCGGTCGCCATTCCCTACCATGGGGCGCGTCCGGGTTCGGGCAAGCTCATGCTTCGAGATCGTCGATCCCGAGGAGCATGTTCTCGGCCGCGCAGAACGGCCGGTCGAAATCGTCCAAAGGCGATGGGAGCTGGCAGCAGAGCATCGCGACCGCAAAACCGATCGCATTCGAAGACCTGGTTTGGCAACGGGTGCGTTATCGTTTCGAATACGGCGACAAGGCCATCCCGGCGATCACCGGGGTCGAGTCCATCTCGCGCATCCTTCGCCGCCCGGTGGTTCGTCTTCTTGGCCAGACGGAGTACCTCGCCGGCAGCGATGCCGCCATCCGCGTGCTGGTCTCCGACGCGGGCAACGAGGATGCCGCTCTCACCGGCACCGTCCGCGCCGAACTTCTCATTCCGCAGCAGCGAAGCTCGCCTGCTCTTCTCCGGGCGCCTCAACCAGCACGGGACGGTCGCGGCTCAGTTTCACCTTCCGGCCGGGCTCGAAGGCAAGTACGATATCCGCTTCATTGCCGACACGCCCATCGGTTCCACCGAGTACACGCAGCCCGTCGAGCTCAAGGACCCGGCGTTGATTATGCTCACCACCGAGAAACCGATCTACCAGCCAGGTCAGACGATCCATGTGCGTGCGCTCGCGCTCGATCGCGCCAGTCATCGAGCGGACGCGGATCGCAACCTTACCTTCGAGGTGGAAGACTCGCGCGGCAACAAGGTCTTCAAAAAGAGCACAGCGACCGATCGCTTTGGCGTCGCCTCGGCGGAGTTCTCGCTGGCGGATGAAGTGAATCTGGGCACCTATCATCTGCGCGCCCTGATGGGCGATAGCGCCGCTCCCGTGAATAGCGCGGAAGTTGCCCTCAATGTGGAACGGTATGTCCTGCCCAAGTTCAAAGTCGCGGTGGAGTTCACAGAAAAAGACAACAAGCCGCGGCGTGACTATCGTCCTGGCGATCACGTCACCGGCACAGTGCGCGCCAACTACTTCTTCGGTAAACCGGTCGATCACGCGGAGGTCGCCATGAAGATATCGAGCGCGGATGTCGAGGTGTTCGAAGCAGCTTCCGTCAAAGGCAAGACAGATAAAGACGGCGAGTATCACTTCGATCTTGTGCTCCCTGCCTACTTTGCCGGGCGGAATTTCAGCCAGGGTGCAGCACGCGCGCTGGTTGAGGCCACGGTCAAAGACTCCGCGGGCCACGCTGAGACGCGCGGCGAACCGATCACCGTCAGCCAATCTCCTCTGCTGCTGACTGCGGTTCCAGAGAGCGGAACACTGATCCCTCATCTTGAGAACCAGGTATTTCTTCTTAAGTTCCTATCCCGACGGCACACCGGCAACCACTGCTCTCACGGTCCACATTGCGGGTGAGCACGATCAGCACGTCACCACCGACAGCAGCGGTATCGCCACCATTCACCTGGTTCCCGGCGACGTCAGCCCGTCGCTCCGCGTGGATGCTGATGATCATCGCGGCGCTCGCATGACAGCAAATGTTCCGCTGGAGACGCGGCAGGGCGCCGACCAGATCCTGCTGCGGGTCAACCGAGCCATTGTCAAAGCCGGCGAACGGATGGAATTGAAAGTCCTCTCTACCCGCACTCGTGGATCGGCCTACATTGACATCGTGCGCAATGGGCAGACGATTCTCACCCGCGATCTCGACCTGCAGAACGGGCAGGCCGAGCTCACGCTTCGCGGCCACGGCGGAGATGGCCGGCACACTCGATATCGACGCCTACCTCTTTGGCCGCGATGCCCAACCGGTCGCCGATCATCGCCTGGTTTTCGTGCAGCCGGCGGACGAGCTGAAGATTGAAACCACGACGGACGCAGGCAGCTATAAACCGGGCTAGCGATGCGCGTATCTGCTTCCGCGTGACCAACGCGCATGGGGAAGGCGTCAGCGCCGCGCTCGGCCTGCAAATCGTCGATGAAGCTGTCTTCGCCCTGGCCGAGAAGCAGCCGGGCTTCGCGAAAACATTCTTCTATCTGGAACAGGAAGTGATGAAGCCGCGCTACGAGATCCACTCGCTCTCTCTGGCGAGCGCCATCGAACCCGTGGAAGGCCGCCGCGGCGATCCGCCGGGCCCCGATCGGCGAAACCCCGATCAGCAAGATAGGGCGGCCCGCGCTCTTTTCTCGGCAACCGAGATGGCTGCACCGGCGAAGCTCGACACCGAGTTTGGCCGCAGTCTGCCGCAGGACAAGTACTTCGAATACCGGCAACGCTACATGTCGGTGTTCAACGACCAGGTGCGCGATCTTGCAGCTCAACTCAGCCAGGAGATCCGCAAGCACCAAGCCGCGCACGACGGCCCCGCGCTGGACATTCCAGCGATGGTCAATGCCGCGCGTCCGCGCGATTCCTGGAATTCACCACTGCGTGTCGAACCGGCGCCGTGGGGCCGGGTAAGCCGCGTCTACCTGGTCCAGCAGCGCGGGCCCGGATGGCGCATTCAACACCCGAGACGATCTTGTTGCCTATATCGAAGCGCGCTCCGGAAGGCTGGTTGGCCAGCAGGGAAGCCGCGGCACCCTGGACATCCATGTCGAACACAACCGCGGTCCCATGAATCAACGAGCGGAGGTCAGCGGTACAGTCGTCGATTCCAGCGGCGCCGTGGTTGCCGGTGCGACGATCGCCCTGCATCAAATCTCCACGGCAAACCGGCGCATTACGCATGTCGGGGCCGATGGGCCATTTGCTCTTGCCGCTCTTCCTCCGGGTAGATATCGGGTGGAGGTCTCATCGCCTGGATTCTTCAACCTTTCAAACGAGTTCACGCTGCAGGAGCGCGACCGCGCAATAGTCAGCGCCAAACTGGACGTGGCCAGCGTAACCGAGACCGTCATGGTGGCACCGGCACCGCTTCCGCAGTTGGCATTGAGAGTGGCGGTTGCGGGAGGTGTACTGGGCGGCATAGCGGGCGGCTTAAGGGTAGCAGACGCGTTGAGCAATAACCCGATGGCAGGGGCAGAGCTTGCCCAGCCCGTGCAGGGGCGCGCGTTCGCCGTGGCGCTCAAGCCGGCCATGCAAGAGGCCGCTCCGCATGTTCGCTCCTACTTTCCGGAAGCGCTCTACATCAATCCCGAGATCATCACCGATGCCCAGGGCAACGCCGATATCTCTATCCCTGTCGCCGATTCCATTACGACGTGGCGCATGGCCATGCTGGCCTCCACCGCTTCCGGAGCACTCGGCACCGCGAATTCGAGCCTGAAGGTGTTTCAGGACTTCTTCGTCGATCTCGATCTCCCCGTCACGCTTACTCAGGGCGACCAGCTCTCTCTTCCCATCGCAATTTACAACTACTCCGGCAAGCCCGGCCAGGTCAGCCTCAAGCTTAAGCGGGAAGACTGGTTTTCCCTCGATCACGATACGCCGGAAAAATCAGTCGCTGCTGAATCGGGCCGCGTGGGCGGCTCGCAGTTCACTCTCACCGCCACGCACATCGGCAAATTCAAGCTCACCCTCTCCGCCCACATGGACGGCGCCGTCTCGCGTGATGACATCGTCGTGCGCGAAATTGAGGTTATCCCCAACGGCCGCGAGCAGGACATGGTCTTCAATGGGCGGCTTGAAGGCTCAGCCGAACATGATCTCCACTTTCCTGACAATGCCATTGCCGATGCCAGCAGCGTTGTCGTCCGCCTCTACCCCGGGCCCCTCAGCCAGCTCATCGAAGGGATGGACAGCATCCTCAGCATGCCCGGCGGCTGCTTTGAACAAACTTCTTCCAGCACCTATCCCAACGTACTTGCGCTCGACTACATGAAGCACACGAAGAAGCTCACCCCGGAGACGCACGCCAAGGCCGAAGGCTACATCTCCAACGGATACCAGCGCCTGCTCACCTTCGAGGTCCCGGGAGGCGGCTTTTCCTGGTTTGGCCAAGCTCCGGCCAACAAGATTCTTACCGCCTACGGCCTGATGGAGTTCAACGACATGGCAAAGGTGTCGGACGTGGATCCCAAGCTGATCGAGCGTACCCGCGACTGGCTGGTCAGCCAGCAGCAAGCGGACGGTAGTTGGAGGGCTGACGCCTCCTTTATCAATGAAGGCGCAACCGATCGCTTTAACTCGAACCAGCTCCGCATTACGGCTTATATTGCGTGGTCACTGGTCAATACCGGCATGCCCCACGGCACGCCGGGGCAGGCAGGTCCAGCGATCGATAGGGCCAGGGATTTCATCGACTCTCATTTGAAAGATATCCCTGATCCCTACACCCTGGCTGTGATCGCCAACTTTGCCACAGAGTACGGCCGCGACCGCGACTTCACGCGCCGCTCCATGCAGGCGCTGCTCGACGCGCGCACCGAAAAGGGAGATCAGGTCTTCTGGAGCGCGGAAGAGACTGGCGTTTACTCGACGGGCGCAAGCGCCGCCATCGAGACGACCGGTCTGGCGACGCAGGCGCTGCTCAAGTGGGGGCAGGCATCCGAGACGGCTCGAAAGGCGCTGAACTTCATCGCGCAAAAGAAGCAGGCCTCCGGCGCCTGGGGCACCACGCAAGCCACTATCATGGCTCTTCGCGCACTTTTGTTAGCTACGCAATTGAGCGCGAGTGACGTGCACGGATCGGTCCAGGTCATGCTTGACGGCAGGGAAGTGAAGACTCTTAACCTCACTGCGAACAACAACGACCTGCTTCACCAGTTTGTCTTCAAGGGCATCGACGCGCACCAGCCCTCCTCGGTTCGGCTCCATTTCGAAGGCGTGGGGAGCCTAGCTTACCAGGTAGTAGGCCGTTCCTTTATCCCGTGGGACGAGAAGCCTGCCGCTGAGCCGCTTTCCATCAACATTGCCTACGACCGCACCCGGCTATCGCAGAATGATATAGCCACCGAGACAGTGACTATTCGCAATAACCTTAACAAGACCGCAAACATGATTATGGTGGACCTGGGTATCCCACCCGGCTTCGATCTGCTGAGCGAAGACCTGCAATCGTTCCAGGAAAAAGCGGCCGGCGCCAACGCTGGACGACTGGAGAAGTTCAGCCAGACCGCAACCCAGGCCATCCTCTACTTCAATGGTTTTGCGCCGCACCAGGAAGTTACGCTGAAGGCCCGTTTGCGCGCCAAATACCCCATACGCGCGCACACACTGCAGTCGCGCCTGTACGAGTACTACGACCCCGACGTGAGCTCGACCGCACGGCCGGTAAAGCTGGAGGTGGATGCTACATCGTCTGCGCATTAGCAGCCGCTCGCAGGGTCGGACGCGGTGAAGACCGGTCGGAAGGCGCGTGTTCCCGCGCTATTCCTGTCTCTGCCCATTCCCGCTTATTCTGTCGAGGGATCAACCATTGCAGCGGCAACTATCACAGCTTTGACGGTGCATCTGCATAATATAGGCCGACCGGGCTCTGCCTGCGCGATGCCATCTGGAAAATTCGTGACGACCTGCGGACAATAGCGATTGCGTGATCTGACTGTGTTCGTTATATCTGTTGTTGCTGGCTTCAAGTTCCTGCATTTCGGGACAAGGCATAATGGGTCCTCCAAGACAACAAGTGTTCCTAGGTGCTTACGATACGGTGCACATGTTTAACACGCCTTTATAAACAGAACGAATGTCAATCAGACGTAATACGGCCTGGGTGACCGTCTGGGGAGTGAGAAGAGATGGGGCAACGGAAGAAGTAGGGCGATAGGATGCCTTTCCTTGCGCGATAACAGCTAATTCGGTGAACCTCACTCGCAGTAACCGGATAGCTGCCGGGACCACCTTTTTTGGGGCTGGGCCGGGAGGACACGGATGAACAGCGCTTTACCGGCGGCTCGATCTATCCTTTATCAGCACCCGCGCCGTACCCCTCCAGAGCAATGCTTGTCGGGTCAGGCTCATAGCCCTCGTCCTGTAAGGTTTTCTGGGCTGCCGAGCGGAGTGTCTGCTCGTTTGAATCTTTCGGAAGCTTGCAATGTCTCCGAATTACCTCTCCACCACTTGTAATTCGAATCAGCCAAGTCGACCTGCTCTTATCCCAAGTGACTTCTACCCGATCCGCACGCAATGGCCACCTCCGACTGGAAGCTATATAACCGCGTAGACCAAGGTACAACCGAAAAGCCAATCCGTGAAGCCAAGAATGACCCACTGGCCACGCAGGCCCGGCTCCTCGCTTGGTTCCAAGCTCACTTTGTCCGTAGGGAGGCCGGATGGCGTCACCGGGACCGGCCCGTCAATGTCCAGGAGATTACGGCGACAGCATGCTTTCGCATCAATCCTATATGGGGATAGCTCCCGCTTTTCCACACCAGCCTCGGTTCGCTTTTTGGGTGCACTACAGACGGCACTGGCCCAAAAGGAGCCCTCGTCCAGCCTCAGCTGGCTTTTGCTTCCATTTGCCGGCGATCCGAATCGAATAAACTATGGACGTCATTCACCAGTCACAGCTCCCGTTTGTCGGAATGTCCCACGAGTTCATAGGGATGAATCATGGCAACGTCGGCATCCCGTTCTTCGTGGTCATTGGCGAACCCGGTAGGGGAACGCTCCTGCACAAGCACGATTACGACGAGGTCGTATATGTTATCGAGGGCCGCTCAAGATGGAGAGTTAGCGATCAAGAGCGTGAGGCCGTCGCTGGCGACGTCCTCATCGTCCGCGCCGGTGAGCCACACAAATTTAGCAACAGCGGCGACGGACCACTGCGGCAACTAGATATTCATCTAAGCCCGAACTTCGAAACCATCTGGCTCGAAGAATAGTTCGGTCACT
The DNA here is from genome assembly GCA_963813475.1 of uncultured Acidobacteriaceae bacterium. Lineage (GTDB taxonomy): Bacteria > Acidobacteriota > Terriglobia > Terriglobales > Acidobacteriaceae > PALSA-350. The sequence continues at coordinate 682,133 of CAWEZM010000029.1, read as the reverse complement.
TAGTGGGATCCTTTTGTGATGGCGCCCAAGCTCGACGACAACACAATGGAGCCTTGCCCGCGAGCTGCATCGAGCGGAGATGACTTTCCCTCTGCTGCTTCGGCAACATTTGAATTTCGATTTGGATTCGGGGCTGGCAAGAGACGTCGAATCCAGGCCCCTTCAACGATGCTTCCCCTGACCACTGCCTGTTTCGGCAGGGCGGCCGGCGTTATGCGAGGCGCGACGACCACCTTCCACCAGAGCAATAGACGTTCAAAAGGGCTGCCTGCCCGCCATGCCAGGGCCTCTTCTGCGGAGGGGGAAGGCCGATGCGGGAATCTGTTTTCGTACGCGTCAATGGCACTTTGAATCGCCAACATGTCCGAGGGAGTGAGAGTCATGTTCCACCTTCAATCGGGCCGCCATTCGCGTCGGCGATTCCGCGGCGCGCAACGATTCAGCCTATTCGTCGAATGTAACGAGGCTGGGTACATATGCCTACACCATTGTTCCGGCGAGGGGCGCGATTGTAACCAGCGGTTGATTACCAATGGTTTTCGCCGCCAGAGGTGCTGGAACGATGCTCTCTCTGGCGTCCGGGCAGCCGGGGCAAAAAAGACAGGCCGGCAGCTTCGCAGTTGCCAGCCTGTTCTCAAGGCCGCTACTCCTTGCGTTCAACCACTGCGATCCTAGACCATTACTAAAGTCGGTGGATCTACACAGTGACTGTTGTAAAACACCAAAGGAACCAGTAGCGGTTACGAACGAGGGATAGATCGAAGATGTTGCGTCTAGCAGCAACACACATAGATTACGTTAGGGTCTCTCCGTCGTGATCTATTCGGGTCAGTCGGGTTACCGCTAGGATGTACCCCATGCATGTCCTCTGGGTTATTGCCAAATTGTTCTTCCTCCTGTCATTGGCGCCAGCGGTTGGAGTGCTGGTCGGGTTTCCCCTCTTCTTGTTGAACGAACAGATCAAGATGCTTTGGACAGAACGACCTGTGACCGCCCAAGATGGGCTCGTTTCCCTTACTAGTCTCGGGTAACTACCCACAGCGAAGGAACGGTAATCGCACCTCTGTCACCGGTTTGTGTCACCTGTCAGCGGTTTGCGACGGCCTTTCGGTCTTCTCGACACATTGAGCGCCTCGTGAAACTGTGAGGGAGGTGACGAAGTGAAGAGACGTGCACGCGGGGTCGTCGCTCGATGCCTTCTTCAATGAAGAAGCCGTCCTTGCTGGATTGAGCTCCTTTGGGGCATCGGCTTCGCTAGTTTGGGGAAGGCCCTTCGATGTGGTCGATGACGACCACGTTGACCGGCCCTTTCTGTGATTCCAGCTTGAGCCCTAGCTGCTCTTGAACAGCTGTGAACAGCGAAGGACTGCTGGAATCCGGCGGTGGCGCCCCGGGCTGACCGCTTTGAGTATGTCCCGCCATCGGAGCCGGATCATCGGGTTCCCATTCCAGCGTGAAGTCATATTTGCCAGTAAGCCCAGTGCGATCAAGAACCGTTCGACCTACTTGCGGCGACAGTACGTGACTATTTCTTGTTGAGCACCTTCCCGGTGTTGGCATCAACGAAGGCAACATAGCCCGATTTCTTGTCTCCCCACACCAGGTACCAGACCGGCGCCTGAAACCTGTAGGTGTTGCCAAGTTCAAAGGATGAAGGTTCCTTGCCTGGATTTTTCTTCAGCCAACCCGCCGCATCTGCCGCCGCCGTTTGGTACGCGGCGTCGGAATCGATATTGAAGCTGGAGAGCTCAACCGGCATAGCATCCCGCGTTACGCCGCCCCAAGGCAGCCGAAGGCCGGCAACCACGCCCTTGTGAATGTCTGGCGCGACGGCGGCGATTGCGTAAGAGTAAATCCGGTACTGATGCAGGCTGGGCGACGCAAAGGCCGCCTGCCACATTGCCGCTTTGCCCGTTTCATTCTTAAACCCTGGGACTTCCTTGGGCGTGAGCCTGATCATCACGAGATCCGGAGTCCAACTTCGGGCGGAGGTGTACATCGGCCAAAAGGCCGTCTTGGCGGTCACGAGTTCCGGGGGACCTGTGGGCTGCTTTGCCGCTTGAGAGTCATTGCCGGCTGAAGGTGTGGTCGATTGGGAGCAGCCCGCAAGCAGCACTGCAACAGCCATTGCACGTATGGCGCATTGTTTGAGCACAGGGCTCATCGGAGTCCTCCACCAGCCGCCCTTTCTAGTTGCTCTGCAGGTGAGGCGCCAGCTGTTCTTCGGTCGCGGTGCGGCAGTCGTCGACTCCTGGGCACGGAGTCTGCCAGATGGTTTGGTACATGTGCGTGCTCACGCGCCCGGCGTTGGCCGCATCTGCGACGGGCAATTATAACCACATCGGGCTGGTGATCGGGAAGTCATACAGGAACAGATGCCGGGGACTAGGGGTGCTTCGCATCCCTAGAGCGGTTCCACGATTACTGTGCCCCACCCGGGCTCAGCGAGGCGGGTCTTTTCTTTGGGAAAAGCCCCGTCTGAATCATCTTCAGCGGTTACACCTATCGTGGAACCGGTGTAGCGGCCAAACCACGTTTGATTGAGCGGGGAATTTTCCTGTCTAGATTGCGCGCAGCATGCGGACCGGCAGCGAGATCAGGGCGACCACCAGCTCCAGCGCTCCGTGCACGGCGATGCCGGCCAACCGGAAGGGCAATAAAACCACCCATACTATTGGATACAAGAGAATCGCCATCACGGCCAGCGGCCAGCAAAGGATGAAGAGAATACACCACAGCAGGAACTTGATCATGATTTCCATCCGCCCCATCGGGGAAAACGACCACTCTTGCTTAAGATTACGCAATTTGGGTGCCCGGGGTTCCCTGAGGTTCTGACGACAGCCCCATTATGCTGCCGGCGAGACTTATCATGGAGCCTCACATCCAAGACAGGCGGGAGAGAGGGGAGAAAACACCATGCCGGAGAATGGAATCGTTCGGAAGGCCAGCAACTATTCGGTCGAGGAAACCTTGCGCAAGCTGCAGGCCACCCTTGCGGCCAAAGCAGTCACCGTTTTCGCCTTGATCGATCACAGCGGGGAAGCGGAGAAGGTAGGGATGCAGATGCCTCCGACCAAGCTTCTCATCTTCGGTAATCCAAAGGGGGGCACTCCTCTGATGGTGGCGGCGCCGAGCATCGCCATCGACCTGCCGCTCAAGATTCTGGTATCCGAGGACGATCAAGGAAAGGTATCGGTCTCCTACAACAGCCCTGCCTATTTAGGCGAACGGCACGGGGTGCCCGCACATTTGCTGCAGAATCTCGCCTTCGTGGAGTCGCTGGCTGCGAGCGTCACCGGTTGATCATGCAGCAGCCGTCCTCCGTTATGAACGATCAGATTGCTGCGCTGGCCGAGAAGGCGGGATTTTCGAAGGCCGGCATCGCTCCCATTCCACCGCCCGGCGAGGAAGCCCCCGAGCTTAGTCACTTCGAGCCATGGATCGAACGCGGCCATGCCGGCGAGATGGAGTATCTGAAGCGGCGCGATGAAGCCAACCGCCTGCTGCGATCGTCTCTGCGCATCGCCGTACCGTGGGCGCGCTCTGTCATCGTCTGTGCAGCAAATTACAACGCCGAGGCGCCTAAATCCATTGATCCGGCTTCGGCAGAGAGCGGCTGGATCGCCCGCTATGCGTGGACCGGCTATGCCGGGCAGCCGAGCGACTACCACGATGTTCTGCTTCACCGCCTGCAGAAGCTGGAGCAGACCCTGCAGCAGACGCTTGGGCCCTTCCAAGCCCGCTGCTATGTGGATACGGGCCCCTTGGTGGAACGAATTTACGCCAAGTATGCCGGCATTGGCTGGATCGGGAAGAACACATGCATTCTCAACCAGGAACTCGGATCATGGATTTTTCTGGGGGTGATTCTTACCGGGCTGGAACTGCCGTCCGGCACGCCGGTCCGCGTAGCAGAAGACCGCTGCGGCAGTTGCACGCGATGCCTCGATGCCTGCCCGACCGGCGCCCTCGTCGCGCCCTACCAGATGGATGCGAGCCTCTGTATCTCCTACCTTACGATTGAAAAGCGGGGGCCAATTGCTGAGCCACTGCGTGCACAAATGGGCCGTCAGGTCTTTGGCTGCGACATCTGCCAGGATGTGTGCCCCTGGAATCGCCGCGCGCCGGTAAGCGAGGATGCGGAGCTGGCGGTTCGTCCAGAACTGGTCAACCCCGCGCTTGCCTGGCTGGCGGAACTGGACGCGGAAAGCTTTCGTAGCCTGTTTCGGCATTCTCCTGTGCAACGCACCAAGCTGAGCGGCCTATTGCGCAATGTAGCCATCGCCATGGGGAACAGCGGCCTGGCGAGCTACGTGCCCAAGCTACAGGAGTGGGCGGCCAGTCCGGAACCTGTGCTTGCGGAGGCGGCGCAATGGGCTCTTGCCCGCTGCCGGCATTAAAAAAAATCAGGCGCTACGCACAACATTGGCGGCGTTGAGTCCCTTGGGGCCTTGTTGGCATTCGAACTCCACCGCATCCCCCTCGTTCAGGGTCTTGTATCCGTTCTCCTGGATAGCGGAGAAATGAACGAAGACATCCTCTCCCGTGGAACGCTGGATAAACCCGTATCCTTTAGCTCCATTGAACCACTTCACCACGCCATTTTCCTTCAAGCGAACTCCCTTTCCCGACCTGATTAACCATCTCCAGCGCTCCTTAGGGACACCACGGCCCGCCGTTTAGCACACGGCAAATCCTGGGTCACCTGGGATGCTTTGAGAGCGGTGAAACAATTACACCAATTGGCCTTCCGAGCGTTCCGAACAGGGAACTTTTGTTCGAGCTTGATGATGTTATGGCAGGAATTGGAATCCAGTGCAAGCAAAATTTGCCTGACGGAACCATACGGCAATAAGCCGGCATCCTGCGCAAGCGGACGGCTCTGTTGTCATTGAGTACAACGTTGTAGTTACCTGGAAATCGTGCGGGTGATTCCGAGCCGACTCCCATACTGCTAGCATCAGAGCCATGAGGCTCGGCATAACCGCCATCCCGCCAGTATTGGCAACGCCTGAAGAAGACGCCCTCGTCGGCGTTCCCGCCGCACCAAAGCCACCGGCCAGATTAGCCAGCAACGCCAGCCTGGTACAAGAGATCGTGAGCCTTGCCCGCTACATGGCGCAGACCGAAGTGCACACCTACGCCTTCAGCGTCGCTGCCAATGCCATCCTGTCACTGTTTCCATTCATCGTCATGATGTTCACCATTGCGCGCCTGGTCTTTCATTCGACCGCGATGGAGAGTGCGATCGCGGACATGATCCGCTACTTCCTGCCCAGCGGGCAGCAATTTGTCACCAAGAACATGGAGATTGTGGCCCACGCGCACAGTGGAGTACGGGTTGCGTCGGTGGTGATGCTGCTGATTTCTTCCACCGGCGTCTTTCTACCGCTGGAAGTGGCCTTGAACCGGGTCTGGGGGGTCACCAAGAACCGCTCCTACATCATGAACCAGCTGGTCTCTCTTGGCCTGGCTGCGAGCATTGGCACTCTGGCCCTGGCCAGCGTCGCCGTCACCGCCGCGCAGCGATCACTGTTGCAAATGCTGTTCTTTGGCCACACCGATAATATGGTCTTCACCTTTGTCTCCCACTGGCTGTTGCAGATTTCGGCGGCCCTCGCCAGTGTCCTGCTCTTCTTCCTCGTCTATTGGATTCTTCCCAACCGCAAGCTGCCCATCCGCGCAGTGCTGCCGACCGCCATTGTGATCGGGCTCTCGTGGGAAGGGGCCAAGATGTTGTACGTGGCAGCCCTACCATGGATGGACCTGCAAAAGGTATACGGCCCCTTCTCCGTCTCAGTTAGTTTGATGTTGTGGGCGTTCGTGACCGGCCTGCTGCTGCTGGCGGGCGCACACTACTCGGCCTCACGCCACGCTCTGCGCATCGCGTACCTGGCAGACCTGGAACGCGCTAAAGAAGAAAAGGCAACAGCCTAGTAAAACGCTGTCCTGACGGCGCCCATCACCAGGATTCCCTTTAAAGTTTGGTTGCGTTGATAAACTTCATGCGGTCCCGGCCACGGACCGCACACCTGGGCTTCGCCTAAGCAGCTTGCGGAAAAAGTCGGGAGGGGATGAAATGATCCCCTCATCCCATCTCAAGCCGAACCTGGTCTGCAACCACTTGCGTACGGGCTGAAGCCCGTACCTGATACAAAGCATGAGTTTTTCTGCAGCCTGTAAAGCCGCGCACAGGAAATCGGGGTTCTGGGGCACCGGGGTTCGCATGGACAAAGGAGATCCCGGAATCAAATGCTCTAGCGAACCAGGAAAGCCTTCACCACGATGTCGTTGGGCGAGCGCCCGGCAGGGAATAAGGTGAGCAGGGAAGCGGTGTTGGCCTCGAGACGCACGGCCGCTATATCCCCGGATTGCGCATTCGCCACCAGGAGCATGCGTCCCGATGCGGAGAAGGCTAACGCGTCAGGACCCTCGCCAACCCTGACGCCTGGCGGAACCAGCTTGCCATCGTCAATGCTGTAAATCACCACTCTCCCGGCGCTGAAATCGCTCACATATAAAAGAGAGTTGTCCGCGCTCACCAGGCCGCGCACCGGGTGCGTGCCCACCAGGTACGACCCTCCCACTTCATTGGAGGATGTAGTGAGCTCCGAAATGGTGTCGCTGTCGTAGTTGGAGACGAACGCCTCACCGCCATCCGGTTTCAGGGCCATGTGCATCGGCGTCTTGCCCACATCGAGAAAGGCGAGCAGAACGTCGGCCGTCGCGGGGCTGCTACCGGTGGCATGCGCCAGCCCGATCACCATGATCTGGTGCCCTCCGGAGCAGGCGATAAAGGCCTTGGAGGAGTCAGGCAGGATCATCACATCGGTTGCGCCCGGGCAATGATCGAAGCTGCTTCTCACTTTGAAGGAGCCCGCATCGGCGATGCTGACGCTGCCGCTGGCGCGGTTGGAAATCACCAGCGTCTTGCCGTTGTTCGCGATCCGGGCGATGCCCGGCGACTCACCGGCGCCAATCACACCGACCACACGGCGACCCGGCGAGATCGATCACCGAGACATTGTTGGAACCGGAGTTGGCGACGTAAGCGCGCTCACCCTGCGCATCCACGTCGATAAAGTAGGGCCGCCGTTCCACGGGAATGGTCGCGGCGACGGTGTTGCTCTCGGCGTTGATCACGGTCACCGTACCGCTGCCGGAGTTCACCACGTAAACCTCGTTCCGGCGAGGGTTGACCGCCAATCCTGAAGGAGCGGCGCCCACGGCGATGACGCGGTCTTGCCGCATGTTGACCAGGTCGAGAACAGTTACGGTGTTGCTGCCGCCGTTGCTGATGTAGGCGTACTCGCGATAATTCGCCGGATAGCCGACATCGCGTTGGCAACCGGCTGCGCCGAGCGTGATCAGGGCCAGCCAAGGCAGCCAGGGGCGCAAAGCGCTTCGTCGCACTAGAACATTGTCACTTCTACTCTGCACTGGCTAGTGTAGCGAAGTGCGGCTTTTCTTGAGGAAAAGCCGCGTCAGGATCGGTTGCTCTGTATACACCAGAAGTAAAAATGCTCTAATCCCTCGCGGAAGGGATGGGCTCGGCGACCTTGATTCCGCGGGGCAGAGACCGGTGTACAGCGGCGGCGATGGGAGAGATTTCGTCCATCAGCTCGGCAAACTGGTCCGGATAGAGCGATTGCGCACCGTCGGAGAGGGCCTTATCCGGTTGATGGTGCACTTCGATGATCAGGCCATCGGCGCCGACCGCGGCAGCCGCTCGAGCCAGGGGTAGAACCATGTTGCGCTTGCCCGTGCCATGGCTCGGATCCACGATGATCGGCAGATGGCTGGCCCGCTGCACCGCGGGAACGATGCTCAGGTCGAGAGTATTGCGGGTGTGATCGGCGAAGGTGCGGACTCCGCGCTCGCACAGAATCACCTGGTAGTTGCCTTCGCTCATGACATACTCGGCAGCCATCAGCAGTTCGTCCAGGGTCGCTGACATACCGCGCTTCACCATCACCGGCTTGCGGGTGCGCCCGGCGCGCTTCAACAGGGAGAAGTTCTGCATATTGCGGGCCCCGATTTGTATGACGTCGGCGTACTCCGCGACCAGGTCGAGACTCTCATTGTCCAGCGCCTCGGTCACAATCCGCAGGCCGAATTTCTCGCGGATCTCAGCCATGATCTTCAGGCCGTCTTCGCCCATTCCCTGAAAAGCGTACGGAGAAGTGCGTGGTTTATAGGCGCCCCCACGAAAGAACTGGGCTCCCGCGCGGGCGACCTGCTCCGCCACTGCGAAGGCCTGCTCCCGGGATTCGATCGAGCAAGGTCCGGCGATTACCGCCAGCTCCCGGCCGCCGATGCTGGCATTGGTGCCGGGGAAGGCAATCACCGTGTCCTCTTGCTTTACATCCCGGCTCACCAGCTTGTAGGGCTTCGTGACCCTGATCACCTCGGCCACGCCGGAGAGGTCTTCGAGATCGCCCTGATCCACGGCGCCACTGTTGCCGGTGATGCCGATGGCCGTGCGTTGCGCGCCGGGCATGGGATGGGCGCGGAAGCCCAAGAGTTGAATCTGTTCGCAAACGGCCTGAATTTCTTCTGCCGTAGCCTGCGGTTTCATGACCACGAGCATGGGTTTGGGACCTTTCCGTGCACACTAAGTGTACTGGCTACAGTGATCTGCGGCAAACAATGGCGAAGCAGGTTTAACCCCGCCCGGGGGGCCCGTCCTTTGCGAGGGAATGAGGGTGGGCAGAGTTAACGGCCTGATGGGCCGTGCCCTTCGTCCACGGTTTTTCCGCAGACTCTTCAGTCCTGATATACCTGAGCAGATGGATCACGCACGAAGGCTCCGCTCATTGCGCCGGCAGATGAAGCAACGGGGCATCGACAGCTTGCTGGTCACGCACTTGCCCGACGTGCGCTATCTTTGCGGATTTACCGGGTCCAACGCTTATCTCGCCATTACCGCGAACCGGGCCGCCATGTTCACCGACGGCCGCTATACGACCCAGGCGCGGCAGGAGACCAGCGCAGCGAAGGTGGTGATCGCAGCCAAATCGGCCCGGGATGAGGCGTGCCGGTGGCTGGTCGTCCAGCGGGGTCGAGCACTGTGCTTTCGACCCGGGATCTACGACGGTTACCGAGCTGGCGCTGTATCGCAAAGCCTTGAGCCCCGGGCATCGCGGATTCTTCCGGCCCCTGGCCGAATCGCTTGTCCCCCATCTGCGCCTGATTAAGGACCAGGACGAACTCCGGCTGATGAAGCAGGCCGCCCATCTGGGCGTGGACCTCTTCCATGAGCTCTTGCCGCACCTGCAGCCGGGAGTTCCGGAGACGACGGTAGCCGCACAGCTGGAGCACAGCGCGCGGCTGCGCGGAGCCGAGGCCATGTCCTTCGAGAGCATCGTCGCCAGCGGTGCACGCTCAGCTTTGCCGCATGGCCGCGCGACCTCTCAGCGATTGCCGCGTAAGGGATTCTTAACGCTCGACTTCGGTGTTATTCTCAATGGTTATTGTTCAGACATGACACGCACGGTTTTCCTGGGCCAGCCAACGCGCCGGGAGCGCTTCACGTATGATGCTGTGCGGGAGGCGCAACAGGCGGCCGTTGCGGCGGTCAAGCCCGGGGCTTCCTGTGGAGAGGTAGACGAAGCAGCGCGCAGCGTCCTTCGCAAAGCCGGCTTGGCTGAGTACTTTACGCACTCCACCGGTCATGGCGTTGGACTGGAAATTCATGAAGCACCCCGCATCGCCGCGGACCAGTCGCAGTCCCTTTTGCCGGGAATGGTGGTTACCATCGAGCCCGGCGTCTACATTGCAGATCACTTTGGGGTCCGCATCGAGGATATGGTTGCCGTTACTCAGGATGGTGGGCAGGTTCTGACACCGGCATCCACCGGTTGGACACAGCTCTGAGGCCATTGTATTAAGCAGACGAGAGATTCATGACGCCTGACGAAATCAAAGAGTTGAAGGAACTGATCGAGTTCCTCAAAGAAAACGACATTGGCGAGTTCGACCTCGAACGCGATGACCTCAAGGTCCGCATAAAGTTCGGGCATCCCTCGCATGCGAGCGCCCGCTTCGGCTCTCGACATGGCCCGGCTCAGTCAGTTGTTGAGCCCCCGGGCAACACGCGCCGGCCGCTCCGCGCAAGGTATACACGCGGTGGCCTCCGCTTCGCCGGCTACCTGCCGCGGAGGCTCAGGCCGAGGAGGAGGCGCTGCATATCGTCAAGTCGCCCATCGTGGGCACGTTCTATGAGTCTTCTTCTCCGGGCGCCGCTGCCTTCGTCAAGATTGGAGACGAGATTGAAAGCGGGCAGGTGCTCTGCATCGTCGAGGCCATGAAACTGATGAACGAGATCGAGTCAGACGCAGCCGGAGAAGTGGTCAAGCGTCTGGTCACCAATGGCCAGCCGGTCGAATATGGCCAGCCGCTCTTCGCCCTGCGGCTCCACTGAGCATGCACACGGTCTCCCATTGAAACCTATGTTTCGAAAATTGCTCATCGCCAACCGAGGCGAAATCGCGCTTCGCGTCATCTGCGCCTGCAAAGAACTCGGCATCCGCACGGTCGCCATCTACAGCGAGGCTGATCGCAACTCGCTCCACGTCCGTTTTGCCGACGAGGCGATCTGCATCGGGCCGCCGCGATCGGCAGAAAGCTATCTGAATGTGCCCGCCGTCATCTCCGCCGCGGAGATCGCCGATGTCGATGCCATTCATCCCGGCTACGGACTGCTGAGTGAGAATGCGAACTTCGCCGAGGTTTGCCGCGCTTCGAACATCAAATTCGTCGGGCCCCCTCCCGAAGCCATGCGGCTGATGGGCGAGAAGGACAAAGCTCGCCAGGCGATGAAAAAGGCGAAAGTCCCGATCCTGCCTGGTTCCGAGGGCGTGCTGCAGAATGAGGAAGAGGCCGTGGAATGGGCCCGATCGGTTGGCTTTCCTGTCATCCTCAAGGCCTCGGCGGGCGGTGGCGGGCGCGGCATGCGCGTGATTCGCTCCGAGGAGGAACTGCCCCAGCTCTTTCAGGCCGCGCACACCGAGGCATCGAACGCCTTCGGCAACGGCGACCTGTACATGGAGAAGTTCATTGAGCGTCCCCGGCACATCGAGTTCCAGATCCTGGCCGATGAGCACGGCAACGTTGTCTCGCTGGGCGAGCGGGAGTGCTCCATCCAGCGTCGCCACCAGAAGCTGATTGAAGAGGCGCCCTCGCTTCAGGTCACGCCCCGGATTCGGGAAGACATCGCCAAGACACTCAAGAGGTGTTTGACTGCCATCGGCTATCAGAACGCGGGCACGGTTGAGTTCCTCATGGACGAGGACGGCAAGCTCTACTTTATCGAGATGAACACGCGCATCCAGGTGGAGCATCCAGTCACCGAGGCAGTGACCGGCATCGACCTGGTGAAAGCGCAACTGCGTATTGCCGCCGGCGAGCCGCTGAGCAGCATTCTTCCGGAGACGGTGCCGATTCGCGGCCACGCCATCGAGTGCCGGGTCAATGCTGAGCATCCGGAGAAGTTCACGCCTTCCGCCGGCCGTATCACCGCCTTCAATGTTCCGGGTGGCAACGGGGTGCGCGTGGATACGGCGCAATACGCCGAAGGCATTGTGCCTCCTTATTATGATTCGCTGATCGCCAAGCTCATCGTCCATGGCAAAGACCGGGCGGAGGCCATGGCGCGCATGTCGCGGGCGCTCGAGATGTTTGTCGTCGAGGGCATCCACACCACCATTCCGTTGCACCGGCGCATCCTGGAAGACCAGGAATTCCGCGACGGAAACTTCGACACCAAGTTCATGGAGCGCTTCTTCGAACGCGAGAAGGATCGCCGCGAAAAGCTTCTCGCCGGGGGATAGGCATGGCCCGGCTTGTTCTGCCCCGCTTTTATCCCATTCTGGATGCGGGTCTTCTATTAAGGCCGGTCTCTCGATTGAGAGCTTCGCCCGCGAACTGCGTGCGGCAGGCATCCGCTTTCTGCAATACCGCGACAAAGACGCAGCGGATGAGCTCTTGCTCGAGCGGGCAGCGATGCTGCGCCGGATATTTCCCGTGTCGGATAGCTGTCTCATCCTGAACGACCGCGTCCCGCTGGTGCTCCCCGCGGGCTACGACGGAGTGCATGTGGGGCAGGAGGATCTTTCTCCTGCGGAAGCGCGAGGCGTGCTGGGATCAGAAATTATGATCGGAGTGTCGACACACGGCGAGGGTCAGCTGCTCGACGCGGCCGTTAGCCCAGTGGACTATGTTGCCATCGGGCCGGTCTTCGCGACCTCGTCCAAGCAGGTTCCGGATCCGGTAGTTGGCCTGGACGGGGTTCGTGCAGCGCGCGCCGCTCACGGATAAGCCGCTGGTTGCGATTGGAGGCATCACCCGCGCCAATTGCGCCGCTGTGATCGAGGCTGGGGCGGACTCGGTCGCGGTCATCTCCGACCTCTTGCCGAGCCCGGGCAAAGGTGTAGAGGAGTTCTTCGCTCGCTTGGGCAATCATGGCGCCGTTTCGTTTTCCGGTTGAGTCTGTCTCCGGCGGACAGTGAAACCGCAGGTCCCCGTTCGACTTCGCTCAGGGCAGGCTCTCGGCTTCCTCCGGATTTCCTGTCAGGCTTGGTGGCGTTGGCGAACTTCATGCGCCTTTTCCCTAGAGAAAGCCGCATACTTGGTCGTTTTGAGAACGACACATAGTAGGAAATCCATCGCTCCCGCGGCACGCCGGGCAGCCGGGATGACAAGTTTAAGTTGGTTACGCATGGTGGAATCCGTTAGCGGGACGGACAAGATCCCTACATGCGATTCCGATCAAAATTGTTTCCCCTATCCTTCGCTGGACATGGTTACCGGAAAACGGTATAGATACAACCACCGATGCCTAGACTGCTGGCAACCAAGCCCCTCTCGACGCTTACCAAGGAGGCCAACGAGGTAGGGGAGAACACCCTCCGTCGCTCTCTCGGCCCGGTCAACCTGATCACGCTCGGCATCGGCGCCATCATCGGCGCAGGGATCTTCGTGCTGACCGGCCAGGCGGCCGCACTCCACGCCGGTCCAGCGGTGGCCCTCAGCTTCGTCGTTGCCGGCATCACCTGTGCATTTGCCGGGCTCTGCTACTCGGAGTTTGCCTCCATCATTCCCATTGCCGGCTCCGCTTACACCTACGGCTATGCCACGCTGGGCGAGCTGGTGGCCTGGATCATCGGCTGGGACCTGGTCCTGGAATACGCCTTCGGCGCCGCCACCGTGGCCTCCGGCTGGTCCGGATACTTCGTGAGCCTGTTAGAGCAACTGCATATTCATCTGCCGCCGCAGTTCACCACCACCTATGGCAATGTGCTTTATCTCTACGCCGACCGGTGGCTACCAGCGACGTCGCTTCCGTCTACCGTCAACGCCGCGGCTCTGCCCCACGTCGCCGGCGTCTTCAACTTTGTCGCCTTCTTCGCCATCCTGGTCGTTACCGCGGTCCTGGTCATCGGCATCAAGGAATCAGCCAACCTGAACTCCGCTATCGTGATCGTCAAGCTTACGATTGTGGGCATTTTCCTTGTTCTGGGCGGGGGGTTCCTGCTTCACCATCCTGAGGTCGCCAGGGCTAACTGGCATCCCTTCATTCCTCCATCGCAAGGCCCGGGGCTTTATGGATTCGGGGGTATCACGGCCGGGGCCGCTTCGGTCTTCTTTGCCTATATCGGTTTTGACGCGGTCTCCACAGCCGCGCAGGAGGCACGGAACCCGCAGCGCGATATGCCGATCGGCATCCTCGGTTCGCTGGTGGTATGCACCTTGCTGTACATCCTGGTCTCCACCGTGCTCACCGGCCTGGTCAACTATCGCAGCCTCGATGTGAGCGACCCGGTGGCGGTTGGCATCGATGTCACCGGCATCACCTGGGGCAGCCTGTTGGTGAAGATCGGCGCTGTCTTTGGCCTGGGTACCGTGATGCTGGTAATGCTGCTGGGCCAGTCGCGGGTCTTCTATTCCATGTCCAAAGACGGGCTGTTATGGAAATGGGCTTCGGCGGTTCATCCCAAGTTCCGCACCCCCTGGATATCGAACATAGTGGTAGGCACGATTGTTGCTTTTCTTCCCGCACTGCTTCCCATCGATAAGCTGGCAGCCCTGGTCAACATGGGAACGCTGCTCGCCTTCACCATCGTTTGTGCCGGCGTCTGGATTTTGCGCCGGCGCCACCCCAACATGGAGCGGCCGTTCCGGACGCCGCTGGTTCCGCTGGTTCCCATCCTCGGCATGTGTAGCGCCTTCTATCTCATGATCAAGCTTCCGCTGCTCACCTGGGAGGTGCTGGTGATCTGGCTGGTCATCGGCCTGGGGATCTATTTCGGATACAGCATCAAGCACAGCAAAGTGCAGGCCATGAGTCCGGCAGAGACCACTGGCCGTACGCGCTAGAGCGATTTCGCAATTACTGTGGCCTGATATAAGGTCGCGAGGTGTGGTTTTCCTTTTGGGAGAAAACCACGAAAAGGGCTTTCGCTTCGGTCAACACCAATTGCGAAACCGGTAGAGCGTTTTCACTTCTACTCTGTATAGTCAGGTTCGCGATGTGCCGCTTTTCTTTGGAAAAAGGGCGTCGGGGCTGGTGGCTTTTGTATACGCCGGTAGTGAAAACGCTGAACCGCCTGCGCAGATCCAATCCGAATATTCGTATTCATAATCGACGAATGGCCTTATACTTCTGTGGCCACGAGCATTCTCCTGTAGTTGTGCACCGGAGAAGAGTCGTTAACGCAGCTTTTTCATCAAGAAAAGCTGCTCCTAACTGGTCGTGGAACGGGCCTCGCAAGAGAAGAATGCATACGAGGAGGCGTCCATGAACAAGTATTTCGCTGAACTGGTTGGTACGTTTGTCCTGGTTTTCGGGGGTGTCGGCAGTGCGGTGCTTGCGGGGAGCCATATCGGCTTTGCCGGCGTCGCCGCAGCCTTTGGCCTTTCACTGCTCGCCATGGTGTACACCATCGGGCCCATTTCCGGCTGCCACGTGAATCCGGCGGTCACCCTCGGGGTATTTCTGGCCAGGAAAATTAGCGCCAAGGATGCGGGCGCTTACATGGTGGCGCAGGTTATCGGCGCCGTCATTGCTTCCGCTGTCATCCTATTTATCGCCAACGGCGTTCAGGGCGGCTATAGCGCGTCTGTCAGCGGGCTCGGGGCGGACGGGTACGGCCTGCACTCTCCCGATCACTACTCACTGGCTGCCGGCTTTGCCGCGGAAGTCGTGCTCACCATGTTTCTTGTCCTCACTGTGCTGGGGTCGACAGACATCAGCGCTCCGGTCGGTTTTGCGGGCTTGGCCATCGGCTTGGTCCTGACCCTGATTCACCTGGTAGGCATTCCCATCACCAACACCTCGGTAAACCCGGCGCGGAGCATCGGTCCGGCGATCTTTGTAGGCGGTTGGGCGCTGCAGCAGTTATGGTTGTTCATCGTCGCGCCGTTCGTGGGTGCGATCGTTGCGGCAGTTGTCTATGCCGGCCTTGGCCACCCTGCTGTCCTGATCACCACGCGGAGGGCAGAGCAAGCACTGCCTGGGGAACAGATCGACAGGATTGCCTAGAGACAAATGTCGGCGGCCGGTCGGGGGAGACCGGCCGCGGACTGGACTCGTTACTTTTCGCTCGGGATCTTCATCGAGTTACAGTAATTGCGAAGCTGGCTCAGATCATTCTTCGCGTCAGCCGGCGAACCAGCTCCGTGGTGACGCCGTAGATCGCGTGCGTCACCAATTCACTGGCATGCTCGCGCGCGGGTTGGTTCTCTGGGCTTTCCGTCAAACCCATCATGGGTAACGCGGATGCGTGCGTGATCCCGCAAAGGGTCAAGCCGAAGTTGGCTCCCATGCGCCCGGTCACGGCGGGCTGATACTCCGCCAGAGCGCCGTACACCCCACCTACCAAAGCCCCGAAGCCCCAATGGATGGCTTGCACGGAGACCTCCTCTTCGGTTTCCGTGAGGGGACGCGCGGCCATTCGATTGACCAACACCGCGGGGGCCGGGATTTGCCCTTGGGTACGCGGCGGATAGACTGCTTCGCCTGCGGCCTTGGCGGCTGCTCCCACCAAGCCCCCGATGGCTCCGGCGAGAAACCCCTTCAACAGCGATCGCGGGCGGCGAGGAGACGCAGTTTCTTCGGTGGTTGTCATATGTCGATCCTATAGATGCCTGGCTGTCGTTAGGGTGGTACGGATCGACGCACGCGGTACGTGCGTGTAGATGGGGCCCGTCCTGCTAACCTATAACGTCACCGTAGGCAATGCAAGGCTGGAGAGACATGGCCATTAGCAGACAGTGGACCGAATGGCATTTGACGCCGGCCGGTTGGGTTTCCGGATCGAGCCGCCGCGACGGAGAAGGGAACGTCTGGCGCGATGAGCCTGCGGACCGGGTGGTCACCTTTGTCTACCAGGAGCAGATAGATAAGGCTCATCCGACGCCGCATGCCACGGTGCAGGAATCCTGGCGATCAAAGGCTGCCGGGGCCGCGGCGAGTATCGACGCTCTGCTCGCCCAGCATGGTGGGTGTCCGAGAAAGCTGTAGCACCTCAGACCGGGTAGAAGAGGAATTCGCTGTTGGGTAGGTCCCGGCTGAAGTGTCTACGTGAGAACGAACGATGAGCCCTCTGCCCCCTGACCAAGGAGTACTCGTCCTATTCCTTGCCCGTGCCCTTCGAGAGAGTTCATCCGACACATTCTTGTTTGAATGTATGTCGATGATTATGCAGGTGTCTTGCTGCACAGCTCGTTCATCGCCCGAGTCAGTTCCTGGGCGATCATCGGCGCCGTTGCGGTCTCGATGGCAGAGCGCTGCATCAGGTAAACCAGCTTGCCGTCGCGCAGAAAAGCAATGGCGGGCGAGGTCGGAGGATGGCCTTCGAAGTAGGAGCGGGCGCGCTCCGTCGCTTCGCGGTCCTGTCCAGCGAAGACGGTGATCGCCTGGTCGGGAAGGCTCTTGTTCTGCAGTGCCATCCTGACGCCCGGGCGCATCTTGCCGGCGGCACAGCCGCAGATCGAGTTGACCACCAGCATCGTGGTGCCCGGCTTTGCCAGGGCCGCGTCGACTTCCTCTGCGGTCCGCGCTTCTTTGATGCCTGCGCGGGTAAGCTCTTCGCGCATCGGTATGACCATGATCTCGGGGTACATGCCTGCTCCTTCAGTAACTCTGGTGTGTTGCAGATTCTGAAACAACCTGAACACTCACCTGATTGTAAAGATTCAACCAGGGTTTCGCCAGTGATATACCCTGATTGCAAAATGCAGTTTCTCGAGGAAGTACCGCTCGCGCCCTACACGACCTTTCAGATTGGCGGCCCCGCACGCTGGTTTGCAGAGGCGGTGAGCGAAGACGATATCGCTGCCGGCATCGCTTTCGCCGGGGAGCGCAAGTTGCCGCTCTTCATTCTTGGAGGCGGCAGCAACTTGCTGGTTTCCGACGCCGGCTTTTCCGGTCTCGTCCTGCGCATCGCTCTGCGCGGGATTGCCTCCACCCCGGAGAACGGCCGTTCGATCATTTCTGCCGCAGCCGGAGAGGACTGGGACGGGCTTGTCGCCTATGCCGTTGCCGCGGGCCTTGCGGGGGTCGAGTGCCTCTCCGGGATCCCCGGCACGGTGGGCGGGACGCCGGTGCAGAATGTCGGCGCCTATGGGCAGGAGGTTTCGCAAACCATCGTAACGGTACGCGCGTTCGATCGGAAGACCAGGCAATTTGTGGATCTCCCCGCCTCCGATTGCGGGTTCTCCTATCGCCGGAGCATCTTCAATAGCAGCCAGCGAGAACGTTACGTCGTGAGCCGCGTCGACTATGCCTTGCACCGGAATGCTCCCGCCAACTTTGTCTACGCCGACGTTGCCCGGTACTTCGCCGCACGCAACGTAGCAGCGCCTACACTGGCGGAGGTTCGCGACGCGGTCCGGTCGATACGGGCGCAGAAGGGGATGCTGCATCGTTCCCGGTGATGCCGACTGCCGCAGCGCCGGCAGCTTCTTCAAGAACCCGGTCGTACCGGTATCGACACTTGATTCGCTGGCGCTGGAGCTGAAGGTCGAAAAGCAGAGCATCCCTGCATATCCGGCGCAGAAGGGCGAGGTAAAGCTGTCCGCAGCCTGGCTGATCGAGCGGGCCGGTTTTGCCAAGGGTTATGCGCTGGGCAACGCCGGCATTTCCAGCCGCCATACGCTCGCTCTGATCAATCGCGGTGGCGCCAGCGCAAGCGACGTGAATGCCCTGCGCGATAAGGTCATCGCCGCAGTGGCATCGCGCTTCGCCGTCCGTCTGGAGCCTGAGCCGGTCTGGCTGGCTTAGGACCAGTCCTGAGATACATGTATCTCAGGAGGAAAATGCGCGAGATCATCCGGCCTCTAGCCCACGCCCAGTTGCCGCAGCAGTTGCTCACGCCGGGCCGCCAGCACCACTTGCGCCGGACCATGAGCCTGGATCTGGCCGCTTTCGATCACCATCACATCCGCCGCGGTCTGGAAGGCTTCCGCCACATCATGCGAGACGTAGAGTGCGGGGATTTTTCGCTCTGCGAGCCATTCTGTCAGCTGCTCCAGGATGGAAGCCTTCAGATCCGCATCGAGCCCGGTGAATGGTTCGTCCAGCAACAGCAAGCGCGGTTCGGGAGCGAGGGCGCGGGCCAGCGCTACGCGCTGCTTCTCGCCTCCGGAAAGATCGGCCGGACGCCGCTTGGCGAGATGGCCGGCCTGAAAGAGTTGAAGCATTTGCTCCACGCGCTCTACGCTCGAGCGACGGCTAAGCCCGGAAAGCCCAAAGGCAACATTAGCGGTTACATCCATGTGGGGAAACAGAGCGGGTTGCTGAGTGACAAACCCGATGCCCCGTTCTGCCGGGGGAACCCATACTCCATTCGCGGTCTCCAGCAGCGTTCTTCCGTTTAATACCACCCAGCCGCGTTCCGGCCTGATCAAACCCCCAAGTACGCGCAGCATGGAGGTCTTGCCCGCACCCGAAGGACCGAAGAGCACCGTCCACGGGGCCGACATCGCGCACGAGATGCGCAGCGACAGATTGCCCAGGGTATGCTCGATGTCGGCCTGTAGATAGACGCTAGACACCGGCTCTCCCCCGGCGCCCGTAGATGATCAGCAACGCCAGGAAGGAGAGGCTCAGCAGCAGCAAAGCCGTATGGTTGGCCTGCGCATAAGCAAAGTCCTGAACCTGATCGTAAATTGAGATCGACAGAGTCTTGGTCACTCCCGGAATACCTCCGCCAATCATCAGCACCACTCCAAACTCGCCCACCGTGTGGGTGAAGGCCAGCACCGCGGCGGTGAGCAGGAAGGGCCGGATCAATGGCAGCAAGACCCGGGCCAGAATCCTGCCGGGGCGAGCCGACAGAAGCTCTGCCGCTTCCAGGATCTCCCGATCCACCGAGCGGAAGCCCGAGGTCATAGGCTGCACGGCAAAGGGAAGGCTGAAGATGACGGAGCCGACCAGGAGACCGGCGAACGAGAAGGCCAGGGGATGACCGAAGACCACGGCGAGCGCTCTCCCGGCCGCGGTGCGGGGACCCATCAGCACCAGCAGGTAGAAACCCAGAACCGTCGGAGGCAGCACCAGCGGGAGCGCCACTGCGGCTTCGACCAGCGGCTTCC
The DNA here is from genome assembly GCA_963813475.1 of uncultured Acidobacteriaceae bacterium. GTDB lineage: Bacteria > Acidobacteriota > Terriglobia > Terriglobales > Acidobacteriaceae > PALSA-350. Next base: position 662,534 of record CAWEZM010000029.1, on the reverse strand, counting down.
AGCGTGCCCTCCCGTAGGCCAGCCAATATCCCAAGGGGACCGCGATGGCGAGCAGGATCAAAGTGGTCAGGGTGGCCAGGCGAAAGGTGAGGAAGATAGCTTGCCGATCCATATGAGCGCGAATGCGATTGAACTTAAGGCGCTTTCAAGCCCCGCTCAGCCAGCTGCTTTCTGATCGGCGGCGAAAGCAAGAAGTCGAGGAATTGGTGAGCTTCGGCAGCATCGGCTCCATGCTTGAGCACAACCGCGCCCTGCAGTATCGGAGGGTAGTCGTCCTGAGGCACCTCGACGTATTTCCCCGACCCACTCAGGCGCGGCGTCAGCGCCGAGGTAAGCGAAATGAAGCCCACGTCCGCATTGCCCGAATCGGCATATTGGGCAGCCTGGGCGATGTTTTCCGCGACCACCAGCTTGCCCTTCAAGGCCTCCGTCAATCCCAGCTTCTCCAGCGCGGCCTTGGCCGCGCGGCCGTACGGAGCGTGTTCCGCATTTGCAACTGCGACGGTTCGCAGCGAAGGGCTGCGCAGCGAATCGATGCTGAGCGGTTGTACCGGGGAGTCGTTTCGTGCCCAGAGCACCAGTGTTCCGCGAGCGTAGGGAACTGGTTCAGCACTATCCGCCAGGCCTGCGGCGACCACCTTCTGGGGAAAGGACAGATCAGCCGACAGGAAGAGAGAGAACGGGCCCCCATTCAGAATTTGCGTGGCCAGGGTGGCCGAGGATGCGTAAGAAGCCTCAACTTTCTTATTCGTCTGCTTCTCAAACTGATCGATGAGCGCCGGCAACACGGGCTGTAGGTCGGCGGCCGCGGCAATCTTGAGCGTGCCGTTTTCCTGAGCTAAGGCACTCTGGACGGCGGCCAGAACCAGAAGGATTAGAAAGGCTCGTCTAAACACGCAGCACCATCACTTCAGTCGATTTGATCAGCGCGGCTGCTGTTTCACCCACCTGGAGGCGCATTTCCCGGGCCGCTTCGGCGGTGATGATCGAGGTAATAATCTGTCCGCCGATAGAAAGCTTGACCTGGGCCAGTAATCCTTCGATCTTCAGTTCGACAATGCGGCCGGTGAGCTGATTGCGCCCGCTGAGCGAGCGCAGCATCTCCCGCCTGGGGGTTTCAGGGCGCTTCGCCTGGTGCAGCAAGCTATCCAGCTCAGCTTCTGGAATGCGGTAGTGGCCGCCAGGAGTCTTTACCGCCTTCAGTTTCCCGCGATAGAGCCACTGCTTGATGGTGGGATAGGAAATCCCCAATCGCTGAGCGGCTTCGCGGGGTGAGAGCAACATGGCGAAAGTATACGATGCGTTGCGGCGCGCTATACGAATTTAAACGAAATAGGGGCGCAATTCGGTTTCTCGACGACCAAACAGGCTACGGAAAAACTTGATGACGAAGGGCACGGGTTTAGCCGTGCCGGAAATGGTTGCGGAGTAGGACAGGGCTTTCGTGTCTGCGTGAGAACCGCCGGTTCAGGATTAAGTCCCGCAGGCTGCCCTGAGCTTGTCAAGGGACGGCTGAAATGCCCAGGATGAAGTCCTGGGCCCCTAACCATTCTCGAAGTCCAGGTTCACCCAGGACTGCCGTCCTGGGTATCTCCGCCGTCCCCTTCGACAAGCTCAGGGCAGGCTCTGCGGGACTGGTCTGGTGGAAATGTACACCCAGGACTAACGTCCTGGGCTACTCTCAGCCGTCCCCTTCGACAAGCTCAGGGCAGGCTCTGCGGGACTCAGTTAAGAGGCTAGTTCTCACGCAGACACTTAGTCCCTGAGGTATTGCTTTCCGCCCAGTGAAACTTTTTCCGCAGCCTGTAAACCCGTGCCCTTCGTTAAGCGATTTTTTCCGCAGCCTCTAAAGGCGGGGCCGTCCTGTTCGAGTTTTCCGTGGCCGGTCCCATTGGCAAGTCTCATGCGGCGAGGGCAGGTATGGCCTGCATTCGCGGATTCATGAAACGCGATGCTAGGCTAGGCTTAAAGCATGCACGAAGCTTCTCATCAACTGCGCTGCGTCGGTTGCAGCGCCGTGATTCCCCCGGACACCGTAGAAAAAGACTTTCGTTGCGTCGATTGTGGCGAGCTTCTGGAGGTGGAATATCCCTCGTGGAGCGAGGCCGGCGCGCCTTTTTGCCAGCCCGCGCCGTATGCCCAATCCGGGCGCCTTGCGCTGGCTATGGCAGGAGAGGCTCCAATCCAGGCTACCCATCGATCAGAGCGGAGTGTGGCGCTTTCGTGAATTGCTGCCGATTCTGCTCCACCCCGAACAGGCAGTCACGCTGCGCGAAGGCAACACCCCACTCTACCGGCTCCTGCAAAGCGCGGAAGAGCTTGGCCTGGAGAACCTCTACGCCAAACATCAGGGCATGAATCCAACCGGCTCATTCAAGGATACCGGCATGACGGCTGCGCTCTCGCAGGCGCGCGAGCGGGGCTTCCAATGGGTAGCATGCGCTTCCACCGGCAACACCTCGGCCGCGATGGCGGCCTACGCCGCCCGGGCGCGCATGAACAGCCTGGTCTTGCTGCCCGAAGGCAAGATCTCCTGGTCCAAGCTCTCCCAGGCGATCGACTACGGCGCCGTCACCTGCCAGCTGAATACCGACTTCGATGGTTGTGTGCGGGTGCTGGCGGAAGTGGTTCGACGCGCTCCGGTGTATCTGCTGAACTCCGTCAACCCCTACCGGCTGGAAGGGCAAAAGACCCCGGCACTGGAGATTGCCGAGGAGTTCGACTGGCAGGTTCCCGACCACGTGATCGTTCCCGGGGGAAATCTGGCCAACGGTTCCGCCCTGGGCAAGGGCTTTCTGGAAATGATGCATTTAGGACTAACCAGCAAGGTGCCGAAAATTACCGTGGTGCAGGCCGAGGGAGCGAACCCGCTCTACCTTAGCCTGCTCAACCATGACGGAAGTGAGATTCAGCCGGTGCAGGCCAACACCCGGGCGACCGCCATCCGCATCGGTAACCCGGCTTCCTGGCGCAAGGCAGCGCGCGTCATTCGCCAGACCGGCGGCTACTGCGAACAGGTCAGCGAAGCCGAGATCGCTCTGGCCAAGGCAGAGATTGGCCAGGAGGGTATCGGTTGCGAGCCGGCATCCGCCGTAACCCTGGGCGGCCTGAAAAAGCTGGTGCGCCAGGGCAAGATCCATGGCTCCGAATCGGTCGTGCTTCTGCTCACCGGCCACACGCTCAAGGATTCTGAGTACACCATCGATTTTCATCGGGAGAAGTTGTTGACTGCGGAAGAAAGTGTGGGGCTGGAGCGGGAAATCGCCGAGAAGCGCCGGGCCACGCTCTCCCTCGAGGCCTCTTCCGATGCCGTGCTTCGTGTTCTTGAGGCGGCCATTCAAGCATGAAGACCGTTCGACTGCGGCTTCCCGCCACCTCGGCCAACCTGGGTCCCGGGCTTTGACGCCATGGCTCTCGCCCTGGAGCTCTTCCTGGAGATCGAGGCCACGCCCGCAGCCCGGTTCTCCATCGCCGCCACCGGCCGCAATCAGAATATCTGCGCCGGACTGAGCAGAAACCTGCTGATTCAGACCTACGAGTCGGTATTGGCAGCTCAGCAGCGCGAAGTTGTACCGCTGGAAATCAGCATGCGCAACGGCATTCCGGTGGGTATGGGGTGCGGTTCCTCGGCGGCGGTCCGGTTGGCCGCAGTCGCCCTCGCCTCGGCTTTCGGGAGCCTCGATTGGGATGCGGCGAAGATCGTTGACCAGGCGGTGCGGATCGAAGGGCATCCGGACAATGTGGCGGCTTGTTGGCATGGCGGCCTGACGATTGCGGCCAATGCGCAGGAGCTCGCCATCGTCTCCATTCCGCCGCCCGCTCACTGGCGCGCTCTCCTGGTTCTTCCCGAGACTCCGGTGGCCACCGCCAAGGCGCGCGGCATGCTGCCCAAGAGCTACGGGCAGCAAGACGTGGTAGCGAACCTGCAATGCGCTGCCTTGCTCACTGCTGCGTTTGCCTTGGGCAGAGCGGATTTGATGCGACTGGCCACGCAAGACCGCTTGCATCAGCCCTACCGTATGGAGTTGTGTCCGTTGCTGCCGGCTCTGCTGCCCCTGGCCGGGAGCCATGGAGTGATGTCGGTTACCCTAAGCGGCGCGGGCCCGGCGGTGTTGCTGTTGACGCAAGAGCCGGAAGCAAACGGGAGACGCAGGAGGAGCCCTGAAGGCGGCAATTCTGGAGCTTGCGCAACCGGTGTGTCCGGTGGAGATTCTGACCACGCAGCTATGCCACGGGGGCGCCGAGGTAAGCCTTGGCGGGTAAGCCCTCTATAATCAAAAGGTAACCTTTTTATTTCCTCAATTATTACCTTATTGTTACCTAAGTTTTGTTTACAAGCCGTGTGGCCAAGCCCTATTTTCGCGTCGTGGGCAGTTCTGGGGGAGGGCTGCTCTAGCGCCTGTGGCCGTGAGGCCCAGGCGCTTTTGGTTTTTGAGGCGTCTGCACCTTTTACCCTCGAGCCGCATCAATTGTTCAGGGCTGAAGCGTGGTATGGATGGTATCCTCAGCCAGGAAGTGAAGGAGGAACATGGCAGGACCAGGGGTCTTTGAAGTAAATGACGCGACATTTGAGCAGGAGGTGCTGCAGTCTGAGCAGCCTGTTTTGGTCGATTTTTGGGCCGCCTGGTGCGGGCCGTGCAGAGCATTGGCGCCCGTCGTGGACGAGGTCGCGGTGCAGTACAGCGGCAAGCTCAAGGTGATGAAGATGGATGTGGATCGGAATTCGGCCACGCCGATGCGTTATGGCATCCGCGGCATTCCGGCCCTGCTTCTCTTCAAGGGTGGCAAGGTGGCTGAGCAGATTGTCGGGTTTGTTCCCGAAAGATAAGATCGATCAGAGCATCAGCAAGCTGATCGACCTACGCCGAGCTGATCGCGCCCACAGCCATCGTCAACAACGGAAGAACAGCGGGCACCCCAAGCGAGTCGCCGGCCGTCACAGCAGGGGACGCGGCTGTCAAAGCCAATTAACTGAAGTAGGCGTTCAGGGAGTCAAGAGCCCCGGCCAAAGCCGGGGCTCTTCGTTTCCCGGTCTAGACCATTAGCGAAAACGCCTCTAGGCGTAACGGCGCAGAACCCCGAGGACGCGGCCCTGGATCGCGATCTGCGAAAGCGGAACGTAGATCGGTTCCATCTCGGTATTTGAAGGCTGCAATCGCACCATCGTTCCTTCAATGTAGTACCGCTTCAACGTCGTCTCGCTACCCGCGGACGAGGGCGACGATGATCTCCCCTTGGCGCGCGGTACTGGTGTGCTCCACCAGGACATAGTCGCCGTCCACGATGTGCTCGTCGCGCATGGAGTCTCCGCGCACCTGGAGCGCAAACACCTCTCGATTTCCGATCACGTCTCCGAGCGAGATGCTTTCGCTGGTCTCCGATGCCTCGACCGGTAGACCGGCCGCGATTCGCCCCAGCAGTGGAAGCCGATCGGATCGTCTCGTCTTGCTGCGTGGTGGCAGTACGTCGATCGAGCGGCTGCGGTTGTGTGCGCGCTGCAGCAGGCCTTTCTTCTGCAGATTGGTAATGTGTTTGTGCACCGTGGCCAGCGACTTGAGACTCAAGCCGCGAGCAATCTCCTCAAAGGACGGGGAATATCCGTTGCGCTGCACAAAATTGCTGATGAAGTCGAGCACTTCTTTCTGTCTGCGAGTTACCGACATTCCGGCATTATAGCGAACAAAAAGCGAATCAACAAAAACATTTTTTATAGGGCCCCCAGAGTCGATCCGGGCACTCGAGTCAGAGCGGCTCGCGAGTGTTTCGTTTTGGGCCAATATCAGGCGGATCTATCCCGTTATGAGACCGCACAGGAAGTTATGTCTTTGAGTTGCTTGTTGCGGGAGTCAATCCGGTGCACGGTAGAGATGCAACGCGGGAAAGTGACCCTGCTCAAGCGTTCACTGAGTTGCCGAATGGTCACTCAGAAGTAACCGGGGTGTAATCGAGTTTCCCAGGGGATTGCCGATATCACCACAAAGCTTTGGTTACAGCACGAATGGAATTGTTAAGCAGCCTGGGCCTTTCCTCAAACAAATCAATGGTACTTCGGCAGCGCTCTACGGGTCTTCAACAAAACTCGGCTCCATGTTGGCTGGATGGTGATTATGCAGGAAGCAGGAAAAGGTCAGAGACGTCCCCGGCGGAGCGGAGCACCGACGCCAGATGTGAGCGCAGTGAACCGGGCCGCATCCGAGGATGCGCAGAAGGAAGTTCCGGCCGACGGATCCACAAAAGCGTCTGGGCCACGGCCAGGCGACCTGCTCACCGCCGAACAGGAACTGCTCATGATCGAGCATCTACCCATCGTCCGTTTTATCGCCCGGCGTATCCATGAGCGGCTGCCGCAACATGTGCCGATCGAAGACCTTTACAGCGCAGGAGTGGTCGGGCTGCTGGATGCTTTCGGTAAGTTCGACCCATCCAAGCAGGTCCAGTTTCGCAGTTATGCGCAATTCCGGATTCGTGGGGCGATTCTAGACAGCCTGCGGACGCTTGACTGGAGCCCGCGGGAGTTAAGGCGCAAGGGCCGGGCCATTGAGCAGGCGATCCAGACGCTGACCGCCCAGTTTGGGCGTACTCCAAGCGACATCGAGATCGCCCAACAACTGCACATCGATCTGGCAGCCTATCAGCAGTTGCTGGGGGAACTGAAGGGCCTTGAAATCGGCACCCTGCATTCCGAGCGCTCAGAGGACTCGGGCGAAGAGGAGCTGGTCTACCTGCCGAACCGGCCCGAAGACGATCCGCTCTTTCGTTATCTGCACGCCGAGATGCGGGATCGGCTGACGCGCGCAATCAGCGACCTGCCCGAACGCGAGCGCCTGGTCATGACGCTTTACTACTACGAAGAGACGACCATGAAGGAGATCGGCCTGATCCTGGGTGTGGTGGAATCCAGGATCTCGCAAATTCATGCCTCCGCTGTCCTGCATCTTCGCGCCCGCCTTGCCGATTTCGGCGCTCGCGAGGAGCCAACCATCAGCCCAGCCCGGCACGAGCCATCTTCCCGGCGGCCTGCGATTTCCCAGGAACGCGGCTGAACGCTCAGGCGAAGGCCCGCTGGTCGAAGGTGATTCGCGCGCGGTCCAGGTTCACCCCGGACCGACGTCCTGGGTCATTCAGCGAGTCTTGTCGAAATCAGATCTTTTCATCGGCCGATTTGGACTGCACTCGCCGAAAAACAAATCAGCTATCGCGGAGTACTGAGATCAGTCCCGCAGGGACGGCTGAGAATGCCCCAGGATGTCAGTCCTGGGTCTACTTGGACCGCACGCGAACGCTGATTGGCGACCATGCAAAGCCAACCCGATTCTCTTTGAGACCAGTGCGGGTAATCCGTAGATTGGATGGAAGCTCGTGGGAGAATTGGGTTGGGTTAGTTGATGGCTTGTCGGTATTTTCGTGCAGTCCAAGTAGACCCAGGACTGACATCCTGGGGCATTCTCAGCCGTCCCCTTCGACAAGCTCAGGGCAGGCTCTGCGGGACTGATCTCGGTACACCCTGATGGCTGATTTGTTTCAGCGAGTGCTGTGCGAATCAGCCGAAAAGCTAATTTGGACGAGACCGACTCACCCCGGACCTCCAAGCGGCGTTTCGCAGCGTGTAAACGCATCGGACTGCCCACAGGCGCATAGCCTCTAAGCGAGGAGAGCTGCGAGTTACCACAGCTCCCTTTTTATCTACTGCTGATGCTGCTAGGCTGAAGATCCGTATGGACCCCTTCGACAACCCGCGGATCGGTCAAGCGGCCTAACGACGATCCCGCTGAACCGGCCAACGAAATAGAAACACGCATGGCTCCGGAAAGCGGGAAGCAGTTAAGCGAAAGCGAATCGCTCGTCCAAGATGCCAACGCTCTGCCCATCGATGAAGCGCGGCGGGAAAAAATCGAAAAGCTCAAGAAGGCTGTGGCCGACGGAACCTACAGCGTCAGTGCCGAAGAGGTGGCCCGTAAGCTGATCGAGCACATGCTGGAGCCTAAGGAATAAAGCGCCCGGATATACTCTGATTAAGAGGCCCCTGGTATGCCGTTTCGCTTTTTGTGGAATGCGACACGAGGCCATCGGCTCATGCCGTGGCGGAGCGAATACCTCAAATGGCGTATCGAAACCTACTCCGGCCGCAAAGCTGACACCATCGACGCAGCGTACTTCTGGTTTTTTCTCTGGAAGGAGAGGGCGCAACTGATGCGTTTCCTCGGATGGACGCGAAATTTTGGAACCCGGCGCCGGCAACCCTCTTGAGTCTTTGCTGCCTTGTTCACCTCGTTGCTCATCGCTTTGCCCGCCGCCATCGCCCGCTGATTGCCTGCACTGCTCCTCTTTGCCGTGCAAGCGCACGGTCAGCAGGCCGCCTCACCCAATCCTACGATTCGCGTTGAAACGTCAGAGGTGTTGGTGCCGACGCTGGTCGAAATGCCATCGGGGGAGATTGTCTATGGCCTGGGACCGACCGATTTTCAATTGACGGACAACGGCGTGCCGCAGCAACTCCACGTCGACGATGACCTGGACAATGAACCCGTCTCCGTAGTGGTTGCCGTGGAGAAAGGCCGCATGGCGGCGCTGGAGTTCGAAAAGATCAATCGACTGGCTCCCTTGATCGATCTTTTTCTGGGAGACGGGTCGAGCGAAGCGGCGTTCGTGAGTTTCGATTCCAAGCCGCAACTGGTGGTGCCGTTCACCAAAGATGGCGACCGTCTCGGTCGTGAGTTGAAGCGCATAGAGCCGGGCGACGGCGGTGCCGCCATTCTCGATACCGTGGGCTTCTCGGTGAAGCTGCTGGAAGACAGGCCGAAGGACTATCGCCGGGTGCTGCTGTTGATCAGCGAGACCCGCGACCATGGCAGCCGGGATGTGGACGCGCAGCGGGTGGTGGAACAGATCGGCATCAGCAACACGCTGGTTCTGAGTGTCACCTTCTCTCCCTCCAAAGCTCTCTTGCTGCACGATCTGAGAGATGGCGGGCAGAGCGCGGGTGTCGCCGATCTGCTCACGCCGCTGATGATGGCCATCCAGGCGGTGCGCAAAAATGTGGCGCGGCAGATTGCCGTGATGAGCGGCGGGGAGTATGCGCCCTTTACTACCGAGCGCGGCTTTGAAGCCCGCGTGCAAGAGGTTGCCAAACATGCCCGCAATCGATATCTGCTGAGTTTTCGCCCCACCGACAACACTCCGGGACTGCACGTGCTGGAGGTTCGACTCACCCGCGACCTGGGCGCACGGGTGGTGGCCAGGACCAGCTACTGGGCGCTGGAAAAGCAGACGCAAGCGGCGTCCCCCGCTCCCTAAGTCCTTTCCCGATGAAGCCGGATTCGGGTTCTTTCCGTGCCACGAATCCGATCTCAAAGCAACTTCATGATCGAGCGCCGCGGCCCATGTAACCTACAGAAGTGTTCGAACCAGTGGAGGAGAAGTATGAGCAAAGTAGTGAAGCTGCAAGCCAGTGACGGTCACGAACTGGATGCCTATGTGGCCCAACCTGAGGGTAAGCCTCGGGCGGGACTGGTCGTAGTGCAGGAGATTTTTGGGGTCAACAAGCATATTCGCTCGGTGGCGGATCGTTTTGCGCGCGAAGGATTCTACGCAGTGGCCCCGGCGCTATTTGACCGCGTGGAAAGGAACGTCGACTGGGGCTATGACGGCGAGAGCACGAAGAAGGGAATGGCCATCGTGCAAAAGATCGGGATCGACAATTCCGTGAAGGATATTGATGCTGCATTGCAGTATGCCGCCAAAGAGACCGCTAAACCAGCCGGAGTGGTTGGCTACTGCTACGGCGGAACGCTGGCCTGGTTAAGCGCGACCCGGCTGGCGCCAGCCGCCGTCGTGGGCTACTACGGTGGCAACATCGCGAGCTTCGCTCAAGAAAATCCGCGCGTTCCTGTCATGCTTCATTTCGGGAAACAAGACGATCATATTCCCGCGACCGAGGTCGCCAAGGTGCAGGCGGCCCATCCGGAGGTCGAGATCTATTGGTATGACGCCGGGCATGGATTCAATTGCGATATGCGCGGCAGCTACGACGAAAAAGCAGCGAAGGAAGCTATGCCGCGGACGCTCGAGTTTTTCAACAAGCATCTTTGAGATTCCTTATCCCGCAGAAATGGCGTCGATTGGGTTCAGCCATGCATCTATCTGACTGATTCAAGGAGAGGGATGGCGACCACCACCAACGCTTCTGCTGCCGACGCCGCCTTGTATGCATGGAAGCCAAAGGTAAATCCGTGGCTGATCGCTGCTTCGGTCGCACTTGCGGCTTTCATGGAGGTGCTGGATACCTCGATCGCCAATGTGGCGCTTCCCTATATAGCAGGCGATCTGGGGGCGAGTGCCGATCAGAGCACGTGGGTACTGACTTCTTACCTGGTTTCCAATGCGATCGTCTTGCCGATGGGTGCCTGGGCCGCGAGCGTGATTGGGCGGAAGAATTTCTTCATGCTCTGCATTGTCATCTTCACTGTCAGCTCATTCCTGTGCGGCATCGCGCCCACTCTGGGTCTGTTGCTGCTATTTCGGGTATTTCAAGGGGTTGGAGGCGGAGGTTTGCAGCCGATGGCACAGGCCATCATGGCAGACTCATTCGAGCCGGCGAAGCGCGGTCTGGCTTTTGCACTCTATGGGTTGGTCGCAGTGCTGGCGCCTTCGATCGGGCCCACTCTGGGCGGGTGGATCACAGATAACTACTCCTGGCATTGGATTTTCTATATCAACATTCCCGTGGGTATCCTGACGCTGTTCCTCACCAACCGGCTGGTGGAAGATCCTCCGTACCAAAAGGCCGACCGGAAGAACTTTTATCGCATCGACTACATCGGGGTCAGCCTGTTGGTGCTGTCTATGGCGGCGCTGCAGATCACGCTCGATAAGGGCGAGGAAAAGAACTGGTTTGGATCCCACTTCATCGTGTGGTTTGCCGCCACGTTCATCTTCTCGTTCATAGCCTTGATTATTTGGGAATTTCACGTGGAGAAGCCGCTGATCGACCTGCGGCTGTTCAAGTTCAAGAATTTCGCGGTGTGCGCTTTCCTCATGTTGCTGACGGGTGGCCTGCTCAATGCGACCACGGTCCTGCAGCCGCAGTTCCTGCAGCACCAACTCGGCTATACGGCAACGATCGCAGGTCTGTCCCTCTCGGGCGGGGGGCTGGTGTTGCTGATCGCCATGCCGATGGCGGGCCAGGCAGTGAGCCGATTCCCGGCGCGGAACCTGATTGCGATGGGCTTCGTTATTTTCGCCGTCGGGTATTTCTATACTGCGAGGAACCTCAGCCTGCTTATCAGCTTCGGTTTCGCGTCGAAATTGCGCGTGGTGCAAATTGTCGCCATCCCCTTCGTTTTTATTTCCGTCACCACGGCTGCCTATTTCGGAATGCCCCCGGAGAAGAACAACCAGGTGTCGGGACTCATCAACTTTGTCCGTAATATTGGCGGCAGCATTCTCATCTCTTTGACCAACGCATTGGTGACGGAGCGGGCCCAATGGCATCAGAGCGTGCTTTCCAAGAACACCTCGCTGGCGGACGGCAACTATCAGCAGCAAATCGACGCGCTGCGGCACACCTTTGACTCGGCGGCAGGGAAGGCCAATGGGCTACACCTGGCCCAGGGCCAGATCTATGACCAGCTTCAGGCGCAGACGCAAGCCCTGGCCTATGTCGATGTCTACTACGTGCTGGCGTTTGCCGCCATCTTGATGGTGCCGCTGGCCTTTCTCCTCGATCGCAATCGGCCAGGTGGCGGTGGAACCGTGATGATGGAATAGAGCCTTCCCCGGCGCCGCATCAAGCCCCAGGCTGCTTCTCCTCGAAGAGGGCCTGGATTGAGCAACATGACCGGGAGTGCGAGCTTGTTGTGAGGTCCAAAGAGGGAACCTTGACGGTTCCATTGCATGGACGCCACAATCGAATGCATGTTATTCTTAGTCAGACACTTAGAGAGTGGACTCGATTTAAACGTAGAGGAGTAAAGCGCTGCCGTGCTGGCAACTGCAAAGAAGACCGAAGTTATTACGCGCTTTCGCACCCATGACAGTGACACGGGTAGCCCGGAAGTGCAGATTGCGATTCTCAGTGAACGTATTGGCGAGCTGACTGAGCACTTCAAGCTTCACAAAAAAGATCACGCCTCAAGGCGCGGTCTGTTGATGCTGGTGAGTAAGCGCCGCCGTCTACTGGACTATCTCAAGACGAACAACTCTGACCGCTACCGCGATGTGATCGGTAAGCTGGGCATCCGCAAGTAACAAGCGAGCAACTTGTACCCCACAATTAGGCGAAGAGACTGGATCGGACTGAACGCTGAGACGGCTGGTGCATACGTGGTCGCACCGGCTGGGAAGCGCACGTCAGCTGGTCTGTCGTGCCCAGTCGCGAGTGGGGAGCGAAGTAGCATTCATCGGCTAGCTCTCTCTCCGCACTTTACCTCTCGCGCGGTTGCGATTCCCGCCTTCCGGGCCGCTTATGGCCCCGCCTATTGTTCGATCAACGACATCGCCTCGCGTCCCGCCCTATGTGCACATACGAAATGAGGATTTTATGAAACAGGAAGTGACTGTCGAGCTTGCCGGTGGCAAGCGATTGACTTTTGAAACAGGCCGTATGGCCAAGCAGGCTTCTGGCGCCGTGCTCGTGACCCAGGGTGACAACGTAGTTCTGGCTACCGCCGTAGCCGCACCGGATCCCAAAGAAGGCCTCGATTTCTTCCCCCTGACCGTGGATTACCGCGAGTACACCTATGCTGGTGGCCGCATTCCCGGCGGCTTTATCAAGCGCGAGGGCCGTCCCAGTGAGCGTGAGGTTCTTACCTGCCGCCAGATCGACCGCCCCATCCGCCCCATGTTCCCCAAAAATTTCCGCAACGAAACCCAGGTGATTGCCCTGGTCATGTCCGCGGACAAAGAAAACGATCCCGACGTGATTGGCATCAATGCTGCTGGAGCGGCCTTGGCGCTTTCCGACATCCCGTTCGGCGGTCCGATCGGCGCAGTGCGCGTGGGCCAGGTGAATGGTGAGTTCATCGTCAATCCCACCTACGCCGAGCGGCTCGAGAGCAAGTTGAACATCACTGTCGTGGCCACCAAAGATGGCGTGGTGATGATCGAGAGCGGCGCCACTGGCGTGAGTGAAGATACGGTGGTCGATGCCATTGAATTTGGCCACGCCGAGATCAAGAAGATTTGTGCGGTGATCGACGAACTGGTTGCCAAGGCAGGGAAGCCCAAGCGCATCGTGCCTCCAGTCGAGTTTGATCACGGGTACCTGGCGGTGCTTCAGGCTAAAGTGGGCGACCGGTTGAAGGATGCGCTGGACACCCAAACTCATCCCAAAGCGGAAAGCTACGCGCTGGTCAAGCAAATCAAGGACGAGCTGGCGAAGGAGCTGCCCGAGGGAGACGCGGACGCCAAGAAGAAGCTGGCCAAGTATTACGAGGTAATGCGGGAGAGAATCTTCCGCGAGCAGGTCACCAAGGATCGCATCCGGCCGGATCGGCGCAGCTTCGATCAGATTCGCGAGATCACGATTGAAGTCGGCGTGTTGCCGCGTGTCCACGGCTCCGCATTGTTCACCCGCGGTGAGACACAGGCGTTGGTTACCGTAACGCTGGGAACCACGGACGACCAGCAACGCCTGGAGACCTTCCAGGGGGAGCAGCGCAAGCGTTTCATGCTGCACTACAACTTCCCCCCATTCTCCGTGGGCGAAGTCGGTCGCATGACCGGAGTAGGCCGGCGTGAGATCGGCCACGGCGCGCTGGCGGAACGTGCTATTGCCGCGGTGCTGCCTGGAGAGGACGAGTCTCCCTACACCATGCGTGTGGTCTCCGACATTCTGGAATCCAATGGTTCTTCCTCGATGGCCAGCGTCTGCGGCGCGAGTCTGGCCCTGATGCAGGCCGGCATTCCCCTCAAGGGGGCCGTCGCCGGTGTTGCCATGGGACTTGTCAAGGAAGGCGATGACTACGCCATCCTGACTGACATTGCCGGTGCGGAAGACCACTACGGTGATATGGACTTTAAGGTAGCCGGCACGCGCGAAGGTATCACCGCGCTGCAGATGGACATCAAGATCAGCGGCGTCACCGGGCAGATCATGCGCGAGGCGCTCGAACAGGCCCGGCGCGGGCGGCTATTCCTGCTCGACAAGATGGACGCGGTACAGGCTACTTCGAATACCGAGAAGTCGAAGTTCGCTCCACAGATTCACACCCTGCAGATACCGACCGATAAGATTCGGGACCTGATCGGACCGGGCGGCAAAACGATTCGCGGCATCATCGAAGCCACCGGCGTCAAGATCGATGTCGACGACACCGGTCGCGTGAACGTTGCCTCCAGCGATGAAGAAGGTCTGAAGAAGGCACTGGCCATGATCAGCGATCTCACCGCTGTGCCTGAAGTAGGCAAGACTTATTTGGGCAAGGTGGTGCGTTTGGCTGAGTTCGGTGCATTTGTCGAGATCTTCCCCGGCACCGACGGCTTGTTGCACATCAGTGAAATTGCCGAGCATCGCGTGAAAGACGTGAAGGACGAATTGCGCGAAGGGGATCAGGTACTGGTCAAGGTTCTCGGCATCGAGGGTAATCGCATCAAGCTTTCGCGCAAGGCTCTGCTCAAGGAACAGCGCGAGAAGCTCGGACTTCCAGAGCCATCGAGGGGCGGCTCGGGAGACAACGGCGGCGGCGAAGCGTCAGCTCCGCGTGCTCCGCGGGCGCAATCGCAGTCCCCGGTGGAGCGGCAGCCGGCTTCGAACGCCAGTACCATTACCATCGAGGGCGGGGAAGACTTCGATGACGATGAGCCCTTTGTCGAGGGCGGGGACGAGCCCAACTTCAATCGCGCGGATGGTACATCGGATGCTGTGCCGGTAGAGGTTCGCAGGCCGTCATCCGGTGGTGGTCCGGGTGGTCCCGCGGGCCAACGGCGCCGGCGGCATCGCAGCCGTGGCCGTGGTCCGGGCGGTGGCTCCGGTGGTGGCGGAGGCCGCGGACCGCAGTAATCGGTCTGAAGGGGTTAAGTAAGCGAAGGGGTTGCGTGCTGCGCGCAGCCCCTTTCTTTTGCGGTGAACAGGGATGGATTCCAGAACAGTAGTCGGACCGAAACACTGGTGGGCGTTTGCCGCGCTGGGCATTGTCTGGGGCACTACGTGGGTGGCCGTGGACACTCTGGCCGAGTACGTTCCGCCCTTGCGTGGAGCGGCTGCACGCTTCCTGTTGGCCGCATTGCTCTGGATTCCGGTGATTTTGTGGAAGCGGCTGAAATTGCCTCGCGGCCGCGCCCTGGGCTTCGTATTCATTCTTTCCGTCACCATGATCGTGGTGCCCTTCCTGCTATTGCTTTGGGGCCAGGCACGGCTTCCATCAGCAACCGTGGCGGTGTCATTTTCCGCTATGCCCCTGATCGTAGTACTTCTAACCCCAGTCCTCGCCGGCAGGGATGTGCCGCGCATTGCCATGCAAGCGTCGATCGTAGGGCTTGGGGCGATGGTGGTGGCCCTGGGCGCGACGTTCTCGTTGGCTCAGGCCAGTGGCGCGGCGGTAGTGCTGTTCGCTGTGGCATCGATTGGCGCGTCATCGATTTTTGCTCGCCGCGAATTTGGTAGTTTGCATCCCATCGTGGCGACCGCGTCAGTGCTGGGCGTTGCTGCGCTGCTGCTGTTTCTGGCCAGTTTGCTGTTGGAGCGTGGGCAGCCGGTGCAATGGAACCGCGGCGCCCTTGGTGCAGTGGCCTTTCTGGCATTCGTGGCCGGCGCTCCGGCCTATGCCACGTACTTCTGGCTGCTGCAACGGATGGAGGCGTACCAGGTTGGAACGGTGCAATGGATCCAGCCCCTGGTGGCGATACTCGAGAGTGCCCTATTTCTGCGCCTCGGCTTGTCGTTCAGCATGATTGCGGGATCGCTGATTACCTTGGTTTGCCTGCTGTTGGTGATGCGCGCGCGAGCCGAGGATGACGATACCGTTTCCCTTCTTGGTAATTGATCGCGCAAGGAAACCGAATCCCGCGCAAGGATGCGATAAACTGCTGGCCATGGGTGCCACTTTGTACATCGTCGTCGAAGGGGAGGACCCTGGCTTCGACATCTTCGTGAATGGCAGGGCGCTCGCTCGCAACGAGGATGCCCTGGAGAAGATGGCGCAACGCATTGGAGTCAAGCCGCTGCTGGAGTTCTTCTCCGCCGATGAAAACTCCATGGCCCTGCTGCTGGAAGAAGGCGCCGGCGACCCGGAGTGGGCCAAGACCTTGCCTCCTCCGCAGTGGTTTTCACCCGAAGATGGCCTGATTACCGTATGCACCCTGCTGGATCATCTGAAAGCATCGCCGACGGCGCTGGGAACAGAGACTCCGGCCGTTCTGCGCGAGATGGAAGAGTTTGAGCGCGTCCTGCGCAAGACAGCTCAGCGCCAGATGCGCTGGCAACTCGCCGTCAGCTGGAAATAAAGTAGCTACCCTGCTTTGAATCTCCTGTCTATCCCGTCGAAAATATACAGGAGATGGACGGGTGCCCCTCGCCTCAGCGTACTCCGGATTTCCTGTCGACCTTGTTGGCGTTAGCGAAGCTCATGCGGCTTTCCTTAATGAAAGCCGCACACGCGGGTGTTGGTGGCGCCTCGTGCAGGAAATCCGGATACCTGGGCCGAAAATGATATTTTTCGATTGCTTTCGCTGGATGGTTCAGCGGCACTTGATGTTTCGGTTGGACAGACAATTCCAAAAGCGATTGATGGGGCTTCCGCCCCTTCGTTTTCGTCCCAGGTACGCTAGGGCGAACCTTGATTGGCACCCGTCCATTCTCGTCCACTACCTCGAGGGTTGTTAGCCCTTCCAGGCGCCCAGGAGGCGGCGGAGGAAGACCACCTCGCCGGTGTGATAGCTGTTGTGATCAGCGGCTAGCAGCACTTCGCGCAAGAGCGTCTGGTCCTTCTCGCCGCCCCAGGGAATCTGCGCATGCAGGTTGCTGTGGGGGTCCTTGACCAGCTTTTCAAACGCCTCCAGGTCTTCCTCCAGCGCCCTTACTGAATCGTGCCAGGCTTCCTTGGAAGGCGGCTCGGCTGATGCTGGCCAGTAATCGTCAGGCCATTTCTTCTCCACGTACTTGTCGTTGGTGGAAAAGTCCAACAAATCATGCAGCGCCATGCGCATGTGTTCCAGAAGCTCCCACCCGGAGTGGGGCGCATTCTCCGGCTTTGCTCCGTAGAATTTCGCGGGGAAACCCTTTAGTGCAGTAAGCGTGTCGACGTGCGCATTTCCGCCGTGAAGAAGTTGGACAAGTTGATGACGAAGTGCAGCGTCTGTGTCTGGCATAGTCAGTCGGATGCAGGAATGCCCGACGGGGTCGCAGAAAGACGCTTACGTGACTTGGGCCTCCAGCGCGACCTCGCGCTTGCCATCGGGAAAGATGTCGCCCATGCGACGGATCTGCGCGCCAACGCCGCGCAGCTTCTCTTCAATCCGCTCATATCCGCGGTCGATATGGTAGACGCGGTCGAGTATGGACTCGCCATCGGCTACCAGCGCGGCCAGCACCAGTGAAGCCGAGGCGCGCAGATCGGAGCACATGACCACCGCCGACGAGAGCGGCGTTTTGCCGCGCACAGTCGCCGTGCGCCCGTCCACCTTGATATTCGCGCCCATGCGAACCAGCTCGCCCACGTGCATGAAGCGATTCTCGAAAATGTTTTCTTTTACCGTGGTGGTGCCTTCGGCCTGGGTGGCCAGCGCCATGTACTGCGCCTGCATGTCAGTAGGGAAGCCGGGATATTCTTCGGTGGAGATATCGTTTGCCTGTAGATTGCCTTCGCTGCGCACGCGCAACGAATCAGAACCCATGGGCGTGATGCGTACTCCACAGGCTTCGAGCTTGGTAACGAGGGCGGAAAGATGCGCGGGCTGGCAATTGGCCACCACCAGGTCGCCTCCGCTGATAGCACCCGCCACCAGGAACGTTCCGGCTTCGATGCGGTCAGGATTGATGCGATGCTTGGCGCCGTGTAGCTTGTTCACACCCTTCACTCGGATGGTCCCCGTGCCCGCGCCCTGAATATTCGCGCCCATGGCCACAAGAAGAGCGGCCAAGTCGACCACCTCGGGCTCGCGCGCGCAATTTTCCATCAGCGTGTCGCCCTCGGCAAGAACAGCCGCCATCAGCAAATCTTCGGTGCCGGTCACAGTAATCTTGTCGAAAACGATATGCGCGCCGTGCAACCGTTCGGCGCGTGCTTCCAGATAGCCATGTTCCTGCACGATGGTTGCGCCCATCGCTTCCAGGCCTTTGAGATGCAAATCGATCGGGCGGTCGCCAATGGCGCAACCACCAGGCTGGGCTACGCGGGCAAGCCCGCAGCGAGCGACGAGTGGGCCCAACACCAGCGAAGAAGCACGCATGGTCTTGACGATCTCGTACTTGGCAGTGGGGTCGGAGAGAACGCGACAACTGATCCTGGTACGGTGTTGTGCGCGGCCATACCCGAGTTCCACCTCGGCGCCCATCGAAGTCAGCAGTTTCCGCTCCGTCTCAATGTCGCGGACCTGGGGGATATTCTCCAGTACGACTTCGTCTTCGGTGAGAATCGCGGCGGCCATGCAGGGCAGCGCGGAGTTTTTGGCTCCGCTTACCCGAATCGTTCCGAGCAGCGGGTTACCGCCGCGAATGACAAACTTATCCATGAGAGCCCGGGGGTGCTCCTTATGTGTATCTCAGTTCTATAACTCGAGCGTTGTATCTTCGATTGCCAACCGTACATTCCCGTCCGACTTAGCCAGGCGACGCACTGCTTCGGGCTTGTCGACTCCCGCCTTGAGCATCACCAGGGCGACGGGCACGCTGCGCCCGGCAGACTTGATGGTGAGCACGGCCCGCTCGCGGTCGATCTTGCAGGCGCGCATCAAAATGCTGATGCCACGCTCCACCAGCTTGGTGTTCTGCATGTGCACATTGACCATGAGGTTGTCGTAGACGTAGCCAAGCCGGGTCATGGCCCCGGTGGTGATCATGTTGAGCACCATCTTCTGCGCTGTAGCGGCCTTCATGCGCGTCGAACCGGAGACGACTTCCGGACCCACTTCAGCAACGATGCAGATGTCTGCGGCGGAGGAAAGCGGGGTATTGTGATTGCAAGTCACGGCGGCGGTCTTGGCGCCGCGGGCCCGGGCATACTCCACCGCGGCCACGACGTAAGGCGTGCGGCCGCTCGAAGAGAGGCCGATGACCACGTCTTTGCGAGTCGGGCGGCGACGGGCAATATCACGCTGTCCCAGCTCGGTGGAATCTTCATTCACTTCCACAGCAGATGCCAGAGCCTTAGGGCCTCCCGCCATGATGTACTGGACACTTTGCGGCGGGGTAGAAAAGGTCGGCGGACATTCGGAAGAGTCGAGGCCGGCGATGCGACCGCTGGAGCCGGCGCCTACGTAAATCAGGCGTCCTCCATCGCGCAGGCTGCGCGCCACCATGTCAATGACCAAAGCAATCTCGGGCAACGACTTCTTAACCGCGGCGGCAATCTTTGAGTCTTCGTGGTTGATGATGCGTGCGATTTCGAGGGCAGATTTAGTATCGAAGCCCATCGAGGCTTCGTTAGAACTTTCTGTCGTCAGATCGTGCAGGTTTTGCGGCTGGTCGGTAGTTGTCTCGTTGCCGGTACCTGTCTCCGTGTGAAAAGTACTCGTTGTGGCCATGTTGGTTTAGTCAGCTCCCACTCAACTACATGATTTTATCTCCAACTGACACTACTTTGCTCTCAAATTAGGGCGTAACGTGCCATCCACGCAAACACTTTTGGGTTATGGCAATTTAGTCGCTCCCTTGCTCAATTTTTTCGACGACAGCGTCGTGAAAGACGGGACGGATGGCGCGAATGTCCTGGCTCTGGCGGTCCGGCCAGGTGCGATTGGTGAGCAGCACGATGGCTAGCTGGCGCTCAAAGTCGATCCAGAGGGAGGTTCCCGCGTAGCCGAGATGGCCGGCTGAGTGGCGGCTGAAGAACTTGCCGGAAGAGGAAGGTTGGGAGGGTGTATCCCATCCCAATGCCCGGGAGCTGTCTGCCGGTAGGACGCGGCTGGTGAAGAGTCGAATCGTCTCCAGCGTAAAGAGTTGTCCGCCGAGCAGGCATTGCGCGTAAAGTAGCGGATCTAGTGCATTGGAGAAGAGGCCGGCATGGCCGCCTACTCCCCCTAGGACATAGCAGTTTTCATCCTGGACCTCTCCCTGGATGATGCGGTGGCGGAAGGTCAAGTCCTCTTCGGTCGGTGGGATGGCGGATCGCCAACCAGCCGGTGGCCGAAAGCAAGTACTGGTCATGCCCAATGGCAGGAAAACCTCGCGCGAACAGAAGTCCTCGAGGCTCTCGCCGGCAACGATTTCCAAGGCGCGCCCGAGCAAGATGAAGCCAGGATCGGAGTACTCGGAACGGCTTCCAGGCGCGGCTTCGAGGGGCAAGCGGAGGCAGGCATCCAGCAGCTCCTCGCGGCCTCGAGCGCTCTCGAACAGGCGAACGTAGCCGGCCAATCCGGAGGTGTGCGCCAGCAGCATACGTAGCGTCACCTGGTGTCGCGCGCCGCCGATACTTTCGCCTTGTGCGAAGGCGGGTAAAATCTCCACCAGAGACTGGTCGAGCAAGAGCTGCCCCTGCTGGTACAGCAGCATGGCCATGGAAGTAGTCGCGATCACTTTGGTGACACTCGCCAGGTCGTATATGGTGGAAGCGTTTACAGCATCAGTTGGTTGCCCGTAGGTAAAGCCGCCAACGCCATCCAGCGCCAGCACCTCTCCCCGCAATAGCACGCCAAAGGCCGCCCCAGGAAAAGCCTGCTGCGAAACAGCCTGATCGAGGATCGAGTAGGTGGCGGCAAACCGATGACGCTGCGCGGAAGCGGAGGAGGGAACTGTGACCTGGGGCGGAGCCATCGGTTTGTGTAACTAAGCCATAGGTTTGCGCTAGCCAGACGACAAGCTCAAACTTAGGGCCCGGGTAGTTTCCTTTCTCTACACTCCAACCCATGTTAGCTGACCAACACCCCACACCCCGGATCTCCTATTGAGTGCAACGGAGCCAAGGAACTTCATGCGGCTTTCCTCGAAGAAAGCCGCACACGCAGCCCTTTTTGCAGCCTCTAAACGGAAATCCGGGTAGGGTGACCCACTTCGGGACAAATCCCTAGGGCATGCGCTCGCCCAACGCCGTCCCCAGCCGTCTATACTTATGACCTGAGGTTGACGGGATGAACGTTCGCGGGAAGTTCGTCGTAGTCGGACTGCTAGCTGGCATGGCAGCCGCCCAGGGAAATGGGCAAACGACAACCGCAGCTTCCAGTGCAACTCCAGCCCCGACGCCCGCACCTGCCGCCGAAGCACCATCCCAGACATTCACCGTTCCCGCAGGAACCAAGGTTCTGCTCTCCCTCAAGAGTGGGATCAACACCAAGACCGCGCAGCAGGGAGATGGCGTCTACCTGGTTTCTTCTTTCCCTGTGGTGGGCGCCTCGCGGATCATGATCCCGGTCGGCGTTTATGTGCAGGGTGTTGTGGACCATGTAGTGCGGCCGGGCCGGGTAAAAGGGCGGGCGCAAATTGACCTCCACTTTACCACCATGATTTTCCCTAATGGATCGATCGTCGAAGTTCCTGGCGTCCTGAATAGTCTGCCGGGGTCTGATGGCCCCAAGGTGAAGGATAGTGAAGGCACGGTGGAGCAGGCAGGGAGCAAAGGGCGTGACGTAGGCAACATTGCCAAGGGCGCGGCCATTGGCGCGGAGGCCGGCGTCCTCGGCGGTGCCACCTCGGGAGATGTGGCGAAAGGGGTTGGCTACGGTTCGCTCGCCGGAGCGGCTGCGGGCGCCATCTACACCCTCTTCACGCGCGGCAATGATATTGTGATTCCTTCGGGAACATCGGTGGAGATGGTTTTGCAGCGGCCGCTGGTTTTGCAGCAATCGCAACTCGCCGGTAGCAACCAAGGGAACGGGCAGGCGCAAATGGTTCCCGCCAGCCAACAGCAACCCATGCGGAAGCAGCGAATTCTGTGCCCCTTCGGCAGCCCGGGCTGCGACTGAACCGTAAACCGAGTGAATCATTGGGATGAACGATGAACCCGGAAGAAGATAAGACTGGGCCTGAGCCCGCCACGCAGCAAGAGGCGTTGCCTCAGGTGCCGTCGGAGTTGCCGGGACGAAGTTTCTGGCTCTGGGGACGCGACATGCTGTTTTCGCTCGCCGTCTCTTTTTTCATCATCACTTTTCTGTATCAGCCGGTACGGGTGGAGGGCACCAGTATGTTGCCTCGCCTGGGAGACCAGGACCGGCTATTCATCAACAAGTTCGTCTACCACTTCGCCGAAATTCATCGCGGCGACGTCGTAGTTTTTCACTATCCGCGCGATCCGCAAAAGAGCTACATCAAGCGCGTAATCGCGGTGCCGGGCGATGAGTTGCGCATCGACGACGGTCGCACCTACATCAACGGCAGGCTGCTGCCTGAGCCGTACGTGCCCAGAAGGTTCCACGACAGCCGATCGCAGGATGCGATGGTGATTCAGCCCGATCAGTATTTCGTGATGGGCGATCATCGCTCGATTTCCAGTGACAGCCGCGACTTTGGACCGGTGCCGCGGGATCTGATCTACGGCAAGGCTGCGTTTGTCTATTGGCCGGCAGAGGACATGGGCGTTATCCACTAAGCGCCAATTCCAGGCCTCCGGCTTATCTGGAGCGCAGGCGCGGATATTGGTGTGCCGGGCAGCAGGGAATCCGGGGATACCTGTTAAACTTGACTAAATCCACTCGACGGAGAAGCCATGCAGGCAATCCTCGCGCTCGAAGACGGGCGCATCTTCCGCGGTGAGAGCTATGGCGCCAGACGTGAATGTTTTGGCGAAGTGGTTTTCAATACCGCCCTGACAGGCTACCAGGAAATCTTCACCGATCCCTCTTACGCAGGACAGATTGTTGTCCTGACCAATCCACAAATCGGAAACTACGGAACCAACGCCGCCGACAATGAGGCTAGCCGCCCGTATATCGAGGGCCTGGTGACGCGCGAGTTCTCGCCCATCAGCTCCAATTGGCGCTCACAGCAAGTGACGGAAGAATACCTGGAACGCTTTAACGTTCCTGTAATCGCGGAGATTGACACTCGCGCTGTGGTTCGTCATCTGCGCACCCATGGTGCGCTGCGCGGGGTCATTTCCTCGCTCGAAACGGATCCCGACAAGCTCGTCCTCAAGGCCCGCGGCATCCGCAAGATGGATGGCACAGATCTGGCCAAGGTAGTGAGCACCAAGGCTGCTTACGAGTGGGACTGTAATGACCGCCGAAACTTCAATGGCGATCCCTTGCAGCTGGGGGACGAAAGCCTCAAGTTACCCCCACCGGATCTGCATGTAGTGGCCTATGACTTTGGCATCAAGCACAACATCCTGCGCATGCTGGCGCGGGAAGCCTGCCGGGTGACCGTGGTGCCGGCGGAAACCTCCGCGGAGGATGTGCTCGACTTGAAGCCTGACGGGATTTTTCTATCCAATGGGCCGGGCGATCCGGAGCCGGTAACCTACGCCCAGGAGAATATCCGCAAGCTTGTCGGACGCAGGCCGATGTTTGGCATCTGCCTTGGCCACCAGTTGATCGGTTTGGCCCTCGGTGGGAAGACATACAAGCTGAAGTTTGGCCACCACGGCGGAAACCACCCGGTTCAGCAGACCCAGACGGGCAAAGTGGAGATCACCGCGCACAACCATAACTTTGCTGTCGATCCGGACTCGATCAATCAGAGCGAGGTCGAGCTTACCCATGTCGACCTGAACGACAACACGCTGGAAGGCCTGCGCCATCGCACGCTGCCACTCTTCAGCGTGCAGTACCATCCGGAGGCCAGCCCCGGCCCACACGACTCCAACTACCTCTTCCGGGACTTCCGAAAAATGATGGAAGAGTGGAAGGGATGAACATGCTTCCGGTTAGCTTGCTGTGAATCCAAACCCGATCCCTCAGCGGCTAGAGCCGTTCACATGGGGCAGGTCCAACGGCGGGGCTGAAGCCCCGCCCCTTCAAGGTTCAACACGGCCCCTTCAAGAGCCGCTCCCCGAGGTTCTTTCAAACCCGGCAAAGCCCAAGGCTCCTCAAAACGCCACGGTCGAGGTGAGGCCTCTTGTAGGCGCGAATCGAATGGAAAAATAAAATGCCACGCAGGAACGATATAACGAAAATTCTAGTGATCGGTTCGGGTCCGATCGTGATTGGGCAGTCGGCGGAGTTTGATTACTCCGGCACCCAGGCATGCAAGGCGCTCAAGGCGGAAGGCTACGAGGTGGTGCTGGTGAATTCCAATCCAGCCACCATCATGACCGATCCCGAACTCGCTGACCGCACGTATATCGAGCCCTTGACCCGGGAGTACGTCGAAGAGATCATCCGCCGGGAGTGCGAGCGGATGACCGATGACAACGGCCAACGCATAGGCAAATTTGCGCTGCTGCCTACCGTAGGTGGGCAGACGGCTCTGAATCTCGCTGTCGATCTCGCCGATGCGGGCATTCTCGAAAAATACGACGTGGAAATGATTGGCGCCCGGCTCGAAGCCATCAAGAAGGCCGAAGACCGGCTCCTGTTCAAGGACGCCATGTCGCGCATCGGGCTCGATGTCCCGCGCTCCGCGCTGGTCAACAATATCCGCGATGGCGCGGAGTTCGCCGCTAAGATCGGCTTCCCGGTCATCATCCGGCCATCCTTTACCCTGGGCGGCTCAGGCGGCGGCCTGGCCTACAACCGCGAAGAGCTGATGGATATTCTGGCTCGCGGCCTCGATCTTTCTCCCGTGCACGAGTGTCTGATCGAAGAGTCGGTGCTGGGCTGGAAAGAGTACGAGCTGGAGGTGATGCGCGATCTCGCCGACAACGTGATCATCATTTGCTCCATCGAGAACATGGACCCGATGGGCGTGCACACCGGCGATTCGATCACCGTAGCGCCGGCCCAGACCTTGACCGATCGCGAATACCAATCGATGCGCGACGCCGCGATCCGCGTGATGCGCGAAATTGGCGTCGAGACCGGCGGATCCAATGTGCAGTTTGCCGTAAACCCGGCGACCGGGCGGATGACGGTCATCGAGATGAATCCCCGGGTATCGCGATCTTCCGCGCTGGCTTCCAAGGCAACCGGCTTTCCCATCGCCAAAATTGCCGCCAAGCTGGCCGTTGGCTATACCCTCGATGAGATACCCAATGACATCACGCGCAAGACGCCGTCATGCTTCGAGCCCTCCATCGATTATGTAGTGGTCAAAATTCCCAAGTGGCAGTTCGAGAAGTTCCCCGGAGCGGATGAGAACCTGGGACCGCAGATGAAGTCTGTGGGCGAAGTGATGGCCCTGGGCCGCACCTTCAAAGAAGCGCTGATGAAGGCGCTCCGTTCGCTGGACACGGGCAAGAGCATACGGTCGGAGGTGATTGAGCCACGGCGGCTGACGCAGCGCCTCGTGACTCCGCAACCGGAGCGGCTGAACTACATCCGTTATGCCTTGCGCAGTGGGCTCTCGGTGCGGGAAATCGCCCGTGTGACGTCGATGGATCCGTGGTTTCTCTACCAGATTAAGGAAGTGACGGAGACCATTCAGAAGCTTGCCGATTATTCGTTGGAAACCATGCCGGCGGATTTGCTGCGCAAGGTTAAGCGAATGGGCATCTCCGATGCCAGGATCGCCGAAGAATGGAACCTCGATGGCCTGGATGGAGCGGCCCCGGTCAGGGAACTGCGGCGGCGCCACGGCGTCACGCCGGTGTTCAAGAAGGTTGATACCTGCGCGGCCGAGTTCGATAGCGATACGCCTTACCTCTACTCCACCTACGAAGAGGAAGATGAAGCCCCGCCGACGGCGAGACGCAAAGTCATTATTCTGGGCAGCGGGCCGAACCGCATTGGCCAGGGCATCGAGTTCGATTACTGCTGCTGCCATGCAGCGTTTGCGCTCCGCGATGACGATTACGAGACCATCATGGTCAACTGCAATCCGGAGACGGTCTCGACCGATTACGACACCAGCGACCGGTTGTACTTCGAACCGCTTACCCTCGAAGATGTGCTGGCCGTCTACGAGCACGAGGCCTCCTCAGGCGCCGACATCGGGATGATCGTGCAATTCGGCGGACAGACTCCGTTGAATCTCGCGATCTCGCTGAAAGCCGCGGGCATCAAGATCCTGGGCACTTCTCCCGAGTCCATCGATCTGGCCGAAGACCGCAAGCGCTTCGGGCGCTTGCTAGAGGACCTGAATATTCCTCAGCCTCCGGGTGCGATGGTGACCACCATCGAAGAAGCGGTGGAAGGCGCGGCGCGGGTAGGCTACCCCGTGCTGGTGCGGCCATCGTACGTGCTGGGCGGCCGGGCGATGGTGATTGCTTATGACGCCGATGCGGTGAGCCGCTATATGAAGGAAGCGGTCGAGTACTCCCGCGAGCGCCCTGTTCTGGTCGATCATTTTCTCGAGGATGCGGTCGAAGTCGACGTGGACGCGTTGTGTGACGGCCGAGACGTGGTGATTGCCGGGATCATGCAACATATTGAGGAAGCGGGCATTCATTCCGGCGACTCTTCCTGCGTGCTGCCGGCGGCCGATCTGGCGCCCTCCACCCTGGAAACGATTCGTACGTACACGCGCAAGCTGGCGCTGGCTCTGAACGTGGTGGGCCTGGTTAACCTGCAGTTCGCGATTCAGCGCAAGTCCGGGGAACAGGATAAGGTCTTCGTCATCGAAGTGAATCCACGTGCTTCCCGAACCGTGCCCTACGTCTCCAAGGCGACCGGAGTGCCGTTGGCCAAGATGGCTGCGCGGCTGATGACTGGGCGCACTTTGCGCGAGTTGATGCCGGAGCAAGTGGCCGAGCGCACGGACCTCGCGACGGGCAGTCACTTTTTCGTCAAGTCACCGGTCTTTCCCTGGAACAAGTTTCCCGGCGTCGACACGGTGCTGGGACCGGAGATGAAGTCGACCGGCGAAGTGATGGGGGTGGCTGATAATTTTGGCGAAGCTTTTGCCAAAGCACAGCTTTCAGCCGGACAGGTCTTGCCGGTGAAGGGGACAGTCTTCTTCAGCGTGAATGACCGCGACAAGGCAGTGGTCGTGGACCTTGCCCGGCAGTATGTGGAGCTGGGTTTTCACCTGGTGGCCACGCATGGTACGGCCGATGTGTTGGAGCGAGCCGGCATGGTTGTCGAACGCGTGTACAAGGTCAAGGAGGGCCGGCCGAACGTAGTCGACCTGATCAAGGGTGAGCGGATTCACTTGATCGTGAATACGCCGCACGGCCAGGACACATTCTTTGACGAGAGAGCAATTCGGCGAGCGGCGGTAACGCAGAGAATCTCCACCATCACCACCATTGCCGCGGCCCGGGCGGCGGCGGAAGGAATTGCCGCGACCCAAAGGCGCCAGATCACCGTCAACGCCCTGCAGGAATTACGCCGGGAACCGGTCGTCGCGCACTAGAGCGTTTCTCTTTACTGAGGCACCCCATCGTTGACCTGATCGCAGACCATGCGAAGAACTCCCTTGTCATTGAAGAGGAGACCATTAAAACGGAACGTGCCGCCCACACCCGGAACGGTAGTGTTAAGCAACGCAGCATCGGAATCGACGTAAACCATGACAACATTCGCGCCCGGCAAAAGCGTCGCGCCTGGCGCATCTTGTGGGCTGTTCATCTGCACGATTGGATCGTATGGCGCGAGCGTGGCCGCGTAGATCGTGTAGTTTCCGCTGTTCGAGATGGCAGTGATCGTCGCATCAATCGTCTGAGGAATCAGCGTGACCGTGCTCGCCGAGCTATACGTCCCGCCCAACTCAGAGATGAAGGTGGAGCCAACCGAGACATCTTGACCAGCGGCGAGGTTCGATGCATTGAAGGCTGCGGTGAAGGGCAACGTACTCAGGTTCGGAAATCGCGCCGAGGTCTGAAACTTCGTAGAACTCGCGTAGACGTATGGGGCTCCCATAGCCTCCGGGTAGGGCGTGAGGAAGTCTCCTTGCTGCCGGGTTACCATCTGTGAAATGTAGTTATAGGACGGAATGACCTGGGCGAATCCTCCCCAGGCAACATTGGTGGCGGCCCCATCCTGGACTTCGACGCGTGTGGCGACGTACGAACCGTTGGGTTCGAGCGCGACGTCCATATTGACGAAGACTCCGGGAGTGAGGCTACTTGCCGACGGTATCCCCTGAAATTGTGTAGCGGAATTGAGCGTTGCGGAAAGGGATGGGGGTAAGGTAACAGGACCAGTCGCGGTTGAGGGGCTCGATGCCACCAAGCCATTGCTGGCTAAGGTGACCGCTATCGAGTTGGCGGCGGAATCGACGGCGGTTATCCGGCCGGTGATCCCGATGCACTTACCGTTCTGCGGTGCCGTTGACTGGGTGGGGATGGCGAAAGCTGTGAGATCGAAGGTCGGGTTGATGTTGTATGCGGTTTGGTTGGGTGGTAGCCCGGTAAAGCTTCCCGATTGGGAGGCCTGCAGGTTGAGGGTCAGGCCCATGGCGGAACCACTGATCGTGATTGGCTGCGACAGAGTGACGACCGGGGGAGTCGGGGTGTAGCCGTATTCGTCAGTGTTGAAGTCAATCCCTCCCTGGGAGTTGATGAAGGTAGTATCGAACGTCGGGTACGAGACCGCGACGGCGGCGGAGGTATAGACGTCCTGGGGAACCGTCACTGTAACGAATGGGGAGGCTTCGCCATTTGCGACAATAAATTCAACGTTGGTCGGATTGTTGAAGATCGTGGTGGTTTTGCCTGCCTTATTCGTGAGGGATATGGAGTCGATCCGCATGGGAAATTCCACGAACTGACCGTTGGCGGTGCTGGAGATCTGGATGGCGACCGTGGTGGACTCGCCTGGAACGGGGCCTGACGGGGATGTGGGCGTGGTGGGGTTACCGCCGCAGCCGGCGACCAGGAATGTGAGCAAGCAAAGGGTTGTAAAGAGCGGAACGGGGCCTGGGCAACGGCGCAACATGGACCTGCAGCGGGGTCTCATCGAGCCACCTTAGGGAAGAGTATGAAGTTGGAAAAAGGGGATGGTCAGAGTGTAATACGTGGAAATTGAGCGTCGCAACACCGGAGGTGTTGTTCGGGTGCGAGCTATATTGTTCAGTCAAGACTCTCGAAAAGCGGCAATTTCTTCCAAAGCAATTGCCGCTCCAAGGGGGACAATTTGAGTTAGTTGCGAATATCGAAGGTCAGTTCTTCGACCAGCCGCTGCTCTTCAGCAACCAACGGCAGCAGCGGCATTCTCGGCCGGCCTCCGTAATAGCCATTCAGGTCCAGCGCATACTTTACGCCGGGAATCCCCATTTGGCCGCAAACCTCGATTCCTGCCCGCACGATGCGCCGCTGCTTGTCCGCCGCCAGCACCGCATCGTTCTCCTTCCACGCGGTGTAGACCTCCTGGCAGGCTTGAGGGGCGAAGGTTGCCAGCGCCAGTACACCACCCGTGGCTCCCGCTTCGAGCGAGGGGTAGAGCGTTTGGGCAGAACCGCAGAGCAGCTGAAAGCCCACTTCCTTCGAACGCGTCTTTAGCGCTGGCCGTGGCGGCGTCACCGCCAGCGCCGTCATCCCGGAGCCAAGCTGGTCAGCAGCCACAAAAGTCGGCTCCGCTTGGCTCTCAGCCTGAACAGAATGCCTGAGCATTCTCGAGGTAACCGCTGAAAACACGGTGGTTACTGGAACGCTGCGCTTCCTGGAGGAGCGCGTGGCGTGCACCAGTTGCGCGATCCGGTCCACGTTGCCACTGGAGTCCTTCATGCCCACGATATTCGGATGCATGACCAGTTCAGCGACCACTTCGACCGGCAAGTCGTATGCCGTGCAAACCGGCACGCTGTAAAGAAGCACCGGCAGAGGAGAACGGTCGGCGACTGCCTGGTAGTAAGTCAGCATCTCGCGGTTCCGCATCTGCTTGCGGTAGTAGTGCGGCGTACGGACCAGGATGGCATCGTAATCGAGCGCGGCTGCGTAGTCTGCCATGCGCAGGGTCTCAAATACGCTTTCCCGGCCTACCCCTGCGAGCAATACCTTATCCGGCGCCGTCGCCGCCCGTGCCACCCGCAACGCCTCTCGCGATTCTTCCTCGCTTAACATGACCGCCTCTCCGGTCGAGCCCAGCATGACGAGGCCGCTGAGCGGAGTGCGGGAGTAGCGATCAACATTGTGTTCCAGCTTGCGCCAGTAGGGCCGTCCGTCTGGATAAAAACACGTGGTTACCGCGGCAAAAACACCTTCAAGCAGCATTCCATGATTGTAGTTCCGGACATCGCTCAGAGTCAGTCGCCGGCAGGACGGCAGTTAAAAAACGGCATTCCTTATTTCCCACACTGGCTGAAAACGTACCAGATCGGGACTAGCCTGCATTCCCAAAGTGCTTAATCGCCATTAACACAAGAGTTACTTCCGCCCAGTGGCTAATTAGAGCCATTAAACGCCACGAGCAAAAGGTGGGGGAAAGCACTGACTTATAATGTTCTGAGCGGAGATCAGGGTCCTTCTTGATTCAGGCGCACTCAAAAGCCTGGCCGGCGATGGTGCCGCTCAATTCATCGGGGAAGGAATCCGGCCAAAATGGCGACAGGAGACGTTGCCGTGGGAGCACCCGGAGCGGGTAGCTCAGCGGTTCTGCAAACGCCAACATCCAATCGGATCGTAAATGACTTCAGCATCCAGGTAGCGACCGTTAACGGGTCCGGGTCGCAGTCTGCCAACCTGGTGCTGCTCAAGAGCATATTCGGGATGGGCATCCCGGTAAGCGGAAAGAACCTCTTCCCATCCAACATCGCAGGCTTGCCCACCTGGTACACCATTCGCGCCAGCAAACAGGGCTACGTCGCGCGTAAGCGGGAAATCGAACTCCTGGTGGCCATGAATTCTGAGACGGCCAAGGAAGATATTCTTTCCCTGCCCACCGGCGGCGCCGCCATCTACGACGAGGCCTTGAACCTAAAGCAATATCGCGACGACGTGATCTGCTATCCGGTCCCTTTCGACAAGCTGACGGCTGCGGTTTGTCCTGAAGCCAAACTGCGCAAGCTGGTGCGCAACATGATCTATGTGGGCGTGGTGGCGCAGCTGCTGGCGATGGACCTGGTGGCGGTCGAGAATGCTGTGCGACGTCAGTTCGCCAAAAAGCAGAAGGCCGCTGATCTGAACTGGGGCGCGATCAAAGCCGGCTACGAGTTTGCCCAAAAATCCCTGACCAAGCAGGACCCCCTGGTGCTCGAGCCCATGCACGCGACTGAAGGCAAGATCATCATTGACGGCAACGCTGCGGCCGCCCTGGGCGCCATGTTCGCCGGGGTCACGGTGGTGACCTGGTATCCCATCACGCCGTCCTCTTCGGTCGTCGAAAGTCTCATCGACTTCATGAAGAAGTACCGCGTCGAGCCAGACGGCAAAGCGAATTTCGCCATCGTGCAGGCGGAAGACGAACTGGCCGCGATCGGTATGGTGCTGGGCGCGGGCTGGGCCGGGGCGCGTTCCATGACCTCCACCTCTGGTCCTGGTATTTCCCTGATGGCGGAGTTTGCCGGACTCGGCTATTTTTCTGAGATTCCCGGGGTCATCTTCGATATTCAGCGGGTTGGCCCTTCCACCGGTATGCCGACGCGCACCATGCAGGGGGACCTGCTGTCGATTGCCTACCTTTCGCACGGTGACACCAAGCACGTCATGTTGCTCCCTGCTTCGGTCACTGAGTGCTATCAATTCGCGATGGAGGCCTTCGACCTCACCGAGCAACTGCAGACGCCTGTCTTCGTGCTTTCCGACCTCGACATCGGCATGAACAACTGGATGTCCGATCCGTTCGTCTACCCCGAGAAGCCTCTGAAGCGGGGCAAGGTTCTTTCCAAAGAAGATCTGGACCGGCTGGGTGGTTTCGAACGTTATAAAGACGTAGATGGCGATGCGATTCCCTATCGGACACTGCCCGGAACCGACCATCCTAAGGCGGCCTATTTCACCCGTGGCAGCGGCCACAACGAGAAGGCACTCTATACCGAGCGGCCGGACGATTACCAGAACCTGATGGAGCGGCTGGACCGGAAGTTCCAGACCGCGCGGACCCTGGTACCTGCACCTGAAATAGTGCAGACAGGCAAGTCCAAGATTGGACTGATTGCCTACGGGAGCTCTGATTTCGCGGTGCGCGAGAGCCGTGATCAGCTGAAGAAGGAATACGGCCTCGAAACCGACTACATGCGGCTCCGAGCCTTCCCCTTTTCCTCCGAGGTGCATGCTTTTGTGGCCGCTCACACCAAGATCTATGTGATCGAGCAGAATCGCGATGGGCAAATGCTCAGTCTGCTCAAGCTCGATCTTCCCGCTACAGAGGTCACCAAACTGAGAAGTATTCGCTACTTTGACGGCTTGCCCCTCGACGCGCGTACCGTGACCGACAAGCTGGTCCTTCAGGAGGAAATCTGATGGCGACGACACTAAATCCACCGGTAGCTCCCGGTCCCAAGAAAAACCGTCTCGGCCTGCAGGTATTGGACTATCGCGGGGGCAAGACGACCCTCTGCGCCGGATGCGGGCACAACGCCATTTCCGAGCGCATTGTCGATGCCATGTACGAAATGGGAGTCGCGCCAGAGCGGGTCATGAAGCTCTCCGGCATCGGCTGCTCCTCCAAGACCCCGGCCTACTTCATGAGCCGCTCCCACAGCTTCAACAGCGTACACGGGCGCATGCCCTCGGTAGCCACCGGCGCGCTGATGGCCAACCACACCATGATGGGTCTCGGGGTCAGCGGCGACGGGGACACGGCCTCCATCGGCTTCGGCCAGTTCGCCCACCTTATGCGGCGCAACCTTCCGCTGATCTATATCATTGAAGACAATGGGGTTTACGGTCTCACCAAGGGGCAGTTTTCGGCTACCGCCGACCTCGGTTCCACGCTCAAAACGGGGGTCATCAACGACCTGCCGCCGATCGACACATGTGTGATGGCAGTGGAGCTGGGGGCGACCTTTGTGGGCCGGTCCTTCTCCGGGGACAAAAAGCAGTTGCTGGCTATGCTCAAGGCGGCGATTGCCCACCGGGGCACGGTCATGCTCGACGTGATCTCGCCCTGCGTCACCTTCAACGACCATGAGGGATCGACCAAGAGCTACAAATACGTCCAGGAGCACGAAGAGGCGGTGAACGAGGTTGGCTTCGTGCCCTCGTTCGAAGAGATTTCCGTCGATTACGACCCGGGAACAACCTACGACGTGGAAATGCACGACGGATCCCACATGCGGCTGCGCAAACTTCATCCGGACTACAACCCGACCAGCCGTATTGGCGCGGTCACGGCCCTGATGGAAGCCCATGAGAAGGGCGAGGTCTTGACGGGGGTCTTTTACGTCGATACCACCAAGCCCAGCTTCACCGACATGTTGAACCTGGTTGACGAGCCCCTGGCCACGCTCCCGGAGTCGCGGACACGTCCCTCACGCCAGGTTCTCGATCAGATTATGCAGAAGCATCAGTAGCCAAGCCGGGTATTTGTTACGTTACGTTACCGGAGCGCAAGCACTTTTGATGCTGTGGGTACCAATAACCTGCAGCGAATATTGTTCAACCATCCCCTAAAAGTTGTATCATCAGCTCGTTTCTCTCAGCAGAGCAAGGGGATGGGATGCGTAAGAATTTCCTAAGAGGGATCTATTTCGCGATTGTTACTGCCGGCAGCTTGGCGCTTGCCAGCGATCATTTGGTAGTCCCCCCAATTGCTCCGGAGTTAACCAAGATGGATGTCTGGGTCGGAACGTGGGAGTCCCAGACCCAGGTGATGACCACGCCTTACAGCGAGGCTGCTTCCATGACCTCTGAAATGACATGCGCTTGGTCGCCGCACCACGGGTTCATCCTGTGCGACCATCTGATGAACGGCGTCAACGGCGTCAGCAATAGCTTGTCCGTGTATACCTACGACGAAGCGAACAAGACCTACAAGTTCTTTGGGGTCGACAAAGACGATTCTCCGCGGGAAGTACCGATGCAGGTGAAGGGGAACGTCTGGAGCTTCGGTACCGAGGTCAAGAGCCAGGACAAGACGATCATGTTCCTGACCAATGACGAATTTCTTTCCGACAAAGTCATGCACTTCCGCACCGAGTTCAGCGAAGACAATGGGCGGAACTGGAAAGAACTGAATCAAGGCCAACTCACCAAGATCGGCTGAGGGGGCTTGGAAAAGGGCAATTACGGGAGCCCCCGCATTCATGCGGGGGAGCTCGGCTTTCAAGCCGAGCGGCTCGCGTAGGACTATTCTCCTCCGGCTTTAGCCGCGGGGTTTCGGCATTCCACTAAATAAAATCGATCTGAAAGATATAGCCGCTATTCGGGCTATGCGTCAGATCGAATCCCGGCGGCCCTACGCCGGCATCGCAACTGATCAGCTTGCCGTTGTACATGGCCAGGCCATGAGGATCGGCTGATCCCTCGATAAACTCTGCTGTTTCCAGGGGTCTGCCCGTCGCTGCGTCGTACTTGATCAAACCCGGCGTGGTGGTGTGGACCAGCTTGCCGTCCTGCTCTATAAAACGATCCACGTCAGAGCTGCCCGTCACCATCCAGATCGCTCCATCGTCCCAGGCGACGCCGTGCCAACGTGCAGTCGTGATGGGAATGATGAACTCCGGCTCCCAGGTCTTGGGATCGACTCGCAGAATAGCGCGCAGGCGGTTGGCCACGACCCACAGTTTGCTGTCATGCCACATCAAGCCGTGGCAGCCGCCGCCATTGTCGGGTGGACCCAGCGGGATCTGGTGGTGGGAGACCGTCTTGGAGTTCATGTCCGTCTGGTAGATGCCTTCCGGGCCGCCATTGGCGCCCATCCAGATGAAGCCATCGCCATACGCCATGCCGCTGGTATTGCAGGATTCGGTGAGCACCGTCTTGAGCAGCTTGCCATTCCAGTCGAGCAGCCAGCAGGCCTCGGGCGAGGTCTTGATGCCGGGGCCGTAATTCTGTGCCTTTTGCTCCGCCACCCACAGACCTTCCGGCGCGATGGCCACCGCGTTGGGATAGCCAGGCGGCGCCTTGAACAGGGGAGTGGTCTTCACCTTGCGATGCGGCAACTCTCGTTTCGGCGGGGGCGGTGCAGCGTCCAGATGCTGTGGTTGCGCTTGGGCCAATGCGTTCTTCGCCATCAGTCCTGCACCCAGGCTGAGACTCGAGATCAGAAAATTCCTTTTGCTGATGTTCATCAAGGTTCTCCATCCGGGAGGGCGAAAACATAAAGAGCCTGCCCGTTGTCCGGGCGATGCACTTCCGTCAGAATCACATTGGGCATGTTCTCCGGACTGCCGCCGCCGAGGCCCGTGGTCACCGCGATATATTGTTTGCCGTCGATGCTAAATGAGACAGGGTAGCCCTGAACCGTCGTGCCCAGCTGAGTCTGCCACAGAATTTTGCCGCTCCTGACATCTACCGCCTTGAAGGTGCGATCGTAATCTCCTACAAAGGCGACGCCTCCGGCGGTGGAGAGCACCGCGGTGAGAAAGGGGGCGCGCTGCTGAAAAGACCAGACCTCCTTCATCGTGTTGGCGTCATAGGCGGCGAGCTTACCCATATTTCCATTGCTGCCTGGCATCTCATAGACCCGCACGGCCGCGGCGACGCCCCCTGAACCTGCCTTCTTCTCGACATCATGTCCGTTTAACTCGTTGCAGCTCTGAGAGAGCGGGATGATCAGCAAGTCGCTGGGCGGGTAGTAGCTGGTCGCCGTCCAGTTGTGGCCGCCCTCCTCGCTGGGGCAGGATTGGATCCACTCGTTGGACTTGGCGTTGATGATGTCGTCGCGATAGGTTGGCACGCCGGTCTTGGGATCGATGTGCACGAATACGTTTTGCAGCACGGTCTCCTTGTAGTCAAGGAACTTGCCGTTGCTGCGGTCCAGCTTCCACAGGATGCCGGCCTTGCCAATGGTCATGACCGTCTTCTGGTTCCCATGGTCGATGAGCACGCGCTCGAAAACCTCGTCCAGGTCGAGCGACTCGCCTGGCGAGTGGCTGAAATACCAGCGCAGCTTGCCGGTATCGGGATCCAGCGCGACCGTGGTGCTGGTGTAGAGTGCGGCGCCGTTGCCGGTTCCGCGGCTGGCCCGCATCCACGGTTTGGCCTGCGCCACGCCCCAATACGTGAGATTGAGATCGGGATCGTACGTGCCTGCGATCCAGGTCTCTCCACCCGCGCGGTAGAGATCGTCCAACCCGTTCCAGGTATCACCACCCGGTGTTCCGGTGAGGGCGATGGTAGAGAAGCGCCAGTCTTGCGCGCCGGTATTGGCGTCGAATGCGGTGATCGCGCACTTTTCGCGGGCATAAGCGCTGCAGCCGGTGAGGCCGGTGAGCACCTTGCCGTGGATGACGATCACGCCGCCGGTCTGGTTATGGCCCTTGCCGGCGATGGGCACGTTCCAGGCGACCTTACCGCTGCGCGCGTCGAGCGCAACCAGGTGTGCATCCGTGGTTGCTACAAATACCTTGTCCTGGTAAAGCGCGAGGCTGCGGTTGCCGCCGTAGAGTACGGGTGATCTGGGGCCGATGCGATTCTCCCAGATCAGCTTGCCGGTTTTGGCATCGAACGCTTGCACGATGTTGTCGGTATTGGAAAGGAAGAGGATGCCGTCATGCACGATGGGCGTCACTTCATTCGCGCCGCCTTCGTTCATCGCCCAGGCCCATTTCAACTGCAGACTTTTTACGTTGCTTACGTCGATCTGCGTGAGCGGGCTGAAGCTCCAACCCATATAGGTGCGCCGGAACATAAGCCAGTCGTCATCTGCGGGATGAATCAGCATGGCGTCGGTGACGGGTGTGTAGTGGGAAAGCATGCCCGCGATCGTAAGGCCGCTGCGAGCAGGCGGCGCTGCCTCTCCCGCATGGGCGATCCCAGCGGGCATCTGTCCACTGGCGACATTGCCGATCTTTACATCCGTGTCTGCCGTGAACGGTTTCCCGCCTGGCGTTGCGCCATTGGCCTCCAGTAGGAAAGCCACGATGTTCTCGTAGGTTTGGCCGCTCAGGCTGCCGCCTTTGCCGAGAGGCATAGCCGACTGGATATAGTCGTAGAGCTCTCGCGTCGAACGGCTACCCCAGGACTTGAGAAAATTGCCGCCCGCGAGTGAAGGCGCTTCGCCGCCGCCGGATAGATTTTCGTGATGACAGGAGGCGCAAGCGGAGGAATAGTCTTTGTGGCCTTGCGCGGCTTGGCCCGAGGTGAACGGGCCGGTATCTTGCTGGGCGGCCGCGATCCAACTCCCCCAGGCTAAAGCACACGCTGCCAACGCAATACCCCGGCCCAGCATGGATGGTTTCTCCCGCTGCCTAGGGTAACGCATTAAACGCATTAGGGCATGATCCAACCCCAAAGGTCGCCTTCGGGCGCCTTACCGCTGTCGATCTCTATATACAGGCCGCCCTTGCGTAGGACCGCGAGCTGCTGCGGGTTGAGCTGGACCGTGCCGCTCACCGTGCCAGTCGTGTCTGGTGAAACGTTGAGGTCAGCGATGACCGGCCCGCGCACGCCGGGTAGCGAGCCCATGTGCAGACGGGCGCCTGTAGGAACGGCGAGCAGCCCGCTGAACGAACCCTGCAATTTGAGCGTGTTGTCCTCGAGCGTCACCGTGACAGACCCGCTGCCGGAACGATCGGCGCGTGTCCCGACCAGGCGTGGTCCTGGAGAAAGACGGACGTGAAATGTGGACGAGGCCGCAGCAGCTCCGCCGGCCAGCACGCTGAGAACACACGCGCCCAGGAGAAGTGCCCTAGCGACGTTCTCCGCTGTGCTCCTCGCTGGAGCCGGGCTCAGGAAAATCGCTGTCGGAATCCTTAAGCATCTCATCCTGATCCCGGTGGCCCAATTGACCATGAAGATTGGGGTTCCCGTTGGTGGAGGGCTCGCTGGTTTCTTCTTCCACCGCTCCCTTTTGGAAATCGCTATCGGGGTGCTCTTGTTTTGCCATCGTGCCTTAAGGGATGAGGGTTTTGTTTGCAGCGTTGTACGGCAGGAGCTTGGGGGCCGGATCATCTCCCGCCCCAAGCCCATTTTGGTTATAGGGCCGCGGTAACGGCCTTAATTTCCGTGTAGTTATGGAGCACTTCCTCGCCCATCTCGCGTCCCCAGCCAGATTGCTTATATCCGCCGAAGGGGAGGGAGGCGTCGAAGACATTATGGCAATTGATCCAGACCGTACCCGAGCGGATGAGCCGCGCCATCTTATGCGCGGTGCTCAGATCGCGAGTCCAGACACTGGCGGCCAAGCCATAGACCGAGTCGTTGGCTTCGCGAGCGACACGATCCAGATCGGCATCGGAAAAGGATTCCGCGCACACCACCGGCCCAAAGATCTCTTCGCGAACGACCTTCATGCTTGGCTTGGTGTTGGTTAGCACGGTTGGCTGAACAAAGTAGCCGCGATCGCCATGGCGTTTGCCCCCAACAGCTACCTTGGCGCCCTCTTGGACTCCGGATTCGATAAAGCCGGTCACGCGATCGAATTGCTCCTCGCTAACCAAGGGTCCCATGGCGGTCTGCGGGTCAAGGCCGGGGCCCATGTGAATGCCACCCGCGATGTCGCTGACTCCCTGCAGAACCTTGTCGTAGATTTTTTCGTGCACGAAGAGGCGAGAGCCGGCGCAGCAGCATTGTCCCTGGTTGAAGAAGATGGCGCTGGCCGTGCCCGCGATGGCGCGGTCCAGATCGGCATCGGGAAAGACGATGGCCGGGCTCTTGCCGCCCAGTTCCAGGCTGACCTTCTTGAGGTTGCCGGCGGAGGCTTTCACGATCAGCTTGCCCACTTCCGTGGAGCCGGTGAAGGCCACTTTGTCGACCAATGGATGCGCAGCCAGCGGTGCGCCCGCGCCCTCACCGTAGCCGGTGAGCACATTGACCACGCCTGGAGGGAATCCTGCTTGATCGAAGAGTTCTGCCAGGCGGAGGCCCGACATCGGTGTCTGCTCGGCGACTTTGAGCACCACGCAGCAGCCGGCAGCGAGCGCCGGCGCGAGCTTCCACGCGGCCATCAGGAGGGGGAAATTCCAGGGAATGATTTGCCCCACGACCCCCACTGGCTCGCGCAGGGTGTAGGAGTGGAAAGCACCCGGGGTAGAGAACGAAAGCGTGGAGCCGCCGATCTTGGTCGCCCAGCCCGCCATATAGCGGAACATATCGACGGCCAAGGGAACGTCGGCGACCCGCGCGACGGACAACGGCTTGCCGTTGTCGAGGGACTCAATCTCGGCGAATTCTTCCAGGTTCGCTTGCAGCAGGTCGGCGATTTTCCAGAGCATCTGTCCGCGTTCCGAGGGGGATAGCTTCTTGCTCCATGGGCCCTCATCGAAGGCGCGGCGCGCAGCGGAGACGGCGCGATTTACATCTTCCTCTTCGGCTTCCGGCACCCGCGCCACCACTTCGCCGGTGGCCGGATTGTAGACCGGGAAGGTTTTGCCGGATGCGGCTGGGACGAAGCGTCCATCGATCAGCATGCGGTGTTGCCGCGAGAAAAACTCCGCGGTTTTGGAATCAAGACGGGAATCAACGGGGATGGTTGCCATCAAATGCCTCCGGCGCGATCGGCAGGAAGTTGAGTGGAGAGGGGGGCGCTGCCGACTTCTGACGCCGAAGGAAACAATAGCACCGGGACGGAAGGGCAGTCCAGTGGACGGCCCGGGGGGATACGGGTATAGCGTGGACCGCCCAAGGCGAGGAAAAGGAGGCTCCAGTGTCTGGGCTTCGGAGGTTGCGAAAGACTCATTGGACGAAGGGCACGGCTTCAGCCGTGCCGTAATATGCCCTATGCGTTAAGCGGCTTTAGATGCTGAGGTACGGCTTTCCAGCGATTCGGGGCGAATTTTTCTTATGACCACGGTCCTTCAGCGCATTGCAGGCTGCGAAGCTGGCTGATCTCGTGTGGAAGGCGCGGAAAAGGCGTACCTCAGCGGCTAAAGCCCTCCTATACAGGGGCTCGGTATGGCACGGCTAAACCCGTGCCCTTCGTTAAGCGTGTTTTTCCTCAGCCTTTTTTAGCCCCTGACGGCACTGATTTTCGACAGACCGTGGTGGGGGGCGAACGGGATGACAAAGGGGACTATTGCTCGAATTAGCAACCGTCACAGAGAACTATAGGATTTGTTTATCGGGAATTTATTTCGGACGAAGGGTAAGCCAGGGGGAGGGAGGCGCAGATTTACTTTGAAGAGCGGTTATTGGGGGGCTGGAGGTGCTGCTGGGTACGCGCTTGGTTTAGCGGCGTAGATGCGCACCCCCATTCCATTCAAGGCACTTCGCCCTTGCTGGGCTTCAGGGCTTTGCGGATAGCGCTGAATCAGCGTCCGCAATTCGCGCACGCCCGCGTCTTTCTGGCCCATTTGAATCAACGATTGCCCCTTGCGCAATTCAGCGGCGGGAGCCAGGGGATTCCCGGAGAACTGTTCCAGAACCGCATCGTAATACTTGACCGCCGCGGGAAACTTGCCTTGCTTGTAAGAAATCTCACCGAGATAAAACTGGGCGTTGCCCGCCAAAGGATCTTGCGGGTAATAATGGACGACGTCGCCGAATTCAGAAGCTGCAACGGTGTACTTGGCCGAATTGTAATCACGCAGACCGCTTTGGTAGAGCTGGTCAACCGGAGGCGCCTGAGGCGTCTGCGACATCGGCATCGACGCTTGCCCTCCCCCGCCAGGTCCTTGGTTTACCGGAGGTGCGCCTTGTCCGCCGCCGGGCTGCGCCGGCATTCCATTCACGTTCTGCATCTGACCCTGGATGGCCTGCATTTGCGTGGTCAGGTTCGCGATGCGTGTCTTGAGCTCGTCGACGGAGTCGTTCAGCGCCTGGATCTGAGTTGAGAGTTGCGTGCTGTTCGAACCTCGCTGCTCATTGTCGGCTTTCAACGTTGTCTGCAGGGCGTTGACCGAGGCCATCATCTTGTTCATGTTGTCGGTGTTTTGCTGCACCAGGTTGACCAGCACGCCCATACGTTCGTCATTCGAGGTCTGCAAGTGCTGCACCATATCCTGCAACTGCTGGACCTGGGTTTGCAGTTGGACCATTTCCTTGGAGACGGCGAAGGCGTGAGGTAATCCACAGGGCAAAGCAAAGAGGGCAACGGCTGTGAGCCGGATGATGTGTTTACGCATGATGCTCCCCATGACTAAAGCTCGCCTCTTCAGTTTAGTCCAGCAGGCGAATGAAAAGAGCGAAGGGCCAAGAGGTGACGTCCACCTTGGCCCTCCTCACGTTACCTGCTGCGACTATTGATCGAGCGAGAAGCCGGCACGGCGGTTTTGCTGCCAGCAAGCCTCATCGTTCGTGGTGCAGAACTGCTTCTCCTTGCCGTAGCTCACGGTGCGCACACGATCCGGGCTCACACCCCCGTTGACCAGTGCCTGCTTGGCTGCATTGGCGCGGTTTTCGCCCAGCGCCAGGTTGTACTCAGCCGATCCGCGGTCATCGCAATATCCGCCGACAACGACCTTGAGCGTGGGATGCGCGGCCAGGAAACTCGCGTCCTGAGCCAGGACCGTCTGGGCATCGGGACGGATCTCATAGCTGTCATAGTCGAAGAAGGCGGGCTTTACATTCTGCTCGAAGATCTGCTCGTTCATGGTCTCGGCGGCTGGTGGTGGCGCAGCCGCGGCAGTGACGGTGAGGTTCGCAGTTGCATCCGTGGAACCGCCGGATCCGCGGGCGACGAGATGATAAGTCGTGGACTGTGTCGGCGTGACGTTCTGCGTGCCGTAGGCATTCACGTTGCCCAGTCCCTCGATCGAGACGTCCGTTGCATCGGTAGTGCGCCAGGCGAGCACTGCGCTTCCGCCCGGGTTGATGGTGCTGGGCGTCACCGTAATCGAGGCCGTCGGCGCCGGCGACGTCGGTGAAGGCGGCGGAGGTGGCGGCGGAGGGACCGCCTTCTTGTGGCAGCCGGCTGCAAAAGTGAGGGTGGCGACAGCGATGAGCGATGCAAAACGCATGTGATGCGAGGTCTTCACAATGTTCTCCT
This sequence comes from uncultured Acidobacteriaceae bacterium, assembly GCA_963813475.1. Lineage (GTDB taxonomy): Bacteria > Acidobacteriota > Terriglobia > Terriglobales > Acidobacteriaceae > PALSA-350. Next base: position 620,507 of record CAWEZM010000029.1, on the reverse strand, counting down.
TACGTAGTTCGTTTCCCACGGCTCTTCCCAATCAGGGAAGGATGTGCCGCAACTGGACAACAAGGCCAAGCTATTTCCAGCTCCAGTTCGGCATCGAATTTCCGCTGCTCTGGGTGAGGCGATGCTGTTCGGTGCCATCGGAAAGCATGGTCCATATTTCGGATCCGCCGCCGTTCTCGCGTTGGAAGACGATGTGCCGCCCATCGGGAGACCAAGAGGGGAAATCCTGCCGCCCCGCGTCATGCGTGAGCTGCGTCCAGCGTTTGCTGGCAATGTCCATGATGTAGATGTCCTGCCCTCCAGGCGCGCCAGGACCATATTTGCGGTTCCAGGCAAAAGCCAGAAACTGTCCGCTGGGCGACCAGGAGGGCGAGGTTGCGTATCCGCCGTCGGTCATGCGCTGCACGCCGGTTCCATCCGACCCCATGATGTAGATCTGCGGCAGGCCGGTACGGCCGCTGCACCATGCGATCTGGGAGTTGGTCTTCGGGTTCCATGTGGGCGAAACATCCGGTCCGCGGAAGGTGGTCACTTGCTTCACGTTGCCGCCACCTGCATCGGAGGTAAAAATCTCCGGATCGCCGGAGCGGGAGCCGGAGAAGGCCAGCTTCGCGCCATCGCTCGACCAAGCTGGGGAGAGCGTATAGCCCACCATGGAAGGGAAGCTGATCATGCGGCCCAGCACCAGCGAATACATGCGAATGGACCAGCCTCGTTTCCCCAGCGATGCGAACGCAATGCGATCGTTGTCCGGCGAGACGCGCGGGGAGAGCGAGATGGTGCCCAGGTGAGTAACCTGGTGCTGCCCTTGCCCGTCGTAATCCATCTGCCACACTTCTTTGTTTCCGCCGCGGGCAGCGATGTAGTAGATGTGAGTCTCGGCGATGCCGGGGATTCCGCCGCCCAGGCGAGTGATAATCTCATCGGCAAAACGGTGAGCGATCAGGCGCGCATTGTCCTGGCTGGCCGCCTCGTTGTACTGCTTGCCCAGGATTTGCGGGGAGGCAGGGTTCTTGGCGTCGAAGAGCCAACCGTAGACCGCCAGGCGATCCCCGGCAGTCGAAATAGATCCGAAGGCCACAAAAGCAGCGTTGGCCGGCGCTGCTGCCCATTGTGCCAGGTTCATCTGTTGCGGGGAAGCGGGCATCAGCGGCGGCGCCATGCTCTTCGAAACCATGTCAAAGATGCCCGCGTTATTGAGGTCGCTGTAGAGCGTGGTGTCGAAAGTGGTTTTCAGCGCCGGCGTTTGCGCATCGGAAGAAGAGGGATTGAAGTCGGCCGCGGCCAGACGGATGCGCGCCGCTCCCAGATTGGTGCCCGTACGGACCCAATCCTGCGCACTCGCCTTCCAGCATGCGAGTGCCGGCAAAAGGAAAATAAGAAACAAAACGCCGGAGTGGGGGAGTGAATACCTTTTTCTGGATCTCATGCCTTACGCAGTCTTGAGTTTATACGATAAAAAGCTAACTCAGTTACAGCGGTAACCTCATCGGGTACCGGGGTAAGTGCAGTGATAGAGCACATTTAGGCTGCTTTCGTTATAGCCGCTCGGTAACGGGCCGAACGTATCTACGCGTTGCACCGCATGCAGGCACGACGAATTCAGCGATGGAGAGCTGCTAGGAGTAGCCAGCGAAATGCTGCCCGGCGAGCCGTCCCGGGCAACCGTAAATTGCACAAAAACCGTCGCTCCCGCCGGCGTACTCGGATCTACTTCCTGCGTATACCAGTCCTGTGCCACCTTGCGCTTGATCACATCCACGTACCAGCCAAAGCGCGAGCCGAAATCTCCTCCTGTCTGTGCGATGGGACTGTTGGCGCTACTGTTGCTTGCCGTGGAGCGGGGAATATTAGCCGGCGCTGCTTCTCCATAGTTTGCCTTGTTCTGCGGCTTGGGCGGCGGCTGGTGCTGCGGTGGAGCTTTGGGAAGCGGCTTGGGCTGAGGCTTCGGTGGGGGCTGCTTTTCCGGGATCGGCAGCGCGTCGGGAAGAGGAATGGGCTCCTGCTTTTGCTCCTCCAATGCCGGGGCTACGCTTGGTGTTTCGGTGGCCAGCACGTTGTCAGTTGGCGGGTGATCTTGTGGCAGCGGCAACGCGGCCGTCGACACTAAGGTGGCCTGGATCGCTCCCTGCTGGAAGCTGTTCGCCCCCCACTCGCTTCCGTGGAGCAGATTGTGCACGTACCCGTAGCCGATGAGTCCTGCGAAGACCAGCACGTGCAAAATCGTGGATTGGGCGAAGGGCGAGCCTATGCCATCCGGCTGGTCTAGTAATTCATCGCTGGAAAAGCCTGCCATGGCCAGCTACTTCGCCGTCTTCTGTAGGGGCTGGGTCACAATACTGATATTGCTGATCCCGGCCTGTTTGACCGCGTCCATGACCGAGGCGAACGCGCCAAAGGGAACCCGCTCGTCGGCCCGCAGATAAATGACCTGGCTGGCTGGATCCGTATTGGGTTTGTGCAATAGCGTGGGCAGTTGCGCCAGGTTGACCGGCTTATCTCCCAGAAAAACATTTTGATCCCGGTCGATGGTCAGCACCATCCGCTGCTGGGTGATCTCTTTCACGCTGCGCGTTTTCGGCACAGAGACATCGATGCCCGACTGCAGCACCGGCGCGGTCACCATGAAGATGATAAGCAGGACCAGAACCACATCGACCAGCGGTGTTATGTTGATTTCCGCAAGCGAGGTTCGGGTATGGCCGGAACTAGCGGTGAAGGCCACTCGCGGCCTCCCTCTCCATCGGGTCTTGTTTGGCTTGCGGGCTGATCTCTTCCAGGCTGTTGAGCAGTTCGCGCGAGAAGTCGTCCATGCGCGAGCCAAACTCGCGCAGCGAAGCGGTGAATTGGTTGTAGGCGATTACGGCCGGAATGGCCACCAACAGGCCGGCGGCCGTGGTGATCAGGGCTTCGGAAACTCCAGGCGCCACCGCGCGGAGTGTAGCCGCGCCCTCCGTGCCCAGGCCATGGAAGGCATCCACGATTCCCATCACGGTGCCGAAAAGGCCGACGAATGGAGCTACCGCGCCAATTGTGGCCAGCCAGGTGAGACGCCGCTCCAAAACCGTGAGCGATTCGCTGGCCGCCGCTTGTGCCGCCCGCTCCAGGGTGATGATGTTCTTGGGAGGCCCGAAACCGCCGGTCTGGCGGCGATACGTGTCATACACCTCATCGAAGACGCTCACCAGCGGGCTGGGCTTGAACTGCTCGCTGACCGCCGCAATCTCTTGCAGCCGGTTGGCCTTGCGGAACGCGCGCACGAAGCGCCGGCTTTGCGATCGGGCACGGCGAAAGGCGGTGGATTTGCCCAGAATGACGGCCCAGGAGTAGAGGCTGGCGATCAGCAACACAACCAGCACGGCGATGGCCACCGGCCCGCTATTGCGTACCATGTCGAATATGGCGCCCGTTCCATAGAACGGGGAATGAGGCACGGGCGCTGCGCCGTCGTCTGTTTGCAGGATAAGAAAAGCCGCGATATGAACGGGGGACATCATCACTTCCTCTTTCACGGTAGCAGACATGCGCACGTGAATCCAAACTGCTGAATAAGATGCTGGCGCAAGGTAACCCGGCCTGTAACCGGGTCGACGAACCCGTGCTATGCTGCGCTCGTCTCTTGAAACTGCCCCATGCTGCTCGAACTCCGCGCTGAAAATTACGCCGTCATCGATCACGCGATAGCCGTCTTTGGCCCCGGCCTCAACCTGCTGACGGGAGAAACCGGAGCCGGCAAATCGATCCTGGTCGACGCGCTGGCACTGCTGATGGGCGACAAGGCCTCCTCCGATGTGGTGCGGCACGGCGCGGAACGTGCCGTCGTGGCCTGTGTTTTTGAGAGCACCCCCGGGGCGGAGAATACCCTCGAGGCCAATGGCATCGATGCCGAAGGTGCGGAGATCATTTTGCGCCGCGAGATACAAGCCGGGGGCAAGGGCCGCGTCTACGTGAACAATCAGCCGGCCACGGTGAACGTACTGCGCCAGCTCGCTCCGGAACTGGCACTGGTGCATGCGCAGAGCGAGACCATGGGCAGCTTTGACCAGGCACAGCAGCGCCAGTTGCTGGACCGGAGCGCCGGCATCAACACCGAGCGCGTGGGGGCCGCCTTTCACGAGTGGTCGGAGACGTGTGCCCGGCTGGAACGATTGGAAGGGGATGAACAGGCGCGCCTGCGCGAGGCCGACCTGTGGAGTTTTCAGAAGAACGAAATCGAGAGTGCCGCGATCCGGGAGAAAGAAGACGAGGAGTTGGAGGTCGAGCGGCGCGTGTTGGCCAACGCGGAGAAGCTTCTCACCGCGGCCATGAGCGCGCATGAGCTGCTCTACGAGAGTGACCGCTCGGCCGAGGCCGCTCTGCGCGCGGCGCTGAAAAATCTGGAGGAGCTCGCACGCTACGATCCGAAGTTTACCGAAGCGGTAGACCAAGTGAAGTCGGCGCGCGCCTTGGTGGACGACGTGAGCGACACCGTCCGCGACTATACCTCCAAAATTCAAGCCTCTCCCGACCGGCTCGCGGAGCTGGAAGATCGCCTCGAAGCACTGAACCGTCTAAAGCGGAAATATGGATCAACGCTGGCACAGGTGCTGGCTCACGGCCAGGAAGTCGCCGCCAAGTTGGCGGAGGTCGAGAACCGCGACCAGTTGCTGCTGGAGCTACGGTCCGCGCGGAGCAAGGCAGCGGATACGTACCGTTTGGCGGCCGCTGAAATAACCGCGGAGCGCACGGCTGCGGGCCGCAAGCTGGAGAAGTTAGCCGAAGCGCACATCAATGATCTGGCGATGAAGGCCAGGTTTGCCGTCCAGGTGACGGCGCAGGAAGCGGAGCAGCAGTGGACCCGGCAAGGCTGGGATCTGGTCGATTGCCGGATCGCCACCAATGCCGGGGAGCCGCTGAAGCCGTTGGAGCAAATCGCTTCCGGTGGCGAGTTGTCGCGTGTCATGCTAGCGCTCAAGGTGAGCGTCGAGGAGGGAGCGTCTCGAGGCCAAGGAAGCGCGGGCCGCAAAGCGCCTGTACCCCGCACCCTGGTTTTTGATGAAATCGACATCGGCATCGGTGGCCGGGCCGCCGAGGCGGTCGGCCAAAAGCTGAAGGAGCTCTCCCGCGCGCAGCAGGTGCTGTGCGTAACCCATTTGCCCCAAATTGCCGCCTTTGCCGACCAGCACTTCCTGGTGGAGAAGCAGGAACGGCAGGGAAAGACTAAGACCTCCGTCCGCCTTCTCGAGGACCAGGAGCGAACCGAGGAAGTGGCCCGCATGCTGAGCGGAGCCAAACTAACCGAAACCTCCCTGCGCCACGCCGAGCAGCTATTGAAAACCAGCCGCAAAGCAGTCAAGTCCCGATAAGTCTGCGTCATAGCAAGAGCGATCGTTAGGGCTACACCCCATGAGCGCTAACTTGTTAGGGTGTTTTTCGTCAATACTCCCACAAAATTGTCATCCCGAGCGGAGCGCCTCATAGATTTATTGCGTGACAAAGCGCTTGGTGGCGCGTAGTCGAAGGACCCCGGCGGTGCTCATCTTACCCAATGCTGCTCGGAGCTTTTCAACCACCGAAGCCCGCTCCGGGCGGGCCCGCCGCGGTCTTTCCCTGAGGCCGAGAACCAAAGACGCTCGCTATGCCCGGCGGCTAAGTCTAGATTCTCGGCAGCCGCACAAGCGCAGTTAAAGGCGCGTCAAGTGCGTGCCGCAGCTCATCCCGTTCTCGCGCTTCCACGGTCGAAAAGCCCAGAGCAGCATGGGTGAGATAAGGACCGCCGGGGTCCTTCGACTCCGCGCGCCAAGCGCTTTGCCGCGCGATAAATCTGTAAGGCGCTCCGCTCAGGATGACGATTTTGTTGGCGAGGGGCACACGTCCGACCCCGTCATTTGCGAGGGACTAGGGGCTCACGAGGACTGATTTGCACTCACCCTGGGCTCAATTTTTGCGACCAACAGCCGGTGTGGGCATCTCGTCTACATCGCCCCCGGTGCCAAGTTTGATGATGGCCAAGACGCTTTATCCATCAGACAGATAAGGGCCGGCGCGGTATACTGATTGATGTGACGAGTCCCCAATTATCCTCGCCCGCGAGTGGTCCCCGCTCCGAAAACGCAACCAGGAGGGTTCTTCTTCTCAAGCCGCGCGGTTTCTGCGCCGGCGTGGTGCGCGCGATTGATGTCGTGAATATTGCTCTCGACACTTTTGGCGCGCCCATCTACGTCCGCAAAGAGATCGTGCACAACCGGTTCGTAGTCAACGAGCTGGCCGAGAAAGGCGCCATCTTCGTCGACGACATCGACGATGTGCCCGAAGGAATGCGCGTCATCTACAGCGCTCATGGCGTTTCCCCGGCAGTCCGTGCGCGCAGTAAGTCGCGCAAACTAAAGGTGATCGACGCCACCTGCCCACTGGTGACAAAAGTGCACGTGGAGGCGGTCAAGTTTGCCCGTCAGGGCTATTCCCTGGTGCTGATTGGGCATAGAGACCATGACGAGATCGAAGGCACTCTCGGCGAGGCCCCGGAAGTGACCCAAGTGGTCTCGACCGTGGAGGAAGTGGATGCCCTGGAGGTCTCTGATCCTGAGCGAGTTGCCTATCTAACCCAAACCACCCTGAGCCTCGATGAGGCGCGGGACATTATCCACGCCCTCAAGGCCAAATTCCCCAACATCGTTGGACCGCATACCCAGGACATCTGCTATGCCACGGAAAACCGCCAGGTGGCGGTCAAAAACGTGGCCCATCAGGCAGACTTGGTACTGGTGGTTGGATCGACCAACAGCTCCAACTCCAACCGCCTGGTAGAAGTTTCCCGCAATTTGAGCACCAACGCATTTCTGATCGAAGATTCGGGAGCCATCAATCCCGAATGGCTGGAGAACGCAACTACGGTTGCGGTCACGGCTGGGGCATCCGCGCCCGAGGTTCTGGTTGCCGAAGTAGTGGCTTATTTGCGCGGACGCGGCTTTTCCGACGTAGAAGAAGTAGAAGTCATGCCGGAAAATGTCCGCTTTGGCTTGCCCCCGGAGATCGTCCAGGCCATCCGGCCTGTTGCCGGCTAGGGGCCAGCTATTTAACAGCGTAAGACAGCTGTTTTTGGAAAGAGAACTTCAGGGTCCAGCATGAGCACATCCTTTGAAAGTGGACAACCCGCTATACCCCGGTTTGGCCGCATCGATGCCGGGCTAGACCAGGTTGAATCCTCCATCGCACGGGCTCGAGACTTCCTCTTTGCCCAGCAGCACCCGGATGGCTACTGGTGCGGGGAGCTGGAGGCAGACACCACCCTCGAATCTGACTACATCATGGTGCACACGTTGCTGGGTACCGGCGACGAGCGCAAGATGAAGCGGGCTGTCTCCGAGATCCTGCGCAAGCAAAACGAGGATGGTGGTTGGAGTATCTACGCCGGCGGCCCTTCCAATATCAGTGCTTCGGTCAAAGCCTATTTCGCCTTCAAGCTGATGGGCTGGCTTCCCGACCACCCGGTCATGGTCCATGCCCGGCAATGGATTCTCAAGCATGGCGGCGTGGTGGAATGTAATACCTTCACCAAGATTTATCTCTGTTTTTTCGGCCAATATGAATATGACGCAGTGCCCGCCATCCCACCCGAACTAGTCCTCTTTCCCAACTGGTGCTACTTCAACATCTACGAGATCTCCTCCTGGTCCCGCGCGATCCTGGTTCCGCTTTCCATCGCGTATGCCAAAAAGCCCTTCAAGAAGCTCGCCCCGGAAAACGGAATCGATGAGCTCTTTGTAGGGGGGAAGAGCCATGCCGACCTTCACCTGCGCTGGGATCGCAAGAGCATACTGGGCTGGCGAAACTTCTTCCTGGTGGTAGACCGGCTCTTTCACTGGGCCGAGCGCGTGCACATCCGGCCGCTGCGCAAGATGGCGCTTAAGAAAGCGGAGAAATGGATTCTGGAGCGTCTGGAGATGAGCGACGGGCTGGGCGCCATCTACCCGGCCATGCTCAATGCGATCCTCGCCTTGCGCTGCCTGGGCTACTCCATCGACGATCCGCAGACCATCCGGGCCATGGATGAGTTTGAGAAGCTGGGCATTGAAGAGGAAGGGATTCCCGACTTCCTGGAGCCCACCTTCCGCATGCAGCCGTGCATGTCTCCGGTGTGGGATACCGCTTATGCCGTGTATGCGCTGGGCCAGTCCGGAGTTCCGCGCACCGACCCGCGCCTGCTGAAGGCCGCCGACTGGATGCTGTCCAAGGAAGTGCGCCACAAGGGCGACTGGGCCGTGAAGGTACGGAATGCGCAGCCCGGCGGGTGGTATTTCGAGTTCAACAACGAGTTCTATCCCGACACCGACGACTCTGCCCAGGTGCTTCTGGCCCTGAACAAGGTCGACAACCATGCCCGGGAACGCTATCAATACGATGTTTGCCAGCGCGCGATTTCCTGGATCTTCGCCATGCAATGCAAAAATGGCGGCTGGGCCAGCTTCGATAAAGACAACACCAAGATGGTCTTCGAAAACATTCCCTTCGCTGACCATAACGCCATGCTCGATCCGCCCACCGTCGACATCACGGGGCGCATCCTGGAGATGCTGGCCACCTACGGCTACACGCAAAAAGACCGCCGCGTCGAAAAGGCCATCCGCTTCATCTATAGCGAGCAGGAGCCGGACGGAAGCTGGTTTGGCCGCTGGGGCGTGAACTACCTTTACGGAACCTTCCTCGTGCTTCGCGGTCTGGAAGCGATCGGAGTGTGGAACCACGAGCCGCAGATCCAGCAGGCGGCGGAGTGGATACGCATGGTGCAGAACGCGGACGGCGGCTGGGGTGAGAGCTGCGCCAGCTACGACGATCCGATAACCCGGGGCGTTGGTCCCAGCACCCCATCGCAGACCGCGTGGGCTATTTTGGGTCTGCTATCGGCTGGGGACACGCGCAGCGACTCGGTCGCCAAGGGAGTTCGCTGGCTGATCGAGCGGCAGCTGCCCGATGGTTCGTGGGATGAAAGCATGGGAGAAGGCCCGACCCGGCAGGCAGTGATTACCGGCACCGGCTTTCCCCGCGTGTTTTATCTTGCCTACCATCTTTACCGGGATTACTTTCCCCTGCTGGCGCTTACTGACTACCGCCGCGCGATGGAAAGAGCTTAGAGCACTCAGAGGAGATTTGAAACGATGGCAGTGCCGATCTCACAGATGTGGACCGTGGCCAGCTACGTGCTCAAGAAGCGCTTGAGCGGGCAAAAACGCTACCCGCTCGTGCTTATGCTGGAACCGCTGTTCCGCTGCAACCTGGCTTGCGCCGGCTGCGGCAAAATTCAATATCCCGCACACATCCTCAAGAAGGATCTCTCGCCCGAGGAGTGCTTCCGGGCAGTCGAGGAGTGCGGCGCTCCCATGGTCTCCATTCCCGGCGGCGAACCGCTGATGCACCCGCAGATTGGCGAGATCGTTGAGGGCCTGGTGGCGCGGAAGAAGTACATCTATCTCTGCACCAACGCTTTGCTGCTCAAGGAAAAGATCGGCCTCTTCAAGCCCAGTAAGTACCTCACCTTCTCGGTCCATCTCGATGGCCAGCGCGAGCACCACGATTTTTCTGTTTGCCGCGAGGGCGGTTACGACAAGGCAGTAGAGGGAATACGCGAGGCGGTCAAGCGCGGCTTCCGCGTTACTCCGAACGCCACGCTCTTCGATGGCGCCGATCCTAACAGCGTGCGCGCTTTCTTCGACGAGGTGATGGCGCTGGGCGTCGAAGGCATCGTCATCTCGCCCGGCTACTCCTACGACAAAGCGCCCGACCAGAAGCATTTCCTGGGCCGCGCCCGCACCCGCAGGCTTTTTCGCGCAATTCTCTCCAACCGGGAGAAGCACTGGAAATTCAACATGTCTCCGCTATTCCTCGAGTTCCTGATGGGCAAGCGGAACTACGAATGCACACCCTGGGGCAATCCGGCTTACAACATCTTCGGCTGGCAGAAGCCCTGCTACCTGCTGCAGGATGGCTACGCTTCCACGTTCAAGGAGTTGATCGAGGAGACGGAGTGGGAAAATTACGGCACAGCTTCCGGCAATCCAAAATGCGCTAACTGCATGGTCAGCTGCGGTTATGAGCCGTCCTCGGTCAACGATATGTTTGGCTCCTGGAGCGGATTCTTCTCGGCGGTTCGTGCCACCCTCTTCGATAAGTACCAGGATCGCGGAGCGCGCGATCTGCTGAACTCTTCGCAGTTCTCCGGACATTCGTCGCCGTCGCTGGTGCAGATCTCCGGCGATAGCAAGCCGCAGATGGAAGAGACACGCGCATGACCGGCAAGGCTGCAGGTAACGTCGATCCGGACACGCTGGAGCTGGCGCCGGGAACGAAGCACGAGAATTTGGAAGGCTGGGCTCCGGTTCTGGGCAGCGACGCGGAAGTGCTCGACGCATTGGAGAAGGCCTTCGATTATCGCGGCGACGTCACCATCAACTGCAAGGATGGCTCCGTCATCGAGGGTTATATCTTCGACCGCAAAACGGGAGCCACCCTCGCCCAGTCCTGGGTGCGGCTCTTTCCCAAGGATTCGCAGGAAAAGCTTTCCATCGCGTACAGCGAGATCGCGGGCCTTACCTTCAGCGGCAAAGACCGTGCCGCCGGTGCTAGCTGGGAAGCCTGGGTGAAGAAGTGGAACGAGAAGAAGGCAGCCGGCGAAAAGGGATTTGGGCTTCATCCCGAAGCCCTGGATTAGCCATGGGGTCCATGGAATAGGACGGGTGCCCCATGTTCGCCCCAGCGTACGTGGGTTGAATTTAGTTTGCTTTCCGTTGCTCGCCGCACAAGGCGCCACTGAGTTTGCAACGCAACGGTGGGGGCTTCGTCCCATCTTTTCAACCCACGTACGCTGGGGCGAGGGGCACCCGTCCTGTTCCATGGACCTATGTCTTTGGGGCAGACCTCAGGGTCTCAGGGTTGGTACAGTTCACTGGGCCGAGTGCAGGGGTATAGGTCTGAAGATCTTCCTCACAGGAGCTACAGGGTTCGTCGGGAGCCACGTGGCGCAAGAGCTGTCCCGTCGCGGAGCTCAATTGCGCATCCTCATCCGCTCTACCAGCAAGCTCGAGAATCTAGCCGGGCTGGGCGCCGAAACCGTCGTCGGTGACTTGTTGCGGGTGGATGCGTTGCGCAGCGCCATTGCCGGCTGTGACGCTGTCATGCACGTAGCCGCGGATTACCGGCTTTGGGTGACCGATCCAAAAGCCATGTACGCCATCAACGTGACCGGTACCCGGGAGTTGCTGCGCATTGCCCGCGAAGAAGGCGTGAGCCGAGTGGTCTACACTTCGAGCGTAGCCACGATGGGCTTTCTCTCCAACGGGTGCCCGGCGGACGAGGAAACCCCGGTCTCCCTGGACGACATGATCGGGGACTATAAGCGATCGAAATACCAGGCCGAGCAGGAAGCCGTGGTAGCCGCGCGCGCAGGACAGCAGGTGATTATTCTCAATCCGACGACGCCGATTGGATCGAACGACATCAAACCAACGCCCACCGGGCGCATCGTGGTGGATTTTCTCAATCGGAGATTTCCCGCATATATGGATACAGGTCTGAACCTGGTGGATGTGAATGAAGTGGCAAGAACCCATGCCGATGCGCTGGAGGCCGGGCGGCCCGGTGAGCGCTACATCCTGGGTGGGGAGAACCTGACCTTGAAGCAGATTCTGGATAAAATGTCGGCCATCACCGGCCTGCCCTCTCCCACCGTGCGCGTGCCGCACAGCGTGGCCATGATCTTCGCCCTATGGGATCAGACGATTACCGGAAAGCTGCGCGGGCGTGAGCCGCGTGCTACCGTGGAGGCCGTACGAATGGGGAAGAAAAAGATGTTTGTCTCCTCTGCCAAAGCGGAGCGCGAGCTGGGATTCCGCGTAGTGCCGGTGTATCCGGCGCTGCGTGCGGCGATCGAATGGTTTCGGGCGCACGGGTACGCGCCCGCCGCATGAGCCGCGTGGCGATTATCGCGGCCTTGCCCGGCGAATTGAAGCCGCTGGTGCAGGGATGGAAGCCTTTGCCCCTGCCCGGTGCGCGCAAAGGCCAGGCGGCATGGGGTTCCCGCGTGGACGACGTAGACTGCATCGCGATCTGCGGCGGTGTTGGGAGCGACGCCGCCGCGCACGCTTGCGAGCTATCCGCCGAGGGAGGTGCGCTGGATGCAATCGTCTCCGTAGGTTGGTCGGGAGCCTTGTCCTGCGGTATCCATCCCGGCAATGCGTACGCCGTGAACGAAGTAGTCGATGCCCTCACCGGGGAGCATTTCCCCACCAACTTCCGTTTGCCCGAAGAAACCGGCGTTCCGCTCAGGCTGGTAACGACCGACCATATCGTCCAGTATGCCGAAAAGCGGGAACTCGCCGGGCTTTACCAGGCGGTGATGGTGGATATGGAGGCGGTGACCGTGGCCCGCTTTGCACTCAGCAAAAACATCCCGTTCTACTGCCTCAAAGCCATATCGGACGAGATCGCTGACATATTGCCGGACTTCGGCCGCTACACCGACTCCGCCGGCCACCTGCGCGTAGCGCCTCTGTTGGGCCATGTGGCCGTGCGGCCGAAGTATTGGCCGGCCATGCTGCGAATCGGCCAGAACGCGAAGAGCGGCGCCCGGGCGGTGGCCGGTGCGCTGGGTCCACTTATAGGGAATGCGTAATATGCAGATCGCACCTGGTGTTCAAGAGATACACCGTATCCAAGAGATGCACCGCTTAGCCGCCGTGCCGGCGACCATGCAGGCCGCTGTCTATCGCGGCGTGAACGATGTCCGCGTCGAGACCGTTGCTGTGCCCGCGATTGGCCCGGGAGAAGTGCTCATCAGGGTGCACACCTGCGGCATCTGCGGTACCGACCTCAAGAAAATCCACACCGGATCTCACTCCGCGCCCCGCATCTTCGGCCATGAGACCGTGGGCACGATCGCCGCTGTGGGGGAGGGAGTTGAGGCCTTCGCCGTGGGCGACCGGGTGGCTGTCTTCCACCACATTCCCTGCGGCGACTGCTACTACTGCCGCAAGAAAACTTTTGCCCAATGTCCGGTTTACAAACAGGTAGGCTGCACCGCCGGCTTCGAGCCTTCCGGTGGAGGCTTTGCCGGATATGTGCGGGTCATGGACTGGATCGTGAAGCGCGGACTGGTCAAGATTCCCGACCATGTCCCTTTTGCCCAGGCGGTATTTATGGAACCGCTGAATACCTGTCTCAAGGGTGTGCGCAGCCTGAATCTCGCGCCGGATGAGACCGTGCTGGTGATCGGTCAGGGCCCCATTGGGATCATGCTGGCAGCGCTGGCCAAGCGGGCGGCTGCCAAGGTGCTGACGTCGGATCTCTACCCGGAGCGGCATGCCGTTGCGGCCACCTTTGGACTTGATTCGCCCATCGATGCCTCGCGCGAAGACGTGGTTGGGGTGGTCCGGGCGGCCACCGAGGGCCGGGGAGCCGATGCCGTCATCCTGGCCGTGGGCGGCAACGCGCTGATCCGCACCGCGATGGACGCGGCCCGTCCCGGGGGTCGTGTTCTGCTATTCGCGCAAACCCAGCACGGAGAGGCAACCATCGATCCCGCCGCGGTTTGCGTGGACGAGAAGACGCTGATTGGCTCCTATAGCGCCTCCGTAGAGATTCAAGACGAGGCACTGCGCCTGGTTTTCGAAGGCTACGGGCAGGGATTTGACCTGACCCGGCTGGTCTCGCATCGTTTTCCCTTGACCGAGGCAGTCGCCGCGCTGGCCGTCGCCTCCGACCCCAAGGCAACATCGATGAAGATCATGATCGAAGAAGGCACATAGAATAGGAATGCATGTTAAGTGAGATGAACGCTGCCGTGCTCTACGGCAAAGAAGACGTCAGGATTGAACGGGTTCCCATCCCCGCCGCCGGTAAGGGGGAGATCGTCATCCGCGTTCACGCCGCTCTCACTTGCGGCACCGACCTGAAAGTCTTCCGCCGCGGCTACCATGCCAGGATGATCGCGCCGCCGGCGCTCTTCGGGCACGAGATGGCAGGCGTCGTCCACGAGACCGGCGCCGGGGTGCGCAGCTTCAAACCCGGCATGCGCGTGGTGGCGCTGAATTCGGCGCCCTGCGGTGTCTGCTACTGGTGCGTTCGCAAACAGGAAAACCTCTGCGAGGACCTGCTCTTCAACAACGGTGCTTACGCTGAGTACATCCGCATTCCCGCCCGCATCGTGGCCAAGAACACGCTCATCGTGCCCGAGAGCCTGCCCCTGGAGCACGCGGCCTTGACCGAACCCTTGGCCTGTGTCGTGCGCGGGTTGGAGGAGACGGGAGCCAAGCATGGCGACATCGTGGTGGTGATTGGGGCCGGACCGATCGGCCTCATGTTCATGCACGTGGCGCAGCTATCGGGCATGAAAGTGATCGCGGTGGTCAAACGCGATGAGCAAATTGCCTCCGCAACCACCTTCGGTGCAACCCATGTCGTGCACACCGGCTCCGTCGTCGATGCCGTGGCTGCGGTGCGCGCCCTAACCCCCGATCACCGGGGTGTAGATGTGGCCATTGAAGCCGTGGCCGCGCCGATTACCTGGCAGTGGGCGGTGGACATGGTTCGCCGCGGCGGCACGGTGAACTTCTTCGGTGGCTGCGCCGCCGGCACCAAGGTAGAGTTCGATACCAATCGGCTGCACTACAACGACATCACGCTGAAGGCGAGCTTTCACCATACGCCCGCGGCTTGCCGCAAGGCCTTCGACCTGCTGGCCAGCGGGCGTTTCAAGTGCAGCGAATACATCACCGGCAGGGCACAATTGTCAGAGCTGGAAACCGTCTTGCGCCGCCTGAAGGATCGCTCCAACGACATCAAGACGGCTATCATTCCATAGGTGGGAAGAATGAAGCGTACGGAATACGACCGGACGAAGGGCACGCCTTTACAGGCTGCGGAAAAACTCATGTTTTGTGTCAGGGCACGACTTTAGTCGGGCCGTTAACGATTGCGAATACGACGGGCTTTAGCCCCTGAGGCATTGATTCCATAGGTGGGAAGAATGAAGCGTACGGAATACGACTGGACGAAGGCACGGCTTTACAGGCTGCGGAAAAACTCATGTTTTGTATCAGGGCACGACTTTAGTCGGGCCGTTAACGATTGCGAATACGACGGGCTTTAGCCCCTGAGGCATTGACTCCAAAGGTGGGCAGGATGAAGCGTACGGAAGACAACCCGACGAAGGGCACGGCTTTACAGGTTGCGGAAAAACTCATGTTTTCGTGTCAGGGCACGACTTTAGTCGTGCCGCAAAAGCCGGCATGACGAGGGCTTCAGCCCCTGAGGTACGATTTTCGAAGGGTACGGGCTTCAGACCGTGCGTAAGTGACTGTAAACCGGGACGGCTTTAGCCGCTGAGGGAACTCGTTTCATCCCGACTCGAGTTTTTCGCAACCTGAAAAGCCATGCCCTTCCTTGAGGAGAGGCTTTCCGCAAGCACTGAGGCAACGAGAAACAATGACAGTCGAGAGTGCTCAGGACGATAGGGAACTGGTAGAACGCGGCTGGTCCGCGCTGCCGGCGGAGTACCGCATCCCCGAGCAGCGCCCGACACTGGAAGAGGCCCACGCCTACTGCCAAAGGCTGGCCACCACCCACTACGAGAACTTTCATGTGGCCTCGTGGTTTCTACCCGCCCGGCTGCGGCCTCACTTCCACAGCATCTACGCGTACTGCCGCATCGCGGATGACCTGGGCGATGAGGTAGGGAATCGCGAGCAATCCCTGGCGCTGCTCGATCTGTGGGGCCGGGAGCTCGACGCCTGTTACCGGGGCGAGGCGCGCCACCCGGTCTTTGTCGCGCTCGCCGAGACCATCCGCGTCTGCGACATTCCCCAGAAACCCTTTGCTGACCTGCTGGTGGCCTTTCGTCAGGACCAGACCGTGCCGCGTTACCAGACCATGGACGACGTGCTGGAGTACTGCAAGTACTCCGCCAACCCAGTCGGACGGCTTGTCCTGTATGCCTGCGGCTATCGCACTCCGGAGATGTTTCAGCTCTCCGACTACACCTGCACCGCCTTGCAATTGGCCAACTTCTGGCAGGATGTGAGCTCCGATTATGCCCGCGGCCGGATCTACCTGCCGCTCGACGACATGCATCGTTACGGAGTGGACGAGGCCACGATTGCGCGGCGTGAGCCCACCGCGGCCTTTCGCGAACTGCTGCGGTATGAGGTCGACTACGCCCGTGACCTATTCACCAAGGGCTTGCCCCTGATCGACTTGGTCGATCGCGAGCTGGCGCTTGATCTGGATCTGTTCAGCCGCGGCGGCCTGGAAATACTGCGCGCGATCGAGCGCCGGCAGTACGACGTGCTCACCATGCGTCCTGTCATCTCGAAAACCAGGAAGCTGGGGCTTTTGGCGCGTGCGCTGTGCTGCAAACTCTTGCCTGGGGTTTCGCGGGGAAGGCGGGCGGCGTGACCCCCGACGTTCAGGCGGCCTACGCGGCCTGCCGGGCGATCGCGCGCAAGAAGGCCAAGAATTTCTACTACGCCTTTATTGCCCTGCCGGCGAGCAAACGGGACGCGATTTGTGCGGTGTACGCCTTCATGCGCCAGGCCGACGATCTCTCCGACGATGAATCGCTTTCCATCACCGACCGCCGGGTTGCGCTCGACGCTTGGCTGACTAGTTGGCACCAAGCGCTGGCTGGCGCCCCCACCAGCGACCCTGTCTTCATCGCGCTCCTGGATGCGCAACGCAGCTTTGCCATCCCCTCGCAGCTACTCGACCAGCTGGTACAAGGCACAGCGACGGATCTTGAACCCAGGTTCGCCGCATATGCAACCTTCCCTGATCTCTATCGTTACTGCTACCTGGTAGCCTCGGTGGTCGGGCTGGTCTGCATCCGGATTTTCGGATACCTCGATCCGCGTGCAGAAAAGCTTGCGGAAGAGACTGGCATTGCTTTTCAGCTGACCAACATCCTCCGCGATGTGCGCGAGGATGCAGAGCGCGGTCGCCTCTATCTACCCCTGGAAGATTTGGAACGCTGCGGTGTGAGCGCCAGCTCCATGACCGCAATCTCCAGTGGAAAACAGTTGACACCGCCGCAACGCCAGGTGCTAGCCATTCAGGCGGAACGCGCCGGGCAATTTTATAAATCCGCCGACGCGCTGTTGCCCTTGATCTCGCCTGACAGCCGGGCAGCGATGTGGGTGCTGGTCACCATTTACCATCGTTTGTTGCGGCACATCGAACAGCGCAACTTCGATGTCTTTTCCACCCGCATCGGCGTTCCGGCGTATGAGAAGCTGAGCATATTGGGATGCGGCCTTTTCAAGACGCTGGCGCAGGGTGTGTGGGCCTGATTCGTTCGGTCATTGTGGTCGGCGGTGGGTTGGCAGGGCTCTCCGCCGCCTGTGCTTTAGCCGATGCAGGCTACCAGGTCCGCTTGTTGGAGAAGCGGCGCTACCTGGGCGGCCGCGCTTCCTCCTACGAGCACCCGGGAACGGGAGAGGTGATCGACAACTGCCAGCACGTGCTGCTGGGCAACTGCGTCAACCTCATCAACCTCTACCAGCGGCTAGGTGTGAGCGATGCCATCCGCTGGTTCGATCGCCTTACCTTTGTCGAGCCGGGGGGACGGAGAAGTATTCTCCAGCCCTCGTTTCTGCCCGCGCCTTTTCACTCTATGCCGGCCTTTCTGCGCGCGTCAGCATTTTCCCTTGCCGACAAGCTGGCCATCGGGCGCGGCATGAGTGCTTTCATTGCCGGCATTCCCAAAGACTCGGACGAGAATTTTGCCCACTGGCTGGCGCGCCATGATCAGACTGTGGGAGCAATCAACCGCTTTTGGAAGCCGATCCTGATCAGTGCGTTGAATGAGGATCCGGATCACATGTCGGTGCATTATGCAGGGCAGGTCATCCGTAAGTCGCTCCTGCTTTCGCCGGGAGCGGGGCGCATGGGCGTTCCCACGATCCCTCTGAGTGAGCTTTATAGCCGGGCTATCGATTACATCGGAAGCCGCGGCGGTCACGTGGATCTGAGCGCGGCGCCTGAGTCATTTGAGTGGTCTGAAGAAACCCAGCAATGGACAGTGATTGCGCGAGACCAAAGCTTCACCGGCGATGCCCTGGTGCTGGCGTTGGCCTTTGAAGGCTTGAGCAAACTGCTGCCATCTATGCCGCAAAACGCCGAGGCCGAGCAACTCGCGAACAATTTGGGACATTTTGGGCACTCACCGATCACCGGCATTCACCTTTGGTTCGATCGCGAGATCACCGATCTGGAGCATGCCATCCTGCTCGACGCAACCATTCAATGGTTGTTTCACAAATCGCGCTTGCAACCGGAGAAGCGTCGTGGTGCGCCGGGCAGTTATGTCGAGCTGGTGGTGAGCGCCTCTAAATCCCTGGTCGAGATGCAGCGCCAGGAGATTATCGATCTGGCGTTGCGGGAATTGGCTGAATTTTTCCCCCTCGTTGCGCAGGCGAAGCTGGTCAAGGCGGCGGTGGTCAAAGAGGTGCGCGCCACCTACTCCATTCGTCCGCAGCTTGATTTACTGCGACCGACAGCGTTAAGTCCGTGGCCGCAAGTCTTTCTGGCCGGCGACTGGATAGCCACCGGGTGGCCGGCGACGATGGAGGGCGCCGTGCGCAGCGGCTACCTGGCCGCCGAAGCGATAAGCCGCGCCGACGGCGAGCCAGCGAATTTTATGCAAGCCGATCTGCCCGCCTCCGGCTTGATGAGGCTGTTGCCGTAGCCTGCTTCGGGGAGCTCTCTGGTTTGCTTAAAATTCATTCCGGTCATCCCGATCGTTCTCCCGTGGAAGACCGGTGGGAGCCCCTGCTTCAGCAGGGGGAGCGACGCTTCAGCGTCGCGGAAAGAGTCGCACTTCCATCAATCGGGCTTTAGCCCCGGTTTGCCTTGGCCCCCGCGGCTAAAGCCGGAGGAGAATAGTCCTACGCGAGCCGCTCGGCTTGAAAGCCAAGCTCCCCCGCATGAATGCGGGGGCTCCCACCATTGCGCCTTTTCCAAGCCACGGTTCCAAGCAAGCTGGGTTAACCCCTGAGGTACGTCCTTGCTGTCCGCACCAGTGTTTTTCGCAGCCTGCTCATAGCCCAGTGATTCGATTTTCGATATTAGCTACTTCGGCGAAACGTCCGTGTGGCCTGGTTTGCTCTGCAACTTGCGGAATTCTTCCATTTCGCGATTGGCGTCCGCGGACTTTCCCTGCTTGCGATAAATGCCAGCCAGACCAAAATGCGCCTGCCCGGCAAGCGCAGTATCTTTCTCCAAGCTTAGAAGATGCAGCCAGCTCTGTTGCGCCGTCGCGTCGTCTCCGTCCATAGCCGCCGCCTTTCCCAGCTGGTAAAGGGTTTCCGGCATGTCCCCTCTCAGCTGGTTGGATTGGACGAGCGCTTCGCGCGCCTCGTGGAATTTACCCAACTGCAGCAGAGCTTCCCCGAGACGATAAAATGCTTCGGGGCTCCCTGGCTGCATTTGAGTTTCTAGCCGGAATTGTTCTTCGGCTTTGTCCCATTGCTGCGCGCGGGCGTAGAGCTCGCCCAGCTGCAAGTGCAAACCCGCTGTCTGCGGGCGCAGCCGCAACGCTTCGAGAAATTCCCGTTCGGCGGCAGGGACATCTCGCAGAACGGCGTAGTCCTGCGCCATCATTTCATGTGCTCGCGCGGAATCCGGAAAGCGAGCTTCGAGTTGGTCAAAAACCTGCTTCGAGACTAGGCCAGAGGCGCGGCCGTAGTAATAGAGCAGCTCCGGATCATCCGGGCTTGCGGCCAGAGCTTTTTGCAGAACTGCCACGGCCTCCGGCAATTTGCCCGCGTCGAGCAGAGCGATACCAAGCGCGTCTTCGGCCTGCCCCTTTTCGAGGTGTGGAATCGCTTCGGTTGCATACCCTTGCGCCAAAAGTGCGTATCCCAACAACCGATGGGCCGCTTCGAGGTCGGGGCTGAGTTCGAGGGCCCGCTTCAGAGGCGGAATAGCGGCCGCATAATCGCGCTTCTCGATGTATACCCCACCAAGATCGGCGAACGCGGCTGCCAGCTGGGGATCGAGTTCGGCGGCCTTTTGAAACTCGGCCAGCGCTGCGTCCAATTGTCCGCTCTTTTCTGCGGCCACTCCGGCATGCACATGCTCGACGGCCGGCGACCCGGAAGCCTGCAGCGCGAGCAAGGCTGACAGGAAAGCACCAATCATGATTTCTCCGGCTCGCGGACTTCGAGAAACTGATTGGCTTTTACACCCTCAAGGATCTGATGGATGCCCGAGGGCCAGTGAATTTCCACTTTGGCCATCTCGGCCGCGCCGAGGCCAAAGTGCAGACGCTTGTCGCTGGCCGAAATGTAGCTGCCGGCCGTGGTCGCGAATCGCTTCTGACCGTTGACCTGCACGCTCGCACCCAGCCCATCTCGATTGCTGTGCGTTCCCGCGCAAGGAGATGGAAAGCCAATTTCCAGATCCGCCGTGATTCAAAAGCACGAGTGGCTCTCCGCCCAGCGAAGTAACCACAATGTCCATCCAGCCATCGTTATTCAAGTCGCCGAACGCTGCTCCGCGGCCGGCAATCGGTGCGGTGACTCCTGAATCAGCTCGCTCGAAGCGCCCGT
The DNA here is from genome assembly GCA_963813475.1 of uncultured Acidobacteriaceae bacterium. Lineage (GTDB taxonomy): Bacteria > Acidobacteriota > Terriglobia > Terriglobales > Acidobacteriaceae > PALSA-350. The sequence goes on along the minus strand of CAWEZM010000029.1, from coordinate 599,934 downwards.
TGTGATTGAGCGCCAGCAGCGGCGGCTCTTTGTAATGCAGCATATGGTCGATCTCTTCTACGTTGTCCAGCACATGGCTCTGAGCGACGAACAAATCCTTCCAGCCATCGTTGTCAAAGTCCTCCAGACCTAAACCCCACCCCGAGCTTGCCGCCGAGAGCAAGCCCAGGCCTGCTTGCAGACTGCGGTAACTGAATGAACCATTGCCGTCGTTGTGAAACAGCGCGTAAACCTCACGGGGCAGCACCGTGACCAGAATGTCGGGCCGGCCGTCGTTGTCGTAATCCTGGAAGACAATGCCCATTCCCGATAAAGGCCTGCCATCGACAGTGAGCGCCGCGCCCGCTTCCAGGGCGCATTCGGTGAATGTCCCGTTGCCGTTGTTGTGGAAAAGAAACTGGCGCATGCCGTCGTTAGAAACGAAGATGTCGGTGAATCCGTCGTCATCGTAGTCCGCGAAGGCCACGCCAAGCGAGCGCCCCTTGATCGACGCAATCCCGGAAGCATGGCTGACGTCTTCGAATGTGCCATCGCCGCGGTTGCGATAAAGAATATTTGTGGTCGTAGGGAACTCAGCGGGTGGGCAGTAGGTCTGCCACTCGCCCCCGCAGATCTTGCTGTGTTGCGTATCCCAGATCATGTAGCGAGTGACCAGCAAATCCAGGTGGCCGTCGTTGTCGTAATCAAAAAATCCTGCCGAGCAGCTCCAACCACCAGCCTCTACGCCGGCCTTGGCGGTGACGTCGGTAAAGGTACCATTACCATTGTTATGGTATAGCGTGTTTTTACCGTAGTTCGTGACGTAAAGATCAGGGAAGCCATCATTGTCGTAATCGCCGACCGCCACACCCATGCCGTAATTGCCGTCACCCGCGTTGGCCAGACCGGCTTCCTTAGTGACGTCCGTGAAGCTCCCATCCGGATTCTGCCGGTAAAGACGATTCCAGTTTCGGGGATTCTGCCGGTCGAAGGCCTCGGGTGGGTGCATCGGGTTGGCGAGCCGGCCGCTATTGACGAGAAAAATGTCGAGCAATCCGTCGTTGTTGTAATCAAACAGCGCCACACCGCCGCCCATCGTCTCAATCAGGTACTTCTGCGGCGTGGGCGAGTTCACATGGTTGAAATCCAAACCACGCGGATGCTTCACATCAAACAGAGGTAAGGAAGCGGCCAAAGAAAGCGGCAACGGTAACGCCAGGCCCATAGCGGCAAACGCTTGCAGGAAATCGCGTCGTGTGATCCGCCGGTTCATGCAATCGCAAGGTTAGCAGATCGCTGCGCTTGGCATCTTCCCTGCCACGGAACGACGGGAGAATGCCAAGCGCACGGAATTGCGGAGCACACGCTAGAACAGGAACTTCAGAGCGAACTGAATGAGCCTCTGATTGTTCAACTGGCTACTCGTGATTCCGAAAGTCGGACTATTGGCTGTACAACAAGCGGTAGTCGGTGCGCCAAACTGGACACGATTAAACGTATTGAAGAACTCCGTCCGGAACTGCAAACCGAACTTTTCACCCGGACCAAAGTTCGTCGTCTTGAATATCGCGAGGTCCCAGTTATTGATCCCTTCGCCGCGAAGCGTAGGGTCCACGCGCGACTCGTTCCCGAAACCAAAGTTGCTGGGAGCTGTGAAGCAATCCGGGTTGAACCAGGCAATTCCCCCCGACGCAGCTGTGTGCGCGACACCCTTGGCGCATCCCGGCACAACATTCGGGCGCAAAGTCCCGATTCCCAAACCCGCCTGTGACAGCGAGGTCGAGCCCCCATAGCTTATCGGTAGGGGGAAGCCCCTCTGAAACGTTGTGATGCCGTCGACGCCCCAACCGGAAGCCGCCTTGTCCACCACGCCGGAGACATTCGACGCGTACTTTTGACCACGACCAAAGGGCAAGTCATAAACGTAGCTGAGCACCATGCGCTGGGACACGTCCTGGGAAGAGAGCGACCACTCTGCCTTGAGGTTGTTCCAGTCTTGCACTTCTCCAACACCGCTCTCCAGCCAGGTGGTCAGGGTATCCGCATTGGTCATGAGTTTTTCGTTTGTGTAGGCCGCCAGGAACGATCCGCCCCCCGTGAACCGCTTGGTGACTGAGAGTTGCAACGAGCTATAGTCACTGGCGCAGCAGCCATCCCCGGCAAGGCTGACGCCACCATACTGGGGGTAGGGACGGAGCAGCTGACCGGCGAGAACCGTGGAGTTTGTGGCCGGATTCAAGGAGCTTACCGTGTTAATCCCTTTGAACGGATTGGGAACGTTCACCAGCAAGGCGTTTCCCATGGACAGATCCGCGTCCGGAATCTGGTCAACTTGAGTCGCCGTCGGATTCGGCAAATGCACGCCCCGCGAGCCTGCAAACGCGAGATCGACGAAGATCCCTAGCGGAAACTCTCTTTGAATGTCCAGGTTGTACTGCTGGACGTACGCCGGCTTATACGTGGTGTAGGGAGCGACTGTGATGTTTTGCCCGGCATCAAACGCCGAAACGTTGCCTCTGCCAAGGGGCTGCACGACATTGGGACCGAAAGGTCCGTTAGTTGGGCAATTCAGCGTTCCCGAGGGAGCGCCCGCGGTGAACACGCAGTTGGTTGCCGTCAGCGTGCTGTTGGGAGTGATTCCGCCGTTCGCGGTTGCAACCCACAGTGTCGACGCCAGATTGATGGCATCATTGCTCGGATTCAGGTTGAAAAATATCCAGTTGGGGATGAAGAATATCCCGTAGCCCGCGCGAACGACTGTCTTCTCATCCAAGGAATAAGCAACTCCAAGACGGGGCATGAACTCGTACAACCTCATCGGTACGTTGCCTCGAGTCTTATTTACACCGTTACCAACCAGGAAGACGTCGCCGGGGCATGACCCGCTAGGGCAGCCGGTAACGGAGGCATTGGCCGCCGCCGGATTCCAATAGCTTATCCAGCCATGCCGCTCGCTCCAGGGTCCCGCCAGGTCATAGCGCAGACCATAGTTGGCCGTCAGTTTCGATGTGACTCTCCACGTATCTCCGAAAAAGAATCCTCGATAGGCTTCCTTTTGCGCCACCAAGGCCGGAATCTGCGCCTCACCGAAACTGTGGTTGAACACGGTTGATTGGTTCAGGCCATATCCCAGCAAAAAATCGGCGTAGGAATTACCGCCCGTTCCGCCGGAAGCAGGATTGCTCGTCGTCCAAGTGCCGTCGAAAGCAAAGGCGCCGCTGGCGATGTTCGTCTGGGCGTAGTTGTCAAAGGTCTCAATCAGTTGGCCGCCGAAAAACATCGTGTGACGTCCCTTGATCCACGTCAAGTTGGGGGAGAGGGCCCATTGCGTGTCGTGATCCGTGATGAAGCTCTGACCTTGCGAGCAGCTGACGGCTTGGTCTTGTGTGAAGCAGGGCGTGAACGGCGACCGGCCGGCGCTCGGAATTGCCGCATTGTAAGAACCGGGCCAGCCGTACTGGGTCAAGTCAAAATCCGAGTTCTTGGGCGAACGCAAGTAGTGGAAGCGGCTGCCGCTGAGGTTGACGCTCAGCAGTAGATTAGACCGGATGGAGTTGGTGTAGTCTACGACGGCGGCGTTGGTCTGATACGTTTCCGCGCAACGATCCTGGCAAAGCCCCGTGCCGAAGGGATCGGTGGGCAAATTTAGAAGGTTGAAGAAGTTGTAACGAGTAAAAATATGCTGCGTCTGCGTCAAATTTTGATCCACACGAGCTACGTATTGATTGGTGTTTCCGCCGGAGGGCGCGGCCGAGGAGAAATTATTGTTTTCGCCGCTGTTGGTCGGCAGCGGAAGGTACTTAAGTTCAAGCAATGCCGCCGGGTTAATTGACCCTGTAGGAATTGTGTTGTTGGCAAATGGTGTACGACCGCAATTCGCGGCCGTGGAGTTCGCGACACACGCCGCGCTGATGCTCAACGGATTGTAAATTGGAGAGTCCGCGGGAAATACGCCGCTCCGCTCCCCAAGAGTAGGCACGGTGGTAGTAACCACCGAGGACGCTCGCTGACGGTACCCATCATAGGCAAAGAAGAAAAACGTCTTGTCTTTGATCACCGGGCCGCCAAACGTGCCGCCGAACTGATTCTGTACATAGGGAGGCGCCTCCGGCGCCCCCTCCGGGAAATATGGCCGGGCATTCAAGACCTTGTTGCGGAGATATTCATACGCTACCCCGTGGAAGGTATTGGTTCCTCCCTTCGTGCTCAGGTTGACAATGCCGCCGGAGAACTTCCCCCATTCCGGGCCGAGGTTGTTGTACTGCACCTTGAATTCCGATATGGCGTCCTGGTCAGGAATCAGAACGGGCAGATTGATGTAACCAATGTTCACCGGCTGCCCGTCGACGTACTCGGCGCTCTCGTTGCCGAACGAGCCGCCCACTTGGTAGTTGCCCCAGCTAAACGGATTCTGGCCTACCTGCGAACCGCCCGACCCCCCCTGCGCGATAGCAGCGGGAGAAAGAGTGATGAGGTTGAAAACATTGCGGCCATTCAAAGGAGTTTCGTTGGTCTTGCGTTCATCAATGACTTGGCCGAGCGACGCATTATCGGTCTGCAGCAGCGGTGCCATCGCGGTGACTTCCACGGTCTGGGTTTCTGCGCCGATCTGCATAACGGCGTCAATGCGGACACTCTGTTGCACCTGCAAGTCAAAGGTGTCGCGCTTGAAGCGCTGGAAGCCGGTCTTATCCACATCGATGGTGTACTCGCCCGGATTCACGTTGACGAAGGAATAAAGTCCGTTCTGATCTGTAGTAAATGTCTGCTTTGCACCAGTGGCGATGCTGGTCAGCGTAACCTCCGCACCCGCGATCGCGGCGCCCGAGGCGTCCTTGACCGTCCCTGAAATCGAACCGAAGGTGGACTGCCCGCGGGCAGTAAAGCAACAGGCGAGGAACAGCACGGTTGCGAGGACAGGAAACCTGAATTTGTGTGACATCACTCCGCCTCCTACAAGTTCTACAAACCAACGGATTCTGTCGGACCATCTCTATACCGGTCCGGTTTCGACAGTGAGCTCGGCGTGTCATCCGCCTGTTCTCTTAAACAGAGTCTTCAACACCGGCAAACTCTGCGGTGGTGCAACTCCACCGGGATGAAATCGAAGAAAGAACTCTCCATTACCAAGCAATACGAGGCGAGGAGGGGATCTGTACCAGTGGATGAGAGAAATATAAAGAGGGTCACTCAAAGTGCACGGAGAAATGGCGCTAGAGCATTTTCACTTCTGGTGTATACAAGGCAACCGCTTCCGGCGCGGCTTTTCCTCAAGAAAAGCCGCACTTAGCTGAACCCAACTGTACAGAGTAGAAGTGAAAATGCTCTAGCGCGACGGTTGGTGGACGCGAATGCCAGAGCCACTTTTCCAGGCTAGTGTCCTGTCCCGGAAGTTTATTGAACAAATGTTGCCGGGTTTTGTATCAGGGCACGACTTTAGTCGGGCCGTAAATGGCTAGCCTGATGAGGGCTTTAGCCCCTGAGCCCTTCGGTTTTCGCCAATTATCCCGTCGAATTGATCAGCGAACTTTCGGGATATCACACTAGCTCGATTGGAAAGGTCCAGTTTTCTGCGGTGACTCCCGTCTTCATTGCGGCGGCACATCGGCCGTGGCAGATGTGCGGGTGCGCTGGCCGGGCGGTCAGCAGCAACTCTTCAGTAAACTCAGATTCGATCAGCTATACGCCATCAAGGAGAGCAGAGATATCGTGCCAAATCGTGGCTGGAAATCGACAGGCGGCCCGCTCCACTAAGGATGATTCGCCTCTTTTCTCAACAGAGCGTAGAGAAATGGTTTTCCCGTCGGCTTCTGGCTTCCGCCGTGCGGCTCGATGGTCACAAAGACTGCATCGATTTCAGCCAGCTGCCTTGGGTCGTCTAAGCGAAGCACCCACCGGCGATTGGTTTCACTATCCATGTACAGAATGCCAAGGTTCATCGGATGAGATTCCCCATTTGATTCGGAGTCTCTCTGGCCCCATACCTGGAAGGCGCTGGCATTCCTTACGCCTGGTTGGTGATCAAGATCGAAAGCATAAAAAATTAGTGATTTGTCTTGCGTATAGAAGACCCGCCCGAAGGGCTTGCGTGTTCGGCTCCCGCTATCCACGTCAAAAACATCGGCGATGTAGAGTTTGCGCGCGCCCATCAATTCGCGAATATCGCGATCGGAGACAAGATACTGTGCATCGTCATTGAGGCGGCGGCTCTGATCCTGATTGGCAGAGGTCAGATCGGCCAGCTTCGATTCGAGCGACGCGGTCTGCAAAAGTGTTTGGCTATGTTCGTTGCGGAGATTCGTGAGTTCCACCTGGAGGTTCTGGTATTCTTTCTCGGTTTCTCCCACCTGACTGGCCAGCTTGTCGCGTTCCTCAGTTCGCTGCCGAAGTTCGGCCTCCCTTCCATCCGCTGCACTTCCAAGCTGAGCTATTCGCACCTGGGCAAGACCAGATGCTCCACGCAAACGGGTGAGCTCCTTCTGTTCATCGGCAAGCCGCTCCTCCAGGCTCGATATCTGCGCCGCCTGCGCTGCCAGCCGCTGAATGGAGGATTGGTCCGCCGGTGCGACTTTCCGTTGGCTAGCCGAATCCCCGGTTTTCGCCGGCGCCAGATTCTTCGAGAACAACTTTTGTGGAGCAAGGTTCTTTCGCGCTCCCGCATGATAGGCTCCTAATGCAATGACAGCTATCATGCAAGCTGCAACCAAGCCGGCGATCCATCCCATGACTGGGGTTACACGCAAACCTGCGGGACTCTGACGCGCGAGCGCAGTCTGGAACGGCAGGACCCTGGGCGACCGCTGATTCTGAATGGCGGAAGAGAGTTTTTCCCAAGAATCGCGATTATCCCAGTTCCTTGCTTCCCGCGGCAGTTCGCCGGGCGCCGCAAGGAAAGCCATGCCCGCTTCACTGACCAGAGCGTAGGCCTCATAAACCTCCCTGCACGGCTTACAGATCCGCAGATGCTCTTCCAGCTCAAACCGCTCGCCGATACTGAGTGCGTCGGCGTGCGCCAGAGCGCACAGCTCCTTGAACCTCTCGTGCGAGTCTTGTCTGTCAGATCCTTGCATGCTGGTTCTTTCGCCCCGTCTCGGTCACGGTGCTCCTACGCAAGCATTCGATGCCCCGATAAAAGTGGTGCCGCACATTGCCTAGAGGCTCCTGCAGCTGTTCACTGATCTCCTTCAACCCCAGACCTTCAAAATAGAATAACTTAAGTGTTTGGCGTTGCATTGACGTCAAGTTATTAAAGGCGTATTCCAAACGGTTGAAGTCTAGTTTTGCGGCGATTTCCCGCTCCACGTCCACCCCGGCCGCCAAGGTCTCATCCAGCTCCAGAGACTCAATATCGGTGCGGAGATAGAACCCTCTGCGCGACAGGTGTGCCTTCCGGTCCTTTGCCCGACTATAAGCAATCTGAACAATCCAGATCTTTGCGCTCCCTCTTGACGGGTCGAAGAGCTTCACTTTCTGATAGAGATACAGAAACGATTCCTGGACAACCTCCTCCGACTCTCCCACGTCATGTAGAACGCGAAAGGCAATACCGAAGACCACCCTGGAGTAGCGGTTGAACAGCGTATTGAGAGCGCTCGTATCGTGACCCTGCAGGCGAGCCATAAGTTCTTCGTCGCTTGGATCGGACACAGCAGCAGATTGGAGAACGGCATTCGGCTTCATTTGCAATGCGCCCTGCATCCTAATTCCCTATAGCAATCATTTCCCGGCCACATTTTTGTGGACCCACACCACTACGCACCGTAATTCTGCGCGTGAAACTGAAATATGGATGCAGCCGGGGCACAGACTCTGCCCGCCATCGTCTCTATTCTCGATCCGTCAGAATCGCTTGCAAACGCAGCCCAGGTGAGTCATCCGATCGTGCAGAAACTTCACTTGCAATGTCCTCGCTCCCTCGCATGCGGGGAAGACGAGAATGGCAAACTTATTGATTTCACAAGGCCAGATGCGGTTACCAGTAGCTCCCAAAGATCAGACGAAACTATACGCCACGAGCAAGACAGCTTGCCACACAAATCTGACCTTCAGTCGGAGGTCAAAAGGTCAAAATAATTTGGTACAGAGAGCACAACGGCGACGTATTTATTGAGATTGGCATACCTCACTGTGTACGGGTAGGGAAATTTCGCCCACGCCCTGCGTCGATAGCCACCTCTTCCGCGGTCTTCCTGCAAGTCCGGGTTGATCAAGCAGGGACTCCTGATTGGATGATGCGCTCCGGCAAATGAAAAAGTGTCCTCGATTGATATGATTTCCCGTGGCCGCTGAAGACGCCGCTCGAATCAGTACCGAATACTTCATGACACCAGCATCGCAAAGCCGGCGCTCCGCGGAAGAAGTCGTTTACCTTTGCAGATCGGTCGCAGCGCTCATATTCATGGTGCTCCTGCCATACCTCACTCACGCACAGTCAACGACGGCCTCCCTCACGGGGCGGATTACGGATCCGGGCAGAAAAGTTATTGCACAAGCTACCGTAAGTGTCTTTAACACGAGCACAGGCACTCGTTATACCGGTCTCTCGAATGAGGCGGGCACTTATTACGTTTCCGATCTTCCTCCAGGTAGATATCGCATTGAACTGGAAAAGCTGGGATTTAAAGCAGTCGTTGAATCAGGAATCGTGCTACACGTACAAGACGCCCTGGAAGTAAATTTCGAAATGATGCTTGGCTCCGCCTCGGAAAGCGTGACTGTCGAAGGTCATTCAGCGCCGCTCGACGTGGAGTCTTCCAGCCTTGGCACCGTGGTCGAACGCAGAAAGGCAAATGAGCTACCCCTGAACGGACGCAATGTCTTTAATTTGATTGTCCTCGCTCCGTCCGTCATCCCACAAGGAAGTTCGACCGGAACTCCGGTTGGCGTCAACCCATTCGGATGGGGCAACTATCAGGTAAGTGGCGCCTTCGGCAATCAAAGCGCCGAGTATTTGGACGGCCAACCGCTCAACATCACCTACATCAACTTGCCGATTCTGATTCCGATCCAGGATTCGATTCAGGAGTTCAAGGTCCATACCAGCAACCTGCCTGCGGAGTGGGGTCGTTTTGCCGGCGGAGTCATCAACCTGAGCACCAAGAGCGGCACGCAATTTGTCCATGGGGAGGCCTATGAGTATTTGCGCAATCGAGTCTTCAACGCTAACGATTTTTTTCTGAATGCCGCAGGCAAGTCCCGGCCACCCTGGGTTCAGAACCAGTTCGGCGCAGAAGCCGGCGGCCCCTTGTCGTTTGTTCGCGACGGCTCTCGCACCTTCTGGTTTGCAAGTTGGGAGGGCTTCAGGCTGCGCACAGGCGTTCCCTTCACGACTACGGTTCCAACAGCGGAAGAGCGGAGCGGCGACTTCTCGCAAGTCAGCACTCCTGTTTTGGACCCATGCGCGGGAAGCGTGCTGAACGCCCAGGGAGCGTGCCCTGGGAGTACCTCTTTGCCCTCGCCATTCCCGGGTAACGTGATACCGGCGGAGCGGATTAATCCAACGTCTAAGGCGCTTCTCGATTTATGGCCACAGGCAAACGTTCCGGGAACGGTCACCGCCGCGGGTACTTTCAACAACCTCAATACCGTTGCCAGAACGGGAGGAGACCAGAACCAGGTGGTCGCGCGAGTCGACCAGGACCTCACGAGCAAACAACGGCTCTTTCTTCGCTTCAGCTACTGGAATGTGCTGGATTTACCTCTCGATCCTTTACAGAACGGACTGTGCCAGGACCGTTGTCTCGAAAACTACGCAACCTACGCCCTGGCCATGGGATACAGCCATAGCATCAGCCCGATGACAATCTTTGACGTGAACGCGAGCGGCAGCTATTTCATATACAAGCGTTCTCCGACCAATGCCGGGTTTGATCTTGCTTCCATCGGATGGCCGGCCAGTTACAACGCCGTCATTCCTTCTGCTATGCGTACGCCACCCACACCGTGTGTTGCCAGCTTTGCCGATGAAATTATGTGTACGCAGGGTCAAAGCTATATTCGAGATAACGATACACAGTACAATCTTGCCCCCGGATTTACCTTGGTCCGCGGCCGCCATTTGTATCACTTTGGAGGTCAGGTCGAGTTCAGTTATGACGATTACGCTCAAACCAACGTGGCGAGCGGAGCCTTCGACTTTTGCAGGACCGGAGAGTCCTGCTTTACTGGATTCTCTTTTGCCGATTTTCTGCTGGGCTACGCCGATAACTACGCCAATGTCGAGAATCACTTCTCGGCACAAGCGGTTGTACCTGCATTTACCGCCGGAAAGCAAGTATATCGAGCCCTTTATTTCAACGATGTCTGGCACACGACAAACAGCCTGGCGGTGAATCTCGGTTTGCGCTACGAATTACAAGGGCCGTGGTCTGAACGTTTTAATCGGCTTTCCTACTTTGACTCCACCGCAAAAAGTTACATTAATCAGTTTCTTCCGGCAGGAACACCAACCGTGATGGGCGACGCCTTTTTGGTTACACCAGGCGCACGTAATAATCTTGCGCTGGCCAAGAACAACCTGGCGCCGCGGCTGGGAATTGCGTATAGCTGGACACCGAAGACCATCATCCGCAGTGGCTACGGGATCTTCTGGGTACCAAACTACGTCTCCTTCTCCCTGAATCCAAACAACGACATGGTAAATGCCGCCAGTACGACTTATACGGGCACCATTGATGGAATTCATCCCTACAACTCCATTGCCCTTCCATTTCCGGATGGCATCTCTCCACCACCGGGCAGAACTCTCGGAACTGAGGGGACACAACAGTTTCTGACTCAAGTGGTGCAGTCGATCACCGAGGTGGATCGAAGGAATCATCCGGAGGGCTATATGCAGCAGTGGAGCCTAAGCTTCGAGCGGCAGCTGCCTGCAGAATTCTCGTTTGCTGTCGCCTATGTGGGATCTAAGGGAACTCATCTAAGCCAGTACTCACAGCAGATCGACCAGATCTCTGACTCACTTCTCTCCCAGGCGGCTGCGCAATACGCGGCGGGTGGTCCGGCGGCTGTAACTCTGTTACATCCGGTGTCCAATCCCTTCTTCGTCAATGGCAAGGCGTTAGCACTGACCGCGCCAGTCACCACAGCAGGACAACTCCTAAGGCCCTATCCCCAATATACCGGGGTCGAACTCGCGGGACAGGGTTCCTTCGACAGCATTTATCACTCCTTGCAGGTCACGCTGCAAAAGCGCTTCTCGGCGAGTGGATCTGCATTGCTGTCTTACACAAATGCCAAGTTGATCAGCAACACAGATACCCTTACGTCATGGCTGGAGACACGCGTGGGGGCAATTCAGGATAACAACAACCTGGGTGGGGAACGCTCCCTATCCTCGCAGGATGTACCTCAGCGCCTGGTGCTCAGCTACGTATTAGACCTCCCATTCGGGCAAGGCAAGGACTATCTTGCCCATATAAGCAACGGCTTGAACCGAATTGTTGGCGGATGGGGCGTCGATGGTGTCGCCACCTTTCAAAGGGGATTCCCGCTGGTATTCAGCAATGGTCAGGCAAACGACGTGACCCTATTTGGAGCCGGATCGCGGCCGAATGTGTTGTCTCCCTGCGATAAGTTCCGCTCTGCCGGCAGACTTGTCCGGCTCGACGGCTGGTTCAATAGAGGCTGCTTCGCTGCTCCGGCCAACTTCGTTTTCGGCAGCGAGTCGCGAGTGGATCCGACGCTGCGCTCCGATGGAGTCAACAACCTTGACGTCGCAATGTTCAAGAAGTTTTCGCTAGGGCGGGAAGATCGTGCTGGATTCGAGTTTCGGGTTGAGTTTTTCAATCTGCTCAACCGCACTCAGTTTGCGCCACCTGATACGACGTGCTGTACGAACAGCAACTCTGACTTTGGGGTCGTCACCAGCACAGCTCCCGGAACCAATCCGCGGCTGGTCCAATTTGCGTCCAAGCTCTACTTTTGACCTGCCGCATTCAGTCCCGAAGAGCCTGCCCTGAGCTTGTCGAAGGGGACGACTGAGAATGCCCCAGGACGTTAAGTCCTGGGTGAACCCGGACCGCACACGACTGCCGACAGGTGATCACTACAAGCCAACCCGATTCTCTTCGAGATTGCATCGGCAAGGTGAGAGTCATCCTGAAGGAGTTTGCGATTTCTGATCTCCGCTCTTCGGAGGTTCGCCAAACTTTAGCAAATTGCATTCACGTAGAGATCCACGAGGAGTTTCCGTTCAACCAAGCGCGTGACTCGGAGTGATTGACAAGAGTGAGTAAATGTTTTCTCATACGGCGCAGACAACTTTATTCTTCGACCGAATCCTTTTACGAGGACCAGCATGCAACGACGCAGCTTTCTAAAGACCGGCGCCCTGGCTGGGTCTGCCTTTCTCTTCTCACGCAACCTGCCTGCGGCACCCACTGGGTCTGACGAGGCGGGTATTGAGATCATGCTCGACGAACCGCTCGGGGCCATCTCACCCCTGATCTACAGCCATTTCACAGAAGAACTGGGTGCAGTGATCTATGACGGTGTGTGGGTAGGCGAGAAGTCGAAGATCCCCAACACCGGTGGCATTCGCACCGCTCTGATCGAGAAAATGCGTCAGATTAAGGCACCCGCCGTACGCTGGCCGGGCGGTTGCTTTGCTGACAGCTACGACTGGCGTGATGGCGTTGGCCCCAAGGATAAGCGCCCCCGCCGCACGGATTTCTGGGTCGACGATTCGGATTCGAAGAACCTTCCCAGGAAAGGCTTACCCAGTTACGACCCCAACGACTTCGGCACCGACGAGTTTTGCCGCTTCTGCAAACTTGTGGGCGCCGAGCCGTATATCGCGGCCAATGTTCGCAGTCTGAATGCCTATACGTTCGACCAATGGATCGAATACTGCAACTCCCCTGCGGGCAGCACCTCGTGGTCTGACGTGCGCGCGGCTGACGGCTCCCCCGAACCCTATAACGTGAAGTACTGGGGTGTCGGTAACGAGAGCTGGGGCTGCGGCGGTAACTTCACGCCCGAGGAATATGCCAGTGAATACCGTCGCTATCAGTCATGGCTGCCACGCTATGGCCTTGACCTGAAGTTGATTGCCTCGGGGCCAAACCAGGACGACGTGGACTGGACAACGCGTTTTTTCCAAAACATCTTCACCGCAGGCCGCTCGGTGAAGCCGCCCTTTGGTTGGTCGATGCACTATTACACCGACCTGCCCGAGGCTCTGAAATTCACCGCCGAGGATGTCTATCCCGGCTATGTACTGGCCGACCGGATGGAGAAGATCATGCTGGACCACTGGACAGCGATGGGCGTCTACGACCGCACCCATCGCGTAAAACTGGTGGTTGACGAATACGGCCCGTGGTACCGCTTCAGCGATTCGAAACTCGACCCCAGCCACGTGCTCGGACAGCAACTAACGGTTCGCGATGCCATCATGACTGCGCTGACGCTCGATACGTTCAATCGCCACCCGGATAAAGTGGCCATCGCCGCCTGCGCACAACTCATCAATTGCATCGACTCGCTCTTCCTCTCTCATGAAGAGCACTTCATCACCACGCCGGTATTCCATGTATTCGACATGTACAAGGAGCACCAGGGAGGGCAGGCTGTGCGAGTCCAATTTTCTGTGCCGGACATTTCTTTTCCTCGCAAAGCGATTAGGAAGCAGCTCAGCTCCACCGGCGACGAGGCTGTCGTTGGAGGTCCCGACGCGCGCTTGTGGGGATTGAACGGCTCCGCCTCGGTTACAGGAAAAGTGTTGACTCTCACTGTGGTGAACCCCCATCTGACCGACGCCCGCCCATCGCAGATCATGCTGAGAGGCGACGCCAGCGCAGCGTCCGCCGAGGCGGAAGTCCTGGGTGGGGAAGACGTGCACGACCACAACACCTTCGAGCAACCAGATGCGGTCACAACCAGGAAGGCGACGGCGACGGTTTCGGGCAAGGTGGTGAAATTCACCTTGCCACCATCGTCGGTAACGCGGTTGACGATTACGCTGACGTAAGCTTCTGCGAGATTCCGCGCCTGCGCAGCTCGAAACGGTTCACTCGAGCGGAGTTAATTACGGACGAGCCGTCGCTTTGCGCTCTTTCCCGCCGCTTGCGGAGGTGGAGCATGGTGCCTCTGGGAAAGCCGGTGGACTCGCGAACCACCAGGTGGGTGTTGATCTTGTATTGGCGCTTCGGCTCCCCGCCCTCTTCCACGTGCGCGCGCAACGCCGTCACCGCCGCTCGCGCCAACTCGAAGCAGGACATCTGGATCGTCGTGAGCGGCGGAATCGTTACCTGCGCGATGTGGATGTCATCGAAGCCGATGACCGATAGATCATCGGGCACTCGCAGCCCCGCGCGGTAAAGCTTATGCAGCACACCGATGGCCGTCATGTCGTTGGAGCACATCACCGCCGTCGGCAGGTGCTTGGATTTCAGAAGTCGATCCATGGCATCGATGCCGCCTTCCATGGTGTGGTCCCCTTCCACGATCCATGCCGGGTCGGCCACGATCGCGCACTCCGCGAGCGACTTGGAAAAGGCCGCGACCCGCGATTGCGCAGAGTGCAACCGCTTGGGCCCGCTGATAAACGCGATATCGCGATGCCCCAACGCAGCCAGATGCTGCACGCCCTGGCGGATGCCGTGGTGATAATCCACCTGCAGCAAGCTGATACCCGGCCGTTCAGGACCCACGTCCACAAAGACCAGCGGGACCTTGCGCTCGGCCAACTGCTCCAGTAGCGGTTTCTCCACGCCGAAGGTCATCACCGCTACGCCCTCCGCCCTTCGCTCCAGCATCCGTCGTATGCAGAGTGCCATGCGCGCGGGATCGTAGTTGGTCGAGCTGATCAGAATCTCGTAACCGTGTTCCACCGCGATGTCTTCGAACCCCTGAATCAGTTCGGGAAAGAAGGGATTGGTGATCTCCGAAACGATGAGGCCCAGAAGCCTGCTGCGCCCCGACACCAGGGCCCGCGCCTGGGTATTGGGAAAGTAATCGAGCTTCTCGATCGCCTCCCACACCCGTTTGGCCATCCTCGGATTTACGGTCGACACCCGGTTAATGGTCCGCGAGACGGTGGCGATGGATACATTCGCTAACCGCGCCACCGTGCGGATGTCCATTTTGTCTCGACCCTCTACCGCAGCCCGGGTCCTCTTTCCCGATTGTTTCGCCATGCATCTCGCCTGTCCGGTATACGTTTACAGCATACCCCCAGAGATTCTCCAGAACCAGACGCTTGATACATGACCAGTTTCATTTTCCTGCTTCCCTGAAAAGACCTAAGCCGAGAAGCGTCGCAGCGAAAGAAAGCCGATAGGCAGCGACGTTTTCCCTTGCTCCACCAGGTCGGCCAGAGCCACGGCGATCAGGGGAGCGAACTTGAAGCCGTGTCCAGAGAAGCCCGCGGCAAAGACGACGTTGCTGAACTCCGGGTGATGATCCACGATGAAGTTTTCATCGGGCGTCACAGTGTAGAGGCAGGTAGTCGAACGTAGCAAGCGGGATCGCGATTCAGGATAGCCGCCTGCAAGCTTGGGCATGTACTTCGCAGCCATGGCGGCAATCGGGTCCAGGTCGACTGGGCCGGGAGGCGAGACGGGGCTATCGGCATCGGGTAGGTAACTGCCGCCTGCATGCTCCGCCATCTTGACGCCCAAGCCGGGCACGCTGGGGAATCCGTAAATCATGTTTTCCGCAAAGGCGAAGACAGGTATGCGATCCGCCGCGAAAAGTTCCGGAGCCAGTGGTTCGAACCACGCGATCACCTTGCGCTTCACTGCCAGCGGCAGATGAAGGTCGCGCAGCAGGTTCGTCCGTCCAGGCGCCCGCCGTGACGATCAGCTTTGCAGCAGTGACGGTTTCGTTTTGTAGATGCACGCGGACTTCGCTTGACGACGCATCCCATCCTTGCACGGGTTGATCGAAAGCGCATTCAACGCCAAGCGCTTGCGGCCTGGGCAAGACTGGAGGTGATCGACGCATCCACATCGATCCACCCTGCCTGGGCATCGAAAAGCTCCAGCGTACTCGTCCTCAAGCTCAAATGCAGGATAGCGGCGATGCACCTCATCGGCCGATAGTCTTTCCACGTGCAGCCGGTTGGTGGATGCGCTCTCTTCGATCTCCTGGATGAACCGCTGGCCTGGAATGCCCATATACAGCATGCCGGTCCGGTGGAGCAGTTGCGTGCCCAATTGTTCGGTGGCCTGGTCCCACAACGCGCCCGCGCGTTGCGCGAGCTGCACATAGCCCGTTCCTTCGGGGTAGGCGATGCGATAAACGCGGGTGCTGCCGGAATGGCTGCCGCGGCCGTGAGGCGGCATGAACTGATCGAAGCCCACCACCGAAAAGCCGCGCCTGGCCAGCTCGACAGCGGCGAAACTGCCCATGGTTCCCAGCCCGATGATGGCTACGTCGTAGCGCGTGCGTCTAGTCATCAATGCCGCTTATCCCTCTTGCGCACTGCCTTCCAGCGCTACGGCTGCTGGGATATTCACGGACTCCAGCGGCAGCAGAGGTGTGCCTGCGGCGCCGCGCACCGTCAGCATCACCACCACCCCGGCAAAGAGCCAGACGGCGGCCAGGATCGGCGCATATCGAACCGGAGGCTCCGGCAAGGGCACAGCGGACTTATAGGTCACCCAAAGCAGCGAAATCGTCGACAGCAAGGGAAGTAGAAAGTGCAGAAAGAAACGGAATTCTGCCGGCCGCTCACGTCGGTAATAAAAGAAGACGCCGACGTTGCCGGCGCAATAAATGAACATAAGCCCCAGGGTCATGGCCACACCGCCAACGTAGTACTCCTGATCCGGACCAATCCAGAAACCAACCCCCAACCCGATCGCGAGCGTAAGGAAGGTCTGAAAAAGGATGGCATTCCGGGGGGTCTGGAATCGCGGGTGCACATAATCCAGAACGGCGGGGAGCGACCGTGCTCTGCCCATGGCAAAGAAGACCCGGGTCGCAGCATTATTGCCGGCGATGGCCACCGCAAGGATAGAGTTGGTGACTGCTATCAGAACCAGCACCCATGCTGTACCCCAAAGCCGTTTAGCCAAGCAGGATCACCGGCGCCTCGGTCGATGCCGCAAAGCTGGCGATGTGGCTGTTGCCCCAACCGGTGAGGATCGCCATCGAGCAGACCACGAAGAGAAGCCCCATGAGGCTGGTCGAGAGCAGGATAGCGCGGGGAAGCGTGCGCTTGGGATCGCGTGTTTCCTCGGCCAGAGGAGCTACCGACTCGAAGCCGGTAAAAATCAGGATGGAGAAGACCACCGCGAGATAGAAGCCCTTTTGCCGGAAGCTATGCCAGGAGGCAAAGTCTTGCAGATGGACTTGTCCGTCACCGGGATGCATAAAGCCGGCGATCGCCAGGCAAACGACAATCAGAATCTCGATCCCCGTCAGCCACATGACGCAGGTCGCGGAGATTTCGATGCCGCGATAGGTCAGCACCGTGATCAGGCACACCGCGGTCAGAAAGAAAACGTACCACGGGCAGTTGATACCCGCTTCCATCTTGAAGATGTTATGCAGCATGAAGCTCAGGAATGCCAGGTTGAGCGCGGGAGTGGGCGGCTCATACAAGAAGAACATCCACGCCGCCAGAAAGCCGGCCTTGGGATTGAGTGCACGGCTCACATAGGTGTAATACCCACCGGCCGAAGGAAGATGCAATGCCAGTTGCACCATGCAGACTGCGATCGCCAGCACAATGAAGAGCGCCATCGCAAAGGCCAACGGGGCGGCAATGCCGGCCATGGTGGTGATGAACTGGAGTACGAAGACCAAACCTACCGCGGGCGCGATGTGGGTGATGCTCTGCATCAGCACCGATGGGAAGGAAAGGGCATTCGCCCGCAGAACCTGCGCACCATCGGCTTGTGGAGGAGGTTTCATGGGAACCTGCAGCCTATCATACCTGTCTGCTACAGCGTGGAAAGGGGCTTCTCTACAGCCTCCGCGGGGTGCAAGCCCTTTTGCTTCCAGAGGCAAAAGCGGCATATTGGAAGCCCGCCGCACCGTCAACAGCAACACCACCCCAGCAATCAGCCACCCACCTACGAGAATCGGAGCGTAGCGCAGCGGCGCGTCCGGCAAAGGCACGACTGAGTGATAGGCAACCCACATCAGCGAAAGTGTGGAAAGCACTGGGAAGACAAAGTGGAGGACCGGGTTGAACTCTGAGGGCCGTTGGCGCCGGTAAAGAAAGTAGACGCCGATGTTGCCTGCGGAATAGATGAAGATGAGAACCAGGGTCGCTGTGACGCCGAGAAAGTAGTACTCCTGATCCGGACCGATCCAGAATCCGATAGCGATCCCAAGGGTCAGGGTGATGAAGGTTTGCAACGCAATCGCATTGACCGGGGTGCGAAAACGAGGATGGATATATTCGAGCGCGGCAGGCAGCGAGCGCGCTCTACCCATGGCATAAAAGACGCGGACTGCGGCATTGGTACCGGCGATCGCTGCGCCCAGGATGGAGTTGATCACCGCCACCATCACGAATATCCAGGCCCCGCCCCACAAACGCTTGGCCAGCAAAATAACCGGGTTCTCTGCCGACACGGCAAATGTATCGATATGGCTCGTGCCCCAACCGGTGAGTATGGCAAGGGTAGTAAACACAAAGAAAAAACCCATCAGCGTAATCGAAAGAAGGACGGCGCGGGGAAGCAATCGCCGCGGGTCGCGTGTTTCTTCGGCCAGGGGAGCAATGGCCTCAAAACCCGTGAAGGTGAAGATGGAGAAAACGATGGCGAGATAGAACCCTTTGTTCCCGAAGGCGTGCACGGGGACGAAATCCTGCAGATGGACTCGTCCATCACCCGGATGCATCAGGGCGGCGATCGCCAGCGCGATCATGATCACGACCTCGACGATGGTCAGCCACATCACGAAATTGGCCGAGATTTCGATACCGCGATAAATGAGCAGGCTGATCAGCAGCGCGAAGATTACGTACAGCACATACCAGGGACAGGTAATGTGGGCTTCAATCCGCAAGGTAGTCTGCAGCAGAAACCCCAAATACGCCAGGTTCACCGCGCCGGTGAGCGGGTCGTACAAAAAGAACATCCAGGCAGCGAGGAATCCCGCCTTAGGGTTGAGAGACCGCCCGACGTATGTGTAATATCCACCGGCCGAAGGCAGATGAAGCGCCAGTTGGGCCAGGCATACGCCGAGCATGAGCACGATCACGAATGCGATCAAATAGGCCAGCGGCGAAGCGGTACCCGCCATCGTGGTAACGAATTGAACCGCGACCACCAGTCCCATGGCGGGTGCGATGTGAGTGATGCCTTGGGTAAGCACCGCCGAGAAAGAAAGGGCGTTGGCTCGCAGGCGATCGGTCTGTGGAGACGAAGGCTTCATGAATTATCTTGGAAACAAAGGCCGGGGAGAGGACTGGTCCGTTTATTGTAAGGCCAGGAGGAAGAACGTAATGCTGGAACGTTTGCTAGTCGAGGGGGCGCCGAAGCCTCAGGGTCCTTATTCAAGCGCAGTGCGCGCGGGGGATTTTCTTTTTGTTTCCGGTCAGGGCCCAGTGGATGCGGCGACCGGCGAGATGCAGTCGGAGGCTAGCGTGCAGGAGCAAACCAGGCTAGTCTTGCAGCACTTGGAAACCATCCTCCGGGGTTGCGGGGCGGATCTGCAGGATGTAGTCAAATGCTCCGTATTCCTGCGCGATGCGCAAGACTTTGCCGCGATGAATGAGGTGTATGCCGAAGTCTTCGGCGCCTACAAGCCCGCCCGCACTACGGTCGCAGCGGGCATGGTGGCCCCCGGCATGAAAGTGGAGATCGATTGCATCGCCTACCGGCCGATACCCGCGTAGAGCATTTTTGCTAATGGTGTAGACGAGGAAACTGAAGCCTGCGCGGCCATTCCGCCAAAGAATGGCCGCACATAACTAATCTCACCGGAGCACAGTATTAGCAAAAATGCGTTAAAAACGGATCACTCTAACCAATGACATCATCGAACCATCGGCTCATCGTGATCACCGGCGGTGGTGGCGGCATCGGTCGTGCCACCACCCTGCTCTGCGCAAGGCGGGGTGACCGCGTTGCCGTTCTGGATAAGAACGGTGAGAGCGCAAAGCAGGCCGCCGATGCAGCGCGCAGCGAAGGTGCGAGCGGAGCTGTCGGCTTGGCTTGTGACGTCACGGAAGAAGCCCAGGTAGCGCAGGCCTTCGCGCTGATCCATGAGCAATTCGGTGCGCCATACGGCATCTTCGCCAACGCGGGCATCGATATCGGCGGGTTGATCCATGAGATGCCTCTGGAACTCTGGAAGCAAATTCTTGACACCAACCTGACCGGCATTTTCCTTACCTGCAAACATGGTCTGCAACAGATGCTAGCCGCGCAGATTTCCGGGTCCGTCGTCTGTACCTCTTCGCCCGCCGGATTCATCGCGATGGCTGCTGGCGGTAGCGGAGCCTACAGCGCAACGAAGGGAGCCATATCTTCTTTAGTGCGCTGCATGGCCATCGACTACGCAAAATTTGGCATACGCGTAAATGCTATTGTTCCCGGGGCAACGGAGACGGGCATGATGTGGAGTAATGTGGCTGCCGGCGAAGTCGAAACCATGCGGGCCCAACTCTGCCGGGAAATCCCATTGGGGCGCCTGGCGAATGCCGAGGATCCAGCGCGCATCGTAGCCTGGCTGCTCTCCGACGAGACCGCCTATATGACTGGTTCGCATGTGGTTTGTGACGGGGGAATCCTGGCCAAGGGGTCGATCAGCGTATGACTTAAGGGCGGTGTACACCAATTGCGAAACTGCCCTAGACCGCGGCGTTGGTTGCTTCCAGGGCGGAGCCTTCCACCTCTTCGGCGCGCTTCAAGGCGGCTACGATCAGCTTCTCGGAACCAGCGATGTGATCGATTATGGCCTTTCTCGACCTTTCCGGATCACGCTGCTTGATTACGTGAAACAGATCCTGGTGCGACTTCAATTCCTGGCGTTTGAATATGGCCAGGTCTTCCACGCTCTGCTCGAGCAGCCGCCCCGCCCTTGCCATCAATTGGGTGAAGGAACGAAGTAGCTTGGCCAGCACCGCATTGTGACTTGCCTCGGCCAAAGCGCAATGAAATTCGGGGGTGATGACGGCAATGCTTTCGTTCTTCTGAATCGATCGGTCGATCGCAATCAGAACATCTTCCATCTTCCAGTAATCCTCAGGGAGCGCACGTTCTGTGGCCAGGGCAGCGATCCCCGATTCCACCAGCTTGCGTGTCTCGATCACATCCATCACCGATTCTTTTTCCAGCAGAATCGACAACACATCCGCGTGGATGATGTACTCCGGCGATACGCGCTTAACGAAGCATCCTAAACCTGGTTTGATCTCAATCAGGTTTAGCACCGCCATCATTTGCAGCGCTTCGCGAATGCCCGTGCGGCTCACGCCGAAGTACTCTACCAATTCATTTTGCGAAGGCAGCTTACTGCCCGATTTGAAGGTGCCGTCCTTCAACCAGCCGATCAGCTGGTCGAGTGTTTGGGTAGAGAGGCTTTCACGGGGCGCAGCCGAAAGATGGCTATGAGAGTGTTCGAGTGGCAAAGGCTTAGCCTCGATTTGCGGGGCAAGCATATCACACGAGACATGGGCCTACCTCTTGAGCAGGGCAACACCGCAGCAAACGAAGACCGCCGCCAGCCAGCGCCGGCGGTCGACATTCTCGTGTAGAACCCACTTCGCCGCCACCGCATTGCTGACAAAGGTGAGGGAACCTGCTGCGGGGGCAATCAGGCTCACGTCGGCGTGGCTGAGGGAGAAGAGCAAGGAGAAGAAGCTGAGGGCCATACAGGTGAATCCGGCCAGGAAGCGGCCTTCACTGATCACAGCCCAGACCGCGCCTTTGAAGCCGCGTGCCGCCTTGATATGGTCCAGGTCGCCGACACCGTGCATGGCTGAGGCGATAAACACATCGCCCGCAGTGGCGGTCAAGACGATGGCGCCAATCATGGCTGCGACAGCGGGGCCCGAACTCAGGTTCATTTGCCTTCCTGCAGTGAGCCGGTAAAGCCCGAATTGGGGGCTTGACCGGGGGCTGGATTGGCGGAACTTCGCGGAGTGTAGGCCGGGCCCTGGGTTACGAAACCCACTCCGGCGGTGATCAGTGCGATGCCCAGCCAGCGCTCGGTCGAGATCTGTTCGTGCAGCCAGAACTTGGAAAGGAACGCAACCGCAACGTAGGCCAGCGAGGTGGCGGGCAGCACGAAAGTCAGATCCGCCCAGGAAAGCGCGGTTAGATAGGAGGCAAAAAAGAGCAGCAGCAGCAGTACTCCACCAAACACCCAAGGAGTTTGCAACGCCGCAACAAGCGCAGCCGGATGAGATAAGGATACCGGCCCGACACGTTTCATCCCCACGGCGAGCGAAGTGTCGCCAAAGGCCGAGGTGAGCGTTACCACGCCAAGAACCAGGTACCGCCCGAGGGTCATGGAGGAGGAATTCATCACAACCAGCGGTGCAACCGGCTCATGCTCCAGCGTTCACGGCAGGCCCAGGAGTCTTGGCCGCCTTCACCTTACCGTCCGCCACCACCTTGTTGCGTTGGGCACGGAGTTTCATGAACGACTTGGCCTCGACATAGAGTCGCTTGACGTCGCGATTCACGATGGCCTTGCTGACGATGCGCCATGCCGCCTTGGGCCGGAAGTAGTACTCGTCGTAGAAGCGGTGCACCATCTCCAACACGTAGTCCTTGGGCAACCCTGGATATTCGATGTGGGCGAGTTGGTGTCCGCCTTCATCGACCATGGCTCCGTTGTTGATGATGAAACCGTTCTCGGCGGCGAAGTCATAGAACTCCGTGCCCGGATAGGCATGGGCAATCGACACCTGGATGGTCTCCACGTCGAGAGCTTTGGCAAAGTTGATGGTGTTGCGGATCGATTCCTTGGTTTCGCCGGGCAGGCCGAGGATAAAGTCTCCGTGAATCGTCAGCCCGAGCTCGTGGCAATCTCGGGCAAAGTCGCGGGCGCGCTCCACTGTGGCGCCCTTCTTGATGTTCTTGAGAATCTGCGGATCGCCCGATTCGAAGCCCACAATCAGCAGCCGGCAACCGGCTTCACGCATCGCCTTCAGCGTCTCCCGGTCGGTGGTCACGCGCGAGGTGCAGGACCACGTCAGCTTCAGCGGCTTGAGCTTGGCGCAGAGTTCCACCGTGCGCGCTTTCTGGATGTTGAAAGTATCGTCGTCGAAGAAGAACTCTTTTACGTCGGGAAACAGCTCCTTGGCGTGCGCCATCTCTGCGGCAACGTCGTCAGTCGACCGTTTGCGCCACGCATGTCCGCTCAGGGTCTGCGGCCACAGGCAGAACGTACACTGCGCCGGGCAGCCTCGCGTGGAATAAAGAGAGACGTATGGATAGAGCAGGAACGGGACGTTGTATTTCGTTACGTCGATGTCGCGTTTGTAGACATCGGTGACCCACGGCATTTGATCCAGGTTATCTACCTGTGGGCGGTCGGGATTGTGCGCGACAACGCCGTTCTTGAGGTAGCTGATGCCGAGGATCTCGTCCAGCGGCTTGCCATTAGCGAACTCCACCACGGAGAAGTCAAACTCGCGCCGGCAAACGAAATCGATTGCCGCACACTCGTTCAATGCCTTGTCCGGCGAAGTGGTGACCGGCGGTCCGACGAAAGCGATCTTGATTTGCGGGTTGGCCCGTTTGATGGCTTCGGCCAGCCTCTGGTCACCGGTCCAGCCGGGTGTGCTGGTAAACAGAACCAGGAATTCATAGCTCTTGCAGATCTCGATGGTTTCCGTCGCCGAGATGTGGTGCGGAGGGGCGTCCAGCATCCGGGAGCCTTCCAGCATCCCAGCCGGGTACGCAAGCCATACCGGATACCAGTAGGACTCAATCTCGCGCGTAGCGGGCCAACGTGAGCTGGCTCCGCCGTCAAAATTCTCGAACGATGGGGGGTTTAACAGTAGCGTTTTTAGTGGCATAGGCTCAACGTACAGTCTAACAGCACCGGGGGCAGTGAGGGTGAAAACAGGATCCTTATGAGCACTCCCGAACCATTAGACGCCGCCCATGTCAAGAGGGTTCACCGATTGCGTGGGAGGGAGCAGATTCGGGCTAAACAGGCTGCGGTGGGAGCTCGGCTTTCAAGCCGAGCGGCTCGAGTAGCACTATCCTCCTCCGGCTTCGGCCGCGGGGTTTCGGACCCGCTCCACCGGACTGATGTCGGGGCCTGACACACCTCAGACTTGTCCAAATTAGCTTTTTTTTCGATTCTGTCCATCCACCTCCACTTATGCCAAGGTGGGCCACTGCCCTCGACGTTGTCATCCCGCCTGCCCCGGCGTGCCGTGGGACTGAAGCGGACCCGAATTTCCTACATCGCGGTACCGCCCAAGGCGACGTATGCGGCTTTCCGTAAGGAAAGCCGCACGAAGTTCGCCAACGCCACAAAGCTGGACAGGAAATCCGGGGGAGCGTAGGGGAGGGACCTGCAGTTTCACTCGGGACCGCACGCAAATGCCGACAACCGATCCACAACCCAACCCGATTCTTTTTGAGACCCGCGCGCTTCCACACAATCAACGGATTACCTGCACACCAAGCCCGATATATTCGCTAATTTGGACAGCTCTGGGCACACCGTTCCCCTCACGGCCGTGCCACAGGCACTCCCTTGGCCCAGTCTTCAATTCTCCCCATGGACCGCAGCAGAGAGAGCCGGGCCTGCGTCAGCTGGAAGCGGGTGTCGAGCATATCGACGAACCGGCTGCGCTCACCGATGTGGGCAGCCTGTTCGTCCTTGGGTAAGGGCGCCGCTACTCCAGGGCTGCCGCTGCCCTGGTGAAGCTGGGTCGTGATCGCGTCCAGCTGATCCTGGGCCAATTCATTTTGCAACTCTGCCACCTGCTCCTGTGCCCCAAGCTCCGTCACGCTCTTCTGCAACTGCAGGATCTGCTCCCCGGCCTGGTCGCGCATCTGATCAGCTTCGGCACTCGCCTGCACCGCTTCGGCACCCGAGCCTTTCGCTTTCGCCTTGCGCGTCGCGTCGAAGAGCGGCAACGTGATCTGGATGCCGACATTGAAGTTGTTGTGCTGAAAACGGAGGTAGTACTCGTTGTAATTGTTGAACTTAGCGTACCGGTTGTATTCTCCCCCAAAGCCAAAGGTCGGCCGGTTATTCTGGCGGTCATCCCCGAAAGACGTGTAAAGCTTCGACCGCGCCGAGGCATAAGCAGCCTTCACGCCGTTGTTGCTGTCCATAACCAGTCTCTCGGTAGAACCCTCCTGCGATATCTCCGGGGCCTTGGGGATGGTTTGCGGTTCGGAGACGATGTCGGGCGGGCTAAGCCCGGTCAAGTGGGCGATCCGCACGCGCAGCAGATCGGCCTGGTCCACCAGATGGATCCGCCTGAGCGCAATCTGCGCCCCGGTCAGGCGCGCCCTGGTCAACTCGACTTTGCTGTCGACGCCGGCATTGACACGGTCGGTCTCGATCTCAACCAACTTGTCTACGAAGCCGGTCTGCTGATCGAGCGCCGTGATCTGATCGCTGACTGTGGTGAGCTGAATGTAGGCCAACGCCGTGTCCAGGATGACCTGCTGCCGGGTATCTTTGAGTTGCAACTGCGCGGCCAGCAGCGCCGCGCGAGCAGAGCGGATATAGTCCGGTTGAGAGAAGGAGTAGGCCAGCGAGGTCGCGCTGACGCTATAGACCGAAGGCTGGCCGACGGGGAAGCCGTAGGAATATCCCAGGCTGGAACCAACCACAAAACTAGGCTTATAGGCGTCTATGCTCTCCATCACCGCAGCCTCGGCATGCTGCACCTGGGCTGCGCCAATGCGCACTCGGGTACTGTTACGTAGGGCCAGATCGACCGCGGTATAAAAGGAAACCTGGGCCAGCGCTCCTCTCTGCGCAATCAGCGTAAAGATACCCAACAACACGAACTGGCAGGCGCGCCTCACCGATATGGTTGACCCTCGAATTTCCGCAATCTGCATTTTACAGATTGGTCAGCAAAGCCCTGCTGGCAGTTTCGCAATTGGTGTAGACCGAAGAGAATCGCGATCTTTATTAGGCCACAGTAATTGCGAAACTGCCTTAATCGACGATGCGAATGGGAACACCTTCGGAGATCGGCGCCCCATTGGTCGTGCCCAGGGCGACCACCGTATGTTCCTTCAGGCCGCTCACGATCTGCACCAGCGTAAGGTTGAGGGCGCCCACTTCCACCGGGACGCGATGCAGGGTGTCACCCGTGACAACGTACACATAATCGCGCCCACCCTCGATGTGAAGAGCCTCACGAGGAACCGTGAGTGCATTGCGCACTTCCTGGGTAACGACTGTGACCACGACACTTATGTTGGGTAATAGAACCCCGTCCGAGTCCTCGATGCTGATCAGGACCTCTCCGACCCG
Source organism: uncultured Acidobacteriaceae bacterium (assembly GCA_963813475.1). Lineage (GTDB taxonomy): Bacteria > Acidobacteriota > Terriglobia > Terriglobales > Acidobacteriaceae > PALSA-350. The sequence continues at coordinate 573,573 of CAWEZM010000029.1, read as the reverse complement.
CCGGGTTCCGTAGTCGATGACGGAAGAGGGCAGGCGGATGATGTGCCCGTGGAATTTCAAATCCGGTTTAGCATCCCACACAATAGTGACCGGATTGTTGAGTTTCAGGTCGCCGATCTCCGGTTCGTCGAAGTACGCGTGCACCTGGAGCTTGGTGAGATCAGCCAACTGCAACACCTCCGCGCCGGGCTCGATATAGGAATACCGCGTCACGGGGAGTGAAAAGACAGTCCCGGCGAAGGGAGCGTGCACATTCGATTGTTCGATCACCTGGGCTGCGGCGGCGCGGGCTGCCTCCGCTTCTTCCACGCTCGATTGGGCCCGGGTAAGCTCGACCGGTGCGAAAGGCTTCTTCTTCTGTTCCTCAAGCGAGTGGAGAGATGCCTGCGCAATCTCTAAGCGCGTTTGCGCCTGGGCCACCTCGCTGGGCGCCGCAGCCCCCTTGGCCGCCAGCTTCTGGATCACGTCCAGGTCCCGGGCGGCCTGGTCGCAATCGATTTTTGCTTTGGCGATGTTGCTGGATAAGGACGAGCTGCTCCTGCTGGGTGCCACCACCCTCCACCGTCTGGTAGCCGGCCTCGGCAGCGCGCAATGCCGCGATGGCCGCTGCCAGCTTGGCGCGCGCATTGCTGTCATCCAGGGTCACCAGCAGCTGCCCTGGGCGTACCTTGTCGCCCACGTGGACGTACACTTCCTTGACAATCGTCGCTTCGGGAGCGTGTGCCTCAAAGATATGTTCCGGCTCGACCCGGCCATTGGTGCTGCTGGGCTTGACCAGATCCTGCACCTGGCTCTCGGCCACACGTAACGGTAGCTTTTCGCGCGTTAAACGGCGGACGCCGAAGAAAATGAACGTGAGCACGATGGCGGCAGCAATCCAGAGCACACTGCTGCTGATTCTTTTTCGTCTTTCTTCTGCCATTCAGTCGCGCCCGGAGGTCAGTATACAAGTTGCTGCCACCCCGCATACTGGACGGGTGCCCGTCTTCTTCCGCATCGTGCAGGTCCTGGACTGGCTCGTCGCGCTGTCCTGGCTCACGCGCGTGCTGGTATGGCGCCGCATGCTGCGCCGCGTACCCGATCTGACCCGGACTGTCGAGACGCCACTCGGCTTTGCCGGTTCTGAGCGTCATCGTCCCGGCGAGGAATGAAGCTGCGGGCATTGCCGCGACGCTCCGCTCCCTGCTGGCCGCGGAAGGCGTCGACCTGCAGATCCTTGCCGTAAACGACCGCTCCAGCGACCAAACGGGCGCCATCATGGAGAGTCTGGCGGAAAGCCTGGTTGGCGAGGGAGGCGCACCGGGTAAGACCCTGCAGATTCTGCACGTAACCGAGCTTCCCCCGGGCTGGCTGGGCAAGACGCACGCCATGGCCCTGGCCGCGCAGCATGCCACCGGCGAGTGGCTGCTCTTTACCGACGGAGATGTTCTTTTTCGCCCTGATGCTCTGCGCCGCGCACTGCAGTACGCCACATCCAGCGGTGCTGACCATCTGGTTCTACTGCCTACCATTCTTCTGCGCAGTTGGGGCGAACGGATGTTGATCGCGTTTCTTCAGGTCTTATCCATCTGGGCGCTGCGTCCATGGCGAGTGGCGGATCCGCAGGCCCGTCGGGATTCGATCGGTGTAGGCGCCTTCAACCTGATCCGGCGCGAGGCCTATGACGCACTGGGTGGGTGGGAAGCGCTCCGCATGGAGGTTCTCGAGGATCTGGCATTAGGCCGCCGGGTCAAGGCCCGTGGATTCGCGCAGCGCGTGGTTTTGGGACTTGATCTGGTGGGCGTACGTTGGGCGCGAGGGGCCTTCGGTGTGGTGGATAACCTGACCAAGAACCTCTTCGCGCTCTTCGGTTTCCGGCCTGAACTGCTGCTCGGCTTTGTCTGCGGCCTGGCCATCTTCACGCTTTTTCCCTTGGCCGCGTGTCTGGTTGGGCGCGCGCTGTGGTGGCCAACCGGCCTCATGCTAATTGCCCTTTTTCTCGCCTACCAGCAGATGGGCAGGTATCAACACTTCTCCGCCGCGCAGATGCCGATGTATCCCGTCGCCGCCGTCTTGTTGCTCTACGCCCTGCTTCGCTCCATGTGCCTCGCACTCTGGCGCGGCGGTGTCTCCTGGCGAGGCACCTTCTACTCCCTGCGCGAATTACGACAGCAATCGAAGACTACCGAGCTCAAAGTAGAACCCGTAGGAACTGGACGGGTGCCCCACGTTCGCCTTAGCGTACGTGGGCCGAAAAAGACGGGCGAAGCCCGACCACAGCTTTTACGCTATCGACCAGCAGCAAACACGACGGGTGCCCACATCTCGCCCGTCTGCTGCGCTGTGGAGGGTTACAGGTGGAGCGCCTACCGAACTTCGATCAACTGCTCTTCACGAGAACCCGACCCGTAGCGGGCCGCGACATACTCGTCCAGAATCTTCTTGAACTCGTTGACGATGTTGTCCCCGCGAAGCGTCGTCATCAGGCGTCCGTCCACATAAACCGGGGCCTTGGGATCTTCAAAAGTGCCGGGAAGCGAAATACCGATGTTGGCATGCTTGGACTCGCCCGGTCCGTTCACCACGCAACCCATCACCGCCAGCTTCAGCTCTTCGACTCCGGGATAGCGCTCACGCCACACCGGCATGCTGTCGCGTACATAGCCCTGAATATCCTGGGTCAATTCCTGGAAGTAGGTGCTGCTGGTGCGTCCGCATCCCGGGCAGGCGGTCACCTGCGGAGCAAAACTGCGGATACCCAGAGATTGCAGGATCTGCTGCGCCACCTGTACTTCCTCAGTGCGGTCGCCCCCCGGTTTAGGGGTCAGGGAGACGCGTATGGTATCGCCGATGCCCTTAAGCAGCAGCGGAGCGAGACCGGCCGTAGAAGCGACGATGCCTTTCATGCTCATCCCGGCTTCAGTGAGCCCCAGATGCAATGCGTAGTCGCAGCGAGCAGCCATCAATTCATAGACTTCGATCAGGTCGCGCACGCCGCTGACTTTGGCGCTGAGAATGATCTGGTCGTGCCGCAGCCCGTAGCGCTCGGCAGCGCGCGCGGACTCGATCGCGCTCACCAGCATGGCTTCGATCATCACATCGCGCGCCTCCGCGGGCTGGGCCTTCTTGGAATTCTCGTCCATCATCTTCGTCAGCAGAGCCTGGTCGAGCGAACCCCAGTTCACGCCGATGCGCACTGGCTTCTGGTTTTCCACCGCGCACTCAATCATGGTGCGGAAGTTGTCGTCATCCTTGCGGCCGATCGAAACATTCCCGGGATTGATACGGTACTTGGCCAACGCGCGAGCGCACTCCGGATACTTCTTCAACAGCAGGTGCCCGTTGTAATGGAAGTCGCCAACGATAGGCACGTCGATTCCCAGTTTGGCCAGCCCCTCGACAATTGCGGGCAGCGCTGCCGCTGCGGCGTCATTGTTGACCGTCACCCGCACCAGCTCCGACCCTGCGTTGGCCAGCGCGGCAACCTGCTGGACCGTACCCTGCACATCGGCGGTATCGGTATTGGTCATGGACTGCACCACCACCGGCGCGGAAGAGCCCACACGCACATTCCCCACCCTGACTGTCGTTGACTTCCTACGTTCCAGCTGTGCCATAAATCCCTCGGTATTAGTTTACAACCCGCGGCCCACGCCTCACCGCCTTGACATGCCTCTTGTGCATCAATAGGTTTGAATTCAGAGGTTTGGCACCTTGGACAGGCAACAATCACGATCGATGGAGGCCGGCGATGCCCGAACAGCTAGAGACGCTTAGCGATACCAGAGTGTTAAACGCATTGCTGGGGGACCAATATGTCGCCAAACTCGAGGCTCTGGCCTCAGCCAAGGCGGAGGAGTACAAGGCGAATACTCCTTATCCCCATATCTATTTCGATGATTTCCTGCCCCTTGAGGTAGCGGAGGCCGCGCTGCGGGATTTCCCTGAGCCCAAAGAAGCCGACTGGTACGCCCACACCGATGTGAACCAGCGCAAAAAGCTGGCCTTCGATGTAGTGGAGAAGCTGCCCTCCATCGATTCGCGATGTTCTCTACTTTCTCAACAGCCGGCCCATGCTCAAGTTTCTTGAAACACTGACGGGGATTCAGGGGGTGTTGCCCGATCCGTACTATACCGGCGGTGGTCTGCACCAGATCAGGCCTGGGGGCCTGTTGGAAGTGCACGCCGACTTCAGCTACCACAAAGCAATACGGTTGGACCGCCGCATCAACGTTCTTATTTATCTCAATAAGGACTGGAAAGAGGAGTACGGGGGACACTTCGAGCTGTGGGATCGCGACGTCAAGCGAGCAGAAAAGAAGATTCTTCCCGTCTTCAACCGCTGCGCGATCTTCAGCACCACCAGTATTTCGTTCCACGGTCATCCCCATCCGCTGGCGTGCCCGCCCGATCGTAATCGCAAGTCCATTGCGACCTACTACTATTCGAATGGCCGCCCTGAAGAAGATCCGGAACTCACGCACCGGCATGAGGTGGCATTTCAAGAACGCCCCGGCATGAACAGCGTAAAAACGACGATTCGCCTCAAGAAAGCGATCCGCGCGATTACCCCGCCGGTGATCACCGACCTTATTCGCGCCATCCGCAAATAGGGAACTGGGCTAGCGGAGAGGTCTCTCCCGATGAGAGGCCTCTCCCAGTCGCCGCTACTTCTGTACCGCCGCGTTGTGCTTGTCCCGGTAAATAGAATTCGAAATCTTATTCTGGCGGTTGTTCAACGCGGCGCGGTCCGCCGCGGTGAGTTTCCCGTTATCGCCTGCGCGCATGTTGCGCTCTTCCTTGTTTACGCTGGCTTCGCGATGTTCCAGATTGGCAGTTTCGTGAGCAGTCAATTGACCACTCTTGACGCCCTGCGCAATGCGGGCCTGCTGGTTAGCTTTGCGCTGCCCGGCGGTTCCCGGAGGTGGTGCGGTCTGAGCCACTGCTGCGAGACTCAAAAGAAGGTAAGTGGTTCCTAAAGCCAAAGTCGCGATCTTCATAAGGCTCCTTGTCTAACAACGCTTACTGGTCTACCAAACCCCATCGTTGTCGAAAAGGTTGCGCCCGCATCATAGAAGGCCACACCTTAGTTGTAGGAGCTTCGATATTTAGCTAGCCGTTCGCCTTGCGCGGCCTGGGCTTTTTCCCGTAGCGCGCCGCCGGCAGGATGCTGTTCCAGGGCACGGGAGAGGCCAGGATCATCGACGTGTTCGTCGAGACATAGGGCATCATCGAGTCAATCACTTCTTCCATATGCCTTACGTCGCGGACTGCGACCTGGACGATAAAGGATTCAGCGCCCGTTACCCGATGACACTCCAGAACCTCGGGCAGGTTGCGCACGACGGCGGCAAACTTGGCCAGCTTGTCTCCCGCGACGGTGACATGAACAAACGCGCGCACGGGCAGTCCCACCTTAGCCGGATCGATCAAGGTGCGATAGCCGAGAATCACCTGGCTCTCCTCCAGGCGGTGAACTCTTTCAATGACCGCCGGCGTGGACAGTCCGACTCTGCGGCCCAGCTCTGCGAACGCAATGCGCGCGTTGGCCTGCAGCTCCGCGAGAATTTCGCAATCGATGTCGTCAATCGACGGGTGAACCAATCCAGTCATAAGTAAGTTGGTACCTCCTCTATCATGCACGTGTCCTTAAATTATGAGGTCCAAGAGCAACTTGTCGATTCTTTATGACGTGAATCGCTCGATTTTCCATATTTCCGCGATTCCCGCGCCCGCGCGCTTTGTCTATGATTCAACTGTCGCAAGCTTCGCGAACAAGGAGCAGTTGTTATGGCAGATGAGTGTGGGCGTTAGGGGATGTAGCAGCAAGGCAGTTAGCCAATACAACGAAAACGCCGCCGCAGCTTACGGCCATTACTCCGCGCTGGCTGGTGCAGTTGCTCAATTGGGTGCCGGTCGAATCCGGTACCTACAGAGTGAACAAGGTCAAGAACGATTCGGATATTGAGGTCGCTTGCGGATCGCGCGATGAGCGTAAATTGCCCGAGGCCTTCGTCGACTACGTCGAGACTCCGCGCGAATATACGCTGAGTGCGATCACCACCGTGGTGGATGTTCACACCCGCGTCTCTGATCTGTTTAGCCATCCGCACGATCAGATCCGGGAGCAATTGCGGCTGACCGTGGAAAAGGTCAAAGAGCGCCAGGAAAGCGAGCTGATCAACAACGCTGACTATGGCCTGCTGAACAACGTCGACCCCGCATTCAAGATTCAGGCCCGCCAAGCTGCGCCCACTCCCGACGATTTAGACGAATTGCTCTCTCGCATCTGGAAGGAACCGGCGTTCTTCCTGGCTCATCCCCGTGCCATCGCCGCCTTTGGCCGCGAGTGCACATTCCGCGGTGTGCCTCCGCCCACGGCCACCATCTTCGGTTCGCCATTTTTGACCTGGCGTGGCATCCCGCTCATTCCCACCGATAAGCTAAACATCGACGCGGCGGGGAAGACGAATATCCTGTTGCTGCGCACCGGCGAAAGAAAGCAGGGCGTGGTGGGACTCTTTCAGCCCGGCCTGCCAGGCGAACAAACTCCCGGCCTTTCCATCCGTTTCATGGGTATTGACCGCAACTCGATAGCCTCCTACCTGGTGTCGCTGTATTGCTCTGCGGCGGTGCTGGCCGAAGACGCCCTGGGTGTGCTCGAGAATGTAGAAGTCGGACAATACCATGAGTACAAGTGATCAAAACTACGGAGAGGATTCTGCTGCGCGGTTGACGCGAACGGCTGCCGGTAGACGAGAACAGCATCGGCCAAGCGGCTTCGCTTCCCGATGTGACGATGTTGACGCGTATGGCCAACGAGTTCTTCCGCGCGCAGCCGACGTCGGCTTTTCCAACCAGCGTGGTGCCATCTGCACCCGATGCTTCCTACGCTGGGTCGGCCTTTGAAACCAGGCTGCCCCAGTTAGGCATGCCGCTGCCCTCGGTGCCGTCCATCCCATCAGCCGGTCAACCTGGTATGCCGGGGATGTCATCCGCCGTCCCAGAGCTGTCATCCTTCCACGGCGCGCCGGGACAGGTCGCGCCGGGGCAACTCACTGCCGTCGCTCCCACAGAGTTGTCCTCCCGCCCGTCCCGGCCTGCCGTGGAACCGGAGCGAAGCGTAGTGGAGGGGCCTGCGGTTCCTTCTATACCGCACTGCGTTTCCCTCGTCTCCGTTCTCGCTTCCCATGCCCGAGTTTGACGAGGCCTTGTTCCCGTCCTTCGCGGCCGGTGTGCCCGCGCTCCCGCCCCTTCCGCCGCTGCGGACCGAGGACGATGCAAAATCAGCGTTGACTGCAGGTTCTCCGTTCTACTTTTTGGAGCACGCCGGCGGCCTCAGCGGAACTAGCATGGCTCCCACCACGGAATTGTTGTCCCAACCTGCGGCGTCGCCCTCCATTCCCATGGGACTGGTTCAGCAGGATCCGCAAAATGCCGCCGGTGTCTCGCCCTTCTCGCTCCCGATGCCGGAGTTTGATCGCGCCTTGTTTCCCTCCTTCGCCGCCGGAGTGCCGACCCTTACGCCACTGTCGCCGTTACTGAACGAAAACGACGCCAGAGCTGCTCTGACAGAACCCTCTTCGCTGTACTTTCTTGAGGACAGCGGCCTGCTGACCGCATCCGACAAGGCGCAAAAGAATGCATCGGTTCCCGAGCCCAAGTCCGCCATGTCGCATCCCGCGGCGGTCGGCGACCTCAAGCTTCCGCGGCAGCAGTTTGATATTGGCTCGGTGCGCCGCGATTTCCCGATCTTGAATGAACGTGTGAACGGCCGTCCGTTGATCTGGCTGGACAACGCGGCAACCACGCAGAAGCCGCAGAGCGTGATCGACCGGATTTCGTATTTCTACGAACACGAGAACTCGAATATTCATCGTGCCGCCCATGACCTGGCAGCGCGCGCGACCGATGCCTACGAGGATGCTCGCACCAAGGTGACGCACTTCCTCAATGCTTCTTCCTCGAAGGAGATCGTATTCGTCCGTGGCGCGACCGAGGCCATCAACCTTGTAGCCCAGGCATGGGGACGGCGTCACATCAACAAGGGCGATGAGATCGTCATCAGCTGGATCGAGCACCACGCCAATATCGTTCCCTGGCAGATGTTGTGCGCGGAAAAGGGAGCGTGCCTGCGGGTCGCGCCCGTCGACGACGATGGCCAGATCTTGCTCGATGAGTACGAGAAGCTGCTAAACCCAAAGACTCGCCTGGTCTCCTTTACCCACGTCTCCAATGCCCTCGGCACCATGACCCCGGCGCATCAGATGGTGCAAATGGCTCATCGCTATGGAGCCCGGGTTCTGGTCGACGGTGCGCAGGCCGTTTCCCACATGCCGACCGATGTGCAGTCTCTCGATTGCGATTTCTATGTATTCTCCGGGCACAAGGTCTTCGCGCCCACCGGCATCGGAGTGCTCTACGGCAAGCCCGAGGTGTTGGCCGAGACTCCTCCCTGGCAGGGAGGCGGAAACATGATCGTCGACGTCACCTTTGAGAAGACGACCTATCAGCCACCGCCCGGACGCTTCGAAGCCGGCACCGGCAACATCGCGGATGCTGTAGGACTCGGCGCGGCCATCGATTACCTGGACCACATCGGCATGCCCAACATTGCCCGTTACGAGCATGAACTCCTGGTCTACGCCACCCAGGGGCTCTTGCGGGTTCCGGGTCTGCGCATCATCGGTACAGCCAAGGAAAAGGCGGGCGTGCTCTCCTTTGTGCTCGCGGGCTTCCGTACAGAAGAGGTGGGCGCCGCGCTCAACCGTGAAGGGATCGCTGTGCGCTCCGGCCATCATTGTGCCCAGCCCACGCTCCGCCGCTTTGGGGTCGAGACTACGGTGCGTCCGTCCCTGGCGCTCTACAACAGCTTCGAAGATATCGATGCTTTGATCGCGGCGCTCTTCCGTTTGAAGAGCCTGGGCGCATAGCTCCTCCGTGTTAGCTGGGCGGGATTGCCGGTGTCGGTTCTGCTCCACAAATGGGTCATAGCACAAACAGGTCATTGTCAGTTAAATGATGTGCGACCAAGATTCCTGCATGGGCTTCCCCGTCCTCATCTGCGACCCCCCGACGAATTTGCTGGTTGGCTAGGAGGCGTGCCCTTTAGAGGCGCGCCCGGCCTTCATTCCTTAGCTAGGTGATTTACCCTCAAGAATCGCCGCCCTCTACTTTTGTTATCCCGCCTGTCCCGGCCTGCCGTGGAGCCTGCAATGGCAGTTTCACCTTCGGCACAGTAAAGCCAGCCTCATCACAGATCCGCAAAAATGCTCTAAACTGAAGCCGTAGCAAGTGAGTCAAGACAAGGGCCCCGTAGCTCAGGTGGATAGAGCAGCAGTTTCCTAAACTGTTTGTCGGAAGTTCGAGTCTTCCCGGGGTCACCATTCTCTGTCCAAAGCCTGCGCGTCGGGCCCATGCGCGGCGTCTATTGAGGTGTTGTACCTCGTTCCGGGAGAAAAAAGGATTTTCATGCCGGTTCGATCGCGGCGCAAGTACCTCCGGCCATTTAGCTTCTGTCTCCTCCTGATCCTCTGGACGGCTCTCACCACCCGGGCTGCGATCGTTCGCGGCACTGTAACCAACTCGTTGGGCATGGCCGTCATCCATGCCAATGTCATATTGCTGCAAAAAGGCCAGATTGTGGCGGTCGGGGTGACCCGCTTGGACGGCACCTATCAGATCAGCAGCAGTGCCTCGGGGCAGTTCTACGTACTGGTCTCGGCAAATAATTTCAAACAGATCACCACCCAAAGCTTCTACGCTGGAGCCGCGGACAGCCACCTGGAAGACATTGTGCTGGAGTCGTCCAACGCGCGGCAGGAGATTGTCGTCTCTGCCACAGGCACGCCGACCCCCGAGGCAGAGATCAGCTCCGCGGTCACCCCGCAGCGCAGTGCAACCTTCCCCAACCGCACCGACCTGATCGATCCGCTGCGCCAGGTGCCGGGAGACTTTGTGGTGCGTCAGGGCGAGTACGGCGGCCTGGCCTCGTTGTTTATTCGCGGCGGCAATCCCGATTCCAACCAGGTGAACCAGGACGGAGTGCCCATTGGCGATATCGGCGGCGCCTTCGACTACAGCAATCTGTCGACCACCGGCATAGGAGACCTCGAGGTTTATCGCGGACCCAACAGCGTGCTCTACGGCTCGGATGCCGCTTCCGGAGCCGTGAATGTGAGGACGTCGCGCGGCAGCACAGCCTTTCCGTCGCTGTTTTATGAGGGAGATGCCGGCACCTTCACCACCTTTCGCAACCGGGCGCAGCTGGGGGGCACCTACAAGAGGCTCGACTACTACGGCGGCTTTGAGGCCTTTCAGAGCGACAACTCCCTCAAGATGGACGAGTTTCACGACGACACCGGGAGCGCGAACCTGGGCTACGCCTTCACTTCGGCAACCCAGATTCGCGTGACCGCCAGCAATAGCGACGCCGCCACCGGAACCCCCGGCCCCTTCAACTTCTATGGCATCGCCAACGCCGGCAAGCGGTCGAATCAGGACACGTATCTTGGAGCATCGATCGAAAACCGCACCTACGGCAACTGGCACAACCTGGTGCGCTACGGCATGACGCGCAAGCGCGAAGAGGATATCAACTTCTACCCCGCGGGCATCCAGCTCACCACATCGAACAACTATTACGGTTACAATACCGTGATCGACGGCGCCAACGGGTACTCGGTAACAGGACAGGCGATCCTGAACTTCCCGGGCACCTATCCCAACACCGTGGAGCAGGTCAACAATCGCGACCAGTTCTACTTTCAGAGCGACTACCCGTTCACCCAGCACATTCTCGGCCTGTTTACCTTTCGCTACGACGACGAGCGCGGAGCGAAGAAGTCCGCCGTCTACGGGATCGATCAGAATATAGAGCGCGCCAATTATGACTACACCGGGCAACTGCAGGGCAACTACCACAACCGGCTCTTCTATTCGCTGGGAGGCGGAGTGGAGAAGAACCAGCTCTTTGGGACGGTGGGCGTGCCCCGTCTCGGTTTGGCCTATTATCCGGTGCGGCCGGGCAAGGGGATCTTCCACGGCACAAAGATATGGTCCAACTTCGCCCAAGGGTTCCAGGAGCCATCCCTCGACGAGCAATTCGCGTCGCTGTATGACTTCCTTCTGGGTGAGCAGGGCGGCCGGGAAGCGATTCAGCAATACCATATCTCACCCATAGAGGAGGAGCAGTCGCGTACCTATGAGGGCGGCGTCGCGCAAAGCTTTCTTAGTGAGCGCGGCCTGTTGCGCATAGGCTATTTCCATAACCAGTACCGCAGGCAGATTGAGCCGGTCCCCGCCACCGAAGTGCCGGCGCTGCTGCCCCAATTGAGTCCCAGTGAGCGGCAATCGCTGGAGGGCCTTCTGAGCAGCGCGGGTCCCCTCGACCTGAACTCGCAGGCGTTTCGCGCCCAGGGCATCGAAAGCGAAGTGCAATACAGCGTGTTCAGGACTTTGTTTCTGCGTGGAGGCTATACCTATCTGGACGCCGTGGTGCAGCGCTCTTTTACCTCCGATGCGCTGCAACCATCATTCAACACCGGCCTGCCTGGAGAATCCCCGCCCTCCTTCTCGACGGTGCCCATCGGAGCCTTTGACCCACTGCGTGGCGCGCGTCCGTTTCAGCGCCCACCGCATACCGGCTTTGCTGCGGTGAGCTACAGCGGCGAACAATATGCGGTCGCGTTCACGGGCGCTTTTGCCAGCCGAAGTGACGATTCTACTTTTCTCGGCGGCCGCGATTTGGTGGAAGGGAACTCGCTGCTGCTGCCCAACCGGAACCTCGACTCCAGTTATGCCAAGCTTGATCTTGGCGGAAGCTACCAGTTCCTGTCCTGGGTTGCCGCCTATGCCCAGCTCGACAACCTCACCGGCAACAAGAAGATCGCCCCCATAGGCTACCCATCGCTGCCCTTTACCTTCCGAGTGGGTTTGCGTTTCACCATCGGGCATTCGTCGAGCAAGTAGCGAAACCCTCGGCTCGCTCCGAATTCCTGTCAATCTGAGTGGCGTCGGTAAACCTCATGCGGCTTTCCTTAAAGAAAGCCAGCATACGTTGCCGTTGATGAGTGCGGCGAAGTAGGAAATCCGGAGTCCGCTCCCACGGCACGCCGGGGCAGGCGGGATGACAAAGGGGAGGGTCGTGACTTTCATTAAGGGCTGTGGTTGGGAGGGGCAGGGCAGCGTCCCAGTTAGATCGTGGGCGATCTAACTGGGGAACGAGAGCTGAAGATTTCCTTTAGAACTGCAAATGTAATCCGAGCTGGAATTCTCGCATCGGCTGACCAGACTGAAGTGATGTGATTTGGCCGGCGGCAGGATCGTCGATATTGTTGTCTGGAATTCCCGCATTCACGTGGTTGAAGGCATTGAACGCCTCTCCCCTGAACTGCAGAGCCATAGGCTCAGTGAAATGGGTGGAGAACTTCCACTCTTTCCATAAGGCAAGGTCGGTTTTGAAAACACCCGGCCCAGTCAGCACTCCCGGAGCGGCATTGCCATACTGGCAACACGTTGGTATGGCAAACGCAGACAGGTTATACCAATGGGAAAAGTTCTTGTTGGCATACAGCGGGACTCCGGATACGCGGTTAGCCATCTGGGTGAAGTCCGCATTCAGCGAAGTGTTGCTGGAAACAAACGCCGAGAATGGCAATCCTGTTTCCACTGCCCAAACCCCGCTCGTTTCCCATCCGCCGAGCAGGGCGTTGGCCAAACCTGAGCTGTTGGCCCCGAAACGCATGCCACGGCCATAGGGAAGCAGTGCGGTATATCCCAAGGTGAAGACAGCAGCCCGGTTGATTCCGGAATCACCTTCAAAATAGGCATTTGTATTTCCGCCCACACCATAGTCGGACTTCAGATCCACCGGGTTGTATTGGTAGTAACCAAGAGTCTTAGACCAGGTATAGCTCCCCGTGAATCCGAGATATTTGGTAAAGCGTCTTTTTACTCCGATGACCAGCCCATTGTAGTTTTGGTTGACCATGTTTCCCTGTAGGTCGATGGGTTGAGATAGGCCAAACTCGTTGTAATTGGGGCGGCGATTGATGAGAGCTCCAACGCCAGGACCAGCCGCATTGATATTCTGCCCAAAACTAATGTGAGTCCCTTTGGTTCCCACATATCCGACGTTCAGGGTCGTGCGTGCGTCCAGCTGGCGTTCGACGGTGAGATTCCAGGAGTACATGTTCTCGGTGAGAAAGTTTAGAGCGCGTGTCTTCAACAGCGTCCCATCGGGCGGAGTCAAATGTCCGGTGGTCGACAGAGGCGGAGCAGGGGCAGCCGCGGGAACATCGGCGATGGGGAACACATATTGATAAATGTTCGAGGCTTGTATCGTCTGCTGCGCGGTAATCGGGTAGAAGCTGGTTAGATGATAGAAAGTAGCATCGTAACCAGAGCTGAAATAGCTTTGGCCAAACCCGGCCCGAACGACCGTGTTTTCGGTGAGTTTGTAAGCCAGGCCCAACCGAGGTGAGAAGTCATCGAGGGGAGTATGCACATCGGCGCTGCTGGAGACATTTCCCAAGCCCGCCAGAAGGATTTGTCCGGTCGCTGTGTCGAAATTAGCCAGACCTCCCGCATGCGCAGGCTTGACAGGTTCGAAGCAATCCCATCGCAGCCCTGCGTTAATAGTCAGCTTCGGGTTCAGGCGCCAGATGTCTTGCACATAGAGGCCTGCTCTCGTCTGACGTTCGCCAGGGAACTGAGTGAAGATCGCGCGATCAAACTCTGAGGGGGTTGTCAAACGCAAAAACGAGCGAGATGTGGGGCACCGGTCCTTTGTGAGGGAACCAGCCAGGCCACAGACTCAACCTCCTCTGAACCGGCAGTCCTCACGCAGACGCCTAGCCCGAAAAGCGCAGCTCTGCGATTAACCGGCAGACAGTCGAAAGAGGTGAAGAAGACTAGCCCATTCTCACTAGCGCCAAGACTTTTCGATCTCTTCCAGGGTTTTTTGTTTGGTCTCGGGCAGATACAGCCGGATGTAGACAAACGACAACACGCAAAGCACGGCGTAGAAAAAGAAGACGCCGGCTACCGTCAACCACGTGATCAGGCTGAGAAAGGTTGCGGTTACGATCGAGACTGCAACCCACAGCACCACCGTCGCCACCGACATGGCGCGTCCGCGGGCCCGGTTAGGAAAGAGTTCCGCGATGCAAACCCACACCCCGGGGCCTAGCCCCACAGCAAAACAGGCGACATACGCGAGTACGGCGGCCATCAGCAGAGTGATCATCTCCGGGTGCCATCGCAGGGTGAAGGAAAAGGCGAGCAGCGAAATCGCCATGCCACCGGTGGCGACTTGCAGCAGCGGCCTCCGGCCAAAACGGTCGATCCACAAAAGCGCCACCACCGTGCACACCAAATTCACCAGGCCGATCAGGATATTCAAGGCGAGAGCGCTGTTGGCCGACTGACGGGCGTGTTCCTGAAAGAGGATTGAACCGTAATACAGCACAGTATTGATCCCGGTCACCTGCTGGATCACGGCTAGCATAACCGCCAGCACCATGGGCCGGCGTAGTGCGGCCCCGAGTAGTTCGCGATAAGTGATCGATTCCTGCTGGAGTGAGGCGGCAATCTCGGCGAGAGACGATTCGACAGAGCCGGCGGGAGCGATGCGGAGCAAAACCTCGCGCGCAGTTTTGATCTGTCCGCGCTGCATCAACCATCGCGGACTCTCCGGGATCCAGAAAAGCGCCAGGCAAAGGAAGAAGGCGGGTATGGCGCCGAGGCCGAACATCCAGCGCCAGCTTGATTGGCCAAGCCGTGCCACGAAGTAATTGCTGACATAGGCCACCAGGATGCCAATCACGATGGCCAACTGGTAGACGGAGATCAGCCTCCCTCGGATTGCCGCCGGCGAAATCTCGGCGATATAAAGGGGCGCGACCAGCGAAGCGCAGCCGATGGCTACTCCGCCCACCAGGCGCGCGAGCAGAAATTGCCACGCTGCCGTTGGCAAGGCCGCGCCGATGGCGGAGGCTACGAAGAGCACTCCACTCAGCATCAGCACCCGGCGGCGTCCGTAGCGATCGCACAAATAGCCGGCCATCGCCGCCCCTAACACGCAGCCCCACAGGAGAGACGTTGCCGCCAGTTCTGTTTGAAATGCCGTCAGGTTGAACTGCGCCCGCAGAAAGACAAGTGCGCCGTTCACCACCGCCGTATCGTAGCCAAAGAGCAGCCCCGAGATGGCTGCGCTTCCGGTGATCAGCGTCACCGTAACCAGGCCGGTGCGCTCGTTAGCCAGCATGGGTGGATCTGTGGGCAAGTGAGTTTGCAATCTTCAAGCTTCCCAGAAAAAAGTCCAATTGTCCTGGTCAGGCGAAATCAGTAGCCAATCGGGCCAACGCCTGTTTGTCCATTCGTTCTGTCATTTCCTGCTTCCAGGATAGCCGAACCCTTAAGGTCTAAATGATCACCACCCTACACCAGGGTGGTATTCACCGCATTGGTCTGCGTTCGCCGACGTCGTCATTGGTTCCTGGCAGAACCGTTTGCATCCTGAGATTTGTGCAATGCAAGGAAGGTTTCCATTTCGCGACGCGCGTCGTCATCACGTTTCAGCGCTCGATACACCTGAGCCAGCCGGTAATGCGCGCTCGCGTTGTCCGGGTCGAGGCGAACAGCCTCCAGCAGGTGTTTGGCGGCCTCTTCCGGCTGCCCAAGCTGGGCCAGCAGTTTCCCCAGTGCTACCTGCGCGTCAACCAGAGTGGGCTGCAATTGTGCCGCTCGCGAATAATGTTGCAAGGCCTCCTGCCACCGCGATCGTTTAAAGGCGATCTCACCCAACTCGTATTCCGAGTGCGCGTCATACGGGTTCTCTACCAGGGCAGCCGCAAATTGTTGTTCCGCGCGAGCCCGGGAATCCTCATCGACTTTATTGCGCAGGATAGCTTCTCCCAATTCGAAGTGGACCCCGGGCAGAGTCGAGTCGATTGCCAGGGCCTTCTCGTACTCTGAGATCGCCCCTACAAAATCACTATCGCCGGCATGGGATTCGGCAAGAACCTCATGCAGGCGAGCTGAGTTGGGCCCAACCTTTGCCAACGTCGATAGAGCACGTGCGGCTAAGGCAGAATGCGTGCGGTAGACAATGTACAAAACATCAGGGTCATCGGGCGCGAGTTGTTCCAACGCGGTTGCAACATTCAGCGCATCGTCAAGTTTTCCCAGTTCGTAGTCGAGTTGGATAAGCATCGTTCCAACGCGAACGCGTAGGTTTTTGTCTTCCAGGTGAGCAAACGCGCCTTCCAGCGACTGCCTCGCCTCATCCGTGGCGCCCAGATGCATTTCAGACATGCCGAGGAAGGCTTGCGCATTCCATAAGGAGGGACGAATCTTGAGCGCCGCACGCAACTCGCGCGCCGCTGCCTCATAGTTGGCGCCCGCGAAAGCGATCAGGCCAAGATTGGCGTGTGCCTCCGCATTGTTGGGATCCAGACGAAGAATCGCTTGGAACTCCAAGGCCGCATCCCCAGGCCGATTGGCCTGCAAATCACTCTGCGCTCGTTCATAATGCGAGCGGATTTCCGCCGATTGGGCGCTTTGGGCAACCACGAATGGGGAACTCATCAGCCAGAGAAGGATTCCGATGGCCGCCTTGAGGCGGTTGTGGCACTTCGGGTTCATGTGGACGTCCTTGCATGAGCAAATGAACATTCTTTCTGCGCCGAAGTCAACCGCAGTCCCCATTTGGTATCCACGGTGAGCGATGAAACATACCGGTAATCAGGGCAGCGAGTTTCGCAGGTTAGATCGCAGATGCAGGCAACCCCTTTCGGGCAATTTTCCGATTCTCCCGCATTCTCAGGCGTCTTTGTTCTTGTGCAGAAATGTGCGAACTAAGCGAACTAAGCGAACTAAGTCCTGGAGTCTCTCTGCGTAAAAGGACGAAATGGGGCGTAATGAGTGGGGTGGCTCGTTTTTTTGAAAAGACCTAGGGATTAGGTCGCCCTATCTCGACCGGGGTTCAGTCTGTTCAGCCATTTTTAAAATTTGATATTTTTGGGTCCTTTTCAGGTTTAGCCGCTCAGCGGGGAGTGGCGTTGCCAAATAAGTCCTTTATTTCACGAAGATGATCAAGATGATCAAATCAATTAATTGATCATCTTGCCTGAGGGGTGGGCAAAAACGCGGTTTTCGCGCTCATTCCCCGAAGAGGCCGTCCCCTTCGACAAGCTCCCACGGCACGCCGGGGCAGGCAGGGCAGGCTCTAGGAGATGTTTTGGCAATTTTATGAGCGCTAAAAGCGCCATAAGCGCTATAAGCCCCCTGGCCTGCCGATCCTTCGCCGATTTCGCCTAGCCAGTCCGGTGAAAAACGGGACGAATCTCTCTCTTTACCGAAAGAGATTGACTAACGTCCCGTCTGCGATCCGGGGCTCGTGTCACCTGGCCTGGACGGCCTTAGGCCAGTGTCCGGTGGAGTACTGCTGTTCAAGTTGTCAAGACTGCTTAATCAAGAGGACGCACTGAGCGCACCCTGCTTACAGCATTGTCGCAATTACGTGGCCCCGATAAAGGTCCCCGGATATCCTGCAACGCAGCACTGGCCGAGAACGATGATTTGCGGCTTTGTCACATTACTGTTTGCTACACCCAGGTCATCACGCCGACGAGCGCTGATGCTTTTCCGGGGGTTGACGGCGGATGCACGGGTGGAGCGCACCGGTGCAAGGCCAAGCAGGGCAGTCGCGAAGACGGCGCTGACGCGTGGGGGTTCTTACTTCCACAGTAGTACGGCTTTTGGGCCCTGTCCAGAAAAGACTGAGCGAGAAAAAATAATTTTGGTAACCATGGCGGCGCTCTGTTAGCTCATCCTTATCAGCTTCTCCGTTTGCTCATCGGTCACCTCCAATGTGACCGATGTCCCCAATTGTCTCCGTCCGCCGTGTCTCACTTTCGTGTTGCACTTCAGTCCCTTTGGTCTCTCTTGATCCATCTTCGTAATGTAAAATCTACGAGGTTTTCCCGGTGGCTGAAGGATAGGACATGGGACGTAGCGGCCCTGTTTTTGTGTCTGCATTGGTGATGCTAGGAGTAACTGCTTGCGGCGGTTCGGGATCCGGCGGGAGCGCCGGCAACGGAAGTTCCGGAGGGAGCACGAGTCCTTCACCAATGCTGACCGCGATCTCTCCTTCGTCGACAGTCGTCGGATCGACGCAGCTACCCATCGTCGCCTACGGTTCGAATTTCCAGGGCAACATGGCTCTGGAGTGGAACGGAACGGCACTAGCGACGTCGTGCGTCGATACGAATCTGATTCCAACTTCGTGCAGCAGCGCGGCAGCTCTCACAGCCACTGTGCCGGCAGCCGACTTTGCTACCACAGGCACCGCCAAGGTAACGCTCTCTTATTCCACCGGCGAGGCGACAAGCGGGGCATCTAATCCGCTCACTTTTACGATCTCCCAGGCTCCCGCAGGCAACACCTGGGTGCGGGCTGTCGCGGGCATTTCCGCGCCCAACGGTATCGTGTGGGATGCAATGCGGGGAAAGCTATATGTCTCTATCAGCTCCACCAACCCGACAAACGCTAACACCATTGCAGTGATTGACCCGGTGGCGGGAACGGCAACCTCACTTGTCCCGGCAGGGACCAATCCCAACGCCCTGGCGATCTCTTCCGACAGCAGCTACCTGTGGGTAGGACTGGACGGGAGCCATGCGGTACAGCGGTTTCTACTTCCCGGACTGAACCCGGACATCTCGTTTCCCTTGCCCGCAGACTCGCAAGGAAACCCACAACAGGCTGTGGGATTGCAAGCAGATCCTGTTAACCCGCACACCGTTGCCCTGGTTGCTGGAAATGGAGGCGGCAATGGCGTGTATGTCTACGACGACGCGACCGCACGAGGCCAACATGTTCCGGGTTTTGGAACAGACGGGGGTCCGATGATTGATTGGATCCAATGGGGAGCAAACGACTCGACGCTCTATGGCAACCAGTACACGACGGAGGATGCCGGCGGAATTGCGACACTTAACGTCAATTCCGCAGGCGTGACACTGGCGAGCTACGCAGGCGGACTCGCGTTGCAGCCGTCAATCACACAATACGACCGCACGAATGGGTTGCTGTATTCCTATGGCGGCGCATATGACCCGGTGAAGGTGAGCCTGAGAGGAAGTTTCGATTTGCCCGTTAGCGGCGCAGAGGCCTGCACACCCGACTCCGGGTTGGGCCGCTACTACTGCGTGACGACCTATTCCGAGGGCGGCACGGACGTGTCGGCCTTTGAGTTGTGGGTCTTCGATTTGCAGTCCTATGCTCTTTTAAGCCGAACCTATTTCGGTGAGACTTCCGGATCCTCACCCTCCGATCCGGTCACTGGCGCGCCGTACGGTCTTGTGCGTTGGGGTAACGCTGGTCTAGCGCTGCTGACTAACACCCGACCATACTTAGGAAATGGTGGGATTTTTTTGATCGATGGGGCAGCCGTCAATGCACAAGCCGCTCCAGACGTTGGCAACGGTACGTCTCTGAGCGTGTACGCGACGCTGAGTTCGATGACACCTGATTTCGCTACCACCACGAGCGGCCAGGTCGAGGTTACGATCCAGGGGACTGGGTTTTCGCCGGATAGCACGGTATGCTGGAACTGCAACTACCTGCAGTTCCGATTCCTGCCTACGACCTACATCAGCTCCACCCAACTGAGTGTAACGATTCCGGTGGCGAGCGTATCGGCTATCGAGCCGCTGGAGATGAGTGTTTTTGATCAGGGCTCGAATCTTTTTTCGTCAAATGCGCTCACCTTTACTGTGTTGCCAGCTTCGTCGACAACACAGGTCACTCCAGTGAATCTGTGCGGGCTGGCTATGACGTGGGACAACAATAGCCAGTTGCTGTATGTGAGCACGGCCGACTATGACGGCGCATATCCCAATTCGATTGTGGCTATTGATCCAAACAGTGGAGCAGTCGTCAAGACGCAGCAGGTTGAGTCCGACCCGAGCTTCCTGAGCGACGGTGCTGGAGGACAGTACCTCTATGCGGCATACAACAGCGCTACTGACCTGACACAACTCGCACTACCGGGGCTGAATATTACGGTCACGGCGCCGCTTCGCAATCCGCAAGGTGACGTCTGGTACCCGGGCGATCTGAAAGCCGCGCCTCAGGATCCGCATACAGTGGCAGCAACCATGATCATGCCGGGCTTCGAACCGGAGGCCCTGGGGGGAATCACTATCTTCGATGACGGTGTGCCGCTGCCCACCTCGTTGCCGGGATGGACCGGAGGGCAAACAGTACCAGCTTTGTACGACACGTTAGCCTGGAGCGCATCGGACCAACTGCTGACCTCCGCGCCGTCTGGCTGGGATAGCGGAGTAGGGGGACCGTTGTACCGGCTGCAGGTGGCCTCGCCGGGTGTTTCTTATCTCGGCCAGGGGACTGCGGCATTCGATACTGCCGGCGGTTACATCCATTCAGACTTTGGTACGGGTCTGATTTACAGCGACGGCGGCAGCGTGGCCGATCCGAATTCGGGGGCGATCGTGGGCAGCTACGGAGCGTCTGGGCTGGTGGCGCCCGACTCTTCGGTAGACCGGGTGTTCGTTCTGGGCCAGACCTCGGCGCAAGCCAACACCAATAATTTCACGATTCAGTCGTTCGACGAGAAGGCATTCACGCCGGTTGGCTCAATCACCCTGAACAATGTCTCCGGATCTCCCATTGCGCTGGTGCGCTGGGGCACCGCGGGGCTTGCGGTGTTGACGACCGGAGGTCTGCCCGACATACTCGAGAATGGTTTTGGCATGCTTTATCTGGTGCAGGACGCACCATTTGTGTCGGGCACGCCAGCCAGTTCCTTACGGGGGGCCACCATGGAGCGAGTCCAACAACGGTGGAAGCGGCTGACGGCGAGAGAGATCCTGGCTAAGGTGCATCTTGCTTTGTTGAGCCGTGCGATCTGCTGTGGGGGAAGCGACAGTAAGTGATCCCCTCAAGGCCCGTCCTCTCGGCGTTCCTTATTCCGGTCACAATTACGGAACCGAAGCAAGTATCCTGTTACCGGACTACACGAAACTTTGACGAATGCTGATTTTCTACCCGAGTGCTTTTCTACTGCTTGCTCTTGCCCAGGCTGCGACTGCTCCGCAATCCCCAGCAGCAGCTTCACCCTCGCCATCCGTGGCCACGCCTGCGACCGCCGGAAATAATCTAGACACGCCAAACGATCCTAAAGAGCGGATTGAGCTGGCACGGAAGATGAATGGTTTGCACGGGCTCGATTTAGGGCCCTGGCACCTTAAGGCGAGCTATGAAGTCTTTGGCGCAGACGGGACCGTGGACGACAAAGGAACATTCGAAGAATGGTGGATCCATGCGGAGCAATACAAAATGACGTTCCACAGCCTGAAACTTTCGTTGGAAGAATACGGCACGCCTCATGGGACCTTCCGCACAGGCGGGCAAGATTGGCCGAGCAAACCGGCCGGAATGCTTCCGGCCATGTTGATGAACCCGATCCCGGGGGAGCCGACAAAGCAAAAGCTTAAAAATTACGAGCGCACGCCCGGCAAGCTCAGGTTGCAATGCACCGCGTTTGTTTCTCAGGGCGAGACCGATTTTGCCGAGAATTCCTACTCTTACTGTTTCGCAAAGTCGAACGCCATCCTCCTCTATTCAAGTAGCCCCCAGCGGGTGTTTCAAACGATCTTCGAACAGGTCTCGCTCGTTCAGGGTCACTACGTTGCTCGGGAGGTTGAGGTTTTTCTGGTGGGGAAGCGTTGGCTCTCGGTGCACGTCGAGAGCCTGGATGCCTTGGGCCCATCTGCTGTGCCGGACATGTCCGTTCCTGCGGATGCGCTGTCCGTAAGCCGGCGGGAAGATGTGGCGGGCGTTGTCACTGGCGGCGCCGCTCTCAAAAAGGCTTCTCCCCAGTACCCGGTCATAGCCAAGCAACAACATGTCCAAGGGCTCGTCGTCATTGGAGCCACTGTCGGTATCGATGGCCATCTCAAGAATCTTAAGATACTGAGCGGTCCCCCATTGCTACAGAAGGCTGCTCTGGATGCCGCTCGCCAATGGGCCTACGAACCTTTCATTCAGGATGGTGAACCAGTAGAAGCGGAAATAGAACTCAATGTCGAGTTCCACTTGGGCTGAACACCATGCCGGAGGGTCAAACGCGTCGCGAGCCAAACTTAACATGAATGAAACTGAGGGGAATGGGTATCATTTCGACGTATTAGACTCCCGATGAGAAACTCTTTGTTTGCGTTGCTGATGCTGGCTGCTGTTGCCCGACCTCGAGTCTTTGGGGCTCGCTATGCGGATGTGAGCGCCGCGCAAACAGTCACCGAGGATTGACAGAGGGCTGCGGGGGGCAAGATGGAGTTTGAAGTTGCTTCGGTGCGGTTGAATCTAGGGTCGCATGAGCCGTCGACTTTTCGTTTGAGTTCTGATGACGCCTACACGCCCACGGGCGGCCTGTTGATTGCAGATTATCCGTTAACGACCTACATCGAGTTCGCCTACAAACTCTCGCTAACGCGTGAACAGTGGCGGACGATGTACGGGCATCTGCCGAACTGGGTACAGACGGATAATTATGCGATTCATGCGCGTACGGATAGAACGGACCCAACGAAGGACCAGATGCGGCTGATGATGCAGTCGTTGCTGAAGGAGCGGTTTGGCCTGGTGGTGCATCTTGAAACGCAGGAGACCCCGGTGCTGGAGATGACCTTGATGAAGCCGGGGACGTTGGGACCGCAACTGCATCGGCATGAGGATGGGCCAGCTTGCGACCTTAAGGTAGCGCGGATTGCTGGGGCGGAGCTGAAAGATACGGATATATTTCCATCGCAATGCGGTGGCGTTGAGGCGGAGTTCAGGCCGAATCAGACGATTCTGATGGGCTCGCGGAACGTTGCAATGGGAGCGATAGCCGACTCTTTTGAAATCGGCAGAGTGGACCGGCCGGTGGTGGATGCGACCGGATTGACCGGGAGGTATGACTTCAAACTGACGTGGTCACCAAATCGTGGCGATTTCGCGGCATTACCAGGCGAGTCTGCGGCTGATCCGGAGGGAACGCCATTTCTAGAAGCGGTGAAGGAGCAGCTTGGACTCAGGCTGAAGCCGGGGAAGGCCCTGCTGAAGGCGCTGGTGATCGATCGTGTAGAGCGGCCTTCGGAGAATTAGCCGCGCAAGCCCAGGGTGAATCTCGAAACTTCGCAATAGGTATCCTGGTCGACGCATTTCTCCCCGGTCCGTCTTCGTGTTTCCTCACTTCATACCAGCAGCGGACATCAGGTCGGATAGTAGGTATTGGTCAACTACGGTCTGCGCATGGTCACAGGTGATGAACTGCGCTAATCGGATCTTGTGCACCGCGATCATGCCCGGCAGCGCAGCCTTCATGCCGGTCACGGACAGCGGTCCAGTCTGGAATCGGGTGCCGTTCTTGATGTCGGTGGTGAAGTTGTCGATCATGTCACGCTCCTTGTCGGCTGACCGCCTCAAGAGGTGACAGGTGGTATCGGTTGCTGGGTTGATGTCGGTGTCGTACTGTTCCAGCTCGGTTTGCAGTTTTCCGTCTCTCGTGGTTCGGACGGCGGTCCGCGCATCGTGTGCGTAAGCATCTCGCGCCGGTCCGGGGTTGGACTTCAGGGCAGCGGCGAGGTATGCCTTGTAACCTGCGCTGATCGTGCGATCCTTGATGAGGTAGACAGCTACAGTGATCACGATGATGATGATCGCGAGCGCGATTGCTTTGCGTGTGTTCATGTTACTCGTGTCTTTTTATAGCGAAAGCAATCATAGCCATCCACGGGAAAACTTGTAACGGCATTCTGGCGCTTCCTTATCGCCCACGGTTGCCGATCGGGCTTTCGAAATGAGCCTGTATTTTTCCGGCCGCGTCTGTTCCACTCTTTGCTTCTGCTGGGGTGCCAACCATCTTCTAGCGACTCGCCGGCGTCAGCGGACTGAACCCCGGACCTGGCGACAGGCCTGACTCGACGACTATGTTGTTGCCGTTGATCCATTGCCTGCCGCCCTGGCCCAAGGGCGTAATGTAGTGCTGTCCCGTGGAGGTGTCTACCGTTGCCTGCACGCCGTTGATGACGTCGTTGAAGCTGTCATTCTGGAGCTGACTGATCATTACCTGCTCGCGCGCATTCTCAGCATTTGTAGCCGCGATAGTCGCCCGCGTGGCGGCGTTTAGTTGCTGGATGGCCCGGCTGTTCAACTGGTTCTGCATAGCGACCCACTCAGGATTCATCACCAGCGACTGGCCAGAGTGCTGCAGCGTCGCGCCTGCCGCTCTGGCCTGCTCCGCTGGAGCAATCAAACTCCCAAGCGCCACCACCACCCAGGATGAGCCCGGCCCGCCGGGCCCCAACAGCATGGTCTCCGCGTAGACGTAGGCGGACATCGGCGCGCCGTTCTTCGTGCAGCTAAAGAACGCCTCACCGGCCGTAGTGTGACTTATGCCGTTTGCCGCTGGATGATACTTCGGGGCCAACGCATCGCTTTTCGCCAGGCGCACTCCCTGGCAGATGGTTGCGAACCGCGCCTGACCATACCTGGCCGCAAACACATTGCCGGCGGTATACGCGGCCACAGCCGGTCCGATCCGCAGGAACGGGCCCGGCACCCGGTAGGGGGGAACCGTTGAATCGCCTACACGCAGATTCGTGAGCCCATCCGGCGAGGTCATGTCGACAATCAGCCTGGTGTCGATGGTGCTGAACCGGTAGAGTCCACCATAGGTCTTCCAGCCCTGGGGGACCTGGATCGAAAATGCGTTCTCCCTTGTATCGCGAACGGTGGTCCATTTCGTGCCGGTTGTCGCGTCAGCAGGCTGGTCGATCGCGCCGCTCTGCCCGGGCACTGCCGCGTCGACGCGGCGTGGGGCAGAAGGATGTGTCGATATGTAAGCGATTCCGAAAACTGCCAACAGGAGAAAGAACCCGGCCAACGCTATCTTTTTCACTTTCGCCTCCGCTCATTGCAGGGGCCCTCATTCTCCAGGATTTTACAGCTGCCGGTTGTGGGAGATAAGGGGATTCCCACGCTGCTGAACGTGATGCGGAAGGGCAGGAAGCAATCGTGCCATGGGGAAAGCTAGCAAGAGTAACGGACTGGAGGATGTCATGTCCCCTTGTCTTGGTAGGAACTCTGCTTTTCCAAAGTACCACTCCCGTCTGATGACTAAATCCCAAGACGGCCTTCAACCGATCCAGTACAAGTTGGGAAACGCGAAGCTGTTCCACCCAGTAGAGCATAGGCCCGCCAATACGCGGGGTGGAGCCGGGTGGCGCAGTCTCGCACGGCTTCCAGGTCCGAGCAATGATTTCATCGATCGACAAGCCCCGGTTGGTATGTTCCCCCACCCAGACGGGCTTCCCGATTCGTACCCCGTCTGCGGCCGACCGTCCGCAGTTCGTTTTATTAGGGATGCGGTATCGAACACAACTCTCCTCGCTTCCTTCAAATCGCGGGGAATTCAGCGGCGGGTTTTATTCGTTCCGGATAGCAGCTCTCACTTTGGTCGCAACATCTTCTGGAATCTCGTGCATGCCGTGATCCTTTTTTGCATGCTCGGCGACCTTTTCCATTACCTGCGCTTCTGTTTCACCATGCGCGACGAAATCGCAGTCCAAGCCGACTGACCGACATTTCATTACTTTTGCCACGGTTGTATTCTCCCGGGCCAGGATATTAACACAGCCATCGATGAACATTTCAAATGAGCACTCCATGCGCACGGGTTTGTTTAGGGTCACTTCCGTCCGTCCTGGTTTCCTAATGCCCAAAATGGGTTAAGATACGTTGCAATCAACTCGAGTAGAAGCGAACTTTCGGAGACGGTCTAATGCCTGACCTCGCGCTGCGACTCATCGCCGAGAATATATCTTCCAAGGCAACATTCCTTGATCTTGGTAATTGCGGCCTAAAGAAAATACCGGCCGAAGTCAACGATCTGCCTTGGCTGAATCACCTCTCGCTCGCAAGTGAATGGTTCGAATGGGATGGTGCGAACTGGCAGACGAAGGAAAGTCGTAATGCGGGACGACAAAACCGCTTGGCTGACCTGGCGCCCCTTGCGCGCTTGACTGGCCTGCGGACTCTGTATATGAGCGGCGTGCTGGTGGTCACCGACCTGTCGCCCCTTGCCCACTTGACCGCCCTGCAGACGCTGGTTCTTGGGCGCGGGCCGGTCACCGATATAACACCGCTGGCGAATTTGACTGCCTTGCAGACGCTCGATCTCTCGGATACAAAGGTCAGCGACCTGGCGCCGCTTGCCCACTTGACCAGGCTGCAAAGGTTGGATCTATCCCGCACGCTGGTCACCGACCCCGCTCCTCTAGCATCCCTTACTAGCCTCCAAACGCTGTATTTCCAGGCCACGAAGATCACCGACCTGCTACCTCTGTCGAACTTGACTGCCCTGCAGTGGCTGGACCTCGGAATCACGCGGATAACCGACCTCGCGCCGCTGGCGAATTTGACTGCCATGCAGACGTTGAATCTCGCGAGCCCGATCACGGATCTCACGCCGCTTGCGAACTTGACTGCCCTGCAGACGCTTTATATCTCGGCCAAACAAATCAGCGACCTGGGGCCGCTTGCTCACTTGAGGAGCTTGAAGACGCTGGTACTGCGCGACACGCGGGTCAGCGACCTGTCGCCGCTTGCCCACTTGACCGCGCTCCAGAACCTGCTTCTCCCGAAAGCGCCGGTCACCGATCTCACACCGCTTGCGAACTTGACTGCGCTGCACGTGCTTGATCTCTCGTATACAAAGGTCACCGACCTAGCGCCGCTTGCCCACTTGAGGGGCCTGAAGACACTGGGTCTGCGGAACACGCGGGTCACCGACCTAGCGCCGCTGATGGACCTCATCCGCGGAGGTAGCCCAGTGCAATGGAGTTCGGGAAGTGGTGCCGCTCCCGGAATCTTTGTCGAGGGTTGTCCCCTGACCAATCCGCCACCAGAGATTGCCGCACAGGGAAATGACGCCATTCTCGACTATTTTGCGGAGCGCGCCCAAGGTGAAGTGGACCATCTCTACGAAGCCAAAATGCTGATCCTAGGCGAGGGCGGCGCAGGAAAGACCAGCCTTCTACGGCGTTTGTATAATCCCGCGGAGGCACTACCCACGGAAAAGGAGACGACTCGTGGCATTGAGATTCACAAGCACGAATTCAAGATGAAGAACGGTCGCACCTTCCGCCTGAACATCTGGGATTTCGGCGGCCAACAGATCTATCACGCCACACACCAATTCTTCCTAACCCATCGTTCCCTTTACGTGCTGGTTGATGACACGAGAAAAGACCACAAATCGGTATCTGACGAAGGGTTCAAGTATTGGCTGGAATTGATTGAGGTGTTCGGCGGACACAGCCCTACATTGATCTTCCAAAATGAGAAAGGTGACCGAAGCAAATCTATTGATTTCGGAGGCATAAGAAAACGCTACGACAATGTAAAGGATCTCTACGCTGGTAATCTGGATCGACGTAACGCGGTCCGCAAAGTGCGTGACGGCATTGAGTTCTATGCTGCGAATCTGAGCCATGTAGGCGACGAATTGCCCTCCCGCTGGATTATGGTGAGAGAAGAGATTGAGGTCCTCGCCGCAAGCAAGCCGTACATTTCGGTAGAGAAGTATTTCGAGATCTACAGCGGGCGAATCGTGAAAGATGAGGCAAAGGCGCTACGGCTAAGTCGTTACCTCCACGATTTGGGAGTGTTCCTGCATTTTCAGGATGATCCTCTGCTCAGGCGCACTGTTATCCTGCGAAACGAATGGGCCACTAATGCGGCGTTTCGCATTCTCGACGACGAAAGAAATTAGAAAGAAACTAGGCCGTTTCGACCGAGACGATTGCGTCCGGCTTTGGAAGGATTCCGATTATGCGCAGATGCATCCGGAGTTGTTAGCCTTGATGCAGAATTTCGAGCTTTGCTATGAGCTGAGGGATAGCAGCCCGCCCTCATGGCTTGCGCCTCAGTTGTTGCCCCCAGCTAAGCCTGAGGACCTGGGAAACTGGGCGAGTCCCGAGGATTTGATATTGCGCTATAAGTACGAATTCTTGCCCAAAGGAATCATCAGCCGTCTGATGGTCAGGTTGCATCGATTCGTCAAAGATCCAGGAAAGGCGTGGACCACAGGCATGCTTTTTGAGCGTGATCGTTCCGCGGCTATCGTAGAGATTCTTCCGAAGGGAAGCGAGATTGAGCTGCGGGCACGCGGGCCCGAGCATAAAGCTCTTCTCAGTGTGATTGCTGCCGATCTGGATGCCTTGAACGACTCTTTCAAGGGTTTGCACGACAAGGTGGACAAGCATATTCCCTGCAATTGCAAAGTTTGCCGCTTATCTTCAATGCCGCAGTTTTTCGAGCAGAAAGCCCTAATCCGACGCAAAGAGCACGGGGTGTTGAAGGTGCAATGTGAAATCAGTTTTGAGGATGTGGACGTTATAGAGCTGCTGGACGGCATTAAAACAGAGAAGCCGCCAGTCTGGGCGAATGATGATTCGGCGATCGAACCTAAATCGTCGCCAGGAGCAATCCCCCGC
Organism: uncultured Acidobacteriaceae bacterium; assembly: GCA_963813475.1. Lineage (GTDB taxonomy): Bacteria > Acidobacteriota > Terriglobia > Terriglobales > Acidobacteriaceae > PALSA-350. The sequence continues at coordinate 545,026 of CAWEZM010000029.1, read as the reverse complement.
GACATTCGCATCTTTCTCGCTTCGTCTTCGGAGTTGCGGGAGGATCGGGACCTATTCGACCTTCATTTTCGAAGGGAGAATGACCGATTAAGGAAGCAGGGGATTTATCTGGAGATTGTTCGCTGGGAATACTTCCTTGATGCCATGTCCGAAACTCGTTTACAGGATGAATATAACAAGGAGGTCCGCGCCTGCGACGTTTTCGTATCACTCTTCTTCACCAAGACGGGCAAGTTTACGGAAGAAGAGTTTGATGTGGCGCACAGCCAGTTCAAAAGTACGGGCAAGCCGCTCATCTACACATATTTTAAGAATGCCGACATCAAGACCGGCAGCGCGCGCCCAGACGACCTTACTTCTTTATGGAAGTTCCAGAAAAGGCTAGACAAGCTCAAGCACTTTTACACCAAGTACGACAACACCGACCACCTGCTGCTGCAATTCCGCAGTCAGCTAGACCTAGTGATCAACAAAACTCAGGAGGGATAAGGGCGGGACGGATAAAGGCGGGACAGACGGGACGTTTAGTTGCTTGTTACGGTTGCTGTTGCAAAGATAACGTCCCGTCCAGTCCCGCCTTTATCACCCACGGGAAAACTTTTAACGGCATTCTGGCGCTTCCTTATCGCCCACGGTTGCCGGTCGGGCTTTCGAAATGAGCCTGTACTTCTCCGGCTTGGTCTGTTCCACTGTTTGCTCCTGCTGGGGTGCCAACCATCTTACCCAACTGGCCGTGAGGGCTTGGTTGAGGTTGGGGTTCCGCAGACCTCGAAAGTCAACTCCGCTGCGCCGCCTGGCAGCGCGGTATGGATCACCAGGGCTTCCGCCGTCTCACTGGTACACTCAACCAAGAGCCTCGACCGATGCCCATCGTCCGCAAGCTGCTCCTCGCCGCCGTCGCGACTTTCGCCCTCGCCGCAGCGGCTCAGGCACCAAATCCCACGCCCGCCCACCTTCGACGTCGCCTCGGTCAAGCAGAACAAGACCGAAGGCGCGCAACACAGCAACGTTCCCCTCGATACAGGAAACGTCTACTCCGCGATCGATCCAAGCGACGCCCGTACCTCCGCCGGCGGCTACTTCGTGGCGACCAACCAGCCGCTCTGGCGATACATCGTCTTCGCATACAAGCTCTCCGGCACGCAGGAACTGGCCCTCCGCTTCAGCTACTTCGACGGACTCAAGTCCAAGGCACCCGGCTGGGTCACCGGTGGCTTCGACGTCTTCAGCGGATCGATTCAACATCGAGGCCCGCGCTCCCGAGAACGCCACCATCGACCAGATGCGCCTCATGATGCAGGCCCTCCTCGCCGACCGCTTCCACCTCGTCGTCCACCACGAAACCCGCGACGCTCCCGCCTTCGGTCTTGTTCTCGTCCGCCCCGGCAGCCCCGGCCCCAATCTCCAGCCCCATCCGCCATCCGACACCTGCCCCACGTCAACTCCCCAGCCCGACCAGCCCGCATCGCCAAGCACCCCCTCGGCCGTCGGAGACCTGCCTCCCCTCTGCGGCGTCATCGCCCACGTCCTATCCTCCAACAACCCGCACAGCAGCTTCGGCGGTCGCGGCATTCCCCTCAGCCTGCTCGCCACCTCGCTCCCCACCATGACCGGCATGGCGACCATCCCTCGTCCCGTCGTCGACCAGACTGGCCTCGCCGGACTGTACGACTTCACCCTTCACTGGAATGGGTCTTCCGATCCAGATATTGGTGACGCTGCCGCGCCCTTCCGCGGAGCCCTCAAGAGTCAGCTCGGCCTTGAGCTCAAGCCCACCCACGCTCCCATCGACATCCTCGTCATCGACCACGTCGAGCGGCCTTCGGAGAATTAGCGGTTGTGGAACTCCCGCGGAACGGGATCGGGAACTCCCCTTACCCTGTGGCATACCCTCGCGGTTATCCCTACTGAAAACCATGCTTCCACCAGGCCACCGGCGGCGAGTCATTTGCGTAGGTGGCAGTCAGCAAAGCACGACGAGCACATGGCCCAGCGTGTCGTTGGGCCTAGAGCGTTCGGGAAGTGTATCGGCGGGGTTGTCAGCCAACCGGGATTAAAGTGTCATGCTGCCTGAAGGCGGTTGAACGTAGGGCCGGGTGCTTTACGGAGTTGCAGGAACAGACGAGGTAATTCCGCGAGCTATTCGGGGGTTATTTCGTCTGTCACGCATCACTTGTCTTTCACATCTTCCAGACGAAATAACCCCCGAATAGCTCGCGAAGATGCTTCGTCTGTCCTGTAACTCCTGTTCCTATCCGACGCTGCAATGCGCAACTACGATGGCATGAACCGCGTCAGGATGGCCCACAAGCGATCCATCCGGCGCCGGCATACCCTGCGATCGCAGGTTTGCTCACAGGTCAAAACGGAAGGTAAATGGCCCGCTTGTAACCCATAGTTCCTCTAAGTGCCAGAGTACCCTCCGGTCGAGAGGGTAGGGCTACTGCAATGCCCCTATATACATGATCCACTCGTTGAATTTCACTCCTGATGGTGACGTATAGGTGATTGCAGCAGTTCCCGGGGAAAGCGCCCACGCCACTCCTGTCTGACTGACCGACATCACCAGCGGATTGCTCGATGCCCAGGTGCCGCTTGATCCTTCAAAGGTACTGTTGACAAATGGTTCCACCAGCCCATCGTTGTACCAACCGTACGGAGTGAATTGGAATACATTCCCCGGTACTCCGCTGTTCACATTGGTTAGCGAAGGTTGGGCCTCCTGTTCGGATGGCTCAATGTTCTGTAAATAACCCCCTCCAGGTGTCTGCCCCAAAGTGCTGAGATTGGCCACCTCTGCCATCTGGGTCATCAGTGCGTAGCCTGCAATGGTGGGGTATAACCCGGGACCGGGCCCGTACACGTTGGCCACCATGTACTGATTACCATTCGGCAGCACGGGATCGGCTCCGCCAGTAGAATTGACACACTGACATAGAGCATCTGCGTAGTTGACAACCGGGATATTATTCTGGGCTCCGTAGCCTGCAATAATGGAGTTAATCGCCTGAGGATAAGGTGGCGAGGCGCTTGCCCATTGCGTTGGCTCGATTCCAAGGATCACCTTAATGTTGGCAGCTTTGGCCATATTGACCATAGTTTCCAGGGCGGTCAGTAAGCCCTTGGGGACGTAGTCAGTAGCCTGAAGCGCGTCATCATCTTGGTTTAGGTCATCCACGCCAACCATGATGTGAACGATGGCCGGGTGAAGGTCAATCACGTCAGCTTGGAATCGAGCAGCCGTAGATTCAGAAGTTCCAGCGCCGCAAATCACGAAACAGTTTGTAACCGGTGTCCAAGCCCAACCCTGGTTGATCCAGTTTGGGTTGGCAGCAAAGGGCGCAGTAGTGGCCCACATGTACGTGAATTGGTCCCCGATGAACACGACCTTGGGTGGTGCGGTGGCGGCAGAGGCGCAAAAGAAGGCAGGGAGAAACGTGGCTAAAAGGGCTACTGTGAGTCTGTAGTGCTTGGTCATTTGGGCTGCCTCCTGGGCCACTGGGCCGAAGATAAACATAGCGACAGGTTCATCCGTGCGGCTGAGGGCAGCAGCTGGGATGAGGCGGATGAGAAGTCTATTGCGTCCGTTGCGGTTCAGGCGGGGGAAGAAGCAGAATCGCGACGACTTTGTATATCACGGGCTTTTCCAGCGGCGCAACCTATCTTTTGACGAGAGAGCAGTTGTGTTCTTCGGGGATGCGTGACAGACAGTAATCCTAGCTCGTGGAGATACTCCGTCGGGAAGATGTGAAAAAATCGATTTCAAAATTTGCAGCGGAAAGGCGTGCGTGGGAAAACCCGGGGACGGAAAACCCGGACGAAAACCCGGGCACCACAGACGAAAAGTAACCTGTCAGACGAAAACCCGGGGACAGACGAAAAGTAACCTGTCAAGAAGAGCCGCATCGCAGTGGAGTGCTTAGCGTAGATTGGGGTGTACTTTTCGTCTGTCCCCCGCCTCTCCCGGAAAAGCACAGGTCCAAATTCTAAAATCGCAGATCATGTCGTCAGAGGCGCAAGTCCAGCTCGATCACGTTCAGCTGCAAATTGCAAACACACGTAGGGCTGGTCTCCGCGAGTTGCAGCGACTACAACAGCAGCCATCGGCCGCTTTTGGGGCGAAACGGGTTCTTTTCGCCACAGATCGCTTAATTAACCAGAAGCCAAATGCCGTCGATATCACGAACTTCCAAAACAAAGACGGTAAACTTTCCTACGGTGTTTGCGACGTCGCAGTTGAGAGACAGGGTGATTTCTCCGCAAGCCTGTTGCACCTGATTAACGACAGAGATTCAGACCGATATTATTCAATCCAAAACGTCTCCCTATCCACGGGCAATGATTGGTGGTCGGAAGTAGGTAAGGCGCTTAGGGCCGTCAACAGTGGCGACGCTTTGCTTTTCATTCACGGCTTTAACACATCCTTCGCGGATGCGTGCAGGAGAGCTGCACAGATGGCTTACGATCTCAAGTTTTCGGGCCCCGTCTTTCTTTACAGCTGGCCCTCACGTGATCAATTCCTCCGGTACGGAATGGATGAAGATTCCGCGATTTGGACGACCGCCCACTTTGTCGACTTCCTAAAACAAATTCTGAACCTGAAAGACCTTGGTCATTTGCATATCATTGCTCACAGCATGGGCAATCGAGTCTTAACTGATGGCCTCCTCACTCCAAAGATCAATGAAAAGGAGCGAGCACGGCTCGGGCAAATCATCTTTGCTGCCGCCGACGTGAACAGGAAAACCTTCCACGAGCAATATGAGCTAGACAAAATCAAAGCGATGAGGGTGACGCTCTACGCCTCCAATCACGACCAAGCGCTTTTGGCGTCGAAGTTGTTCCATGGCTTTGTTCGCCTGGGAGAGGTGAATCCAGACATCGAAATCAAGTCTGGCATGGATTCGTTAGATGCATCTCTCGTCGACACCAGCCTTCTAGGGCATTCCTACATAGGAGAGTCGAGGTCAGTGCTTGATGACCTAGGGGAGCTGATTTCTACCAACATGAGCCCCGACCGGCGCCCAGCAGATTTGCCGAAGGGACAAGTGCCGAACAGATGGTGGGTTATGAACCGATAGCCAGAGAGCCGCACCCAAGCTTAAGGGCGCAGCTATACGTGGAAGAAATAGCCCTCCAAGCCATCCGAGCGCGACACCGACATAGGGGCGAGGACTTGCGCAGTTTCCTCGCGGGATTTAGTCGTCGGATTTAGTCGTCAGACGGGGATTTTGTCGTCAGGAAGCTGTGAAAAATTGCCGGCGGGATCAAGGTATCAACTTTTGCGGCCTGTGTTGTGCGGTTAGACTGCAAGCGTGAACCCATCGCCAGCTCTACCTCGCTTGGCACCCATCGATCGTTCCCAGCTTGTTTTGCGCACCGTCGACGTCGAAAGACTGATTGACGATGACCACAGTGCACGCTCGATCTGGGAGCTAGTAGGCCGACTGAACCTAAGCCTGTACCACGCGGAGATTGCTGCGGTTGAAGGTCGCGCGGGGCGGGACCATACAGCGCCGCGGTTGCTGATCAGCATTTGGTTGTACGGCTACAGTCGAGGGATCAGCTCTGCCCGTGAACTGGCGCGGCAAAGCGAGTTTGAACCCGGCTTGCTGTGGCTTTGTGGATTGCAACCGATCAGCTATCGAACCCTGTCTGGATTCCGCTCCGATTATCAAGTAGCCCTCGATGATTTATTTGCGCAGGTGCTTGGAATGTTGAGTGCTGAAGGTCTCATCACCTTGGAACGAGTGACCCTGGACGGCACCAAGATCAAGGCCAATGCGAGTGGAAACACATTTCGCCGCAAAGAGAAGCTGGAGGCTCATCTGGCTTTGGCGCAAGAGCAAGTGCAGAAGATGAACGCACAAGCCGCAGAAGAAGATAAGAGAGCCAACCGTCAGATCGCTGCGCAACGGCGTGCGGCACGGCAACGGAAAAGTCGGCTGGAATCTGCGCTTCGCGAAGTCGAGCGTCTGCAGCGAACGAGGAAGCATGATCGCGATGAGTTTGTCGCCAGAGCCTCCAGCACCGACCCACAGGCCCATGTGATGAGAAACGGCGAGGGTGGAACAGTACCCAGCTACAACGTGCAGTTACTCACCGACACCACGCACGGGCTTGTAGTCAATGTAGAGGCGACCACCGATGCGATTGACTATCGCCAACTAGAGCCGGCCCTGGATCGCAGCCAGACGACGTTGGGGTCTTTGCCCAAGCAGATAGTGGCCGACGGTGATTACACCAACCACACCTCTGTCAAGGCTGCGGAAACGGCCGGAGTCAACTTTTATGGTTCCTGGCAAGAGAGTTGGAAGCCAGTAGAACGCGATGCCCATGGTCGCGGTCCCGACTTTATGGCGAGTGCTTTTTCCTATGATGCCGAGCGGGACATTTATCTTTGCCCGGCTGGGGAGAAGCTAACGCACCATGCTATCTATAACGACAAGAACGGGGTACGTAGGCACGTCTACAAACAACCCAGATCGGCTTGCCGCACCTGCTTATATCGCGATCAGTGTGCTTCCAAGAAGCCCGCAGCTGGCTGGAGGCGGTCCATTACACGCATCGAAGAGCCGTCTGCAACGACTGCATTCAAAGCCAAGATGCTGACAGAAGAGGCGAAAAAGATCTATAAGCAACGATCTCAGATTGCGGAATTCCCGCACGCCTGGATCAAGGAGCGCTGCGGGCTCCGTCAGTTTCGATGTCGCGGAAGATGGAAAGCCTCAATGGAAGCGACCTGGGCCTGTCTGAGTTACAACATCACGCGCTGGTTTAGCATCCGGCGCAAGCTCAACGCAGCAGTACTCGCCTAAATGATCGTGTCTATGTCTACCTACTCTTTAAATCCGGCCAAAAAAGTGTTCAGTTCGCCTCTGCAACCCGATCTGCGAGCCTTAGGCCTCACATGCTCATTCACGCTGCCTCAGAAAAAGCAGCAGTCACTGCGAAACCGAAAAAAGAATTCTCCTCGGCAAACGCTATTCTTTCACAGCTTCCAGACGGGACTGGTACTTTGGGAAAACAGAGTTTCCCGTGAGCGTTACGTGAACCACATGCCTACGCAGCAGGCGGGGCGATACGCGTAAGATTTATTGGGACACGCGGGGGTCCTAGCCGGCATGGAAGAACGTTTCACGCTCGATACTCGGGATAGACCTCTCCTTCTGCTCGCGATGATGGACACACTGGCCGCCGAGGATGGCAGAATCAGCTTTGAGGGCTGTCTGTCGCAAACGGGGTTGGCGAAGATTAGGGGCGTCACCGATCAGGAGGATGGTGTCTTGAAACGGGCTACACTCCAACCTAAGCTGGATTTTTTGGTTCTACCTCTGACCGCGGAAAGCCTTTCTGCGATAAAGAGGGCGCTCATTTCGAAGATCGCGTTTGGACAGAGAGGCATCGTCCACGTACAGATTGAGCGAGGCGGGAAGATGGCGTTTGCTGCTTATGACAGCTTCCATCGGGAGTGTGTCGTCGCATATTCCGCAGTCAGTTCTACCTTGCTTGATGAGCTGACAAAGACGCGGGTTTTACGCACCTATCACCGCGTGCTCCAATCAGCGCACGGTAAGTCCTGAGCAGGCGAGATAGGGGGATGGTATACCTGTTCCTCCGAAATCTCAGGGCCGATCCATTGCGACCGCGCCTTGCGGCCCCGTGTTAGGTTCCGATGGCAGGTTGCGAAGTAATCCCAGGGATGGAGCCAAACGCACGGAATACCTTCTGGCGAAAATATTCTCTTCCGCACTCTTCCACCGTTGATCGCCTGGGGCAAGCGGAAGCCATCCGCCACGTCGTTCCGTCTTGGATAGCCCCCGCGATCTGCCAGGAACTCGCAAATGGTGGTTAGGGTGTTATACTTTTATATAATTGAAGTGAGGAGCTCATGCACACTACTCGTTTGCGCAAGGTCGGAGGCTCCGTCATGCTGGCTGTACCTCCTGCGATCCTCGATCTGTTGCACCTGGAGGTTGGGGCAACGGTGGGGCTCGAAATTGATGGAGAGCGCCTGGTCGTGAACCCCAACATAAAGCCTCGTTACACTCTGGCGGAATTGCTCGAGGCCTCGGACTATTCCCAGCCTCAGCCAGCGGAGGAGCGGGAGTGGATCGATTCACCGTCTGTGGGTGGTGAGTTGATATGAACCGTGGCGATATCTACATGGTGTCGCCTGATCCTTCCCAAGGTCATGAACAGCGCGGCCATCGTCCGGTCGTGATTATCTCTCCGACCGCATTCAACAACGCAACCAAGTTGCCGGTGATTCTTCCGATCACTAGCGGCGGTGAATTTGCCCGCCGTATAGGTTTCGCAGTCCCTGTTGCAGGCGTACGCATCACAGGCGTTGTCCGCTGCGACCAGCCGCGTGTGCTCGACATGCGTGCCCGGCGTGGCAAGAAAGTGGATTCGCTTCCCTCTGAAATCCTCGACGATGTGTTAGCCAAAACCGCGACTCTCTTCCAGTAGCTCTGAATACAAACCGGGGAGTTTCAGAATTTCGAAAATTGGTGACCAGACGCGAAAATTGGTGACCAGACGGGACTGACCCTTTCGCCTGAGGACGGCTTCTCCTAGTCTCTAAAGTTTCTAAAGTTTCAGTTCAGTCTGGTCACGAATTTTCCGAGCTCGCTCGGCGGGGCGAAGCTGACCGGCTGAATTTGCTGCAATGGGTTGTCACTGGATTAAGTCCTGAGTTACAAAAATTCACCTTCGCTTCATCATCCAGCCGATGGATATTCCGGTGGCGATGCCTATCGCAATTCCTGTAGCGACGCCTATCGAAAATGTCGCTACCACTGTTTCGACGGGGTGCCGCTGCAGGCGCTTGATTGCGTCATCCATGAGCTCTTCGGCAGTGTCGCCGCCTTGTTTTGCGATGCGACGCGTCGCCCCTAAGCTCTCCTCAAGTGCATCTGCAAGGGCAGTTGCCGCCCGTGAAGCCTGCCGCGCTGCTTCGGCAACTTGGTCGCCCGTCCATTCCGCCACTGATTGCGCCATGATGTCTTGATCCCCCTCGTCTCTCAGTTCGACCGCGCCTTTGCTTGGTTCCCCACAGCCACTTTGCCTTCACGTGACTCCCATTGCTGAAAGCCGCAGTTTGTATGTTACGCCCCGCCATCGAACTATGGAAATGGGGGCGTCAGACCATAGGGCGATGCACGCGAGCACCGTTGTTCCTTGGATTGAGTGGTCGGATTTAGGAGATTCGGAGTTTATGCGTCAGACGGGACTAGGCCCTGGTCGTGATCGATAGAAAACGCCGGCTATCGATCCAGGCCCTACAAGCGATCAGATACTAAAATGCCCCGACGTACATGATCCACTCGTTGAACTTCACTCCTGATGGTGCCGTATAGGTGATGGCAGCAGTTCCCGGAGTAAGCGCCCACGCCACGCCTGTTTGGCTAACGTACATCACCAGTGGGTTGCTCGATGCCCACGTGCCGCTTGATCCGACGTAGTTGCTGTTGATAAACGGTTCCACCAGCCCATTGTTGTACCAACCGTACGGAGTGAACTGTAATTCAAACCCTGGACTTACGGTATTTACATTGCTTAGTAGTGGAGAGCTGGGAGCGGCAATATTCAAGGGATGATTGGAGAGCTCAATGTTCTGTAGATACCCTCCTCCCGGTGTCTGCCCCCAAGTGTTGATGACTGCTTCGGCCATTATCGTCATCAATGCGTAGCCAGCAGGGGTGGGTGTTGATCCGATATCATACGGCGGAGTAGGTGCCATGTACTGATTGCCGCCAGAAGCACCGCCGCCAATAGAACTGACACACTGGCAGAGGGCGTCCCCGTAGTTGATAACCGGAATATTGTTCTGTGCTCCGTAGGCGGCAACAATGGAGTTAAGCTGCTGCGCGTACGGCGGGGTTGCGCTTGCCCACGCAACCGATTCGATTCCAAGGATCACCTTAATGTCGGCAGCTTTGGCCATGTTGACCATCTCTTCCAGACTGGTCATAAAACCTGGGGCAATGCCGAACACTTGTTGGGCGTCATCATCCATGGCCAAGTCATCCGCGCCGACCATGATGTGAACGATGGCCGGGTGAAGGTCAATCACGTCCGTTTGGAATCGAGCAAGCGCAGCTCCAGAAGTTCCACCGTCACAAGACATGAAACAGTTAGAAACCAATGGCGAAGTCCAACCCTGGTTGATCCAGTTTGGGTTGGCAGCGAAGGGTGGGGTAGCGCCCCACATATACGTGAATTGGTCACCGATGAATACGACCTTGGGTGCGGGCGTTTCGTTGGGATTGCGTGGGCGAACGAAGTTGGGAGCGGCCTGAGCGTTGGCGGCGATAGAGAGAACCAAGGCAGAGAGAATTAAGGCTAGCGTGGTTAGCGTCAGCTTAGAGTGCTTGTTCATTTAACACCGAATCCTAGGCGACTTTCCGGGGGGATCTAAATGTTTATCACCTTGCCCTACGACCGGGCAAGCAATCTCTTGATAACGGCGTCTTTAAGGCGCAGGCTGGTAGTCACGACCACACGGCTGAAGTCTGTCGAGGTGCCCCAAAGAGGTTCTAGGAGTTGGGTGGATAAACTTCACTGGATGGGCTTTCGTTTTCCTGTTTACCGGGCACTCCAGCCGAACTCCTTGGCCGCTACATCTCAATGACCATATACTTTACGCGCGTGCACGTCTCCACGCGGACTGGTGGGAGCTTGCTGAGGTCCACACGACGTGAATGGATGTCGATGATTGTGGCGGCTGCAACTTTATTGTTGACGAGTGATTTCTTTTCGATGTGCATGACGCTTCTCCTTGTGGAACACGTCTCACCAACCGCCCTCACTCACTAAGGCGCATACGCCCAGCAAAAAGGGCCAACCTGCAATCAATAAAGTGTCGCTGCCACGGTTTGAGAATTGGCGGCTGCGATCAAGTCAGCATAACGTGGGCGTACTCCCGTGCACACCTGGTCAAGCCTTCCGATTTCGTTCGCGATAAAAGGCAATCAGGTCCATGGACTTCGGCGGCACTGCGTCCAGTTGTCGCAGCATCGTGGTGATCTGTCCGCGATGATAGGTGCCGTGATTGACCATGTGTTGCAAAATCTGCCAAAGCAGATCCGATTGGTCATTACCACGAAGGTCCTGATACTCGATCGTGCGCTCCACAGCTTCCGGCCCTAATCTTGCGAGCTGTTTGCGCAACTCGCCTTCAAGTTCGGCCCACTCCTTGCGCACTGCGTCGACATCGGGAAGGCGGTCCGGCTTCTGAAGTCCCTGCGGTTTTTCGCCCGCCAATCGAGTGATCCAAATGCGCTCGGCAGCGCAGATATGCGCAACGGTGTCGCGTATCGAGTGGAAGCTGTTGCCCATGGGACGGATGAACTGCTCGGGCGTGATCGTCGCTACGGCGTCGAGCACCCGGTCGCGCGCCCAATAGTGGTAGTTGATGAGGAGGCGGAGATCGTCGTAGGTCATCCGGTTCAGTTTAGAGCCCGTTATTCACCTGAAGCGAGCATTTTGACGGCTGTGCTTCCATGGAAAGAAAAAAGCGCAGGGGCTAAAAAGCCCGAGAACTCCCGCTCAACTAAATCTTCCATTGAGTCTGTTAGAAACTTCGATGTTCGGCGACTACCTTGATTGTGGGGCGAAAGGAATCGATTCTGGCCGGACAAACAAATCAGGATGGCCTCTACGCGGAGGCCTTGGACCAATTTGGTCCCGCGCTCCAACGCCTGGCCAGAGCCTACGAGGCAGATCCCGAGAAACGCCGCGACCTGAGCCAAGACATTCATTTTCAACTTTGGCGGAGCTTTGAGAATTACAATTCCCGCTGTTCCCTTCGCACCTGGGTGTACCGTGTGGCTCACCACGTCGCCGTCTCGCACATCATCCGTGAACGCCGGACGTTTTCGCATCTCGTGAGCATCGAGGAACTCGAAGTTCTGCCAGACAAAGCGGATGCGCAGTCTGCCGCGGATCGGCGAATGGATCTGGACCGGCTGTCAGCGTTGATTCAGCGGCTCAAACCGCTCGATCGCCAGGTCATTGTTTCTTATCTCGAAGATATGGATGCGGCATCGACTGCAGAGATCACGGGCTTGTCGCCCGCGAACGTGGCCATGAGAATCCATCGAATCAAGAACATCCTCGCAAAGCAATTCCACCAACCGCTGCACGAGGGAGCGAACGATGCAGAATGATTCGCCCGAAAACGGAGTCAGAACGATATGGCTGAACCAGCCAACGGAGAAACCCGCAATGATATCGAAATTGATTGAACAGAGGTCGCGTACACTTCGCGCAAAGACGCGCAGGGGGTTGATTGGGACTCTGGCCGCCCCGCTCGCTGCAGGCTTCTTCTACGTGTACAGCATGAAAGAGGGGTTCCCTGCGCTGAGATATGTGCTGCAACCGTCGATCGCATTCGCCCTCGCCTGGAGCCTGGCCGGAGTGTACTTCCTGAACCGGGGAATGTGGTCCGCGGTGATGCCTGGGGATCTAGGACTTAATACCGGCCTCAAGGCTTGCCGGCTTGAGATCGAGCGCCAACGCGACCTCCTGCGCCGGTCGTTGGTGTGGTCATTTGGTCCAATCATGCTCACCGTTGCCACATTCATTGTGGCGCTGGCGCTGGTCCCCCCGAGGGGAAGGGGCATAATTCCGAATGGACTTCCCTTCCTGATTGTGCTGGTTGTCTGGATAGTCTCGTGGTTTGTGATCAGGTCGCGCGAACAGCGCAAGCTCCAGCGCGAGATCGACGAACTGAAGGATATCGAGATGGAGAACCGTAAGTAATACCAAAGATCGGCGGAAGGAGAGACCACAAACATGCAGCCTCATTATGGAAAATTGCGTGGCTTTCGTCCCATTACCCGGCCTAACTCCGCGGGGATGTTAAGTGAAGGCGTCCGCGGACTCTGCGGCGGGCAGGAAAGCAGAACCTCAGGGGCTAACCTCAATTTCCTGTACGTGGATGCAGGATAGATCCGCGTGTGCGGTTTTCTCTCAAGGAAAACCGCATGAAGTGCCATGGCTCATTAGGCCTATACAGGAAATTGAGGGCAGCCCGTCCTATTCTCAATCGTTTACGGCCCGGCTAAAAGCCGTGCCCTGATACAAAGCATGAGCTTTTCCGCAGCCTGTAACGCCGTTCTCCTCATTGAGCGCGTGGAGACTCGGTGACACGATGTCCTGGGATATTCTCAGCCGTCCCCTTCGACGAGCTCCCACGGCACGCCGGGGCAGGCAGGGCCGTCCCTGCGGGACTCAAACGGCTGAAGCTGTGCCCTTCGTCCAGTGAGTTTTTCCGCAACCTGTAAAGCCGCGCCCTGATACAAAACAGGAGTTTTTCCGGAGCCTGTAAAGCCCTCACTGCATTTATGGGAACGTTCTCGCGGGTTGAAATTCGCGCTTTCTCCACCTCCCTTGCAGCGTGGGAAAGAAGATTCCGCAACCCCGCGGCTGAAGCCGGATAAGGTTAGTCCTACTGGAGCACCGCTCAGCTTGAAAGCCGAGCTCCCCCGCATGAATGCGGGGGCTCCCACCATTGCACTTTTTTCGAGCCACGGTTCTAAACGAGCTGGGAAGTTCCTCGCGGGGAAACCCGCGCTGCGGTACGACAAGCCGGCCGGCCAGTGAGAGCAGGGAACTGCGCAACAAACAAAAGAGGCCACCCTCGCGGGTGGCCTCTTTGTAGACTGCCTGTTGCTTAGTACATGTCGCCCATACCGCCGCCGTGACCACCACCGGCCGGAGCACCCTGCTTCGGCTCGGGGATATCGGCCACCATGGCTTCGGTCGTCAGCATAAGAGCCGCGATCGAGGCTGCGTTCTGCAGTGCCGTGCGGGCCACCTTGGTAGGATCGATGACGCCGGCCGCTACCAGGTCCTCGTACACGTTGGTCGCAGCGTTGTAGCCAAAATGAGGATTGTTGTTTTCGCTGATCTTGCCCACGATCACAGCACCTTCCTCACCGGCATTGCCGACGATCTGGCGAAGAGGCTCTTCCAGGGCGCGGCGGACGATCGATGCACCGATCTTCTCGTCACCCTCGAGCTTCTTGATCAGCTCATCCACGTCCTTAGCGGAGCGCAGCAGAGCTACACCACCACCCGGGACGATGCCTTCCTCAACCGCGGCGCGGGTAGCGTGCATGGCATCCTCAACGCGAGCCTTCTTCTCCTTCATCTCGGTCTCGGTTGCCGCCCCTACCTTGATCACAGCCACGCCACCTACCAACTTGGCGAGCCGCTCCTGCAACTTCTCGCGGTCGTAGTCGGAGGTCGTCTTCTCTACCTGGCTGCGGATTTCCTTCACCCGGCCTTCGATGGCCTTCGAATCACCGCGGCCCTCGACGATCGTGGTGTTGTCCTTGTCGATGGTCACACGCTTGGCACGGCCAAGATCTTCGATCTTGACGTTCTCGAGCTTGATGCCGAGATCTTCCGTGATCGCGTTGCCACCAGTCAGCTTGGCGATGTCTTCGAGCATTGCCTTGCGGCGATCGCCGAAGCCAGGAGCCTTCACTGCCGCCACGTTCAGCGTGCCACGCAGCTTGTTGACTACCAAGGTCGCCAGTGCCTCGCCGTCTACATCCTCAGCGATGATCACCAGCGGCTTGCCGTTGCGGGCAACCTGCTCCAACAGGGGCAGAAGATCCTTCATGGAGCTGATCTTCTTCTCGTGGATCAGGATGTAGGGCTCTTCGAGCGATACTTCCATGCGGTCAGGATCGGTTACGAAATAGGGGCTCAGGTAGCCGCGGTCAAACTGCATGCCTTCGACCACTTCCAGCTGGGTTTCCAGAGTCTTCGACTCTTCCACCGTGATCACGCCGTCCTTGCCGACCTTCTTCATGGCCTCGGCAATGATGTTGCCGATGGTCGAATCGCTGTTGGCCGAAATGGTGCCCACCTGGGCAATCATTTCTCCGGTCACCGGCTTGGAGAACTTCGCCAGTGCTCCGCCAATCACCACTCCATGCTCGTCACGCTTGCCGACAACTGCCTCAACCGCCTTGTCGATGCCGCGCTTCAGAGCCATCGGGTTGGCACCGGCAGCAACGGTCTTCACACCCTCGCGATAGATCGCCTGGGCCAAAACGGTCGCTGTCGTGGTGCCGTCACCGGCCACGTCCGAGGTCTTCGACGCTACTTCACGAACCATTTGTGCGCCCATGTTCTCGAGCGAGTCCTTCAGTTCGATCTCCTTGGCCACCGTGACACCGTCCTTGGTGATGGTGGGGGAGCCGAACTTCTTCTCGATAACGACATTGCGGCCCTTGGGCCCAAGCGTCACCTTAACCGCGTCGGCCAGCGTGTTTACGCCGCGCAGAATTGCCTGACGCGAATCTTCTCCGTGCAGAATTTGCTTTGCCATTCCATTTCTCCTTGACAATGTGCGCTGCCAGATAGGCAGCAATAAAAAAGCGCATCCGGTGCAACCGCGATGCGCTTATTTCTTCTTGAGAATGCCGAGTACTTCTTCCTCACGCATAATGAGGAATTCCTCGCCATCGATCTTGATCTCAGTCCCGGAATACTTGCCGAACAGAATGCTGTCCCCGGCCTTGACATCCAGCGGGAAAACTTTGCCTTCGTCGTTCGACTTGCCCTTCCCAACGGAGATGACCTCGCCCTCTTGGGGCTTTTCCTTGGCTGAATCAGGGATGATGATGCCGCCCCGGATCGATTCGCCCTCTTCCACGCGCCGTACAAGAATGCGGTCGTGAAGTGGCGTGAAGCTGGTAGCTACGGATGCTGTTGCTGGTGCCATTGCGTTACTTCTCCTTCGCACGAGGGTTTGCCTCGCGGTAATTACGAGTAAAGCTGTTTGGTTTAGAATTCAGAGCGATACGCTGATTTCGACAGAGGCGCTTAGCACTCTCGCCCTTCAACTGCTAAGATAGTCACCGCGAGACTCCTTGTCAAGCCTGCGAAGTCAAAATGTGAGTCAAACTCGCTCAAATATTACGACTGCGTAAATGCTTTCGAAATCATCTATACTTCCTGCCATGGGCGTCCAGTTTTACCGCCGGATATCGAGTCTCGTGTTGTTGCTGGCGGGTTTTCCCCTCCTCTGTGCCGCGTTGGCAGATCAGCATAATGGGCGTAAGTACACGCCCCCGCCGGCCACTTGCACCATCAAAGTCACCGTGGTCAGGTCCACCAATGGCAAGGCCATCCCCAACGCCGCCGTCGTCTTCCATCCCATGGAAGGCGATAAGGATAAGGGCGCGCTGGAGCTGAAAAGCGATGAAGACGGCAAGGTCACCATCGATGTGATCCCGATCGGCGATACCGTGCGTCTGCAGGTAATCGCCGACGGCTGGCAGACCTACGGCGAGGACTACAAGATCGACACCGACAGCAAAGAGATCCTGGTCAAGATGAAGCGGCCGACCGCGCAATACTCGCTTTACGGCGACGGGAAAGGGACTGCACCCAGCACCACCACCCCGAAAGGCGAGTCGAACAGCGCCAAACCCTCCCAGCAAACGCCCCTACCGCAATAGACCCGGATTTCCTGCTTCGTTGCACTGGAGAGAGTCGCGCGTGCGCCTTTCCGTAAAGAAAGGCGCATAGAGGTCGCCAACGCCACAAACCTCGACAGGAAATCCGGGGGACCCGGACCTGGCTTTCCGCAAGCTAGGTAAGATCAATTTCTATGGAAAGCCTGCATCACAGAAGAGCGCTGGTGACCGGCGCCGCCAAGCGCATCGGCAGGAGCCTTGCGTTGTGCCTGGCCGCTGCTGGAGCGGACGTTGCCATCACTTACAACGGTTCGAAGGCGGAAGCGCAGGAGACGGTAGGAGCTCTGCAGCAGCTCAACGTCAGGGCCATGGCGGTTGCCTGCGATGTGCGCAACCTCGATAGTGTTCAGGCGGCGGTCGCTGCCGTAGTGGAGCAGTTTGGCGGCCTGGACATCCTGGTCAATAACGCAGGAACGTTCGAAACCGCGGTGCTACAGTCGATCACGCTGGAGCAATGGGACAAGATGTTCGAAACCAATACCCGCGGCCCTTTTCTCATGTCCCAGGCAGCTTATCCTCACTTGCGGGAAGCCAGGGGCCGCATTATCAATATCGGTTCGCTCGGTGGCATGCATCCCTGGCCCACGCACGGGCACTATTGCACCTCGAAAGCCGCTCTTCATATGCTCACGCAAACCATGGCCAAGGCCTTCGCGCCTGAGATCAGCGTGAATTGCGTAGCCCCGGGCATGGTGGTGAATGGGGAAGTGGATCCAGCCTACGAGCATTTTGCCAACAAGACGCCGATGCGTCGCAACGGCACGCCCAACGATGTTGCGGAAGCGGTTCTGTTCTTCGCCCGTGGACCGCACTTCATCACCGGCCAGATTCTTGGCGTAGATGGCGGCCTTGGACTGTAGAGAAAGCAACCCGTTCGGCTTCGCTCAGGGCAGGCTCTGCGGTTGTTTTTCTGTCCTACCAACCAAACATCTTGTTCAACAGCCCCGACGAGTGCTTCGGGTCCAGCTCAGGATGCAGGCCCTCCGGTTCAGGTTGAGGCGGCAGGCTCTCCCCGAAATAGGCTGCGCGAGGATTGTGCTTGCACAGCCGGTCCGCGGTCTCGACCCCGTATTTATCCGATACCAGTTGATAGGCGTCGCGCAGCATCGGAGGCCGCGACGTGAGGTCGTGCGCATCGGTGGCGAGAAAGTTCACCCAGTTCCGCCGCAGCAGCTCGTGGGAAACGCGCTGCGCCACCTTGCCGAAGCGACCGGTCAAAGAGGCAGCAGTGATTTGCACCAAACAGCCCGCGCGGAGCCAATCCGCCATGCGTTCGGGGTGGCGTGCGAGCAGCGGGTTGCGCTCGGGATGAGTGATGATCGAGGTCAACCCGGCCGTGCTCAGACGAAAAAAGATCTCCTTCATGTTCTGGGAGATTCCGTGGTCAGGGAACTCCACTAGCAAATATTGCTTGCCGTTGATGGAATACTTCGCCGGGTTGGCGATCGCGTCCTCGATGTTGTCGAACATGAGGTGGAAGTCGCAGCCCAGGGCAAGGGAAATGCGGTTTCCCAGCCGTTGGCGGAGCATCTCCAGGCGCTCCAGATTCAACGCCGGGTCGAACTTGAAATGCTCGCTCGAATGGGGAGTGCACACGATGTGCGTTACCCCGTTCTGCATCGACATTTCGGCCATGGCCACCGAGATTTCGATATCGGAGGGTCCGTCATCCAGGCCAAACAACAAATGGTGGTGTATGTCAATCATGAAATTCCTAACCTACCTGGCCATCGCGTTGACCAGTGAGGCAAACAACAACAAGCCGTCCGACGAGCCAAGCATGGCTTCGCTCGAGCGGTCCGGATGGGGCATCATACCCAGCACATTGTGCCCCTCGCTATATACCCCGGCAATGCAACTAATGGAGCCATTGGGGTTGGCGGCTGAGGTAACCTCCCCAGACTGCGTGCAGTAGCGGAAGGCGACGCGGTCGCTGCGCTCCAGTTCGGCTAGGGTGGCAGGGTCGCAGAAGTAGTTTCCCTCCATGTGCCCGATGGGAATCTTCAATACCTGGCCTGGGGTCAGCGCCTGGGCGAAGGGGCTGCGATTGGTTTCAGTCCGCACGTAAACCTGCTTGCAGATGTAGCGCAGCCCGGCGTTCCTGAGCAACGCCCCCGGAAGCATACCGCTCTCGCACAAAATCTGGAAGCCGTTACAGATGCCCAGCACCAGGCCGCCGCCGGCGGCAAACCGTTTCACCGACTGCATCACGGGCGAAAAGCGGGCGATCGCTCCCGTCCTCAGGTAGTCGCCATAGGCAAATCCGCCCGGCACCAGGATGGCGTCGCAGTGCTCCAGATCTTCCGACTCGTGCCAGAGAAAGGTCACGGGCTGATCAGCGATCTCGCGCAGAGCGTAATACGCATCGTGGTCGCAATTGGAACCGGGGAAGACGAGGACGCCGAATTTCATACTCCTAGGCTAGCAGTTTTGCCCAAACCGAGCAGTGTCTGCATGACTACAGCCCTCCCCTGGACGGCATTTGCCCCTGTGGCCGAATTGCCATTGTGGCATTTGGCCTCCTAGCTGGAGTATTGTCGGGGGTATTGGCCATGCCAGATCAGGACGCCATTCCCGGGGATCCTGTACCCGACGACCCGCCCGCGGCGCCGCCGCCCGCCGCCCTCAGCGCCGGCGGACCCGTCCCGGGTAATTTTCCCGCCAAAAGCGCGCTTCACCTGCGAACCGCCGGCAAGGCACTGGTCAATTGGTGGCGCGCTGTAACCATTGAAGGGCTCTGTGTAGCGGTCTTGTGGCTGATCGGGCTCCTGCTGCTAAAGGTGCCTCTGGCGCCGGTTTGGGCTCTGATCGCCGGCCTCATGACCCTGGTCCCCAACATTGGCGGGGTGATTGCTCTGCTCGGGCCGGCTTTCTCCATCCTGGTCAGCCAAGCCCGACATGTACCGTCTGTGCTTCCTGCTGGGCATGTACGCGGTGATCGTGGTGATCGATCAACTGATGTTGCAGCCGCTGATCATGAAGCGGGTCACGCGCGTCCCCGTCTGGGCTTCGATCCTGGTGCCCATCGTGCTCGGCATTGTCATTCCGTTTTGGGGCATTCTGTTGGCGCCTCCGTTGCTCGCCGTCGTCTATGCCTTCCGCCGCCCGCGGCCACGCTCGCTGCCGTAGCAGAGCCGTACCATACCCTTTGCCGTTTTCCCCAGGGGTGGGAACCACAACTCTCAAGGTGCTATACTCGCCTTTCGCCGCGACTTCTCAGTTCGCTTCGTGGCGAGATCAGCCTTCTTACAGGCAGTAGAGGTTGCTATGTCCGGCCATTCCAAATGGGCCACAATCAAGCACAAAAAGGGCGCACTTGACGCCAAGCGCGGCAAGATCTTCACGCGTCTGATCAGGGAAATCACCATGGCCGCTCGCCAGGGCGGGGGAGACGCCGATGCCAATCCCCGGCTGCGCGGTGCAGTCGCCGCTGCCAAGGCTGAGAACATGCCGCAAGACAACATCAAGCGCGCCATTCAGCGTGGCACCGGTGAATTGCCCGGATCGATCTACGAGGAAATCTCCTTTGAGGGCTACGGTCCCGGGGGCGTCGCTCTCATCGTCGAAGTCACCACGGACAATCGCAACCGCACCGTCAGCGAGGTGCGCCATGCCTTCTCAAAAAACGGCGGCAACCTGGGCGAACCAAATTCTGTCCGCTTCATGTTTGCCAAAAAGGGACTGATCGCTGTCCCCAAGTCCGAGGCGGATGAGGACAAGTTGATGAACATCGTTCTCGATGCCGGCGGAGAAGATCTGAACGACGAGGGCGATACATGGGAGATCCTGACCGACCCGTCCGCCTACGAGGCGGTCGCGAACGCGGTCAAGGCAGCCAAGGTCGAGCCCTCAGTCTCTGAGATCACGATGATTGCGTCCACCTACACCAAGCTCGAAGGCACTGTGGCGGCCCAGATGATCCGGCTGCTCGAAGCACTGGAAGACCTGGACGACGTGCAGAACGTCTACTCGAACTTTGATCTGGACGCCACGCAGTACGAAGAAGTCGCTGGCTGATCACCCCGATCGCATCCCAGTCACCTCCGTTTCGCCCTGTAACTGTATCCTCGCCCAGGACAGTTCTGTTTCCGCCTGCCTTAAAGCTCAAGACGGGAAAGTCGTTTGACAGAAGGGAAGACGAGTATCACGATGCCAAGCGGAATGCCACGCCATCGAATTGCTGCCGTGCTCATGGTTGCGTTTGCACTTCTCTTGCCCGCGGTCGCCGGTGCACAGTCCGCCGCCGGTGACTCCTACTGTGCGTCCGGCGGAAAACCTCCTGGCCGGCCAGCCCTGGGAGTTTGGACCCTTTGTGAACGGCGGCTTCGGTACTGGAAACCGCGAGGCCTACAAATTTCTATGGGCCGGCGTGCATGCCGGCAAGGTGCTGACGGGTCCTTTCGGCAAGGGCTTGCTGAATGGCCAATTTGAACTGGGTGCGGAACTCATGCCCCTGTGGCAGGCGTATACCCCTAAATACCTGCGCGCCAACTGTTACGAGCAACCTGGCGTGCCGTTGACTTGCAGCAACCTGTTCCCCACCGGCGGGACGTATACCGGGTTGAGCATCACGCCGGTCATTTTGCGCTGGGACTTCCGTAGTAGAGGTCACTTCCTGCCCTGGATTCAGGGTGCGGGCGGTCTCATCTGGACCAATCACAAATTTCCACCGATCGGGCCGTACCCCGTGCCCAATCATCTGGGAACAAGTGTTTTCAACTACACTCCGCAATTTGGTTTGGGCTTGCATTACTTCGTCAAGCCAAAGCAATCGATCTCGATAGCAGCCAATGCGGTGCATATTTCGAACGCCAGCATGGGTGATGCCAATCCCGGCGTGAACGCGAGCGTACAGTTCTCTATTGGCTATACCTGGTGGAAATAACCGGCCCAAGGGCCGGGAGTCTTATGGACGAGATCGTCATCGAGTGCGTGCCCAACTTCTCCGAGGGCACCGATCGCAAAAAAGTGCACGCCATCGTGGACGCCATGCGTGTCGATGGCGTCTCCTTACTCGACTGGTCCATGGACAGCGACCACAATCGTTCGGTCGTGACGATTGCCGGGCGGCCCCCTGGCGGTGGTGGAGGCAGCTGTTCGTGCCGCCGGCAGGGCGGCGGAACTGATTGATCTGACCGTACAGCGCGGAGTGCATCCCCGCATCGGCGCCACCGACGTCATTCCCTTCGTTCCCATCTCGGGAATCTCGCTGGCCCAGTGCGCCATCCTGGCCCGTCAGGCCGGCCTGGAAATCTGGAGCCGCTACAACATCCCCATCTATTTCTACGAAGCGGCCGCGTCCCGTCCTGACCGGGCGCTGCTGGAGCAGGTGCGGCAGGGGCAATTCGAGGGCCTGCGTGAGCTGGTCTCGCGCGATGCTGCGCGGCGTCCCGATCTGGGAGGTCCCGAACTGCACCCCACCGCCGGGGCCAGCGCGGTGGGAGCGCGCAAGTTTCTTATCGCCTACAACCTCTATCTGGACCGGCCCAACGTTACCGCCGCGCGGGCTATCGCCAAGGCTTTGCGGGCCTCCAATGGCGGCCTGGAAGGGGTCAAGGCGATGGGGGTGCTGGTACAGGGGCGGGCTCAGATCTCCCTTAACATCACGGATTTCCGCCTTACCCCGGTAGGCCACGCCTTTGCCGCGGTGAATCGCCTGGCGGCTACCCATGGCACCAAGGTTGTAGCCGGAGAACTCATCGGTCTACTTCCGGAAGAGGCCTTTGAGCGTGATAGTGAGTGGGTACGTCTAATAAATGGATTTACGCCGGAGGAGAGGATTCTCGAACGGCGGCTCAAGCAGCCACTCGATTGGCCCGTCGCCGGCACCAGCAAAGCATAAGATAGAGAAAGCTGGGTTGGAAGCGGTTAAACGAAGATCGTAGCCGGGGAAATCACCTTGTACGGGGATTTTCACCAGGAAAAGCCCTAAATCGTTCGGGCGGGACGGCAAGATCAGCGTGAAATCGCTCAAATAAGTGCTTACATTTTTTGCATGTAGTCCCCCCAGGGAAGGAAGACCCATTGATTCAATTCGCGAAACAAATGCAAACGAGTGCCATTGCCGGTCTCGCTCTTGCGCTGACGCTACCCGCTACTGCCGCTCAGCTCGGCCAGGATGCGCGCGCCGCAATACCTAAGGATGTTCAGCAGCTGATCGTCGTCGATTATCACGCCATGCAGAATTCGCAAGCCGCGATGGATCTCAAGGCGCGTGTGCTTCCGCCTGAGCTCAAGCAGCTGGAGCAGGCTCTCCGCACCTCAGGCCTCGATGAGAACCATGACATTGAAGAGTTGGCCTTTGCTTCGTTCAAAAAGGGACAAGACACTCGTATCGTTGGTTTGGCGCAAGGCCAGTTCTCGCTCGACGACATCATGGCTAACTTCAAAAAGCGGAAGGTAAAGCCCATTGTCTATCGCGAGAATAAGGTATATCCCATGGGCCAATCGGGCATGCAGGTGGTCTTCCTGAATCCGACGACCATGGTCTTCGGTCAAACCGAATCGCTCAAGTCGGCGCTCGATGCGCGCGACGGTATGGCGCCCAGCTTTCTGAATAACAGCGCCATGCTGAGCCAGATGGCATCCGTCGACACCGACGCCGTCTGGAGCGTTCTCGATCAGGAAGGCACGCAAACCATGATGCGTTCCGTACTGGGAGACGCTTCGCAGTTAACCGACTATGACACGGTGAAGAAGCGGCTCCTCAGTTCGCGTTACTCGATGAACTTCGACAACGGGGTCAAGTTCTCGCTCGACGTGATTACTCCGGACACGATTTCCGCTGCCACTATGGCTTCGCTGCTGAACGCCGCGGCGCTGTACAAGAAAGTCAGTGGGACTGCGGCGGAGAAGGAAGCCATCGACAACACCACCATCAATTCGAGCGGGGGAACGTTGGACGTGCGCTTCGCTTCTTCAGACAGTCAGTTTTCCAGCTTGCTGCAATCGAGTCTCTTCCAGTCTGTGGTTAAGTAGCTCTATTTCGGATTGGTCAAGCTTGGCGTCCATGTGACTGCCCCCGTGGGGCTGATGGTTACCAGCAGTGAACCCTGATCGCCCAGGTCCACATTAGGACCTGTGGCGGTGTGGGCATGACCTTCCCCGTCCTCATACTGCAGCGATAGCGGTCCCGACCCCTGAACCTTGAAGCGGTAATGGAATTTGCTGCCGGCCGCCAGCACGTTCGCGCCAAAGCTGGCGCTGGGATAGTCAAACTCCATCACGTGCAAAGCGGGTCCCTGATTCACGATGGTGGCCTCAACAAACCGCGACCGGCATCCGGCGAGTCCGGCAAGGCACAACGCCAGCAACAACAGGCCGCGGGGCTTTACAAAAAACTGAACTTGCTGCATTAAACCTCTCTGTCTATCCACCACACCCGTAGTCTGTCGTCGGCTCGAAATTGAATTTCGGCGGAGCCTGTGCCCTAACATAAGCCTTTAGGAACTGGACGGGTGCCCCTCGCCTCAGCGTACGTGGGTCGAAAAAAGCGGGCGAAGTCCACCATAGCTTTTTTGCAATCGATCAGCGGGAAAAGCATTCGAAACATATCATTTTCGGCCCACGTACGCTCCCACGGCACGCCGGGGCAGGTAGGCGAACGAGGGGCACCCGTCCAGTTCCTAAAGGCTTGTGTTAGGAAACTGACTCACGCCGGGTTGAGTTCTCACGCAGACACTCTTGCACGGGCTCGTGCCCATCCGAGCGTGCTTGGCGAAGGGTGATCTTCCTCACAACAACGTCTTCCGTTCCAGGATCCGCGCGGTCAAGACCACACCCGTTTCGTCGTTATGCAACGTGAGCGGAAACGCGAGCACATTCCACACCCACTCTTCGCCCTTCCGGGGCAGATTCAACAACCCGCGATACGTTCGATCGATATACGTCTCGCGCTTCTCCGCGACAGTGCGCAGAATCTCTCTCCAGTCAGCCGCCAGATCCGGCATCTCGTCGAACATGTTTTTGCCTGGAAACCAATCCCGTGGCCGCTCCAGCAATCGAGCGCAGGACTCGTTCACGTACATCCATTCCCCTTTGCCATCAAGGATCTCGAGCACTACGTCCTCGCCGATCGCCATGCTGATACGGGAGTAGAAAAAATCCCGGGCATCGACCACCACTGGTCTTCCCCGGTGCTTGGCCTCAAACGAACGCAACGCGGCGATCAGATCATCGACCGAACTGTAGCCCTTGAGGAGGTGCATATCTTCCACCCCGCCGAAGCGCCGCTCCAGGGTGGAGGAAAGAATAATGATCGGCACTTCCGGCCGGCGCCGGCGAAGGACGCTGGCCACTTCCGTACCGAACTGGCCCGCCCCCAGGTGGTAGTCGAGGACAGCGATATCGATCTTGTTGAGCAGCTTCTCCGCCTCGCCGATGGTCCCCGCCGTGTCGGCTAGGTAACCGTGCTTGCGCAGGATGGCGGCGCGCAGCAATAGGTTCTCGGGATCATCGTCAAGCAGCAACACGCGAACAGGATTCTCGACCAAATGCAACGCTTCCCCGTTTCTCCGATAGGTTGGTCCTGCCGGCATTGCGACTGAAGTAAGATGCTTGTTTTGGGAAATGTGCTGCCGGTCTAATCCGTTTGTTCCAGGCGAACCCAGCTCCAACAGACTTCAATAAAGCACGACTTTACAAATCCTTACGGCTTCTTGTGCACCTGTTTGACGAGTTCTGGCAGGCGCCTGAATGCAGCCACGCTACGCATCCAGGCGCGGTGTTCGAATGCTGGTGAACCGCTGATCACGCTGCCCGGAGCCACATCACCGGGCACTCCGGATTGCGCGGTGACCACCACACCATCGCCGATGAAACTATGACCGACCACCCCTACCTGGCCGGCGAGTACAACATTCTTCCCAACACCCGACGATCCCGCCAGTCCCACCTGGGAACAAACCAGGGTATTCTCTCCTACCGATGATCCATGGCCCACCTGCACCAGGTTATCGATTTTGACCCCGCTGGCAATCTCCGTGTTACCTACGCTGGCCCGGTCGATGCAGGAATTGGCCTGAACTTCCACCTGGTCCCCCAGAATCGCCGCTCCGCTCTGCGTGATTTTATGCCATGTGCCGCCATCCTCCTTGGCAAATCCGAAGCCATCTGAGCCGACCACCGCTCCGTTTTGCAGGATGACGCCGTCGCCCAGCCGGCACTCCTCCCGCACCACGGCATGGGCGTGGGCAAAGAAATGTTTTCCTATGTGCGCCTTAGGGTAAATGACCACGTGCGGCAACAGGGTGGCGCCGGGCCCGATCACCACCCCGGCCCCGACGACGACATAGGCCCCGATATGCGCGTCCTCGCCAATCGTGGCGCTGGGGTCGATCACCGCCGTCGGGTGAATCCCCGGAGGATAATGCGGGGCTGGACGGAAGACATCGATGGCGCGGGCGAACGCCAGGTAGGGGTTCGCCGTCCGCAGGGTGGCCGCATCGATTTGCGGAAAGTCCTCGGTCACCAGGACCGCCCCTGCTTTGGTCGTGCGGGCAAACGGTGTGTACTTGGGGTTGGCCACAAAGGTCAGCTGGCCGGGACCAGCCCTTTCAATCCCTTCGACCCCGGTAATTTCCTGGTCCGGATCGCCGTGGCAGGTGGCCCCAAGGACACGGGCGAGTTCGGCAAGCTTCATGCTCGGGATTGTACCGGACTCTTAGAGCCGCTTCACGATCACGTGTCCCATCCCATGTCGGCGAAGTGGGACTTTTCTTGGTGAAAGTCCCGTATGCGGTATCCCCACCAACTGCTCCTATCGTGAGACGACTCATAATGAATTCTGTGGTTTGAACAGGCTCTCCTGCACAGCTTCGGAAGGGCCGCGCCGGCTTCCCGTCTTGATCACTGCCAGCACATCCAGCTCCGCCACTGCCTGCCGCGGCAGAAAGATCCGCTGTGTATTTGATCGGGTATCCGGAGGGATGAGGAACAGCCCATCTCCGTCCAGCAAAGTCGAGTCGTTCTGCGCCAGCCCCTCGATCAAGTCGTTGTCTTTGAGTCGCGCCCGGATCCACAGACCCTGGCTGCGGGGACGGGTGACAAATGTCTTGTGCAGCAAACGCTCAGGTTGGTTGGCATCGCCGGACTGAAAGTCGCGCACGAAGCAGATCCACTTCACCTCGGACATGTGCACGGAGACCAGCTTGCCGGACAGGTCGAGCACTTCGACTTGTTCGTGGTGAACAAAGGCCGACGGCGGCAGATACCCGGATAGCCAGTCCCGGCTCAACTTTCGTACGATAACTTTCTTACGGCTGACTGGCATGGAGTCGGGCCTCCGCTGGCCCGGGCGCCTCGCACCCGGCATGCCTGGTTAGCGACCGGCGGAAATTCGCCCAGCTGGATTGTCGCATGTTCCGCAAGAGCACCGGGAGTCGTGCAAAGGAGCGCAGCGAAAGCTGTGCAAGGCTGTAGCCAAGGGCCTTCCCAGTATGGTAACTTAGGTGTTTGTTCGTAGCGTGAGTTTGCCGCTAAGGTGTTCACATGGCGAATGTTAGCCGCAATCTCAGTAGCGGGTGGAGCTGAACGTAAGGCATGCCCGACTATATCTATCTCCTCAAGAACCGTCTCTCCATACACCAGCAGAACGCGCTCCAGCACATCCGTGAGGCAGCTCGCGAAGCCGGGATGACCGTATTTTTGGTCGGTGGCGCGGTTCGCGACCTCACCAGCGGTTCGCCGGTCTTCGATCTTGATGTGACCGTTCAGGGAAACGCTCTTAAGTTAAAGAAACCGTTGGAGAAAGCAGGCGGAAAGCTGTGGGGCGAGCACGAGCCGTCGCGCACCCTCTTCTTTCGTTTTCCGGTCGGGGTCACGGTTGAGATTTCCAGCGCGCGGCGCGAGGAATACCCCAAGCCGGGCAAGCCGGTTTATCACTGGGACACGATTTTGGAGGATCTCCGCCGCCGCGACTTCACCGCCAACGCCATGGCTTTGTCGCTGAATGAGCACTCTTACGGCTTGCTGATGGATCCGCTGAACGGCGTCGCCGACATCGAAGCCCGCCAGCTCCGCCTGGTAAGCAACTATGGATTTCTGGAGGAACCCTCCCGCTTGCTCCGGGCTACTCGGTTGGTGGCGCGCCTCGGCTGGGAGCTGGATGAGCGCACCCAGACACGTTTCCAGAATGCCAAGGAAGAGAAGGCCATTGAGGCTCTCTCTTCCTATCACCGTGGCTACGAGCTGGAAGAGATCGGCCATGAAGAAGACGGGTTGCGGGTGCTGGCCGCCATGGAAGCACAGGGTTGGATGCATCACCTCTTTCCCGCCTGGACCACTGTGTCGGCCGATGCTCCGGGCCTCGAGGAAATGCGCAAGCTTGTGACCCAGTTGCAGATGCAAGGGGTAAGCCCTGACGTTTCAGCGGCTTCGCTGCACTATCTTACAGCCAAGCTTTCAGCCAAAGACTTGGCAGCCCTGAAGGCTACCTTTGTTCGCCCCGGCTTTGTCGCGGAATGGGACAATCTCAACAATGAAGCCAAGGAGTTCAACAAGCAGCTCAGCGGCAAAGAAGCAGCCACTCCTTCGGGCACCTGGAAGCTGTTTACCACCGCTGACCCGCAAGCTGTCCTATGGCTGGGTTTGACCTCCAAGTCCCCGGCAATTCAGGCCAAATATAAGAACTTCTTCACCGTTTGGCCGGAGGCACGGCAGAAGATTCCCCATGCCTTGCTCCAGGAGCTGCGCATTACTCCCGAGGTGCCAGGCTATGACGAGATGATTTCCGGGCTATTCCTGGGGGTCATTGACGGCAAATTGGAGACTGACGAGCAACTCCGTGCCTTCCTGGAACCCTATTCGCCTCCGGCTCCGCCACCGCCGGTGACCGTACGCCGCACCCGAGGCTCGAAGAAATCCGGGGAGGCAAAAGCCAAGATCCCGGTGGAGGAAGTCGCCGAGGAAGCCGCTGAGGAAGTTGCCTTTGACGGCGAGCCCTTGGAACTCGAGGATGAGGAGGCGATCGATGAGATAGATGAGGAAGAGGACGGCGAGCCGGACGATAGCCTTCCGCCTGTAGTGAAGAAGAGCGCACCGGCGCCCAAAAAAGCCCACGCGGAAAGTGGATCAGGCAACGGAAGAGGGAAGGCACAGGCCAGCCCCAAGCCCGAGGGTGCTGCCGCCAAGGTAACGCCGGCCGCGGCGAAGACAGCGCCAAGTCCCGCTCTTCATGTGGTGGCACCCACCAAGCATGCCAAAGTCCACGTGATGGCCAAGGCTGCCAAACCCGCCGCCGCCCCGAGCCATCCACCCAGCCACGCCCACAGCTCTGCTCACAGCTCTGCCCCTGTAGCCAAGAAAGCGTTGGCCACGAAAGCGGCTGCTGTCAAGGTGGCGCCGGCCAAGACCGCGCCTGCCAAGGCGGCTGCCACCAAGCCGGTCCCATCCAAGCCCATTCGGCCCGCTGCAGTAAAACCGCCGCCTGCGGCCAAGCACGCTGCCAAAGGCAGCAACCATGTGAAGAAGGCGGCTCCCTCCAAACCACCCGCCAAAGCCAACAAAAAGGCCGAACCAGCGAAAAAATCGCCGCCGGCCAAGAAGTCCGCCCCAGCCAAAAAGCACCGCTAAAGCAGTTTCGCAATTGGTGTAGACCGCAACAGGAGATCCGGTGGAGAGGAGGGGAGAACCTGCCCTGCCTGCCCCAGCTTGCCGTGGGGGTAGCCCAACGGGGACTTGCGGTCCCTCAAGCCCATTACCGACTACGGCGGCAGCCTGAATCGGTCGCGATGGTTAAAGTCCCAATCCCCGGGGACGATGATCCACCCATGGACCATGCGTACGCTAAGCCCTCGGCCGCGACTTCCGAAAGGAAGTCCCTGGAGCTCTCAGAGATCGGTGAAGAAGCCAAGATCACGCAGGGTGCCTATAAATCTTCGCTCCCCTTGAATGAAATGAACCGCCTTCTGCTGGAGTCCGTGGCCGACGGCGTTTACGGCACGGATGCAAAGGGACGAACGACCTTTATCAATTCCGCTGCGATGAGGATGACGGGGTGGACTGCTGAAGAAGTTCTTGGCAAACCGGAGCAGGTGTTTGCACGTCACCTCCTACCAGGCAATCGAACTGATTTAACCAATCCGCTGCCCCGTACCACGCAGCTTGCCCCGGCGCAGCGAGAAGACAATTCGATCTTTTGCCGCAAAGACGGCAGCAGCTTTCCCGCTACCTGCACCGGCACGTCGGTCCTGCGCCACGGCAAACTCCTGGGAACGGTCGTCGTCTTTCGCGACCTCTCTGAAACCAGGCGCATGGAGAAGTGGGAACAGAGCAAGAACGCGATATTCTCCGCCATCATTGCCCACCATTCTCTTCCTTCGACCATGCAGTTGATGGCCGATGCCTTCGTAGCGCTGTATGCCCCCAAATCGATTGCCATCTTCGTGCTTGACGGGGACCAGTTCCACATCGAAGCCGAGGCGGGATTGCCCCCGCGGGCTATCCGTCCGGCGGCGGCCGCACCCGCCTCCTTGGCCCTGGCTCGGTCCGAGGGACGACCCCTGGAACGATCCCAGCCACCACCCGAGAGCGTGGCTTGGACAGCACCTTCTGGATCGCGTGATGGCCCCGCCCCCAGCTGCCCCGCCTTCCGGGAAATTCTGAAAACCGGGGTTAAGCTCTGCATGGCCTCGCCCCTCAGATCCGGTTCCGGAGAAGCGACGGGTATGGTGACCGTATTCGACGCGCACCAGGTACTGCTGGACGGCGCCATTCGGGAAACCATCCGCAGCCTTTGCGATCTCGGCCGCATGGCTATCGAGCATCGACAGCTTTATGACCAGGTTGTCCGTGGTTCCCACTATGACCTCCTGACCGGGCTGCCCAATCGAACCTTGCTGGAGGATCGGTTGCGTCAGGCAACCGTCACCGCCAGGCGCTAGGGCAAGCTGATTGCAGTCTGTTGCATTGACCTGGATCGCTTCAAACAAATCAACGACAACCTGGGACACGAGCTGGGCGATGCCTGTTTCAAAGCTGCCAGCGACCGGCTGAAGGCAGCGATTCGAGACGTCGACATGCTTGCCCGCCATGGCGGCGATGAATTCATCCTCGCCCTGCCCGACCTTGCGGAGATCTCGGACGCGGCGAACATTTGCAACCGGCTGCTTAAGGAATTGAGCGCACCCATGCTGGTGGATGGCCATTCGCTGACCCTAAACGCCAGTATTGGCGTCAGCATCTTTCCTGATCATGGGGATACTCCGGACTTATTGTTGCGCAACGCAGATATGGCGCTGGTGGAGGCGAAACACGCGGGCAGAGGTCAGGCCCAGATCTATTCTCCGGATTTGGGCCGGCAGAGCCGGCGGGCTGCGGAGATGGCGGATGCGCTGGCCGTTGCCGTCGTCCAAGACCAGTTCCGCATAGCCTACCAGCCGATTTACAGCATGAACCGGGAGATCATGGGCTTTGAGGCACTGTTGCGCTGGAGGCATCCCAGGTGGGGCCGGGTTGCTCCCCTGGAGTTCATTCCCATCGCCGAAAAAACCGGTCTGATTGTCCCCATAGGCGATTGGGTCATTGAAGAGGTATGCCGCCAGGCGATGGCATGGAATGCCGCCTCCATCCCTTCCGTCAAGATCTTCGTCAATGTCTCCGGCGTGCAGTTGGGGCACCCTAACTTCAGCTCCAAGATCGCCGAAGCGCTGGAGCATAGCGGCCTCGCGCCTGACCGCCTGGAGCTTGAAATCACCGAAAGCTGGATCATCTCGGACCTCAGGGGCGCTGCCGGCAAATTACAGAAGCTGCGCGACCTGGGTGTCGGCATTGCCATCGACGACTTCGGCACCGGCCACTCGACCTTCAGCTATCTTCAGGCGCTGCCCCTCGATACCCTCAAAATCGATCGCTCTTTCGTCCAACGCCTGGATGGTTCTGCTGCCAACCTGTCCACGGTGCGCGCGATCACCAGCCTGGCACATCAGCTGGGCCTGAAAACCGTGGCTGAAGGAGTGGAGACCGAGCAGCATTTGAGGCAGCTAGCCGAGATAGGGTGCGAGCTGGTGCAAGGCTTTCTCCTGGCCCGGCCATTGACCCCTCAGGCCGCCTGTTCGCTGCTCATGAAGCAAACCTTCCCCACAGCAAATTCCAAGACGGCCCTCACCGAATGCCTTAGCCACTAGGCATTTCATCTGCAGTCGAGTTCGGCGAAGTTTTGTGGCACTCTGCAATAATTTCGTTCGTGCAGCGTAATCAGGAATTCTCTCCAGAGGTCAGCCAGTCATCCCCTCGCGTCACCAGCATGCGGGTCATTCCTGTCGCCGGAAATGACAGCATGCTGCTGAACCTCAGCGGGGCCCACGCGCCATTCTTTACCCGCAACGTCGTGGTGCTTACCGACGACGCCGGCCACACCGGCGCGGGCGAGGTTCCCGGCGGTGAGAAGATACGCCAGGTTCTCGAAGAGGCCAGCTCCGCGATTGTTGGCCGCGCGATCGCAGCTTACCGCGAGATTCTGCAAGCCATGCGGCAGCGCTTCGCCGATCGCGATTCCGGCGGGCGTGGTCTGCAAACCTTCGATATGCGCACCACGGTGCATGCGATTACGGCAGTCGAGAGTGCGCTGCTCGACTTGCTTGGTCAGTGGGTCGGCCTGCCCGTCGCCGCGTTGCTGGGGGAGGGAAGGCAGCGGTCGAGTGTACCGGTGCTCGGCTACTTGTTCTTCGTGGGTGACCGGCGGAAGACGGATCTACCCTACGCCAGCGAACCAGATGCCGGCGACGAGTGGTTGCGCGTGCGCCATGAAGAGGCGCTTACCACCGGCGCTGTGCTGCGCCTGGCAGAGGCCGCGCAAGCACGCTACGGCTTTAACGATTTCAAGCTCAAAGGAGGAGTGCTTGCCGGGGCGCAAGAGATGGAAGCCGTGACTGCGCTGGCGGAGCGGTTTCCCAATGCGCGCATCACCCTCGATCCCAACGGCGCGTGGCCCTTAGAGGAAGCGGTGGCTCTTTGTCGCAACAAAGACCATGTTCTCGCCTATGCGGAAGATCCCTGCGGGGCGGAGCAGGGCTACTCCGGCCGCGAGATCATGGCGGAATTCCGCCGCGCCACTGGCCTGCCCACGGCCACCAACATGATCGCCACCGACTGGCGAGAGCTCAAGCACGCCGTGCAGCTGGACGCGGTCGACATCCCTCTAGCCGATCCGCATTTCTGGACCATGCAGGGTTCGGTGCGCGTGGCGCAATTCTGCCGCGACTGGGGTCTCACCTGGGGATCGCACTCCAACAACCACTTCGACATCTCCCTGGCCATGTTCACCCATGTGGCCGCCGCTGCCCCGGGAAAGGTAACCGCCATCGATACGCATTGGATCTGGCAGGACGGCCAACGCCTGACCCGGGAGCCCTTCCCCATCGTCAATGGAGAAATCGAGCTGCCCACCCGTCCCGGGTTGGGCATCGAGATCGACCTAGAGCGCATCGAGGCCGCGCATGCTCTTTACTGCAAGCTGGGTCTGGGAGACCGCGACGATCGCACTCCGATGCAGTACCTCATCCCCGGCTGGAGCTTCCACCCCAAGCGTCCCTGCCTTGTAGGGTGGTAATTTCCATCCGTTCGTCTATAGTTGGGACAAAATGCCCACCTCCAGCACTCTACCCGTACAGGCGCACCCTGTCTCGCTTCCGCTCTTTTGGATCGGGCTGCCGTTGCTGCTGGCGCTGGGCCACTCCCTTTGGTCCACCAGCCTCGATGGGTTCACCATCGATGAGCCCTACCACATTGCCGCCGGAGCTTCCTATGTGCGCTGGCGAGACTACCGGTTGAATCCCGAGCACCCGCCTTTGGTGAAGCTGATCGCGGGGCTGGCTGTGCCGCCGAGTGTGCTGCATCTCACTCCGCTGCGCTTGCTCAGCGAAAAAGAGCAGGAGCGCGAATACACCCAGAAAGCAGTCTTCCTGGAGAGCGACAGCGCCCGAGTGCACAGCCGCGCGAGAGCTGCCCTGCTGGGGTTCAACATGGTTCTGCTGGCTGCACTGGCCTGGTTGTTATGGCGCATCTTTGGCCCGGGTATTGCCTTGCCTGTATTGCTGCTGCTGGCGCTCGACCCCACCGTCTCCGCTCATATGCCGGTGGTCATGACGGACCTGCCGATGGCCCTGCTGGGCACGATCAGCCTTTGCCTGGCCATTCTCGCACTGCGCAACGGGCACTGGCGCGATTGGATTCTGCTCGGCGTCGCTACCGGACTCCTGCTGGCCACGAAGCACTCGGCGCCGTTGATTGTCTTGCCGCTGTCGCTCGGTTGTGTCGGCATTCTCGTCTGGAAGGCGGGGCACAAACAGGCGGTTGGCAGGCAGGCGCTCGGTCTGGCCGCAGCCTGCGGATTGGGCATGGTGGTCTTGTGGAGCACCTACGGGTTTCACTATCGCGAGAGCCCTGGATTGAACACGCAAGGCCAACCCGCGGAGACCTTCAACCGTCCGCTCGCTGCCAAGATTGGTGATCTTCATTCACCCACGATGCGCCGCGCGTTGACCATCGCACAAAACCTGCACATGGTGCCGCGCGCCTATATCTGGGGCTTGGCTGACACCCTGCGTGCCGGTGTGGAAGGCCGCCCGATCTGGATCAACGCCTTCGGTCATAGTTACCAGGGCAAGGCTCCATGGTGGATTCCGTTTGCCGACCTGGCGGTCAAGTTGCCGCCGGCGTTTCTATTGCTGGCGATTTATGGCGTCGCGCTGCTCTTGCTAGGACGGCTGCCCGCGACGGTTTCGCCGCCCCTGGCTGCCTTCGCGGGCATGGCGGCATTCTTCCTGCTCTTCATCGCCCACAACGGAATTTTCTATGCCGGCCTGCGGCATTGGCTCTTCGTGGTCCCGCTACTGTCGGTTTGCGCCGGCGTAGGCACCTGGTTTCTCTTACGCTCCCCCATCGTGTGGCGGCGTGGAGTGGCAGTGGCCGCTATGCTTTGGATTGCGCTGACTGTGCTTCCCCAGCGTCGCATCTGGGAATATCACAACGCGCTAGCAGGCGGTTCGCAGAACGCGTGGCGAAGCTTCGACAACGAAAGTGTCGACCTGGGCCAGCGGACACCGGAATTTATCGCCTTCTACAAAAGCCATATAGCTCCGGCTCCAGTGATGATCGATTACATGGCCTTGCATCAACAGCTGCAGGCCTCCGGCGTGAAGGAATGGGAGCCGCAGCCACAAGAAATCATCAACGGAGATCTCAACGGCTGGTTGTGCCTCCGCGCGCCTGACATCGCGCTGCGCGACTGGCATGATATGCCGACCATGCGCAACGTGCAGCCCACGGCCCGCTTCGGCAATCTGCTGTTGTACCACGGTAATTTTCCCTTACCGCGCGTGGCCGCATCGATCCTGAGGTTTCGTGCCTTGCATACGATGGACCAGGCCGGCACCGATCAGAAGCTGATCGAACAATATCTGCTGCGGTCGATTGCGCTGGATCCTGACTCTGCGCCTGCCGCCATCGAGCTGGGTAACTTTGCTCTCGGCCGCCACGAAACCCAGCAGGCGCTGCACTGGTACGAACTGGCGCAAAAAGACGCTGCCCAGGAACCGGATATCCTAGTCGATGTTGAGCGGCAGATTGAACGAGTCAAGACCGCGCCTCCGGGCACGGTGTCTCCACTACGCAATCCAGCGAAAGAGTAAAACCACTGATGAAACCTGCCTTGTTAGCGCTGCTTCTCCTGGTCCTTTCTCCCCTAGCCTCAGCGCAGAAGCGCCTGGTCCTGGTCGACCAGGACGCCTCCGGTCCCGGAGGATCGGATCAGATGTCGTTGATGGTCCTGCTGCAATCACCGGATGTTCAAGTCCTCGGCATCACCGTGGTGACCGGCGACGCCTGGCGCGATGAGGAAGTGCAGCACACGCTGCGCATGCTCGAGCTCATTGGAAAAACCGACGTCCCGGTGGTTCCCGGCGCCGTTCTTCCCCTGGTGCGCACGCAAAAGGGGACCCAACTCGCCGCCCAGCTTTACGGCAAAGTGAATTGGCTAGGCGCATGGGGAGGCGGACCCTCCAATCTTCAACAGCAGGCCGGTCACGAAGGGGACCCATCGCGCAGCCATGATCCCTACTTCGTTCCTCCTCTGCCGGAAGGCGCGCCGCATATTCTCCCTCTTGACCAGGATGCGGCCCACTTTCTGATCTCCCAGGTGCATGCGCATCCTCACCAGGTAAGCATCTGCGCTTTGGGCCCGCTCACCAACATCGCGCTCGCGTTATCCATTGATCCGCATTTCGCCGAGTTGACGGAGGGGATTTATCTCATGGGTGGGAGCCTTGATCCGCAGACCGCCGATCCGGAATTCTCCGCCAGCCCGCGCCATGAGTTCAACTTCTGGTTCGACCCTGAAGCTGCGCACATTGTCCTGCGTGCTCACTGGCCGCGCATCGACGTAACCACGGTGGACGTCTCCATCAAGGGAACATTCACCCAGAAGATGGTGGACGACATTGCGCAATCGTCCACCCCGGCTGCGCAGTACATCGTCCGCTTCTCCAAGGATCGCTACTACCTCTGGGACGAACTGACCGCCAGTGTGTTGCTGGACCCATCCATCATCACGACGGAGCGCCTTCTCTACATGGATGTCGACATAAGCCACGGCCCAAGCTACGGCAACACCCTCACCTGGACCGCGCCCCTCAAGCCCGACACCGACGTGCAGCAGGTCCACGCGCAAATGGACCTCGACCTACCCAAGTTCACCACCATGTTCGTCGGCTTGATGAAGGCGCCGCCTCAGAAGAAATGAACCGGGTCCGAAAGAGATGACAACGGGGGAAGAGAAACCGCAGGTCCCTCCACTCCGCTACGCTCCGGTCGGGATGACAAGGGTGGGGTGGTGTGTCAGCGAGCAGTTGCTAGTGGAGTTTAGAGGTGTGGTTCCGCCGGCGTTGGTTGCTGGAGGAGGGACCCGCAGTGTCTACGATGCTAAGGGAAAATACACCGCCGGATCTAAGGCGGCGAAGCAACTGGTTGGCCTACGCGGCCATCGCCTTCGCCCTGATGGGCGCGTGCCTCGCCATCCTTTACACCCGACAGCGCCCACGCATCGAACCCCAACAACTCACCCTACTAGCTGATGGAGCCGAACACCCCGCATTCCGCATCCGGCTACCGTGGCCCAGCAGTACTGTTACCCAAGATACCAACGACTCCCCAACCCTACGCCTGCTCGAATCCTGGCCCGCCGTGATCGAAGGTATGCTGCAATCCCCGGTCAACCCGGGCCACACCCTTCTTCACCTACAGTGGCGCCACCGCCTATTCCGCATCCCGATAACCTTCGTCTTCGACCCCACCGACACCTACTCCGACGGAACCCCCGACTTCCTCCGCCTACACACTACCCAGGACCGCCAAGCCTTCCGCGCCTGGTTCACGACGATCGCTGAGCAGCAGGCAGACCGACCCGCCCAACTACCCACGGAGATCAACGACTGCGCCGCCCTCCTGCGCTACGCCTACCGCGAAGCCCTCCACGCCCACGACGAAACCTGGCTAAGCAGCCACGCTCTCCAGTCCGCTGCGCCCTCGATCCGCCAGTACGCCTACCCGCAAACCCCAATGGGCGCAAATCTCTTCCGTATCCGCCCCGGCCCCTTCCAACCCGCAGACCTCGACAACCACACTTTCGCCCAATTCGCCGACGCGCAAACCCTGATGCAAGACAACACCTACCTGATAGGACGCGACCTTCGCCTGGCCCGCCCCGGCGACCTCATTTTTTATCGCCAGTTGGACCAGGACTCACCGTATGATGTCCCGGGCACTCCCCGTTACCACTCCCCGTTTCACTCCATGATTTTTTGTGGGGAAAAGGGTGTTGTTTATCACACCGGGCCCATTAACCATGGCAAAGGCGAAATGCGCCGCCTGCTATTGAGTGACCTGTTGCACCACCCGGACGCGCGTTGGCGTCCGCTCAACGAAAACGCAAATTTTCTCGGAGTCTATCGTTGGAACATTTTGCGCGAAGGCGATTGAGCATTGGGTTGCTGCTCCTGCTCGGGCTTCTGCTCCCCGCGCATCTGCACGCCGCCCCTGCGGTCTCCTTCAACCTGAGCACCAACCGCAGCTTCGCGCCCACCGAGAAACCCACCATCCATCTCTACGCGCAGAACGTAGATGAGCTGGAGTTTCGCATCTATCGTGTCCAGAACCCGGCAAAATTCCTCGCCGGCCTGCCCGACCTGCACAGCTTCGACAACGGAACTCCCTTCGGTCCCAAGGAGCGCATCGACGAGCGCACCTGGCTGGAGAAATTCCACGACTGGAAGCATCATCTCTGGTTCCTGGTGCGTCGCTTTTTCCGCAGCCAGTTCACCATGGAAAACCGCGACCGTTTGCGTGAGCATCAAGCAAATCTGGCCCATCGCAGCCGCATTGTCGGCGTAGCCGAGTTTGCCCAGATCCCTCTATTGAACGATCACCAACTGGTCGCGCGCTGGCGCCAGGAGTTGCCCCCGACCTACGTCTCCGATTCGCAGGAACTCCCCATCGATCCGCTGCCCTCAGGCCTCTACCTGATCGAGGCCACCAACGGCCACTACAAGGCCTACACCTTGCTCATGGTGAGCCGCATGGCCATGATCACGCGCACCGGCAGCGGCAATGTGCTGGCTTATTGCGTCGACCGCGTCTCGGGAGCGGGCATCGCAGGAGTGCAGGTGATCGCAGGCTTCGGCCAGCAGCAGCAAGGCACCGGCAACACCGATGCCGACGGGCTCGCGGACCTCCATCTGACCGCGCCCAAAGTGCAGCAGGACAACTTCTGGGTACTGGCCACTAACGGCAACGACGTAGCCGCGGTCACTCCCGGAAGCTATGCCCTCAGCGGCTTTCAGGGTGGCCGCTGGTCTTCCTACATCTACACCGACCGCCCCGTCTATCGTCCCGGCCACGTCGTGCATTGGAAGGGAATTCTCCGCGCCAAGGTGGAGAACCATCTGGAGCTCCCCAAACTCACCACCATCCACGTAACCATCGCCGATCAGGACGACCACGCCCTCCTCGACAAGGACATGCCGTTCTCCGCTGGTGCTGTGTATGGCGATCTGACCCTGCCGGCGACAGCGACCCTGGGCTACTACACCATCCGGCTGCGCAATGGGCCTGCTTCCGACGACCCCGACAACGACGCAGGCACCGGCACATTCCGCGTGGAGGACTACCGCAAACCCGAGTACCAGGTGCGCGTGAGCCCCGCCAAACCGCGCCTTCTGCAGGGCGAGACCATGCCCGTAGCGATCGATGCCCGGTACTTCTTCGGCGAGCCCGTCTCCAATGCCGCCGTCAAGTACCGCGTCTACCATTCGCCGCATTACTGGTGGGATGACGAAGGCGGAGGCGGCGATGACGGGGCGGGCATGGGAGCCGACGCCGGGGGCGACGACGCATCGCTGGGCTACGATGCCTCCCAGCAATCCGATCAGGCCGGCAAGCTCGACGCCAATGGCAAGCTCACCATCAATGTCCCTACCCAGTACGTAGCCGACGCAACCCATCCGATGGACCAGGACTACACCGTGGAGGCCGCCGTCACCGACCAGGCCAACCGCGAGATCACCGGCCGTGGACGCTTCCTCGCCACCCGCGGCACCTTCCGCATCCGCGTCGAGCCCGTGAGCTACGCCATCCGCACCGGCGACACCGCGCTCTTTAACGTAACCGCGGTGGACTACGATAACCACCCGGTACAAACCCGCGTCCACCTCCAGCTGGTTACGCATAAGTATGCCAACGGAAAGACCGAGACCACCCGCGGCGCCGCCACCGATGTAACCACCGACGCCAACGGAAAGGCCCAGGGATCCATCCGCGTGAATCAGGCCGGCAGTACCGAAATAGAGGCGAGCGCGACCACTCCTGAAAATCGCGTCGTCTTTGATTCCAGCTATCTATGGGTGATGGGCAGCAACGAAGAAGGATGGGGCGGGGAATCGCGCGCCGCCCAGATTATCGCCGACAAAAAGAGCTATGCCCCCGGAGACACAGCCCACCTCAGCATCCTCTCCAATGTCGACAACATCCACCCCCTGGTGATCGCCACCGGGAATACAGTCGAGTTCCGCAAGGTCATGTTCTCCCCCGGCAAGTCCTTGACCTTCGACCTGCCTATCACCGCGGATGCGCAGCCCAACCTCGAAGTAACCGCCGCCTTCATCCGCAACGATCAGCTCTACCAGGCCAACCTCAGCGTCAAGGTTCCTCCCGTACAGGAGCAGTTACAAATCGACATCACCCCGGCCAAGGATGTCTTTCAGCCGCAGCGGACCGCCTCCTACGACGTATTTGCCCGCGATTACCAGGGCAAGCCGGTCAGCGCCGACTTTAGCTTTGGAGTGGTCGACGAGGCCATCTACTCTCTTTATCCGGATAGCAGCGGCGACATGGTAAAGAAGCTTTACCCCGACCGCTACGTCTACGCCGCCGTCGATTCGTCGCTGCAGTACTACTTCAGCGGTAAGGCCGGGCTCAAATCTCCGCAGCTGGCCGAACGGCAGTCACGTTACCGTCCGCAGCTGGCCCAGGTAAAGCCGGGCAACGATGTAGTACAGCCGCGTGTGCGCAAGGCGTTTCCAGACACCGCCTACTGGTCGCCGTCCATCCATACCGACGCCACCGGCCATGCCCACGTCACCCTCACGTTCCCCGACTCGCTCACCACCTGGCGGAGCACTGTGCACGCCATCACTCTCGACTCCAGGGCGGGCTCCGCGATTAACCGCGTGCTGGTGCGCAAGAACATCATCGTGCGCATGGGCACGCCCCGCTTCCTGCGCCAGGGGGATGAAGTCACCATCCCGGTGATCGTCCACAACTACCTCGACACCGCGAAGCAGGTGCAGCTCTCGCTCGATATCAATGGCCTCGACTCCGTCTTCGGTGCGCCGCAAACTGTTACTGTGCCCAGCAAGGGCGAAGGCACCGCGCTCTGGCGGGTCAAGGCATCGAAGATCGGCACGGCTCGTCTGCTGGCCAAGGCTCTTACGAACGAAGAATCAGATGCCCTCGAGCTGACCTTTCCAGTGGAGCCGATCGGCGTTCCGCGCACCATCAACAATTCCGGAGTCATCGCGGATAACGGACAGGCCACCACCACCATCGACTTCCCTGGAAACAGCGATGCCGCCGCGCACACGCTGCATCTCGAGATTGCTCCGTCGATAGCCGGCAGCCTATTCTCCGCGCTCGGCTATCTCACCAGCTATCCTTACGGCTGCACCGAGCAGACCATGTCCAGCTTCCTGCCTAACCTGGTCGTCGCCGACACGCTCAAGAAGCTCAACCTCTCCAGCCTGGTGAGCCCGGCCGATCTGCAGGCCAAGATCGACGCCGGCCTCGATCGCCTGAACGACCTCAAGCACGACGACGGCGGATGGGGCTGGTGGAAAGAGGACTCCAGCCGCGTCTTCATCACCGCCTATGTTGTCTCCGGTCTTGCGGAGGCCAAGACCGCGGGCTATGCCAAAGCGGACGCCGACCTGGGCGGCGGAGTGAGCTATCTGCAGAAGCAGCTGGTCCAGCATCCGCGCATGATCCCTGAGCTACGCGCCTACGTGCTCTATGCCCTCAGCGAGGCCGGCGCGAAGAACCTCGGCCCATCCGTCGAGACACTCTGGTCACGGCGCAGCGACCTCTCCGCGGAAGGCCTGGCCCTTACCGGCATGGTCATGCTGCGCACCGGCGACAGCAGGGCAGCGCAGGTCGCGCAATTGCTGGAAGCAAAAGCCAAGCACACCGGAACCCTCGTCTCCTGGCCATCGACCTACAACCCGCTACTCGAGCTGAGCGATGACAACAGCGCCGAGAGCACGGCCTTCGCCCTGCGCTTCCTCACCCACGCCGATGCCAAGAGCCCCTTGCTCGAAGGCGCTGCGCAGTGGCTGGTGCTCAATCGCAACGGCGGATACTGGTGGAACTCCACCGAGCAAACGGCCATGGTGCTCTTTGGCCTGGTAGATTATCTCGCTGCCTCGCAGGAGCTGAACGCGGATTTCGACGTAGACGTGCAGCTCAACGGCGCCTCGATAGGGAAGCGGCACTTCACCGCGGCCGACGCGGCCTCGGGAGTGGATCTCAGTCTCGATGTGACGCCTGCCCAACTCCATGCTGGAAGCAACGCAGTGGTCGTGACCAAGCAGGGATCTGGGCGCGCCTACTGGACGGTGCAGGGCAAGTACTATTCCACCGAGCAGAAGCTCTACCAGCAGGGCACGCTCTCGCTCAACCTAACCCGCGACTACTTCAAGCTGGTGCCTACCACCAAGGATGGGCAAATCGTTTACCGTCTCGAC
This sequence comes from uncultured Acidobacteriaceae bacterium, assembly GCA_963813475.1. Taxonomy (GTDB): domain Bacteria; phylum Acidobacteriota; class Terriglobia; order Terriglobales; family Acidobacteriaceae; genus PALSA-350. The sequence continues at coordinate 503,238 of CAWEZM010000029.1, read as the reverse complement.
CCGCTGAAAGGTCCCGTCGTTCCCGGTGACACGCTCGCCGTCCACCTAGCGGTGAACGGCTCACCGGCAAAGTATCTGCTGATTGAAGATCCCATTCCCGCAGGAACGGAATTCGTGCAGCACGAAGACAGCTATAACATCCTTGACCAGCCCGGTGCCTGGCAGTACTGGTATACGCGGCGCGAGTTTTACGATGACCGCGCGGCCATTTTCGCAACCGAGTCGAGTGGCCGCCACGAATCCTTCTATCTGCTCAAGGTCGTCAACCCGGGAAGCTTTGCCATCAGCCCGGCCAACGTGCAGCCGATGTACCAGCCGGGTATTCAAGCCACCAGCGATTTATTGCGCCTGCAAGTGGATCCGGCGCCGCCGCCCGTGGAGGGACAGAAATGATGCAGGCATTCCGAGGCGCCGTCGGCAGGTTCAGGGGCCGTCTTATCCTTGCCCAATTGCTGGGAAATTTCCTGCTCATGCTATTGGCTGCCGGCTGGCTGCAAATTCCCGACTCGCACACCTGGCAATTCGCCTTCTCCATACTCTCCGGCGCGCTGTTGGTGATCGCCTTTCTCTGGCTATATACAGGAACCTTCCGCCATCTGCGACCGTGCGCTGCGCGGCCGCCTCACTGGCTCAGCTGGATTCTGCTGGCGCTCTTCGTAGCACTGTGGTGGTTGCTATTGCAGCCGATAGACGCGCTCCGGGCGCATGAGGGCTTGTATGCCGGCTATTGGAACTCTCAATCGCCGCCGTGGCTGCGCCATCATCTTGGCTACTCGTCCTTAGTCGCCTGGCAGGAACGTCTCTATGACTGTGCGCAATGGCTATTGGGTGGGCTATTGCTTCCGCTGGCCATGGAGACCTCTGCCTGTGGTTTGAAAGCAGGTTGGTTCGCTCGTGCCGCGCGAGCCTATCGTCACTGGCTCTACTGGTTTTGCGTCCTGGTTGCCGGCCTGGGCGCCTCTGGAGTCACCTGGGCTCTCGCCGGCTGGACCCCCTCAGCGGGCCTGGCAGGCCAGACGTTCAGCATCATCGCCCGGCTGGGCACCGCCTACATTCTGGACATCATGCTCTGGTGCTTTATCCTGGGGCTAGTCGCTCATTACCTCGACGTCACAGCCTCCGCAGAACCCGGGACCAAATAGCCCCACAAACGCTATGGTGTAGGACGGGTGCCCCATGTTCGCCCCACCTGTCCCGGCGTGCCGTGGAGCGTACATGGGCCGGGTACGATCTTTTTCGAATGCTTTTACTCCATCTGTCACGGTGTGATCGGTGGAGTGAGAGCTTTGGAAGGGCGCTTCGCCCCGATTTCCTGTGCAGCTTGTCGGCTTCGGTGCACTTCATGCGGCTTTCCTTAATGAAAGCCGCACACGCGGTCCTGTCCAGTGCAGCGTACAGGAAATCGGGGTCGCCCATCCTGTTCAGCCCATGTACGCTCCACGGCACGCCGGGACAGGTGGGGCGAACATGGGGCACCCGTCGGGTTAAGGTCTTGCGTGGCTTGAGTGGGTTCTCACACAGACTCGGAAGGGCTGGAGACCAATCCCGACGATGATCTGCCTGCCCCGGCCTGCCGTGGGCCCGCCCTGGGCGCGGCACTAAACCTAGGCCACCTCCCCTTTGTCATCCCGAGGGTTGTGACTTTTTTGGTGCACCAGTTCGAATAAATCGAGTGGTTGTCTGGATGAAGTTGTAAGAAGAGATATGGGCAAAAGCGAGGTAGGCGGTGTAGCGCAGGGGGGTGGATTGCGACTGCGTAAGCCAGAACGGCGTCAGCTTTCGATGGTAGTGCAGTGCGCCGATGATCTGGTGCGAGCGCTTCATCCGGTGCGCACGGTGCATGCGGTAGTGGAGCAGCTGGAGGTGAGCGGTTTTTGCGAACCGATCCGAGCCCGAGAGGGAGTAGCGGGGCGAGATGCGACCGACCCGCGTCTGCTGGTGGGTTTATGGCTTTATGCGTGTGTGCGCGGCGTAGGTTCGGCCCGAGAGCTAGCGCGTCGCTGCGAGGAGAGCGCTCCGTTCCGTTGGTTGTGCGGTGGAGTGACGGTGAATCATCGCCTGTTGTCTGATTTTCGCACCGACCACGCAGATGCCTTAGACGCGCTGTTTACGCAGGTGCTAGTGACGTTGGTGGACAAGAAGCTGGTGCGGGTGAGCCGCATCAGTCAGGATGGGTTGCGGGTGCGCGTCAGCGCCGGAAGCAACAGTTTTCGTCGGGAAGAGCGATTGCAGCTCGAAGCCGAGGGACCATCCTTATTTCATCCCCGGCCACCCGGAGCATTGCAAAAACGCAGAACCGCATAGAATCGGAACGCATGCCCATGCTCCCATTCCAGCAAGCTCCTATTGCCGCTACCTCCCGCCGCTGGACGATCGTGTGGCTCCTCTTCATAGCCTCCCTGATCAACTATCTTGACCGCTCCAGCATTTCGCTGGCCTTGCCGCTGATCTCCAAAGACCTGCATCTGGGTCCGGAAAGCAAAGGCCTGTTGCTCTCGGCCTTCTTTTGGACCTATGCGTTGATGCAAATCCCGGTGGGCTGGGCCGCTGACCGTGTCAATTTGCGCTGGCTCTACTTCTCCGCTTTCGTGCTCTGGTCTCTGGGACAGGGCTTAACCGGCTTCGCCACCAGCTTCGGAGTGCTCATCCTCTTTCGCCTGCTGCTCGGCATTGGGGAGTCCATCTACCTGCCCGGCGGCACCAAGATCGTGAGCCTCCTCTTTGCCTCCACGGAGCGCGGTCTACCTTGCGGCCTCTTCGACTTCGGCACCCGCATGGGCCTGGTGATGGGTGGCCTGACCATCCCCTGGCTGCTGGTCCGTTTCGGTTGGCGCCTGAGCTTTCGGTTGATTGGGTTCGCCGCGCTGTTGTGGGTGATACCCTGGCTATGGGCGACGAAAGGGCGGCTCGATCAGCGCCCGCGGCCGGCATCATCGGGGGGCGATCGAGGGCGAGCAGTCCGTCGCCTGTTGACCAATCGCAACCTGATCGGTATCTGTCTCGGTTTCTTTTGCTTCGACTACTACTGGTACCTGTTTGTCACCTGGCTGCCCGACTACCTGGTGACCGTGCGTCACTTGACCATCTTGCGTGCCGGCTTCTTCTCCGCGCTGCCATATTTCGTCTTTGGGGCCAGCGAACCTCTGGGGGGCTGGATCGCCGACCGCCTCGTCGCCCACGGCTGGAGCGAAACGCGGACCCGCAAGGGAATCGTCACCGTCGCCTTTCTCTCTGGCCTGCTGCTCCTTCCCGCGTCTCGTGTGCAGAGTGCCAACACAGCGGTGTTTCTGCTCACCGGCGCTTCGCTGGTCGGTCTCGCCACTGGCAATCTGCTGGTCATCCTGCAGTGCTGCGCGCCCCAAGAAGACGTGGGCCTATGGACTGGCTTTGAAAACTTTGCCGGCAACCTCGCGGGTGTTTTAGCGCCGTTGCTGACCGGCGTGCTCATCAGCCGCACCGGCTCTTATGCTCCAGGTTTCGGGTTGGCCGTGGTTGTCCTGCTCGCCGGCATATTCTGCTACTGGTTCATCGTAGAAAACTTCGATATCCGGCAGCCTGACTCTTCACCATGAATCCCTCAGGGGCTAAACATGGGCCGAAAAGGGCGATCTAAAGGTAGCCAGCGCACTGTTTCATGCCCGATCATGTTTACCTCATCCTCACCCCCACGCGACCGGACTGCATCTCCCGCAGCTGTGAGTTAGCCGCTTTGATAGACTTGCGCCAAGCAGATGAGAGAGCTAAGCGACCAGCTGCGATGTCTCGTGGAAGCCGTGGAGCCAGGGCTGCGACAAATCCCCGAATCAGAAAGCATGCGGGCCGCCTTGCCTGGAGGCTGGTCCCGCAAGCAGGTCCTTGGACATCTCATCGATTCTGCGTCCAACAATCATCAGCGCTTTGTCCGCGCGATGCTGCAGCCGTCGTTGGATTTCCCCGGCTACGACCAGGAAGGCAACATACGCGTGCAAGCGGTACAGGAGGCTGACTGGATGTTGCTCGTCTCGCTATGGGCAGCCTATAACCGCTATCTTGCACATCTCATCGCGCACATCCCACCTTCTCAACTAGACACGCAGTGTCGGATCGGGGCCGGAGAACCGGTGACTCTGGGCTTCTTAGCGTCCGAGTACCTCACCCATCTGCGCCATCATCTCCGTCAAATCGGTGTGGCAGCATGACGTTTGCCCTAACGAATTGCAGGTCCCGCGTCGGTTTAATGCGGTTAGAGCATTGGTGAGTAGGCCGACGGGATCACACCGCCAGCCTCTCGCAGAACTGTGCGTGAGACTCTCGCCTCACACAGCTCCCATCAGACAAACGAGCCGCTCGCAGCTAGCCGCCAGTGCGTGAAGAGGTCAACTTGGTCCCGCGCCACTTGCTTGATAAAGCAATGGGCCTGGGTCAAGCGTGCCCCGAAGCGTTTGAACTTCCGTCGTGCCCAGCCGACCAACGTCAGGTCGACGTGACGGAACAAAGGCTGCAGTGCCGAAGGTGTGTATCGCCCGTAGTACCCAATCCACCCCCGCAGGAGTGGATTGAGCCGCTGGGCGATGTCTGCCAACGACAGGTGCGTTTGTCGGCGGAATTTCAAGGCCCTGATCGTGGACCGTATGTCCTTCAACGCTCCGGGGCTGACCGCTGGATTGAACCCCCAGAATAATTGCTTGGTCCGGGTATTCTTAACCAGTCGGGGCCGAAAACAGTAACCGAGAAAGTCGAACATGACGATCGGATACTCCGCGTTGCGTTTAACGTCCTTACAGTAGACGATCCGGGTTTTGTCGGGATGCAGCTCTAACTGGCATTCTGCCAGGCGAGCGTGAAGCGCAGCCTTGAGAGCTTCGGCTTCCTGCTCGGTCCGGCAGTGAACCAGTCCGTCATCCGCATACCGACACCAAAGGAGGTGGGGGTAAGTCCGCTTCATCCACAAGTCGAACGTGTAATGCAGGAAAAGATTCGCCAGAACAGGGCTGATGACGCCTCCTTGCGGAGTTCCGCACATCCTCGCCATTCTGACGCCATCGCGTTCCATGGGCGCTATCAGCCATCTCTCGATGTAAAGCACCGCCCAGCTACACGTGACGTGCTTCCGAACAGCCTTGAGCAGCAACGTGTGATCGATGTTATCGAACAGGCCCTTGATATCAAACTCAAGAACCCAGTCATGTTTCCAACACCGCTCACGCGTCATTCCTACAGCTTGCAGGGCCGATTTTCCCGGTCTGTAACCGTAGGAGTCCGGCAGGAAGATAGCTTCCATGTCGGGCTCAATCAGCTGTTTGACCACCACCTGTGCGATACGATCGCTCACGGTGGGCACCCCCAAGATCCGCTCGCCCCCACTCTTCTTGGGAATGGAGACGGCGCGAACCGGCGGTGGAAAGTAGCTTCCCGAACTCATACGATTCCAGATCTTGTAAAGATTTCCCTTCAAGTCTGATTCGAACTGTTCCAGAGTCTGCCCGTCCACACCCGCCGCACCTTGATTGGATTTAACCGCCTTATACGCCTCGTACACTTGCCACTTATCTATTTTGAAAGGCTTGTCTCTCATATCGCTCGACGTCATCCTGTTGCCAGTTGTTTCGAACCTATGATTGTCTGACCCGGCCCCTTCGCTCCAGCCCCATTACAGAGCCTTCTTCGCTAATACGGACCGGTCCGTCCCAGACCAACGCATCGGTACTCTCGCCTCGTGGTTTTCTGCCCTTGTGCTTCTCCCTTAGCATCGATGGCCTGGTTCCTGCAGTTCCGCATAAAAGCCTGTATCGGACTCACGCCCCCTATACGCCGGCTGCCGCCCGCCCCGTCATCAGGCTTCTAGCAGGCTTGTCCCAGAGGACATGATCACCCCTGGTTTAGACAGCACTTGATACGTTAACGACGCGTCATCGAAGGATTTGCTTTCGCTCGTCTTTCCGACACTCACCTGCCCCGAGTCTTGCCCGGGACTTTTCACCCGACGCTCACCACCACGGCTCTTTACCGCAGCAGCTCGGGCTGGTTTGAGACCTGCTCCTGAAAGCCGATCCCGAGGGGCCATCCCTCATCTCCTATGCAGCTTTACAACACGGGTTTTATCGCAAATCGACTCCTTCCGTGCTTCTGCAGCACACATCAAGTCGACGTATTTCGTTCTAGATGAAAACGCGGAGAGTAAGGTAAGTGCTATGATTTCTCCCCATGAATATCATTCTGGTTCACGGAATTCTCGGTTTCCGCAGAAAATTCGGAATCGACTATTTTCGCGGGGTCGCGCAGCACTTCAACCAGAATGGCTTGCTGACTTCGGTGCCCGAACTTGATCCTACGCAAGGGATCGAGTACCGCGGAGACCAATTGAGGGAGCAAATCCAAAACGCATTCAGTTCGAACGCTCTTGATGCAAATCAAAAAACCCACATCATTGCCCACAGCATGGGCGGTCTCGACAGCCGTTACATACTCTCACCTGCAAACCCGAACCGCATTCAGGTTCCGATTCGGTCGCTTACGACAATCTCGACGCCACATCGAGGTTCTCCAATTGCGGATATCATTGATAATCCCGCTGAGCTATCGCCTTTTCCTCATCTCCCGTTCGTTTCCGCGGCGAACCTGCTACAGCCGGCTCTCGACGTTCTCGACATCTCTCTCAACGGCTTACGGAACCTTACAACGAATTCTTGTCAGGCCTTTTCACAGAAATATCTGAATGACCCCAATGTGGCTTATTTCAGCACCGCCGGCTCAGGCCGGCCGGGTTTTCCTGAAACATGCGCCGCCTTCCAGCTTTTTTATCACTACATTGCGGCTGCCACAGGTCAACCAAACGACGGTCTCGTTACTGTCCCCTCGGCACAATGGGGAATCTTCGATCCAGCGACTTGGCCAGGCGATCATGCCGAAGAAGTCGGGCACAACCTGGACAATCTCTTGGCTCCGCCCGCATTTCCCTACCTCGCCAAATACGATCAAATCGTCGCCAACGTAGCGGCACTTTGACCAAGAGATCGGGAGCTACCGTCGCAGCTATCCGCTGCGCCAACTGAACTATGGACTCGCGGTCGTGTCTCAGCTAAGGGCGCAGTCCAATCCAAGGTGTCCCCTTATCTCTTGTATCTTGGCGCTATACTACGCGCTCCTGGCGTTGGCGGACTTGGGAGAATTCCGGATGTATAGGTGCACACGAAGTTTGTGCTTCGGCAGAGGACTTATGCTGGTTGCCGCTGCTGCGAACGCCGTCGCTTTTTGTCAAACACAACAGCCACTGGCGCGCCCCGAATTCGAAGTAGCCTCGATCAGGTCCCACGCGAGCGCCGACAACCGGGCATATGTGCAAGCCTTTCAGGGTAGGCTTGTCATGGAAAATTTCTCTCTGAAGCAGTTCATCCTCTTTGCCTACGACGTGCCGAACAACCAGGTTTTGGGCGTTCAAGCCTGGATGGATTCCAACCACTTCGATATCCAGGCCACAACAGAGAGCAAAGCAACTGTGAAACAGATGGAGGGGCCGATGCTGCAGGCGCTTCTTGAAGAGAGGTTTCATCTGAAGGTTCATCGCGAGACGATGGAGCGCCCCGTATATGAGCTGACTGTCGAAAGGGGCGGTGTGAAAATGCAACTGTCGAAAGAAGGCAGTTGCACTCCCTATTCCATGAGTTCGCCGCCGCCACTGCCTGCGCCAAACGCGCCCCACCCTGTCTATTGTGACTTTCCCCGGCTTGCAGGGGACGGGCTCAATTGGACCCTTGACGGGACAGGGATAAGCGTCACAAAGCTGGCCTCTAGCTTATCTCGATCCGGACTCGATAGACCTGTCATTGACAGGACCGGACTCACTGGAGGATTCGATTTACATTTGAAGTGGGCTGCCGAAGTGCCGGCGAGCGCCCCGGGATCTGGCACCATAGACGAGCCAACGGGTCCGTCGATTTTCACCGCGCTAAAAGAGCAGCTCGGGTTGAAACTCGAATCGGCCAAAGGCCCTGTCGAAATCGTTGTTATCGATCACGTCGAGAAGCCTTCCGAGAATTGAGGCGTGAAAAGCTATGGCGGCGAGGTGGAGACGGTGGCACTGCCCTACCCTTTGTCATCCCGCCTGCTCCAACGGCCGCGGAGCATGCCGTGCCACCGTACCGTCACCATGGCATGCTCGCCCGTCTTCTCCTCTGCAGCAGCTTACTGACCGTTTCAGACAGCGCGAAGTTTGGCCTTTCGACATGGTCGCTCGCCGCGATGTCGGCGCCGCTGTCATACCTCGGGGTTGCCAGGAACGCGTGCATTTCGCCGGTGCTGATTTGCATGGCAGTACCGACGATCTGCCCCAAGTCATTGTTCGAGGTGCCTTCCGTGATGTATAGACCAGAATTCGCAGGAATGAGCGTATTGAGGTCGGTGATCACGCCGTTCTGCCACACCACGCCGCGTCCGTTGAACGAGGCATCAGATGATCTTCCAACGATCTCGCCCGTGCTGTTAATGCTTTCGGCTACGCTATGAACGTCCCCGGGAAGCGTGCCCAGGTCTTTCATCACGCCTCTCTCCCATAGGAAGGCATGAAAGGTCGCATCGCCCGACAGGCCAGAGAATCCAACCACCTGGCTCAGGTTGTTGAGATCCTGAGGTGCGTTGTTCGTGGTACCGCCGAGGCTGCCGAGGTCCAGGGGCTTGCCGTTCACCCAGAGCACCGCATGACCCGTGCCTCCGAAGGCCTCGGTTCCGCAAGGCCCCGTCTGGCCAACAGCTTCGCCCCAGTCATTCATTGCGTACGCCACGCCCACCGGGTCATCGCCCAACGTTGGCAGTTCGTAAACACGGCCTTGTCTCCACAGGACAGGTTTATATTGCAGAACCTGGCCGGTGCCGGTGCAGGTCGGCTCCTGGATCTTATTTTCCGCGCTCCCAGCGAGATCTCCCAGGTCATTCGTTCCAAAGCCGGCGCTGTTATTGCCCCCGAGTGTAGGCTGCGCGGTCATGGCCCCGTGGTGCCAAAAGAAAGCGCGACAGATCAGTTGGGTACCGAAGCCGCAGTAGTCTTCTCCGTTGGGGTCGGGAGTGGACGTATCTGAGGAACCCCCACCGTCCCCAAAGTCGTTTGGGCGAAAGTCCGAAAAACTATTCGGACCACCCAGAGTACCAAGGTCGGTCATCACGCCATTGCGCCAAAGAAAGGCGTGGGTGTCGTTATCCCCGGGCAGCGAAGAGTAGCCCTCAATCCACCCGCTGTCGCTGATGCCGCCGGCAAAAGCAAACGTCCCACCCAATGTGCCGAGGTCTTTGACCGTGTAACGAGCCGTAGGTGCCGCCTGTAGTTGAGCGTGCGCAGCCAGCACTGTCAGGAATATTGCTGCAGTCATCCGCGTCAGTTTTGCTGATTTCATCTTCCTCTCCTCCGGGAAACCGAGCGTTTCTTGCGCCGGAGTCTGGCGTTTGAAACAGGCACGGGCTCATAACCTCACAACGTGTGTAAGCTGACCTGGAGAAGTGCCAGCTGGCAATAGACGCGCACCTGTCCCCGCCTTAATTCTTATGTCCTCCTTCAAGCGCCGGAAAACATGGGGGCTATGGCGGAGTCGAGGACGCGGGTTACAATTGGCAACTGCCCCGTGGAGAAGCAAGTGACATCGGAGCCAGGCAAAAGCGAAGGCGCGGTCCGCATAGGGGATGATTTCGACTTCGAACCGCGCATCCCCAGGTTGCGCCGGGCCGGTTGCGTGCTCAAGCTGCAGCGGGTTCCCCTGGAAGCTTTGGCTGCTTTGATTGAGCAGAAGGGGCAGATCGTCAGCCGCGATCAGTTAGCGGAGAGGATCTGGGGTAAGGGCGTATCCCTCGATGCCGACAACAGCCTCAATGTAGCCATCCGTAAACTCCGTCACGCCCTTGGGGACAATCCGGAAGAACCACACTTCATCCAGACGATCACCGGCCAAGGGTATCGCCTCATCGCATCTGTCGTCGACGCCGGCCTCGAGCCTAATTTGGAACAGCAACCTGTTGCTGCGGAGGCCAAGCCCCTTACCCTCGAACCCCCGACCAGCGAGCCCAAAGTCCGGCGATGGCCGGTTTGGGCGGCGGGAGCCGTGCTTGTTCTGATGATTGCCGCAGGCTGCCTTTATTGGGCTCGTGTTCACAAAAGCCTTCGCCAGCCGGCAAAGGGAAAATCGATGCTTGCCGTTCTCCCATTCGAGAACCTTACCGGAGATGCGGGGCAGGATTACTTCAGCGACGGACTCACGGAAGAGATGATTACCCAGGTGGGCAATCTGGACCCTCAACAACTGGGAGTAATCGGGCGCACATCCGTTATGTACTACAAGCATCGCCAGCAGCCTTTGCTGCAGCTGGGCCACGACCTGGGAGTGCAGTACGTGCTGGAGGGCAGCGTTAGGCGTGATCACCAGCAGGCACGCATTTCGGTGCGATTGCTTCGAGTGGCCGACGGCGCGACGCTATGGACGGATTCTTTCGACCGCAACATCGGCGATGTACTGGCGTTGCAGTCCGAGATTGCGCAACGAATCGGCGGCAAGCTACTGATTCAGGTCCTTGGCCGCGCCCAGCGCGCGCCCACCAGGCCTGAGGTTGTGGAAGCCTATCTGCGGGGCCGCTTCGAGTTGAACCGCCGCGATACTCGAGAAGCGGCTCTAGGCTATTTCGAGCGGACCATCGCGCTCGATCCCTCTTATGCTCCCGCGTACGCCGGTCTGGCTGATTTCTATTGTTTCCGCGCGGTTACAGATGACGAAGGTTCCGAACAGGCCTGGCGGCTGGCTGAGCAGAATGCGACCAAGTCAATGTCGTTGGACGGCAATAGTGATGAGGCGCACATTGCCATTGCCCGCATCAAGCTGATGCACGATTGGGATTGGCGCGCCGCGCGTGAACACGCGTTGCGCGCCCTGCAGTTGAACCCCAGCTCGCCTGAGGCTCATACCGTATTCGCCCTATATCTCCGGATCGCGGGCAACATCCCGGAGGATTTGATCCATCGCAAGCAGGCGCTTGCCATGGATCCTTATCGCGAAGACCTGAAAGAACAGCTCGTATCCGAACACTATTTTGCCCGCGACTACCAGAGTCTTGTGGCTTCAGCGCGCCATACACTTGGCAGTGACCCTAACAATCTGGGGGAGCACGTCGGCCTTTGCATCAGCCTCGGACGTCTGAGTTTCTTCGCTGAGTCTGTCGCCGAATGCAGTAAAGCGCTCGTCTTGGAAGGGCAGCCTGACTGGGCAGCGGCCTATGCGCTGGAGTATCGGCAGCGCGGCTATAAGGCGGCGAATTTGTTCGTAGCCAGAAAGCAATTGAATGCGATCCTGGCGCTTCCTCATCCGGACCTTTGGGAGTTAGCAAACGCGTACGTGGCGGCAGGCATGAAAGAGAAAACCTTTCAGACGTTGTTCCAGGGATTGCCAACGCACGAACCAGGACTGTTGCAGATCCGCGTAGACCCGGACTTTGACTCGATTCGCAACGATTCACGCTATCTTGAACTCGTTCGCGAGATTGGGTTCCCAAACGAAAAATCAAACGCAGGGGCCCAATCACCCTAAACAGGAATGCGGTTGGTTCCGGTTTGCCCGTAATCCGGATTGATCCAGCATTCATCCTCGAAAGCCGAGTGAGTTAACATGATTACATGGCAGCCGCACTAGATGGAAAAGTGGTTCTGATTACGGGCGGAAGTGCCGGAATCGGCAAGGCTGCGGCGAAGCTCTTCGCTGAAGCCGGAGCAAGCGTCGCGTTCACCGCGCGCGGAGCCGAACGCGGACAGCGAGTTGAGCAGGAGCTGCGGCAAGCCGGCTTGGATGTTTTCTTCGTGCAGGCCGACGTATCCCAGTCCGAACAGGTAAAGTCCCTGATTGCGCAGACCGTCGAACGCTTTGGCCGGCTCGACTGTGCTTTTAATAATGCTGCCGTGTTGGGTAAGAACACCCGCACAGCCGATTTCAGCGATGCTGATTTCGATGCCGAGGTAGTCTCCAATCTGAAGAGTGTCTGGCTCTGCATGAAATACGAATTGCAGCAGATGCAGAGCCAGGAACCGCGTGGAGGCGTGATCGTGAACACCTCCTCGGTAAACGGACTTGGAGGCGCAAGAGGGGGAGCTCTGTACTCGATGTCCAAGGCAGGGATTTTAGGTCTGACTAAATCAGCGGCACAAGAATATGCGGCGGACGGAATCCGAGTGAATGCATTAGTCGCGGGCGGTTTCGACACGGAGTTGTTACATAACGCCGTGAGCCAAGCTGTAGGCGGTGACGCCGCAAAGATCGAAGCGGTATTGAAGGGTTTTGTTGGAATGGTTCCGGCAGGCCGCATTGGCAGACCAGACGAGGCGGCGCAAGCTGCGCTATGGCTGTGCAGCGATGCTGCGTCCTATGTAACGGGGCTGTCCATGATTGTTGATGGCGGCGTGACTGCCTGGGCGCGCTAAATCCACGCAACAACGCTCCTATCATTTCTCTCTGCTCACCTTGTCTTTCAGACAACTCACGGATGGTCAGCAGACAAGGATTAATCCGGTCGGTGAAAAGTCTGCTGCATGAAGTTCCCCAGAAACGCGATTTTGACTCCATCCGTTTACCCGGCGATCAGCGGGCAAATTACTGACTACTGACGATCTCCGTTGAACTACTATGATGGCCCGAATGCGAGGCGGAAGTTCATTGCCGGTGGCCTGTTGGTGCTCGGGTATCTCGCTTTGATTGTCGCTATCGCCCGCGCTAGGTTTCAAAATCTCTGTTCTGCTGCATGTCTCGTGTTTCGCCATTCCGGCATTGGAATTGTCGTTTCGGGCGACTGGAGAATGGATTGTCGATAGCAGGCCAAAGCACGTTTCGAAACAGACCGCATATCGGTGTTGCCCACATACACCCATTGAGGAATCGGTCCGGCTGGGTAGAAATTGATACCAAAGGGCAGACTGAAGCCGGTGGCGAACTCCGACCCCTCCTTAGCTGTTCCATCCGGCTTAACCCCGCGAAATATCCTGACTTTACCGGTCTCCATCTCTGCCAGAAAGATGTCGCCGTTATTTGTAAGAGGGATGAACTTCCCACCAGTCACCAGCTTTCATGCTGATTACTCGTAGCGTAGGGCCTCCATGGGGTCAACTCTGGAGGCTCTTCTGGCGGGGAAGTAGCCTGCTGCTGCGGCGATGACAAGCAGAAGAAGCACGGCTGCGGTTAGGCTCATTGGGTCGGTGCCTTTAATGCCGAACAGCATGCTGGCTACCAAGCGGTCACCGGCGAGCGTGGCAGGGATGCCGATGACGATGCCTGCTGCGACTAACATAATGATCTCGCGCATGACCAGCCAGCTCACGTTGGATCTTGGTGCACCCAGCGCCATGCGGATGCCGATCTCGTTGGTGCGGCGGCTGACTACGTAGGACATCAAGCCGTAGATGCCGATGGCGGAGAGGAGGACGGCTAACAGTCCAAAGAAGGTTGAGATCTGGGCGACCAATCTCTGGTTGGTGTAAGAGCGGGCTACCTGTTCGTCGAGCGTAGTGACGTCGCTGATGGGCAGGGTGTGGTCGATGGAGTGAATGGTTTGCTGGACTGCGTTGGCGATGGCAGCGAAGTCGCCGCTGTAACGCACCTCAAAGTTGCCGAAGCCCCAGGGGTATTGTGTGTAAGGAAGGTAGTCAATCACGCGCGGGCCTTCGATGAGGTCGCTGCTTTTTGCGTCTCCAACGATACCGACAACTTCGACGGCGTTTTGCGGTTCTTTGGTGTCGTCGATGTAATAGCGGCGGCCGATGGGATTGACCGAGGGAAAGATGGTCTTTGCCATTCGCTGGCTGAGGATGGCTACATGCGGTGAGGTCTTGGTGTCGGAGGCTGAAAAGGTACGTCCGGCGATGACCGGGATACCCATGGTGGCGAAGTAGCCGTTGCCTATGTTGTTGTGGCTGGCGTGGATGTTCTGTTCGAGGCCGATGCCGTCTGTGAGGATGGGTGTATTCCAACTGCCCTCTGGGCCGAAGGTGAAGGTGGAGAAGCTCGCCGCGCGGACGTTGGGGAGCGCGCTGACGCGATCTTCGATCTGGTGAAAGAGAGCGTTTTGATTAGCCTCGCCAGTGATGGAGCTTGAATCGATTTGCAGCCGAAGGACATTTTCCTTGTTGAAGCCAGTATCGGCATTGCTGAGATTGACGAGGCTGCGGAGAAAGAGGCCCGCGCCGGCCATGAGGACGAGTGAGAGCGTCACCTGGGAGACGATGAGGGCTTGTGCGAGCCGACTCTTGCTGCCGGAGCTATTCGATGTGCGCGATGCCTTGAGGGTGTCCGTGAGTTGAAGCCGTGTCGCGCGCAGGGCTGGGATGGTTCCGAAGATCAAGGCTGTGGCGATGGTGACGGCGAGGTTGAAGAGCAGCAGATGGCTGTTGATGGAGAGATCAAGAGGGATGGTCGCCGGTCCGTCGGAGGCCATGCGCAGAAGGACGCGGCTGGAGACCGAGGCGAGCGCGATTCCTAGCGTACCGCCGGCGAAGGCGAGCAGGAGGCTTTCCGTTAGCAGCTGACGAATGATGCGTGTGCGGCCTGCGCCGAGGGCCTGGCGGATGGCGAGTTCGCGGGCGCGGGTGGTGGCGCGGGCTAGCAGCAGGTTTGCGATGTTGGCGCAGGCGATCAGCAGTACCAGTGCCGTGACGGCCATGAGGATCTTGAGTGGCTGAGAGAACTGCGCGCGGATGAAGGATAGCCCGGTGGCCATGGGCGTGAGCGTGACGTGAGCTTTGTCGAGCTTTTGCAGATTGAGCTGGGTGAGTTTGGCGTCGGGGAAGCTGCGCGTGATTTGCTGGAAGAGCAGGTTGGCGTTGGCTGTGGCTTGTTCAATAGAGACGCCGGGTTTGAGGCGGCAGATGAGGTGGAGCGACTTGCTGAAGTTGTTGTTGTATCCGCCGTAATAGGGTGGGACGGCCTTGACCATGGCGAGAGGTAGCCAAACCTCCGGAGCCTCACCGACGAGGGTGCCGAAGAACTCCGGCGGAGCTACGCCGACGATGGTGTAGATAACGGAGCCCAGCTTAATTTTTTTGCCTAGGACGTTGGGATCCTGGGCGAGTGCGCGCTTCCACCAGCCATAGCTGACGACGGCTACCGGATGATCGCCCTCGGAGTTATCGTCGGCATAGTTAAGGGTGCGACCGATAAGGGCGTGAACGCCGAGCAGCGGGAAGTAATTGCCGGTCACGAGCTGGACGGAGATGGGCTGAGATTCATTGCTGCCTTCAATGAAGCCGTGCCCATCGTTGTTCAGACTGAAGATGCCGGCGACGTCAGAGAAGACGGTGTTGCGCTGTCGAAATTGGCGGAAGAAGGGATTGGACGAGAGCTCAGTAAGGGCGACGTCGTTGCCGATTCCCCGCGTGCGTCCTTCGCCGAGTAGAACGAGCTGTTGAGGATCTTTGACGGGAAGCGAGCGCAGGAGGACGGCATCGAGGAGGCTGAAGATGGCGGTGTTGGCGCCGATGCCGAGAGCGAGGGACGCCAGCGCGACGATGGTGAGTGCAGGACTACGAAGCAGGGCACGGGTGCCGTAGGCGATGTCGGCGAAGAAGCTTTCGAGAGTTTCCGATCCCCAGATCATAAGGCTCTTCTCCTTCATGCGGGTGGTGTTGCCGAACTTGAGATGAGCGGCGCGCGCGGCGGCCGTGAGCGGCACGCCGCGATCCATTTGCTGCTGGCCGCTCAGTTCGAGATGGAGGCGCATTTCTTCCTCTAGATCGCGTCGCAGCTGGTCGCGATGCAAGAGCATCTGGATGCGGCGCTTGATTTCTCCCGGCAGGCTCATGCGCTCCTCTTATGCCGTCTGGATAACCTTGGTGACTGCGCCCATGATGCGCTGGAACTTGCCTAGTTCAAGGGCGAGTTGCTTTTTTCCATCGGTGGTGAGGGTGTAGTAGCGAGCGCGGCGATTGCCGGCCGTCACACCCCACTCGGCGACGACCCAGCCTTTGATGAGCATGCGCTGGAGCGCTGGGTAAAGGGATCCCTCTTCGACCTGAAGGATGTCTTCGGATTGCTGTTCGATGGATTCCGCGATCTCGTAGCCGTGAAGTTTCTTGCGGACAGCGAGGGTCTTGAGGATGAGGAGGTAGAGCGTGCCCGGTGGGATTTCGTCGCGGGACATTTTGCTTCTCCGGCTACTGGCATAGACAGACTATGCCAGTGTGAACTTTCGGAGAGGAACTGTCAAGAACGGCGGTCCGAGGAGTGAAGCAAAAGCATTCGCGGTCCTGACCATGAACGCCGGTCCTACCGGACGGTAAGAGAAAGCGTTTGTGTAGCCGTTACTGATCCTTCCGTTGCTGAAAAATGGATAGAAGGGCTCTTGGGAAGGGCAAAGGATAAGGATGCAAAGGCAAACTGGAAACAGAAATCGATACTGCGCCGTCGACACAACGCGTGGCACAAGAACCCCTGGGCAAAGACAGAAATTTAGGTCAGGAAAGCGAGAGGTAGTGTAGCGTAGCGGTGCGCAGTTGAACAGAAAATTGTGCTGTGCGCCTTTCCTGCGCGCAAATGCTCGAGTGAGTCACGTAAGGAGATAAAGGGACAGCGTACCTATTGCAGCAATTCTGGGAGATACGTGTCCCCCCAATCTCCTTAGCTCTAACTTAAGGCCCTCGCCATTCGTTGGAGAAGTTCACCAACAGGGCTGAACTTCTCCAATGAGTGGACTCTCGGGTTAGAACGCATACTTCAGCGAGAGCTGAATCGTGCGTGGGCTGCTGTTGACGCCAGTGATCTGACCAAAGTTAGAGTCGGTCACGCCAAAATCCGGCTGCTGGTAGGAAGCGATGTTAAAGGCATTGAAGAAGTCCCCACGGAACTTGACGCTATGTTCGTGCCAGACAGGAAAACTCTTTTCCACGGACATATCGATGTTCTGGAAACTGGGACCGGCAAGCGAGGACGGGCGAACATCGCCGAAGTGGTTGGCCGACTGCGCGGCGAAGACGCAGGTTCCGTCGTCAGTATCGGGAGCACACGCGGTGCCCTGTAAATTAGTTCCGAAAAAGGCTTTAGAAGAACGACCGACAGCATGGAGCGGGCGTAACTGATCCGGCCGGGCGGCTCCGGTAAATGCGAACACTCGGTTGGAGTAGTTTGGAGGAGAACTGACGGTGACGGGGAAGCCGGAGTAATACACCTGAGCGCCGCTCAGCTTCCAGCCGCCGAGAGCCTCGTTCAGGACATAGTTCCAGTTAGAGCCGAACTTCTTACCACGGCCAAAGGGCAGGTCGTACACGCCGGTCACGGAGATGTTATGGCGGGTATCGAAACCAGACGGTCCCCATTCCGCGGCCATATTGTAGGCATCCTGCTGATAGTACTGGCTACTGTTGATGTTGCTGGTGCCATAGAAACCGATGTCATCCGTTAATGATTTGGAATACGTATAGTTCGCAGTCAATTCCAAACCAGCAGTAAGATGCTGCCTGTAAATGGCTTGCAACGCATTGTAGTTACTTGAGGACTCCGTCTGAGTAATTTTGATCACACCGCTCTGGCCTACGATGTTGGCATAGGGAGCCGTAGCTCCAGGAGAGGGCAACTGGTTCCCCCAGTAGGGGTCAGTGAGGTGATGGCCGAGGATACCTACATATCCCACCTGAAAGGAAGATGACCGGGTGACCTCATATTCTGTCGTAAAGCTGAACTCCTGGGTAACTGACGGTTTGAGATTACTTGGCCATACATAGAACGTGGTTGTAGGAACCTCAGTGGTTGGGAACCCGTTCGAGGCCTGAAAGAAGCTGCCCGATTGAAAGACACCATTTACGACGTTCGGGACGGTGGCGGTCTGCTCAAAGTCTTTGTGGAAAGGCGGGTTTTGCGTCAAGCGAAGGTTGGCGCCCGTGCCCTCCAAATAGCTTGAGATGCCATAACCACCACGGATGACGGTACGCGGTGTTGGCTGGAAAGCAAATCCAATACGCGGCTGGAATTGGGTCCAGACCGAGTTATAGAGCGCGCGGCTGTTGCCGTTCACGCCGGCATATTCAATCTGCTTGGTCTGCATATTGATGTTTGCCATCTTATTATTGACTTCATAAATGGGCTGATCGTACTCCCAGCGAAGGCCGAGGTTTAAGGTGAGGTTTTCACTTACTTTGAAATCGTCCTGGGCGAAGACACTGTCGCGCCATTGGCGCTGTCCCGTTCTTCCGGTCACGGCGCCGACCTGCACATCGTAGACTCGATCGGTCACGAAGTCGGCGAAGGGGTACAGCGTGCTGGCATTCGGGCCGGCTGTAAAGGCGCCTGTGTACGTGAAATTTCCCAATTCACCGTCATTGCCTGGATAGAAGCTGTTCTGTTGATAGCGGAGAAATCCGCCACCAAACTTCAAGAGATGGCGGCCATGCTGCCAAGTGAGGTTATCCGTATATCCGAAAATATTGTCGATGAATATCTCCGGCGTTGGGTTGGCGCCGAAGCTGCTGGGATAATTATTACCTGGAGAGGGAGGGCCGCCTTCTATACCGTTAAAAGACTGCAGGCTGAAACCAGCTGTTTGTTGCGGATTGCTGGGGATGCCAACGGTCTTATTGCCGTTGAGCCCGAAGATGCCGCTGGGATCGGTAGTATTGCCACTGTTAAAGCGAATGCGTCCATAATTTGCAGTGAACTGATTCACAATGGCGTTCGAAAAGGTATGCACCCAACTGGTATCGAAGAAATGATCCGGATAGTTGCTGGCGGTTGGGAACTGGACCGGAACTGGATCCGCGGTCTGACCATCGCGCGCGTACCCCTGTGAGTAGCGGAAGAAAAACACATCACTGGGACGGAAATTCCAGTCGACTCTTGCGTCTCCCTGGTCATTCTTGTTGAAAGAGCCCGACGGTCCAATGAAGTTATTGAAGATGCCAAGCGGATCACTGGTTGGGTTGTTTGGCGCTGGATAAGCTTTTGGATTGCTGGCCAGGTATGCAGCGACGGGGTTGTTGACCGGAACCTGGTTGTTGACATACGGAACCGGCTGCCCGTTTGGACCAATTTTCGATGTATCGTACAACTGAATTCCAAGGACGGTTAGGAGCTTGGAGAAGTCGCCATTGAGAAATGCTACAGGAGCCTGGCTGGCGGTCGTCTGGCCGCTGGTGTGCAGGCGAAGCGCTTCGTAATCGACAAAAAAGAACAGCTTGTCTTTAATGATGGGACCGCCGAGGGTTCCACCGAAAAGTGTCTGCGTGAATGGGTTCTTGGGGGTGGGGATGACGTTGTTGTCGTTAGCCCAGGTGTTTGCGTTGAGATTGTAGTTTTCCAGGAAAGCGAAGACGCTGCCATGGAAGCGATTGCTGCCGCTCTTCATGACGGCCAGCACCGTACCGCCGTTGACGTTACCAAATTCGGCATTGGCGTTGGAGGCGACGACACGAATTTGGCCCAGTGAATCCGGGCTGGGAGCGTAACCGATTGTATTGTTGAGATTTTCGTTAATTTCCTGGCCGTCGAGCAAATAATTATTGGACTGCGCCCGGTTGCCGTTAACGTCGACCTCGTTGGCTGCCATAGTGGAGCGCTCGGTTGAGTTCATGGTGCCGTACTGGTTAAAGCCAGTAGAAACGGCGCCGGGCGTATAGACGGTCAACTGAGAAAAGTCGCGGCCATTTAGCGGCACACTATTAATCGTGTTTTCCGTGAACGTTTCCCCGAGGGTCGCACTTTCGGTGTTGAGGATCGGCTCAACCTCGGCGGAGACGGTCACAGTAGACGCGGCCGCCCCTACACTGAGCGGAATATCGATTTTTGCAGTCTGGTCGATTTCAAGAGCAAATGGACCATAGGTGGCAGTCTTGAACCCGGACGCCTCGACGACCAGTTGGTATGTGCCGACTGGCAGGAACCGGATGGAGTATTCTCCAGCCGGATTTGTTTTTGTTGCGGTGGGCACTCCAGTCGCCACGTTGGTCGCGGTTACCGCAGCACGGGCTACGATGGCTCCCGTGGAGTCGGTAACAATGCCGCGGATGGCGCCGGTCACTGTTTGCGCTAAAGCTGGACAAGAGGGTACGAGAAGAACCATTGCCCACGCGAGCGATTTGCAAATAAGCTTCATTATCTTGTCTCCGCGGCACGGGATATGATTACCCGTGCCGCATTAAGCACTGTCGTCCAAAGACTGGGTTACCAGGAAAGGGCCGCGAGCCAAAAGACCCTACAACGTTTCAAAGATCGACTTGTCGGGGGGACGAACGCTACTACAGTGTTTTCACTCGGACTCTGCACAGAAAGAATGAATGCAGCGGCTTGCTCGCCTAACAGGGGTGGGCTGGCGCTAATAAGCTCCAGGGCCATTACGAGAGCTAAGCCCCATAAGATAATTTGTCTCATCCTCGCCTCCAAAGATTTATAAAGGGTCCTTCAGGTATAACCGTCAGCAACCCCGCTTGGATTTGCTTTCTAATCGACCATTATTAAGGTCGTTGAATGCACTATAACCATAGCCTCACGACAATGCAAGCGTGGGATCGTTGCGATAAAAAGCTCTTTTAGCGTTGCGTAGGTCTAATGATTCTCATTAAGACAATCGTTTGGCTTTTAATTTTACATGCGTGGTTATCTTGAGAGAGTGGCTATGTGCATTTAGTAGCGAGTGGCTATCAGCACTTACTCCATGAGTGGCTATATGTAGTTATCCGCGAGTGGCTATGTGTCGTTGTTTACGTGAGTGGTTATGAGGACTTATTCACGAGTGGCTATGGGCAGTTATTCGCGAGTTGGCTATGGGCAGCTCCGTTCGCGCAAAGACCACGTGCTGTGGGGACCCCGATTCTTTGGCAGAAACCCATGCCGCTTTCTCGCGTGCACCATTTGGGTCAGCACCGGAAAAAGTGGACAGAAAAAAGTGTTTGGCGGGTAAGGGGAACACGATACCTACCCCAGAATTACTGCAATCGTATGCTGTCCCTTTATCTCCCTCGATGCACTCGTGAGTGGTTCGAGGAACGTGTTTACCTGTTCGCCAAAGCGGGGGTTCTGTTAGGGTAGGAGCCATGCGTCCCCAGCCTCTCATCTGCGTCACAGATGTCGAAGCCAGCAGCCGGTGGTACCAGCGCTTGCTGAGCTGCCGCGGAGCTCACGGCGGCGGGCATTATGAGCAACTGGTGAAGGATGGCTGGCTTATCCTGCAATTGCACAGCTTTGAAGTTGAACATCATCACGGCCCCATTGGCAATCACGCCGACAGACCCTACGGCAATGGTGTGTTGCTCTGGTTCGAGGTGGAGGACTTCGATGCGGTAATGCAGCGCGCTGCCGAAATGCGTGTCGAGATCGTGCTGCCCCGCCATCGCAACCCTGCCGATGGCGAAGGCGACCCCAACCATTGGGAGTGTTGGATGCGCGACCCGGATGGCTACACCGTCGTGGTCGCCAGCCCTTATGGAACCGCCGACGGTGTCTGGCGCCCCGGTCCTGATCTATTCACATAGACCGCAGGGAATAATGGTGGACAACCTGAATCTGCGCGATTTTCCCGACTCCAGAATTAGCGAGGATGGAACGGCAGGACAGCCGGCACCATCTCTCTGGGGAGATAGAATTGCCTGACCGGGGAGGCACAGGATGGCATGCTTGCAGCAGGTGCTCCGCGCAATAGTCTCGTTGACCATTCTAGCTAGCATCTTCCCTTGGCTGGCAGGGACTGCTCAGAACGGTGACGCCAACAAAAAGACCCAGGATCTTGCAGCCACCTGGCAGGGCATGCTCGGCCCAGGGCAGGGAATGCGCGTCGTCATCCAAATCACGGAGGGGGCGCGGGGCGAGTATCGAGCCCTCTTCTACAGCATTGACCGAAGCGGGGATGCGGTTCCCGGACGCGCGATCTCGCAAGATGGTTCGAGCGTAAAAATGACATTCACTATGGTCGATGGAACGTATATCGGCCACTTGGCTCCCGATGGCAAATCCATTACGGGAACGTGGAGTCAGAATTCTGCCCCGGTGCCCCTCAATCTGACGCGCACCGTAGCCGGAGCTGAATGGGTTATTCCAACTCCTGCCATCAAGCCCAGAGCGATGGATCCAAATGCGGATCCAGCCTTTGAGGTAGCTACCATCAAGTCCGCAAATCCTGAGGAGCATCGCAAGTTTTTTCGCTTAAGACCCGATCGTCTCGAGGGAGTAAATGAAACCGTCGCCGACATGATCACGTTCTCGTATGGTGTTCACCGCAAGCAGATCGTCGACGCACCGGCCTGGACAGAATCGGAAAAGTTCG
This sequence comes from uncultured Acidobacteriaceae bacterium, assembly GCA_963813475.1. Lineage (GTDB taxonomy): Bacteria > Acidobacteriota > Terriglobia > Terriglobales > Acidobacteriaceae > PALSA-350. The sequence continues at coordinate 481,014 of CAWEZM010000029.1, read as the reverse complement.
ATATCAGCGCGAAGCCCGACACTGAAGGGATGCCCAGCCTTGGGCAATGGAAGACGATGGTGCGGAAGTTGCTTACGGATCGATTCAAGCTGAGTTTCCACCGTAATCAGAGAGAGCTTGCGGTCTATGTTCTCTCGGTCGGCCCAGCTGGGGCGAAACTCGCGGAGAGCCAGGGGGATCCGAAAGGGCTGCCTGGAATCGGCTTCCAGCGACGAATGGGTGACCTGGGCGCGTTCAACGTGAGCATGGCTGATTTCATCAACTTCATGACAAGAAATGCGGGCTTGGATCACCCAATCCTGGATCGAACCGGGCTTACAGGCAGGTACGATTTCAAGCTCAGCTGGACTCCGGACGACGCGCAATGGAGCAGTGTTGCACCCGATGTTCCTCGCCCCGACGACGCAAACCCGGCGCCCCCTCTATACAGCGCACTTCAGGAACAGCTAGGCCGTAAGTTCTCCGCAGCCAAAGCGCTTGCTGAGGTCTACGTAATCGACCATGTCGAAAAGCCCTCAGAAAATTAATTTGGCGCGGTGCGGTCAGCTGGAATTGGATACAACTGCGGAATAACCAGTGGTTATGAGAATGGCGGCAGAACCTACCCTTTACAGCACTGCCACCTTAAAACCGCACTACCAATGACGAATCGCCTTTCTTCGGCTGGCCCTTTCCAGAATACCTAGGGACGAAACCTAACCCATCAGAAATGGTCGCAGCCCAATGCAGTGTACGCCGTACATCGGGGTGCTTTTCGCCTGTCCCCACTACAATCCGTCCCCGAAAAGGGCTGCGCAGTGAATGCAGCAATAGGAAGAGGGAGCGTTGACATGTCTGTCCTTAAGCAATCCGAATCACTGCTTTATCCATGCCGCTGCGTCGGCTTTAATAAACTCCTTGGTCCCTTTTCGTCCGGTAAGCCTCATCCAGACTGGCCCCCCTTCTCTTTCCATGCGAAGTTGGATATCGAAGAACGGACAACATAACCGTTCACCCGCAGCCCACTCCGCTACCATAGCGATCGTCTTCGGATCCGACGGAAACCGAAACTCATATCCGTTTGACAACTCTCGCACTCTCTCTCTCAAAGTGCGCAACGCTGGTCCGAGTTCTTCGAAGTGCCGTCTCCTAGCTTCAGCATCGAGCGCTAGGCGATCACAGGCGAAAGGGCTTTCGTGGCTGACGTTCGAACTGCCAGCCTCCGGCTTATCTCCGGATGTTCTTGCCGTAACAACTGTCGACAACAATGTGAACGCAAGCCCTATCGCAATCGCTACAATGCAATTCGTCTTATTCGTCATTTGAGTCTCCATAGTTCAAGCACTCTCGTTTCTCTGGCTTGTTTGCTGCCACTGCTAACACCCGCCTTCTATGTCAGCGACTAGCTGGTGGAATAATCCCATTCATTCGCAGATATTCCACCATCTGCCCGTAGTGATCGTTAGAGTGGGCCACCGCGTCCACCGCCAGTTGAAGACGCGTCTTCTGGAGGGGTCCAGGGGATGCGGCGATAGGCTTCAGCATGTTTCCTTCATTGATCGTAGCCATAGCCCGATGCAGCACTGCGAACGACCCTTTGAGGTAGTCCATGATTTGGACCTTCGATTGAACGGTGTTCGGCCCGACCTCAGACTCTTGATCTGAGGCGGGGGTCTGATTGAGGATGTAAGCAGCCATGCGATAGTTGTTGGCTGCCAAATGCTTGATCTGTTGGGCGAAGGTGCGGACACCAGCGAACTCGCCTGCGGTTGGCGCATAGGAGTACTTTTCCTCAGGCATAGCGTCGGCGGCGGAAACCACGCGAGTTTCGGTGTTGATTATCCAGAAATCGAGCGCCTGACCTACCGTGTGAATCGCCGTCGGATTGTTGCTTTGCGCGGATCCTGAACCGATGCTGAAAAGCAGAAGCGAAGTTACCAAAAGCCCGTGCGACGATCTCATGAACAGCTCCGGAAGGGGTCAAGATTAGGTGCACCCCGACCCCTTACTGCAACCGTACAGCTTAAAGTTGACTTTAAGTCAAGCGTCGATTTTCCGCGCGTGCGCCGAGACTTTGGTAGTGGTCTAAAATGCCACTATGCCCCAGTTGAACATTTCTGAAGTAGCACTCGAAGTTGGACTGCGGCCGTCTGCGATCCGTTATTACGAACAGATCGGGTTGCTTCCTCCCGCGGAGAGGAAGGGTAAACAAAGACGCTACGACGCGACAGTACTTTATCGGCTTGCGATAATCCAACGGGCCCGGCAATTGGGCTTTACACTAGACGAAATCCGACAGCTATTCTTCGGTTTTGGCAGCGTCGCTAGTGCCTCGGAGCGCTGGCAGCAACTGTCTCGTCAGAAGCTCGCGGAACTTGACAATTTGATGGACAGCGTAAAGGCAGTCCAGCGGCTATTGAAGAAGATGATGCGAAACTGCCGCTGCGAAACTCTGGATCAATGTGGCAAGGGGATTTTTCGCAGCACCGGTGGGAACTTTATAGTGAAATCTCTGCCTACGATTCGTCGACCTGCGCGATGAGCTTTCGCCATATGCAAATCGACTCTGGTTCGCAGGACTCACTACTCGGTGTGGACGATTTGCTGCGCCGTCACGCCTAGATAGAGGTACTGACGGGCTGGACGTACCACATGGACACGGCTTGCTTGATAGTAGCGGAAGCACCTTTGGAGCATCCTTTTCTCCGCTACAGGCAATGTAAAGTCAGCCTATGGCAAGGTTTTGCAGAGAGTTTGGCAGTTCGGGCCGAATTACGGGCTACTCTTACATTACTGAGCAGTAAAGGAAGGGTTGCCGACAACACGACCGGAGCCGGCTGATTGAACGTGGCACCGAGATAGCGTCAATGAAAGAGCCATCCCACCGCGACGCCAACAATGGAGAGCTTGATGAGCCAGCCCGTTGCGTAAGATGCCACAAACACGCGGTGCAGCTTCATAAATGCGGCATTGGTGAGGATGAGCGGTAGTGGGCCTATCATCCACACCGCACCAGCAAATTCCAGTGCAGCCGGAACAGAGTGAATCCCCAGCCTCGCGGCGGCATACGCAAAGACTCCGCAGGTCAGAAATGGGAGCGGACTCGTTAACGCAATCGCCTTGGCTTCGGCACCCTGACGCCAAATCTCGGGATAGGTGAAGCGCCTGTGAATCCAATCGCCAGCGAAAAACCAATCAGTAAACGACGAGGCGACACCCGCACCGAGAATGATTGCTATGAGTCTCATCCAATTCATACTGAGAGTTCCTCGAACACGGTGGGATCATACTCCACGTTCGAACGGTTCCCGATTGGGTGAGAACCGAACTGGACGATTGGCTCGCCGCAGCCGCAATTGATCGAGGAAGGATGTTTCGCCGGGTCAACAAAGTAGGACGGGCATGGGGTTGGTTACTTTCCGAAGGCCTGGGCGACCTGGCCGACGAGCTTAGCCCAGGCCATATCCATGACCCCGTACACCTCGCCGGCCTCCGGTCGCGCATTGTCCTTGAGGATTTCCACCATCAAGGTCGCGTAGTCCGAGACAATAACGCCCGCCTGTAGCATGCGCAGGAGCCCAACTTGCCGCTTGGTCTCGCTGAATGTTCCTGAGGCGTCGACCGCCACATAGGCGTCGAACCCTTTACCCATAGCTGTGATCGCAGGAAAAGCCGCGCAGACTTCGAGCGAGATGCCGGCGAAAATCAGCTTCTTGCGGCTGGTCGCCTCGATCGCGCGAGCCACGCGAGTGTCGTCAAATGCGTTGACCGATGAACGGTCGATGATCTCGAGGCCAGGGAGCGCGTCCACGAGTTCGGGGAATGTCGGACCCCACATACTGTCGCGCGCCGTCGTGGTAACGATGATCGGCAACTTCAGCGCTTTCGCCGCTTTGGCCAGGGCCACTACATTGTGTTTCAGCTCGCCGGTCGAATAGTCACGGACGCCCGTCATCAGACCTAACTGATGATCGACGAGGATAAGCGCCGCATTTTGAGAAGTCAGAGGCTCGTAGGGGCGGACTTGATTGGTCATGGCATTCTCCTTCGATAGTTATGGTTGCTGTGCATTAGGCCAATAAATTAACAATAGCAGCGCAACAGTCCGACCGTTAGCTAGCTCATTTACAATAGATTGGTGCGATTAAAGCAACAATAGACAATGGAAGATTTAAATGACATCTACTTCTTTGCCTCGGTCGTGCGATATGGCGGATTTTCCGCGGCGGCACGCACGATCGGGGTTGAGAAAACGCGCCTGAGCCGCCGCATCGGCGCACTGGAGAGACGGCTGGGTGTCCGTTTGCTCCAGCGGACCACCCGGGCTCTCGCTCTAACAGAAGCCGGAGAGCGCTTCTTTGAGCGATGTGTAGCGACCGTCGAAGGAGCACAGGCGGCCTATGACAGCGTGGCGGAATTGCGCGAGGAACCTGCAGGACTCGTTCGCCTCAGCAGCCCGGTACTGCTGACTCAAAGGTGTCTGGCTCATGCACTCCCCGGCTATATGACGGTGCATCCAAAAGTCTCTGTCTTCGTCGAGGGGACAGACCGGATCGTAAATCTGATTGAGGAGCGATTTGATATCGCCATCCGGGCACAGCCAGTAATAGAGGACGTTGCGGGGTTGGTGGCGAAAACTCTCGGTAATTCCAAACGCGTGCTGGTCGTCAGCCCCACCTTTCTCGACCACTACGGGCGACCGGAAAATCCAGCCGACTTGCCGAAGTTCCCACCGTCGCCAGCATCGACGATATATTCGACCGTGGGGCGCGCTGGAACTTAACGAATCTTGATAATCGGGCGCAACAAATCGAGTTGAAGCCGAGACTTGTAACAAGTGATCTGCGCGTGAGACTTCAAGCTGCGATCCACGGCATTGGTATCGCATTGCTGCCAGAACAAGTGGTTTCTGCACCGCTAAAAGAGGGGCTTATTGAACGAGTGTTGTCGGAATGGTCTGGGGCGAAGAATATTCTGCACTTGGTTTACCCGACCCCGCGGGGAATGCTGCCGTCGGTAAGAAGTCTTATTGACTATCTCATGATCCATGTTCCAGCTTGGCTCGAGGTAAGGAGCATTTAGAGCTAGCATGGCGGTCCGCCTTTGTGCGGGGGGCGCATAGCAATAAGGGGAGGCTGTGAAGAGATTAGCCATGATATCTATCGACTTACTACGAGCCATCAAACGATAAGAGACAAGCGCGATGGGGTTATTCGTTCTTGAGAGAAGCGATCGGGTCCAGAGCAGCGGCTCGCCGAGCCGGCAGATAGCTCGCCCCCAGTGCGACCGCCGCCAAAACCGCAGCTGCTATCCCCAGGGTCACTGGGTCACGCGGCTTCAACCCGAACAGCAGCGCGCTCGCCGCGCTTGCGGCAGCGAGGGATAACCCCGCGCCCACAGCCAGACCCGCCACCAGCAGCGTCGCTGCCTTTCGCAGAATCATCGCCGTCACATCCGTGCGCTGCGCACCCAGCGCCATGCGGATGCCGATCTCGCTCGTCCGCTCCGCCACCGTGTACGACATCACCCCGTACAGCCCGATCATCGCCAGCACCACCGCCAGCGCGCCGAAAAATCCCGAGAGCGTCGCCAGCAGCCGCTCAGCCAGCAGCGACTGCCGGATCTGATCCTGCAGCCCTTCGAAGTTGAAGCTGATTCCTGAGCTCACCTCCCGCACCGTGCGTCGGATCGCCGCCTCGACCGTCTCCATCGGCAGCTTCGAACGTACCAGCACCTGCATTGAGTTATCCGCGTCCTTGTCCTGCGTGATGTCAAGATACGCAATCGCCCCAGCCGGCCGCCGGATACGACTGTATTTCGTGTCCTTCACCAGACCGACAATCTCGTTCACTTCCTCCGGACTGGTCGGAGTCGCCTCCCGCCGGAACCTCATGCCGATAGGATTCTCACCCAGCCCCAGCAGGCGCGCGAACGCCTCATTGACAATCGCCGCACGCGGCGACTGGATCGTGTCGCCGTCGTTGAAGTCGCGTCCGGCCAGCATCGGAATGCCCAGCGTCTTGAAGTACTGCGGACTGACAGAGCTGAAATTCGAATCTTGCCGCTGCGTGCGGCCGTCAATCCACACCGTATTGCCCCAGCCATCGCCGCTGAGCGGAACGATATTCGTGTCGGCTGCCGCATCCACGCCGGGAATGGCTCGTATCCTGTCGAGCAACTCCCGCTGGAACGCTCCGCGCCGCTCCACCGGAATCTGCAGGCGCGTAAAATCCAACCCGGCGATCAGCACACCCTTTGCCTGAAACCCCGGATCATCCGTCAGCAGATTCCGCAGGCTCTCGGTGAACAACAGCGCACCGAACAGCAGCACCAGCGACAGCGCCACCTGTGACACCACCAGCGCGCCGCGAAATCCCAACCGCCCGCGGCTCGCCGTCATTCCGTGCCCGCCCGTCTTCATCGCTGCGCCGGGAGCGGTGCGCGATGCACGCAGCGCCGGAGCAAGCCCGAACAGCACGCACGTCACCAGCGATACCGCGAGCAGAAACGCGAACAGCCGCCAATCCTGTTTGAAGTCCAGAGAGACCGGATTGTTCGCGGTATTGAGAAACGCCACCAATCCCCGGCTCAGCGTGCGCGCCAGCACTGCACCGGCCACCGCGCCCGCCAGCGACAGCAGCAGGCTCTCCGACAACACCTGCCGGATCAACCTCGATCGCCCCGCGCCGATCGCCAGCCGCACCGCCATCTCCCGCTCACGCGCGCTGGTCCGTGCCAGCATCAGGCTGGCCAGGTTCGCGCACGTAATCAGCAGCACCAGCCCGGAGATTCCCAGCAAAATCCGCAGCGGATCTGAATATGTCTCACGCAGCATCGAGACACCGGCCGCCGAAGGTGCGGCCGTCAGCTTCATCGCGAGATAGTCCTTCACGCTCTCCACCGGATAATCCGGCCGCAGCGTCGCCGCAAAAATCGCGGGCGAGACCGCTCCAAGGTGCGCTGCCACTCGTTCGACCGGCCACGAAGGATCGCGCCTTCCGATCACCGAGAGCCACCACTGAGTACTCGCATCCAGCCTGTTCCTTGTTTCCAGGAATGGCTGCGAGCACACCGGCACTGCCACGTCGAAGCTCCGCCCCACATCCACGCCGAAGAAGCTCGCCGGGGTCACGCCGATCACCTCTACCGGCTTGTCGTTGAGCATCAGCTTGCGGCCCAGCGCGGGGCCGCCGCCGTACTCCTGCTGCCAGAAGCCATAGCTGATCACCGCGCCCGGCAACCCGCAACCGCGGCGGTCGTCTTCCGCGGTAAACACCCGCCCCTGGATCGGCCTAACCCCGAGCACGCGGAAGAAGTCGCCGCTCACCCACAGCCCATTCACAAAGCGCGCGTCACCGCCCGAGTCCCGGCTGAAACCGGTATCCGCCCATGCGGCAATCTCCGAGAAGCCCTGGTGATCCTCGCGCAGCTTCTCCCAGATCGGGTTCGTTACCACCGGATATCCGCTGGAAAAGCTCCCGCGCGCTTTATCCATATCGACAACCCGCACCTCCGCCAGTTCCTGCGGATTCGTCACCGGTAGCGACTGCAGCAGCACGGCATCCAGAAGCTCGAAGATCGCCGTGTTCGCGCCGATGCCCAGCGCCAGCGTGGCAATTGCCGCAATCGTGAACCCCGGAGACTTCAGCAGCCGCCGCAGCGCGTATTTCAGATCCTGCACCGCGCTCTCCAGCCACTCCCAGCCCCACGTCTCGCGCGTCACGTCCTTCACCAGCGGCACATTGCCGAACTCCTTCGCCGCCGCCGCCCGAGCCTCGACCAGCGTCTCGCCACGCTCCACGCGGTCACGCACAGCCATGCGCAGATGCGCCTCAATCTCCTCATCGAGATCGCGCTTACGCCGTGCGAAGAATCGCCACCAGCTCATGGCTCACCCCTCTCCGGCTCGCCGCTCATAATCGCGCCAATCGCCTCAACCATCTGCTGCCAGCGGCCGTGATCGGACGCAAGCTGCTTCTTCCCGGTTGCGGTAATGCGGTAGTACTTCGCCCGCTGCTTGCTCTCCGTCAGCTTCCACTCCGACCGCACCCACGCCTGCCGCTCCAGCCGGTGCAGCGCGGGATACAGTGACCCCGTCTCCACATGCAGGGCCTCGCCTGATCGGATGCGAATCGCCTGGCTGATGCCGTATCCGTGTTGCGGACCCCACTGCAGTGTCTGCAGAATCAGCATGTCCAGCGTGCCCTGAAGCAACTCGACCCGGTTCTGATATGGATTGCGCTTTTCCCTGGCTGCGGTCATAGACGTAGCCACTCTACTCCCATATGCAGTAGAGTGTCTACAGCCAACCCAGCGGCCCGGACCTCTTCTATCAGCTATCCGGATGTATCGCGATCAGTCCCGAAGAGCCTGCCCTGAGCTTGTCGAAGGGAACGGCTGAGAGTCAGTCTTGTCCAAATTAGCTTTTTTGACCCTGTCCATCCACCTTGGCATGAGTAGAGGGTGGATGGACAGAGCGGCTTTCCGTGAAGAAAGCCGCATACGCAGACCTGTCTAAAGCAGTGTGCAGGAAATTCGAGGTGAGTCCTGGGTGAACCTGAACCGCACGCAAATGCCGACAAGCGATCAACGAAGCCAACCCCGATTCTCTTTGAGACCAATGCGGTTCCACGCAATCTATGGATAGAGCTCTGGGCTGACGATGCCCTTTTGCCATCTGGGGCTCGCAAATATCCGGGGGCGGTGTATAAATCCTACGAGTTGGCGAGCGAATGGCCGCCCAGACGATGTGCCTCGGCAAATCACTGGCAGGACGTGAAAGATGGCCCCCTTAAGACAAACCGCACAGGAGCCGCCCCGGCCAACAGCCTGGTTCCGTGAATTTCTAAAAGATGAACTGACGCCCTACCCGGAAAGAATTGCCCTGGCTGCACGCATGGTAATTGCTGCAACCGTCGTGATGCTCATCACCATGACGTTTCGTATGCCCTATGGCGCATACGCTGCCCTCTATGCCTTTACGATTTCGCGCGAAAGCCCGCAAACCACCGTAAAAGCGGTGAGATCCGTTGTGATCGCTTTTGTTCTCGGAGGGGCCTATGTCCTGTTCAGCGCTTGGGTTTTTTTCGGCGATCCACTGTTGCGTTTGCTTTGGGTGCTGGGGTCGTTGTTCACGTCGTTCTATGCCATTAGCACCATGACGAATTACGGGGCGTCCAGCCGCTTCGGCTATTTGATCATCATTACGGTTCCTCTCTGGGATAGCCAAATCCCGGCCGAGTTGAAAGTCGAAGGTACCCTCTGGGCGGTATGGGCCATAACGATTGCGAGCGTGGTCGCCGGGGTGGGCACGTTTGTGTTTGGGGCGATAACATCTGGGGATGAGATGATCCGATCCATCGCCAAGCGGCTAGCTTCCGTTGAAGAATTACTCACCTGCTATGCGGCAGATCGGCCGGTGGACGATAAGACCCAGAAGACGGTCACACGGTTGGCCATGCTTGGGACCTCGGGGTTGCGAAGCACCTTACGGCGTTCCACTTACTCGGAGCAATACCGCGAGCAGCTGAGTGCCGTGGTGATGCTCGTCGGAAGACTTGTAGACATCGCGGCCAACCTGACCCACCTCGGAATTCAGATTACCGGCGATGACCGGCCTCGAATACATGCCTTAGCTGCGAGCGTCGCCGGGATTCGTGCCGATCTGCCGAGCGGGAGAGTTCCGGGCCAGATCGAGTTCCATAGCAAAAGTGAACCCTCCGCTGGTATTCCGCTGTTGCGTGAGATGGAGAAAACCATACCGCTGATTTCCGTGGTGCTTTCCGGCTCCGGCTCGATAAACGAGGCTGTGGTCTCGCCACCTGCCGGCGAGCGGCCATCGACAATTTTTGTTGCGGATGCTCTATCGAACCCCGAACACCTCAAGTTCGGGTTGAGAGGCTGCCTTGCTGCGAGTCTCTGTTACATCATCTACAACTCCGTCGACTGGCCGGGTATCAGCACGTCGGTCACTACCTGCCTGCTCACAGCGCTTACCACGGTCGGCTCCTCCCACCAAAAACAGGTTTTGCGTTTCGCCGGCGCCATCGGCGGCGGTGTGGTGGCTGGGATGGGCGCGCAAATATTCATTCTGCCGCACGTCGATTCAATCGTCGGGTTAACGGTCCTTTTCGTAGTGGTTACTGCCATAGCAGCCTGGTTTGCAACGTCAAGCCCGCGTCTCTCCTATTTTGGGGTCCAGTTTGCCGTGGCGTTCTATCTCATCCACTTGCAGGAGTTCACCATACAGACGTCACTGGCGGTTGCAAGAGATCGTATTGCCGGCATCTTGCTTGGCCTCTTCATGATGTGGCTTGTCTTTGATCAACTGTGGGGCGCTCCCGCCACGGTCCAGATGAAGAGGATATTCATTTCCAACCTGCGGTCGCTTGGGCAACTTGTCAGGGAGCCGATTCCCGGAAGAAAGGGGGCTTGGCGCAGCGATTCTCTCCGCGAAACGATAAACACCAACTTTGACAAGGTGAGGAGTCTGGCTGACGGGGTTTTATTCGAATTAGGGCCTTCCCGGCAGCGGGACCTGGCGTTGCGCAATCAAATCCGGGAGTGGCAACCGCAGCTGCGTACGCTCTTCGTGACGCGAATTGCGCTGCTGAAATACCGTCTCCAGCTCCCCGGTTTCGAGCTACCGGAACCGGTGCGTGTAGCACAGCAGGAGTTTGACGATCGGTTAGCCAGGATGCTGGATGGTATGGCAGACCGGATAGAGGGTAAACCGGCGGAGGGACCTGACCACTTCGAAGGTGCGTTGCAGCGTTTGGAACTGACAGTCCGGATCCGCTGTTCGGAAACACCCCAGGAATTGCTCTCAGACGAAACCCAGACGTTCCTGGCTCTGTCTCGCAGCATTGAAAACGTGACCACCTTCCTGGATAAAGGGATTCCGATCTCTGAGGTTGGTAGCTGATTCATAACTTCCCAGCAGTCATAAATTTACCTGCGAAATTGCGACACCAAAAAGCGTGAAGCGCATCAAAAGCCAAGACGACGAGGGAAAGTTAAATTTGCTGAAATCACTTTTCGACTCCATCGGACAGATGGCGTTATTTGGCGCAAAGGCCCTCCGCGATGCGTGGGTGCCGCCGTTTGAAGGCGAGTACCTGCTCACGCAGTTCTATGAAATCGGCGTAGGTTCCTTCTTCCTGGTCGTGGCGTCCGGCCTGGCGCTCGGCGTGGTCATGACATTGCACACGCGAAGCACCCTGGTGCAGTTTGGCGCGACAGCAGAAATTCCCGTCTTCCAGTCACTTGCGTTCTTCAATGAGATTGGCCCGCTGGTCGCCGCCTTGCTGATGGCTGGGCGCGTAGGCGCCGGCATGGGAGCGCAGCTTGCCAACATGCGCGCCACTGAGCAGATCGACGCGATTGAAACCCTTTCCGTCGACTCCTTCAAGTTGCTGGTGGTCACCAGGGTCATCGCTTGTACCCTCATGCTTCCCCTGCTGACTATGTTTATGGATGCAGCGGGTATCCTCGGTGGCTTCCTCTCCGAGCATATCTGGTCGCATTTGAGCTGGACGCTCTACATGCAGCGTGCCTTCGACGGAGTCGCGCTCGCCGATTTCCTTCCCCCCACTCTCAAGACCGCGGTCTTTGGCTATCTCATCGCCGTCATCTCCTGCTTTTATGGCTACAACACCAACGAAGGCTCCGACGGCGTGCGCAAAGCGGCTACCAACAGCGTTGTCGTCTCCTCGCTGGTCGTCATCCTGGCGGACGTGATCCTGGTGAAATGCATCTTCTTCCTTTTTCCGGACCAGGCTATATGACCGAGGGGCAAGCCAGCGGCGCCACGATCGCGTTTGAACAAGTGGAAAAGGGTTTTGACGACAGGAAAATTCTGGATAAGGTGTCGTTCACCGTCGCTCAGGGAGAAGCACTCTGCATCCTGGGCCGAAGCGGGACCGGCAAAAGTGTGACGTTGAAACTGATGATTGGCCTGCTGAAAGCAGACGCGGGAAAAGTCCTGGTGACAGGACAAGATATGTCGACTCTGGAGGAAGAAAAGTTGGCCAGGGTCCGCCGCAAAATGGGTTATCTCTTCCAGAGCGCAGCCCTCTTTGACTCCTTCACTCTTAACCAGAACCTCGCCATGCCCCTTCATCGGCTGGCCCCCAACAAATCTCCTGAGGAAGTCAAGCGCGCGGTCGAAGAGACCTTGGGAGAAGTGGGCCTGGGAAAAGATGGCAACAAAATGCCGGCGGCTCTCTCCGGCGGTATGCAGAAGCGAGCCGGCCTGGCGCGGGCCCTGGTTCTTCAGCCGGAAATACTGCTGGTGGATGAGCCCGCCAGCGGATTGGACAGAATCACCGCCTCTGAGATTGATGACCTTCTCATGAAGGTCAAAACCGAGCGTCACACCACCATGGTGATTGTCACCCACGACGTTCATGGGGCACGCAAGATCGCAGACAAGTTTGCCGTGTTGGATCAAGGCCGGCTCCTGGCATTCGGCACGCCGCAAGAACTGGACAGCAGGAATGACAAACGGTTGCAACAATTCATAGCGGAGCCCTAGTCGCATGAAAACCCACAACGTGGTCGTCGGAATTTTCGTTACAGCCGCCATCGTGCTGTTCGGCGCCTGCCTCTTTCTAATTGGCGATCAGCACAAAGCGTTTAACCATCACGTCGTTTTCTACGCCAATTTCAAGAGTGTGGATGGCCTTCCCAAGGGGGCGAAGGTCCGCGTGGATGGCATGGATGCGGGCGAATTGGTAGATATCCAGATCCCCGCAAGCCCGGCACAAAAATTCCGCCTGAAGATGAATATAGAGGATCGACTCCATGGTTTGATCCGTGAGGATTCGCTGGTGACTGTCGAGACCGAAGGGTTAGTGGGGGATAAATTCCTCCTCATCCATTCTGGAACCGATCGTTCGCCCGAAGCCCCGCCGGAGAGCACTCTCACCGGTAAGGAGCCCCTCGACCTAACCAAAATGCTGGAGCAGGCCCAGGGCCTCATGACCCAGGCGGGCACCACCATCACCGCCCTTCAAGGCACCATGAAAGATGTAAGCGGCCGCCTTGACACCACTCTTGACACCGCGACCGGCACGCTAAGAAACGTAAACGGAGTGGTGCTGGACGTGAAAAGCGGGAAGGGCACCGCAGGGCTTTTGCTCGAAGATAAAGCAACTGCGACAGACGTAAGGCAATCCATCGCGAACGTCCTTCAGACGACTGAGAAGCTCAACACCACCACCGCGCGCGCCGACAATCTCCTGGCGGACGTGCAGAACCGGCAGCTAATCCCCAAGATGGACGACACCCTGACCAGTGCCAAGGCCGCAGCCCAGAATCTCAACCAGACGTCGGAGCAGATTAATACCACGCTGAAAAGTGCCTTTGCCCAGGATCAGTATGGCGAAGACGCAGGCACCAATCTGCAGCAATCTCTTACCAACTTCAACCAGGCCTCAGGTAACCTGACCGACGACACAGAAGCGTTGAAGCACGAATTCTTCTTCAAAGGCTTTTACAAACACCGCGGCTACTACAACCTTGACGATCTGCCGGCGGAGCAGTATCGCTCCGGGCAGCTTTTCAAGTCCTTGCCTGAAAGCCGCGAGTGGATAGATGCTTCTGGGCTTTTCACTAAGAATCAGAGCGGGGAAGAAGTGCTGTCGGCGGATGGCAGGCACAATATCGATCAGGCGGTAGGTCAGTTGAAAGAAATCTATGATAAACCCCTCATCATCGAGGGCTACGCTCCTTCAGGATCGCCGTCGGAGGAACTGGTGCAATCGCGCAGAAGAGCGACCCTGGTCCAGACCTATCTGCAATTGCACTACCATCTTGAGCCCAAGAACACCGGCATAGTTGCTCTCAGGACCACGCCTCCGCAGAATGCCGGTAAAACTACCTTTGACGGAGTCAGCCTGGTAAGTGTCGGCACGGGCAAAAAGTAAAGCCGATACTTCTCTTCAGTAGTCGTAAAGGTGTTCTATCTTCAGCCCCTGGTGCTCCAGCATCGGCAAAATGTTGTGAAGTTCGGGGACGCGACACAACAGAACGATGCGGGTGTTGCCTGGGTCGGTCAACAAGGGCTGAGCTAAAAGCAACTGCAGATCCGGTATGCTGTTCGTCCAGCCGCTCGGGGCAATGGCCGAGATAACGATAAGATCATTGCTCGCGATCTGGCGGAAGTGGACGCCCGCATGGACAAGATCGAGGGCTGCGCTCGTGAATTCCTGGTAGCGAGGAATCTCCACCATGGCCTGCCTGTTTCCCAGGTCACGGAGAATCCTGACGGACGGTATCGGGGAGGGCGTGTTGTCTGAGGCCGGAAACTCGACCCACGCGACGGTTGTTGTATCTTCGAAGCCGTAGGTGGCGTGGGTTGCCAGCTCGATAAGTTCGCAGTAGACGGCTTCAACCGAGTAATCGAGAGTGAGCCACGCGCGGCGTTCCAGGGTGCGAACAAGGTGAGTGGTCCGGAAGGGCGTGTTGCTCCACAAACCCCGCAGTGCACGCGCGAACGAGAACTCATAAAACGGGCGGATGTGGACGAAGGTGGCGTAGTTCTCTGCCACCTCGGCGGCATACTCATCTTCAGCTACAGGCTGATGATGGCTTGTCCACCCGCTCAACCGGCCCACAGTTTCCTCGTACAGTCCTTTCAGGGCGTACTCGACTGAGAAAGAGGAACCGATGACGGCAAGCATAATGTGGTCGCCGGCCGGGAATGGATAGCGACCGCGGGTTGCCGAGTAAACACAACAGTACGCTTGCCAGAATTGGCCTATGTCGCCGAAGTAAGAGTATCCAGAGGGAAGATGATTGCGCTGATAGTCGGCCTTCGATTGATAGCTCCATACGATGTACCACTCGGGGTAGGTGTAGAAAGTATCCACCTCCGGACGCGAGTAGTGGGGAATGCCTGCGGCCTGATCCGGATGTCGGAGAGCCTCAGGGGTTGGGCTGAAGAGAAGCTGGTTTCGACGGCAGTGAGCAGTGAAAACAATAGCGGCCGCGAGGCTGAGAATGACGATGCACCCGAGCACGCGTACGAGGCGGAGAAGGATCCTAAGCGCGCGTGATCGTGGCATCCGCTCTGTGGTGACCTACGTTGATCGCGATAAGGAAAGCCGCAATCGAGATCACCATGTGCGGCATGTTCACCAACAGATTGGTGAGGGGCGAGATGAGATGCAGATGCCGGACCACGTAGGTGATCACGTCCGCCGCGTAAAAGAAACCGAGGAACCAGAAGTAGACGCGTGCGGCTCTGGGACCCACAAATCCGCTGATGAGCGCCAGCACGCCTAGTCCGAGGTGGCCTATATCGACAAAGGTCGTCATCGAGAACAGGCCGAACATCTTGCCGTTGGCATCCATGATGCCCGGCACATAGTCCAGCGAATAGACGGCTAGAAAGAGCAACGCGAAGCCGAAGGCGCATTTCTGAATCGTGCTAAAGCTTCGAGTCATGGTTGTCATCCTATAGCAGGAATGTCACTGTCCGCAGGTATAATTCCGCAGATGCGCGGACCTGCTTGGCGGTGTCGTTGGTTCCTGTGTGCAGCCTTGCTCGTTGCCCCGTTTGTTGGGAGCATTGGCTCCGGCGGCCAGACTGCAGTGACTGCGCCCGCGCATTCAGGGCCAGGTCCTTCGACGGAAACCGAGCTGCATGCAGTGCACAATGCGCTGTTTGCCTCTTTCTTACCGGTGGACGAACTCCCTAACGATCCCAGGACAACCGCGCTGTTGATAGCGGCGCGGGATGCCATCTGGCAGCAAGCCGGTAGCTTACCGGCTTTTCGGCAATTAGTGGAGCCGTTCGCAGATCTCCCTGGCCTCGGCAGCAGCTGTGGAATTGGGCAGGCAATCGAGGTGAAGGGCAGGACATCTTTTGCTGCGCTCAATAGCGACGAACGCCAACGGGTGCTTTTCTTGATGCATCAATGTTCCGATAATGAGCCTCGCAGGTTGGCAGCCACGGTTCGAAATTTCTACATTGTCAAAGGCTATGGAGCGATCCAAGGAGAGCTCACTGGAATCAAGCTGGATATGTTCGCGCCGCCGGAATACCTGAAAGCGAACATGCCGCACCCCCCGTCCTCGCGACTGGTCTACAACAGCGTGAAGAGGGAAGTGGAAGAGAAGGATGGCCGTCCGATCGATGTGCTGATCGTGGGGAGTGGCCCGGCAGGGTCAGTGTTGGCGCACGAGTTGCGGCAGGGCGGAAAGCACGTCCTGTTGCTGGAGCGCGGATCGTTTGTCATACCGGGCTCCATGGAAACCCGGCTGATCGACGAACTGATCGACACGCGCACTTCGATGGATGGAAGCATCCGCATACGAAATGGGATGGGCGTGGGCGGTGGATCGCTGGTGAATGTGGACCTGTGCTTCGCCCCGACAACGGTCGCCATCCGCACCAAGATCGAAGGTTGGCGCGAGGCCGGTCTGATTGGCACCGATGAGTTCACACAATCCGAACTGGCGCAGGAATACGAGTGGGTGAAACGTGAGATTGGCACCCGCACCCTGTCAGAGGCAGAGATCAACTCCAACAATCGAGCCCTGTGGGACGGGGCCAAACTCTCGGGCTTGCACCCTAAGCTTTACAGCTTGAACACCTATGCTCCTGGCAAATCTCCCTCGCCAGTGACCGACAAGCGTTCGGCTGAGAGCCAGTTGCTGATTGCCGCTCTTGAAGACAGAACGAATCCTCTGGGGATGATGCCGGATGCCGATGTCAGGCGTGTGCTCTTCGAGCAGAGTGGCGGCGAACAGCGTGCTATTGGTGTCGAGGTGGAGATGAGGCCGGCCATACCGGTCGTGGGCGCCATCCCGGACCCCAACGGCTTGAAGCTGCCTGCGGGAGAGATTTTCACCATTCGCGCAAAGACCGTGATCCTTTCTGCCGGTGCGCTCGGATCACCGACGGTGCTTTTACGCAGCGGAGTAAAAAATGATTGGATTGGCCGCGGGGTCGTGCTTCATCCGTCCATGCCGATCATGGGGCGCTTCGACCACCACATCGACGCTCTCACCGGCACCGAGGCATCGGTGTATGTGGATGACCGGTTAGTGGATCGTGGCTACGCCCTGGAGTCGATGGCAGACCAGCCGCTCTATGCCGCCCTGATGAGTCCGGGGCCCGCGCTGCACTCCTTGCAGATGATTCAGTCCTTCCGCGACCTGGCCGGCTTTGGGGTCATGCTGATCGATACACCGCTAGCGAGCAATCGCATTGTGCTCGATCAAAGCGGCGCGCCACAGATTGACTACACCCTTTCTGCGGCTGACAAGAAGCGCTTCGCTGCGGGCATCGCGGAGGCGATCCGCGTGATGTTCAAGGCCGGGGCAAAAGAGGTCTACCTGCCAACGACAGAAGATATTCTCGGAAGCCAGGCAAGCGGGCCCCCACCTGGACTCGATATGGGCTTGCAGCCGCAGGTTCTCACCTCACCGGACCAGGCAGCGTTGGTCGAGAAGAACCTCACCTTCGCCGAGAACCGATCCATCGTCACGTCAGCCCATATGCAGGCAACAGATAAGATGGGCGCGAGCCCGCAGAACAGTGTGGTTGGCCAGGATTTTCACGTCTGGGGAACTGAGCGACTCTATGTTGTCGATGGGAGCGTCTTCCCCACATCGGTGGGCGCGAATCCGATGCAAAGCATTTATACCATTGCAAAGATCTTTGCGGATCACTGGAATCGCCCGCAATAACAAATCAAACAACCTACTACACGGTTTATATCAAGGGGCGCAGTTTAGTGAGGCGTGACGGTGTCTGGGGTTCGACTCCGATAGGGCTCGATACGCACGTTGCCGTGTGCGTCAATCTCACGAGTCTGTTCGTTGTAATCAACCGCGTCAGCCCGTAGAAGAATCGACCACTTGTCACAACCGTGGCTTGAGGGTGCGCACATTGTCACTTGAACGTTTCCTCTTAATTGGAGAACCGATTCGATTTCCGCGCTCGTTAGATTGGGCTGTGGGCTCAAAGTGAGCTGAGCGTTTGATGCTACCAACTCGACGCGTCCTACTCTTTCCGTGGGCGGCATTGAGAAGTACAGTCGCGGAGCCTCTGTGTATGTTAAATATGGGCGCTCAGCCTGTTGGTTCTCCTGTTGGCACACCCCTTCAGAGGCAAAAGCGAAAGCTGCGCAAGCCACCGCGACACCGGGCATCAGGAGTTTCATGAAATAGCTCCTCGCGAAACCAACTACTTCTCTTGCAACCGAGTGTACTCCGCTGTTTAAACGCTCATCAACGCATCACCGTTCACCAAAGTCCAATGACCAAATCCCGGAGGCAGCGGCTGCAAGATGCCCGCCACCTGAAGGAGAAGAAACAGCGAATATCGGAGGAGCAATGGAGGCCAGACCTGAAGCAGTCAATGGTCAGCAACGAGTCGGCGCACGTGGAAAGGTGACGCTCAAGAGAGCTCAGGAACGTTTTGACACGTTCTCGCAATACCCTTCTGGTGAGTGCCGTATGTGAAGCGATGACTCATTAGATGACCAAGCGCTGCACCCACTGCAGCTTGAAACAATGGGGATCATTCAGAAAGAGAGCCGCCGAACTGTGCCCCTAACCTCACTTCGCATATTCTGCGACATTTACTATTGTGGCCGGCAGATGATGGCAGGAAAACGCTAACATGATCGCGAGTTGGAATATCATTCGTTCGTCAACGTTAGAAAATCTCACCGGCGAATTGCGTGCTGTCCTCGCTCTCGCATGAGGTCGTCTGTCGCTTGAAGACCAGGGTACCCCGTGGAGCCGTGGATCATGCATCGCCTGAGTTAGGCACGCTGATAGGATTTTTACGGCTGCCTCGGGAAGTACGCCCTGCCTGGAAAGAATATGAACGTGCTTTCTAAATACAAATTCTGGGTGGGCGGGGCGCTTTGCTTGCTCGTCCTCGGACTGATGATCGTAGCCGTCTACCCAAAGCATGTATCCGGCGCAAAGCCCGACGCCCCCGTGAACGTGGAGGTGGTGCAGGTTCAGCAGAAGGATGTCCCGATCTATGGGGAGTGGATCGGCACCCTCGACGGATTCACCAATGCTGATGTCCGGGCCCAGGTCACCGGATACCTGCTGAAGCAGGGTTATCAGGAAGGGGCCTTCGTCAGGAAGGGCCAGTTGCTCTTCCAAATTGATCCGCGGCCGTTCCAGGCGGCTCTCGACCAGGCGGAAGGGCAGTTAGCCCAGACCAAAGCGCAGCTTGCCAACGATGAAGCGGTCCAAGGGAGAACTCAGCTCGACGTAGAGAAGTACGAACCGCTGGCGAAAGAACAGGCGGCAAGCCAGCAGGATCTCGACAATGCCGTGCAGAATAACCTGGCCGCCAAAGCCACGGTGCAGACCGCCCAAGCCATGATCAAGACCGCCGAGGCTGCCGCCGAAACGGCCAGGATCAACCTGGAGTTTACCCGCCTCGTAGCCCCCATCGACGGCATCGCCGGACAGGCTCAGCTTCAGGTGGGAGCTTTAGTCAATCTCGGCAGCGGGCCCGTCACCTCCGTGTCCACAGTCGACCCTATCAAGGTTTACTTCACGGTTGGCGAGCCCCAATACCTTGCCTGGCGACAACGCTTTCCCACAGAGGCGAGCCGGCAAGCGGCGGATAAGAATCTGCGCCTCGAACTGATTTTGGCCGATGGTTCCACCTACGCGCTTCCGGGCAAATTCTTCTTTGCCGATCGCCAGGTAAATGAAAGTACCGGGGCCATTCGCATCGCTGGGCTGTTCCCAAATCCTGGAAACATTCTCCGTCCCGGCGGATACGCCAAGGTTCGTGCGGTTGTCCGCATGCAGCAGGGCGCATTGCTGGTACCTCAGCGGGCAGTCTCGGAGCTGCAAGGCGGCTACCAGGTCGCGACCGTGGGGGACGACAACAAGGTCAACATCAAGCCCGTCACCGTCGGCGACCGTATCGGCAACCAGTGGGTCATTGCGGAGGGACTCAAGCCGGGCGAACGCGTGGTTGCCGAGGGCGTGCAGAAGGTGCGCCCGGGAGCGCAGGTGAACCCCAGGCCATTTGCCACGGGCACGGCGGGAAGGTAATTCCATGTCGAAGTTCTTTATCAACCGCCCCATCGTTGCCATGGTGATCTCCATCGTCACGGTGCTGGTTGGCGCCCTCACCATGCTCACTCTGCCGGTGGCGCAATTCCCCAGCATCACTCCGCCTGAGATTCAAGTGCTGGCCACCTATATTGGCGCCGAGGCACAAACTCTGGAGCAAGCGGTCGCCACGCCCATCGAACAGCAGATGAATGGCGTGGACAACATGAACTACATGTATTCGGTGAACGCCACCGCCAACTCCACCACCACCCTGATCGTGGACTTCGACGTAAAGACCGATCCCAACATCGACTACATCCTCGCCCAAAGCCGTGAAACCCAGGCCGCCTCTCAGTTGCCCACCGACGTTACCAACTACGGAATCACGGTTCGAAAATCGGTGAGCGCTCCCCTCATGTGGGTAGCCCTTTATTCGCCCCACGGAACCTATGACGCCAGGTTTCTGGCGAACTACGCATACATCAACCTGGTTGACCCCGTTTTGCGTTCCCCAGGCGTCGGCAACGTAACGGTCTTCGGCGCCGGCCAATACGCCATGCGCCTGTGGATAAAACCCGACACCTTGGCCAAGCTGGGCATCACCGTCCCGGAGATCGTCAGCGCCATTCAAGCGCAAAACACCGTGAACCCGACTGGGAAGGCAGGCGGCGAGCCTGCCCCCAAAGGCCAGGAATTCACCTATTCGGTACTCGCCCAGGGCCGTCTTGTGTCGCCTGAAGAATTCGGGCAGATCGTGGTGCGCGAGACTCCTGACGGCGCGACCGTCCGGGTACGCGATGTGGCTCGCATCGAACTGGGTGCACAGGACTATACCGTCGCCGGTCGATTCAACGGAAAGCCCAGCGCTATCATCTCGGTCTACCAATTGCCTGGCTCCAACGCCGTCGATGCCGCCGCAGCCATCAAGAAATTGATGTCGGAAATGAAGCAACGCTTCCCGGCGGATATGGATTTCCAGGTTTCCCTGGATACCACCCTTTCGGTGACCGAAGGCATCAAGGAAATCGTTAAGACGCTGGCCATCGCACTCGTCCTGGTGATTCTCGTCGTCTATCTGTTCCTGCAGAGTTGGCGCGCCACCTTGATTCCGCTCCTGGCCGTGCCTGTTTCGCTGGTGGGCACGTTCGCCATCTTTCCCCTTTTCGGTTTCTCCATTAACACCCTGTCGCTCTTTGGTCTCGTGCTGGCGATCGGCTTGGTGGTGGATGACGCCATCGTCGTGGTGGAGGGCGTGGAGCGGCACATCGAGGAGGGGCTGACTCCAAAGGCCGCGGCGTTAAAAGCCATGGAAGAACTTTCCGGGCCAGTGGTTGGCATCGCGTTAGTTCTCTCCGCCGTCTTCGTGCCCACCGCTTTTATCCCCGGAATTACCGGCAGGCTTTATCAGCAGTTTGCCGTCACCATTGCCATTTCCGTCGTTCTCTCGGCGTTCAATGCGCTTACCCTCAGCCCCGCGCTGGCCGCGCTCCTTCTTCGCCCGCGGCAGCCAAGCCGCGGCCTGCTGAGGAGGTTCTTCGATTGGTTCAACCGCCGTTTCGAGCAAGCCACCGACATCTACGTAAGTTGGAGCGGGGTGCTGCTCACGAAAACCGCGGTGGTGCTTGTACTCCTGCTGGCCTGTGGCGCGGCGGCAGCTTTCTTTGCCGCTCATGTGCCTTCCAGTTTCCTGCCCGACGAAGACCAGGGTTATGCCTACATCAACCTGCAACTGCCGGACGGGGCTTCGATGGAACGGACCACGGCCGTATGCGCCGATGTTGAAAAAATCATATTGAACACCCCAGGGGTGAAATACGCCACCACCGTTGTAGGCTTTAGTTTGCTCAGCTACGTTCGCACCAGCTACAGCGCGTTCTTTTCTGTAGCCCTCCAGCCATGGGATCAGCGAACGTCGAGAGAGCAGCAATTTCAGTCGATCAAGGCACATCTCAACCGGGAGTTGAGTAAGCTGCCGGCGGGCGTTGCCTTCAGTTTTTCCCCGCCTGCCATTCCCGGCGTCGGCACTTCCGGCGGCTTCACGTTCATGCTCGAGGACCGTTCGGGGGGCGATGTACAGTTCCTCGCCAGAAACCTGAACCTCTTTCTTGCAGCGGCTCGAAAGCGCCCTGAGATCGCCAGTATTAGTACTACTTTCCTGCCCGCCGTTCCCCAGGAATTTATCCAGGTAGATCGCGACAAGGTGCTGAAGCAAGGGGTGAACCTGAGCGATGTGTACCGCACCATCCAGGCCTTTATGGGCGGTTATTTCATCAACTATTTCAATCGCTTCGGCCGCCAGTGGCAGGTGTATATCGAGGCCGAGGGCGAGGACCGCGCCAGGGTGGAAAACGTTGGCCAATTCTACGTGCGCAACGGCAGGGGAGAGGCTGTTCCGCTTTCCACACTGACTACGCTCAAACCGCGCCTCGGCCCGGAATTTACTTTGCGCTACAACGAATACCGTTCCGCGCAAATCAACGGCAGCGCCGCACCGGGTTACAGTGCCGACCAGGCTACGGCTGCCCTGGAAGAGGTTTTCAAGCAGACCATGCCCCGCGAGATGGGCTTCGATTATCTGGGTATATCGTTTCTGGAGCAGAAAGCGCGGCAGGGAGTGCCGCCGGCGGCGATCTTTTCGCTCTCGCTGTTATTCGTCTTTCTCGTTCTCGCGGCGTTGTACGAGAGCTGGTCGCTGCCGTTCAGCGTGCTGCTGAGTACGCCGGTCGCGATTTTTGGGGCCTTTGGAATTCTCTGGTTACGTCGCGTCCTGCTGGGCGTCTTCCTGCCTCCCTATCTGGTCCAGATGGAGACCGATATCTACTCGCAAATCGGACTGGTCATGCTCATCGGCCTCGCGGCCAAGAACGCGATCCTGATCGTCGAGTTCGCCAAAGACCAATACGAGAGCGGAAAACCTCTTGCCGATGCCGCGCTGGAGGGGGCCAGACTTCGTCTGCGGCCGATTTTGATGACCTCGTTCGCCTTCATCCTGGGTTGCGTTCCGCTGTGGACGGCAAAGGGAGCCGGGTCGGTTGCTCGCCAGATCATGGGCACGACGGTGATTGGCGGAATGCTCACCGCCAGCTTGATCGGAATCTTCTTGGTCCCCGCGATCTTCTACCTGGTGGAGAAGTGGTCAGGCGCCGGCAGGCAGCCGGCTCCAGCCGCACTGCAGGGAACGCCTGCGCCGTCGGAGGGAGACTGAGATGGTTCCAGTGTGTGATGAGCACCAGGACGGGCAACGGAGCGAGCCGTGAAAAACCCCGTGGCACGGATGTACGCGATCTTCGCCGCGATCTCCACCTCGACGGCCATGGTCGGCTGCATGGTCGGGCCCAATTATCACCGGCCCGCCGTTGCCACTCCAGGTGTGTACCGTGATCTTAGCGAAAACCCGCAGGCCCAGGTCCAGGCAACGTCCTTTGCCGACCTTCACTGGTGGCAAGTCTTCCAGGATCCACAACTGCAAGAGCTGATCCGTACGGCCCTCAAGGAGAATTACGACCTCCAGTTGGCTACGGAGCGCATCAGCGCTGCGCGTGCTCAGGTCACCATCACGCGCTCCAGTCTATTTCCGCAGGTGCAAGCGAACAGTAACTTCGGCGGTGGGAAAGACCCGACCAGCCAGTCTACATACAACATTCTGACTCTCACCGCCGATGCGGCATTCCAGTTGGATCTCTTCGGTCGTCTGCGAAGAGCAACCGAGGCTTCACGCGCCCAGCTGCTAGCTACCGAGGATGCGCGGGATACCGTCATACTCACGCTCGTCAGCGATGTGGCGAGCGACTACTTCGCCCTCCTGGAGCTCTATCTCGAACTCCAAATCACGCGCGACACGGTGAAGACCCAGGAAGATTCCGTCAAGCTGACCCGGTTGCGGCTCGACCACGGTCTTGCCACCAAGCTCGATGTGCTGCAATCCCAGCAGGTGCTGGACACTGCCGATGCCGCGGTGCCGGACCTTGAGAGACAGATCGCGCAGGAGGAAGACGCGATCAGTATTCTCCTGGGCCATTACCCCGAGAGCGTACGGCGCGGACGCCCGTTAGCCGAGCAGCCGC
Source organism: uncultured Acidobacteriaceae bacterium (assembly GCA_963813475.1). Classification (GTDB taxonomy): domain Bacteria; phylum Acidobacteriota; class Terriglobia; order Terriglobales; family Acidobacteriaceae; genus PALSA-350. Next base: position 456,919 of record CAWEZM010000029.1, on the reverse strand, counting down.
TTCCTCCCGAGGTGCCACCGGGAATGCCATCGACGTTGCTCGAACGGCGGCCAGACATTCGCCAGGTCGAACAAAACCTGATCGCCGCTAACGCCGAGATCGGCGTCGCCAGAGCCGCGTTTTTCCCGCAGATTTCTCTTACCGGCTCCGGCGGTGGCGCGTTTGGCCGCAGCACGATCCTCACCGGCCTGATGAGCTCACAAACTGGAATTTGGTCCTACGGTGCACAGGTCAGCGAACCTATTTTCACCGGGGGCGCCCTGCGTGGGAACCTGAGACTGGCTGAATCCCAACAACGCCAGGAATTGATCGCTTATAAGCAGGTTATCCAGTTGTCGTTCCGCGACGTCTCCGATGCTCTGATCGGTTATCAGAAACTTCATCAAGTTCGCGTCGCGCAGGAGGTCACGGTCAAGGACCTGCAGGATTCAGTCGATACCTCCCTCCGGCGTTATCGGGGAGGCATCACAACCTATCTTGAAGTTCTCGATGGGCAGCGATCGCTATTTACCGCCGAGCTAACTCTCGCCCAGGCTCGGGGCAACGAGTACCAAAGCCTGGTGCAGCTTTACAAAGCCCTTGGCGGTGGCTGGCAATGAGCATTCAAGAAACGCAGACAGGAGCATATCGTCGTCCAACAGGGTATTGCCGTCGTGGCTTGTTCTTTCAGGCCCGCCTGTCTGCCCTGCCTACAAGGCTTTCCGGCGCACCTGTAACGTTTCTGCTTGCTGGCGCACAATATCCGCATCAGGGATTCCCTCATGCTGCCAAAGGAAGACTTCCGATTGCTCCTGGTCGCGGTGCTTTTTCTTGCTCTGCTCGCAATGTGGACATGGCCTATTCCTACCTCGTTCGAGCCATCGCCTTGGGTTCTCAGCCTCACACCGCCTCAGGCGCACTCCTACAGATAGCGCTACGGGCTCGGCAGCCTTTGTATTGGACCACAACGCGCTTCGAGCTTTAAAGCTCGCGAGAAGAACCGCTGAAGCCTGATGTGGCAGCCTTGAGGGAAGCCAGCCGTGGTGAAAGCGGATATTGCGAACAATCGTGTGGGTCGAAGGCTAACTTGGCGTTCATTCTGGTAGAGCGGTCGAGTAAAGTTTCTAAGGACGCAGAACGAATCCATCCGCAATCGCTGCACCGATATCCGTGAAAAAACTCCTTCGTCACCGGTACCATTCTTCGCATTGGCATATGCTCAGTGTACCTTCAGGCCGGCCACAGACTTAGCAAGGTGCTGAAAAACGAGAGAATGTCATGCAGCTGTGATGCCGATTGTGCTCCTAAATTGAGGCAAATTGGGGAATCACTGATTCCAGGAATGAGCATCGAAGAGCGTCATCTCCACAGGGGCCGGCGCTTCGAAGATATCCGCCCACTTTTGTACTTCTGGCCATTCGATGGGGGGATCTTCCATGTTGCGCTGCTGGATTCTTGCGAAGAGCTCATCCAACGGCGCCGAGATATGATAGAGCTCTACCCGCGCGCCTAAAGCGCGGGCCCCTGTTCGAAAGGTATCCCTCTCCGACTTCCCCCATGCACCCCACTCGATCACAACATTCTGCCGAAGAGACAGAAGACGCTTGGCCAGTTCCCACTGCAACGCCTCGATTTTGGCGCGTTGCTCCTCAGCGTGAAGGTTGATGGAGAGAGCAGTCATCCAGTCATCCGCTGACATTCGGACTGCCGAAAGCGATCTCTCAATCTGTTTTGCTAGAGTCGTCTTACCGGCGCCGGGAAGTCCACAGACGATGAAAAGCGTCGCCTGAAAATCCATGGGATCTTGCCTCCGAAAACAGGGGCCGTTGGGTGCGATGTGTTTAGCCAGTCTGCTCGGCCCAAAGTCACGAGGTCCACAGCAAGTAGATCGAGGCGATCAGAAGCAAAGGCGAGCTATAGAGTCCGGGCATTCGACGGTGATACCAAATTGAGCCAACCAGATGGAGTCCAGCGTTGAATACGCCCACAACAATGGCAATAGGACGCGCCACGATACGGAGCCAAGCGCTGCCATGAAAGGCCAATGGTGAAAGGCAAAGAAGAAAGACAAAACCGGCAATCAGCAGTGCTAGCCAACTTGCAAATGAGAATGTGGGGATCGGAAGCAGCGGTAGCTTGTTCCGTATCATCCGAACTCTTGAATTGTATTCCGGTAAGAAACCATGAAGCGCCTCGTCCGTGAAATGGGCTGCAAAAGTCACGGCAAACAAGACCCATGCGATTCCGAAAGCGTGAGCGGCCATCAGCAAGCTCGATACTCAGCGGGATTATAGCTCCCTTGAATTCTGCCTGCAGTATTAAGCTATGCTCCCCATGATCATTGCAGCATCCACCTCAAACGAGAGATCGTCCTGCAGCTTGAAGTAATCCCGTACTTCGGTCGGTGCGCTTGACCAAAGGGAACGTATTGCAGCTATGCCCTCTGCCGAAGTACCGATCCGCGATACCCAGGAGGAAAATTCAGTGGCCAAGCGCCATCTCTGTTCTATGCGCGCATCGAATGAGGCCGCCTGGAAGAATGAAAGCCATTCTGATTTGGTGTAGCTGCGGACATGGGATGGATCTCTCGCCAGCTCCACAGATTGCAGATGGGTGTCCAGCAAAGGGGAGGGAGCACCGGTAAGGTCGATGAAGCAGACTTGCCCACCGGGCTTTAGAACACGCTTCACTTCCTGCAACGCTCGTGGGACATCGTTCCAGTGATGAGCACTGTAACGGCTCACTACGAAATCAAACTGCCGGCTGTTGAATGGAAGCTCTTCCACAGAGCCCTGCGTCGTACTGATATTTGAGAGGCCACGCTCTTTGGCTGCGGCAGCTGTTACCTCAAGCATCGCGGCCGTAAGGTCGAACGCAATCACCTCCCGCGCAAACGGCGCAGCGGCAAAGCTGGCGTGGCCCGCTCCGCAACCGAGGTCGAGAACCTTCGGTTCATCCAACGCGGCGACTGAACGCGCCAGAAAATCAAGATCGGCTCCGGCTGAATGGACGGGGCTGGTGAGATACCTTTCGGCGTTTGAACCGAAACTCTTGGATATGGATTGTTCGTGCCGCATAGGATGCTCTCCTGCCGGGATGACGACCTTCTAAAGAAACCCTAGCCGCCGCATTATGCAGGTACAAGATGATCTTTTATCCTAGTATGACTGGTACCCTGATCAACGATGCCATCCTTCCGTGCCGAACCCATCCAATCCTCTACCCAGACGCTCGGAACATTTCTCCGTTCTCATCGTGAACGCCTGTCGCCCGCGAAGCTTGGACTAGCTTCCGCTGGGCGGCGCAGAACCCCTGGCTTACGGAGGGAGGAAGTTGCTCAACTCTGCGGTGTGAGCACCACCTGGTACACATGGCTTGAGCAAGGGCGTCCGATTCGTGCCTCGGCCTCGGTTTTGAGGCGCATTGCCGAAGCACTTCAGCTTTCGCGTGCCGAGAGGTTGTACCTGTTTGAGATCGCACGCTGTGTCGTTCCGGACTCGAGCGAAACACACGAGTTGGAAGTTCCTACAGGTCTGAAGGACCTGGTCGATCAGATGCCAGTCCCCGTTTATGTGCTGGATCGCCAATGGAACGCGGTGGCCTGGAATGGGAAGGCTGCGAAGCTCTTCCGGCCCTGGTTGGTTGAATCGGAAGAACGCAATCTTCTTCGTTTTGTCTTTCTGAATCGGAATGCTCGCACTTTGATCGTGGATTGGAGGAGCCGTGCGAAGCGGCTGGTGGCCGAGTTTCGGTCGGATGCCGGACGGCATTTGACCGAGCCTCCGACACTCAGGCTGATCTCCGAATTGCAGGCCGGCAGCAGAGTATTTGCCAGGTACTGGAGCGAACAGGATGTGCGGGAACGAGAGGGTGGTGCTCGTACATTTAGTTCCCCAACGGGAGCGATCAGTACCTATTCCCAGGTGTCGTTGATTCCCAGTATCAATACCGATCTCAAGCTGGTCGCGCTCATTCCGCAACCTGCACTTTCCTCATAGTCTCCGTGCGATCGGATGAACTGGCTGCACAAAAGTTGCCGTAAGCAGTGACTCCTATATACTTCCTCCGGTATCTCAGCTCCAGGAAACGCCAGTCGGAGAACAAAGTGAACAGGATGCGACGAGTAAAGCCGGCCGGCTTCGTTGTGGTCAGCGTCTTTTGCCTGGGTGCGGCCTCTGCCGTGGGTCAAATTATGGATGATACCCATGCCGCGCCAGATCAGCCCGTCCATGTGCGAGTGCATGCAGGGGAGTTACAAAAGGAGGCGATCCCGCCTACCATCTTCGGCAGCTTTCTGGAACCGATCGGCCACTCCACCTATGGCGGATTGTGGTCGGAACTACTGGAAAACGGCAGCTTCGAAGAAGGCCTGTGGAGCGCCGGAGCGATCGCCAGGATGATCAAAGAACGGCCGGAGTTGGAGCGGGCCTCGAAACTTGATCTTCCGCTGCCCTGGGAGCCGTTAGACGTACGCCAGGAAAATCGCTACGAGCCGCAGTCGGGCGATGCGGCCAACTCTTCGAATTCGCTGCTGATCATGGGTTTGCCGGCCGGGGAGGTGGGCATCCGTCAGCGAATCTACCTGCCCGTGCATCGCATTCTCACGTATCGCGGAAGCATCTTTGTCAAGCATCAGTCCGGGCCGGCGAAGGTGTACGTCTCGCTCCGCGACCGAAACAATGACCGACGACGCACAAGCTGTACTCGCCGAGCACGACGATCGATGCTGCCGCCAAGGAGTGGACCAAATACTCCTTTGAGCTCACGCTCAAACCTGGCACGGTCGGGCGGTTGCAGCCGGTCGACTTCGTGATTGCCCTGCATGACGATGCTCGCGCCTATATCGATCAAGTCTCGTTGATGCCCGCCGACGCTGTAGACGGGATGGATCCGGAAGTCGTGCAGATGGCGCGAGCGCTCGAAAGCCCACTGGTCCGTTTTGGCGGCAACTTTACTTCTTCCTATCACTGGAAGAACGGCATCGGACCGCGCGATCAGCGCAGAAGCCAATCCAACCTCGCATGGAACATGCCGGAGTACAACACTTTCGGGACGGATGAATTCCTGCGATTCTGCGAACTGATTGGAGCACAACCACAGATCGCCCTGAACCTCGGTTCCGGAACTCCTGAGGAAGCCGCGGAGTGGGTCAAGTATGTGAACGATCACTGGGGCGACAAGAAAGGCGGCCTGCTCTGGGAGCTGGGGAATGAACTATGGGGCAGTTGGAACACGGGCTACCCGGCCCAGGATCAGATTGGCGCTCGAACGCAGGCATTCAGCGAGGCCATCCGTAAAGTGGATCCGAACGCGCGTCTGATCGCGACCGGCGCCGACCCGGACCACTATCATGAGTGGAACGCAGTGCAGCTAGCCACTCCGCCCGATACCTTTCAGTATTTGTCGACCCATTTTGTGGTCAGGGATGACCAGGTACAGCTGGCCAATCCATCGGATGATTTCATTGCGCTCTCGAGCTTCGCGCTGCCCATCGGGTTGGAGCAGCACCTAAAGGAGATGACAGAGCAAATCCAGCAGTCGAATCACAAGAACGCGAAAATTGCCTTTACCGAATGGCTCTTTGTGCCGGGCCAACGGCCGGCGCCGGGCTTCGACAATATGGGCGGAGCGATCGATACCGCGGGCTTCCTCAATATGCTGTTGAGGAACTCCAGCATCGTCCCCATCTCTGACATGACCGGCATTCTCGAGTTTGGAGGTATCTGGAAGAAGCGGGAGCAGGTCTACGGCGCTCCGGGTTATTGGGTGCTGCGCTCGTACGCCGAGGAAAAGCCAAGCCGGCTGGTGGCCACCGAGAGTGATGCTCCAATGTATACGGTGGAACATGGAGTCAATCGTCTGCCGCACATCGATCACGTTCCCTGGCTGGAAGTCGTGGCGGCGATGGGTCCATCACCGGACACGCTTCTACTATTCTGCGTCAATCGCAGTCTCACCCGCGATTTTCGTGCGGCTATTCAAATGGATGGCTTTATCCCTGAGTGCCCTGGCGCAAGCGAAGACCATCTCGGCGCCCAGCATCTATACAGAGAACAACGAAATGCAACCACATGCAATAGAGACTGTGACGAATAAGATTCAGGTGGGGTCTAACTTCGAAACGGTCTTTCCGCATGCCAGTGTCGTAGTCATTCGGCTCCTGCGCAAGAGCAACTAAAGGGGTCGTGAGGGGCAGGGAAGTCTAGGGGGCCGATGGAACCAAACTACCTTGGGAGATAAGGGAAATTAGCCAGCCAACACATGAAACGCTTCGTCGCCTCCGTTCACTATCACTTAACAGGAGGAGTTGAATGCCTAACTTGTTTGGCGCTCCGGTAGTGATGCCCCAGGGGGATGGCCGTCTCGTGTTGTTCATGCTTGGAATCGATGGAGTACTGTACAGCATCGAGCAGACGGCCTGGTCGAACGGCTGGTCCGGCTGGTCCAGCCATAAAGTAACGGCGACGGAATGGCCGCCGGCCATGGCGCGCAACGGAGATGGACGGCTGATGACCTTTTTCGTCGGCGCTTCAGTCGAATTCCTCGAGCAGGCGCTCTGGTCGGGCGGCTTCGGAGGCCCCACAGGGCTCGGTAATCCACCGACAGGCGTTCCGGTCACGCCCAGCATCGCCGCGGGAGCCGATGGCCGACTGGTGCTCTTTGCCGCCAACGGATTTCTCTGGCGGCTCGATCAGGCGGCTTGGGGAGGAGCGTGGAACCCAGCCTGGAATCCGCATAACCATCCCGCCAACGATTTTCCCGTGGGGCCGCCGGTGGTCATTCGCGACTCCGCGGGCTGCCTGCAACTCTTCGTCGTAGGCGAGAATGGCGGCATGTGGAACCTGCATCAGACCTCTCCTGCCGGCGCCTGGTCCGATTGGATCTCACTCGGCACCGCGGACACGGGCCTGGACGATCGTCCTGCGGTCGGCTTCAGCGCAGATGGGCGGCTCGAGCTCTTCGTGCGCGGGCGCGACAACGCACTGTGGCACATCTGGCAGCTCGCGGTGGGCGGCGCGTGGTCGGGTTGGGTCTCGTTCGGCAGCGTGGGCGGCGGGTTTCAGGACCATCCCGCAATGGCCCCCAGCGCCGATGGACGGCTGGAACTCTTCATCACCGGCAACGACGGCAATCTCTATCACGCGTGGCAAACCGCGGCCAGCAACGGATGGCATTTCTGGGACTCGCTTGGCAACGGCGGCTCACCTGTGGTCAACGGTCCGGCGGTCGCGCCCAGTGGGGACGGGCGGCTGGAACTCTTCGTGCTCGGCGTCGACGGCGCTTTGTGGCACAAATGGCAGACCGTAGCGAGCAACGGCTGGTCCAACTGGGACTCGCGCGGCCACCCCTAGAGCGCTTGCTATTCTTACCGCCCGGTTTCACCACTGGAGAGGAGTACAAGTGCCAGTAAAGGAGGTTATGGCTAACGGCCTCGTTCGGATTCGAACGAGTAGAGCTGCCAGGATCTGCCATGCTTCTCGATGCGGACAGGCTGGATCAACTGACCAATAAAGTCGGAAATCGCCCGATTCCAGAAGAAGATCGCTGGAGTATTGGATTGCATCACTCGAACCTCCCAAAGTCCCGGGAAACGCCTCCACACCTCCTGCGCGGCGCGTGTTCCGATCCCGTGTCTGCGGCAACCACGGAGAACAAAGAATTCCGCCATGTCCCACACTTCCTGATTACCAGAAATCTCCGAACCCCTCTTCACCAGAGCCAGCCCTGCGAGCTTGCCATTGAACCGGATAAGGAACGGATGTCGATTGGATTCACTCCAGTACAGTGAAAGTGGCTTGTAACCGAACCTACCCTCCGGGCCTATTTCCAAAGGTTGAAATTCACTGAAGTCATGCGCATACAACTCAAGCAGATTGGCAAGGATCGGCGACTGCTCGCGCAGCGCAGGTTCAAGCTGAATGTCTGCCGCAGGTCTATCCATTTTTTTCTGTCATGCGTCGATGTTATGCTCACCCATCGAAGCGCTGCAATTTGACAGCACATCCGTGCAGCGATTAAATTCGGGCAGTCTCGTCCCCAGTCTGATTCTTCGGATTTACCGCTTTTGCCGTGCACGGCCCCACCTTTAAGCAAATCGCGCGCAGTTCGGCAGTCGCGTCAGGTCACAGGGTCAATGATTCGCAAGGAGTCGAATGGCCAGATTTCTCATCACCATGCTGCCGGCCAATGATCTTGGTCTTCCCACGCGCATGGTTCCCATTGCGCGCGCGCTTGCCGATCGCGGCCATGAGGTCGCGGTCTTCAATCCCGCGCCTGCGCCCAGCAAGCTGATTGCCGAAGCGGGACTGACGAATTTGCCGATGCCGGCGCGGCCGATGCCGGCGCCTGCGTTCGATCTGACGATGGTGGCCGAGGGATGGGACGTGGAGCACTTCTTTGCCGGCTTGTACACCAGCGAGGAGTACGTGCGCGGCGCCACTGCCGTCTACGTTGACCTGGTACGTGATTATGCGCCGGACATGGTGGTGGATTCGTTTGAGCCGATTGCCTGCCTGGCTGCGCGCATCGCCAAAGTGCCGTTGGCCACCGTGCTGCAGGGGAATATTCATCCCGCGAGTCGCGGCTTTACATGGTGGGAAGACGAGCGGCCTGCCGGGCTACCCAGCGCCGCGGCGCACTTCAGTGCGGTTGCGCAGCTGTATGGACTGGCGCCGGCGAAGCGTATCGTCGATTGGATGGCGGGCGACCTCGCGTTGATTGTGGGAACGCCGGAGACCGATCCGGTGGCGGCAGATGCGGAGGTGACATACATCGGGCCAATGGTGTTCCAGCGCAGCGGTGCAGCGCTGCCCACGTGGGTGGAGGAACTGCGCGCGAACAATGGGCACGGCCGCGGGCGGCCGCTCATCTGGGTGTATTCCGGAAATCCGCGCTACTTTACAGCAGCCGGACCGTGCGATTCGATCGTGGTGATTCGCGCCGCGATTGCGGCGCTGGCGGACGAGCCCGTAGACGTTGTGCTGACCACGGGCTATCAGGAACTGCCGGAAGAATTTGGAACTCTGCCACAGAACTTTCGCCATGCCGCGTATGTTCCGGGACCGCTCATGGCGGAGCGGTGCGACCTGATCGTGTTTCACGGCGGGCACAGCTCGGTGATGACGGCCTTAAAGGCCGGAACGCCGGCGGTGATCATTCCCACGATTAGGGAGCGGGAAAGCAATGCGCGACGGCTCGCGTCGTTAGGCGCGGGCGAAGTGGTGGTGCCGGTAACCGGCGCGGACGGCGAAAGCTGGTGGATGTGGCCGAGTTCCGCATTAAGGTGAAGCGCGTGCTGAACGAGCCTTCCTACCGTGAATCCGCCAAGCGCGTTGCCGAATCCATGAGTCACTTCGGGGGCGCCGGGGCCGCCGCAGAGCGTATCGAAGAGGGCGTCCTCGCGCAAGGAGTGAAAAGTCGCTGAGTTACTGATGACCTCATGATCTGTCTTTGTGGGTGTATCACCAGCCGGGAGCATGAGGTCTTCACTTCAGCCTCAGGAATCAATCCACGCTGCTTGAGAATCAAAGCTTTATTCTAGGAGTGCTGGTGGGATATGGGGGATGTGATCTTGCCCTTACAGGCTTCATTTGCGCACGAGTTTGCTCAAGACTGGGTGGGTGCTTGGAACAGCCATGATGTGGAACGAATCCTCGCTCACTACGATGATGAAGTGCTCCTTGTCTCGCCGGTCGCACTGAAGTTACTAGCTGGCGATGGCACGGTGCGAGGGAAAGCTGCATTGCGGGAATACTTCGTCCGGGGTCTTGCGGCCTTTCCGGATCTCCGCTTCGACCTGATCGATGTATTTTGGGGCGTAGAGACGATCGTGGTCTACTACATCAACAATGTTCGCGGCAGCAAGACTGCCGAGGTGATGCTGCTGAATGCTGCTGGAAATATTCGCCATGTCTGGGCCAACTACGACCAGTAGCGAAGCACGCCAAATGAACGGCGGCATCATCGGCGTATCAGATCATGGCGGTTGAGCGGTGCTGGTGACTCAGCGGTAGCCGCGCGCGAGAAGGTATTTCGCGCCCCCCTCGAAGGCCTTGGGAGCAGGCACGAAGAACCCGAAGGCATCGGCCAACCGGCCGATCACATTGAATGAGAAACAGACCGCGAGCGCATCCTCGAGCTGTCGGCGCGAAGCGCCGGCAGCGAGGACAGCTCTTATGTCATCCACGTTCACCACGTGCTCGCGTGTCAGCTTGCCCAACAGGAGCAGCGTTGCCCGTAATGGTTCCTCGATGGCCGCGATCTCCAGATCGGACGAGACCCTTTTCCCGTCGCGGTGATATGCCTCTTGCGCGACCGCAAGATGCGCCCTCGAACAAAACTCGCAATGATTCGTCTTCGCGACGAACGCGGCCATCAACTCACGATCACCCACAGACCAAGAGGAAGGTCCGCGCATCGCCTCCTGGGTCACCCGCTGCATCGGCCCACCGTAGAAGTCAGCCCGGTACTTGACCAGTTTGACGACGTCGAGCACCGGCTGGCGCGACACCGTTTGAATTAGCACGAAAAGTGCCTTCGTACCGAAACCGTGGCCACTATCGAGGATTGCAAGTCGCATGCTCACGCTTTCTTGGTCGCCGCCTCAAGGGCCGCAAGTGCCGTGTCGTGCTGCCGAGTGGCTTGCCCGATGGCGGCGCACACCACGATCTCGAAGACTTGGTCTTCGCTGAGTCCCGACACCCTCGCGGCGGTGATATCGTCGTCGGTGACCCCAGAGGCATGCCTGGCAACCTTGTCGACTAGCCCACCGAGTGGTTCCGCGAGGCCGCTGTTATTGAACGCGGCCCGACGCGCGGAGGGTGATGCCTTACCGGCTCCTTCTAAGATTCGCCTCGCCAGCGCTTTTCGCGCCTCTCTGATATCCGACATGGATTCTCCTGCCTAGGCTGCGGCCGCACGGGCGAACGCCTCCAGGAACCGGCCCCAATCGCCTTCGGTGTCGAAGATTCGACGCATCTCATCGCGGCGCGCACCAAAGCGATCAAGATGACGATGCTCCAGTTCGACGCGTGTGCGATCGCTACCGTCGGCGTTGAAGCGCACCTCGATTTCAGTCTTCAGTGTTGGGTCATACTGCCAGTCGGCGCTGATATCCCACGAGAGGACCAGGCGCGCCGGCGGTTCCCACACAAGTACGCTGCCCCACTGACACATGCTTCCATCGTCGCCGCGCTCGTACCAGCAGCCCCCGACGCGGGGCTCGATTACCGCGTCCACTGCATTGGCCTTCCCGATTTTGTAGTAAGCCAGCGGCCACCACGCACCCATCTTCTCGGTGAACACCCGCCATGCCACTGCCTGCGGTGCCTCAACGCTTATTACTTTCCGTACGCTGTTCGCATCGGTATCTCTGGATATAGCCGGCTCTGTCATTGTTTCCTCTCCTTGGTCGCTTCCCGCTCGGCCGCTGCCTTAAATGCGGCGAGTGCTTCGTCCCAGAATCCATCCAGCCACTTCCGCAGCGACTCAATGCCCCGTGTGTCGACTGCGTAGACCCGTCGCGTGCCCTCGGCGTGAACCGTCACCAGTCGTGCTGCCTTGAGGATCTTCAGGTGCTGGGAGACTGCGGGGCGGCTCACCTCCATCCCCTCGGCAATCTCACCTACGGATCGTCCGCCGCCGCGCAGGCGCTTCAGCACCGCCCGCCGGGTAGGATCTCCGAGGGCATCGAGGACTCGCTCTTCGTAAGTTACCACTTACGGTAAGCTATCACTAACGAATATTGCGGTCAAGTTCGCAGCTTAAGTGATGTGGTGCGTCGTAAGTTATGACGATTATGGATGAGTATGTGCGCGGCGCCGCTAGTTGAGTATCGGGGCAAAGATCCGGGACGGGAGCGCTGCCGCGGCTGCGCACGCTCCCGCTCATCGCACTGCATAATTTCCACGGGCAGCACTGGAACTTTCCCTTTGTACCTAGGCAGGCGGACTCGGCATGGTACTAAAGGTTGAAACGCATGATGGGACGTGCGTGTGAGCGGCGGCCCACGACCCTGAAACCGATTCGCAGAAACGTTGAAACATAGCCTGTTCCTGTAGAACTGGGAGAAAGATCGGCATCGAGCGGATAGGCTTCGAGAGCCGGTGCGCCCGCTCTCCTTGCGGCTTCGCCAGTTGGGGAGCAGACCTGGCGGGTTCACCCGTGTTGTTCAACGACCAATATCGCGACGTTCCGAAGCCGGAAACCATTTTCATGGTACGGCTTTTCCATTGGTCAGACGGCACAGCTGCGCCACATCAGGCATTTGATTGAGGTCGCGGGTAGCGGGGTACCCTGAAAACCCAGTCTTGCGGGAAGCTTCCGGATCGTCGACAATCCGGGAACAAGGTGACGAAAAGCGCGGTCCTGATCTCGGCTGTTAACCTATCAGCTTAGTTCGGAGGGCGCTGTGCTGAGATGGCTACCACTGATCTTCGCGGTGGTTCTGGTTGAATTAGCGTCTACAAACGCCGGGCAGCAGGCCGCGACAGAAGCGGGAACCCTCCAGCGCCGATATACCAGCGGGGCGGTCTCACATTACCTGATGACAGGCAATAACGACGGCTGGCAGTACACCATTCGGGCTGCTGACGTGGTGAAGCGCGATATGAGCGGTCGATACTACGAGGAAATCGGCTGGTCGGACCTCACTTCCAACGCTCAGCAGACACTTAGCCCGGCAAGCCTTGCGCTGCGCCAGACCGTTTCTCTCGATGACCCTTCCTCGTATATGAAGGTGCCTAACCTGGCTACTGTTCAGCCTCTACTCATCGGGCCTATTACGGACACGTTGACCATCTATAGCGATCTGCTGCTGGCCATGCAGTCAAAGCTTGTACAGCCAGGACAGACCGCGTATGTGTCGCGTACGACTCCCAATTCCTGGGCCGACGGACAACGTGTCATGCTCGGTCAGGATGTGGTGGATTTCTCCCTCAAAGTGGAGACCGTAAACCCGAATGAACATACCGAAACACTACTGATTCAGCACGTGCCTCCTCCGGCGCTTCATATTCAGCTACCTGCGAAGTGGATGCAAGAGCCAACATCCGGTACGCCCAACAATTTCGTGCAGGTCTCCAAGCAGGATGACGGATTCACTGCAGAGGCGGGCAAGGAGACGTTTGACGTTCGACTTGTCGTGGACACTCGCGATGGCCACATACTTTCGGCGGCGATGCACAACCCTGTTGCGCTCACAACCCGTACATGCACAGATCGGGAACTGACGCAGTGCGGACCAGAAGCTTCAAAAACTACGCTTCGAGAAATTACCTGGAAGCTCGTACCGTAACCTGTATAGCCGATTATTCCCTGGAAGTCGCCTTGTCGGACAACGCCTGAGAAAACCCGCTCCCGGGTGCGTGGTGCGCCCGGCGCAAGCCCCGAAGTTGGGTTTTGCGTCGAGCGCATTTCTGAGATAGAGGTCACTACTCCATCGGAGCCGGCGCCCCATCGGACCAGTTCCCAACCGGGACCATGAAAATCGTCACCCGTTCTTCAGGGTCATTTGCCGCAAACACCGGTGAGCCCGGCAGATTGGCTCCCCAGCTCTTCGCCTTATCGCCCGCAACAAAGACCATCACGTGCGGACGCCAACTCTTGTCGCGATCGTTCAGATATTGCCGCTTCGACATCATGTAGCACATCGATCCCGGCTCCAGGGTGGGTATTTCCTTCTTATCCAGTGCCGATGCGGTCGCCTCCACGATCTCCGCCTTCGATTTTCCTGCCAGCACCAACCTCGTTTTCATCAGGAAGATGGGCGCAAAAGTCCTTGCGGCCGCCGGATTAAAGCAAATGGGAGAGCGAATTTTGGGATTCCAGAAGTCCGGGTCATCTGTCGTGGAGCCCCATGATCGCTCCACGATACAGAGGAAGCCATTCGTGCCTTTTACTGCGATCGTAAATCCCTTCTGTCCCAGCACCATCACTTCGGCTCCGTCGGTAATCGATGCTGGAGCACCAGTTCGGGCTAACGCTATTTCAGATTTCTCGTCGGGTATCAAATACTCGTTGACAGAAGCCATGGCCGGATAGGGAACCTTCTTTGCCTGAGCCCCTGCCTGGCGGTATGCGCCCGGTAAGGCAGCCAGCAAAAGGAGTACTAAGACAAAGAACCCGAGCGTCTTCTTCTGCATGGAATTCTCCTATATGTGTATTCGCCGCTCCGGGGACTCTGGTCCGGGATCGCCAGGCAATTTGGAGCCAATATTACAATATCCTTTTTCTCAAAAAGAAGCGGGAGATAGTCAATGACCTTTTTCGAAAGCCTGCTTGCACTCCTGCTCATCGCGATCGTCTTATTACAGCTCGCTCGCCGCCTGTCACTGCCTTATCCCACGATGCTCGCTGGGGCGGGGGTTATCGTCGCGATGATCCCGAAAGCACCGTCGTTTTCGATCGATCCCTCAACCTGCCTCGCCCTCTTTATTGCGCCGGCTGTGGTCGATGCCGCATTCGATTTTCCACCGGGCGCGACGCGGCGTTTTGTTGCTCCCCTGGTCACATACGCGGTCATCGCTGTCGTATTGACCACGGCAGTTGTGGCCTGGATTAGTTGGGCGTTTCTCGGCTTGCCTCTCGCGGCGGGCATCGCCCTGGGCGCCGTTGTCTCTCCTCCGGATGCGGCCGCTGCAACCGCCGTGCTAGGCAAATTTTCCCTGCCTCGTCAAACCGATGCCGTGCTGAAAGGCGAGAGTCTTTTCAACGACGCAACCGCCCTGCTCCTTTTTGGCGGTGCTTTAACAGTTCTTCAACGCGGAGGGCTTTCTTTACCGATAGGTTTGCGCCTGGGATTCGCAGCACCTGGCGGTCTACTGTTAGGAATTCTCTCCGCATATCTCTACATCCACGTCAGTCGCATCACGAGAGACACTTTGGGGGGCCTTCTGCTGCAGTTTGTAAGCGCTTATGTTATGTGGATCACGGCCCAGCACCTGGGGCTCTCGGCCGTGCTTTGCGTGATCGGGTTTGCCATGACCCTTGCCAGCGAGCTGAGCCCGAAGGATGTTGATGCCCGGATGCGTGTTCAATCGTATGCGGTATGGAGCGCCGTTGTCTTCACTCTGAATGTTGTTGCGTTTCTTCTGATGGGCATGCAGGCAAGATCGATCGTAGCGCGCATGCAGGGGCCTCACTTGCGACAGGCTCTTGGATTTGCAGGATTGGTTGTGCTCGCCGTTATTTGCACGCGCATGATCGTTGTTCTTGGCTATAGTTACCTGGCATCCCGGAGAGAGAAATCCAGCGGAACGTTGCGCCAGGCCATCTTTATGGGATGGTGCGGCATGCGAGGTTTCGTCACCATTGCCACCGCCTTCGCTCTTCCTGATGCGTTCCCGCACCGCGATACCGTGGTCCTCACGGCATTCTCAGTCGTTCTGGTAACTCTCGTTCTTCAGGGTCTCACGCTGGCGCCGATGGTAAGACGTCTCGGGCTGGACCGCTCCGAGGAAGCAATGCTTGAACTTGCATCTGCCCGTGTCTCGCTGGCACGTACTGCTCTCGCGAGGATGGCAGGCGAGCAAGGCCCGGAGGCGGAGAACCTGCGGTATAGGCTTTCCCTCAAGTTGCAGAGATGCGTTGACAAGGAGAGATGTGGACCGCTGGATCGCCTCCACGACCTCGGACTAACAGCAGTTCAAGCAGAGCGCGCTGAACTCGAAAACCTTCGTAACGAGGATAAGATCGGCCCCAGCGCCTACCAGGGTTTACAGGAACAACTCGACTGGAATGAACTAACTCTGCTCCGCGATTCGGAACGCCAAATCGAAGAAATTTAAGACGGGAGACAGGGGCAAAAAAAGAAGTTTGCTGCCGTTTTTCCTTCTGATCTGCTTCAGACTTTTCGGAGAGGCAGCATGAAAGTTTTTTCCAGCGCCAAGCTCCTTGCCCAAACCGCTCTTCGAATACCCTTTTTTCTGGCCTTTTTCACAAAGACAAGTTGACATATATCACAAACGGATATATCTATATGTGATACATGGATCCTCGGATGAACCCATCAGCTTCACTCAATAATGATTTGCAAGAGATGCTGCCGCTTTCGCCAGCCGCCTTCTTCGTGCTTTTTGCTCTCGCAGATGGCGAGAAGCATGGATATCTGATCATGCAAGAGATAAGAGTGTTGTCGGACGGCAAACTCCAGATGGGGCCCGCGACCCTCTACACCACGATCCAAAAACTTGCAGACCAGTCGTTCATTGAAGAGGTAGAGAACGACAGCCGGGGCCGTCGTCGAAACTATCGCCTCACGAGGGCGGGCAAGCAACTACTCAACGCGGAGTTCTCGCGGCAAAACGAAGTTCTTCTTTTAGCCAAAGCAAAGAAGCTGTTTCCGCTGAGAGGTAAAGCATGAGCTTTGTCCTCGAACTAAGTTGCTGGGTCTATAACCGGATGCTATTGCTGTATGCAGACGATCTGCGCTACCGGTACGGCGATGAAATGGAACAGCTCTTCAGGGAGCAACTCATGGATGCCGGTAAAGAAGGGATCTCCGGAATTGGCAGGGTCTGGCGATCTGCTGTCTACGATGCGGTCTCTTTAGTGGGGCCAGCGTATCTTGAGCCGATCAGGGTATGGACTCTGGCGACCCTGTTGTCCGTTTCAGTCATCTTCTTAACCACGCTCAGCTTCTGCACCTTCCCGAACATTGGCGTCGTTTATGGTCGTACATTGGAACCGGCGCCGCAGGCAGCGCAGGCGAGTGGTCCCGGGTCAATCCCAGCTTCAACCGGCCATCTTGTTCCTATCTCCCAGGGACACAAGATGTTTCTCGAATGCACGGGAGAATCTCACGGGAAGCCGATCGTCATTCTGGCGACGGGCCGGGGGCTCGGTAGTTATCAGAACTGGTCCCTGGTCCAGTCGCGTGTCTCAGAGTTCGCCCGCGTGTGCAGTTACGATCCGCTTGGCTTTGGTGAGAGCGATCATGTTACGGGAGATCATTCGATAAGCGAGGTCGTCGAGAACATGCACGATCTCTTCCACTCTGCGCAGCTGCCCGATCCCTACCTTCTTGTTGGGGCCTCGGCGGGGGGCATTCTCATTCGCCACTATGAGGAGCAGTATCCCGGCGACGTCGCAGGTTTTGTCTTTGTGGACTCCTCTCACGAAGAGATGGTATGGCGAGATGCAGCCATCTCCCCCGCGTTTCCCGGTTCAGACATGGATCTGAAAAACCTCCAGCGTGAAGGTCTGCTCCCGCCACAGCAGCACCTGGCCTGGCATGACGATGTCCCCATCATCGTCCTCGAGCGAGGGGAGCGAGCTCCCTGCAGCGCCTTTCCCGGCCTCACGCAAACGCAGTGCGATCAGATCAATGACGCCTGGCACAGTTTTCAGGTGGATCTGTCCCACCGGTCGAAGTACGCGGAGCTCCGCATCGTTGCGGGTGCGGGCCATCGCATGCATCAAGAAAAGCCCGAAGCAATCGCCCAGGCCATTCACGATGTTTTGGTGGAAGTGAAGCAGCAGAAACAATAACGATTGCGAGAAGGCTGATTTCCGGTAAGTCCCCTCCAGAAGCGTCAAGACAGCAAGTTGGCGGAAATCCCTGTTTAACGGGAACCTGTTCGCGATGGCTCGTGGGTAGGAAAACGCGAGCACGGGGCAAGCCGGCAGCAGCCGGTCACAGAGACTATGCCAGGGCTGTCAGTCGGCCCAGTTGGCGGCTGAACGCGAAAATAACTGGTGCGCAGATGAGATTGTACGGAACCGGCCCTCGGGTCCTTTCGTACGCATCTGAATGGGCTCGCGTTGCTGAGACGCGCCAATTCGCCGAAGGGGTCGAATGCACGCCGCTCATCAAGGAGCGTTCAGAAAGGAGCGTTCAGACGATCCCGCGCGTCTTGCTGTCGTTGGGCGGCTCCTGAACTCCCACGGATTGCGCAACTTCTTCTAACCGCTATAGGAAAGGAAATCGGGTATGCAAACGCTGCTTCAGAACCTCCACTTCAGTTTGCGCTTGCTGGGAAGAAATCCCGGCCTGACCATCACGGTATTGCTGACAGTGGCCCTGGGAATCGGCGCGAACACGGCGATCTTCACCGTGGATTACGCGACGCTGCTGGCTCCTCTGCCTTTCCCGCAGCCCAATCAACTGGTGATGGTCTGGTCGACCATCCAGGGAAACCGCAATAGCGTAGCCGCGGGCGACTTTACCGATTGGAAGCAGCAGAACACCGTGTTCTCCGACCTCAATGCGTGGAGCGGGACCAGCTTCAACATCGCTACCAAAGATCAGCCGCAGTTTCTCCAGGCGAGCGTCACCACGCCAGGCTTGTTGCAGATGCAGGGCGAGCCGCTGTTCCTGGGCCGCTATTTTCTGCCCGAAGAAGGGCAGGCGGGCCATGAACACGTGGTGATCCTCACGCACAAGCTTTGGCTGAAGCTGGGAGCCGATCGAAAGATCATTGGCACGACCCTCCGCCTGGACGGCGAGCCGTATACAGTCGTGGGCGTGCAGGCCCCGGGCGATCAGGATCGCGGGCAGAACCAGCTGACGGTGCCGCTGGTCTTCAAGCCGGAACAGCTCAACCACGACTTTCACTGGATGCTGGTGATGGGACGGATGAAGCCTGGTGTGACCCTCGAGCAGGCGCGGCAGAATATGAATGCGGTTACGGCGCATATCGCGCAGGTGTATCCCAAGAGCGACAAGGGCTGGGGGGCCAAAGTCGAACCGCTGAAGAACGATTTTCTGCCGCCGGAGCGAATCCAGATGCTGTGGCTGCTGCTGGGCGCCGTCGGCTTTGTGCTGCTCATCGCCTGCGTCAATGTGGCCAATCTGCTGCTGGCGCGCGGCATGACGCGGCAAAAAGAGCTGGCCGTGCGCAGTGCCTTGGGAGCGGCACGGGCCACCATCTTTGGCCAATTGCTGACGGAAAGCCTGCTGCTGACCCTGGCCGGGGGCGCGCTGGGCGTGGGCGTGGGGTATGCCATGCTGCAGGGACTGATCGCCGTGATGCCGCGCAACACGCTGCCCAATGAGGCGGATTTGCGGCTCAACCTTCCCATTCTCCTGTTCACCCTGGGCGCAACCACGCTGGCCGGGCTGCTGGCAGGCTGCGCGCCGGCATGGTATGCCTCACGTATCGATCCCGGCGAAGCGCTCAAGGAGGGCGGCCGCACCGGAACCAGCGTGGGCAAGCATCGGCTGCGGCGTGTTTTGGTCATCGGGGAATTTGGGCTGGCGCTGGCGTTGCTGGCCGGCGCGGGGCTGGCGATTCACAGCTTCTGGAACCTCACGCGGGTGGATCTCGGCATCCGCACAGATCACGTGTTGATGTTCTCTCTGCCTGTGCCCGATTCGCGATCGAAAGATCCAGCCCGGATCACCGCATACTACCGGGATATCCTGGCGCACATCGACGCGGTTCCCGGCGTTTCCCACGCGACGGTGATGACCGGGTATCCGTTGTATGGCGCTGGTTTTGGCATGCCGTTCACGCTGGCCGGCGGACGGGCCTATGCCGATCCATCACAGCGGCCGGGGGCCGGCTTTGGGATGGTGACCCCGGAATTTGTCTCAACGTTCGGAATTCATATGGTGAAGGGACGGTCGATCAGCGAACAGGACACCGCCAACAGCATAAAAGTGGTGATGGTGAACGAGTCGTTTGCCAAGAAATATCTGCAGGGGAAAGATCCGCTCCGGCAACGCGTGGTGGTAGAGCAGCTCATTCCCGGTGTGCAAAAGCTTGGACCCGGGGTCGAGTGGCAGATTGTCGGGGTGTATCAGGACGTGCATGCGGCAGACGCGCACGGACGCTTGGAGGAGATGCTGGTTCCGTTCTGGCAAATCCCGTGGCCGCAGGCGACCGTCGGCGTGCGCACGGCGGAAGATCCGGCTTCAATGCAGGCGAGCATTGCGAGAGCAGTGCATGCGGTCGATCCGCAGATTGCGTTGGCGGAACCAAAAACCTTGGATCAGATCCGAGAGGAATCGCTGGCTGACGAGCGGTTCACCCTGATCCTCTTCGGCAGCTTCGCGGTTGTGGCCTTGTTTCTGGCCACGCTGGGGATTTATGGCGTGGTGGCGTTTTCCGTGGCGCAGCGCTCCCATGAGATCGCGGTGCGCATGGCGTTGGGCGCGACGCGCAACCGCGTGTTGGCGCTGGTGGTGCGGGAAGGCACGGTGCTGGCAGCCATCGGCTTGGGTCTGGGCCTGATTGGCGCCTATTTTGTGGGCCGCGCGATGCAGAGCATGCTATTCGGCGTGCGGGCGCTCGACCTCTCCGCCTTCAGCGCCGTAGCGCTCATCCTGCTGGCCTCTGCGCTGCTGGCCTGCTACCTTCCAGCACGGAGAGCAGCATCCGTTGAGCCGATGCGGGTACTGCGGACCGAATGACCATGCGTGGCTCTGCGCGCTGGCGTGCAATGACGCCACGATTGTTCGAATAGGGCACGGACTCGATCGGCGAAGATCGTGGACAAATCTACACGTGCCGCAAGCCAGCGGAGATTCCGTAAGAATACCTCTTGAGCACCTTTGATTGGTCTCCCCGTGCCTGCAAAGTCGCGATTTAGGTAAACTCGCCAAGCCGGTGGAGCAGCGGCTGCCAAGTTACCGGAACTACCGTTTTACGAGCCCGTTATTATTAGTCATTTCAAAAATGCGCTCGACAGCATATGCGCCTAGGAGCATAATCGTGAAGTGGGCGGTAGCGTTTCATGACGAATTCGAACGTGAATTCGACGAGCTTCCGGCCGAGGTGCAGGACGAGCTGTTCGCGGAAGCTGCTTTTATCGAATCGTTTGGCCCTCTGACGGGCCGGCCGCATGTCGATAAGCTTCACGGTTCGGATTACGCCAACATGAAGGAATTGCGTTTCGAGGCAATGAACGACGAATGGCGGGTTGCTTTCGCGTTCGATCCTAAGCAGATCGCAATCCTACTCGTTGCTGGCGGCAAGACCGGAGTCAGCGAAAAGAAGTTTTACAAGGCACTTATCGCCAAGGCGGATGCGCGGTTCGAGCGGCACCTGGTGAGAGTGAAAGCAGAGACAAAGACCGGCAGCAAGGGGAGGAAGAAATGAAAACTCTACAGGACAAATTGAAGGCCCTTCCGGCCGACCGGCGTAATAAGATCGCAACCCGTACTGACGAGCTGATCCGCGAGGAAATGACCATGCGCGAGCTGCGCAAGGCGCGAAACATCACGCAGATAAAGCTTGCCAAGGAATTAAACGTCAAGCAGGAGCAAATCTCTCGCATCGAGAAGCGTAGCGATCTCCTGATCTCGACACTGCGACGCCAGGTCGAAGCCCTCGGCGGCGAACTCACGATCCTGGCTAGCTTTCCTAAAGGTGCGACGGTCAAGATTGTCGGCTTTGGCGAGCTGGAAGCGTGACGAAGAAGCCCTGTTCCTCTCCGGTGCGATACAGAGGCAGGCGGCTGGTCTGAAGGTCCGTAAGCTGACCGTGTTCGAAAACTCAATCAACCGCCCGGTTCCGTTAAACCGCCGCCTAATCCCAGGCTTCGCACAATACGGTCTTACCAAGGGCAGCTACCCCGCTGAGTTTCTGGAGCCGACAACGTGCAGGCAGCGCTAAGCCAGCACCTTGGTTACCACCTTGCCCGCGACGTCGGTCAGGCGGAAGTCGCGCCCCTGGAACTTGAAGGTCAGCTTGGTGTGGTCCACGCCCAAGCGGTTCAGGATGGTCGCCTGCAAATCGTGGATCGGCACCGAATCTTCCACCACGTTGTAACAGTAGTCGTCTGTCTCACCGATCGAGATGCCTGGCTTGATACCGCCGCCCGCCATCCACATCGCGAAGCATTTCGGATGATGGTCGCGCCCGTAATTGGTCTCGCTCAGCTTGCCTTGGCAATAGACAGTCCGGCCGAATTCGCCGCCCCAAACCACCAGCGTATCGTCGAGCAGCCCGCGCTGCTTCAAGTCCTGAACCAGCGCCGCGGAAGGTTGATCGGTGCCCTTCGCCTGCAGTTGGATGTCCCGGGGAAGATCGTTGTGCTGGTCCCATCCACGGTGGTAAAGCTGGATAAAGCGCACGTTGCGCTCCGCCAGTCGCCGGGCGAGCAGGCAATTGGCGGCATAAGTGCCGGGCTTGCGCGAGTCCGGCCCGTACATCTCGAAGACCGAGTCCGGCTCCTTCGAAAGATCCATCAGATCGGGCACCGAAGTTTGCATGCGGTACGCCATCTCATATTGCGTGATGCGCGTTTCGATCTCCGGATCACCGTAAGCGTCGAACCACATCTTGTTAAGCTGCGCGAGACTGTCGAGCATGTGGCGGCGCGACTCGCTGCTGATGCCCGGTGGGTCGTCCAGATAAAGCACCGGCTCGGCGCCCGCTCGAAACCTGACTCCCTGGTACTTGGAAGACAGAAAGCCATTGCCCCACAACCGCGAAAACAAAGGCTGGTCCGGGTTCAGTGCATTCGCCTGCGAAATCAGCACGACGAATGCGGGCAGGTTCTGATTCTCACTGCCCAATCCATAAGTGACCCAAGCGCCCATGCTGGGGCGGCCGGGCTGCTGAAACCCGGTCTGGATAAACGTGATCGCCGGATCGTGATTGATGGCGTCGGTGTTCACTGTCTTGATGATGGCGATGTCGTCGACAATCTTGGCCGTGTGCGGCAGCAGTTCGCTGATCCAGGCGCCCGACTGGCCGTACTGTTGAAACTTGAAGATGGGTGCGGCCACCGGAAAGGAGGCCTGGCCTGAGGTCATGCCGGTAATGCGTTGGCCCTTGCGAATCGAGTCCGGCAGCTCCGTGCCCTGCAAACTCTTAAGCTTGGGTTTGTAGTCAAACAACTCAATCTGCGAAGGCGCGCCCGATTGGTGGAGGAAGATCACCCGCTTGGCCTTGGGCGCGAAATTCGGCATGCCCACCAAGCCGCCGGTCTTGGGATCCACCGCCGGCCCCTCCGCCATCAGGCTCGGGCCGAGCAGCGAGGCCAGCGCCGCCACACCTATCCCCTTCGCGGTGCGGCCGAAAAACTGCCGTCGGGTCATCTCCAGCAAGATCTCGCGTTTCACTTCATCCATGGGAATCACTCTTTCGTGATGGTTTCATCCATATTGAGGATGGTGCTGGTAACCGTCGTCCAGGCGGCCAGCTCCGCCGGATCCAACTTCGGGTTGCGCTTTGCCTCGCCCACCCCGATTAGTTTGATCGCCGACGCCTTGTCGCGCCGGTACTCCGCCAGTTCTTCCCGCGCCAGTGTGAGCAACACCGCACGTTCCTGCGGCTTCGGCTTGCGGTCCGTTGCCAGCTGGAAGGCAAAGTCAATCCGCTTCTCCGGATCGCGCCCAGCCTGGGAGAGCGTCTTCTCCGCCAGCACACGGCTAGCCTCAACATAAGTGGGATCGTTGAGCAGCACCAGCGCCTGCAACGGCGTATTGGTAATGGTGCGCCGCGCCGTACACTTCTCGCGGTCGGGCGCGTCGAACGTTGTCAGCTGGGGTGGCGGCACCGTCCGCTTCCACACTGTGTACATGCTGCGCCGGTAGAGGTCCTCGCCGGTGGACTGCGTATAGCTCTGCCCGGAGAAACCACCGCCGAAAGCCATTTCTTCCCACAGGCCCTTCGGTTGGTAGGGGTAAACGCTAGGACCGCCTATTCGGGTGTCGAGTAGCCCCGCGATATCCAGCGCGTTATCACGCACCATCTCGGCGGGCAGACGGAAACGTGGCCCCCTCGCCAGCAGCCGGTTCTCCGGATCGCGATCGGCCATCTCCTTGGTCTCGCGCGACGACTGCCGATAGGTCGATGAGGTCACAATCAACCGCATCATCGCCTTGATGTCCCAGCCGTTGCTGACAAACTCTGTAGCCATCCAATCGAGCAATTGCGGATGGCTGGGCTGCTCTCCTTGCGAGCCAAAGTCCTCCGCCGTCTTCACAATCCCGACCCCAAAGCAGTCCTGCCAGTAGCGGTTCACCGCCACCCGCGCCGTCAGCGGATTCTTCGGATCCACGATCCATTTTGCCAAGGACAGGCGATTTGCCGGAGCCCCGGGCGGCAGTGGCGGCAGAAAGGCCGGAACGTTTGGAGTCACCTTCTCCCCAGGATTGTCGTACTGGCCCCGCCCCAGGATGAACGTGTCCCGCGGCTTCTTCATCTCCGTCATCACCATCACGTTGGTGATCGACGCTTCAAGCTTCTTCTTCTGCTCCCGCAACTCGATGAGTTGCGCGTAAAGCTGGCGATCTTTTTCCGGCGCCGCATATTTCAGGTAGTACTCGCTCAGCGCGGCCTGGTGTTCTTTCTCCAGGCGCGCCGCCTTGGCCTCCGGGGTCTCGGCTTTCTCTTCCTCTCCAATCTCTGCTTCTGCGGGCGGTTTTTCCGGCTGCAGAGTGGCAATCTCCTGGGCAGGTTTTCCCGCCAGTTCTACAAGCACCGAGCGCACCGGCATGCGGATGCCCAGGGTTTCAGCTTCCTCGGCAGTTACCGGGCGGTTATAGATGCGCAGGTCGTCGAGCCGCCCTTCGAAGGGCTTTCCGTTCGCCTTATTGCCTATCTCAAGTGGGGCAGCGGTTCGAAACGTGCCGCTTAAATTGTCCTTCACCACTTCCGTCATCGCCGGTTTGCCGTTGACGTAAAACTTCACCCCCGACGCTTTGCCCGAGCCGTCGTAGCTCATCACCAGGTGAGTTAACGAGGCCGTCGCGAAGCGCTCCTTGGTGCGCACCTCGATAGCGTCGTCAGGCCACTTGGCGGCCATGCGGACGATGAAGTGGGAAAGGCGGTGCTGGGGCCTGTCATACGTGGGATCGTCCATTGCGATCTCATAACCTTGCCAGTGTTCAGCGCTGTCTCGTTTTTGAACGACCTCAATTGCGTGCGCGGGCGACGTGCGGACCCACATTGCCAAGGCAAAGCGGTCGCCGCGGTCAAAATCGCCGGCGTTACCGAAACTCACCTGGGTTTCGCCGCTGAAATCCGCAGCCTTGCCCACCTGGCCTTCCTCGTACACTACGTCGCCACGCACCGCCTTGCCGTCGTGGTGTTGGCCGGAGGCATCAGCCAAACCGCCGTCCATCGGGTAGTAAGCGATCAAGCCCTCTTGCGACGGCTCAGGGATCCCCGCCAGCGCTGTTTTTTGCCACTCGTTCCGCTGCGCAACGATATCTTTCTCGGGCAGGGAAGCGAGTGTGCTGGTGAGCCGGCTATTCAGCTCATCGAGCTGCTGCTGCTGCGCCGCGGTGGGCAGCGGCAGCACCGGATCCGCATTGCCCAGGAAGCCGTCCAGGCCCCGTTCCGGAACGTTGTTGAAGTAGGCGACGAGCTGGTAAAAATCCTTTTGCCGGATGGGATCGAATTTGTGGTCGTGGCAGCGTGCGCAGCCCACGGTGAGACCCAGCCAAACTGTGCCAGTGGTGCTCGCCCGGTCAATGATGTACTCCGCGTGGTATTCCTGGGGAACGGCGCCGCCTTCAAAATTGATCATGTTATTGCGGTTGAAGCCGCTGGCGATCTTATCGTCCACGGTTGCGTTGGGCAGCAGATCGCCTGCCAGTTGCTCAACCGTGAACTGGTCGTATGGCATGTTCCGGTTGTAGGCCTTGATCACCCAGTCGCGCCACGGCCACATCTCCCGCAGGCTGTCTATATGGTAGCCGTGCGTGTCGGAGTAGCGGGCCAGGTCCAGCCACTCCATGGCCATACGCTCGCCATAGTGCGGGGAAGCCAGTAGTTGGTCCACGCGCTTCTCGTAGGCGTCCGGCGATTTGTCCGCCACAAAGGAGTCCACCTCGGCAGGGGTAGGTGGCAGGCCCGTTAAGTCGAAGCTGACCCGGCGCAGCAGCGTGGCTTTGTCGGCTGCCTCGCTTGGCTTCAATCCTTCGGCTTCGAGCCGTGCCAGGACGAAGCTGTCAATGGGGTTCCGCACCCACGCCTTGTCTTTCACCTCGGGCACAGGTGGACGCTTGGGAGCGACGAACGACCATTGCGTTTCCCACTTAGCTCCTTGGTCGATCCACTGCTTGATGACCTCGATCTGCTTCTCGGTCAGCGTCTTGCCGGAATAGACCGGCGGCATACGGACCGCCGGGTTCGTGGAACTGATCTTCTGGTAGATCTTGCTTTGCGCCGAGTTCCCCGGGACGATGATCTTGTAGCCGCCGCGGTCGACGAACAGTCCCTCCGTCTCGTCCAGGCGCATTTTGGCCATGCGCATCTTTTCGTCTGGGCCATGGCACTTGAAGCAGTTGTCCGAGAGGATGGGGCGGATCTCCCGGTTGAAGTCGACAGGTTTCGTGGGCGCCTCGGCCGCGGGTGCGGCTTGCGTCGCGCCGAAAATCCAGGCTAGCGATGCAGAGGCGAGCAAAACGAAGAACAGCCGCAGCTTCAAGTTTCCATCCCTCCTTGCGCGTGGCGGGAAACCCTGCTGAATGGTCGAATTATCTCCAACTGCGACCCTAAAATCCAGCATCCCGATGGCTGACAACAGCAGACTCCACCAACGGGTAACTTGGCAAGCTAGAATCCTGATCCGGCCGGAAAGCCACGTCACTCTTGGAGTGCCGGCTGCGAGTCGCATGATCTTTAAGTTCAATTGGGGAAACGCGGGGCATACAGGGCCTGAACGTACCCGTTTTTTCAGGAAGCACCGAAAGGAACCAAGGAGTAACTACGAAAAATTTTCGGCCCTACCGATACTCCGCCCGTGTCTGACGAAGAGCGTCAGCTTCTTTCCATAAGTCAAAAAACGTTGCGTACCCCGCGCGTGCCCTCTTGGTCGCCCCCTGCCCTGCGGGACGGCGGTTCAAATGCGGCCCCACGATACACATTTCAGGTAACTTACCAGTTGAGCTGTGGCGAGCCGCTGGCAAAGATTGGCGCAGCAGGGGCTCGCGGCGACGTTCTGCTGGGCGGTCCCAACAAGACCGTTGCTGTTTGGGAAATGGCATTAACCGGAATGATGAGGTAGCAAAACCACTGCTCCCACAGGCCTCGGAAATCCCTCCGGGAGTTCCACGCTCCCGCGGCTCAAACGCAAGCGGCTTCCTCTCCGCATCGGCCCCGGGTCGAAACGAGACTCCAATAGTCACACTATTTGTGTTACCCACGACTAGGAAAATCCCACACAGACGAACGGTTTTCTGAACCAGTATCGTAAAGTACTGTCCACGACCTCCTGCGGATCTGGAGTCTTAGCCATGCCCTGCGAACGGATGAACAAGTTGGGCGCTAAAGGAGGTTCAGTGTGGTGAGGGATTTCGATTTACCTTCCAATGACAAAGGCGAAAGTGGCCAACGACCGCCCAGGCGGGATGTAATTCCTTTCGATTCTGGGCGGACGGGTAGAAACGACTTCCGGCCAATCGATTCAGACAAGGCAGAATCCGAGGTCTCATGGCCGGGATTCTGGCCACGGAGTTTGGCAGGCGCAGGACCCATATTCCTGCTGGGGATCGCTATTTTATGTGGGTTGTTTACCGCCATCACTTATAAGAAGTCCACTGCCGCAAGTCTTAAGTCAGAGGGACAACTCCAGCCGGGTCCAACATCTCAGCCATCTTCGCCTGCGCGACCCCTGTCAAAGCCATCTCCAAACCCTCCGGTCGTTACGGCGCGGGCCGAGGGTTCGATCATGCCCGGGCATCCCAATGCTGTGTCGAACTTGCCTGGCTTCTCGGCTCCCCATTACCATCCGATGAGATATGAGGCAACGCATAAGAAGGCGTTTGGCGGTTGCACGGGCCAACTGGAACTTACGAAAGCCAGACTTCATTTCAGATGCCCGAATGAGGCTGATCTGAACATTCCAGTAGGTTCCATTGCAAAAGTCCATAAAGACGGTGTGGTTCTTGAATCGGGAGAGAAGTATCACTTTCTGATTGCCAATCAAACGAAAGATCAAGTGGAAGCGATCTTTATCCTATGGCTGAACGGGGTCCAGCGGCCTCAGCAGCTGAGCCGTGAATCATCGTTTTAGGTCCCACATCCGGCGAGGTAGCGGCGAGATGCCCGGATTTCCTGTACGCCGCGCAAGCAACGGCCACGTGTGCGGCTTTCATTGAGGAAAGCCGCATAAAGCTGATCAACGCCAACAAAATCTCACAGGAAATCCGGGGATGTGGGGCACAAGCCAATCGTGCTTAGCCGTTGTTTGTCTCTTGCTTATCTTCCAGATGCTCCGCGATGGCGCCGGCGCCTTCAAAACCTGCGACGGCAGCCGCGCCTTCGGTCAAAATCGACGCGTTCGGATCCACCTTCTTAACACCTTCTACGGCAATCACAGCTCCGGCGATCTTTTCGGCATCTTCCAAAAGTCCCATGACGCTTCTCCTTATCGAGTGAATGAATGTCCCTTACAGGCTGAGGGCAAACTGATTCTTCGACGGGTACGGGCTTTAGCCTGCAGGTAAAAGATACCATGGGGACGGCTTTCGCCCAGGATGGCCCGCCAGTCATTCATTCCACTTCCGCACTGGCATAGGTGCTCTTGTGACCTGGACCAGGAGTTTCGCAGGTTATTTCACGCGCGAGTATCCGCCACTCGGTGTACCATCCACCACCGCACGAACACTCATTGCGTCCCCGGCTTATAACCCTCTCGAATGCGCACGCCACCCATAGCTTGCGAAAGCAGAGAACTGGCTTTTTTCAGGACGCGTTTCACCGTGGCCGGGTTGGTTTGATCGCCGATTCTTTGTAGGAATGGAACGCTGAGAGCAGCGACGGCGTAGCCACGATCATCCAGGATAGGAAACGAAAGGTTGATCACGCCTTCCACCTCGTAGCTCGCTCTTTCCTCATATCCTCGGCGCTTGATCTCAGTCAGGCGCGCGTCAAAATCGCGTGGAGGGCTCGCTTTGTTTTGTTTACACCAAAGTTGAATTGTCCGGGAAGCGGCTTCGGGAGCCTGATGCGCCAGAATCACATGTCCGGTTGCGGAATGCATGAGATCGCCAATCCCTCCCGTTTTGACATAAAAACCGGTGCTGAGTGGTGAATCCACTTGGGCGATGATCACCACATAGTGACCGTCAAGCACGCCCAGGTGGCAGGATTGGTTAAGCTGATGCGCAACCTGCTGCATGATAGGCAGGGCTTCGGAAATCATGCGCTTGGTTGGAGGATGTTCTTGCGCCAGCTCAAACAGACGCAATGTCAAACGGAAGCGTTCGCCATCTTCTGACTGGGAAATATAACCACGGTCTTCCAGGCACGACATCATCCGAAAGATCTCCGACATCGTGCGGCCAAGCTTGCGGGCGACATCACTCTTCGTGAGTCCAACTGGCTCGCGGGCAAACAGCTCCAGGATGTCTAGGCCCTTCTCAAGGGCCGGAGTCGGATATCGCGGGGAAGCTTTTTTGGGTTTCATGCTCATGCTTTTTGCGTCTCAGGTTCTTGGCATCCCCGCCGAATGCAACAAAAATGCTTGACAACCCTCGCACGGGAATTCTATAAGGGATCGGTTTGATAGGTAAATGACAATTTTTATCTATAAAAGTAGCCGAACCGTCGATGTTTCCGCGCCAGGAACGGCCATCTTCTCCGTTCACTCACGGCTAACCTGCTCTTGAAAGAGCAATGAGCTCGGCGGCAATTACCTTTTGGGGGACAACAGTGAAGAGCCAAACCACAGCCATCAACTCCATCCTCGATGGTGGAGATGCGAGACTCTTGACCATGCGGGACAGGTCTGCTTGCACCGTTATCCTCTCGCTCATCGGCTCTACCGCCTTCAAGATTCGTTCCTTTTGTCCAACGCTTCTGTTGATTACCGTGTTGCTGTTGGTTCGTCCGGTGGGAGCCCAGTCAAGCTTGGCTGCAATCAACGGAACTGTGAGCGATTCGAGTGGCGCTGTTATTCCGGATGCGCAGATCGCACTGACCAATACCGATACGGGGACTCAGCAGCAGACTCGAAGCGGAGCGACAGGCGTTTACACGATCCTTAATATCCGTCCCGGGAATTATGTGTTGGAAGTGTCCAAGACTGGTTTTGCGACCGTCCGGAAGACGGGAATCATTCTCCAGGTCAATCAAACCGCGACGTTGGATCTATCCTTGAATGCGGGATCTTCAGAGCAGACAGTTACCGTTTCCGGGCAACTCTCGCCGCTTGAGTCTTCAACGGCTGAGCTGGGAACGGTTATACCGACAAAGCCCGTCAATGATCTGCCGCTGAATGGACGCAACTTTACCCAGCTGCTCACGCTCACTCCGGGAGTCAGCCCGATTAGCGTGGGACAGAATGCCGGTGGTGGGGGAGGGTGGGCAGGAAACGCGCTCGGTTCCTTCACCTTCCCTTCCGTGAACGGCCAAAGAAACCGCAGCAACATGTTTTTGATCGATGGCGTGAATGATCTGGCGATCCTCGGGAGTTATAACTACGCACCCATTGTCGATGATATTCAGGAGTTCAAGGTCCAGTCGCACAACGACCTGGCGGAATTTGGACAGGTAGATGGCGGAATCGTGAACGTAGCCACCAAGGGCGGAACAAATATTTTCCATGGCTCAGCGTGGGAGTTTCTCCGTAACGAGCAACTGGACGGACGCAATTACTTTCAAGCGGCGCGCAATCCACTCAGGCAGAATCAGTTCGGTGTTACTCTTGGCGGGCCAATCCTTATCCCAAAGGTCTACAACGGGCGAGAGAAGACCTTCTTCTTTTTTGGTTATGAGGGTTTTCGTCAAAGTCAAGCAACTCAGACCGTAGTGCTCGCACCAACGACCGCGGAGCTAAGCGGCGATTTCAGCGCGCTGCTCAGCCAGGGCATACAGCTCTACAATCCCTTTACCACCGCACCTGACCCGGCGCATCCCGGGGAATTCTTGCGCTCGCCGTTCCCCAATAACAACATCTCGCAATACATGTCTCCGGCGGCCGTCCTTTATGCCAAAACGTTATTTCCAGCGGCAGGCGCACCGATTCCGGGAGGAAATCTTTACGACTCAACGAAAGCCCTGACAAACCAGGACAACTTTACAGGCCGCATTGACCAGAATTTCGGGATCCACGACGCTTTGTTCGGACGTATCTCTTATCTAAATCAGCCGTCGAGCAAGTCGGCAGGATATCCTGGCGCTCTCAGCGAGATTGGGATCAACGGCTGGAATATGGTGGTGCACGAAACTCACGTCTTCGGAAATAACAAGATTCTGGATGCCCATTTCGGTCGCAATCTCGGCAACGACACGACGACCATTAACTTCACGCGTGCCCCGAATAATTTTGCGGACCAGCTGATCAGTGCCGGTTTTTCGAACAAGTACATTTCCGATTTTTCCTCGGTTTCCGGATCCTTGATTCCGTTGATTACGATCTCGGGCTACACCTCCACGGGTGGCAGTAATCTCCAGGGAACACAGATCGCGAATGGTTATGAAGCAGGCGGTGATTACAGCCAGATCATCGGGCGGCACACCATCAAGGTTGGTTATCTGTTTCAGACCGACGGCTTTTACGGGCCCAATGTGGGTGCGGGAGAAGGCACGACCTCATTTCAAACCGCAAATCTCGAAAATCCAAGCAATACAGGCGATGCTCTGGCGTCCTTTCTCATTGGCGTCCCCAACAGCTCCGAACGTAGAGATGATCTCGAGCAACTGCATGGCGGATACGTTCATGGCGCTTATGTCCAGGACCAATTCAAGGTCACGTCGAAGTTGTCAGTCAACTTTGGGGTTCGATATGACGTCGCGATGTGGCCGGTATACGGCTACTTCAGCAGTGGCCAGGGCTACCTTGGAGACGTTGATCTGAACAACGGCACCTATATTCTTAGCGGTGTGCCCGCCGCCTGCAGCTCAACGGTTGGTGCGCCTTGTATTCCCGGAGGCGCGTTGCCGGCCAATGTTGTGGTAACCAAAAACTCCAACCACGGCATCCATAATACCGATACCCAAAACTGGCAGGGACGCCTTGGAATCGCGTACCGCTACTCCAACAACACGGCGATTCGTGCAGGATACAGCCGCTTTTATGATGAGTGGAGCGGCCTGACCCAGATTGCGCAGAACCTGGGTGGTACCTGGCCGTCTGTTGGATCCTTCAATATCAATTCGCAAAACACCAGTACGGTGACTGCCGGCGTCGGCGACCCCTTAAGCCTCGGGTCTGGGGCGGTGTTTTATCCATCCGCAACCCCGTTCACGAATCCAAGCTATTACTTCAACCCAAATATGAAGACGCCGTACGTCGACCAGTGGAATTTGGGAATTGATCAGCAGATCAACGGGCAGACGACGCTTTCGATGGCGTATGTCGGATCGCATGACAACCGCCTGGATAACGGCGGCATTCATAACACCGCTCTCTATCCGGGGCCTGGCGATGCGGCGGTCGTCGCCAGCCGGCAACCTTATCCCTATATCTCACCGACCAATTACGACGACAGCACGGGAAACAGCAATTACAACGCTCTTCAAACCCGTTTGAGCCGCTCTACCTATAACGGGCTGACCTATCTGATCTCCTATACATGGTCCAAGTCCATCGATCTCGGCTGCTCCGGAGCTTTCGGTGCCGAGGGATGCTCCATTCAAAATCCGTATGACGCGAAGGCGGATCGAAGCGTGTCCGGATTTGACCTGACCAACATCTTCTCGGCCAGCGCCATTTACGAATTGCCGTTCGGCCGCGGAAAGATGTTCACTCCCGCTAATTCAGTTGCGAATTACATCGTGTCCGGCTGGCAGTTGAATGCTATTGCCAGCATGGACTCCGGGACGCCCTACTATGTCACTTACAGCGGCGATCTGGCCAATGTTGGAAACACGTTTGTAAAGGTAGATGTCGTCGGCAATCCGGTTCCGCAAAACCGAACACCTGCGGAATGGATCAACACAACCGCATTTGCGGCGCCGCCTCCCTATACCTACGGCACGATGGGCAGGAACTCGTTACGGTCGGATTGGAACAAAGACCTTGATATGTCTGTGTTCCGCTCCTTTCCTATTCATGATCGGGCCGCCATAGAGTTTCGCGCAGAGGCCTTCAATCTTACGAACACTCCAGTTTTTGGAATTCCTAATAATGTGATTAATGCGCCAAATTTCGGGGTCGTTACGTCCACTGCCAACTCGCCTCGTGAGCTGCAGCTGGCATTGAAGATCAGCTTTTGATTGGCCTCCCAATCGTTTGCAGGGGAACTGATCAGTCATTTGAGTAGGACCGGGCTGCAGGTGAAAGGTGGTCTTTAAGGGGCGCTGCCTAACCGGGAACAACGAATAGGAACGCCTATGAAAAAGACATCTGTCCAACAAATTAAAAACAGGAACACCGAACCGTCGTCCCCAGGCCGCCGCACATTCGTCAAAACTATCGGCGCCGTGGGCGCGGGAGCCGCTGCTTTCTCTCTCCTATCCAACACAGTGGAAGCTCAGGCTCCGGCCGCTCCCGGCAACGGGATGCCTTGGGCCTCGAGCAAAGCCAAGGTCGCGCCGCAAGTCCCCCTGGCCTTCCAGGGCGACAAGATCGACTGGCACGGATTCGATCGTTACGACTTCGTAATGGATATACAGACCCTGGCAATCACGCCTTTCAAGGCGCCGGCCGGCGAAGTGTCCGGCAATCTCGGAGAATCGGAGAAAGGACAGCTGCGGTGTGTTGTCGTTGTGCCCAAGCAAGCGGCTCCCGGCAACCCGTGGTCCTGGCGCGGCGTTTACTGGAATCACCAGCCCCAGGCCGAAATCGAATTGCTCAAACGGGGCTTTCACATTGCGTACATTTCGGTCGATCCCAAGCCAAAGTCATCCACCGAATTGACGATGCGAGAGATGATGGATGAGCTTGGAATGTCCGGGAGGGCATTAACGGAGTGGGACGCCTGGTATGCCTACCTCACCGGGCAGTATGGGTTGTCGAAGAAACCCGCATTCGTCGGCATGAGCCGGGGCGGAATCTTCGAATATAGGTGGGCCACCGCCAATCCCGACAAGGTCTCCTGCATCTACGCCGACAATCCAGGGATGGATCGCGAAGGTTTTCAGAGGCTGGGAGACCTGGCGCGAGTGGATGTGCCTGTTCTGCAAATCTGCGGCAGCATCGACCCGCTCTTCGGCGAGTACGCTTCCGCCATCGAGGCCATCTATCAGCAGTTTGGTGGACGCATCTCGATGATGGTCAAGGAAGGTTACGCCCATCACCCGCATAGCCTCCGCAATCCCAAACCGATCGCAGACTTTATTGAGCAGAGCGAACAGGCAGTCAGGGGCCCGGCGCCGGCCTTCGCGGGCGACGCGTTCATCAGGACCTCCTATTACAGCAACGAGAATTTCTACCGCGATTACCCGGATGAGGATACTTACATTACCTGTCGCGGTCCGCTGTTTTCGCCCTGCTACGACCGTTACGAATTTACCGTGCACGGTACGTCGATGACCACTCAGGTGATCGCGCCGAGAGTTGCGGCCGCAGGCATGCCCTGGGTGTACCGGGCGGGTTTTGTCTTTCGTGATGCGAAGGTCGATCAGGGGCTGCTGGCCAAGGGCTTTCACATTGTCACCGGGCCCGTAGGGAACAGCGTCGAAGTGAAAGACTGGGACACGGCATATGCATACCTGACCGGGCACGGCTTTTCCAAGAAGCCGGCGATGGAAGGTGCGGGCGGCGGCGCCGGCGAAGTCTACGCGTGGGCCATCGAAAATCCTGACAAGGTTTCCTGCGTCTACGCCGAGAATCCGCGCATGTCGAGCGCCCTGGCGAAAACGCAGCCGCTCGATAATCTCGCCCCGCTGGCCAGAGCCAACGTGCCGCTGTTCCACGTTTGCGGCAGCCTCGACCCGTGGTTCAACGACAATACGCTAGAGGTTGAAAAGCGATACAAGAAGCTTGGCGGTAGAATCCAGGTCATCGTCCAGAAAGGCAAGGGACACTATCCGCTCGCACCGGAGGATCCGGCCCCGGTTGTGGACTTTATTACCCGCGCTGCTACGTAGGGGACGATGTCATGGTGGCAGAATTCGTGGCAGGTTTGATCGCCCGCCGGATTGCCTGAAACAGTTGCAAGGTCTCCAGCGAAATCGCGCCGTCCTGTCAGGTTATTTTTCCGACCGCCGCGCCGAAGATGCGCAGGAAGTTCCCGCCGCCGAACTTTGCGATCTCATCCGGGGTGAAGCCAGTCTTCAGCATCGCATCGACAACCACGTAATAGGATCCAGCCGTTTGATCTGCCCATGCCTCATTTGTTCGTTCACCAATCCGCGCGTGCTGCTGGCCAAGGCGAAAGCCGCCAGGCGGGGCGGTGGGCTGAGTAAGCTTGGTATCCGTTCCGATGCACACATGCTCGATTCCAATCACATCCACCAGAGCACGAACATTCTGCGCATACCCCAACGGCGTGTCAGCCAGGTGCGTCCAGACACCGATCACCTCCCGGCATCGATGGATTGCGAATCGCGGTAGGGACGCATATTGCTAGGCGCCCCCCGCACAAAACCGTACGTGCGGCTTTCCCGCATACGGCTTCCACCTCGGGTATTTGACGGCGAAGCGTTGATTAGGCCACGGATGCTGGATGCGCGGTTGGGGGAGCCACTGCGAGACTAACTTCGTCATGTCCGACCAGTTCACCCGGTCCTTCTGACTGCGTCGCCTAAGCGTGCGCCGCCATAGGCCGGTGACGAAGTGGTGAAACGCCACGAGCGTGTCGAGGTTACTCGGCACGGCGTGGTAGGCGAAATAACCGGTGACGACCTGCCCAAGCCATCGGCCTTGCTCAGGAATGGGTAGGTGCATCTTTCTTCGCAGCGTGTCTTTGATCTCTCGCAACTTGGCCCTCACGCGATCACGACGGGATTTCCGCTTGACGAGGAATTGGCCCTGACGTGTCTTTCCGCTGATGAAAGTGAAGCCCAGAAAATCAAAGGTCTCCGGCTTACCCAGACCCGCGCGGGCGCGTTGGTCCGCTGCAAAGCGGCCGAACGCGATCAATCGAGTCTTGTCCGGATGCAGCGCAAGCGAAAACTTTTCCAGCCGCGCCTTCATAGCTCCCAGGAAGCGCCTCGCTTCGGCTTCGTGCTCGAAACCCAGAACAACATCATCGGCATATCGCACTATGATCATGTCGCCCTGTGCCTCTCGTCGGCGCCACTGCTCGGCCCAGAGATCGAAGACGTAGTGTAGATAGATGTTGGCCAGCAACGGTGAAATCACCGCTCCCTGTCCCGTCCCCGTCTCACTCACCGCCACGATCCCGTCTTCCAGTACCCCCACCTTTAGCCATTTCTGGATCAGGCGAAGGATGCGCGGGTCACCGATCCGATGTTCCAGGAATCTAATCAGCCATCGCTGGTCGACAGAGTCGAAGAAGCTCCGGATGTCGGCGTCCAGGATGAAGTTCACTTTCCGACCGGAGATCCCCACCACCAGCGCATCTAGCGCGTCGTGTTGGTTTCGCCCTGGCCGAAAACCGTAGCTGAACCCGAGGAAGTCCTCCTCATAAATACTGTTCAGCACCGCGAGTGTCGCCTTCTGGACAATCTTATCCTCCAGTGCGGCGATCGCCAGCGGGCGTTGTTTACCATCACCCTTGGGTATCATCACCCGCCGGGACGGTTGCGCCCGGTACGCGCCTCGATGGACCCGCTCATGCAACTCCATGAGCCTGGACTCAAGATCGAGCCCGTAGTCCTTCCATGTCACGCCATCCGCCCCGGGCGACGCATCTCGTCTCAGTGAAAGATACGATTCCCGCAGCAGCCGCACATCCACATGATGAAGCAGCGTCGTAAACTTTTCCGTCTTGCTTTGTCTTGCGGCTTTCCGTATGCGGCCCAGCGCTTGTGACACGCCTGCCCGATCCTGTGCTCGGAGCGTGCTTTGCCGGTCCACATTTCCCTTGGCCCCCGCACTTGGCTCCATCCACTCCTCCCCTGGTTGCCCAGCTTCGTTCGCGGACTTCGCAGCTACTGTTACGGGGTCTGACTTCTCGCGTTCGTTCATCATCGGCTTCGGCTCATCACCTTCCCCATGCGGACCGGTGCGATGCTAGCTGCCCGGCCAAACGCGAGATCTCCCAAGTTCCGACGTCTTCCTTTTGTGCGTGATAGGGTCTCCGACCACGGCTGAGCGATAGACCCTCGCATAACGGGTCCACACATGTTGCCTTCGGCTCTGTCAACGGCCTCGGCCTCAGCGGCATAGTATCTTTCGCGGCTCAATAGCCTACCCCACACAATCGTTGTGTACGCTTCGCAGTGGTCGTCACCTTCCACCACGCAACACTCACTACCAGGCGGCTGCTACGCCTTACCTGGGCCGGACTTCCACCGGCTGGAACACGCCAGCTTGCTTGGCGCACTGACAACTTACCTATTGCAAAAAAATCGGTTGTGCAGATTACTCCATGCGAGTCTCCACCGCTCGGTGTGCCTCGGCCTCATCCATCAGGTGGAGGCGGCGCAACAGATATAGGGTCAACATATTACTTGAAACCGCGATGCCAGTGTCGAGCATCGATTCCGCACTTTGAGCTGAATTTGTCTCAATGGAATCGGGCGCCGGTCCCCACGCAACTGTTGTTAATGACGATTTTCGAGGCGAATGATGAATCGGCGAGATTTCTTGCGAGCGAATAGCTCAATCTGTGCTGGCTGGGCTCTCTCCAGGGCAGTAACCGGTCCTGGCGGATACCCCATCGGCAGGCGAATGGCGAACTTTCGAGGTCGTCACCAAGGTTGAGTTGCTGAAGCCTAACGGCATCAGTCACATCTGGCTACCGGCGCCGCTGATTCACAACACGCCTTATCAAAACACAATTTCAACCCGGTTCACGGCAAACGGTGGAACGGCCAGGCTGAGCAAGGACAAGCAAAGCGCGCTCGGGATCGTGTCAGCGATGTATGCAGCAAACGTGAAGCCGGCGCTGAGCCTGACCAGCCGCGTCGCGCTGAAAAACTACGCCGTCGATTTGTCCTCCCGGGCAGCAGCGCCACCCGCTTCACGCACTGAACTGGACTACTTCCTTCGTCCCAGCCGATATGTGCCGACAGATGGCATTGTCAAACAGACTGCGCTGAAGGCGACTGCTGGCGCGACCACCGACATCCAGAAGGCGCGGGCCATTTATGAGTGGGTGGTGGAAAATACTTTCCGCGATCCAAAAGTCCTTGGCTGTGGTCGTGGCGACATTCGATTCATGTTGGAGTCAGGTGACATGGGCGGCAAATGTGCCGACTTGAACGCTCTATATGTCGGCTTGGCCCGCTCCGTGGGCCTGCCGGCGCGGCATGTCTATGGATTGCGGATCGCGAAATCAGACCGGGGCTACAAGAGCCTTGGGCTGCCCACCGATATAGCAACGAAGGGACAGCACTGTCGCGCGGAAGTCTACCTGCGCGAGCATGGATGGGTGCCTGTGGACCCAGCCGATGTCCGCAAAGTAGCGTTGGAAGAGCCTCCCGGGAATCGTCCATTGAGCGATGAAATCGTGTCCCGGGCCCGCGATTCTTTGTTCGGTGCATGGGAGATGAATTGGATGGCATACAACTACGCTCATGACGTGGACCTACTCGGATCCGCCAACAAACCTTTGGTGTACTTCATGTATCCGCAGGCCGAAACTTCAGAAGGGCGGATCGATGCGTTCGACCCGGATAACTTTAAATATGAAATCACGGTGAAAGAAATCAGCTAGAGCAGTTTCGTAATCAAATCGTTGAGAAGATAGCGACGTGCCTGAAAAGCAGGACTTGCGGTATGGATTACTCACCAATCAATTCGGTTCCGTCGCCCGGAATTACGTCCAGGAGGCTTATGAAATTGAGGGTATGCTTCCAATGAACAATTAGAAAAGCTGTTGCTTGGTCATTCAGGTACAAATCCTGGCGCACCAAGTACCACACGGCGGGAAGCTCAGCATTGCGTGTTGCTTGCTCCACATCGTCCGCATCGTAGCCGAATGCCTGGATGTCGCTGGCGACGGCTCGTTCGACAGCCAGCACCCTTTCGAACGGGTCGCGAGGGCTTATTCGACTGTCATGATCGATGGTCAGCACGCGCTCCCGCAGATTGAGGGGCGTCCCGGAGCGAAGCCGCGAGCGAAAATCGTAGTGGGCGATGGCCATGGAACCCACGAATCGCTCCAGACAAGCACCATCTTGCTCTCCGCTTGCAGAGAGGCAGAAAGTGCGATTCGTCAGGCTATCCCGGAAACGCAAGCTGTTGCTCGATGAGCTTGCGAAATATTGAACGCTCATGCGCACTTCACATGCTGGTGTCAAAAAACGGTAAACCGGCTCGGACCGCTTTTCGGATCTTGGAGTTTTGGCGGTCAACCCAAGACTCGCCAAGGACCATAGGAAGCATCGCCTGTCTGGTTTTTGCAAGAGTAGCCTCGTTTTCGGGAGCGCTGCCATCAGTTCTCCTAAGCGCAGTGCACGTAAGCTGGTGACTGTCATTGCCACCGCTTGCAACGATTAAGATCAATTCGTTCTCATTTGGGGCATGCAAACCTTTGCCTTGCCACGTAAGGTTGTTTGCGTGTGCTCGGCCATTTTCCTATTCGCCTCGCAAGGCCAGAATGGGATTCGCATTGGATGCGCGTCTGGCTGGTATTGCAGAAGCCAGGAGCGCCAACAGCAGCATGGCGACGGCAGAGAGTACAAGCACGGCCGGATCAAATGGACTCACTTCAAACAAGAAAGAACGCAGCAAACGGGACGCGGCCAGAGCTCCAAGCAAGCCGAAGACACAGCCAACAGCAGCAAGCTTTACGCCGGAAGCAAGGATGAGCGCGCGAACCCCCGAACGCTGACAGCCGAGGGCCATGCGGAGAGCCATTTCCTGTTCGCGCAAGGCGACGGAGAAGGCAATGATGCTGTAGATGCCGAGCACACTGAGCAACACAGCAACCAGGGCAAAGCACGAGATCAGGATGGTGTTGAAACGGCGCGGCGCCTCGCTGCCGGCGATGGCATGCTCCATGGTTTGTATATGGTAGAGCGGCAATTGCGGGTCGATCCCGTGCACGGTTGCGCGCAAGGCATTCTCCATCTGCTCGGGTTCCACGTGAGTGCGGAGCACGATGTAACCGTCGTCGGCGTTTACTTCCCCGGCGCTGGCGAAGTCCCCTTCGGAGGTGGCGGTTTGGTCGACCGGCTGATAGAACTGGTCTGGTGTTTTTTCATCCGGAGATCCCATTTTCACGCTATCCACCTCACCGACCACGGTCATCCAGGGAGTCTTCGTCTCCTGCATACCGCGGCGAAATCTCTTGCCGATGGGATCCTGGCCGGGCCAGTAGCGCTGGGCCAATCTGCTGTTCACCAGGGCCACTAATTGGGAGCCGGCGTTATCTGCCTCGGTGAAGGTTCGCCCGCGCAGCAGGCGAATGCCCAGCGCCTGGAGGGGATCACCGCGCAGCAGCGAAACCATGGCCAGGTTCAGCCCCGCTCCCTTGGGAGGAACGTAGCCTTCGATGGTGATCGCAGGGCCGGCCCAGTCGCCGGTGGAAGGCAGGACCGTCGTGATGCCAACGGCATCTACACCCGGCAATTGGCGAAGGTTGCGCAGCACTTGCTCATCGAACGTGTCGATGCTTGCCTGGGTTCGATACTGATAGCTGGGCAGATCGTAGACTGCGGTGAGCGTGTGGTCGGGGCGGAAACCTAGGTCGACCGCGCGCATCTTTTCGAAGCTGCGCAGGAGTAAGCCTGAGGCGGTGAGCAGCACGAGAGCGATGGCGATCTCCGCGGCGACCAGGGCGGAACGCAGATGGGCGTGACCGCTGCCGGTGGTGCCGGTGCGCCCGGTTTCTTTCAGGGTTCCATTGACGCTGGTGTGGATGGCGGCGAAGGCAGGGGCTAGTCCGCAGAGCAGACCGGTGAGCAACGCAAGGCCCAGGGCAAAGGCCATTACAGGCCAGTTGAGGCCAATCTCATGAATGCGTGGGAGTGTTTCCGGCAATAGGCTTATGCCCAGGCGCAGCGCGGCTGCCGCTAATGCTAACCCTACGAGACTGCCGGCGAGGCTGAGCACCATGCTTTCTACGATGGCCTGGCGGAGCAAGGTCGCGGCGCGCGCGCCGAGGGCGAGGCGAACGGCGATCTCTCTACGCCTGCGGATGGAGCGCACTAGCAGAAGGCCGGCCAGGTTGGCGCAGGCGATGAGCAGGATGACGACCACGGCAAAGAATAAGGTGCGTACCATGGGACGCGCTTCCTGGACCGTGTCCTCGTGGAGCGGTTTGATGGCTCCGTGAATGCGGAGGCTGCGCATGAAGGCCGGGTAGTCCCGCACGGTTGCCTGTGCTACTCGCTCGGCGTCGCCCTGCGCTTGCTCGGGTGTTATGCCGGGCTTCAGGCGGCCCACCATGCGAAAGCTCCACGAGGCGGCCTGGCCGGCCAGGAATTCTTCCGGTTGCAGGCGCAGTGGAACCCATAACTCACTGCGGTCTACGTGGCCGGGCGCGAGGGGAAATTCAAAATTGCGCGGCATGACTCCGATGATGACGTAGGGCTTGCGATCGAGAAGGATCGTGGTACCGAGGATGTTGGCCCTGCCCTGGTAATGGCTCTGCCAAAAGCTGTAACTGAGCACGACGACCGATTGCTGTTGCTCGTCTTCGGCCTGGGTGAAGGTGCGGCCGAGGAGCGGCGCGACCTGGAGCGCAGGAAAGACGTCACCGCTCATTCGAACGCCATGGACTGCTTCGGGGACACCTGTGGTAGCCAGGTCATAGCTTGTTCCCTGATAGCCACCGAGGTGGGTAAAGCTGTGCGTGTCGCGCATGTAGTTGCGGACATCCGCGGCGCTGGCTCTAGGCCGGGCGCACATTTCGCAATTGGAGCCCTCGAGGGTGTCTCCCAGAATGACCAGATGATCTGGGGCGGGGAAGGGCAGGGGGCGGAGGAGAACGCCGGCGACGATGGAAAAGATGGCGGTAGTGGCTCCGATGCCCAGGGCCAGCATCAGGATGGCCGTGATGGTGAACCCTGGCGACTTACGCAGTTGGCGGAAGGTGTAGCGAGTGTCTTGCAGGACCTGCGCCAGCCCTTGATAGGAGCGTTCGTTGCGATGCATTTGCTTGGCCTGCTCGACGCCCCCGTAGGCGCGCCTGGCGGCTTGTCGCGCTTCCTCTGGAGCCATGCCCTGGCGGAGATAGTCGTCCTCTAATAACGCGAGATGCGCGGCAATTTCCCGGGCTAGTTCTGCTTCTTCCCGCGAGTTGGTAAAGAGCCGGGAAAGCTTCAGGAAGACACGTCTGAGTTTCTTCATGGCTATGACTTCTCGAGCAGGAGCCGCTCTACCAGGGCCGCCATGGTTCTCCACTTCTGTGTTTCGGCGCCCAGGGCTTTTTGTCCGGCTTTGGTGATTTCGTAATATTTTGCTTCGCGGTTGTTTTCGGTCTTGCCCCAGGTTCCCTTGATCCATCCGTATTGTTCCAGCCTTACTAATGCGGGGTACAGCGTTCCCTGGTTGAGATTAAGGAGGCGGTCAGAGATTTGCTGGAGGCGGGTGGCGATTTGGTAGGCGTGCTGCGAGCCCATGGTGGCCAGCGTTCGTAGGACGATGAGATCGAGCGTGCCCTGCAGCAGTTGGATCGGATCTTTATCTTTACTTGGCATCCAAGTGATCCCCCTGCATTCAGGATTGCTCCGAGTGCACTAGGATGTCAAGTGGAGATTCTCCGCACCGGCGGTATCACGGGGAGTAACCCCATGAAGGGGTCCGTAAAGCTTGCCCTTCCAGTCTCCACCCGGCCGGCAAAGCGCGCTTCTGCGTCTGAGCCACTTGGCTTGACAGTGTAGTCATACCAGCCGTGACTTTGTTCGAGATGCAGAACAACCGATATTTCCTGGCTGGGTTCAATTCTTTGGCTCACAGACGTTGTCTTGTAAGCATTGTCTCTGATCTCGATGCTGACAGGTTGGCCGGCTGCGTTGCGCAGACGCATCAGCAGATTTCCCGTCAAAGCCTTCCCTGTGTGCTCGTAGGACGTCTGCACCTCGACATGGCGTGAATCTGCGCGGCCGGTAAAGGATCGGTAGAAGCCGTTCGGACCATGCACTTCAATCGCATAACCCGCATCGGTGAACATGGCGAAGGGATATTGCCGCGTCAGGATGTCACCTGGCTTGACTGCGTACGTGGCAGCCATCATTCCGCCTCCGGCGCCGCTCCCTTCTTTTGTGTTCCGGAGATAGACGTTAAAAGGGGCACCCGCAGCCCTCGCTCCATGCACCTGATTTCCAGCGCTGAGGCGGACTTCATAATATTTGCCGTCTTCACCGAGACTCCCGTCCGCATATAGCTCGTACGGAAGTGCACATGCAGGGGAAATGCCCTGCTCCTGACGGGGCATCAGCGCGGAATGGCGCGGGGACCGGTTGATCTGTTCGATCTGGCCGGCGGTGAGTTTTGTGTAGTTCGACGGCGCCTCTTTGTAGCGAGCTTTCTCGATACCCACGACAAACTTGTTCCGGTTGAGAAAGTCAAGCGGGGCTTCCCTAGGATCATAGGCGCGAAATACCGAAGTGAGGTCCCCAGAGATCGTTCGCCGCCAAGCGCTGATGTTCTCTTCGAGGATCGTCTTGCCGTACTTCTCTTGAATGAATCGTTCCAGGAACATCAGCGTAGAGGTGTGATCGAAGTGTTGGGAGTTCACCCATCCGCCGCGGCTCCACGGCGAAGCAATGATCATGGGCACGCGAAATCCCATCCCCATTGGGCCGGATCGCGCCTCGTTCGTGGCCACACCTTGACGCAATTCATCTTCTTTGTAGCTGT
Organism: uncultured Acidobacteriaceae bacterium; assembly: GCA_963813475.1. Lineage (GTDB taxonomy): Bacteria > Acidobacteriota > Terriglobia > Terriglobales > Acidobacteriaceae > PALSA-350. The sequence goes on along the minus strand of CAWEZM010000029.1, from coordinate 413,272 downwards.
ACTCGAGACCGGTATCAATGCCTGCGGACGCTCCGCCGGTTTCAGGGCGCTTTGGGTCGGCCGCGACGAACGAGGGGGCATGATCGAAGTAGCCGTCGTTCTCGTCGTAGGTAAGGATGAAGATCGTTTTCTTCCAAACCTCGGGATTGCTGGTTAAGATGTCCATCACTTCCGAGATGTACCAGGCTCCGTACCAAGCCGAGGTTGGATGATCGGAGAATTTCTCGGGAGCCGACAGCCACGAAATCGCGGGCAGCTTGCCTTCGTTCACATCCTTGCGGAACTGATAGAAGATGTCACCCGCGGGAACCTTCATGCTCTGTGATTTGCCTTCAGAGTGAAAAGACAGAGAATCGAGTGCGTGGTAGTCGGGATCGCCGGCATTGGTGACGAATGCCGCATGATGCAATGCTTTCTGCTGCTCGGAGAGTTGGCTGTAGCTCGCTTCGCCGCTTTTGGCCACCGACGCCTTAAGCGCTTCGATCTGGCCTTGTATCTCGCCCAGCTGCGCCTGAAGATTAGCTACTGCAGCAGGGTCTTTTTCCGCGGAGATCTCCAATTTGAGCTTCGCCGCATGAGCCGAATGGTCGGAAATCCATCGCTCCGCGGCCGGAATATATCCCGGATGTGCCTCGACATTGTAGGCGGCGAAGCATTCCAGGACATTGTCCCCGAAGTTTGAAAGCCATGCGTCCTCTTCGCCGGCCAGCCCAGAGCGGGTCAGCTCGTTCTGGTACGACTTCCAAGTGATTGCAGCATCCTGCAGCCGCTCTGGAAAGGTCTTCCAACTCAGCCCTCCGTAGTCAATTTGCTCATTGCGCATATAGACCTTCGAATCCACCCGCTGCTGGTCGCGGATGGTCCCGGTCCAGAAATAGCTGCGGTTGGGTGAGGTGCTTGTCATCACGGAGCAGTAATTCTGGTCGCAAACTGTGAATGCGTCCGCCAGGGAGTAATAGAACGGCAAATCTTCCCGAGTGTAGTGGCCCATGGTCAGCGGCAGGTGCGCGTATTCCTTCTTTTCGGAGCGTTTTGCCTCCAGCCACCCATCGTGGCGGCCTTCATTCCAGGCATCCACCTGGCTGTCGCGGGAATGCGGCAGATCGCCCATCCAGGTGACGCGTGTGTCATGGATATCGAGCCGCCAAGGAGCGTAGGAGTTGCCCGCCGCGTCGGTCTGCACAAAGACAGAATTGCCATTCGGGAGCCGGATCGCGCGCGGATCGTTGAACCCGCGCACCCCTCGAAGAGTCCCGAAGGCGTGGTCGAACGAACGGTTCTCCTGCATCAGGATCACAATATGTTCGGCGTCAAGGTAAGTTGAGCCGGGTGCCGGATCAATTGCGTACGCGCGCTGAATTGATTCCGGAATCAGCTCGGAGATTCCAGCCGCGCCGGATACCATCGCTGCAAGTTTGAGAAAGTCACGTCGAGTCCGCATACTTTATCTTTTCTCACTGCGCTGTTAGAGTATCGTGAAGACCTCCGTGCCCGGTTGAGCCCGGGCCTTCCGTCGTTGCAGATCGTGATCACCATTCAGAAGCTGACGGTGAATCTTGCGACATCAGACGACAAGTTCGAACTGAAAACTCCAGAATCAGCCACCTCTGTTGCCCCAACCCGGTATGATTACCATTCTTGTGTGTTTCGTAGCCCACATACAATAGCGAAATCGCATCCGCCGTTTTCCAGGAGGCTGCATGAAGCGTATTCTGCGCCCATCGTCGACGATTCTCTTGACGCTCTTGCTCGCCCACTGTGCGCTAAGTGCTCAGCAAATAGTTCTCATCCCGGCCAGCGCCACCGTTCTGCTGGCGGCCGCGTATGTGGGAACGGCTGAAAACAGCTGCGAGGCTCTCAAGAATCTCAAGCTCGACCACGGAGAGATCGTCTCTGCGAAATGGGTCGAATCGGGGACCATCCAGCTGCAGCTCGGTTTGCCTTCGAAGGCGCAGGGTTTTGATGTGAAGAGGCATTGCGAGATTGCCGGCGTGTCGCGGCCGACCACCGATTCGACGATTAACTTTACGCTGTGGTTGCCGCCGCAGGAAGACTGGAACGGCAAATACCTCCAGCTTGGCAGCGGCGGCTGGGGCGGTGTCATTCAAACCCCCGAATTGATCGGACCGTTGGCACAAGGCTACGCAGTTGCCGAAACCGACGACGGTCATCAGAGCCAAGACATCCTTGGAGCGCTCACTCCGACGTGGGCCATGGGGCATCCTGAAAAGCTGATCGACTTCGGATATCGCGCATTGCACGAAACCGCGACGCAGTCGAAGGCGACCTTGCAGGGCTACTTTAATAAGCCAGCATCGCGCGCCTATTTCAAGGGATGCTCGGATGGCGGCCGCGAAGCGCTCATGGAAGCGGAGCGCTATCCCGAGGATTTTGACGGCATTATCGCTGGGGCGCCCGCCAACAACTGGACCCACCATTTTGCCGGGTTCATCTGGAATGAGCTGGCGCTCAATGGAAAGCCGGAGAGCCAGATCGCCGCGGAACATCTGCCTGCATCGAAAAAGCAGCGCTGGCTGCCTGCGACGCGCTGGATGGGGTCAAGGACGGTCTATCGAGGATCCGCGCCGGTGTCACTTCGATCCTTCGGTTCTGTTGTGCCACGGGTTGCCGGGCGAATGCCTGACCCAAGCGCAGAGCGATGCGTTGAATAGATCTATGCGGGCCGAAAATCGAAGACAGGCGAGCAGATTTATCCGGGATATGAGCCGGGCACAGAGGCCGAACTTGGCGCATGGCTGGGATGGATCCTGCCCTCGCCTCAGTCTCCCCAGGGATCGATTCAGAGTTTCTTTGGGAACGGGTACTTCTCCCTTGTAGTGTATGAAGATCCGAAGTGGGACTGGCATACGATGGACTTCGATCGTGATGTCAAGGCAGCGGATGAGAAGACGGCGTCGATCATCAACTCATACAATCCAGATCTGCGCACGTTCCGGGACCACGGCGGCAAGCTGATTCAATATCACGGTTGGGGCGATGCGGCCATTGCGCCGCGTGACTCCATCGACTTTTACGAGAAGGTGACATCCTTCCTTTCGCACTACCCCGATCCGCGGGCCGCCGATGCGAAGGATGTTCAGGGGTTCTACCGGCTGTTCATGGTTCCGGGCATGGGACACTGCGCTGGTGGTCCTGGACCGGCGAATTTTGGGAACGATGCGCCGCAACCCGGCACTCCTGTCGATGCCGAGCACGACGTGCTGATGGCCCTGGATAGATGGGTTACGCAAGCCGTGGCTCCCGACAAACTCATTGGAACTGGCAAAATCGGCGCCGACCCCAAGAGCGGCTCCGGGGGAGTTCCACTCACGCGCCCTTTGTGTCCGTATCCCAAGGTGGCTCGCTACAAGGGCCAAGGTGATACCAATTTGGCTGATAATTTCGAGTGCGTGCAGGACAATGGCAACTAGGCAGGCAGCCACGACGGTCCGTGTCCCCCGGTTGTTGGTCGCGAAGCATTTTCAGTGCTCCCGGCCGACGTTCTAAACTCGTATTGCTTGAAAAACGGGGATTCCGGTAACTTGCTTGCCCGTGACCCGTCCGCGGAGGGGAATGCGCCTACTATAATATCGTCACGTCCGTCGCCCTTCTTTCTGCGCCATGTCTGTTATTCGATTTGGGAAATTTGAACTCGATGAGCAGACTCTCCAGCTCCGTAAGAACGGCGCGCTGACGCATATTCAGCAGCAGCCGGCGCGGGTTCTTGCGCTTCTGGCGAACCATCGCGGCTCCCTGGTGACACGCGAACAATTTCGGCTAGCCATATGGGGCAAGGACACGTTTGTTGATTTCGAGCAGGGCTTGAACTTCTGCATTCGTCAGATACGCCTCGCTCTGAATGATCAGGCTGAGCATCCTTTGCACATTGAGACCCTTCCGCGCCTCGGTTACCGCTTCATTTCGCAGATCGAAAAGTGTGGAGACGCGGAACCTGCTCCGGCGGAGAAGCGCATTCGCATTGCGGTCGTCCCCATCGAGGATCTTTCGGGACAGTCCGAAGGCTATTTCGCCGCTGGGCTAACCGAAGATATGATCTCCGCGCTTTCCCGCATCGATCCCGGCGGCCTCCGCGTTACCGCCGTTCCCCAGCTCAACAGCGGCGCGGCAACGGCGGACCACATCGCTCAACTGCAGCGGCAGCTCGATCTGGACTATCTGCTGCGCGGTTCCGTCAGGCGTTCGGCAGGCATGCTGCGCATCAGCGCGCAACTGCACGATCTCCGGGACAAGAGCGTGCTCTGGTCCGAAACCTATGATCGCAGCGCGGCCGACCTGCTCGCCGTGCAAGAAGAAGTAACCCAGCGCGTCAGTCACTCGCTCGCGCTCGAGCTTCTTCCCAGCGCGACCGTCGGCTCGCGCCGCTATTCTCGCTCATCGACCGCCTATGACGCCTACCTCAAAGGCCGTTTCTTCTGGCACAAGATGAACAGCGAAGCAATTCGGCTCAGCATGGCCTACTTCAACCAGGCGCTCTCCCTCGACCCCTCCTTTGCGCCCGCATGTGCCGGCCTTGCCGACTGCTACGCCCAGATGGGATCGATTCGCGTCGGCCAAATGAAGCCGGTCGATGCCCTCGCCAACGCACGCGTTCATCTGCAGCGGGCCCTGGACCTGGACGAAACGCTCGCCGAGGCTCACTGCACCCGCGGCCTCATCAAGAGCTGGTACGACCTCGACTGGGAGGGAGCCGATCGCGAATTTCAGGTGGCGCTCGCCTTGGATCCCAGCCAAATCACCGCGCTTATCTGGCAGTCTCTCTACCTCGCCGCCACTGGCAGATTTCAGGAGGGAATTGCCTCGGTGCAGCGTGCACGCGAAATTGAGCCCCTCTCCGCCAGCGTCAATCTGTATCTGGGCTTGGCGCAGACGCACGCCGGTCAATACGACCTTGCCCTTCGCCAGATTCAACAGAGCGTCGAGCTCGACCCCGCCTATTACCGGTCCTACATGTTTCTCGGCAGACTGCTCAGTTGGCTCGACCGGCACGACGAAGCCATTGCCACCTTCCAAAAAGCTCTTGCCCTCACGCCGGACAACCTTGAGGCGCTAGCGTTTATGGGGGCGGCATTGGCAGCCAAGGGTGAGCGCCGCCGCGCTCTCAATATCGTCCAGAAAGTCAAGGCCGCGGAGGACAGAACAGAGCCATCCATCCTCATTGCAGTGATCTATGCCAGTCTCGGGCTCGAGAGGGAAATGTTCGAGTGCCTGGAACACGCCGTAACGGTGAAGTCCACTCCGATTTACATCGGCGTTCTCAATAAAGAGTTCCGCTACTACGACGCGGACCCCCGATATCACAGCTTCCTCGCCTCCATCGGCCTGTCACACCTCGCACGCTCTTAGTCCGCCGGAACAATGTTCTGGTTGAAGCGAAAAAAATTATCCGGATCGTACTTCTTCTTCAGGCTTGCGAGCTGCGCATAGTTCGTCCCATAGGAGGCCTTCACCGCCGGGGCTCCTTCCTCACCAAGGTAGTTCACATAGGCGTCGGAAGCCCCAAATCCGCTCAGCAACGACTCCAATCCCTGCGCCCACGCAATGCATTTCTCAGTCATACCTGGGTCCGCCCACGCGGGAATGATATTCACGCTGTAGTGCACCCGCCTCAATCCGAACGCCGTCTGCGCCACTTCCACGCGGCTCGCGGCGCCATGCATGTGCTCGATAATCACCTGCGTCTGTTCGGTCGGCATTGCTTCGGAGTAGTCGACAATCGCCCGGATGGCTTCATCGGTAAGCTCGCGCAGGAACCGGCATTTGAAGTAGTAGTGCAGTCCCGCCGGAGCGGTGAAATCCAGCATCGTTTGCACCTCGGTATATTTCTTCTCTCCCGTCATGTCTACCGCTGGCGGAGTCGAAAGATGAAATTTCCCACATGCTACCGCCCCACCGTCCCCGCTGTGACACAAGGCAACCGCGGCCATCGGATGCCCGTGTCCCACCAGAAGCGCCGCATAGGCGGTCAACTCATCCGGCGCTCTCTGTGTCAGGTCCCGATACTGCCGCAGCAGGTCAACCGCAAGCGGGCGCGGATATAACAGCACTCCGCCCTGCACGCGGCTAAGATCGTGCAGCCGGAACTCCAGCGCCGTTACGATCCCAAAGTTGCCGCCGCCGCCGCGAATCGCCCAGAACAGATCTTCATTCTCGGTCGCGCTCACCGTCAGATGATTTCCTTCTGCATCCACCAGGTCGGCAGAAACCACGTTGTCGCAGCTCAGCCCGTGCTTGCCCATGAGCCAGCCCAGACCGCCGCCCAGCGTCAGCCCACATACGCCGGTCGACGAAATCACCCCTCCCGTAGTCGCCAGTCCAAATCTCTCGCTCTCGCGATCGAATCCACCCCACGTCGTGCCGCCCTGCACCAGCGCGGTCCGCCGGCTCGGGTCGATCTGCACCTCTCTCATCAGCCAGAGGTCGATCATCATCGCCCCGTCGGCCACTGACTTTCCCGCCACGCTGTGGCCTCCGCCGCGTACCGTCGTCGCCAGGCTCTCTTCCCGCGCGAACCGGACCGATTGCATCACCTCGGCAATGCTCGTTGGCCGGACGATTACCGAAGGCCTGCGGTCAAACATGCCGTTCCACACTCGCCGCGCCGGGCTGTACTCCTCGTCGTTCGAGGTTAGGATTGGCCTGTGAAATATTCGGCGCAGCTTTCCTAGCTGCCCCGCTGAGAGTCCATCGTCGCGCTCTTCCATGCCGAAAAGGTAACACTCCCCAACAGCTCCCGGAATGAGTTCTCAATGAGTTCCATGAAGCGCTCAACTCAGGCGCAACTCATCGCCGCCTCATTGAACGGGCGCCGCGCGTGCCGCAGACTCCGTTCAACAACTGGCGCAGCCCACTGTGGCGCCAATCTCCGAGGAGGAACAGCAATGACAAGCAGAAGGATGTTCACACTTGCAGCATCGGTCTTCGTATTCGCCCTTACATCCATGCCCAGTGCCCGCGCCGATTGCGGGCTCACTGCAAAACTAGCGCGGCCTACAAGCTGGCATCCACAGGCCGGCGCCGCAAACCCCCTGAAGGCTGCGTTCGTCCCGGCCGACTATGAAGGCGCCTCGATCGTCGGCATGTGGCACGTGACCTTCACATCCCAGGGCGCAGGCAGTGCTCTCCCCAACGGCACACCGGTGGACGACGCCCTCGTCGTGTGGCACGGCGACCACACCGAGATCATGAATTCCAAGCGGCCTCCGCAGGATGGGAATTTCTGCATGGGCATCTGGGAGCAGACGGCGAAATGCAGCTACAAGCTCAACCACTTCGCCTGGTTCGCCAACAATTACGACCCCACCAACCCCGCGAGCCTCAGCGAAATCGGCTCACCGGCCGGCCCGGTTCAATATGTTGAGCTCGTCACCCTGAGCGCGGACGGAAATCACTACTCCGGGACGTTCACGCTGGATGCGTACGACACCTCAGGCAACGTAACCCACATCGTCGGCGTACTCAGCGCAACCCGCATCACCATGAGCACGAAAGTGCCGGATTTGCTCTAAGCGAGAGCCGGCTCAGCCTCGATAGGGCGGCAACTGCAAAACGCTTGCCGCCCGGGGTGGTGCGTGCACGGCGTGAAACTCCGCCACGCCTCCCGGACTGTTCGCAGTGCTTTCTTTTTGACGCTCCGGCATCGCTCCCCCCTCGACTGTTGCCAACAATCGAAGTTCCCGCAAAACGGGGTTTCGCCCGGTTTGCATCCAGTTCCGGGCAATTTGTAGGGCAATCTCGTCGTTCGCGTTTATCTGAATCAGACCCGTTGAGTAGTGCCACAAAATGAACGACGGTGGTGACAGATATGGCCTGCGTGGCAGGTCGAGTAGTTCAATCGTTGTTGATGGGTTCGAAGGGGCCCCTCGAACTAGAAGTCAATGCCGTCTCCAGTGGGTGGGTGTCCTTTCAAGCCGGGCTCATATCGATGCAGAGCGGCGAGCTTTTGCTGAGGAACGAAGCGGTCCCACGCCGTGATGAGTTCGGGCGCTCCAACGTCCGAGGCCACTTCAAAGTGCATGGTGACGATTTGCTGCGGTGCAAGCGAGACCTTGTAGGTGGACGCAACAGGTAGCTCGGAGAGCTTCTTTCCCGTGAAGTCCACCCGGGCCGCCGCGCGATGCGGTAAGAGCAGACGCATAGTTGCCTCGCCTTCCATGCCGAAGGCCTCCACCATGCGCACCTCGATATGCGCTTGCTCCCTCCGGACAGCTTCGACAATCACGTTGTCTGAAGTCTCAAGGAAGCTTCTGGCGCCGGAGACTGAACTCGCGGCCAGCGGGATGACGCTCTGATTGTATTCCCAGGCTGACTGGGGTATGCGCGCAACCGGCCAGGCCTGTTCGCGAGGCAGAATCGAGTACGCACACACATGGCGTCCGGAGCCCGTGAGCCACGGATTTGGATACCCGTGATAGCTATCTTCGGCATTGAGTAAATACACCATCGCAAGTTGGCCATCCAGCTCGCGCCCGCTCAGGCCCCGGTCGAAGATGGCGAGGCCCACCTCGTCCGCCATGGCGTGGTCGATCCATCGAACTGCCGGAACAATGCCCTTCGTCCACCCGTGCAGTTCCGGGTTCGGAACTGCCACTGCCCCGTGCGAGAAACCATACGGAATCCCGCGGCGCACTTCCAGAACCGGTGCGGCGAGCGGAAATTGAGCGACGACAACGGTATAGTCATGCACATCGTTCAACTCAGTAAGGAAGTCGATGCGCGGATGCGCGTGGTAAAAACGCATGGTGCGGCGGATGGAATTTCCCTGAAAGGTTCCGGTCGCCGTGATGGTGGATGCGACCGGCCCTTTTCTGCATTCGATGGACGAGGCCGAGTCGCTGGAAGTCCCAAGCGTCTCCCGGTCAGGATGCGCGGCCATAAAGTCTGCAGGCGCCGCTTCCTTCTTTTTGGGCCGTTCCGCCACGATCACATTACCCGGGCCGCCCAGAAGCTCGCGTCCGCTCTTGTGCATCTTCAGACTCACCAGCGCTCCCGTATGCGGATCGATCCGGACGCTGTAATGCGCGGTCTCGATTACCTCCGGTAGTGGAGTGGTCTCCGCGGGACGAGGTGGATCGCTGATGAGTTTCCACCCGGCAACGGAGGAGGATGGCATGACAGGCTGGCAGAGGACCGAGCCGTTCGGCAAAAGTTCCCCGGTCACTCCTTCTAGACCTTTGCCTGTGGGAAGCTTGAGTTCTACCGGGTCGCTCCTCTTCCAGTTCAGGGGGTTGAAGAGGCCGAATCCATCGCCCGCCGGCAGTGCGGTTCGGCCGGCACTCTCAGTCGCATCTTGTACGGCGGCATCGACCCACTGGAAGCGGTCTTGCACATCCCACGACTGATCGCTGACGAAGACCATTCCTCCTGCGGAGCCCCAGAGCGTATTGCGGTCCATGTTCAGGCACATCAGTGTCCACGCTTCATGGAGCTTCTGGGTTGGATAGGCATAGGTACCTGTCATGCTGGCCGCGGTCGCCAGTAACTCCGCTGCCTGCAGGTTTTGCTCGCTGGCGCGGTACCGGGTCTTCACCTCGTTGTTCTCAATCCAGAACGCGTTGAATTCGTAAGCCGTCCCCCCTCGCATGGTGGGAATCTCGATCGTTCCCGACTCGATGCCCGGGCGGACCTGATCCATATAGCTGCTGAAGGTGGCGAAGCGAATTCGTCTCTTCTCTCCTCGCGCCTTCCACTGGCGGAGCATCTCGCTGGGATACGACTTCAGAACCGGTGCGACGCTGTAATCGCCGGATCCAGCGAGGATCAGGATTGGCGCGCCGGCGGGTGTCTTCTGCTCCCGCTTGACGATCGCAGCTTCCAGCTTGTCCAGATCCGCATCGCTGAGTGGTGCGGTCGTTTTGAATATCTCGTTCTCTTCGCTGTAGTGTCCGGGGCATACGGAGAGGATGCGCGACCCGTCCGGAGAAACAGACCAATGCAGGGTCTTGCCCGTCGGGTTGGCTCGTGTGTAGACCATCGCTTCCAGACCCAGGCCTGATGCGATCTGGGCCATCTGGTCGTGCGTTCCGCACACGTCGATGGTCCATGCATATCTCGGTGCCATGCCAAACACCTGCTGATACCACCGGCGTCCTTCCACTCCCAGCCGCACCAGAGCCTCCCCACCCGAGAGGTTCACCGTCGACTCCAGAAAGAACCCGTTCACGAGTTCAACGCGCTTCTCGGAGATTCTCTGTTTGAGCTCCGGTATGCGCTCCGGCTTGAAATTCATGATGGCGATGATGTTATTGACCTCTGACAGCACAAAGGCATAGTTCGGGTCATCCCGTACCCGATCGAGATGGTCCAGATAACTGTTGGCGCAATAGACGCGCTCGCGGCTGAACGTGGTCAACCATCCACAGCTTGCCGGATGGAAGTTGGGGACCAGAATAGCGTCGGGTGGTGTCACTGCCCCGTCCAGCCCCTTGGCCTCTAGCGCTAAGCCCGCCGCAGCGGTTGCTGCCACAGCCAGGAACGTACGCCGATTGATAGGCTCTACTGAACCAGACGTGGGTAGTCCTTGATTAGAAATCGGAGTGGTGGGCACAAGTGTGATTATCCCGCATAGGCAGAACTCCCAGAATCGTTAGGTCGACTTCGTTGGCATCCGCAAAGGGCGGCGGGCCTTGATCCTGCATGGACAAAATATAGCAGGATGCTCAGGAGTTCGGGACGACGGAGCCGACGGCCGGGCAAGGCCGGGCATGAAATCTCTGACGCGTCTCTAGGGCACGGCACCGTGCTCGCTGGTTTACGCCGACCGTGCTTTCTTGCGTGCTGGGGCTTGTGGCGATTCAGCACTCTGCGATTTCGCAGCCGCGGTTGTGGCTTTGGAAGATGCATTCGTCCTGGGCTTCTTCGCGCCCGAAGGGGATGAGCTGGTTTCCGCCGATGCCTCGTCATCGGCAGCCTGCACCGGCTTCTTCTGCAGCAGGCTCTTGCGCAATGCTTCCATCAGATCGATGACCTTGCCCTGCTTCTTCTGCACCGGCTCCTCGGCTATCGGCAGGTTGTTGATCTTGGCCTCCACTAGCTCGCGAAGCGCTTCCTCGTAGTGATCCTTGAAGGCGCTGTGCTCAAATGGCTGCGTGTACGCATCGATCAATTGTTTGGCCAGCTTCATCTGGGCGGCGTCGGCCTTTACCTCTTCCACGTTGTTCGAGTAATCGCGGGCGTTGCGCAGCTCGGCGGCAAAACGAAGGGTGTACAACATCATGCCCGGCTGGTTGGGATCGAGGGGCGGGGCAAGAGCCATCAAATGCTGCCTGCCGCTGAAGACGATCTCGCCCAGGCCCACCATGCCGCTTTCTCGCAGACTGTTACGGATGACGGCAAACGCTGTCGCCTGGGGACCCGCCTTGGGCATCACGAAATAAGGCTTCTCAAACAGCGCAGGATCGATCTCGCCCACCCTTGAGAATTGCGAAACCTCGATCGTCTTTTTGCCGGCCATGCGCAGGTTCTTGAGCTCAGCCGGTTCGATGATGGCGTATTTGCCTTTTTCGTACTCGTAGCCTTTGACGATGTCGGCGCGCTCGACCAGGTGTTCCATCGCGGCGGGAGCGCTAAGGCCGCCGGTCAAGGTGCTTTGCAACTGGCGCGCGAGGTGCAACGCCTGGTTGCCATTGCGCTGTTCCTCGGCCTCCTGCGTGTCTACCAATGCATCTGCTGCGTCTTCCCCCGAGGCCGCCCCGGGCGAAACACTTTGACGCTTGACCCTGGTCATGGTGTTGCGATCAATCTCGTGGAACGCGAAGGGCCTGGTGGTATTGGTTGCCGGGTAGATTTCGACTGCAAACCCGACCAGAGATATCTGGATGCTTCCTGACCATAATGGTCGCGCCATGGGACAATCCCCTTGCTGATAAATTGCGAACCCGGGCTTCCTGACTATTATGCCCAAAATGTCATTGAGAGTCCTGTTCTACTTTGTTTCCTTTGCACTTTTCGTGCAATCGCCTGGACAGACTAGGGCAGGGCGCGAAACGCAGGACACGGTCACTGCTGAGTTGCGTGCTCGAATCGAAGCATCTCCGATGCTGCCATTCAAAGGCGTGCATTTCGCAGCGCAGCCACCTGCAAGCGGGTGGGAATCTGGGGCCGTCTCCTGGGTAGCAGTTGACAGCAAGGGGACTATTTACGAAATACAACGCGGCGACAAAGCCGATCCGATAGTCGTTCTAGACCGCGACGGAAAGGTCCTACGATCCTGGGGTAAGGGGGACTACAAGATTCCGCACAGCATCCGTATCGATCCTGCGGGCAACCTATGGACTGTGGATGCTGCTTCCTCAACCGTTATCAAGTATTCCCCGCTGGGCAAAAAGCTGATGACCATCACTGTAGGCGAGCAACCGGACAACGGTAGCCTATTCGACGGAACCACCGATGTTGCCTTTGGACCGAACGGACGCCTCTTCATTACCGATGGGTATGGTAACGCCAGAGTCCTCGAGTACACGGCAGAAGGCAAGAGGGTGAAGCAGTGGGGCAAGCCCGGCACAGCCCCCGGAGAGTTTAACCTTCCACATGCAATCCAGATCGACGGTCAAGGGATAATCTACGTGGCTGACCGTGAAAATGGCCGCATTGAGAAGTTCGACCTCAACGGCAACTTCCTCGCGAGATTGATCATCTTGGACGGACCTATTCGCTCAAACTGACGAATGGAGCGTTGTGGGCCAGCATGGGACCTTTCGATCAACCACCTGGTGCGCCGGGCTGGGTGGTCAAGCTCGATCCGCGGAGCGGCAAGATATTGGGTCATATCGGTATCCCGGAGGAGAAAGGCGGACATTCCATCGAACTAATGCCGTCCGGAGAACCGCTCATCACAATGAGCAACGAACTGCTCTGGTTCAAGGAACAGTGAGTTTTGGCCTACCCAAGCGCTTGTTCCACTTCTCTAAGACATAGCATTTTCGTGACGAACGTCCGCGGCGGCAGTAATGGTTCGTTCCCGGATCACGGGCTAACCGGAAGCAATGTCAAGGGGAATCTCCGTTTCCCCTTAACATTGACCAGACAGACGAGAAGGACCCTAAAGCAAAAGTCAACCAAATCCCCACGTCACTCTTCCGCCCACTTTATCTTCACTCCACACGAACCTCCCTCGGCTTTATCAGACTGTCACTAAATCCTGCAGAGGATCTGAAGCCAGCTCTGCAACGCTAAGTCGGGTGATCTGTAGCACAGAGATATCATCTTCCTGACCGTAGCGCTGCGCGGTACGTGCAATCTCCTCGGCGGACGGTTTGCTTCCCAGGAGCGTCGCCAATTGGTCGAATCCGTAGAGTTGACCGTCCCTTTCCCGGCGCGCCTCCACCACGCCGTCCGACATGATCGTCAACGTGTCCCCATCCCCCAGTTGAAAGCTCTCGGCTTCATACTCAGACTTAGACAGAATCCCCAACGGCAGAGCACCGGGCATGGATACCTCCGTCCCATTGATCCATGGAGACAGGTGTCCTGCGTTCGCCATCATCACCGTTCCCCCGGCCTTCCACGCGATACCCGGCCAGCTGCGGCAACCTTTCCGGGAACAAAAGCATTTGCACCGTCTGAGCCTGCCGCATTTCTCCTTCGATGCGTTGATGTTCCTGCCATTCGATAAGAAAGCGCCGTACCACTATGGCGACCACCGATAAAGGGATGAGGGTCATAAAGGCAACGTAGAGAACACCCACCACGGTAGGAGAGAGGTAAATGTAATTTTGGGCGAAGATCTCGAGGAAGTAAGCAAACAGCAGGAGGCCTGGAGACAGGTCAATCCAGGCCTCCCGCCCTCGTGTGCGGATGCCCACAACGGCCACATATAAAAGAATCAAAAGCGCGTTGCCAAAGGAGATAGCAAACACCGGCATGTTCCAGCGGGGAAGCCCACTCGAAAAAAACACAACATAGAGATCGATGGCGTAGGCGATTGAGAACAGAAAATAAACACCCCACGATCCGAGCAGCCACGCCAACAACCAACGCCGCCGCTGGAGGCTTACCAGCCAGATCGCTGCCAGCAATCCGAGAAGCGGGAGTAGTCCGTTCGAGAAAATGAGTACGGATAGGGCATTCGCTTGGTCGGTGAAGTGCCCGGTAAGCACCGCGACGGCAAGTACCGCATCTGGAATCACAAAACAAAGCAGCGTAAGGCCAATCCAGAGATATTCCAGACGGTGACGCTGCAGGCGAAACAGAACAAGGACAAAGATTCCGATTGCACCGGAGATTACGTCCGGCACCACTTGCAGGGTCAGCCATAGGGTCTGGCTGCGATGCGCGAGTTGCTGAAGCTTCGCCGCGATAGGGCCGCTCAGCAGCAACGGTGCGCCGCGCAGTCCACCGTCCTGTTGGGAAAGTTGGAGCGCCCCGGATGGTTGGTCCCAAACCTGTATTGCCAGCACATGGGCACCCGGCACGGCAAGCGGCTTAGGGATGGTAAATACCTTTGACGAACGAACAGAATTTTTGTGCTGAGCGGGGTTGCCAAGACCACCTATTGCCTGCCCATCCCAATAGATGGTGTAGACGCTGTCAATGAAGGGCATAAAGAGGCTGAGCGGATTGGCAGACTTTTGCAGGTTCAAGCGAATGCGGTACCAGCCATAGCCCCATGCGCCCTGGTGGTGGTGCCCGGCCCAACCAGGGTCACTGCCTTCATTACGGTCAACCACTGACTGGGTCCACCCCTGCGAGTAAAGTGTGACGTTCTCCCAGTCGGAGTCGTCGAAATCCGGCATCGCCCAGGCCACGTCATCCCCGAGTCTAAACTTCCATGGCCCCATCAACGCCAGTGCGGAATTGCCAAGCTCCAGTTGCTGGCTTCCGTTACCTACCGGCGCAACAGGAAAACTGGCCTGTGCTGATTCCGTCTCAGATGCGCGCGCTATCGTCACCGCAAGCAAGAAAGATAGCGAGACTAAGACGGTTCGCTTGGCCATAGAGGCTCCTGAGAGGTTGCGAGCATTCTATAACCAGCTGTCGCGCTGTACTTAAATTGCGGATTTAACGCGAATATAAGTGCGTTGCAGGTGGATGGGACAAGAATTTGAGCCAAATTCGGCCGCCGGATTCTCTCCTGCCTTTGAGATAAGGGCCAGTATACCTATTGCAACAATTCGCGGAGGGATAGGTAGCGTGTCCGCTTATCTCCATGGCAGGCTTGGCGTCTCGACCTCTTTCCTGATCCTGTTATGTTGTATGCTACATAGGGGGATGCATAGAGATCAGAAGAGAGTATCGGTCGCGTTGTCCTTTTTCTGTCCATGCCGCCGGAGATCGGAGCGCGTCTTCATAGAGGTTTTCAGAATGCATCAGAGCAGAAGGAAAGGGATTTATCATCGTGCGGTCGTCCTTTTGGTCGTGCTCACGCTTGCGGCGTTGGCGAGGGCGCAAAGGGTGATTACGTCCCAATACGACAACGCACGCACCGGCGCGAATCTCAACGAAACCAAGCTGACGCCGCGAAATGTGAATGTTCAGCACTTTGGAAAGGTCTTCGCCTTGCACGTGGACGGAGATGTCTATGCCCAACCGCTCTTCCTCGGCGGCGTGGAGATTCCAGGGAAAGGCCGCCACGATGTAGTCTTCATCGCCACCGAGCACGACAGCGTCTATGCCTTCGATGCTTACGGCAACCCGAGTACTCCTCTCTGGCAGGCGAGCTTTCTCAAAGATGGTTTGACCACCGTACCGGCGCTGGATGCGAGTTGTCGATTCATCTCACCGGAAATTGGCATCACGTCGACTCCCGTCATCGACCCGGACACCGGAACCCTCTATGTCCTGGCCCGCACCAGAGACGGGTCGGGCTTTTTCGTGAACGTGTACGCCCAGCGCCTGCACGCCCTCGCAGTGACCACGGGGGTCGAGAAGTTCGGTGGCCCGGTGGAGATTCGAGCCAGCATGAGCGGTTCCGGATCCGGGAGCAGCAGCGGAAAGCTGAGCTTCAATCCATTGCGGGACAACCCGCGAGCAGCGCTGTTGTTGAACCGCGGCGCCATCTATCTCGCCTGGGCCTCTGCCTGCGATGTCAGTCCCTACCACGGCTGGGTCATGGCTTACGGCGCACGGAGCTTGAAGCAGCAAGCGGTCTTCAATGCGTCTCCCGACGCCGATGACAGCGGAATCTGGGAAGGGGATACCGGGCCGGCGGCCGACGATGCCGGCAATATCTTTCTCGCCACTGGCAATGGGCGTTTCGATGCCGGCAAGGGCGGCCGCGACTATGGCGATTCTCTACTCAAGCTAAACGGCGAGAGCTTGAAGCTCAGTGATTATTTCGCCCCGTACAACGCGGAAAATCTGGACGCGAACGACAGCGACCTGGGCTCCGGTGGGCCGATGCTGTTGCCCGACCAATCCGGCGTCCATCCACACCTGGCGGTGGTGGAGGGGAAGGGGGGCGTCCTCTACCTGGTGGACCGCGACCACATGGGACACTGGCAGCCTGGAAACAATAGTCATGCGGTGCAGACCATCGCCGTTCCCGATGGTGTCTTCGGGTCGATGGCCTATTGGAACCACTATGTATACGTGCTGAGCGACGGGGACGCGCTGCGTCAATTTGCTGTGATCGACAGTAAGCTCTCACCCAAAGCGGCGAGTGGCTTTCCTGGCGTATCGGCGACCCCAACGATATCCGCCAATGGACTCGCCGACGGTATAGTGTGGCTGCTGCGCTCCAAAAGCGGGAACGGAGCCGACCAGTCCGCGGCTCTCTACGCCTATGATGCTGCGAATGTGGCCCATGAACTCTACAACAGCGAGCAAAATGCCGGACGGGACCGCCCCGGCCTTGCCCTACGGTTCAACATTCCGACCGTCGTGAACGGGCATGTATATGTAGGCACAAAGCACGAGGTAGATGTCTACGGCCTGCTGC
This sequence comes from uncultured Acidobacteriaceae bacterium, assembly GCA_963813475.1. Classification (GTDB taxonomy): domain Bacteria; phylum Acidobacteriota; class Terriglobia; order Terriglobales; family Acidobacteriaceae; genus PALSA-350. Next base: position 396,378 of record CAWEZM010000029.1, on the reverse strand, counting down.
CCGTTCGATGAGGGCACAGGGAAAGATCGCAACAACATGGCAGCGCTTCGGGATATTCAGATCTGGTGATCCAACGGAAGACGTCGCAGTGCGACACCAACAGCTTCGTTCAGCTCAGGGCTTTCCAGCTGCACATACTGAGCAGCCAGAGCCTCCGCGAGCTTGAGGGGCCGTCCGAGCCGTTCTGTGGAATTTTCAGTATCGATTACCAGGGCACGGGCTTTGATTTGGCTTGCCACGTCGAGGGCTTCCTGCCACGGATCACCGGTTCCCAGGGGAACATTCGCCCGCCCGTCTGTTAGAAGAATAAGCACCGTTGTCGATGTGAGATAGGTTTTCGCGACATTGAGAGCATCTGCCAGCGGAGTTCTTCCTCCAGTGGGCAGATATTCCAACGCAGTGCTGGCCTCATGGAGCGACCGCGATGGCTCCAGTAAAACCTGGGCCGATGTACCGCGAAACACAATAATGGCAACTTCGTCTCCGTTTTTGAAGGAACGCGTCAGCAGACTCAACGCGGCGCCTTTCACCAGCCGCATCCGTTCCTGTGCCGCGTGAGATCCGCTCGAATCGATGAGAAATAGATACCGCGTTCCGCTGGTTGGCGTTCTGACTCGCTCGTGGAGATCTGCCATTCTCGACTGGATGCTCCCGGTTTCCACCACCGCATGATTCAATGTTGCGCGAAGGTCAAGTTCTATGGGCGTTTCCGTCCGGCGGACGCCAGTGATCGGGCCAGGCTGAGAGGCGGGAGTGGACGCACTGATGCCACGAGCAGAAGAGTCTTCAAAGCTTGGGCGCAGAGTGAAGGTCTCTACTTCTCTTGGGGCAAAGATTCTTGCCAGCCCGTCGCTAGCTTGACTCTTGTGATCGGATGTCCCAGATTGCGAACCATCGTCAGGTCGCGGAGGAGGTTGAGCATGCGATGCAGGGGGACGGCCGGGATCATCGGCGAGGTGACGGGCTCGGTGAGCAAGCACCAGCGGTAGAACGGTTGCTACATGCTCCTCATGAACCGCTTCATCGCCGGCCAACGCCGCATATGCGACCGAGGCGCGCACCGCTGCGAGATCGGCGCGAAGTGAGCGCACTCCTGCCTCGCACACGGATGCACTGATCTGGGCAAGAATCTCTTTTGAACAGATGATGCCCGCGTAGCTTTTCCGAGCCTTGCTGACCTGATCGCGGAGTTGTTCCTCCATCGGTAGCCATTCCGAATGGAAGTTCGCCGGGTTTTTCTCGAAGGCGAGTCGCCTCTCGACGACGGTTTGTCGCATGACCGGATCAAGAGTTGCCCTAATATCGACAGCGAGCGCGAAACGGTCGAGTAACTGAGGGCGCAAAGTGCCTTCCTCTGGGTTCATGCTCCCTAGCAAAACAAACTCGGCCGCATGCGAGGCGCTAAGACCCTCTCGTTCGACCACGTTGACGCCGCTTGAGGCAGCGTCGAGCAGAGCATCGCCAAGGTGTGCCGGAAGAAGATTAATCTCGTCGACGTAAAGAACTCCGCCATGTGCTTCGGACAGAAGTCCAGGCTTGAGCGCAGGATCGCCTTTGAGCGTCCGCTCCAGGTGCAGGCCTCCGAGAAGCCGGTCTTCCGTCGCCCCAATGGGCAGATTGATGAACGGGGAAGGCGAGGGCAAGAGCGCCGCTAGACCGCGCGCTGCTGTCGTCTTAGCGGACCCTTTTTCTCCCCGCAGCACGACACTGATGCGCCAGTCCACGGCCGCGAGCAGCAGGGCCAGCTTCATCTCGTCCTGGCCAACAATCGCTGAAAAGGGGTAGGCGACCGGTTTCATCAGACCACCCCTCGCTTCCGCTCGCCTTGTGCTTCAAGCATCGCCTCGCTCTCCAGCAAGACGTCTCGAAGGGCGTTCAGCGTTTCAGGCGCCGGATTTTCCCAGAGCTCGCGGTTGGCCGCCTCGAGCAGACGCTCTGCAATCGCGTTTAAGGCCCAGGGATTTGCAGCGCCCAGAAAGTCGCGCATCTCCTGCGATAGCGCATAGTGCTCGGCCAGCCCCTCGTAGACGAAGTCCGGCGCAATCTGCGCGGTCGCATCGAAACCAAAGATGTAGTCAACTGTCGCTGCCAACTCCAATCCGCCTTTGTAACCATGCCGCTTGATGCTCTCGATCCACTTCGGATTGATCACCCGGGAACGGTAGACGCGCAAGGCCTCTTCTTTGAGATCGCGGACCTGGGCGGCGTCGGGGCGGGAGCTGTCGCCGAAGTAGGCCTTAGGCTGCACGCCTGTAAGCGCGCGGATCGAAGCGACCATGCCGCCGTGGAACTGAAAGTAATCGTCCGAATCGAAGATGTCGTGTTCGCGATTGTCCTGGTTGTGCAGCGCGACCTGAACGGACTTGAGACGTTCCGCGAAGACCGGCCTCGCATCGACGCCATCCGCATTCTTGCCGTAAGCGTAGCCACCCCAGGCAAGAAATGCACGCGCGAAGTCCTCGTCCCCTTTCCAGTTCCCGGTCTCGATCAAGGGCAGGATACCCGCGCCGTAGGCACCAGGCTTGGCCCCAAACATGCGGTAGCGCGCTTGCGCCTCAGCCTCTTCCGCCGGTAGTTCTTTATTTTTTTCGAGATCCGCCAGGTAATGCTTGCGGGGAAAATTCTGTTCGAGCGGCTCGTCTGCTTCGATCGCCAGGGAAACTGCCTGGTCGAAAAGATCGATGAGGTGAGGAAATGCATCGCGGAAGAAGCCGCTGATGCGCAGGGTTACGTCGATCCTCGGACGGCCGAGTTTTTCCAGAGGCATCAGGGACACCCCTTCAAGCCGTCTCGATTGCGCGTTCCAGACTGGCTCAGCGCCAAGCAAGCGCAAAGGCCTCCGCAATGTCATCGCCATGGGTACGCATCTGAGAAGTTCCCCAGACACTCAGGCCCATCATCTCCGGGTAGACGCCCTCTTCCTTGCGGAAGCGCTCGATGGCTTCGCGCGCCAGCTGCTGGCCCACACGCCAGGCTGCCTGAGAAGGAAGCGCTCTGGGATCGACCGCATAGAAGTTTCGACCGGTCGGCAGGATGTGAGCCATACCGCGCGTGGGTGCGCCAGCCGGACCGGCAGGCACATATTTTCCTTCAAGCGCGTCGAGCAGATGTTCGATCTCATCGCCTGCCTGTTCGAGCTTGGGAACAAGTTCTGTACAAGCAAACGCCAGGACCTTCGCGAGCTCATCGGATTCAAGACCAAGCACAGCACGCTGGACGTCGTCGATCACTTCCGTTCGAAAGCCAAGCGTCTCCAGCATGGTGTAAAGGTCGAGCGCAGCCCGGTCGAGTATTTCGAGCACGTCGGCGTGCGTATGGCAGGGCTGCGCCAAGAGTGTGCGGCCCTCGGTCAATCGCTCGCCGGGCTGCGGCAGCAACAGCTTTAGATCGAAACCGAAGGCGGTGGCAAGGCTCGCCTGCAGACTGGGGATTCCTTCGTTGGAGAGGCGGGTCAACGAGCGGAGCATCTCTGCCATCGGCGGCATCTGTCCGAGGATATGGAGTCCGTCGCGGATCTGTGCCATACCCAGCTCGCACAGATATCCGTCGAGGTCTTCGATCAGGTGCGCGACCTCGTTTCCGCTCATCTCCGCCAGCGTCGCGGGAATGCCCTCGGGCGTTAGCTCATCGTCCCACTCATGCTTGTGGTCCCCGTGGTCGCGGGAGAGCATGTTCTTCAAATCGAAGATCCGCCTGCAGATTCGTTTTCTGCACCAGCTCCCAAATCTGCTGCTGTAAGTACGGCAGCTTCGACGGATCTAGTTTCTCAACCGCATAGTATTCGTTGACCAACTGGTTGAGTTCCGCAAGCGCGCCATAGGTCTCAGCCGAGGTCATCGGCGGCGTGAGATGATCGACCACCACTGCGTGGGCACGGCGCTTCGACTGGCTGCCTTCGCCTGGGTCGTTGATGATGAACGGATAGATGAGCGGCATATCGCCGAGCAGAAGGTCAGGGAAGCACTCACCCGAAAGGCCGATGCCCTTGCCGGGAAGCCACTCGAGCGTGCCGTGCTTGCCCATATGGACGATTGCGTCCGCGCCCCACCCGCCTTCTGCTTGAGGTGTAGCCAGCCAGCGATAAAAGGCGGCGTAGTGGTGCGTGGGCGGCAGATCGGGCGTGTGATAGATGGCATCTGGATCGACTCCGTACCCGCGCGGCGGCTGTAGCGCGATCAGTGCGTTGCCAAAGTTCAGCGCCGCAAAGTGATAGTTCTGCTCATCTCCCCAGGGTTCGCCTTCGAGCAGACGCCAGTTTACCCGCCAGAGCGCTCAGCAACTTTTTGTCGGTCTTCGGTTTGGGCGGCCGAACGCTGAAGCCCCGCTCCTGCGGCTGCCCCCAGAAGTCTTCCATTCTTCGCTTCGCGCTTTCTGGGAAAGTAGAGAAGATCTTGCGATACGCGGATCTCGAGAATAGTTCCGCCTGCGTAGGATCGAGCGGATATCGCTCGTCATAGGTTCCCCTGGCCGAGCAGGTGTTGCATCAGCTCATCGGAGCTTTCCGGCAACCCGTCGATGCTGTAACGCCGGCTCTTCAAGGCGTGCAGCGTAGTCAGCAGGCTGGCTGGTGAATCGAGGCCGACCGCACCTCCCACCTGTGAAGCTTTCGCCGCAGAGTTCGTCAGTACGAACGCGACCCGCCGGTCGCGATTCGCGGTGCGCCGCAGCCCAGCCAGCCGGGCAGCGATTCCGGCGACTCGATCGGCTCGCTCCTGGTGCGCAACATAAAGGCTCTCAGCCACCGGTCGCGCCGCGTTCTTTGAAGGAGATCGGCACCGAAATAATGCGGCCATCGAACTCCGGGATGGCTACATTGACAGCGGTATCGAGGGCATTGAGCCCGCGGCGCGATCCTTCCCAGGCACCGCGCGGCATGCCGCTGGCAATCGCCTGGATGACGGGAATGCCTAGCCGTTCGAGCGAGTTCACCGCCTCTCCGGCATGCGTCACATTGCCGGTGTCGACGTCTCCCAGGGCAAACGACAACGTCGATATCAGCACATCGGCACGACCTTCGATCCACTGGAATGCCGCCGGCCTGCCACCTTCCTTTGGCTTTGAGACTGGAGGTAAAGATGCAGAGCGCATTCAGTCCTTTCGCCTCTAACGCTTGCGCCAGCGTGTCGATGAAGCCGGTGTTGCCGCTCATGCGATGTGCCCGGTAAAAGAGGACAGCTGCCGTAGGCTTGAGCGGGTCGGCCCGCCGGTCCCAGTCGCCGATCGTCTGCATTGTCCATGTCCGGCAGGTAGATTCCATGCTCCGGCATCGCGCTGGGTGGGGCGTAACCGTATCCGGTCAGCAGCAGCCGGTCCGACAAAAAACGGAAGAGTTCGGCGAAGTTGTGAATGCCTCCGAGCGTGAGATAACTGGTCGCTGTCTCCATTACATCGCCGGGCACATTCACGGTCTGAGAGAACTCCGGAGTGAGTTCGCCGGTACCGCTTACCAGCACCAGAGATTGTCCGCGTTCCAGGCACATCGCCCGTAGTCGATCGAAGCCGGGAACACAGCTCAGTGGCCCATGCACGCGCAAGACAATCACGCGGGCGCTGCCCAACTCTCCCGCAAGCAGAACCTCCATCTGCTCCTCGCTGCGCAGTGCATTGAGCGAGTAAGCATTCACCTTAAGTTCCGCCGGCAGCAGTTCTCTGGTCTTGGTCAACGTAAGCAGGTCTGTGTCCGCATGGGACAGTAGCATGATTCCGCCGGTCAGGCTGGGGTGGATGCGGCTGCCCCGCATCATCGGCCGGCTGCAGGCTGCCTTACATCCCAGTCGTAGTAGTTGAAGACGTATTCGCTCAACTCAGCCGGTGGCTTCAGGAATCTGTCTGCCTGGAGCATGGCGTCGATGTAATCGAAGATCTGCCGTACCTGCCAGGCGCTGTTGACGGAGTGGAACCAAACCGACTTGCCATCGAATACCAGGCTGGCGACGTTGGCCAGGACGCATGGGCCCAGGCATCCACCCTTGGTAAGATGCACCGCATTGCGAATCTTGCGCCGGGTCCATTCCTCCTTGTAGACATCCACCGGCACGGCGGCATATCCGCGATCGGTGCGTCCGCAGCAGCAGCCGGTGAAGCAATAAGAAAGATGCGCCCGGTGTTGCACGATGTTCAGCGTGCGCCCGTCGGCGCGAATCACGCGCTGGCGATAAGAGGTCATATCTCCTCCAGGGGTATTCGTTGACGTATGACCCAGACCAGGTAGGGTCCGCCGATGATAGCCAGCACAGCACCTGCGGGAATCTCCGCCGGGGGCATGATGACGCGGCCCAGGGCATCGCAAAACGCAAGTAATGCTCCGCCGAAAAAGAAGACGCACGGCATCAGGATGCGATGATCCGGGCTGATGCGCGAACGCACAAGATGGGGCACGATCAAGCCTACAAACCCAATCGGACCAGTCAGCGCAATCGTTCCCGCTACCAGGACCGATCCGGCCACGTAGCCTGTCCCCAGCAGGTTTCCCACGCGCACGCCCCGCGAGGCGGCCCAACGCTCGCCGACCGCAAGCAGATTCCAACTGCGTGCTTGGACCAGGATAAAGCTTGAAGTGACCACCACCACCAGGGCAAGAATACCGAGCGAGCGATAGCTGGTCGCGTCGATGCTGCCGATCAACCAGCGGGCAATCGAGAACGAACGCGACATGCCCGCGAAGCTGCTGAGAATGATGATGAATGCAGCACAGACGCTATTGATCGCGATGCCCGTCAGTAGCAGGCTGTAGGCCGAGACTTGCCTGCGCTTGAACCCGCCACCGAGCACCAGGGCAAGCACACTCAGTGCTCCCGCCAGTGCGCCTACCCAAGTGATAGGAATGCCAAAAAAAGTTTCCCACCCGGCGGCGATGACTGCAACTGCACCGAGAGACGCGCCCGCGGAAATGCCCAGCGTGTACGGCGTGGCCAGCGCGTCGCGAAGCATCGCCTGGAATAGAGCTCCAGCCAGCGACAGCGCACCTCCTGCAACCAAAGCCAGAAGAGTACGCGAGATTCTCAGCTGGACAAGAATGTCGTAGTCGGGGCCCTCATGCCGCAGCACTCGCGCCAGGTTGATGGAACCGGCGCCGACCCACGGCAACACCAAGGCCGCTCCCATAAACACAACCACGGAGAGCGCAATGCTGTTACGCGCCACAAAGGAAAACTGCTGCGGCGTACTCATTGGTACCAAACCCAGGGAGTGCCGGCGGGTGTATTGCTCAGATTCAGGCGCGGCGAGAAGAGGGCCAGCCAGTCCTTGCGATCCTGCGCCTGCGAGGTGGGAATGTCGTGGGCAACGACCCCGTCCGCAAGCACGATCAGGCGCGTGCAGTACGTCAGGGCAAGATTGAGATCATGAGTCACGGCGACACAGAGCTTCCCCAGCCGGGCCTCCTCCTGCAACAACGTAAAGCAGTGCAATTGGTGCTCGATATCGAGAAATGTCGATGGCTCGTCGAGCAGCAGGGTAGACGCATTCTGTGCCAGGCATGCGGCCAACAGAACACGCTGCCGTTCGCCGCCACTCAGGGTTCCGAAGACGCGATGGCGCTGCGCCCAGCAACGGGTCCGCTGCATGGCCTGCCGGATGAACCGGTGATCTTCATCGGATTCGAACCAACGATCGGTGTGCGGATACCTTCCCATAGCCACCAGCTGCTCCGCGGTGAAAGGGAGGTCGGCGTGAATCGACTGTGGCAAGTGGCTCACTTGTTGCGACATCTCATGCAGTGTCCAGAGACGCTGGTTGCGTCCGTTGATCGTGACCGATCCGGTCTCCGCCCGGCGAAAGCCAGAGATGATGTCGAGCAGCGTACTTTTCCCGGCTCCGTTCATCCCCAGCAACGCAAGGAACTCGCCTTCGCCGGCGCTGAACGTGGCGGAGTGCAAAACGGAGCGTCCCCCATAGGAAAAGCCGACGCCCTCTACCTCCAGCAAGCAGCTCAACTCTTTTCCCCGTGAATGTAATCAAATAACTTCTGAGCTGCCTCCACCGTGCGCGGGCCAGGAACCAGCAACGCGTTCGACGTCCCTACATACACGTGTCCACTGCGAACCGCCGTCAGCTCCCCATTTTGCCGCCATAGGGCGAGCGTGGCGGCGCGCGCGGCCTCTCGTTCTGTTTCCGACTCCTGGGTTCCGCTTAGGTCGAGGATGACATCGGGATTCTCGCGCAGGATTGTTTCCAGGGAAATCCGCGGATACTGGGGTAGACCAGGCTTGGCCAGCGCGTTGATGCCGCCTGCTATCTCGATTATCTGGTTTACGTAATTGTCGGGCCCGATGGCGATAAGGTCGGTCAGCAATCCCTGCCGTCGATCGGCGATCACTATCACACGTGGAGACGGTAGTGCCCTGGCTTTGGTCTGAATCGCGTCCAGCCCACTCTGGATGCGGCCCACGAGAGGGGCTGCGCGCTCCGGAACGCCTGCAGTTTTGGCGATGATCTGGATTCCCGTAAACACATCGTTTAAGGTGCCATGCGGTACTTCGGCAAACGCGATATGCAGTGCGTTCAGCCGATTCGTCAACTCTGTGGGGTCTCCCTGCAGAATCACCAGGTCGGGCGTTAGGCGGGCAATCGCTTCCGGGTCAGGCTTGTTGTAAGTCCCAACTTTCGGCAGCTTCAGCACCTCGGGCGGAAAGCTGCAGAATCGCGAAACGCCAACCACTTCGCTGCCCAGCCCGAGCGCGAAAAGAGCCTCAGTGATACTCGGGGCGGTGGAGACAATGCGATGTGGCCTGGCTTGGGCCGGCAGGCGGGTGGTCAGCGCCGCCAGGGCGAGGCCCACGGCAAACCTGCGTCGGGTGAGCGCTGCGCCTAATTTTGCAGTTGCTGCCATTTCCCATCCCGCTCCGTAAGCCATCCAAAAACAATCCCCAACGTCGCCCACATAATCCCCTGGATCCCCAGCGCCGCGACGCGAAATCGCCACATGAGAGTTACGGGGAAGCCTGCGGGAACCTCATCGACCACGGGAAGCGCATAACTCACAATGCCCATGATGAGCAGAAAGAGGGCGCCTGCCAGAAGCGAGCTATTCCAAACCCCAAGGCGGACGTTCAAACTCCGGCGCACCTGCAGCGCAAGAACCATGGCGGCAATAGAACAAACAATAAGCAGGAAGAATGCTGCGGTACGAACTCCGATGGTCTCAGGATTGCCCACCGAGGGTGGATTCGCGGGGTACTTGAGCGTCGGAACCAGCACGATAGCGACAAAGCCCATAGCTGCCAGAACCGCCGAGAGCGTGCGAGGATGGCTGATGCCCATGCGGCCGTAGGCAAATGCGAAGACCAATCCGAAGAGACCGCCGATGGCCGTTCCGTAAACGACTACGCCGGTCAGGAGTCCGACGCTCCTCTGTACTCCGTGGCTGACCATCTCCGGCTCAGGAGCTTCTCCCCTGGCTTGATCCATGCGGGTCTCGAAGGCGATGGCTCGTTCAACCTCCGGCTCGCCCACCCATCGGGCGAACGCAAAAGCCAAAAGGCCTGCGAGCAGGCCAACCAGCATCCCGCGAACGAGCAGACTTCTCGCCATCAGAGGATGTTCTTAGTGACAGGGAAAACCCAGCAAATGCCGTCCGTCATGGACGAACTCGTGCACGTAGCGGCCGTGAAGGAGCGCAGTGGCTCCTTGCTCTGCGCCGACAAAATAGATGGCCAGCAGCATCAGCAAACCGCCAAACATGGCCCAGGGCAAAAGCTCACTCACCGGAATAACAGGGAGAAGGACGGGTTGAGCAATAGAACCGGCGGAAGGGTGGGACATCTTGAAACCTCCTGGGATCGTGCGTCCCGAGTAGAGCTTATTTGGCGATGAAGGAAGGACTGGCTTTTGACCATGCTCCGGTCAATTTACAGTGGCGCGACCGCTCCGGAATCTCACCGGCTTCTTCGTTTCACCTTCGAGTCCAGTTTTGAGCCTAGTGGTCTCCCGAGGCACTGTCAAGGCGGGGCACGTCTGCGCATGGTAGCCTAGCTCTCGGAACGGCCTCCTTGGCAACACGTCTCACTCTCATTTCCCACGCCGCGACCGAGGCCCAGCGCCGCTCGGCCTTTCCATCGGATGAGCCCCTGGAAGAGCGGGAGATGGCAAAAATCGCCGCTCTCGGCTGGAATGCCCCCCGCGCACAGCGAATCGTTTCAGGCCCTGAGCGTCGGGTCCAACAAACTGCAGAAGCGCTGGGATTAACAGCAGAGGTCGCGGTCGAGCTGCGGGATTGCGACTATGGAGAATGGCGCGGTTATACCCTCAGCGAAGTCGAGTTGCGCCAACCGGAGGAAGTGTTCGCGTGGTTGACTGACCCAGGGGCCGCTCCGCATGGTGGCGAATCTATCTTGCAGTTGATTACCCGAATTGGGGGCTGGTTAGAGGAACAGCGCGCTCAGGACCATACCATTGCGGTGACTCATCCTGCCGTGATCCGTAGCGCCCTTGTCCACACTCTGCAAGGGCCTCCGTCAGCATTTTGGCGAATCGACGTCGCCCCACTGTCTCTTACTGACCTGCGGTGGAACGGCCGGGTCTGGACCGTGCGTTGCAGTGGTTGTGCATTGCCGGGAGATGCCGGCCAGGCATAGCGAAATTGAGACCTACCTTCCGCCTACGCGCCAAGCTTCAGAAACTTCCAAAAGCTGAGCTCCAGCGAATTAGTTAGGGTTCACATCATTCCACAGGCACAAAATTCGCCGCGTCGTTGCGATCGCCCGTACCTTTGTACTTGGCATGCAGCGGATAGGGATAGACCGGCCGGGTGAAAGTAACCGAAGTGGCCGGGTCGAGCGGTGCCCGGGAAGAATCAGGGAGATGCGTCCCGATCATGACATCGGGCGCCTGCCCGCGTTCTACCCACGCCTCCAGATAGCTCAGATAGTCGAAGGCGGATACGCCGTCGCCACCCCCGCAGTGATTCATGCCGGGAATCGCGAATAGCCTGTAGAAATCCTGCGTGGCCTTAGGGCCGCCCATCGTCTTTTCCACGGTTTCATAGTAGTCAAAAGCCACGCCGGGCATCTCCGTCATATCAGTGTCGCCCTGGTAGCTGAGCAGTTTTCCGCCGGCGTCTCTGAACCTGCGCAAATCAGGGTTGGTATCCGCATACAGCACACCGATCCCGCTGCGCTTGTAGTCGCTGTCGAAATCGAAGTCGGTGTAGTTCCACGGCTTTCCCGCAGCGGAGAGGAGGGCGGTGTCTTTGAAGAATTCGTCGCCCCAGGTATCGGAGAACACACTCTTCCATTGGAGCTCGGCGCCGGGAAAGATACCTCGCGGCGAGATAGCGTGGCCTTTCGAATCATGGGGGCGACTGTAGATATCCTTGACGGCCTGGACTTGATGCGCGCTCAAGCAATCGGCCTGTTTGCCAGCCTTGCACTGGAGTTCCGACGGATCGAACTTGCAGTGGTACGGCGCGCTGACGATGCCGTCCTTGACGCCGTCATCCATATCGCATTCGGCAAGCACGGCATTGTGCAGAAGTTGAATGTCGGCATCGCTCAGAACGGGTTTCCCATCGTCACCCAGAAAACTCCGTTTGGCCCAGAGGCCCCGCACCGCCAGATCACTCTCATCCATATCGGGGGCGCCGGCAATGATGCCATCAAAGTCCCAAGGAAAGCGCTGCGCTTCGATCATGGCCTGATAGTCGCCTGTGGAACATCCCATGAAATAAGACTTGTTGGGCGCGGTCGCATAAAAACGTTGCAAGATCGCCTTCGCGGCAAGGGTTACGACGTGGGTGGCGCGATACTCAAAATCGGTTTGGCCCTGAAGATTGTTACGCGACCAAAGGCCGCCCTCGCCCGTATGGCCCATATCTGTGCCGACACAGGCATACCCGGCGTGCAGTGCGCACGACCCAGGCACATAATCTGTGGTACCACACCAGCCTCCGCAGCCAACATGCAGCAGCTTCCCGTTCCACTGCGATACCGGCAGCAGAAGTACAAAGCCCGCATTCGGTGCGACGTAGCCGACCACGCGGCACGTGGGCTGAACCCGGCCAATCGCTTTTACGAGGTCTTCGCTCACTTGCGCTTTGCCCGTGAGTCCCTGGACATCCTTCGCCAGAGTGGTTTTCGAGATTCGGGTGGGCGCGTCGGGGACCGTGGAAAAGTCCGTCGTTGCCAAGGCTCGGCAACGGGCATCGTCAACAGACACGGCTTGTGCCCGGCCAACGGCGCTGCCGAGCATCATTATGATGACGAGCACGGGCATCGCGCGTGCACAGCTTGCTGTCCGCTTTGCGATTCGGACTGGCGGCAGTTCAGTCTTCACTTTCAAGGCTGCGACCTCGGTAGGGCACAATTCGTTTCTCACCGCAGCTCGGCGTATTCCGCCTTAGCTTGCTGAAGAATAGGAATGTCGGGGTCGGCGTCTTTCCACAGTTCGAAGAAGTCCTGAAATGCCTTTCTGGCTTTCGCCGTTTCCCCCGTGTACGCGTAACCGCGCGCCATCCCCAGACACGAGAGCGAGTAGTACCGCAAGATCCGGTCTTTGCCGATGAACGCCCGCGAGTAATTCATCGAGTGGAAGGACCGGTAATCCAGGTTTAATTTTCCTTCCATGTTCCAACACCTGCCGCAACGAGTGTTGATAGACGAGAGCACTGCCCGTAAGGCCAAGCATCACTAGCCATAGGCCAAGACCTACTCCTGCCCAGAGGTGTGCAGTGCGGACCCACCGGCGAATCGGCCACTTGACGGTTGCCGGCGTTAACTTCGCCTGGTCTGCGGGTCGTCTAGCTAGGTCGTCAGGCGCTCTCATGTCTCTTCAGGTCCTGTCGCGCCACACAATGCGCGCCTTCTATAGTGGCACACGAAAGGCGCGTGTCAATACGTCACAACTCTTCTCCACCGCCTCCCCACTCACTTGCCATCAAAATACGGGCGCGGCGTCACCGGAGGCTTCGGCGTTTCACCGCGTGTCTTGTGCAGCGTCGAGACCGCTGGCCGAGGCGGCGCGCAACTCGACCGGCATATGGCGCCGTTCAGCTTCCGCCCGAATTCCCGAATAGCAAGACAAATTGGACTCGATGCCGAACCAATCGATGTCCGGCGGGTAGTACCCGAGATTTACGCCAGGCCCCGGCCCGATTTCAAGGATGCGCCCGTGAAGACTGCCCATCAACGCGCGCTTACGTTCCGCCACCGCCCGCTCGCAATGTTCGTCCAGTCGGGCCAAGGCCCACGCCCGTAGCCGTCCGCGCCATTGTTCTGTTTTTGGCGTCACCTTTATCACTGCGCGAGCCTACCATACCTTTAAGCCAGGTGACCTGGGTGCGGACTTAGGTACCGTGAGCAGACAACGCAAAACCTGGTTCCCATGCATTTGGATCTCTGATTTTTTTTGTCCCCTCTCGAGTAACCAGAAACCAGAACTACTGGAGGCCGCCTGCAACTTAGGTACAGTGGGCGGAAACGGAAGGTGCCATTTAGCTTCTAATCATCGCACCCGCTCCTCCCCACCGCGGAGCCGTATTCGTCAGCATGATGGTTGCGGATAGTCTCTCAAGCAGTCCCGTTCGCTGATTTTCTCCCCCGAGAATCGTAGAGGAATTAAATGCGGTACTTGAAAAGTGCTTTGGTCACGCCGTCTTCCAAATCTGTCCGAAGGCTCTCCTGCCTTCCCCCGATCGCAATGCTGTTATGTGCTTCACAGGCCTTTGCCGCGGCGCCTGCAGTGGTGGTCGACGCGCAGCAGACCCTCGGAAGCGGTTTTTCTGACCCGCAGGGGATCGCGGTTGCGCCGAATGGCACCGTCTACGTTGCCGATACACAGAACAATCAGATCGTAATGCTCACCCCCCACCTCCCTGGCACCTCGGGCTCAGCGCCTTTGACCATCGGAAAGCTTTATTCTCCGCAAGGGCTTGCCGTGGATGCCGCCGGCGACCTCTTTATCGGCGACAACCCACCCGCAGGTGCGCGGATTCTAGAAGTCGTGGCTAGTGGCGGGGCGTTGACCAGCACAGTCAAAACCATTTACTCGGGTGGCCTTCTGAACGATCCGATATCGCTGACGATCAACAGCGCCAACGCTACATTCGCGAACACTCTGTTTATCGGCGACAGCGTAGGCTTCGGTGGAGCAATTTACTCCATCAATTTGACCAGTAAGACACCCACACCCGTACAGGTATCGATAAAGGGTCTGTCTGGGGCGTTTACACCCTCGGCATTAGTCTTGGACCTGAAAGGCAACCTTTACATTGCCAATAGCAGTGGGGGTGTCTATGCGGCGCCCGCAGCCGGCGGAGGTACCGCGCAATCCATACTCACCGGCAGCTTTAACATCTCCCAGCCCCAGGGCCTGGCACTCGATGCCTCGGGAGATCTCTTTATCCTTTCCCAGTTGTTGGGTAGCGCGCCGAACGGCGAGCAGGTGATTGAGGTCCCCAACGCTTCTCCCACGATCCAGTCAACCCCGTACATTATCCCGACGACGAATCTCGAAACCGGCGGCGGTATGGCGCTGGATCCAGCCGGCAATCTCGACGTCGCCGAAGTGGGCACGAATGGCTTTTTTGGCCTCGAGGCGGGCACGGGCTTGGTTACGCAATTGGACTTCCTCAATCCCATCTATCTCGGAGCTGCGAATGTCTACGGGAACAATGGAATCGGAGTGACGTTCAATTTCGAATTCAACAGTAATACGACCTTCTCAGGCTTTACTGCAGTGACGGTCGGCGATTCCGCGAGCAACAACGACGTCATCCAGGTTCCCCAACGCTTCGGACCTCCGACCGGCAACTGCAATACCGGGAAACTCACTGGCCTGACGGCATATCAGCCATATTCCTGCTACCAGAACTTCGAGGCGACACCGCAGTATGTGGGTACCCGTGCCTCAGCGATCCAGGTCAAGGGCTCTGGTTCGACAATCCTCAGTTCGTCGCCGGTCTATGAGTTGGGCAACGCGGCAGCGCAGATAGCTTACCCGCTCGACGTGACGACCACGCAGCTTGGACTCGTTCAACCGCAGGGAGTAGCCATCTCCGGCTTTAACAACGAGGTCTACATCGCCGATCTGGCCGGCGGTAAGGTGTACTCCATCAGTCCATTGGGTGGATCCAAAATGACCGCTGTAGTCACCGGCGCCGCCGGCAGCGCCACAGCCCTCAGCGCGCCGAGTGCGGTCGCCATGAACGGCGAAGGTGATCTGTACATCGCCGACTTCAACCTGGGCGAAGTCATCGTGGTGCCCACCACGACTGGCATTGTTCCCTACGTCCTCAATACCGGAACGGTTAAGCTCCAGCATCCAATTTCCCTGGCGCTCGACGAGCTGGGAGACTTGTACATCGGAGACTCGGGAGCAGACGGTGACGGCGCAACCAGCTCTGCACCTGGTTTCGTGGTTGTCGTGCCCTACAATGCTTCGGCCTTTAAGCTAGCAATCAATGGGGTATCGATCATCTTTCCCCAGGCGCTCGCAGTCAACAGCGTCAACGGCAATTTGGTGATTGGAGATGGAGGCGACGGTTCCAGCGGCAGCCAGATTGTTCAGGTCACTCCGGCCGGCGCAGCTAGCGTGCTTTCAACACCCTCCAACCCGACCGGTCTCAGCTTTGATGCCGCCGGCAATCTCTACATTCTTGACGGCACATTGAATACCATCACGGAGGTATACACCAACGGGACCAGCGCACTTCTGGCCATCGCTAATCCGTCCTCTCTCTCTTATCCCAGCGCGCTGGCGAGTTCCGCGGGCTCACAGAGTTTCGTGGTCGCGAACCTCGGCGGCGGTACCGCCAACAACCTGGTCTATCTCAATGGCAACAGTGTGTCGTTTGCCTTTGGGAGCCAAGCGAACAATTCCATTAGCGCCTCCCAAACCGCGTCCGTGGCCAATATCGGCAATCAATCACTGACGCTAAGCAACTCGGGCTACTACAGCCCCAAACCAATTCCCGCATTCGGTCTTGGGACTACCACCACCTGCGCGAACAGCGATGTGCTCACGTCCTTGACATCGTGCCTCTTCGCCGTCGCATTTGAGCCGACGACGAAATATACAGGAGCTCAAAGCGAGCAGGTAACGATCAACAGCAACGCTTATAACAGTGGTACTCCGGCCATCAATTTAACTGGAACCGGCACCGTCGCCGGCCCTCTGGTCAAAACCAATCTAAAGGCTGCTTTCCAAACGCTTCCCAGCAACAATAGGGGAAGGAAGTCGTTTGCGGCAGCCAAGTTTAAATAAGAAGTAGACGCAGTCAACACTATCGGGGCCACGACTCGCACGTTGAGTCATGGCCCTCTTCTTTTTCCGCATCCGCTTGGGTCTCCCGTACCATAGGGGGAACCTTATGACGGGAACGACTCAAACCTGGATGGTCGCCGCGATCTCCGCGGTTATTTTGCTTGGAGGTGCTTGGCCTGGGCCAGGGAGGGCGCAGCAGGCGGCCGTCAAGAATCCGGTTGCCGGCAACGCGACCGCCATCCGGGAGGGATCTTCGCTTTTTCGTTCTAACTGTTCGCCCTGTCACGGTCCCAACGCGCAGGGTGGCGGCCGAGGCCCCGATCTGACCAGCGGGCGTTGGGTTCACGGCTCGAGCGATGCCGAGATCTTCGCCACCATCACTCGCGGAGTGCCGGGCACGGAGATGCCTGCCAACACATTTGAAGATTCCGAGACCTGGGCCATCATCGCTTATCTTCGGTCGTTGTCGCCTGCGAAGAGCGTGACTGTTTCGGGCGACCGCGTAAAGGGAGAGAAGATTTTCACGGAAACGGCAGGGTGCTCGACCTGCCACATGGTTCAAGGGCGCGGGGGCTTGCTTGGTCCGGACTTGTCGCGCGTTGGTGAGTCGCGCTCCGACGCCTACTTGATCGAGTCCATTCGTGAGCCCAGCAGGGAACTGAGCAGTGGCATGCTCGACCCCAACAATCACTACGGCCTGCCATTGATCTACGACACGGTCACGGTGGTGACGGCGGGCGGCCAGAAAATCGTGGGTGTCGCCAAAAACGAAGATACCTTCTCCATCCAGCTACTCGATACCCACCAGCAACTGCAGTTCTTCCTGAAGAAGGATCTGAAGGAAGTAACCCACGAACGCAAATCCCTTATGCCGGCTTATTCCGAGCAGATGCTCAAGCCGGCGGAGCTCGAGGACCTGGTCGCTTACCTGGAAAGTCTGCGCGCCGAGTGATCGCGGCAAGGATCGCAAGATGGATCGAAACAAGGACGGTGGCATGAACAAGAGATCGTTGCTGGTGGCGCTGCTTCTTCTAGGCACGGTCTGCGGGCAAGCGCAGGTGAGCTACCAGCGCTTGCTGGGCGCCGATCAGGAACCGCAGAACTGGCTCACCTATTCGGGGCGCTACGCCGGCTGGCGCTACAGCGAACTGGACCAGATCAATACCGGCAATGTGCCGCGGCTTGCGATGCAGTGGACATTCCAGGTCGCCGACCTTGGCCAGTTCGAGACGACTCCGCTCGTGGTGGATGGCGTCTTGTACGGAACCGGGCAGAATGACCGCGCCTTCGCGCTCGATGCCCGCACCGGGCGCCCCATATGGCGCTATCAGCGGAACCTGCCGGATAAGCTTCAGCCCTGTTGCGGTGCGGTGAACCGCGGCTTCGCGATTCTTGGCAACAAGCTCTTCATGGCGACGCTCGATGGCCACGTGATCGCCTTGGACACGAAGACCGGTAACCTGGTGTGGGATGTAAAGGCGGCTGACTCCAATGCCGCGTATGTCTTCACCGTTGCGCCGTTGGTGGTAAAGAACGAAGTGATCGTCGGCGTCTCCGGCGGCGAGTACGGAGTGAGAGGATTTGTGGACGCCTATGATGCGGACACCGGCCACCGCCGATGGCGCTTTGAAACCGTCCCCGGCCCTGGCCAGCCGGGACACGAAACCTGGACCGGCGATTCCTGGAAGACCGGAGGCGCGCCGGCGTGGATCACCGGTTCCTTCGATCCTGAGCTGAACCTGGTCTATTGGCCTACGGGAAACCCTTCGCCCAGCGACTATCGGCGGCGAGCGGGGCGGCGACAATCTTTACAGCAACAGCATGCTGGCGCTGGATGCCGACACGGGAAAGTTGAAATGGTATTTCCAATTCACGCCGCACGATTTGTATGACTACGACGCCACCCAGGTTCCCGTTTTGCTGGATGCGGACTGGGAGGGCCAGCCGCGCAAGCTGCTGGTGCAAGCCAATCGCAACGGCTTTCTCTACGTGCTCGACCGCACCAACGGAAAATTCCTTAAGGCTTCCGCATTCGGCAACGTGACCTGGGCCAAGGGCATCGGGGCGGACGGCAGGCCGGTGGTGAATAAGGACCTGGTGCCGAACTCAACCGGGAACCCGGGTTTGTCCGGGTGCGCTCGGGCTCACCAACTGGTATTCGCCATCCTACAGTCCGGAGACCAAACTCCTCTATGTAGCGACTTCCGACGAGTGCGACATCTTCACCGGCGCGCCCCAGTCGTATCGCGTGGGCCACGACTTTCTGGGAAGCGTCTACGTGCCCGACCCTGTGGTCACGACCTACCGGAGCGCTCAAGGCGCTCGACCCGACGACGGGAGCGGAGAAGTGGCAGTTCAAGTACTTCAGCAGTCCCAACGGGGGAGCGCTCTCCACCGCGGGTGGGCTTGTTTTTGCCGGCGAGTCCGACGGTAATTTCATTGCCCTCGATGGGCGCACGGGACAGGATCTGTGGCACGTGCAACTGGGCGCGGCCATCTACTCCACCGCGATCACCTACCGGCTCGACGGCAGGCAGTACGTGGTCATCCCGGCCGGCTCCGGCCTCTTTGCGTTTGCCATCGCTCAGCCTTAGTACCTGAACAAGCCCATCAGATTCCCCTGGCAGGGAAAATGCTTTATCGTTCTGGGGCAGCACTTCCATCGAAGGAAACGCGATGAATCGCAGAGAACTGATCCAATCGGCCGTTGCCTCGCTTCCCCTTATTTCCGTAGCCCGCGCGCAGCAGATCGCCAAAAATACCAATGGGCTCCCGCCGCTGACCATCAAGGATGTCAAGGTCATCACCACCAACGGGGGCAGCCACTATCGCTGGATCTTCCTCAAGATCATCACCAGCGAACCTGGTCTTTATGGCATTGGCTCGGCCAACAATAACTACGAGACGATGGCCGTGGTCTCGGCGCTGGAAGAGCATCTGAAACCGTGGCTGATCGGCAAGGATCCGGACCGGATCGAAGACCTGTGGCAGTCGGCCCAGATGCGCACCTACTGGCGCAACGGCCCGGTGAACAACAACGTGCTCTCGGCCATGGATATGGCCTTGTGGGACATCAAGGGCAAGCGCGCCAACATGCCGGTTTACGAAATGCTCGGCGGCAAGGCACGCGATGGCGTTCCCGTCTATGACCACCAGGGAGGCGCGACCAAAGAAGAGTGTCTCGACACCCTGCAGAAGTCACTGGCCAATGGATTCACCCATGTGCGGATCCAGCTCGGCGGCTACGGAGGAGGCGGATTCACGCCGCCGGGGCAGGGAAGTCGCGCGGAGGGCGGCTACCAGGGAGCCGCATTTGACGAGCAGCAGTATGTGGATGCGATCCCTCCGCTGTTCGAGTTCCTGCGCGACAAGGCAGGCTTCGGGCCGAAGCTGCTGCACGATGTGCACTCGCACCTAAGCGGGATGAACGCGGTAGAGCTGGCGCGGCGGCTGCAGCCTTACCAGATGTTCTTCGTCGAAGACATTCTTCCCCCGGAGCAGATTGCTTACTATCGCAATATCCGTGAGATCTGCACCACTCCTCAAGCAGTGGGCGAAGTATTTTCCCATCCCTTTGAGGTGGTGCCGCTGGTCACCGACCGCCTGATCGACTTCATTCGTTGCCGTGTGGCGGCGACCGGCGGCATCACTCCGATCAAGAAGCTCACCACGCTCTGCGAAATTTTCGGCGTCAGGACGGCCTTCCAGGAGGGCGGCGAAAACGATCCCGTGAACCAGATCGCCAGCTACCACGTCGACATTTCCAGCAGCGCCTTTGGGATCCAGGAGGAGAACCACTTTCCGCCGATCGTGCACGAGATGTTCCCCGGCATGGGAGAGATCCGCAGGGGATATCTCTACGGCAGCGGCAAACCGGGTCTCGGCCTGGACATCAATGAGGAGCTGGCGGCAAAGAATCCGCTCGGACCCATCAAGGGCGGCGGCGCTTATCCAACCGACCGCACCATCGACGGAACGGTGGTGAAGCCGTAGCAGGTCCGCTGAGACCCGATCAGGTAGGCGGGAAATCCTGACTGGATCAGCCATCACGCCTTCTCCGGCAAAGTTCAAGCTATGATTTAAGGGCAGATGCCTCTTATTTCCAATCTTCGAAGTATCTGGCAGCCGGGGTCCGGCGGGACGGAAGTGTCTCCTCGGACGGTCGCGTTGTTGCGCGGGGAGACAGAGGCCTTCTGCGCTGCGACCAGCCTGGTCAGCCAATCCGGTTCGCTCATCGAGCTTTTTTCCGCCATCTGGCTGCAGCGCTCGGAGCGCGCCTTCCAGGCCCTCCTTGATCAGCTGGTTGGGCATGCTGGAGCAGGACGCCGGCCTGCGCTCCCGTTTTCAGCAGGGATGGAAGTCGATGCTCGGTTCGCTCGATTCTGTTTCCTTCTTTGCGGAAGCAGGCATTCCCGCCCAGCATGCGCTTTTCCGGGAAATTACCAGCCGGCTTTTCCAGCGCTGGATGCCTCCGCCCCGCGAGGACGATGACACGGCTCGGCTCTTCGCCGCCGTCTTTTGCTCGTCTCGCGCTGTCCAGCGCTTTCTGGATATGGATGCGGCGCTCTTTGCCCGCCTGGCCGCGAATCTCTGGAGCGAGGAAGGCCTCGCTGCTTATCCCCATCTACACCAGGACCTCCACGAATCGCTGCGACTGTTGGCGGCGCGCGTTTCCGCGCGTGGCACCAGCCGTGCTGTGCGCCAGCGCAGCGGCGATCAGGCGGTGGAGCAATCTCCTTCCTACGCCCTGGTCTTTGCTACCGAAAAATTCATTGAGTGCGAACACAACGCGGTCCCGGGGGACTGTCCAGACGAGTGCAGGGAGCAATGGCTCAACGCGGTCTACGCCTGCCGGGGAGAACTGGCCATTGTCCGCATCAACATGGAAGACGCCGGCGTGAATGCGCCGCTGGTCTTCGACCTGGGCGCCATGGATGCGGCGCTCGATCGCATGGAAATGCTGGCCGCCACGCTGGTGGAGCGCACCACCAAGGTTACGGCTGCGGTGCGCCTGTTGCTGGATACGCTGGTGCGCGGCCTGCTCGAGGATACGCGCATCTCCTCGCTCATTCATCAGAACTTCAACCTGCTGGCGCGCAAGACGGTGGAACGTACCGGCCACGGCGGCGAGCACTATATCGCCCACGACCGCAGGGAATACTGGCAGATGTGGGGTGCGGCGATCGGCGGCGGATTCCTTACCGTCTTTACCGCGGCTCTCAAACTGCACCTCATCGGCAAGCACTGGCCGCCCTTTGTGGAAGCGATGGCGATTGGCACGAACTACGCCGTCAGCTTCCTGCTGCTGCAGATCTTCGGTTTTGCGCTGGCTACCAAGCAACCTGCCATGACGGGCGCCACGCTGGCCGATATCATCCGCCGCAACCGGGGGGATTCCCGCCGCGACCAGATCACTGAATTCGGCGCATCCATCAGCCGCACGCAACTGGCCGCGGCGCTGGGCAATATTCTCGCGGTGTCCCTCGGGGCGGTGATCTTCAATCTGCTTTGGCTGAGGGGCTATCCACACGCCCTATGTGCCCTCCGATCAGGCGCAGAAGGTCTACTTGTCGCTGCGTCCTCTGGCCTCGTTAACCGCGATTGACGCTGCACTCACCGGAGTTTTGCTCTGGCTTGCCGGCCTGATCGGGGGATGGTGCGAAAACTTTGCCGTCTATCATCGCATCCCTGCATCCATTGCGCAGCACCCGCTCGGTCAAACCATTGGCGCCGCCAGAATGCAGAAAATCGCCGACTGGGTCGACCGCAATATCGGTCCCTGGAGTACCAGCATCTCGCTCGGATATCTGTTGGGGTTTACGCCGGAAGTCTTTCCCTTCTTTGGCCTGCCGCTCGACGTCCGCCATGTCACCCTCAACACCGGCATGTTCGCCTTGGCGGCGGCTCGCTTCGGCCCGTCCGCATTCAAGCAGGTATGGCTATACTCTGCCATCGTCGGCATCGCGGTGATGTTTGTGCTGAACCTGGGTGTCAGCTTTGCCATCGCTTCTTTCGTTGCCCTCCGCGCCTACGATGTCGGCCACAAAGAGCGCCAATCGATCCTGCGCTATGTGCTCAAGCAAATAGTCTCGTCGCCGTTGCAATTTCTCTTTCCGGTGCAACCGAAGGCCGCTGCCTCCGACGGGCCCGCTGAGGATATCGAGCGGCCGGCGCCTGCCGCGTAGAAGAACGAGATCCTTCGAAGAGGCAGCATGCCTGAAAATACGCCAGCTCTCTCCGTTGCCGAGATTGGCAGCTTTTTTGCCGGCGGCCGCATACGCCGTTTAGAGGGCCTGGCCAAACGCGAGCGCATTGGCACGCCTGGCGGCCCGGTGCATTTCGTCGACCCCAACGGCGAACTCATGGCCGGGCAGATGTATGTGCAATACGTGCGCCTCGCTAAGCCGGGCGCGGCGGCGCCGCTGCTGATGTGGCACGGCGGGGGCATGACAGGCGTGAATTGGGAAACGACGCCAGACGGACGCCCTGGCTGGCAGATGTTCTTCCTCCGCTCCGGATTCGACACCTACATCTCAGACGCGGTCGAGCGCGGCCGTGCATCCTGGGCGCCCTACCCACAGGTCTACTGCAGAGGCGCCTTATTTCCGCACGGCGAAAGAGGCTTGGGAGGAAGCCTTTCGCTTCGGCCCTGCTGGGCTCGTGGCATCCCGACCCCGCGCTGCGACGCACGCATCCCGGCCTGCGTTTCCCGATCGAGCATTTTGACGCCTTCTTATGCCAGTGCGTGCCCCGCTGGGACTGCAACGATGTGCTCACCCAACAAGCCTACGACTCCCTGATCGAGCGTATGGAAACTGGAGCTATCCTGTTGACCCACAGCCAGGGAGGCAATTTTGGACTGACCGCCGCGGCCAATTATCCCGAGCGCATCCGCGCCGTCGTTTCCCTGGATCCTTCCGGCGCTCCGGACCCGAGCCTTCAGGATGCTACGAAGCTGCGAGGTGTGCCCCACCTTTTCGTCTGGGGCGATTTTCTTGATCAGCACAGCTTTTGGATTCACTCCCGGCCCGCCGTGGAACGCTGGCGAGATAGCCTTCGTTCTGCCGACTGCGATGTCACGTGGATAGAGTTGCCGTCGCTCGGGATACACGGCAACAGCCATGCCTTAATGTCCGACGACAACAGCGATGCGGTGGCGGAAATTGTACTCGACTGGCTTCGCCAGCGGGGCTTGGCCGGCTGAGAGATCGACTGGGAGCGGATTACACTTGAGATGCTTACAGCTGATTGATGGTGAACCAACGTGAGACGAAAAGTAGATCTGGAGACCTGGGTGCGCAGGGCACACTTTGAGTTTTTCAATGTCTTTGAAGAACCGTATTATGGCGTTTGCGTGAATGTTGATTGCACTGCGGCGTACTCCTTCGCTAAACGCAATGGGTTTTCATTTTTCCTCTACTACCTTTATCGGTCGCTCTCTGCTGCCGAGATAGTTGAGCCTTTCCGCTATCGAACAGAGCAAGGCGAGGTATTCATCTACGACAGAATCGATGCCGGGTCGGCGATTGACCGGAGCAACGGGACATTTGGGTATGGTCATTTGCTCTATCACGAGGATCTCAATCAATTTTTGGAAGGCGCCAAACGGGAAGTAGAGCGGGTCCGTAATTCTTTCGATCTAACCCCGACGACCGCGAGCAACGTCATACGCTATTCGACCCTGCCGTGGATCGACTTTACGTCACTGTCTCATGCGCGCATGTTTTCCAAACCCGACAGCTGTCCGCGCATTTCGTTCGGCAAGATGACCGAGAACGGTGGAAAACGGTCTATGCCGGTTTCGATCCATGTGCATCATGGGTTAGTGGACGGCTTGCACGTTGGACAATATATAGATTGTTTTCAGGAACTTATGAATACGCAATAGGCCGTTTATTTCCTCGGCGTGTCGCAGCCGTGATGAACGGCGCAATCCGGCGATGTGAGACTATCCCCCCTCTTTGTGCAGAAATGTGCGAACTAAGCGAACTAAGCGAACTAAGTCCCCGCGGCGCGGTGGAGTCTATGCGTAAAGAGCATGATTGTGAGGTGTTTCACGAAGATGCTCAAGATGATCAAGCAATTTATTTGATCATCTTGCGTGTTGAGGGGATTGGGATTTTTCCGGGGAATGGGCGGGGTATGCGCGCTCCTTCGCCGGAGAGGCCGTTCTAGTGGGATGGTTTGCCAAAATTTAAGTGCGCTGAAAGCGCTAAAAGCCCCCTTATCTTGTGCCGGCTGCCAAATTTAAGTGCGTTAAAAGCGCTAAAAGCGCTATAAGCGCTATAAGAGTCTGAGCGAGAACAGACAATCCTGATACCGTGGTGAGTGCTGAAGCCCAGGACTTACGTCCTGGGACATTCTCAGCCGTCCCCTTCGACAAGCTCCCACGGCACGCCGGGGCAGGCAGGGCAGGCTCTGCGGGACTGGTCCGCGTGTGAAATCCTACCCAGGACTGACGTCCTGGGCTACTTTCAGCCGTCCCTTCGGGACTGATCGCGATACGGCCTGAGAGCTGATTTGTTTTCAGCGAGTGCTGTCAAAATCAGCCGGTCGAAAAAAGGCCAATTTGGACAAGATTGACTCTCAGCCGTCCCTTCGGGACAGAGTTCCGGACCCGCAGGTTCTCACGCAGACGCTATAAGCCCCCTTCTGACACACGGGGCGATATCTATACCTACGCGGTACGGATTGGCGAGCGCCCCGTTTATCACCCAGCGTGTCATCTGGCCTGGGGTGGCCTCAGGCCGGTTGGTGGGTGTTTTCCAAGTTGTCAAAACTGCTCAATCAAGAGGACGCACTGGGCGGCCCCTGCTTGAAGCACTTTCGCAATTACGTGGCCCGACAATGGTCGCGCGGTGTGGTTTTCCTTGGAGAAAAACACGGAAACGGGTGATCCGTCGCTTTTGCTGTCACACTTTCGTTTGCTATACCCAAGTCATCACGCTGACTAGCGCTGATGCTTTCCCGGTGGTTGGCGGCAGATGCACGGGTAGAGGACGCCGGTGCAAAGCCAAACAGGGCCGTCGTGAAGAGGGCGCTGAGCTGTGGATTCTTACTTCCACAGTAGTACGGTTTTTGGGGGGGCGTCCAGAGGCGAAAAAGATTTTTTGGTAACAGGCGCGCCCTGTTACTTCACGGAGGTGATTGCGGATTTATCGATCGGCTACCTCTGCTAACTGAGCGTGCGAAGAACGGGTCGACCTAAGAGGTGACCCTGTCCAAACCCGTACGACAGGAGCCAGCGTGACGGGAATCGCGAAGTTGAGAGCGTCGTTAGCCTACCCTTAACCGGGGTGTGTCACTCACCCATGCGAGCCGGAGACTCACTCCGTCACACAGCTTTGGCGGAGAGCAGCGATCAGGTTTGTCAATGGGCATATCCATGGCGTGAGAGAAGGCGGCGAACTCGTCAAACCCACGATGCCCCGGGCTGAAAGAATGTACAAGCATGATTGCGTGATGGCAACGGTATCGCTGTGCTTCGTAGATCGCCGATGCGGTCCGGTGGAGGAGTTGATACCTGAGATCGGTCACGCGAGCAGGCCCGAGACCCAGAGAACTACAGAGGCCTTCTAACCGCGCAAGCTTATCGGAAGAGTTGTTCCACTGTTCCACGAGTTCCGAGAAGGATTCCTCGACCACGAGATCGAGATAAGCTGGAGGTGAGGACGCCCGATTGCCCGACATCCAAATTGAACGGATCCTATCTGCTCACAAAGAAATAGACCCTATCTTTCTGAACACGCCTGTTGCGACCCATCATGCCCTCGACCAAGCCCTAGGCTGTTCGTTGTTTGCCAAGGTAGAAACGGTGAACCCCATTCGCTGTTTCAAAGGTCGTGGCACAGAACTCTTTGCAACTCGGGAGCTTGCTCCACAGGAAGTGGTCGTTTGCGCGTCAGCGGGCAACTTCGGGCAGGGTATAGCACGGGCAGCCGCACGTCGCGGCCACCGCTGCGTTGTTTTTGCAGCAACAAACGCTAACCCAGTGAAGATCGAAGCCATGCGCTGTCTTGGTGCGGAGGTGATACTTGCTGGCGATGATTTCGACAACGCAAAATTAACCGCTCGTCGCTATACAAAGCAGCTCGGTGCGCGGTTTGTTGAAGACGGAGCGGAGCCCGCGATTGCTGAAGGGGCAGGGACACTTGGGCTTGAGTTTGCGCAAGCCGTCTCCGACCTTGCGACGATGCTGGTGCCATTAGGCAATGGTGCGCTGCTTGCAGGCGTAGGCGCTTCCTTCCGGCATCAGTCTCCCAGAACGCAGATCATTGCGGTGGTCGCGGAGCAGGCTCCATCCATGAAGCTGTCCCTTGAGCAGGAGCGTGTGGTCGAGACGGAGCGCGCAGACACCATCGCAGATGGTGTTGCGGTCAGGATTCCCGTTCCCGAGGCTCTGTCCATGCTGAGGGGCAGGTTCGATTCGGTCATGAGCGTTACAGAAGACGACATCTTGCAAGCGATGCGCCTAGTCCTGCAAAACTTAGGCATAGTGGTCGAGCCTGCTGGAGCCTTGGGCATTGCGGCGTTATTAGCCAATCAGGATCGTTTTCGAGGACAGAAAGTTGGGACAGTCCTTTGCGGCGCCAATGTAGCCGAAGGAATGCTAAAGCGTCTCGTGGGTTAGTCTGGCACATTACTCCTCGTAAGTCCTTACGGATGTGCTGTAGTTCAAGTTGCCGTAAACCGGCTACTCGGACAAATGCCTCATCTGTATCGCCATTTCCAGTTGGCGGTAAATCACCGAGGCTCCTCAGCGAGCAGCCGGGTCCGCCCCCGACGGCGATTTTGTGCGAGCTGGCGACCGGCGCATTTGTAAACACAAGCCGACCTCCAGGGACTTATTGGTCGATTTAAAGACTGCGAAGGGCCGTCATAAAGTATGATCGACGGACGCTGCACCGAATACCTTGCCTTGTCGCCTTCAGGCGGGATGCTTTAGAAGGTCTGCCACCGTCTTCAAGATTTCGCGCGAAAGCGCCTCATCCGATACGGCGCGGGCCAGCGACATCGCTCCGACGAGAGCGCTGAAAGTCAAGATCGCTCTCGATCTCGCCGCGCGCTTGTCCTTGCCTGGCAGCAGCCCGGCAAGCAACTCAAGGTCATTTTGGACTTGCTTAGAGGTAAGCGCGCGAGTCCGCTTATCGCTGCGAGCGATTTCCGGCGCCAATGCGCTGAAGGCACAGCCAGCACCTGGATTCTTGCGATGCACATCGCTCACATAATCGTCGATAAGCTTCTCGAAGGATAGCGGCTGCCCGCTGGATGCAGCAGCTTCCTTTTGGAACTGCCAGGTGCCGAATGCATCGCTGAGTGCTTCCGCCACGAGTTCGTCACGAGAGTCGAAGTGCTTGTAGAAGCCACCAACCGTCAGGCCGGCTTCCTTCATCAACTCCGCAATTCCAAATCCCGCGAGGCCCTTCTCGCGGAATCTCTTTGAGGCAATGGCTACGATGCGCTTGTGAGTTTTCTCCTTTTGGGCCTGGGAATAACCCATCTGGACCTCCTCGAAAATAATGTGCGACCAAATGAGGATTACGAATCTAATCCTGTAATGAGGATTATAACAGTAATCCACAGTGCTCGACGAAGGCCATTGGTTCAACCAAGCCGGATCTGCTGGTGGTCTCGATCGACATTAATAATCTCCGGGGTTGCGGCCTAGCGGCGCAGGTCAGGAGTGACATGGAAAAAGGGAGAAGCGATATGCGTGCAATGAGAGCGGAGCAATTTAGCGGTTATGAAGCGTTGAAGCTCGTAGAGCTTCCTAAGCCAAGGGTCACAGACGGGAAGGTACTGGTGCGAATCACGGCAGCTGGCGTCACGCCGCTCGACCACACGATTCTCTTCGGTAATTTTCACATTCCGGAGGTGCCGCTAGTCCTGGGCAACGAAGGAGCGGGGGTGGTAGAGGAGGGAGGCGGAGCGGACTTTCCCACCGGCTCACGCGTAATGTTCTGGGGCGCCTATGGCGCTTTTGAGGACGGAACCTACCGTGAGTGGATTGCCGTACGGAAGGAAGATCTTTGCCTGATACCTGACAATGTCGATGACGTGAGCGCCGCAGGTATTCCGGTCGCGTACCTCACCGCGCAAATAGCGCTTACCCTGGCTGGTTTTCGTCCCGGCAAAACCGTTCTGGCACCAGCGATTGGGGGATCGGTCGGCAACGCGGTGACGCAATTAGCACGCGCTCTTGGAGCAAAACACGCCATATCGAGCACGACCAGCCATGCGAAAGCTGAAAAGGCGAAGGCGCTCGGATTCAATGAGGTCATCGACACTTCCTTGGAGAAACTGGGTGATGGCGTACGTCGTGTCACGGACGGCTACGGTGCAGACATGATCGTCGATGGGATCGGTGGTGAAGTCTTGAGCGAGGCGCTCAAAGCGCTCGCAGTGGGAGGAAGCCTCACAACACTGGGGTATTCCGCAAGCCGTAAGACGACCATTGAAGTGACCGATCTCATCGTGCCACAAGCCAGCATCCGAAGTCTCAATATGTTCCGTCAGCCGCAGGCAACGGTTGCTGACGCTTGGAAGGCCACTGTCTCGCTACTTCAATCCGGTGCGATCAAACCGATCGTCGCTAAGACGTTCCCTTTGGCCGAAGCGGCTGAGGCTCTGCGTTATCTCGTTGAAGACCGCCCCTTCGGGAGGGTAGTTCTTACAGTCTGACGACAATTGATAGGGGGAAAACATAACAGGTATCCCGCTCTGCAATTACCGAACACAAGTTGTTAAATCACCCCAACTATGCTCGAACGAGCTTACTCAGAGAGAGGAATCAATGACAACAATAAAGGCGATTCGACTGGCTTCGGTGGTCACGGCAACCAATGTCCTGGTCGCGAGCGGCTTTTCCATCGTGGGGATCATCCGTCCGCAATACCTGGTCCCTGTCGAATCCGTTCCAACGCAGGCGTCGTTGATATTGGCGATGTACGCGGCGGCGCGCACAATTCCTCTGGCTTTGTTCGCATTGGGGGCGATCTACAAGCAGGCGACGCATGCGTTGCTGATCCTGGGTGCGCTCGCCGGCACCATGCAATTACTGGATGCCGGAATCGGTCTGTTTGAGCATGCTCTTGGGAAAAGCGCTGGGCCGCTTTTTATCGCCGTCCTTCAATTCTTTGTGGTGTATCTGCTTCACAGATCCCTGCGGATCACGCCGCAAACCACGCGCGGATAGGTAACGGGAAACGCCCTTCTCGTCACTTATCTCAGGGTGTGGTAGCTTGTGGGAAGCTTGCCGTCGCGATCTGGAAGTAGGGATGGAATCGTGTGTGATTGGATATACCCATGCGGAGACCGCCGAGGCCGGTGAGCAGGCCGAAACCCACGTCCGTTTCAGGGATGTGATCGGTTTGCTCGCCGTTAACGTGCATGACGCCGGAGAAGTTCGGCCACAGCGTAGGGAGCGGGGCGGACTCCGGAGGGCGCGCGGCGCCCGATGCGATAGGCTGGGCTTGGAGTAGCAAATGGACCTGCTGCACGCACATATTGGACGTGACGGGTTTCGGCTTCGCGGGATCGCGATGTCGCGGATCGATGCCTTCAGCGATGCGGTGTTTGCCTTTGCCCTAACTCTGCTGGTGGTCTCGCTCGAGGTGCCGAAGGGATTCGCGGAGCTGCAAGAGACGCTGGCAGGATTTGCGCCGTTCGCGATCTGCTTTGGACTTCTGCTGATGATCTGGTACGAGCACTACAAGTTCTTCCGCAGATTCGGGCTGCATGATCTTCCGACGATCGTGCTGAACGCCGTGCTGTTATTTCTTCTTCTGTTTTATGTGTATCCCTTGAAGTTTCTATGCAACCTGGTGATTGCGCAGCTAATGGGCAACGCAGCCGCGGGGCGGTTTTCGGACCCGGGCCAGCCGGTTGAGCTGATGCTGCTCTACGGCGGAGGCTTTGCTGCGATCTACCTGATGATCGCGGCCCTGTACTGGAATGGGTGGAGGCGGCGGGAGGAGCTGAACTTGAACCCGCTGGAGCGAACGCTTGCGAAGAACTACATACTGGATGCGGCGGGAATGGCAGCGATCGGCCTGCTCTCGTGTGCGCTGGCACTGGCGCTGCCGGTGAGGCTGCTGGCCCTATCGGGCTGGGCATATCTTTTGATCGGCGTCTTCAAGACGGTCCAAGGCCGCCGTGAGAGGCGCCAGGCGGCGGAGAGCCGGGGCCGGATGCCGGAGGAGGATTTCGAGGCGCGAGGGGTGTCGGACGGCGTCTAGGCCTACGCCCAGGTAGGGCTCATTGAGTGCGTATGCGATTTATCGCTCATCGAGGAATTAGCCGCACTCACGACCGTGGATCGATCCACAGCTATTAGCTCAGCCGGGCTGCTTCATTTCAGCCACGCGAATGCCAGGGAATCTGTGTCTATTGCTGTGTCGATGATCGGCTTTGCGACGTTCAGCGCATCTTCGCCATTTGCGAACATCACGACGCCTGACTTTCTTGCTGGGTCGCCCATCACAAAGACTTTGAAGACGCCGTTATCGCCCCAATGCCAAAGCATGACGCCGTTATGTTCGCGCTGAATACCCCATCCCAAACCCCAGAAGAGCGTCTTCGACAGCTCTTTCGGTTCTTGTTTAACGCAAATCCTGCAAGCCGGGTCGAGCGCGATCTCAGGCGTCTCCATCTGACGGAGCAGGGAGGACGAAAGCCCTTTGCCATTCAGAACTGCGTCGGACGTGTAGTCGGCTATCATGTCAACGAATTGCTGGTCGACGAATTACTGCCGAACCGATGGATCGCGGACAGAACGCGAACGCCAAGATCATCAGACCCGTCTATATATTGGAGCCACATGCATGACGACCAATGGAATGCGGCGGATGGCGTTTCTCTTTGCCCTGTGCTTGCCCGCCTATGCTCGACCATCCCCGCCGGTCGTCGATCAAATCAATTTCCCGAAGACAGTGGATCTCAGCGCCTCGTCCTGGACCGACTCCTTTACAGCCCTGAACAAAATCCTGAGTAGGGAGTATCCGTTCACTCACTGGCGGCGCATCGACTGGCCGCAGCTTTACAACAAATACTCCGCGCGTATCGCTGACGCTGAGCGGCGCAACGATTTCGATGGATTTCGGCAAGTTGTCCGAGAATACATTTACTCGATTCCAGACGGGCACGTGCAGATCCACGGCAGCTTTGACGACCTCCGCCACCGAGAGATCGGCGGAGGATTCGGGTTTGCCCTTACGCCACTCGATGACGGTCGAGTTGTGTCCTACACGGTCATTGACAGCAGCCCCGCTGCAAAGGCCGGAATACAACCCGGCGCAGAGATCTTGTCCGTGGACGGCAAGCCAGTCAGGGACGCGGCGCTTGCTGTATCGGTTCTCTGGACGCGAAAACCCGTGTCCACCTCAGCCCAGCGCCGGATTGAACAATTCCGGTATCTTTCGCGCGCGCCGGTTGGAACGTCGGTTGAAGTGGTCTTCAGAAACCCGGGCAAGCACGCCGCAACGAGGGTTACGCTCGCGTCCGTGGATGACCATTTCGCGTACCTCGAGAGAGCGCAGCTGCCCGTCCCGGTTCAGGAGCAACGTAGACTGCTCGCCCACAAAGTTCTCGGTAGCGGATTCGGATATATTGCCGTTTTTGGCGAAGATTCCAAAACGATGCCCGAATTCGAAGACATATTGCAGCAGATGATCGATGCCAAGGTACCGGCGCTGATTCTCGACCTCCGGCGAAACCAAGGAGGGGAGGATACGGTTGTAGCTCGCATAGCCTCCTATTTTCATACCCACGAGAGTCTCTTCGAATATGCCGAATGCTTTGACGAAGACACCGGAAAATTCGAAATTCTCCGCAGCTGGACGCTGTACGTTACACCACGCCGGCCACATTTCAGCGGTCCCGTCATCGCGCTGATCGGGTCAGGTACGGGAAGCTCCGGTGAAGGCGTCGCCATGGAGATCGCGCGCGCACCCCGCGGCCGGACGCTGGGTTTCGATAATACCGCCGGTTATTTCGGTATCGATGGAGGCTCAATCAAGCTCCCCGGTCAGCTTGAGGTCAACTATCCGACCGGAGCGTCTCTGGATGCGAATAGACGCATTCAACTCGACAGCGATTACACAGGAAAAGGCGGCGTGTCGCCGCAGGTCAGGATTCCCCGCGCCTACGACAATATGCTCGCCGTCGGCCAGGGGCAGGATGTCGAATTGAAAGCAGCTGAACGCGAACTAGCGAAGATACCAGGACGTCGGTCCGATCCCGTGCGGTCGCAACAACCTTAATTAACGGTGACCTGAACCGTTGTTGATGCGTTCGCACCGCCTCCGGAATTTGATGACGAACCGCTTACGGTAAATACATAGGTACCTGGTGTAGTCCCACCAGTTGTATGGCTACCTCCACCTCCTCCACAACCGGTCAGTGCAAATCCAACGATTGCGAAAGCAAGCAGGCAAAGCATGCTGCGCCAGGCTTTGCGGCGAGCGGGCGCTATCAGCATGAAAACGCATGCCAGCGCGGTTCCAGATGCTCCTTGAAGTAGATTCCTCAATGGATAGGCGAGAGCACCACTTGTGGGAGCAGTAGTACCTACTGTCATCGTGGCGGTAACAGCTGAGGCGCCATTGATGAGTACCGAAGGCGGAATGCTGCATGTCGGCGGCTCCATCGCTCCTGAGGGGCTTGACGTGAGAGAACATTTAAGAGCGACTGCTCCAACGAAGCCTGCGTCCGGTTTCACTGCGATCGTGGAGGTGTTACCTGAGGTGGCTCCAGCGCTTACTGTCACCGCTGTACCGGACAAGTCAAAATTGCCGATTGAGCTGCTGGCGCTGACGGTGAGATTCACGGTTCCGTTCGCAGTGGTGGAACCACTTGTGCCTGTGACAGTCACAACATAGGCTCCTGTCGTGGTCGTTGTGCTTGTGGCGACTGTCAGCGTAGATGCACCCAGTGTCGTGTTGCCAATCGACACGGAGGTTGGACTGAGAGTACAAGCCGGCGGGCTCATGGCGCTTGATGGACTGGATGTGATCGCGCACGTGAGAGCCACCATCCCCGAGAAACCGTTGGTCGGGGTCACAACCATGGCAGCGGTATTTCCAGTCGAAACTCCGGCAACGACGCTCAATGCGGGGCCGCTGATAGTAAAGCTGCCGGCTGCACCGCCCGCTGTGACTGCAAAGTTGATTGTGCTGGTTTCAGCCACCGAGCTGCTTGTTCCTGTAAGGGTTACGACATAGGCTCCTGTTGTCGTGGATGCGCTGGTGCCGAACGTCATCTGGGATTCGGCGAATGGCGCGCCTACAAGCGATACGGAGGTTGGATTGACGCTACAGGTTGGAGGACTGACAGCATTGTGTGGACTGGCTGTGATGGCACACGACAGATTCACTGTGCCGGAGAATCCGCCGGCTTCGATTGCAAACACGTTCGTGTTCAATGAGGTGCCGGCGGCAACAGTCTGTGTCGCGAACGGCCCGGCAACACTAAACGCGGGCAACATTACGGAGACTACTGTGTTGCCATTGCTGCTGGTGTAATGATTGTCACCCGAATAGCTGGCAGTGATCGTGTTGTTGCCATTGACCAGGCCCTTTGTCGTTGTGGGAATCGTTAGCTGGTAATCGAAACCGCCATCTGGCGCCCGCGACGAGGTCGATGCTGTTCCGAGCGTCACACCGCCGGCTTGAAAAGTCACAGGTCCAGCCGGCGCAACACCGATGCTGTGTGCGTTTACGTCCGCCAGTAAATCAACGTTCGATCCGCTCTGGTCTCCAGTGAGTGCGAGCGTGGTCTGCGACTTGGCAATCGTGAACGTGTACGCACTGCCGGAATTACTTGCCTGATAGCTACCGTCGCCGGCATAGGTGGCTGTTAGACCATGCGCCCCAACTGATAAAGAGTCGAGTGGATTCGTATCGTTGCTGAATGCAGCAGTTCCGGCGCTCGATATCGGAAGCGTGGACACTGGCAACGAGGCGGCTGTGTCAGCCAGGACGATATTCCCCGTGGCGACTGTGTTTGAACCTGATGATGCCTTCACATGTGCACTGATAAGCGTGATAAAGCCATACGGAATTGTTTGGCCTTTGCATGAAATGCCAACACCCTGGTCAACGTCGTCGCATAGGGGGGCGCCCGAAGGGTCGGTGGCGCTCATGCCCAGGACCACGCTGCTGGCTTCGGCCGAAATCGTCACCTGAACCGGGTTCGATTGGCTAGCGGCATCCTTCACATCTCCGCCATAGTAGGCATAGACATCGTAAGGATGAGCACTTCCGGGAAGATCGCCGGTCGAAACACTGGCCGTGCCGCCGGCAAGAGGCTGGTAGAAACCTATGAGTGATTGCCCGTTATCTGCACCGCTGTTATTGACGAAGCTTACGTCTCCCGTTGCTGTGCCAGGGGCAACCGTAACACTCAGATCGAGTGATGTTCCGTGCGTAACGTTAATGGGGATCGTGCCGCCATTGATCTTGAATGAGGTAGTTGTAGGAGCGAACGACGCTTTTGTCCAGTTGGCGACAAGTTGCGTGGCATCGATGCTTCCCAGCCCAGTAGCGGCGTCGTAACCAGCGCCGGCGTTGTAGCCGGTGAGGAAACCGTTCGAGCCACAGTCGGGTGTGCCTGCGCCGCAGGCGACGGAGTTATTACCGGCGGTCACATCGTGAAAGACAGTGGGATAGAGAGTCGATTGGGCGGCAAGGTTGTAAAGAACATTGTTTGCCTGACCGAGGCGAACTCCACCTTGCGACTGAGAAACCAGCGCCAACATTCCGGCAAGAGCCGGCGAGGCCGCAGAGGTTCCTCCTCCCCCTGTAAAGGTGGTCTCGGCGGTAAATTTTCCGCCCGTTTGCTGGCAATCCACCTGCGTGGCGCTAAGACCCACCAGATTGTTGATATCGCTGTCTGAGCAGATGAGCCACAGTGCGTTGTAAGATCCATCCGCTGCGAGGAGAGATACGTCAGGAAGGACTCGGTTGTGAAAGCTGAAATTCGGTGTGCCGGTTTGGAATGGGGGAACGGGGTATCCGCTACCGGGGGTGCAAGTAATGTCTGGGGGCACGCCAGTGCTTTGCGTGCAACTGCTCACACCACCCCCGCCGCCGCCAATGCTGCCGGCCGTGGCGGGTTGATTTGCAGTGTAGGCGCCCGCATTCGGGGGCGCGGTGGAATCGTTCCAGGGGCTTTCAGGAATGTAGCTGAGCGCGGTTCCGTAATAGTTCGTTGCTACGTTGTTAGTGCTTACATATGTGTCAAAGTTGTTCAAGAGGGGATCGTAATCTGTGCCGCCTACTGCGATGTTATATGCAGTAGAAGCCACTCCGCTTACGGCCAGTCCGAATTGCGCGGAAGCTACCGTGGTGTCAGTCTCACAGCCGGCGGAGCCGGCATCACCAGCTGCAACGGTGACAGTAATACCCTGAGCCGCGGCTTGTTCCCAGTCCATGCTATATGTCTGGTTACCGGCAGACCCCAAGGACTGCTCACACTCACCGAAACTTACATTGAGAATGCTGACATTGTTGTCGGCGAGCGCGCGGCCTATCGCGAAATCGAGACCTTGGGAAAGGCCGACCGTGGCAGATGTATAAAAAATGAGTTTTGCGCCGGGAGCGACGCCTCCAGAGACTTCAAGGTCAAGTAGAGCCTCGAGAGAGTCGGAACTAAGACCTGGATCGTTGCCGTCGACGACGACGCTGGGTTGGTTAGCACTATAGCTCGAAGGCAGGAATGCTGCGCGATAATTGGCGATATCCTGCCCATTGATATCAGCATCCCCCACGACGCCAATGGTCACGCCAGTCCCATCGTAGCTGTTGCCACCAACCAAAGAACTGCTCTTCGAGTAGTTTCCGTTTAATGCCGAGTTGGGCGTGTCGTAGATGGTGGCTGCGTCTGCTGGAGTGGTAAATAGTGTGTTGCCGCCGTTCATGTTCTGCAAGGTAAGGTCGGGCTTGATTCTCTTTGCCTCGGGATCGAAGTGCGCCGCTCTGCCCACGGTCACGCCCGGCTTTGGCCGGAAATCATTCAAGCGCGAGATTCCCGCAATCACCGGCGCCAGCGCGGCCGGAACCTGCGGATCGGCTGAATTGGCAAGATGCACTTCCCCATTAACGAAATACCGATGGATAACGGTGTTAAAGGCCTGTTGGATCTGAGCCAGATTTCCAGAGAAGATGATGAAAGTTCGCGCCGCAGGAACGTTCTCTACGGTGAAGCCCTGGGACTCGAGCCACCCGGTGACGGTGTTCAAATCTGTATCGCTGATTCCATACCTGGATCCAAACTGCGTGGGTGTGAGCCACTTGCGATAATTGGGTGAGTTGGGATTCTGCAGGTCAGCGATGTATTGCTTGAGGGCGTTCTCCTGCACGTCACTGCGTTTGAGAACCAGCATAATGCGCCCGGTTTCCATCGTGCCTGGCGCTGCTCCCTGATCATATTTTGCCTGCGCCAATGGATTCACATTGTTCAGAAGGGTAACGCGCACATTGGGATTGAGAGGTTCTGTAATACGATTCGGAGTTATATCGGACTGGGTTTGGGCTAGCGTGGGAAACATGACTACGGTGGCAAGCCCGAACACCACATATGAGATCAGGCACAAAGCCATGGAGCGCGGCAGGCGATATGAGTCAGACATGGTCGTCCTCTTAAACTGATCTGGGTTGATTTTGAAAATCCCAAGAAACCCCAATCGGAAAAAACTGAAGCCTGGAACAGCGCACTCTGTGAACTCTCTGTTCCGCCGCAAACCTCGTCAGCTGCAGACGGCTTTCAAAGCCTAAGACCATCTGAGCCCATTTGTCACCACCAAAGTTAATGGGCCTTATTAAAAACCAGCGTTTGATTTTGCCGAGATGTCCTCATCGCATGGGCCCGAAGTATTTCAACCAAAACGGATGGATTTCATGATCCGTTTTGGTTCCCTTTTGCGCTTTATATAAATGGCTTCACTTATATGTCCTCACTCATACATTTTTGTTGACTCTGATGATCCCGAGACTGCCCCATCTGCGCTTTTGCAGATAGCGGGGTGATAGGTGGGCGGACCCCGTGGAGGAAGCTAGTGCTCCAGCTTACGCAATCAGCGGTCGTCGGGCCACCGGCATTGACATCTGAGGAGACAACGGCATGTGGAAGGGAAAATCGACGCTGTACCCTGTCCCGTCACTTGCAGTCGTGCTGCATTCCCCGGTTCCGCGAATCGCCCCAGAGAGCCCTGGAAGACGGTCTACTCACGGGCTTGCATGGTTGGAGTGGCTTGATCGCGTCATCCCAACAGGGCATCGAAGATCGTACCAAGCATGGCTCTCATCTTCCGCTCAGGAAGGCCACCCAAATCGGCCTCAAGCACGAGCGCAGAGAAGATTCCCCCGAGGGCTTCTCCAGCCGCTCGAGACCCGTTGCCGAAAAGTCCGGTCAATGCCCGCTCGATACTGTCTCCAGCGAGCTCGTCAACCTGACGGAGTCTCTCTTTTATCTCTGGATGACGCCGAACATGGAGCTTGACCTCAAGGATGATGAGCGCCCACTCCTTCTCCTTCGACAAATCGACGTAGAAGCTTCGGAAGGCAGCGATTTTCCCCTCGCGAGTTGGGGTGCTGTCGAGGGCGTGGCGAAGTTTCTTCTGGTAACCGGTAGTCTTGGTCTTATATAAAGCCAGAAACAGCTCTTCTTTACTCTTGAAGTGAGCGTAGAGAGCCCCTTTGCTGAAGCCCGCCGCTACCGCAATTTCCTCCACGAGCGCCTTTTCATAGCCGACTCGCGCAAAGACCTGCTCTGCGGCACTCAAGAGCAAGTCTCGCGTCACGGCTGTTCGTTCCTGCGGCTTTCGCGCTTTTCGTATCCTCACGCTAGCCAAAGTAACATAAACCGACCGCGCGGTATGTTTTCATTGAAAAAAACCGACCGGACGGTATATTATAAAAAGATAAGAGCAAGATGTCTCACGAGGACGAGGGAGGCGACGATATGAGCAGACTTAGGGGAAAAATTGCGCTGGTTACGGGCGCTTCGAAGGGCATTGGCGCCGGCATTGCGAAGAATCTGGGCGCTGAGGGTGCGGCGAGTGCGGATTCTCCGCCCTTTCCAGTATCAGGACTGAACATTTGGCCAAAGCCAGTTCACAGGCGAGGAATAGACCTACAGACCCTGCGCCGGAAATGATGACATCGTAAATGGATTGAATTGGTGCGGATTTCATGCTTTGAAGTGTTCCCTTCAGAGTGGACACTTCCAATCGCAGCCAGGCTACCTGGTGATGCTGGAGTTCGATGGCGACGCCGCTCATCGCGCAGAACCACCCGCGCTCGAAGATGTACAGGCAACGCTAGGCCGCGTGTCGAACACCGACGTGACGATCACCGCCCTGCATGCCGCAACCACGTGGACTGACCGAGCACGGCAGGCCACAACCTACCGCAACGGACGGGTACTTTTAGCCGGCGATGCCGCGCACATTCATTCGCCGCTGGGAGGCCAAGGGCTCAACCTTGGACTGGGCGATGCCATGAACCTCGGCTGGAAGCTCGCCGCAACCATGCAAAAGAAAGCGCCGGAAGGATTGTTGGATAGTTATCAAACGGAACGACACCCGTTGGGTGTACAGGTTCTGGATTGGTTGCGAGCCCAGGTTGCCATCATGAAGCCAGATCCATCCTCCCGCGCGCTGAATGCAATCGTTCGCGACCTGATGAATACGCGCGATGGCGCCACCTATATTGCAGGAAGGGTGTGGGGCGTTTCCACACACTACGATCTTGGTGGGGGCCACCCGCTCTTAGGCCGCAGCGTTCCCAACTTTGAGTTCGAAGACGGCGCAAGAATTGGCGAGCTCATGCACGATGGCCAAGGGATGCTGCTTGATTTCGAGGGGACTGCCTCACTTAAAATTTTGGCGAGTGAATATGGCGATCAAATGAAGTATGTTTCGGGCCGGGCGAAAGAGCAACTAGGCTTGAGCGCTGTACTGATCCGCCCGGATGGGATGATTGCCTGGGCTTCTGCCAACGACCCGGATTGCAGCGAACTGGAAAAAGCCGCCGCTCGCTGGTTTGTTGGTTGAGGGCGTCAACGCCGCCGCCGCCGCAGTGAGCCAATCCCTCTGAGGATGAGATCGATCCCGGCGAGAAAATCCATTCGGTCGTCGTGAGCGCGCAACTGCCCAGCTACGCTGCGTGCGAACGGGTACTCATCCGGATCGAGCTGCGACCATACAGTCGACATCGCTTCCAGGAAGTCGGATCTGTCGAGGCCGTGCGCCCGAGCGAACTGCCCGTTCGCCGCGTTCTGCCCACCGACGCCAAGGATGTAGCTCAACAACGCGGACGCCGTTGCCCACTGCTCTTCGTCCGGCACGCCAAGAGCGCGAATCTGCTGACCTATGCGTTCGAAAATGCGCACCATGGGCAACTGCCCCGGGGACCCTGTCAGTGCCGAGCCAACCCACGGATGCGCGTCGATCGCATCGAACATACCCAGTGCGAGGGCGCGAATGCTTGCCTCCGGCGTCGCGCCGACCAGGGGCGCATTCATCGTGCGAGCGACGACGGCGTCGCACGCGGCTGTTAACAGCTCGCTCTTATTAGCGATGTGCCAATAAATCGCTCCAGGACCGGTGGCAAGCCGTTCGGACAAGGTGCGAAAGGTGAGACCGGCTTCTCCGCTGCGGTCCAAGAGCTCGATCGACGCTTCAATGATGCGATCCCGTGAGAGCGATTCTTCGCGTCGTTGGCGGCCACGTGCTTTTCTAGCCATATCGTCATCTTGACACAAATGGAACGACGTTCCAAGATTATGGAATGACGTTCCATAGCTGCCCGGGGACGCTCAGCCACGAGGGAGGCAATATGAATACTCCAGTTTCGATCATCGGTGCCGGACTCGGCGGCCTGACACTTGCGCGCGTCCTACATGTTCACGGTATTCGAGCGACGGTCTACGAAGCGGAAGCGTCGGCGAACGTGCGAGGGCAGGGGGGCATGCTCGATATCCACGAAAACAACGGGCAGCTCGCACTCAAGGCTGCAGGGCTCTTCGAAGAGTTTCTCGCGATCATCCACCCCGGCGGTCAGGCAACGCGGGTACTCGACAAGGACGGCAACGTCCTGCTGGATGAGCCCGACGACGGCACAGGCGGTCGACCCGAGGTATCCCGAGGAGACCTTCGCCGGATCCTGCTTGACTCACTTCCAGCCGGCACGGTCCGCTGGGGACACAAAGTTACAGCAGTATCTCCGCTCGGCGGCGGACGGCACATGTTGACCTTTGCTGACGGCTCAACGGTGACTACCGACATTCTCGTCGGCGCGGACGGCGCCTGGTCGAAAGTTCGACCGCTTCTCTCCGAGGCGCAACCGGCGTATGCCGGCACGTCATTCATCGAGACGTACCTGTACGACGGCGACACCCGTCACAAGGCGAGCGCGGAAGCGGTTGGCGGTGGCGCGCTGTTTGCAGTAGCGCCGGGAAAGGGCATTCTCGCACACCGCGAGCCCAATGGCGCGCTGCACACGTACGCGGAGTTGAACAAGCCAAAGGAATGGATTGACAGCATCGACTTCTCCGACCCGGCGACTGCCTTGGCCCGCGTCGCCGAGGAGTTCAACGGCTGGGCTCCGGAGCTGACAGCGCTCATCACCGACGGTGAAGCTGCCCCTGTGCCTCGCCCCATCTATGCGCTCCCGGTCGAACACACATGGGACCGCGTACCCGGGGTGACACTGCTTGGCGATGCAGCACACCTGATGATCCCGTCTGGCGAAGGGGCCAATCTCGCAATGTTCGACGGCGCTGAACTCGGCAAGGCTATTACCGCCAACCCCGGGGACGTTGAAGCCGCGCTCATGGCGTATGAAAAGGACCTCTTTCGCCGCAGCGCGTCCGAGGCTGCGGAGGCAGAAAAGGTCCTCAAGGTGTGTCTCGGCCCCAACGCGCCCCAGAGCCTGCTTGACTTCTTCACCAGTCACGAGCCCGTGGAGTAATCGACCTGCACGCCGAGGAAGGCGAAGTAATGTGAGTCTTGATAAGTCGGCATGTGTCCAGGTTTCCAGAACCGAGTTGGACTGGCTACTTGGCATGTCCCATGGGCGTTTTCGGTCCCGATCCTGCCTGGTGGGCTCCACTTCGACCGATCCTGGCGTAGCGCGAAGCCGATACACACTCCAGCGCGGGTCCATTGCGGTGCCGGCTCACCGCAGGTGTTAAACACAAGGTAACTGCCGGTTAGGCGACGATACGGAGTAATTGCGCGGTCGCTCGAAAATGCCAAAGTTTGGGCAGTCCGCAGTACGGTCCCCCGGACTCTACCGAGCATGCGATGCAGCTTCTTCGATCAGAGCGGCAACCTCCTTCGGTCTGGAGACGTAGACCGCGTGGCTGGCGCCTGAAACTTCGACCTGGTGGCTTTTGGCTCGTGAGGCATACCAGCGTTCGAGGTCCGGGTTGATGATTCTGTCTCTCATAGCTACCAGCATCCAGCTCGGTTTGCTTCTCCACGCAGCCGTGGTGATAACTGCTTTGAAATTGTCAGCGGCATTGAGTACCTGGGATCGCGCCATGAAGGCGGCCTGCTCAACAGGAAGGTCGGCTGCGAAGTACTCGTGAAACTGCGTGGGGTCGAGGTACGTGAAACCGTCTGCTGTCTTCTTAATCGCGCCCGACCTGCTCAGGTCACTCGGAAAGCGCTTTCCGTCGCCGGCCTCGTTCTCTCCAGCGTCTGGCATGTGGGCGGCGATGTACACCAAACCAGCGACAGAGGGATCCGTTCCCGCTTCCGTAATTACGGCTCCTCCATAGCTATGCGCGACGAGAATGCACGGTCCGTCTTCTTGAGCGAGGACGCGCTTCGTGGCAGCCACATCTTCTTTAAAGGATGTTTCCGGCTCTTGGACGATGCTGACGTTGTAGCCATCCTTGATAAGGATGTCGTAAACACCTTTCCAGCCAGAACCATCTGCCCAGGCACCGTGGACCAAAACAATATTCCGAACACGATGCTCTGCGTTCTGCGCTGACAGCCTGTGGCAGGTCAAGAGCAATAATGCGATGCAGACGGAACGAAATATTACCCGTGTTGCTTGCATCGCCTTCATTCACTTACTCATTTTGTCCATCCTTTTTTGGAATTGATTAGCAACTCAGTACGACGTCACTTGTTTTCAGAAGACGCCC
Organism: uncultured Acidobacteriaceae bacterium; assembly: GCA_963813475.1. Taxonomy (GTDB): domain Bacteria; phylum Acidobacteriota; class Terriglobia; order Terriglobales; family Acidobacteriaceae; genus PALSA-350. Next base: position 354,024 of record CAWEZM010000029.1, on the reverse strand, counting down.
GATACTTTTCTTGGTGGAAGAATTGAGCGTATCGCGGCGTAATTCGTGTTAGTCATGGCATACCGTTGGAAAATGGTCAGCTGGAGACTCAGAGCGTCAGATAAACGACATGGACCCACTGATCGGAGTTGATGATGCCTTTGCCCCAGACGGGATCGAGATCGGCGAACGGCTTTTCCGCAACGGCTTCCTGGGGGGATTTTCCCGCGGACTTCAATTTCTGAACACGATCGCGCGAAGTGATGAGCATGTCTCGGGATTTCATGCGATCTGCTTTGTTGCCGAGCGGGCCGTGCCCCGCAACAATCTTGGTGTCATTGTCTGCTCATCTTTGACAAATCGACGATCCAGAGCCTAACTGTTGACAAGGCGGTGCTGCTCGGTACCGAACGGAGCTTAAATCCTAGTGCTATATTGACTGCACCTTGCTCTCCATGCAACTGTTGGAGAGTCAACCTGAGACATCCTCGATGCGGATCGCTGACCTTATCCTACCTGTGTTTGCAGTGATCGTAACTGGCTGGATCGTTGGCTATACGGGCTATCTGTCGCGGGCGTTGTCCGACGGACTGATTCACTTCGCCTATAACATCGCAATGCCGGCATTGCTGATCGTCACAATCGCGCAAGAACCAAGTCATTCGTTGATCAATTCGCGCTTTCTTGTTGCCTTCGGCGGCGGCTCCCTCCTCTGCTTCCTCCTCGTGTTCGGCATCATGAGCATTCGTGTTTCCGGAAGTCTCGCAAGCCGAACGATGCATGGCATGGCGGCATCGATGACCAACACCGGCTTCGTCGCCTTACCCGTCCTGCAGGCGATCTATGGTCCGCGCGCCGTGCTGCCGGCGGCGATCGCCACGGTATTCGTGGCCGTTGTGATGTTTCCAGCAGCCGTGATCTTACTCGAACTTGGTCAGCGGGATGCGCATGGCTCACGCACGGCCCCGATGGTCACAGTCAAGCATGTCGTGCTTAACCCGATGGTCTTATCCACCCTGATCGGCATGCTTTGCTCGGTCCTCGGTCTCCGCATGCCTGGGCCTGTCACCGCCTATTTGGGCATCCTGGCCGATGCGCTCACGCCTTGTGCTCTGTTCGCCATCGGACTGGGGTTGTCGATCGATGGATTGCGCGCCAATATTGGGCGAGCTTCGCTGCTCTCGGCCGTCAAGCTCGTCATCATGCCTCTGATCGTGTACGGATTGAGCGTGTGCCTGGGACTCGACCCCCTCTACACCATTGCGGCCGTAATCTGCGGCGCAGTACCAACAGCCAAGACAGCCTACATTCTTGCGGGAGAATATCACTGCGAGGAAATGATGGTAGCGTCCACTGTTTCGATGACAACTCTAGCTTCCATCATCTCGCTCGTGGTCTGGCTTTATTGGCTATCCGGGCTAGCAACACGCATCGCTGCCGGATAAGGGCAAGACGCGGTCAGACGTCCCGGCGTGTTTCGCGACGATGAGGAGGACGCGCTTCCAGCAATCGGTCCAGAGCTTCTGTTGGGTCTCGGTAAGCGCGTAATCTCCGATGCACTCAGCGAGCGCCCAGTGCATCCGAGCAGCTCCAATCCTCTGGGTTTCGGATGGATAACGGGCAACCCTGAAGTTATCGAGGCGAAAGCACAACTTCCGGTGGGCGACGATCCTCCCGGGACACTCCCAGGTACACGATAAGTTGAGTGCATCCGAGGATAGTTCTGGCGGCCAGGCTTTTCACGTTGTTACTTTAAGTTGATTCTGGTTGAAGGAGTCTGCGAATCAGGCGTCCTGGAACATAAACTGCGGGATTTGCTTGTGTTTCGCTCTCTCAAATGGGCATTGCCAGGAGATGTGGCCGGGCCGATTGGACGAACATGTTCGTCTGAAGACCACAAATGTGACATCCGTCGACTGTTAGATGACATCGAATCTGGCCATCATGCTGTGATCTTCATGTTCCAGATTGTGACAATGGATCAAATAGCGTCCACGGTAGTTCTCGAATTTCATGATGACTCGTGCATCTTCACCTTCCTCCAAGGCTACCGTGTCTTTCCATCCGCCTTCAAAAGGCCGTGGAGGGCCTCCGTTACGAGTGAGGATTTGGAAGTTAACCAGATGAACGTGCACCGAATGCAGCATGGCAAAGATTCCCAGCGTCTTGGGATTGCGATTTACAAAATGCCAAATCTCGATATCGCCGAGGAGAGGTTCGACAATAGGATGCTCTGGAGAAAATCGTTTTCCGTTAATTGTCCAATCTAGCGGTGGGATTCCAAATGCCAGGCTGCTTGCAAAAACAAAAGTACGGGTTCTCACCGCCGCACGCTCATCAAGCAGCTCAAGAGGTGAGAGCCGAGGTGGCACCATACTGTCATCTTGTTCCCGATTCATCACATCGAATCGCATGACTTCAGCCAATGGGCCTCTGCCATTCAGATTCTGAAGCAAGATCTGGGTGCCCGGCGGATACATTGAGGAGTCGATTACCACCTCAATCCGCTCGGCCATTGCAAGGGGTATTGCGGAGCAGAAAACAGGCGCAGGAAGCAATCCACCATCCGTTCCGATCTGTATAAAGGATTGCCCGCTGCTTAACGCAAGTCGATAGGGAGTTGAATTGGAAGCATTCAGTATCCGAAAGCGGTATTTACGTGCTGCAACTTTCAGTTCCGGCCATGGCTGACCATTCACAAGAATGGCGTTCCCTTTTACACCGGTCTGATTGCCAAGCCCAGCTGCGTATTTGAGAGAGCCATCTTCATCGATGATGCGATCCTGGATAATGAGAGGTATATCGCTTGATCCGCTGGGCAGGCATAGCGCGGATTCGGTGTCATCTTCAATCAAGTAAAGCCCGGCAAGTCCCTGATAGATGTTTCGAGCAGTGTGGTCCATGGCATGATCGTGGTAGCACAGTGTTGCCGCGCGCCGTTTCTTCTCGTAAACATAGGTCTTCGATTCGCCCGGAAGCATCACGTCCATTGGGAAGCCATCAAATTGCGAGGCGGTCGAGGCTCCATGCAGATGCACAGATGGCGGAACGGTCAAGCGGTTCGTATATCGGATCGCTACAGAACGGTTTCGCTTCGCCTTGATCGTGGGACCTGGGAACAATCCGTCATATCCCCAGATGGTGGTGAATTTACCGGGCAGGATGTTCACTTGTGCTTCGCGCTGAGTAATTTCGTAAAAATCCGTGTGGGCATCGGTACGAACAGGCTGCAAGATTGGTGGAACTAGCAAAGGCAGTTGAAATCTGGGAATGTGTTCGGTATTTGTAACGGCGCGAGCAGTACGTCCCATCAAGGTGGCAGCCGACGTTGCGCTACTAAAGAGCAGCATTTCTCGCCGTGTCATTTCCTTTCTCATCGATCTGCGTCCCGCGAGAGAGGTTCCCTTCGTGACATCCAAGACGGTCCGATATTGCGCGCAACAGAGGAGTCAACCGTTCTTGGCGGTCGGGACATGAACCAGTTTGGTACGTTTAGCACCTCAGCCTTCGCGATGACCGTGAAACCAAATTGTTGATAAAAGCCGATATTCTCGAATTTATCTGTCTCCAGGTAGGAAAGCGTTTGGAGTTGGTCCATGCACGCGCAGAAGTCGTCAATCATGGCTGTGCCGATACCCTGGCCCTGAAGACGAGACTCGACCGCCACGGGCCCCAGATGCCAGTGCGGCTCGAGTAGGTCGCGGCGCGATCACTCCCCGGTCCACGTCAACACCCGCGGTATCGTACTAAGGGGGTTGCCAAAGAGAACCGAGGGAGCCAGGCCTAGCTTTTCCATCACGGTGGGCTGGCAGAGACCGGGCCGTGCCATTCCGCACACCCCAACCAGCGCGCTCTCGCAGAAGGCGCCAAGGACCAGGCCTCGCCGATGCAGGCCATGTAAAACAGGTACGAAAAACCGGGTCAATGCCCGGCGCCGACGCTCGCCGTTTTGTTTGCCGAATGCGCGAGCGTCGATGGGGTTGTCGCGCATGGCACGGCCAAGGAGTTGGGCTGCTCCTTCAAGTTCAACCCGCTGCAACTCCCGCAGCATCAGGGAAGGTCTTGCGTTCACCGCGAATCTCCTGAATTCAAAACAAGCACAACCGCGTTCGCTCACCTGAATGTCCGGGTGTGTACTGACGACGAGCTATCTATCTCGTACCCAATACTGCGTGCGACCGAGCACCGAGAAGCCGATACTGCAACATAGCATTTGTATTTGCTACCGTTGTCCGGATCGAGCACCTTGCCGCCCGACCATTGATCGCCCTCCCTATGGAGATCCCAAAGGACAGAGAGCGCCGGGCTAAACCGGAACATTGTAGGGGATGTTTGCTGCTCCACGGGATTCTGCTGGGATTAGTTTGGTTTTTGTCCCTGCGCCGATCGAGTCGGAGACGACCCAACTGGCGCCGGCCAACGCGATGCAGATCGCGTTGCCCGCCCAATTGAAGTGATTGCTTGGCCCGGCAGAGAGATTCGGAATCCAGACTAGCAACTCGAAGATCACGATCTCCGCGGTGAGGAGGCGCGCGGCAAGCGGCGCCGTTATACCGGTGAGGATGGCGACGGCGGCCCCGAAAAAGCCCATGGTGGTGGCGTAGGCCCAGAACATCCTGGTCGGCGGCAGCCAACCCGGGATCCAGCCCAACAGGCCGGGCATGTCAATGATGTGGGCGATGCCAAAGGAAATGGGGCAAATACCGAAGAGGAGCACGAAGAAGGGCCGACGGCGCGCAATGGATGAACCGGCAGGCGAGAAGATTGCGCAGAGAACCAAGCCGGCGGCGACCAGGGAGAGCTCCTCAAAGACATTGCCGATGGGATCGTAATTGCCGAGATTCACAAGGGCCTTGGGCACCCAGATGAGCGTGAAAACAGAGTAGACAATCGTCAGGGTCAGAGCGCCGGCACGTGCGGTGCGGGGCAAGAGGAGCGCGATCCCCCCGGCGAGCTCAATGACCGCTGTGAGATAGGCAAGCGGTACGCGCAGAGGGACGTGGGGGCCGACGTTCTGCCAGGTGGTGGCGAAGTCGCCGGTGACCAGGCCCAGAAGGCCGAGAAAGATGGCGGCTCCGGCGTAGACGTAGAGCCCGAGATTTGATGTTATGCTGCCTTGTTTTGCCATCGAGCGCCGGGGGAATTTCAGTATCTCCCGGCCAGGTGCGGTGGGCAATAGCCACTTCGCGCAATTCGGGTAGGACCAGTGCTGATCGGCTGAGGAAAGTTGCGAAGTTACGGGGACCAGGAAGATGTAAGGAACGAGTGACAGGAACGAGTGACGGGACGTAACCGATAGCAGTTCGTATCCGGGACTTGCGTGGAGCTGCTTCGAGAGCGGTAAACGTTCCGTCACTTCCTCTTACTTTTCTTCTTGTCACTTCTTCCGGGATGGTGCTGTCGCTCGGCGTCCAGATCTCCGATGCGCTGGATGCCGCCCACAGCCAGGGGATCATCCGTCGCGACATCAAGCCGGCCAATCCGACGTTCAATTACAAAGGCGGCGGCCCAGCTAGTAAGGGCGGTTAATTCTCCGATGGCCTCTGAACATGGTCAACACCGATGACCTTCAGCGGCACCTTTCCAGGCTTCAGCCTCAGCCCTAACTGCTCCTGCATCGCCTCCATAAGTGTTGTTCCCTGCGGATCAACCTGTAGGTCAACGCCGGCCGTCTGAGGGTTATTTGGCTGTCGCGTCCATTCGATCGCTAAATCAAATCCCCCGCCCAGTCCTGTCTCATCCACTACAGGACGGTCAGCTGTTGCTAAGTCCGACGCTCAGTGCTACAGTGTGTAACGTTATGGCAAGTAACGCTACTGAAAGTCACGATCCGGCAGATCTCGGCGACTTGGAACGCTCAATTATGCGACTGGTCTGGCAGCATGGTGAGTTGACCGCGGAACAAGTCCGGCAAGAATTAAACCGTCCTTTGAAGGAATCCACCGTCCGCACAGTCCTTCGGCGCTTGGAAGAGAAGGGCTACGTTGCCCACACAGCAACCAACCGTAAATTCCTCTATCATCCCCTCGAAGCGCCGCAACTTGTAGCGGGTCGTGCAGTCCGGCGCATCATTGATTGGCTCTGTGATGGATCGGTCGAGTCCTTGTTGGTCGGCATGGTTGATTCAAGAGTTCTGGACCGTGAAGAACTGAAACGACTTGCCAAACGGATAGCGGGGGCAAAGAAGGGAAAGAAGTGATGATGATGTCAGTGATTCTTGAATCGGCGCTGCGAACTGCAATCACGGCTGCTTTGGTGGGGTCAGCACTCCACCTGTTCAGAGTCACTCATGTGGTCGCCCAGAAGATCGCCTGGTGCCTGGTGCTTGTTGCGGCCTTCGCGATGCCCTCCGTGATGGGATGGCGGTTCATCAAACTTCCGGCTCCCCTAGTTTTGCGTACTAATTGGTTGAGAGGACGACCCCCTGGGGCGCAAATGCGGCCAGAGTCACTGGGAATCAGGAAGGCAACCGCAATCACTCTTACACCTCCCAAGAGAACAGGGTACGTTCCTTCGAACTCGCGCTTGGACATCGTAAGACTCTATTCTTTTGCCACGGTTTCTTACTTGACGATTTGCTCGATTTTTTTGCTGCGGATGTTGATCGGCCTCGGTCTGGCAGTCCGTGTTTGGCGCCGTGCCCAGCCTGTTAACGGATGCCTGATGTCGCGTCCGAAGGTTCGGAGCAGCTACCAGGTCAGCACCCCATGCACCATCGGGTTCAGTATCGTGCTGCCCTCCTCGTTCGGTACATGGGGACCGGCAAGGCTGAAGATGGTTTTGGCGCACGAGCGCTCTCATGTCGTCCAAGCCGACTTCTATTTGCAACTGCTCGCCCGCCTTCACACCGCGATTTTTTGGTTTAGCCCGGTGGCATGGTGGCTGCAACAGGAACTTTCCGATCTCGGAGAGGCAATCAGTGATCACGCAGCCATCGAGGAGGCCCGTGATAAGCACGCCTATGCTGAAGTGCTTCTCGAATTTGCAGCAAGGGTTCGTCGACCACCGATCGGTATAGCTATGGCTCGATCAACAAAAATCGATCGACGCATCGATCGGATTTTGATCGACGCTCGCTATCGGCGCGCCTTCCTCCACGGGAAGGCACATGCAGTTGCTGCGGCGGCCATTGTGCCTCTGGCGCTTCTGGCATCCACCTCGTTCGTTGTCGTGCGTGCCGCTGACAACGTGGCGCTTCCTCTTTATAGAGTCGCCGCAACAAACCGGCCATCACCGATACGTTCAGGCGAACTGCCTCAGCGTGCTCAGTTTAGCCTGCCGGTGCCTCTGCCCCGGATCAGCAAGAAGCAGGTTGTTCAAGATCTCCCAGTTTCGAGCGATCGAAGCGACGATGAATCGCCCAAAACTCTCGCCGATAACCAATCTGAATTGACCGAGCAGCCCAACAGCGGCGAGCAACCAGCAGCAGCGGATCAAAACGCGAGTTACCAGATCAATTTATCGTGGCCCCGAGACGCAACACAGCAAAATGGCCGAAGCAGTCAGAACCTTGGAGTCTCGCCCTATACAGCAGGTAAATTTGGTCCGATAAAACTTGGCCCTTCAATAATCTACACGCCTCATCCTTCCGAAGAAGAACGCAAGAAGTGTAAGAACACACCCGAAGGCGGCTGTGTCGTGGCATTGATCGTGGACGAGAAAGGGATGCCGCAAGAGGTACACGTTATTCGCCATTTCGGAGTTGAAGTTGACCGATCTGCCGTCCACTCCGTAGAGCAATTTCGTTTCATGCCTGCAACTTCCAATGGCAAACCCGTTCCAGCCAGCTTGACCATTGAAGTCTTGGCGACTCGTCGACCTCAATATAGAGTGACAATTACCAATATTGAGTAGCCCGCATTCAGGGATCTACGGTGACCAGACAGGAATCACTCCACTGTTCGTATCAGCTAGCTCGCACTCGTCTCGACAGATGGCCTCGTGTGTAACACTGTTCATTCCTCAGAAACCTATTTCTGCCTTCGCTTCGGCAAACTTCGTCACCGCAAATTGGAGTTCTTCCCTGGTATGTGCGGCTGAAATCTGTGTTCGGATTCGCGCCTTCCCCAGGGGAACTACGGGATAGGAAAACGCGATCACATAGATCCCCTTGCTAAGAAGAAGCTCCGCCGTGCGTGCCGCCAAAGTGGCATCACCGAACATGACGGGCACGATCGGATGGTCGCCAGGCAGAATGTCGAAACCTGCTCTCGTCATGTCTTCCCGAAAGAGTCGAGTGTTATCGTGCAGTCGTTTACGCAAGCTGGGCGATTCTGTTACCAGGTCCAGGACCTTCAAAGACGCGGCAACAATCGGTGGGGCGACGGAGTTCGAAAATAGATACGGCCTTGATCTCTGCCGCAATAGATCGATGATTTCTCTATGTCCGCTGGTGTAACCACCGCTTGCGCCTCCCAGTGCCTTGCCCAGCGTTCCAGTGACGATGTCTATTCTGCCTTCTACTCCGCAGAGCTCAGGCGTTCCACGTCCGTTGTTCCCAACGAAGCCGACGGCATGAGAGTCGTCCACCATAACCAGTGCGTCGTACTTGTCGGCAAGATCACAAATGGTACCCAGCTTGGCGATGTAACCATCCATGGAGAAGACACCATCCGTTGCAATCAGACGGTACCGGGCATCCGCTGCATCCTTCAGCTTCGACTCCAGATCCGCCATGTCACCATTGCGGTAACGGAATTTTGCTGCCTTGCAAAGCCGGATGCCGTCGATGATGCTTGCATGATTCAGTTCGTCCGAGATGACAGCGTCTTCTGGCTCCAGGAGTGTCTCAAACAACCCGCCGTTAGCATCGAAGCAGGAACCATAGAGGATGCTGTCTTCCGTTCCCAGGAAGGCGCTCAGACGTTGTTCCAGTTGCTTGTGAATTGACTGCGTACCACAGATGAAGCGGACACTCGCCAGCCCATAACCCCAATCCTCTAAAGCCTGCCGCGCGGCCTGCACCACTGCAGGATGGTTTGCCAGTCCCAGGTAGTTGTTTGCGCACAGGTTCAGGACGGAAGTTCCATTTTCCACAGAGATGTCTGCCTGCTGCGGCCCCTCGATCACACGCTCTCGCTTAAACAGCCCGGCCTGCTGAATTTTGACTACCTTTTCTTGCAGATCACGTTGTATCTTCCCGTACATCTCGACCCCCTGTTAATCATCAATCCGATCTTTTCAGTCTGAAGTTCAGACGACTGGTTGTCCTCACGCAAGGCTCGTCCAGTCCAAAAGAACCTTGCCCGTCTGGCCTGAGATCATCGCTTCCAAGCCCCGCTGGAAGTCGGTGTAGGCAAATCGGTGAGTGATGACGGGCGCGATATCGACGCCCGACTCGAGCATCACCGACATCTTGTACCAGGTCTCATACATCTCGCGTCCGTAGACGCCCTTGATGGTCAACATGTTGAAGATTACCTGCCGCCAATCCATCAGCATCTCTTTGGCGGGGATACCGAGAATCGCAATCTTACCGCCGGGGCTCATGTTGGCAACCATGTCACGCAATGCCTCGGCATTGCCGGACATTTCAAGGCCGACATCGAAGCCTTCGAGCATCCCCAATTGTTTTTGCACTTCCATAATCGGCGTCTCCGTCGGATTGACCGCCAGCGTCGCACCCATCTTCCTTGCCAAGTCCAGCCGAAAGGGATTCATGTCGGTGATGACGATGTGCCGTGCCCCGGCGTGTCTCACAACGGGAATCGCCATAATGCCGATGGGGCCCGCGCCGGTGATGAGTACGTCTTCTCCAAGCACCGGAAATGAGAGAGCGGTGTGCACCGCGTTGCCGAAGGGATCGAAGATCGCAGCCACTTCCTGATTGATCCTGGGGTCATGCCGCCAAATGTTGGTCATGGGCAGCGAGATAAATTCAGCAAAGGCTCCCGGTCGATTCACACCCACACCCAGCGTGTGCGCGCACAGGTGCCGCCTTCCCGCCAGGCAGTTGCGGCAGCGGCCACAGACCACATGCCCTTCGCCACTCACGATGTCGCCTGGATAGAAATCGTTGACGTTGGAGCCCACCTTGACGATCTCCCCGACAAATTCGTGCCCAATGGGCATCGGCACCGGAATCGTCTTCTGTGCCCAAGTGTCCCACTGGTAGATGTGAACATCTGTGCCACAGATGCCGGTATATCGAACGCGAATCAAAACGTCGTTGATTCCGATGGTGGGCTCAGCAATCTCTTCCAGCCAGAGGCCTCGTTCCGCACGGCTCTTTACCAGGGCTTTCATTCGATTCTCCAGTTTGTAGCAACTGCTTTCCGAATCCTCATCTCTAGGCACACAGTTTATCGGAAAGGTGTGCTACCCCGATTGTGAGGAAAGCAGGAGGAAGGCAAACAGACGGAAATGGAGGAAAGCAGGGCACCAAACCCTTCTTTTATCGCCTATGCATTCAAACAGACGGAAATGACCCTGAGGAAAGCAGGACTTTCCGTCCTGCTTTCCCGACAGAGCGGACTTTATGCCTCCATTTCACTCATTGCGCGGCGGGCGGTTCGATTGTCTAAAAGGTCAATCGATGCCCGACTTTTCAGGGGAACTCACCTGATATAGTTCACCGAACCCGGACACGCTATCCTTCTCTGATGACGAAGTTGGGTATATTTGCTCTGATGACGAAGTTGGGTATATTTGCACTCATTACCTCGGTCTTCCTCCTTGTCCCGTGCGAAGCAAATGCGCAGTCTCACACAGTTGCGATGACGGTGGATGATCTTCCGTTCGTGTCGGGCAATCCGCAGCCGCTTAACCCCAGCGATGCGAACAGAGCCGTGCAGGTAAACGAGAAAATACTTCGAGCCTTCGCTAATCAACATATACCGGCTACTGGGTTTGTAATCGAACAGCATGTTCAAGGACTCGGCATTCAGGTGAGCACGAAGATACTCAAGGGTTGGATAAGGCCGGGATTCGATCTCGGGAACCACATGTATTCCCATCCTGACGTGAACTCCCTGTCAGCGGAACAGGTGGAGCAAGAGATCACGCAAGGCGAAGCCACAATCGGACCTTTGCTAGAGAGCGTTTCTCGCAGACCCAGGTTTCTTCGGTTTCCTTATAACCACACGGGAGATAGTGAAGAAAAGCAGGATACGATCGCCGCGTTTATGTCCGCTCACGGCTACCGTCTGGCCCCGTGCACAATCGACAACACCGATTACAAATTTAACGAAACCTACGTACTCGCTCTGGCGCGCCATGATCGGCAAGCGGCCGCAAAAATCAGGGCCAACTATATTACCTACACCGGAGCAGAGATCGACTGGTATACCGCGCTGGACAAGCAGGTATTCGGGTATGACCCGCCACACGTCATGCTGCTGCGCGATAGCCCGCTGAACGGAGATACTATCGAACAAGTCATCTCGCTTTTCAAGCAGCGTGGCTACAGCTTTGTCACTTTGACCGAAGCCCTGCAAGACCATGCGTACTCGGTTCCGGAGACTTTTATCACCAAGTACGGACCCATGTGGGGGTACCGCTGGGCGCAGGTACTCCATGTAAACGTGAGCGGGCGAGATGAGCCCGGTCCCCCTGCATGGCTCGATCAATATGTTAAAAACCACCGTATCAATTAGTAGTCACTGACCGGTTTCCTACCTGTTGACATTCTACGTATGCGAACGCTAGATTATGTAGAAGATCTACAGGTGGGCGATGAGTGACGGGAAGTCGGATGTTCTACAGGGCACGCTGGATCTCATGGTGCTCAAGACACTGGAGTCGATGGGATCGCTGCACGGATACGCGATCGCCCGGCGGATCGAACAGGTCAGTGATCACACCGTAATCATGAATCAGGGGACCATTTACCCGGCGCTGCTGCGCCTGCAGCAGCGCAAGTGGATCAAGGCCGAGTGGGGTATCTCTGAGACGGGCCGTCGCGCCAAGTTCTACTCGTTGAGCAAGCTTGGACGGCAAAAGATCGAAACTGAAACTGAGAACTGGGAGCGGGCCGCTGCGACTATGGCACGCTTTCTGGCCCCATCCAGTTGAGGAGCGCACGATGGATTGGGTACGGACTCTGGTGAGCCGTTGCGCGGCGCTGATCCACTCTCAAGAACTCGACGCCGAGCTTGACGAGGAACTCATGGCCCATATAGAACTCGCGACCGAGGAGAACAGGAAGCGTGGTATGCCGGAAGAGGAAGCACGCACGGCGGCGCTGCGTTCCTTCGGCGGCGTGACGCAGACGCGGGAGCATTATCGAGTGGACCGGGGGCTGCTTTTTCTGGAATCGCTGGTGGGCGACGTTCGCTACGCAGCACGGCAGCTGCGTAAGCATCCCGGATTCACCGCCACCGCTTTGCTGACGCTGGGTTTGGGAATCGGCGCCAACGCAGCGATCTTTACTCTCATTCATGCCACGCTGCTGCAGGACCTGCCGGTACCGCATCCGGAACAGCTGATGCGCGTGGGCGACGATCATCGTGGCGGAATCTCGTCGTTCTCGACGCAGATGTATGACCGGCTAAGAAAAAATACGCCTGAATTTCAAGAGTTGGCAGCGATGCAGGCATCGGTCGACAATTCATGGCTCACGCTGCACCGACAGGGAGCGGACGAGTTACCTCATGGCGAGGTGAGCGAATGGGTGTCGGGAAACTACTTCGCCATGATGGGGATTACCCCGGCGGCGGGACGGCTATTGCAGCCGGCCGACGACATCGCAGGGGCGCCCATGGTCGCGGTGATGAGCGACTCGATGTGGCAGCGCGAATATGCAGGGGACCCTTCGATCGTAGGCGGCGTGTTTCAAATAAACACCCATCCGGTGACCATTGTAGGCATTGCGCCGAAGCAGTTTTATGGGGATCGCATTACTGCGTATCCCACAGATTTGTTTGTGCCACTATCGACGGAGCCCCTGCTGGGAGAGGGTGATTTTACTCATGACCACGCGATCCAGTGGCTCTACATTCTGGGCCGGATTAAGCCGGGCGTGGCGCTGTCGCCGCTGCAAGCGAAAATGCACGCCGAATTAGTCCCTCTGCTTTCTCAGCTACCGTATTACTCTTTTGCATCCGGACGAGAGGAGCGCATCAAGCGTATCCGTGTTTCGTTGACGCCGGGACATAGCGGCATAGCCGTGATGGCGCGAGACATGGTGGCCGGCCTGCATCTGTTGATGTGGATCTCCGGATTAGTGTTGTTGCTTGCGTGCGCAAATATCGCCAATCTGGTGCTGGCGCGCGGGCTTGCACGAAACGGTGAGATATCCGTACGTGTCGCCTTAGGCGCTGCGCGGATCCGCATCGTCCGGCAGATGCTCACGGAAAGCGTTCTGCTCTCGTGCATGGGCGGAGTAGCGGGGGTCGCGATCGCTTACCTGGTTTCGTCAATGATGCTCAGGCTGGCATTCCCGCATGCCGAGTTTTCCCCCATCCGTGCCACACCATCGCCGCAGGTGCTGGGGTTTGCATTTGGCGTGTCGCTGCTCACTGGACTGCTCTTCGGGATGGCGCCCGCCTGGGCAACCTCTCATGCACAGCCGGCGCATGCGCTGCGGCGATCGAATCGGACGAGCAGCGGCCACGCTTCGCTGCTGCAGCGTTCCTTAGTCGTGTTGCAGGCTGGGCTGTCAGTGATTCTGCTGATAGGGGCAGGCCTGTTGGCCAGGAGCCTGATCAATCTGCAGCATCAGAATTTTGGCATCGAGGTGGAACATCGCGTGGTGGTCCGCCTGAACGCTCAAAATGCCGGGTATACGACAGAACAACTGCAGCCACTCTACGATCGAATGCGCGCCAGGATGTTGTCTCTGCCAGGCGTGACGAAGGCGGGGATGGCTCTGTTTGCGCCACTCGATGGCGATGACTGGGAGTCTGAAGTGGTGGTGGAAGGACGACCGCAACCGGGACCTAATGATGACGTTCACGCGTCATGGGACAGGGTTAGCCCGGAACTCTTCGATGCGATTGGCCAGCACCTCGTGCGGGGACGCAATATTCTCGCAACCGACACGGCTCGCTCACCCGGGGTCGCTGTGGTGAACCGCGCCTTCGTGAAACGCTTCTTTCCGCGCGGAGAAGACCCCATCGGACAACACTTTGGCATGGGAGGCGGGAAGAGCGCTGCTGACTGGCAGATCATTGGCGTGGTGGAGAATGCCAAATATCAGTATCCGCATGAAGAGCAGCAACCGATGTTCTTTTTGCCTCTGTTGCAGCCCGCGAGGAGCGAGACCAAATCCAGTGACGTGTCGTCGTTGTACATCGGTTCGATCATTCTGGTAACCACGGGACCGAATCCGGGGCTGGAGCACGAGGTGCGTCAAGCCTTGGAGGAAATTAATCCAAACCTGAACGTAAACAACTACGAGACGCTGGAAGAACAGATTGGCGACCGGCTGAGCCAGGAGAAGTTGGTGGCGCGGTTGACGCTGCTGTTCGGACTGCTGGCGCTGGCCTTAGCGACAGTGGGATTGTACGGCGTAACGGCCTACACGGTTGCGCAACGCGGATCGGAAATTGGGATACGGATGGCGCTGGGAGCGGAACGTGGCGACATCGTGCGCATGGTTTTGCAAGGAACGATCCTGCAGGCGGGGCTTGGGCTGCTCATCGGCGTTCCGGTGGCTCTGCTCTGTGCACGCTATGTGCAGTCGCAGCTATTTGAGGTAAAGAGAGGAGACCCGGGTGTCTTAACGGCGGCGATCGCGGCCCTTGCGCTGGCTGCTTGCGTGGCCGCCATCCTTCCGGCAAAGCGAGCGGCGACGACCGATCCTGCCAGGGCCCTGAGGAGGGAATAGGAATTCATCTCTGCTCACCTGTTTGTACGGTCGCCCAAGCAGAATCAACTGTACGGAATTGTGAGAATTACTTGTTTGCAGCAACGCTCGAACAGCAGTATAGGTGCAACGACGCATCGCGGCCAGGTCTGACTCTCTCTTCCCACCCGTAAGTAACTAATGTATTTACCGCTGTAACCCACCGCAAAATAACAGGCCGTCAAGCTTGGATGTCAACCAGCTAGTCGACTTCAGTGCGGGATGCTAGAGATTGACCGCTTTTCCCGGTTCGCGCCGCCCGGAATAAAGCGATGAGCCCATCTTTGCCTTTTCTGAATCAAAGGTATATGGGGATTTTCCGCAGGCCGGTAATTAGGTAGCAGCGATGCGGATTCTACTCCTCAATCTGGATCAGGGGTCCACCCAGGAGGTAACGCAGGCCTTAACAGGTCAAGGCTACGAAATCACAACCGGCCGCGGCCTTACAGTGGACGAAATTCTCGGTCTTTCCCCTGGAGTCCTGATAACCGAGGCAACGCCCTCCGACCTCAGCTGTTGCGGCTTGATCAGCCAGATCAAGGCGGGGCCTGATCCGCGAACGCTCAAGATTGTGATGGTCGTTCACGGGGGTGCGCTGGAGCGGGCCCGCGCGCTGGACCTGGGCGCTGATGACGTCATCTCCTTTCCCTTTGAGCCGGTGGAATTTGCAGCTAGGATCCGGACGCAGTTTCGGGAGAGACAACCAGAGGTGGAGCTCGAAGCAAAGCTTCACGATGCGCTCCAGAAAGAGCACCTGGCGGAGACTGCTGTTGAAGCGCTGCGTGGTGACGTCGGCGCCAAACGGCGCGCCTGGCTGATGCCGGCGATCGTTGGCCTTAGCGCGGCAGTGGTTCTGGCAGCGCTCACCACCATGCTTTCGAATCGGCACAGACGGAAGGACACGCTCCAACTCCAGGCGGAGGTGGCGCGGCTGAACGGCGGCATCGTGCAACAATCAGAACTATTGCGGCGTGCAGAGCAGGCACGTGCCTCCTTGGCTGCCAGCGAAGCGGCCGAAACGCGCGAGGCCCTGAAGGCGCAAAGCGACGAGATCCGTCAGAAAATGGCCGATGCCGGCGATGCGGATGGCCCAGTCCTCAAGAAGCAGCTTGCGGACACGCAGACTCGCTTGAGCCGGCTTGAGAATGAGGATCGAGTCGCGGAAACGATTGTTCACACCTACGGGTCCAGCATCTGCTTGTTGCACGTGTTGGTGGAGTTTCACGACAAAGATACCGGCGAGCTTATTCGCATCTCACCTGATGCCGACGGCAAGACGCAGACGGACGACGCCGCCGGGATGCTGTCGGTCGAGACAGGAGGGACCGGACCGCTCCTCCAGCTTGACGTGTTTGGCACCGGATTCCTCGTCGGCGACGGACGTCTTCTGACGAATCATCACGTCGCCGAGCCCTGGTGGGGCAGTGATGAATTGAAGCAGCTTGTTGACCAGGGTGCGTCCCCGTTCGTCGCTTCCTACACGGCGTATTTCCCCGGAACGTTTCAAGGCGCGGCTGCCAGGCTCGACCGCATTTCGTCGCATGCCGACCTGGCGACTCTCAAGCTAGATGCGCCAGCGCCGCCTCACACCCCACAGTTGGAACTCGATGATCGAAGTACAGCCAGCGTTGCAGGCGATGCGGTTGTCCTCATTGGCTACCCCACCGGAATCGAAGGCATCCTCGCTCGCGCGGGAGATGACACCACAGAGAAAGTGACGGAAAACGCCCACCAGATAACCCAGGTTGTTTCGCGCCTGGCAGCGCAACGCCTCATTCGCCCAACCACCACCCAGGGTCACATCGGAGACGTCCAAAAGGACAAGATCGTTTACGATGCGGCGACCACTTCGGGCGGCTCGGGCGGGCCGCTCTTCAATCGCGATGGCAAGGTGATTGGCGTAAATTTCGCCGTCCTGAATAATTTCGGCGGCTCCAACTTGGCGGTTCCCATCCGTTACGCCAACGAACTGATGAAGTAGCATCTCCGCGCCCGGCAGGCCACCCGTCGCAGAAGCCGTCTGTGGCTAAACAACTTAGCTACATGTGCATCATGCGTTCGTAGACGGCTTGCGCGTTGGACAATAAATAGATTGTTTTCAGGAACTCATGAACGCGCAATAAGCCTTGTATCGGGAGCCGGCGACGTGCAACCGTTAGACGCGGCATTTGCGAAAATCAAAGCCCGCTTTGCTACTGCGGGGGCGCCAACCTGGGAACAATTTTATTGACCTTGTAGTCCGCCGGCACCTGGAACAATGTCTCATCGGGCTGCCCCTGCTGAATGTTCTTTAAGGTAAAAGTTGTTTGACCAAAACGCGGATCATTTTGCGTGCTCTGAATTACCAGCTTCAGTTCCGGTGAGTACCATGTTTCGTGGGTAATAACTAGATCCTTGTCATTGCCGATGGCGCCTGCCGGAATGGTTGTCCTGATGCGCGTTCCCGCGGCTTGAATGCCCTCGATCGTCTCCGTGCCAAGAGATTCGGTTTTAGGATCGGCGCCGTTGCTCGCCTGGGGTGCGATCGCGTGGGCCTGTACCGTGACGGCTTGCCCCGCACCGGCTGCGGAGCCAGCGTAGACCATCGAAAATGCACCTTCTGTACCCATGGGCGCTCCGGGCGACAGCGGCGGCATGGTTACTACGTGAGCGACCTTGCTGTCGGAGGTAAAGTTGATGTGCTCTTTGCTGACTGGATTGAAGATGGTAGTTAGAGTCTGGCTGTCCCCCGGAGAAGAACCTGAAGTTCTCCAGGGACCCATCGTGTTCAGTTTCTGGATACGTACGGTTCTGCCATCGCTGTCACGGGCGACGGTTGCTGTAGTGGTCTGAACAATATGCGACCCGTCTGCAAGCGTCTGCTTCATCTCGGTGACAGCCTGAGCTTGGTAGGGTTCGTTCTTCACCACTTCAGCATCATCTTGTAAGCCGAACATTACACCCGCACGTGTCGTAACCAGAGCCACCTGTCCGGGTCCCGATGGGGCAGTTCCCGCGATATCGAGTTGAGGTACGTTAGCCCCTTGCGGGCTAACGATTCTGGTGCATGGCGCGTTGTCTCCAGAGCAGTCCGCCGGGCTCACTGTGACCTGCGTCTGTGCTCTGCTGTAATGGGAGAGACAAAGCGCCATGCTGGATAGAAGCGCCAGCGCATAGGTGGATGTCGTTTGACGAGACGGCTTCATTTCTTCTCCTTGACTACCTCAAGAGGCAAAGACACACTGATTGCTCGTGGCAGACCGTCATCCCCTAACGTGAGCTCAGCAAGCACCCGCCGATCGTGAAGGGTCGTGCTGATGGGAAAGCCCAGAGCCGCGAGTTCAGCTTGAGACATTGATACTCGAATGGTCGCATCCGTTCCGGTATCGATGGCGGCATCGGAATAGGGAAGTCGCACGGTCATTCGTTGGGCGGTGTTATACCGCGTCCATTTCGGCAGCGAATGGCGAGTTGCCGGCAATGTGGCATCCGGCGATGGAGCTGCCAGCGGAGCGCTGATTGCGCGATCGAAGAGCGCGCCAGGAGGGCGGGATTCAATTTTCCCTTGCAAGGGTGCAGGCCGGCGGAGATACGCTGTAAATATCGGGGTCATCCCGATGGCGACGAGCAGGGCTAGGGCAAAGACCGGCTTGAGCCGGAGCAGAAGGGGTCCATTTCTCAAACGCCTGGAAGATAGAAGCCCTAGTCGTCCTCTGAGGGCTGGAGGTGGATCGTCTGGCGATAGCGCGCTCAGCACTCCCAACAAATAGTCGACGCGGGGTGCATCGGCACTCGGGGTGTGCTTTGATCGTTGTTCCACCATCCTTGCCCTCCTTTCCTCAGGTTGCGGACGCCTTCACTTCATTTGCTGTCGATCCCCGCAGCTTGGCTGCCAGCAACACGCGGGCGCGATTCATGCGCGACGCGATGGTCCCTTGGGAACATTGCAGGATGTCAGCTACTTCCTGATAGCTCCTTTCCTGCAAGCTGCACAACACGATTGTCTCCCGGTACTGATGTGGCAGCTCAAGAATTGCGCGGTAAAGAACCTTCAACTCAGACTGCAGCGCAAGCAGGCTTTCGGCATCTTGCTTTGGATCCTCGAGGCAAAGCTTGTCCAGGAGCCGGCTCCATTCAGGGGTTTCAAAGAGACCCTCCAATGGAAGCAGACGACCGGTTCTGCGCCGCTCTGCCTTGACCAGATTCCTGGCAATGCCGAGAAGATATCCTTCGAGCGTCCCCTTTCCCGGGTCAAATTGCTTGATGGTCCCCGAGCCCACCGCCTCGAGAATCACCAGGAATACTTCCTGCGTGAGGTCTTCAGCGACGGCAACGGAGCCCGTCATGTGCATCAGAAACCGATAGACCGGGCGCCCATAGCGGTCATATAAGTTCAGGATGCCATGCTCATCTCGTTGCTTTAGACGCTCGAGCAGTTGAGCGTCTGAAGCAGAACCCTTCGTCGAGCCTTGTGTTCTGTTTCCAGGTCGAGGCCACAGCAATGGATGTTCCCTGCCTTGTATTGCATTGCGGACGCAAAAACTTCCTCTTTCGCTCGATTTCTTTTTTTGCGCCCGCCGCCGCACGCATTCATTCGCATTTCCACAGAAGGGAAGAATTCCTTCTCGTGCAGCCAATGCATGCTAAGGCCATAAGAGCCAGAGGGGGTGTGGCGATCACTGGAAAATCGCAGTCGCATGGCAGACAAGCGGCGCTAGAGCTGGGGCCAAGGGGCCGAGGGAAGATCTCTTATCAACCTACCCTGGCTAGTAAAGCAGAGACTGAGAGTTGGGAAGCAAATGGTTTCCGCCAGGGCGCAATCAGTGTTTTCATACTCTTCCACTTGATGGCCATCCTCTGTTGGACCATACCCACCGATTCTCCCTTTATGGTGGGGATGCGGGGACTCGTCGGCCCTTACATGCAATGGGCCGGCCTCGCGCAGTCGTGGGACACCTTCGCCCCCAATCCAAAAGCGGTGAACAGCTATATCAAAGCAGTTGCCATCACGCAACATGGCCGTATGCACGTGTTTGCTTTTCCCAGGATGGAGCAGCTTGTTTTCAGCGAACGCTATGGCAAAGAAAGATATCGCAAGTTCGCTGAGAACCTGGCGGTGGCAGCGAACGCCGCGGTTTGGCCGGATATCGCCAGGCACGTGGCAGGGCTGTACAAGAATCCTGCTGATCCTCCAGATAAGGTAGTGCTGGTCCAATTTGTGGCGGATATCACGCCGTGGGCGCAAAACGAAGACGTCCAGCGCCCAAGGCCTGCCGTCTTTTACGAGGACTACGTGGAACGGGAAGATCCCAAATGATGCTGCAGACAGCCCGTAAGGCTTGGGAACAGTTCTTCTTTGCACCCCAGCCGCCCACGCCCATTGCGCTCTTCCGCATTCTTTATGGTGCCTGCGTTTCGGTTACCTTGATTCTGCTGCACCCCGACTGGCTGGATTGGTATGGCGTGCATGCCTGGGTATCGCGGGCGACAATGAAGACCCTCGAACCAGGTATCCGTCTTGATCTGTTCGCGCTCCTGCCCCAGGATGATCGCTGGATAGCGGCCTTTTTCTTCGTCTTCCTGGGCTTTGCTGTACTGCTCACAATAGGATTATGGACGCGTATCAGCAGCGTAGTTGTATTTCTTTGCCTGGCTTCCATAGAGCAACGAAATCCCTTCATCGCGCATGGCGGCGACACCTTCTTGCGTGTTGCCGGCTTCTTTCTTATGTTCGCCCCCGCCGGAGCAGCTCTCTCCTTGGATCGTCTTATATACGCCCACAGAGAAGGGAAGAGACTCGATCTCGTCGCTAGCGCTCCGTGGGCTCAGCGGATGATCCAGTTGGAACTTGCCTTGGTCTACGTCATGTCCTTTTGCTGGAAGATGAAGGGTCATGCGTGGCTGAACGGAACTGCGCTCTACTACGCAACCCACCTGCATGAGATCCAGCGCTTTCCATTGCCCGGATGGACGCAAAATTCCATCGTGCTAAGACTGGGAAGCTGGTCCACCCTGGTCCTCGAGTTCTCCTTGGGCGTCCTGATATGGTTCAGGCGGTTCCGCTATCCTCTGCTGTTGCTGGGATTGGTCTTCCACTTGTCTCTTGAATACGCATTCAATCTTCCCATGTTCCAGTGGGACGTTTTAACCGCGTATGTGCTTTTTATCGATTCAGACGATCTGGCGCGTGCGTGGCTATGGGTGCGTTCGTTAGTAGCTCCCATCGGCCGAATTCGCTTGGATGATCCCACGCATATTCGGCAACCGCAGTAGTGGCTCAAAGAGTGCTCGAGGTAATTCACTCTGAGCGAAGCGTCTGCATGGGATCGATGTTGGCCGCTCGCCAGGCTGGATTCCAACTGGCCACGAGGGTCGTGAGGGTCAAGACGATGGAAGCGAGTACAAACATTGCGGTATTCTCTGCGCGCACTCCGTACAGCAGCCCAGCCAGAGCACGCACGGCGATGGCTGATCCGATCACGCCCAATGCAATCCCCGTGGCGGCCAGAGCGATAGCCTTGCGGAAGATGCGGCTTAATACTTCTCCACGGCTAGCTCCTATAGCCATGCGGATGGCCATTTCTTGCGTTCGCTGTGCGACCATCTGGGTTAGGACGCCATACAGTCCAACCACTGCCAGCAGCAAAGCCAGCCCTGCGAAACTGCCGAAGAGGACGGCGCGGAAGCGGGGTTGGGAAAGTACAGCCGATTGCTGGTCTTTGAGGGTTCCCGGGTCAGCTAATAGGAGGCCGCGATCGATCGCGGCAAGCTGCTCTTCTATTCCACCTACCAACCCCAACGAATTTTCCTTGGTTAGAACCATCAGGGCCAGATGCCCGGGCGCGTCCTGGGTGAGCGGCCGGTAGACCGTGGGCTGCACCACATAGCCCATCTCCTGAAAAACAGTCGTTACCTTGACGTCGGCAACGACGCCGATAATCGTGAGCCATGAGTGCGATGGATCGTCCGCACGGCTTAGCTTGACGGCGTGTCCGATCGGATCGTCATGGGGGAAATACCGATGGGCAAGAGCCTGGTTGACGATGGCAACTTGCCGGGTGTCGTTGCGATCCTGGCTATCAAAGACTCTGCCGCGAAACGATGGAATCTGCATCGCGTCGAAGAAGTTTGCGCTCACGCTCTGGGTGGCAATGCCGCCTGCCGAAAATCTGCCGGGATCTCCCTCAACCGACAATGGGTTTTCTCCCGCGGGTGTAAAGCTCGAAGCTTCCGCGACAGCGTCGACGCCGGGCAGCGCGGCGACCCTTCTGGGAGAAATCGGCAGCAAACCTGGTATTTCGCCTGGTTGTCGGCGTAGTGTTGCATGGGGAAGATTGACGCTCGCCGTCAACACATGATTTGTGCGATAGCCTAACTGGGTCGAAGCCATCCGCCACAAGCTTGCCGCCAGCAGTCCTGCTCCAACAAAGAGCATGAGCGAAAGCGCAATCTGCATCACCACCAATATTTGTGAAGCGCGCTGTGCGGAAGCGCTCGCGCCCATACCGCGTTGGTTGTTCTTGAGGACAGAGTTCAGGTCGACCCGCGAAGCCTGCCAGGCTGGTAACAGCCCAAAGACGATGGCCGAGGCAACGCCCAAGAATGCCGCGAAGAGAAGAACCTGCCAGTGGAGAGATACCACATTGCCGGGCGGCAGTTCCACCGGGTTCACAGCCCGGAACCAGTGAAGCATCAGCAGGGCCAAGAGAACGCCTGCGCCCGTCCCGCAAAGGGCCAGCACCAACGACTCGGTCAACATTTGCCGGATGAGCCGCGCACGGCCGGAACCCAATGCGGTACGAATGGCCATCTCCCGTGCATGCTCCATCGCGCGGCCAAGCAGCAGTCCGGCCACGTTCAAGCACGCCATGAGCAAGATGAGGCTGACCGCACCGGAGAGCAGCCAAAGTCCTCGGCGCAGATTCCTTCCCGCCAGCCAGGTGAAATTATCCTGCAGGCTCAGCACAATCGGCGTAGCGGAGGTGAGCATGGACAGCGATGCGGGAGCTTCGGGCGAGACTCGCTTTTGCATGGCGTCGAGTTCCGCTTCCGCTTGAGCGTGGGTCACGCCGGGTTTCAATAATCCAAAGACGCCGGTCATCGAATCCCAGGGCTTCTGCACGAATGCGCTTGTGGGTGTAATCAGGGACCATGCGTTTGCTTCTTTGGGATAGAAGGTGAATTGTTTCGGCATCACGCCGGCCACAACACAGGGAAGCGGGCCGACGGTCAGAGTTTGCCCGGCAATGTCTTTGGGTGCGCCCAGCTTTTGCTGCCAGAACGGATAAGCGAGGACTAAGGTGCAGGGTTTGTTCAGATCTGCCTGGCGAAATGTCCTGCCGATTTGGGCTTCGGCGCCGAGCATGGAGAAGAAGTTGGTACTGGCCGGAAGCGCCAGCAGCCCAACGGGTTTACCCCGCCAGATCATGGTGTCGCCGGTGGTCGCCCAGCTCATCGCGGCTAACTTCTCGAAACTGCGGCTGCCGCGTTGCCATTCTTCAAAATCGCGGTAAGGATCGAACCATGCGCCTACGCCGCGATGCGCAGCATCCGTCTGCCACACGACCACGAGGCGATCGGCATTCTTGTAGGGCAGCGGCCGCAGCAGTACGGCATCCACAATACTGAAGATGGCTGTATTCGCCCCGATGCCAAGGGCCAGGGTCGCGATGACCGTGATGGCGAACCCGGGCGATTTGCGTAGCTTTCGGCAGGCGTAGTGAATGTCTCTCAAGACGCTGTCAAGGCTTAACGCCGCATCCACGCCAGCCACTTTTTCTTTCATGACCGCGGGGTTGCCGAACTTCAGCAGCGCATCACGCCGGGCCTCTTCCGGCGGCATGCCGGCCGCGACATTGTCCGCAGCCCTCATTTCGATGTGCGCTTGAAGCTCAGCATCGATCTCCCGCTCTACGGTGGAACGGGAGAGTAGATTCAAGATGCGACGAAAGAGTCGCATGACGTTTCCCCAACCTTAGCCATTAATGCATAGAAGCCTAGGGATGTCAATTCGGCCAATTTTGTAAAGCCTCAGGTCTCGCAACCCGGCGCCTCTGTGTTAAAGTGTCTGCACGATGGGGCTTGAATGGGTGACGCGACGTCCGAAGCAAGACGTGATTCTTGTCGAAGTCAAGGGTCGGCTGGCATATGGCGATGAGTTGCAGGAGCTGAAAACGCAGCTGGCGTCTTCGGCCGGCGAACGGGATCTGATTCTGATCCTTGACCTCTCAAAGGTCGAATACGCCGACAGCTCGGGGCTGGGGGTATTGCTCTACGTGGACGGAGTTGCCCGAGAAGCGGGTTCCAAACTTCGGCTTGCCGGGGTAACTCGACGCCTCCTCGAGCTGTTTCAGATAACCCATACGGAAAAGGAACTCACCATTGATCGCGACGTCGCCACCAGTTTGAGCCACAGCGCGTTGTGATGCCTCCGATGCCCTGAACAATACTCCGGCTCATTGCCGCACACTCAGCGCTTTCTGCTAAGCGACATATTTTTGGAAGCGTGCCACGATGAGAGCCCTATCGGGGATCTAGCTGCTGTTTCTGTAGACGGCGTTTTGAGCTTTGCGGAAGGTTTATTACTAAGCTAGATTCGCACAATTCGATTAAACTTTCTTTGCAGTCTCCGTTAGCTGAATTTAATATTCACATCTTTGCAGGACCCTCTTGGGATGTTCGGCGATTCGGAAGAACGAGGAAGCCCTGAGATATGACAAAGGAATGCCCCCCGCACTCCAAGCAGCTCGGGACAATTTCCCGGGTACGCAATGGTGACGATCACGTCCTGTCGCCGGCTTTTACCGGCTTTTCGGACCGCCATGAGTCGCAGCCGTGATGGTAGCTGGCGAAGTGCACCAGTTAGACGCATTATTCGCGAAAATCAAAGCCCGCTTTGATACGCGAAGCCGCGATGGGCTCATCTGCAAGCAGGGATTCTACAAAGGATGTTTCGTATTGAAGTTGCAGAAGGCCTCCTGGACGAACGACCCGATGGATCGGGTGCAAAACAAATCAGGAATCTTCTTCTCCGTATGGATGACTGAAGTGTCAGCCGTGGAGAACCGCACGGAGTACAACATTCATGCTTTGAAACTGAGGCAACTGGAAGGTTATTCAATTACCAGTCGAGACTTCGCCCACGATTTCAGAAAAGGCTTCGCGCCAACCCGCAACACTTGGCCGAACGTCAGTGTGGACTATGGACCGCTGACCCTGATGCAGGGATGGATTAAGGTTGACGCAAATCGTCTTGAAGAGGACTTGCTAGCCTTAATGGAGCGCTTTCAACACCTGAGTCCACTGATTGATCGCCTATTGGAGTCGCGGCGGAGGTGAGCAACAGGGTCGATTGTGCACACTGCACGATGGCGCGGCGCTACTACTGGGGCCACGGGCAACGCTGACGTTATCTGATCGGGGAATAGTTAGCGACAATCGACCATGAGGATAGAGCAGACCACTCGCATTTCGCGCTCGACTCAGCTTCAATCTTCTCCCACGATCGATGACCAGCATCTATTCACTTCTGAGTGTTTGCATCGGATCAACCCTGACCGCTCGCAAGGCAGGAGTGAGACTTGCGAGCAGTGCGGCGCCAATCAATAACAAGGAGACCATGCTCAGGGTGACGGGATCAGACGGGACCACGCCGTAAAGCAGCCTCGACAGTAAGCGCGTGGAAGCCCAATCGACCATCAAGCCGATTGCCAACCCTATACCCGCCAGCAACAGGCCCTGCTTTATGACAGCCAGCAAGATATCAATGCGCTGCGCACCAAGTGCCATGCGAATCCCTATTTCCTTCGTGCGTTGAACGACGGAGTAGTGAATCAGTCCGTAAATTCCGATAGTCGCCAGAACAAGCGCGAGTAAGGAAAAGATCCCAAGCAAGAATGTCTGAAAGCGCCTTGGCGCGAGCTGCTGAGATAGTTGCTGCTGTACGGTCGTGACGCTGGAGAGAATGGCCGTGGGAGCTTCAGCTCGAACTACACTGCGCAATTCAGAAGCAATCGCACCAGGGTTGCCCGTAGCTCGCACGACAATATCCGGCGTTGGATTATCAGTCTGGCGGTACCATTCGTAAACATGCGGCGTGGCTGCTCGTTCCAGTCCATGTGTTCGTATGTCCCGTACTACACCGATGACAGTTACCCAGTCATCGTTATGACCCCGTCGATCTTGTCCCTTGATCCGTTTGCCAATGGGATCCTCGCCTTTCCAGTAACGGCGCGCCATGCTTTCATCGATGATTGCAACAAGAGGCGATGAGGGACCATCCTGTTGGCTGAAATACCGCCCGCGCAGCAATTCAGCTCCCATTGCCCGGAAATAATCTTCGCGAACGGTATTCCAATTCAGTGCCGTCCACTGTTGCCGCGGTTCAGGTAAGCGGCCTTCGATGCTTCGCAAGCCAATGTTATTCGTAGGACCGAGGTCAAAGATGCCTTCAATGGCTCCGACACTCCTCACGCCGGGCATAGCTTGCAATCTGTCAACAATCGAGTCAGAAATAGTTGATGTTTGCTGTCCCGAAGTTCCACCAGGGAAGGTTACATGGATGTTGAGGACGTGCTCCGGTTCAAATCCGGGGTCGACGGATTGGACAAGGAGAAAACTGTGTATTAACAATCCGGCTCCGGTGAGCAACAGCACAGAGAGCGCAAATTCAACAACAATCAGAACGCTGCGCATGCTTGCAAACCCAGTGGCGCCTGGTGCTGTTATGTTGATCGCCTTCAATTGTTCATTCGGGGCGCTGCGCCAGACTTTCACTGCCGGCATGAGGCCGAAGAGTATTGCGGACAGCAGTGCGACTGCGAAGGTAAATCCCAACACGCCGGGATTGAGACCGGCTTCGCTGAGTCGCGGTATATCGCGAGGGCCCATTGCAGTGAGAGCACGAATTCCCAGAAGAGCAAACAAGAGACTGAAGACCCCGCCGAGTATTGCCAGCATAAAGCTCTCTGTAAGAAGTTGTTGGACGATACGGCCACGGCCAGCACCTAGAGCGGCGCGCAACGCCATCTCATGGACGCGCGATGCGCTGCGTGCCAGGACAAGGTTGGTTACATTGCTGCAAGCGATTAAGAGCAGCATGCACACTGATCCGAAAAGAACATAGAGGGCAAGGCGTGTATCCCCGGCGATCTGAAGGCGAAGCGGGATGACTGTAATCCCAATGCCCCGGTTCGGGTCTGAATCTGTCTTTTGCAAGGCGCTGAAGATGGCATCGATATCTGCCTGCGCCTGCTGCGGGCTGACTCCTTCCTTCAAGCGGGCAATTACCTGCCATCGAGCATAGAAGCCACCGCTATGGTAGCCGTCATTGATAGTGACCGCGGGATCTCCCCAATAGCGGTTCGTGGTGATCGGCGCCCAGAATAGGGAATGAGCCGCTGGGAATTGAAAGGTTTCGGGCATAACCCCAATGACCTTCGCGGCAATGCCGTCTATACGCAGTTCTTGTCCCACAACATCCGGTGATCCTCCAAATTGACGCTTCCAGAGGCCGTAGCTGAGAACGATCACTCGTTCATGCCGATTTTCTTCTGCGGCTGTGAACGTATGGCCCAACAGGGGCGTAACGCCAAGCAATGAGAAGAAATTTGCGGTAACGTAAGCACCCTGGACCGACTGTGGTTCTTGCCCGCCGGTTAGCGTCACCCGGGACCAACCGCTGTCCCGGTAATAGGCCGCTATACCTGTAAAGCTCGAGGTGTGCTTCCTCCACGTCTCATAGTCCTTATAGAGGACGCCACCCTCTTGAGGGTCCTGTTTGTCAGCTAAGAGCATCAGACGGTTCGGGTCATGACAAGGGAGGGGATGGAGCAGCACTGCTTGAATAATGCTGTAGACGGCAGTATTCGCTCCAATGCCGAGAGCAAGTGTCAGAAGACTGACTATCGTGAAGCCTGGTGACCGGCGCAACTGCCGCAGTGCAAACTTCACATCAGCCCAGACGCTTTCGATGGTGGGCCACTGCCACACTTCGCGGCTGCGTTCCTCCAGCAGCGCAACATTGCCGAATTGGCGGCGAGCAGCACGCGCAGCTTCCTCACGCGACATGCCATTGTCCATCAGCTCGTCGATGGTCTCATCGAGGTGCTCTCGTATCGATTCGGAGAGTTGGTGGTAACGGCGACGGCGGGAGAAGAGCTGTCTGAACCAGTTCACACTTTTCCTCCTATTCTTCGCGCAAAGTCTTGGCGGGATCGATTCCTGCGATCCGCAGCGCCGGCGCAGCGGTAGCCACCAGCGTTACCCCGGCGAGCGATCAAGACGACGATGAGGATGGTGGGAAGATCGTAGACGCTTACTCCATAGAGCACACTGTCCATGGCGCGCAATGCTCCCGCGCATAAGATCAGGCCCAGGATGAGTCCAAGCGCCGACGCCCGTACTCCTGGAGCTCCGATATGGACCATGGCTTGACGAATGGTCGAGCCCAGGGCAATACGAATGCCGATCTCGCGCGTTTTCTGGGCAACGATATTCGCCACCAGCGCAAAGATGCCGATGGTGCTCAGAAGCAGCGCCAGAGCCGCCATCGCGCTCAGCAGCGCGACCTCGACACGCTGTGTCGCGAGGGTCTTCGCCATCAGAGTCGCGCATATTGTAGAAACCGGAGAAAGGCAGATCAGGATCGGCACTGGCCAGAGCGTGCTGCATCTGCGCAGTCAATCCTTCTACTGGAGCGGCGGTACGGACAATCCAACTTGGCTGGAAGAAGACATGGAGCACGGCGAGAAACGGGGGATCGGTTTGCGCCGCAGGGATGTACATGGTTTCTTCGCCGGCGAGAGGAGCAGCGGCATCGATGCCCGGGGCGATGGGCACATCCTCAACCACTCCGACAATTCTCGTATCCTTATTCACGTAGTGGCCGACGGGATCCGTTCCATGGAAGTACTTGCGCCCGAATGTCTGGTTAACGATGGCCACGTGCTGCGTATCCGGTCCGTCCGCGTCGGTGAAAGAGCGTCCCGCGAGTAGGGGAATCTGCAACGCCCGGAAATAATCGGGGGTGACGTAGACCTGATCGGTCATCCCCTGCTGTCCTGCGTCTTTGCCGTCGCTGATGGTCACTCCATTGAGCGACGCCCGCTCATAGGGCAAACTCTGCCCGACCGCGGCAGCCTGCACGCCCGGTATCTGTCGCATGGCCGCGGTGCTTTCACTGAGCAGCTTGCGGAAGGCTGCGGCATCGTGATAGCGCGCATCGTCCAGGGATGCCCTGGCGGTGATCACTCCAGTGGCGTCGAAACCAGCAGGCAAGGTTTGCAGGTGGATGAGCGTACGAATGAGCAGGCCTGAAGCCGCCAGCAGCAATACGGTGAGAGCCACTTCGCCCGCGATCAGAGCCTGGCGCAAACGCAAAGGGTCGCCTCCGGTTGCGGAATGACTGGCGATGGCGGAGCGCAGACGGAACTTGCGCATGGCCAGGGCAGGAAACATGCCAAAAAGCACGCTGGTCAAGAGGGAGATGAGCAGGGTGAATGCCAGTACACGGCCATCCAGGGGTACTTTGGCCACAGGGAGATAATGCTCCGGGAGAAGCTGGAGCAACGCCACGTAAAGCGACGAAACCGACTGCTACGCCGGCCGTCCCACCGAGAAACGCCAGCAGGAGATTTTCCACCCAGAGTTGCTTTTGAATCTGCCAGCGGGAAGCGCCCAGCGCCAGCCTGGTGGCAAATTCAGGGGACCGCCGCAACACGCGAACCAGTGTCAGCCCGGCAAGATTGGCGCTGGCAATCAGCAGGATGAATCCTGTTGCCAGCATCAGAGCCAAGGCCTGCGGGCGCAGCGTAGCAGTCACGCCTTCTTGCAGCGGCACCGAATGGTAGGTCACCTGCGCGTTCGGGTCGTCGTTTAACTCATAGCGATGGGCGCGGTGAGACCAGGCGCGGTTGATCTCGGCATCCGCCTCTTGCCAGGTCGCGCCATCGCGCAGCCGGGTGATGGCCTCAACGTTTGTTCCGCTCCCCTCACCCTCGGGACCGAGCTGGAGCGCGGTATAGATGTCGGCATTTGAAGGAGTGATCGTCCCCTCGGAGAGCACGCCGACGACGGTGTAGGGTGCGCCTCTCAGCAGCACGGCTTGCCCCAGAACATCGGGATTGGAGGCGAACGTATTTCGCCACAAGCTGTAGCTCAATATAGCTGCGTTTGGCCCGTGGGCGCGGTCCTCCAAATCGGAGAAGTTACGCCCCAGGGCGGGTTGAATGCCCAGCACATCGAGATAGTGGGCCGAAATACGTCCTGCCTGGAGATATTGCACATGAGACCCGGCCTCCAGATTGACGCCCGAAGTACGCGCACCCGAAACCGCCGAGAGCAGGGCGGGCACGTCGTCGCGCAAGAGTTGCCATTGCTCATACATCAGTTTGTGCCGCGCATCCCAGGAACTCACTCCGGTGACTCGGGTGTAGATGGTGCCCATGCGCTCCGGGTGCGGATAGGGCAGGCTCTTCAGCATGAGAGCGTTCACGATCGAGAAAATCGCGGTGTTGGCGCCGATCGAAAGCGCCAGGGTGAAGATCACGGTCACGGTGAAACCTGGATTGCGAAGCAATTGGCGCACGGCAAATTTCAGATCGGCCAAGAATGATTCCCACCTTGGCCACTGCCAAACTTCGCGGCTGCGCTCTTCGATGAGGGTCACATTTCCAAACTGACGGCGCGCGGTTTGCTCGGCGTTTTCCCGCGACATACCATCTTCGACCAGGTCCTCAATCTTTTCTTGTAGGTGCTCTTGTATCGACTCGATGCAGTTCGTCGTAACGGCGGCGGCGCGAGAAGAGCTGTTTGAACCAGCGCATGTGGTGTCTCCTATATCTCGGCGATCGTGAGTACACGGCGGATGCCGGCGAACATCTGTTCAAAACTCGATATTTCCTTTTGCAAGTGTTTTGTGCCTGCCTCGGTTACTTTAAAAATTCGCACCGGGCGGCCTTTGGGCGATAAACCCATTTCCGATTCCAGCCATCCGCTCTTCAGCATGCGCTGCAAGGCGGGATACAGCGAACCTTCTTCAATCTGAAGCAAATCGTCGGAGACTCGCTTGATGTGCTGGGCGAGGGCGTAGCCGTGCATTGGTTTTCCGCTCAGTGTTTGCAGAATCATCATTTCCAGTGCGCCGGGAAAGAGGTCGCGGTATTCGGGTTTCTTCGTCATGATCCGTTCGTGGTCGTCTCAAAATACTATGTTGAAAATAGTATATCGCGATAACGGATTGGCAAGATTTTGCTCGAAAGATCCATCGTGTGATATATCTTAAGATGTATTTTATGAAAGGAAGACGAAACACATGCATCGACATCATCACGAGACTTCTCATTTCTTCGAAGAACGGGGGCGCCATGGTCTCTTTGGGAGGAGAGGAAGGCCGTTTGACCGGATGGGCGGGGGCTTCATGGGCCCTGGAATGCGAGCTGCGAAAATGCTCGCCTCGGGCGATCTTCAGGCTCATCATCCTTGCTTTGCTCAGCGAAAAGCCGGGTCATGGCTACGAAATCATCAAGGCCATCGAGGAGCACTCCAGTGGCATCTACTCGCCGAGTCCGGGGATGGTTTACCCGGCGCTCACTTATCTTGAGGAGCTGGGATACACAGCCTCGGAATCGGAAGGCACCAAGAAACTCTACCGAATCACCGAGGCGGGTACTGCCTACCTGAACGAGAACCGAGCCGGTGTTGAGGAAACGCTGGACCAACTCGCACGCTTCGGCCGCAAGGTCTCCCAATTCCAAAAGCAATTCACCGAGGAGAACGAAGAGGACGATGACCTTGGGGGCGATCCCCGCCGCGGGATCAGAAGTGACTGGCGGCAAATGAAGACGGAATTTCGCGAGCTGCGGAATGAACTCAAAGCTGCATTGCACGAGAAGATGGACGCTTCGCCAGAGGAGAGAAAGCGAGTCTTCGCGATCCTTCGCCGGGCCATTGACGAAATCCGGGGGAAGCAGCCATGACTGTCCGCAGAGGACCGTCCGCGATTGAATTCGGAAAAAGCCAGGCGCGCTGCACAACGCCCAGACAGACCCGGAGAAAAGTGTGGGGCAGAAGCCGGCGCGTATCGGCCCGTGGTAGATCGCAATGCTTGCGAGGGAAAACGCGATTGCGTGGAGGTCTGTCCCTATGATGTTTTTGAGGTGAGACAGATCGACGAGGAAGACTTCTCGAGTCTCTCCTTTCGTGGGAAAGCTGAAGAGCCGGGCTCACGGCAGACTCACTGCCTATACGCCGCATGCGGATCTGTGTCAGGCGTGTGGGCTCTGTGTGGTGGCTTGTCCGGAAAAGGCAATCAGGCTGGTTTCGAACAAAACTGGTTAGGAAAGGGCATTGCATAGATCGGGTGGGAGGAATGCGGAGGTGATTTGCGCATGTCACACTCGCTGCGCCCGAAGGTGAAACTGCAGATCCCTCGGCTTCGCTCCTAATGACACAGGTGCGAGTGGGCCCAGATTTAGTGCCGCGCCTACGGCGCTCAGATCAACTGCGGGATTGATCCCCAGCCCTTCCGGGCTGGGCTCACGTTTGGCGGTCGGCCCTCCGGGCCTCGCATCCAGGGCAATTTTGCGGTGTCATTTCTTTCTCAACCTGCCATAGGCAAGCCGGTTGCTCCCACGGCGCGCCGGGGCAGGCGGGATGACAAAGGCGAGGGTGGCGCCGCACCTCGGCAGCTGTCGAGTGGGATTGATAGAGCCGACGAGCAATGGTCCCCGCACTTGAATTTGACTATGCGGGATAGAAGCGAAAATGCATTAACTCGGCAAGGCGTCACTAGTGAGCGATGCTCGCGCCCCGCGTTTCAGCTCTTCCCCTAATTTGGAGCAGGGAACCATCGTCGTAGTCTGAGAAGTTTCCTGTTTGTAGATCACCTTCCGCCTCATCTAGTGCGGACAAAATGTCGAGCCGGCCACGCTCGCGGGTCTCCCATAGCGAGAGGGCTTGCTGTACCGCTTCCTCAGCACGATGGATTCTCCCGCTTTCGATAGCCTGGCGAAGAAAAGCTTCCTGGGCGGGGGTGAGCTGTATTTCCATTGGTTTAGCGTAGAGGCGTCCAAACGGCCTGTCAATCATCGCTACAACTCTGCCTCTGTAGTTGCGGGGTTACCACAGGACCAACCTGCGAGTGCCCGAGACGCCTAACGAGATCATGAAGGGGAGCACGTTCGGTGGTTGTCCGGATTTGAACGGTGGTGTTCAGTTTTGTTGAGAGGCGGCTCAGCTTGCCTCGTGGAGCCTTGATAATTCAATGGCTTAGTTGCAGCGAGGCCGGCAGAAGTTTGGTCCACCACGTGCTCCTTAGAGTAGATGCCTGGGAGGTCGCCATGCCCGCAATCGTCGACGATCTAAGATATGCGATTCGCCAGCTAAGAAAGACGCCCGGTTTTACTTTGGTCTCTGTACTGACGCTGGCGCTGGGTATCGGAGCGAATACAGCGGTCTTCAGCGTGATGAACGCGGTGCTGCTGCGTTCGCTGCCGGTGGCCGATCCCGCCCGCGTGGTGTATCTAAGAACCTCCAACCCACCTGGTGGAACGGGCACCATCGACTCAAACGAGACCTTCTCGTATGCGGTGTACGACGCGCTGCGGCGGCAAAACCGGGGACTATCGCCGGTAATGGCCTACGTGCCCCTGGCCACGGGCAAGGTTGCCGTCCGTTATGGAGAGCAGCCGGAGCAGGCTGAAGGCGACATGGTGAGTGGGACCTTCTTCTCCGGCCTGGGTGTGAAGCTGGCGTACGGACGTGGCTTCAGCGAACAGGACGAGTCGAACCACGCGCCCATTGCCGTGATCAGCTACAGCTACTGGACGCGGCGTTTTGCGAGCTCCCCGGACGTGTTGGGGAAGACGCTCTATGTAAATGGCATTCCCATGACCATCGTGGGGGTTGCTACGCAAGGCTTCGAAGGAGTCGAGGCGGGTAGTTCCACCGATTTCTGGATTCCGTTGCAGAGCCGGGCAGAACTGAATGCCTGGGGCGCTCCTGTAGACGATGGGAAAACATACATCGCAAAACCCACATGGTGGTGCCTGCGGCTGATTGGACGTCTCGCGCCGGGCGTAAACCAGGCGCAGGCGGTGGCGCAACTTGAGTCGGCATTTCAGACAGCGGCCTATGTTGGGCTGGGCAACCCGCAACCAGGAGAAAAGAAACCCGTACTCAGCCTGCAGGAGGTGAAGGGCTTCCCGGGATACGAAGAACAGTACGGCAAACCGTTGCGCATCCTGATGAGCATGGTTGGGCTGGTGCTGCTGATCGCCCTGAGCAACGTGGTCATGCTGCTGATGGCGCGGAATGCGACGCGGCAGCGCGAGTTCTCGGTGCGGCTGGCGCTGGGCGCAGGGCGCAAGGCGCTGTTGCGGCAACTTCTCAGCGAGAGCTTGCTGCTGGTGTCGGCCGGAGCCCTGCTGGCATGGCTCTTTGCCAACTCGGCAACCAGGGCGCTGGGAGCCTGGGCGCAGATCGAGTCAAGCCTGGCCCCGGACAACACGGCCCTGCTTTTCACGCTAAGCATTTTGGCGCTGGCTACGCTTTTATTCGGGTTGGTGCCTCTGCGCGTTGTGCTCTCCGCCGGGCCGGCGCTGGCACTGAAAACATCCGCGGCGGCCTCGCATACGGATGCCGGCAAATCGCGCGCCAGCAGAATCATTGTTGCTCTGCAGATGACGCTGTGTGTGGTGCTGCTGGTGGGTGGTGGGTTGTTGGTGCGCACCTTGCGTAATCTGGAAAATACTCCTCTGGGCATGCGGGTTCAGGGCCTGGTCGTCTTCGGAGTGAAGCCCAACATACAGTCGGTTCCCGAAGGCGTCGCCTTTTATCGGGAGTTGATGAACAAGCTGCGTCGTTCTGCCCGGCGTGGAGTCTGTGACCATCATGGAGGAGCGCCTTGGATCGTGGGCTTCTGACAACAGCGCCATGACGGTCGATGGTAAGTTGCCGGAATTGGCGAACGGCGCGTCGACGACGGTGCGCAGCAATGTGGCGGGGCCCGACTTCTTCCGTACCCTCGGAGTCCCCATACTTTTGGGCCGCGATTTTGCCGACTCCGATACCGCGACCTCACCCCACGTGGGCATCATCAATGAGCAGTTTGCCAAGCGCTTCTTTGCCAACCAGAATCCGCTGGGTCACAGTATTGGGACCGACAATGGGCAATACCAGATGACCGTGGTCGGCGTGGTGAAAGACCACAAGTATCGCAGCATCGATGAAGAGCCAATTCCCATGGCCTGGTACATGTACGCGCAGATTCCGATCACCGGTCAAATGCACGTGGAAATGCGGGTACATGGCGACCCATTGGCGATTCTGCCATCGGCGCGCAAAGCGGTGCAGCAGATGGATCCGAACCTGCCGCTGATCCAACCCATGACACAGCGCGCGCAATTTGATCTCACCATCTCCCGCCAATTGCTCTTTGCGCGGCTGGCCGGGTTCTTCGGCTTGTTGGCGGTGGTCCTGGTGGCGACAGGAGTGTATGGGACGCTCGCCTACCGTGTGAACAACCGCACCAGCGAGATCGGCGTGCGCATCGCCATGGGCGCGCAGCGAAGGCAGGTGGTGTGGATGGTGCTGCGTGACAGCCTGATGCTGACGGCTGTGGGCGTGATTGTCGGTATTCCGCTGTCGCTCTTACTGGGCAAGGCGTTGACCTCAGCTCTGTATGGCGTGCAGCCCTACGATGTGGTGAGCGATGTCTTCGCAGCGCTCGGCATAGTCGCGGTGGCGATTGCCGCCAGCGTGATCCCGGCGCGCCGGGCAGCGGGCGTCGATCCATTGACGGCCCTGCGGTCGGAGTAGAGGGGGCACTGTCCAATTACCAGCTGTTTTTGGGGAGCAGATCTCAATAGGAACAGGACGGGTGCCCCTCGATTCGCCAAAGCGTACGTGGGCCGAAAATGATATGTTTCGATTGCTTTTACTTATCCCGCCTGGATCTGCTCGTTGATATCGTAGAAAGCTTTGGTGGGCTTCGCCCGTCATTTTCAGCCCAGGTACGCTTGGGCGAGGGGCACCCGTCCTGTTCCTAAGGGATTCTGCTAGGGTGTTGGCTCTGCCGGGACTCAATTCTGAACCGGCGGTCCTGACACAGACGCTTCGCTTGCCCAACCCTCAGGCAAGGGTCTTCAGATGGTCGTAGGTTGCAGTCAGCCGTTCGCGCAGATAGTCGGCGCCGGTTGTGGGCGGATATTTCGACGCGGCGCCAGGCGCGATGCAAGCCTGAAGCACTTCCACGCGGGCATCGGGATTCGGATCGAGAAAGAATGCTACCGAATACCGGTCCTGGACCGGGATCGCGACCCGATGCGGTGTTGAGAGATAAACATCGTTGGTCCAGCGCATCAGGCAGTCACCGATATTGCAAACGAATGCACCCGGAATGTGGGGTGCATCGAGCCACGCGCCGCTGCGTGTGCGCACCTGGAGTCCCGCAATCCCATCCGTGGCGAGAATGGTGAGGTTGCCATAGTCGGTGTGCATGCCGGCCCCGCTGTCGGGAGCGCGATCCTGGCTCAGCGGCTGCGGTGGGTAGTGCAGCATCCGCACCATGGCCAGCGGCGCGTCGAGTTTGTCTTCGAAGAAATCCTCGGCAATGCCCAGATCGAGCGCGAAGCCGTGGTGAAGCCGGCGGCCCAGTGCCCAGCACGCGTCGTAATAGGCAAGCACGGTCTCTCGCCAGTGGGGAAGTGCCGGCCATAGATTGACTCCCCGAAACGGCTTACCGGCCAGCACGTCGGGATGGTCGGCTGCCAGTTCCAGCCCGACATTAAAAGCTTCCTTGTAATCGGCCCGGGCGGCGGCTTCATCGAGGCGTTCCCCCTCGAGCGCGATATAGCCGCGGTTGTGCGGCGAACGCTTGATCGAATATTGCTCCTTGGCCGCGACCGGCAAGGCGAAGAATTCCCGGGAGGCGGCAAACATGGCGGCGCGCGTGGTCTCAGCGATGCCATGATTCACCACATAGAAGAAGCCGATCTCGCGGCAGGCATGGCCCAATTGGGCTGCCACACGCGCCCGGGCAGAGAGCTGGTCTGAAGCCAGACCCGAAACATCGATCACCGGAAGCGCCGTCGTCATCCATCCGCTCCAATATCTGTTCCGGGTGTAAGGCTGATATCATTGCGACCACCCGGGCCATCCGCAGGGCTCAAATTGTAGCAAATCAAAGAAGATTTCGGACCGAGTCATGTGGGCTCAACTCATAACCGAGGATCACATGCTGGAGGAACAAAGCTCAGCCGTCAATATCGAGAACTTTGTTAAATCGCTGCCCAAAGCCGAGCTGCACTTGCATCTTGAAGGAGCGGTTGCCGCAACCACGGCAATCGAGTTGGCGAAGAAACACGGTCTGGCGACGCACGATTATGAAGATGCGTCGAAGCTGTTTGACTTCGCGGATCTGGGCGCGTTTCTCAAAGCCTACGACATCATCTGCAACTCAATCGTCGATACGGACGACTTCCATCGGGTAACCTACGAGATGCTGGCGTGTTGTGCCGGCAATGGCGCGCGCTACGTCGAATTCTTCTTCAGCCCGCAGGCGCACCATGGTGTGGCTTATGCCACCATGCTTGACGGCATCGTCGCCGCGATGCGTGACGCCGCGAGCGACCATGGCGTGCACTCACGCCTGATCCCGGCTCTGAACCGCGAGTTGGGCCCGGAAATCAGCATGGAGTTTCTCGATCTCGTGCTGGCGCACCGGCGCGAGGAAGTCATCGGCATCGGCCTTGACTACAACGAGGTCGGCCATCCGCCGGGTCTCTATGCGGATGTCTACCGGCGCGCCAGGAATAGGGGACTGCGCGTGACCGCACATGCGGGTGAGAATGGTCCGTCTGAGCATGTCGGCGCTTCCCTTGATGTGCTCGCCTGCGATCGCATCGATCATGGCTACCATGTGGTTGACGATCCTGCGCTGGTAGCAGAATGCCGTGAGCGTGGAGTGTTCTTCACCGTTTGCCCCACCACGACCACCTACACAACCACGTTCCGTGATCTCGCTTCGCCCGGCCATGCAATCCACCGCATGTTCGACGCCGGGCTTAATCTGGTGATCAATACGGACGATCCCGCCCTCTTCCGCACCGACCTCAACCGCGAGTATTTGTTGGTCGCCCGGCATATGGGTTGCACCCCAGAACAATTGGCCGGAGTGGCTCTCAACGGTCTACGCGCCTCCTGGCTCGATGACACCGCCAAGCGCGCCTGGATCTCTGAATGGAGCGCCGAAATCAACCGCCTGCTCTCGCCGGCGGCATCCCGTCCTTTTGACAGCCAGGACGGAATGCCGGCGAGGACGCCGGGACAAGCTGCTCGATAACGCGAGAGGCGGGCACTCTCTGTACACTTCGCGGATCTGTCAACGTCTATGGCCAAGAGAGGATTTCTCAATGCGCAGGTTCTTGCTCGGATTCATTGCAGCAGTCGTTATCGTGCTTCTCGCCGAGTTCCTGTGGGTCCGGCTCGGCTTCGTTGACCCGAGGGCAGATGTTCCGGAGAGCGTGCTTGAACGGAAGGTTGCCATGCCTTCACTCGATGCTTCGTTGGATCGATACGCTGCCGCAGCCCGAAACCCGGTCGCAGCAACAGATGCCAGCCTGCTTGCCGGAATGAAGATATACCAGACGAACTGTGCCGGCTGTCATGGTGATCCCCATCAACGCCATGGAGCGTTTGGGGACTCCTTCTATCCGCGTGCGCCTCAATTCATGGAGGACGCGCCCGACATGCCGGAGAACCAGAATTTCTACATCATTCAGCACGGAATACGTCTTAGCGGAATGCCTGGATGGGAGAGTTCTCTGAACGAGCAGGAGATATGGCAAGTGACTACATTCTTGAGCCACATCGATAAGCTTTCGCCAGAGCTGTCCGAACAGTGGAAGGCAATCGCGGGCAAGACTCCCTGAAGCGTCATCGGCCGACGTGGTGTGCGTCGTAGCTATAGGTAACAGGCAAGCTCGACCATGGGTAACAAATGAACTCCTAAGCTTTGATCACGGGTAACAAATGAGCCGTAAGCCGGTACTCAAGCGGTAATCCGTTGTAAGGCGGCATTAAATCTCCATCCATAGCCGCTTCATTTGTGGTGAGTCTCCTCGCGAGGAACAGCGATGCAAGCGGAAAAGGGCGCGTAAGACTGCGGATAAAAGGTATTCAGCTTCCGCACGGCGATAACCAGTCGAGGTTACATGCGCGTCCATCCACGCATAGTGGACCTGTTTTCCACTCTTGCGTCTGCGGACTCCGTAGTACTATCGCGAAATAGGGCAGAAACGACCGAGACCCTAGTCCCCCTAACTTAGCCTCAACAGTCAGTGGAGACTTGCCATGGTTAGTGTAATCAGGGACTCGTCCGCGCAAGCTGAAGTAGCAACGAAACACACCCTCCTCGAATTGAGCGTAGTGATACCCACATATAAGGAGCGACAGAATATTGCTCCGCTGGTCGACGCTCTCGAAGCCGCCCTTCAGGGAGTCAATTGGGAGGTCATCTTTGTGGATGACCACTCGCCGGATCATACCGCCGATGCAATCCGCGAGCTGGCGCTGACCAATCCACGAGTCAGGATTCTGGAGCGTATCGGGCGACGTGGGCTGTCTTCTGCATGCATCGAGGGAATGATGGCGAGCCCTGCTCCCAGCCTTGCGGTCATGGATGCTGACATGCAGCATGACGAAACGATCCTGCCGGAAATGCTTCACCGCTTGCAATCGAGAAAGTTGGACGTGGTCGTCGCCAGCAGAAGAACTGCGGGGGGAAGCATGGGCGAGTTTGCCAAGAAGCGCGTTCGCTTAAGCGACCTTGGTTCTCGAGTCAGCAAGCTGGTGTGCCACTGCGACGTCACCGACCCCATGAGCGGTTTTTTCATTGTGAACAGCGAATTTTTCAGGGCCTCGGTGCCGCGCCTGACCGGTGCTGGTTTCAAACTTCTGGTCGACATTCTGGCCTCGAGTCCGACTCGACCCCGGGTAGCTGAAGTGCCTTACCGATTTCGTAATCGACTTGCGGGAGAGAGCAAGCTCGATGTGAACGTGGAGCTGGAGTATCTCTTTCTGATTGTCGATAAGATTGTGGGCACGGTACATTCCCGCGCGATTTGCGCTCTTTGTCGCTGTTGGCTCACTCGGCCTTTTGATTCATTTATCGATCCTGGGAATCTTCCATCTCTTTGACGCAGCTGCATTTGCGCTTGGGCAGGTGGTCGCTACGCTGAGCGCAATGATGTTTAATTTCTTCCTGAATAACCTGGTTACCTTCCGGGATCGCAGGCTGAAGGGGATTGCGCTGCTTCGCGGAATCGTCATCTTCTACGCTGCCTGCTCAATGGGCGTGTTGATCAATCTGAGTTTCGCGCACCGTCTATTTGCTGCGGGCCTGCCCTGGTACTTGGCCGGACTTTCCGGCGTGGCCATCAGCTCTTTTTGGAACTACGGTGTAAATACGATCGTGACCTGGCGGCGCACCCGACGGTTTTATGAGTCGGCACCCGCCGCTGCGCCAGCCCCGGAGCTTGTGACTACGAATGCAGCATGAGTAGAGCAGGGCTGACCTAGCTGTCGGGCGATAAGCACCTTAGTCGATGCAGGGCCCTCAAGGAAGCCTTGGCCTTTTGGGCGAGGCTTGCAACCCGCCACGGCTGTACAAGGACCTTTGCCGCAGAACCACACTCGCCCGGTCGCCTATACACAACACCGGCAGAAGGAGTGCCGCACCTACGGCGCTCCCGGCTCATCCTTTTATTTATCCATACCCCAGCCCTTCCGAGTCTGTGTGAGAACTCGAGCGACAAACTCAGTCCCGCAGGGACGGCTGAGAGTAGCCCAGGACGTTAGTCCTGGGTGTACATTTCCACCGAGACCAGTCCCCGCCAGGGACGGCTGAGAATGCCCCAGGACGGCAGTCCTGGGTGAGCCTGGACTTCGGAGGAATGGCTAAGGGTGCCCAGGACTTCATCCTGGGTCATTTTCAGCCGTCCCTGCGGGACTCAAGTTAAAGAGGCTAGTTCTCACACAGACTCTTCCGGGCTGGGCTCCACGGCAGGCCGGGGCAGGCAGGGCAGGCTCTGCGGGACTGGTCGCCGAAGCTAATTCGGCTAAGTCTTCCACAGCAAACTCTCGGCATCGAATTGAAACTAACCATACCCTTGCTGTCGTCCATTTAAATGACAATTTACTGACTTTTTCATGGCACCAGGAACGACGGTGCCTGATTTACTAAGACCCTCCCCCTCCATCAGTTAGCGGAGACTTGCCATGGTTAGCGTAGTCAAGGACTCGTCCGCGCATGGGGGCGCAATTACTAAACGACCGCTCCTTGAACTGAGCGTAGTGATACCCACATATCAGGAGCGACAGAATATTGCACCGCTTGTCGCCTCTCTCGAAGCCGCCCTTCAGGGTCTCAATTGGGAGGTCATCTTTGTGGATGACCACTCACCGGATCGTACCGCCGATGCAATCCGCGAGCTTGCGCTGACCAATCCGCGAGTGAGGATTCTGGAGCGTATCGGGCGGCGTGGGTTGTCTTCTGCATGCATCGAGGGAATGATGGCAAGCCCGGCTCCCAGCATTGCGGTCATGGACGCTGATATGCAGCATGACGAAACGATCTTGCCGGAGATGCTTCATCTCTTGCAGTCGAGGAAGCTGGACGTGGTCGTCGGCAGTAGAAGAACTGCGGGAGGCAGCATGGGGGAGTTTGCCGAGAAGCGTGTTCGCTTGAGCGACCTTGGCTCTCGAGTCAGCAAGCTCGTCTGCCACTGCGATGTGACCGACCCCATGAGCGGTTTTTTCGTTGTAGACAGTCGCTTTTTCAGGGCGTCGGTGCCGCGCCTGACCGGTGCGGGGTTCAAACTTCTGGTCGACATCCTGGCCTCGAGTCCAACTCCACCCCGGGTGGCTGAAGTGCCTTACCGATTTCGTAATCGACTCGCTGGAGCGAGCAAGCTCGATGTGAATGTAGAGCTGGAATATCTGTTTCTCATTGTCGATAAGATTGTCGGCCGCTACCTCCCCACGCGATTCGTGTTCTTTGTCAGTGTTGGCTCATTGGGCCTCGTGGTTCACTTATCGATCTTAAGCACCTTCCATCTCTTCGACGCGGCTGCATTTTCGCTGGGGCAGGTTGTCGCGACGCTCAGCGCAATGATGTTTAATTTCTTCCTGAACAACCTCGTTACTTTCCGTGATCGTAGGCTGAAAGGGATTGCGCTGCTTCGCGGAATCGTCATCTTCTGCACTGCCTGCTCAATAGGTGTGTTGATCAATCTGAGTTTTGCGCAGCGCCTATTGTCCGCGGGCCTGCCCTGGTACTTCGCCGGACTTTCCGGTTTGGCCATCAGCTCTTTTTGGAACTACGGTGTAAACGCGATCGTGACCTGGCGCCGCACCCGGGAGTTTTATGCGTTGTCATCCGCCGCTGTGCCAGCCGAGAAGCTTGCGGCCTCGAATGCAGCATGAGTAGAGACTCGCTGGACGCAGCCGCGTAACCAGTTATACGTTTTACTTGCTGCCGACGTAAGCTTTTCTGGCTACGGCGGGATGTTTTGACGCCTTGACAAGCGTAATCCTAATGGGTTAAGACTTGTGCTGTGAGGCGTTTGCAATCTCTTTGCCGCAATTACAGTTGCGGAGCATGCAGGGAAAGATCACAATGCATACTGCCCGAGGGAAGCTCGGCGAAGTTCAGTAATACTTAAACAAGTGCGCGCGCTCTGAAAGCGGGGCCAGGTTAGAGTTTGAGTGGGTGCTTCGGTTGAGGCAATGAAATTTGTTCACTAAAGGCGTGGGGGATAAGTATCCCATCGCAGTGTTCTCTGTCGGAAAGTTGTATGGTTCCTTAAATGCCTTGCCCTATCCTGAAACGATAACGAAACTTTCCTCCCCAGCTATGTTCTTTGGACGATGTCGAAATGTCTTCACAGAACCTGCCGGCGCAACCTCACACACCCAGCCAGACATCACCGGCTCAGCGGGAAATTTCGTTCGAGATTGTTGCTCTTGGCTGCATCACCATTCTCGGCGCCGCGCTGAGTATCTACCATCTCGGAGCAGCCTCGCTGTGGAGTGACGAGATCTTTTCGCGGTATTACGTAGATCTCTTTGGACTGCACTACGTCCTGACCGACGGGTTGTCCAAGGAGACGAACCCTCCCACCTACTATCTCTTACTACATGCCTGGACCGCGTTGTGGGGCTCCAGCGAAGCAGCTTTGCGCTCGTTGTCCGTTGTGGCCTGCACCCTTTGCGTTCCAGCAACCTATTTGCTCGGTCGCGAGCTAGCCGGGAAGTCGCTGGGCTTACTTGGCGCTCTTCTCTTTGCGCTTTGCCCGACGAGCGTGTATTTCGCTCAAGAGACCAGGGTCTATGCACTGCTAATGTTGGCCGGCGCGGTCTTGCTCTGGGCCGCCGCGGTGTTTCTGCGTGATTCGCGCTCTGTAAAGGCTGCCGCTCTCTACGTTCTGTTCGGTGCTCTCTGTCTCTATCTCCATGCCACCGGCCTGTTGTTCGTAGTGGCCTGTGGTGGTGCCGTGTGGCTGTTTCTGTTGACGCAAGGGGCTAGCGGCCGCCGGGCGCTTTTGAAATGGACAGCGTTAAACGCCTTCGTTCTGTTGCTCGGGGTGCCTTATTACCTCCGCGCGTTCACGGCCAGCAAGAGCGGGGTCATTAACTATATGCCGCCGGCGGGCATCCACCAAATCGTCTACTGCGTTTCGCTGATTGTGAGCGGCATAGTGACACCCTATCCGTGGCCCGCGTTCCTTCTGGCGGCTGCGGTATTTGTAACGCTGGCCGTCTCGTTGTCCTTCCACCGTCCCTCTCGCCGGGCAAGTGTCACCGTCATCGGCGTGCCTTGCCTTTTCGTGGTGCTCGTGGTCGTGCTCAGCCATGCTCGCCCGATATTGTTGCCGCGGATTCTCGTCTGGGCAGTCGTGCCACTTTGTTTGATTGCGGGAAGCCAACTCCTTGCGGCTGGACGTGCCCGTCTTGCTGTCCTGCTGAGTCTGCTGGCCGCGTTCGGAACTGGCTTATTCTTCCAAATCACCGCGCCGAACAGCGACAAGGAACCGTGGCGAGACATTTCGCAGACGCTCGCACCTCAGCTTGAACGAGCAGATCTTGTGGTGCTCAGCCCTGTTTCCAATCCCATGGTGCTGAGCTACTACGGACCGCAGGTTAAGAATGTCCGTCTCTGGGATGCATCGATACGGCCGACGATTATGGCCGTCGCGGCGGAAAGACTTGGTATCACATCGATTTCAGAAACCGAGATTTTGCAGGCGATCCAGATGAACCACTCTGTTTGGGTGCTGTCGCACTCGTTCGACCTCAGTCGTGTCGATGATCTTCGACGCCGCGTGTCGCCTACGTACTATCGGGTGTGGTTTTGCGGTAAAGTTCCTTGCGTAGCCGCGGCGGGTTGGGAGCCTCACCCATAAACCCTGTCTCGCCGTTCACGGCGAAACGTTTCCCGACAGACTTTCACTACCTTCCTGTAGGTGGCCCAGACGAAATGCGCTGGAAGACCGCCGATCAATGGCTCGCCGAGGTATGAATGACCATGCTCCAAGGTAGCTGGAAGACGACCGTCCTGGGACTGATCTCCGCCGGATTCGGCTACATCGCCTTCACTCCGGATGACTTTTCCCACCACCTATGGCTGGTTCATCTCGCCCGATTTGTGCAGCCGGAGGGTTGGCGGGATTAGGGATTGCCGCAAAGGACTACAACGTAACCGGAGGCACCAAGCAGCGTCCTGGCTCATAGCTTTGCCGGGTGGGGTGGGGAACAAAGCCCACGGGTTACTATCGCGCACCAGAAGTAACCCTCACCGGTACCTTTGGTTTCGAGTTCCGGGCACAGCAATAGGAAAAAACGCCTAGCTATGGCAGGATGCGAATAGGAACCGAATCATCTAGGGCTTGTCAAGGCCTAGATGAATCCAGTTGAGTACTAGATTCAAGCGGTAGGTTACCAGGATTGAGATGCAAATTCTCAATCGCGTTGTATGCTCCTACTTAAGCAG
Organism: uncultured Acidobacteriaceae bacterium; assembly: GCA_963813475.1. Classification (GTDB taxonomy): domain Bacteria; phylum Acidobacteriota; class Terriglobia; order Terriglobales; family Acidobacteriaceae; genus PALSA-350. The sequence goes on along the minus strand of CAWEZM010000029.1, from coordinate 309,232 downwards.
ATTCAGACTAGGCAGGACACCCATCCCCCCGATGGAAGCTTTGGCCGAATTTGTTGAGAAGCGGAAAGAATCCGCCGGATTATCCCCCCTAAATTTTGATGGCGTTGCCTATTTGGGCTGCGCCGAAGTAGGTGCCATTGAGCTTTGGTCGCACAGGTGTAGCCATTATCGGTGGAGGCCCAGCGGGACTGGCGCCTCTGCTCGCGGCGCATAGACGTGGTCGTCTCGCTGATCTATTAAACGAGGGTGTCACGGTGGTGGAGCAGTCCGGCTCGGTTGGGGGCGGGACCATCGGCCGTTGGTGCATTAACTCCGACAGCACAGCTTTCACCTTCGCTGACTGCCTTGCGGGACCACCCGACAGTGAGCTTGCGGCGCTGCGAAATCATCCGCTCACGAAAGAGTTCGTGGAAGCGGGAGAAGGCACGGTGCCATTGCCCCGCGCAGGGGAGTTTCTCGGCCTGGTCGGGCAAGCAATGAACGAGGTGGTTGCGGCCTCGGCAAACGGCCGTGTTCTTAAGGGATACAGAGCAGTGTCGACACAGCGCACGCAAACGGGTTGGGTGACGCTGATTAGAGATCTTGAGAGCGGGCGCGAGCGCACCATCGACTCCCGCAATGTAGTGCTTGCCACGGGTGCCTCCCAGCCGGTCGAGCGGCTTCGGAGTGAGGTAGTGGCCGGCGCCAACCTTGTGGAGAGATGTGGCGAACGACTGTTGCAATCCGGCGAGGTTGTGAGCTCTGAAGGTTTTGCAGCGGTCGCCGCCCGTCTTGCGGGTCTTGGCCGGCCTCCACGCGTTGCCATCATTGGCGGCTCCACCAGCGCAGCAGCCATTGCATTCGCCATGCTGAACCGTATGCCCGGGGTCACGTTTGGTCCGGGCGGGCTGACCATCCTTCATCGCCGGGAGTTGCGTATTTTTTATCCCAGTGTGGAGGCGGCCCTGGCTGACGGATATACCGAATTTGGGGCCGATGACATCTGTCCAGTCAGCGGTCGCGTGTTTCGTCTGAGCGGGTTCCGGTTGGACTCGCGCGAGTTAATCATGCGCGCCCGCGGCATCGGCGGGCGGCCTGCTGAGCCTCGCTTGCAGCTACATCGGCTCGGGGTGGATGATGCGGCTTCACTGGCGGTGCTAGACAATGCGGATCTGGTGATCGCTGCGCTCGGTTACCGTCCTCGCGCTCTGCCGGTTTTTGATGAGGCGGGGGAACGAGTATCGCTTCACTCTGAAACAAGTCCGCAGGCGCGGCTTGTGGATAATCACTGCCGGGTGATGGACGCCGGCGGCACCCCCCTTCCTCACTTATTTGCCATTGGTCTTGCCGCGGGGTTTGTCCCCTATGGAAAGCTTGGCGGTGAGGCTAGCTTCAGGGGGCAGGCAAACGGACTCTGGTTGTGGCAGAACGACGTTGGCGCGATGATCGCCGATGCGATTTTGTCCCCCGGCTTTGCCGAGGACTACTTACTTGAATCGCCCGCGCTCGCGGGCTTGGAACAAGTTTACGCTGCCCAGGAGCTTGAGGTATGAACATCCCACTAGTTCGCCCCGCCCCACCGCAGCTCTCGCTCGCAGTCGCAGAACTGCAGGCGCTTGAGCAGAGTGGAATTTTCAGCAATTTCGGACCGGTCAACACGATATTTGAGCAGGAGATGCTGGATCGGTTCTTCGGTGGTAAAGGCGCTTGCACGACCGTGTGCAATGCGACGATCGGGCTGATGCTGGCGATTAAAGATGCGGTTGGCGAGCAGCCTGCTGGAAAGTTTGCCCTTATGCCGGGTTTCACTTTCGCAGCCGCGGCACATGCGGCGCTTTGGTGCGGCCTGACGCCTCTGCTCTGCGACGTTCACCCGGGGAATTGGGCGGCCGATCCTGCAGCCGAGGCGGAGATGCTGGCGCAATATGCCGGCAAGATCGCGGTTGTGATGCCCTACGCGACCTTTGGCTACCCGATCGATCTGGAGCACTATAAGAGACTCGCTGATCAACTTGGCGTGCCCGTCGTCGTGGATGCCGCAGCTTCGCTGGGTACGTGTGACGAGCAGGGGCGTGGGTTCGGCAGTGGCTTTGCCGGAAGCGTAGTGTATTCCATGCACGCCACCAAGTCGTTTGCTGTGGGAGAGGCCGGACTGATCTACAGCGCGGATACGGATCGTATTGCCAGGATTCGTACCATGAGCAGCTTTGGCTTTGGTGAGCCACGGACAGCGACCATGGTTGGCTTGAACGGCAAAGTCAGCGAAGTGACCGCGTTGCTCGGCCGGTTGCGTCTCCTCGATTACGACAGCATTATGGAACACCGGGCCGCGTTATCCAATCGCTATCGCGAGGCAATGCCCGCATTGCAGTTCCAATTGAGAGCACCAGGCACGCAAGCCCATCAGTTTGTGCCGGCCTTGTTGCCCTCTGGGCTGGGTGAGCGCAGGACGGCTATCCGCGCGGCGTTAGCCGATCAGGGGATCGCGACGGGAGCTTACTTTAGTCCCCACTTGATGGAGCAGCCATACTTCCAAAAAACCTGCGTGGCAGGTCCGCTGCCGGTTTGCGACGATGTTTCGGCAAGGATGATCAGCCTGCCTCTGTTCGACACCATGACTCACCATGAGGTGGATCAAGTGGTTAAAGCCCTCCAAACCTTGATCGATGCAGAGCAAGGGAGGAGGCGGCCAAGGCCGTCGCTCGGCGAGCAGCCCGTACAACTGGTTGAGGCATAAGCCGCGAAACCCGGATTTCCTGTAGGTGGCTCCGTGCAGGAATTGCGTGTGCGGCTTTGCAGTAAGGAAAGCCGCATGAGGGTCGCCAAACGCCAGCAGGCTCCACAGGAAATCCGGGGGAGCGCCAACGAACAAGATCCGCAGGACCGAGGAACGACGGATATGAGCACCACTACTCCCCGCTGTGCTGTTGTGTTCAAAACTTACGCCTGGGATGGGTTTGTAGAGCGTCAGGCGCGCCGCCTGGCGGAAGCCGCCGGCACTTTGGATTTCTACGTCTCGGTAGATGAGACCAACGGCTCGGTCGGGCCGATACCATTCGACCGTGTAGTCCGTTTCACCTGCAACGATCTTGGCGCCGCTGGTCTTCCGATGCGGTATGCCGTGGGTGGTGTGCTGTGGTGGAATCCGGATTATGCGCACTATCAGTTTCAGATGCAGTATCCGGATTACGACTACTACCTGTTTGTCGAGTATGACTGCGTTGTGCAATGCCCGGTGGAGCAGTTTGTGATCCGTGCGGCGGCACAAGGGGCCGACTTCGTTGCCTTGCCGATTACGCGACCCTACAAGCAATGGCATTGGATGCCGTATCAGCGCGATGTTTATCCTTCTGACCAGGTCAAGCTCGCTCTTTTGAATGCGTGTTTGTTTTCTTCCCCTGCTCTAAAGTTGCTTCATCAGCGGCGGCTTGCCATGGGCTCCGATCCGTTCATGCGACAGTGGCCGAGCAGTGAGGTGTTTATACCGACGGAGGTTGCGCGTGCGGGCATGACGTGGCTATCGCTGGCCGACTTTGGCGACGTGTCTCACTGCGACTGGTTCCCGCCGACGATGGAAGAAGATTTGCGGGCATCCGGTGGCGACGCCTTCTTGCACCCCGTGCTCGACCGGCAACGATACATCTCCTCGATGCTTTATAACCGTGGCGCACTTGCGCCCGGAGAACTGGACCGTGGACTCGCTCGTTTCCAGCGCAAGGAATACGCCAAGCTTATTTGGCCGGCGGCCCGCCAGGGCGCAATGAGACGGATACAGCACAAACTCCTCCGATTGCGACAGCAAGTGGGGTATTGAGGTCTCGGCCGGCTGGTCTCGGCGGAATGTAAACCCGGGACTGCAGTCCAGTCCTGGGCTGACAATGAGAACCAGGAACAGTCCCGCAGAGCCTGCCCTGCCTGCCCCGGCGCGCCGCGGGGAGCTTGTCGAAGAGCCTGCCCTGAGCTTTTCGAAGGGGCTGAGAATCAGAGCTGTCCAAATTAGCTTTTGGCTCGATCATTTCTCCACAGACCTGCAAAGAAATCTTTCCCCAGCGTGCTACCGAAAAAATGCCTGGTGGGTGCGACCTAATTGGGGTTGGTGCCCAAAGAATATGAGCGGGTGTAGGGTAACAGATAGTGGTTACTAAAGTAACCAAGGCGGGTTACTAAGTGCGAGAGACCCATAGCTGAAGCCCTCCATAAGTCCCGTGATTGCAGCACCTAATCCGGGCGCAAACCTATTCTTGTGAAAGCTTTGGTCCAGTTTGTTGAGGAAGAAAGGATGCTTTGCTTTTGGCTAAGGTCTGTCGTAAGCTGCTCACCAGGATGCTAGTTGGGCGCCGATAAAAATAAACTTAAGGCGTGGCCACCCGACACTGTCGTAATCTAACTATCCCCCCAAATTTTGATGGCGTTGCCTGCCATTTGGGCGACGTCGGAGCAGGGACATTGAGCTTTGGTCGCACAGGCGTAGCCATTATTGGTGGAGGCCCAGCGGGGCTGGCGCCTCTGCTCGCGGCGCATAGACGTGGGCGTCTCGCTGATTTACTTAAAGAAGGCGTCACGCTGGTGGAGCAGTCGGCTTCCGTTGGGGACGGGACCATCGGCCGTTGGTGCATTAACTCCGACAGTACGGGTTTCACCTTTGCTGACTGCCTTACCGGACCACCGGACAGCGAGCTTGCGGCGCTGCGAAGTCATGCACTCACCAAAGAGTTTGTAGAGGTCGGAGAAGGCACGGTGCCATTGCCCCGCGCAGGTGAGTTTCTGGGCCTGGTCGGGCAAGCGATGAACGAGGTGATTGCGGCCTCGGCAGACGGTCGCGTTCTTAAGGGATACAGAGCCGTGTCGACGCAGCGCACGCAAACTGGTTGGCTAACGCTGATTCAGGATATTGAGAGCGGGCGCGAGCGCACCATCGACTCCCGCAATGTAGTGCTTGCCACGGGCGCCTCCCAGCCGGTAGAGCGGCTTCGGCGTGAGGTAGTGGCGGGCGTCAATCTTGTAGAGAGATGTAGCGAACGGCTGTTGCAATCGGGCGAGGTGGTGAGCACGACCGGTTTTGCAGCGGTTGCTGCCCGTCTTGCGGGTCTTGGTCGGCCCCCACGGGTTGCCATCATTGGCGGCTCCACCAGCGCAGCAGCTGTTGCATTCGCCTTGCTGAACCGTATGCCCGGGGTCACGTTTGGTCCGGGCGGACTCACCATCCTTCATCGCCGGGAGTTGCGTATTTTTTATCCAAGTGTGGAGGCGGCCCTGGCTGACAGATATACCGAATTTGGGGCCGATGACATCTGTCCAGTCAGCGGTCGCGTGTTTCGTCTGAGCGGGTTCCGGTTGGACTCGCGCGAGTTAATCATGCGCGCGCGCGGAATCGGCGGGCGGCCAGCCGAGCCTCGCTTGCAGCTACATCGCCTCGGGGTGGATGATGCGGCCTCACTGGCGCTGCTGGACAATGCGGATCTGGTGATCGCTGCGCTCGGTTACCGTCCTCGCGCTTTGCCGGTCTTTGACGAGGCGGGGAAACGAGTATCGCTTCACTCTGAAACAAGTCCGCAGGCGCGGCTTGTGGATAATCACTGCCGGGTGATGGACGCCGGCGGCACCCCCCTTCCTCACTTATTTGCCATTGGTCTTGCTGCGGGGTTTGTCCCCTATGGAAAGCTTGGCGGTGAGGCTAGCTTCAGGGGTCAGGCAAATGGTCTCTGGTTGTGGCAGAACGACGTTGGTGCGATGATCGCCGATGCGATTTTGTCCCCCAGCTTTGCCGACGACTACTTACTTGAATCGCCCGCGCTTGCGCGCCTGGAGCAGATCAACGCAACCTAGCTAGGAGCTTCCGAAGCATGAAAATTCCTCTCGTGCGTCCCTCCCCACCCCAGCTCTCCCGTGCAGTCATGGAACTGCAGGCGCTTGAGCAGAGCGGGATCTTCAGCAATTACGGTCCGGTCAACACCCGCTTTGAAGAGGAGATGCTAGAGCGCTTCTTCGGGGGCGAAGGAGCTTGCACGACCGTTTGTAATGCCACGATCGGCCTAATGCTGGCGATTAAGGAGGCGGTTGGAGAGCAGCCTGCTGGAAAGTTTGCCCTTATGCCGTGCTTCACTTTCGCAGCCACGGCACATGCGGCGCTTTGGTGTGGCCTGACGCCGCTCTTATGCGACATTCATTCAACGAACTGGGGGGCAGATCCTGCAGCCGAGGCGGAGTTGCTGGCACGTTATGCCGGAAAGATCGCGGTGGTGATGCCCTACGCGACCTTTGGCTACCCGATCGATCTGGAGCACTATAAGAGACTCGCTGCTCAGCTAGGCGTGCCGGTCGTAGTGGATGCCGCGGCCTCGCTGGGCACGTTTGACGGGCAGGGGCGTGGATTCGGGAGTGGCTTTGCCGGAAGCGTGGCGTATTCCATGCACGCCACCAAGTCGTTTGCTGTGGGAGAGGCCGGACTGATCTACAGCGCGGATCGGGATCGTATTGCAAAGCTTCGCGCTATGTCCAATTTCGGCTTTGGTGAGCCACGTACCGCGACCATGGCTGGACTGAACGGCAAACTCAGCGAAGTGGGCGCGTTGCTTGGCGAGTTGCGTCTTGCCGATTACGATCGCGTGATAGCACATCGGGCCGCGTTGCACGATCGCTATCGCGATGCACTGCCGGAATTGCAGTTTCAATTGAAAGAGCCGGGGACGCAGGCGCATCAGTTTGTGACCGCCTTATTGCCCTCTGGACTGGGTGATCGCAGGGCGGCTATCCGAGCGGAGTTAGCCGATCAGGGGATCGGGACGGGAACTTACTTCAGTCCACACCTAATGGAGCAGCCGTATTTCCAAAGGGTTTGCGTGGCAGGCCCGCTCCCGGTCTGCGACGATGTTTCCGCAAGGATGATGAGTCTACCTCTGTTCGACACCATGACGCACCATGAGGTTGATCAGGTGACTGAATGCCTCCACGCCGTGATCAATGCGGAGCAGGGGGGAAGGTGGCGAAAGCCGTCGTGCAGCGAGCAGCCCGTGCCCCTGGTTTATGGGGGGATGAGCCACGCAACAGGGAAAATCGCCGTCGACTAGGATAGGCAAGATCGAGGGCTGGACTCGGTGTTGCTACTCTTTGTGCGCGCAGGATACTGGTTGAGCATGCTGCTTCTGATCTCCGGTTTGTTGGTGTTTCATGGCCAGTGGTCGCATTGGTCGCGCCTCGCGCCTCGATTCATTCTTGGGGAAGGACGGGTATGACCATCGCTCCTCCCCGCTGTGCTGTTGTCCTCAAAACTTACGCCTGGGACGAGTTCGTTGAGCGCCAGGCGCGTCGCCTGGCCGAAGCTGCCGGCGCTCTGGATTTGTTCGTCTCGGTAGATGAGACCAACGGCCCGGTCGGGCCGATACCATTCGAGCGTGTAGTCCGTTTCACCTGCAACGATCTTGCCGCCGCCGGCCTTCCGATGCGGTATGCGGTGGGTGGTGTGCTGTGGTGGAATCCGGATTACGCGCACTATCAGTTCCTGACGCAGTATCCGGACTACGACTATTACCTGTTTGTCGAGTATGACTGCGTCCTGCAATGCTCGCTGGAGCAGTTTGTGGCCCGTGCGGCGTCACAAGGGGCCGACTTCGTTGCCTTGCCGATTACACGGCCCTTCAAGAAATGGCATTGGATGCCGTATCAGCGCCATGTCTATCCTCTTGGCGAGGTCAAGCTCTCTCTGCTGAATGCGTGTCTGTTTTCTGCTCCCGCTCTAAAGTTGTTGCATCAGCGGCGGCTCGCCATGGGCTCTGATCCGTTCATGCGACAGTGGCCGAGCAGTGAGGTATTTATACCGACGGAGGTTGCGCGTGCGGGCATGACGTGGCTATCGCTGGCCGATTTTGGCGACGTGTCTCACTGCGACTGGTTCCCGCCGACGATGGAAGAAGATTTGCGGACACCCGCCGGCGACGCCTTCTTGCACCCCGTGCTTGACCGGCGACGGTATGTCTCGTCGATGCTGTACAACCGCTGGTCACTTGCGCCCGGGGAACTAGACCGCGCCCTCTCCCGTTTCCAGCGCAAGGAATACGCCAAGCTTATTTGGCCGGCGGCCCGCCAGGTCGCAGTGAGACGGATACAACACAAACTCCTCCAATGGCGACAAGAAGTGTGGTGGTGACCCGGCGATCGATTAAGGCAGTTTCGCAATTACTCTGGCCTGATAAAGATTGCGAGCTGTGGTTTTCCTTGGGAGAAAACCACGAACAGGCATATCGCTTCCCGGATTTCCTGCAGCTCAGCGCTGGTTGGGAGAAGCGATGTGTGGCTTTCTTCGCGGAAAGCCGCATGCAGTTCGGTGGCCCCACAAAGATCCACAGGAAATCCGGGTGGCGCCGGCGAGGGTTCCAACCGTTGCCAGAGCGGCGCCGGCAAAACGACGCCGAGTCCAATATTCTCGCGTGCGCTGGCTGATATGGAGTGAGGCCAGTGCTCGCTCAAAAGCGTGGCATCTGCGCTGCGGATCCAGGTCGAGGCATTCCACGATCAGCTGGACGCAAAAGGAAGGCAAGCCGCAGGTGTTCAAACGCGGACTGACGATCAGCGAGGAGCTGTCTGGCGCCACCGCCGGCTTCCGTCCGGTAAATACTTCGTGCAGAACAACAGCAAAGGCGAAAAGATCGCTGGCTTGCGAAGGCGGCCGCCCAAGGTAAAGTTCGGGAGCCATATAGTCCGGCGTTCCGGCTGCTAAACCTCCGCCGGAAAGAGATGGCTCAGCCTCATGGGCGCGCGCTAAGCCAAAGTCGGTGATGCAGAGCCGCACTTCTGAAGCGATTCCGTCAAGCATGATGTTGTTTGGCTTGATATCCCGGTGAATGATGCCGGCGGCGTGGATGGCGGATAGTCCCGCAGCCAGCTGCTTGAGGATGGCCAATCCTTCGGTGATCGATATGGATCTGGTTCTCCGCACCCGCGCCGCCAGGGTTTCGCCGGGCAGAAGCTTCATGGTCAAGAACAGGAAGTTCGCCGGCGGCTGCTCCCCATGAAAGATGTCATAGATTGGGCAAAGGTTGGGGTGGCTAACCTGCCTGGCAACCAATACTTCCCGCTCGAACCGTTGGCGCAAGGCAGGATCCTCGGCAATTTGAGGAAGAATGGTCTTTAGGGCGACGTGAACACCTTGGAGGAAACGGTCCTCCGCCTCATAGACTTCGCCCATCCCACCCTCGGCGATGAAACGAACAATAACGAAGCGACCGATCAGGACCTGGCCAGGAGTGAGCCGACCTCCCGGCGGCGCTGAAGAGATCTCATTTTCGTCGGTAGAACCGGTTTTGCCGACGCCGCCCACAGGGTGCGTTCCCCCTCGGCCAAGAAACTGAAACGGCGGGTGCTCCGACAGGCTGCCGGCATTTGCATCCTCGGCCAGCAGCTCTTCCACCGTGCGTCTCAGCTTCGGGTCGCGGCTGCCCACCTGGTCGAGCAAGGCCTCGCGCCTGGCCGGCTCCAGCGCCAATGCTGCCTCGAAGAGTTGCTCCACGAATTGGGGTTGAATAGCTATGACACCCGTCCCACAAAACGCTTATTTGTAACGACCTATGCCACCGGAGAGGGTTCCGGATCGCGTCTGGTCTCCCATAAATAGGCGACTGCGCATTCATGCCTTATGGACTTAGTGTTTGGGGGCCGCAAAAGGTATCAGGGTTTCAGCAAAATTCGCCTGCGGGTTCCTAGAAACTAACGGACGTCTATGAGGAGACCCGAAGTCTGGTTTGGCCCCGGGCCCCCCTTCCCAATGACTCCGTTACCGGGCAGCAATGAAGACCTCGCTGCTCGGGTGGAGCATTGCCTGTTGCAGCTGAACCCTCTTCTCAGTTTTGGAAGGACGGACTGCGACGTTCATATCCGCCCAGTCGCAGAGAATCTCGCTCAGGAAGTACTGGTCACCGTACCTGTGGAACATCAGCTTTCCACCATTTGGGGACTTGTTTCCGTCCGGGTCGGCGATCGTGAGCACCGTAATGGGTTTATCGTGGTTCTTGATCACGATGAGCCCCGACGATTCCTCTTTGATTGTGTAAGTGCCCGCAGGAAGCAGCTGCTTGCCCACGGTGAAGTCAAAGGGGATATTCGCCCTGACCATTTTGGACTGCGCGAATGACGTGCCGGCCATGGCAAAATTTGCGATGGCGAGGAGTGCGATTGCTGTAATCCGTTTCATGACAGTGTCTCCTTTTCGTGAGGCGCTGAACTCTGATCGCCTTCAATCTGTTAAGCGGATTGCGCTGCCGAAAAGTGCCATTTTTTGAAAATTAATTTGAAAAAGCGAACGGCCGCCGAGAACTGACAGGAGCTAACGATCATGTCTGCGGATGATGGGCAAGTCACCCTTCTGTTGAAGGCCATGAAAAACGGAGACGAGTCCGCAGCCGGGAAGCTATTGCCCCTTGTTTATAACGAACTGCACCGGTTAGCGAAGTCCTACATGCAACGCGAACGATCGGACCACACATTACAGCCGACTGCTCTCATCAATGAGGCATATCTGCGTCTTGCTCGCGACAGCGTCGATTGGCAGAGCCGCCAACACTTTATCGGAGTGGCGGCAAACGTCATGCGTCGCTTGCTTGTCGATCACGCACGAGCCCACAACGCCGAGGCGCGAGCGGGAGGCCTTCAGCGCGTTGAGCTGGAAGAGGGATTGATGATTTCCGGCGAGCGATCAACTGAGGTGCTCGCTTTGCATGATGCCCTAACCACTCTTGAAGGAGTGGATCCGCGGCAGGCGAAGGTCGTGGAGCTGCGCTATTTCGGTGGATTCTCCGTCGAAGAGATCGGCGAAATCCTGGAGATGTCTCCGCGATCCGTGAAGCGGCACTGGGCGTTGGCTAGAATCTGGTTGCTGAAACAGATGAAAAGCACTCGCGCTCCGGATTCGCCGCCCGACCCTTTGTGATCGTGCCCGCCCGCCTGCACCAGCCTGCCGAACAGGAATCCTGACGGCGTATCAGCCACGGTTCTCTAGGGAGCGGGAGCCGTTCCGTCTGTCCGCGCCGGCGGCTGTACCTTGTTGGCGACGGAAGAGATCGAGACTGCGTCCTGGCCAAAGAAGTTCATCTTGATTTGTGTCTCCACTTCGGCCGGACTGCCGGCAACTTGGTTGGGGCTGTAGTGCCATTGGCGGACCGCGCGCATTGCAGCTTCCGCCAATGTGGGGTTGCCACTTAATACGGTCACTTCCTTGACCGATCCATCTGCGGCAATCAGTGCTTTTAGCTGCAACTCTCCAACTAGATTGGGTTCAGAAACGACAGGATGCGCAAAGTGGCCCTGCGGAAGTTCCGAGACAAACCGCCGTTCTAGAGGAGCGGAGGGAGTATTCGGAACGGTCTGAATCGTATCAGGAGCCGTAGCAACAGGCCGAATAGGGAAGCGGTTGGCGTTTACGGATTGGACCGATCCGGCTGCCAGCGGCGCATGCTGTTGTTGAGCTACCGTGGGCTCAGGCGGCGGGGGTGCGACCCAGCGCCTTGGCTTTTCGCCATTCGTTAAGGAAGCGGTTGCCGGTGAAACCCGAAGCGGACTGATTGCAGCCGGATGCAGATCCGATGGCGTGTTGTGGCTCGCGGCAGGCTCAATTGGCTTTGATGCTGTTTGAGGATTCTCCTTCTCGCCTGCACTTGAGAACAGAGGGATTCCGGAAAACGATGCCAGTATCACTGTGATACAAACGGCAACCAGCACGATGGCCCAGTCCTTTAGGCCGCCGGGTGCCTCCTTTGCCACTTTTTGCTTTACGCCAACGTACGAATCTGGATTTGGCAACGCTGGAGTCGCGGACTTCGCCAGGAATACTTGCGTCGTTACCCGTGCCGTTCGCAGGGTGACCACTCGATTGGCGGAAGCCGGTGACTTGGGGCGCCCTTGATCGACTACTCCAAAGACCGTGCTTTGTGCCACCGGTAGATTGGGCTTCACGACGGCCGACCGGGATAGTTTCTCAATCAGGCGCCGATCGCCGCGGCTCAGGACCTGTGGAGGAAGGACACGAAAGTGGCGGAAGGCCCACTGAAGACGAATGCGTTGCCACCGAGACGGGCGAACGTACACGGTCCCAGCCTCGGTGCGCAATTCTAGAAGTTCTGCGCCATTTTGGTTGATATTCCGGTAGCTGACGGCCGGAGCTGATTGCGGTTCTTCTGAGAGTTGGAGGAGCGGCCCGAAGTTCGTCAAGATGGCCTCCGCTTTGAGATCGCACAGGGGCCCGTCTACATTTACTGAATTGGGGGGTCTTAGAGACCAGCAGACTTTCAACACCATCTTATTACGGCATCGAAACTGTTTCCAGTCGATCTATTACGCCATTGAAACTGTTTCCAGTCTGTACCGATACGGCGCGGGCGCATCTCATTGCTATCACGCAGTTTCGGCCCCGAAGACGATTCCGGATGGCGCTCGGTTTCCCATAACCGACGGCCACCGGTTCAACCCTCAATTAAGTGATGTCTCGGGACCGCAAAAGGTATCAGATTTTAGGCAAAATTCGCCTGCTCTCCGCAGAGATGAGAGGATAAGCGACCGTGAGAAGGCCCGAAGTCTGGTTTGGCTCCGGGCCCTTCACCCCCCAATGATTCCGTTACCGGGCAGCAATGAAGACCTCGCTGCTCGGGTGGACCATTGCTTGTTGCAGCCGAACCGTCTTCTCCGCCTTGGAAGGATGGACTGAGACGTCCATGCCGGCCCAGCTGCAGAGAATCTCGCTCAAGAAGTACTGGTTGCCGTGCTTGTGGAAGATCAGCTTTCCCGGGTTTTGCGGCTTTGCGCCGTCCCGGTCGACAAGGGTGAGCACCGCAATGGGTTTGTCGTGGTTCTTGATCGCGATGAGCCCCTCCGATTCCGTTTTAATCGTGTAGGCGCCAGCGGGGAGCAGCTGGTTGCCGACGGTGAAGTCAAAGGGGACGTCCGCCCGAACCCCTTTGGACTGCGCGAATGACGTGCCGGCCATGGCAAAATTTGCGATGGCGAGGAGTGCGATTGCTGCGATCCGTTTCATGACAGTGTCTCCCTTTCGTGAGGCGTCGAACTCTGATCGCCTTCAATCTCTTAAGCGCAGTCCACTGCTGAAAAGTGCCAATATCCCAAAACTTTTTTCCAGGGGCTTGCGGGCAGCGGAAAAAGTTGCCGGGGGAATGAAATGACTCCCTCAGTGGCCGGATTTGTTTACAGCCAATGACGTACGGGCTGAAGCCCGTACCCTTCAAAGAACAGAGTTTTTCCGCAACCTATTGCGGCGGCAACGTTTGTATTGGCCTTCGAGCAATCTCCTGATTGTTTGCATAGGCGACGGCTGGCGTGATATGGCCAGAATGGCCAGAACGCTTGTGAACTAATACATCGCGACAGGATCGAAGCTTGCGCTGCGCCGGGTAATCAGGCGCTGCGCGACAGCTCGCAGAACGAATATAACGCTGCCGAATTCAAAGTCGGGGTCGCGCTCTCGACCGCGCCTGCTGCTTCTTCCACCGGATATTGCTACGGATTCAGCGTCTTCCAATGGCAGGACGCTTTCTGGAAATGCCCGGGGAGGGTTTGCACCCGAATCGCAGTTCGGCATCACAAAACGTGGCGCGCAGATCAAGGAAGGAACTGTTGGCGGACGGCCGGTGCGGCATTCCCGTGAACACATTCAAGTATCCCGTAGTTAACTTGGAGCAGAAACCCGCGTGGCAAAGTACGGTCGACGCATTCGCGCAATAGGCCGGACGAGATTGCGCAGACGGGTGGCCCACCCAAGCCTTGTTTTGGCTTGAGTGGGTCGTTCCATTGGCAGACAGAGGCTCTCCGCTGCCCGAGTCGACCATCTAAGCCAATCTAAACAATCGTTCTCTCCCCTCAATTCCGCCTCGAATGACGTAGTCAGAAGTCTTCATTTCGACCGTGGCGGGAGTTTATCAGCAAGCATTAGCTCGCACAATATTCTTGGCGGCCTCTCCCGCCTGACGGGTTGATTTGCGAATGAGCTATTGCTCCCTAGTCGCATGACTCCGTATGTGGCAGCACATTCCAGCTTTGGACATCGTCCATAAGAAACAGTGCGACGAGTTTGCCGTCTGAATCGAGCAGTGCCAGGTGCTCACCATGGATTTCAACGCTCGATGCAATCACATGCTGAATGCCCAGCCTGGGCGGCTTTAGACGCAGTAGATGAGTCTTGTCAGACATACGGTAAAGTCTATGCAAAGTACCGAGTGGCGCAATCGGGGGAAGCCCGATGGAGGTTACTTTCGCCGTATCGAGTATGCCGACGCTTCGGCGCAGAAGGGGTAAGATCAGTCTTTGCGCGCGGCCTGCTTTGGCGGGCTTCGCAGGCGGCCAATGCTGCTACGGTCGCCGGTGCTATTGAGCAACCGTCCCGAAAGGTAATGTGCATGAAGCGACGAATTGTCTTTCAGTCTGCCCGCATCTTCGATGGCGCATCGGAGACGCTGCGTGCGCGGGAACAGGTGTTTGTGGAAGGCGGCGTGATTACCGAGATATCCGCGCGGGGGCCAAGTAGCGAGGACGAGGCCGTCGATTGTGGCGGCCGTGTACTGATGCCAGGTTTGATTGATGCGCATGTTCACGTGTATGGAGCGGGGTTGAACATCGTCAGGGTCGTGCAATCGCCGATGTCTTACCTGGCGCACTTTGCGGCGCGGTTTCTTCGGGCGAGCATCGACCGCGGCTTCACCACACTGCGCGACGTTGGGGGAGCCGACATTGGCCTGGCTTTGGCCATCAAGGATGGTCTGCTGGGGACGGTCCCAAGGTTGATTTATGGCGGCCGCTTTATCTCGCAGACGGGCGGCCATGGGGACTTTCGTCCCGGAGACCACGCGTTCGAGACGAGCGGTTTTTGCGGCTGTTCCTATCACGGCGACCAACTGGCGGTGATTGCCGACGGAGCGGACGCGGTGCGCAAGGCGGTGCGTGAAGAACTTCGGCGTGGCGCTTCGCACATCAAGATCATGGCTTCAGGAGGAGTTGCATCCCCTACGGATCCGATCGACCGCTGCCAGTACTCCGAGGAAGAGATTCGTGCCGCGGTGGAGGAGGCGGATCGCGCCGGTTCCTACGTGGCCGCTCACTGTCATCCGAAAGAAGCCGTGCGCCGGGCTGCGGAGCTGGGCGTGCGATCAATCGAGCATGCCACCATGATCGATGAGGCGACGGCCGATTTTGTCGCTGAGAAAGGCGCATTTACAGTGCCCACCATGGCGATCATGGTAGGCCTGCTGGAAGAGGGCGAGGCCCTTGGACTGCCGGCGGCGAGCCTGGAGAAGTTGAAACGGTTCGGCGACGGGGCGTTCTTGACTCTCGAGATCATGAAGCGAGCAGGCGTGCGGATGGGTCTCGGCACTGATCTGCTGGGTAGCCTGCACGTGCGGCAAAGCACCGAGTTCACTCTGCGCGCGCGGGTGCTGCCGCCGATCGATGTGCTTCGTTCGGCATGTACCGTCAATGCGGAATTAATTGGACAAGCGGGAAAGCTTGGCTGCATTCGCGAGGGCGCCGTGGCAGACATCCTGGTGGTCGATGGCAATCCACTCGAAGATATCTCTGTGCTGGGGAGTGGCGGCGATCGCCTCTCGATCGTTATGAAAGATGGAAGTTTTCATAAGCGTGCGATCTGAGTGAGTGGGGGACAGTAGAGGGATTGCCGCGATGCCGGCCATTCAATACACTGGGCCAGAGCGGCGACCGTGTCCCGGCTCGATGCTCCGCTGAATTGACATCGCAGGCCAACGATGCTCACCTTTAGAGATCCAATGATCAATCTCTACTCGCGCGATCTTTCTCGTCCGGTGGCATTCTATTCGGAACTAGGCTTTGTTGAAGCTTTTCGCACTCCGGCGTCGGGCGAACCGGTCCATATCGAACTTACGTTGGATGGGTTCACCCTGGGAATCGCGACGATGGAAGCAGCGAAAGAACACCACGGCCTTCGATCCGGGGGAGAAGGGCGTGGGATCGAGATCGTCCTTTGGACCGACGATACCGATGCTGCACTGGACGTCTTAGTTGCCAAGGGCGCACCTCTTCTTTCTCCTGCGCATGACTTTCTCGATGGCAAGCTGCGCGCTGCCTGGACTGCGGATCCGGATGGCAATCCGATCCAACTCGTTCAACGAAAATACTGATGATTGCCTGTCAGCATTTGCGCGCGGTCCAGGTTCACTCAGGACTAAACGTCCTGGGATATTCTCAGTCGTCCCCTTCGACAAGCTCCCACGGCACGCCGGGGCAGGCAGGGCAGGCTCTGCGGGACTGATTCCGATACACTCTGATCGCTGATTTGTTTCGGCGAGTGCTGTCCAAATCGGCCGAATCGAAAAAAGCTAATTTGGACAAGACTGGCGCATGAATGGCAACAGCATAACCACCAACGATCAACTATTTAACTTTGGTGTTCGCTGAAGGCAGACAAGAGTTCTTTGAACTCTTGTCTGAACATCGTGCATCTGACCCACCACCCGAGATAGTGATTTCAGTGGTGGCAGCTTTTGCCCATGCTGCGATGGGCGTCCCGAGCAACACCAGCAGGACCGCGAGCTTCGCAAGGTCAAAGATTTTCTCTTTCATTTGCGACCTCCACAGCGAGACCAGGAGCCAAATGGCGGTCCATGTGCCACCAGGCGGCTGGGCGGGGAAATCTTAGACACCGCCATTCTCTACCCGGATCAGAAGTTGGGCAAATCAGTTATCAACCTGGTTGGCCCGGCAGCACGCCAACGTATAATTCGGGGCGCGGGTTTCTCGCGATGTTAGTGAATGGTGAGGTGGATGGGCGAGTACACTTTGTCTCATGAATTAGTGGGCGAGCAGCAGCGCCTGGCGCTGATGTCCTCGTTACTGGATCCAGTCGAGCGGGCTCGCTTTGCTCGTCTTGGCGTGCGTTCAGGCTGGCGCTGCCTCGAACTCGGTTGCGGCAACGGCTCGATCGCGCAGGCTCTGGCTGAGGCCGTGGCGCCCACTGGCCACGTGGTCGCCAGCGACATCGATCTCGCTTATATCGCGGACCTGCGAATGCCGTGTCTTGAAGTCCGCCGCATCGATATCCTGCAGGACGTAATCGAAGAGGGGTGCTACGACTTCGTTGTCGCGCGCGCTCTGGTTCACCATCTCACGCCTGCCCGCAAGGCCGTGGAGCGGATGATCGCCGCGCTGAAACCCGGAGGTGTGCTTCTTTCCATCGAGCCGGACATGCTGCCCTGTACGGTCACCGAGCCGGTCGCGATGCGCGCGTTCTGGCAAGGATGGCTTAAGTGGTCGGTGGAAGCGGGCATCGATTACTCCATCGGCCGCAAGATTCCCGGCTGGCTGGATTCGCTCGGGCTGGACGAAGTTGCTGGGGAAGGGCACACCGCCCAGTTCAACGGCGGGTCACGCTGGGCGACATACTGGACCGCGACCATGGGGGAGTTGGCGCCTGCACTCCTGAAATCGGGTCACGTTACCGGGAAAATGCTAGAGGAGTTTCATTCCTGCTATCAGGACCCGCATTATTGGACCAGCATCATGACCTTCGTGGAGAACTGGGGACGCAAGCCGGAGTGAACGGCGATCAACAGCCCACCCGAGCAAGTCAACGACAACAACGCAGGCGACTCTATTGTTGTTGTTGATCGCAACCCAGGGAGAAGCGCAATGCGGCACAAATTTCGTGCATGCGCGACCCGCTAAGCCGGGCCACGCGCTTCCCCAAGCGGTCCTGAGAGACCGTAATCGTATTGTGCAGGTTCACCGCGCAGGGCGCCTTCATTCCATCGTCGTTCCCTAAGGCAACCTCGGATGGAACTCCACGGATCGTGGAGGATATAGGCGCGACACTCACGGTCGACAAATAAGAAATAGCGCTGTCGCGTGTGAGCACCACCACCGGCCTACTCTTGTCAGGCGAAGCAAACCGGTAAAGGCGGACGTCGCCCCGGGCTATTCCGCCGGCCACGCGGCCTCCGCCTCCCAGAGGGTAGATTCATCGCAGGTTTGCTGCTGCTTCGCATAACCCACCCGGTCGCGCTCCTCGCTGGTACGTACCTCTAACCTTTTGAGGTGCTCTCGCAGGGCTTCACGCACCAACGCGGAGCGATTCTTTTTCAGCCGGCGTGCAGCCCGATCCGTGGCTTGCAGAAGACTCTTATCGAGAACAATCTGGACGGTTTCCATTGTCGACTCTGCTCCACAGTATACTCCACAGAAGATTCCCGCTCAGCTTCGCTGCCACGGCACACCGGGCGGGCAGGATGACAAAGGGTAGAGTGGCTACTCAGATGGATCGGGAGTGAAACATTAAGACGCTCTGGCATGGCCCATGGGCCAAAAACCAGTTCGGCCTTTTTGGCCCGATCGCCACGCTGCCGCAGCCAAATACCATGCGGGGCATAACAATGCCCAGTTACGAACCCACAAAGCCTGGTTGGTCCACGCGGAAATCATCAGCACGGTCATGGTGAGGGCCAGAATAGAGGCGGCGCGGAACGAGATGCGAGAGCCTTTCCATCCCCGTCGGACGCCTAAGATCGCCGGCGGAAGGAACAGTAAAAAGCATGGGCTGGAGACAGACATACACAGGAAAGACCAGGTGGGAAGAGCCGACAGAACAGCACTCACCCAGAGGGTTCGTCGCGAAACCGATCCAACCACGTAGCCTGCTGACCAGGACCAGGCAATGAGCAGCAAGATGTGGCACAGCAGTAGAGGGAAACCCTCGTGCCCCGTCGGCGAGTGCCAAGGATAGACCTTGTGATTGACCAGCCGCTGATACGTGCAACTCACCGAAAAAGAAGCGATCATCAGGAGGTAGCTGCAGGGAAGCGCTACGACAAATCCCGCAAGCCATGGGCGGGGATCTCGCCAAAGACCAGCTTGCCGGCGGAAGACCAAGCCGAATACATCGAGCAATCCTCGCCAGGCGTTCTCGTTGGTTTCCAGCAGATCGCCCAGTACAACCTCGCGTTCCTCGTGATCAAGCAGCTTCGAGGACAGCTCTACCAACGGCCACACGATTGCGTTCATGAAGCCCTTCCCGTGCGGTTTCTACCCAGGATGCGCCACGACTCACGCGCAGAACCGCGTCGTAGAATTCTTTTGCGGCGCGCACGCCCTGCGGGGTCACGCGCACCATGCGCTTGCCCCGGCCGCCACGCTGCGGCGTGGCTTCACCTAGCCATGTCTTGAGGAGACCTTTTTCTTCCAGGCGATCCATGGTGGTGTACAGCGCGCCCATGGAGCATTTTCGTTCTATCGCCGCTTCTATCTCTTCACGAATCGCCACGCCATAGGCGTTCTCTCCGAGTCCGGCGGCGGTGGTGATCAAGACGTATTCAAATTCGCCCAGCATTAGTTAAACTACATTGTAGTACTAACGGGGAGCCAGTCAAGAGATTTTCGTTTTGAATCCGATCAGGGTCTTAACGGATCCATTCCGTTCCATCGCCTGGAATGACGTCGACCAGGCTTATGAAATCGAGCGTGTGCTTCCAATGGACAATGAGAAAGGCGGTGGGCTGGCCATTGAGATATAAATCCTGGCGCAGGAGTCGCCACGCGGCGAGAGGCTTGGTGCTGAATGCTGCTTGCTGCGGATCGTTCGGGTTGTAGCCGAATGCCTGAATGTCGCTCACGACCTCTCTTTCCACGGCCAGATCCCTTTCGAAGGGAGGAGGAGGATTCATGCGACTGTCATTATCGATGGTCACGACGCGCTCGCGCAGATTGAGTGGGACCGGAGAGTGACGCCGTGAGCGAAAGTCGTAACGGGCGATGGCCATTGCCCCTACGAATCGCTCCAGGCAGCCGCGGTTTTCCTCTCCGTTGGCAGAGAGGCAGAAGGCGCGGTTGGTCAGGCGATCGCGGAAGTGAAAGCCCTCAGTGGACGAGTTCGCGAGAAATTGAACACTCATGCGGACTTCGCATTCTGGTGTCAAGAAGCGGTAACTCGCGTCGGAGCGCTTTTCGGATTGCAATAATTTTGGGCTTAGCCCAAGACCGGCTAATGACCAGAGGAAGTATCTCCGGTTAGGGTTTTGCAAAAAGGTTTGTGGAGGTGCTGCCATTGCTTCTCCGAAACGCCAATCGCTACCAGGCTGGTAAGATTGCTCACTTACCAGCGATAATAACTACATAGTAGTACTAATGAGCGATGAGGTCAAGCGCGTGAATTGTCGAAAAGGGATGCCAGGTAGAGAGAGAGGCCTCGCTTAAGGCCAGAGCACCGATCGGTCAATACTGGCAATGGTGGTCCTACCCGTCAGGACCATCGCCATCTCAAACTCTCGCTGCAGGATATTCAAAACCTTCGTGACACCGGCTGCGCCCGCAGTTCCCAATCCGTAGAGATACGGCCGTCCGATGAGCACTGCGTTCGCGCCCAACGCCAGCGCCTTGAGCACGTCGGTCCCGCGTCGAATACCGCCATCCACTAAGACCGGCACGCGTCCGGCGACTTTGTCTGACACCAGGGGCAGCGCGTCGATGGTCGCAGGCGCCGTATCTAAATTTCGACCGCCATGATTGGAAACCATGATCCCAGCAACTCCCGTCTTGACTGCACGGTCTGCATCGTCAGGGTTGAGTACACCCTTCAGCAGCAATGGAATCCTTGCGTAAGAGAGCATCCGCTCCACGTCCTTCCAGCTCAAGGACGCGTCGAGCACGCTGGTAAAAATCTCCAGGGAGTCTATGCGAACACTATCGCCAACGCCCTTGAAGCCGGTTAGGTTTGGTAGCGGTGGCAGGGTAACCTTCGCCCGGGTCTCGCGATTGCGCGCACCGCAGATCGGTGTGTCCACTGTGAGACAGAGTGCGCGGTAACCACTAGCCTCGGCGCGTTGCACCAGGTCGCGGGTGAAACCTTGGTCAGGCTGCGCGTAGAGCTGAAACCACAATGGACTCTTGGCCTCGGCCGCCACATCTTCAAGGCTCGTATTGGCAAACGAACTGACGACCATGGTGGCTCCGGCGGCGCTTGCACCGCGAGCCGTGGCCAGCTCTCCCTCGGGATGGGTCAGTTTATGAGAAGACGTGGGCGCCAAGAGAATGGGGAAGCTATGCTCCTGCCCAAACAGCGTTATGCGCGGGTCCAGGTTCGAAGCATCTACGAGAACGCGGGCTTTGAGGCGAATCCGCTGGTAAGCTTCCTGATTCCATCGCAATGTGAACTCATCACCCGCGCCGGCGGTGACGTATTCCCAACCCATGGCTGACATCTTCGCCTTCGCGAGAGGCTCGAAGTCGGTTAGGCACAGGGGTTCCGGTTCAGGTGCGGAGGCGAGCGGGGAAACGCAGTCGGCAGCCGGCGGATTGGCGCGGGTCTCTCTACGCTTGTCGGGCACTAGAAAACTCCTTGTGCGATCGTACTGCTGCGTTGGGCGGGATGGACGATCATGCTAAGCGGAGTCTCCAGCGTTCCCTCCAGACTTCGCGCTTGACGCCATTTCGAAGCGAAGTGTGCCGCCTTTCATGATGGCAGCGTGATCGAGGAGATTGCCGGTGACGGCTTTTCCCTGAAGGGAAGCGCGACGGACGAACACCGCATCGGGAGTATTGCCCTGGGCTTCGATGGTAAATGTAACTCCGCCAGGTACGTGTACGACAGAACGGGCAAATAGGGGACTGCCCAGGGTGTACTCCGGCTTTCCAGGGCAGACGGGATAAAATCCCAGCGCGCTCAAAACGAACCATGCGGACATCGACCCGGTGTCCTCGTCCCCGGCAAACGTATCCGGCGTGTAGAGACTCTGCATCACCTTGCGCGCCCATAGCTGCGTGAGGTCCGGGCGCCCGGCATGAGCAAAGATGTAGAGAAGATGGTGTACCGGCTGATTGGAATGCGCATATTGGCCAAACGGCACCGCCGCCATCTCTGACATCTCGTGTATCTCGAGCTCCGTACACACCGACGTGGAAGATCGGCTGGGGTCGATAACATCTCCTGAAGAGCCTTCGCCGCTTCTGCCTCGCCTCCGATTTGTTCGATCAGGCCGCGGAGGTTCTGGGGTGCGTCCCAACGGTGCTGCCAGGCTGCCCCTTCCACATAAGGACTGCCCCATGTGAAGGGATTGAACGGAGTAAGCCAGGAGCCATCTTCGTTCTTACCGCGAAAGAACTTCACCTGCGGCATCGTAGACATGCCGCCAGTTCTCAGAGCGCTTCATAAAAGCAGCGTGATCGTCTTCTTTGCCCAGCGCCTGGGCTACCTGCGCGATGCAGAAATCCCCGTAGGCTGCGTCGACGGTTTCCGCAACGGATTGGGTAACGTGATCCGCGGGAACGTATTGCAGCTTGAGATACTGCTCCAGTCCAACCCTCCCGTAGCCTTTGGCGGGGTCGCCGGGCATGGTGGCATGTTTTTTCAATCCCTCGTAGGCGCCTTCCAGATCAAAGCCCGTAATGTGCTTCGCTGCTGCATCGCCAAAGACGGAGTCGATCAGGCTCCCGGTCATGCACGCGCGGTATCCTGGACACGGAAACTGCGGCAGCCAGCCGCCTTCCTTGTAGGCATTCACCCAGGCCTGCAGAATCTCACCCAGCCGCTCTGGAAACAGGATGGACATCAGTGGATACCAGGCGCGATACACGTCCCAATAGCCGTGGTCGGCGTACATCACACCCGGCATCACCTTGCCATTGAAGGCGCTGAAGTGATGCATCTTGCCGTCTGCATCCGGCTCGTGCCAGGTTCGCGGAAAGAGCAGCACGCGGTACATGCACGAATAGAAGGTGCGACGCTGTTCCTCGGTGGCGCCTTCGATCTCGATCCGGTTCAGATGATCGTTCCAAGTGGCTGCTGCCGAACTGCGCAGCTCATCCACAGAACGCTGCCCAATCTCGTTGCGCAGGTTCAGCGCCGCCTGCTCGAACCCGATGAAGGAGGTGGCGATATGTGCTTCCAAAGACAGGCCCTGCCGAAAGCGAAGGATACCGATCCGGTGCCCACCGGCCTCTTTCACTTCAAAACTATCCCAAGGAGTTTTGAGCTGCAGCACGTAGTAGGTGGCGAAGTTGTCGGGCACACCACCCGAGTTTGCGGTCGATGTAAAACGAATCGATTGCGTCGCCGGATCGGGTTCGATCGTACCTTGACGTCCCGGAATATCGAAGAGAAGGCCGATTGTCTCTTCGTTTTCGTCTTTCTCAAACGTTGCCGTCAGCACAGAGCTTCTTTCGGTTGGGACCAGCTCAACGTGAGCGCGGTAGCGAAGCAGGAAAAGCTGCAGCGAATGAGGTCCAAGATGTGCTTCCTCGGCAGCATAAGAGGACGCGCGCGCGGCTGCTCCAGGATGGATCTCTCCACGAAAGGGAAGAAAGCTCGCATGCCCGTAGTCGCTCAGCCATGGGCTCAGTTGATGCGTACAGCGAAAACCCTGGATACGTCGAACGCCGGGCTGAAACATCCACGGTGTGTCCTCGTGCGATTGCAGGGTCCAGTGCGCCATGCCGAACGGGAGCGCGGCGATGGGCAGCGTATTGCCGCGCGAGAACTCGGACGTGGATGCTGTGCCTTGCAGGATGTTGACCCAGTCGACCGGGTCCTGGCGCACCCGGTCGCTCGCGCTATTTGTTTCGCTGGCTCCGTGCGCGGCGCGAACAGCACCTTGCTCCGTAAATACGGCGCTGACCGCAGCCAGCCCGGACGTTTTCAGGAATGCGCGCCTGCTTGGACCATTCGACTTATCCTTCGCCATGTGAACCAGGGGTACCTTTCCTCAAGTGATGCTGTATCAGAATAGGCTTATACACCAGAGATTGCTCGGCGCCTAATAGCTCTCCGAAGAGAAAGCCGGCGTAGCGGGAGGGCGGTGGGCAAGGCCTGCCTCCCGAAAAATAATGTTATTCCGTGGCGAGCGATCGCCGGCCGTGAACGTCTTATGTGAAAGAGGAAGGTCTTCTTGCAGCCGCAACTTGTGCCTGTGACAAAGAGGCAATGGTTCTGCTAGGAAGAATTGCTAGTCCCGAACGAAATAGCGGAGCATCGAATGCGTTATATTCTGTTGCTGCTTCTGACTACGGCCTCCTGCGCCTGTGCACAAACGCCACAGCAGCTTCTCCAGATGGCGCAAGACACTTATAGGAGTCCAGAGGGATACCAGATGAATGGCAAGGGCTCCGTTCAGCCCTTAGGGTCCTCCTGGCAGATCAACTTTGATGTGAAGATTGCGGCCGCTCCTTCTCCCCCTGCCAATTCCGGCAGCGCCGCCGTTGGCCATCTGCAGTTTGTGAATGTGCTTGGCGGCGCGGATGAGAAGCCAACATCTCTGACGATTCCACTTGCGGTAGCGGGATTTTGGAACAGGATTGCGAAGAATGTCGACTCGGTCACGGAGACCGGATCGGAAACGCTGCCATTAAACGAAGCGCCAACCGCGTGCCGGGTGCTTCAGGTCGTATACAAGGCTCCTGCAGATGCTCCAAAACCCTCCCCCGTGACCTATTCGATCTGCTCGGATAGGCACCTGGTACTCAAGAAAGTTATGCTTTTACCCACGGGACGGGATGCGACGGACCAGCCGGTGCCATGGACGGTCACCTTCGACACGGCCGAATTCAATCGGGCCGCACCGCAGTAGCTTTTTGAGCCGAAGGACTTTCCCCGGAACCCTAGCCAATGCGCAACGTGGCCGTTCATCAACGGTTCATTGTCAGAACGGGTTACTAACATCACCATTCCGGGGCAGAAGGGTTTGAAATTAGCCCATGTTGCGGGTTAATGTATGAGCATCCGCTAAAACTCGTTGGGAGAAGCCATGAGGTCGATCGCGCTCACAGCTGTTCTGATGACCTGGATTAGCATCGGTTATTCTCAAACCCTCACCACCGCTCAAGCCAGGGCGCATGATGGCGAGAGCGCCAAGGTCTGCGGTACGGTGGGCAACGAACACACCGCGATGGCGAGCCCGGGCAAGCCCACCTTCATCGATCTGGATTCAGCCTTTCCTGAACAGAGATTCGCGCTCCTGGTGTGGGATCAGGATCGAGAGAACGTAGGGGAACTCCCTCGCGTAGGGGGACATGTATGCGCTACGGGGGTTATTAACTATTACCACGGAGTGCCGCAGATAGTTATCAAGAACAGCAACCAGCTTAGCCGGTAGTGTAGTCAACTCTTAGCGATCGGCACGGTGAAGTCCGAACGACGCCAGGTCCTCGAGTGTAGCCTGCGCTTCTTGAATCACCGCAAATTGCGCTCGCATGAAAGTCTTGCAAATTTGCCCCAACTCATCCTCGGGGTTTGGAATACCCTGAAGCCGTTCTATCCAGCGCTTACATTTTGACCAGCGTTTTATCCCTTCATACACGGCCCGAGTGCCGGTGGTATCCACCAGCAGTACGCGCACCTTTGGATCCTGCTGCGGCATGTAATCGCCGACGGCCAGTCCCAGGGAGGCGGTCTCACGGGCGTCCGCATTGAGCGCAAACCCTGAGCCATAGCTCACATCTTCGAAGGTTCCATTGCCCTTATTGAGATAGATGTATGTTGGGCGTGGAGTCGTCAGCAACAATCAAGTCCACCTTGCCGTCGTTGTTGACGTCGACGGATGCGAGTCCTGGGTGGGTTTTGGCATCGCGCACCAGTCCCATGTCACAAGATGGGAACCCCGCAAAAGAACTACATCATAGAAACGACAGGCTCCGGAGTGGCCCTGCTGGATTACGACAACGACGGCTCGCATCCTGGGCTCGCATCCTGGGCTCGCATCCTGGGCTCGCACCCTGGGCTCGCATCCTGGGCTACTCTCAGCCAGAGCTGTCCAAATTAGGGCAATTATATACTTGACACACAAGGGGACGAGGCATAGCCTTGAATGCTATGACCGACATTCTGTCTTTTCTCTGGGCCGTAATAAACAGCTGGGCCGGATATGCGACTGGCGGATTGGTGGTCGCAACTTTTGGACTCTATTTTGTTTGGAAGGACAAGCCAATGCCTAAAGCGATTGGCTTGTCCCTGGCGGCTGTCTTTCTTTTAATGGCCTGCTACAAGGCATGGAAAGAACAAAGAGATACTACAAGCACTCGCGACTCACAGATTGCAGATCTCCGGGGGGAGATAGAAAGCCTAAAAAAAGCCATTGCGGATCTCAATCAGCCTGATCTTCACCCCAAGATATACGGAGTTGCAACTGGTCAGGATGGGACTGGTAATGCGGTTATAACCATAAACGTGCAGATAGTAAATAAGGGAGCTGCCAGTGGAGTCCCTTCGTTGAGTGCGGAAATATATGCATCTGACGGCGCTCAGCTTCGCTTAACTGAAGTGGTTCCACCGATGGGAAACATCCACTTTCATGGAATGAATGGCGATCCTGATTTCACGATGACCCTAGTTTCAGAAAACTTTTTGCCACGCGTCCTCTCCAAGGGGCCTATCGCTCGCGGGGGAGATATTTTTGGATGGGTTATATTCGCGTTAAACGTGAAGCCGGAAACGGTAAGGAAGGCAGGAACAACCGTAATTTTCAAATGCACAGATTTTAACGGCAAAGAGTACGGAGCTACTTATAAGGAGACGGGCATACCGACGTCTGTTTATGATCCAATACGGTCCGGAGCCATGAAGCCGGGGGTTCCATGAAGACGACTGAATACCACGAAGGGCCAGGAGCCCGAAAGAAATTCGAAGAGGGCATGTCGAAACTCTTCAAGGCAACAAAGCCGGATGGCAAAGAAACGCCCAAGGCTAAACCAAAGCGCAAGCAGGGTAAAACCAGCAAGGGCTAGCGCTTGCGCTTGCCTCGCCCTTGCCGCCTGTCATTGTGCGGTAGCGCTTCCACCGCCGGTTAGTTGCTGATAGGTAAGGCGCTTGCCGAAAACATGCCGCATGGCGATTTCGAATCGCGCCTTGGTCGTTAATGTCTTTGCGGTTGTTGTATCGAAACGATTGTTCATCGAGGTAGCGTAATAGATGGAACGGCTCGATGCTCACATAGGTGCCATTGATTCCGCGCTTCAACAGGCTCCAGAAATTCTCCAGACCATTCGTGTGGACACGACCGTCAACGTACTGCACCGCATGGTTCACAACTTCATGGGCATAGTCGGAAGCAAGTCCGCGATAGCCAAGCATCTCATCGGTGTAGAGCGCTGCTCCCGCCTGCACATGCTTTTTGATCAGTGGTTGAACGGTTTCCTTCTGCGCGATCAGGGAGAACTATCGTTCGCACCTTTCCGCCGCGCTCCAGAAGTCCGAAAGCTACAGCTTTGCCCTTGCCTCCGGTCCCAGTGATGCGGCGCTCCGCGTGCCGATGTGCATATTGCGAGCTTTGCCGCCGATGAACGTTTCGTCCAGCTTCGACTTCGCCACCCATCGGCCCAGACACATCCTCGTGCATGGCCTTGCGGATGCGGTGCAGCATGAACCATGCCGACTTCTGAGTGATTCCAAGAGACCGGGCTATCTCGCAGGAACTAACTCCATTCTTGCAGTTGCAGATCATCCAAAAGGCGCACATCCACTTATCCAGGCCCAAGAGGCGAATCCTCGAAGATCGTGCCCACCTTGAGCGTGAATTGCTTCTTGCAGCCTTGCAAAACCAGATGCGGCGCGTCTTGATGAACGAGTGCTTCTCAGAGCCGCAACGAGGGCAAGAAACCACGCCGTTCGGCCAGCGAAGATTCAGCGCATACTGAAAGCAGCGGTCGGGATCGCTGAAGTAAACAATGGCGTTTTGAAGTGTCTCTGGCGCTTCCATGTAATAATCATGCGCCCTTTATTCTGTGTGTCAAGTATATAATTGCCCAAATTAGCGCGCAAATGGCCTTCTGGACGGCGCAACTTGCTGAATACGTGGAAGAGAACGTGGACAAGCGAAATCGGGTTGGTGCTGTGGCAGTGCTTCCGTCCATCCATCTCCACCTTGGCATGAGTGGAGGTAGATGGACGGAGCTGTAGGGAGTTGTTAGAGGGAAGGGCGCACCGCAGGTCCCTCGGCTACGCTCGGATGACAAAGGGGAGGGCGGTGGCCCACCTTGGCATGAGTGGAGGTGGATGGACAGAGTCGAAAAAAGGCTAATTTGGACAAGTCTGACTCTCAGCCGTCCCCTTCGACAAGCTCAGGGCAGGCTCTGCGGGACTGAGCTCCGGACCTGACAGTTTCTCACGCAGACTCTAAAGCCCTCATCATCCTCGGTGTGTCACGGCTGGAGCCGTGCCCTTTGTTCAGACTAAATACCAGAAATCGACGCGACCTTGACATCCCTCTACTTCTAGGTCTACCGTAAGAATACCAAGATATATAGGGGTTGGTCGCATGGCGACGGAATGACCTTCAGGGAAGTTTGGATCTTTTGGTTCTCAAGACGCTGTCGCAGACCGGCTCGCTGCACGGCTACGGCATCGTGCTCCACCTTCAAAGAGCCTCTGACGCCTTGCTGAATGTAGAAGAGGGGTCACTGTATCCGGCCTTGCACCGTATGGAGCAGAGCGGATGGGTCCGTTCAGAGTGGGCGCTGACAGAGACAGGGCGAAAAGCGAAGTATTACAAGCTGACCGCCGTTGGGCGGAAGCAGTTGGAAGAGGCGGAAAAGAGCTTCGAGCAACTGGTCAAGGGTATACGCGCCGTATTCCGCTACGCGTGAGGTGATTGCATGTCGATGTTGCGTCGCATCTCGAACCTCTTCTCCCGTCCCAAACTAGGGCAGGAAATCGATGCTGAACTTCGTTCGCATATCGAGATGCGAATCGAGGACAACATCACCGCCGGCATGTCGCCCGGCGAGGCCCGCCGCGATGCGCTCCACCGTTTCGGCAACCCCACGTCGGTCAACGAGCAGGTCACCGCCGCGGACGCCAGCTTGGGTCTGGAGAACCTTGCCTTCGATATTCGTTATGGGCTGCGCCAATTGCGCCGCTCGCCCGGCTTTGCGTTGACCGCTATCTTGACGCTAGCCCTGGGTGTGGGCGCAAATCTGGTCGTCTTCGGCGTGCTCAATGCGCTGCTTCTGCGCCCACTCAATGTGGCTGGAGCGGATAGGCTGGTCGAGATCGTGCAGAAGCCCCAGGGTTACGATTCGCAATCCTATCCCGACTATCTCGATTACCGCGCCCGCAACACTACATTCAGCGACATCGCCGCGTACAAGCTGACCATGGCTGGTATGAGCATCGGCGGCGCTGCCAAAAAGTGCTGGAACTACGAAGTCTCGGGCAATTACTTCGACATGCTGGGCGTCCAACCCCAGGCGGGCCGGTTGTTCCACGCCAGGGATGAGCACGGTCCGAACTCCGCGCCCCTCATCGTGCTCAGCGACACTTTCTGGCGCACGCGTTTCCATGCCGATCCACTGGTAATTGGCGCCACTGTGGACCTGAACAAGCACCCCTTCACCATCATCGGAGTAGCACCCAAGAGCTTTCATGGGACCGAGCTGTTTTTCTGGCCGGACTTCTGGATCCCGATGGTTAACCAAGAACAGATCGATGGGTTCAACTATTTAGACAAGCGGATGAACCACGGCATCAACGTGCTTGGTCTGCTCAAACCCGGCGTCACCCTGCAGCAAGCGGTCGATGACCTGAATTCCGTCGCCCATCGGCTCGCCCAGGAGTATCCGAGCTTCGACGATGCCTTGTCGGCGCGCTTAATCAGGCCAGGACTGTTGGGTGACACGCTGGGTGGTCCGGCCCGGCCTTTCCTCACCGGCATCATGGTGCTGGCGTTTCTTGTGCTGGCCGCCGCTTGTGTCAACTTGGCCAGCATTTTTGCCGCACGTACTGCCGACCGTGCTCGCGAACTCGCCATCCGCCTCTCCATCGGTTCCACTCGCTGGCGCATCCTGCGCCAATTATTCACTGAAGCTGTTCTGGTCTCCATGGCTGCGGGCGTCGTGGGAACCCTCTTGGCCGCCGCGCTGTTCGCGGCGCTTAGCCGTTGGCAGCCCTTTGCGGAGTTTCCCGTCCGCTTGGCGGTCGTTGCTGATGCGCGCGTTTACGCAATCGCCTTGCTGCTCTCCGCGGCCAGCGCCGTGCTGCCCGGCCTGATCCCGGCGCGGCAGATCTGGCGGACGCACGCCATGCAGGCAATGAAGAGTGGAACGCCCATTGCAGGTTTATCGCGCCGCCTCACGTTGCGCGACCTTCTGCTCGGCGTGCAGATTGCTCTCTGCGCCCTGCTGGTGACAGCCTCGTTGGTCTCGCTCCGCGGCATGGAGCGGTCGCTGCACGCGCCGATCGGTTTCGTGCCACAAGGCGCCGTGCTGGCGGAGGCGGATATGCACATGGCTGGTTACTCCGATAGCTCCGCTCTGCCCGTGCAACGGCGCATGATAGAGGCTGCCGAGCGCATCCCTGGCGTGACCGCCGTCGGCACCATCGACAATACTCCGCTCGGCACCGGCGGCAGCTCGACGCCGGTGTACCGCGAGGGCACAGGCGAACAGCGAACCTCCAACAGCGTGATGTTTGCTCACTATTACTCCATCTCGCCCGGCTATCTTCAGGCTGCCGCGACCCGGATGCTCGCCGGCCGTGACTTCACCTGGCACGACGACGCAACCAAACCCAGAGTCGCGCTCGTGAACCAGACCTTTGCCCGCAAGATATTCGGCAATAGCCCCGCGGTTGGGCGGCATTTCCTTGAGGGCGACCTCATCGAAGTCATCGGGGTGGTTGAAGATGGCAAGTACGAATCGCTGACCGAAGATCCTACTCCGACTATGTTCTTTCCTCTTGCGCAAAACAACCAGGGCGATACGGCGCTTGTGGTCCGGTCGCCATTGCCGGAGGCCGATACAGCAGCAGCACTCAACCACGTGCTCGCTAGCGTTGATTCCAGCTTGCCCTTCACACTTCATAGCTGGTCCGACGAGCTCGCGCTGGCACTGTTTCCGGCTCGCGTGGCCACGGCGGCGCTGGGCGTGATGGGCCTAATCGCCGCTCTGCTAGCTGTCACCGGCGTCTTCGGTATGGCATCTTATTCGGTCTCCAAGCGGCTGAAGGAGTTCGGCATACGTGTAGCGCTGGGTTCGCGCCGCACGCAACTGATGCGCGCGGCGCTGGTTCGCCCGCTGCTGCTGTTGTTCTCCGGTTCGTTTCTCGGCCTGCTTCTGGGAGTGGTGGCCAGCGGTTTGCTCGCGCACCTTATCTACCAGGCCACGTCGCGCGACCCTCTGGTCCTGGCCGGCGCGGTCGTGACCATGATGCTGGTAGGCATGGTGGCTACCTGGATCCCAGCGCGCCGCGCTTTGGCGGTGGACCCCGCGCAGTTGCTTCGGGATGAATGAACGTTTGCTCTGTTCAATGAGCGCGTTGCCACCGATGTCGTCAGTGGACTTGGCTAGAGCTGAGCTTGTCCGCCATCCTGACCAAGCCTGCAAAAGAGCCGGCTTGCATCTTTCGCATAATGTGCCCGCGATGAAATTGAACGGTGTACTCGGTGATCCCCAACTCAAATGCCACTTGTTTGTTTAACAGACCGCTAACCAACAGCGGCAGCAGCTCTCGCTCCCT
Source organism: uncultured Acidobacteriaceae bacterium (assembly GCA_963813475.1). Classification (GTDB taxonomy): domain Bacteria; phylum Acidobacteriota; class Terriglobia; order Terriglobales; family Acidobacteriaceae; genus PALSA-350. The sequence continues at coordinate 277,806 of CAWEZM010000029.1, read as the reverse complement.
GGACGTCAAAGACTTATATCTGGCGACCAACCTTGCATATTCGAGCGCTTCTCGGCGATGGGCGAGATTCTGATGCAACGCCCGTTCCACCGAACTAAGCAGGGAAGTTCCATCCACCGGTTTGGTAAAAAAGTCACTCGCGCCTTCCTTCATCGCGCTTACTGCCAACGGAATGTCGCCGCCGCCGGTGATGAAGATGATGGGTATTCGGCATCGTTCGGCCTTAAGCTTTGCTTGCAGTTCGATACCAGACATGCCTGGCATTCGAATGTCAGCAATCAGGCATGCGGCCTTGTGCCTGGCTCCGGAATCCAGGAACTTCTCCGCGGAGTCGAAGCAGACCGTGGACATCCCCTCGGATTCGATCAGATCTTGCAGCGCATTTTGAAACGACTTGTCATCATCGAGGATTGCCGGGAGGCTTGGAGTGTGCTCGATCTTCATGGGGCAAAAGGTAGCGCATTCCACAAAGGCAGCGCAATCGGATCGCAGGCGAAAAAACTACGACTCAGGTGGTAGTGGATTAGCACTGGAGGAGGAGCGGAGTAGCAGCCTAGAGAGATAACTCCATGCTACTTGGGAAGAACGAGTTTTAGCTTGTCGGCCAGACGGACCAATTCAATGAGCGACCCCGCCTGCATCTTCTGCATCACGTTGCCTCGATGGATCTTTACAGTGGCTTCGCTGGCTCCGATTTCTGGGGCAATCTGCTTATTGAGCATTCCAGAGACCACGAGTCCCATAACCTCCCGCTCTCGCGCGGTCAATGCCCGATACCGCCCCTGCAACTCGTGAACCTCTGCCTGCTGTTCTCGCGCCGCACGGTCACGCTGGAGAGCCTGCTGAATCGCGTCCAGCAGATCCTGGTCCCGAAAAGGCTTCGTCAGAAATTCCACGGCGCCTGATTTCAGCGCCCTGACGGACATAGGAACGTCTCCATGCGCCGTAATAAAGATGATAGGTATTTGCATACCAATCTCGGTTAGCCGGCGCTGGAAATCGAGTCCACTCATCTGAGGAAGTCTTACATCCAGAACCAGGCAACTCGGGTCAGAGGTGGGTTGCCTGCTCAGAAACTCCTGAGCAGTTGCAAACGACTCGGCGCGAAGACCAACCGACTCGACGAGATCCTGGACCGCCTGTCGCATGCCGCGGTCGTCATCGATGATGAACACGGTGGGAACGGCGGCGGGTTTCATACATGAGCCTCGGTTTCGCCGGGGAGCGTGAAATGGAAGGTCGCACCGGCGCCCTGATTGACGGTGGCCCACACCCGCCCTCCGTAAGACTCCACGATCGAGCGGGTAATGGTCAGGCCCATACCCGTCCCCTGCGGTTTGGTCGTATGGAAAGGGTCAAAAATCTGTTCCGAACGTTCCAGCCGGCAATCCTACGCCGGTATCGATGATGGAAACGATGAGACGACCTTCGGGATTCATTCGCGATCTGATCGTCAACTCGCCTCCGGCATCTTTCATAGCCTCGATCGCGTTCAGCATCAGGTTCATGAAGACTTGCTGGAGTTGCACCCGGTCGGCCAGGATTTTAGGCGTATCGGCCTCGAGTTCGGGCCGGATCGTTACGGAGTGCCGATCCGCTTCGACCCTCAGCAGTACTGTCATTTCTCCAACAATTTCCTTCACGTTGACGATCTCGCGTTCTGCGGGCGTTCCCGTTTTGTAAAAGGACCGCAAACTGTTGATAACGTCAGCTGCACGATTGTTGTCGTGCTCGATCCTGGCCGCTGCTGCCCGCGCTCTTTCCAGGTCGGGTGGGTCATGTGCCAACCATCGTAAAAGGGCGTTTGCGCTGGTGATCGCGGCGGCGATGGGTTGCTTGATTTCGTGCGCCAGTGCTGCGGCCAACTCTCCCATCATGTTGACGCGGCTGATGTGTGCGAGATCGGCCTCTAACTGGCGCAGCCTTTCACGCTCCTCCTCAGCGCGCTTTTGGTCAGTTATGTCCATCGTGATCCCAAAGTACTCACCGATTTCCTGAGAGGGATTGTGGTGGCCGATGCCACGCAGAAATCTGATGGAACCATCGGTACGGCGAATCCGAAATTCGACGTCATAATCGGCCCCTGCACCAATTGCATTCTCAAGCTTTACTCTGAGAATTCGTTCGTCTTCGGGAAGAATCGTTGCGTAAAAAAGGTCAAATGGAAGCGGACCCTGGTTGGGATCGAAACCGTAGAGGCGCGCGTTTTCGTCCGACGAATGGAAGATCTCCCGCGTCGCCAGGTTGCACGCCCAGCTGCCGACGTGAGTCAAGCTTTGCGCTTCCGCTAGGTACGCTTGCTCTCGCCGCAACTCCTGAGTCAATAGCTCCTGCCCTGTGACATCCATTGTGGTGCCGTTGAATCCCTGAAAAACTCCGTCTTCAACCACTGGAACACCAACACAACGGACGTACCGCACCTCCCCATCTGGCCGAACTATTCGGTTCGTGACATCGCAGCCACAGCGCTGCTCATGCATCATCCTTATCGTTTCAGCCATGGAGGCTCGGTCCTGAGGATGGATCGGCAGCCAGATACTGCTGAAGGCTCGGAGCCCCGTTTTTCGGATCACGTCCGTAGATCTTGTAGACCTCGTCAGACCAATAGATATCTAAATCCTCGGACCAACGGATACCGAAATCTCTGGACGCCCAGCTCCCCATGTGAGCAAGGCGCTCCCCTTCGCTTAGGTAGAACTGGCTTCGCCGCAGGGCTTGTTCTGCCAGTTTGCGATCAGTGATGTCCTGAGTCGTACCGAACATTTGGGTTAGCCCCTCTGAATTTTTCTTCAAGTCACCCAAGCTGTGTACGACCCGCACTTCCCCATCGGGACGAATGAGCCGATGTTCGCAGTCAGCGCGCGTCCCAGAACGAATAGCCTCTTCTGCTGTCCGAAATACAACCTCTCGATCATCCGGATGGATCATTTCGCCCACTATCGCTATGTCCATGGAGCCCACCTTGCGGCGTCAACCCAAAGATGCGGTAGGTTTCTTCCGACCAGATCACGCTGATTCGTTTCCAGGTCCCAGACCCAGTAGCCAAGATGGGCAACGCGTTGGGCTTCTTCGAGCCAAGCTTTGCTCTCTCGCAAATCCCGGGACAGGGCATGGTGGGCTTCCTCTGCGCGCTTCAATTCCGTGACGTCTTGAACGGTACCGAACAGCTTGCGGGCCTTTCCGGATGCCTCATTGTCCTGATTACCCGGCATCGCACTCCAAAGCTTTGAGGTGATGGCGTGTACCGTGCGCACTTCTCCACCAGGAGTGACAATCCGAAATTCAGCAACGGGCTGCACGCCTGCATCAAGCTCCACGTCTACACCGCTGTAGAGAGCTTCGCGGTCCTCAGGGTGGACCATTCCGCGGACCATTGCTAAATCCATGGGACGTTCTTGCGGTTTGAGCCCAAAGATGCGATAGGTCTCGTCAGACCAGATGACCTCACCCGTCTCAAGATCCCACTCCCAGTAGCCCACATGTGCGACGCGTTGTGCTTCTTCAAGTCTGGCGTTGCTCTCTTTTAAGTCCCGAGATAGCGCCTGTCGCTCTTGTTCTGCACGTTTGCGTTCAGTGATATCGCTGACGATACCTATATACTCGCGATTGCCCGAGTGATCTTCTCCGGCGTGGGCGACCACGTGGACGTACCTGATGACACCGTCTGGCAGGAGGATTCGATGCTCGACATCTAAGTCCATGCCGTTCTGCGCGGCGCGGTCCCTGAGGTGCTGCAGGCGCTCCCGGTCCTCGGGATGAATTCTGTCGAATACCAGATCGATGGTCAGATTCGTTTCTCGTGTGAAGCCCAAAATTTTGTAGGTTTCGTCCGACCAAACGAGTTGACCATTGCTGACCTTCCATCCGAAGGTTCCCGAATGACTCAGCCTTTGAGCCTCTGCAAGGTACTGCCATCGTCTTTGCAGCTCTTCCTGGGCTGTTTTCAAATTCTCATTGGCCTTCTCAAGTGCGTTTGTTCGCTGAGCAGCCCGATCTTTCAGGATGGGAAGTGCTTCGCTCAGCTGCGTTCGGGCTCGGCGCCAGCTGCTACGCAGGCCAATGAACGAGCCGCGTTCAGTCTTACTCGGCCTTGGAACATTCATCCACGACCCCCTCTCGCAGCAAGGCGCTCATCGAGCTCAACTAGCTGGCCGCTGTTATGATAATGCGCGTTCCTCCAGCCAGTCCACGTAGAGCCGGCGCTCTGCGAACAGCCACGTACCATCTATCTTCACGAACGTGTCGAGGTAGCGGAGCGAGGCGAGCATCAAGCGCCGCTTTCCATCGTTGACGGTTACGTGGTGGGCCAGGCAGTAGGCCTCACCCGTGGCCCGGTCGGCCGTCAGAGTGAAGATCGTGCTCTGTCCGACGAAGTGCGTGGTCGCGTCGTACTTGTTCAGATCCGCGAATACTGGAGCAAGCGCTTCGCGCGAGTGCAACTCTTGTGAGGGCATCGAATCCTTGGCGTTCATGTACACCACGAAATGGGTATCTGCGGTAAAGAGAGCCATCTGGCCTTTTGCGTCGCGGCGATCGGCGCAATGCGCGTAGGCCTCGACGAGTTCCCGGATGGCCAGACGGTCCGCGGCTTCTTCGGGAGAGATGGCGACGTGCTGGCTCATGAGCTGGTCTCCTGGTTTGATTCGTTGAGGAAATGCGGGTTAGCCAAGTATGGCCCGGGGTTTGAGAGACGCCATCATTTCATGTGCGTTGGGCTGTTCTGTACTTTCGGCGAGGAATCGATGCACGAGATGGACTGCCATTGCACCCTCGCCAACCGCTGACGCAACCCGTTTGACGCTGCCGGCTCGTGTGTCGCCCACTGCAAATATTCCCGGCACACTGGTCTCGAGTAGAAGGGGGGAACGGCTCAACGGCCATTGAAAGTTCTTGTATTCAATAAGGTCGGGTCCGGTAATAAGGAACCCCTTTTTGTCCAGGACAAAGGAATCTTCAAGCCACTCCGTGCGAGGCGCGGCACCTGCCATCACAAACACGTGGTGAATTGGCTTGCTTGCCTCAAGTCCTAATGTGTCGTCCTTCCACGTGATGCTTTCCAGGTGCGCGGTACCGGTGACGGCAATAATTTCAGTCAGATAGTGGATTTCGATCTTGGGATGTGCTTCTATCCTGGCGATCAGATACTGCGACATTGAGTCTGAAAGTTTCCTCGAACGCACCAGGAGATGCACCTTCGATGATGTCTGAGCAAGGAAAACGGCCGCTTGTCCCGCAGAGTTTCCCCCACCCACCACTGCTACTTCTTCTGAGTCACAGAGCTGCGCCTCCATATACGTCGCGTTGTAATAGATCCCTCTTCCAGTAAAGGCTTCAGCTTCCTCGACAGGCAATCGCGCATATTGCGCGCCAGTTGCGATCACGATGCTGCGCGCGTTGAACTTAAGGCCGGATTCCAAAATCACCTTATATGGCTGCCGCCCGGAATCGACATGCACGACCGATTGCGCGACCATCAACTGCGCCCCAAATTTCTGAGCTTGAGCGATGGATCGATTCGCCAGCTCCTGTCCGGAAAGCCCTGTGGGAAAACCCAGATAGTTTTCGATCTTTGAACTGGACGCTGCCTGGCCGCCGGGTGCTGACTTCTCGATAACCAGCGTCTTTAGTCCTTCTGAAGCAGCGTACACCGCTGCTGCGAGCCCTGCTGGGCCAGCACCGATCACCAAAACGTCGCGTACGCTTTTGTCGATGTTGATGTTGATGTTGAGATCAAGACAGGCCGTTAGCTCGGCAACAGACGGATTTCTCAGTACATATCGGCGGTTGCAATAAACAACCGGGATTTCACCGTTTCGAACGGCGAGTTTTTCCATCAACTCGCCGGCACAGGAGTCGGTGTCAATATCGATGTAGGTGAACGGATGCCCATTTCTGGTGAGAAATTCCCTGAGAGCGAGAGTACGTGCAGAACTTCTAGTGCCGAAAAGGACGACATTGCCTTCGCCCAGCTGAATCATCAGTAAGCGACGTGCGACGAAGGCTCCCATGAGTATGTCGCCAATTTCCGTGTCCTTGGCCATGAGCGACAGCACTTTTTCACGAGTGAGTTCAAGGACGGCGCCATCGTTTGTCACTCGCGCCGTAAGAAGTGATCGACTGCCGGAGATGACAGACATTTCTCCTGTGAACTGTCCTGGTTCGCGAACAGCCAGAATCTTCTCATCCTCACCGGTTCTGCTGATTGAGACTGTCCCGTCCAGGACAACAAAGAGAGGAACATCGGGACAAGAGGGTTCATAGAGCACCTCCCCAGTACGCACGGAACGCAGTTGAGCCACCGAACGAATCCGCTCGATGTGTTCTCTATTAAGTGTCGGATTGTCTTGCATTCTGCGAACACCTCGCTCCCTGTCACGGGCAGTCCTCCCTTTCCAAGCGAGAGGATCTACCTAAGTACACGGCGATGTTATCCCGGCCTCGTTCACAAAGAAACTACATGTTCCTGGAGGTTCGATCGATCTTTACCGGAGGGTGATCGATTATGAGCCGTGGGTTTGGACACCCGATGGGGAGAGACACGTCGAGATCAGGCCCATATGCTGATATCAGACCGTACTACATGAATATGTAATTCATTTAGCTCGCCGGAATGGCTACTATTACCAGCCTCTTTGCTCTCGAGCGCAGGTGCACGAATTTTGGCCGTGGAGCGTTTCGACGGAAGCGCGAGGATAGGGAAGACAACGTCTGAGGATGCTTTAATAGGTGAAGCGGGGACAGGTCCCCGCTTTCATCCAAAGCCGTTCCTAGTGGCGAGATACTACGTGAGAAGCTGTGATCAGTGAAGCAGGTCTAATGTGTTCGAGGCGTCGTCCACGAAGTAAACGCCATCGTTGGTCGCAATCAGCCCAAATAATGCACCTGCGCCCGGGGGTGGGCCTCCCGTGTTGTCGACAAGTTTGACCGCAACCTGCTTGTAAGTGAACGGATTCACTTCGACGATGTTTCCATCATCGCCGTTCGCGGTCAGGAGGTGATGATTGGGCGCGAGCGCCAGACCGAGCGGATCATTGAGCTTTCCTCCACGAGACACCGTCAGGCCTAGATTCACCGGGTAGTTAAGGTAGAGCGCAGCGGGAATTGCCGCGATCCTATTGTTAAGGCTGTCGGCGACATAGAGGATGCCGGTAACGTTATCGAATGCGAGACCGGTTGGGCCAATGACCAGGGCAGATGGGTCAGTGCGTTCCGGGAAACCAGAGCCGACGATGGTGCTGTCGAGCAGCTGCGGTTTCTGGCTGTCACAATCGGAGATCAATAAGCGGACAACGGTTCCGCCATGGACAACGGCGCCATTTGCCGCGACCGTGCCGTTAAGCACGTTGGTCACAAATAGTACGACGAAGCGCCCGCCATCCACGGCAGTCATATCCAAGGGCCGTTGATGTGACGACCCGAAAATGTTTGAATCACGTTGCCCTTGCTGTCCAAAACGATCAGGCAACCGGCCGCGGCCGTCGCCGAAGCCCCATCTGTGGTCGGTAGGCTTCCAACGATCACAAGCCCGCTGTTCAGTGCGACCAGCGCGGTTGTCAGCCCAATCCCTCCGGGACATGCCACCTTGCTCGCATCGATCGTGGCGAAGAGGCTGAATGCCCCGTTGGGCGCAATCTGCACGATCGTGGTGCCTGTTCCTTGCGCGTTTGCGCCGTTGTTGAAATTGCTGATCAGGTATTGGCCCTCGACCAAGCTTCCGGTGGTTCGGGGAACGCGAGCAATGCCATACGGGTTAACGTCACCATTTGCCGGTACGGTCGTACTGATGGTGGTTACGGTGTTGAAGGGCCCGATGAACGACGGATCGGCAGCACGTGCGGTACCCGCTGCCACGATGAATAGCGTCACGCCTACCTGAGCGACTCTAAGGGGGAATGATTGACTTAGCTTCATGTTTGTCCTCCTCGGCTTCACACGTACCGGATTTCGTGCGTTCGTTGCCGGAGGCCAACCTACGTTCTCCATGGGTTTAAGTTGTCATGAAGTTGTCACATTCGTGTCATTTCGGGGGGGACTTCGACGAGATATCGCCGGGCACCTCGCGATTGGCTTGGGGGAAAGTGGAACTGCAGGTCCCTCGGCTTCCTCCGGATTTCCTGTCAAGCTTAGTGGTGTCGATAGACCTCATGCGGCTTTCCTTACTGAAAGCCGCATACGTGGCCGTTGATGAGTGCAGCGTAGTAGGAAATCCGGAGTTCGCTCGGGATGACAAGGGTGGAGGGGCGCTTCCATGGGGAATTAGCTAGTGGCTGAAAGAATCGCCGACGAGAGCGTTGGCTTGGGATTTAAGTGGTGGAACAGCGAGTGCTGTTCAAATCAGCCGATCGAAAAAACTAGTTTGGACAAGACTGAGGACAAGACGTCGATTGCGCTTCGTAGTAGCTACGCCGCTTGGACCAGGAACCCAGTTACTTTGAGGCAGACCAGAAGAGCGCAATATCATCCGCGATAGCGTGACCTTGGCTGCGCCCGGCTTTCGCTGCGGGTCCACGCGTCTCGGGCGCAAGCGGATTGAGACCGATAGCGCTCTTCGACGCCTCGTCCGGCTCAACCACGTAGGTCTCGCCGCCGGCGCTCTTTAAGGTCTCGATCTGCTGTTCCAGGCTCTCTCCAGTAATTTCAGGGCGCGCTGTACCCATGGGAGAGACAATCACGGTGCGGGTATAGCCCAGTGCCAGGTCGGCGTTGTCCGATGAACGTGCGCCGCCATCCATGTAGCGCCGTCCATCGATTGTGACCGGAGGCCATATACCGGGCACAGCGCAACTTGCACTGACCGCATCGACCAGGCTTGTTCCCGAGAGGCGATCGAATATTTTGGTCTCTCCCGTTTCCGTATCTACAGCCACGATCAGAAGCATGCCATTTGGCCAGGCGTGACTCGGCAGGCGCTCCGCAATCACCGATCGTCGTTCCCCTTCTGTAACCGTCGGTGCTTCAAGTGCCCAACGTCCGATGTGCCGTATGTGGTCTGCGCGATCCGGCAAGCCGTTGGCCGTCAGCAGGGCGCGCTCAAACAACGCAAACAATTCGGCGTTCGGCGCCAGCTCCCGCGTCTGCTGCGTCGGCTCGACCTGGCGGTCAAATAGATCCTTCAGCGACAAGGTGCTGCCGAGTTGTGCGGCAACGGCCGATCCAGCGGAGGTTCCCACCAGCAAATCGGCGGTGCGCAAATCTACGCCGTGTTCGCTAAGGCCGAAGAGCAAGCCAGTTGTCCAGGCGATTCCCGCTACCCCGCCTCCACCAAGCACCAGGGCACGATTCTTCATCGTTGTTCTTTACTCCTCAGGGAACACGCGGGACAGCGCGATCCATATTGTGATCTAAAACTGCCTGGGAAAAGTGTAACGCCTGGGCCGGAGCAACAGGGGTGAGCGTGATGCGAACGCATTTGGAGGCAGGCCGATTGCTCTTGGCGGCAATGCTGCGGAGGGGGACCAGAACATTCGCCTCCTTTTGCGCCCATACTCCTTTTGGAAGCATCTGTGCTAGTATGCGCAACTAGGCGCGCTCAGGAGGTGCTATGTTCCGCTTCCCACTCACCCAGAAACCACAGACTTCTCGGGAACCGTTCAGCGTAGAGACGCTGGCCAAGGGTTCGCGGCTGCGCGGCGCCCATGTCACCCAGGGCATTTGTCCTTACTGCGCCGTCGGCTGCGGGCAGCTCATCTTCAGTAAGGGCGGCGAAGTCATCGACATTGAGGGCGATCCCGAAAGTCCCATCAGCACCGGCCACCTTTGCCCCAAAGGGGCTAACGCCTACCAGCTCTCCGTCAATTCGCATCGCGTCCGCAATGTCCTCTACCGCGCTCCCTACTCCGATCAGTGGGAGACGAAAACAATGGAGTGGGCATTGCAGCAGATTGCCCAGCGCGTGAAGACGACCCGCGACGCCGATTTCACCACTCGCGACGAGCAAGGCCGTTTGCTCAATTCGGTGCGCAGCATCGGCTCGTTGGGCGGGGCAACGATTGACAACGAGGAGAACTACCTCATCAAGAAACTGCTCGGCGGCGGGTTGGGAGTGGTGTCGATCGAGAACCAGGCGCGAATATGACACAGCGCCTCGGTGCCCGGTCTGGGCGCCTCGTTCGGCCGCGGCGCGGCCACAAATTATCAGCAGGACATGGCCAATAGCGATTGCGTCCTGTTCATGGGATCGAACATGGCGGAGGCTCAACCTGTCGGCTTCCAATGGCCCATGGAGGCCAAGCTGAAAGGCGCGACCCTGATCCATGTTGACCCGCGCTTCACCCGCATGTCTGCCGTGTGCGATCTTTACGTGGGCATCCGCTCCGGGAGCGATATTGCCTTCCTCGGCGGCCTAGTGAATTACGTCTTAACTCACGACCGTTGGTTTCATGAATATGTCCTGCCCTACACCAATGCTTCGACCATCATCGAGGAAGGTTTTCGGGATACTGAAGATCTGGCAGGGTTGTTTAGCGGCTTCGACCAGCAGCACGACTCCTATAGTTCCACGCAGGGCCATTGGGGCTTCGAGAACGACGATGACGCGGAGCAGAACGGTTCGACGCAGTCGACTCAGGAGCATGACCCTCGCGGCCACTCCACGGATGGCAGCAGGTCAGCACATCCCTGGCCGCATAAACACCCGGCAAATGCACCGCGCGACCCAACCTTGCAGCACCCGCGCTGCGTGATGCAGATTCTGCGCCGGCACTTCGCCCGCTACACGCCGGAGACCGTTTCCCAAGTGTGCGGCTGCAAGCCGGAAGAGTTCCTGCGGGTCGCGGATTTGCTCTGCACCAACTCCGGACGCGAGCGGACCACTTGCATCGCCTACGCGCTGGGCTGGACGCAGCACAGCACCGGCGTGCAGATCATACGCACTGCCGGCATCCTGCAATTGTTGCTCGGCAATATGGGGCGCCCTGGCGGCGGCATCATGGCTTTGCGCGGCCACTCGACCATCCAGGGCGCGACCGACATCTCGACGTTGTACGACTCACTGCCCGGTTACCTGCCGCAACCCGCGGCACACGACCCCGCGCACGAGGATTTGGGTTCTTACATCGAGAATGGAGGGATGTCCACCGGTTATTGGGCGAACTTTAGCAAATTCATTGTCAGCCTCCTCAAGGCGTGGTACGGCGACGGAGCAACGCCGGACAACGATTTCGGCTTCTCCTGGGTGCCGCGCGTGGAAGGCGATTATTCGCAACTGGCCTACTTCGATCGCATGTCAAAGGGTGGGGTGAAGGGCTACTTCCTGGCTGGTCAGAACCCCGGCGGCGGCGGACCCAACGCCGGTCTGCACCGTGCCGGCCTGCGCAACCTCGAGTGGCTGGTGGTTCTCGACTGGTTCGAGACGGAAAGCGCCACCTTCTGGAAGAACGACCGGAATGCGCCGCCGTCCTCCGAGATCGGGACCGAGGTCTTCTTTATCCCGGCGGCAGCCGCTCAGGAGAAGGAGGGCAGCTTAACCCAGACGCAGCGGCTCATCCAATGGCACAAGAAAGCCATTGATCCGGGCGGCGATTGCCGTTCCGACGCCTGGTTTTTCTACAACCTGGGTAAGCGCCTCAAGCAGCTCTATGCCGGCTCCACCGATCCCAGGGATCAGGGGCTGCTGAACCTCACCTGGGATTACGACTTCGACGAGCAGCCGCGTCTGCCCGATGGAACGCTCAGCCGCATCGAAGGGGAACCGGACCTGGAGAAGGTCCTCATGGAGATAAACGGTCACCGGCTGGATGAAACCGACCCGCGCACCGGGGGGCCTCGTCTTGTCAGCGGCTACTCGGAGTTGAAGGACGACGGCACGACAGCATGCGGCTGCTGGGTCTACAGCGGTGTCTTCCCCGAGCCGGGCCGCAACCGTGCGGACGAGCGCAAGATCTCGGATAACCCAATTCAACCGGAGTGGGGCTTCGCCTGGCCAAACAATGTCCGCGTCCTGTACAACCGGGCCTCGGCCGACCCCGAAGGGCGGGCCTGGTCGGAACGTAAGAAATTGATCTGGTGGGACGCAGAGAAGCGGAGTTGGGTCGGACTCGACAAACCGGACTTCGAGCTCAACAAGCCGCCCGATTACCAACCGCCTCCAGGCGCGACCGGCATGGCCGCCATCGCCGGCACACACCCCTTCATCACCAAGGCCGATGGAGTGGGCTGGTTGTACTCCCCCAGCATCAAGGACGGCCCTCTTCCTACGCATTACGAGCCGGTCGAGTCGCCGTTTGGCAACCTGCTCTATCCCAAACACAATACCAACCCGACGATGCGCTTGTTCCCAGGACCGCTGAACCACATCGCCCACATGCCGACAGCTGAGTATCCCGTGGTGGCCACGACGTTCCGTCTCACCGAACATTACCTCAGTGGCCCGATGAGCCGCTTCAATAGCTGGCTCAACGAATTGCAACCGGAGATGTTCGCCGAGCTGAGCTACGAGCTGGCCGCCGAGCGCGGTATTGTTCACGCTGGTTGGATGACGATCCAAACGCCGCGCGGTCGAATCGAGGCCCGTGCGATGGTCACCCGGCGCCTGCGGCCCTTTGTCGTCGAAGGGCGCGTGGTCCACCAGATCGGCCTCCCGTTCCACTGGGCTTTCGCCGGGGAGACTGTCGGCGGCAACGCCAACGACCTGACCGCGCTCTTGGCCGACCCCAACGTGAGCATGCACGAAAGTAAGGCGTTCACGTGCCAAGTCCAAGCCGGGCGGCTCGAAGGCCAAGCTCCGGGCCCGACGGTACCCACAGCGCATTGGCCGACCCTCGATCCGATCCCGGATACGCCGGCCAGCGCCCAACCAGAAGGAAGGCTTGGACATGGCAAGTAGAGAACAGGAATTGTCCGCTTTGCCCCAGACCAGCGATCCGCCGCGCGGCCGGCTGTCACAGCTGCTGGGACGCGTGATCTATCCGTACCTGCATGGTGAACCGCGTGGCCCGGTGCCGGAGCTGCTGGGACGCCTCATCTATCCCTTCCTGCGTGGTGAAGCGCCCAAGCCCCAAACGCCTACTGGCTTTTACACCGACACCACCGTATGCATCGGCTGCAAGGCTTGCGAGGTGGCGTGCAAGCAGTGGAACCAACTACCCTCGGATGGCTTTAACTTTTCCGGCAATAGCTATGACAATACGAGTGAGTTATCGGCGACAACCTGGCGCCATGTGAAATTCATTGAGCAATTCTCCCACGAATCGCCAAGCACGCTTGCTTCCAGCAACCTTACTTCCTTAGACCAGCTTGTTTCCCTGGAGACGGTGTCCGACGAGTCGCCTCTAAACCGCTGGCTCATGATGAGCGACCATTGCAAGCATTGCCTGGCCGCCCCTTGCCATCAAGCTTGCCCGACCGGCGCCATTATTCAAAATGAGTTCCAGAACGTTTATATTCAGGCTGACATCTGCAACGGTTGCTCGTGCTGCATAGCGGCTTGCCCGTTCGGCGTTATCACGCGCAGCGAAATGGGCGGGCATTCGCACAAATGCACGCTCTGCTATGACCGCCAGCGCGACGGTCTGGAGCCGGCCTGCGCCAAGGCATGTCCAACCCAGTCCATCCACTTCGGCCCGGTCGACGAGCTTCGCGAGCAGGCCCGCAAACGTGTGGAGCAACTTCACGAACGCGGCGTCCCGCAGGCATACCTTTATGGCGACGTCCCGAGTGAGACCTATTCCGAAATGCATTCCTTCTATCTGCTGGTCGATCGCCCTTCCGTTTATGGCCTACCGGATGCTCCATTCAATCCGTGGCTGCACATGATGGGAGACTACGCTCGTTCCGTCACGGGCGGCTTGGCCGCTATCGCCGTACTGCTCGCCGTGGTGTTTCTTTTGAAGCCCTGAATGAACGCAAACTCCAGACCGCAGCAAGCTCTCACCGAGCCTCCCTTGCCCGAACAAGGGGGCCAGAGCGGCTATGCGAATATGACAGTGACCAAGGTGCCGGGGTGGCACGGCATCATCGCCTGGGACGCTTTGCTCAACGGCATGGCGACCGGACTGTTCCTGGCCGCCGCAGTCAGCGAGTTGGCGGCGCCGGCGGTCTTCCTGCGCGTGGCGAAAGTGGCTTATCCGGTCGCTCTCGTGCTTTTGCTCGTTGACCTCGGATTGCTCGTGATGGATCTGGGCGATCCGTTGCGTTTTCATCACATGCTCAGGGTTTTCAAGCCCAGCTCGCCCATGTCGTTGGGGACGTGGTGTCTGACCATCTTTTCGCTCCCGCTGACCGCGGCGGCGGCGCTCAGCCTGCTGGCCGAAGTGGGGTGGGACTTCGAGTGGGCTCGCATAACCGCGGTGGTCGTGGGACTGCTGCCTGGCTTTGGCTCTGCGGCCTACAAGGGCGTCTTGCTCAGCACGAACGCGCAACCAGGTTGGAAAGACGCTCGCTGGTTGGGAGGTTATCTCACCAATTCGGCCCTCCTGATGGGCTGCGCCGAGCTGCTTGTTCTGTCCGCCCTGATGGGGCAAACGCAGGCGATCGCCATCCTCCGTACCGCCTTTATCGTGCTGCTCGTGCTCAACGTGATTCCCTTAGGGTTGCTATTTGCGAACCTTCGGCCGGCCCATGCGCTGCTCTATACCCGCGAGCAACGATGGCGCGTTGGCGTGCTCATCGCTGCCGGGACGCTGATCCCTTTCGGGCTAATGCTCCTCAAGGGCGATCTGCTGTTCGTATTGGTCGCCGTGATTGTTCTTTTAGCGGAGAGTTGGGCCGTCCGTTTTGTGTACGTCAAGATACCTCACACTTCGCCATTGGAAGTCGGTCTAACAGAGGATTCATAACCTGACGGTTTAGTGCTTTGCGCCTTTTTGCTGCATGCCCGGATACCAGGAGCGGACGGCGAGGATACGTGATTTGACGTTGGGAGCACTGTAGTAGCCGACGGTGCAGTTTAGGCGGAAGAAATACGCATCCCCCGCTTTGGCAGGATGTTTTCCTTCGAGTCCATCCATGCCGCCGCCGGCCACCATCTCTCCATGACCACTCAAGACCAGGTAGATTTCCTCTTCACGCTCGTGATGGTGGGGGAAGTTGGTGCCGCCCGGCGCAATCTCCATGAGAAAGAGGCTGGTCAGCACATGGCCGGCTGCCAGGCGATCGCGCTTGCTCTCAACATCGCCCATCAGCAGCCGGTAGAGCGTCGAAGATGGGTGGCCACTGACGAGACCTGTGGGCACATCCTCAATGTTGGCTTTTAACGGGTGCGGCGGGGGCGGGGTTTTTTCAAAACCCCGGGTGTTAAAACCCATCACCACCACCGTAAGGGGCGCGCCGGAGCTGTTACTTAGCGTATGCGGAAGTGTCGATGGTAGATAGAGATAGTCTTCTTTGTTAAGGGATACGGTTTCAGTTCCGTACTTGACGGCTGCCTTTCCGTCGAGGACAACATACACCTGGTCTTCGTCTGGATATTGAACCGGGGCGCAGGCGCCGTTGGGGTCGATGACCGCTTCGCCATATCGAGCGATGCCGACAACCACGGAGGTATCCGCGTCTCCCTGGCCGAACAAAGGCTTGTAATGGCAGCTGGCCGTCGTCAGGTCGGATTGTTTCGCCTTGACCGCAGAAGCATCGCGATGGAGAAAGGTAGGGTCGATTGTGCGCTCGTCGGCATGCGCACCGAGGCTGCCTGCGAGCAGAGCAATGAGTAGGGCGGCGTGCCGCTTGCCGGGATTCATGCGGTCTTGCTTTCTTTGCGGGCGGTGGCAAGAATCTGGCGCAGGCGATTGCCAACGGTGAGATCTTCTCCTGCGCGCAGCGTCATGGAGATAATTTGCAACTGGTTTGGATGGGCTTCCTGTTTCCTCTTTGGATCGTCGCCTTCGCGGACCACTGGTACCAGGCTCGGATTGGTATTGGTCAGCACTTCAATACGAGGTTCCCCTTCGCGTAGATGTTGGTCGCATTGAGCCACAGTCAAGCCGAAGCGCGTCTCATCCCACGTGACGGTCAGGGTCGGATAGCTATTGCCCTCTTCAGGGATGGTGATGTTTGTCGTTACTCCTGGCACCGTCTCTACTAACTTCGCGATGCGTTCGACCCGGCCCCTCCACTCCTTATTCAGCGCGTTAAGATCGGCGTGCGACCAATACTCAACCGCCGCGAGCATGCCGATAATCTCTTCTTTGCCCACCTTCATGGCCCGGCATACTGAGCCTTCCCAGGGATTGTTGTTGGCCAGGGCGGCATCGATCAGATGCTTTCGGCCTAACAGGATGCCGGAACATTGCGGCCCGCGCAGACCTTTGCCGCCGCTGAAGCAGTAGAGATCGACGCCGAGTTTGGCGTAGCGGGTGAGGTTCTCAAAGGGCGGAATCCCGGCTGCATCGTCCAACAGCAAGGGAACCCCTGCGCTGCGCGTGATCGTCAAAGCATGCGAGAGGCGCTCATCCCGCAACGTGGTGTAGACCATGGCTGTTTGCGAAGTAATAGCCGATTGCAGATGGTCCACTCCGTGGGCGAGCACCAATTTGCCTCCGGCCAGGCGGATCGCGCTGTCGAAGGCGCTGCGGCCTCCCAGCATAACGACTTCACTTTTCAAGCCGGTGGTGTCGGGTAGTTGCCAAACATTTTTTGGATCGGAGCCGGCGATGCAGGCCGCAGTCGCTACTGCCATCGCGCCGGCCGAACCAGAGGTCACCATTCCCGACTCGGCTCCGGAAAGCTCGGCGAGACGCTTACCCACCCCGCGCTGCAGTTCAAACATATCCACAAAGTGTTGCGATGCATTCTCCACCGCTCGCTGCACTTCGGGGAGTTCGAGTGAACCGCTCAA
Source organism: uncultured Acidobacteriaceae bacterium (assembly GCA_963813475.1). Lineage (GTDB taxonomy): Bacteria > Acidobacteriota > Terriglobia > Terriglobales > Acidobacteriaceae > PALSA-350. The sequence goes on along the minus strand of CAWEZM010000029.1, from coordinate 261,038 downwards.
GTAGGTCCACGTGCCTCGGGCATTGATAAAGGGCCGAACCCCGAGACGGGTGTACACATCGGCAGAAGAAGATCTTCCTGTGCTAGCAGCTACCGTGTTCGCCAGACTGCGAGAGCCAATGGTGGCAAACAGAGGAGCTGCTGACAGCAATTTAAGGAACGATCGGCGGTCATTATTTTGGAGTCCAGGTTCAGGCAACGGTACTCTCCTTTTTGAGTGCAGCAAATAAGAACAGAAACGGTCATCGCTATTTGGAACTGGTGGTCGTGGCGGGAGTGACGATGGCGCTCAGCGGAATCTCCAGCGTGCCCGCGAGGTTGGCATTCAGGTCGTAGACCCCGCCTCGCAGGGAGGAGCCGTCTTCAGGGGCATCGATTTCGAGGAAAAAGTTGACCCCATTGGTCTGCGCGAGCGCGTAACGCGCAGCATCCAGATTCAGGTTGATTTGCCGCAGCATCCAGTTCAGCGGCTTGCCCTGGCGGTCGTAGACCACCAGAGCCGCTTCGACGCTGACATGGCGATGGCTGTCGGAAGCCATATCGAACTGCAAGCCCTTCGCGGGGATCATCAAGTCCACCGAGTAGCGGGTGAGCGCGCCTTGCAGGTTGGGATTATCTCCGCCCTGGCCGGGAATGCCTGCCACCGGCTTAGCCGGTGCGGAAGCCGGAGTTGTTTTTGGCGGGGCATTCCGACGCGTCACATGCACCGTGAAAGGAATCTGGGTCGATTGCGGCAGGCCGGGGCGAAGGAATGGAGCCAACGGGTCAACAGGCGGTTTGGGGGCCGGATTGGCGCCGCTGCCTGGATGCTCTTCGCGGTGTCTGCGTAGTAGCCGCGACGGTAGTCGAGTTGGTAGCCGCGCGAGGTGGCCAGCTGCACTTGAATCTTCCGGAACCTTCCATCCGTGGCTGGGTTGGTGGTGGTATAGGTCAACGTATAGAAATTCGATCCGTGGGCGGCAACGTGGTCCATGGCATCCGTCAAACCATTGGTGCCATAGAAAGCCGCACCACCTGTGTCTTTCGCGATCAGATCCATGGCTGCATGGTTGGCGTTACGTTCCTGAGCCTGCTGCTGGGGTTGGGACATTTGCTGTTGTGTCAGGCGGCTGTCGTCGCCGGCGGTGTAGAGGGTGTCAGCGACCGACCCCTTCAGCGCCGATGGGATAGATGGCCACCTGGGCTGAGGCGAGCAGCGCATCCGTCTTATGGATCTCCGCCTGATCGTCGCGTTCCGCGCCGAAACGGTCCGGCAACGAGGGATCTGGAAAGATTGCAACCGGAAAGGCGCCCGAAAACCAGGCAACATTTTTTCGTCCTGGAATGCCAGCGAGATATTGCGCGAGCTGCTGAAATGCCTCGAGCGTGAGCTTTATACGCTGATCGCCCCGAGCGGCGTTCCCTTCGGCCTCAAATTGCTTCATATCCGCGGCCGCTTCGGGGGCATATTGCATCAGAGCGTCGATCGTCTCCTGGGTAGCGGCTGTTTCCGCTGTCGATTGCAGGAGGGGCGAGATCTGCGCTCCGCCTCCGTTCTTTCGCTCGTTGATGGCCGCTACCAAGAGTGCTGGATCGTCGGTAAAGCCTTGTAACAAGCGCAGCTGCGTTCCCAGGATAAAGATCGCTATTCTGCGACCAGGCTCAAGCTTTTTGAGGTACTTGAGCATTTGCGCACGGACATACCGTTGGTCGTCAAGTGGGGTATTGAGGGAGTCGAGCACGAGCACCATCACCGCGTCACTGGGCTTGACGCGAGGGATGTTGGTGAAGACGTTGGGCGGGAGTTCGGGCAGGGTTGCCTGGCTTGCAGGCAACGGCTGCGCTGAGGTGTGCTCCTCAAAATAGGTGAGGGTCTGCGGGTGCCCATCTTCTGACAGCACGAAGTCCTGCTTATGCAGACCTGTGAGTGGACGGCGGTTCTTGCCGGTCACCACTACGTCGAGAACCACAATCCGCGCATTCGCCTGGAAGACGCGGCCTCCGTTGGGGCCTGGCTGCGCGGCTTGGCTAGCGGTTTGGCTTTGCAGGGGCGGGGAAAGGAGGCTGGCCAACCCGCCCAACAGAAGCACCAGCCGTAAGGCCGAGCAGGAGCGTTGAAGCACTGGATTCCCCCTGAATTTCACCCTCCGAAGGCTACCGAACTCTGGTTAGCCTGACAAGTTCCGGGGGGTTAGGGGGCAGGGAGACGCGTCGAACGAACTGATCGCCGGCGTTTAGTTCATCTTCATTCCCGGCATGACCGAGTGGTCCATATTGTCGTGTCCTTGATCGTCATCGTCTGTGGACCAGATTTTCTTCGGGTCGCTCTCGTAGGGGTAAACGTGGACCATCCAGCCGAATATATGAGGATGAAACTCTCCGCCTGCCGCCTCACACGCTTCCTTGGTGGTGATCGAACCGAGTAGACCGAACTTCGCATCGGGGCCGAAGTATGCGGCCTTTTGTCCCGGCGGTGCCTTGCAGAAATTGACGTGCTGATGCCAACGCGCGATGCTAAGCGGTATGCGATCGTTGAGTTCCTCCTCGGTGGCATCCACCCGAGCGGTGTACATCGCTCCCACTAGCTTGTATCCACCGTCCGCGGTTTTCTTGTAGAGAAGCGAGGTGGGCTTGAGTGGATCGAAGTGCGACCACGCATCGCGTCCATTTTCATACTTCGTAAAGTGATACTGGGCCTGGGGAACGTTGGGAAGAAAGATTTGATACCCGTCGGCCAGGGCCTTGTGGTAGTCCTCGTAGGGAGCCATTGCCGTTTTTGCCGCTGCTACCACTGCATCCGACTTCTGTTGATCGCCGGGCTTGAGTGGCGTGAGGGTCGTCATATACATATGCCCCGGCATGTGGGTGTTAGCCATATTGGCGGCCTGCGTATTATCCTCAGCCAATACAGGGGCTACTGCCGCGAGGGAACCAATGGCCCAACAAAGGAGCGCGGCTAAGCGAGCGTTTGCACCGGAGCGGAAGTGAACGGAACATTGGAACATTGCTGCACCCCTTTCTGAGGATATTGTTACTCATGACGGGCTATCCTTCCATCACAGATCAGAGAAGATGAGGAAGTGTCAACAGTGTGCGGCGCGCAGGACTCCCTGTTGCTTTCCCAGTAGAGCTGTGGCATTCTCCTGTTGGTAAGCCAAATGAACGTCACGGGCGACAAAGCTGCATGAAACAGAAAAAGGATGTCCTGCAAGGAACGCTGGCCCTGATGGTCCTGAAGACCCTCGATGTGTTGGGACCGCTGCACGGGTATGGCATCGCCCGACGCATCGAGCAGATCAGCGGCGACCTGCTTTCGGTCAATCAGGGCACGCTTTATCCCGTCCTGCTGAGGCTGGAGCAGGAGGGCGCCATCGCGTCGGAGTGGGGCCCTTCGGAAAACAACCGCCGAGCGCGCTTTTATCGGCTCACGCGTGCGGGACACAAATTACTGGACGCCGAAAAACGCGATTGGGAGCAGACCGCGGCGATCATCGCGCGCTTCTTTGAAGTGAAAGCACAGGATCTGACATGAGAGCCCTGAATCGGTTATTCGCACGCCTTCTTAACTTCACGTCCAGGCGGCGAGCCGCCGCGCGGCTGCACGAAGAAATGGAATAGCATCTGGCGTCGCAGACAGAAGAGAACATCCGCGCCGGCATGGCCCCGGAAGAAGCCCGGCGCCAAGCACGCCTGAAGTTCGGAGCGATGGAGGCAGTGCGCGAGGAGTATCACGCCGAGAAAAGCTTGCCGTTGCTGGAAAACCTGCTGCTCGATCTGCGTTATGCGCTGCGCGTCCTGCGCCGGTCTCCGGCGTTCACCGCTGGTCGCGTTGGTGACGCTGATGCTGGGGATCGGCGCCAACGTCGTGGTGTTCGGTGTGCTGAATGCGGTCCTGCTGCACCCGCTCGACGTGCGCCAACCACAGGACCTTTATCAGCTTCGCCCCAAGCAGCGGGTGAGCGGGCGCCTGCTGACGACGTCGTATCCTGCCTTTGAGGATCTTCGCCGGCGCAACAGCAGCTTTAGCGAGATGTTTGCCATGAATGCCTATTCGCATGCGGAGCTGCGGGGCCGCGGCAACTTGCTCATGGAGGTCGGCGGGGAAGAGGTCAGCGCGAATTACTTCGACATGTTGGGGGTGCAACCGGCGGTAGGGCAATTCTTTCATGCGGCGGACGATCACGGTCCGGGCTCAGCGCCGTACGTGGTGTTGAGCAACGATCTGTGGCGAAACGCGTTTCACGGGGATCACGGCATCGTGGGCACTACGGTGGAGATGAACCTGCATCCCTTCACCGTGGTGGGCGTGGCGCCCGCGCAGTTTCATGGCACAGAGAAGTTTCGTTGGCCGGACTACTGGATACCCATGGCGAACGAATCGCAATTGTGGGGAGACGATTATCTGCAGGATCGTGCCTCGCGTCTCACGGTGATCGGCCGCGTGAAGCCGGGCGTGACGGCGCAGCAGGCTACAGAGAATTTGAATGCGATTGTGGCCGAGTTGGCAAAGGAGTACCCCGCGACCGATAAGGGACTGGCGGTGCGGTTGATTCATCCCGGCCTGTTTGGCGACGACGGGGAAGTGATCGGCGAGTTTCTTTGGAGCGTGACCGTGCTGGCTTTGCTGGTGTTGTTTGCCGCCTGCGCGAACCTGGCGACCCTGTTTGCGGCGCGCGCGGCCGATCGCACCCGGGAGTTGGCCCTTCGCGTGGCTCTGGGATCGAGCCGGCGGCGCCTGATGCGGCAATTGCTGACGGAAGCGATGGTGGTTTCGCTTGCTGGGGGCGCCGCCGGGCTGGCGGGCGCGTTCCTGCTGCTGGGCGTGTTGAACCGCTGGCGTCCCTCCTTCGGCGGTCATCTGGCAATCAGCGTGGATGCACGGGTGTACCTGGCGGGTCTTGGGTTGACTTTGGGAAGTGCGCTGCTTTTCGGCATGGTGCCGGCGCGGCAGGCATGGCAAAGCAGTCCTTTGCAGACCATGAAGAGCGGGCCGGAGAGTACGGCCCGCTTGCGTCGTTTTGCCTTGCGCGATGTTTTGCTGGGGGTGCAGATCGCGATCTGCACGCTGCTGGTCATTTCCTCGCTGGTGGCGGTGCGCGGCATGGTGGGCGCATTGGATGGCCCGCTAGGAATCAAGCCGCAGGGCGCGATGCTGGCCGAGACGGACCTGAGCCATGTTGAACCGGGAAACGACGCGGCTCTGGAGAAGGAGAAAGCGATGATGGAGGCGGCGCGGATCCTCCCCGGGGTCACGACGGTAGGGATGACGAACGCCACCCCGCTGGGCGGCGGCGGCTCGAAAGGCATCCCTGTCTACTGGCGGGGAACGACGGAGTTTACGCTGGACAAGTCGGTACTAGAGACGTGGCTTTATGACATCTCGCCGGGATATCTGGACGCTGCCGGCACGCGGTTGCTTGGAGGGCGCGATGTTTCCTGGCAAGACACGGCCAAGACGCCCGCAGTAGCGATCGTGAACCAGACGTTTGCCCGGACGATGTGGGGCGAAACGCCGGCAACCGGGCAACGCTTTATTCTGTCGGGCAAGCTGACGGAAGTGGTGGGCGTGGCGGAAGACGGCAAATACCACGACCTGGCGGAATCGCCGCAGCCGGTAGTGTATCTGCCACTGGCACAGAGCGAAGACAGCTCCGTGGTGTTTGTGGTGCGGTCGCGCCTGGCGCCGAACCAGATTGCCGCGCGGCTGGCAAGCACGCTGAGCGGCATCGAGCCGGGTGCGCCGCTGACGATCGAGACCTGGCGCAGCGCTTTGGAGGAGGTGCTGTTCCCGGCAAAGACGGCAACGGTTGCTCTGGGAGTGATGGGTTCGCTGGCGGCGATGCTGGCGGTGACGGGCATCTTCGGGATGGCGGCCTACAGCGTGAGCCGGCGAATGAAGGAACTGGGCATCCGCGTGGCCTTGGGCGCGCGCAGGTGCAAGTAATGCGCGCGGCGGTTGGGCGACCCATGGTGGTGCTTGGGATAGGATCGGCGGTGGGGCTGCTGTGGGGCGTCTTTGCGAATCACTTGTTGGGGCGGATTGTGTACCAGGCGAATCCGCGGGATCCCATGGTGGTAGGCGGCGCAGTGCTGACGATGGCGCTACTCGGCGTTGCAGCGTCCGCCATTCCGGCCCGGCGCGCGCTTGCTGTGGACCCATCCAAACTCATGCGTGAAGAGTGAGAGCGTAAGGCTCGCCCACGATCCACGCCCCGCCCGATCCGAATGTATTCCCATTTGGAATGGCTCCCATTCCCCAAAAGAGCCGAGTCCACTCGCACGAATCGCACATCAGAAATGGGTCTAATGTCCAAAGGAGATCCGATGACTAAGTTGAGCGAGAAAGTGGCACTCATTACCGGAGGTTCACGTGGTATTGGAGCAGCGATCGCCAAACGACTGGCCGCTGACGGAGCGAGCGTGGCCATCACGTACGCGAAGGACGCCAAGGCGGCTGCCGCCGTGGTTAAAGAGATCGAGCGCGAGGGCGAAAGGCGCTCGCGATCCAAGCGGAGGCTTCTGACATCGAGGCGCTCAAGGGCGCGGTCGCAAAGACCGTCGCGGCCTTCGGCCGGCTTGACGTGCTGGTGAACAATGCCGGCACCGCGATCGCGAAAACGTTCGAGGAGACGACGCTGGAGGAGATGGACCGCATGATTGGCATCAACCTCCGCGGGACACTGGTGGTGACACAAGAAGCGCTTAAGCACATAAAGGATGGTGGCCGCATCATTATGATCGGATCCTGCGTCGGCGAGCGCGTCATGACGCCCGGGTTGGTAGCCTACTCGGCTACGAAAGGCGCGGTGAAGATGTTTACTCAGGGCCTGTCCAGAGAAGTCGGAAGCCGGGGTATTACCGTCAACAACGTCCAGCCAGGTCCGATCGACACCGATTTAAATCCCGCTGCGGGCGATTGGGCAGTGCCTCAGAAGGCCGCCACAGCGCTCGGCCGCTATGGGAGTGTTGATGAGGTCGCCGCGTTGGTGGCGTTCGTCGCCGGTCCGGAATCCTCGTACATTACGGGGGCGAATCTAACCGTTGATGGCGGGACGAATGCCTGAACCAACGCGCATAGGCGGCGCTATCGCGGTCAATTATTGTCCGCGATAGCGGATGTCAACATGCTGAACAAATGCTATTTCTAATTAGGTAATTCTGGAGGCGGCATGTTGACTCTTGGCAAACTCGTTGGATTTCTTACCACAACGGATTATGAGAAGGCGCGGGCCTTCTACGAAGGCAAGCTCGGCTTCGAGTTTGTCAGTCTCGATCAGTTCGCACTGGCCGTGCGGGCTGGCAAGAACATGATCCGCATCACTAAGGCGGAGACATTCAAGCCGGCCCAAGGCACTGTCCTAGGGTGGGAAGTCGACGACGTCCGAGCCGTTGTGCTGTGGCTCAAGAGTCGCGACGTGTTGACCGAGAAGTATGGATTCGTCGCTGATCAAGAGCTGGGGATTTGGACCGCACCCTCTGGAGATCAGGTGGCATGGTTCAAGGATCCCGACGGGAACGTTCTTTCCATCAGCCACCACGCCTGAACCCTAATAGGGGTGCGCGATCAGTTTCGCAGGCCAATAACGATCAAGCAGCGGCAACAGCTCCGCGGTCGCCGGGCTCGATACCGAGAACGCGGAAACCGGGGTTTTCTTCTGCGGCAACAGCGAGCGCGCGTTCAGCTGAAGCTGCGCTGAGATAGAACCGGATCGTGCGGCGATTCTGCGCGAGATCCACGACGGGCCCACGACAAACGACACAGTAGGCGGCCATAAACTCTCCTCTTACTTGAGACGCTCAAAAGTACCCTGGGGGCTGCCTGTGAGGGCAATTTTCACCATGGATCAAGCGCCTGGAAGGCGCTCGGGAGGAAGGCCCGAGGAGGTGTCATGCGCTCCGTCTTCCCCCAAACTGGAGCATTACAATAGTAACTCGATTTCGATTTCTACACCACCGCTATCTCGGTTTCGTGCCGTGATTTTGCCTCCATACAAAGTTGCGACGCGCTGAGCAATTGCCAGGCCAAGACCGGATCCGCCCGTTCTCTCGTTGACTCTGACCTTACGTCAGGGTAGACGATGGTTTGGGGAGTGATGAGCCGCCTCTACAAAGCGAGAGAATTTGCGGGTTTAGCCGGAGTAACCGTTCGAGCCTTGCATCACTACGATCGCATCGGTCTACTTAAGCCGCTGCGTGGCAGCTCCGGCTATCGTCTGTATTCATTGGCCGACTTGGAACGGCTGGAACAGATTACGGCCCTCAAGTTCCTGGGAATTCCTTTACAAGAGATCAAGATTCTCCTGGAGTCGAGTCCCCTGACGATTGGGGAATCCTTGGACGTGCAACGTAGGGCGCTCATAGAAAAACGAGACCTCATCACCCGCGCGATCCACGCAATCGAGGCAGCGGAGAAGCTCGTCCGGTCCGATCAGGTGACTGACGCCTCTGTGCTCAGGAAGATCATCGAGGTAATCGAGATGCAGCCAGAAGAGAATTTCATGCGCAAGTACTACACCGAGGAGGCGTGGGAAAGAAGAAGCCACATAACGAAGGAGATCCCTTCTGAAGCACGAGAAGGCCATCGAGAGGCTTGGCGACAACTCTTCCTGAAGGTAGAGTCAGCTCTCGATCTGGATCCGGCAGGTGAGACGGTACAGCTTCTTGCCAAGCAATGGGTACTTCAGGCAGAGATGGTGACTGGAGGCGATTCTGGAATTAAGGCTGGCGCCATTAAGGCCTGGAAAGATCACCAGAACTGGCCTCCGGACGCACAGGATGCGCTTCTTGCTCGTTACGGTCTCTATGCGGGCAGCGATCGAGACGCGTCGATGCGACGGGTGGAAAAAGTTGCCAAATTTATAGGCCAGGCGATAGCCAGGAAATACTATAGGGCACTTGAAGAGACTCGCCTTGGACCGATTGATAAACCATCTGCTAACCGCTTCTCTGAACGATGGGTGGAGCTCTTTCGGGATGTGGAAGCTTCACTGGGAGAAGATCCCGCCGGCGAAAAAGCTCAGGGGTTGGCAGTCCGATGGACTGATCTGAAGCGGGAAACGGAGTTGGAAGCTCGTAGGACCGTGCCACAGTTGGATGATTTTCGAGAGGTCCTGCGGCAGAGGTGGCCGTCTGATATCTCTGTCGCAGTAGTCAACCAGGTTGCCCGACTTTATCGCATAGAGCAGGTATCGAGTTTTTTGGCCAAGGCGCTGGCGTCTGGCGAGTCGCTAAGTTGACGGAACGGTTGGGCTATAGCTGGTGAAGCCTGCAAGGGCCATACCGCGCTGCGCCTCGGTGGTTCTTCATGAAGGTCTCCCATACGAAGCCGGTGCGGGCATTTTCCGCCATCAGCATGGTGATGCCGGTATCGATACCGATCACGTCCTGGTCATACCAGTTCTTCAAGGGATTGAAGGCATCGACGAAGCCGTATTTGCACCAGGCCTGCGGGTAATGAGCCCGGATGTTCCTGAGCACCCGCAAGCAGGTCTCGGGGAGAAACGGCAGGGAGCCTCCAGAAGCAGCCGGCACCACGGTGCCATCGATTGGGCCCATGGCCGGTGGTCCGCCCCAGATCACGTAGCCTTTGTCGGAGTCGGAGGCCGTGATGCCCCAAAGGTCGTCGCTGTAATCGGGAAAGGTCTTGCCCAGCTCAATACAGAAGCGGCGGTGTACATCGGTGGCGATGGCCGAGTTGTGGAAGTAATCCGCGTACTTGTCGCGCTTGTGCCGGAAATCGAACCAGGCCTGGGAGTACTGATGCACAAAGAGCGGCGCAAACGAGCCAATATAGCGCAGCCCGTCGTACTCGAAGGTCGTCCGCTTCCAGGCGGTCCACGCATCCGGATGCAGGGGGTGCGTGGAAGAACCCATGCCGAGCAGATAAATCATCATCAGCTCGCTGTAGTAGTCCCACTTGTAAGGCAGGAAACCGAACTCAGGCGTCCACCCCTGGGTCAGCAGCGCGGTGTCTTCTGAGAGCCAGGTCCAGTCCACGCGGTCAAAGATCGCATGGGCCAGTTGGATAATGTCGCGATCGTCAAAGTGCTGGCGGCAGGTAAGGATGCCGCAGAGCAGGATCGCCGTATCGACGGAGGAGACTTCAGAATCCCAGAGTCTTTCGCCGGTATCGATGTTGGCAAAGTGATAGAAGAATCCGCGATGCGTGGGCAAGGTCCGCCAAAGAAAGGTGAGGGTTGCCAGCACGCGCAGACGAGCTTCGTCGTGAGGGACAAAGCCCCGCTTTTCTGCGATGCAGATGGCGGTCAGGCCGAAGCCGGTGGAGGCGATGCTACCCACCACACCGGTGTCGTTGGTGCGCGCGTTGCAGCGGTCCTTGATCAAGCCGGTCTGCGGATTGGCTTGCTCCCAGAAGTACAGAAAACTGGTGTGTTCGAGATCGTCCAGGAATTGCTCATCCTCAGGTGCAAAGGTGGCCGGCGGAGGCTGCGGGGCTGGTCCTTTGTGTCGACTCGCCGCAGTTGCCTGGGCCAGTAGCGCGTTCCATGGGGTGAGGGGCAGGCCGATCGAGACGCCGGCCATGCGGCGCAGGAGCTCGCGCCGGGAAGTGCGATGCGCGCTCGGGTCGCTTCTGTTTTCGGCTGCAACTTCGTCCACACTCATTCAGCCCATCTTACCCTCAGAGGCTGGTGCCGCTGTCATTTGTAGCGCTTTAGAACAGGCTGAAGTATCTGCGTGAGAACCTGCCGCCTCTTTCCCCGGTCCTCACACAACCTCGTTAGCCCAGATTTTGTTGGATCTCAGGCCCGACTAAACAGGCTGCGGAAAAGTCGGGAGGGGATGAAATGAGTCCCCATCTAGCCTGGATTTCTCACATATCAAGAAGCAGACCTGGGCAAGGGGATTGAGAGAAGGACTTGGAAAGGCCGTTTATTCATGGCATAACTGCGTTGTCTAGACGTGGTGTATGCCGTGCGGAGACGGCCTTTCTGATGACAGAGTGTAATCACGGGACGTTTGCATTTACAGCTCATTTTTCTCGCCGGGTGGAGGCGGGGTTTAGTGCTGGTCAAGTTTCCAGCGACGGCGGTGGGCTGCTGTTACGCGAGGTGGATCGCAAGATCAACCTGCTGGGTCGGCTGACGGGCAGCTTTGTGGATGGCCGATCGCCGTTGTTGGTCAAGCACCAGCTATCGGAGATGCTGGGGCAGCGCATCTTCGGCTTGGCGCTGGGCTATGAAGATCTTTGCGATCATGAGCAGTTGCGCTCCGATCCGTTGCTGGGGTTGCTCAGCGGCAAGCGGGAGCTGGACAAGCCGCTGGCCGGCAAGAGCACGCTGAACCGGCTGGAACTGGTTGGCCGCAGCGGTCGCTATCACAAGATCCGCTACTCGTCGGAGTCACTGGACCGCTTGTTAGGGGAGCTGTTTCTGGAGTCCCATCGCAGTGCGCCGGAGCAGATCGTGCTGGATCTGGACGCTACTGACATCCCGCTTTACGGCCATCAGCCGGAGCGCTTCTTCCACGGCTACTACGGCAGCTACTGCTATTTGCCGCTGTATATCTTCGCCGGGGACCAGTTGCTGTGCGCGCGTGTGCGGGCGGCCAACCAGGACGCGGCCGCCGGAGCGGTGGAGGAAGTGAGCCTCATCGTTGCCCAACTGCGGCAGCAATGGCCGCAGACACGGATGGTGTTGCGCGCCGACTCCGGTTTCTGCCGTGAAGAGTTGATGGACTGGTGCGAGGCCAACAAGGTGGATTACCTATTTGGCTTGGCGCGCAACCAACGGTTGCAGAAGATCATCGGCGCCCAGATGCAGCAAGCTCGTCTCCTTCACCAGAGCACCGGCAAGGCGGCGCGCGTCTTTACCGGCTTCGCCTATACCACGCGCCACAGCTGGTCGCGCGCCCGCCGCGTGGTGGCCAAAGCCGAGTATCTCGACAAGGGCGAAAATCCCCGCTTTGTAGTCACTTCGCTGACTCCAGACCAATGGCCCGACCAAGCACTTTACGAGAAGTTCTACTGCGCCCGCGGAGAAATGGAAAACCGCATCAAGGAACAGATGTTCCTGTTTGCCGATCGGCTCTCCACCGATGAGATGAAGGGCAATCAGCTACGCCTCTACTTCTCCGCGCTGGCCTACACCCTGATGGAGGCGCTACGCCGGCTGGGCCTCCAAGGCACAGAGTGGGCTCAAGCTCAGGTCGACACGATCCGCCTCAAGCTGTTCAAGATCGGTGCCATCGTGCGCATCAGCGTGCGCCGCATTATGCTCCAGCTCAACTCGGCCTATCCCTGGAAAGACCTCTTCGCTCAAGCCTTCCACGCCCTGCGCTGCTGAAATCCCGCTGCCGGCAGCCAACTTACACTTCCCACTTGATCGCTCCGGCCTGGCCGAGCCATGCAAAATGCCGCCCTGACAACCCGAAAACAGCTCGTCACACACCAGAAATTAACCCCACCGGCCAACACCATCACGCAAAAGCACTGCAACGAGGCTCACCGCGCTCTCAACTTGGCGCAAAATCAGTAATGGTGAGAAATGCGGGCTAAAGCCGCACCTGCTTACATACACCTACGTGCGGGCTGATGCTCGCTGCGGCGCGGTAGCCCACGGTGACTGAAAACTAGCCAAAACGTCGGGCCTGGTACACCTACGACCCACGTTCTTGTGTAGACACTAGAGCCGGTCCCCTTCCACGTTGGCATCGAATAATTCAATAATGGATGCAATGACGGGGAAGAGAATTGCCTGGGCGATCGTCGCGGTGGCAGCATGCGTGGTCATTGTGGTGTTTCTGTTGATGCGTGCTCACCGGTTGCGGGCCATCACTGAAGCGCGATCCGTACCGATAGAAGGCGCCGTGATCCGGCGCGATGCAGACCCCAATAAGGAGCTCCCGATCGCCGGGGTGGCTATCACGGCATCCGATGGCGTAAGGACCGCCACGACAGAATCCGATGCTGCCGGGTATTTCAATTTGGTCCTGCAAAAGACAGTGTTGTCCGATCGGCCGGTCACCGTCTCTTTCCGCCATTCCAATTACGAACCGCTTGACCTGACCGTGCAAACGGGAAGACTGGCGATCCCGAAACAGCTTTATGTCGCGGCAATGGTTCCTATCCCCGCGAAGATCGTGGCTTCTCCCAGCCGGACGCAAACGGTGGTCACGAATATCCGGGTGAGATATACCATCAATACCAGGGCGGAGACGAACGTGGGCAGCGCGTTCAAGACCTTTCAGGTGGTCAATAAGGGGAATGTTCCTTGCAATCATCAGTCTCCCTGTTCGCCTGATGGGAAATGGAAGGCGTCTTCCGCCTCTGTGTCGCTTGATGCGGGAACGGATAATTCGTTCGGCAACATACGAGCCTCCTGCATTGCGGGGCCGTGCCCGTTTACCAGGATCGATTCCAACGGGTTCATTCACGGCGGGCGTTACATCAAGGTCTCGGCCTTGAACTGGTCAGATACAGCCACGTTTTTGCTGGAGGCTGAGGTCTTTCACACGGCCATCAGTTCCGAGGTCCGCGAATTGTACCCTGTCATTTTTGGCCAGACACTCAACTTTACCGTGCCTCCAACCCAGGAGGGAGTGAGTCTTGAGGCCGATCTCGATGGCTCACCCATGGTGTTTCCTCTGGGCCCAGATCCCGAACTGAGCTGGGCCTCCTGTAGCGTTCGAACGGGGATGGAAGAAGAGAAGACCACGGTCTACCGCTGTGAACTCAGGCCGGGATACCGCGCTCCTTCACCCTGAAATCGGCGCCAAACGCTCAGGCTATAATCTCGCAGACCCCATGAGCGTTTCTGCCGGAACCCAGCTTGGACCGTACGAAATCGTATCCTCTATATTCCGTGAACGGGGTGCGTTGATCGCGTTCGATCGCTGATTCTCTATACCCCGAACTGCCGGAAATGATGATCCAGGTGTTTGTACATCCCCGTACCCCATTCCGCAGGTGTCAACTCACCGAAAAACGGATGCGGATGCCTGGTGCAACCCTCAGAGCCTCCGGCGGAAAATCGGTCAACCAGACTGGCGAGACGCTCCCGTTCCCTGGCAAGCTCTCGTTGATCGCTTACGACCAGTGACGGGTGTGTAGGTGAGCCTCGCCGCATGGGCTTTTCATTGGAATAAGCTGACCGAAATAAGGGACCGAGTATGCGTCCAATCAACAGCCGCGGGGGAAGCGAATCCCCGAGTGCCATCTCCATTGCTGCAGAGCAATGCGCCAGAGCCTGCGCAGCATCCATCTTGCCCCATACCGGTTCGCTTCCCGGATACAGTGTGCTTAGCCGTTGCTTGATTTCAACCACCGCCGATCTGTCAAATAGGGTTTTCATTTGCTTGTGCGCCTCCGCGAAACGTCCGGCCCGATTCCAAGCTAGACGCGATATATGACAGAACATGTCATATATTTCTAAAAACTGTGAAGCCGCGATCCGTAGAAGCCCTCCGCAAGCCGGCCAACGCTGCTTGACGGGAAAGAACGCGTACATTACAAAGGGACGCCGCCTTCTGAACCTGATTCTGGAATGCGTTGAGGCGGAAGGAGCAATATGCCGGCGCGAGCACGTCATGGTTGTAAAGCCGCTGCTTTTTTCACTCTCCTGCTCTTGCCAACCAGCGGACTCTCCCAGCAAATAACACCCGCACCGAGCGGATTGACTGCTGTGGCAGACGGGGTGTCTTTGCAGGTGAACGCACTGCGCGAAGATATCGTGCGCGTACGCATGTGGAGAGGCGATGCGGAACCGGAGGATGCGTCCTGGGCGGTGCTCGCGCAGGCCCGTACCAGCAGTGTCCCAGTAACCGCCGAGGCGCGCGGCTTTGCCACCAAAGCGCTGCGGGTGACCGTGGATGATCATCTAATGCTGACGGTGACTGACCTGCAAGGCAATATCTTGCAAAGGGACGCGGCGCCCGTACTCTGGGATGGAGCGAGCTTCGACGTCCGCAAGCAGCGCAGCTTTAGCGATCACTTCTTCGGATTGGGAGATAAGCCAGGACCACTGGATCGCACCGGCCAGACGTTTACCATGTGGAACACCGACGCCTTCGGCTGGCAGGAGTCTACCGATCCGATCTACAAAAGCGTACCGTTTTTTCTGGATATGAACCAGGGGCGCACGCTGGGCGTCTTCCTGGACAATACGTGGCGGACCAACTTCGATTTCGGCCGCGCTGATGAGACTCGCTACACCTTCGGGTCGCAGAACGGGCCTATCGACTATTACCTCTTGTACGGTCCAGAGGCCAAGCAGGTGGTGACGGAATGGGCGTGGTTGACGGGGCCGTCACCCTTGCCGCCGCTTTGGGCTCTGGGCTTTCAGCAATCGCGTTACACGTATTTTCCAGAGACGCAACTGCGCGAAGTTGCCGCCCGCCTGCGCAAGGACCGCATCCCCACGGATGTGCTGTGGCTGGACATCGATTTTCAGCATGAGAACTGGCCGTTCACAGTAAATGACAAGGCTTTCCCAAACTTCAAAGGCATGGTGAAAGATCTTGGCGACGAGCATTTCAAGGTGGTGGTGATCACCGACCTGCATGTGGCCAGGCAGCCGAATGTGGGCTACGCGCCGTATGACTCGGGGATCGCGGGGGATCACTTCGTGAAGAACCCGGACGGTTCGATCTTCGTGGGCAAGGTCTGGCCAGGACTCGCAGTCTTTCCTGACTTTACCCAGGCGGAAACACGGCAGTGGTGGGGCGGACTCTTCAAGGATTTCATTAAGGATGGCGTCGCAGGTTTCTGGAACGACATGAATGAACCGGCAGTCTTCGATGGCCCAGGCAAGACGATGCCAAACGACATACAGCATCGGATCGACGAACCCGGCTTCCGCAAGCGCACCGCGACCCACCTTGAGATCCACAACGTTTTCGGTATGGAGAACGCCCGCGCCACGGAGGAGGGAGAGCTTGCTCTTCGGCCGAACGAGCGGCCGTTCGTGATGTCGCGTGCCAGCTATGCCGGAGGGCAACGCTACAGCACCACCTGGACCGGCGATAACAGCTCCACTTGGAATCACCTGCGCATGACGATCCCACAACTGGTGAACCTGGGGCTGAGCGGCTTTTCGCTTGCCGGCGCGGACGTGGGTGGCTTTGCCGGTTCTCCGCCGCCGGATCTGCTGACCAAGTGGATCGAGCTTTCGGCGTTTCAGCCGATCGACCGGGATCACTCGGCGAAGGGAACCCGCATGCACGAGGTGTGGGTCGACGGGCCGCAGCAGGAGAACATCCGGCGACGCTATATTGATGAGCGCTACCGGTTAATGCCTTATTTGTATACGGTTGCGGAAGAGACTTCTCATGATGGTTTACCCATCAACCGGCCGCTGTTCCTGGAGTTTCCCCATGCCACCGACGATGACAGCCCCTATGATCTGACCACTGGTGGAAGCGAGTTTCTTTTTGGCAGCCATATCCTGGTCGCGCCCAATCCTTCCCCGGAGGAGGTCGCCCCCTACCCCGTGCACCTACCCCCGGGCACCTGGTACGACTACTGGACCGGCGAGCAGGTTGCGCGGGGCGTGCTTGCCGGGACATTGGACTTGGAACAACGCGATAAGGTGATTGCGCAGAAGCCGCTGATGGTGACGCCCACACTTGATCAGTTACCAGTTTATGTGCGCGGCGGCAGTATCCTGCCCATCGCGCCGCTGGTGCAGAGCACCACCGAAGTCCCCAACGGCCCGTTGACGCTCCGCGTCTTTCCTCCGAACAGCGGCGAGGCCTGCGCCGGCGAGGTCTACTCCGATGACGGCCATAGCTTTGATTTTCGCAACGGCGACTTCGCCCGGATTCACTTTACCTGTTCGGCTGCATCGGATGGTTCACTCCATGTGGAGATCGCGAAACAGGAAGGGAATTGGCGGCCCTGGTGGCGTGAATACCGCGTGGAAGCAGTGAGCTGGAAGCCAAAGGCGACGCGCGCTTCGGTCAATGGAAAGAACCTGGAGATCACACAAACAGGTGGACGTTGGGGAATCACCGTTCCGGCGAATGCTGACGGCATGCAAATCACTCTTGAATAGCGACGATGGAGGCGCATTGGCGATCTTGCTCCGCAATCGTCGCGCCTGGGCCTTTATTCGGCTATTGATTTCGCAGGGTAATCATCGGATCAGCTTGAGCCGCTCGATATGCCGGCGCAACGCTCGCCGCGAGGGCCACCAGCAACAACAATAGCGAGACCCCGGCGAAGGTTAGCGGGTCGACCGGCTGCACCCCATACAGCAAAGTTGCGATGAATCGTGACAGGCAGGCCGAAATGCCCAGTCCCACGGCCACTCCAATTGCCGCCAAGGTCATTCCACGTTTCAGAACCATCGCCAGCAATTCGCCGCGCTGTGCACCTACGGCCAACCGCAATGCGATCTCCATGCTCCGTTGTTGCACGATATAGGACAACACCCCATAGAGACCGATGGCTGCGAGCAGCAGCGCCATCACGGCGAAGCTTGTCACCAATAGAGTCTGGACCCGAGGCTGGGCCGCCGACCGGGAGATATAAAAATCCAAATCGTGAACCTGGTACATAGGCACGCTCGGGTCCATTTGCGCAATTGTCGTACTCACCGCCTTCTCCAGATTTTCCGGATTGCCTGCGGTACGAATGCAAAGATAAGGGGTGGTGATGACTGCCTGGCTCCATGGCAGGTAAAATTCAGGATCCGATTCCGCCGTTAGCCCCTGCTGCTTTGTGTTGCCCACGACGCCAACGATCTCGCGCACCGGAGAGTTCCACGTGCCGTCTCCCAGGTCTGACGTCATATGCTTGCCTACCGGGTTCACACCGGCAAAATACTTGTTTGCGAATGCCTGGTTGACGATGGCTACTGGAGGACCTTTCGGCCCATCTTGCGCCGCAAAGGTACGTCCCGCGATCAACGGAATGCGCATCGTCTCAAAATACCCCGGAAGAGCCAAGCCGAGGGCTTCGCTTGGGTGATCTGCCTTCGCCACTGGATGGCCTTCGACAGTGAAGCTGATAGAAGCACTATTGCCAGACATCGGCAGCGGCCATCCAGCAGAGGCTGACTTCACCCCAGGAAGCAAGGCCAGCCGCGGGACCAACTGATCCATGAATTGGATCTTCGGGTCGTGTGGGTATGCATTGTCGGGCAAACTGATGCGAGCCGTAAACACCGCATGCGGATCGAATCCTGGATCCACGTGGAGCACACGCACAAAGCTGCGAATCAGCAATCCTGCGCCTACGAGCAGCACTAAGCTGAGCGCTGTCTCGCCCACCACCATCCACGTCTGTAGCCTATGTTGCGCACGGCCGCCTGTAACCGTCCTTGTTCCCTTGCGTAGCGCCACCGCTGGATCCAACCGCGAAATCCGCACGGCCGGCAAAACACCGAACAATAGTCCCGTGAGCACGGAAAGACCCACCGCAAAGGCAAGCACAGGGCCGTTCAGTGAAACCTCGTTAAGCCGTGGCAGTGTCTCGGGCAGGAGCCGAATGCTTCCCTGCAAAATTGCCGTAGCGAACGCAATCCCTGCCAGGCCGCCAAGCAAAGACAGCATGAGCGATTCCACCAGCATCTGGCGTACGATCTCCACCCGGCTCGCACCGAGTACTCCGCGCAGCGCCACCTCCGCGCTGCGCCGCGCGCTCCGCGTCAGTAACAATCCGGCCATGTTCACACACGCGATCAGGAGCACCAACAGCACAGCCCCAAACAGAACTTGCAGTCCCGGCCTTGTGTCGCCCACCAGGTGTTCGGATTCAGGCTTTACCGCTGCCGTGGTGTACCACTTGCTGCTGTCTGGATACTGCTTGGCCAGATTGCGCGCGATCACGTCCAACTCCGCTTTGGCCTGCTCCAAGGTCACGTTTGGCCTCAGACGGCCAATCAATTCCAGCGTGTCAGCGCCGCGCTGGGCAGTCATCGGAGATGCGCCCTCTGCGGTAGCCGCCAACGATGTCCACAAATCGACGGCAGGCTGTTGAATGGGAAAATTGAAGCCCCGCGGCATGACGCCTGCCACGGTGTATTGCAGGCCATTCAACGTAACGGGCTGGCCCACAACCTGGCGATTTGCCCCAAATCTCGATTCCCACAGCGCATAACTCAACATCACCCCGCGATGGCCCGGTTTTTCCTCCTCCCACCGGAAGTCTCGGCCCAGCATCGGCGCCGCGCCCAGCACCTGGAAGAAATTGGAAGAAACTGTCGCCGAGTTCAGGTGTTGCGCGATACCCATGCCTGTCAGCGCAACGTTCGCGCCCGTAAACGAAGCGATTCCGGTAAAGGTCGAATTCTGCGCGCGCCAGTCGAAGTAATCCGGATAGCTCAGCGACTCAGGAATCGCTGCTACTGACGAATGATCCTCCTTAGCGAGCCACACTAAGCGGTCCGACTCAGGAAAAGGCAGTGGTTTCAGCATCACTGCATACACCAGGCTGAAGATCGCTGTCGTTGCTCCGATGCCCAAGGCCAGCGTGAGAATTGTGGTCAGCGCAAACATCGGACTCTTGCGTAGCTGGCGGACGCCAAACCTTCCATAACTAAACAACCGGCTCATGAGCCCCCCGATCTAGAAGCGCAATGCATATGCAAAGCACGTCTGCTGCCGTTCATGGCGGCAGAGCAGGGGCCGTAAAGTCAGGGAATTGTGCTCGTTTGTGTGATACCCGGTCTGCCGGGATGTCCGGATACAACCTCGTGTGTCCGCAACCGGACATCGAGAAATAAATTGCGAATACGCCGGTTACTTGTTATCTTTCTTCGCCTGGATCTTCTCGAGCGCCAGCTTCTGTGCCGTTTCCAGGGCATCGGCTGCCGGCACTTTCACATCCGGCAATACGCCGGTCCCTTCCCAGTTCGTCTTGGTTACGGGATCGAGCGACTTGGCAAAGGGCACCCCGACCATGAAGTAGTCGGCGACCACGTGCGGGGCAACCGGATGCGCTCCGCCGCCGGTGGTCTCGCCGACGATAGTGGCGCGCTTCTGATTCTTCAGATCGAAGGCGAACTCCTCGGCGCCGGAGAAGGTCCGCTCCGAGGTCAGTACAAAGACGGGCTGCTTCGTGAGCCGCGGTCCGGGCAGGTACGAAAGGGTCCAGTTCTGCTTTGTCGAGTCCTCTTTGCGGTTGTATATGTCGATCAGGTGTGTCGGCTCATCAAACAAGTAGCTGGCAATTAGGGTGACCATCGCTGGTTGGCCGCCGCCGTTCTGCCGCAGATCGAAGATGAGGGCATCGGTATGGGCGACAAAGCCCATCGCCGCTGTCACCGTGGGGCCGCAGAACGAGGCATCCATGAAGCCATCGAACTTGATATAGCCGATGTTATTGGGCAGAATCTCCACTTTGCGGAACGCACAGTTGTCGTGCTCCATCTGCTCATGGAAGCGTGCGTCGTCTTCCGGCGTAGGCTTACCCGGCGGCGGCGTTTTGAAGGGGTTGAAGCCCACCCGGAGATGTTTGTCGTGGCTCACTGCCTGCAGATCCTTGGTCAGCTGCTCGGCAAAGACATCGCCATCGGTGATGGTGTTGTAGGCGCCGGCCTTCTCATGCGCCTGCAAGGCGTCTTTCATCTGCGCAGCGAGCGGCGCATCGATATAGAACTCGGTTAGGTCGGCGCCTATGCCATCGATGACCTGCTTACGTAGGGGCGCATCGAGGTTTACGCTGACCAGTGCTACTCCTGGAGGCAAGGCACGCAGGCCAAAGGTCGCCACCGTCGGCGGCTGGCCATCTTTCACCAGAAGGTTTCCCAGCGCGGTGGTGGGTCCACCTTTCTCTTTTACCCGGAAGCGAATATGCGTGGGCTCGCTGCTTTCGATCGACAGCAGATCGAATCCGCCGGTCTGGGTGCGAAAGGCGAGCATGCCATCGACCGCCTGGGAATGGTCGATGGTCTTGACATAGGTTTCGATTTTTGCGCGGTCCCCGCTGTTGAAAGCGTCCAGCCACGCTTGGAGGGTATGCCCGGCAGGCGTATCGGGAACCGTCGTCTGAGCGAGTCCACAGCTGGCGGTCAGGAGAAGCAGTGCCAGCGATCGGTAGAGCACTTTGCGGATCATGATCGAAAGTCCTCAGGCACTTGACGCCCGACGAAAGAGTTCGCTTGGCGTGTGTGCGATAAAGATATCCGAGAAGAGACAAGTCCCGCCCTAACAATGTGGACTTTCGCGCAGGGGTCTGCCTCTCGTGAGAGAACGAGGGCACTTATCTTAGCCCCGACCGACCCAACGGCAGCTTTGTTCGCGGTCTGTTTAGGCCCCTGGCTTGAGATGGGAAACTACCCTGTCAGGACGGTCCTACCAGAAATAGCTGGCTTCTACCTTGGGGGTTCCGGGCTGGCCGTCGATGATCTGCGTGCTCAGCACAACCTCCATATTTTTCTTGTTGCCCTCTCGTGCGGCAGCTCGCTCAAGCTGCGCCAGGTTAGCCGGTTCGGTGAGGAATTCGCCGGCAACTCGGGTCCCTCCCCGGCCGACGCCGGCGGCCACAATGGCCAGTTTGCCGGTCGTGCTGTCGGTGAAGCGGGCAACAATCGCGAAATCGCGATAGTCGTTGGTGGTCATTTGCTGCAATCGATTGATGACCCAGCGCGGACGCCCAGGGTCGGTGCTGTCCACAATACGAAATTCCGTCATATCGGCATTGTTGGCGAAGTGATAGCGCAAGGGTTTGGTAAGGCGCAGTGTCCAGGCATTGTCGAAGGCGCCGACGAAGATCGTGGGGCCGTTGCGCAGATCCGTGAGGTTGGTTGCACCCTCGCCCTTCAGGCTGTACTTCTTCCCATTGGATTGTAAAAGCCCCGCCAACCGGATGATCGGGTTCAGGTCATCAATGACAATGGCGATCAAGTTGTCTTTCAGCAAGGTTTGGCGGGTGGGGTCCTCAGCGTCGCGTAGTGAGATGGCGGAGTACTCGCTTTGGTCGGCGACACAGAAGAGCACGGGCTCGTTGGAGTTGATGACCGGGCCCCAGAAAAAGTTGAGCGGAGAGCGTTGTGCCGACTCCCAGAGAAATGCCCCTCCCACACACAACAGGGTAAGGACGAGGGCGGTAGCCGGTCCCCAGAACCAACGCCGTCCACCGACCCGCCGCGGTTCCTCCTTCAGGACGGCGTCGAGAACTACAGCAGGTGTGAGGGGTATGATCGCGGCTTGCGTACCACCGTTTTGCTTGGCCGCCTCCGGCCTGTGGAACTGAGGAATGTAGGAACCGGGCGGGAGCGAGACGCGAAGTTCGGACTCGTGGCCGGGATCCTGGTAGTACTGCGCGATGCGCTTGCGGATTTCTGCCGCGGTTACGCGAACAATGGGGTCCGAGGCGGTGTCATAGTCGGCGCGGCGTCCGAAAATCTCTACTCCCAGAGTCCGTTCCTTGAGCGCATCCTCTTGGCCGGACAGAGTTTTTTCCACGACGTAACGCAGGAATGACGGGAAGCGGCGGCTCTGGCTGAAATGTGAATCCGCCAACAGCCTTCCCACTTGCTCCTGGATGGCAGCCTTTTCCTCGTCACTCAGCCCTGCAAGCCTTCCCGTTACTGTATCAACCAACATTCGTGCGTTCTCGCTGACCGCGTGCGTCGACCAGTATACAGCTTCGAAACAGCTCCTGCCGGAGAAGGGATCTGATCTGCAAATCCTTCAAATTCAATAGATAAACGGAGGTGCTTTACCTGTAAAGAACCCCCCGCCATGCCGCAAAGACCTTTCCCGCCGAAAGCGCGGCTCCTATAAGGGGTCGTCTCATGCGAGCCTGGATTTGGCGGCCCGGATTTCCTGTGAGGGTTCGTGGAGTCGGCGAACTTTATGCGGCTTTCCTTAAAAGAAAGCCGCACTCGCGGAGAATGGCCGGGGCAGCGTGCAGGAAATCCGGGCGGCGTGAGGTGGTTCAAGAATTTTGAAGTCGGGAAACACTTGGAGGCTCAAATTGAGCAAAAACAAGTTCCTATATAAGGTCGCTTTCCTGTTCGCATTATTGGTAAGCGGTTCATCGTGGGTAAACGCACAATTGGCGGTTACGACCGCGACGTTGAACGGCACCGTCACAGACCCGACAGGCGCCATCGTGCCGAACGCCGCGGTTAGACTCAGCAGCGTGCAGAATGGGATTGCCCGCAGTGTCGACAGCGATGCCGGCGGGCGCTACACCTTCACCCAATTGCCACCGGCCACCTACACCCTGGCAATCCAGGCAAGTGGCTTCGAGAGCTATACCCAAACAGGCATTGTGCTCGACTCGGGACAATCAGCAACCCAGAACGTGACCCTTACGGTGGGGGCTACGACGCAACAGATAGTGGTCAATGCGCAGGCCTCGCAGCTAAACACTGACAATGCAAACATCTCGGCAGACATCGACGCCAAGCACGTGGTGGAATTGCCGCTGAACCTGCGCAACGTCTTTGGGCTCGCCACTCTGAACTCATCCGTCAACAACAACTCCGAGGGGCAGCAGTTGCTGGGCGGCGGCAGCAACGGTACTGATGACGCGGACCAGGACATCTCCTTTCTGAACTTCGCCGGAGGCTTCTTTGGGACCTCAGCCTATCTGCTCGATGGTGCCTGGGATACGGATCCGGAGTGGGGCGCGGTCGATTATGTGCCTTCCGTCGACGCCGTTCAGGAATTCAAGGTGCAAAACAATTCCTTTACCGCGCAGTATGGCTGGAGCACGGGCAACGTCGTCAATGTCGTAACCAAGTCGGGAACGAACGCCTTCCATGGGGATGGCTATGAGTTCTACCGCAACGATGCGCTGGACGCCAACTCCTGGTTCAATAATCACAATGGCGTTACTAAGCAGAACTTTGACCGGAATCAGTTTGGCGGATCAGCCGGCGGCCCGCTTTATATTCCGCATCTGTATAAACAACGGGAAAAGACCTTCATCTTCGGCCTGTACGAACACCTCAGCCTTTCCAGTCCGTTGAACGACACCTTTACTGTGCCCGATGCAAACTTCCGCGCCGGCAACTTTTCTGAGCTCCTGGGAGCGCAAAACGGGGTGGATGCACTTGGACGGCCGGTTTATGTAGGCCAGATCTACAATCCGCGCAGTACGCGGGCCATCACTCAGGGCCAGGTTGATCCCAGCACTGGCCTGGTCGCGACCAAGACAGGCTACATTCGCGACCCCATTAAAAATAACGACATCACGACAGTGGGCGCTATCGACCCCACGGCGGCCAAGCTGATCGGCTACTATCCAAACGCGAGCAAATCGGGACTTACCAACAACTTCTTCGTGGCCTCGACTGCTCCCGCGCACTCCAATGAGTTCCTGGTCCGCGTTGACCACAACATCAACAGTGCGTCGAGAGCTTACTTCCGCTACTCCTACAAGCAGGAGTTCAAGACCGGGAACCCCGACTTCTGGGGTTCCGACGACCCGGCGGGCCCTGGCAATGGCAGGCCGAACAATCGCTGGAATATGGCCGCCGGATATAGCCAGGTCTTCAGCCCGACATTCACTATGAACGTCCTGGCGGGCGTGGAGCTTTGGCACGAGACTTCGACCAACCAGTCGGCTGGCTTCCACCCCAGCAGCATCGGCCTTCCTTCTTATCTGGATGCGAATAGTCCGCAATTTCCCGTGGTCAATATCGGAGGGCAATCGCCTCTAGGGCCGCTTCAGGAGGCATCGGTCACCAATCACGGACCCATCGGCAGCGTCGCTACTGACTTCATCAAAAACCTCGGGCGGCACACCCTGAATTTTGGATTTATGGGTGCCGAGCTTGAAGACGATCAGCATCTATTGTTCCAAACGACGATCGATTCCGCGGGCAATTTCACCAACGGCCCAGATCCCAACAATCCCACTGGCTTCACCACCGGCAACGGGCTTGCACAACTGATGCTGGGGGTGATTGACAACACCTCCCCGGGGAATACAAGTAGCACGGCTGCAGGGAGCCCCTACAACCCGGCCGTGGCCATCCACTATTTGGGCTGGTATCTCCAGGATGACTGGAGGCCTATTCCAAAGTTGACTCTCAATCTGGGAATCCGCTACGAGATTCAAACCGCGCCAACCTACCGGCATAACGTCGCGTCGGTCTTCAATCCCAATGCGTTGAACCCGATTGGGACAACCATCGGCAAAGAATTGCCCGGCGAGCTGCAATTTCTCTCCGACAGCCAGCGTGGTACGTACGGCACAAACTATACCAACGTAGCCCCCCGCATAGGATTCGCCTATCAAGTTGTTCCGACGGTTGTTTTTCGCGGAGGCTATGGAATTTTCTACCCTCCGTCCATTACCTGCTGCTTTGACGCGGAGAGCGCCGGTTTTGCCTCAACGACCATTTCTCCGGTCACGCTGAACACGATCAGCCCGAACCCTGCGGTTACGGTCGCGAATCCGTGGCCGAATGGCTTTATCCCGATTACGGGGAACTCCCTGGGTGGGCTGCAACAAGTAGGAAATTCAGTGACCAGCAACTTCAGACAGCGGGGCTCCAGCTATGTTCAGCAATATCTGGCGGGCGTGCAATGGAGCATCACGCCGAACGACTTATTGGATGTGAACTACGTGGGCAATCATGGCACGCGCATAATTACCTCCGACTACAATCAGAGCCAGGTGAATCCACAGTATCTCCCTATGGGTACTGCGGCGCTGAATGCCCTGGTCCCAAATCCTTATTACGGAGCCATTGCTGCGGGGACAAGCAGTTGCGGCCTGGATCAACCCACGGTGGTGCAATCGCAGCTGCTGCAGCCTTTCCCGCAGTATTGCAATGTGACTAACGCCGACGCTCCCGTGGGCTTTTCTCTTTACAACGCATTGCAGGCGAACTACAACCACCGCTTCAGCAAAGGGTTGACGGCGCTTGTCTCCTATACTTATTCCAAGTTCCTGGACAATGTGGAAGGCAATAACAGCTGGTCGTATGCCGCGAGTGCGTCCCCCGCGAACAACTACAACCTGGCCGCCGAGAAGAGTGTCGATGGCTCAGATACCCCGCAGAGCCTGGTCGCGAACTATGTCTACCAGCTTCCCATAGGGCGCGGCAGGGCGGTGGGCAACCATATGAATCGTCTGACGGATGCGTTTGCCGGCGGATGGGAGGTTTCGCAGATTGCCACCTTCAAGTCCGGACTACCGCTGAGCATCAGCGGCTCGGACATCGCGAGCTATGGCGGCAATCCGCGGCCTGATTTGGTCGGACCGGTTCACGTCGCGAATCAATCCATCCATGAGTGGTTCAATACCGGGGCGTTCGCCTACGCTCCCTATGGGACCTTCGGAACGGCACCCCGCTACTTCTCGTACCTGCGTGGCCCCGGGTTTCAGAATTGGGACACGGCGATCCTGAAGAACTGGCAAATCAAAGAATCGATGCGGTTACAGTTCCGGGCGGAATTGTTCAACACTTTCAACCACGCGCAGTTCTACACTCCCAACACGGGGTACACCGGTTGTGACCCCAATGCCGACCAGAGTTGCAGTTCGGGCCTCGGTCAGATCACAAACGCCTTCCCGTCGCGAACTGTACAGATTGCGGGGAAGTTCTATTGGTGACCTCTTCTTGAAGCATTGCCTCACGCTGTTTCTCCTTCTCCTGCTGGTCAAACCTATGTTTGGCCAGCAGGAGCAGACCCCCGAGCTGGCGTCGTTGCTGGCTGCTGCCCAACAAGCGCAGGCTGCGAGCAACTATGCCGCGGCTGCGGAAAGCTACAAGCAAGCGGTGAAGTTTCGACCGGATATGCCTGAATTGTGGGCCAACCTTGGGCTGATGCAACACCAGACCGGAGATTACACGGCAGCAATCGGGAGCTTCGAGAAAGCGAATCGGCTCAAGGCGTCCTTGTATGTCCCCAACCTTTTTCTTGGGATTGATTACATGCGTACGGGAAAAACGAAACAGGCTATTCCATTTCTCCTGGCGGCGAAAAAGATGAATGAGACCGACCCGCTTCCGTCCCTTACGCTGGGCCGTGCCTATTCTTCGCTTGAAGAATGGCGGCCGGCAATCCACGAGCTGCGGCGCGCCATCCAAATCGACCCCAGGCAGAGTTCGGCGTGGTTCGCTCTCGGAATCGTCTACCTGGATCAGTTGGAAAGCGATTCGCGCACCATGACGGAGCGCTACGCTACTTCTTCATACGCCGAGACTTTATATGCCGAATCCCTGGTGAAGCAGTCCAGATATAAACAGGCGGCAAGCCTGTATAAGACTATTCTTGCGGCGAGCGATCAACCCCCGTGCATACAATCCGAAGAAGGTTTCCTGAATCTCAGAGTGGGAGATAGCCAGGCGGCTGGCCTCGCATTTACCACAGAGCGCCGGAGCCATCCCGAGTGTACCCTCGCCCTACTCGGGCTGGCCCGTCTTAGCATCGACGCCGGAGCGAACGAAGATGCGCTTCGCTACCTCAACGACGCATGGAGCCGTGATCGGGGGTTCTTCGCACTCAACGCGCCGGCTCTCTTCGAAGGCATGTCGGACGAGCGCGCCGCGAGCTTTTTGAGTTTCGTAGTTGAACAGCGTTCTTCGGGAAAGTTGGAGAGTGGCTTGGACGAGGCGCTTGCCCGAGCGCGACAGGGCGTTCCCGCCCCCTCTGCAACGCAGGATACCCGTGATTCGCAGGTTTCGCCAGTTGCTACCTCTCACGAGGCGGCCAGCAACGATTATTCGACCGGACGCTACGGTCAATGCACAGACCGCTTGAGAGGCCGCGTGGGCAGCGGCAATGTAGAAACGCTGGAAATGCTTGCCACGTGCTCGTTCTTTACCGGCGCATACGATTTGTCTTCCGATGCGGGCTATGCGCTTCGGGCTCTGCCTTCGCAGCCAACCGTAGCTACCCTCTATTGGTCCATCAAGGCAAATGAAAAACTGGCCTTTGCCTCTCTGGCCCGCTTCCAGGAACTAGAGCCGAATTCTGCACGGAGCCACATTCTTCTTGGAGATATCTACCGCCAGCGAGAGCAAAACGACGATGCGCGGAACGAGTACAACCGGGCGCTGGAACTTTCACCTAACGACCCCGCCGCCCTGCTGGGACTTGGCGCGGCCTACCTGAAAGACGCGAAGATAGACCAGGCCATCGACGCGGCACAGAAGGCGCTCCAACAGAGTCCCTCTGATCCAGAGGTTAACTTGCTTATGGGAGAGGCCTTGGTGTCGCAGCATAAGTTCCCTGACGCCGAACCCTTTCTGCTAAAAAGCTTGAGCGCAAAACCGCAGATGCTGCCGCACGTCCACGCGCTGCTGGGCGAGGTCTATGCCGCGAACGGAAAAACACAAGAAGCGATCCGAGAGATGAAATTGGGCCTGTCTAGCGATGAGGACGGCAGTCTCCATTACCAGTTGGCGCGGCTTTATATCAAGGCTGGTGACAAACCGGATGCAGACGCTGCCTTTGCGCAGGTGAAGGTTCTGCAGCAGCAGCGTCGTGAATCGGCCGTCGTTGCTGTTGAGGACTCGCACCCAACCAGCCTCGATGATGGACCATAAGTAGGTTCTCCGCTTAAGGACCGTTCCAGCTGCACCAAATATCCAAGTCAGGGATCCTATGCGAACGATGTTTTCTTTTCGTGCATTACTCGTGATGTGTCTGGCTCCGGGCTGGACGGTGCTTCATGCCTGGCAAGCGCCACCAAAGGCCGAAGTGCTTCTCTTCGACCATGGAACAAACTTTGCCGCGCGGGCCGATGGCGTGGACATCGACGACGGTTCCACGCGGGAGGAGATCACGGCTCTGCGCGACGATGTGATCCGCATTCGCATTGGGCGCAACGGCAAGATGCCGGAAGACGCCTCGTGGGCGGTCTTAACCGAGCCTCGTCACAGCCGCATCAACGTAACTCCTGAATCGTCTGCCGCATCCTTCGGCTTTCGCACCAAGTTGATCCAAGTACAGATTGCACGGAGCAATCTGCAGCTGACCGTCCGCGACCTTAAGGGAGAGATTGTGCAACAGGATGCTCTGCCGGTTCATTTTGACGGAGAGAGCTTCCGTATTTCTAAGACGATGCCCCTCGATGAGCACTACTTCGGCCTGGGTGATAAGACCGGGCCGCTCGACCGGCGCGACGAGGCGTTCTCAAATTGGAATACGGACGCGTACCGGTTTCAGGAATCGACCGACCCGATTTACAAGAGCATTCCTTTCTTCATCACGTATAGGGCTGGGCTCTCGAGCGGCATTCTGCTGGACAATACCTGGCGCACCAACTTCGACTTTGGCAAGCAGTTCCCGGGCGTCTATTCCTTCGGCGCAGTCGATGGTCCGCTTGATTACTACGTCATTTATGGTCCGTCGGCCAAGCACGTGGTGAAGACCTACGCGTGGCTGACGGGGACTGCGCCTTTGCCGGCCTTGTGGACGCTTGGTTTTCAGCAATCCCGTTATACCTATGTTCCTCAGTCGAGAGTGATCGAAGTGGCGAATCGGCTAAGGGCAGATCATATCCCTGCCGATGCAATCTATCTCGATATTGGGTTCCAGGAAAAGAATCGCCCCTTCACCGTAGATCGCAGCTTGTTTCCCGACTTCGCTGGAATGGTCGCCGAGCTCAAAGCGAATCATTTTCACGTGGTTACCATTACCGATCTACACATCGCCAAACTCCCCGACCATCATTATTTCCCCTATGACAGCGGTATGGCGGGCGATCACTTCGTTAAGAATCCGGATGGTTCTGTTTACTCCGGAGTGGTGTGGCCCGGGCCGAGTGTCTTCCCGGACTTTACCCGGAAGGAGACGCGCGCCTGGTGGGGGACGCTCTATCAGCCTCTAATCAAGGCCGGCGTCGCCGGTTTCTGGAACGACATGAATGAGCCCTCGGTTTTCGACTCGCCGACAAAAACGATCCCGCTGGATGTTATTCACTGTATCGACGAGCCCGGCTTCAGCAAAAGGGAAGCGACCCATGCCGAAATTCATGATGTGTATGGGATGGAGAATTCGCGTGCTACCTACGAGGGTTTAAGGACGCTGGATCCTGGCGTTCGCCCATTTGTGTTGACCCGTGCCACATACGCCGGCGGGCAGCGCTACGCGGCCACGTGGACGGGAGATAACAGCAGCAGCTGGAATCATCTCCGCATGGCAACGCCGATGATCGAGAACCTGGGCTTGAGCGGCTTCGCCTTTACCGGCGCGGACGTGGGCGGATTCGCCGGCACTCCGCCCTCGGACCTGCTGACCAAGTGGCTGGAGATTGCCGCCTTTCAGCCCATTGATCGCGACCATACGGAGTTGAGAACCGGCGACCAGGAGCCTTGGGTCGGCGGCCCCGAACAGGAAGCAATTCGCCGCCGCTTTATTGAAGCCCGATATCGCCTGATGCCGTATCTTTACACCCTCGCCGAAGATGCTTCACGCACCGGCTTGCCGATGGTGCGGCCGTTGTTTCTCGAGTTTCCGGATGCTGCGCCCGACAAGCATCCTATAGATATCGATATAAGCGCTGCCGGGGAGTTTCTTCTCGGCCGGGACCTGCTGATCGCAGCTCCGGCTTTTCCCGGAGAGCTCGATCGCTACCAGGTCGAGTTTCCTTCAGAAGATTGGTACAACTACTGGACCGGCGAGAAGGTCTCTCAACCAGAGAAAGGTGGGCCCGCTGGACCCACCGAGACCGCGGCCAATCAAGTGTGGTTGAAAACTACGATTCAACCAGCACTGGACACGCTGCCGGTCTTCGCGCGCGGGGGAGCGATTCTTCCCATCGCCCCACTGGTCGAGAGCACCGGCGAAACTCCCCAGGGGCAGCTAACTCTGCGTGTCTACGTAGGGGACGATTGCGGTGGAACCCTATACCAGGATGACGGACAAACCTACAGTTACCAGCAAGGTCAATTCCTTCGTATGAAATTCGATTGCCAGGTTGCGGAGGATGGCTTCCATCTGCAGATCAGCCCGCATGAAGGATCGTATCCCGCATGGTGGAAGAGCCTGCGAGTTGAGGTTTACGGATGGAAGCCCCTGCAGAACTCGGCTTTATTGAACGGACAGGCAATGCCAACCACCGCAAGTCCCATTCCGTCCGGCTTGGCCATCACCGTTCCAGACGATGGCCGTGGAGCCGAGTTGCATATGCAGTAGCGTTTCCTCGAAGGCTGCGGAAAAACTCGCTGTTGAGTCCGGAATTAAGTGTTTGCGTGAGGGCTAGAAGAGACATTAGGCTCCTCCAATCGCCAAGGCCCGGTAGGGCCGACCGCTAAACGTCAGCCCAGCCTGGCAGGGCTGGGATATCGATCCCGACGAGGATTCGAGCGCCGTAGGCGCGACACTGTGCGTTCCCTACTATCCTAGATGCGTGATCGGATAAGGCGAGTGTCGCGCCCACGGCGCTCCGGATCGCATGATTTGATATCCCAGCCCTGCCGGGCTGGGCTGACGTTTAACGGTCGGCCCTACCGGGCCTTGGCGATTGGAGGGGCCTACTGTCTCTCCCGGTTCTCACGCAGACATAAAAGTCCGGACCTGCCTGTCTGCGAGCTTCCCGCCAGTTTTCTCGAACGCCGTAAATCATTTCTTGGGCAGCGGAACCGCATACAGCTTGAAGGGGTCGGGGTTTTTGTCCTTGAGTTTCGGATCGTAGCTGGTAATTGAGTTTGCCCTCGGCGATCCAGGCCATGCCACGAGTCGCGGTCACTGCAGGGGTCGATTCCAGACCTGATTTGATGACCTTGATGTCTGCGTTCTGGAAGTTGAGACCAGTGATCGTGACGATGTCCATGTTGCCGGAGTTCTCCGCCATCAGAAGCCGATCCTTGCCGATGGTGCGCATGCCGTCGGGACGAGTGAGCGGTTGGGAAAGCTTAAGTTCGATGATGTCCTTCGATTTGCCGTCCGGTCCGAAGTCCACCCGCACCAACTTGTTTTCAGTTACGCTGTTAACGTACAGGACTGTTTTCTCGCCGAAGGCTAAGCCATCAATACCTTTCAACAAGGGGTCTTTGGCCGACGACCTCAAGCTCTTTGGCGCCGGGTTTGAGCATCACCAGGCTGCCTTGGTCCGTGTCGGAAATGTATGCTGTGCCATTGTTAGCGACGGCAATGTCGTTACAGAAAGTATGGTCCCCGGGAAGGGTGTAGCTGCCTTTCGCCGCACCTGTGGTGAGGTCGAATGTCTTGACCGCCGGCGGGTCGCCTTTTCCCTCACTCCCAACGGTCGGAACATACCCATAGGGTCTTGTGCTTTTCGTCGGCATAGATGCCGAAGACAGCATTGAGGCCATTGCTGCCCGGCTTGATAAACTCCGTGACCGTCGTGCTTTCATAGGGAATGCGGACTACATTGCCCTTACCGACACTGCCCGCATATAAAGTTCCGTCTTTGGTCGAAGTAATGCTTTCCGTGAATAGCCGCGAACCGGGGAGAGTGATCTCAGTGATCGGCTGGGCGGCATAGATGCTTACGACCGAGACCAATGAAAGGGCTAAAGGCAGTCCGCACTTGCTGAGTAACTGTGCCATGGTTTCTCCATTATGCAGCATAAGTATAAGTGCAATAGGACGAACTGGATACTTACGCGCAATCAAAATGAAGCGTCGGACGTGGCTCGGCTGGCATCGCCGCGAAGAGTCTGCGTGAGAACTCCACTTACAAACTCAGTGGGCGTCCCCGCCAATTCTGCGAGGTTCAGCAAAACCCACGATTGGCATCATGAGTTGTTTTCATCCGTCCCTCCTCGATGAACCTGCGGTTCTCACGCAGACTCTGGAGCCCGGACCTGACTAGCAACGGAATCTTTCCGCAAGTTGTTTAGCAGAGAGCGCAGGGCCTGATTCTTCGCCAGGAGCTCGCCAACCAGAACCTCTAGAGAGGAGACGCGTTCGCGCCAGTACGTTATCTCGGTCTCGGAGTCCAGTTCGTGCGGTTGTAATGGCATATGCCCCCTCCTTCGAGAGAGACAAGTGGAAGGCGCATCAGATGAAGATTGAGACGCCTACACTGCTAGAAAATAAACGGGGCAAGCGCTTTCACTCTGTGGCGATACTGCAGGTATTGCTCACCGAAGCTCTGCACCATAAAGCGCTCTTCAGCTCGGGTCTTCAGCCAAAAGGAAAACCCGCAAATCAGAACGCCGGCAAAACAACGTATCCCCCCTCGCTGGAGCGCCGAGCCGAGCATTCCCAGCAGGATGCCGCTGTAGATGGGGTGGCGGACGATGCGATAGGGACCCGTCCGCACGAGCGTGTGATTTTCCTTCACGGTGACACGGTTGCTCCAATTGCCCCCGAGCATGAGCCGGGCCCAGATGCTGAAGCTAACACCCACCAGCACGGCTAGAAGTCCCGCGAGCGCGATGGATACAGTCACCGGGAATAGCTGACGATCAAGCCATGGAATCCCAATTTGTTTGGCAAAGATCAGATACACGCCGACCACAAGGATGGCCGTGTAGAGGAGCTGCGAGGCGCTCGATTGGCTCTGGACTGTGCGCTTGGTACGCAGCGCGCCCACGACCCACACGACAATAAGAACCATCCAGGGAACCACCGCCGCTTCGAGAAGCCGTTCCATCACAGCTGCTTGATTCACGTCCCTCTCCCTGTCCGAAGCCGCTCTACAGGCAAACGGAATGCGGGCACAAGCAAAGACGAGACAGTCGTCTGTTCAGCTTTAGCCCTGGTTGAATCCCTTATTGTCACGAACACATCCATGGTCAGGATCGTACCGTTCGCTTGTCCAGCGAACAAGTACCACTTGTTCAAAATCGGCCAGGGCCACTTCAGACCAGACGGCCTTTCAAGCCGGGGAATGTGGGCAAGAGGACAGTACACTTAAACAAGCCAATCCCAGTATGCAAATGGGTCAAATTTCGCCGGTTGATGCTTTCCAGATGAACCGCCAAACGTCCCATATTCGCTGGCGCTGTTAGTTCATCGCGGCGCAATGCGCGGCCCTGGCAGCAAGGCTTAGTTAGCTCTCGGGGTCAATTTGGTAGCCTTCCGGCGGATAAAACAGCTTTTCGTCGGGTTCTCCGCGACGAATCTGCGTGAGCTTAAAGTCCGCGAGAGGGCCGGGCTGCATTTCCGGTTCCAGAGTCTGGCGCAACTCCAGCAGCTCTTGTAATTCCTGGGAATACCAAATCTCAGTGGTCAGTACGATCGTACCGCTTGGTGCCTCTGTCCTGGTTCTCGTGTGCCGCACCCCCGTGGCTTCCAAACCCTCGATACGCCGTGTACCCAGCGGCTCGGAGCGATCGGTGGTATCAGGAGTAGAACTAATCTGCTGTGGGTGGCTTGCAATTGCGTCTGCGTAGAAGTTCTGTTCCGTGTAATGGAGGGTTCGCGGCATGCAGGTCACCATTGCTTTGGGCGGACCAGGCGCGACCCAGGGTTCCATCCATTGGAAGCTACAGTGTGACACTGGGTCGTTCACCGTCACCTCGTGGGCCATAATCACGCCGCCATGATCGTCCGGCCGAGGCAGCGCCATCTCCTCGCGCTTTCTCCCGGCTCCGTCCCGTGCCTGAAGACCGCTCTGGACAAGGGTCTTGGTCTCCCCGCCAGGGTCCCGAAGCTGCGAGGTGATTACCAGCGTCGCTGAATACGGAGTGTCACGCTGTGCCGAAGAGGTGTACGTCACATCGTTGTCGGCGGGGTACCAGTTGGCGGGGAAGCGGCTGGATGGCGGCGCAATATGCGTTAGTACCGGCGCCGTGGCCTGTGCTCGCCCAGAAACGGCGACCAGGCAAAAAACAAGAAGCCAACACTTGCACATTTTCTTTTGACCTTGGGAGCATTCTTTCTTCTTTGCCAGCCCTGAATCGTCATTTGATTGTCACTTTTTGAGGGTGGGATGTGGAACCGTGGAAAGCCCGGGTGACTTCAATGGTGAACGAGACGGAGAGGTGGATGAAGATTCTGGGCAAACTGATCGTTGCGGGCGTGGTTATTTTTGCACTGCTGCTCGGGGCTCGCACCGGCATCGCTGCCGTAGGCGGCGCCGGCTCTGACCTGGATAAGAATCTGGTTAAAAATTGGACGGGTGCCCCTCGTTCGCCACAGCGTACGTGGGCCGAAGACGATATGTTTCGAATGCTTTTCCCGGTGCAGACTGGATGCGCAGGTCGATGTCATTAAAAACTTTGGTGGGCTGCGCCCTTCATTTTCGGCCCACGTACGCTAAGGCGAACGTGGGGCACCCGTCCTATTTTTATTTGGCTCTGCTAGAACGCTTCTTAGTTGCAGCGGAGGGCG
The DNA here is from genome assembly GCA_963813475.1 of uncultured Acidobacteriaceae bacterium. Classification (GTDB taxonomy): domain Bacteria; phylum Acidobacteriota; class Terriglobia; order Terriglobales; family Acidobacteriaceae; genus PALSA-350. The sequence goes on along the minus strand of CAWEZM010000029.1, from coordinate 225,939 downwards.
ACGATTGGATCGATGCGAGAGGCCCGCCGGGCCGGGAGATATCCAGCGATCAACGCAACCGCGACCAGCAGCAGGATCATGCCCGCGAAGGTTATCGGATCGGTGGGATTGGTGCCAAAGAGCAGCGACGCAATCAGGGCAGCGATGGCGAACGATGCCATAATTCCGACCGCAATTCCCACGAGCGCGAGCTTCAGTGTGCGCGCGATTACTCCGAATTGCACTCGCGCTTGCGTCGCGCCGAGAGCCATGCGAATGCCAATCTCCTGTGTTTGCTGGGTCACCGAGTAAGAAATGACGCCATAAATGCCGAGCGAGGCCAGCAGCAACCCCAGCCCAGCGAATATGCCCACCAGCAACACGAAGAAGCGGCGCGGCGAGACGGCATGATCGACAAGTTGCTGGATGGGACGGAGCTCGACTGCCGGCTGGCCGGGATTCATCGATCGCAATGTACTCATCACGCTGCCGGCAAGCGCGCCGGTCGGAAGCTGCGAGCGCACCACGAGCTCCGCGCCGTCCGGGTAACCCTGAGTGATGGGTACAAAGACTTCCGGGTTGGCCGCCTCTTCCACGCTGCTCTCATGCACGTCTGAAACCACGCCGATAACCCGTGTTACACCGTCGCCAATTCCCAAAGCTTCGCGTCCGATGGGGTCCTGGCCCGGCCACTCGCGGCGAGCCGCCGCCTCGTTGATAAGAATGACCCCCGGGCTGGTAGCTGTGTCACTCCAGCTGATGTCGCGTCCCCGGCGCAAACGCATACCGATGGCGTCCAGATATCCAGGACTCACGATGTAGACAAAGGCGTCGTAGTTAGTGGTTTTGGAATACGGCTTTCCCTTGGCCACAAGATCCCAGCTTCGATTGCGGTCCAGGGGAAGCATGTCGGAGATGCCCGCTTTGTCGATGCCGGGAAGCGCGCGCACACGGCCCAGCATTTCTTGGAAGATGGCGCCGCGCCGCGCCGCTTTGCCACCATCATCGAAGTCAACTTTCAAAGCGTAGGCATGGCTAGGCTCGAATCCCAGATCGACGTCGAGCACGCGTAGGAAACTGCGCAGCAGCAGACCCGCGCCAACCAACAGGACGCAAGCCAGGGCTACCTCAGAGACCACCAATGCCGCGCGCATCCGATCGTGCTTCCGGCCGGAGCTGGTGCCGTGGCCGCCGTCTTTCAAAGATTCCTGAAGGTTGATACCAGACACCCTGAGAGTGGGAACCAAGCCGAAGAAGACCGTGGCAGCGCAAGCGATGAGGAGCGTCCAAGCGAGCGCGCCAGCGTCAATGCGCGCGCTGCTCAGCAGTGGAAGCGCGATGGAACCCTGGTGGGAAAGGTAAAGGACGATGGCGTAGGCAATCGCCAAGCCAAGGGCTGCTCCCATGGAAGCCAGCACCAGGCTCTCCGTGAGCAGCTGACGGATCAGTCTGGAGCGCCCTGCTCCCAGAGCACTGCGCATGGCGAACTCCTTGCTGCGCGCTGCCGCGCGAGCCAACAACAGATTGGAGAGATTCGCACAGGCGATCAGCAGAATGAGACCGACAGCACACCACAGCACGATGAGGGAGCGGCGCAACTGGCCGCTGACGTGTTCCTTGAGGCCGGTGATTTTTATCGTAAAATCGGTCGTCTGGTCGGTCGTCCAGTCGGGATGCGCGGCTAACATTTGTGGGTAGACGACGTCGGCTTCGGCCTGCGCCTGCGCCACTGTGACACCAGGCTTCAGCAGGCCAATCATCGACAGCATGTGTCCCCATTTCCTGATGTCATCCATGATGACGGGGGTAAAAATGTCCGCCTTAACCCCGGGATGAAAGACACTGCCGAAATCGAAGCTGGCGGGCAGCACCCCGACGACGGTTACAGCGCGATTGTTGAGCGTAATCGCCTGACCGACAATCGCCGGATTGCCGGCAAACTGCCGTTGCCAGAAGGCATAGCTCAACAGAACCGCAGGCCGCCCGCCTTTGACGGTCTCCTCGGGAGTGAAGAGACGCCCAAGTTGCGGCTGAATGCCGAGCATGTGAAAAAAGTTGCCGGCGACCCAGACGCCGGCCAGCAGGCGTGGCTCGCCGCTGCCCGACATTTTCGCGTCCGAATGTGCGAAGAACGGTACGTAGGCCGTGATGTCCTGGAAGGACTGGTTGTGGCGTCGAATCTCCTCGTAGGCATCTACGCGGAAGGTGGTGTCGGAGAGGGCGCCGGTCCCGTTGTTGCCGGCGATCCAGGCCAGGCGCCGCGCATCATGGAAAGGCAGCGGGCGCAGCAGAATGGTATCGACCACGCTGAAGACCGCGATGTTAACGCCGATGCCGAGAGCGAGGATCAAGGCCGCCACCACAGTGAACGCGCGATCGCGGCGCAAGGTGCGCAGAGTAAAGCGGAGGTCCTGAGCGACCGAGGTGACCCACAGCGTGCCCCGGCTTTCACGGCAATCTTCTTTGATCTGGCTCAGGCCGCCGAACGCGAGGCGTGTAGCACGCCGCGCTTGCTCTTCCGTCATGCCGCTACGAATATTCTCAGCGACCTGCTGCTCGAAGTGAAAACGCAATTCCTTGTCCAGTTCCAGTTCCAACCGCTCGCTGCCGAATAGGCGCTGCCACCAGTTCATGACAATTCTCCCTGCGGATCTTCCAGGAACAGTGCGACTACATCCGTGAGGCGGCCCCAGCTCTCGGTCTCGCTCTTCAACTGCGCCCGTCCGCGGGCAGTGAGCTCGTAAAACTTCGCATCGCGCCCAGTCTCTGACTCTGCCCACTTGGCGGTGAGGAGTTTCTTGTATTGCAAACGATGCAACGCGGGGTAGAGCGAACCTTGCTGCACTTGCAGCGCATTGCGCGATATCTGCTGGATACGTTGCGCAATCGCATAGCCGTGGATGGGGCCAAGCGCGACCACTCTCAGGATCAGCAGGTCGAGGGTGCCCTGGGGAAGATCGAACTTGGGAGATGGTTCCATACCTATCTCTTCTACATATACGCGCAGACGTGTAGAAGCGCAAGGTGTTGTGAGGTGAGAGAATTCGATATTCCGCAACACAGGAGAACTGAACGATGAAGAGGGAGTATTTGGCAGTAGCGAAGCGCGGCCTCTTATTGGCTGGGACGATGATTGTTTTTACTGCGGGCAGCGCGTTTGCTCAGAACCAGGCGATTGGCTTTAAGCAGGGCATGCCGTTCAGCAATGGCTATGTCGCGGGCAATACGCTCTATGTCGCAGGCCAGCAGGGACCGGACGCAAATGGCAAAGTCACAGGCACAGACATCGCCTTGCAAACCACCAATACCATCGCCGCGGTGAAAAAAGTTGTGGAAGAAGCCGGCTTCAAGATGACGGACATCGTCTCTGTGACGCTCTATATCACCAATCTGGATGATGTGCCCAAGATGAATGAGGTTTACAAGAGCCTGATGCCAGATCCCAAACCGGCGCGAGCCACGGTTCAGGTCGCCGGTCTGATTGGCGGGGCCAAGATCGAAATGCAGGCCATCGCGGTAAAACACTAAGAATCAGCACTTTGCTGCGCATTATCGGACGCGTCGCTCGAACCCTCATCGAACGCGTCCGCGAATCTACGTGTTACTAAAGTGGGGCACCTGTACAGCCAACCAATATAGGGCAAACCCCCGACTGACCGCAGGCCGAAATGTTTCTATAATCGGAGCATGCGAGTGAGTTGGTTACGTTGGTGCTTCCTGCTTTTTTTAGCGGTCAGACTAGCCCACGCCGATGGGGGCCCAGCCTTCGATCTTGATGGGCCCCGTATTCAGGCTAAGGTGACCCGTAATGGCAAGACGCTGCCCATCGGTGCAGTCGCATCGCTGGCTGCGGGCGACCGCGTGTGGGTGCACCCCGACCTCCCTGAAAAAGAAGGAGCGCGGTATGTGCTGGTGGTTGCGTTTCTGCGTGGCTCGGTCAACCCCCCTCCAGAGAATTGGTTCATCAAGGCGGAGACCTGGAATAAGAAAGTCCGCGAAGAGGGAATTAACGTAACCGTTCCTGAGGGCGCACAGCAGGTTCTGCTGTTTCTCGCTCCGGAGACCGGCGGAGACTTCAGCACCCTGCGCAACGCGGTGCGCGGCCGGCCAGGAGCCTTCGTGCGCGCGTCACAGGATTTGCATCAAGCGAGCCTCGATCGTTCAAGATTAGATACTTACCTCGCCGCCGTGAAAGCCCAAGGCCTGGACACGAGCGATCCGAAAGCGGTGGAGGATCAGGCGAAGCTTCTGGCGCGCAGCCTCAACATCAAGGTCGATCAACAGTGTTTTGACAAGCCTACCGAGCAGCAGGCTCCCTGCCTGGTGCAGAATCCTGACAGCCTGGTGCTCGACAACGGACGCAGCGCAAGCGTCGTGCAGGCGGCCACGTCGGGGCCGGCCGCTGACATGCTGGCGCAGATGTCTTACACCCAGCAGGCGGGCAGCGGATATTACAGTGTCTACGTCGGCACAGTGATGGACATGGCGAAGATTCTCGACAGCTTCCACACAGCGGAGTACCAATACCTGCCCGCGCTCGCCATGCCCAAGGGTGACACCCTGGTGCTCAAGCTCAATAATCCGCCTTCATTTCATAAGCCGCAGTCAGTGCTGGTGGTTGGGCTGCCCGCGGTGCAAACCACAGAGGCGTCCCTGGATCTGCCCTTGATGCGTGCGGTCGATCCCAAGAATATTTTGTGTGCACAAAAGAAACCCCTGGTGCTGCAGATGGTAGGAGCGCCTTACGTTTTTGCCACCAGCTACGCCCATGATTTTGTGCTCAGGGTGCAGAACAAGTCAGGACAAATCGTCGACATTCCCGTCACCCCGGATCCGATGCAGGGTGGCTTCGTGGTCAATGAAAAGGCATTGGAAGCGCAAAGCCTGGCCGGCATCGCGACCGGAACGTTGCACGGTTATTGGGGTTTTGACCCAGTCGAAGGACCGAAGTATCAGTTGGTGAGCGCTCACCCGCAACAGTGGACATTGGCTTCCGCTGATCAGCATGCGCTGATCGTTGGCCGCAAGGATACGGTGCATCTGGAAGCTCCTGAGGTTGCGTGTGTCGAGAGCGTAACGGTGCAGGATGCGGGCGGCAAGAAGCTGGACGCGACCTGGAAGGCCGTAGGTCCAAAGGGGATCCAAATCGACATGCCGCTCGATAGTGAGCAGGCAGGCGCGGTTAGCCTTCAGGTAAAGCAAGTGGGTTTGGAAAAGCCGGATCAGGTTCCACTGCACACCTATTCCGAGGCGGGGAAGCTGGATAGCTTCAAACTCTACGCCGGCGATCATCAGGGCGTGTTGAAGGGAACACGGCTGGATGAGGTCGCGACCATGACGGTCAACAACGTAGTCTTTGCTCCAGCAGCTTCGCTCACGCACAGCGGCAGTGAAGATTCGCTGGTGTTGGCAGCTCCGGAGTCCGCGGCGTCGAGCTTTCACCCGGACGACAAGATTGTGGCCAAAGTGTCGCTGAAAGACGGACGCGCGCTGGATTTGGAATCGACTGTGCGGACTCCGCGCCCAAGCGTGAAGCTGATGAATAAGAGTGTCCATTCCGATGGACCCGCGTCGGTGGTGCAGTTGAGCAGTCAGGATGAACTTCCTGAGCACGCGAAGCTGACTTTCTTTGTGCAGGCGGTTACGCCGGCGTCCTTTCCTAGGGACCAAAAAATCGAGGTGGCCAGTAATGACAGCTCCTTCTCCACGACGCTACGTGTTGGGGAAGGCGGCATCGTGCTGCAGGATAGCAAGACAGCACTGGTGACGCTCGATCCCACCAAAGCCTTCGGAGGGTCGGCCTTTGGCCCGCTGCGTTTCCGCCCGATTAGCAGCGATGGCACACAGGGTGATTGGCAGCCTCTGGCTACGTTGGTCCGCGTACCGCAATTGAAGGAGCTGAAGTGTGTCGAGGGAGCACCCTTGTGCACGCTGGTAGGAACGGACCTATTCCTGCTGGACCAGGTTGGTATCGATGCCCAGCTGGCCAACGCGGTCACTGTGCCGGAGGGCTTTGGGGAGGCGACGCTGAGCGTGCCGCGCCCCAACGGAACTCTCTATCTCAAACTGCGCGATGATCCTGCGGTAGTGAACACAGCGGTCTTGCCGGTGACCGCGGAGCCATCGCAATCTGCTGCGGTCACGCCCTTAGCGGTTTCACCGGCGCTGGCACCAGCGCATCAGGCCGACCAGAAGCCAGCCCAACCAGCTGCGCCTGCGCCGGCCCAGCCCACTCAACCGGCGACCGCGCCGCCGCCCCAGAACTAGCCCTCATCTTTCGCGTGCGGTTCAGGTCCACTCAGGTCTAACGTCCTTGGTGAGCCTGGACTTTGGAGAATGGTTAAGGGCGCCCAGGACTACATCCTGGAGCATTCTCAGCCGTCCCTTCGGGACTGAATTCGAGATCAATGGGCCCTCACGCAGACTCTAATGTCTGGGCTAGTTTCAGCCAGAGTTTTCCAAACTAGGTCATTTCAGGCACCCGATTCGTACCGTTTTCGCTAAACACGAATCAGCTATCAGAGGGTATCGCGACCAGTCCCGCAGGGACGGCTGAGTGTAGCCCAGGACGTCAGTCCTGGGTGTACGATGCCACCGGGACCAGTCCCGAAGGGACGGCTGAGAATGCCCCAGGACGTCAGTCCTGGGTGCCCTTAACCGCACGCGAATGCTGAGAACAACTATCCGAGGACAGGACTGGGCGGGCAAAACCTATGCAATACCAAGCTTGCGCTGCAGCTGCTCGAGTGAGATCCCCTTCGTTTCCGGGTACACGAACAACACAACAAAGAACTGCAGAGTCGTCATCGCGGCAAAAAACGCGAAAGGCAGCCCGCCCGAGTATTTCGCGAGCACTGGAAACAGCAGCGAGATGATCGCGTTCATAATCCAGTGCGAGGATGAACCCAGGCTCTGGCCTTTGGAGCGGACACGGTTGGGAAACACCTCCGCGATATACACCCAGATCACTGCGCCTTGGGATACGGAGAAGAACCCGATGTAAGCAACCAGCAGCCACACCAGCGTTTCAGCGTGGGTATGGGTGAAGAAGACGGCCGCAACCCCGGCAAGGCAAAAGGTCATGCCTACGCTGCCGATAAGCAGCAGCGTCTTTCGCCCCAGCTTATCGATGAGCGACATACCCAACAAGGTAGCGAGCAGATTCATCAGCCCGATCAAGACCGTCTGCAGGGAACTCGACAGTTGGCTAAAGCCGGCCGAGGCAAAGATGTAGTTGGAGTAGTAGAGAATCGCGTTGATCCCCGCGAGTTGATTAAACAGTCCAATGGTTATGGCAAGAAAGATGGGCAGCCGGTACTCGCGCTTGAACAGAGGCTCGGCAGCCATCCCGCGTTCCATGTGGATAGAATCCATGATGTCGCGCAGCTCAGCCTCAGAGTCCGGAGAGCCCATCATCTTGAGGATGGCAAGTGCCTCGTCCGTTCGGTTCCTGGTTACCAGCCAGCGCGAACTGCGGGGGATACGGAACAACATGATGAGAAAAATGAGCGAAGGAATGCCCGCAACCCCAAGCTGCCAGCGCCATTGCAGCAGCCCCAGGTTGACCAGCGAGATCAGGTAGTTGGAGAGGTAGGCCAGCAGGATACCGACCACCACGTTGATTTGAAACAGGCCCACCATCCTGCCCCGCCATTTGGCCGGCGCCAACTCCGCAATGTAGACCGGCCCAAGCACCGACGAGCCGCCGATGCCCAGTCCGCCAATCAAGCGAAAGACCATCAACGAGGGCCAGTCCCAGGCGAAGGCGCACCCCAGGGCTGAGATGGTGTACAGCACCGCCATGATGCGCAGCGCCTCGCGGCCGCCAATCCGCTGGCCAAGGACCCCGGCGGTCATGGCGCCGATCACTGTGCCGACCAGCCCGATAAAGACGGTCAGACCCAGGGTGAAGGGCGTCAGGTGATAGACCACCGTCAATTGCTGGGTGGTTCCAGCGATGACAGCCGTGTCAAAGCCAAACAGAAGGCCGCCGAGAGCCCCGACGATGGTACTTTCCAGCAGATATTTCGTCATTGCCATGAGGAGGGTCTCTCTTTATGGGAACCAAGTCTTGGTCAAAAGGCAGATTGTATCGAATTAAAAACCGTCTGGATATCGGTCCTTCATTTCCCTATGCTCGGGTTATGAAATGCTCGTTCCCCCGCCGTCAAAGGTTTGACTCTCAATTCCATTCGTTCCGGCTACGCCTGGTTCCGGCCCTGTTACTGGTCATGGTCTGCGCCGCGCCGCCTCACCTTGAAGGGCGGGCTGGCAGCGGAACCCAGGCCTGCGGGGGCAACACTACGGTCGATGCCCTGGGTGCAAAAACAGCAGCCAGCGCACGCGCTTTTCTTGCCCAGCTGCAGGCTGCGGTGCAGTCGAACAACAAGGAAGTCATTGCGGGGATGATGAACTACCCGCTGTTGGTTCTGCGTTCAGGAAAGCGGACCCACATACAAAAGAAGCAGGCATTTCTAGCAAACTACGGCCTGATCGTTACGTATCCGGTGCGCGATGCCATTCTGCATCAGACATCCCAATGTCTCTTTGGGAATTCTTCGGGGGCGATGGTCGGTAACGGTGAGGTGTGGTTCCGCGAGCAGGCCCCGGACCAATGGAAGATCATTACGATCAACGAATCGGCCTCGGAGCCGTAACCGCGACGCCGGGCGCCAGATGGCAGAGAATCCAGCCTGAGGAGGGGCCCCAGAAAGGGAGTTTTATGTAGCTGAAATTAATTCATAATAAGTAGTTTACGCATCTGTATAGAGAAAAACACCCAGAAATACACGTGCAGATTCTAACACAGTGGTTGTTCGTTGCGGCTGACACCTAAATAGCATCAAAGACTGAGACGGATTTGCTGAGTGACGCAACGGCGGTTATAAAAGGTAGTTGCCGGTCGTAGAGCCCGGTGGTAATTATGACTAGCGCGATCCTGGGCCCCCATAGGCTGCCCAGGAGGCGGCGTGAGATGACCAAGCATTACAAGGGAATGCTAGCCGCGTTTGCCCTACTTCTCTCTTCATGGATGCCCGTCGTCTCCAACGCTCAAACCGCTCCCAATTTCGTCCGTCCAAGCACTCCCAACGAAGCCCCCGCGCCGAAGGTCGTCTTCATTGGGGACTGGATCACGTACAACTGGACCAGCGCCTTTGCCGCCAATTCAAACTGGATCAACCAGGGAACCCTGGATTTTTTCGACGGAAATTCTGGTGGCACGGCTGCTCGATTCCAGGCTGATGTGGTGAGCCTGCATCCGGCCATCGTTCACATCATGGTGGGTGTTGTTGATGAAGCTCAGGAAGACGACGCATTGATGGCACTCACCACCCCAAACTTAGTGAACAATCTCAACACCATGGTGCAGGAGGCGAAAGCCGCTAACATCCGGGTGGTTCTGGGTATGGAGCCGCCAGCCGTCAGCCAGGAAAATGCGGTCATCGCGGCCTACGGCGCCGCGAACAACATCCCCGTCGTCAACTATGGGGCAGCACCTACGGCGACAAACGATATCTACCAAGAGGATGCTTTCGTTCCCACCACCGCCGGATATGCCTTGATGACACAAATAGCCGAAGCCGCAATCTCCACTTTGAACCTGACGTTGAGGGGTGGCTACCTGCAGAATACGCAACAGGCGAACGGAAACGGCCCTGCGGAAAACAACGTGAATACGGTCGTCCCCGGCGTCTACATTTAGTTCACGCCCATGGGAAAGTATAGCGACGGCAACGTGTATCCCATGCTCAATACCAATTTTCGAGGCTCCAGTGGTATTTGGACATCGAGCAATCCCCTGGTGATGTACGTCAGTCCGACGGGAATGGCATGGCCGATTACCCCGGGCACGGCCACCATTCGCTACACCTCGCTGGACGGCGTTAAATTTTCGGAATGGATCATGTACGTTATCCCGGGCACCTAAGCGAAGCAGTAGCAATGCATCGCTGTCATGGAGCTGGCTGTCAAAAGATGCCTGCCAAAAGATCTTTGTTCAGCGGCGACTGTTGCCACGCGCTGAAGAGGCGGTATAGGTCGCCGAGACCACCGTGCTCGGCACGTATCCATACCCTGCCGGGTAGCTCTTGGGTTGATTCGCTGTTCCCCACATGCCAACAGCTTTGATCGTTGTCGTCGCTGACACCACGAGCGGGGTTTTATAGACCTGTGCCGTCCCCTGTCCAGGTACCGGCGTGCTCCCATCCGTCGTGTACCAAATGCTGGTATTGCTTCCGCTGTCGGTGAGCGTCACTGTTTGCGATCTGGTGAATGTCATCGATGGCGTCATCCCGGGAGCAGTGCTGGCCACGATGCTGCAGCTTGCCCCGGTCGTGTTGCCGGTCTGCGTGGGGGGCGCGCTCGTGGGTGGGTTGGTCTCGTGGTGAATGAGCGTGCCTGCCGCGGCCATTTGAAAACCACAGACCACATTGTGGGAAATCGATCCGCCTGTAATGTAGGCCCACTCATAGCCGTTCTGCCAGTTACCCTGGACAACGCTGTTCGTGTACTGCGCTCCTGTCCCCCAGGCCTCATCTGCCATGCCGATGTAGTTATTGGCATTGGCTGCAGTGCTGGCCGGCTGCTCGGCGATGAGCACATCGTCGATGTTGGTCATCCCTGGTGGGGTTACAGAGGATCCCTTCAGGCCCGCGCAGCAAGCGTTTGAGATCGCGAAGGTATAGAAGAAGGGCGCGGTTGGACTGTGATAGGAATTATGGTCAAGGTGGATGTTTGCCGAGCCCTGCAGCTGCATCTCCGCGCCGATCCTATGAATTCCGCTGAAGTCGTTGTAGTTCGCGGTGAAGTTCTTCCAAGTCCAGGCCGTCGGGCCGCTGCAGTCGTCGCCGCCCACGGGGCCGCAGAGAACATGAAAACCCTCTTCCAGGTGAATGAAGTTGTTGTAATTGACCGTGACCCCATTGAGCGAGGTATAGAACTGGATGCCGGCGCAGTTGCCGCCGTAGTCGTATGTCGTGCCATCCATCACGTCCGCCGGAGTCAGGCAAGAGCTGGCGTCCCCGAACTGGTTGTAGACGATCTGCGTATTGGTAAGGAACGCGCAACCTGGACAGGCAGCGCCGCTGTTTGAGGCGAAGGTTATGGCGGTGTCGCCAGCCGAATCGCAGTTGCCTTGCGGACCTGTTCCTGAATCGCATGCTGGACCGGCGTCGGCCCCGGAACCCTTCGGCAGTTGCGCGGTCAGTCCAGTGAATTGGTTATGCGCGATCACGCAACCCGCGGCGCACCAAATGCCGGGGTTGAGATTGAGCTTGATGCTCTGGGTTTTCGTGAAGTTCAGGTATTGAATCGTCAGCCCAATGCAGTCGGTGAGGTTAAAGATGGGATTGTTGGTGAACGAGGGATTCAGGATCGCCGTCGCCGGAGTCGTGGTTGGCCCAGTGATCGTCAGCGGGAATGAGCAGGGAACATTGAGGGGGGCGGTGAGATTATAGGTGCCCGCGGCGAACTGAATGACATTGTTGGCTGGGCTCGCAGAGTTGAAAATGGCTTGAATCTCGGCCTGAGTTGAGCCGGCAGGAATGGTTGTTCCCGCATACACAAACGAGGATGCGAACAGAAAGATAAGAGCAACGAGCTTCCGAACCCCATGTGGCAGAGAATCCCGCCTTAGGGTTGGCGGAGAGAGAGGGATTTGAACCCCCGATACCCGTGAAGGTATGCCTGATTTCGAGTCAGGTGCATTCAACCGCTCTGCCATCTCTCCGCGTCGCTTGCAATCGCCAGCAAGTCCATCATAAATGAGCGGCTTGCCCTTGCAGACGTCCATTTCGCCGCCCCCCAAAATATAGCCGGCAGGCCCGTTACCCGGCGCTGCAACCCTCGGCTGATTACTCCCTACCAAGGTAGTATGGTCGACTCCGTTCGCCCGTGGCATTCTCTTCCTACGATGCGAGTCAACATCAAAGCCCGTATCCCCATGCATCTGTATCAGGAGTTTCACAGTCTGCCCCTTGTGCTCACGATTGAAACAGCACACGGCCTGGCTGCTCGTTGTGAACATCGCACCACTGCCGCCGAACTGATGTGGACCCTGGACCAGAAGACCAATATCAACACCGGCCTTCTGGACCGGTTCCGTCAAAAATTAAGGCTTATCGAAGAAGCCAATCTAAGCGACGTTGACCTCAGCGACGAAGTCCTCGATATGTTCGGCTTCTTTCTCTAAGCATTTCACTTCAGGTGTATCGAGAGGTACAAATGCCGGCGCGGCTTTTCCTCAAGAAAAGACGCACTTCGCTGCACTCGCCGGAGCAGAAGTGAATTGCCTTAGACCTCACGATTTCGCACCGCCCAGTTCTTCATTCAACAGCCGTGCCAGGCGCAACCCCGCTATGGCAAGCTGTCGGTCGACCACGGGCCGCTCCCGCAGGTAGTAGGCCTCGTCAATATTCGTCTGCGGCTGCACCCAGGCCTGCTTGGCTAATGCGAGCGAGTCGTTGGCCCACGCCACCGGATCCGCTGAACCGGCCTTCAGATGGTCGCTGGCAATCATCTCCTCCAGCTCGCGCGCGTAGCGGTGTTCGCGCAATCCCGTATGCAGGATCAACTCGCTATCCCAAACGCTATGCAAATTGCAGGGGTAGTCGCCACACTGGGTTGCACCAAAGACTGAAACGGGAATGTCGTTTCCTCCTCGCGCGTCGGCCATTGCGTGGAAGGGCTGACTCAGGTCGCCAACAAAGTGCACCACAAACTTGAGCGCCTCGCTGCGTGCCGCAAACGGCTGTTTCGGATCGCCCAGGATCCGGGCAAACTGGTTGATCCGGGCCACGATGCAGTTGTCGTCGGGGCAGTCTTTTGCCTCATACCCGCCCGAGTCCGGAGGAATATCCACGTAGTGCCAGGGGCCGGTCTCCGGCCGGCCACTGCGAATGTCGTCCGCCCAGGTGGAGATGGACGCCAGGTCGTTGTCCCCCAGGAATTGCCGCAGCGTTTCCAGCGTGGCATCGTTCAAGTGGTCCCAGGCGATGTCAGCGATGATCCTGTGGCCCTCGCTTCCCCAAGCCCATGCCCGGGGGTGTGGAAAAAACAGCAGAAAAGCGGCAACTGCCGCCAACCATGACCGAAAACGCATGTTTTTGATGATACCTTGCAGCTGTGGGTTAATTCTCCTTTTGTTCGCCTGCGCCTCGATATGGGCCGTATCAAAGACCAGCTCGATTAAGCCGCAGGTTCAGGGCGCGCGGCTACAAAGCAAAAATGCACGGACTAAAGGATGTTCCTTTTTGACCGATAACATCCCTGTCGAACCGCGTTCCCCCGGTTTGGGCAGATCGGGAAACCTCGATCGTCTAGAGCAGCTACTAGAGCAGCTAGGATGCTGCCACTTGATACAACTTTGCCCACTGGAGTTCGCAACCACCCGCAACCGGCAAAAGCATTTGCCGGCAGCCGCACATCGCCGCTGCCGCCGTTTACAACCGGAGTCACCCGAATGACGAGCAATCCTCCCCAGCGTGTCACGCCACCATTCGCCGAAATCGACGTGCTGTGGATTACCGCGGGCCTTGGCTGTGATGGCGATACCATTTCCGTAACTGCCGCAACCCAGCCAAGCCTCGAGGATATTCTTCTCGGCGGCATACCCTGGATTCCCAAAGTAAGTCTCCACAATCCATGTCTCGCGTATGCCAATGGCGAAGATTTTCTGAAGCCGTTCCATCGCGCGGCTGCAGGCGACTTGGCGCCGTTCATTCTGGTTATCGAAGGATCCATTCCTAACGAAAAAAATAAAACCGAGGGCTACTGGGCGTCTTTTGGGACGGATAAGAAAACCGGGCAGCCTATCCTTACTTGCGATTGGATCGACCGCTTGGCCCCCAAGGCTTGGGCTGTGGTCGCCGCCGGTACCTGCGCCACCTATGGCGGCATTCACGCCATGGAAGGAAACCCGACAGGATGCATGGGGCTGGCTGATTACTTGGGTTGGACATGGAATTCGGCCGCCGGAATTCCTATCGTGTGCGTTCCTGGATGTCCCGTTCAACCAGACAACTTCATGGAGACCCTACTTTATTTGCTCTATATGGCTACGGGAAGAGCGCCCATGATCCAGCTCGACGAGCGCCTTCGTCCTACCTGGCTCTTTGGGCAAACGGTTCATGAAGGGTGTGACCGGGCCGGCTACTACGAGCAGGCTGAATTCGCGGAAAAGTACGGAGACATTCAATGCATCGTGAAGTTGGGATGTTGGGGACCAGTTGTCCAGTGCAATGTTGGCAAACGTGGCTGGATGGCTGGCATAGGCGGGTGTCCCAACGTCGGTGGGATCTGTATCGGTTGCACCATGCCCGGTTTTCCCGATAAATTCATGCCCTTCATGAACCAGCCACCCGGCTCTTTGCTTTCAGCCAGCGCCGTGGCTACCTACGGAAAAGCGATCCACGCTCTACGTAGGTTTACCCAGGCCTCCCTCAATAAAGAACCGAGTTGGAGACATAAATAGGAGATATAGATGATTGGGTGATTGGTCAGAAGAACACAACCGAATATCCGGCGAAGCAATGAGTTGAGAACCCACAATGCGTGAAAGTCCACAAGGACTTGGCTTGCAGCAAGAATTTAACCCGCTCTCGCCAGCCGATCATTCGAGTTTTGACCTGGCGAGTGTCGAGGCTACACTCCATGTGCTGGCTGATGTCTTCGGTCAGAACGACCCATCGCGCCCTTCGTCCTTCCCGGGCCCATCTGAATCGTCCGCTCCACCCTCCGAGGAATTCACATATCGCTCACTCGTAGACCGGCTCCCTGCGGTCGTCTTCATGGCTTCCCTGGAAGGCGGCATCGGCGATGCCTATGTGAGTCCTCAAATCGAAGCTGCCCTCGGATTCTCGCAAGGCGAATGGCTGGAGGACCCCATACGCTGGTATCAGCACATCCATCCCGACGACAAAGAGCGATGGAGCACCGAAGCCGCGCAAATGTTCACTTCCGGGGCGCCGCTGAAATCCGTTTACCGGGTCATCGCGCGTGATGGCCGGGTGGTTTGGTTTCAATGCGAAGCCAGCCTGCTACGCAGGGAAGATGGCCGCCCTTGCGCCATTCAGGGTGTAGGTTTCGATATCACCAAGCTGAAAGAGAGCGAACGCACCTTATCCCAAAAAAATAAGCAACTTGAGTTACTCAAAGACGTCGCCACCTCAGCTAATCAGGCGACAACCATTGCAGAGGCATTGCAATTTGCCGTGGAGCGGATTTGCGAGTTTACTGGCTGGCCGCTGGGGCACGCCTGTATCGCCTCCGCTAGTCAGAAGCGCCAGGCGTCTTCTCCCATCTGGAGTGCGGTGCAAGACCATCGTTTCGACGACTTCCGCGCAGTGTCGGAAGCGAACGAATTCACCATGGTTATGGACCTCATCAAGAGCGTCGTTGCCAACCCTCGGCCGGTTTGGGTCAGAGACGTGGCTAACCATCCCAATTTCGCTCGCCGGTCAGCGGCCCAACAGGCCGGCATAAAGTCAGCATTCGCCTTTCCTGTCCTGAGCGGCAGGGAGGTGATCGCGGTCCTGGAGTTCTTTGCTGTCGACTACTCGGATCGGGATGATGCGCTATTAGAAATAATGGAGCTCGTCGGAAATCAACTCGGACAGGTCGTTGATCGTATTAAGAGGCTTGCCACCGAGGGCAAGTTCCGGGAACTACTGGAAGCGGCCCCCGACGCGATGCTGGTAGTGAATCGGGAGGGGAAAATCGTTCTGGTCAATGCCCAGATGAAGAACACGTTTGGATACACGCGGGAAGAACTGCTCGGGCAGTCCATGGAGATGTTGATGCCCGAACGCTTTCGGGGTGGGCATCCGGCGCACCGCAACGGCTTTTTTGCCGATTCACGAGTGCGCCCGATGGGCGCTGGTGCTGAACTCTACGGCTTGCGCAAGAATGCGACCGAGTTTCCCCTTGAGATAAGTCTGAGCCCATTGGAGACCGAAGAGGGAACCCTGGTTGTTTCCGCCGTGCGCGACATCACGGAGCGGAGACGATTGGACCGGCAGCTTGAAGTCGCAGCGGCCGAGGCTGAGGCCGCCAGTCGGGCCAAGAGTATGTTCCTCTCGACCGTGTCGCACGAAATACGCACCCCGATGAACGCCATTCTCGGTTGCGCGCAGTTGATGTCGCGGGATCTGGAATTGGGAACCAACGCGAAAGCCAATCTCAAAATCATCCGCCACAGCGGCGAGCACCTGATATCCCTCATCACAGACATTCTGGATATGTCCAAGATTGAGGCCGGCCGAACAGACCTCAATCCGGCCACATTCAATTTCTTGCGGTTGGTGGAGAATCTCGCATCCATGTTTCGCTTTGCGGCGCAAGCGAAGGGAATGCAACTCGAAGTAGTAGTTGACGGGGATTCTGTGGTCTACCTTGTGGGCGACGAAGGTAAGATACGCCAGGTGCTGATCAACCTTCTGGGCAATGCGATCAAGTTCACCGCGCGAGGTCAAATCAAGTTGCACATCACACTGCAACGGAGGAATGCCAATCAGCTTTGGTTGTCAGCCCGGGTCCAGGATACTGGTTCGGGCATTACAGAGGAGCAGCAAGGCAAGTTGTTCCAGCCGTTCAGTCAAATCAAGCGTGGTCTTAAAGCGCAAGAGGGAACCGGCCTGGGGCTGGCGATTGGTCGCGGTTACGCACGACTGATGGGAGGAGATATCAGCGTTACCAGCACCCTCGGTGAGGGCTCAATTTTCTGCTTCGAAATACCAATCGAGCCCGACGAGTGCGCGGCCGGAATCACGCAGAGCGTCCCCAGCGAACGCATTGGCCTAAGCACCGAACCACTTCCAGTCGTTGACGATCAGCCCGGCCGCCGCGACCGCTATCCACTACCACTCGCCGTGAGCCCGGAACAACTCGCGAAATTATCTTTGGGATTGATCAATCAACTGCAAGATGCGGTGCAGAAAGGTGAGAAGGACCGTTTAGATCAGCTGATTCAAGGAGTCGAAGAGTTCGACCAGCAAGCCGCGGAGGGGTTAAAGGCGTTCGCGGAAAATTATGAGTATGATGCCCTGACTCGTTTATTGGCAGAGACAAAGAGCCGGCTAAAGCAATCAAGCACAATCAATGACAACAATTGAAAATGCCAACATCATGGTGGTGGACGATCAACCCGCCAACCTGAAGCTATTGGAAGACATGCTGAAAGTGCATGGTTATAAGATACGTTCGTTTCCGAGGGGGCGGTTGGCGCTGGCGGCCGCTGTCCAGAACCCTCCGGATTTGTTTCTGCTGGATATCAATATGCCGGAAATGAATGGCTACGAGGTATGCGAGCGGCTGAAAGCCAACCCGGACCTGGCGGCCGCCCCGGTGATTTTTCTTAGCGCGCTCAACGCAATCGAAGACAAGGTCAAAGCCTTTCAGACCGGCGGCTCGGATTACATAAACAAGCCCTTCCAGTTGGAAGAGGTACATGCCCGTATCCAGACTCATCTTCAACTTGGCGCGCTGCAGCAAGCATTGAGACAGCAGAACGATCAATTGGAAGAACTGGTCGGCCAGCGAACGAAGCAACTCGAAGTGGCCGTAAAAAGAATTCGGTCGATGTACGATCAAACGCTACGCGCCTTGGGTGGGGCCCTGGATCTTCGGGATAATGAAACCGCCGGGCATTCCCAGCGTGTGACGCGTTACGCCTTGGAGATTGGCCAGGCGATGGGTTGCAGCGAGGAAGAATTGGGAGAACTTGCTCTCGGCGCATCTCTCCACGACATCGGGAAGATAGGTATCCCGGATGCGATTCTGCTTAAACCAGGAAAACTGACTCCTGAGGAAACCGAAGTCATGCGCAGGCACGTGACCATCAGCTATGACCTCGTGAGTCAACATTTGTTCCTGTCTCACGCTGCACAAATTGTGCTGACTCACCACGAATCCTACGATGGTAGTGGTTATCCCCAGGGGTTGATTGGAAAAGAAATCCCGTTGGGCGCCAGGATCTTTGCCGTTGCCGACACGATGGACGCTATGACATCCGACCGGCCTTACCGTGCCGCACTTCCTTACCAAATCGCACGCGAAGAAATCGTGCGTTGCTCCGGATCTCAGTTTGACCCCGATGTGGTCCAGGCATTTCTTGGCATTTCGGAGGAAATCTGGAAACGCATTCGCGCCGAATCAGACTTGGACACGTATTCGCATCGAATCAGGTCTTGTTTCGCAACACCCTAAGGCAAGGCGCGCCCAGGACGTAGTCCTGGGCACTCAGGCCTACCCAGCAACTGGTTTTTCTCGGGCAGGCCCAGCCACGCGCCTACAAGAACAACGGCGCCAGCACCAGCGTAACCGTGGCCAGCAGCTTGATCAGCACGTGCAGCGACGGGCCAGCCGTGTCTTTGAACGGATCGCCCACGGTATCGCCCACCACCGCCGCCTTGTGCGCCTCCGAACGCTTACCCCCGTGAGCGCCGGTCTCAATGTATTTCTTGGCGTTGTCCCATGCGCCGCCGCTGTTGTTCATCAGCATGGCCATCAGGATGCCAACGATAGTCCCCACCATGAGCAGGGCCGCGACCGCCTCCGCGCCTGCAAGGTCGATGGAATGGCCATTGAGGACGGGCGAGTACTCTCCCGGAATGTGAATGTGAAAGCTGCCACTCAAATTCTTGAAGACCAATCCCACTGCCAACGGCGTGAGCACGGCAAGCGCGCCGGGCAGAACCATCTGTTTGAGCGCGGCGCCGGTAACGATGCGGACGCAGCGCCCATAATCCGGTTTCGATGTACCTGCCATGATGCCGGGGTTCTCGCGGAACTGCGCGCGTACATCTTCAATGATGTATTGCGCCGTGCGTCCGACCGCTTTGATCGCGAACGAGGAGAAGAGGAAGATCAACATCGCGCCCAGCAGTGCTCCGACAAAAACGGGAACGCTGGCCAGGTTGATGTTGGTAAAGCTCCAGGTTGGGGTCGAGCACCTGGTGAGCATCCGCGAAGCGTTGCGCCACGATGCCGTGGACCGTCTCCAGGTACGCGGAGAACAGCAGGAAGGCAGCCAATGCGGCGGAGCCAATGGCATAGCCCTTGGTCAGCGCCTTGGTGGTGTTGCCGGCCGCGTCCAGCTTGTCGGTCTTTTCCCGCACCGATTCTGGCTGATCCGACATCTCGATAATTCCGCCGGCATTGTCGGTAATCGGACCAAAGGTATCCATGGCCAGAATGTAGGCGGCGGACGAGAGCATGCCCATCGTAGCAATGGCGGTGCCGTATATGCCTTTGGCGTAATCGGAGATGGTCGCATCGGCAAGTCCACGCACGCCGAAGTAGTAACTGAGCAGCAGGGCAGCGCTGATCACCACCACCGGCATGGCGGGCGTCTCCATGCCCACCGCGAGGCCGCTGATGATATTCGTTGCCGGGCCGGTCAGCGAGGCGTTGGCGATCGATTGCACCGGCCGGTAGCGGGTCTCGGTGTAGTACTCCGTGATGCGGACAAAGAGAAACGAGGTCACCATCCCGACAACCCCGCAGCTCAGCAGCCACCAGCGGCCCTGCAGCATGTAGTAAACCGCTCCCGCGAAGCCCACCAGCGCCAGCAGCGTGGTCACGTAATAGCCGCGATTCAGCGCGTCCATCGGATCCTGGTCTTCGCGGCTATGGACCACCAGGACGCCCACAAAGCTGGCCACCAGATTGATGGCGTGCACGATCAGAGGGAAGAGAATGCCCTTAATGCCGAAGACCGGATAGAGCGCTGTGCCCAGAATCATGGCGCCGACGTTTTCCGCCGCCGTGGATTCAAAGATGTCGGCACCGCGGCCGGCGCAGTCGCCGACATTGTCGCCCACCAGGTCTGCAATCACCGCCGGGTTCCGCGGATCATCTTCCGGGATGCCGGCCTCCACCTTGCCCACCAGGTCCGCGCCCACGTCCGCAGCCTTGGTGTAGATGCCACCGCCCAGTTGGGCAAACAGCGCCACCAGCGAAGCTCCAAAGCCAAAGCCGACCAACTGGTAGGGAACATGCTGCGGATCCGTCAGGCCGCCAAAGAGGAAGAAGAGGCTGCCCACGCCGAGCAGGGAAAGGCTGATGACCACCATGCCCGTAACCGCGCCCCCGTGCAAGGCAATCTTCAAGGCCTTGCCGAGGCTGGAACGGGCAGCGCTGGCGGCTCGGATATTGGTACGAATGGAAACAAACATGCCGGTGTAGCCGGCCAAACCGGAGCAGATGGCGCCGATCAGGAAGCTGATCACCACCTTGCCCGCCAACGGAGCGGTAAAGTCGGAAAACTTGTAGCCCACAAAGAGGGCAATGGCCAGCACAACGGCCAGCGCGGCGATGGTCGTGTATTGGCGCGACATAAACGCTTCCGCGCCTTCGCGAATGGCGTTCGAAATCAACCGCATCTCTGGCGTCCCGGTGTCAAACGCTAATACCGATCGAGCCAGAAAAAGGGCAAACACAAGGCCGAGCAGCCCAGCAAGAAGAGCGATCCACAGAAAAGTGCTGCCACCCGTATCGAGGGAAGCGGTCAAGCCCTGTCCTAGGACAGTGGCCGATAGAGAGAAGAAAACCATTCAAACGCCTCCAGAGTTACTTGCTACTGGGGTTACCGGTTGGTTTGCTACTGGGGTTACCAGTTGCTCCCGCCCGCCGCGGGCGCAAACACCTGCAAACCGGCTGATTAGAGCACGCTGAGAAAAAGTTGGTCAACGCCGCATGGTCATCATACCGGCAGGGTGGTAAACACGCCGAAGGTTGGATGCGGCCGGGTACCCGGATCTCCCGCCTCGCGGCACAAAAAAGGCAAGTGTACACTTCCGCCAGCGCCGCCTGGCCGGGACCGCATGAAGCTGACTGACGTCACTAAACGTAACAGGAAATCGGGACCAGAAGCGTTAACTGGTTTTGACCAGGAGCAGGGAGGAAGGATTACAATTTGCCTTGGCATTCCCCGGATTTCTTGTCGAGGTTCATGGCGTTGGCGAAGTTCACGCGGCTTTCCTTGATGAAAGCCGCACACGCGGTAGTTTCCTCCGCAGCGTACAGGAAATCCGGGTCGGCTATTATCCTTAACAGTATCGTCATAATGAGGTGTGCATGGCGAAGGCAGTTACGGCCAGCACTGAGCAGTCCAGCGCCGCATCCTACGCTGGGTTGGAACCGGAGCAGTTAATTCGGATCTACCGGCTGATGTATTTGTCCCGCCGCACGGACGACCGCGAGATCCTGCTTAAGCGGCAGCAAAAGATTTTTTTCCAGATCTCCGGCGCCGGCCACGAGGCTCTGCTGGTGGCAGCCGGAATGGCTCTCAAGCCCGGCTACGACTGGTTCTACCCTTATTATCGCGATCGTGCGCTCTGCCTCACGCTGGGTATCACGGTGGAGGAGATGCTGCTGCAGTCCGTTGGCGCGGCGGCGGACCCCTCCAGTGGCGGCCGGCAAATGCCGTCCCATTGGAGCAACCCGCGCCTCAACATCGTGAGCCTCTCTTCTTCGGTCACCACTCAGTGCCTGCAGGCTGTCGGTTGCGCGGAGGCCGGCCGGTACCTCGCCACCCATCCCGCAGCAGCCGAGCAGCGGCCGGAGGACTATAGCGCGTTCAAGCCCACCCACTTTCATGGGGACGAGGTGGTCTACGTCTCCCTGGGTGAAGGTGCGACTAGCGAAGGGGAGTTTTGGGAGGCGATGAGTTCGGCCTCGGCCCTCCGCCTTCCGGTGTTGTTCGTGGTCGAAGACAACGGCTACGCCATCTCGGTTCCGGCGGACGTGAACGTTCCAGGCGGGAATATCTCGCGCCTGGTCACCAATTTCCCTAATTTTTTCTTTGCCGAGGTCGATGGCACCGATCCTATCGCAAGCTATTCCGCGTTCACCCAGGCGGTTAAGCACTGCCGTTCCGGCAAGGGGCCGGCCTTTGTTCACGGGCACGTGATCCGCCAATATGCTCACTCCTTTTCCGACGACGAACCGCTCTACCGGTCAGAAGCGGAGCGCAAGCGGGACGCCGCCCTCGACCCTCTGCCCAAGCTGCAGATGCGCCTGTTGCGCGACGGCATTCTCGATCCAGCGGCCATCAACCGGCTGGAGCAGGAGGTTGACGAAGAGGTACGTAGCGCGGCCGAGAAGGTCCTGCGCGCCCCTCTGCCCGAGGTCTCCTCGATCAAGCGCCATGTCTACTCCGAAGACCTCGACCCCACGCGTCCCGACTTGGCCCGGCCGGCGGTGCAGACCTCCGACGTGCAGGAGCGGACCATGGCCGACCTGATCAACTCCTGCCTGAAGGACGAGATGCAGCGTGATCCGCGCATCGTGGTCTTCGGCCAGGACGTGGCCGATACCAGCCATGACGAGGAGCTACGCCAGGGCCTCGTCAAGGGCAAAGGGCGGCGTCTTCAAGCTGACGACCGGGTTGCAGCGGGAGTTCGGGCCGGACCGTGTCTACAACGCGCGCCTGGCTGAAGCCGATATTGTCGGCCGCGCGATCGGCATGGCCACACGCGGGCTCAAGCCCGTGGTCGAGATCCAGTTTTTCGACTACATCTGGCCCGCCATGCATCAACTGCGCAACGAGCTCAGCCTGATGCGCTGGCGCTCCAATGGCACCTATTCATCGCCGGCCGTGGTGCGTGTGGCCATCGGGGGCTACCTTACCGGCGGTTCGGTCTACCATTCCCAGTGCAGCGAAAGCATCTTCACCCATACGCCTGGTGTTCGCGTGGTCTTTCCCTCGAATGCGCTCGATGCCAACGGCCTCTTGCGCACCGCGATCCGCTGTGATGACCCGGTGCTCTTTTTCGAGCACAAGCGCCTCTATCGCGAGACCTTCGGCCGGGCCGCGTATCCCGGGCCCGAATACGCCATCCCCTTCGGCAAAGCCAATCTCTTGCGCCAGGGCAAGGACCTGACCGTGATTACCTACGGGGCCATCGTGCCCCGGGCGCTGCGCGCCGCGCAGCAGGCGAGCAGCGAACTAGGCCTGGAGGTCGACCTGCTCGATCTGCGCACCCTCAGTCCCTACGACTGGGAGGCGATTGCCACTTCGGTGCAGAAGACGGGCCGGGTGATCGTCGCCCACGAGGATATGTTGAGCTGGGGGTATGGTGCGGAAATCGTAGCGCGCATCGCCGACGAGCTGTTCGAGTACCTCGACGCTCCCGTCAAACGGGTGGCCGCCATGGACACCTTTGTGGCCTATCAGCCGATACTGGAGGAAGCCATTTTGCCCCAGCCGGAAGACTTGTTCCGCGCCATGGCGGAGCTGGGCAAGTACTAGGCGATACCTCCGGCCAAACAGCGGTATTGGGGATTGTAGCCCCATACAGGAAGCCCAGGCCTGACGGGTCCGTATGTGAATGGCAGTGACCGACACAGTCCCGTAGGGACGAATGAAAGTAGCCCAGGACGTAGTCCTGGGCACCCGTACTGTTCTACCGCTCCTGCTAGACACACACTCCTGACGGGACGATTCCTGGCCTCCTGTACACCTTGTCGGGAAAATCGGAAAGCGCCCCCTAAGCACAACTTTGTTGCACCGTCCGCGTTCGAACCAGTGTGCCCAGAATCCTGGGCCGGGTTGGAGCGGGCAAATGGCAACACGGCGCGCATTCATGAAGGGCGGGGCGATGGCCCTGGTAGGCACCTCGGTGGTGCCGTCGTTCCTGCAGCGGTCGGTGCTCGCCCAAACCACCAGCGCCCAAGCCCAAGGCAAGAAGCTGGTCGTGATCTTCCAGCGGGGCGCGGCCGACGGGCTCAATATCGTGGTTCCCCATGCAGAGCGCAACTACTACCAGCTCCGGCCGACCATCGCCATCCCGCAAAACCAGCTCATTGACCTGGATGGATTTTTCGGCCTGCACCCGGCCATGCAATCGTTCAAACCCCTATTCGACCAGGGTCATCTGGCCATGGTCCAGGCCGCCGGCTCGCCCGACACCACCCGCTCCCACTTCGACGCCCAGGACTACATGGAGAGCGGAACCCCCGGCGTGAAGGCAACCCCCGATGGCTGGTTGAACCGGGCTCTCCAGGCGGAAGACCTCTCCCGCCCACGAAACCACACCGCCTTTCGCGCGGTCGCCCTGGGATCCCAGGTGCCGCGCACGCTGGATGGTAAAATTCCAGCAGTTGCTGTAAACCGGGTGCAGGATTTCGGGGTGGGCGGAAAGAACCCGAACGCGGCACCGATTAGCTCCGCTTTCGAAGCAATGTATGCTAGTTCTGTCGATTCCGTGCTCCACGGGACTGGCCAGGAAACCTTCGAAGCGGTGAAGATGTTAAAGGCCACCGATCCGGCGCACTACCAGCCGGGGCCGGGCGCGAACTATCCGAACGGCGCTTTCGGCGACAATATGAAGCAGATCGCCCAGTTGCTGAAGGCAAATCTGGGTGTGGAAGCAGCCTTCACCGACATCGGCGGCTGGGATACGCATCAGAATCAGGGCAGCGTCAACGGACAGCTAGCCAACTGCTTGCGCGACTTCAGCCAGGGGATTTCCGCTTTTTGGACCGACATGGGGAGCGACGCAGAAAATGTAGTACTGGTGACCATGTCCGAGTTCGGGCGTACGGCGCAGCAGAACGGCACCGGCGGAACCGATCACGGGCATGCCAACGTAATGTTTGTGCTCGGCGGCACTGTCAAAGGTGGCAAGGTCTATGGCAAGTGGCCAGGCATGGCGAGCCGAGCAGCTTTATCAGAATCGCGACCTGGCCATCACCACGGACTTCCGCCAGGTCCTGGGTGAAGCAGCATTCAAGACCCTGGGAGCCCGTAACCTGGAGCTGGTTTTCCCCGGGTCGGAATTGAAGACCACGCAGTTTCTGAACTTGGTATCGAGTTAACCGGGCCCCGCAACATTGCAGATTCCCCCTATCCGGCACGTTCGCTGTGTCAGGTGGGGAAACCACGATCTTTCGGGCTCTGGACCTTGAAAGCCGAATCGAAGTCGGGGGGCTTGCGACTTTGGCCGAGGGTTTATGGGTGCGACGGTTGTGGGGTCCCTTATCTGGCACAGCGAAGGTGCCGAATAGGAATTAGCCTCTACCGGCCTACCACCTTGGCGCGGCTGCCCCTGCCTCTCCCCACGAAATCATCCAACCCCAACCAACCGCAGCCCGTGAAAACCAGCATCAGGGCGATGGAAAAAAGCGCGAGTGGTAAGGCGAAAGAGTTTGGCCCCATCAGCCCCCCATGAAGGTGGACTTTGAGGATGGCCGTCGCCATATCGAAGGCAGTCATCAACGCTGCAAATCGCGTCAATAAGCCAATGATGAGCAGCATGCCGCCAAAAAATTCAGTGAAGGCGGCAACGTAGCCAAGCCACACCGGCAGATGCAGGCGGGTAACGACCATATGGGTGAAACTGTAGAGATTTCCTGACGGAAAGATCTTGTCAAATCCGTGGCGCGCCATGATGATGCCAAGAACCAACCGCATGACCAAAGCACCAAGAGACTGAAAGCGGTTAAGCCAGTTAAACAATGGGAACTCCTGTTCGTGTCATTGTTGCTGTAGGGTAGCTTAACCGCCGATCAGGTATTTGCCCAGAAAACTTCGCAGATAGGGCAGATAATTTTCATCCCTGAAGTGATCGGTGACGGTTGCTCTTTGCTTCGGCTCCGCAGCCTGCTGGTAGTAAAGTTCGCTCGCACTGTGCGCCGAGTACAGCATCAGCTTAGGTGTGCGCAGACTAGCCAGCGTCTTGGTAGGGTCGAAGCGGTCATGGAAGAACAGGCGGATCGGCATCAGCCGCGTACGCGCGTCGAACTGCAGCGAGTCCAGAGTCGGCGGCTTGGGATCTTCGAGGATCACCGCCGCAGCCTGGGGATGGCGCCGCGCCGTCTCGGCTGCGATCGCCGCGCCCAACCCAACCCCGTCGAGGACAATGGTGGACGGGGAAAGATGACGTGTATCGGCGAGGTATCGCCAGGCGGCATCGGCATCCTCGTAGGTGCTTGCCTGCGATGGATGGATGTTTACGCTCTTCCCGAAGCCGCGATAATCGAAGGCAAACACATTCAAGCCGAGGTTGTGCAGGGCTTGCAACTGCGGCAGCGTATCCGATAGCGAGCCGGACCCGTCATGCAGGAAGAGCAGGGTGCTAGCGGATTCGGAGCGGTCGGCCGGCATCCACCAACCGTTGAGCTGGAGAGTGCCGGTCTCGGTCGAGTCGAACCGGATCTCGTCATACTTCAGGCCAATCGAGGACGGAGTGGCCGTGATAGTGCGTGATGGCTTGAAGACCAGTTGCCATTGGCCCTGCCAGAAAAGCAGGCAGAAGGTGGCGTATACGCAGAGCGCTGCCAATAGAAGGGTCGCCGTCAAACCACCCAGGATCCAGCGCGCACTGGCCAGCGGCTGCTGTGGCGCCAGCGGGCTTTTCCAGCCGGGTGGGGGCGTGTGCTTTTGAGGCAGGATTCGTTTGCGGCCGGAGCGGCTCTTGGCCATGAGGTTAGCCGAAGGCAAGTTCGTCAGCAGATTCAACTGGGGTTCCGCAGACGCGGCACAAAACCGCCGAGCAGTCGCCACACACCAGGGGATCATGAACAGCCCGTGCGCAAGTAGGGCACCAGAGATCTGCCGCTGGAGGCACTTGAGGTACTGTTGGAGGAGGAATACCAGCCATCAATTTCGAGCCTAGCATGAGTAGGTGATCAGCGAACGATGAGTGAACTAGTGAAGATTTGCGTTAAGGGCCAATTGCCGCGACCAGGAGAGGCCAAGGAGTTCAGCGCAGGCGCGAGGACGCTCTGCATTGCCAACATCAACGGGGTGATCCGGGCCCTGGACAACGAATGCCCTCACCGGGGTGGTCCGTTAGCCGAAGGGATGATCGAAGACGGCAAACTGATTTGTCCCTGGCATGCCTGGTCCTTTGATCCGGCCACAGGAGCCACGCAAAACTCTCAGGAAAAGGTTGCAGTTTACCCCGTAACTGTCGAAGGAGAAGATGTTTTCGTTGGGGTCTAAGTCTTCCGCTCGCGCGAATGGAAAATGAACAAAGGGCTGCAAAGACGAACTTCGCTACCACACTCAGTCCCGCAGGGACGGCTGAGAGTAGCCCAGGACGCCAGTCCTGGGTAGCAATGAGAGCCAGGAATAGTCCCGCCAGGGACGGCTGAGGATTTCCCAGGACGTCAGTCCTGGGCTTGCTATATGACGATCCAAATCTGGGGAATGCGCGTCTTCTGGTGGCCGCGGTTCTGATGCTTTGTATCAGGGGACGGCTTTCGCCGGGCCGTAGCGCCGCGGCCGGTGAGGGCTTCAGCCCCTGACGGCACCGTTTTTCGAAAGAACGGTCCCACTCAGCACAACGCTCCGCTAACCACCTTGCCCCGCCTTAACAATGGCATTAAACGAATGCGGGTCCAAACTCGCGCCACCAACCAGAGCGCCATCAATCTCCGGCTGGCTAAGCAGTGCGCTGGCATTCTCCGGCTTGACGCTACCCCCATACAGGATGCGCAAGGCATCAGCCAACGGCCTGCCAACCAAACGCGCCACCTCTCCGCGGATTATGAGATGCGCTTCGGCGGCGATCGCCGGGGTCGCCGTCTTTCCAGTTCCGATGGCCCAGATGGGTTCATAAGCAATGACCATCGGACGCAGTTTGGTCGCGTCGATCTGGTGGATGGCGCGGCTGATCTGCCGGCACACGACCTCTTCTGTCATGCCGCTCTCCCGCTGTTCCTCGCGCTCACCGACGCAAACAATCGGCACCAGGTGATGTTTGAGGGCGGCGGCCAGCTTGCGGTTGACGTCATCGTCGGTCTCGCCAAAGTATTGCCGGCGCTCGGAGTGGCCCAGGATCACGTGGCTCACACCCAGGGCCACCAGCATAGAAGCTGAGATCTCCCCGGTATACGCACCTTCCTCCGCAAAGTGCATGTTCTGCGCGCCCACCAGGACGTCTGAGCCCTTCACGGAATGCAGCGCGGTAGCGAGATCGACGGCGGGGGGGCAGATCACGATCTCGCTCTTGGTCTCGTCTTTGACCAGCGGTAGGAAGGTATGCAGGAAGCTCTGCGCCTCCGTAGGTGTCTTGTACATCTTCCAGTTGGCGGCGATCAGGAGCTTGCGCATGCTATTGGGTGTCTCGCTTCTTTTGTTCCTTAACCAAATTGTAGAGCACGGAAAGGGTATGTTTCCGATCGACCCGCCCGGCCGCCCGCACCACGGTCCAGCAGCCGAGAAAGCCGAATAGGAAGTATCCGCAACAGCCGATAGCCAACAGGACAGACATCGGCTTGCCAGCCAGCCAATCTCCAAAGAAACTGACCGCGTTGAGTGTGGAGACGAAGCCCATCAGACCGCCGAGCGGGAAGGCGATCAGGCCCAGGGTGACGCGATAGCGGTAGCCGCGAAAAACCTGGGTGAACGTTGCCAGCAGCCAGGCGATCAGCGCGCAGGCAATGCCGGCGACGAGGATGAGCAGCGGCAATTCGAGATTGACCACAGCCATAGTCTATGAGCCGGGTGCTTGCGAGAGAGCCTCCACGCCGGGAAGCCGCTTGCCTTCCAGAAACTCGAGCGATGCGCCTCCGCCAGTAGAGATGTGCTTGATCTTGTCCGCCACTCCGGCCTGCTTCACAGCCGAAACGGAATCGCCGCCGCCCACGATGGTGATGGCGGCCGCATTCTCCGCCAGCGCTTCCGCGACGCTAGTGGTGCCTCGGGCGAAGGCCGGCATTTCAAAGACGCCCATGGGTCCATTCCAGACGATGGTGCGGGCCCTCGCAATTTCTGTCGTAAACAGCTCAGCCGTAGCAGGACCTATATCGAGCGCCATCCAGCCGGCAGGGAACGGACCATCACCCTCGAAAATCTGAGTACGTGCGTCGGCGGCGAATTTGTCGGCTAGCACGTGATCGACAGGCAACAGAAAACGTACTCCTTTATGCTCGGCTTCTTTGAGCGCTTCACGAGCCACGTCCAGCTTGTCGGCTTCCACCAGCGACTTGCCCACGTCTTGTCCCTTAGCCTTGAGGAAGGTGTAAGCCATGCCGCCGCCGATGAGCAACGCGTCGACCTTGCTCAGCAGGTTGTGGATTACCTCGATCTTGTCCGAGACCTTGGCCCCTCCCAAGATCGCGACAAAAGGCTTCTCCGGCGCTTCCAGGGCTTTCCCCAGGTAGTTCAGCTCCTTTTCCAGCAGCAGCCCGGCTGCGGACTGAGAGACAAAATGCGTGATGCCCTCGGTCGAAGCGTGCGCCCGATGAGCGCTGCCAAAGGCGTCATTCACATAGACGTTGCAAAGCTTGGCGAGTTGTCGCGCGAAGTGCTCGTCGTTGGCTTCTTCCCCAGCGTGGAAGCGCAAGTTCTCCAGCAGCAGCACCTGCCTCGATTCGAGCTGGCGTGCCAGCTCGGTGGCCAGCTCCCCCACGCAATCGGGAGAAAAGGCAACGTTGACTGACTCACCCAGCGCGTGATCGAGCAGCGTGCGCAGCCGGTCCACCACCGGCCGCAAGCTGTATTTAGGATTAGGTTTTCCTTTGGGGCGCCCCAGGTGCGAGGCCACGATCACTTTGGCGTGATGGCGCAGCGCGTACTCGAGCGTGGGCAAGGTCTCTTTGATTCGGGTATCGTCGAGAATTTGCGTACCGCTCTCGGAGAGCGGCACGTTGAAATCGACGCGGACAAAGACATATTTGTTGTTCAACTCCAGGTCGCGGATGGAAAGTTTCGCCATGGGAGTTCCCCTCAAGAAGTCTTACGAGAGCCGCCTCTGATCGTTCGCAGGTCTCGCGCACCGCTGCGCGAGACCTGCATTAGAGCATTTTTTGCTAATGGTGTAGACCAGGAAGCTGAAGTTAACGCGGCCATCCCGCCAAAGGATGGCCGCACATAAGTGGTCCCACTGGAGTACCGTATTAGCAAAAATGCGTTAGAGCCCTGCTTTCTCGAGGAACAACACCAGGTCCTTCACCCGGTTCGAGTAGCCCCACTCATTGTCGTACCAGCTGATGACCTTGGCCATGTTGCTGCCAACGGTTTTCGTCAGAGGGCTGTCGACAATCGAGGAGAGTGGGTTTCCCTTGAAGTCGCTGGAGACCAGCTCATTGTTCTCCAGGCCCAGTATGCCCTTCATCGGTCCGTCCGCCGCGGCCTTGAGAGCGTCGTTGATCGCTTCCTTGGTCACCGGCCTCTCTGAAGTGAAGGTCAGGTCCACGACCGAGACATTGGGAGTGGGAACACGGATGGCGAAGCCGTCAAGCTTGCCTTTGAGCTCCGGCACCACCAGGTGCAAAGCCTTGGCAGCGCCGGTCGACGTGGGAATCATCGAAAGAGCGGCCGCGCGCCCGCGGCGCAAATCCTTGTGCGGAAAGTCGAGAATCACCTGGTCGTTGGTGTAGCTGTGAATGGTGGTCATGATGCCGGAGACGATGCCGAACGTGTCGTTGAGCACCTTGGCCAGCGGCGCCAGGCAATTGGTGGTGCAGGAGGCGTTGGAGATGACGTGATGCTTCTTCGCGTCGTACTTATCCTGGTTCACGCCCAGCACGATGGTCAGGTCCTCGTTCGAAGCGGGCGCGGAGATAATGACTTTCTTGACCGTCCCTTGCAGGTGGGCCTTGGCCTTGGTGGCATCCGTGAAATGGCCGGTGGATTCGATCACCACTTCAGCGCCGGTCGAAGACCAGTCGAGCTTGGCGGGATCGCGCTCCGCGAATACCTTCAGCTTCTTGCCGTCGACGGTGATAAAGTCTTCGCCCGCCGTGATGGTGTGGGGCAAGTTGCCCAGGATGGAGTCGTACTTGAGCAGGTGGGCCAGCGTTGCCGGGCTGGTCAGGTCATTTACCGCTACAAATTCGATTTCCGGATTTCCGAGCGCCGCGCGAAAAACGTTGCGGCCAATACGGCCAAAGCCGTTGATACCAACCTTTACTGCCATAAACTTTGAGATCTCCTTGAAGGGGGGTCGGGGTTTTAACGTCGTGGGTGCGGGAGCAAGGTTAAGTGTCCTCGCGTGATGAGCGCGAAACTTGAGTGTACCAAAGAGTGTCGGCGGGGAAGGGTGCAGGCCATTTGCTGCGATAGCAGCATATGTGTTACATCCTCATCATGCGCGAATGGATGCGCACCCTAATGAGACGACGTGGCAAGCGCGGAGCGAATGACTCGGAATCGACCGGGAAAATCGGCCAGGAGATTCCAGCCAACCAGCCGACGCCTTTACAGCCTATGTACCCAGAAGACAAACGGAATCGGGCGTCCGGGCCTTCTGCGGTCAGCCCCGTAGTTGGCGATTCTTCCGTTAACAGTTCTGCTGTGCCCAGCCCGGCCGCAAGCGAGCCAGCGGCAGCCGCATCGGAGGCTACACCTGAGGTGGTCCACGCGCCGGCCGCGACGCCGGATCAGGGAAAATTAGTGGTGGAGACCCAGCCGGAATCACCCTCGGTACCTCCTCCCGAGCAGCCGTCGGCCAGCCCGAAGGATCTTAAGGGCTACGTAGTGTTGGCCATCGGGTTGCCTGGCTCTGGCAAGACCACCTGGTTCAAGCGCCGCGGCGTCACCCCGCTTTCCAGCGACATGCTGCGCAGCATTCTCTTCGATGACATTACCGAACAGCGCTACCAGGGACTGGTTTTTTCTACCCTGCGCTCGCTGCTGCGGGCGCGCCTGATCGCCAAGATGCCCTGGAACTACGTGGACGCGACCAACCTCTCGGCCCACGAGCGGCGGCAGTGGATCAAGATGGCCAAGAGCTTTGGCTATGAGGCGCAGGCTGTCTTCTTCGATGTTCCGCTGGAAGTCTGTATGGAGCGGAACAGCCGCCGTGAGCGCACCGTGAGCGATGA
This sequence comes from uncultured Acidobacteriaceae bacterium, assembly GCA_963813475.1. Taxonomy (GTDB): domain Bacteria; phylum Acidobacteriota; class Terriglobia; order Terriglobales; family Acidobacteriaceae; genus PALSA-350. Next base: position 194,187 of record CAWEZM010000029.1, on the reverse strand, counting down.
CGTCATGCGCAAGATGGCAGAGCGCTTGCGTCCGCCCAGCTTCAAAGAAGGCTTCACCAAGATCACCATGGTGCGGGTCAAGGGGGCCCCTCCGCTCAAAATGGACGGGGTCGTCGTGGAGCCGCCCAGCTCTTGACGCTCCAGGCGCCAGAGCTGGACATCGCCCCGGCCATTGCTTTCGACCAGGTCGGTCTGACCACGCCCGACGGACGCATTATCCTCGACCACGTAAGCTTACAGATTGCGGAAGGCTCTACCACCGCGCTCTTGGGGCGCAGCGGTTCGGGAAAAACCACGCTGCTGCGCATGGTCAATCGTCTGATCGAGCCCACCGCGGGACGAGTGATGGTGGAAGCAAAGGCCACTACCGATTGGGACCCCATCGCCTTGAGGCGTTCCATTGGCTATGTGATCCAGGAGACGGGCCTCTTTCCCCACTTCGACGCCGAACGCAACATCGGCGCCGTGCTCGAAATCGAGGGTCGGCCCAAGCACGAGATCGCCGGTCGTGCGCGCCAACTCTTTACCCAGGTCGGCTTGGACTATGCGACCTTCGCCCGCCGCCTGCCCTACCAGCTTTCCGGCGGACAACGCCAGCGTGTCGGCCTGGCGCGGGCGCTCGCAGCGGAACCTAAGCTGCTGCTAATGGACGAACCCTTTGGCGCACTGGACCCGCTGACCCGGGCGGAAATGCAGGACATGTTGCTCGATCTTCTGCGGCGCCTCCATAAGACGGTGCTCCTGGTGACCCACGATCTGGACGAGGCGCTCTACCTGGCCTCGCACATCGTGTTGCTGGAAGGCGGCAAGGTTGCGGCGAACCTTCCTGCGGGAGAATTCCTCCACTCGCAGATCCCAGCGGTGCAGGGTTACGTGCGCGCCGTGCACCGCGGCCAGGAAGCGGTGAACTGATGTCCGGTTTTTTAGCCCAGCACGCGTCGGAGATTGGCGAGCTGACCCTGGAGCATCTGTGGTTGACTGGGTCGGCGATGGTGTTGGCGGCGGCCATCGGCGTGCCGACGGGCGTCTGGCTGACACGGCATCCGCGCTGGGCAAAGCCGGTGCTGGGCGTAGTCAATATCATCCAGACCATTCCCAGCCTGGCGCTCTTCGGTTTCCTGTTGCCCTTGCCCTGGATCGGCGATCGCGCGGCGCGCATCGCCATCGCCGCCTTGACCGCCTATGCGCTGCTGCCCATCGTGCGCAATACCTACGCTGGTATTGAGGGAGTGGATCCGACAGTACTGGAGGTGGCCAAGGCTCTGGGGATGACCAGCGCGCAGAGGTTGCGCAAGGTAGAACTTCCGTTGGCCGCGAGCTTCATATTCGCCGGGCTGCGCACCGCGACCGTGCTGGCGGTGGGCATTGCCACCATCGCAGCAGCGGTGGGGGCCGGGGGCCTGGGCGAGTTCATCTTCCGCGGCGTGGCATCCGTCGACAATCGGCTGGTACTCGCCGGAGCGATCCCGGCGGCCCTGTTGGCGATTGCCGCCGACACCGGGCTGGGATGGGTCGAGAGCCGGTTGCGGGTTCCGGCCCCGGGACGCACGTGAAACACGCCTTGACCGTTTGTTCCGCTCTCATGCTGTTGGCCATTGCGGCCTGCTCTCCGCCTCGTCCGGATTATCCAGTGATCGGCGCCAAGAACTTTACCGAGCAGGTGGTGCTAGGCGAATTGCTGGCCCAACAAATCGAGGCAGTGACCGGCATGAAGGTCGAGCGCCGCTTTTATCTCGCCGGCAGCTACATTTGCAACCAGGCGTTAATCGCGGGCCGCATAGACTCCTATGTCGAGTACACCGGAACCGCTCTGACTGCCATTCTGAAGCAGCCGGTGGACAAAGACCCGCAGCGCGTACTGGAAACAGTGCGGCGCCTCTACCAGCAGCGCTACCAGGTAGTGGCTACGGCTCCCTTGGGATTCGAGAACACCTTTGCCATGGTTATCCGCGGGCAGCAGGCCCAGGACCTTCACCTCACCACGCTAAGCCAGGCGGCGCGTTACAGCCCGCAGTGGAAGCTGGGTGTGGGTTACGAATTTGAACAGCGGCCAGACGGCTTACCAGGCCTGCAGCAAGCCTACGGCCTGAAGTTCGACGGCTCGCCTAGACTCATGGATTTAGGATTGCTCTACCGCGCACTGAATGGCCGCCAGGTAGACATCATCGCCGGCAATTCGACCGACGGCCCCATCAAAGCCTTCCACCTGGCCGTGCTTCAGGACGACAAGCATTACTTTCCTCCCTACGACGCCGTTCCCCTGGTGAGGCAGGAAGCGCTCGACCGCTGGCCGAAGATGAGAGAAGCCTTTGCCAGCCTGGCGGGCAAGGTCACCGCAGAGGAAATGCAGACGATGAACGAAGAGGTCGACGGGCAGCATCGCGACCCCGCCCAAGTAGTAAGAGAATTCCGCGAAACCCACGGACTGTGACAAACCTACCGCGCTTTACCTCACGCAGCCGTTTAAGACCTGGACGGGTGCCCCTCGATTCGCCCCAGGGTACGTGGGCCGAAAAAGATGGGCGACCCCGATTTCCTGTACGCTGCACTGGACAGGACCGCGTGTGCGGCTTTCATTAAGGAAAGCCCCATGAAGTGCACCGAAGCCAACACGCTGCACAGGAAATCGGGGGGAAGCCCGTCCATTGTTTTTTGCCCTGACGAGAGCAGCTGAGCCATCCGAGAGAAAGCATTCGAAACAAGTCGTTTTCGGCCCAGGTACGCTGGTGCGATCGAGGGGCACCCGTCCTGTTTTATGTAAGTCCGAGGGAAGATTGAAATCCGCCACAAAGGCGGACCCGTTACCAGGACCGTGGTTAGGAGGCACGTTGAGTAGGGCCGAGGGAAGACTAAAATCCTCCTCTATGGCGGACCAAGCACCAGAACCGTGGTTACGAGGCACGCTCTCCGATGTGCCGGTTGTGCAGCGAGCCGTACTCCATTCGCTCGAAATGGCCCAGGAAGACACAGCGAAGTGGTGCCATGATCTCGATGACCGCGAACTGCACGCCCGGCCCTTCCACCTACCCTCGGTCGCATTTCAATTGCGGCACATCGCCCGCAGCCTGGATCGCTTTTGCTCCTATGCAGAGGGCACTCCACTAAGCCCGGAACAATTTAAGGCCCTAGCCAGCGAGATGGACACTAGCGGAAACAAGGACGCCATCTTCGGGGAATTGGAAGAGAGCCTTGAAAAAACACGCAGGCGTCTGGACGGGATCGTCCGCCAACCGCCAGATCTACCGGTGAGCATCGGACGCAAAGCCCTACCCACCACGCTGACAGGATTGCTAGTCCACACCGCGGAGCACACCCAGCGGCACGTAGGGCAGGCGATTACCACCGCCAAGCTGATCGTGGCCCAGAGACCCTAGCCGAGCTCAGGGACACGGTCAACAATGTGGCCCATCTTCTCCTGCTTGACCTGGACATAGCGCTCGAAGCTATCGAGCGGCTCGACCTCGGCGGAGATGCGTTCCACCACGCGAATGCCCACCGATTCCAGAGCCTCAACCTTCTCCGGGTTATTGGTGATGAGGCGTACCGAGGTCACATTCAGTAGTTTCAAAACCTCGGCAGGCAGTTCGAACTCGCGGCAATCGGCCTTATAGCCGAGCTTTACATTGGCTTCGACCGTATCCAGTCCCTGGTCCTGCAGCTCGTAAGCGCGCAACTTGGCCATCAGCCCGATGCCTCGGCCCTCCTGCTGTTCGTAGAGCAGGATGCCGGCACCCGCCTCGGCAATCGTGCGTAGCGCCAGTTCCAATTGCGGCCGGCAGTCGCAGCGCAAAGATCCGAAGACATCGCCGGTAAGGCACTGGGAGTGAATGCGCACCACCGGCGGCTCCCGATGGATATCGCCCAGCACCAGCGCGATCGCGCCTTCGATCTTCCTGCTGACGGTAGTCATCCCCGGCCCGCATGGTTCCGGATCGAGCCGCGTACCTTCGAAGCCCAGAATGCGGAAATGACCCCAACGGGTGGGGAAATCCGCATCCGCCACTTTCTTTACACTTTCCAACGGCATAGTCAATTAGAGCCTCTTTCCCGGCCTCATGTCCAGCCGGGGAAACTGGCGTAAAGTAAGAGCGTGTATGAGCCTAAGCTCGTCCTCATAACACTGCTGATCAAGATGGGCGTGGCCGCAGCCGTCTCGGCGGTGACGGCCAGGGCGCTTACATTCCAGCGTCTCCTGTTTGCCGAGCGGCGCACCACTGGTCAGACGCTCGGATTGCTGGCCTTCCTCTGTATTCCGCTGACATTGGGTGTGTGGATTCGCTTCGCGGTGCAAAACTTCTACGCTGCGGACATCGGTTTTGAAACCGTCATTATTCTGGGGATCCTCTTAGGTCCGCTCTCCGCTCTTTTCGGTGGGGCGGTGCTCTCCATCCCCTCCATGCTGCATCACGAGTACCTGACCTTGCCCTTTTTCCTCGCTGTGGCCATCGTTTCTGGCCTCTACGGGCGGGCCGTGGAGCCGGAAGAAGTCTGGTCGTTTTCCCCTTTCATTGACCTCAGCATCTACCGTTGGGTACGGCGGAACCTGCTCGAGCCACGCTTCGATCGCCAGATCCTGCTGCTTATGCTGATCGTCGGAATGCAGATGGTCCGCATGTGGCTGGCGGCGCTCTATCCCGGTCTTCTATTTACTTTGAATTCCCATGGCTGGCTGGTTAAGCTGGCGATTTGCGTCTCCCCCGCGGTGGTCGTGGCTATCCCGATAAAGATCTGGAACTCGAGCCGCATCGAGATCAAGCTGAAGGAGCAGAAGCGGCTGGTTTTGGAGGCGCGCTTTGACGCCCTGCAGCGGCAAATCAACCCCCACTTCCTCTTCAACACCCTCAATTCCATCTCTTCGCTGGTCCGCTTCCGGCCCGAGATGGCACGGGAGATGATCGTACAGTTAGGTAACATCTTGCGCGCCCTGCTCAAGGATCACGACGCCTATGTGCCCTTCCGTGAGGAGCTGACCTTTACCGACGACTACCTGGGAATTGAAGTGGTGCGTTTTGGGGCGGAGAAGCTGCGCGTGGTGAAGGAAATCGATCCCGAGACCCTGGAGCTGCTGGTGCCTTGCATGCTGCTGCAGCCGCTGATCGAAAACAGCATCAAGCATGGCCTGGAACCGCGCCTGCAAGGAGGAACGATCACTCTGCGCAGCCGGATCCAAGGCTCCAAGATGATCGTCGAGGTAGAAGACGACGGCGTGGGTATGGCCGAGGGCCGGGCGCGGGAAGTAGGCTTTCCCAGCCGGGGGGCGGGCATCGGCATGCGCAATGTGCGCGAGCGGCTGGAAGTCCTTTACGGCAACAGTGCGCGCTTCGAAGTCTTCAGCCGTCCTGGACGGGGAACGCGCGTAACCCTGGAGATACCGATGGCGCCGAACGTTCTGGTGCTGGCGGATCAGACCTCGGCGCGGGCCAGCACCCTCTCGTAGTACCCCTCGTAGATGGGGATGATGCGCGAGGCACAGTAGCGATCCTGGGCCGCTCGTCGGCCGGCGTCGGCCATGGCGGTCAGGCGGGCCTCATCGGACAGCAGTTCGACCGCCGCGGCGGCCATCGCATCCACGTCGCCGACGGCGAACAGTCGGCCGGTCACGCCGTCGTCAATCAACTCCGACACGCCGCCGACCCGGGTGGCGATGGTGGGAACCTTGCAGGCCATGGCTTCCAATGCTGCCAGGCCGAAGGACTCCAATTCGCTCGGCATGATCATCAGGTCGGCTACCGGCAGTAGCTCGTGGACCCGCTCCTGCTTGCCCAGGAAGTGGACCCGGTTTTGGATACCCTTGCTGTTGGCCAGCCACTCTGCCGAGGAGCGGTCCGGCCCGTCGCCGACCATCAACAGCCGCGCCGGCATCACTTTCGCGACCCGGGAAAAGACTTCGATTACATCGAGAATGCGCTTAACCGGACGGAAATTCGAGAGATGGATCAGGACCTTCTCTTCTGGATCCGCATAACGCGCGCGAGCGTCCGCACGCCGTTCGCCCAGGGGCTTGTACTCGTCGCAGTTGACGAAATTGGGTATGACTTCGATCGGCCGCAGAATGCCGAAGTCGTGTACGGTTTTCTCCCGCAGATAATTCGATATCGAAGTGACCCCGTCGCTCTCTTCGATACCGAAGCGCGTAATGGGCAAATACGACCGGTCGAGTCCTACCAGGGTAATGTCGGTACCGTGCAATGTAGTTACAAAGGGCAGATGTCTCCGTTTTGCCAGCATCTGGCGCGCCAGCAGTGCACATACCGAGTGGGGAATGGCGTAGTGAACGTGAAGCAGGTCGAGCTGGTAATATTCGGCCACCTCAGACATGCGCGTGGCCAACGCCAGATCGTAAGGTGGGTACTCGAAGAGCGGGTAATTCGAGACCGGCACCTCGTGATAGAAGATGCCTTCTTCGCGCCCGGTAAGGCGGAAGGGTTGCGAATACGTGATGAAGTGCACCTGATGGCCGCGAGCAGCGAGCTCAATACCGAGTTCCGTCGCAACCACGCCGCTGCCACCGTACGTCGGATAACACGTAATCCCAATCTTCATTCTCACAACCCCTCGAACCCCAACCTAAGCCCGCTGCCCAACCTGATGAAAATCAGTGAGCGTCAACCCCGCATCCCTCCCGAGCGCCTCGGGAATGACCTCGAGCAAAGCACTGCGTTCCGTCTCCCGCGAGGCCACCAGGCGAGTATGCGCCTGCTCCAGCGCGCGGTCGCGATACCCCGGATGGCAAACCAGCTCCCATGTACCCTCAGGCATCGCCTGAAGCATCGAACGAAGTACAAGCGCATCGAGACATCCGGTAGCCAGAACCCCGATCGACCCGTCGGCGGTCAACATACCATGTTCCTTGGTCAGCCTTAAGAACGCCTTTCTTTGACTCCTCATGAAGTGCACTTGCGCCCGTCGCCACGTGCTGGCGACTCGCGTCGCGCGCAAGCTCCACGACGGCTCGAAGGGATTGCGCACGCAGTCCACCCCGCACTGCTTTGCCGCACGGAGCAGGGGACCCAATACACGGGGAAACGCATGGATATGTTTGTGCGAGTCAATGTGGCTGACCGTGACCCCGCTCAATTGGATACGGCGTATTTGGGCGATAGCCTCAGCCTCGATTTCCTGCTCGCGAATGCGGCCCCGCATCAAATCACGAACAAAACTTCCCACCGTCTGCCGAAGCGAGAATGCTGCCGGACGCCGGGGATCGAGCAGGGAAGGCACTTCGTCTGGGCGGAGCAGGGGTGACCCGCCCACCAGCACTACATGGCAGCCGACGGAGAGCGCCGGTTGCGCAAAGGCCAGATAAACTGCCGGAGAGAAGTAAGGAGCGGTGGCCATCAGCGTAGTGGAGCTGAGGGCGCCGGCTTGCTGAAGCTCAACGATGGCGCGGTTGACGCCTGGCGCCAGACCAAAGTCGTCTGCGTTGATTATCAGGCGCTTCATTTCCGCCAGTGTACCAAGGGTCCGATTTGCTATCTCGTGCATCAAAGGTTCAATTGCGTTGGACCGTAGACGTGCGAACGCGACGGCGAACTATTCATACGGTCAACCGGCAGAGAGCGCTACAATAGTTTTTCTTTGAGCGGGGGAGGGTCCGCAACATGTCCGGAAGTTGGCTGCAGCGCAAAGGGCCCGGCTCAGCCGCGTATGCGTTACTGCTGCTGTTGAGCAGCGCTGCACATGCAGCGTGGGGGCTACCCACCGACACCGTCATCCACCAGGTTCCTAACACCTTCGACCCGCACTCCGGTCCGGCGCACATGATTCACAATTTGTCGCTTTTCGTGATTCAAATCACGGGCGCTATTTTTATTGTGGTCGCCGCTCTTTGGTTGTACGTGGTGGTCCGCTTCCGCCAGCGTGATCCCAACGATGACAGCGAGCCGCCCCAGATCTACGGCAGCACCCAGATCGAGTTGGCCTGGACCGTGATACCCATCCTGATCGTTGTGGTCCTCTTTTTTACCACGGCACGTATTCTCTTTGCCATTCAGGATCAGAAGATGCCGCCGACGGCTCTTGATGTCGATGCGGTAGGTCATCAATTCTGGTGGGAGTTTCACTACGATAAATTGGGTTTCACGACGGCCAATGAACTGCACGTACCGCTCAGCACCGGGCAGGTTCCCGCGGTCACGTCGCTCAACTTGCTCTCCGCCGATGTGGTTCACAGCTTCTGGGTCCCTGAGTTGTTCGGTAAGATCGACATGTTTCCAAACCAAGTCAACCACATGTGGTTCAATCCGGATAAACCCGGCATGTACGTGGGCCAATGTGCCCAGTTCTGCGGGGTGGAACATGCCAAGATGCTGCTGCGCGTCTACGTGCAGACCCCGGAAGACTTCGCGGCCTGGGTGAAAAATCAGCAGCAGCCGGCGGTTGAAGATCCGACAGTTGCGGAAGGCCGGCGGGTCTTCGAGTCACAATCCTGCATCAGTTGCCATGTGGTGCGCGGCACCGCCGCCCAAGGCAAGTTCGGGCCCGACCTTACCCACTTCGGGAGCCGCGATACGCTTGCTTCCGGAGCAGCCGACAATACCCCGGCCAATCTGAAGCTCTGGATCAAGGATCCGGATTACGTTAAGCCAGGAAGCCTGATGCCGGCGATGCAATTGAGCGATGACCAGATCGACAAAGTCGTCGCCTACCTCGACACCTTGAAGTAGCTGGGACACGGGCCAGTATAGACAGGAGTTTTCGGTTATGGCTGATTCGACTCTACCGATCGGGAGCGCCATCGACCTCACGCCTTCCAGTGAGGCCCACGGAACGTGGCTCGACCAGTTGACCGATTGGGTGGTCACGGTCGACCACAAGAAAATCGGACTAATGTACATCGGCTACGCCCTGATCTTTTTGCTGGTCGGGGGCTTCGAGGCGATCTTACTGCGCATTCAGCTGATGGTGCCGCATAACAATTTTCTCTCCCCTGATGCCTTCAACCGGATCTTCACCATGCATGGCACCACCATGGTGTTTTTTATGGGGATGCCGTTGGTCATCGGCTTTGCCAACTACCTGGTTCCCCTGATGATCGGCGCTCGGGATATGGCCTTTCCCCGGATGAATGCCTTCGCCTTCTGGATGACCGCGCTAGGCGGCTTGATGATGTACTACAGCTTCATCGGTGGCGTGGGCCTGCAGGGGGCGGGGAGCGCGCCCGATGTGACGTGGTGGGCGTATGCGCCGCTGACCGAGCGCGCATTCTCGCGCGGGCACAGCACGGACTACTGGGCGTTGTCGCTGATCGTCTCTGGATTCGGCACCATCGGCGCTGGGGTCAACATAATCGCCACTACCATCTGCATGCGTTGCAAGGGCATGACGATGGGTCGCATGCCGCTGCTGGCGTGGCTCTACCTGGTGGTCTCGGGAATGATCCTACTAGCCATCAGCCCTTTGACCGCGGCGCAGATCATGCTGTGCATCGACCGCTATCTCGGCGGCCACTTCTTCGACTCTCAGGCCGGGGGCTCGCCCGTTGTTTGGGCGCACTTTTTCTGGGTCTTTGGGCACCCCGAGGTCTATGTGCTGGTCTTGCCGGCGTTCGCCGTCGCTAACGAAGTCATTCCCGTCTTCTCGCGCAAGGCAATTTTTGGCTACCCGGCTATGGTGTCCGCATCAGCCGGCATTGGACTGATCAGTCTCAGCGTGTGGGCGCACCACATGTTTACGGTCGGCATGACCTCGGCGCAGAATGCCTTTTTCGTGCTCTCCACCGGGCTGGTGGGGGTTCCGACCGGGATCAAGATCTTCAACTGGCTCGCGACCATGTGGGGAGGCAAGATACGCTTCGCCACCCCTATGCTCTTCTGCACTGCTTTCCTGGTTCAGTTCCTTTTCGCGGGTCTGACAGGAATCATGCTTTCCACGGCTCCCTGGAACTGGCAACTACACAACTCCTATTTCGTCATCGCCCACTTCCACTACATTCTGGTGGGAGCCATTGTCTTCTGCTTTTTCGGAGCCTTCTACTACTGGTTCCCGAAAATGACCGGCAAGATGCTCAATGAGCGGCTGGGCAAGTGGCATTTCTGGCTCTTCGTGCTCGGCTTCCACATGACTTTTGACCTCATGCACATTCCCGGCCTGCTGGGTATGCCGAGGAGTATCTACACCTATGAGCCCGGCCGCGGCTGGGAAACCTGGAACATGCTCGTTTCCATCGGCGGCATGATCCAGGGAGTCGCCACGCTGATCTTTGTTTACAACATGGTGTACTCGTACTTCAAAGGCCCGGACGCCGGACCAGACCCCTGGGATGCCTGGACGCTGGAGTGGGCAACCTCCTCTCCTCCGCCCGAATACAACTTTGCCAGCGAACCGGTGGTGGCCAGCCGCAGACCGTTGTGGGACCTGAAGCACCCGGAAGATCCGGATTCCCGGTACGAATGATTTTGATCGTCTGATTTTGACCGTCGAGGATATATAGAGGATGAGCGCCAGCACGATTCCCCTGGCTCACCGAGCAGCTCACGAAGACTGGGTCTTGCCCTATCACGGCACCGTCGCCATGGCGGCGCTGATCTTTGCCGAGACCGCGATCTTCGCTATTTTTGTGGTTGCCTATCTCTATTACATAGGCAAGAGCATCTCCGGGCCGCAGCCGCGCGACGTGTTGGAGCTTCCCATCTTCAACACTGTCTGCCTGCTCTCCAGCAGTTTCACCATCTGGCTGGCAGAACATGCCCTGAAGAAGAGCGCGATGGGCGCCTTCCGCTTGTGGTGGGCGCTCACCGTGGTCTTAGGCGGAATCTTCCTCGTCGGCACTGGCCTCGAATGGAAGAAGTTGATTTATCACGATGGCCTGACCGTCCACACCAACCTTTTTGGCACCACGTTCTACTCGCTGGTCGGCTTGCACGCAAGTCACGTAATTATCGGCCTGACCATGCTTTCGATCGTGCTCATCTTTTCGCTGGCCGGGAAGATTAAGAGTGAGCACTCGAAACAGCTTGGGGTGCTCTCGCTCTATTGGCACTTTGTCGACGGGGTCTGGGTGGTGGTTTTTACTGTGGTCTACATCATCGGTCGCTGAGGAGAAAGAGAAGAGAAGCAATGGAAGAATCACAGGCACACAACGGCATATCCGATGAAGTGGTGCAACTGCCGACGCCGACTGCGTGGCCGCTGGTATTGGCCCTTGGCCTGACCTTTGGCTTGGCGGGGCTGGTGACCAACGCGGGGATAAGCATCCTCGGAGGGGTGCTCATCGTTGCCGGCTGCGTGGGGTGGTTCAGCCAGGTGTGGCCGCATGCACATCATATTGCTGTTCCGGTCAAGGTCCAGAAATTCCAGTACACCAGCGTGCGCACCAAGGTGGCTCGGATCGAAGTCGACGAAAGCCATCGCGCACGCCTGCCGGTTCACACGCCCTCGGTGATGGCCGGGGTCAAGGGAGGCATCGCAGGGGGCGCCGCGATGGTTGTGCCTGCGGTGCTGTATGGCCTCATCGCTTACCACAGCATCTGGTATCCGATAAATCTTTTGGGAGGCGCTGGAGTCGCCGGCTGGACGAACCCCACCCTCGCGGAGATCACCCACTTCCGCCTGAGCGCTCTGATCTTCGCCTCGATCATTCATGTCGTAGGCTCGCTGCTCATCGGCCTCCTGTATGGGGCGATGTTGCCGATACTGCCTCGGCATCCCATCATTCTTGGAGGCATAATCGCCCCAGTTTTGTGGACCGGCCTGCTTCATTCAGCGCTCCCCCTGATCAATCCCTATCTCGCCGATCGCATCGACTGGAGGTGGTTTGTCGTTTCCCAGTTAACGTTCGGCGTGGTTGCGGGCTTGGTCGTAGGCAAGCAAGTCCACATCCGCACCGAACAATATCTGCCCTTCGCCGCACGCATTGGATTGGAAACACCGGGAATGATGGACGAAGACAAACAGGAGGACGGACCGAAGTGACGCCGCGCCTCCTCATGCTGTTTTTTTGTATGACTGTCGTTGGCTGCGGGCAGCTTCCCGGCCATCCCAAGCCCGGGCCCGAGGTGCCGCGTCCCGAGTCGGTGGTGGACTTTGCTACGCTGTACGTCCAGAACTGCTCCGGTTGCCACGGCGCCCAGGGAATGAACGGTCCGTCCTACCCGCTGGCGAATCCCGCTTATCAGTCGCTGGTCGATGAGCAGATCCTGCATCAGATTGTTGCCAACGGCGAACCGGGCACGCACATGCCGCCATTTGCCATCAGTGCCGGGGGAAGTTTGACCGACCAACAGGTAGACGCATTGGTGAACGGCATGCGCACCGCCTGGTTTAAGTCGGGTACTCTCGATGGCGCGAACGCACCTCCCTACAAGCCCGCTAAGCCGGCTGATGCCGCTCGCGGGCAACAGGTTTACACGACCTACTGCGCCTCGTGCCACGGCGCCGCCGGAGCATCTGGCAAAAGCAAAGCAGGCTCGGTAACTGATCCAGCCTTCCTATCGCTGGTCAGTGACCAGGTCCTGCGCACCGTGGTGATTGCCGGGCGGCCGGACATCGGCCAGCCAGACTGGAGAAGCGATCTGCCTGGGCATCCGATGAGCGATCAGGAAGTGACCGACGTGGTGGGCTGGCTCTCCAGCCAGCGCCCCGGCGCAGAGCAGAACAAAGCCGGAGGAGGCTCGCAATGAGCGATGAGAAGGCAGTAGTAACCAGGCGGTGGGTATTGGTGTCGATCGGCGCCTTGCTGAATGGCGCGGTCGCCCTGTTAGTCGCCATCCCTGTGGTGGGCTACCTGCTGGGACCCATTCGCAAGAATGGCGGTTACAATTCCTGGATCGATTTGGGTGACGTTTCTCAATTTGAACTGGGACAGACCCGGCTGGCCAGCTTCGTCAACCCCAAGAGCATGCCGTGGGATGGCGCCACCGCCAAGGCTGCCTGTTGGGTACGCAGGACTCAGGAAGAGAAATTCCAGATTTTCGCCATCAACTGCGCTCACCTGGGCTGCCCGGTACGCTGGTTTCCCCAGTCGGAGCTGTTTATGTGCCCATGCCACGGAGGAGTCTATTACGCCGATGGCTCGCGCGCCGCGGGACCGCCGCCGCGAGGTCTCTTCGAATATGCCTACAAAGTGCAAAACGGCAAATTGCTGATCGATGGCGGTCAGATGCCCACTCTGGCGACCAGCGCCTCGGTACGGAAAGAGAGCTCCGCATGCACTGGCTGAAGCGTACTTACGACTGGTTAGAATTTCGGTTGAAGTTGGAAGGGCCGATCAAGGATACGGTTCTTCACCCGGTACCGACAAACACCGCGAGCTGGTGGTACGTCTTCGGTAGCGCCAGCTTCGTTCTGTTACTGCTACAAATCGTCACCGGCATCCTGCTCGCCATCGTCTATGTCCCCTCGGCGGGCGAGGCATGGAACAGCCTGCAGGTGCTGAACCAGCAGCTCCCGCTGGGATGGTTCCTGCGCGCGATGCACGGCTGGGGTTCGAACTTCATGGTCGCCGTGGTGCTGATCCACATGTGCCAGGTCTTCCTCTTTGGCGCCTATAAGTTTCCCCGCGAACTCACCTGGATCCTGGGCGTCTTTCTGCTGCTGATGACCTTGGGCATGGCATTTACCGGGCAGGTGATGCGTTTTGATCAGGATGCGTATTGGGGGCTGGGCATTGGCGCCTCGATCGTAGCCCGCGTACCGTTCATAGGAGGCCCTCTCGTCGATCTGATGTTAGGGGGCCCGATTATCGCGGGTCCAACGCTGACCCGCTTCTTTGCCCTGCATGTGTTTGTCATTCCGGGAATGATGTTGGGCTTCGCCGCGCTGCACATCTGGATGGTCGTAGGGCTGGGCATCAACGAGTGGCCTATGCCGGGACGGGTCGTCCGGCGCAGCACTTATATTGAGGAGTACCACGAGCTGACGCACAAGGACGGCATGCCTTTCGTGCCCGGGGCGGTGTGGAAGGACATGATATTTTCCGCTGCGATCCTGGCTGCGGTGGCCCTCTGCGCAGTGGTTTTGGGGCCTTTTGGGCCGACCGGATTTCCCGATCCAACCATCATTCAGACTGTCCCCAAGCCGGACTTTTTCTTCCTGTGGCTTTACACCATTCTCTCCTTCCTTCCGGAGAACCTGGAGACGCCGTTCATATTGATTGCTCCGGCCCTAGGGATACTGTTCCTGCTGGCATTGCCGTTCTTTGCCGGAGAAGGGGAGAAGAGCTGGCACCGGCGGCCCATCGCTGTGCTGTCGATCACCGTGCTGGCGGTAGGCTTTGCGGTGTGTGAACACCTGGGCACCTACACTCCCTGGAGTCCTGAGATGCAGGCCTGGAGTGGGGATACCGTTCCCGTCAAGTATGTGCACGGGGCCACGCCGCTGGGGAGGCAGGGCCAGATTGTCTTTCAGGACAAGCAGTGCCGCAATTGTCACATGCTCGGCGGAGTGGGAGGGCAGCGCGGCCCAGAGCTTGACGGAGTAGCCACCCGGCTGACTTATGACCAACTAGTGCGCCAGGTCCTGCAGGGAGGAGGAAACATGCCCGCTTACGGAAAGAATCTTTCCCCGCCGGAAGTAACGGCGCTGGTAAGCTTCCTCGAAACCCTGCATCCCGAGGGCCAGAGCCCAGCCCGGGATGCCTCGCGGCAATACGTAAGCACCGGGGAACTCAATCCTCCGCAACAGTAAAGAGCGAACCGCAGGTCCCTCCACTACGCTGCGCTCCGGTCGGGATGACAAATCTGTTTGAATACCGGCATTCCCAACACGCAAACAGATTTGTCATCCCGACCGGAGCGCAGCGTAGTGGAGGGACCTGCGGTTTCTCTTTCAATCCCTTGTAGCAAATGATGAGGTAATCAACCAATTTAAACTTTGTCATCCCGAGGAGCTGACTTGCCTGCGGCAAGTTAAGACTGAAATGAACGCTGGAAATCGAGATTGATTCTATTGGCTTTATTTTTTGTTCATTAGGACTGGAGCGTAGCGCAAGGGGAGGGACCTGCAGTTCCCCTCGACCCCGCCGCCAACTCACTTTTAGAAACGTTTTCTCTTGCTCACCCAATGTCAGAACCCGCAACACAAGCCGCACTATCTTCCTGGTCCTTTCCCTTCTGGGCCACGTCGGGCCTGTGTGCCTCCGCCCTGCTCTATCTCCGTGGCTTTCGCAAAATTCGCCGCACCCGCCCGCACCTCTTTCCATCCTGGCGTGCATGCTGTTTTCTTGGCGGCCTTCTCTCTCTATACGTAGCCGTGGGTTCACCGATCGACGCGCTGGACGACGTGCTGCTGTCCGCCCATATGACACAGCACCTGATCTTTATGTCAGTAGCGCCCCCCCTGCTCCTGTTAGGCGCACCGGCTGTCCCCCTTCTGCGTTCACTGCCGCGATGGTTGCTTCGCGGCGCTCTCGGCCCGCTCTTTCGAATGCCATGGTTGCACCGGCTATTCCAACTGCTCACCCACCCCGTCTTCGCATGGCTGTCAATGAACATCGCCTACATCGCCTGGCACATTCCCGCGGCCTACGAACTGGCGCTAAGGTCGGATGCCTGGCACGCGCTGGAGCACGCCTGCTTTCTCATCACCGGACTTCTCTTCTGGTTTCCCCTGATTCAGCCGTGGCCAAGCGTCAGCCGCGGGTCTAGCTGGGCATTGTTGCCCTACCTGGTCGCCGCGGACCTGGTGAATACCGCATTTTCCGCCTCGCTCACCTTCGCCGGAAGAGTGATCTATCCCAGTTACGCCACTGCCCCCAGAGTCTTTGACATCTCGCCTCTGGCAGATCAGGCCGCGGCGGGCGCGCTGATGTGGGTCGTCGGCTCGATCTTCTACATCGTCCCGGTGGCATGGATCGCGGTCCATTTACTCTCGCCACGCCAAACTGCAACGCCGGCCCCGCAAAGCCTGGTGTAACCTACAGCCCTGAGCCCAAATGATCCACGCACCGAGTCCGCTCATCGCAGTAGGAGTGGTCGCCTCCACCGCTGCCACGGACGCGGTCTATGTTCTTTTCACCGCTGCCGTGGCCGCGCGCCGCAGGACCGTTGCCGCCAGCTGGAGCAGCGTCTGGTATCTGCTCTCTGCCTTTGCCGTGATCAGCTACACCGGCAACCCCATCTACGTGGTCTTTGCTGCGATCGGCTCCTGGCTCGGAGCCTTCGGCGCGGTCACATGGTTAGGGACGGCTGACGTAAAGAGCGCCTCGGCAAAACCACACTCTTGAGTTTGTGTTAACTTTTGCAGGGGAAATGACATGGCAGCAACTGTCGCGCAAGCAAAGCACACCAAGTGGAATGACATCGAAGTAGAACCCTTGAGCTCGCTCATAGGCCGGCAAATGGTCGTGGGCACCAACGTGATGGTTGCCCGTGTCCTGCTTAAGAAGGGCGCGAAAGTGCCTCGGCATAGTCATCACAACGAGCAGGTCACCTACATTCTTGAAGGCGCCTTGCACTTCTTCATCGATGGACGGGAAATCACCGTCTCTGCCGGGGAAGTGCTTTGCATCCCGCCCCATATGCCGCACGAGGCCATCGCGCTCGAGGATACGGTTGACCTGGACATCTTTAATCCCCCACGGCAGGATTGGATCGACAAAGACGACGCTTATCTGCGCCAGGGTACAAGCAAATAGCCGGGGGAAACCAAGTGGATTTGGGATTGAAGAACCGCAATGTCATCGTCGCCGCGTCAAGCGATGGGATCGCCCGCGCGGCGGCGGAAAAGTTCGCAGCCGAGGGCGCGAAAGTGGCCATGTGCTCGCGCGACGCAAAAAAGCTGAACACCGCGGCGGGGCTCATTCGTGAACGCCACGGCGTCCCGGTACTGGCCGAGCCATTGGATGTGACGGATGCTACCGCTGTCGAAGCGTTTGTGAAGCAAGTCGCGCAGGAGTTCGGCGGCGTTGATATTTGCGTGACCAACGCAGGCGGCCCACCGGCCAAGATGTTTTTTTCCACCACCACCGAAGAGTGGCATCGCTCGATAGAACTGAACTTCATGAGCATCGTCCACTTTGCCCGCGCGGTTCTGCCCTGGATGCAGAAGAACCAATGGGGCCGCCTGGTGACCATTACCTCCGTCACCGTGCGCCAGCCGGTCCCCGACCTCATTTACTCCAATGCAGTGCGCGCTGGAGTCCTTGGCTTGGTCAAGAGCCTGTCCAACGAGTTTGGCAAAGACGGCATCACCGTCAATAACGTGGGACCCGGCTACACCGCGACCGAGCGCTTGAAGCAGCTCATCAGCAAGCGCTCGCAGGATCTGGGCACCACCCCTGAAGAGTTCGAATCACGCCTTGTGGAAGATGTTCCGCTGAAGCGTGTTGGACAACCGGAAGAGCTAGCCGATGCAATCGTCTGGCTCGCCTCCGATCGCGCATCCTATATCACCGGCCAAACCCTGCTGGTCGACGGGGGCGCTTTCAAAGGTCTCTAGCTTTGCTTCTTTCCATCCTATCTAACAACTCTTCATAGAGGTCATCACCCTTAACTTTGTCATCCCGCCTGCCCCGGCGTGCCGTGGGAGGAGCCAACTTGCCTTGGGGTAAGTTAAGAAAGGGATGACACTGCAATCGCCATGGATGCGAGGCCCAGAGGGCCGGCCGCCAAACGTGAGCCCAGCCCGGAAGAGTCTGTGTGAGAACTGGTGAAAGGATACGTACGAAGGGCGCGGTTTTAAGGCTGCGAAAGAGCTCAGGTTTTGTGTCAGGGCACGACTTTAGTCGGGCCGTAACGATGGGGCTGATGAGGGCTTTAGCCCCTGCGGCATTGCTTTTCTGCTCGGTGCAGAATTTTTCCGCAGCCTCTTCAGCTTTAGTAGCCGAGGTACGTCTTTCAAGACGCCTAGACCGAAATCAACCTGTTTTTGGTAACAGAAACTGCGTTGAAAAGCCGTACCTCAGCGGCTAAAGCCGTCGTATTCTCAATCGTTTACGGCCCGACTAAAGTCGTGCCCTGACACAAAACATGAGTTTTTCCGCAGCCTGTTGAAACCGTGCCCTTCGTACGGCTCCTTTCGACAGTTCTCACACAGACTCGGAAGGGCTGGGGCTCAATCCCGAAGGTGATCTGCCTGCCCCGGCCTGCCGTGGGACCGGAGCGAACCCGGATTTCCCGCTACGCGGCCCTCACCAACGTCCACGTGTGCGGCTTTCCGTAAAGAAAGCCGCATGAAGTTTGCCAACGCCACCAACCTCAACGGGAAATCCGGGGTAGCGTACTGGAGGGAGCTGCGGTTGTATTCTGTTCGTTAAGGTAATCGCTTTGATCACTGAAGTGAAGCCAGGCCGCATCGCCACGCGTTCGTCCTGTTTGGCAGCTGCGCTCCTTCTCGCATTCTCCTATCCGCTATGGGGGCAGGCCAGTCCGAACATGGCCCCCGGCTACCAGCAGACCTACGATCGCCTGCTCCAGCAGATTCGCCAGATTGCCATCTTCGATGACCACGGCCATCCGGGCTTCGCAGAAGATAGTGACGTCGACGCGATGGCCTCTCCACCCGGCCATGCTCCTTTGCGCTTGAGCCTGGACAATCCGGAGCTGATCGCCGCCTCGAAAGATCTCTTCGACTACCCCTTCTCCGACAACAGCCCGGAACACATCAAGTGGCTGGTTGCCAAAAAAGCGGAGTTGCGCCGCACCTACCCCGGTTATCAATACTTCGATCGCATTCTGGACAAGCTCAACGTCGAGACCATGATGGCCAACCGGGTCGCGATGGGCAACTACCTCGACCCCAAGCGTTTCCACTGGGTCTTTTTCGTCGACTCGTTTCTATTCCCTCTGGACAACAGCGAGTTGACCGCGCGCAATATCGACGAAGGTGTCTATGTTCCCATGCAGGAGAAGAAGCTGAAGGGCGAACTTACCCAAGCGGGATTAAACGCGTTACCCGGAACTTTTCCCGCATACCTGGCCTTCGTCAGCAAGATCCTGGAGCAGAACCGCAGCCACGGCGGTGTCTCCATCAAGTTTGAGATCGCCTATTTCCGCACCCTGCACTTCGACGATCCGCCCCAGGCGGAGGCGGCGAAAATCTACGACCGCTATCACGCAGGCGGAAAGCCTTCAGCTGCAGAACACGCAATCTTCGAAGACTATATGTTTCGCTACCTGTTGCGGGAAGCCGGGCGCCTCCATCTGGCGGTGCAAATTCACACCGCGGTGGGCACTGGCGATTTCTTCAGCGTAACCGGCGGCAACGTGCTTAATCTCGAGAACGTGCTGCGCGACCCGCGCTACAGCAACGTCAACTTCGTGCTGCTACACGGCGGCTATCCATTCCAGAACCAGGCCATCTGGCTCACAGCGCGAGAGAATGTCTATCTCGACTCATCGTTGATGGGCATTTACTTGTACCCGAAGGATCTGGCCGAGGTGCTGCGCCACTGGCTGCTGCTCTATCCCGACAAAGTCGTCTTCGGCTCCGACGCGTTCCCATTTAATGAAGCCATCGGTGCGGAAGAAAGCGACTGGCTGGCAGTTGAATCCGCGCGCACAGCGCTCGCCGCCGCGCTCTCCGGGATGATTCTCGATGGGGAAGTGACCGAGCAGCAGGCGCTGAAATTTGCTCACGGCTACCTGCACGACAACGCCGCGCGTATCTATCCGCAACCCGTGCAGTAGGCCATCCCGGCTGCTGAAAAAACTCATGTTTTGTATCAGGGCACGACTTTACAGGCTGTGGAAAAACACACTGAACGAAGGGCACGGGTTTAGCCGTGCCATACAAAGTGTCAGCGTAGGAGGGCTTTAGCCCCTGAGGTACGTCTTTCCACGAGATCGCCCATCTTTCGCAGCCTGCAAATGCGCTGAAGTACGGTGGTCCCAAGAAATTCGTTCGGAATCATCGGAAAACCGTACCTCAGGGGCTAAAGCCCTCTCCGATCGCATACTTTGTGCGGCACGGCTAAACCCTGCGGTGCAGAGTTTTTCCGCAGCTGCTACCGGAGAAACTGATCGACGAATCCCTCGCCCAGCCCAACGGCGGTATAGTGGCGGCGACACAGATCAATCTTGGTAAACACGTCTTCGTATCCCAGAACTCCGCCGTCGGGATCGACGTAGATCATCGCTCCATTGACCTGAAAGAGGGTAATCATCTCCGGAACGTCCGGTTCCACCACCAGAGTATGCGTCTCACCCGGAGTCTCGTAGACATAAGAACCTTCCGTGGCCGTCCAATCATGCTCCAGGTAATGCCAGCTGCCTCTCAATACAAAGCCATGGACAGGCTGCGGATGCCGGTGGCGCGAAAGCACGCCCGACTTCCGCACCCGTAATAGATTCATCCAATAACCACGGCTGGCGGACAAGCACAGCGGACGGAACCACACGTTTTCCATCTGCGGCACCCACAAACGCTCATCCTCAGGGATGGCGTTGGGGATGACCAGCTCAGGGAAGCATTCCTTCGGCTGCGGATGCCGGTAGGGAATCCGCGCTTCCGCCGCAGTTTGCTCCACAACCGGACGATTAACGGTGAGATTGCTCATGATAGACCCTCGCTTTCATACTGCCGCGTAGCCTCCATCGACGGGCAAGATTGCTCCCGTGATGAAGCGTGCCGCTTCGGAACAAAGAAATACAGCCGCTCCCGCAACGTCTCCCGGCTCACCCCAACGCTGCATGGGTGTGCGCTGCAGGATAGCGGCAGACCGGCCTTCATCCTCAACCAGCCCTCGCGTAAGCTCCGTGGCGATCCACCCCGGAGCAATCGCATTCACCCGGATGCCTTCAGGCGCCCAGGCAACCGCCAGGGCCTTGGTCAATTGTGCCACCCCGCCCTTCGAGGCCGTATAGGCGGGAATCAACGGGCCGCCAAAGTAGGAAAGCATCGAAGCAGTGTTAATGATAGATCCGCGTGCCGCAGCCAGCTTCGCGCGCGCCCCGACGCACATACGCATGGTCCCGGTCAGGTTGACGTCGATGACCTTTTGAAAGTTCGCCATGTCATATTCAGCGCCGCCACGAAAAATAATCCCGGCGCAATTGATGAGAGCAGCCAGCTCACGAAACGGCTCGAGCACCGCGGCAACCGATTCAGCAGACGTAACGTCAAGCTTGACAGCCGAAAGGTGCTGCCTCCGCGGGACCGCGGCGACTTGCTCGTCAGTGAGGCCGGTGGCCGTTACCTCGTAAC
This sequence comes from uncultured Acidobacteriaceae bacterium, assembly GCA_963813475.1. Lineage (GTDB taxonomy): Bacteria > Acidobacteriota > Terriglobia > Terriglobales > Acidobacteriaceae > PALSA-350. The sequence continues at coordinate 173,106 of CAWEZM010000029.1, read as the reverse complement.
CAGCATCGGCCATTGCGGTCGCGATGCCAAGCCCAATTCCAGTGGTGCCTCCGGTGACCAGTGCTCGCGGCCGCGAAGGCGCTTCTGACATCAAGGTTTAGCCCCCGCTCTCCGGGTCGAATGGTATTACAAAGCTGGGCTTGCTTACAATCGCGGTCACATACGCGGCTCGCTCACCACGCAATACTGTTTGCCAACATACCCCGATGTGGGCGCCTGCGGCAAATAGACAAGTTTTCCGTTGAAATCTTTCGCCGCCGTGTTTGTGAATTGAATATCCACGATCCTGGCGGAGCCCAGCGCACTCCGGACGACATCCTCCGGGAGACAATGCATTCGCATATCCCCAACTCCCACGGCGGCTCTGATTCTGGACCGGATGCTAAGAACGTGGCGGACGCGATGCAACAGGGAAGCGACATCTGGGGAGGCAAAGGAATCTTGTACTCCAAAGACGAGTATTCCCTCCGGGGCGAGCACTCTTACAAATTCACGCAGGTAAGCCGTCGAAAAACGCCGCGGCACATGTTGCAGAACAATGTTGCTGTAGATGAACGTGAAGCTCGAATCCGCGAAGGGAAGTTGTTCTGCGGAATTCGCCACGTAACGGCAATGTCCATACCGGTTCAGAGACTTGGCCTTGTCAATCATCTGCTGGGAAATATCCACGCCTACACAAGAGGCAAAGTGCGGCGCCAGGGCCTGCGTTAACCGGCCAACACCGCATCCAAAGTCCAACGCCTTGCCGGCGCGATTGGGAATGCAGCCAATCGAGGTGAGGTGACTCATGACAGTATTTATTTCGGCTTCCCCTGTAGCCATGAACTCATCTACGTTCCATTTGCCACCCACCCGGCGATGGTCGGTGAGAATGGCGAAGAGGGCATCGCGCTCGGCGAGCGATTCCCAGTTGTTCTTAAGCGTCTCAAGATTCATCATGAATTCTCCTGAACTCCCATCACGGAACCACGGGCCGGCGCGCCACTGCCGTAAGCCACAGGCTGCGGCCGCAGTCCGTGCCGTAGAGCAATGTCTTCGACCCGTCCTCCCATGACGGCTGGATTTGATTGCACGGCACGTCCGCGAGCCTGTGCGTCGAACCGGTCCTCTGATCGCGCACCCACAAATTCCATACGCCATCCTGCAGACGGCTATAGGCCATCCAACGGCCATCCGGCGACAAGGCCGGATAGCGAGACTCCCCCAGCGGCAGCGGCGCATTGGCGTGCATTCCGTCGGTCAAATAAATCTGCGGCGGGCGCCCGTCCTCCACGGCAGAAAATGCGTACTCTCTTTCAGACAAAAACGAAGCTTCGTAAACATTTCGCGATAGAGCCGTGAGCGGGACTTCGACGGCGGCGTCAGAACGAAATCCTCGGCGCACCATCAACTGTCCTCTACCAGCGTGGTCGCGCACGAAGGCGAGGCTCTGGGCATCGGCAGAGAGCATCGGCTCACGCGCGTCGTCAACCACCGTGCGCCCTGGCTCGCGCAAGTTCACAATCGCCGAGTGCGGACTTAACCCTCGCTCCACCCAGATATCAGCGGAGTTGCCGGCGAAGGAAAGATCGTCGTCCGCGGAGTGACCAAGCGAGAGCGCATCCTGATCCTGCCACACCAGATGGTAGCCGCTCGGCGTAAATGCAACGTAGCGAACCTCCGTCCCTTGCGACCCTGGATTCGCAGAGAGTAGCGCTTGCGTCCGCAGCGGCAGCCGGTACGCGTACTCCTGCCGCATGGCCCGCTCGATATGAAGACTGGAATGCACACTGAAGATCAGGCCAGCGGCCATGGCGGCCGTCCACGCATAGTGCGTCCACTCCCATGAAGAATCCTCAGCCCGCTGGTCACTCCACAGCAGGAGATAGATTCCCAAAAGAAGGGCGAGCGTCAGAGGAAGCCGCGGAATGTACAGCAGGATCTTCGGGCCAATCATCGCGGTGGGGCTGCTCAGAGGAAAACCGATGCCGAGATAAACGATCAACAGAACGGCCAGCCACCCATACCACTCGCGTTGCAGCAAGAGAGCCGCCAGCACGCACACAGGCAATGCCAGCAGCACAAAGTGATACGACGCCGGTAAGGTGGAGATGGCCACCGACGCTACCAGGAGCGCCGACCACTCCAGCAGGATTCGCCCCTGAGTCCGGTCTTGCCTGCGGATGAACAGGATGGCCGGCGCCAGCGCCAGCACTTGCAGAGTAGGTTGCAGCAGCGCATAGCACAGCGGAGAGCTGTGCCACGGTTGCGGATTCCATTGCGGCTCGGCCAGAAATAAATAATGCAGCACGCTGGAGATCGAAGCGCTCGCCGCCACATACGGCGGCAGGGCCTCGCCGCGCAGCGTCCAGGGTAGAACCTCGTGCAGGTAGGTTCGGTGCAGGTTCCAACCGAACACGGCCACAGAGACGGCGAGCGAGGCCATCCCCGTAACTGCTCCTGCTACCAAAGCACGCCAGGCCCGCCGCTGCACAAAAAAGATAAAGAACAGTACGGGAAAGATCTTTGCCGCCGCGGCGATCGCTACCAAAGCACCGGCCAGGACATAATACTCACGAAGATAGGCCCAGCAGCCGGCCACGATTAACAGCAGCAGAAGCAAATAAAACTGGCCAAACAGCAGATTGCGATGGAGCGGAAAACTCAACGCAAAGACCAGCGCGATCCGCCGATAGGGCAATCCAGTCAAGGCGCGCAGCAGCCAGCAAAGCGGAACCAGCAGGGCAAGATTCACCAGCAACCACACATGTTTGGCGGTCAGCGGCGCCAGGCCGGTGAGCGGCCACATGACTAGGGTGGAGAACGGTGTGATCGGAAACAGTCCGATGATCCTGGCATCCAGCGCACGATGGTCTTTCTCGCGTTGCAGCCAGACCCATTCATTACAGCCGAGCTGTGTCGGAGCCCTCATGCGCAATCCGCGCCGCCAAATAGTAATTAGGAAAATCGGTATTCAGCTTGCCCCATGCCCGCGGCATGGTGTGTACGCCCAAATAAAGCAGTGCCAGCAACAGCACACCACGTTCCAGCCAACAGACGACGCGATGATCCTGAATGCGATGACTATGGACGCGATGGTTATGGAATGCGTGCACCACTCATCGTCGCAGGACCAGCGATTGACAATTGTCACCGGCTTGTCACTTCACGGTCATAACAACTGTGACATCAAGGCTTGGCGCCGGCCGGGTGGATCCAGATAGCGTTACCCCCGCCCGAAACCATGTGGATGTCGAGCACCGTCGTGCGGTCCACCGGGCGTTTGCTGAAGCTAATGTGGGTTGCATTGCTGCCTGCGTCGGGAGCGTCGGCATAGATCTCAGCGACATACTTGCCCTCGCCCAGGAAGTCCAGCGGCACTTTGCCGTTTCGCTCTTCCCAATTTGTCAGCGAGCCAACGTACCAATCCTTGCCGCTCCGTCGAGCCAGGGTGATGTAGCGCATGGGGAGCCCCTCGATCACCCGTACCTCGTCCCACGTAGCTGGGACCTGCTTGATAAAGTCGAAGGCCTTCTGTCCCTTGTACTGTTCAGGATAGTCAGACACCATCTCCAGGGGACTCTCAAAGACCACGTACAGCGCCAACTCCTGCGCGCGCGTCCCCAGGGACATCGGCATCTTGTTACGGCCGACAAAGTTTTCCAGGTTCGTGTTGTTAAAGCCGCCAGGCGTGTAGTCCATGGGGCCGGCAAGCATGCGGGTGAAGGGAAGTGTGGTGTTGTGCACCGGGGTGACGCGGGCTGACCACTTGGAGTACTCCTTGCCCATCACTCCTTCGCGGGTGACCAAATTAGGGTAGGTGCGCCGCAGTCCATCCGGTTTAAAGGCTCCGTGGTAATCGATCATGAGATGGTGCTCGGCGGCCTTCTCCACCACCCGGCGATACCAGTCCACCATCCACTGATCGTCGCGGTTCATGAAGTCGATCTTGACCCCCGCGACGCCCCACTTTTCAAACAGCGGAAAGGCCTGGTCCATGTATTTGTCGACTGAGGTCCAGTGCGCCCAAAGCCAGATGCGCACATTCTTTTCCTTCGCGTAGCGTAGCAATTCGGGAAGATCGACGTCGGGGTTGAAGCGGGTAATGTCTGCCGGATCGGCATAATCGCCAAACTTCGCCCCGGGCGTCGGGAGCGCCCAGCCGGCATCGATAAGCATGTAGGGAAAGCCCGAATCCGAGGCAAACTCAATGTAATGCTTTAAGGTTGCGGTGTTCATTCCCGGGGTAAAATCCACCCCCGTCGCCCAGTCGCCCGACCACCAGTCCCAGGCCGACTTGCCCGCCTGAATCCACGAGGTGTCAGCGATCTTCGAAGCTGGATTCAGGTTGAGGATGATGTTCGACTCGATCAGCCGCCCGGGCGCCTCCCCGATCATCAGCACTCTCCACGGCGACTGAAAGGGGGCCGTTGCGTCCACCGCAACCCCGGGCCCATCCACTTTGGGCGATAGCTCGGCCTTCAGGCTAAAGAGTGGCTTATCGCTGCGCAGATACATGCCCGCATAGTTGTCGATATTCGCTTCCGTAATCGCCACCCAGCCGACACCCGGCACCTCGGCCAGCAGCGGCAGCGCGACCAGCCAGTCCCGATGCAGGCTGCCCACGGTCCTCATCTGGTAATCATCCTCATAAGAGGATTGAAAGCCGCTCACGACCAGCGGGTAGAGGGTCGCGTCCTTGCTGTAGCGGAACTGGGTACGCTCGCTGCTGATGTGCACACTCTGAATGGAGGGCTGTTCGGGCACGATATACCGAAAAGCCACACCATCGTCGAACGCTCGCACCTCGACCGACAGCCTGGATCCGGATTCACCCTCAAAATCCGCCACCAGGGAGTTGTAGTGGTCGCGGACCTCCTTGGTCTTACCGACCGGGATGGGGTAGGTCTCATCTGCGCTGCCCGGCTTCGAGCCCAGGTAGTGCATGCCCGGACCAAGCGCCGGCTGCCCCTGGAGATCCAGGCCGAGTTCCCCTTCGTCGAGCAGCCGCTTGCCATGGAAGTCAACGGAGTAGCGTAACGCGGCCGCTCCGGCCCCTGAACTTCCATTGGAAAGGACAAAAACGATCTGTCCATTAGGAGAGGCGACCTGCCACCGGTTCTGGCTGGCGTCCTGGGCCGGTGCAAGCAGGGCGGCTGCGAAAACAAAGCAAAACACCAGGGAAATCCGCAGAAAGGCCATAGTTTCTCCGGGTCGAATGGTATTACAAAGGTTCCTTTGCTTCCAATAAGACACTCCCGGCTGCTCCCACCCCGGAAATACCTGTCCCAACGTTATGTCTTAGGCGTACAGTGTTCAGCGAATCCATTTCATTCCGAGGGGGCTCCCATGTTGAAGCCTTTCCTGATCCTTTCCTCCGTGCTCCTAACCGGCGCTTTCGCGTCAACCCTGCAGGCGCAGCAGGCCGCAACTCCTGCTCCGCCGGCTGCTACTCCTGCTCCGTCGGCCGCGTTCCAAGTTCCGTTGGAAGCCGTAAATCAAGTCAACCCTATGAAACCAACCGCCGAGTCCCTGGCCAGGGCCAAGAAAATCTATGGCTACGAGTGCGCCTTGTGTCATGGAGATGACGGGGGTGGCGCCGGCGACCTGGCCAAGAACATGAAAGCGAAGATGCCCGATTTCCGTGATCCTACGGCTCTCAAGGCACAGACCGACGGCACGCTCTACTACGTCATTAATAAGGGCAAGGGCGAGATGGAGGGCGAAGGCGCGCGCGTCAAGCCCGACGATACCTGGAATCTGGTGAACTACATCCGTTCCTTCTCCAAGCTGCAATCTGCGACCGCTGCTCAGGGACCGTCGTAGACTTCACTGGTTCCGGGACGAAGGGTTCGCGCTTCGCCGTTCGAATATGCGGCTTTGCAGGCGCTGATCATTGTGTGTCGCGCTTCAACGGGGACTCGCGCCGTTTCGAAGATGGCCGCGAAGAACAGGCTTCCACGTACGCGCACGCGAGGATGATCAATTCCCGGCGCAAGGTGTCGAATTGCTTCTCCGCGGCGCCCGATTCCAGCAACCTCCGGCTTGACTCCGGCCATCGTCCCTTGGAGCACGGAAGCAACCAGTTGGGGATCGGTCGTCAGCGGCTCGCAGCCGGTCGCCAACATGTTGACGATCGCCTTATTGGTCCGTACTCCCATCTGCTGCACGATCCTCGCTCCGTCTACATCGGAGCTTACCGAGTAGAGGGCGACACTCGTCTTCGCATCCTTCATCTTGGCGTCAAGGAATGCGGCGACGAGGGCGGTCACCATTTGCTCGAGTGTTCTACCCTTCTGTTCCTTGCAGGCGAGTTCCACGGCATCGGTGACCCGGGTGAGATGACGTTTCAATGCAGCCTGTAAGAGGGCGCTTTTGTTGGGGAAGTACTGATATAAGGTCCCGACCGAGACACCGGCTCGCGATGCTACCCTTGTCGTGGTCAGCCGCTCTTTTCCGACATTGAGCAGAACCTGAATAGTGGCTTCGAGAATCGCGTCTACGCTCGCAGCCGAACGGGCTTGCACGGGCGATTTACGGGGTTCTAAGAGGACTGCTGAGCGCGGGGGCAAATGCGAACTCCTAACCTGAAGCTTCTTTCATCTAATCACAAGTACCCACGACAAGAGGAGAAACAGAATGACCACTCGGTTGGAATTCAACAAAAGCATGACGCTCCCTGGCACCTCGATGACCTTGAACCGCATGGGCTACGGCGCGATGCAACTCGCCGGTCCACAGGTTTGGGGACCACCGCGCGACATGGACGCTGCGATTGCTGTTCTGCGAGAGGCGGTTGCCTCCGGAGTCAACCACATCGATACCAGCGACTTTTACGGTCCGCACGTGACCAATCAGATTATCAAGCAGGCGCTTCATCCCTATCCGGATGGTCTGGTGATCGTCACCAAGGTGGGCGCTCGCCGGGGTCAGGACAAGTCCTGGTTGCATGCGCTTTCGCGTCAGGAACTGATCGACGCTGTTCATGACAATCTGCGCAATTTGGGGGTCGACACGCTGGATGTCGTCAATCTTCGCGTGGGAGGAGTGATGGGGCCATCGGAGGGATCCATCGCAGAACCGCTGACCGTGCTAGCCGAGCTCAAGAGTCAGGGACTGATTCGTCATCTCGGTCTGAGTAATGTCAGCCCCGAGCAGTTGGCGGAGGCTCAGACCATCACCGAGATAGTCTGCATACAGAACCTGTACAACGTGGCCCACCGCCACGATGATGCCTTCATCGAAGACCTCGCGGAGCAAGGCATAGCCTATGTGCCGTTCTTTCCGCTGGGAGGCTTCACTCCGTTGCAGTCGTCGGAACTCGACGCGGTGGCAGCGTCCCTGCAGGCCACGCCGATGCAGGTTGCGCTGGCGTGGCTTGCTTCACCGCTCGCCCAACATCCTGCTGATCCCGGGCACATCTTCAACCGCACATCTGCGCGAGAACCTCAATGCCGCAACGCTGGAACTTCCTTCTGAAGTGCTCGCTACTCTTGACTCCATCGGCAGAGGTCCCGTCCAGTGATCATTTGACAAACCCGGTAGCCGCGCTTTACAAAGATGCGGTGTTGTGGTGAAGGAGTTCACCCTTAACCGCTTTCCCTGCACACGCCGGACAGATGATGACTCCTAACAGGGAACACTGTTACGGAGTCACGTCCATGACGCGATCCCTGACTTAAATGCTGGAGTATGAGTCCATGATGAACACATGGGTTCTATCCGCTTTATGGGTCGGCCTCGCCCTCATCGCGACCCTCATCGCCATCTGGTTCCACATGTCGACAGCATTGGGAGCCTATGACACCCTCATGATGTCGACCGGCCTCACCTTCGGCACCATATCAGCGCTCTTTGGGTTGAACCACAAGATCATCACCCAGGCTCAGTACTCCTACGCGGTCGGTACCGTCATTGCGAGCGCGGTCGTTCCCACCATCGTAGCCAACACATTCTTTCTGCCCCGGCATCTGCTTCCGAAGAAAGACGCCGGCTACGTAGCAGGGAAGCCTATACCGCAGCCTGCTGAGCCCGAGGCTGTCTAGGAGGACATGCCGTGGCGAACCGAACCAAACAAGTCTTTGAGACCATTCTGGTTGCGTACGACGGTTCTCCGCAGGCGCAGCGCGCCACCGAGCTCGCCTTCTCCCTGGCCGAGGCAATGCAATCCAAGGTGTTGATCTTTGCCGTCATTCGTCCCCCTGAGCCTGCCGCACGCGCCGAATTGAACGCCATCCTCGACGATGCCCGTGAACACTACGAGCAAAACTTCGCCCAGTTGCGAACAGGCAAGAAGGAGAGGCGGCGACATCGCAACCGAGATTGAAGTAGGGCATCCCGCGGAACACATCGTGCACCGGGCGGAGCAGATGCCCACGGCATTGATCATCATGGGTAGGCGCGGAGTCTCTTCCTTTCAACGCTGGATGCTCGGCTCCATTTCAGAGCGTGTCCTTCGTTATGCGCATTGCCCCGTCATGGTCGTGCATTAATCAAGCGCCACCGAAAGCCTCGACTTCCGTCGGGCCCCACTACCCTCATTCCATAAGCCTAGGCTTCCCGAAGTTCCGGGGGCAGAGTATCCTTCCTGCACGGATGGCAGCCAGCCGGAGGACTCTGTCATAGCAGAACCCAATAGGAACGGGACGGAACAGGACGGGTGCCAATCAAGGTTCGCCGACCTGCCCCGGTTTGCCGTGGGAGCGTGCCTGGGACGAACATGATGGGGCTTCCGAAGGAAGCCCCCACGATCGCATTACCGTTGAAGGCCAGGCCGATTCCCAGGAAGGTAACTCGACGCTGTTGCGTGCGGAGAGGAGAACATATGTTGACAGCCGGAAAAGCGGTTAAAGTCACCATTTACTTGAGTGAGGGCTCGAAGCACCATGGTGCTTCCACCTACTCGAGTATCCTCGACTACCTCTTTTTCCGCGGTGTATCCGGCGCCACTGTGTTGAAGGGGGTAGCAGGCTTCGGCGCGGACCACCATATGCACTCTTCGAGTATTGTCGAGATCTCCGACCATCTCCCGGTGAAGATCGAGTTCATCGAGACTCGAGAAAAAGTGGAAGAATTGCTGGGCAAGCTTGAGGACATGGCCGGCTCAGGCATGATTGAGGTGCAGGAAACGACGATTGCCAAACCCGCGCAGGTTTCCAAGCCCAAGACCGCTCCTGTTGCCGGGCACGTAAAGATCGAGGGCAAAGCAAAATTGATGCGGATCTACCTGGGGGAGAGCGACCAATGGCAGGGCAAACCGCTTTACGAAGCCCTGGTGCGCGCTATGCGGGCGAACGATCTCGCCGGCGTGACCGTTTACCGCGGCATTCTCGGCTACGGCGCCCACCGCAGGGTCCACAAGGAGAAACCGCTTCATCTCTCCCACGACGCTTCGATCATGCTTTCGGTCGTTGACACGGAAGAGAAGCTGCGCGCCTTCTTGCCGCTCGTGGACCAGATGGTCGCTGAAGGGCTGGTCGTTCTGTCAGACGTGGACATCATCAAGTATGCCCATCGCGCCGCGGAGATCGAAGCAGACAAGGGGTAGCAGGCAAGCCGCTGCACCATCGGACTCAAAGAAAAGATGATGCGACTTAAAAAACACGGCTCCTCTCTAGCAGCGACTCTCTATTTCCCATGTCGAGATTCAGCCCGAGACGGGCTGGGAATCAATCCCGAAGATGATCTGCGCGCCCCGCCTGTCCCGGCTCGCCGTGGAGCGTGCCGTGGGAGCTTGTCGAAGGGGACGGCTGAGAATCAGTCTTGTCCAAATTAGCTTTTTTCGACTCTGTCCATCCACCTCCACTCATGCCAAGGTGGGCCACTGCCCTCAACTTTGTCATCCCGCCTGTCCCGGCGTGCCGTGGAACTGGAGCGGATCCGGATTTCCTACATCGCGGTACCGCCTAAGCCGACGTATGCGGCTTTCCGTAAGGAAAGCCGCACGAAGTTCGCCAACGCCACTAAGCTGGACAGGAAATCCGGGGTAGCGCAGGGGAGAGCCTGCCCTGAGCGAAGTCGAACGGGGATCTGCAGTTTCACTCGGACCGCACGCAAATGCCGACAAGCGATCCACTAACCCAACCCGATTCTCTTTGAAATTAACCCGGTTCCACACAATCAACGGATTACGTGCGCACCAAGCTCGATTTATTCGCTAATTTGGACAGCTCTGGCTGAGAATAACCCAGGACGGACCTGGATTTCCTGTGCAGCGTGGCGGAACCGAGGAGCCTCGTGCGGCTTTCCGTGAAGAAAGCCGCATACGCAGAGCTATCCAGAGCAGCGTACAGGAAATCCGGGGTAGTCCTGGGTTTAGATGACAGCACGGATCAGTCCCGCAGAGCCTTCCCTGCCTGCCCCGCCTGTCCCGGCTCGCCGTGGAGCGTGCCGTGGGAGCTTGTCGAAGGGAGCAGCGGTTGTGGGTTATCACACAGACTCGAGAGGGCAGGGAATTGGCGCGGAACAATCAATGAGCGATGCCGCGGTGCTAACACATGCAAAGCCGAGCCGCGCAGCCAGGGGGCTGCGCATATTGGGCCACTCCTTCGTCTGGATTGTTCTTGCGCTCCTTTCTTTGTGGGCGATGGCGGCTCTGTACATCGACGTCCGTCTGCCCGCATTGCGGCTCCCACTCGCGATTCTTTACGCAATCGTCCTGGTTGCGATTGTGGCCAGGTATAAGCTGCGCGCGCGATCCGTCCTGTTATGTCTCGCATGTTTTTGCCTGGTCCTCGCCTGTGGTTCCGCTTGAAACCGACAAACATGGCGGAATGGCAGGCAGACGTGGATCGGCCGGCCTGGGTGGAAAGGAATGGAGATCGACTGATCATCCACAACCTGCGTAACTGCGACTACCGCACCGAGACCGACTACAGCAATTGTTGGAGCGATCGTAGGGTGAGTCTGTCGGATCTACGCGGAGGGGATCTATTTTTCACTACCTGGGGTGTGCCCTGGATCGGTCATCCGATTCTGAGCTTCGAGTTCGGCGATGGCCAGCACGTCGCGTTTTCCATTGAAGCTCGCTACAAAGGCCGCCAGGACTACTCCGCGATCCTCGGATTCTTTCGCCAGTATGAGCTCATTTTCGTAGTCGCTGATGAGCGCGACGTAATCCGTCTCCGCACCAACTACAGAAAGGACGAAGAGGTTTTCCTCTACCGCACGCGCATGGATCCGCAGACCGCACGCGCTATTTTTCTCACCTACGTCGACTATTTAAACAAACTGAAAGATCGCCCAGAATGGTACAACGCTCTCACCAGAAATTGCACCACGGCCATCGACAAGCAAATCGCCGCAGACATCGCCGACATGCAGAGGCCGGGCGAAGCGATCCTCATCAAGTTCTGTCTGGCTTCAGGCTTTCGCGACCGGGAGGTCCGGTACGTGACCTGGCGCGACGTCGACTTCCGCAACAGCGTGGTTCATGTTAAGGCCAAAGCCTTGTGGAAGTTTCAACCCAAGCACTATGAAGAGCGAGTCGTCCCGCTGCCCACTGCCATGATAGAGCAGTTGCAGCGAATCAAGATGCAGCGCGACGCGGTTGGCTCGCAGCTAGTCTTTCCCAACACCAAGGGAAAGCCGGACAGCGGGCACATCGGTGTCGTCAAGCGCGTCGCCTATCGCGCCAAACTCAATTGCGGCCAGTGTGTGATCAAGCACGGAAATAAATGCGCCGAAGGTCCGTATTGCCAGCGCTTTTTCCTGCATAAATTTCGCCATACCTTCGCGACCCAACATCTGCGTGATGGCGTCGACATCCGCACCTTGCAGGGTTGGATGGGGCACCGCGACATTCAATCCACCATGGTCTATCTGAAAGGGATTCATTCCAAAGATGCCCTGGCCAAAGTGAACGCAGGTTCCGTGGCCGCCTACATAGCTTGAGCGTAAGTGGGGGGCCAGTGGAGAGCAACCGATGCCGTTTGACCGAATTCTCCGTCCGGACGACTATAAGCGAACCATCGGAGGATGGTTGGCGTTCGATGCTTTCTCCACTCAGCAAACAGGGGGTACTCGTGAAACTGATTGAAGTGATTGAAGCAAGAAACGAGGCACTTCGGGTTCGTGATATTGCTCGGATCCTCGGAGTCTCGGCCCAGCAGATTTACAAAATGGCGGCAAGGGGACAGATTCCATCCTTCAGAGTTGCGAATGCGATCCGTTTTGACCCACAAGTATTCGCGACTTGGCTCAGGGAGAAATATCCTTCTCAGCATGTCCCGTCCATTCATAGAACTGTGAGATCCGCATAAGTGAAAACGGGTCTGCGCCTGCCTTCTACAAGAGGAGTAGGAAGCCGGTCGAGAGATCGCCTGAAAGATGACTCCTGAGCAGCGAGTTCCGACGCATAGATCTGGGATTTGACCGAATTCCAACTGCGCCTTATTCTCCTGCCAAGTGGGATGGGGGAAAGCAGCGTGCTGAGATGTTCAGTTGCGGACCACCGCCAAGGACCTGTCGGCTGAGTGCCGTGACGTAATCCGTGGCCCAATGACTCTTATGTGAGGACGTCATGATCAATGGAAACCACACAACAGCAGATGAATGTTCTGATAACTCCCGAACGACCACAGAATGGCTTCGCCCCAACGGCCTTGGAACGCCATCACAGCGTTTCCGAGCTGTCTAAGCTCTGGTTCTTCAGTGAGAACACCATCCGACGCTTGTTTAGCCGGGAACCAGGAGTCATCAAGATTGCCCGTGAGCCCACCAGAGTCAAAAGGGGCTACACATCTTTGAGGATTCCTGAACGAATTGCCCACCGGGTGCACCAGCACCCTGCGACAGCTCGGTTGGGTATAGTCACATTGTTGATCATAGCCGGATCGGAGGCTCACTTGCTGTGAAGCGAATGATAAGAACCAGTCTTTGCCTACTCGTGCTATATCCGGCAACCGGAATCAGCCAAAGGAATGACAGTCTGATCGTGGCGGAGGGGCAGCAGATTGAGAGGTTAGTTGCGCGCCTAGATCCGGCCACGGTCAAGATCGAGGTAAAAAGAATTGAGATCGAGACCCCGGAAGATAACACTGATCAAGTAGGGTACTTGGTCTCGGACGAGGTATTGGGCAGTGGGACAATTGTCAGTCCCGACGGCCTCATCGTTACAAATGAGCACGTGGTACAAGGGGCGCAGACCATCCTTGTAAGTGTATTAGGTCAGGACAGGCCATACAAAGCCACGGTCCTCGGGCGCGATAAGACCGCGGATCTTGCGCTCCTGAAGATTCCGGCGGTAACGCCATCTCACTTCGAACTGAACGCGGGTGCTGATGTTCGATAAAGGGAATTTGTACTGGCTTTTGGTTCGCCATTCGGATTTGCCCCATCGGTCTCGTTTGGGATTGTCAGCTTCCCTCTGCGCGAGACCGACTACGGACCGTATCGATATATTCAAACAGATGCGCCCGTGAACCCTGGCAACAGCGGTGGTCCGCTGGTCGATCTTCAGGGCAATCTCGTCGGTATCACCACACTGATCTATTCGCTTTCTGGCGGGAGTGAGGGTGTCGGATTCGCTCTCCCTCTTCCTGCCGTAAGACGGGTAGTTGAGTCGATCCGAAGGTTTGGCTATGCGCATAGACCCGACGTTGGCCTATCTCTCGCGCATATCTCGGATTCGATTTCCCAGGGTCTTCATCTTCCTCGTAAAGGGTTGCTGGTCGAGGACGTCGATTTGGGTCGGCAGCTGGCACTTGCTGGCATCCGGTCTGGAGACGTATTGTTAAGTGTAGATGGGCTGGCGGTAAGCAGTTTTGAAGATCTGGATGCTGCCACCTACGCTCTCCCGGACGGTAAATCGGCGACACTCGAGTTCCAACGAGCATCTCATCTCATTTCTACGACGATTACTCCAGTCTTTGATCCAGATCGGCCCACAAGCGTCGAAGACATTGTCAGTGGGTAACAAGATACGATCGGGCGGCTCGGAGTAGTGGCTGTGAACTATGGGGAAAAACTGCGTAATCTCTACCCGGATACTAGAGGATCGAATGGCGTAGTCATAGCTGCAATGTCTGAAGGCATCCAGCGGGGAGCATCGAAACTATCAGCCGGTGACGTTGTTCATGCTGTGAATGGCTTCGCCATTCATAATGTGGATGGGTTGCGAACGACACTGAACGAGATACCCCCCGACGAACCTGTTGTCCTGCAACTAGAACGGGATGGTCGGTTTCGGCACATCACGGTTGATCAAGGAAACTTGCGTTAGACGAAACACGATGCATTTCAGGTCGGCGTTCGTTCGGCAAAAGCGCCCATTTTCTTTGATCTGGGTCGAATGGGGAACGGGCCGCTTGCGGCTTGACATCACGGCTAACAAACTAGCGTATGCGGCTCTCGCGAGTGAGCGGCAAATCCATTGAGGTGTCGCCGTATCGCGAAGAGCTAGTGCCTCTCGCTACCGGCAGACCTTCTCATCTCACTTTGAGCAACTCAACTCTCTCGGCGGGTGGAGAATTTTCAGTAATTCCCCTGATGTGCGTGCCACGGTACGAAGGTACCGATAATGTGACCTCTAGCACGGTCCCAGCGGTTTCGAACCTCCGGAAATCTTCCGCAAGCCTCGGTGAGAACCCGGCATTTTTATCAGATTGAGCGCTCTGGCAGCTCTTATTCACAGGGCCCAGGCTTTCGCCCCGTATTCAGCACTATAATCGAACCTTGCGCTTGGACAACGACCGAACTAGCGGCGCATGAAATGCTAGTACCGTTTAGAAACTACACTCAACGAGTCGGGTTTTTAATAGCGAGGTAGAGGCTACTTGGAAGCGCCAACAGTACGGGTTCTTGTTGTCGATGATTACGAACCGTTCCGGCAATTCGTCTGTTCGACGCTGGGTGAAAGGCAGGACTTGCAGGTCATTGGCGAAGCCTCAGACGGATTGGAAGCAGTTCGCAAAGCCGAGGAACTCAAACCGGACATGATGGTGCTCGACATCGGGCTTCCCACACTCAATGGGATTGAAGTGGCTCGACGAATCCGCAAGCTCTTCCCCGAATGCAAAATACTATTCTTGAGTCAAGAATCTTCTGCCGATGTGGCGCAAGCAGCCTTCAGCTTGGGGGCAATGGGCTACGTTGTTAAAGCGCATGCCGGACGCGAACTTTTAGAGGCTGTGGAAGCGGTTTGTCAGGGTCGGCTGTTTCTCAGTAAGGGACTATCAGGTCGGACTGGCGCTAATGATCCACAAGCACCCGGCCACTTCTTCCGACAAGAAGTTCTCCCACCGCCCGTACCGGATCAGGCGAAGACTAAACACAGGCATGAGGTTCATTTCTATTCCGATGATGCAGCGCTTCTACAGGGGTTTGCTGGTTTCATCGAAACTGCCCTAAACGCAGGCAATCCGGTGATCGTTGTCGCGACTGAGCCTCATCGAAAGCGTCTTCTTGAGACATTGCTCGCACGTGGCGTCGATGGTGCTGCGGCTATGGAACAAGGGCTCTATCTCTCTTTGGATGTTTACCAGGCGCTCTCAACGTTCATGGTGGATGATCTGCCTGACTCAACTCGGTTCCTGAAGATCTTTGGTGATCTCCTGTCTTCAAGCGCGAGGGCTGCGAAAGGGAAGCATGCCCGAGTTGCAGCTTGTGGTGAATTTGCACCTACCTTATGGGCGCAAGGTAAGGCGGACGCGGCGATTCAAGTCGAACACCTCACGGACGAAGTAGCCAAGGTTGGCAACGTGGATATTCTGTGCGGGTATGTGTTGAACAGCTTGCAGCGCGACCAACAGAGCCACATCTACGAGAGAATCTGTGCAGAACACTCAGCCGTTTTTCCACAGTGAACGCCCATCCAGGGCCTAGGCGTTATGCCGCAAAACTACTCTTAGTACCCGCAACCTAAGCCCGCACGAAACCGCTTCCCGAACTGAGGGGCACTCTAGCATGGACCGTTGTGCCATGCTTTGGCTGCGATTCGATCGAAAGCGTTCCCTTGTGTAGTTTCAGCCGCTCCTCCATGCTGACCAGGCCCAGCCCTCGACCCCTCTTTGCGGCTTCGCTGTCAAAGCCTACGCCACGGTCACTGACCGAGAGATGAACCTCATCCGGCGTTCCCCACAAACCCACTTCGACTTGCCGTGCCTCACTGTGTTTTAGCGCATTGCGGAGAGCCTCTTGCATGACCCGGAAGAGGCAAAGAGAAATTTCTGGCGGCAAGGGGCTCGGCAAATCCTGGCTTTTAAAGTCAACCTTCATCTTAGTCTGTTCACCGAGCTCTTGGCAGTGGCCTCTCATGGCGGCAACCGGGCCCAGATATTCGAGTTTTGTCGAATGCAATTCGTGTGACAAGGTTTGGATATCGGTTGCTATCTCGCTCGCCTGCTCCTGTAATTCGCCCATACGGATGCGGATCTCAGGCAAATCGGGTGGGTCTAGGTGGAGTTGTTCTAACTTGACGGCCAACAGTGCGAGACGTTGGCCAATGTCATCGTGAAGCTCTCTGGCAATGCGTCTACGCTCTTGCTCCTGCGCATCAATCAACCTGCGGCTCACGTCTGCGAGCGCCGCTTCCGCCTGTTTGCTCTCCGTAATGTCCGCTACCATGCCTACTATCCGCAACATCTCGCCTTGCTCGTTGAAGTGCGCGCGACCCGTTCTCTCCACCCAAATTACACTCCCGTCGGGACGGGCCATGCGATGGCTGACTCGAAGTTCGGGCTTTTCAGCGCTTAGCGCAGCGTCCGCGGCCAAAACTTTCTCTCGGTCATCTGGGTGAATCTTCGCCAAGGTCTGTTGGCCGGTAGTAAGGTGCGCCTCTTTGTCGGTGCACAGCATCTCGGCATACTCTCCCGACCGTACCATCGCGTCGGTGGCCGCATCCCACTCGTAAGAGAACATCTTTCCTGCATTTGCCGCCAAACGAAAGCGCTGTTCGGTCTCTCGCAGCGCATCTTCTGTCCGCCTTCGTTCAGTGATGTTCTCCACAAAGGCAAAGACCAGCGGGGATGCTCCATCGATGTCCTTCAAAAGAGAGACATTCAGACGTCCCCAAAGCTGAACCCCATCTTTCCGCACGTAGCGTTTTTCGACCGAGTATCGATCGATGGCGCCTGTGCGGAGCTGTTGAAAGAGAGCCCAGTCGTCTTGGGAGTCTTCCGGATTAGCAAATTCGCAACAGTTCATGCCGCACAATTCGTTCTGCCCATATCCCAGCATGGAGCAAAGCGCCGGGTTTACAAGCAACAGCTTTCCCTCGAGATCCTCCACTGCGATTCCCAACGACGCTTGCTCAAATAGATAGTGGAAAAGCTCTTTAGCCTGTGCCGGCAATGCTTGCGTAGACATGACGACTCCAGAAAGTCTCCTCACCCTACCATCTTCCGGCTTAAAAGTGGGATTTTAGTGAAATCGGACGTGGGCGGTAAGGTCGCAGTTAGAAGCAGGCGAAAAGAATAATGGAGCTTCTCATTTCAACCAACGCCGGGCCGTCAGCCTTGGGTGTCAACAGCTTTTCAGAGCGCTGCTGACAAACTGCTCATTCCGAAGAACCGCGTCCACCGCGATCAAAAGATCTCTGGCGGCGTGTGCTTTGATCACGAAGCCCAGGGCACCTATGCAGAGAGCCTCTTGCACGATTTCTGGTGAGGATTCCTGGCTCAAAAACAGTATCGTGGACTTGGGCGAAAGCTTGCGGATGCGTCGAGCAGCTTCAATTCCGTTCAGGCCCGGCAGCCCAATATCGAGCACGATTAAAGCTGGCTGTAGTTCCAGGGCTTTCTGAACAGCTTCCAAACCGTCCGCTACTTCGCTTATGATCTCTAATTCCGGCTTGGTACTCAGAGTCGCCCGAACGAATCGGCGAAACGGTTCGTTATCATCAACCACGAGAACCGGAATCAATGAACCGCTGCGGTTGCCGGCAAGATCATTTGGTTTTGCAAGCAACTTTTCTGGATGAGGGGACTGTTTGACCAACGCGGCTCCTTACACGCTCAAAAACTGGTTTCATCTCCGCGAAGGGGCGTCGCGACAAACAATATTCAAAAAATAATATTACTCTGGTTCCGTGATCCTGAAATCAGGGTTTCCATGTTCTTTATCTCAGGGTTCCCCCTTTCACTTTGCCTAATCGCTTCAAAACACCAGGGGTTTCTGTCGTCTGTGGATGAACCCGGGACCTCCGGCGGCTGCAAGTTTTCACGTTGCCCACCCGGCAAGAGCCGTTTAACCTCAGTGATGTATACATCTTGCGCTGTTTGATGCTGCGATGCTTCTCGCCGGATGAGCTCCGGTTTCGGCCATTTTGCGTGCAATATCGATGAGGGAGTGGGTCTATGGGATCCGTGATGGAGGGACTCGCGCCACATCTCGGAGTTCGGCTAAGGTCTCTTTCCTGGCCCATAGCTCTCATTGCCGTTTTGGTCGTCAGAGCCGCCGTTTCATTCGCCGCAAAACCGGGCTCTAGCATCCTGTCATACGGCAGTATCAGCTATTTTCTTCTTCTGCTTCTGGCGGCCGGTTTCGCCATCCGCAATGGAATCCAGAATACGCTGGGGAGCCGGCCGTTCTGGGTGCTGCTTGCACTTGGCTCTAGCTTGTGGGTGCTGGACCAATGGATTTTTCTCTATCACCAATTTGTTCTGCACACTGAGGTGCCGGACAACTCGATCGCTGATCCGGTGCTGTTTCTCCACCTGGTGCCTTTCATGGCGGCAGTGGCAACCCTTCCCACCCGGCATTCATCCGGCCCCAGGCTATATCGAGTCCTTTCAAACTTTCTTCTCTTTCTTTTTTTCTGGGGCTTCCTTTATGCCTACGCTGTCTTTCCTTATCAGTATTTGTTCTCCAACACCACTACGTATGCGCTCCGATTTGACGTGCTTTACCTGATAGAAAATCTGACGCTGATTGCGGTGGTTGGCATATTGAGCCTGCGGGTGCAGTACCCCTGGAAGATGATCTGCCTCCATCTGTTGGGCGCGTCGGCTCTGTACGCCCTAAGTTCCGCTGTTGCCAACATAGCGATTGACTCTGGCGGATACGTCTACGGAAAGATATACGGCTTGGGCCTGACTGCTTCCGCCTGCTGGTTTGTGTGGATACCGGTACGAGCACAGCAGATCACTAAAGCTGAAGTAAAAGCGGCGCGATTCGATACCGGCCAGGGCTCACAGGCGTCGGCGTGGTCGATGCTGTTGGTTGTCTTGATCACTGTTCCCCTGGTTTGGGAGCTATTCCAGAAAGATGAGACGGCCGGTATGCGTACGTTCCGCCTACTCGTAGTGATCGCTGCGATCGTGTGTCTGGCTAGTGTCGCCTATATAAAGGAGCATTTCGCCAAAAGCGAACTGATTGCACAACTCAGTTTAGCGAACGATCGCCTTCATCTGGCAGTGGAGTCCGGCAAGTCGGTGGCATGGGAATGGGACCTTAAGACCGGACGGCTGTCCTGGTTTGGGGACCTGCAGAACATGTTTGGCATTCCGTCGGATACGTACGTCGGGCGCAGGGAAGATCTTTATCGTTATGTGCACCCGGAAGACCACGAGTTGGTGGCGAAAGCGGTCGAGGATGCCAGACAAAGCCGAAAACCATACGCGGCCGAGTTCCGCGTCGTCCGAGCTGACGGCATACTGCGCTGGATCGCCGGCAGGGGGCAATTCTATTACGGGAGCCATGGCGATACGCAGCGCATGCTGGGTATCGCAGTGGATATCACGGAACGAAAGCACGTCGAAGAATCGCTACGTCTGTTTCGAAAACTTATCGACGAATCCAACGACGCGATTGAGGTAGTCGACCCGGAAACATTGCGTTTTCTGGATGTGAATGAGAGGTTGTGCCGTGACCTCGGCTATACCCGCGATGAACTCCTGTCTCTTCGCGTTCCGGATATCGATCCGAGTGTGGATGAATCCCTCCGGTCAAGAATCGCGAATGAACTCGCCCAATCGGGGTTTGTGACCTTTGAAAGCCTGCACCAGCGAAAAGATGGATCGACTTATCCGGTGGAAATTAACCTCAAGCGTGTCGAGTTGGACCGAGTCTATAACGTCAGCATTGTTCGCGACATTACCAAACGTAAACGGGGCAAGGAGGCGCTGCGTAAAAAAAGCGAAGAACTTACGGAAGCCCAGCGTTTGGCCGGATTGGGAAGCTGGCAGTGGGATGCACGGACGGACACAGTGATCTGGTCGGAGGCGCTTTACCGCCTCCAAGGTCGTGACTCAAACTTGCCGGCGCCCCCCTTCAAGGAGCACGCCAGCCTCTTCACTGCTGAAAGTTGGGACCGGCTTCAGCGCGCCGTTTGGGGAGCCTTACAAGCTGGAACATCATACGAACTTGATGTGGAGATAATCGACTCTGGGTCCTCCACAAAATGGGCGACCGCCCGCGGCGAACCGGTGCGCGACACGGACGGCCAAATCATCGGGCTCCGTGGCACAGTTCAAGACATCACGGAGCGCAAGCGAGTGGAGGAAGCACTGCACGAGAGCGAGGACAAACTACGCCTGATTCTCGATTCAACCGCCGAAGCTATCTGTGGAGTTGATCTCGAGGGCCGCTGTACCTTCTGCAACCCAGCTTGCCTTCGCGCTTTGGGCTATGAGAGTGTCCACGATTTGCTGGGCAGACGAATGCATGATCTGGTTCATCATACTCGTGGAGATGGCACAGTATTCCCCATCGAGGAGTGTCGAATTTTCCAAACACTGCGCACTGGGGAAGGGGTCCATCTCGACGACGAGGTGCTATGGAGGGCGAATGGCACCAGTTTTCCTGCTGAATACTGGTGCCATCCCCAGTGGAGAGGCCAGAATTTGACTGGGGCGGTGGTCGCATTTGTTGACATTACGACCCGGAAACTGTCGGATGCGGCTCTCGCAAGTGTAAGCGGCAAGTTGATTGAGGCACAGGAGCAGGAACGTCGCCGGATCGCCAGAGAACTTCACGACGATATCGGTCAGCGTCTCGCGCTGTTGGGCATCGAACTGGCACAACTCCAGCAAAGTTCCTCAAATCCGTCTGCATTCCCTGGACACATCGTCAAACTACAGCAACTGACTTCCGAGATAGCAGCCGATGTTCAATCCTTGTCTCACGAGTTGCACTCATCAAAACTGCAATACCTGGGGCTAGCTGCGGCGCTGAAGGGCTTCTGCCAGGAATTCAGCGAACAGCAGAAAGTGGAAGTTGACTTCAAAACACATGATCTGCCAGCTCCATTGTCGCCGGACATTTCTCTTTGCTTCTTCCGAGTGCTGCAAGAGGCTCTGCATAACGCGGCAAAACACAGTGGAGTGCGGCACTTCGAAGCGCGATTATGGGGAACGCCGGAGGAGATTCATCTCACGATCAGTGATTCGGGCGTGGGCTTTGATGTCGAAGCCACAAAGGCGAGCCGAGGGCTTGGCCTCATCAGCATGCAGGAGCGTCTGAAACTCCTGAATGGAACTCTCGCCATCGAATCGCAACTCCTGCGCGGTACCACGATCCACGCCAGTGTGCCCCATAGATCGAATAGCGAACCCCTGCAGACGGTTCGGCAATGAATGCCGAAATCGCTGAGCGTGCTACGGTTGGTGCGCGCGCAACTGTCAAATGTAACCAGCCTCCCCTATAACTTCTGCTAGTTCCCTGGAGCCAATCAACCTGCGATGCTGAATCAGCAGACGGTATGGGCGGCGCGGAGCAGCCCTGGAGACAGGAAACAGGAGAGGCAACATGAGCCCAACTTTGCAAGCGGCGGGTCCCGTTCCCGCTTTGAAAGCCGACGAGGCGCACGCCATCGGTGTAGATGCCTACATTTACGTCTACCCGCTCATCCTGATGGACCTGACGCGGAAACAATCTACGAACATTCTGATGCCAGAGTTCGGCAAAGGCCCGATGAATACGTTCGTGAACGTTCCGGCCTATCCGCCGGCAGATTTCAAGGGGGTTGTGCGCTCAAACTTCGACACCCTCTATTCCATCGCGTGGCTTGATCTAACCAGGGAACCGGTGGTGGTCTCAGCGCCGGACACGAATGGCCGGTATTACCTTCTGCCCATGCTCGATATGTGGACTGATGTGTTCGCCTCACCGGGCTGGCGAACGACCGGCACAGAGGCGGCCAATTTCCTCGTCACCCCACCGGGCTGGACGGGAAAGGTGCTAGGGGGATTCACACACATTGCCGCGCCCACTCCTTATGTCTGGATCATCGGCCGCACCAAGACGCATGGGCCCGCGGACTACGACGCCGTGCATACGATTCAGGCGGGCTACAAGGTCACGCCGCTCTCACGCTGGAGCAAAGGAGCCGCCGAGCCAGTGACCGTGAGGAGCGACCCTGCAGTCGACATGAAGACGCCGCCCATGGTCCAGGTGGATACCATGCCTGCTGGAGCCTACTTTACCTATGCGGCAGAGTTGCTCAAGCTCCACCCTCCTCACCTGACTGACCAGCCCATCATTGCGCAGATGAGACAAATCGGTCTCGAAGCCGGAAAGAGTTTTGACTTTGATCAGCTCGACCCCGTCGTAAAACAGGTGTTGGAGAGCGCTCCGGCAGACGCCCAGCAGCTAATGAAGTGGAAAGTGCCAACCCTTGCAAGGTTGGCGAACTACTGGTCGATGAACACCGACACAATGGGCGTTTACGGGAACTATTATCTGAAGCGCGCCATCGTGAGCCAGCTCGGCTTGGGGGCGAATCTGCCGGAGGATGCCATCTATCCTTTGAACCTCGCCGACGAAGCCGGAAAGCCGCTGGACGGCGCAAACCAATACACGATTCACTTCGAGAAGGGGGCCACGCCCCCGGTTCGCGCCTTTTGGTCCATCACACTCTACGACGCGGATGGTTTCCAGGTCGGTAACGTGCTCAATCGCTTTACGGTCAGCAGCTGGATGCCGCTCAAGTACAACGCGGACGGTTCTCTCGACCTTTATCTTCAGATCGACAGTCCGGGCAAAGACAAAGAGGCGAACTGGCTTCCCGCGCCGAAGGCGCCCTTCAATCTGACGATGCGACTCTACTCGCCGCAGGCCGACGCGCTTACGGGCAAGTGGAATCCGCCGCCTATTAAGAAGGCAGAGACGGTCCCCACGCTGGTGACGCATTAGAAAGCTTTACTACAGTTTCAAAGTAGTCTAGTCTCAGAGCGCACTACCGCAGCAAGGAACTTGCCTGCCTGCGAATTCTCTCCGATGACTTAGGAGGTAGTTATTTAATGCCCGAAGCGGGGGGCGCCAACATTGAAATCGCCAAACACCTCAGCGAGCACGAGGCAGCAGGGGAGTCTGCGGGACAGGCAATATTAGAGATCGTCGAGGCCCTTGTGCTCGCCATAGTCGCGATTGCCACTGCCTGGAGCGGCTATCAGGCAGCCCTCTGGACTGGACATCAGTCAGAACTATACGGTCAGGCTAGCAAATTGCGTGTGCAAGCCGAGGGAACTGCCACATACGCTAACCAGGAGCGTTTGTACAACGCTTCGACCGTGGTTGAGTGGCTGAAGGCCGAGGCACATAACGACAAGAGGCTCACCACCCTTTTTGAAAGGCGCTTCCTTCCAGAATTTCGTCCCGCCTTTGAAGCCTGGAAGAAGACGGACCCGCTCAACAACCCCAATGCTCCGGCAGGTCCTCAGTTGATGACGGAATACCGAAGCTCCAAGAGCGAGATGGCTGCCAGGCTGAATGATCAGGCCACTGAAGTCTTTGATCAGGGAACCAAGGGCCGTGAATATGCCGACCAGTACGTGCGAGCAACGGTCACGCTGGCAACCGTGCTGCTGCTGATTGCGATCAGCCAGCGTTTCAAAACTCGTGGCGTGCGAGTTGGACTACTGGTGATCGCCGCTTTCCTGCTATGCTTTCCCGTTTACCACATACTTACTCTACCGCGAGCATAGTGCAGTTCGCCGCGGGCACCTGGTGCCAGCCGACCTTTCTCCTTAGCCCTCTCCATCGTTGATGCAGAACCAGGGCTTCCTGGGCCCCGGAAGTATGATGTTTTTCGACGGAGAGGCCGTGAACGAAAGCCTGCTTTACAGAACCAATGAGGTGTTCATTAATTGGCTCTTTTTTGCCCTGATGCTGACGGCCACGGAGGTGGGCTTCCGGTTGGGACGTAAGCTTGAGGCTCGCACTCCAGAAAACATTAAATCGCAGATTTCTACTGTCGAGGCCGCCATGCTTGGGATTCTCGCACTTTTGCTGGGGTTCACTGTTTCGATGGCGGTGTCCCGGTTCGAGACCCGCAAGCAACTAGTGCTGGAAGAAGCCGACGCCATCGGTACATCCTCGCTCCGTGCGCAACTACTGCCCGCCCCGGCAGGTCCCGAGATCCAGAGTCTTCTTCGCCAGTATGTTGATGTCCGTGTGCAATACGGGACTACTGGAAATAATCTTGCACGGCTTGAAGATCTGAACAGACAAACCGCGCGCTTGCAGACCGAATTCTGGACCAGGGCGGCTGCTTACGCGCAACAAGATCCTAATCCGGTAAAGGTCGGGTTGTTGTTGCAATCGTTGAATGAGGCCATTGATTTGGCAGAAGCCCGCTGGATGGCATTCCAAAATCATGTACCGGAGAGCGTGATCTATGTAAACGCCGCCGTAGGTTTGCTGTCAGCTATGCTAGTCGGATATTCATTCGGTGTGAACGGACGTCGGAATATCTTTTCCATGTTCATGCTGGCCGTATCCATCAGCCTGGTTCTTGCCGTAATTATCGATCTTGACCGGCCGCGCTCTGGCTATATTCGTGTAAGCCAGCAGCCCATGATTGACCTGCTGCAGCGTCGCTGAACTTCCCGGCGACAGGCGTTTGGCGAGTTCATGCTGATTGCGACCGCTTGGGGCCTGTCCGTTGTGACAGGTGCGGGTCCATGGTCCTGACGGTAGTATTTCGGTAGTGAAAGATAGGAATCGATGTCGTCGCTCGGGGAGCGATAAAGATGTCGTTTTAAGAAAGTGCCTGTAATCCGTTCCTATGCAAGACGCCGAAGGACATCACTTATTGGAAGGGCAAGGAAAACGACCGCAGCCCATGGGCGGCGGTGCAAGTTCAAGCGACGTGATGGCGCAATGGATAACGCATTGGAGGAATAAAATGAGCAGCATGGCGTCTCAGGAAATCACCCAGACTCAAGCGCCGCCGGATATGCTGTGGATTCCGGGTGGGACGTTCCTCATGGGTTCGGAAGACTTCTATCCCGAGGAAGGCCCTGTCCACGAGGTAAGCGTCGATGGCTTTTGGATGGATCGGCACACCGTCACCAACGAGGAGTTCGCGCGCTTCGTCGAAGCGACGGGCTATGTCACCATCGCGGAACGCGAGCTGAATCCGGCCGACTATCCTGGAGCCCTACCCGAAAATCTGGTTCCAGGAGCATTGGTATTCCAGAGATCGCGAGGGCCCGTGGACCTGACGGATTACAGAAACTGGTGGGCCTGGACACCCGGCACGTGTTGGCGCCATCCGCATGGACCTCGGAGCTCAATTACGGGTATCGAGCACCATCCGGTGGTGCACGTGGCCTATGAGGATGCCGAAGCCTACGCGCGCTGGGCAGGGAAAGAACTGCCCACCGAAGCCGAGTGGGAGCGCGCCGCCCGAGGCGGCCTGGAGGGCAAGAAATTCACCTGGGGCGACGAACATTTTCCCGACGGCATGGCCATGGCAAATTCATGGCAAGGCGAATTCCCCTGGCAGAATCTGCTGCTCGACGGCTTCCCGGGAACTTCTCCTGTGGGCTCCTTTCCACCTAACGGCTACGGATTGCTCGACATGGCGGGGAATGTGTGGGAGTGGACCTCGGATTGGTATGTCCACAATCATGCGAACGAAATTGTTCAGGCATGCTGTGGGCCGGCGGTTAACCCACGTATTGCTTCTTCACAGAAGAGCTACGACCCAAGGCAGCCGCAGATTCGTATTCCCCGCAGGGTCGTGAAGGGCGGTTCGCACCTGTGCGCTCCCAACTACTGCCTGCGTTACCGTCCCGCGGCCCGCCAGCCACAGATGATCGACACGGGCATGAGCCACATCGGTTTTCGCTGCATCATGCGAGCGTGGGAAGCGCCGCCCCAAGTGGAAGTTTCCCTGGAGACCCATCAGGAGCAACCGAAACAGTCATCAGTACATAAGCTGAAGACCTCTATCAAGGGGGTGTTCAAACAGTTCAGGATCATCCGGCGGGCTCTTATACACCCTCAAGTGCCATGGCACGCGAGAGCGGTCGCCGGGTGTGCGGTTCTTTATGTTGTGAGTCCGATCCAGGTCATCCCGAACTTCATCCCGGTTATCGGGCAGATGGACGACGTACTGGTGCTCACCCTGGGAATCAAATACCTCAGGCGATATGTTCCGCAAAGTGTTCTCGATGAGTGTGAGAGCAAGTCACACAAACTTCGTAATCCCAAAATACCGCTGAGCCCGGGAGCGGATCCCCTTCCGGGTTTGGAAGCATCACGCCATCTATCTCTTGATGGTCCATCGCTCGCGTATGCGCCTGACGTAAAGCTCCGCCCGGAGAAGAGCTGCGGGTGGTAACCGTCCCAAGCGACAGTTGATAAGTGCCCACATTCTCAAAGGAGTCGTCGCTCGCAATCAACAGCTGATGCCACACGAAATGGTAGCATCGCTCGGCCACTGTCGCACCAGTGGTTGGGGAGCCGGTCGCTTGCGCGACCGGGTTCATCAACAAAACTTTTCATTTCTTTACGTTTCTCTGCACCCATAAGATGGAGTGTAGATTCCGTGGCATCCCGCTCCCCACGCCGGAAGTTACGGGAAATCCCGTTTACGGGAAGTTCCACCCCGACAGGCAAGCCCCTCAGATTTGTCTGGCTGTCGAGGCCTCAAATGGGATAGTTCTACGCCCCGGCGGCTTGGCCCAAAAAGTTGGTAATTTTGCACCATCAACAATCGATTCCCGGTCGCGAGCAAGCGCTGTAGACACCACCTAGAAAGCTCCGGGCGATGCACGACTCCGGACACGACCGCTGACTTGCTTGAACGAGACTTTCTGGATGTTTGCGACAATATCTCCATGGGCGAAGCAAACATCTCCCACTACCGCGGATTAGAGAAGATCGGCGGCGGTGGCATGGGCGTGGTCTACAAGGCACAAGACACGGTGCTTGGACGGTTTGTCGCGCTCAAGTTCCTGCCCGATCACTTTGCCAATGACAGTGCGGTTCTGGAGCGCTTCCGGCGCGAGGCGCGTGCCGCTTCAGCCCTGAACCATCCCAACATCTGCACAATTTATGAAATCGCCGAAGAGGGTGGCCGTACGTTCATCGCCATGGAGTTCCTCGAGGGTGAAACACTGAAGCACTTGATCCAGGCGTGTCCGCTACCTGGCGATCGAGTGATCGCCATCGCCATCGACATCACCGACGCGTTCGAAGCTGCGCATGAAAAGGGCATCATCCATCGCGACATCAAACCGGCAAACATCTTCATCACCAAACGCGGGAATGCCAAGATTCTGGATTTTGGCTTGGCCAAGATTACGCCTGTCAAGGAACTCGCAGCCGCCGGAGCGGACTTCGATCAGCAGCAGTTGACCGATGGACTTGGTGCCGCACTGGGAACAGCCGCGTACATGTCGCCCGAGCAGGCATTGGGCAAGCCCCTCGACCAGCGTACCGATCTGTTTTCTTTCGGCATCGTACTCTACGAGATGTGCACCGGGCGGTCGCCCTTTTCCGGAGACACCACCGGAGAGCTCCTGATCTCGATCGTGCAGCAGGTTCCGGTCACGCCAATTCAGCTCAATCCCGATATTCCCGCCGCCCTGGCCGGGATCATCGACCTGTGTCTGGAGAAGAACCCCGAGTACCGCTATCAGCACGCCTCGGAAATTCGCGCCGACTTGAAGCGTCTGCAACTCAATCCGTCGATGGAGCCTCCGGCCCACTCTGTAGCACGTCGAACGCGGACATCGGTGGGCGAACTGTCAACGTCGAGCATGAGCCGCCCGCCGGAATCCACGAGATCAATTCTGCGCCGGCGCTGGCCGGTGACTCTCGCCGCAGTTTTTGTGCTGCTCGCTGGCGCCTTCGTCTACTTCTGGTCGCGTCCCCTGCCGCCACCGAAAGTCTCGAATTATGTCCAGCTCACCCAGGACGGTGAGCCGAAGATTCTGGAGGCGACCGACGGGCTGCGCCTTTATCTCGGCATGAGAACCGTGTCCAACTTGAAGATCGCGGAAATTTCCGTCTCGGGTGGCGATCCGATTCCGATCCCCGTCCCCTCCGAAGGCCTGACTCCGCTCAGCCTTTCCCCCGATGGATCTAACCTTCTCGCCGTCGACTTGTCGGGGGTCCTCTGGAGTTTGCCGACACTCGGTGGTGCGCCTCATCGCGTGCCAACTGCTTTTCCATTGATCGCGTCTCAAACGGCTGTCTGGTCTCCTGACGGAAAGATGCTGGCGTACTGCCACGGGAACGACTTGTTTCTGGCAAGAAGCGATGGCCCCGAAGCCCGCAAGCTGGTCACCGTCCCGGGTATACCTTACGATCCCCAATTTTCGCCCGATGAGACGAAGCTAAGATTCAGCATAAGGGATCCACAGACGGGCGACCGCGCCCTCTGGGAGATCTCCGCACAAGGAACAAACCTGCACCCCTTGCTTCCAGGTCTGCATACCCCAGCGGACGAGGAACACGGCAAGTGGACCCCGGACGGAAAGTACTTTGTCTTCCAGTCAAAGGGACAGATTTGGGTTCTTCCGGAAAAGACAGGTTTTTTTCGCAGATCCATTGGGACGCCCGTCAGATTGACTGAAAGCCCGCTCAGCCTCGATTCGCCCCTCCCCGGCAAGGACGGCAAGAAGCTCTTCCTAGTGGGCCACAGGCTGTTGGGCCAACTGGTGCGTTATGACGCGAAGTCTGCAGAGTTCCTGCCCTTTCTTTCCGGAATCTCGGCGGAATTCGTTTCATTCTCGAAGGATGGCCAATGGGTGGCGTACGTCACCTATCCCGACGGCGTCCTCTGGCGAAGCAAGGTAGATGGGAGCGAGCGTCTACCCCTCAGCAATGCTGAGATGTACGCAAGGCTGCCGCGTTGGTCTCCGGACGGCAAGCGCATCGTCTTCTACGGCTGGGACCTTGAAGGCAAACTGCTGGTCGACAATCGGGTCAGCATCTCAGGACAACCCTATAAGGTGTACGCAGTTTCTCGCGACGGTGGGGTCCCGGAGCAATTGATTCCCAATGATCCTGATCCTCAAAGTGACCCCAACTGGTCGCCTGACGGCAGCAAGATTGTCTTCGCTGGCCGTGTGGACACGGAGTCCTCAGTGATCCGTGTGCTCGACTTGACAAGCCACGAAATCTCCAACCTTCCAGAGTCCCAAGGATATTACTCTCCACGCTGGTCACCCGACGGACGATACATTGCGGCCATGTCGGCAAAGACCGACGGTCTCTTTCTCTTCGATTTCCGGACACGAAAGTGGTCAGATCTGACACAATTGACAGCCGGCTTTCCTAACTGGTCAGCGGATGGAAGATATTTATATTTCGTGGGTCGAGTAACGAACCGCGCAGTACTCAGGATCGGCATTCTCGACCGCAAAGTGGAAGTCGTGGCCGATCTCAAGGACTTGCCGACTACCGGGTATTGGACCGCCTCCCTGACCCTGACCCCCGACAACGCCCCGCTGCTGCTCCGCAACAACGGCACCCAGGATATCTACTCCCTCGACTGGGTAACTGCTAAGTGAATTCTTGGTTGGGACTTCGGCCACCGACTATTTGAAGGGTTATTAGATGTCCACCAGGACTAATGAGTTTTCGACAGATATTCGAAACCCGCACCAGCACTGCACCTGGCGCAAGTTACCCAGCCCGTTTTTGGGCAGTTTAAATCCGACGAGCACGACCTCAATATCCAGATCACTTGCGGATAGCGACAACACACGGGATTCCTGCAGCCCGGTCACTTCACTAGCTCGATCTCCCCTGGCCGCCAAGACCTGTCGAACCATGATTCGAGATCGCGATAGAGGCGAAGAAGAGTGAACCATCCCTTTCCGGGCACGGTCTGGCTCCAATTGCTCTCTTTTCCCGCCGGGGCCTCCGGTCCAAAGTAAATGTCCACCGAGCCGTCTGGGTTGGATTTCACGGTGACTGACTCGCTGCTCAAGAAGTACTGCAACAGCATCTGGTTCACATCCGGTCGATGCGAGGAACCGGCGACAGAGAATACATTATTGATTAAATCACCTACGGTCCAATGTCCCGGCTGCACCAGCGCCGATGCCAAAATTGCCGTTTTTCTGTAGCGGGACACTGATCAGGCTGGCCACCGGGTTCTGAGTCGCCTTGGCGAACGCAGCCGTGTCAGTGGCAGCTGGTTGTGCTGCGGTGCCAGGTGCTTTTACCGTTTGGTCAACCGGAGTATCCTGCGCGGCGACCGAGAGCGTTGAAATTGAGCGAATCAGTTTGCAGTCGTCGAAGGCGCAGTTTGTTTTACATCCAGGCCCTAGCAATTTTGCAGTTATGTCTGGTGAGCTGCGGATGCCATGCTGAATGCTACTTGTCCAGCAATACCAACGCGGTTAGAAGTCAACGTCTGTTTGAGAGCCGAGTACAGGCAAGGGCGCTGCCGCTATAAAGAGTCAGAACGGAATAACGACCGCTTAAACGACTGGCGGCGAGAAAAGCAAGACCAAGAATGAAAGCGCCCCAATGGCACTTACGTGGGCGAAAGGTAACAACAATGCGGGTTGTACGCCTCCCAAGTAGATCCACGACGAGCGTCAGCCGCAAAGACATATGTCAAAATCTGAACTGGTTCGTCAGCGTATGACTTTAAGCCCATTTGACGCCTTCTTTCTGCTTCCGGCCATGATCGTCCTGCAGCAGCTTGGACATGGGCTTCGTCTACGTAGACAAGCCGCCCCACAAAGCAGTGCCATTGAGGGCGCGGTTTTCGCGCTGTTCGGACTGCTGCTGGCCTTCACCTTTTCCGGGGCGGTGGCCCGCTACGATGTGCACCGCGCGCTGGTGACCGACGAGCGCAACGCCGTTGAAACGGCGTACCTCCGTCTCGACCTGCTGTCGCCCCAGAGTCAACCCCCACTGCGCCAGCTCTTCCGCGACTACGTCGATTCCCGCCTACACCTTTATGAACGCACACCGGCCGCGATCCTGCCAGCCACGGAACAGCTACAACGGAAGATCTGGCAAGAGTCTGTCGCTCAAGTTGCCGCACCCGGAGCAAACCCCGATGCCGCCAAACTGCTGCTTCCGGCCTTGAACAACATGATCGACATCACGGCCACACGCCAGAACGCGTTCTACATGCACCCCCCTGCCATTATCTTCCTTCTCCTCTTCGTTCTTAGCGGAGGCTCCGCCTTTCTGGCGGGCTACGGTATGACTACTACTACGCGAAGCTGGCTCTACACCATCGCGTTTGCGTTCGCGGTCACATGACCATTTATGCCACGCTGGAGATCGAGTATCCCTCTAAGGGCCTCATCCGCCTCACCAACACGGACGAAACTTTGCTCCAGGTGCGCGACTCGATGAAGTAACAAAAAAAGAAGATTGGGGGTTGCATGAAGGATTCCACAAAAAAGTCAGTCAAGAATGTAAGCCGCCGAGCTTTTGTTTCCACGGGCGCAGCCGCTCTTTTCCTCCGTGACGATCTCGCAATGGCTACCGGCCAAGCCCAAAGCGATCCCTTGCCATCATGGAACGGCGGGCCTGCAAAGGATATGGTCCTTGCTTTCGTAAGAGACGTGACGGACCGATCCAGTACCAAGTATGTTGAGCCAGCCGACCGCATCGCAACCTTTGACCAGGATGGAACGCTTTGGACTGAACATCCCTTGTACGGCCAAGCCATGTTCGCGCTCGCCCGCCTGGCTGAAATGGCGCCGAGCCACCCCGAATGGAAGCAGAAAGAGCCATTCAAGTCGGTGCTTGCCGTTGACCGCGCGGCCATGGGCAAGTTCACGGAAGCGGAATGGCTGGAGATCGTCGCCGTGACCCACTCGGGTATGAGCAACGAAGCTTTCGTGGGGCTGGTAAAAGACTGGCTTTCGACAGCCAAAGCTCCGCGCTTCGACAGACCGTTTACCGATCTCGTCTACCAGCCGATGCTGGAGGTGATGCAGTATCTGCGCGCCAACGGCTTCAGGACATACATCGTCACGGGCGGCGGGCAAGAGTTTGTGCGCGCCTACAGCGAGAAGGTGTATGGCGTTCCGCCGGAGCAAGTCGTGGGATCCAGTATCGTGACAAGGCTTGTCGATACAAACGGCAAGCCGGTGCTCATGCGGGAGCCAAAGATATTTTTCGTTGATGATGGGCCTGGTAAGGCGATCGGGATCAACCTCTTCATCGGTAAGCGGCCCATCGCCGCCTTCGGCAATTCCGGCAATAGCGATTTCAGCTCAGGCGATGCCCAGATGCTGGATTGGACGCAGGCGGGTGATGGAGCGCGGCTGATGATGCTCGTACTGCACGACGATGCGAAGCGCGAGTACGCCTATGGCCCAGCCGTCCATCTTCCGGACACCGCTGTCGGCACATTCTCAGAACAGCTTCTCAGCAAGGCAACGAAAAATGCATGGGTCGTGATCAGCATGAAGAATGACTGGAAGCGTATTTTCTCCTTTGAGGAGTAGCCGAGTTTGGGGGCTGTTTGACTCACGTCACCTCCTGCACATTGTCGGGCTTGTTACCCGGCGCAGCGTCCGGAGAGCTTTCATCTTCAGCAACGAAAGGCACGGTGGCAAAGATTCTTGTTCCTTGACCGGGCTTCGACTCGATGGAAAACCTGCCATGGACCAGATTTACGCGTTCCTGCATACTCACCAGGCCTAATCCTCGATGCTTCTTCGCTTCATCAACGTCAAAGCCTGCGCCTGCATCCCGCACGACGAGTTGAACCTCTTCCTCTATGGCGCATAGGGCGACGGAGAACTGGTGGGTTTCGCTATACTTCAAGGCATTATGCAGAGCTTCCTGGGCGATGCGGAACAGGCACAGCGAGATATCCCTCGGCAGATGCTTAGGTACATTCCTCTCGGTGAACTCGACACTTACCTGGTGTTGCCTGGACAGCTCTCCGCAGAAGGCCCTGATAGCGGCCACAACGCCAAGGCAGTCGAGGGTGGCGGAGTGTAGCTGGTGCGACAGAGTTTGAACATCAACAGCAATTTCAGCGCAGTGTTTTTGGATATTCTCCAGATTTGGTTTTGTCGCGGCAACAGACCCGCCTGAAGCGCGATTTGCCTGCTCAATTTCCATCGACAGAAGTGCCAGCCGCTGGCAAATGTCGTCATGCAGATCTCTTGCAATCCGGCTGCGTTCCTGCTCCTGGGCTTCGATCAGTTGCCCACTTACTTTTGCAAGCGCCTGCTGGGCAAGCTTCTGATCGGTTGTGTCAATCGCCGAGCCGATAAATCCTCCAAACGACCCGTCACCGTTCACTCGAGGGGACGCAACGTCGAACATCCAACGGTAGACTCCATCGCTTCGGCGCAGACGGTACTCTTGCGAGAATGGTTGATTGCTCTTCAACGCCTCATAGAGAGTGCCTAGCATATGTTCTACGTCGCTGGGATGAACGTATGTGATCCAGTTGTCACCGTAATCCGTATTCGAGTCCGTGCCTGTGAACGCGATTCGACGGCCATTCAAGTAGGTAATCCGGCCTCGGGCGTCGCACATCCAGACAAGCGTTGGGGTGGTATCGGCCATCACCCGGAAGCGCTCTTCGCTCTCGCGCAGAACCGCTTCGGCCCTCCGTTTGCGCGCTCGCTGCAACAACAAGCCCGCAATCAACAAGGCCTGAGCGACAATCAGGACGACAGCAATCACGATGTATTTCCGGTCTCGCTGCCAAAAGGTAAGCTGCCGGTACTCGACTACGGTGCCTGGCGGCAACGCCGATTCCGGGATGTGCCAGCGCTGGAGAGCCCGCCAGTCCACGTGGTCCTGAAGATCGGAGTCGTGCACGATGGGAATGTTCTCGGGCCGCTCCCCTGACAACGCCCGGGCCACTATTTCTCCATTCAACACTGCGTCTTTCCGCAAGTTCCGGTACGCACCCCCAACGCCCCCGCGATTCAACGCAAGCCCTTGCCAAGCGGAATAGGTTGGCAAGCGCTGTGCGACCTCAGCGAGGACGTCGATCGGTTCGAGCGCCGGCTGCGTCAAGTCATCTGGCCTGAGCTGAAACAGGACCACAGTAGAAGGAGGAAGTTCAGCGACTTTCTCAATGATTTGATGGGTTGCAGGTCCGACGAGGTCGATCTCTCTTACCTTATCCTGATGACGAAGAAGTTCAGAGTGTGCGACTGTCAGCCAGTACTTGTCCCACTCCGTTATGCCGGTGATGATGGCAACCGTATTTGTGTTTGGATGAAGATGAAGCGCGAGATCGATCGTTTCCCGCATGCCTACAGGGCTGATCACGCCTGTGACGCCAGGCCACATCTTCTGCGCTTCGGGGCGGCTAACGTCGGTAAAGACGATGGGCACCCCCGGGAACATCTTGTCACGGTATTGCATCGCGAATTGAAGTACCGGATAAGTAGCCGCAACCACAACGTCGAGCTTTACCCCACCGTACCCACGGCGGAGAGTCTCTGCCAGGCTTTCGCGATAAACTTCATTATCGAATTGCGGGTTTTCGACGGACGCGGTATAGAAGTTGATCTGCCCTGGAATCCGAGCGCGCACGGTGGATTCCATCAAGGTCCAGGACTGAGGGAGATTGGCCCAGTTGTGCAGCACGAGCACGTTCTTCACCGGCTCTGCCGCAGCGGCCGGGGGGACCAGGATACACAAAAGAAGGCTAAGGACTATCAACCACTTATATGCAGAAAGTCTGTTGGGGCAAACACAGAACAATGCAGCGGGTAGGTCCTGCTCCAGACTGCTTGCGGAACCACGAACAAACATCCGTGAGCAGTTGTCGTTTAACGGTCGTCCGGTCGCCTGTCCAGTGAACATGTCGATACGCACTGAGGTTGAGGTATTTTGTCGATCGTTGCGAAGCAAGACCCAAAAAATGATTGTGAAGGAATTGTAGCTCTTCAGCACCCTTCTCACTCTTGTAGAGTCCGACCGTAAGTTCTGCTAGTGGAGAACCTAGTAATTTTGCTAGGGTCGAAGAAAGAGTTCCTCATCCAGGATGTTCTGGTTCAAAGGATTGTCATGGTCATTCCAGAGATCATCGATTTCCGGCCACCCTGTCAGATGTGACAGTTGTAGCCTTGGACCTGCCCCTTTACTCTCCACTTGAGTGGATGTCCTCTGGGTGGCCCGCTGTAAGAATGTTTTTGCTTTGTATCAGGGCACGACCTTAAGTCGTGCCGTAAAGGCCCAAAACCCTGGGGCTTTAGCCCCTGCGCTTTTTCTGGCCCAGTAACAAGTTCCCAGGGGCTTCAAGCCCTGATCCCCACCGGCAAGGAGATCGAGCTTGAGACCTTCGCGGCTTCCATGAGCGGCTGTGAGGAAGAACCGAAATGAACCTGCCAAGCTTTCCCGAAGTCGACCTATTTTCCGCTGGGATCAACGCCCTGAATGGGGTGCTTGTGGCCCGTAACCCCTCGCACAACCGCGGTTACACTGTCGCGGGGCTGCTGATCATGGCATACTTTGGCGGTATCGGCGGCGGCGTGTCGCGCGACATACTGCTCAATGATGTCCCTGGACCGCTCAAGGGCCCGATTTATCTAATCGTGTGCCCTTTGATGGGTTTGCTGGGCCTGGCAATTTATCGCTACGCCGAGGGCAGGGAAGAGCAGTTTCGCACCCGCACGCTGGCCTACATCAAATCTTTTACGCTACCCTGGTTTGCGATCCTTGGCGCGCATAAGGCGCTCGATCACGGCCTGGGCATTTTCGCCGCAATCGTTATCGGCCTGATCTCCACCACTGCGGGCGGGGTGTTCATCGACCTGTTCTCTGGGGTGACGCCAGAGATCGTGAGGCCGGCACAGCAACTCGTGACCGCAGCCCTCCTGGCAAGCACTGTCTACACGCTGATCGCGGTGTATGAGAAGGACAGCACTACCTTCTTTCCCGTAACACTGGTCGCAGTGCTGGTTTCGTTTGTTTTCCGCGTGCTTGCGGTGCGGGAGCACTGGGGATCCTTTGTACCTCTCGTTGCACCCGGCGAAGGGCCGGCTGCGTGAACGACTTCCTGCCTGATGGCGTCCGAAGTCTGTCCTCTGCTACCCTATGCCGTAGATCTGAGGGGTAGTCCTATGAGCATTGCTGAACCGGCAAAGGATAGGGGGACAATTCTTGCCGAAGAGCGAACCGACCTAGCCTATCAGCGCACGATCATCGCAGCAGAACGAACGCTTATGGCGTGGATCCGAACCGCTCTCTCGATGATCGGTTTCGGATTCACGATTTACAAGTTCTTTCAATACCAGGCTGACGAAATCGCTTCTGGTAAGATCCAGCGTCCTAACGCACCGCGCAATCTGGGATTGACCTTCATAGCTCTCGGGACCCTGGCATTAGCCGGCGCAGCCTGGCAGCACCGGCAGTTTCTGAAATCACTTGGGGCATCAGAGAAGAAGCACACGATCTCCATCTCGATCGTTGTAGCGATGGTTGTTATCCTGATTGGAGCGGTCACGTTTTACGGGGTCCTTCTGAAGGCCGGACCGTTTTAGCGCCTTTTTCCTTCTATCCAACGGAGTAGAAAGGCTATGAATGCTCCAGAGACCAGACTTGCTGGATGAGAGCGAATAGGAAAGCGGCGGTAAGTCCGAACAGAATCCATCCATCTAGTGCCTCGAGCGGTCCCATGAGTGCCCAGCCCGGCTCCAGGTGCAGATTAGTGCCCCCTACAGTTGTCATGACGCTTATCGAGTACAGCATCGCGTCCTTGCGGCCGCCGCCCAGTGTGCCAAGCAGATGGTAAGCGACCGACCACATCCAGGCTTCAAGACCGTGCAGGCATATCGTGCAAAGTGAAGATCCCCCAACGACGAAGACGGACAGGGCATGGGTGAGACGTTTTTTCCGGTCTTCTTTCAGGAGGATATGCAATCCGCGGCTGAGCTGCCCAAGAGCAAAGGAGTGGAAGACTATGGTTACAACAATGAGCGGTATACTCCATAGCCAAACGGATTTCCATGGAGCAAGTACGACAGGACTCATAAGTTAGCCAGAGTAGCCAGTTAAACAACGTGCGACGATACCGATAACTGTCACTTGAGACAGGTAAACAATTCCTAACCAAAGAGCACTGCTTTTTAGAGGGAGACCATGATGGATGTCGTAGTCATTGGCGCCGGTCCGGCCGGCATGGTTGCTGCACTCCGGGCCGCAGAGTTGGGTGCCCAAACGGTTCTGGTCACTCGCGGCGAGGTAGGTGGTATGGCGGCGAATGACGGCCCTATTCCCGTGCGCGTACTTGCGCAGGCAGCGCGATTGCTTCGAGAAGCTAAACAGCTCGGCAAGTATGGTATCTCTGTGAGCGAGCCGATCCTGGATTATTCCCGTCTGCTCGCGCGCACGCGCGAAGTCGTCCATGACGTGCGCGAACATGCTGCCCGGCGCGAGCAACTCGAAAAGGTGGGGGTTACGATTTACGACAATTCCGGCACCACGCGCTTTGTCGACGCGCACACCATCGAGACTGGGCGCGGGCTGCGGCTCCGAACAGACAAAATCATCCTGAGCGCGGGCGGAACGAGCCGGCGGTTGCCCATTCCTGGTTTCGAGTGGACCGCCACGCACAGCGACGCGTGGAGCCTGGCCGCAGTTCCGCCGTCGATGATTGTTGTCGGAGCAGGAGCGACGGGCGCGCAGGTGGCGTCCATCTTCCAGGCCTTAGGCTCACGGGTCCAGCTGTTTCAAGCCGGTCCCCGCATCCTGCCGACCGAGGATGAAGACGTCTCCGCCGTGGTTACAACCGCCTTTCGCGAGTCAGGCATGATCGTGCGCGAGAACTTCGGAAGCATCGAGTCGTTCGAGAAGACCCCGAGCGGTGTGCGTATGATCTTCACCAAGGAGGGGGCGCGCGACAGCGCGGAGGCTGCTCTTGTGGTTGTGGCGATCGGTTGGGTGGCCGACACAGCCGGCCTAAACCTGCCGGCGGCAGGCGTCGAGACCAATGCTCGGGGCTATGTGCAGGTCGACACGCACCTCCAGACCTCCGCGCCGAACATCTTTGCGGCGGGCGATATCACCGGTCGACTGATGCTTGTCCCGCAGGGGGTCCATGATGGCTTCGTGGCCGCCACCAACGCTGTGCAAGGCGCAACCATGACCATCGGAGACCAGGTAAGTCCGATTGGCAGTTTCACCGAGCCGGAATACGCGCAGGTAGGGATCACGGAGGCGAAGGCTCGTGAAACGCACGACGTGGTCGTGTCGATTGTGCGCTTCGACGAAACGGCGCGCACGATCATCGACGGTCGCACGATCGGGTTCTGCAAGCTGATAGTTGACCGCGCGACTGGCAAAATCTTGGGATGCCACGTCGTGGGCGAGCGCGCAGTCGAGATCGCCCAGGTTGTGGCGATTGCAATTGCCGGAAACCTGCGGGTGGACAACATGGCTAGAATTCCGCTCTCATTTCCCACCTACGCCGGGATCCTTGTGCGAGCAGCATACCGTGCCGCGCAGCAAATCTATCCGGAGTTCCGCGGGCAGGATGCGACCGTTGAGAATTAACCGAATGCAGCGATCTACCCCGGTAAAGGATCCTCTCTCATCAGCGTTGTCTCCGCGAACCGCGTGCAGCGCCGGCGCCGCCCCCGCCGCGATTCTGGAATTGTTCGAGTTGGTCCCCCCGGGCGCGGGACTGGGAATCGTTCTGTAGTTGCCCCATCGTAGAGGATGATCCAGATGGGCCCTGGGCAGAAGGTTGAGCGGGCTGAGCTTGAGAGCTTCGGCCTGACGAACGGGGCGTAGTTTGGTCGGCTCCGTTTCCACCTGACGAGGGCGGATCTCCTGACTGAGCGCCCAGGTTTGACGACCCTCGTGATTGTGACTGCGTCAAGTTGTTGGAATTGGCCGAATTCTGCTTCTCCTGCTTGACCTGGGCTGCTCCCGTCGAGGGATCTACCGGAGTCCAGTTCCCGTTGTCATATTTGCTCCAGTTGCCGTTCGAATCCTTCTTGTAGACGTTGCCATCGGCACCCGCATAGACGTTGTTATTGTTCGCATCCTTGGCAACAAAACCACTGTTCCCATTAGCCCCGGCATAGCCGGCGCCGGCACTCCCCTTGGAGGTTTGGAACGACCCTGCGCTTCCCTGACTATTGGTTACGTGCTGTGCCTGGGCCCAGTTGTCTCCGTTGGTAACGACCGAACTGCCCCACTGGCTATATTGGTTGTGGCCTTGAGACGTGGCTGCATAAGTTCCGGTCCAGGGATTGTAGGCTTGGGCATAGGTGTGGCCGCCGTATGCGTTCTGGGTGGTGACCGCCCTGCCGTACGTCCCCGTGCTGGGGTTGTACCAAGCCGCCGTTCCTGCCGAACCATAGGGTCCGTATACTGCACGCCCAACTCCGTAGAATCCGGTGTATGGGTTATAAACGGCGGCTACCCCATAGGTATACGGATACGGATAATAGACGGGGTGGGGTCCGTAGTAGACGTAAGGGGGGTAGTAATATCCAGTCCCATATACGATCGCTGAGCCCACAGCCACGCCCACTACAAAAACTCCGAGATAGCCGCTTGAATAACTCGTCTGCACGGTGGTCGGTGTTGGGTTGGAGACAATCACATAAGTAACGTTGTACATCGGTGAAGTCGGTGGGATGGTGTAGATGACCGCTGGTACTGAATCCGCTGTCTTCCACGGGCCGTTGGGGTTGGCAGACATAAACCAGATGCCCTGGAAGCAAAGGTAATAGAGGCTGCCGACCCGGATCACCTTGTCCGGCGTGTTCACCGCATAGTACATGGGAGTGCTTGGGATGGTCACGAATTGCGGCGGCCCCGCATAGGCGACTCTTACCGCGGCTTCAGCAGCGGCACGGTTTACGATTGCCGTCGTCGGTACTTGTGCCAGCAGCACGGCGTCGCTAGCCTGCTGGGTCCCCGGCACGGAAACCAGAACTTCAGAATAAACCTGCCCCGGTGGAATCATGGCGAAGTCGCGAGGGAGACTGTCTCCAGCATAAGTCCAGGGCCCAGCCAGGCTCGCAGCACGGAACCACCGCCCCGAGATCAAGACATAGATCTGATTATCGGGCTGATGCACAAACACTTTGCTGTCGGTATTGGTCGAATATGCAAGACCCGTGCCCGGGATTTGCGAATAAGCCGGCTTACCCCTGAAGACGATTAGCTCCGCCGGCTTAGCCGTGAACAAAACATTAGTTGGGGCCTGCGCGCGCGCAGTTGGTGGTATTGCCTTCAGGACGTCATCCCAGTTCTGCTTGGAGGGTAGTTTGGTCATATCAGGTGGAAGCTTTGCAGTTACAGCCCACGGTCCCTGCAGTGCTTTTGCTTT
This sequence comes from uncultured Acidobacteriaceae bacterium, assembly GCA_963813475.1. GTDB lineage: Bacteria > Acidobacteriota > Terriglobia > Terriglobales > Acidobacteriaceae > PALSA-350. The sequence continues at coordinate 132,707 of CAWEZM010000029.1, read as the reverse complement.
AAGCCAGACTCGTCCGTTCAGCAGGTAATAGTCGGAGTTGTCATAGAAGAGATCCCAGTTGGTATTGACAACGTATTGCAGGGTCGTGCCCTGAATGGGCGCCAATACCGGCTTTCCGTCGACCAGAAGCACAATCGCCGGGGAGGTACTGACGAGAATCGCCGGCGCCTGCGTGCCGCCGGCAACTGATCGCACCGGCGCGTTGACATGTTCAAGGCTGGCGATCATACGGGGCAGTCCGATCTTCAGGGTCATCGTTGGATAAATCTGATGCACGCGCTTCTGCATGACCGCTGCTTGTGCCGGATCGAGGGAAGGGAAGCGCGCGTCCAGGACCACGATGTTGCTCACGTAAACGGTTTGGGCACTCCGGTCGGTGATGGTCTCCGCCCGCCAGGAGATGACGCCCAGAACGGGTTTTTGTCCTTGGTCGGTGATCGAGATCGCGGTGTCTGCGACCAATGTGCGATATTTTTGCCAGGCCTTGAGTTGCGGCTGGTAGACAACAACATGCGTCCCGTTTCGGTCAAACACTCTTGGCCAGGAAGGTGTAGAACTCGCCGAAAGGCCCGTTGCTGCAGAGGCCTGTTGCGCGGCGGCGGAGATCTGCCCCGCGGCGAGGCAGATCGCGATGGCAAAAACGAGCGGACGGCTGAACTTGATCAAGCTTGTTCCCTCCTGAGCGACCGCTTCCTCGGATTTTCATTCACGATCGGCTCACGCAGCAGGGCGTCCCAAGGCTCTGGCGACTGGCCGAAGATAATCAAAACCTGAATTGAGCGCCAGCCGAGTGTACATCATGGCTAGGGAGCCCTCGCAGGTATTGTTTCTTAACCGGTCCTTAACGTCGGCTGACCACGGACCCGACGCGCATCATTGTGATGCGTCGAATACTACCTGATCATGCCACCAGAGCCGCTCGAAGAAGGTGCGTGCGTCCGGTTGCCGTTGTCCTGGCGGAGCCGGCGCTGTTTCCAGGATCTCGCCAATGCTACGGGTCCCGTCAATGGCATCGAACATCCGCTTTTCTGTTGCATCGATGGTCATCAGAAGATCCGTGTAGGTATGGTTTTGGTTAATCAAGACGGCCGCAGGTAGCCGGTCTTGAACACAGATCGTTTCTGACATCCGAATAGGCACATAGCTCATCCATGCGTCTCCTGCAAAGCTGATTGGCGGAGTAGGGCTGGGACTGTCGTTCCGATGGACGATAACGCTGTGGCGAACCATCGTTCCGCGAAAAAGCTCGACAGCTGCGAACTGCTCCGCCGGCGAGAGTTCCGCTATCCGCACAGATTGTGGGAGACGCGCCATCAACCCACATCGAGCGGAGTAGGGCGCTTGTTTTACCCACCGGCTGAATGTCAGTCCTGCCCGTTGGATAAAATCGAATAATTGCGGCACAGAATACGCACGGTCCTGGGGATGTAGCAGCGCATCGGCCAACGCCGCCTCGTTTTGGAAATCAGGGGCCTCCCGCAGCAGTGTTTCCAACGGATGGCCCTTTGGCAATGCCCGTAGCGCCGCGATGAGATCCCCTATTCCCTCATCAGTGGCAAGGATGCCTACCCGTCTGCAGAATTCCTGCAGCATATAGATACCGGTCCGTCCGTACGGCGCATACACCATCAGATGCATGGCTCCGTCCGGTTTGAGCACGCCTCGCAGGGCTGCGAGTCCGGCATCCGGGTCCACTAAATGATGCAGAACGCCGGTGCAGACGATCTGGTCAAACGTCGTCCTTAGCTCCGTCACACGATCGATCGGAAGTTGATGGACCTGAAGATTGGCCAGGCTATGGTTGCGCTTGAGCGTCTTCGTCCATTGCACACTCGTCGTGCTGATGTCGATGCTGGTGACCTGAGCTGCAGGCCAGCGAAGCGCATGCTTTGCCGCCTGGGATGTTCCGCAGCCAGCGATAAGGACGGAATAGTCTTCCTTGTAAGATCTGCCCGGCCAAAAGAGGTGGTAATCGGCCCGGCGTTTTCGCGGGTCCTGCCATGCACGGCGATATTGATCCAAACTTTCGACCGGAGGAGGATAGGGGTAGCGGTCATAAAAGTCCTGGACCTTCTCTGCTACATCAAGAAATGCGGGAGTGTGGTTTGCTCGTTGGCTCATGGGAAATACCGCATTTAAAAAAATCCCCGGCAGATCATTGTCTGCCGGGGAAACTTGTTTATCAAGCTTTTGCTAAGGGAAGGTGCGTCGGTCTCCCCTTAGCAGTTGTTGGTGGATAAGTAGAGCTGGGTCCGCACCGTGTTGCTGGCCCGCTCTATTTGTGTCCCGCTACGGCGGCCTGCGTTTGATGCAACGAGGCCATCACCGCGTCAAGGTTAAAGGAAGCCGCCTTTTGCCGAGGTGGATACTTCACGTAGTTTTCGATCTGGCCCGCGACGATTGCCTGACACAGGTAGAGCTGTGGCACGTGATCGATCATCCAGTCGTAATAGACGTTGGAGTTGTAGTCGGCGCGCTCGAACGGATCGCGACGCAGGTTAAAAATATGCGGAAGCCGCAGCTTCACCATAGGCTCCGCCCAAACCGCCGTTGAAAATGCACGCTGTACTTCGAAAACCAGCTTATAGTCGCCGACCCGGACGGCCATGACGCCGCCGTCATCGCTGACGTAGAAGAAGTAATCCCTCGGACTCTCCTTTACCTGGCCTGTGATATAGGGCAGCACGTTAATCCCGTCGATATGTACCTTGAACGTCTTGCCGGCTGCCGTGTAGCCGGTGAGGAGCTTCTTGCTCACGTCTGGATCGCCCGCTGCGGCCAGTAGGGTTGGCAGCATGTCCTGATGAGAAACGATGCCGTTCAGCACCGAGCCGGCAGGGATCTTGCCCGGCCAGCGGAGGAACGCCGGAACGCGCCATGCGCCTTCCCAGTTGGTGTCTTTCTGGCTGCGGAATGGTGTATTGGCGCCATCCGGCCAGGTGTCGTTCTCCGGGCCGTTGTCGGTGGAATACATAACGATCGTGTTATCGGCGATGCCCAACTGATCGACCTTGTCGAGAATTTCGCCGATTTGTTCGTCGTGCGTGACCATGCGATCGCTGTAGTCGTCCTGGCCGCTCTTGCCGCGGTTCTTGTCGGCGAGGTGGGTTCTGAAGTGCATAGCAGTCGAGTTGTACCACAGGAAGAAGGGCTTATCCGCTTTTACCTGCTTCTCCATCCAGCCGATGGCTCCTGCCGTGATCTCCTCATCGACAGTCTCCATACGCTTCTTGGTAAGTGGTCCCGTATCTTCAATGGTCTGCTTGCCCACTCGACCCCAGCGGGGGTCAGTCGTTGCGTCATCTTTGTCAGTTGCGAAGCAGTGAAGAACGCCTCTGGGTCCAAACGCCTCCTTGAACTTAGGATCTTTGGGATAGTCGGGCAATTCCGGTTCTTCTTCAGCGTTCAGGTGATAGAGGTTGCCAAAAAATTCGTCGAATCCGTGCACGGTCGGCAAGAATTCATTGCGATCACCGAGGTGATTCTTGCCGAACTGGCCGGTGGCATAGCCGAGCGGCTTGAGCATTTCGGCGATGGTTGGGTCTTCCGGCTGCAGTCCGACCGTGGCGCCGGGCATGCCGACTTTGGTCAAGCCGGTACGGAGCGGGTTCTGGCCGCAAATAAAAGAGGCGCGTCCAGCGGTACAGCTCTGCTGGCCGTAATAGTCGGTGAACGTCACGCCTTCTTTGGCGACGCGATCGATATTCGGGGTGGTGTAACCCATCATGCCTCGGCTGAAGTGACTGATGTTCCAAGTGCCGATGTCATCGCCCCAGAGAATCAGGATATTAGGTTGCTTAGCCATGGTTTATTCCTTTTTAGGTTGAATGTGGTGCGCTGAAGTTGTCGGCCTTGGCCGGGTAAAGCTTTGAAGCTGGCACAAAATTGCAGATAGTCACGTGGGCGGGTCGTGCCCACTGACCATTGGTGCGGTTTGGTAGTTGGTGACCATTGCGCTTTAGTCTCCCGCCAATCGTTCCTTGACTACTTTGCGTTTTTCGCAAACGATGCGGTTGACAGGTCCTCGTATCAATAGGTAGGGCACGATGGCCAGAATGATCGCGACCAGCACTGCTTCGCCCGGATAGACGGTCCACCGGTGCTCGATGAGCTGATAGACCACGTCGAGTACGATCGCCAGGATGAACACTTTCCCTACGGACTTCCAACCGTTCTTCGCCATCGCCTCGCGTTCGCCCTTGTCGGTGAAAAGGCCCCAGAAATAGGGTGGCTTGCATTCGCGAGCGTCTTTCAACCCATCTCGGATTGCAAAGAAGGTTGCCATCCCCGGCTGCAGAAGGAGCCGGAAATGCATCGGGCCAGTAACCCGAGCGACCAGGTTTCCCACGACGCGCGAAATAACAGGATCCATAGCTGTCTTTCTCCTCTCAGACCGTCACTTCGGAGCTGGCGCCAGGGGCCGGTTGCCACGGCCAACGGCCTTCCATCTCTACCGCGAGAGACCAGCTCAAGAACGTACGGGTCACGATCACCGCCGCCAGAACTCCAATATTTGTAAAGGTCGGAGCCGTAGTCACGGTCTTAATCACATCCGCAGCGACAAGAAACTCCAAGCCAAGTGAGAGGGCTCTACCCAAAGCAAGCTTGTAACGCTCATACCGGTTGCCCACTTGCTCCCGCGCGTGAACAACAAAGCTGACCGACGCCCAGAGAAAAGCGCCAAGGATAAGAAGCACTCCCATCGCTTCTACGGCCGAGGCCCCAATATCGATCACCGTGTGAAAGGCATCCATGCTTTTTGCGCTTCTGCATCACCGCTTCAAGCTGCGTAACGTTGCATCAATTTGCCCCGCCTAGCGATGGGCAACATAAAACGTAGCACTTTGTCGTGCCCGGGCCCTATCTCCCAGGGGATCTCACGACGGAACTGTTTTATGCTTCTTCTAAAGTTCACTCCCATCGAAAGCCATTGGGAACTGTCACTTGCGACAGGTGTGGGCCTGCCGGTCGCCAGGAGGTATGGAATCAATCCCCAGTCAAACATTTTGTTGGCGATCGGAGGTGCCACTTTGTTGATGAACACGGTGCGCATCTGGGACGTCATTTCCCTAGGCTCCGACCTCACGGTAGACAGATCCTTTGTTGACGGCGGGTCGACGATAATAGATTTCACTCTAAGCGCCTATGGGTTGGATACTCCCAAAACTTCCAGAAGCAGCCCAATTTTGTTCTAGTTCCTTCCTAATAAGAACGTTTGAAGTAAACACGTCCGTTCTTGCGTAGTCGCCGTATGATCGGATTGTCGATCTGACGTAAGCCCCCGAAGCCTTCCGAGCTCCCAAGGGGGTAGGTGTCCAGTGCCTGTCAATGGTCCAGCAGCATGATGCAGATCTGAAGGGCACATGCGAGCATCAGGACAATCGCGAGGCCAATATTTAGGTAAGCAAGTCGAGAGCGGCTCCGGTTGAACGCCCTGTTGAGCTCTTCACGCTCTTTGCTCATGCATGCCTCGCCTCTCGACTTGAAGCAGTCAATGTATCGGAAATCATCTCGGACTGCTCAGCCGGACAATCCACCTAAGGTCGGCTCGCCACGTTGCCAAGCCAGCTTCACTTCCGGAAATCGAAAGCAGCTGACGGGATACAACATTTCCCTTCGACAAGAAGAAACAGTACTTACAGTCGAGCAGCTCCCGTGCCTTGGCGGGAGCGCCCACTGTAAGTAAGAAATGCCGGACCATTGGCATCCTGTATCCGCGTAGGATGAATCCCTGAATATCACCCAGCTCGAGTGTGGTCTTCGCCGGACGGGACGGTGTATCCTCCTTGACACGGCCATGCGTAACCAGCTTGCGAAAGAACGTCTCCGCGGATCATGCTCTCTTCTCTACGCTCGCTGCTCGCTCCTACCTCTTCTTTTCAACTGCTGGTTTTACTCACGAGCCGCATCAGTTTGGCCATCGGCGATCAAGGCGTGAATATCTTGAACCCCCAGGCCTGGATACGCCTGGTAGAAGCCGATCGATGTTCGGTTTGCTCCGGCCGCGAGTCAATAAACTCCTGCAGATGTTTGGGGCAAGGCGACGGCGGCGGATTTATGCAAAATTTGAATATCAGAAAGAAGACCTCTCCGTGTTCTTGGTGAAGTCTGCGATGTACGTATCGAAGGTGCCGTCATACACGCAAAAAAAACCAACCTGGTGGTCCTCAGGCGGCACGAACTGCAAAGTGGGGCGTGCCCACCTTGTCCAGGTCGTGGGTCGTTCCGCGTCTCCTCGCGCGCAGTAGCAGTTTTACTTCGGTGAAGGCGAGCGCCTTCAACGGAAAGCTAAGAGTGAAGTGGGTCTGGTTTATCACAAGATTTCCTTGGCCTATTGCGCTTGTATTGCCGTTATCAAGCCGGCCATTGTTTGAACATCTTCTGCACGGCCTTCGAAACCATTTGCGAGTTCTTGTTGCCATTGTTACTCAGCGTATTTTGAGCAATCCCCCGCCAAACCAGGGACTTGGTCTTCGCGTCGTATAGGTCGACAATCATGGTTCCAATCACGTTCTGCTCTGGAGTGATTCCGCCCATTCCGCCGCCGATTCCGCGCATGCCCCAGGCTTGGTAGGAGGTCTGTTGTTTCAAGCCACCACTTGCCGTGAGAATGATGTCGGGGTTCTGAGATTCCGGCACGAGCTGCAAACCCTTTGCCTGCATTGCATTGTCGATGTCCGACTTGGCTTGCTGCGCGAGAATCGAGTTCTGGATTTGGTTGGCATTGTTAGAAGCCCAGGTGTAGGTGTGATACTGCGAAAAACTCTGGCTACGGTTGAAATTGACCGAGACCTGTTGCCCGAGGGCAACCGCGGAGGCGATGCATGCAAGCATCGCGCACAATGCATATTTCGTCTTCATAGTCCTCATCCTTTTCTCTAGGAGCGCTGCCAGCACTCGTGTTGACTGCGATTGTTGTCCTGGAGCGACGGTCTGCCTACTGTCACTTATGACAGGGACGACCGCATCAGGACATGCATTCGCTCGCCCCAACTCGGCATTCCGGGTCTCAGCCCAGTGGGTCAAAGATTAGATCGGAAAAGGTAGCTTCGCGGCGGAAACGCCCCAGCGTAGGTCAGAGAAGATGTTGATACCGGACGCTCTGATTCCGTCATCTCATCAAGGCTCTTCCCAGTCGAGGGCGTACACATCTTGGGTGCCTATATCTTTGAGCAGAAGCGGGGAATCGTCTGGATCGAGACCCAGCCACGGGCCGACGTTGCCTGTGGTCGGAAGGTTCGCCAGATTCAAAAGCTGCTCAACTTTGCGGTCGACGATCCGAACTCTCAGTACAGCCGGATTGTCCAGCCAGCGTAAGAAGAAAACATACTGTCCGTCTTTTGACCAGTTCAGAAACGCAGCTCTTCCTTTTGCGAGTTGCGACCACTTCTGAGTCTGGAAGTCGAAGAGCACCAAGCTCAGCGAGTCCGATGGCATCGCCACGATGTATTTACCATCAGGCGACCAGCGGGCGGCGAAAAGGCCTCGGGAATCGGGCAGCGTGGAAACCTTGTGGGTATTCAAATCGAACACACGGACGATTGAATTATTGTCACCAGCCACGCCGCTGAAGATGATCTTATTTCCGTCCGGCGACCAGTCAGGATTCACTTGACCCTCGGGATCGTCAGGCAGCAGTTGCCGTGGGCTGCCGCCCTCGGTTGACACCATGTACGTCTTTGTTGAGCTAAAGAATGCAATCCGCTTGCCGTCAGGCGACCAGCGCGGCAACGCTGCTGACAACGGAGGGGCGCTGAGTTGTACTTTCTCGCTGCCGTCCCGCTTGCTCCGCCAGAGAATGCCTTGGGGGTAGGAAACGTAGGCCACCCACTGGCCGTCTTTGGAAAACGCGACGTCTTCGGCAGAGACGCCCGAGAGAAAAGGCGTGAACATGCCGGACTTAAGGTCGCCACGCTCCAGTTCACCGCGGGACGTCCGACCCACAACGAAAAGTTTCTTGCCATCTCTGCTGGGCAGCGGAGTGAACAAACCGAGCGGGCTAGAAGTCAACTGGATGGGCCTACGCGTGATTCCGTGAAGAACTGCACCCTTTTCGGAGAGTGCCCAGATTTGCCCCTTAGATTGGAAAACGAAGTATTTTCCATCCGCCGTCCATTTCCCGCAGCATTCGTCCGGAGGATTGTGCCATCCGGAAAACAACGGGTGCAGATTCGTTCCTTCCACCGAAACTTCCCAGAGTGAATGCGCGCTGGTCTTGTAATCGATTATGGTAAACCTCAATGTCTTTCCCGTGGGTGACCATGCCGGGTAAAAGCCTCGGCCTGTCAGAGAAACCAACTTTCGAGATTCTGTCCCATCGCTCCTGGCCAGAAACAATTCGCTTCCGTCGGCGTAAACCAGTGTCCCGCCGTCAGGGGACCATGCCGCGTCCTGCGCGACGAGAGAGCCCAAGCGGAGGGGTGAACCTCCGAGGATTGGGAGTCTCCAAAGCTGGCCCCTATACTCCGTACCTTGGTTGTCTTTGGCTAGAAGCTCGGCTCCATTCTGGGAGACGTTCAAGGGGAGAATGGCACCGGAAGCCGCCGGAATTCTGACCGGCTCGCCCCCAGAGGCAGACATCTGCATGATGCCGCTGCTGACGTTGAAGACAGTGGGTCTCCCAAAACCAAGATAGAGCCGCGACCCATCGGTACCGATCAAGGCCTTCGGCAGACCGTCGTGGGTGAGCTGAACATAATTTGAGACCTTCGGCACAGGCAAGGGGCGAATCAGGAGAACGGCCAGCAGAGCGGCGGCAACCATCAGCAGCCCTGAAAGGGGTAGAAGCCATCGCTGCAGGGGCGGCTTAACTAGTTTGGACTGTTCTGTTGCGGGCGCGGATCTCGTGCCGCGGGTAGCACCCTCAAATGTCCGGACCTCCAAAGATGGGTGCACCGACGGTTCTCTTTGGCCCGCCGGAGAGGGTGCGTCTATCAGCTCCGCCGAGCTGCGCTGCAGCCTCTTCAAGTCCGCGCGGATCTCGCTCGCGTGCTGATACCGAAGCTGCCGGTCCTTTTCCAGGCATCGATCGATGATTCGCGCTAATCCCTCCGGAACATCGGGATTCAGTTGCGCTGGAGTGACCTGGACGTGCTGGACGATGGCAATCAGAAGCTCTCCGGTTGTATCTCCTGGGAAGGGCGAGCGGCCGGTGCACATCTCGTAAAGCAGGATGCCGAAAGAGAAGAGATCGGTACGGGCGTCGACCGGCTTGCCAAGCGCCTGCTCAGGCGACATATACGCCGCCGTCCCCAACGCGGCTCCAAGCCCGTCGGTAAGCTGCGATTCAGCCACGCCTCCGGCGAGTTCCTTGACGGGTACCCTCTTCGCCAGTCCGAAGTCCAGAACTTTGGCGTTGCCGCGTTTGGTCACGAAGACGTTCGCCGGCTTGATGTCGCGGTGGATAATGCCTTTCTCATGCGCCGCTTCGAGTGCGTTCGCAACCTCGATCGCGATTTCGATCACCCGGTCGATCGAAAGCGAGTTTTCCTGAATCAAATGCTTCAGCGTTTCACCCTCCAGGAACTCCATGGCGATGAACGTACGCCCGCCCTCTTCGGCGATTTCATAAATTGTGCAGATGTTGGGATGGTTCAGGGCTGACGCGGCACGCGCCTCGCGCCGGAAACGCTCCAGCGCCGTGCTATCGTTCGCAAAGCTGTCCGGCAGAAATTTGAGCGCGACATAACGGCCAAGGACGGTGTCCTCGGCTTTGTACACCACACCCATGCCACCGCCGCCGATCTTTTCTAATGCGCGGTAATGGGAGATGCTTGCATCGGTCATCGTAAGCCATCCGCAAACGACCGAATCCGGCCTCCACAATCATAGCGTTCTTGATCATAACAGTATGGATTGTGGTAGCTGGCGCCAGCCCGGCGTGCGGAAAGACTCACAGAGGTTTATTGACGATCGGGGCGCGGGCAGTGATCTTCGTGCCCTGGCCGGGGCTGGACCATATTTCAAATTTGCCGCCAATCAGATGGATTCGCTCACGCATGCTAATCAGACCGAGTCCCGCCGCGAGCCTCGCGCCCTCAACATCGAAGCCAACGCCGTCATCCTTTATTTCCAGGCCGAGATCGTGGTCCGAACAAGTCAGTCGAACCGTGATGCTCTTCGCGCGGCTGTGCTTCATTGCGTTATGCATCCCTTCCTGCAACACCCTCAGGAAGGCCAACGCGATCATGCCGTCCAATTTCTCTTGAAGATTATCGCAGGAACAATCTACCGGGATACCTAGCTGCTCGGAGCATTCACGGCAGTGGCCCTTCACTGCGACAACCAAGCCCAGCAACTCCAGCTCCGATGAGTGTAGATCGTGCGAAAGGCGGCTCACCTTGTTGATGACCTTTTCCAGCTTGACACTCAGATCCTTCAGGCTGGCGTGCATCATCCCAGGCTGCCCGGAGATGGGCTGACCTGCGCGGAGCATCTGAATCTTCAATACCGCCAGCGACTGTCCAATATCATCGTGCAGTTCTCTAGCAATGCTGGTGCGGTCCGCCTCTTGTGCATTCATCATTTTGCGGCCCAGCTCATCGCGCGCCACTTCGGCGTCGCGCAGGTCCTCCTCCGCCCGCTTAAGAAATGTAATATCTTTGGCGACCGCAGTCAGGCTTCGGGGTGCGTTCGTAGCTTCGTCGCGGACCAGTGAGAAGACCATGTTCACCCAGACTATTTGTCCAGCTGTTCCAGCGGCCCTCATGTTAGTGGAGTAGTTGGAAATTTCACCGGCAACAAGCCGGTTCAGGCCGTGCTGGCACTCAGGCCATGTTTCCTCAGGCATGAAAAACTCGCTGAGGCTTTTCCCCAGCATGTCTCGCTCCGCGTGGCCAATAGCCTCGCACATCTGCTTATTTGCACTCAACAGTCTTCCATCCAGAGTCAATTGAGCGACGCTGACCGCCAAATGCTCAAAGGCCTTGTTCCAGGCTCGCTCCTCAACATAGACATCTCGCTGTTCGTGAGAATGGCGCTTAAGCATCTTTTGATCCTGGGAATAACAAGCCCGAGAAATTTTGCAACAGTATATCTCGGGAAGAGGACCAGGGATGCATGATTCGTACGGCTTCTTCTAGCCAGGCTCCAGTAATTTTGCTAGTGTTCAGTCGCGTCTTAGTCGGGTAGGCTGTCGTCAGGCTACTCAAATAGAAACCGTGCAAGTACGCGTTAATGCCTCTGACCAGCCAGGTAGGTTAGAAGTGAAAAGACTACTGTGTGTAGATGACAGCCCGGATATGCTCGAAATCCTGGTGGATCTGCTGCAGCCCCAATTCACAATCGTGGGGACCCTATCTTCGGGAGCTTCAGTGCTTGAAGAAGCCACCACTTTGAATGCAGACATCATTCTCCTGGACGTGGATCTGGGCGATATAAGTGGCTTTGCTGTCGCGGAACAACTGAGAAGCAGCGGATGCCCGGCCAGCATCGTCTTTCTCTCCGTTCACGAGAGCATAGACTTCATTCGAGCCGCCAAGGATTTGGGAGCAGCCGGCTACGTCTGCAAATCGCAAATCACCCGCGACCTCGTAAAGACGCTTCAAAGCGCCGCCTCGCGGCCAGATACTGCATAGATAGGGACGCGCGCCTGTGGTGCACCGCTCTAAGGTCGGGGACAATCGTAGCGGGAGGTATCGATGGCTGACAAGAGATATCTGGTTAGTTGTAAAACGCCGGAGATCGGCACGCAGTCGGTAGTTGCGGCGAGCAGTGAAATTCATGGCGAGCATCTTGTCCTGCTGAATTCGAAGGGCAAGTTGGCCGCCATGCTTCTGCTGGAGAGTGTTGAAAGCTGGTCTGTGACTTACTTGTCAAACTGCGCCTCGGAAAGGTTCTCGGCGGGTTGGGGCAGCCCCGCCGCTTGACGAGCCCACGAGATCTGGAGAAATAGAGCATCAGTGGGGAGCCCCGTATTCATGCGGGGAAGGAGCGCTTCAGCGCTCCGGGAAAGAGCCTCACCTTGGATCATGCGCTTTAACGCCTGCGACTCTCTTAGCCTGGGAGGGAGTGGAGCGAATCCTTCGCTTAAACTGGCGCGCCTCGAAGGACAGCATTACTCGGCCGCAACAATCATGTGACGATTTCGACCACCGTAGAGTCCGTGATGACCATATCCACAGTCTCGCCCACTTTAAGATCATTGAGGTTTGTCATCTTCTTGCTCACCTTGATGGTCTTCTTCTTGCCATCCGGATCGAGTAACGTCACTCGATGGTTCTGTGCGTCCACGGCTAATATTTGTGCACTCACGGCCGAAGTGTCCACCATGACGACGCCGGGTTTCGCGCCATCGGGTGAAACGGAAACTTGTTCGGAGGACGCGGCGCCGGGCGTTTCCTTCGACTTGCCGACCACGATGAGGATCTCTTCCGTAAAGGCCATCTGCAGGTGGTCCCCCACTTTGACCTGGGCTAGATTTTGAACACGATCGTCAACCTTATAGGTCTTTTTCTTGCCGTCTTCCAGCAGTAGAGTGACCTTGCGTTTTTCGAGGTCAATTTTCTCGACGGCCGCTGTGGCCTTGACTACCTCAACCGTGTCGATGCCTTGGTCTGTTACATCGGATTGAGCCTGCGTGGAACAGATAGGGCCGAATAATTGTAAGAGAAACGTAATCAACGCTAAGCTCAGTGTCTTCATGGTTATCACTTTCTCGTTTCAGGTTTCAGACCGGGCACTGCTGTTTACCAGATCATCCTCCTGGCGCGATGGTTTGCCTACTGTCACTTGAGACAGGGTAGCGAGTAGGCTCGTTTGCTGTTTCTTTTGGTGACTACTGACAGTTTTGCTAGTTTCTTACCAACCTGTGCGCCACGATAATCGTGCACACGAAGACTTCTGCCGTAGCCCTTTGACACGACGTGCTGAGCGCTGTTGCTTGCTTCGCAGTTTTCTCTCTCCGATATGCGTTCGATGACTCGTGGCGAGTCTGCTCGGGACCGCTCTCTCCGCACCGGGTCCTGGCCTTTCGCGAAATCTTCCAAAATGCAGCATCTATTTGCGTCCTCTGCGAGGAGAACTTCATGGTAACCATTGCGCGATTTTGCAAAGTCGGCTTTCAGCGATTCCTACGAGAGCACGCGGTTGCGGCAACTCTGTCTCTCTTGCTCCTGACAGCTCTTTCAGCGCAGGCGCGGACTGCCCCCAAGATACCGGTCGCGCCGGCAGCGAAAAAGGAGCCAGAGATCAAGGAGGAGCTGATGCTCAAAAACGGTGACAGATTAACAGGCGAGCTGCTGAACTCCACTGGAACTGAGATCAAATTCAAGACCGAGCTGGCCGGCGAAGTCACCGTAAAGTGGGAGAACATCAAAGAATTGAAGTCCAAGCGCGACTTCGCCGTGGTTCCGAAAGATTTGAAAGATGCCAGAGAGAGCGCAAAGGTGCCCCAGGGAGCGATAGAGGTCGGGGAAAAGGGAATCGTGGTTACTCCTGTATCCAGGACCAAACCCGAGGTAAGTGCAGCACCGGCTGGGCCCGAAGCGAAACCGGGCGCCACCAAGGAGGCCGCCGCCTCCAAAGAGATACCAACCTCGACAATCGCGTCTGTCGTCGACGATGCTACGTATCAGAAAGAGATAAATAAGAAGATAGGTTTCAGGTCAGGTTGGGATGGGCATATCAGCACCGGTACTTCGATGATCTACTCAACCCAAGACAGCTCCCTCTACCAGGTAGACACAGCACTCAAGCGGTCTATCCCCACGGTGAGTTGGTTGGAGCCGAAGCTCCGCACGACGATAGACTTGACGCTGAGTGCAGGAAAGACGACGCAGCCTGGCACCGAAACGACGATTACCAATATCTACCACGTAGGCTTGGAGCGAGACGAATACTTTAGCCCGCGAGGTTACTATCTGCAGGTGCTTTCCGAGGATCACAATTATGCCCAGGGCCTCGTGATCCAGCAGAAATACGGCGGCGGTATCGGCGCGACTCTGTTCAAGAAGAAGGACGCTGAGCTTGATATAACAGCCGATCTGCACTACGAAAATCAGCAATTTCAAGCAAACGCAAGCGCCGACGTCAAAGCGCTCACGCTCCACCTAATCGCATCGACACTGACCGAGGGGTACACGCGGAAGTGGGGCAAGCTCCAGTTTGATGAAAAGATTCTGGCGGACATCGCATGGAACGATTCGAGCGCATTCTCCGCTTCGGGCCACAGCTCGCTGAGATTGCCCGTCTACAAGAGGCTGGCCTTTTCCGTGACGACGATCGATAACTTCTTGAATAATCCGCAAATCGGATACAAGAAAAACTCTTTTCAGTTCACAACTGGGTTCGCGTTGAACCTTCACTAGAACTGGTCTTCAGAATCGAAGACCATGATTACACCCAGACACCTCGGGTAGCGTTAACAGGGGATCCCGATGGATGTGTAGTCATTGGCGCCGGCCCGGCGGGCGTGCCAGCAGCAAGCCAGAGAGAAATTGGGGGGCATGGCGAGGTGTCTTCCCCACCTACGCCGGTATTGCCGGGTGGGCGGCCTACCGAGCTGCGGGGCAGGTCTACCCAGAATTCAAAGCGGAAATGAGCGAAGGAAGTGGAGCGTAATTACGCCGAACTGGTTACCAGTGGGCTGTTAACTGGTGACGAATGGGCTCATCTCCCCGAGAGCCGCTTCCCGACTGAAGGCGTATGCTTTCATATACGTATCTAAGCCAGAATCAGACACTGTTCCATGACTTAGGTCTGCCGGCCTATTTTCCATAGCGATGAGGGCGACCATGGGGGTGACAGGAAGGCCTCCGTTTGCGGATGCATCGGGTAAGCAGTTAGTGGCTCAGGCGACCTCCTCGATTGCCGAAGGTTTCTCCATCACTCGCGGCGGCCCATTGCATTGGCTCCTGGTTCGCCTGGGTCAGGCCGGAGACGGGCGCCGCCTGGTCCTCAGGAGAGCTTTGTCCGCTGTGCTGATTACGTGGCTTCCTCTGCTCATTCTGTCGGCCGTGGGTGGGGTGGCGTGGGGACGACAGATCAAGATTCCTTTCTTGCGGGATCTTGCTATCAACGTGCGTTTGTTGATCGCTGTTCCGATCCTGATTCTCTCCGAATCAAGAATTGATCGACGATGGCGTAGCCTGGTGCTCGAATTCCTGAGAACCGAATTGGTGAGCGGGGAGGTGCTCCCGTCCTTTGAAAAAGTGTTGGAACGAACAGCGCGTTGGCGGGATAGCGTTCTACCTGAAACAGTTTTAGCCCTCATGGCGTTTATCCCTTCTCTTTTTATTGTCAAGACGGAATTGCTGATGAGCGGCATCTCTAATTGGCATACCCTGAGCACGGGCGCAGTGAGCGCCGCGGGTTGGTGGTTCAACGTGGTTAGCACTCCCGTCTTTCGCTTTCTCTTGTTGAGGTGGGTTTGGAGGATGTTCCTCTGGACTTCCTTCCTGTGGAGCGTTTCCAGAATCAAGTTATATTTGGTTGCTACACATACGGACCTGGCCGCCGGTCTCGGTTTTCTATCTGAAGGCCAAAAGGCATTCAGCCCGATCGTCTTCGCGGGGGGAGCCGTGATTGCTGCTCAGGTAGGAAACGCCATCGCTTACCAGGGCGAATCGCTCTCCCACCTGAAATTTCCCATGATCGCTTATGGAGTCCTCGCTGTGCTTTTTCTTGTCGTTCCTCTCCTGGTGGTTGTGCCTGTCCTGGTCAAAGTCAAACGGAAGGCGCTTTTGGAATACGGTGCTCAAGTGACCATCCATAACCGGTTGTTTGATCAGAAGTGGATTTACAACCATCGACCTCCAGGCGAAACGCTTCTGGGAAATCCCGACGCGTCTTCTCTAGCCGATCTGGGAAGTAGTTTCACCGTTGTCAGGCAAATGCAACTTGTGCCGATCGACAAGCCGACGCTGATCGCATTGGCGATATCCGCTGCTTTGCCTATGATTCCGGTTGTTCTTTATGCGACGCCCACGGATGAGCTGGTGGCGCTGCTAAAGATGCTGGCTTAGGGTTTGCTTCAAGGCTTAAATCAATTAAGAGGGAAGAGGGCACCATGCAAACTGCCGTCGCTTCAACCAAGAGTGAGAGGCGCAAACAAGGAAAAGCGCTGCGTGAGAAGCACCCGCGCGCTGCACAGGCGCAATGGAAACCGCGCGCAAAGTCGCAAGATACAGTCAAATTGCTCGAGGAGTCCGACGTCGGCCGGATCCGCGGTCTGCTCCCGGTTAAGTATCAGCGGATGGCCGTGTCGCCTTTCACCTTCTTCCGAGGCGCGGCCATCATTCAGGCGCGAGACCTGGCGAATACGCCTGTCTCTGGGATCACGGTTCAGGCGTGTGGCGATTGCCACCTGGCGAACTTTGGCGGCTTCGCCTCCCCTGAGCGGGAATTGGTTTTCGATATCAACGACTTTGACGAAACCTTCCCTGGTCCATGGGAATGGGACATGAAGCGGCTGGGAGCCAGCCTGGTACTGGCGGCAAGGGACCTGACTTTTTCCAAAAGCGTGGCCAGCCAAGCGGTGCGAGCGGCGGCTGCCTCCTATCGTCAGCGAATGTCTGAGTTCGCCGAGATGACGGTGCTGGACGCCTGGTATGCAATCGTCGATGCCGCCCAGGTGAAAGAGTATTTCAAGAAAGATAAGGACATGTCTGCGCGGTTGGCCAGGAAGCAGAAGCAGGCCCAATCGCAGAACTCCGAAGCCGTCATTCCCAAGCTGACTGAGGTGAAAAACGGGCGCCGGATGATTAAGGACAGCCCTCCAGTTATCTATCATTTTGATGAATATGCTGAGAACATTGAAAAGGGGCACGCGAAATTCATCGCTCAATACATAGAGTCGCTACAGCCGGATAGACAAAAGTTGTTCGAGCGCTACCACCTTCAAGACAGTGCAATCAAGGTTGTTGGAGTGGGAAGCGTTGGCACGCGCTGCTATCTCGCCCTGCTTCTTGCTGATGGAGTGGATCCACTCTTCCTGCAAGTGAAGGAAGCGCGCCGGTCGGTACTGGAGTCGCCTCGGGGAAAAAGCCGGTATACCCATCAAGGTGTCCGCGTTGTGCGGGGCCAGCGTCTCATGCAAGGCGCGAGCGATATCTTTCTCGGCTGGGCGCGTACCCAGAAACACGATTACTACTTGCGTCAGTTCCGCGACATGAAGGTCTCGGCCGAGATCGAAACCTTCCGCCCTGCAACCCTGGTTGGCTACGCCACCTTGTGTGGCTGGGCTTTGGCACGGGCCCACGCCAAGGCCGGTGATGCAGCAACAATCGCCGGATACCTGGGAGCGACCGACCAGTTCGATAAGGCCTTGGCGACATATTCTGAAGCATATGCGGACCAAGCGGAACGTGACTTCGCAACCTTTAAGGCCGCCATTCGTTCCGGGCGTCTTTCAACCGACGTGGAAAAGGGCGCTGGATTGGAGTTCCTGTTGTAGTTCTTCCGCGTACATGAGGCGAAGTGGGACTCTGCCGCTTCACCTCACTGCAACGTTTCGAAGCAGACGGGGTCAAAACGCGCTAACGCCAGGATCCGGCGATCCAGACATAGCCCCCGCCCCGAGGAACCCAGCGGCCGGGAACCCACACAACTCCCCGCCGGGGTGGGTTGACCCAGTGTCCGGGCACCCAGACATACCGGCCCCCATTCCATCGATAGTATCCACCCACCCATACCCATCCGGGGTGCAGAGGTGGTCCCGGCCGTTCCACAATAACCGGCGGCGGCGGCCCTGAATGGATAATGACCTGTGCGTTTGCTGCCCCCGCGGATAGAGCAACCCCGCACATTGCGATCAAGATGCATTGTTTCACTCTCGCCTCATAAAGCCTCCGATGAATCTGAAACGTTCTTATACGGAATTCGCTACTCCCTCGGATGGAAGATAGCGCGATTGACATCTGGCCAGAATTCTTTAAACCGAATGTGCCCCGTCGATCAGGACGTTGGTCAACCACGTTGTACAATCTCGGTCCAGTTCTGATACTTCAATTGTTGGCGTCCGGGGTGTTTTCCATATCTTCGGCTCTAGGAGCATCCGGTAAATCCGAGACTGCGACGATTTGCAGGGACGGAGCAATGCACGCGAGGGAACTGTGACGAGCGCCCTGGCGGGCGTCAAACTCAATACACAGTTAAAGTTGATGAGCGCGATGCGCATAGGGATAGTGGCTACAAAATTCATGCGCCTTTGAGAGCCTGTCATTGCTCAGCCATTCGCATCTCGCTAACTCGTGCCAGTACACAGCACCAGCCAGCATTCTCCGATTTTGGAGCAACTACTGCTGGCAGTGTTGCACGGACCGCTGGCGTGACATAACTGCAAAATATGCCAGTGATTCGTAGACGCCCGGCTCTTGCCTTTAGATCAGCAGAATGGAGACAGCCCAAAACAAACGTTGGCACTGCCGAGTTTGAGCTTTTCGGGGTTGATGGGAAGGCGGGTTTCCTGCTGGTCCCCTTTTTAGCAATGTTGGCGATCCTGGCGCAGGGAGTTCGCTTCTGGCGCAATATGACGCACCTTCCGCTACTCGTCTGGACATCAGAATGCTAGAGTCTAAGCATCGGAATGCTCAAGAGGACGGGGCCATGGACATACCGAACGATCTTAACAAGCTGCTTGCTCGATTGAAAGAAGTAACCACCGATACAAGTCGGATGCCAGAGGTTTTGGCATCTGGTCTTCGACCCAGCCCAGTGGAGGTCGACTTTTTCCTGGGCCAGTACCACTTCGACGCGGATGCTGAGATCGAACCGATTGAGATTTCCAAAGATGGCGTCTTCGAGTTCTACCTGTTCGCAGTCTCGAACCGCCTCAATGCTGATCTATCGTTACTCGCAATGTGGCCCAAAGAAAAAAACCCGTCCGATTAGGGTGAGACTGTTCAGGGCGAATAGTCCTAGCTCTTCCGCTCGGGCGGTTAACTTCGGCTTCATGACAAATGTGATTCGGGCCCGCCCTCATTAGGGATGCCCGAAAAGGGAGCCCCGCCCAAAGGCTTGGGCGAGGCCTAAGGAAGAGAGCTACCTTAGGCTAAAACGTTTTAAAGTGGGCGCAACTCTCACTTCTGTCAGGTGTACGACGGTTTTGCGACTGCAGAGATACCAAGGCTTCCACTACATTCCAGTGTCGCTGCCAATAGGGAAGAGAACTGACTGTACCATGCGGGAACCAAGGGCCAAATTCGTCCCTGCGGCGATCCCTCCAGACTGAGCAAAACAAGAGGTGCGTTGCCCGGGATTTGTTTAAACCCAGAACAACGCACCTTGTCAGCGGTTGCCGGCGTCAGTGGTCCGGCAAAACCCGCTCAACTACATGGTTCCCTGTAGCCCCTTGTTCACGATGAGCTTGACGTCGACACGCCGATTGAGCTCACGTCCCTGCGGGTCCGTATTTTCGGCATCAGGATGAGTGGCGCCGTAACCGGCTGGTGCAACGATACGCCTCATTGGAATGTTCCCATTGTTGCGAAGATAATTTGCCACCGATGAGGCACGATCCTCACTAAGCTGTTGGTTGAAATCTTTCGTGCCAGTCTTGGAGGCATAGCCGGCGATCTCGATCATGTAACCATCGGTAGAGGATGTGAGAGCGACAAGCTTGTCGAGATCAGCCTTCGCCGCGTCATCCAACGTGTACTTACCACTAGGATAGTAGATAACAGCCTCGGCAACTGTCTGGTAGTCGTCGAGATCGGAAACCCGCTTGTTAACCGTCTCAATTGCACCTGCATTCATCATTGCCACGCCACCGGCTGCTGTCGCTATCGTACCTGCTGCATCGGCCGTTGTTTGCGCCTGGTTTGCGGAGGACTGCGCGGCGCCGGCCGCGGATACTCCCTGGTTGGCAGTTGCCTGTGCGCTGCTGGCCGCTGACTTGTTGGCGTTGATCTGCTGTTGCTGCGCAACCTCGATCGCGAACTCATCCGGCGAGAAGGTGATCTTGCTCGCTTCCACTTGATTGTCTGCGTTGCCTACACCTTCGACTTTGATGGTCAAGCCAGGTACCATGGCCGTTACATCCATGTCTTCGTGGCGATGAAACGCTACCTTGGATTTGTCGCGAATAATCTTCGTATCGTCCGTGATCTTGACTAGCACCGGCGATCCTGTCTTCTCATCTTGAATCTTTATTAGGTCGCCCTTTCTGGACGTAATCGTTCCCTTAACTTTAGCCTTTTCGCCAGAACTGAAGGTCTGCGCAAAGGCGGCGGAGACTAGCGTGAAAACGGTAAGCAGGATGACGCATACTCTTTGCGTCCCCACAGGACGGAAGTTACCACTCGGTGAACTCATAAAGTCGTCTCCATCGTCGAAGTTTGAAGTAGTCGAGCTGATTTCGTCTCGTAGGGACCGATGTCTGGTAGTCACTTGGATTCCAGGCCGGACACCTGCCGATGATGAGGTTAAAGCTATCCAAAGTCAGTTACTGTTACACCTGTCAGTAGCGACAGGTAGGCAAAAAAAAACTGTTGATACTGGCCAAAAGGTCTCTTACATACTGGGCCCAGGCCGCAAAGGCCGTTGCGTATGGAGCTATCGTTATATTGTGAATATTGTGACGCATAATGTCGCTTGCAATCCGGCTTTAGATTCGGGCCTTTCACCTTGTACCTGTCGCAAATGACAGTTGTGGAGTGGCAGTCGCCGTAGTGAACTATCGCAACTGGCTCAATTGAATTAGCGGATCCCAGCTGGGTTTCAGTTGGTGCCGTTGAGATTAACTGGGTTGGCAGGCAGTGCAAGAAATCATGGTGGAGGGGGAACGGCGTGCAAATACGACACTATTCTAGATTCGTGGTTAACAGCATTGTGCTGCTGAGTCTCGCAGCGCTCGGCCGGCCGGGTTTCGCCCGGGACAACTATGAGACGATCGATGCCCAGTCGTTTGGAACGGGGACCCAACTGGGCGAGAACATTGGCGTGACTTTGAACATCTATCAGTTTTCGACTCCGGCGGACAAGGCGATCCTGGTGCAGGCGTACCAGAAGGGACAAAATCAAGGGCTGACCAACGCTCTGTCGAAGATGAAGGCGGTAGGACATCTCGAGATCACTGGCACGCTGGGAAACGACTGCTCTTACATCAGGTTGTTTAATACGCCCACCGGCCGCAAGATCGTCTTTGCCACTACTCGCCAGATTCGCATGGCAGAGGCATGGACCGACAGCAACTCTATGTCCTTCAATCTGACTGCGGGGGTCCTGGAATTGAATGACCAGGATAAGAGCAAGAGCACCGGCGTTCTCTATCCTGCGGCGCAGCTGATCCTCGACAAACAGGGCGAGTTGCAGTTGGATCTGCTACAGAATCCGTGGCGGTTGTCCGACCTCATCGACTGGAAGGGAACGCCGGGCGTCAACTAACAGGAATGAGGTGTGGCATGAAGACTGAGCAGAGTTTCTTTCGTACGGGACCCGTGACCTGTCTTCTGTTGCTTTTGAGCTGCGTTGCAGCGCTAGCGCAGAATGAGAAGTACGCTTGCTCCGAACCCAATCCACAGTCGCTATGTAACCCCGGCAACACCTGTGGATCCAGTTCCAGTCCCTGTATTGTGGACGTGAAGCGCAGCGACGATGGCGCTTCCGCAACGCCCAGTGTCGCCGACGCCAAGGCGAATAGCACATTCTGCGTCAAGAGCGGCACAAAGATTGTGTGGAAGAGTACGCAGAAGAATACCGGTTTTGTCGTCGACTTTGGGTCGCCTGCTGCCTTCGGTTCCGACGATGCGATCATGGGCGGCGCGGCGCGTCCCATTTCCGTGACTGCCAAGAAAGCCGGCTGCTACAAGTATTCCGCGGGCGCATGCATCTCCGGAGAGGTACAGGGAATGTGCGGCTCCAGCACGGCTGAAGCCATTATTCTGCCGCCAAGCACTAACTAGGGATCATTCACCGTGGCCGACTTGCGTTGATCGCTCAAGACTTGAAACCTGGCCGTCCCCACGTCAACGGATGGAGCTGAACTGCCCTCCGCTCAAGACAGCAGCGATGGCATTTTCAAGGTCTGTAGTCAGGCGAGACTTAAATACATAGCCGGAAGCACCCAAACCGAAGGCAGCACCCACGAAGTCCATGTCTTCATGGAGTGACAAGAAGATGATCTTAGCTGGGCATCCGGCCCTCTTCAGTCGCTTGGCTACTTCAAAGCCGCTTGCATCCCCTAAAGAGATATCCAAGATGATCAGGTCGGGGTGGAGAGCAGCGGCTTGTTCTACGACCGCCGCGCCATTACACAGCATTGCCGCAATCTTGTAGGTCGGCTCTAGCATTCCAACGAGCAGTTCCAATACTGCATGATTATCATCGACGAGCAAAATCGTAGGGGTGGTTACAAACCCTGAGTTCGTCTTGGCCGGCACGAGCTCCGGTTTTGCGTCGCGGCAGATCTCGCAGTTACGGATGTGCTCGTTCCACGCGTTTAACGCTTCGTTTGCAGTCTTCTTCGCCTCTTCGTACGCCATCTGCCCCCGCTCACTCCAGCGGAGTCGTAGATTGTCCATGGCGATGCGAAGTCCAATAGCGGCAGTCCTTTGCGCCTCCTCAAGCAGCGATCCTAGGGGGCAATGTAAATGGTCCATCGATTTGTTCTGGGGCCTTTCATTCATCAAAATGTTTTGCAAGTCAGCTCCTGAGCCGGTCCTTCCGGGCCGGGTCTGGTCTCTCATGACTCCGAAAGGGATCGAATCGGAGGGCTTGAGGCGTTGGCGGTTTTCGAAGAATTGCGCGACTACATGGATCCAAACTGGCAGAGCTCTACGACATTCACGGCTTGTCGTCGCCGGGAAATAGCCTTCGAAAGGCCGGCCAGAGGACAAGATTCATACATATTGAGGATAGAGAGAGTCCGCGGTTTGATCGTTGCGCCCGAGCAACCAGACACTAACCGTTAGCCATCTTGCTGAAGACTTCGAGTGCGAATTCGAGGTGGGCGCGTGTGTGCGCCGCTGTCACGCAGAGGCGCAGCCTTGCCGAACCTTGCGGAACTGCCGGAAATAGGACAGGAGCGGCCAGGATACCGTGATCGCGAAGCCGTCTGGCGAAAAGCGCTGTGGTCACTTCGTCCTTCAGAATGACGGGGATGACGGCCGTCTCGGAGAGACCGGTGTCATAGCCCAGGTTCTGCAGGCCGCAGCGCAGGAAACTGGCGTTCTGCTCGATTCTTGCTACGCGCTCAGGCTCCTGCGCAAGAATAGACAATCCTTCGCGGATCGCTGCCACCGCCGCCGGGCTCAACGCGGCGGAAAAGATATAAGGTGAGGATGCATGTTGCAAAAAAATGGCAAGCTCTTGCGAACCCGCAACAAATCCTCCCGTAGAGGGAATTGCCTTGGCCAACGAACCTGTCCAAATGTCGACCTCACTTGCTGCAATGCCGAAGTGTTCATCGACGCCGCGGCCATGGGCTCCGAGCACGCCTGTAGCATGCGCGTCATCCACTAACAGGAAGCAGCCGAATTGTTTCTTGATCTCGATGATCTCTGGGAGAGGGCAAATATCGCCGTCCATAGAAAAGACGCCGTCAGTAATGATGAGCGTGCGGTTGGCCGACGGTCCGTTCTCGATCTCTTGCTGCAGTGACTCCAGATCGTTGTGTCGGAAACGCTGCAACTGGACACCGGCAAATCTGCAAGCGTCGGTCAGGCTGCGATGGCAGAGTGCATCCATGATGACGCGATCCGCCGGCCCGAACAGCGCCCCGATGACAGCAAGATTGGCTGCGTAGCCGGAGCTAAAGGTGGTAGCTGCCTCTGTTCCTCGAAAAGCGGCCAGATCCTGCTCCATCTGCTGATGCTGGTCGGTTGTTCCCGTAAGCAGGCGGGCCCCGCCGGTGCCGGTACCATACTTCTTGGTAGCCTCAATGGCTGCGCCGTCGATGCGCGGGTCACCAATCAGCCCCAAATAGTCATAGGACGACAACATCAGCATCTTGTGGCCATCGGCCCGCACCTCCGGCCCGGTCCTCGCCTCCAGCGGGATCTGGAAAGGATAGGCATTCGCACTGCACGCCATGGCGGTGGTTTCAAATAACCGCCGTCCGCGGGCATCGATCAGGTCGCTCTTGCCGAAGTTCCACTTCCTTGCCGAGGAGAAATACCCGTCGAAAAGCCGGCCGGAAGAGGAAGGGAAGCTGACTGTTTCCCCTGGCACTACTTTCGTTTCGGTCGCAATGTCCATCGGTGCAGCTGTTTTTGAGGTCATCATAGATCCCTTCTGCTTCCACACTCTCAACCTCAGAGCATTACAGAGAGACGAAGGTCTAGTCGTTGCTCCGGGGCAACCAGGAGGCACTTTTGCAATAAGATGCTGGCGCAAAAGGCAGGCAAGCTGAGCTTTTGATCAGGCGGAAGTGGTAAGGTCACGCCGCGATAGCCGGTAGGGGAGGTGAAGCAACACTTTCCCCCGGCGCTTTACGAGGATGCCTTCGCGCTGCCACGCGCTTAGGAGGCGGCTGGCGGTGAAGAGAGAAATGTTGGCTTCATTAGCAAGCTCCTCATTCCTCACGTCGAGTTCAACCCCGTCTGGAACCTTCTGGCCGATTCCGTCGGCCAGGTTCGTGAGTACTCGAGCAAGACGCTCCGGAGCGGAATTGCAGATCAGAGATGCGTGAGCGGCTCGATAGGCAGCCAGGTAATCAAACGAGACCAGCAAAATGTTCTCCACTAACCTTGGGTATCGCTCACATAGGCTGCGGATTGTGCCTCTGTTCCAAACCAGCGCGCTGATCGGTGTCAACGCTTCAGTGCTGACAAGGTACTCCGCAGGTTTAGCCAGCACAGTCGCTTCGCCGAAGATTTCTTTCGGCGTTACGCGAAGGAGAACAACCTTTTCACCGTCCTGGGTCAGGAAGAAACGGCGGGCACGGCCGGTCAGCAGTAGAAATAATTGCCCTGCGGAATCTCCCTGGTGGAAGATTACTGATTTTGCCAGGAAGCGTTTCTGGACTGCGGCGGCGAGGATGGTTTTGATGTCAGGCGCATCTATTCCCTCAAAGAATCGCGGCCTCGGCTCTCGGAGCAACGCCCCGACCGGGGCGTTCAAATCTATCGTTTTCCCTGGAGATGCCATCCATGCTCCGCTGATTGCGGCCCGTTGACTAGTTCGTTCCGGTTCGGGCTTCGCCAGAAAGTTGAAGAGCCTCACTCGTCCGCAGTTCAGTTATATGGCGAAGAATATCATTTGCCTTTTCTGGGTCGAGACCGGGGTCTTTGGCCTGGTACATCAGCCGGGTGGGCGCCGCAAAACCGGTGCCGGCCGCCTCAACGATCCCAACTATTTTTAAGAGGATCTCCTGGCGAATGGCAGTGAGCTCCTTCCAGTCGCCGGTCTTACCGTAGGCGAACAACTCCAACTGGAAAGCCGCGCCGTCAAAGTTAGTTACCCGGACCCTGGAGGTTCCTGACTCGATCGCGGGGTCTTCGTCGAACACCCTCTGCACACTATCGAGCACGAAGCGTAGTTGTTCGACACGGGTTTCAATGCGCAACGAGAAATTTTGGCTGATCAGCAGTTTGGGGCGAGCCTTCATGTTCTCGAATTGCATTTGCGCGAGCGCGCCGTTGGGTACGACGAGCAGATTCTGGTCGAGAGTCCGCATCTTCAGAGAGCGAAGCCCGATATCCTCCACCGTCCCTAACCGATCACCGATCTTGCAAAAATCACCGACCTGTATCGCTCTGTCCATCAGCAAGGAGACTCCGCCGATGAGGTTTTCCAGAGTTTTTTGTGCCGCCAGTGCGACCGCCAGGCCTCCGATGCCCAGTCCGGCGAGCGCGGTAGTCACGTTCAATCCAAGTAATCCAAGCGCAGCGACCAAGGCGATGATAAATATCCCGACGCGGTTAAGCCTCTGCATCAGGATGAGCATCGACGCCCCTGCTTGGTGGTGGGTTCGCGTTCGGTTTAACACGCGGTTGAAGCCTTGGTCAGAGAGCCTGCTCAGGAGCCAGCCGAAACACGCCGCCAGCAGGGCTGCCAGGAGACGAACATAGTAGACGCGATACAAAAGCGGCGGCTGCAGCAGGTACACTAAAAGGCCGTGCAGCAGGATCGCGATCATGCACCTGAGCGGCATGCCAATTGGTGTATCCCAGACTGTCCCGAAAGGAACTTTGCGGAGCTTGCACCAGGCTCGCCTGGGTGCGCTCAGCAGAAAAGTCGACAACCAGGCTAGTAACCACGCAAGCGGGATTGAGAGCAACCAGCAGAGCCATTGCGTAGACGACATCCCCAGTATTACGGGACCGCTTAGTAGAGCAAGCCTGATTCGACTGGCTTCCGTCGGCTTTTCGCTCTCCTGCAGCGCGTACAGCTTAGGGATACTCGCCAGCGTCTCCCGGGAAACCAGCCATATTTTGCCGGCGGCAGGATCGTCCACGCGCACCAGGATGATGTCTGCTGTCGTGCCATCCACCGTCAAGACGCCAGCACGTTCCTGGCCAGGCGAAAGCCCCGCTTCCACTGATCCGTTCGGATCGTCGCTGACCAAGTTGATGCTGCCCTGGAAGTTCGGGTACAGCACCCGAAATTCCCTGGTGAGCTCGACCAGGTTCTCATCCGGAGGGAGTTGCAGGAAACGAGCGGCGGTTGCGTAGTCCCCGCTTGTTTCGTATTTCATGAAATTTATGAGTGAACTGCGAGGCGTTTGGCGTCCGAGCGGATCCAGCGGCGCCGCAGGTTCTGCTTTGGGTTCCGGTGCCGGAACTTTTGGAAGTTGCGCAGGCGAAGATACAACCGAACCTGCGAATAAGAGGACGGCCGCGACGATCAGTGCGAAGGTCTGGCTAAGCGACCGGCTCATTCCCTGTTGGTTTTCTCTTAGCAAGGACATCGCCGGTCACCCGAAACCTTTATCTTCTTCATCGAGGCCTGCACTTCCCCATTAAGTGTTCAGTTTGTCAGCGGGCCACGACTGCTACTGCTTCCGTTGGTTCCTTGGCGAAGGCACCTGCTCTGCCGGCCTCCAGGAACTTCTCTCCGTCGAGACGTCCGAAGATCTCGATCAGTTTTCCTACCAGGCCGGTCCATCCGGTCTGGTGACTGGCCCCAAGGCCCGCACCATTGTCACCGTGGAAGTACTCGAAGAACAGGATATAATCCTTCCATTGGGGGTCGGTCTGGAACTTCTCCGTACCGCCGTACACCGGCCGCCGGCCGGATTCATCCCGCAAGAAGATGCTGGTCAGGCGGCGGGCGATTTCCCGGGCCACCTCGAAAAGATTCATCAACTTGCCCGAGCCGGTGGGACACTCAATCTTGAAACTATCTCCGTAATAGCCGTAGAAGGAGAGCAGAGCACGAATCAGTACCGCATTCACCGGCATCCAAACGGGTCCGCGCCAGTTGGAGTTGCCGCCGAACATGCCAGTATCCGACTCCGCCGGAAGGTAATTCACTTTGTATTCCTGGCCATTCACGTAGACGACGAAGGGATGGTCCTGGTGATATTTGGAGAGTGCCCGAATGCCATGGGGGCCCAGGAACTCTTCTTCGTCGAGCATGCGCGTCAGAATCCGGCGCAACCGTTCAGGGTTAACCAGTGCAGCGATGCCACGCCCGCCATATCCAAAATGACCGGGTCCGGTTGGATGAATACTCTCCCACAGTTCGGGCATCCGCCGCAAGCGTTCAGCCATGAGTCTCGTCAGTCCAGGTACCCTCTCGCGCTGCCACGGCTCGATTACCGTGGTCGCACACAAGGGCAGCAGGCCCACCATGGAGCGAACTTTGAGCCGCTGGGAGCTACCGTCGGGGTGGCGAAGCACGTCGTAGTAAAACCCATCCTCCTCGTCCCACATGCCCTCAGGCCCGGTCTGATTCATGGCGCGAGCGATCCAAAGAAGATGATCCGCAAACTTCACCGCCATGTCTTCATAGAAGCTGTCGTAGGACGCTAGTTCCACCGCGATCTCTAACATGTTCTGGCAAAACATGGTGACCCATGCGGTGCCATCCGCTTGCTCCAGATGGCCGCCCGTCGGCAGTGCCGCGCTGCGGTCGAAGACGCCAATGTTGTCCAACCCAAGGAAGCCGCCTTCAAAGAGATTGTTGCCAAAGCGGTCTTTGCGGTTCACCCACCAACTGAAGTTCAGCATCAGCTTGGAAAACGACCGCTTGAGGAATTCAATATCGCCTTTCCCAGTAGCCCCCTGTTCCGTCCGGTACAAGAAAATGGTGGCCCACGCATGCACCGGCGGATTCACGTCGCTAAAGTTCCACTCATAGGCTGGGATTTGACCCGTTGGATGCAGGAAGAACTCTTGCAGCATCAAGTCGAGCTGTTCTTTCGCGAAGTCCGTGTCAACCGTAGTCAGGGCAATGGTGTGAAAGGCCAAATCCCACGCTGCATACCACGGATACTCCCACTTGTCGGGCATCGAGATGACGTGCTGATTCAACATGTGGAACCATTCGCTGTTCCGCATGGCGCGCTTGCCGGGTTTCATCGGATCATCACCATGCTCCGAGAGCCATTTGTCCAGATCAAAGAAGAAAAACTGCTTGGACCAGAGCATACCGGCCATCGACTGGCGCAGGACGCGCGCCTCGTCCTCGCTGAGATGTGACGGAGTGACCTTTTGATAGAACTCGTCTGCCTCGAACTGGCGGCTCTTCAAGGTGGTGGCGAAGCCGAGGAACGGGTCGCCGATGGCGGCAGGAGGCTTGTCGCTGAGGCGCAGCCGGATGGTGGCCGTCTTTCCTGCGCCAACATTCAACTTATAGTGCGCAGAAGATTTGGTTCCCGTTTTCTGGGGATTCACTCCGTGTTCATTGCCCTCAACCACGTAGTTGTTGATTCCGTCTTTGACGTAAGCAGAAACGTTCGGACTGCCGAAGATCCGTTGATTGTTCGTCTCATTTTCTGTGAATAGGAGCGGGACATCTCCCTCACAATACAGATACCGGTCACCGAGCTCGGCGTGAGACGCGACAATGGCCTGAATATCTTTCTGGCCGCGCGCTTGTTTCAGGGACGGCTTGGGGGTACCTGGCCACCATGTCCAGGTGTTGCGAAACCAGAGCGTTGGCAGCACATGTAACTCGGCCGCCTCAGGGCCACGATTGGCCACGCTAATCTGGATCAGCACGTCCTCCGGGCCCTGCTTGGCATATTCGACGAACACGTCGAAGTAGCGGTCTTCGGCGAAAATCCCGGTATCCAGTAGTTCGTACTCCATGTCGAAGCGATTGCGGCCTCTGTTGGTCTGGATCAGATTGAGGTAGGGATATTCACCCTGGGGATATTTGTACAGATACTTCATGTACGAGTGCGTAGGCGTGCTGTCGAGGTAGAAATAGTATTCCTTAAGGTCTTCGCCGTGGTTGGCCTCGCTGTTGGTGAGGCCGAAGGCGCGTTCTTTGAGAATCGGATCCTTGCCATTCCACAGGGCCACGCTAAAACACAACAGCTGCTTGTCATCGCTGACGCCGGCGAGGCCATCTTCACCCCAGTGATAGGCGCGTGACCTAGCCATGTCATGAGTAAAGTAATCCCAGGCATTCCCATCCTGGCTGTAGTCTTCACGCACTGTTCCCCATTGGCGCTCGCTCAGGTACGGACCCCACTTCCTCCACGGTGTGTTGGCGGTACGCGCTTCTTCCAATCGGGCTGTTTCTGGATCCTGTGCCATTCTGTACCTCTTCCTCGGGGCTGAATCGCCTCAACGGTTTTTCACGATGTGTTTAAATGTGGTTTTCAAAACCACCGGAGGTAGAACTTTAAGATGGAGGGCCCTGCAACTACCTATTGAGCAGTTGAAGATAAGGGATCGGGGGTCTGTCTCGTCGACGCCCCTTCCTTAGGGAGATACCTTCAGTAGGCGGCTAATGGCATCATTCTCTTCGCGCTAGTATTTGTCTACTGGCATTTATGACAGGTTACGGTGGATTTATCTTGCGTTTTGCGGGCGGCCTTCGATTATCTTCCTACCGGCAGCACCACTGGTTGTGCAAGCCGGAACTCGATTAGGGATTCGCTGGGAATCGAGATTTGCTGTCCTTTCTTGGTAGCGGCGACTGCGGTTCCAGCGCCCGCTCCGGCGAGCACGCCAATACCAGCGCCTTTTCCTCCTCCTGCTAAGCCGCCGATGAGCGCACCCAATCCCGCGCCGCCGACAACTTTCTTCGCCGTATTCGAGCCTTCTCCTTTTCCTTCGATCTCGTAGGTGCTGGTCAGCAGCGGATAGGACGTTCCGTTGATCGCGATTTCAGTCAACTCCAGTCCGAGTTCGGAACTGCCTTTCATCTTGCCGGCGGAGGAAGCCGTAGCAAGAACGCCATAAACAGGGGTGCCTCTTCGCGCCACCACCACATTGTCGGCTTGCAGATTTGTCTCCAGGCTGCCGGTGAACCGAAATCCCGCCTTCTGTTTGCTGGAATCGATGGAATCGGCCATTCGTACCAGGATCCGCGATCCTGCCGGAACCGTGACCTTCTTTTGTGCTGCCGCTGTCATGGCTGCCATGGTCGTTGCCACCACCACCAACAGTCCCGCGGCTCGAATCCTTCCATTACGCATTTCGGTGTCCTCTTTCTGGGAACTTACGAGCCTTGCCCCACTACCGGCAGGGAAGAATCAATTTGCAGGTCGATAATCAAAAGTAGCTGGTCTTCTACCTGGATAAAACGCGCCGCCGTAATTCCACCCAAGGCCTGCTTGACAAGCTCATAGTACTTTGCCAGGAGCTCAGATCGCTGTTTGCGGTAAGACATCGCTTTATGAATCAGCTCGTCCGCCTTGTCATCCGTCATCTGATCGTAGCTAGCCGCATACTCTTTTATGTTCGCCACCCTCAAGTCATTCAGTTTGGCCAGTTCGGCGTCGTATTCTTCGTAAATAGGCCAGAATTTCGCTGCATCGGCGGCACTTAGTTCCATGACCGCTCCCATCATCTCGGCTTTCTGTTGCCTGACATCGGCCCGTAGCAGGTCAATGTACGCCTGGATGTTCTGAGGATCTGAATTCGGCGCCGGTTGCGCATTGTCCTGGGCCCACACGGCCGGGGCAAAAGCCAGCAATGCCGCAAGCAGGGACATAACCAGAGACCAGGCGGCTTTCTGTTTCTTCATCTGTTAATCCTCCAGGGAAATGCGGGCCAACCGCCCAAGTTGCCAATTGGTTCGCTCGAGTCCGAGCGGTGCGTGGTTGGCCCGGCTATGAGTGCACTCGGGGTTATTCGAATAGCTTAGGGCACGTTGGTAAAGAGAAATACTGTCTCTTGTGACAGTAGTGTGTCAAGGATCACGGTCGCTGTCCGTCGATCGACTGCATAACGGGACAAGGGCTGTTTTAGCAGCGTGCGCGACTGCGATGGGGTAAGCGCAAAGGAGTTATTCCCGCCGTCGTTTGTGAGGTCAGGTCATAAACTGGTAAACAATCTCTCGGGTTTGAGCCCACAGCCCCTAATATTTTCGTCCAGTCCACTGCTATTAATGCTAGGTGCCGAGTTTGGATCGGCGGATTACGCTTGGAAGTGCAATCAGGAGCTTTCCCGGGCAACGATGACCGGCCCAGGCGGTCGGGTTTTCCCATCGAGTGGCTTATGCGAAAGAAAGCGGCCGTAGTCGGGGGCGCCAGTCAATACTGCGACCTGCCAGGCACGAAGCGCCTGGGGAGGCGCTGGTCTTTGCTGCTTTGCGCTTTCGTCCTGGCGGCCTCTGCTCATCTCTCCTTTGCCGCTGATACGTCGCCTCCCAAGACGGTCCTGGTTTTGTATAGCTTTACTGATCGCAGGGCACAGGATGATCTCGGTACTCTGAAATCAACGACACGATCGCAGGCGGGCATGCCCGTGGACTTCCACGTGGAATATCTTGATGCGGTGCGTTTCGAAGCTCCCGGCTACGAAAAGGCCGTGAGCGAATCGTTGGCTAGCGCATACCACGGCAAGAAGATCGATCTGGTCATTACCGCTTTCTATCCAGCGCTTCGGTTTGCCGTGGATCATCGCGAGGAGATATTTCCAGGCGCCCCCATTATTTTTTTTTACGTTGCTCGAAGCAGGCTTGAAGGACAGCACATATGGCCAAATGTGACCGGGATCACAACCAACATCGATGTGGGCGGAACCATTCATCTTGCACTCCGCCTCCAGCCCGATACGAACAATGTGGCAGTAATTGCAGGAAGCTCAGAATTTGAACAATATTGGGCGAAGATGATGGATCAAGAGCTGCGACTCCACGAACCCTGGTTGAAGACGGTTGACCTCGTCGGAATTCCGCCTGACCAGTTGCTGCAACAGATCCCAACCCTCCCTCCCCGCACCATTGTTTTGTTTCACCTTATGCCGCAGGAGTCAGCACAGCTTGTGATCGGGTCCTACGACGTTCTCGAGGTCGTCGCTCATCGATTCCCGACCTATTGCCTTGCGAGCTACTGCTTCGGCCACGGTGCGATTGGCGGATACTTTGACGACTCGGCCGAACGAGGAACCGCGGTAGGAAAGCTGGCCGCGCTGGTGCTCCTAGGAAGGACACCAGAGAGCATTCCAATCAAAGAAGGTCCCGCACCCCACCCCCAAGTGGACTCGCGGGAGCTTCGCCGCTGGAACATTCCGGAATCGGATCTTCCACCCGGTGCGGTCTTGTGGTATCGCCAGCCAACAACCTGGGAGCGCTACGCGAAATACGTTGGTGTTGTGCTCTTACTGATTCTCCTTCAGGCGGCATTAATCATCGGCTTGCTATGGCAACGAACCCGGAACCGCAAGGCCGATCTTCGTCTGCGTGAAAGCGAAAAGCGCTTCCGGCTGGTGGCTGATACCACACCTGCTCTGATCTGGATGTGCGACA
The DNA here is from genome assembly GCA_963813475.1 of uncultured Acidobacteriaceae bacterium. Taxonomy (GTDB): domain Bacteria; phylum Acidobacteriota; class Terriglobia; order Terriglobales; family Acidobacteriaceae; genus PALSA-350. Next base: position 99,959 of record CAWEZM010000029.1, on the reverse strand, counting down.
AGGAAGGCACGGTTACCTATCTGAATGACCGGTGGATTGACTTCACTGGCCGCGACTTGGCGACCGGACTTGGCGATGTATGGTCGAAATTCATTGACCCTGACGACGTACAGAGCGTCCAGACGGCAAACAGACGTGCGCTCGAACAGCAGAAAGGGTTTTCCAAGGAATACCGGCTACGGCGGCGCGATGGAGTGTACCGATGGATGCTGGATATCGCGGCGCCTCGGGTGAACGAGGACGGCTCGTTTGCCGGCTTTGTCGGTTCGGCGGCCGACATCACAGACCAGAAGCTGGCACAGGAAGCGCTGGAGAAAATCGGTGGCAAATTGATTGAAGCGCAGGAAGAAGAACGCAGCCGGATAGCCAGAGAACTTCACGACGACATCTGCCAGCGGCTTGCGCTGCTCTCCATGGAACTGGAACAAGCGAATCGGGGATCGAATTCAGGTCGCTTGCCGAAGCTTGAGGAAATCCGGCGCCACTGTGCCGAAATCGCGGGTGATGTTCAAGCGTTGTCCCACAAACTCCACTCCTCGAAGCTGGAGTACCTTGGCTTGGCAGCCGCTATCAGGAGTTTCTGTCGCGAATTCTCTCAGCAGCACGATGTGAGCGTCCGGTTCGCCGATGAGAACGTCCCGAGCTTTTTGCCCCGCGATATTTCCCTTTCTCTTTTTCGGGTCACCCAGGAAGCATTGCAGAACGCCCTAAAACATAGCGGCGTAGGGCAATTTTCTGTGGTTTTGCGGAGCTCGGCAAAGGAGATCCAGCTTGAGGTCAGCGACCGCGGGGCGGGCTTCGACGTGGAGAGAGCAAAGCTGGACAGGGGACTGGGACTTGTCAGCATGCAGGAGCGAGTCAACCTGGTTCACGGTACTTTCACCATCGAGTCTGTAGAGAATGGTGGGACAAGAATCCTGGTTCGTGTGCCTCTGGCTGACGCACAACTCAAGGCTTCATCAACGGTTTCCGAAAGCGCCTGAACTTTCGTGGAGGATGAGATGGGACGAACACGTATCTTGCTGGCCGATGATCACACGATGATCTGTGCGGGACTCGCGAAATTGCTGGAACCCCATTACGAAGTAGTAGGAAGCGTTGAAGATGGCCGTGCGCTGCTGAAAGCGGCCGATCAGTTCAAGCCAGACGTCGTGGTCCTGGACATTGGCATGCCCTTGCTGAATGGTCTGGATGCGGCGAGAGAGTTGAAGAAGAGAACGCCATACATAAAGCTGATTTTCCTGACTATGGAAACTGATTCCTATATTGCGGCCGAAGCCTTTCGCGTCGGCGCCGCCGCCTACCTGCTCAAAACCTCACGGCCCACCGAGTTATTGCAAGCCGTTCACGACGCAGTGAGAGGAGTTTCCTACGTGACCCCGCAGATTGGCCGGGCGATCGAAAACATGTTTATCCGGGATCCCAGGGCCGAGGCGCCGAAGCAGCTCACTGGCCGCCAGCGCGAAGTCCTGCAAATGCTTGCCGAGGGGCGTTCCATGAAGGAGATTGCCTATGTTCTGGAGATCGCCCACCGCACTGTTCGGTTTCACAAGTACCAGATCATGGAGGAGTTAGGCATCACGACAAACTCAGACCTGGTTAAGTACGCCGTGAGGCATGGGATGATCTCGGCATGAGAGAGAACAATTGTTAAGCAGCGGACTACTGTCGCATGTGACAGTAGGCAGATATTACAGAAAGGAGAATGATGATGTAAATGTTTACCGGTTTGGCCACCGAAGGCATCTCAGTGGATAAGATTCGAGTCGTGTTGGCAGATGATCACCGAGAGATCATTGGAAGAGTTCGCGGAATACTCGGGGATGACTTCGAGATTATCGAGGCAGCGGAGAATGGTTTTCAGGCTGTGAAGGCTGTTCTCGCGCTGGATCCCGACGTGTTAGTGACGGACATTTCGATGCCTCTGCTGAATGGGCTGCAGGCGGCAAGACGTATTCAGAATGCTAATTCCCGAGTTAAGATCATATTCTTGACCATTCATGAGGACCAGGATTTTATTGCTGCGGCGTTCTCTGCGGGAGCCATGGGTTACGTTACCAAGCGCCGCCTGTCGCTCGACCTGGTGGATGCGATTCAAGAGGCGCTGAAGGGCCACACCTTCGTGTCTAATTCGCTACGGAGCTAAACACAAAGCTCCAGCATTGCAGGCGGTTCAGGGAGCGAGATGGTTCGCTTTCCGGCTCCTGAAAATGCGCTGGAAGCGGGTCTCATGTTCTCGGCCGAAGCCGCAAAGGCAACTATGAGACCGCTTCAAACCCTCATGCTCGTGTGTTCGATAGCGATTGCCGCTTCTTCATGGAAGCCGGTCCGGGGGCAAGACCTGTCTCCCCGCGCTTACCTCATCACTCCAGTGCATCTCAATGCGGTCGTCATGACGTACTCGTTCTATAGCGGGAGTGTTGATTTAGCGGGTGCGGCTCCGATCACGGGTGCGACGGGAACCTACAGCGTTCCGATTTTGGGCTACTATCATTCGTTCAGCTTTTTGGGCCGCTCGGCCAACGTGAATGCCGTTCTCCCCTATGCGGTGGGCAACTTTCAGGGCAACGTAGCGGGCCAGCCGCGTCAAATTTATCGCTCCGGCCTTGTGGATTTTACTTCCCGGGTATCTGTAAATCTCAAGGGTGGACCAGCGATGCCAGTACAAGGTTTCATGAAATGGAGGCAAAAGACATTAGTAGGCGTCAGCCTGAAGGTACTGGCTCCTACGGGTCAATATGATCCGACGAAGCTGGTGAATTGGGGCATCAACCGATGGGCCTTCAAACCGGAAGTTGGCTACTCCAGACGTTGGGGCAATTGGATACTCGATTCGTACGGCGGAGCGTGGTTCTACACGACGAACCCACGGTATTTTTCGCCACCAACCCCCAAGCCACAAACGGAAAGCCCTATCGGAAGCTTCGAGGGCCATCTGAGTTACGATGTAAAGCCAAAGCTCTGGTTTTCACTGGACGGAAATTTCTGGTTCGGCGGCGTCACCGCCTTGAGTGGTGTCGCGAATCTCGCTACGCGTCAAACGAGCTCCCGCATTGGCGCCACAGCTGCCATCCCGTTCGGCCAACACCAATCGGTGAAGGTCAGTTACAACAATGGAGCCTACATCCGGTTTGGCGGAAATTATCAGAGTCTTTCCGTCGCGTGGCAGTACTCCTGGTTCGGCTGGCCTAGATAACGCCAGAGTTGCGTTGGTTGTTGCGTGGTTGTCTGCGAGCATGCTGCGCCCGCCGCCCGTTTGCCCGCTACGGAACCACCGGAGCCCCTGGTGCAGGTTTCGGAATGCGGAAGGTGTACACCACCCCAAACACGATGGTGCGGCCCTTCGTGGTGGCCAACGCCCTATATTCCTTTTCCCATTTGAAGAATACATTCCAATTATTCTTTAGATCGATATAGTTGGCCTGCCCACCGACGGCGTGCATGTAATAGAAGGGGACTAGCCGTTCGAAGGCATCGACGATTGTGTTGTCGCTTCTGTTGCGCGAGATTTGCGCCTGGTCGTATCCGATCAGCCCAATCTGGGCCACTTTGGTTATGTTCTTCGTCTTCAAGAAGGGCCTGTTCAATGGAATGGCTTGACCTAATCCCCACTCATCACTCCAGGCTGCCCCGGGTGTCAGCTGGACGTTTATGGGCAACGTCCCGAACATCGTGCTTATGTCCCCGGACCGGGTGGTCTTTGATCCGTGGATCTCCCAATTGCCCATGATGTTTGCCGTTGTGCCCTGGTCCTTGGTGATGTAAAAGGTGGCACCGGAGGTGAAGTCGTTGCCCCAGTAACCGGAACCGACATTCGTTGTGGCGCCCGGCGTGTAGCGGCCGGTGGGCGCCACAAAGGCATATCCCGCCCACCAGTCCGCCCGCGGAGCGTGCCAAGCTAGATTTGCCAGTTGAAACCACGTATCCGCAAGAGCGAAGCCCCCGGATCCAAGAGTCGTGCCATTCCCCAGGAACGGTAGCACGAGCGAGCCTGTGGCTATCGTGGGGAAAGCGACAAAAGGCGCGAACTTCGCTCCGAGAATCTTGAACTTGGGAACATAAAAGAAGAAGTTCTCCACGGCCCAGATGTTGTACGTGCCCGTCGCCTTAACCGGAGTGCCGTTTTCAAGATTCAGCTGGTTGGCATTGAAGTTGAGGTTGTAGTCCCCGTAGGTGATTCCAGGATCGGGCATGATGCCAGCGTTCAAGCCGTATTGGCCAGGCTGATATTGGCCGTGCTGTTGCGCCATGAGCGATGAGGTAATGGATAGCACGATGCAAATAAGAACAGCAAGCTTCCACCTGCCTTGAATGATCCTCGTCATTGGGCCGTTTCTCCAATCGCAAAAGGTTGAAATGCACCGCAAGCTCATAGCCTTGTCAGACGGTGCTTTTAATCATGGAGTAGAGGCGCTCTGCCAGGAACTGGCAAAAGTATCAGTCGCTTGCAAAATAGCAAGTAGAGATACCGCCTCTTGTCCCGAAATTCGGCATTCAGGGTCACAACAATTCACTCAGCCTCCGAATTTACGACCCGTGCTCGAATGGTGCGACGATAATTGACCGGCACCCGCGTGCGCGGACAACGTCCACATGTGCCCTGAGTATTTGTTACCGGTCACCTGGGGAAATTACTAGCTGACTCCTTGAGCGTCACGCGCCTAGACTCGCTACCAACGCATTCATCCAAAGGCATCAGAAGGCCGAGAGGTTCATGGAATCAATCCTGGTAAGCTCGATAGTCTTCTGGGTGGTGCTCGGTGGAGCGATTGCCGGCATGAGACTTCGGTTCGTTTTGCCCCAGAATCAGCTCGGGCCGGAGGTAAAGGATGTTATTAGACTTGTAACTGGCCTCCTGGTAACTATGACCGCGTTGGTCCTCGGAATGCTCGTTTCAACCGCGAACTCTTCCTATCAACAGCGTAAGGACCAACTCACTGAGATGGCGTCAGACTTTGTCGGCGTCGATCGCCTGCTGGGAAGCTACGGGCCGGAGACCCTGGCCGCCCGTCAAGAGTTGCATTCGCTGGCGGAGGCAAGTCTCCAGCGCATCTGGCCAAACCAGGGATCCCAGGATCCGGAGCTAAGACCTACGGACACAGGCCAAATCTTTTATAACCAATTGCAGTTGCTCCAGCCAAAGAACGAAGCACAGGTTGCAGTGAAGGCCGCTGCTATTTCGGCGGCTATTGCTTTACGGCGCACCTATTGGTTAATGTTCCTTGGCTCGGAGGGAAGCTCCCTTTCAGTTCCACTGCTGGTGGTTGTGGTCTCGTGGCTGACTGCCATTTTCGTTAGCTTCGGGCTTTTCGCTCCGCGTAACAACACAGTATTCGTGACGCTGGTCGTCTGCGCAGCCTCCGTTTCCGGCGCAGTCTTTGTCATCATGGCCATGTATACGCCGTTCAGCGGAGTCATGAAGATTTCGTCTTTGCCCCTTCGCGACGCACTCATCCGGATGACACCCTGAGCGCTGCCAATCTGGCGAGCCGGCCCTCAGCTGTCGGTGGAGAAGGTCTGCTGGGGCATCAGCGAGTTTTGAATACTCAATGGGCTTCCCTTGACATATAGATATTCAACGTCAGCCCCACGCCGTGTACCTGCGTATTGGGGTGTTTGCCGGTATTGTTCTGGTGCTCATAATAGGCCTTAAGCTGAAAGTGTTTTCCCATGGAGAACAGAGATCCCGCATAGAGTTCGGTCGTACTGACTTTCTCATACTGGCTTTCGTAGTAGATTTCTGCGCTGCCGTAAGGTATCAGATGGTGGGAGTGAATCTCCAGCGTCCGCTCTAGGGACAGCATATTGCGATAGCGCCAGGTAAAGCTTCCATTGCTCCAGTCAAGATCTGCACGGTTTCTGTTGGTTAGCAGCAGCTTGCCCGTTAGGGGAAGGTGGGATGTCACTGCGATTGGGATGCGATTGGTCGAAGGTTTTCCGGGTGCCGCGAGGTAGCGGTAGCCGCCTGTCACGACAAGCGGCCGCGCTTTAGCATCGTCCAGATCGAAGAGGGTGATTTCTCTAAGCTTGATCAGTGGCTTCAGGTAGAACTCCGCGCTAGGACCGATCTCGGCCTGGGTGGAGTCACCCCCCTCTCTTGTATCCTTCGCCTGCGCGCTCACCCGTGTATGCGGATCAAGCTTCAGATACGCGTCGATTTCCGGCAGAAACTGTACTTCTTGTGAGCTTTGTGCGATCGCAGCTTTGCAGAAGAGCAGAAGAAGTACCAGAGCCAACCAGAAGGTGTGACAGACGGACGGGCTCCCAAAGTCTTCAACAGAAGGCGGAGTGTCGAAAGCAGTTGCTACCATGCCGCAGTCTTTCGCCATTTCGTGAAGGCACCCGCCTTTCATTTGAGGTCGACCCACCGACTGTATCGCGAAGTATTCCGGGTTTGGGATTGGGATGTAAGTAGCAAATGTACTAGCGCGCAACGGAAAATAGTGCTGTAGCCGTTAGCGGGGGCCCTTGCCAGCGAGACCGCAGAACAAATACCGAGGATAAGTTTCTCCGCATCGCGTACCTTATTCCTCAGATTCTTGGCAGGCACCCGAAAAAGCAATCCAAAAAATCCAGATATTTCAGTGGCAATACTACGAGTTCTACTAGTTTGCGGCGTACGAGCAAGTTGGTAGCCTTTGCTAAAGAGAGGCTATTAAGATGATCGGATCTCACAAGTTTAGGATGAATTCCTTGGTCGCCGCCCTGGCGATCGTGTTTTTTTGTGGCCCCGCAGCCCCAGGCCAGCCGGGCGCAAGCGATCCGAATGTCCAAAAAGCAAAGGACATTCTGTTGAAGGGCGTGGCGAGCGGCAATCCCGATACACGGCAACTCGCTGTTATGTCCGCCAGCCTTATTGGCGACCGCTCCGAAGTGTTAAATAAGCTGTATTCCATGTTGGAAACTGATAAGGACGTTCCGACCCGGGAGACGATCATATCCACCCTGGGGAGTTTCAATAATCCAGCGGTGGTCCCAGCTCTGCAAAAAGCACTCAAGGATCCGGTGCCTGAAGTGGAGTTGGCAGCTGCGCTGGCGCTCTTTGGTCTCAAGCAGCCGGATGGGAAAGCTTTTCTCCTGGCTGCCCTGGAGGGGAAGCAAAAGACCACCTCCGGTTTCATGAGCAGCGAGAAGCGGTCGTTGGTGCGAATGACACATACTCCGACCACCACCTTTCTTGGAATCGTGGCCAATCAATTTGCGTTGCCGGGTCTGGGGTCCGGCATGGAATCGGCCGTCGGGTTGTCGGCGGATCCGGCTTCGATGGCTTCATCCTCGGTAATATTCTCACTCGCTAAAGATAAGAACGATCCCACCGTTTGGACTGCAATCGTGGCAGCGCTGCAAGACAAAGAATGGGCCACTCGTGCGGCGGCCGTCCATGCGGTCGCGATGCACAACGATCCGGCCTTGATAGACAAGTTTGTTCCGCTGATGGACGATAAAAAGGAACAAGTGAGTTTCCGCGCAGCCGCAGGATACATTCGGTTATATATCATCGCGCACAAGTCCCAAGCAGCTACCGGCGAATAACAGAGTGATCGTGGCACACACTTCCTCGGAGGTGTGTGCCCGGTTTTGAGTAACCCACTTTGCGTATCTGCTCTGCATTAAAAAAAACACCGTACTGTCACTTCTGCCAGTTCACCGTCTCCGCCACGATTGTTAATCTCAGTCAAATTCAAATATGAGAGTGTTGCATGAGCTACCGGCGAGTGTGCGAAAGCGTGGTGTTGGGGGCGATACTTGCGCTGACTTTTCCTTTCGTGGCGATTGCGCAGGAAAAGCCGGTAGAGAGCGCTCAGCTTCAAACCCTGCCCGCTGCCACCGCAACGCCGAGCAATTTGGTCTCTACTGCTCCGCCGATCGCTGACGATCCTGATTGGCACTTTACGAGCCTCTCGTATCTGTGGTTTCCGGGAATGTCTGGGAGCGTGGGAGCTAAGGGTTACAGTACCGATGTCGCTGTAAGTCCTTCCGACGTGCTGAAACACTTCAATATCGGTCTCATGGGATCTTTTGAAGCCCAGTACAAACGATGGAGTGTTCCATTCGATTTCGTCTGGGCCAAACTTTCCGATGACAAAGCGTTTATCCGTTTACCTGGCTACTCTGCTAAAGCCACAGTCAAGGAGGGCATCTTTAGTCCGAAGGTGAACTACCTGGTTCTAGATGGCAAGATGGTAAAGATCCGCGCTACGGCAGGGGTTCGCGCCTGGTATATATCAGAGAACCTTAATCTGATGCCCCCGACCCCGCCTAACTTCAGTGCTGAGACATCTCAAGGTTGGGCTGACGTCGTCGGGGGCGCAAACATCGTGGTACCTTTTTCGCCGAAGATCGCGATCCTCGTAGTGGGCGACGCCGGTGGCGGGGGCGCCAATGTGGACTACCAGGTTGCCGGCGTCGCGAACTATCAGGTAAAGCCGAAGTGGGGGATAGGTTTTGGGTATCGGTATTTGGACGTTAATTACCGCAATTCCAATCAAAACGTCCTCGACGTCCACCAAAGCGGAATCGCGCTCACATTGCTTTATAAATACGGCAAACAACCGGCAATACAGTAAGTGTCAAAGCCAGTGCGCGTCCAACGTTGCCGATTCGGGAACCACAGGGGCGCCAAGAGTACGGGCGAAAATTATTGCGGCGGTGACACTAGACCAAGAGTGGAGATCGCGCGGTCTCGTGATATTCATGGCATGGAGCAGGCCATGACGGCATTAGAGTGTGCTTCCACCTGTCACAAGGGACATTACCATGCGAATCCCACTTCATGATGACATGTGGTCGAGCAGCTTTTACGAAGGCCACGCGGCTGTACTGCAGTGCCGAACGAAGCCCATCTTGCCTTAGACAACTGGGATTTGATGACGCGAATCATACAGTCAGTTGTCTGGAAAGCGTTTCCTAGCCAGCTCCTAGTTCCAAGCAGCCACGGAGTATGAGGACGTCATGGGATCATCGTTCACCTGGTGAGGGAAGGCTCCATCAGTAAGCCTGTGACCCGAATGCGACAACAGACTCCGATACTCAGGACCAGAAAGAGCGCAAGCGCGTAGCCGAGTAGCGCCATGCAGCCTGCGAAGCTCCCAAGTTACTGATTCCAACCAGCATTGATCCATCCTCAGGGAGTCTACTGCTTAGCGATCCGCTCTTTGACTGCCTTTTCAAACAACCTTATGTGATCATCGGAATCGGACAGCATGCCTTGAGCGCAATCAGGGATGACGGAAGCCCCGCAAACCTGGACAGTGTTCACGACATACATCGCACGATAGACCAGGGTCATCGAGACTGCGGCGCCTTTGTTGTCATCGATCCCCATCGTGGCAAGCCTAAGCTGCCATCCCTGTGGATTTGTAACAGCCTCCTCATATCGGGGATTGCTCGCCACGGCAAGGCGAAGCGCAGTGCACAGCTGACCTCCCACCACATCTCCAGGCAAAGCGACGCAGTGGATGGCTATGCCGGTCTTGGTGGTTTGACCGAGTGCTGCCGAGGTAAGTAAGACAATAAGCGCCAACGTTTTCATGTATACGAAAGTAACAACTCGCTCAACTGGGTCAATGACCCGTTTGCGGTATGAATTCATTCGGTACCGGTACCGTGTTTGTCCTCTAAGTATTCTCCGGCGTGTTTTTGTTCTTGTACAAAAATGTGCGAACGAAGTGAACTAAGTCCGCGCGACGCGTGGAGTCTCTATGCGCAGAGAGCGTAATGTGCGTAACGATTGGAGTGGCTCGTTTGCTCGAAAAGACGTATTGTACAGGCATCATGTCGCCGTATGTCGTCCGGACGATGTGACGCCTTCTATACCGAAAACATGCAACCTGGGCGAAGCATCGGACCGCTCACGAATGGCAATTCGTTGATCATGTCAGTGGCTAAGTCCTTTGTTTCATCAAGGTGCTCAAAATTTCGAATTAATTATTTGATCAACTTGCCGCTTTGACGTCTGGTAGTGCGTGAGTGCTGCGGCCTGCGCCGCCCGGAGAACGGACTCCAACCTTGTCCACTGCGTCGAACTCAGCGAGGATCGTGCTTCCGCGCTGGCAAATCATCTTCGCAACCAAGGGAATATTCCGCTGAGGCGGATCCTGGCACCAGCCGGTTTCGGCTCCACCCATCCTGATGCCTCGAATAGCGATCCGCAGGGGCGCGCGCTGGATGGGCGTGTCGATGTCACACTCATGGAAAACAAAGGGCTTCAAGGTGGCATGTAGTCGATATATCCAGCCGACGCTGCTCGGGGCAAGGGGGGAGGGGCCAGAAGGCGCTCTTCCCGGCCTCTCGAGGATTTGATCAATGTCTTTGAGAAGAAGGCGAGGTAAAGATGATTAACAAAAAATCACAGTCCGGTTCAAGCCACCCCGGATCAAAGTCACTTCTTCTGCGGTGGCCCCTGTTCCATCTGTTTCAGCCTTTGTTGCATCATCATCTTCTCCTGCTCCTTGGTTAACTTGGGAAACAGTAGTGCAAACTGCGCCCGAACGGTCCAGGACGAAGCTCCAGGAACATGCACCGCATTGCCGTAAGCTTGAACGTTGATATTCACCGGCTGAAAACCAAGTCTCATGATTTTTCCCACGCCGCCACCGAATGGCACCGTCCACACACTTCCGCTGGCCGCGGACGTGTTCCAGTTGGCGGTGAGGATCGGTTGTGTGGTCAGGTACCAGCCCTTTTTCAGGTTGTCGTTGACGAAATACTGCAGCAGCAGCTGGTTAATGCCCGGGCGGCTACCCCCACCGGCGACCGACCAGATGTTGTTGACCAGTACGCCCAGCACGAAATGGCTTGGCATACCCAAAGCGACGAAGTTAGGTCCGATGGCGAGCTTTCCTTGTCCCGTGTACCGGCTGGTTGCGGTCGGCACTTGAATGATCGGGCCCGCGCCCCAAATCAATTTGTGCGGTTTGCTCGGAGAGAGCAAAAAAGTGGGCTGCATGTCGCCAAGGCCGGAAACGCCAACTCCAAGCCCAAGCGGCTGGTAAATGATAGGAGTGATCCAGCGAATGATCAGGTTCCAGTTGTCGCTAAACTTCACTGGGATCACTGGCTGAATATTCAGCACATTTTGCGTAGTGTTTCCGGGAGTAATCCCTCCGTTGAAGTTATCCTGCACTGGAACGCTGATGAGGCTGGCGACGGGATTTTGCGCCGCTTTTCGCAACGCGTCGGCATTGACCGCCGCCGCGGGCGTTTGTTCCGTGGCAATTTGAGTCCCCTCCGGTCCAATAGGCGTATCTTGTGCAACCAACGGCGCCGTTAACAGGAGAAAGGGCGCTAGCGCCCCCAATGCTAGTCTCTTGCTTATGGGCCATTTCACGGCTGTCACTGTCAGAATAGGCGCTATCACCGACCAGGTTCCGTTTTTCGACCTATCTTCCGACTTTTCTCGCTGATCTTGTAGTGATTGGGGCGTGCGCAGAATGTTGTCTCTCCTTTTCGTCAAGATCGTTCGGGGGAAGTTGCTCAAAATTAGCGAGAGAAGTCTAAGTGCGGTAGATGTACAACTCTCCGCCCATGGAGATTCGCCTTGTTGCAGCCTCGCGGCTCCACGCTTCGCCGACAGATGAGCGGCACTATCACAAATGCCAGCTCCCGAATCAGCGCGAAAGCACGATTACTTGGCATCAGCCAGGTATCTATGCTTTTTGAGGACCCCCGCAGCAAGCAACACAAGTTAGTGAAACAAACGTAACTTACAGCGGCAACTGTCACAAGTGACAGTCGCGAAGCAGCCCGAGTTGGTTTTTAGTTAAAGCGCGATACCGGTAGGAATAAAGAAAGCAAGGGAAGTGTGGCATCGGCGAAGGGTTCGCAGATAAACACCGGTTCAACAACTTTCTAGTGAAGTGCGCCCGTCTTGCACGAAAAGTCCAAATGTGCAGATCGCTTAATTCCACGCCTACAGCGATTCCCCTTGCTGCAGGACTAGCTTATACGCAACATAATACTTGTAGATATTGCTCACGTACTGGACTGTAACCTGCCCCACGCTTTGCGATACCAGCAACTCCACGTTTCCGAACCACTTGTTCGGGTCCAGTCCCTGTGCCCGCGCTTTCTTACGCAGGGCCGAAATCCGGGTCGGACCCGCATTGTAGGCAGCAAACGTAAACAGCAGCCGGTTCATCGGATCAATCTGTGGATCGTTGAAATAAGTATTCGAGATGGTATTTAAAATTTTGACTCCGGCATGAATGTTGTTCTCGGCGGTAGTCACGTCGGGGATACTGATAGGCGCGGCCGCGGCTGTGGCCGGCTTGACCTGCATGATGCCAACCGCACCGCCATTGCGCGCAGCCTGGTTCAGCATGGATTCCTGGTAACCCTGGGCGACTACAAGCAGATAGTCGAGGTCATACTGAGACGCGTACTCCTTAAAGAAGGCAACCGTCTGGTTGAACGCGTCCAGTTGTGCTTTCGTTGTCGGATTGGTGATCCACTTGGTGTTCTGCAAATACCGCCGCATCAATGTGTTTCCGAACGATGTTCCGGCCATGTGGCTGCTGACGAACTCATCGACTACTTCTTTGAGCTTGGGGTTGTTCTTCCGCATCGCAAACGCCAGTGTTTCGCCATCGGCGATGGCCAGGTTCGGTTGAGGCGCTATGCCGGGAAGCACATTGGCCCAGAGTTGGGCACGATCGGTGATGGTAACGGTTGCCGGGATGATGCCTGCATTCACCATCTCCAGCAGATCCTCATCCAGCAAATTTTTATCGGCACTCTCGATCAGAATGGTTGGCTTTCCTTGCTTTCGCAGGGATTCGTTTACTTTTTCTAAATTCCCGGAGTACGTGGTAAGTGGATTGACGAATATTTTCTTCCCGCCAAGGTCCTGCAACGAAGAAACCGGTCCGGCCCCCTTTCGCGTTACCACGATCTGCTTAATATTTGTTGCGATGGGGACAGAGAACGCAACCCGTTGCTCGCGCTCGGCCGTCACCGTCAACCCGTATGCGATCAAGTCGCCCACTCCCTGGGTCAAAGCCTTTTCAGCCTGTTCGGGACGGACCGGAATAAATGTAACCTGCACCGGCTGCTTGCCCGTTCGCAATTTCTCGTTAAGTGACTGCTCGAATGCCCGGAGCGCCTCGTAATATATACCCTGCGGGCGGCCATTAACGTAGAAGAAACCGGAACGGCTGTAGAGCACGAGCGCCCGAATGTTGCGGCGCTTGACCATCGCGTCCAAGTCGTCTGTATGACGCTCGAAGTTTAATGGGAGGCCCGCGGCGTCGGCTTGCGCTGGAGTTTTGTCCGGCGAAGCGCCCGCCGAATGCTCGCTCGAAGGGTGAGGGGCAAGGGCTCCAGAAGCAGGCTCTCCGATCGGCACTGCTAATGCAAGCCCGATGATCAGTGACACTGTAAGAAATCTGACGATTCCCAGGCTGGGTTTTCGAACAGGAGTTCGGAAACGCATTCATTAATAGTCTCCCGTGAGACTCACCCGACGACTCAGGCGTGTGCGAGATTCTGTCGACGTCTCGATAAATCTTTCGCTTCACGCTTAAGGAGTCAGTTTCCGCTCTGGGTGCCAATGGCTTCGCCAGAAACGACGATCTCAACCCGCCGGTTCTGCTGCCTGCCCACGGAAGAATCATTGCTGGCCACCGGATCAGCGGATCCCATTCCCGCGGAAGTGACCGTTTCGGGATTCAATCCCTGCTGGACCAGGAACGTCCGCACGGCGTCAGCGCGCTCGCCGGAGAGTTTCAGATTGATCTGATCGCCTCCCGTGCTATCTGTGTACCCAGCAATCTTTAGCGTCAAACCAGGATGGGCGAGGATGACGCCCGACATCTTGGCCAGAGCTAGACTTGCAGGCTGGGAGAACTCATATTTGCCGGACGCAAAGAGTACATCGGCCATCGTGACCACCAGGCCGCGCGGAGTATCCACCGTTTGCAGCACAGAGTTCAGCTGCGATAGAAGCTGTGCGCGGAGCTGTCGCTGTGCCTCCACAGCCTGAGCAGCTTCTTCGGCCGACTTTTTGGCTGCTTCGTCAGCTTGCTTTCTGGCCGCATCCGCCTCCGCGCGGGCCTGAGCCTCCTTGGCTGCAAGAGCCTCGGCGTCTGCGCTGCGCTGAGCCTCTGCGGCCTGCTGTGCTTTTAACTCCGCTTCGCGCTGAGCTGCTGCTGCAGCTCTTTCCGCCTCCGCTTGTTTGGCTTCTGCCACTTTCTCTGCGGCCTCTTGCTTTACCGCGATGGAGCGGGCGTCTTCAGCCTGTTGAGTCGCACTTCGCGCAGCGGTCAAGATCGGATTCTTCTGCTTTCTGGCAAGATAATCCTCCATCTCTGTCTGCGATTGCTGCGCGCTGTCCCAGGCGCTCGGGGCATACTTTTCTGCGCCTTGCAGTTGTGCGATGCGCAGCGCATTTCGAGCCTCATACACGATCAGCGGAACTTTGGGGTCTATCGTGAAAGGCTGAAGCTGGCTCTCATGGTATGTGCTGCGGCTGAGAAGTTGTGCCACTACCGGCGTGATCTGACCCTTGGTATCGTTGCTCGGATTACCTTGCAGCACCACCTCCTCACTGGCATAGGACACAGCAAAGTAGGGCTCGGCTGTCACAATCATGGCAAAGTTTGGCAGTTGTGTCGTGACCGTCAGTTTGCTCTTGTCGCCGTTCAGTTGGAACTCTCCCAAATTCCGAGCGCGGCCTTCCGGGGTGATCGCCCAAAGCACGTAGGTCAGGAACTCCGCGCCCAGAGTATTGGCCGGAGACATTTTTTGCAGCTCTGCCTGAATCGTAATGACGCCCTTTTTATTGTCAACCTTTGCCTGGCCCTTGGCGAACGGCAGAAATGGCGTGCCTACGAAGTCGATGCTGCTCGAGGTATTGTTCGGGTAACTCACCGCCTGAGCCGTACGGGAGACACTGATATTGATATTGATAACCGCAGGCTGGGTCTGAGCCTGGTCTTGAGAAAATGCCCATATGTCGCACCAGCAGAGTAAGCCAAGGACGAACGCTATCTTCTTCATACGGTTCCTTTTTACGCAATGTCTCAGCGATCGACCGATTGCACATAGCGAGGCAATAGGTCCAGTCGGTGCTCGCCCGGCCAAGGAGGCTTCACTAGGAGTTCCTCTTCGAGTGGGTACATTCGATTTTTAAAGAGGCAAAAGAGTTTGAATACTAGTAAAACTAGCAGAAGCGCGAGAATCTTTTACAACGCAAGGTTCTCATTATTGTGGATGGAGCGACTGAGAAAGGCTCATAAGATTTTGCGGCTCTACGCGAATGATGCCTCCGCGCGGGCTGTCGATGTCGGCGATAAGAAAGAACGAAATCGACACCACCAGGGTCAGAACCAGAAATACAGTAACTTCCATACCAGTGCGGCGAACGCAATAACCGATCAGCAGGTTGCAGCAGATACCGATCATAAACATGAGGACCCACGCTGAAGGTGGGATACGGTTCCACCATGCGGCCTGTGTATATCCCTGAGAATTCAACACATCGTTCATGCCTGAAACGACTAGTGCAGTAATCGGTGTTTGCTGCGTGGTGCCTAATTTCGCGACCGTGGCCCACAACTCCGTTTGCAGTTGAGCGGTATCGGCATTTACGCGGCTTAGCTGTTGCTTATCGCTGGTCCTATAGAACAATATCCGCTGATCGGTATAGTTCGCCAGCAGGGCACGCACTCTCTGCGCATCGGCAGAAGGTAACAGGTCCGCGCGGACGTATTCCGTCCCGATAGCGTTCGCCTCCGCTTCCTCGTAGTTCTTGCGCTGCTCATATCGGCTGATAGCCATGGAAAAGGTGAATCCGATGATGAGCCCAAGTATCGTCAGCGTAGCACCCAGGACAAGGCCGGCATCAGCACCCCCGGCGTTATCCGATAGGTGTTTTTTCTTGCGAAACGAAGTGCCGATCAACCCTGCCAGCCAGAGCAGGAGGAATGATACAACAAGGACAACGACCGGAAAGTTGGTTAGGCGAACCATCTATTTCTCTTGCGATGAGTCTGCGAAAAAAATGCGTTGCACCGTTGTATGCTTTCCGATGCAACGCACAATAGGGGTTCTAAAAGCATCCGCCTGCCAGAAATCATCGGCCGCTTTCCTGAACCAATTTGTTGGCGATGAGTTTTTCGTCGACAGGTGGGCTTAGTTCACGGGCTTTGGCGCCATCGCCCGAAATCGACTGGCTAGCAGGAGAGTAGATTGTCGTCTTGGCAACGTTCCCCCTTGCCGTTTCACCGGCAGAGAACTGTTGCGCATTCCCGGCTGCCACGATTGCCATTGCTATCAGCAGGACGGCGCCGAGCCTTTTTGACCACAGATAAATTCGGTCGCTACGTGCTGATTTCACTAGGAGTTCCTCCAAATCCGCCGGTTGCTCCGCTGGACCGTTCGCGACACAGCGACTGCAGTTTGCCCAGGCAAAGGTTTGTCCACACCCGGAGCATAGCTCCACAGGTATTCGTTGAGATATTGGCAAAATTCACTGTTTCGTCACTAGAAAAGTGCTAAACTCCCTTGCAGAAGTTAGGACGCTAACTGCCAGCCGTCACCGCGCGCCGTGCGAGAGGAGCTGTACGGTTTTGCTTTGCGGGCGCCTCCCTACAATCTGCAGAGGTCCCACGTAACATTACAGAGTCTGGAGCAGCGCGTATCCAGCATCGGCCAGTAGAGCACTCACTTTTTGCTAGCCAAGTCTGCTCTTGGGCCCAGCTTGAAAACTGCACCATTTACGGTCGGGTTAACCCGAGTATTCGGGCAATCACCATAAAGAAGTAATAAACTTCGCAGTGCTGTGGGAAAATGGCGTAATATTGCGCTTGCAAAGCGCCCAGGTTTTTCGTAGGCGTGTCTCCGGGGGCTGTGATATCAGGCACTTCGCGAGATAGAACGAAGGCGCGACAATTTAACGGAGGGCGGGGTCATCGTTTGCAGATTCTCCCTCGATCACACGGGCCATGTTCAAAGATCGCTTTTCAGGAGATCTCTGATGAGAGAACAAAAACCCGCAGCACGCATTTTGATTGCCGATGATCATCAACTCCTGGCTGATGCATGCAAGAGTCTGCTGGAGCCCGAGTTTCAGGTGGTTGGCATTGTGACGGACGGCCGACGTTTGATCGCTGCGGCAGCTGAGCTCAAGCCAGACATCATCATCCTCGATATCTATATGCCTCACTTGAATGGTCTTGATGCCGGCAGCCAGGTCAAGCAGAAACTCCCGGGCGTCAAGCTGGTCTTCCTGACCATGACCATGGAGGCCGATGTAGCGGCTGAGGCATTCCGTCGCGGTGCTTCTGCCTACGTTCTTAAGCAGTCAGCCGGCGACGAGCTGGTACTCGCCATCCGTAAAGTCAATCAGGGAGCATCTTACCTCTCGCCCCTGATTGCCAAGGAAACGGTCATGTACCTTCTGAATCAGGGAGAGAACCTCAGCGAAGAGAAACATATTACGAAAAGACAAAGTGAGATTCTGCAGTTACTGGCAGAAGGAATGTCGATGAAAGAAGTGGCGAATATTATCGACATAAAGCCTGGCACAGTTGCATTTCACAAGTATCGGATGATGGAAACGTTGAACGTCAAAACCAACGCGGAACTGCTGGAATACGCAATTAAACGGCACATGACACCCGCGTAATCGTACCTTCGCTTGCGAGCTGCTCGTGCTCGAGGGAAGGGAAGTCATCCATTGTAACGGCGCCTCGCGCTCCGTTGCCTTCGGTAGGCACGTCGACGGCGGCCTAAGGCCAATTTCCCCGGGAAGATCTCCTCGGAACCCGACTTGACCTTTCATTACCCGGTTCACATCTCTTCACCATTTTCTGTCCGGCTATCTGTTCACATTGGCGCACAGCAACCGGATTTCGGGCTATTGAAACCCGAAGATCGTGCGTGCTCATACCTGTCGCAAGTGACAGTTCCGTCCCGGGAAAACACACCGTAGCCTATCTCTGCCGGGATAAATCCTGCACGCATTCTGAGTCGTTGATCTGGTTGCTCGCACATCCGGACTGCGCCCGTGCCGCCCTACACATTCATCCGTTCGTGCATGGAGAGAACAATATGATCGGGACTTTCGTGAAACAGCTCTTGGCATCGGCTCTGTCTTTTCTACTAATCATTACTACTACGCCGCTTGAAGTCCGAGCTCAGCAAACGGGCTATGCAGGGCAAGGTGCGCCGCTGTCTGCTGAAGACTTGCAACAACTAGTAGCGCCGATCGCGCTTTACCCGGATTCGCTGGTAGCGCAGGTTCTAGGGGCGGCGAGCTTTCCAGACCAGGTTACTGCGGCCGCCAACTGGCTTCAGCAAAACACCCTTCTCACCGGCGCGCCCCTCATGTATGCGGTTGATGGGCAACCGTGGGAGCCCAGTGTGAAGGCCATGACGCAATTTCCCTCCGTGCTCGAAAACATGGCAAAAAATCTCAGTTGGACTTCGGCGTTAGGAGAGGCGTATAGCACCCAGGGTCCCGAAGTGATGTCCGCTGTGCAGGTTTTGCGTGCCAAGGCGCAAGCTGCCGGCAATCTGACGTCAGGTTCACAGATCAAGGTCGTGCAACAATCACCGCAAGTCATCGTGATTCAAGCTGCGAATCCGCAAGTAGTGTATGTCCCCGTGTATAACCCGGCGGTGGTGTACGGCACTCCTTATGTGACTCCGGGATACAGTACTGCCGCGGTGGTGGGAACCGCCGTGGTTGCCTTCGGGGTTGGCATCGCGGTTGGGGCGATGATGAGCGGCGGATGTTGCGGCTGGGGTTATAGCTATTGGAACTGCGGCTGGCACGGCAGCACCACGGTGGTTTATCGTGGCGGCGCATACTACGGAAACACTGCGTGGCGCGGGGCTGCGTACGGTCCGAACGGCGTCGCGCACTATGGCGCTGGCTATAATTCGGCCACCGGCACATACGCACGCGGAGGCACGGTCTCAAATGGCTACGGCAGCGCAAGCGCCGGCCAGGCGTACAACCCCAGGACCGGGACGTATGCGCAGGGAGGGTCGGTCTCGAACGCGTATGGCAAGACAAGCGCCGGGAGTGCTTACAATACGAGAACCGGGGCCTCCGCATCCACAGTGCAGAATTCCAATGCCTATGGGAGCTCGGGGGCCTCGACGTACTCGAAGAACGGCAACACTGCCTACTCCCAGCACAATACGAACGCTTACGGAACCACAGCCTCGATGACCTCCTCGAACGGTGCGAAGGCCTATGGCGCGTCGGGCGCGAACGGCAACAGCGCTGCGGTGGGTCAGACCGCCAATGGCAACAAGTATGCGGCCGCGAACGGGAACACCTACTCCAACACTGGGAGCGGCTGGAAGGGCTCAAGCTCGAACACCCCGAAATACAATACATCTAGCTACTCTGCGCCGAAGAGCACTTCAAGTTCCAGTGGCTGGGGAGGCCAGGAAAAGAGCGGTGGATCCTCGGCTTTCAATAGCGGCGGGGGAGGCTGGGCGTCCAGGGAGTCCAGTGCTCGCGGCGCAGAAAGCAGGGGCGGTGGCGGTGGTTGGGGAGGTCGCAGATGAACCGAATGGCTGGAATGCAAAGGATAACGACGGCCGTGAAGTGTCCGACAACGCGAAGGTCTGGAGAATTAGGTATGTCACAAGCGGCCCCCAAAATCCCATTCACCACTTGGTTAATGCTTCTGGCTCTAATGGTTATGTTTGCCGGCTGCAATAAGACCGCGAAACCATCGTTCACAGCGTTTTCTTCGCCCGACGAAGCAGGCAACGGCCTGCTGAACGCGGCAAAGGCAGGAGATCAGAATGCGATCCTGGCAATTTTTGGGGCGGATTCCAAAGACATAATCCTCTCTGGAGATGCTGTGCAGGACAAGGCCACGGTCGGTCAATTTGTGGCTGGCTATGAGCAAATGCACCGGTGGCGCAAGATGCCGGATGGGAGCCAGGTGCTTCTGATCGGAGCTCAAAATTTTCCCTTCCCAATCCCGCTCAAAAAGAATGACGGCGGCCAGTGGTTCTTCGACACGGCTGCGGGAAGGGAAGAGATTTTGAGGCGCCGTATCGGCCGCAACGAACTGGCCGTGATCGACGTGTGTGGAGCACTGGCTGATGCCGAGGCCGACTATTACTCACGGAGCCACGATGACGGAAGCACAAAACAATTCGCTGTGAAGTTCATCAGTGACCCTGGCAAACAGAACGGCTTGTATTGGGATTCACCGGAGGGCCAACCAAAAAGTCCGCTCGGGCCGCTAGTAGCCTATGCAACCTCCGAAGGATATACCGCAAAGCCCGACGCCCACCAGCCTTTCCATGGTTATTACTTCCACATGTTGAAGGGGCAGGGCAGTAACGCACCAGGGGGTGCGAAGGACTACTCGGTCGGAGGGAAGATGGTGGGCGGATTCGCCTTCGTCGCCTATCCCGCTGAATACGGCAATTCAGGGGTGATGACATTCATCATGAACCAGGATGGCGTGTTGCTCCAAAAGGACTTGGGAAAGACCACCACACAGACCGCATCCGCAATGACCGAATTTAATCCCGATGGAACGTGGAGCATAGTGCAGGAGTGACCAGATACAAACTAGTAGAAGTTTCTTGCCCGGCACAAAGGCCAGGAAGAGGAGAACTCATGAACACCCGATTCAAATATGACGCAAAGGGAGCGGCACCCGCGTTTCCGATACTTACTGTCGCCGCTGCACTGTTGCTTTCCGCTTTGCCATTCCATGCGCAAAATCCGGAACTACAACAGAAACTTGGCGAAATCAAAGAGGCTTCCGCAGCCAATAAGATGGCGCTCTCTCATTACACTTGGCAAGAGCAGCAGACTACAAGTATTAAGGGCGACGTTAAAAAGCAACAAGTCTTTCAGGTCAGCGTGGGACCTGATGGTCAGCAGCAGAAGACCCAGATCGGCGGCTCGCAAGCTGCGCCACCCAGTGGGGGGAGACTCAAGCAGCACGTAGTCGAAAAGAAAACAGCTGAGTTTAAGGACTACGGCGAGCAAATTGCGGACCTGGCTAAGCAATATACACAGCCCGATCCAGGACGACTCCAAGCGGCCTTCCAGGCGGGCAACGTTTCGCTCCAATCAGGCGGAGGGCCGGGTGAAGTCACACTCGTTATCAAGAACTACATCAAGCCTAACGATCAGGTAACTCTCGTGTTTAACAGGCAGCAGAAAGCAATCCAGAGCATTCGCGTTGCGAGTTATCTCGACAGCCCTTCGGATGGAGTGACCATTGCAGCACAATTCGCCAAATTGCCTGACGGTACAAACCACGTTAGCGGCACGCAAGTAGACGGCGTCAGCAAGCAGTTAACGGTTGTGACTCAGAATTCGAACTATCAGCCAGTTTAACCTGTGGTGATTCGCTCAAGCCTATGCGGTCCAGTCCCCGGCCCGCATAGACTTTATCTTGCGAAAAGTTATGTTTTGGATCTCTCCCTGCCACCAATCAATGGGTGGGCGGACCGCGACCCTGCATACCAAAATACCAGCATTCCCCTCGGTAACCTCATTTATTTATCTGTTAGGACCGAAGCGGATCGCGTTGCCACTTCCGAAGCGTTTAAGCTGCGCCTTCCCAGTGAGGAGTTTCCTCCCCGGTGCCGGCTCTACTGCCCAAGTATGGCTTTTTCGGATTAGCAGTGGACGGCTTAGGACCTTGTTGAGCTGGACAACTAGCATCATTGCTAGTGTGTCGAATAAGGCGAAAGCACGTCGAGCATGGAAACACATCGAACGCGATGGAGCTTCTGCTAGCTGGCAACTTTTGACCCGCGGGCTACTAGATTTGACAGTACCCTGGGCTCTCGTCTGTTTGGATACTGGGGACTGATCATGATCCATCCTGACCGTTTGGACTCCGCCGTTGATCGTAAGTGAAACACGGATTGTCGGTTGTTAGGGAGGCGAAGCGGTGCAGGAAAAGGTTGCCGGCGCTGGCGCAGCACGCAGGTTCATTTTCCAGCTTACAAGGGTCCGATATGCCGGTTATGACAGCAGGTCAGGGGCAACCATGAAACGTCGAGCCGTACAATCATCGCTTCTATCTTGCATCTTGCTGACTGCCAGTGTTGGCGCTCCCCAAGAGGCGGCAAAGCCGGCTCCCGCCGGGCGCCCAAAACTTGGAATTGTTCTCGAGGGTGGCGGTGCTTTAGGCCTGGCTCACATTGGGGTGCTCCAGTGGATGGAGGAACACCGTATTCCGGTGAGCTATGTTGCCGGTACCAGCATGGGAGGTTTGGTCGGAGGCATCTACGCTACCGGAAGATCTCCAGCAGAGGTCAAGGAGATCACCAACACGATCAACTGGGATGAGGTATTGAGAGGGCAGACACCTTTCCAGGACCTCTCTTTTCGACGCAAACAAGACGCTCATGAAGTACCGAACAGCCTTGAATTCGGACTGCGCAACGGCCTGCAGTTTCCCGGGGGCTTCAACTCCGGTCAACAGGTCACTCTGATCCTTGACCGGGTGGCCCTTCCGTATTCCGAACTCAAGAGCTTCAACGACCTTCCCATACCGTTTGCCTGTGTGGCGACGGACCTTGTTTCGGGTAAGCCTCACGTATTCCGTAGTGGCCCTTTGTCGCTGGCATTGCGATCGACGATGTCTCTCCCGGGTATCTTCACGCCTGTCCGTACGGGGGATCATGTCTACGCTGATGGCGGATTGCTCAACAACATTCCGATCGACGTCGCGAAAGAGATGGGGGCCGATATCGTCATTGGCATTCATCTGGAAACCCAGCCACTCAGTCCAACGGCTCCCCTTTCCAGCTTCGCTGTATTGGGTCAATCCATCTCCGTTATGATCGCTGCCAACGAACTTCGCTCCATGGAACAAGCGGACGTGCTGGTAACGGTGCCGCTGCAGAAGTACAACGCCCTTGATTATGGCGCGGCCGAAGCAATTATGAAGGCCGGATATGATGCGGCGGCTTCGAAGGCCAAGGTGCTCTCGGCGTTCTCCGTGAGCGAAGCGGAGTGGCAGCAATACATCGCTGACCGGAATGCCCGGAAGAAAACGACACCTATTCCCGAGTTTGTCCAGGTCGCCGGCGCGCGTCCAGAGTTGGCCGAATCAATCGAGAAGAGGCTGGCGGTAGACGTTAACAAACCAGTGGACACGACGGTATTAGGAGCGCAGATGATGAGACTCCAGGGCGCGGGTCGCTTCGCAAACGTCAGTTATTCGATGGTTGAAAAGCAGGGAACCCAGGGACTGCAGATACAGACTGAGCAGAAGGCATACGCGCCACCCATCGTGCGTCCCATCATCCTCATCGACGGTTCTGATTACAACAACGTGCTGTTCAGCGTTGGAGCACGCTTCACATTTCTCGATTTCGGCAGCTATCGATCCGAGTTGCGCAGCGATGCAATCATCGGTACCCAGTATCTTATCGATAGCGAGTACTACCGTCCATTTACCCCCACCACTAACTGGTTTGTTGCTCCGCGGGGAACCGCAAATAGCACGCAACAATATGTCTACAACGGCGATACGCAGATCGCGACCTACCGCAACCGGCAGGTCCTCGGCGGTATGGATGTGGGATACGGGTTCGGAACCACGGGAGAATTGAGACTGGGAGTCGAAGGCGGGTGGGAAAAGCTTTCCCCCCAGATCGGAAACTCATCGGTTCTGCCCACGGTTTCGGGGTCGACCGCGGACGCAAGGCTGCAGTATCAGTTCAACACGCTGGACAACCCCGTGATCCCTCGCTCCGGTCAAAGCCTTCTCATGTACACCAAGGGCTACCAAACCAATCCAGCAGCTCCCCATCCGTTTCCACTTTCTGAGGTCCAATCGCAGAGTTTTTTCCGTCTGAGCGAACCGTCTTCAGTCTTTTTCGGTGCCTCCGGAGGAAGCACTTATGGTTACAAAGCGGGAATACCCGCCTTCTCTCTCGGCGGGTCACAGCGCCTGGTCGCCTGGAATACCAACGAACTGTACACAAACCAATATTTCCTGGGGCAACTTGGGTATATTCGGGAGCTCACCAAACTGCCACCTCTTTTGGGCAGCAACATCGAGCTCATCGGATTATACGAAGTGGGAAAGACCTACAAACTGGCCCTCGGTCCGAAGCCACCGAACCTGCCAATGGATGGAGCGGTTGGGATCATCGTGAACACGATATTCGGGCCCGTCGAACTCGCAGGCGCGATCGGTGATTATGGCCGCGGCAGGTTCTTCTTTCGGATTGGGCGAATATTCTAGCGCCCTGCGCAGCCCTCGCGTGGACGGCTCGTTCTGGGATTACCAGTCAAAAAAGGGTGCGCGGAGATCTACCACGCTATGAACATTCGTCTCGTTACTTTCAGCTGTATTCTTTTACTCAGCCTGCCCCTATTCGCGCGGGAAAAAACAGACGTAATCGTGATGAAGAACGGCGACCGCCTGACCTGCGAGATCAGGGGACTGAGCGAGGGTGTGCTTTCAGTCAAGCTCAGTTATGCTCAGGGCACCATTGGTGTGGAGTGGACGCAGGTGGCTCGCCTGGAGAGCGATCAATTATTTCTGGTGCAGACAGAGGACGGCACAGTTTACACCGGTAAGTTGTCGATTGCTGCTGCATCTGGCGATCGCCCAGCGAGCATTCACATTGCGTCCGGGCCAGAGAAAGAAGTAGAGATTCCACAACCCCAACTCGTCAAGCTGGATCAAACCGCCGAGAGCTTTCGCCGGCGATTTAACGGCGCCATCAGCACCGGCATTCAGTACTCCAAGGGCAATGAAACAACGCAGTATAACATCGCATCCCAGGTAGAATACCCCAGAGAGCGGTGGTCGACCCAGGCGAGCGTCAATTCCAGCTTCGCTGCCAGCAGTCACGCTAATAATGCCACTCGAAACCAGGTAGATCTTAGCGGTATGAGGCTGCTGCGATGGAACAACTGGTTCTACTCTGGAACAGGGAATTTCCTGCAAAGTTCGGTGCAGGGAATCGATCTCCAGACGACTCTCGGTGGAGGAATAGGACGCTATCTGCGGAATAGCAACCAGTCAAGCCTCTACGTGCTCGCGGGTTTTGCCTGGCAGAACGCGCAGTACAAGCCCTATACAGTTCGACAAGGGGCGCAAAATGCTGCTTCAGGGCTTATCGACTCCGAACTCAAAATCTTCAGATTTAAGAAAACGGATCTGGATATCTCTGCGATTGTCCTGCCGGGAATCTCAGAACTAGGGCGCATTCGGGCGAATCTCAACGCATCTTATTACATCAAGCTCTTCAGCGATCTGTCGTGGAATTTTTCATTTTACGGCAACTGGGACAATCAGCCGCCTCCGACGCTGTCCGGCAGCGACTACGGAACCAGCTCCGGGCTCAGCTGGACTTTCGGAAATCGATAAATCAGTAGCGGCCAGTTAAATCGGCTGGTAATTCGAATTCTGCGTCACGACCCTTAATTGCTTGCTGACGCCATTTATTTGCGTGCCGGTAACGTGGTTGATGCCGTTAGGCAGCTTGGCGAACTGGGCAGCGACGGTCACCGCATCCGTAGGATCGTCCAGATAGCTCGCAATCTGAAGACTCTGAATCGTTTTCTTCACCTTGTTGAATACGAGAGTCATCGAATCGCCAGGCTTGATGTAGTTCTTGACGATGAGGGTCATCATGGTTTCCCCGCCGCCCAACTGCAGCGAGATATTGCCCTGCTGGTAGGCCTGCTGCAGTCGACCGGGGTCCGGCGTTGTATACTGCCTTGCCAGGTCGGCGATCTGTTCGCCGTAGTCTTTATATTCTGCTTTCTTCTTGGCGACGATGTGCCGTTTCAGTGGGCCGCCACTTGCCTGATCCGGCTGGGCATTGATCTCGCTCTTCTGCTGCTGACCATCCGGTCCGATGTTTACCAGAAAGAGCTGCTGTTTCTTAACTTCGCCCTTGATGCTGGTGGTCACCGACTCCTGCCAGTTGTAATGAGAGAGCGCCATCTTGTTGGCCTTGGACGCCTCCGTCACCTGCGCGATCTTTGCTTGCATATCCGCGTTCTGTGCTATGGCCGGTGGAGCATAGAGAACCAGGCTAGCGACAATAGTCGTAAGAGAAACCGCGATGGTGGAGCTCGATACGCCGTTCAATAGTTGTCTGTTCATAGGATTCCTCTTCACTACGCTGTTATACCACCACTCTGTCTCCCTGGACTTCGCATCTTGACAGTACTTCCATACTTAGCTGTTGAAGGCGACAGTAATACTGGCAAAACTACAAGAGAGAGGAAAAAGGTTTGACAGGTAGCGTCGATACCAAAGACCGGACCGGCGAGTACCCCCTGACGCCGCCGGAGGGAGCCGCCGCGGCATAATCAGTTTTTTTTAACTGGACCCTAGTACTCTTGCTAGTCTCTTCGTTCTCTCTATAGGGGTCTAATCACAGCAGGAAACAGAAAAGGGCGCCGTGCCGCGGTTTGATTTGCGACCGAAAGGGACTCGTATGGAACCGCCGATCAGCACGCCCGTGGCCCCGTCTTCTCCCAAGCGGGGATGGTTAGCCAGATGCCTGGTTGGATTAGGCCTCGCCCTTGTCTGGCTCGTGCTTGCCCTGCTTTCTCTATGGGCGATGGCGGCTCTATACATTGATGTCCGTCTGTCGGCATTGCGGCTCCCGCTTATCATTCTGTACGCAGTGCTCCTGGTCGCGATTTTAATCAAATACAAACTGCATCTTCGAGCGATGCTCTTGTGCTTTGGATGTTTTTGCCTAGTCCTTGCCTGGTGGCTGAATCTAAAGCCGACGAATACCGCTGCCTGGCAGGCCGACGTGGATCGGCCGGCGTGGGTGCAAATTGATGGAGATCAAATGACCATCCACAATTTGCGTAATTGTGACTATCGCACCGAGACCGACTACAGCACCTGCTGGAGCGATCGCACCCTGAATCTGTCGGATCTCCGCGGCGCAGACCTCTTTTTTACCACCTGGGGCGTGCCATGGATCGGTCATCCGATCGTGAGCTTCTGGTTCGGGGACAACCAGCACGTTGCCTTCTCCATAGAGGCCCGCTATAAGGGCGCCCAGGATTACTCCGCTATCCTTGGATTCTTCCGCCAATATGAGCTGATATTCGTCGTCGCGGACGAGCGCGACGTCGTTCGTCTTCGCACCAACTTCAGAAAAGACGAAGACGTTTTCCTCTACCGCGCGAGCATTGGGCCAGAGGCTGCGCGCGCTATTTTCCTCACCTATGTCCGGTATCTAAACCATTTGAAAGATCATCCCGAATGGTACAACGCCCTGACGCGCAACTGCACCACCACGCTTGACAAGCAGATCTCCTCAAAAGTGGTTAACCCGCAGCCTTGGAACTACCAGTTTCTGGTGAATGGTACTCTGGACGAATTGCTATATGACCGCGGCCGGCTTGTCACCGACGGCCTGGCCTTTAAGGATTTGAAGAGCGGCGCACACATCAACGCAATCGCAAAGGCAGCGGATAAATATCCAGACTTCTCTGCAATTATTCGTGCCAACCGCCCGGGCTTTGAAAATGAGAAATAGTTGGTTATCGATACTAGCAAAACTTACAGGTGACACGCCCCGTCCGGAGATGTCAAGCTTTCACTCGACGGTCAGTCAGCCGGCCAGCAGGCGACAAGCGCCTCGTTGCTGGAGCCGAGCCTGCCCTGAAGCGCTCAAGGCAACCTATTACACATGTGAAAGAGAGAGAGCCCGTGAAAGAGATCCGAGTTGTCACCATGCTGGCGGCGTTATTGATGGCCTCAGGCGCCATCGCCCAAACCGCAACCACCGACGAATCAGGAACTGATACTGATATCGCCTTATTGCGATCGGATGTCCAGGCACAAAAGACCGATATCATTGGCAAAACCATGCAACTCAATGACGCAGACGCAAAGGCGTTCTGGCCGCTCTACCGCGAATACTCGACCAAGCAGCAAACCCTGGGCGATCAGCGCGTAAGCGTGATCAAGGATTACGCCGCGCAGTACGACACCCTAACGGATGCTCAGGCTGACAGCTTGATGGATCGCATGATCAAGTTCAACAAGTCAAGAAACGAGCTTACCGCTCAGTACTTTCCCAAGTTCAAGAAGGCGATCGGCGCCAAGCAGGCCGCTAAGTTCATCCAGGTCGACAACCGGTTGACCATGTTGGTCGATTTGCAGCTCGCCAATTCAGTACCGATCATTCAATAGCCGCGATTTCTATGTCGCCGCGGGGGATACATTCTATCGGAGCGTCTTCTTGACGTGTCTTAGCTGATGCTTCTCGAAGACGTAGTGCCCGATGAGCCATCCAGCAGCGCCTCCCACCAGGACGTCTGTTGGGAAGTGCTCTTGTCCCAGCACACGCATCAGGCTCACGCTCGTAGCCAGAGAATAGGTTCCCAACTGCACCCACTTCGACGGGTACTCTCCCGCGGCGACTCCGGCCACGGTCCAGGCCAGCATGCTATGAGAAGAGGGAAACGACTTATTGCTGCCGGACTTGGAGGAGAAAAAGTCGCCGGCAGCATTGTTGTAGAGCGGGCGCTCACGCCGGAAGATGATCTTCGTAACCTGGTCCAGCACTACGCTATCCGCAAGCGCTTCGCCGCTCAAAATGCCAGTCTCGCGCGCGTGAGCATTATCTTTGAAGACGCCGATCCCATAGAGCGTGACCGGTATGGCAAGTTCACCGCCAAGCAGGGAATTGGACGCATTCACGCTGTCTTTGTTAAAGCCCGGGTCGCGGGATAGTTCGCGCATCGTGCCGGTATCGGTGGCCAGCGTCACGCCGGTAGCCGCCCCAAGCGGTAACAGCCAAATCAGATCGTGTGCTCTGATCCGCACCGGGCTGCTCCAGATGGAAAGCTGATCCTTCAGGATAGCGAGGGGAAGGCCTTTTTCAGTCACCGCAATCTGCTGCCCTGGAGCGTCCGGCAAAGCATCTGCGGGCGCATCCGCGGGAGGCATCAGAGCAAACAGTGCGGCCAATAAGAAGATGGGCATGGCGGTCAGTATAACCGCATCGTCGTCTGTGTCACTCGGGAGCATTCCGGCGAGGCTCGGACTACTCGCGCCGGGAACTGGTACTTCTACCAGTATGCGGGCGGCAACACGCTTCGTAGACTATCTCCATCGCGCAACTGGACCGAACGCACCCCTTGCGCTTACGAGTGACCCAAGACGTGATAATTCCAAAATTAACGCACAGAACACATCTCGAAGGGAAGTCTCTTGTGGAAGGCGATTGTGTCCGTTCCGTTGGAGTTCTCATTCTTTTCTCGATTTTGATCTTGTGTTCCTTCGCTTCCGCGCAGGATAAACCCGGCGCCGATTACACGCGGGCAGCCCAGCCTGAGATGTTTAGTTACCAGGAACTGGTCACGCTCGGCGAGCAGGAGACGATTGAGCCCGCGCTGGCCGCCAAGCTGCACACCTTGCTAACCACTCCCTTTGTCAACAATGAAGCGTACTTTAACGGAACAAAGCCGCTGCGGCCCGACCTCAAGGGTATGGGGCCCTCGCTGCGCGTGGTCGAGTGGAATATCGAGCGGGGCATCGAACTGGAAAAGATGAAGCTATTGCTGACCGACCAGCAGGCATTCATTGACGAGGTCCACGCCAAAGCCGCCAGCAATACGAATCCCGAAAAGGCAAAGGACGATGTGCTGCGCGCCCAGATGGAGGTGCTTCAGTCGGCAGACGTGCTGGTGCTGAATGAAGTCGACTGGGGCATGAAGAGAAGCGACTACCGCGTCGTGGTGAAGGAGCTTGCAGATGCCCTGAAGATGAACTGGGCCTACGGCGTCGAGTTTGTAGAAGTCGACCCCAAAATGTTGGGTACCCAATCGTTCGCGAATGTAAAAAATCCAGACGAGCGCAAAGAGTTGGAGGAGCTGTTTAGCGTCGATAAGTCTCGCCTTCTGGGATTGCATGGCACCGCGATTCTCTCCCGCTATCCGCTGCGGGATGTGAAACTCGTGCCCTTTCAGTATGTGGCTTACGACTGGTACAACGGCGAGAAGAAGTATGGGCAGATAGAAGCGGGAAAACGGAAAGGTGCAAGCCTGGTCTTTGGAGAAGAGATCGTCCGCGAGGTACGCCGCGGAGGCCGCACCAACCTGGTTGCAACCATCGATGTGCCTGATCTTCCCGGCGGTCAGCTCACCATCGTTGCCGCTCACCTGGAGAATCGTACGACACCCAAGGGTCGAGTGAAGCAGATGGACGAAATTCTTGACTTCATTCAGCCGATCGCTCATCCGGTGGTCGTTGCCGGGGATATGAACACAACGGGGGCGGATGGCTCGGTGGTCAGCATCAAATCGGCCGTGTTGAAGAAGCTGAATGATCCTTCGTATTGGGCCACCAAGGGAGTCAAGTACGCGACGGGAGTCGGCTTCGGCATGGACATCGCCGGCCTGGCTTTCAAGACGGCGAAGTTTCAGAGTGACCCAACGGCGTCCGGCGTTCCCTTACTGGCAGCCAATCCCGAGCAGGGACTCTTTAAGGAATTAAACAAATATCGGTTTGAAGACCAGATACGGTTTGACTATCGCGGGGATGCGGACCTGTCTGTGCTTGGCCGCCAGGGAACCCTGGGTAACTCGAACGAGCGCGGTAGTAAGGGATTTATGACGACCTTCGGATTGCCGCGAACGCTCGGAATCGTAGGAAAGTACAGGCTCGACTGGATTTTTGTGAAGGCTTATCTGAAAGATGATCCTAAGTCCGCCGACTCGTATCGCTTCGCCCCCCGCTTCGCGCGCACGATGAACGAAGCCAATGACGCATTCGACAACCCACTATCCGACCATGCTGCCATCAGCGTCGATCTGCCGATCGTCCAGTCGGCTGCGCCATCCTCAAAGAAGTAGACCCGCCACCTTTTGTGTGGTGCAGAAATGTGCGAACTAAGCGAACTAAGCGAACTAAGTCCCTGCGCCGCTTTCGAGTCTCACGAAGATGATCAAGATAATCAAATTAATTAATTGAGCATCTTGCCTGTGAGGGGCAAAAGACGCGGTATGCGCGGTCATTCCCCTGAGAGACCATCACAGGGCATCGTTGGCCAAAATTTATGAGCGCTAAAAGCGCTAAAAGCGCTATAAGCCCCCCTTTTCATGTGCCGGCCTGCCGATCATGCGTGCTTTGCTCCAAAATTTCTCCAGTTGGGCGGCTGTTTCCGTCTTTCACCTGGTCAGTCCGGTGACAAACGGGACGATGTCTCTACCTACGCACTACGGATTGGCTATCGTCCCGTCTGTGATCCAGCGTCCGTGTCGGCCGGCCTGGGACGGCCTGAGGTAGGTGTCCGGTGGTGTTTCCAAGTTGTCAAAACTGCTCAATCAAGGGAACGCACTGAGCGCGCCCTGCTCAAAGCACTGTCGCAATTACTGCTGCGACAGGCATGATCTGTCGCTTAAGAAGATGTCACATACCGTTGGCTACACCCAAGTCATCATGCGGACAAGCGCTGATACTTTTTCGGGTGGTTGGCGGCGGAGCACGGGGAGAGCGCCGGTGCAAAGCCAAACAGAGCCGTCGTGGTAAGACGGCGCTGACGTGTGGATGCTTACCTCCACAGTAGTACGGTTTTTGGGCCGCGTCAAGACTGAGCGGAAGAGGGTCTTTTTGGTAACCAGGTGCATCGATTACCAGCCCATTAGTCGCATTCGCTCCAGGGCATTAGCAGAGGCAGACGGAACAGGGTCGCGTCAGGGTTTAAAATTTGGCAACTCGCGCCGCTCGATGAGGCGAGGCTTTATCTAATCTTGCGTGTGATGCTTCGCCTGCCGCTCAAAGTGGAAGGCAATGCCTAATGCAAGAATTAGGGCCGCAATGCCAAACAAAGTTAGACCAGGGACGGTGTTTGGTTCTTCAATAATTACCTTCCGCGCCATCGCGATGAGCGCAACTTCCAAAACAACACGGACATGAATGGTATCTTTTTGAACGTATTCTTTGAGTGTTTCAATCAGCTCTACTCCGATCAGGACCAGCAGGAAATACCCGAAGATGTCCAGCAGTCCCTGGACCGGTATCAGAAACCGCGGAGGCTTCAAGATCTCAGCCCAGATCAGTACGCCCAGATGAATTGTCGAAAGAACCATTACCACGACAAGCATTCCAGCGAGCGTGAGTACAGTGAGCTTTTGTACCTTTGTCAGTACTATTTCCAGGATCACTCGAATCTCTCCTGCATCCTAAAAAGACCCTTCTTTCAGTTCATGCTTTTGCGCTGGTTCACAAGAGCCGCATCGTAGCGGTCTACCCGGATCATCCCGACGCGCGGAAACTCAAGATCAATGATGGTGTAGACGGTCAAAGCCAGGGATGCTGCGAAGACCAAAGTGTGTAGCCACGGGCGCTTGCCGGTGTCGCCCATTCCGAATCCTGCGATGAGTGAGCTGGCGAGGGCGAGCAATAATAGCGTCACATACATGGGGATCGGGGGATGCGTCTGCAGGGCGACAAACCGTGTCGTGGTGATATCAATCATTTCGTTGAGAGAGCCCACAACGAGCGTCAGAACGGCAGGCGATGAAGTCTGCTTCGCCGCGGCGACGGATTCCGTCCAGATCTTCTTCTGCAGTGTTTCCGAAAGGGCCAGTTCATCCAAAGCGCCAGCGCGGTTGCCCGCCAGGCCTTTGTAAAAGGCGAGGCGGGCGTCGAGATAGGCGCGAAAGTCCTCGCGGATCTGGGTTGGGCTGCCTCTGGCAGTAGATCGACGCGCAACCAAGCCGTGCCGACGGCGTTAGTTTCCTGCACAATAAGCTCGCGCCGCGCGTCGAATCGCGAGACAGCGCCGGAAAACGAAAAACCGAGAAGCAGGCCCATGAGCCCGAAAACAGCTCCGTCGATCACGCTGAGCCCTGAGCTGAACTTCTCCTCGCGGCTGCGCAATCGGATGCGGCGGCCAAACTCGATGCTGGCCACCAACAGGCCGACGATGAACAAAGCGGCAAAGACGAAGATAGGCATGGCAGTCAATATACGCAATAGCGGCCGATCGTCATCAGCCGTGCCGTGGCACGATTCACGTGACCTGGAAGTGCTGGGAGCCCGTAACTCTCAGATCACTCGCACTGCCCGGCGCGAAGCTTCCCTGGTACGTGGCCTATTCAGATTTCGAGGCCGCGCCCTGAACGACGAGGTCGTTGTCGACGCTGAAAACCCCGGGAGCAGAGTTGGCCTGGATGCCAGCAATGGCCTCGTCAGTCGCGTTGTTGACGACGCCGTAGAGGGTAACGTTTCCATTTTTCACGATAATGTGGATGGCATGGAAGCCCCGAGGCGGATCATTTGTGATGCCGCCTGCCATCAATGCGACGCTGCGACCACCGGGTCCCATCGCTTGCGCGACACTGCCCTGGTTGGCGTTATATTTCCGCAGACTGGACTGCGTATAAATGCGGTTGTAAACGGCAGCGCGAATACGGTCGTCGTTCGGAGAGTTCGGGAGAACTTCGATCTGGTTGTCAACCGACTCTATTCCTGGTATGCCCTTGAGAACGTTGGCTGCGCTACTCTTGAGAGTCGGACGAGAGGCATAGCCTTTGAGAACGATTGTCTTGCCATGGAAGCCGAAGGTAATCCAGTCGAAAACGCTATAGTTGGTAAGGCTGCCGAGCCTCTTCTGCACCTCTTTGACGATACGGAGCCCGTCGTCTTGCGACCAGGTAGGTGAGGGGCTCTGAGCGATGACGGTTGGAACAACAAGGCTGAAGACAAGAGCAGCCGCAAGTAACGGCAATGTACGGCGAGTTAGAGACGACAGAACGTTCATCGGTTGACTCCGTGCGCGATCAGAATTTGACTTCGGTCGGAACGATGGGCCTAACCAAAACTTAAGCCCACTGATCTTAGAGCATTTTGCGACTTTCTGCGAGTTGGCAATTTGGACGAAATCGGACGTTCTGTGTGCGTCTGCAGTCTCATGATAGCCATTGGCTAGTCTGCTGCAAGGCTGCGGTACGACGTGGGGAAAGAACAACTAGCAAAAGTTGTAGCGTTTCTCCAAAAAGCTACTTGCTGCGTTAAGTCTTGGCATTCGAGGGCTGGGCAGAAGACGGAGTCCTGCAATCCGACTTTTGCGGATCGCTGTCGGCATTTGCGTGCGGTCCAAGTTCACCCGGGACTTACGTCCTGGGGCATTCTCAGCCGTCCCCTTCGACAAGCTCAGGGCAGGCTCTTCGGGACTGGTTCCGATACACCCTGATAGCTGATTTGTCTTCGGCGGGTGCTCTAGGGATCGGTTGTTCGAGAGAAGCTAGTTTGGGCAAGGCTGGCCGCCTATGTCAGGCGGGCGAAGCCAGCTCGGCACAGAGCTTCACTAAAATCGGAAGTTATCGGATCCGGTAGTTTACTTCGGTCCAGTCCAGCGACCTAGATATAGTCTGTAAGCTCCCACCACCTGTTTGAGGTTGGCACTTGTGGCTATTACACTAAAGCTAGTTTGAGGGAGTCGCTACTGGAAGGAATCTGCACGACATGCGGAAAAAGATGTGGCGTTTCAGAAGGCTGTTACTGTTCTCTATCCTCGCCTTCGCATATTGTTTTGTACTTCTTCGCGGCCTGAATGAAGGCAGTAGACGCTCTCTGCGGCTGAGAGACGATGCTGATGCGGCCGACCACATCGTGATTTCAGTTCTGGTAACCGCGGTCAACCCGGTGACTCAAGAGTTGACAGCACAAATTAGTCTTCGGCCCCAAGGCGCCCTTGCGCAGGATGAGGTCACCCCGGCGGTTGATTTAAAACTTTTGACCAACAATGTAAGGAGCCAAGAACAGTTCGACTTTCCTAAAGGGAAGCGGATGAACCGGATTGAAGCGGTCTTTCCCCTGAACGGAGAACTGAATAAATATCCGTTCGATCATTACGGCACAACATTGTGGCTCCTGGTCACCACGCCTGCACGAAAGGCCCAGCCGAAGACCACGAAGATTCCGGAAGACGTTGAACAGCAACCGCCTCAGCGCGAGCAGCTTGCAGTCGGCGCAACCGCATTGCAACAGTTTTGCCAGTGTTCAACTTTTTCCACTCGTCGGAATCTTACTTGACCCGCTGGTTATCCCCATTAAGCACAAGTGCTCGTATCGGATAGAAGGTATCGATGTCTCCTCGCATCTTGCTCGTCGATACCGATCCTCTTTTGTTTGACGCCGTCTTCCACATACTGAAATGGACTGAATTCGCCGTCGTCGGCTTGCTCCCGGATGGGGCGTCGGTCCTGCAGGGAGTCCATGCTCTCAAGCCGGATCTGGTCCTGTCGGAAATACTACTCCATGATATGACTGGATTTGAGATGGTCAGGCAGCTGAGACACCGCGGGTGCAAAGCAAAGATAGTAATCCTAACGATGCACGAAACCGCCGAATTTGTGAGTGCTGCCTTTGATCTGGGCGTGCGAGGGTACGTCTTCAAATCGCGTATCGACACTGATCTTCTAGAAGCAATCGAAGTAGTCTTGGCAGGTGGACATTTTATCCCTATGCCCTCGACATCCTCCGGCCAATTCTGATTCCTGCAAGGTCGCATTTTCAGGGAGTTCCCCACCCCAAGTGCGTCCAAGGCACGCCCAGGGCACGCAGCTAGTCAAACCCCGTTATGCGAGGTTCGCTTCAACGGCCACTCCCATTGGTGGGTTTTGGAGCGCAGGCGGTAACGGCAAATCTGCTGCCGGTTAGGTCGTCCCCAACGCCTGTGGCGAAACAAAAGTGATAGCTGCTATGGATAAGGGGGGCCCTTAGCAAGCACGGCATTCAGTCGCTGGTCATGACCGTAGATATCGTCAAAAAAGTGCACCGTACCGTCCTCCTCGGCGACCGCAGTCACGTACAGAATAAGCACCGGGATTTTCGTAGCCAGGTTGACCTGGCGATTGTCTTTGCCTGAGTCCATCGCCTTTTGCACCAGCTCCAGGGTCCACGGTTGTTGTCCATCGAGTTGATTCCGCAACAAGAAACTGGCCAGCTCGGCTGGCTTCTCCAGCCGAATACAACCTGAACTGAAGTCTCGTCGCGACCTGGAGAATAGCTCGGTTGACGGCGTGCTGTGCAGATAGACAGAGTAGGTATTCGGAAACATGAACTTTATCAGGCCGAGAGCATTTGTTGGTCCCGGCTTCTGACGTACGAAGTATTTGCCCGAGCGCAGCCCTGCAACCAAATCGTCACTCGGCGACACTAATCTGCCGCTGGAGTCGGTTACCTCGAATTTCTCGCGTGCTAAATATCCGCTGTTTTTCATAATGCCGGGGATGACTGTTCTGCGGAGAATTCCCGGTGGAACATTCCAGTAGGGCCGGAACACGATGAACTTTATGTCGTTGGTAAAGACTGGCGTTTGAGTTGGCGCGGCCTTGCCCACAACGACGTTCATAGTGAGCGCAAGCTGGTGATCCGCGGAATAGGCCCGTAGCCGAAACTCAGGAATGTTTACGAGAACCGGGGGCTGCTGAAACTCGGTGGGCATCCATCGCCAGCGCTCTAAGGCATCATCAATTTGCTGTACTCGGGCGCTGAGTGGAGTGTTCAACTCACGGAGGGTCGCCGCGTCTAATTTGCCGTCGGTCGCAAGACCATGCCTTGCCTGAAAATGCTTTACCCCCTCGACGAGGGCGCCGCTATAGGAATCGAAGCTTCCGCCCTGCGGAAGGTCTCCAATCAATCGCAATCGCTCAGCCAGTTGGGCAGTTCCTGCATACGTATCGCCCGGAGCGATGGTCTTGGTTCCCGCCGGCACCTTGGCGCCATCCCCTTTGGCAGCCAAATCCAAGTATTGCTTTAATGAGTTCTCGATGCGGCGGTAGCCAGCGTAGGGTGGCTCAATCTGATCCAGGACAGATTGGACGTTTCCTGCACGGACAACTTGTTGAGCAATGAATTCCGGCAGATCGTATTGTTTTGACTGCACATCGATGTCGAATTTCAAGTGCTTGGGATTGACTCGTCCGATCCGTAGGTCCGAAATATACCGCATCGTCGATTGCGTCAGAGCTGCATCGAATGATGCTTGAGCGACAGCGGATGCCCCTTTGAGGGACCTGGATTTTGTCGCCAGACTTTCTGCATCGTAGTCGCTGGGATTCAGTCCCTTCAGGCGGCTTGCGCGCAGAATCTCAATCAAAGATGTTGCTTGCGATGTTGGCTGATCACCGTTTATCCACAAGGGCGCAAAATTTGCGGATTCGTACAGTCTCTTGATTTGCTCTCGATATCCAGCGGAGCCCAGGTTATTTCCCAGCTGCCCCTTCGCCGCCATCGCTCGTAGTTCAGATGATATTGCAGACGAACTGGATACTTCCTGGGTGTTGCTCGCAGGTGCGCCAAGATTAGCCAGATGAAGCATGCTCTGGCTCGGCGCGCAGACATTGAGGCAGCTTAAGATCATCGACAAAAACAACTTCATTGAATACATTGAACCTCGGTTCAAGAGCTGGAGCGTCGTTTAGGCAGACGATCCGGCCCTATATCTGCTTTTGAGAACTACCATCACGCAATATCATATGTTGAATGACTCGCATGGCTGGGGCGCCAGAAGCGGGACTGTCACGGTCGGAGCTTGGGATCTCTGTCACCCTCGCTGCCTCCGGCAGTGTGAAGTTGTCAACACCGCTTCAGTTGAGATCACCGTCTTTGTAGTACTTGGTACTCTTGGCGGTGATCTCGAGGGCCAGCCCCTTGTCAGTGAGTTGATACATCCAAACGCCGTCAGAAACCGACACCGCTCCGGCCATCGCTCCGCCCTTGTCTCCGACCTTCGCAGCCGCCGTGGATTGTCCGCCGAACTGCCAGCCGCTGTTCACGAAGCTGTTGAACACCTTCTCGTTGTCGAACACAAAGACAACCCGGAACTTCTTCACGCCCATTCCGAGACCGGCTTGGAGTTCGAGCATTTTCATGAACGTCTCACGCTTGCTCTTGTTGTCTACAGCGATGCCTTGTCCGTTGCCAGAACCGGCGACGAGGATCTTCACGCCCAGGTTGCTGAAGACCGCATATCCTGTCGCCCCTTGAACCACCGACTTGGCGTCTGGGTCGACTTTGTAAAGGCTCTGCAGGGTATCCTGCGCCATGGTGCGGATGTCCTTCTGCTTGCTTTCTATCTTCGAGTCGAAAGCATGTGCCATCACCGCTAGTGCACAAACGAGTGCGGCGACGATACGACTCGTGCGAATCAGTTTCATGGTCGTCTCCTTGATGATCTCCGCTTCCAGGATTCCTCCATGGGCGAGCGACTCACTTGGCCTTTTCTACAACAGCCTTCACCCGCCCGGTCTGGATCGCACGTTTGAGCGCAGCGTGGTCCTTTTCGTTCTGATCGGCATAGGCGATCGCGAAAGTGACAATGGCTTTGTCGAAAGTGTCGCCCTTGCCCAGGTATCCGCTGATCACCGCAGCCTCCCCGGAGCGAGCATGGGAGAGCGCCAGCGAGTAGCCACACCAGTCCGCGAACAGGGTCATTTCCGCCGTTTGGAACGTCTCGACGGCAAACTTGATCTTGACGTCGCGTAGCTGGCGGACATAATAGTGGCGTCCTCGCGTACCCTCGAGCCAGCCGAGGAAGATATCGCTGGCCGGCTGCATAATCCGGTGGCCGGCCACCACTCGCTGTCCGTGGTTGGGAAAGACGCTCTTCCCGGCATAGGCCTCCAGAACCGAGGTCCGCGCCTCCTTCACCTGGAGAAGGAGAGGGTCTCTTCCGCCGGCCATGAGCAGGAGCACCCAGCAGGCGGTGCCGACGCTGCCGACACCGACAACCTTGAGCGCGGCGTCTTTGAGTTCGTAGCGATCGAGCAGCATGCGATGAGCAGGGGTCAGGGTTTCGCGGTACCGGGCGAAGGACTGCTTGACTTCCCGATGAACCTCCCCGGGGGAGTAATCTTTGTGGTGGAAGATCGCCGGGAGCTGGTCTTTGATGAGCGGCATGCCGCTAGCATGGTCTACGAGCTTCGGGAAGAGGCCCTCAGAAGTGCTGCTCTCACGCGCCTTCGCCAGTCCCTCGATGGCGCGGCGGCGAAGCGCGGGATCTTTAATGCCCCCGATCAGCATCTCGGCCTCGATAGCGAAATACCACAGATCCAGCACCCTCATTGCGGAGAACTCGGCCATGCGCTCGCGGTAGGACCGGACACAGGTGAGGACCGTATCCTTGGCGACGGATTCGGGAAGGCCGTTGTCGCGACAGGCGATCACGAAGCTGGTCGCCAGACGCTTAAGGTCCCACTCCCAGGGCGCCGGGAGCGTCTCATCGAGGTCGTTGATGGCGAAGATCACTTGCCTCTCCGGAGTGGCGAGACCGCGGAAGTTGACCAGGTGGGAGTCTCCGCCGGATTGCACGCGGACTCCGGTAGCTGGTGTGCCCGCCAGATCCTCCGCCATGGCCAGCGCCGAGCCCCGGTAGAAGGTGAAGGGAGATAGAACCATGCGCCCGTGGCGAAGGGGTAGGAGATCGGGGATGCGTCCCTCGTCGGCCTTGAGCACCAGCCGGACCGGATCCGGTCTGCTGTTCGGCGGTTTCCATTCGGCGTGCGAGACGCGCGGAGACTTGTCCCGCAACGCTTTGCCCCTCGCCCGGAGTTCGGCTGGGGTTTGGTGCGCGATGAAGGAGGGGACCTTCTTCTCGACAGGTGGAATGGATTTTGACTTCTTGTGTAGCTACCTGCGCCATTGGTGGTGTGCCTTCCCTGGGGGAGCCAACCTTGATTAAATGTGTGGCCTCCGCGTTCGACGATGAGATGATCGGACGCACAGGTCCTAAGTGCCCATCAAAGACTAGGTCGCACGCCCCAGCAAAACAACTGGCAAAACTGACAGTCTGCGTCTCACGTAAAGCCAGACCCGGCGGGCCTACGCGAGTTATGCAAGCCATAGCCCTTAACGGCAAGGCGTCACTTGTTCTTGCGTGCGACCTTAAAGGCGAGCGAGATACCAACAATTTCGTTTGTGTCCCAGCCACTGGGCAGGTTAACCGACTGTAATAAGTAGTAAGGCCGAAGAGAGAATGAATCGGCGATGGGCAGTCGTACTCCCACTTGGAAGCGATTCTGGGTGTAGCTGCTGCCGCCGTTGGCGAAGGGGTTGTTTCCGGGAACGATGAAGAACTCATTGTTCACGACCAGAACCGGACGCCGCGCCATGTGAAGGGGTAAGGTGTAGTCGACGCCGGGGCGGAATCGAAGCCGTCCTGAAGCAGGCCGGTTATCGGGAAACCGTCCTTCGATGAGCGTGCGAAGGATCGGTCGCCACAGGCCGCGGGATGTGCTCAAGGTGAGATTGAGTAGCAATCGGTTTTCGTAAGCAATTGTGGGATTTCCAGGAAAGCGCTGGTAACGATACATCGGTATCAAGGTGAACCAGGGCCGCAGACGAAAGGCAACGCCGCCTTGAATGAAGTACTCGAACAGGTTAGACCCTCCCTCGTCGAACCGCTCGTAGAATTCGACCTCCAGAGATTTATTCGCAGAAAAGGCGGTGGAAATTCCCTGATCGAGCCAGAGCCCTATCTGCTTCTCATTTTCGGGATCCTCGGGCTCCTGTTGTTGCTGCGCCTTAGCCGGGCCAGCCAAGACGCAACTGCACAGCACCGCAATGACGCACACTAGGCGCCGCATCGTCATCCACCTAATTGTGGAACCATCTCTGCGCGTTATCGCGCGGGGGAAAAGGTCGATCGTTATTGAATGCAAGTCTGAATAAGACTGCGTTCGCTACATCAGCATTGCACCCTGCAAGCTCAGGCTGCTGGCACTCCGGCGATGGCCTTGTTCTGCAGGACGCGCACGGTAACGCGGCGGTTCGCTGCCTGGCCTTCCACAGTCTTGTCAGTGCCCACCTGCTCGCTTTCGCCCATCGCTCCGGGGGCAAGCATTCTGGTAAGAGGGACCTTGCCCTGCTGAAGCAGAATGTTGCAGACGTTCTGCGCGCGCTCCTGACTGAGCTTCTGGTTCACCTGCGGGCTGCCCACGGCCGAGGCATAGCCCTTTACCTCGATCATGTAGCCATCGACCTTGCTTGCGTTTTGAGCCAGCGTCGTGACCTGGGAGACGTCCTTGGGATCCACCTTGGTTTTGCCGTTGGGGAAGAGGATGGTGACTTCGTCCATGATGTAGTAGTCGTCAAGCTGGCCGAAGCGGGCGATAGCAGCGTCTACGGCGGCTTTGTTGGCTGCGATGGCTTGCTGGTGCTTCTGCAGAGCCTCATTCTGTGCCTGCAACTCGGCGTTCTGCTTCGCGAGCTCTTCCTGATTCTTTTGCACCTGCTGATTGGTATCGTGCATGCCGGCTGCGATTGCTTTGGCGTTCTTGAGGTCGCTGCCCTTGAATCGTACTTTGCTGGCAACGAGGACGCTCTGGTTGTTGCTCTCGCCTTCCACGGAGACGGCGAGGCCCGGGATGAGCGCAGCCATGGACATCTGCTTGCTGCGCCCTTTGAGCAGACCCTCCGTCTGGCCCACGTCAGTGCTATCGGTGAGCATGACGACCAGGTTCGGGTCCTGGCTTGTGCTCAGGATGATGTCCGGGCCGCTGCGGCTTTTGATGATGCCTTGAACCTTCGTCGATTGCGCCGCGGCTGTTCCGGATGCGATGCCCAGAAACAACAGCGTTACGATATTGGCCATCCCGAGTAGACGAATTGCTTTCATTTTCCTGCTCCTTGCTGATAAGCGACTTGTGCTTCAAAGTCCCGCGCCGGCACATTTGTGGGCACGCCCGGCCGATAGTGAAGTTGGCAGAAGTCTACAAGCGCCCTGGCGCCCGGCATACTAGTAAAATTGGCAGTTCCGCTGGTGAATAGTCTGAGCTTCGGAGAATCGCTCCCAAGTCACCGCGTGTTCGGAAATGGAAGCCAGGGGCGCCCGCAAAGCCGGGGAGTTCTCCGTTCTTCCTTGTAAGGACGAGGGCTCAATTGGGCGCGCGACTATCTCAACACTCCTCTAAACGCAGCCACGTTTCAGCTCGATTTCTTGAACAGCAACACGGAGACGAAAGAAGCAGTACTTGCAGTCCAAATTGCATGTGGCGCCCGTGGGCTTAGACAGAAGGTGAAATGTCCGAGGCAATGTATTCATGTCGTCACCGCTCTCTTCTCGTAGGCCTTCACTGCATCGGAAAGGTTGATGAACATGCGATCGGGCCCCAGTGCCTTACCCAGCGGCGATCGCCTGACAACATTGAGCGCTTCCGGATTCAGCGCGCTCAGCCACAGCGAGATCCCGCCCTCCCGCAATTTTTGTTCTGCCTTGGTGAGGGCTTGCAGCGCCGTGTACTCGAAGTCCGGAATAGCGCTACATTCCAGGATCACCACCTCCGGACGCGCGTCGTCGACCAGGGCGCGTAGCCGCTCGCGCACCCGAGGTGCGCTGGCGAAGGTCATTCGGCCTTCGGTCCTGAGGATCAACAGGCCTGGGATGGTCTCGTCTCCCGCATTATCTGCAGACTGTGGCCGGAACACGTCCGTGCCCGGCTTCCGTCCCACAGCATAAACAAGGGGGTGGTTGGCCGCCTAGAAGAGGGTAAGTAGCGAGATGGCGACCGCGACCAGGATGCCCTGGAGGGTTCCCAGAAGCACGACGCCGGCGAAGGCCGCCAGGGCCCACAGAAATTCCGTACGCCTCACTTCCAGGATGGAGCGAAAATCCGCCGGGCTAAGCAGCGAGAACGCCGTGACAACAACGATGGCAGCGAGTGTAGCCTGCGGCAACAGGCTGATGAGTGGCGATAAAAAGACAAGGGTCGCCAGCACTATC
This sequence comes from uncultured Acidobacteriaceae bacterium, assembly GCA_963813475.1. Lineage (GTDB taxonomy): Bacteria > Acidobacteriota > Terriglobia > Terriglobales > Acidobacteriaceae > PALSA-350. The sequence goes on along the minus strand of CAWEZM010000029.1, from coordinate 57,275 downwards.
GCCGCCGTTACCAGCGCGGATACCTGGGTGCGGGCTCCGGCCCGTGCATTCACGGCCGTCTGGGAGGTTCCTCCGCCTGCGGGGAAGCCTTGGAAGAAACTGCCTGCAAGGTTGGCTGCCCCCAGCGCGATCAACTCCCGGTTCGGCGCGGGAGGCGGATCGTCCTGCCGGGCAAAGGCGCGGCCTGCAGCGATGGACTCAGTGAAGGACATCAGCGCCATACCCAGCGCGCCGGGCCACAGGCTCCGCATAAGCGACAAGTCCGGAACCGCCGGAGCTGGAATCCCTGACGGAATACGACCGGTCAGGGCGACACCGGCCCCCTTAAGCCCCAGAAATCCGGCGGCCGCGACCCCCACGACCACAGCCACGAGTGGAGCAGGGGCCCACGGAAAAAACCGTTTGATCCCCAGGAGGATCGCGAGCATGGCCGCAGCCAGGATCAGCGTCGCGCGATTGGCCTCTGGCACTTGCGCGAGGATGGAAAGAACTTTGTGGAAGAAATGACCCCTCTCGATCTGTACGCCCAGCAGTTTGGGTACCTGGTCAACCAGGATCACTAGGCCGATTCCCGCTTTGAATCCGGTCAGGACCGGATCGGAGATGAAGTTGGCAACGAATCCCACCCGGAGCAGGCCGGCCGCTATCAGGAAAACGCCCACCAGCAGGGCGAGCGTGGAGGCTGCAGTCATCAGGCGAACGGGGTCTCCGCCAGGTACTGCGAGCGTCAATTCGCTAGCCGTCAGGATCGCGAGAGTGCTGGTGCTGCTCACGCTCAGCTGGCGCGACGTCCCTAGCAGGGCATAGACGAACATAGGCACCAGCGCCACATAGAGGGCCGCCTGTACCGGTAAGCCCGCGATGCTTGCATAGGCCATGGACTGTGGGATTACGACCGCCGCTGTCGTCAGGCCTGCCACTGAATCGAAGCGGAACCAATCCTTGTGATATCCCGCGAGTAGGCCCATCATAGGCCGCACGCTCCCCTCACTTCTTTGTTTTGTTCTGCGTTGGTTTCACCCGTGACCGGCAGCCCGGTTTGGGCCGCCGGTCTTGCATTCTGCGAGTCTACTGCCGCGCCATCGCGACCTGGAACCGCTGTTCCGGAGTGATCAAGTGATCATGATCATCCGCCCCCAGGTCGAGCTGGACCCAGTTGACTTTGCCGGTGAACCCGTTGCCTCGCGAGCCGTAATCAGGCGAGACTGGAGAGCCTTCATCCCTGCCGACATTGCAGGTCTCATCCAAGGAGAAGACCATCGGTATCGTCATGTCGATGCGACCTTCGCCGTCTTTCTTGCCGTCCACATACAGCGAGACGGTACCGCCTTTGCCCAAGCCTCCGCCGTCGTACTTGAACTCCATGCGCACCTGGTGTTTGCCAGCAGGGATCGGTTGGCTGCCTTCGATGAAGGATAGCTTCACGCCCAAGAGGTTGTAACAGTACTTGAGCTTCCCGCCCTTGGCGTAGAGGCTCCAGCCATTGGTGCCGCCGCCCTGGGCGATGATGACGCCTTTGGCACCGGTCTGGGGAACCTCGACTTCAGCGGTCACCGAATAGGATTTGTTTTTCATGACGAGGATCGTGTTCTCGGTCAGGCGGCCCATGCCACCGAACAGGAGCTGCGTGTTGCCATGAATCAGCTGAGGCCGGCCGGCGAGATCGGGGTTGAAGCGCTCGATTCTGCGGTCGTCGAGCGGAAAGACGCTGTATTTGCTCGCCTCGATCATGAAGAGTTCCTGCAGGTGACGCAGTTCCTCCGGCATGGTCTTCGCGAGATCATGCGCCTGAGTCCAATCCTTATTGGTGTCGTAGAGTTCCCACGCGTCGGCGCCGAAGGCCGGCAGCGGTGTCGACGTGTCCCAGGGCGTACTGTGCCGGGTCACCGCCGTCCATCCCTTGTGGTAGATGCCGCGGTTGCAGAACATCTCGAAATACTGGGTCTCGCGGCGCTCGGCCGCCTTGGCGTCGTTGAAAGCGTACAGCATGCTGGTGCCCATTTCGCGGCGTTCCGCGAGCAGGAGATTTGGGCGAAACCTCATGCTGGTTGCTGTCGTTGCGTCATGTGTGTTGCCACTCCTGTCGACGTACTCTACTTATGGTCCGCCTTATTCTTGTTCAACATCCGCTTGATGTCAGGTGCAAACTCCGCCAGCGCGTCGACCACCACGCCCACCCAAGCTTGAGTGACCATGCTTTGATAGCCCCTGGTCAACACGCTAGGATTGTCAGGCTCCCACGAGGCGACGGTCACCCCGGCGCCAAACGCTGCCGCATACGACATGATCTGAGGTCGTATTCCATTGTCATCTTTACCGCCGTAGGTAATGAAGTTCCGCACGACAGCGTGGCGAATTCTTGGCCACGCACCTTCGCAGCGGCAACGGTCATAACGGGGCTCGAATCCAACCGCCGCATTGCCCAGCGAAGTTAATGAGTTCTGAATGATATTCCCGGCGTGGAGAGAGCCGAGGCGTTTGCCATAACCTGAGATGCCATCTCCCCAGTCCGGTTCTGTTTCGTTGACCTGGTCGTGGATTGAGAAGAGTATGGTCTTCACGTAGATCCCTGGAGTTGTATAGGTCTGCCGAAGATAGAGTTTGAAACGCTGGTCACCCGTGAGAGGCTGAACGGGCGCATCTTTGGGAATGTATGCACCATAGATCCAGTTCACGGGCAGGGTAGTGTCGACCGAAGTCACGTGAGTTTCCGGACCTGTGGATGGTTCTTGCGCTCCACAAGAGGGAACCACAAGAAGCAGCAGAGCGAGAATGCTCACGCGAGCCGCGAGGTATCTTGCCATGTACAGGGCGCGCGAGAAGTTACAGTTCACTCTCTGAAGCGAGCCGGGCAGGCGTGCGAATGTCGTTCCAAGAACACAGGGCATCGGTACGACCTTAGCTTCAACAGCGAATCACCTTTGCGCCGGCTGGTAATTGGCGTTCTCGATCCGTCTACAGCAGCCTCGGACGGGCGGTCGCTAATCTCTTGCGAGGCTACGGGCGGGGCTGGGAAAGAAGAACTAGTAAAATTACTAGCGTTCACCCGAAAAGCTACTCGTTGGGCCAGGCATTCCAAGGGCTCGAAGTAAGGCGAAGATGCCGCGAGGACTTCGCAAATTGCCAAGATGTAGTGCCTCCTGGTCGCGTCCTATACCATTCGGGGAGTATTGTCGGTTATAGTAACTGACCCGATAACGTTAGGTTTGCCGTTTATCTAGAGACAACCCAGAAGCCCCACAAATTTACGTGCCGAACTGTAACTTTTTGCAGTTACAGGCGCAGTACGGCGCGGGTATGGTCAGAACGCACAGAGGAAGGAAAAGCATGAGCGCAGATGAGAAGTTATGCAAGCAGGAGTCCTTACCTTTCCCACCCACACCGTCGGCGAGTATCGCCGGCCGCACGATGCAGGAATCGGTCTACAAGCCGCGGGTTGAGGCGCGACGCCTTCCTCCCGATGCTCCCAATATCCTCATCGTGCTGATTGACGACGCAGGTCCCGGCCTACCTTCCACCTTGGGGGGCGAAGTCGAAACCCCAACCATGGACCGCGTCGCAATGGGAGGTATCTCGCTCAACCGCTTCCACACTACGGCCATGTGCTCGCCTACACGTGCATCTATACTCACCGGCCGGAATCATCACCGCGTCGGAGCCGGGCAAATCGCGGAACTGGCCAACGACTGGGACGGATATTCGGGGCATATCCCCAGGAGCAGCGCGCTGGTAGCCGAAGTGCTGAAGGACTACGGCTACACTACGGCCGCCTGGGGAAAATGGCACAACACACCTGCCGAGGAAACGACCGCCGCAGGCCCGTTTGAGAACTGGCCCACTGGCCTGGGCTTCGAATATTTCTATGGATTCCTGGCAGGCGAGGCCTCGCAGTACGAGCCAAACCTGGTGCGGAATACTACGGTCGTTCTGCCGCCCAGAAGCCCGGAGGAGGGCTACCATCTCAGCGAGGATTTGGCCGAGGATGCGATTGGCTGGCTGCGCACGCAAAAGGCCTTGCAGCCGGACAAGCCGTTCTTTATGTACTGGGCAAGCGGAGCGATCCACGGGCCGCACCACATTATGAAAGAGTGGGCCGACAAATATAAGGGTAAATTCGATGACGGCTGGGACGCCTACCGTGAGCGCGTCTTCAAGCGCGCCAAGGAGAAGGGCTGGATCCCCGACAATGCGGTACTCACCCCACGGCATGAAACAATGCCGTCCTGGGAGAGCATTCCCGAAGACGAGAAGCCGTTCCAACGCCGCCTGATGGAAGTGGCGGCTGGCTTCGCCGAACACGTGGACGTTCAGGCCGGCCGGGTCATCGACGAAATCGACAAGCTTGGTTATGGCGACAACACGCTGATCTTCTACATCTGGGGCGACAACGGCTCCTCGTCTGAAGGACAGAACGGCACCATCAGCGAGTTGCTGGCGCAAAACGGCATTCCTAGCACCGTCAAGCAGCACATCAAGGCGCTGGATGAACTTGGCGGGCTCGATGTGCTCGGTTCGCCCAAGACTGACAACCAATACCATGCGGGGTGGGCCTGGGCCGGGAGCACCCCGTACAAGGGGACGAAACTTCTCGCGTCGCACCTCGGCGGCACGCGGAATCCTCTGGTCATCCAGTGGCCGGCGAAGATTAAACCCGATGCCACACCCCGCGCACAGTTCCATCACTGCAACGACATCGTTCCCACAATCTATGAAGTTGTCGGCATTACACCACCGCTCGAGGTCAACGGTGTTCCTCAGGATCCGATCGACGGCGTGAGTTTTGTCTATACCTTTGATGACCCAAAGGCCAAGGGCCAAATGCTCACCCAGTACTTCGAGATCATGGGCAGCCGTGCTATCTATCACGAGGGCTGGATGGCTTCCGCTCTTGGACCACGCATCCCGTGGGTTCCCGGTGTGCCTCCGGGTATACGCGAATGGACGCCAGACAAGGATGTCTGGGAGCTCTATAACCTGGAGGAAGATTGGAGTCAGGCGAACGACCTCGCCGCAAAAATGCCGGAGAAGCTGGCACAACTGAAGGATATCTTTCTTATTGAGGCTGCGAAGAATAAGGCTCTTCCGATTGGCGGCGGTCTCTGGGTTGCCGTACTGCATCCCGAGTTGCGTATAACGCCCCCTTATAAGGAGTGGACGTTCTCGGGAAGCGCCATCCGCATCCCCGAGTTCTGCGCCCCGGCCCTGGGCAACAAGCCCAATGTTGTTACCATCGACGCCGAGATCCCAGCCAACGCCAACGGCGTGCTCTACAAGTTGGGCGCGAACTCCGGGGGTCTCACCTGTTTCGTAGAAGACGGCATCCTCTGCTACGAATACAACCTTTTCATCATTCAGCGCACAAAGATCCGTGCCCAGCAGAAGCTCCCGGCCGGAAAGGTAAAGATCGAGGTGGAGACGACGTACTTAGTGCCCCGGCCTGGTGGACCGCTGAACATCACCATGAAGGTCAATGGGCAGGTGTTTGCCACAGGTCAGGTGCCGATCTCCGCGCCGCTACTCTTCACCGCCAACGACTGCCTTGACATCGGCATTGCCCTTGGTTCGCCGGTGTCGCTTGACTATTACGACAAAGCGCCGTTCAAGTTCAACGGAACTATCGACCAAGTGCACGTGGAGTACATGGTCGGAAGAAAGTGACTAAAAGCTGCTATGGTGTCGGGACTTATGTCCCGGCACTCGAGGAAATGGCTTCGTCGCCTTTCCCCCGGACTATAGCTCCAGCGGTGTCATGACATTTCTCGTCAACCAGAAGGGCGTGATCTATCAAGGATCTTGGCGATAACACCGCCAGCATCGCGGAACAGATGACCTTCCACGATCCCGACAACACCTGGGAGTGGTGATGTAGCAGCCGGAGCGTCCAGAGGGGATTCGACGGAACGCTATTAGAAGGAATCGTCACAGCATGGGGAAAAAGATCGGGCTTTTTAGAAAGCTCGTACTCGTGGCCTTCATGGTCTTTGTATATTGTTTCGTGCTTCTTCGCAGCCTGAATGAAGCTAGCAGACGTTCTCTGCAGTTGCGAGACGATACCGATGCAGCGGACCATATCGTGATCTCCATGCTCGTTACCGCCGTCAACCCGTCGGCTCATGAATTGACGGCACAGATCAGTTTCCGGCCTCAGGGAACTCTTGCTCAGGATGAGGTGACCCCGGCGGTTAATTTGAAGCTCCTGACGAACAACATAAGAAGCCAGGAGGAATTTGACTTTCCCAAAGGGCAGCGGATGAATCGGATTGAGGCAGTCTTTCCTCTGAACGGAGAGCTGAACCGATATCCGTTCGATCGCTACGAGGCAACATTGTGGCTGCTGATGACCACGCCGGCCAGAAAGAAACAGCCACAGATTGCGAATACTCCGGAAAGCGCCGAACAGCAGCAACTGCAGGACGCTATCGGCACGAACACCTTGCAACAGAGCGCCGCTGTTCCGCTTGCGGTTACTTTGTCTGCATCCACCCCCGGCCTCAAGTTCGAAGGAAGCGTTTCTCGCCAAAGCAGTCTGAAAGTCACCGGCATCGGACTGAAAATCAGGCGCGCCGACAATGTGATCGCCGTTTCTATTCTTCTAATGATCTTGATGAGTGGCTTATCCTGGAGCCTGCTCGCGATGGTGCTCAAGGCCACGGCAAGCGGTCAAAAAATCAATTTGGTTCCGCTCACTATCTCGATCTCGCTAATTTTCGGCTTGCCGGCGCTGCGGAACGTCCAGCCTGGCGTCCCGGCTGTGGGAGCCTTCGGCGACTACGTCTCCTTCATCTGGTCAGAAATTATCGTCGGGTTGTCGGCCATGATTATCATCTGGAAGTGGTTGCTGCGGTCAGAAGAAGAGCCATAGCGAGTCAGAATCGCAGCGCGGGATTCTCTGCTGCGGTTTCCCAAAAACATCTAGAGTGTAGGTGCAGCCGCGGGTTTTCCGTGAACGCCGGCTCGAGCCGAAAAGTTCGCAAAGAGGACATACACGCTAATCACCAGCGTCCAAAACGGGAACACTAGCGGAGCCCAGCCGAAATGTCCGATGCTCAGGAGCAGAAAAAGCGCCAATACGTAGCCCAGAAAAGACATCCAGCGCGGAAAGATCCCGATTCGGATCGCGAGCGTGCAGGTCGAAAACATGAATACCCCTGCCATCCTTAGCGCATATACGTTGACTAGCTCGTAGGCCAGGGCGCGCGCAAATGTGTAGGTACCGGAATCCATCAACTTGTCTGGACTTGCTTTGTAGGCCACCATGACACCACCTATAAGCGCCGAAGAGGCAAACGTTATGGCAAGAAACAGGAGCCCGCTGCCGAGGAAAACAGTGGCCAGAAAGCGATCCTCGTTTGCCCCCATGCGGTCGCGCAATACCCCCATGAACCACAAGAAGGCAATTCCAGCGAAGGGCAGCAACTCCAGGGCGAGACCGATGGGTTTTGCACTATGGGAAAGCCATGTCCCTGGATCTCCCGGACTATCAGGGACAGAAAGCCGAATCAGCACCACACTGACGATGAACAGGATCGAGAAAAGGATACCTGCGATCGCACCGGCGCGCGGAGCTTTCAATCCGGCTCTGAGGGCGTCGTTCTCCTCTTTCATTATCCCTCCCTGCGCTGAGCACTCACTTCAACGCCTTCTCTCTGCCCCGCGATTCGCGACGCAGCTGCTTTCCTGAGCTGAGTCTGCGGAAAAAGACGCGCTGCATCAGGGCGTGACTCCAATGCAACGCGTGGCGAAAGCTATCTCGCTCGAAAGAGCTGGCCCGGGTGCGCCCTGAACAAACACCGGATCCGACTTCGTTTACAACGGAAGTTTAAAGATGTTGTGTTGCAAAATGTATTGGTAGAACTCACGGTTTAGACTAGAAAAAATGCTAGGACCATAGTGACGATTAGCCGCAGTCGCCAGCCTTTGTGGTGTCGCGACCTTGGCTCCGAGAATGGCATGGGCGCATGCCGTTTTGGTGAGCACGCAACCAGGAGAGCATAGCACTGTCGCCGGTCCGGATGTCGCCGTCCTCCTAAAGTACAATTCACGGATCGATATTGCACATTCGACCCTGACATTGCTCGCTCCTGACGGCAAAGTGGGGAAGGTCGTCATCGGGAGCCAGCCCACGCCCGGAGTGCTGGCCGCCAAGCTGACTGGGTTGGTCCAAGGAGCCTACGAACTGCGCTGGCAGGTCTTGGCTATCGATGGGCACGTCACTCGCGGCAAGGAGCTCTTTCAAATAAAGTAACGCCGAGAACGATTCCCTTGCTCTGGTTCCTACGCGATATTGATCTGCTAAGTATCCTGGCCCGCGCGGCGACGCTGTCCTTCGAGGCATTGTTGCTGGGAGGAATCGCCTATCTTGCAGCTGTGTCTAACCCGGCCAGGGCGAGCGGAGCGGTTGAAGAGTTTTGTCGCAGCGGCATCCGGATGGCAGCGCTCGCTTTGATCGCTGCCGAAGTTGGATGGTTTCAGCCTCTGGAGCCATCCTGATGAGCGGTTCTGATTTGGCCCTCAAGGATATATTCACAACCGACTTCTTCCGAGCCGACTCTTGCGCGATGTTGTTAGGGATTGGACTCTGGATTCCGCACGGTTCAAAAGCGGCAAAGCAACTTTGGCGATGCTCCTGCAAAGTCTGCTGCTGATAGCGTCCGTGGTCTCAACCAGCCATGCTGCGGCACGTATCAACTACCGTTTTCTATTATGGAGTCTCACTGTAGGGCATGACCTGGGTACGGCCGCGTGGCTCGGTGCAATGCCTTATTTGTTGATATCCTTAGGCCGGACCGAAAGCGTAGACGAGGCGCGGCGTCTAACGGAACGCTACTCACGGATGGCGTTGCTCGGTGCCGCTGCATTGGTGTTCGCTGGAATAGGCTTGGCCTGGTCCTATGTGGGATCTTGGAGCGGGGCCTACGGCACCACATATGGTGTTATGGTAATTGCGAAAATCTGCATTTTTCTGGTAATGGTTTCGCTTGGAGCGGGGAATTGGCTCCTGGTGCGGCGATTGGCCAGCAATCCCGTACCTTTGCTGGCGCAGTTGCGACGGGTCGGCGAAGCGGAGATAGCTTTGGGATTCCTCACGGTGTTGACAGCGGCTTCGCTTACCGCTCAGGCTGCAGTCGATGTTGCCCTGCAAGGTAGGCTGACCCCGCGTGAGATCTACGCGCGGATGCGCCCGGAACTGCCGCGTAGACCAGTCCTCCGATAACTGCGCTGGCTCCTCCCAGTTCGATCGTTGTGGCTGTCAAGGAAAGCCAGTTCACTGCAACCGTTGGGAGCGACACCAACGATAAAGAATGGTCGGAGTACAACCATCACTGGGCGGGGCTGATCGTGCTTGTCGCGGGACTGATGGCGTTGATCAGCCGGCACCGTACCCATGCGCTGGGCCACTTTTTGGCCGTTAAGCTTTGTTGGCCTCGCCATTTTCATCCTTCTGCGCGCTGACCCAGAGAATTGGCCCCTCGTGCCGCGTCCCTTGTGGGAGAGTTTCTCGGCCCCTGACGTATTGCAACATCGTTTCGGGGCACTCGTAGTCCTGGTTTTCGCAGCGTGTGGCGCGTTACAAGGTCGACGTATCCGATCGCGAGATGGTGATCGGCACCGTCGGAACGGCAAATTGCTGAAGCTGGCGCACCGGACGTTCTCATTAACATGGCCGGTGTCGGCGGCGCGGCGCGCCTCGTTGACATGAAGTTCGAAACTTTCGACCGAATGATTAAGATCAACCTCTACGGTACCCGGAATATTGTCGAGTCGGTGCTGCCCTCCATGCTCGCAAGTGGCAACGGCAAGATCGTTCTGGTTGGCTCGATGGGTGGGATCATGCCAGTCTATGGTTACACCGCCTACGGCAGCTCCAAGTTTGCCGTCGTGGGGCTCGCGCAGTGCCTGCGTTACGAACTGAAACCGCGTGGCATCAGCGTCGCCTGTTTTTGTCCCGGCGAAGTGGAGACGCCGGGGCTCGCGGCGGAGCGCAAAACCCTGCACCCGGCTAGCGCCGCGCTAAAGAAGATCGGCGGAACTATGCCGGTCGAAGCTGCAGTACGCGGCCTGGTGAAAGGCATCGAACACGACGAAGCCATGATTAATCCTGGCTTGAAGGTGAAGTTCACCTACTGGATGCACCGTACCACACCAGATCACCATTTTTCGATTCAATTTCCGATCCACAATCCAATCCACAAAATGCGAGGTCTTACTCGACTTCGGTGGTGTTAGGCGTTCCCCACGGGTTTGTAAGTCGTTGAAAAACCTCAAAGTGCAAGACTGTCACGGCAGAGGTTCGCGGATTCGAGCTCGTCACACCATTTCGTGCCGACTGGTCCCCCGATGTCTACGGCGCTTGGTGCTGGCGTCGCATCTGCGACAGCAAGCCGCTGACCGAAGGATGCGTTGTATTCATCTAAGGTCGGGCTGCCCGCGCAAGAGGAAAGCGGGCGGATCGTTCGTCACAAGCGGGCGGATCGTTCGTCACAATTGAGTGCAGGGAGTCCACGGTCAAGCTGCACCATCTTCGAGCGAAAGGGCTTGTGATGCCAGCGGGGCGGGGAACTGGCCGTAATCGACCCATTGGGCCGAATATGCGCTGGAGGCGCTGACGGATCTATTTGCTACAATTCAAAGACGGGACATGGACAGATGTTCTGGGTAGGGATCACCTGCAGCACCGGCATTGATGGCAGACTTTCCTGCTGTCCATGCTGTCCATTAATCACGGAATTCGATTAGATTACTTGGAAATGGTGGAAGCAGGAGAAAAAGTAGACAGCAAGGAAAGACAGCAAAATGTTGGACTTGCGGTAAGTCTATGAAAACAAAAAGGGGACGTAGCTCAGTTGGTTAGAGCGCTGCCCTGTCACGGCAGAGGTCGCGGGTTCGAGCCCCGTCGTCCCCGCCATATCTAGATGAAAACAAAGGGCTTTTAGACGGGACCTTTGCTTTCGGCGGTGAAACTGGGTGCTTTTGGGTTCGATCCTAAGCACCCTTTTTCTTTCCTCCTTCGAGTACGAGCATCAACTTGTTCTGTGCCGCCCGTTTTTCCTTCGAAATAGCCTGTTGATAAATGTCCTGCGTGATACGCGAATTGGCATGACGGAGAATTCCTGGGCCGTCTTTCACGTCTACTCCGTGCTCGTTGAGCGTCGAGTCCCGAGTCCGTGCCGGAAGGAATGCCAGCCGATCACTTTGCCGACAATTCCGGCCCGCTTCAGAGCCGGGCGGATGCAGCTTCTTCAGCGTCGTGTCCGCGCGCGATACGCGAGTCTTGCCATGCCGAAGGATAGACGCCGAAAACAAAGTCATCGTCCCCGTTATAGGGAGCAACCTCGCGCCAGGCCTGGAGTTCGGCGATTACCAATGGATGGAGAGGCACCGGTTTTTTGCTCGCCTCCGTTTTGCATTCTCCAATCACATTTCGATAAACCGCGTCCCTCACGTCTGCCTATCAGATCCGCGAGTTTACAGACCTCGCCTTCTCAACCCGGGAAATCTACAAGAGCTACTTTTCCCGGTACATCCTGCCGAAGTATGGGGAGCGACAGATTTTCAGTTTGAGGACTGTCGAAGTCGAAGATTGGCTACGTGGCCTTAAGCGCATCAACGGCAAACCAGCCGCGCCGGGCACGAAGTCCAAAATTCGCAACCTGCTGGCCACGGTCTATTCGCACGCCAAACGCCATCAGTGGATCGCCGATAACCCAATCACTGAAGTCCGCACCAGCGCCAAGCGACAACGGATTCCCGACTACCTCGACATGGAAGAAATTGGTCGTCTGCTCGCCGAGCTGGAGCTGCGTGATCGGGTTGCGATCATGCTCGTGGGTAGTACGGGCCTCAGACGAAGCGAGCTGTTTGCCCGGCGGTGGAGAGACTTCGACTTCACCAACTTCAAGAATGACGCGTGATGAAAATTCCAGATACAGCTCTGGAAACGCTTGATCTGGGGTTATCCTCCGTTGCTCATCCGTCGCCTTTCGCAGCCTCACGAACGTAGATACTAAGGCGACCGGCTCGACTTGGAATTCGCGGCCCTCTTTTTTCAATTTTTTTTAGGTCGAGGATTTCAAACGCAGCAGGGCGAACTGGATCTGGCTCCGCAAGAGCCTTGGCGATTAGCTGGATTCTAGGGTTTCGCTCGATATCTCAAGACGATGCTCCCGGACCTCGATGCTGGTGTCTACAATCCGAGTGAAGGCTGTTTTCAGCCTTCACTCGGATTCTGTAGTCCAACACCCTGATCAAGTCGGTCGCCGTCCGCTGGAGCTTCGGGTCGGGCAGGACGTGGTCGACCTGCTCGCGGTACGAATGGCGAAGCTTTCCGGAAAGAACCGACTATCAGGCAATTAGGTAACGGCCAGCGCGACAAATAAAGTCAGAAGATATTCCAGGTGCCTGCATGAGAGGCAGTAATCCCCTTCATGCGTCCAGCCCGGGGCCTACACCGGTCCCATCTCCGTGACCAGGCCGGGCGTTCCACCGCCTAAGCGACAATGTGTCGGTTAGGCGGGACCTTTATTTTTTTCGCCTCCATATTTCAGGCCGCGCCTCCGCCTCGGTATTTCCCTTCATGACCAACGCTCACGTATTGCCTCAGAGTAGATTTCTCAACCCGAGAGAAGCCGGTGAATTCATCGGTATGGATGAGAAAACCATCACCCGCTGGGCCCGTAAGGGATACATCCCGGCCCACCCCTTGGGGGAAGGTAAGCGCAAATTCTGGCGCTTTGTCCCGCAGGAGCTGACAGACTGGCTCATGAATAACACCAACAGAGGGGCCGAATAATGGATCCTCTTGACCCATCCCCTGAAGTTGGTAAAGTCGATCCAGCCATCAGAGCGCTTGCTAAAAGGAGAGTAATGCAACAGCATGCGCGTTATCAGCAAGGAAGCCTTAGCTTGGAAAAACGAGCCACCGGTCCAGACATCTGGACGTTTCGCTACTACGTTGAAGGCCCGAATGGACGTGTCTATCGGAAACAGCCGATCGGCGATGTCCAGAAGCTGCCGAAACGCAAGGACGCGGAGAAGGCCATCATCCAGCTCCGAATCAACATGAACGAAGGCGCGGCCTTTATCCCGCGCACCATCGCGGAACTCGTCGCTCATTTGTTAACGCGTCAGCCTGGGTGGACATGGCATGAGCCGCTCCATGATCGTCCCTGGGTGTACCTGGCCGCCCGGCTGCAAGAACGTCAGCTCCCCTAAACGCCAAAACGCCAGCCCTGGTATGAGCTGGCGTTTCGCGATAACAATTCTCGTTTCAAAGAGAGAACCGAACCGCCCGCACTTTTGGCGAGCTGGACGGAATCATATCCGGGTGACTTGCTGCGAGGCAATGGGGGAAAACCCCCATCCAAAGCAGATTCTTCTCCACAGGGTTTGTTCCGGCACCCAAAGTTCACGCTGGGAGGGCACCCTCGGCGTAGAGCCTCCTCAGTTCGACCTCGACCGCCGACGCCTTACAGTCGGCGGCGTGCTTGCGCATCTCCCCAGCGCTGAACTCCATGCCACTTACGGGGCACGGGGGAATACCGGCTTGCGGCCCGCGCGGGGCCTGCGGGAGATGATGATCTCGCGGTGGCAGTGGGGGCAGTTCATGCCGATGCCATCCCGTCCAGGGCGGCGGCAACCGTCACCCGCAACGGCACCACCTGCATGGCGGTGAAAAAATGGCGGTCGCGAAATACCGTGCGGTATCCAGGCACCTTATACCGCTCCCTCCATTGGGGCGTTGCCCCCTTGCGCACCCGGTATCCCCTCTCACGCCATTGGGCCCTGGTGAGCAGTTCGCCGGACCTTCGCCTCTCGCTGCGCGAATGCCTCCGCCTCCGCTGCCGCAGCGTTTAGCCGCTGCATCTCCCGGAGCCGATACTCCCGTACCTCATCCCGGCTATGAGCCTCAGCCAGCGCCCGGTAGTTGAGCCTGTTGACGATCTCCTCCGGCGTGGGTATCCGCCAGCCCCAGGACTTGGCCAGCGTCTGCTCCTTACCCCACTGATCGAGATGCGGCGTGTATCGTATGATTCGCATCCGCTTGTCGTCCCGACTGACGATCCGGGCCAAAGTGTCGCTGATCATGATGTAGTCGCCAGCGGTGATGGCGGCGCGGCGGGCCTCCATCTCCCGGGCTTCAGCTTCATCGTCTTCGTATTTCGCGATTTTTGCGATCTTGGCGATCTCCGCATCCATCCTGGCCTGCTCGGCGCTCTCCTCTTGCTTCCGCTGCCTGTCGCGCATTTTGGCCATGAGCGGCGCGGCCAAAGCGGATTCCTCGGGTATAGGCGATAGCTGCCATGCATTGCCGGTCTGATAGGGGTGTAGCCCCTGGGCGTCGTCTACCCAGAGGTAGCCACGATCATCCATGACGCCTATACCAGTATCCGGTCGCCGGGGTTGCTGGAGACTACACCGGCCCGCCAGCGGGTGAAGAGATAGGGGGTCATCGCTGCTCCTCCGTCCAGGTCCACCCCGGGATCTGCTCCAGGCGCTTGATTTTCCATTTCGACCGAGAACCCTCGGCATAGAGTCTCCGCTGCTTGGCGATGAACTCTTCCATCTTCTTTGCCTTCTTCTCGGCCAGGGCGGCGTAGTATGCCACCGCCCGTTCGAGATGAAACTTGAACTTGGTCTCCCAACGCTTCTGCTGGTCAAGGGCGGCGGTCATCGTGCCCCGCCGATCCATGCGCGAGCCGCGTCCATACTGATAGGATGTCCAGCCTCCTCCGCCTTTTCCACCAGCTTTTTAGCGGCCTTGGTTTGCGCGGCCTTGAGTCCTGCGCGTTTTTGAATCGCCGCCTTGTCCTCCGGAGTCGCACCGAATAGGTAAATGCGGAGCGTCTTAGCGAGTCGGCGGATAGTGCCGTCCTCACCGTCGACCTGGCGGCGGAGCAAATATGCCTCCACCTGCTCCATGTCAGCGGGGGGTCCCTGGCGGCGGTACAGGATGTTGGAGAGTTGTCTGGCCGCCGCGATGTCCGCGTCGGCCCCCTGGATAGAGTCGGTCGCCAGCCAAAACTGCAATGCCAGCCCGTCATGTCCGCTGATTTTAAGGTTCCTCTTTGCCATTTTGATTTCCCTCGATAGTTAATACTGCGTTTTTGGATCGGGCCTAATTACCGGGCGAAAATTTCCATTGGCTACTTCCGTAACATCAGAGAGTTACCCCTGTGATCTGGACAAGCTTGTCCCATTGCTCGTTGTCGTACCGCTTACCGTGCTCGGTGAACGGCAACAATGGCGGATCGGTTACCGGATACTGCCGGATCAGCGCTTCGGTCGGGTCATAAGGCTTGCCTTCGATCCGGGCGACATACCGGGCCAGGCCATCGATGCCGCGCTCCGTGTAGATATCGCTCGATTGTTTGAAGAGGAATGGGATATCCGCCTCCTGGCACCGCTGGTAGACCTCATAAGCCCATCGGAGTTGCATGCGATCAGACTTGTGAAGCGAGCCGGACATTCCGCCGACCGCAACCCAGCCGATTCCTTCCAGAGGGATATCAGCGACCGACTCCAACAATGGTTCAATGCTGATGAAGCGTAGAGCGCACGGCACCTCATTCAATTTTTCCAGCCGGTGATACGACGACGGCTTGCCGACCGTGACGCCCAACCAGACATTCGGGTACCCGTCCGGCCCCCAATCGGGGGGGAGATGGTCAAGTATGCGCTCGGGCCTTTTGGTCAGGACCAGCCAGCGCACATTAACACAATCCTTAATCACTCGCCACGCATCGGGCCGCCACGCATCCGATTGCAGATGAAAAAAATCCGATAGCGAGCAAGTGAAGACAATCTTCGTCCCCCCTGCCTTAGCCGCGCTGGCATCGATCTTGTATGCGGTCGGCCAGGTTTGGGTCAATCGCAACGTCTGAAAGTCACCACCATTGCGACGGATGAGGACGTCGGCATAGCAGCCCTTACATTCCTCGTCGGCCATATGGCACCCGATCCAGAAGTTGACTGTCCCGTGGGCCCAGGATATTTTTGTTTCGTCGGCCATCAGCTCACCCTCTTACGGCCCATTAGGTCTAAGGTCGGTTCTTTCGGGGTAACGACAAATTCCTTTGCCCGATCGCCGAGCAGAGCCGTGATCTCTTCACCCGCCGCTATCCGGAGATATTCCAGCTTTTGGTTGTCCGGCACGCGCTCCAGTCCTTTGCGAATTCCGAGGCGGACCAGCCAGATCAGCTTCTCTTTTTGGGTCAGCTCCGGGGTCGGGTCGGCGACGATCACCAGTTTGCGTTTGGCCGTCTTCTGTCGCCGGTGCTTGTCCAGGGCTGCCTGTACCGCCTCGGCTGGGTTGGCACCGGCCTTATACCCGGCGCTGGCAAAATCAACAACCTTCGCGTTTTTCTTCGCCGCTGGATCAATGCCCCGCCGCTGAAGATCCTTGATTATCGGTTCGGGCTTATCTTTCACCCTGGTATAGTCCACCAGGATCTCGCGCAGTGTGCGCTCGAAGGCTCCGGTAGCCCAGGCTAGGATCCGCAGTACCTCGCCCCACTTGCCGTGCTCGATCACCTCGTGATAGCGGTACATCGCCGCGCCCAGGCCGTACCGGCCCGTTGTGAATGTTTCAGCCGCGTCCACCAGGCCGTTGCGTATATCGCGCATATCGGCCGTCACCTCGGGATCAGAATGCTCAGTCTCGTTGGCAACTAGCAGTTTGATCATTTGCTGTTTGTCGATCGTCTGTTTCATTCCCGTTTCCTTCCCTATGATTTTTATGATTTTTCATATTAGCCAAACTTGGCCAATATGCCGTTTAGGGTTAATACCGAATCCGGCTTCGCCCACGAATATTCGGCACAAAAATAATTTGTGCTCACCTTGCCTTTCACCCCATGAAAATGCTTTTAACCCTGCCTTTCACTTAACTCCCAACTTATCCGCGCCAATCGTTGATACCAATTCGCACAAAGCGGACGACTCAACGATTTCAGGTGAATTGACTATCAGATCGCTTGGTAAGAAAGGTGGTCTTCAATGGACTTCTTACCAACCAAGCCCGTGATCAAGCTACGGTTCAACTACAGCTCGATCGTCAAACAAATAGTCACCGCCAACGGAGAATGGCACGCCGTTGATCCTAACCAGATAGCCGGAGTAACTAAGGCCGCCAAGCAGAAATCAATTCTGGTGGCTGGCCAACTTCGCGGTGTGAAATTCCAAAGCACGTCCCAGAAAGATGGTCTGTTGTATTTCCGCCTGATCAGCGCGGCGGTGGCCCAGTGACCGAGGTAGGACCAGCAAAGAAATGCTTCGCGCACCATCACATGACTCTGGCGGAGTATGCCCTCTACGATATCGCCCGCGCCTGGTCGGACGGGGGTAAGGAACTACTGTTCTTCGATGGCCCGAAGCTAGCCCGGCAGTTCGAGAAAGCTGGCAAGGATCACATGTACAAGCTGAGGGATTCCCTATTAGAGAAGGGCTGGCTTGTACCCGTCGGAGATAAGAGCCGACGCAGTAACGGGCACTGGGGGCCGGGGACTTATCGCGTCCTTTCTCACGACGAGTATCAACTAAAACACACATGCCCAGTCGCCAGGGAGGGAACGGCCAGTCGCCAGGGAGGGAACGGTCCAGTCGCCAAAGAAGGAACGGACCAGTCGCCAGAGAAGGAACGGCCAGTAGCCACAGAGGGAATGGCCAGTAGCGTAGGAAGGAAAGAACTGGCAAAAGAAAACTGGCAAGAGATAACTGGCAACGGAGCACTGGCAACAACCATAACCTCTACCGTGGCGGAGGAGGTCGAAGCTTCGCCGGACGAAACGGTTGCTTGCTCGGATTCTGATTTTGCAACAGGGACAGGATCAGAAGGCAGCAGCCTTCTTGAACCGGAATATCTGCCAGAGGTCGAGGGCGAACCCCAACCCGACATTCCCGTTCAGGCTACCAGCAGCCAAGTTACAACGCCCCAGCCCCGCCCCGCGTACCGCACCCCGAACCTGGCCGGAGCCGGTCGAGCGAAGAAGACGCCCTCCCGCCCCGTGCCCGCCGGTCCAACCCTCCCGGTAGGAATGAAGTTATTAGGGCTCCTAGGACGTTCAGACCTTAAGCAGAGGGGAGCGGAATGGGACGCTATGGAAACCCGCTTCGACCTCTACCCCGTCGCAACCCTGCTCGACGCTCTGGACTGGATATGGGCACCTGACAACACCCTTAACTGGTGCAACAGTATCACCACCGTTCGACACACCGACCCGCTGGAGTATTACCTCCAGAAGGCCCCGCAGATCGTCGAGCAGTACAACATCCACCTGGTCAAGCAAGAAGCCTTGGCCAAGAAACAACAAAATGTCACTAACAACAAGGAGAACAACCATGACGCAGTTAGTAAGAAGTCCAAAGCAGCAGCCACCCACGAGCGCAACCTCGCAGCCCAACAAGAATTCCTCGAATGGTCTGAAACAGTTAACAACTAACCTGATCGACCTGGCTTCCCTATACGGGCAAGAGCTGGCAGCCAACCAGCTACGGCTATATGCCCTGGCGCTCAACGACCTCAACGGCGAGCAGCTAGAGAAGGGCTTCCAAACCGCGCTGAGGGAGAGCAAATTTTGGCCGAGGCCCAGCGAGCTGAGGGAATATTGCACTGGCGTCACCGCGCAATCGACGGCGAGCACCAAGGCTGCCGGTTATTGGTCCTGGGTCATCCGTTGGGCCCTTGTATACCTGCAAGGGCATCGCTACACCATCACGGGCGGAGCGGATACCTATGAGTTCTGGGCGCGTTCCCTGGACGACCTTTCATATTTTAAAACCAACAAAACGTTTGCCGAACACGATTTGAGTAAGGCGCAGGAACACCTGACGAGATATCAAAACGACTCCGCCACATTAGGTCAATGGTCGGACCAGGCGTTCGCCGAGCAGTTAGATTTTTGCACGCGGGTTGACAGGTTTCTGGCCGAGATCGCTGACAAGGTTCTCGATGACCGCTCCACAGGTCCCGCATACCTGGCCGAGGCAATAACTACCCTGGAGGGGTTTATCGCCGAGAGCAAGCAACTACCCAAAATTGTGAACCAAGATCCTGACGATTATTTCGGGGGGAAGCTGAGCGGACCTTTGTTCGCGCTTCGCTACTACTACATAGCCGCTCCCCCCATCTCCGTAAAATCTTATGCAAAGCCGGTCTTATCGAGCGATCTGACGCAGTACCGTGAGTCTTTCAGGGCAGCGGTGCAGCAATTTCAAACGGCGCAAGCGAAATACGATACCGTCCTGAACACCGTCTATGAGATGACCATCGCCAGTCCGCCGGTTATTCCTCCCGCGATCGAAGCGGTGCTGATTCAGTTGGAGGGCTCCGTAGAGCACGCTCTTCGCCGTATCCGCAAGTTCATCAAGACCGGTGACGACAAATACCTGCGGAGGACCTTCGAGCAATACGCCCTGGTTGTCGCGAGTCAGGAGAACAAAACCCCGTACGCATCACCGGCCAGGTTGCTGGGATGTGGTGCTGAGACGGACGAATGGCGGGTGAGCCGGTTTTTGGTCAAGTGGGTTGAGGAAAAACTTGTTGTAATTCCAAACGACTAATTCCCGCACGGGCCCCGCGTTCCCCCCCGCTAGTACGTGTGGAGTCCCTGGTTGGGAATATTCGCGTCGGCAGCATGCTTTACGAAGACGATGATCGTTCCTGGACCATCGCTCACAGCGGACACAACTTCCCCTCCGTGCTGACCCAGGAAGTTAAGGGCTTGGGCCAAAGGTATCGGTCCATTGGCCGACCCCACCATTCCGCTCACACTCTTGAGAATCATGTATTGGAAATTCATCGGGTACTCCTTTGCGAGGAAGTATAGCCCCTAACTAGAAATCAGAGTCACCGAACAGGAGAGATTCTTCAGTGAGCGCCGCCCGGACCGGATTATCTTTTCATGGGAGACGGTCAGGCGACTTCTCAACGCGAACATTCCGAGGATCGCGCTGGAGAATCTGATCGGCTGCATCTCCACCCGGATACGCAAACCAGCCTCCGGAAGATGGGTGCCAACCGCCTGTGACCAAGAAGCTGGCACGTGTAGTTGGCATCACGGGCGATGGCTGCTCCTCACAGTGCAGGTCCTGACCACCGGTAGAAGCGATTAAAGTGGCGGTGAGCAGAGCAAGGATAGCGGTCTTTTTCATGTTCACGATTGGTTCCTCCATCTCCAATGGTACCTACACAGTCAAGAAAGCAACTTAGCCAATGGGTTTCATCCGACTTCGTGACGCCTATATGTGCAAGTCCTGGTCGTTTGCGAATTTTCGGGTGTGGTGCGTGAGGCCTTCAGGGTCCGTGGCCACGACGCCTATCGCTGCGATCTGCTGCCCGGGCCGTGACTCGCTTCCTTGCTTCACGCGGTCGGCTCGCCGGGGAGTTTGTCGAGGTAGAGAGCGGTCCGAAAACCGACCGGCCCCAACTCACGGCTGCGCTAGCCGAATGCAGGAAGCGCCGTGCCGTGCTGATCATCGCCAAGCTTGACCGACTTGCCCGTAACGTCCACTTCATCTCTGGCTTGATGAATAGCGACGTGGAGTTTGTCGCAGTTGATATGCCGACCGCGAACCGGCTCACCATTCATATACTGGCGGCGGTTGCAGAGCACGAGCGCGAGATGATTTCCCTGCGCACAAAGGCAGCACTTGCAGCGGCGAAGGCCCGAGGCACCAAGCTAGGGAACCCTCGGGCAGCAGAGGCCGCAGTCATCGCACGTGCTGCGAAGAATGTGCCAAAACCGGAGCCAGAGCTTTTGGATCTGGCTGCGCGACTGAAGATGGAAGGGAAGGGGCTGCGAGCCATTGCCCGCGAGCTAAATCGCCTGAAAATTCGCACGCCGTTGGGATCGCAGTGGCACCCGGGGACGGTGAAAAATCAACTCTTATAGGAGTGTTAAGCCAATGTTTAGAAAAGCCAGATTTCTCCTGTGGATTGTAATGGCGCTTGCATTAAGCAGTCTCAGCGCAGGTTCTCAGGAACTAAACACCGCTCTAATGAACAGCACTTTTGAGATTTTTGGCCCCAGCACGGAAGTGGGGAAAACAACTTTCGGAACGGTCTTCTTTTTGGGTAGACCGTTAAGAACAGACCCCAAAAGAGGCAGTTATGTACTAATTACCGCCGCCCATGTTCTGGATGAAATCTCCGGCGATACAGCGACACTCGTGCTCCGCAAAAAAGATGTGACGGGAGCCCTTAATAAACTGCCTTACCTGATTGCCATTCGTAGTCAAGGCACAAAGCTCTATGTCAAAAATCCCGATGCAGACGTTGCTGCAATGTTTGTAAGAATCCCTACCGGAGCGGAGCCCATGCTTCTGCCAACGTCATCTCTAGTTGATGACGCCGTACTGGAGCATCTAGAAATACATCCTGGCGACGAACTCCTCTGCCTCGGTTTCCCGCTTGCTGTCGATGTCCATGGTTTCCCGGTAGTAAGAAGCGGGCTTTTATCTTCTTACCCAATCACACCTTCGAAAACGGTGAAGCAGTACTACTACAATTTCCACATTTTCCCCGGAAACAGCGGCGGCCCTGTATATTTCAGCTTTTCAAACAGGATTTTCAACGGTGCCACCAATGTCGGTTTACGACAAGGCGTCATTGGCCTGGTAAGCCAACAGGTGGCGTCAGCATTGCCGGAATTTAAGGATGTGCCTCTAGATATTGCGATTGTGGTGCCTAGCTCCTACATCCAAGACACCATTGCGATGCTTCCAGACGAAGCTCCAAATTAGCCAGCGCAGCCCGTGGCGCAGTGCGTACCAACCCCGCGCGGAGGAACTCAACCCAACATAACGTCCTTTATGTTGTAGTAGCGAGGCGGCTACTTGGGCACCCACGGGGACCTGATCCCGCCATATTCTAAGGCGACTGCCGATCCTTCCGAAGGGAATGACGTTCAGTTCACAAGACGGTAAGGCCTCTCGCCTCGAAAACCACATTCCTGCGGAGCATTTCCTTTGGCGTGCGGGCACAATCTGTGCAGCCCCTCCCCCGTATCAGGCAGCAGCATCGTGAGGTACGTCGGCTTCGGCAAGAAATATTCCGGTTTATCTGTCCAGGTCGGCTTCGGCAATCCATATAGGTTCGAGAAGAACTCCGCCACTCCAGCGAGCATCACACGACGTTCTTTCGGGAACCAGGAAGGCGGCTCTTGCGCTAGGCATCGCGGATCCTTCCGGACGACGAACGCGTGACTCCAGTCGCTGAATGTGTATTCCCAGTCTTTGCCAGATCGCATCACCGCCCCCATCTCAGCAAACGTCCTGGGGCGGCCCGCCGGTCCAGGAGCCTTCAACCCAATGCTGCCTGGTTATGGGAGCTTCGGCCATCGATCTCCCAGAATTCTGTTTTAACGCGGCGAGCGCATCTCGACGCCGCCACTTCAGGCTGCCACCATCCAGGTGGGCCTGGCGACCGCCATCCCCGGCGGGACGACCCTAACCAGTACACCCGGACCCAGGTTGCGGTCACCTCGGTGGCGGCGTTCCATGCGCTCCATACTGCCAACCATGCGAAGCACATAGCCGATATAGCAGCGGCGGCGGCGATCACGACCTTGGTGTCGATCGGAGTAGCCGGTCTTCCCGGCTCCGTTAGCTTCCCGTTGCACTGCCGCATCAGGTCGACCACGTCCATATTCAGCTTCTCGGCGAGGTCGGCGAACGTCCGGAATTGCTTGGCGCAGGTGGCTCCGATGCAGGTTGAGAACTGGTATATCAGCGCTGGTGTTCGGTTATGCGAATCAGCACGCCTATCTGGAAGGAGTTGACGACATTGATTACGGCACACTGAGAACCATCAAGCAGTTGACCAGCCACCTGGAAGTGAACGGGTGTTCTGAGCATCAATGGCAGGATACGATTTTGCAGGGCTTCTCAGCCTGGAGACAGCTTCATACGGCTCGCAGGGGAGTCATTGTTGGTGATTTAGAAACGAGAACAATCAGGTTCGAGAGTCTGCCATAGCGGGTCACATGACAATCGGAATCATTACAGTGACTTCCGATCTTATTTAGGCCAGTACCCTCAATGAATGTCGCTGGCTGTCCTTGGCCGGAACTCAATCTTCAATTTCTGCGGGAGGTAGTCCTTCAGCACGAAAACCTCGATTCGGTGCGCTTTTCGGGGATTGTCCAGAAAATAGCGCGTGTAATCGGTTGAATCGTGGGGAGCCACTACTGCGAGCTTTCTCTCCTCGCGGTTTACGTCTTTGACGATATCGCCGTGCTTTAACTCGGTATCCCAGCAAACGATGCTATGTAGGTTCTCGAACGAGTGATTGAACACGCTTGATAGCAGATACTTGAATTCGACATAATAGAGTCGCGATCCGGAAACAGGAACCGAGTCGTTGGCTTTGACGATGATGTCAATACCCTCGTGGGTGTCGTAGTCAACAACCGCAAACGGGAAGAGATCCGGCTCGATGGTCAACAATTGCACCACAAGACTCTGAACGCCGCTTTCACGTTTCGGTTCTACGAGAACTGTCTGCTTGTAGGTGGTGATATTCGACTTGTTTGCCTTATCGACGCGGAGAGCGAAGTTTTTCTTCTCCTTTTCGACCGTATTGTAGCCTTCAGCTTCCTCTTCCAGATAATTGAGCTGCAACCATTCATCGCTCTCGATGATGGATTGGTAGCAATTGCGCACCACCGTTTCCACATCCTGGAGAATCTCAGCGGGAGTGTTCTCAACAGATCCGCGATTGGCTGTCAACTTCAATGCCTGGCAGTTCACAAACGCATGCAATTTAGTAAATTCTGAACCCTTTGTCGTAATCCATTCATTCTTCCTCTGGATAGGGATGAAGTCCTTGCACAACCAGAGGCCGTAGCGGTCCTGGACAGTATACGCGCCCTCAGGGGCGTTATAGCCGGGACGGCGCAACATCGGATTGCTATCGTACTTGACGCGCTTTCCTTCCACAGAAAATATCGCGTTGTACTTCACTTCAGGATGATTCGGCAAGCTGCCGGTGGTTGCCACACGACGGCAGTAATAGTTAGGTGCCTGGACGGTGTACTCATCGAAGAGCGCGTTGACATCCGCGCTTTCATCCGGGAAGGGATGCCCGAAAGTCAAGGTTTCAAAGTCATCCCGATCCAGGCCCTTCAACTGAATTTTCACGTTCGCAAGCGTGTCGATATCGAACTGCCGTTCGATACTCCCAAACTTAGTGAACCAGAAAATATGGTCCCGCAGTCGGCTGTGCGTAAAACGCTCCCGGCGATTGTTGTTGTACCCGTAGATCGTAATGGTCGTTCCCGACGTAGAAGTTTCGCTGGGTTCTTCTCGAACGATAACTTCAGGTATCACGCGATTATGGAGCTTTGAAAAGGGCGCGTCTAAGAATGCAGTGAAGCGTGTACCCTCGCGTTGCGTATCCACGATCAACTTCTTTGCATTGAAATACACCTTCGTGCCGTGGCCTTTTTCTCCTATGGTGCTTTTGTCTTTCCGACGCGTTGAGTTTCCAAGGTCGAAGAATGATTGTAATTCGGAACGTCCCATCCCTTCGCCGTTGTCGACGAGGCGGATGAGAAACGTCGTTTCACCGGAAATCTGTTCGGTCTCGAACGCCAGGGTGATCTCGGTGGCGCGAGCGTCGAACGCGTTGCTGATCGCCTCTCGCACCAAGTCAAGTGGATTAGCGAAGTCATTCGCAATTTCTATGAACTCTTGTGCCTGGTCTACCGTCGGTGTCAGGACAAATTCGGTCATCGCAGCTCCATCGGAAAATGCTTTACCCGGCGAGTAATGTCTTCCGGCATTCTACTTGATGCCCCGAGGAGCACCTATTCGCAATGAAAAAGATGCCACTACCTACTTCTGTCATTGCGGCGCGGTGAGGCTGATGAATTCCCGTCAGGTGATGATCGTGGTCTTTTTCCGGACCGTCGGGATGCTTCTGACCTTCGAGTTGGTCTTCGTTTGCGGCAGCATTAGTGTCCAGAAATGCCGTGGCCGAAACTCGCGCAAAGTGGGCAAGCCCGGGACGCGGAAGAGGAGCGCGGCAACCAGGGCGAAGATGACCGAGGCGCAGCGGGCCCGGTGGGCGAAGCGGGGATGAGCCAGGCATTCTCAGAAATCGGGGCGTACACTGGCGGGCATGACCGAAGAGCAAGTGTTCTTCTTCAAAGTCGAATTCAGCGACGGATCGACGCACCCACTGCAGGTAAAGGCGGCGGACCTCACAACGGCAAAGGACTGCATAGAGAGGCTTCCGAACGTCATGAGTGCCAAACGGGTATAGGCTGCTACGGTCGTGGGCCCAGCGCCCGGACCGGAAAGACGATAGCTGAGGCTGAAAGTGGCCAGCCGGTTAAGCCCAGAGCAAGGCGCACTAAGGCCGCATCTGACCCTGCCCAACCACCCGGCGACGCGTCCTAGCAATCATGAGCAGGCGGGGAGTCATGGTAGTTATTCTGGCTGGCACCAACGATGTGGGCCCAGACCGGACTTTATGTGGAGACGGAGGGAACTGGGACACCTTCCACAATGTTGCCCAAGGTGTGCGCTCGCGGAGAGCGCTGACGGGGCCCAGGCGCGATACGGGCGCATGGACTCGCTCAATGGTTGGATAAAGGAATATGGTGCGCAGCAGGGAGTACCACGCGGCTCTGTTTCCCTTGGAGATGTGTGGGCAGAGACGGAGGTCCGAAAGTAGCAGTCAGTCAGGCATATTATTACCTTGAAGCGCCTATTTCATTCGATCTGGGTGTTTTGGGGAAATGATCGTAAACTCATGGCTTTCTACACCGGATATTTCGATGAGAGCGAAAGCGAAGTCGGCCCGTTCTTCGTTTTCGGGGGCCTCGTTCTGGACGTCGAAGACCCGAAAGAATTTGAGCGCGAATGGAGGACAGCGATTGATCCGCTTCCCGTGCTGCACACAAGCCCATTCTTAGCCGGGGGCAAAGGTTTTGAACACTGGAATAGCAACGGTCTTTCATGGAAGCAGGAGCGGCTGAAAAAAGCCGCTCGGGTAATTGCGAAGTATGCCTTCTGGACCTTCGCTACTGTTCTAAGCATGGACGCGTTTCGTGCCATTAGTGACCGAGAAAAGTTTGACGAGTTCGTCGCTTACCCTTACGCGTTGTGCGCACGATATACCGTTGTGCAGATGCGGGGCTGGTCTGAACGAAACGGTATTCCAGGGCGCGTAAAGCTGGTTTTCGAAGACAGAAGCAAGGAGGATGTAAGGGAGGTCGCAAGAGTGTTTACACGCGACCACCTAAACGTGCCTGCTTTTGAAGACAAGTCGGTGTTGCCCCTTCAGGCGGCGGATTTGATCGCCGTGATCTACGCACGAAAGATCATGCGGAAGGCGAATTTCTCCCAAGTGCGGCCTGCGTACGAGGAACTGAACAAAATGTTGCACAGTACTGAGTATTTAGGTAATGACCTGAATGGAGTGTGGAATGGAATAAGAGCGCTAGTCATCACTCGACCGACGCCGCCTGGCCAAAAGCCGGGAATATATTTCCAAAGTGACATGAGTAAGCCCCGAAAGGCATTTAATAAAAAGGCAAAAAGCACGAAATGAGTGAGACCGCCCCGGACCGGTGGCATGATCGGATCCTTCCCCTGCGGCTCAGGTGACCGTAAGCGAGGTGGCGCTGGTGGTGGAGAGCATAGTCTGTCGGACTTCCTTTTTTTTTGGAACAGCTTGTTGAACCGGCGGTGTAGGGAACGTGGTCGTGACGCCGTGGAGGATGGCCCCCAGGTAACCCGGCGGCCACGCCTTTTAGCTACCTGGCGGTTCGCGCAGAGAGTGCATCAGGGACACAGGGGCCAATCAATTGCTCGGGCCGTTGCTATTCGTACCGTCCAGCAGGTTCTGGACGGTAAAGATCGCGAGCGCCCGCTCCAACTTCTCCCTTTTAGTCTTGCTGTCGCTCTGTTCCTACGCCACCAACCCCCAATTCCAGTAGCAATACGCCAAGCCATTCTGGTTGCCCAGCTTCAGGCAGATGGCTTTAGACGCATCCCGGCTCCCCGATACGGGCGTCACCCCTTCACCCTCCTACGATAGCTGTAGACCACCGTTTATCAAATTTGATAAACTGGTTTTAGTGACCGCAACTGGCGAAGACTCTTGGAGCATAGACTTCTTTGCTGAGGATGATGGCAGTCTGCCGGTCCGGGACTGGCTTGACCAATTGCCCGATGAAGTTCGAGCGAAGGTAATCGCTCGTATCGATTTGCTTAAGGAGAGTGGGCCAGCGCTCGATTTTCCTTATACCTCGCAGATAGAAGGGAAGCTCCGGGAAGCAAGGCTGCGGATGGGGAAGACTCGCTACCGGGTTCTGTACTTTTTCGACGAGAGCAGAACCGGAATCCTACTGCATGGATTCACCAAGAACACGGCCTCAGTTGAAAAGGCTGACAAACGAATCGCAAGCACCAGAATGGCAACACATGAAGGCCGATCAAAAAAGAAAGCTAAGTCGAGCGACCGGACGAAGGGGAAGAGGGGAAAATGAAAAATAACTGGGACAAGTACGTAAAACAACAGCTCAAGAATCCCACGGTTCGGCAGGCTTATGACGAGGAGACGAAGGTCTTGAGTATTGGGCTTCAGCTTGCCAACGAGCGCAAACGCAAAGGCATGACCCAGGCGCAGGTGGCCGATAAAATTGGCACCAGCACTCCCCAGCTAAGCCGGACAGAACGGCGGCCTGAGCGGGCTAACATGCGCACTTTGATGAGGTATGCGGCCGCAGTCGGGATGGACCTCGACCTCAGGCTCGTTCACAGAAAGGTGAACGCAACTGCTGTGCCCGCAAAGAGGATTACGAGCGCGAAGCCCAGGGCCAGAACACGCTCAGCAAGGGCTTAAACCATAGAAGTCTCTTTCACCCCCCGAAGCCCACATCACGCTGCGCAACCGGGCTAAGAAACACTTCAAACTGCCGCAGGAGGCGTTCCCGGGCGGCCAGGCAGGCCCGGGTGCCTTCGGTTTGCCTGCGGCTGTTTTGGCTGGTGTGTAGCCACCGGATCAGACAGTTTGACAAGTTGGATCATTGGGCTGTATCACTTCCGCAACCCGGTCACGACCAATGGTGGGCCGGGCTAAAAGGGGGTAGATGTATGCGAAAAGCAGCATCGTTCTGGGCCGCCCTTTTCCTGGGCGGGACAGCCATGGCTGCCGATTTCACCGGCACATGGAAACTGAACCTGGAGAAGTCACCAGGAACCAACCAAAACATAGCCTCTGAGACGATGAAACTTGAGCAAACCGGACCCAACGCTTACCGAACCACAATCGACATCGTGCAGAAGTCTGGAAATAAGACGCACCATGAAATAAACCGCGTGTATGACGGTCAGGAACGCCCGTTATCCGTGGATGGCTTGCCGCCTCAAGGGACCCAGATTTGCGAAATCACCGAAGCTGGAGTGAGGAGGATCACCATGAAGGAGAATGGGAAGGTAGTCGAGGTGATCACGGCGACGATTTCTGCGGATGGGAAGACGATGACGCATACCGTATCCACCGACAAGGGCCAGAACGTGGCGATTTTCGAAAGACAGTAGGGCATCGCCGGGCATTGCTGGCTGGTCCACAAGGCTCCTGCCGCCTTCGGTGCTGCGTCGGGCAGGTGAGATGAACGGACCATGGCCAAACCCGTCCTCGACCGTTTTGAGGCCGTTCGTGATGATGTGCGTCTTCATGATGTCGGCCTAAACCTGAAACCCTTCGGCCTTTGCGCGTCGCTCAAGTAAGGCGAGATCCTTGGTGACCGACGAAGCGATCTTCAAAAGACCGGGGTCGTCTTGACCCACGCATATGATGCTCCGATCCTCAGGACTACAAAGTCTATAGAGGGCAATGCGGCGAGCAGGATCAGAGGTGGTGAATTCCACCGCCGTGAGCAGGCTCATACCAGGGTCAGCAGCGCGTAGCGCTCGCAGCTCAACCTGTAGCACCGATATCACGGCCTCCTCCTCTTGCCGACGTGCGGCTTCCGTCTCCTCCTCGTTTACGCTTGCGGGCCGCCACCCTGCTCTCTTGCCTGCTGTGAAGCGATTGCTGCCGCGAGCGCATCAGCGACTTCCGGTTTGCCTGGGACCTGGGCTGCCGATCTGATGGCGGACACCACACGGTCCAGGTGCCAGTCATCATGGATGAGCGTAACCGTCCCACCGGCGGACACCGCATCCAGCCGCGACAGCGCTATCGGTGACACGCCTGTCGGAGCGGTATCCTAGTCGCTCCAGAATCTTTCCGGCAGCGACCGCTGTGATGCCCAGTGCCAGTCCTATATCGCCGAGCCGTGTCGTCCACCCGGGGTTGGGCGTGTCGCCACGTAGCGTCTCATCCCATCGCCTTTTGGCGGCCCGGCCTTCTGTCGACTGAGCGGCGGCCAGTACTCGTTCGCGCTTGTACAGCCCATATGTGTATTCGCCGGTGTCTTTGCAGCGCCGGGCGTTGGTCGAGTCTGGGATCTGGAGGAGGGAATGGATCATATCGTCGGTCCACCCTAGCTCTGTCCGGATGTCCGCCCTGGTCATCATGGTCATTGTCGCGTGCTCATGATTATCGCTTCACTGAGGTGCTCTTAGTTTTGCGCTTGTAACGGGCGCATGCTGGAGTAAGGGGGAACCAATGAAAGTGCAGGTCTGGCCTGGCTCCGTAAAGGGTAACGAGAAACAACCCGGCTAACCAAAGCTGTTACCAGATTAGGGAGTCAGCGCCGCTGGGTCGAAGGCCGCCAGCCAGGAGTCCCCGGGGGTGGATACTACGGGGTGGATACTATCAGAACAGGCAAGGGCTGGGTGCCGGGGGTCTCCCCGTCATCGGCTATTCCCGGACGCCAACAGCGCAGCCACCAGGTCACCCTGCGCAAGGATGTAGAAGACCGTCCGAACCAACGTAGGACGTACCACTAGGCTTCTCCGAGCACCATTCCTTGATTACATCGGAGCCAGGAGTAAAGCGCGGCCATGGCGTTAGGGAATACGTGGCGGCAGCGGGTTGAGAGGGGACCAACGACGCAGGCACGGACGCGACCTTAGCCTTCTTCTCCTTCGGCACCTTACAGGTACCTGCGCTACTCCAGTCCTCTGCGTGCCACTGCTCTCCCGGATGGAACTTGCAGTAGTTCTTAATCTGGTTGTGCCTTGCTATGGCGTTCCCAAGGGCGCTCCCAATTGGTGCCCCGATTTGGCGGCCAGCCTCATAGGCGCTTGTGCCGTTGTCGGTCGTCGTGCTGGTGCAGTTGACCTGATTCCCGATCTGAGTGCAGTTCGTGTTGGTGGTTTGCCCAAGCGCCGCCGACGACACGAGCCCGCATATGATAAGTGTTAGTCGTCTTCTCATTCCAGCACCTTCTGTTTTCCCTAGACAGCTTCTGATCTTCAGTAGTGTCAGGTGCGCCCCATGGACTGGCAATACTCAATGTCCCATTGACGCAGATCGAATGGTGCAACTTGTCTCCCATGCATGGGCCATTACCTTCATGCTCGCAGAAGGGTGACTTGCCGTTCCATGGCCTGTAACGCTGGAGCACGGCCAGTCCTGCTGACGGGCCCTGTGGGGGTTCGGTCAGGCCCCCGGTACGCGAGAGGTTCGACCGGGGGGGCGCGAATCGCCGACCGAAGACTAAGCTGAGGATGCCCATACTTGCGCCTGGGGGGGGCTTCAGGTAATGATCTAAATACTGAAAGGTTCCACCAAATGCCCAGGTAGCCACTCTGCCATATGGGCCATCCAAGAGATGCAGCGTCATCCGAAGGTGCGCAGTTGAATGAGACAGGGTGGTTGCAGGTCGGGGCAGTCGGGCGCTGAGGTGTCATCGAGAAGCTATCGTCCAGCTCTCCACAATCTCCAACAGGAACAAAGCAGCCAGTTCACCTTTCGAGTTCAAGAAAACAAGATAATCACCATGAACTTCGGCACTAGTGGCAACCAGGGATTGAGTGCTCGTCTCGGGTGACTTGAACCGCACTAGATACGTCTCGTCATAAGATCGCCCCTATCAGCAGCCGTCCTGGTTCTCTGCGGATCTGTAACCCACGCCAAGACTCTGACTGCTGCGCAAGCCAGAGAACATGAGGGCCAGAACGCCACTGTCTGCGGCATCGTAGCAAGTGAACGTGTCGCTTCGACCAGCAACGGCAATCCGACCTTCATCAACCTGGACGTAGCCTACCCAAATCAGATATTCACCGTCGTCATATGGGAAGACGATCGTCAGAAGGTCGGGGCGCTTCCCCGGTCGGGTGCGCACATGTGTGCCAAGAGCCTGATCTGCTACTACCACGGTGTGCCAGAGATCATTGTGCGCAGCAGCGGCCAGATCACTCCGTAACCTCCCAACGGAGGCGCAAGATCATGCCCTAGGGCTTCGTGTCGCAATAGTGCCCCCTACCATCCGAACCTACGTATGACGAGCCCTTGGCCTGAACCGCGCACCACTCAGGCGAGCCTACTGGGTATTGCGATGCCTGCGCACGGTCAAGCTGAGCCTTCATTTCCCCCTTAGATGTCTTGCACGTACCTGCTCTACTCCAGTCCTCCGTATGCCATTGTTCGCCGGGGTGATACTTGCAGTAATTCTTGATCTGGTTGTGGCGAGCGATCATAGCCCCCAAGCCTGCCCCCAACGCCTGACCGGTTTCGTATGCCTGTCTTTGACTCTCGCTGTTATCAGACTGTGTGGTACTGGTGCAGTTAGTTTGGTTCCCGATTGTCGTGCAGTTCGTGTTCGTCGTCTGCCCAAGGACAGATGCACAGAGCAGACCGCCGATAATAAATGGTACTAGTGCCTTCATATCGCCACCGTCATGGGGTTCACTTGCCCTATCTTGTCAGCCGGACTTTCTCTGTTGCAATACTCCTTTTGTTGATCATTACCTCTGGACTTGTGCAGCAGGTGCGACCTAGATATAGATAGACCCGCGCCATGAGCGAGTCGGTGCCATCACTTGAGTGTATCTATCTGTTCACTCAGAATCTTTTCTATTTCCGGCTTTGACTTAGCTACCGGATAATACTCGTACCAAATTCCAGCATTTTCGGCAGGAATGGTATTTATCTCAGCATATTCTGCGCCGTTCTTCCAACGCGTAGACCTCGCCACCAAGCATGAGTTCGTCTTGTTGCTGTAGAAGATTGCGAAATCAATTTGTGATTCAAACTCGTTGCGTATTTGCGGCACTCCTTTTTTTCGTAGGGCATAGCATTCACGCTTAATCTGCAGACGTTCGTGCTTGGCTCGCAAACGCCCCGCTTCTCTATCCGCGTCTGTGAGATGTGGTCCTGTGATAATGACCATAGGAAAGGGATGTGTTTCGTCAAATGGAGGCTCATGCTTGGGTGTGGATACGCGTAACAGAGCTGCACCCATCAGAACTAAAGCGACAATGACCACAGCAGACGACAGTAGACCGATTGCCAATGGTTTCTTCATCTCGACCACACCCCACTTTTATCGTATCGCCCCGGCAGACATACCCGACTCGCTTATACGTGCGACTTTGGACTAGCTTATGTTAGCGTTTGCGCTACTTTGTCGGCACTTGAGTTGTAGTGTGACGTGGGGGGCGAACGCTTGAACTGAAGGTCTCCGAATTCAGGAGACAAGCTATAGGCAGGCTAGTCTCATCGGTCCCCTCTGCTAACGCATTCTTTCCACAGGCCGCTGCCACAGAGTCAGTACGACCCAGCGCAGACAAATGTGTCCGTCCTGATGGTGCTCTTACCCATGAGCGGCAAAACGTATACGACTAAGGTTTTAACGGAAGTAGCCACGAGCGAATTATGATGATTGCTACACGACCCGGCCTCCCTATGCCAGACTTTACTCAGGAGATGCTGCTCCATGAAACGGCTTATCACAGCATCACTCATCCTCGCGTTTTCGACTCAGGTAGGACACACGCAGGCAACGAACCAAGATTGCCCCACAAAGCATTACTCGACCGACGCCAACGGGCAGCTCGTTTGCGTTCAGCGTGTTGCCAGCCATGTGGAGCAGCGGCAAACACTAGAAGTTCTCACTCATGACTTTCAAACGGGAACATTCAGTTTCTCGTGGCATGCTTACACGTACATAACGGATGCGGTCGATTCTCTGAGTGGAGGGCCACCCGAGTCCATGACAATCATCGCAACCTGTGTCGGTTCATGCCCAGAATTGCAGCCGGGAAACATCGAAGCCGACGTAACTCAATCTCCCACTGGCCGGACTCGAAATGTATTTGAACGCGGCGGGGTCGTGAAGTGGAGACAAACCCCTACATCCCCGGAATACTCCTTCAACGTTGTGATTGAAGGAAAGTAGCGTTGACCCGCACCAGCGAAACTTGGGCGATTCGGTCGCTTTCTTTAAAGTAAACGGCCAGCTCCAGGACGCTCAGCCGCGATTACTATTCCCCATGGCCGACAAATGTTTGCCACGATCCATCAGTAACCTGTAAGCGCCTGCACTACCTTTCAATTACCCACAATTCCGGATGGGAAGTTAGTAGCTGTTGCAGAGATAGATTCGGCCTCAAGCCTGCTACTTATAGGATGAAGCGGAAGTGGGCAAAGCTCCGCTATGCGAAGGCAGCGGAAGTGGCTCCGCAACGGATGGATTGACGATGAGTTAGTGGGATGCGAATTTAGGGATGTGCGGTTGAACAAGAGATTTCGGAAGTTGTTGGAGCAACTCTCGGGCGGTATAGGAGAGAGCATTCCATGGGCATGTCAAGATTGGGCCAACACCAAGGCCGCCTATCGCTTTCTTTCCAATGCGCAGGTGAGCGAGGCAGGAATTCTGAAGGGACACTTTCAGGCCACGCGAGATCGTCTTCGGAGCAGCGATGGCACGATTTTGATGTTGCATGACACGACCGAGTTCAATTACCACCGCGACGATATGGCGGCGATCGGCATTCTTCACAAGAATCCGGTGAGAAGGAAGAGGGATGGAACTGCGCAGCACACCATTGTCTGCGGTGTGTTGATGCACTCCAGCCTGGCGGTGACCACTGACGGTATACCCCTGGGACTGAGCGCGATCAAGTTCTGGAGCCGGGATCAGTTTTACGGATGCAACGCGCTGAAGAAGAGAATTAATCCCACTCGGGTACCGATAGAAGTTAAGGAAAGCTTTCGCTGGCTGGAGAACCTGCGCCAGTCCACTGCGCTCTTCGACGAGCCGCGGCGCTGTATCCACATCGGCGATCGGGAGAGTGATATTTACGAACTGTTCTGTACGGCACAGCAGATGGGAACGCATTTCCTGGTGCGCACCTGCGTGGACCGGCTCGCCGGAGATGGCCAGCACACTATCGCCGATGAAATGAAGGAGGTTCCTGTCCGGGGGCTGCATCGCATTCAAGTGAGTGATGACCGAGGTCAGATAGGGGAGGCGGTTCTGGAGATCCGCTATCGCCGCATCCGCGTGCTTCCTCCTATCGGCAAGCAGAAGCAATATCCTGATCTGAATCTCACTGTTATTCATGCGCAGGAGCGGGGCAAGCCGCGAGGACGAAATAGGATCGACTGGAAACTGATCACTGACCTTCCGGTGACCTCGCGCCGCGATGCTCTGGAGAAAATCCATTGGTACAGCCAGCGATGGAAGATCGAGACTTTCCACAAGATCCTGAAATCAGGCTGCAGGGCAGAGGCGTCAAAACTCCGCACTGCGGAGCGGCTCGTTAACTTCCTCTCCATCCTCTGCATCCTGGGCTGGCGCATCTTCTGGTTGACGATGATCAACCGCGCGATCCCCAACGCTTCGCCGCAGCTGGCTTTCACCAGCCTTGAGCTTCGACTGCTAGACCAAGTAGTCAACGATAAGAAGGGCGGTAAACCACGCACCAAGCCGCTCTCCGCCTATCTGATCAAACTGGCCAGACTTGGCGGTTATCTTGCCCGCACTCATGATCCTCCTCCTGGCAATATGGTCCTTTGGCGGGGCGTCTCGCGCCTAACTGACATCCAACTCGGGTTCCTTCTCGGTGCTCAACTTGTGGGTAATTGAAAGCTGCACTACAGCGCATTACGTATTGGCAGGGTTGTCAGGTCGGGAGAGAAGAGGGGGGTAGCAAGGGGGAGAATAGTTTCATTCTTCGAGATACTGGTAACACCATGAAAGGGTTAGTGACATTCTGCTGGGAGCGCTTTCCCGCCTACCCGCTGCGAGATAATCCCTCCCGGTTAATCCTTCCGTCTACTGCAGGCCTCAACAATTAACTCTGCAAAGTAATTTTCGATTTCGTCCGAAAAAGCGTAATTGAAGATGTGGCCGCCTCGCGCGTACCTAAGCTGGTCGTAGCAATCACTTGCGCTCCGAAATCCGAATGGCTGAACCGTGCTCTCTGAGATTCCAAACTGACCGACAAATTGTCGAGGATTTGAAAGCAGCGGGTGAAACTTGACTTCGCACACAATCCACCGGCCATACAGGTCGCCTTCACCTTCCCGCACAAGTATCAGATTGGCACTTCTGCCGCCGCCACTCCCGATCCAGGCACCGCCAATAACCGTTCCGCCGGGTATCGCTTGGCCCGACCCCGTTGGCGGAAAGAACTCGACGGAAATCTGCATAAGAGTTGGCAAACTGTACGTAACTCCTTGCAGGCGGGCTGGTGTGGAAGTTCTGTCGACATGAATCTTTCCGAATTGAAATTCTTGATTGAATTGTTCAATAGCAGGCTGGAAGTGGTTCAGCAGATCGTCACAGGACTGCGCGTATAGTTCAACCCGCCTTTTCCAGGCTTTTTCTTCTTGGGCATGCCTGAGTTCGCTGATCTCCATCTGATTCCGTTTAGCAACAACAGATTCTACGGCGGAAGTAATGGCCTGAGAGGTTCCTGAACGGCGAGCGTCTACCGGGTCGGTTGCCGGGTCCGTTAGCACTTGCAAAACTTCTGTCCAGTCCGGACGTTGTTGAGGGCGCTTAGCAGCCATTCGCAAGAGAAGCTGGGCGAGCGATAGCGGCGTCTCAGGGCGGCGGCTGCGGATATCCGGGCACGCTTCAAACAAGTGTGCCCTTTCCCAGTCGAGAAAATTATTGGGGTCAGGCACTTTCGACAGTAACGGGTGCCTTAATGCAAGGATTTCAAAAAAAACGAGACCGACCGCATAAACGTCCAGCTTGTAGGTGTTCTCTTTGCTGGCCCAACCCTCCGGTGCCATATAGGCGACATGCTGGCCTCCCTTAAACGTTTCAGGACGCGTGCTCTCGCCGAGAAATTTAGATATGCCGAAATCTCCGATCTTTAACGTCTTACCTTCGATCAGGACGTTGTCGGGCTTGATGTCACGGTGGATGAGCTTCTCGTTGATTGCCCGGGCCCCCTGAGCGATATCAATCATCATCTCGACGGCACGGGCAATCGGAATCAGCGCACCGGCCTGGTTCTGCCCACGCAGCAGGCTTGCCAAGGTTCCGCCGGAGACATACTCCATGCAAACGTAGGGCCCAATGTCATTGTTTCTGCCATCGTCTACATATAAGACCTGCACGACATTGGGGTGGGTGATTTGCCGCGCAGCCCTCGTCTCATTCAAGAGCGCGACTCTCTCGGGACCGTCCGCCATTTCCCCGAGAGGAAGAAGCTTGACTGCAATTACGACCCCGGTTGAAACGCCAGTAGCGCGATAAACCTCGCCAAAGGCACCCCGGCCCAGAAAGTCAATTATCCTAAACGACTCATTTTGCGGACCGTTGATTTCCTGCCCGATCGGAATAGATGGCATTTTGCCTCGCCTTGATAATACGGAATTGTAGTATCAATCCAGACGCAGTCGATGTCATCCACCAGTTACGTGATTTCCAGGAGTGTCCCTCGGTCTCCTGGAAGGAATCCCACGCTCAGAGGGCGTGGTCGAACCAAACCCGGTTCACCATCGAGCAAATACCAATCGCCGAGCGAAATCCCACCAATTCGCGCCCGGTTCCGATGGGTTCTCCCCGGTGCGTAGATTGAGTAGCAGGGCGACAGGTTTTTGATTTGTAGATTGATCTCACTTTGAATCGGGGGGAGTACATGTTGACAGCCAAACATGTGGTGACGCGCGAAGAAGTTATCCGCTTTTATGCGCATATGATCGGCGCAAGAAAAAACAACAGCTCCCGTCTGACATAGACGAATGGCCGTGGGACGATCCGGATGGCTTAGACCTAAGACTTTGCAACGAACACTTGAAACGAGGCGTCCTGGCAGCCTATCGAACTTGGAGGCTTGTTGTCTTTGACATCGCGGATCTCCTACGATGCGCCGTTTTCAACGGGATTTTCCCTGGGGAGTCCCAGACGCTCAGTCAGCTAGTACGGCGGGGCAAAGTGGCCGAATGGCACCCGATCGAGATGCCGAATGGTGGCCGTTGATTAACAATGGTGCAGAGATTGACGTGGAAGCAGCCTTAGTCGCGAGGCCGTCGGTTAAGAGTGAGGCACCAGCCAGTTGGTATCTTGAAGACGGTAGTGGACGCGCCCTCGCAGTGCTCCAAAGGGCTCTGAGGTACGGAGAAGTTGACAGGACGGTATGGGTCTATCTTGGCAACGAACCTGACGTGCGTAGCGCCTTCATCAGATCGCATCCCGAGCTTGCAGCGAGCACTTGGATACCACGCCGGTCGGGGTGGGGCTCAGGTCGATGATGGCTCCCAAGGGCGCTTCTTTGAAAGCGCGGGTTTCTCCGTCGTACTCATGGTGTCGATGAGCCTGCCTTTTTCTCTTCTTCTTCGAGATGCTTGAGCAGTTCCCGGTTGTTGTGGGCGGCAAGCCAGTCCCTGCACGCAAGCACGATTTCGAACTGCCGCTGCAGATATTTATTGGTGACCCGGCGGCCTGTATGGTCCTGCAGATACCGGGCGGGATGTGCCAGGTTCCGCATCATGCGGACCACTTCGGCATAGTCGCCGACCTTCGCCTTCCTCCAGTTCCAATCGCTATTCAGGTCGAGGGCGGTGGGAAGCCAGCCTGCCGCTTTCGCTACCTTAAGGAGGTCTGCCAGATCCCATTTCAGCAGGGGCTTCTGTTTGCCTTTGGAGGTAGGAAACTTACCGGTCTTTTGGGTCTCGTCTGTGTACAGGTTGATCATGAGGATCAAGATGGTCTCCAACGCCGAGCCGAGCATCACGCATCCGGCGAGATACGCTTTTGCGTCTTCGCAGCGAATCGCTTCCTTCCAGTAGAACCGTTGTAGCCGCCAGAGTTCTTTTTCTTCTTCGTCGGTAAGGCAGGTCATTGGAGTAAAAGTTTTGGCGAAAATTTACTTTACCAGTGAAACTAACACCCAACGAGTGCCCGTCTCCTCGACCATGACAGACCCAACAGGCCACAAAGACCGACCCGGGGCTGGCCCCTTTTCGACGACATTGACAGTCGCAGGAATTGCCACCAACTACTACATCAACAACAACCCGGAAACCGGCAAGGTTGAAATCGCGAAAGCTATGCCAGCGGGCACTCAGGATGCACTGGTCAAAGATTTCACTGATAGCGGAGCGGCACGGGAGTGGTTCACATCAGAATGGCAGGCAGGAAGACTGCGGTAATTTGCCTGAATGGCCTGCTCTGCCAGCAATGGACCACGTGTCCACCGGCCAACGAGTCTGAGCCCATATTTGCTGGTGGTCCACAAAGGCTTGCGCACCTTCAGGCACTCTGTTGGGCAGGTGAGGATGAACGGACCATGGCCAAACCCTCCCTGGCCCCTTCCCACTGCCGAGGTCACCATTTCATCTCTCCTTAGACCTTAAACCCTTCGGCCTTAGCTCTGCGCTCCAGTAACGCCAGATCCGTGGCGACCGACGAAGCGATTTTCAAAAGGCCGGGGTCGTCATTACCCATGCCTGAGGATCTGATGCTCCGATCCTCAGGACTACAAAGTCTATAGAGGGCAATGCGGTGGGCAGGATCGGGAGTGACGTATTCCACCGCGTTGAGCAGGGTCATACCCGGGTCGGTCACCCGTAGCTCCCGCAGCTCAACCAGTAACCTGGATAACATAGCCTCCTCCTCTCGCCGATGTGTGGCTTCCGTTTTCTGCCGTTCGAGCTTGCGGGCCACCGCCCGCTCCCTCTCCTCCTGCTGAGCAATTGCTGTGTCGAGCGCATCAGCGATTGCCGGTTTGCAGCGGAACTGGGCTGCCGACCTGATGGTGGAAACGACCCGATCCAGGTGCCAGTCATCGTGCATGGCGTAACCGTCCCACCGGCGGACACCGCATCCAGCCGCGACGGCCTTATCGGTGACACGCTTGTCGAAACGGTATCCCAGGCGCTCCAGAATCTTCCCGACAGCGACCGCTGTGATGCCCAGTGGCCGACCTATATCGCCGAGCCGTGTCGTCCAGCCTGGGTTGGGCATGTTGCCACGGAGCGTCTCATCCCATTGCCTTTTGGCGGCCTGACCTTCTGTTGTCTGAGCGGCAGCGAGCACTCGTTCGCGGTTGTACAGCCCATATGTGTATTCGCCGGTGTCTTTGCAGCGCCGGGCGTTGGGCGAATCTGGGATCTGGAGGAGGGACCGGATCAGATCATCGCTCCACCCCAGCTCTGTGCGGATGTCCGCCCTGGTCATCATGGTCATTGTCGCGTGCTCATGACTTTTCTTGCCTGCACCTTTTCC
This sequence comes from uncultured Acidobacteriaceae bacterium, assembly GCA_963813475.1. Classification (GTDB taxonomy): domain Bacteria; phylum Acidobacteriota; class Terriglobia; order Terriglobales; family Acidobacteriaceae; genus PALSA-350. The sequence continues at coordinate 17,685 of CAWEZM010000029.1, read as the reverse complement.
TCTTCTTGCTTACATGTCAGTTTCGCTCTTCAGGCGATTCTCGGTGCCGCTGGCTCTGGATTTTCGATTTGTTCTTTCGTCGCCTTCATAGCGTTTGAGTTCCAAGCATCCAGCATCCACGGAGGCAGTTGATCGTGTCGTCGAACGGAAACCCGCGCATTTGCATAAGGCATGTGCGGCAACAGCACAGTGCGAACGATTAGGCTTTCGGGGTTTACCTGTATTGGCGCTATAAGGTCAGGTGCTTGCGTAATATTCTCGCGGCTTTGCATGTACAGGGGCACTAAATAGTTCATTCGTCCGTAATACCAATAGGGCAACTGAAGCCCCCGGTTTAGAGACCATTGAATAGCCCCGGAGATTGCGCACATTTGCGAGACCGGTGGGGTCTTTCCGAGGAAGGGGACCCGATCCGGGTTGTCGCGCAAGATGTGGTCGTGAAGCATGATTATCTCGGCACCGCGAGGTATCTCAGGTGGTGTGGGTATCTCTGGTGCTGTAGGTAGCATGGGTGCTGAAACGTCCGAACCAACATGAACACAATACAGAGGCTGACGGCCTGGATTCGCATTCTTCTCCATAACGAGATAAAGGGGGGTACCGTACCGGGTCTGAAGGTGGCCTGCCGTAAGGAAGAGTTGGTTCGGGCTTGCAGTGTAGCGCTGCTGTTCAATGCTCCAAGCTATATGAACTGCGAGGTACTTCTCAAGAGCGTAGTTGTCAGCACCCCAGACTTCGGACAAGGCGGAACGACTCAGTGCTGTCAATTGCCCCGGCGGAATAAATACAAATCGGCTAAGCCTTGCGACAACTTCGTTCGTAAAGGGCTCACCAAGTGCCGCCAGAAGTTCTTCGTGGGAGATGAACATTGCCTGTGGTTCCTTACGCTCGATCCGTCTTCAGCCGAGTATGAATATTTTAACCGTGCGTACAATGCTCTCGAATCCATACCCCGCTGCAATACGGGCGTTCAAGGCTTCACGGTCGTTGCGGGCCCACCGGCGGGCTGGGCCTCGGGCTGCTCGCCGGGCTGCTCGTCGCGATGACTGCAGGGATGGTCGCGGGGTACATGGGCGGCGGTTTGTTCGCCATTAGGCACTCGGTCTTGCGCCTGGCATTATGGCTGCGTGGGTCAGCTCCGCTTAACTATGTGCAGTTCCTCAACTACGCAGTTGAGAGGCTCTTCTTAGGAAAGGTGGGTGGCGGCTACATCTTCCTCCACCGAATGCTGCTGGAATACTTTGCCACGCTGGAGGAGCTGTCCGGTCGTCCGGACCAGGACCTGCGGGCATCGTCGACTGAGTTGTTAACCCTGGTCTAGGACATCAGGTACTGTTCTCGGATTCCTTCAAGGCCAACAGCCAGTTCCCACCAACCGTTCAAGGCTCTGCTGGTAGGCAGAGTGAAACTCTCCAAGTCGAAGCCCCATTGATGGTGTTTGACAGGCTTACCCTCCTTGTCTATCGGATAGCGAAATGCAAAGGAGTTGGGGTCTTCTTCGTCCATCTGTTCTAAAATACGGACGGCGTCTTTATATGTGCCATGTCCCTCATCCCAGTTCAAGCCGAATTCGGAAGCCACTTTCTCCGCATAAGGAAGCAGTTGCTTAAGGCTGTGTGAACTGAAGGCTGTCTTACCAGCACCCGAATCTGGTTTCTTCAGGAATTTCAGCAAATCGTCTCCATTCCAAATGATCCTCTTAAGGTACAACTCAGCGGCGTGCCGAAACAAAAACACGACAGGCAACACAGCGTAGTCGGGGTCACCACCCCTCGCGTACTTTTCTGCCAGCGTGTCGGCTGCATCGTGAAAGCCGCGAGCGAAATAATGTGTCGCTTCGATGGCGACTTCGGTCAGGAAAGGAAAGAAATTCCCTTCACCCCCACGGCACAACACGAAGAGATCTTTTCGCCCCTTGGAGTCGGTGTCTCGCTTCTGCGGCGTCATGAGCCGATATTAGCAGCGCCCCACACCTCTGCTTTTTCCAGACCTCTGCTTCTACACACAAATCTGGGTTCGATCTGGGTGCTGAAGGTTATTTTTGGGTGTTTTTGCACGCTTTCTGAGCCACCAGTGCGCTTTAGATTCAATGAGTTACGGTTCTGGTTTCCGCTGTCACGGCAGAGGTCGCGGGTTCGAGCCCCGTCGTCCCCGCCATTCATTCCAAAGAGTTTAAGGGATGATAGGCAACCAAGTGACATCGAAATCTGGGCACAATCTGGGCACGATAAGCCCAAATTTATGCCGATTCGATGTTCCCTCCGACTTCCTTTGTGCCCAGATCGGGCACCATCATCCTCACAACCTTGCTCTGCGCTGCGCGCTTCGTCGCATTCACCGCTTGAGTGTAAACGTCTAGGGTGATCCGACTATTCGCATGTCGCAAGAGCTCCTGAACGGTCTTCACGTCCTCACCGTTATCCTTCAGCAACGTGCCGAAGGTGTGGCGGAAAGTGTGCCAACCGATGTTCTTGTGAATACCGGCTTTTCGTGCCGCCGGCCTGATATGCCTCTTCATTAGATTGTCCGGCCAGTAAGGCTGCCTTCCCCGCGCGTGCGGACTGGCGAAAACCCAGTCACTCATCAAAGGGTAGGGGCTAATCCTTTTCCAGCGAAGAAGGTCCTCGGCCATGTACACATCAAGCGGAACTGGTTTCGCTGAGGCCTCCGTCTTGCACTCCCCGATCACCTGATGCCAGATGGCCCGGGTTACCCGCAGTTCGAGAGCCTTGAAATCTACATCCTCCCAGCGCAATGCTAACAACTCGCTAACGCGAAGGCCGGTCGCCGCATCAAGCAGGACAAGGGTTCTTTCCCGAAGTTCAAGCCGGGAAAGAAGCAATTGCAACTCAGAGAGTTCGAGGACATCCGGTACCCGCTCTCGCTTTGCGCTCTGACGCACGAGTTTAATGGGATTACGATCTACCCACTCGTAACGCATTGCGTGATGGAAAAGGGCGCTCATCAGATTTCGAATCTTAGCCCGAGTAGCCTTTGCCCGCTTAATGCTGTCCAGCCATTCTTCCATGGCAACTGGTGTCACCTGGACAAGCCGGACATCGCCCCAACGAGGCAGGATCCAGTTCTTCAGGTAGCATTCGTAGCCCGAACGCGTCGAAAACGCTTTCCGCCCGCGACTCTCGCCGGCCAACTCCTTCAACCGATAGTGCGCAACGAGCTCTGAAATAGTTTTCGGCCCAGATTCAGCTTGCGGGGTTTGTTGATTTGCGTCTATGCGCAATGCGTGAGCGGCTTTGAGAGCGGATGCTTCGGTCGATAGTGTTGTAACCGTCCCCACGATGGCCTTGCGCTGCTTGCTCTTGCCATCGGGGCCGATCTCCCGCCATCGAAATATCCAAACATCCGGCCCGCTGTGCCGTTTTTCGCGCTGCACGCTTCCTTGCTGATACCGTGTTCGCCTGATCATTATTTCTCCTGTCTCAGGCGGAAACGGATGGCTTTCTACAGAGTAGCGCCGGCCTGGGCAGAGGTCGAGACCTCATTTCAACGTGCCTATTGACTTTCAATCCACTCTTCAATGGCGGACGCGCGGAATCGCCACAACTTTCCTACGTGAATTCCGCGAACGACGCCTCGTCGAGCAAGCTTCTGAAGGGTCTTCGGATGAATTTTCATGACTGCGGCGGCTTCTTCAGAGTTCAGCAGCGGCTGCGGGAGAGATGCCGCGAGAGACGCCGAATTTGTGGCATCCTCTTTCGGCGCAGGCGTCTGTGGTTCGTATGGATAGGAGCTAGATGTAGAGGACATCGCCACCTCCAAAAGTAAGAACGAGGACCAGTATTCTCGCTCGATAGGCCTGACCGATTCCAAGGTCCTGCTCTTCCAGAGTGAATCGTTGTGATTCACGTGTCCAAGACTTCTTGTCTATGGCGGCATGCCCTACAGCTATGGTTACCATTGATTGTGGCAGGCCGCGGTGGCGAAAACCTGCTAGCACCACGGGTATCCGAAAGTGCCCTATTGACGCGGTCGACACAGCGATCGAGCCTAGATTCAGACTGCTTTGATAGGGCTCGTCCGCGATCGGGGACAGAGCCTTTTGAGCACGGGAGTTCAAGACCATGTCAGATCTCGTGGAGTTCAGGCATCTGAAGTACATAGTGGCTGTCGCTGAGACAGCCAACTTCACGCGAGCTGCGGAGCGCCTATTCCTAGCTCAACCTTCGCTCAGCAAGCAGATCAAAGACCTTGAGGATGAGATTGGATTTCCTATCTTCGTCCGCAACCGCGATGGCGTGCGAATCACGCCCGCGGGACAGATGATCATTGCCTATGCACAGGAACCCTATGATTTCCAAGCCTCACATCGCGCCAAGAGAGCGTACTGCCAAGCAGAGTAGTTCGGAACACGACTGGGCTTGGGTTTTGCGTGAACTTGCCGGAGGAAAGGATGCCCTAAAGCTCACGAGGGAACTGGCATCACGACGTTCCGACAAGACATCTCCCCTCTACTACGCACAACGTACAGTCGATGTGGCGTCGGCACGCCTATGGCTTATGGAAGGCGTACGACTTGATGACGTAGTCACCATGCTCGAAGTACGCCGCCGGTTCGAGGTTCCAAGCTCGATTTGCTCCGCCCGAGCGCATGAGATTGCCCTTACAGCGCAACGCATGATTTCGCGCACCAAGTCTGCCTAAATTCACTACCCGAAGGAGAACAACATGCCCTTACTTGAAATCATTCAAACCCGACAGATCAGTGCCTGGATCCGACTGGACGAAGCCACGGCAACTCAAGTGGACCAGTACGCCGCGTTTATACACGCGACGGCGGACGACGTGGTGGATAAGGCCCTCAATTATGTCTTTTCGAAGGACCGCGACTTTCAGGAGTTCCTAAAGACGTCGCTGGCGGCTCAAGCAGCGCCCAGTCTCCGTATCCGCAAAGCCGCCATCGCCGATGCTGCCGAATCTCCTGAGAGGAAGACAGCCGGTGGGGTGGAGTCCGTTGCCCCTATGCGTGGACAGAAAGCGTGAAAAACCTTGAAATCCTATGGCAGAGCCACAACGGTGCTTCGCACCGGAAGAAATATGACACTCCACCCCTGAAAGGGTACTGCCAAGGAACCAAGGTTCCTCGTTGCGAACTTTTTGAAATCTCGGACCTTAGCGGTTTTTCCGTTCCTCGTTAGATCCAGTTAATTGGAGCACGCATGCCTATCCAAACCGAAGAACGTGAAACAAATTATTTCCCTTGGTTGCAACGGAGGCCGGCGGAGTGACCTTGGGATATCCCGGGAACGCTCGCAATAGGGAACTCTCTATGCGAATGTAGGGCGGCGTCGCAGCAGGAGCGTCCCAGAACGGCGCAGCCGCCTTCATAAAAACATCGTCCTTCGCCAACGCAAGGTCAGCTGTAACTAATGTCTCCAGCTTCGCACTTGGCATCAGCAGGTAATAAGAGGGGGTATCTGGTCCGAAATAAACTGAACGCGCCGACAGGACCAATGCCGAGCCGGTTCAGTGCCGGAATGAAAGCATCGGCAAAAAAAGCAGTCGTGAGTTTTACGCCCGGCCCGATCGCCAGATGGTACCGGCGCAAATCCATGTATTCCGGCGCAGTCTGATCCGTAGCAGAGCCGACCTGGGCAGCCAAATCACCGGCAGTAGCAAGCGAGAGGGCAGAAGCAGCGAGAGAGCCAGAAAGAAAATTGCGACGATCCATGAAGTCTCCTTGGGTGGGGAAAACTCTAGTCCGAACGATTCAGTGGTCAGCAGATACAACGGCCTTTGCCCGCCTTTGGGCAAGGATGGTCGCTAGGGAGGCTTCGACGACGATCGCAGTGTTGCTTTCGCTATTGGCCCTAGCTAATTAACTGTACTGTACCGTACAGTACAACATAACGTCATCCGATTACAACTCGATCGTCCCGCAACGCAGGCCGGTGCAAAGAAACAGGTCGCATAAAATGTGGCTGGTACAGCAGATTCACGGGGCGGATTGCGTGAAATACTCTCGCCTGCATTCAGGACGGAGAGCTGGAGACATGAATGCCTGACAAGCGGTCGCGAGGAGAGGTTCGAAACAGCAAGCTTCAAAAAGTCGCAGCGGACTTGTTTCTCAAGCGCGGCTATGACGGTGTCTCTATCGACAAGATCGTCGAGCTGGCTGGCGGTTCGAAGAGTACGGTGTACAGCGAATTCGGTGGGAAGTGTGGCCTGTTCATCAGAAGTATCGAAAACCTCTGCCGCGAGGCGAATAAACCGCTCGCAGAGATTGACTACGCAGGATTGAACCTTGAAGGGAGCCTGAAGAAACTCTCTTTTCAGATACTGAAGCTCATCACCGCAAAACGGTCCGTGGAACTTCATCGCCTCGCTATCGGAGAGGCCCTGAACTGTCCTGAAGTAGGTGAAGTGTGGTACACGCATGGTCCCGCCAAAACAGCTTCGTTTATACGATCCCTGTTGGAAAGTCGTCGTGAAGAGCTGCGAAAGCCAACGATTCCCATTGGGCGGATCGCAGTGATCCTTCACGACGCCCTGACGGGAAACGTTCTCTACCGTCGGTTGGCAGGAGTCGGTAAGCATGAAAGCGATGCCGAACTCGAGCGAGTTGCTTGCGCCGCGGTCGATCTCATTCTCGGACCGCTGCTGTGATGTGCCCTAACGGCTCTCAGCCGCGCTTAGGTTGAGGTTCGTTAGGGGCCGCACGATATTGAGAAGCATTTGAAGGGCCAATGCTACCGGACAACCAGACCGGGCGAGCTATCGTTTAAAAGCCATCCATATACAAAGTCCACATGGGCGATGTCTTGAGACGTCGAAATAGAGTCACGCTGTCAATGGGAAAGACACGGGCCTCTGGCACGGATACAGCTTGGTCTTGGAATGCCGAGCGAGACCAGTTTGACGTGTACGTTTCGAGTGGAAGTTGGCGTGCAACATGACGAGCCTAAGTAGGTATCGCGAGGCTCGAAAAGAGGCTGGTAAATGGACTGGGCAGAACATGGAGTGAAAATCGTTCATTCGGACGAACTTGATTTGAATACCCCACAAACATCGGGCATGACGCGCGCTGCCGCCATCACCCATGCGCGAGCCGGAGCAAACAAATTATGGGCCGGTACGATGCTGGTTCAGCCCGATGCCAAGACCGGGCCGCATCACCATGGGGAACTGGAAACGGTTCTGTACGTTGTCAAGGGCCGAGTTCGCATGCGCTGGGGCGACGAATTGGAATATAGCGATGAAGCTATGCCGGGAGACTTCATTTACGTTCCGCCATACGTGCCGCACCAGGAGATCAATGCAAGTTCAGATCAGACTTGCGAAGCTGTCGTCGTGCGCAATGGACAGGATCCGATTGTTGTCAATTTAGATCTACGCACTCCAGAACCCGCCAGTGCGGGACATCCTGGTATGCCGTTTCATCCCGATCGCTGACTATGATCGAAGGGAGCGCTGTGTCGCTTTGGAGGATATTGTGGACCTGAATCTAACTAATAAGGTTGCATTGGTAACCGGATCGACCGCAGGGATTGGGTTCGCGACTGCCCGGGCCCTTGCTATCGAAGGTGCGCATGTGTACGTGAACGGGCGCACCCAGCAGCGTGTAGATGCGGCGATGGCAGCCATACGAAAGCACGCCGCAACGATGAAGTCGATGGTATCGTAGCCGACTTTTCCAATTCAGCCGCAGCGGCAACGGTGATTGCGAAGCTGCCTCTCGTAGATGTGATGGTAAACAATGTCGGCATCTTCGAGCCGAAGCCGTTTACCGAGATTCCGGATGCGGACTGGTACCGCTTCTTCGAGGTCAACGTCATGAGCGGAGTGCGGCTTGCCCGTCACTACCTTGCGGGGATGTTGAAGAAAAACTGGGGACGCATTCTTTTCATTTCGAGCGAGTCAGCGGTACAGATTCCGCCTGAGATGGTGCATTACGGAATGACCAAGACGGCACAGGTTGCCGTGGCGCGCGGAATTGCCGAGTCTGTGGCGAGCACCGGGGTGACCGTCAACAGCGTTCTTGCGGGGCCGACGGAGTCCGAAGGGGTGGGTGGCTTTGTCGAGGCGATGGCAAAACAGCAGAACAAGTCAAAGCAAGTGGTTGAAAAAGAGTTCTTCGAGCATGTCCGACCCTCTTCCTTACTGAAGCGCTTTGCCACCGTGGATGAAGTTGCGGCGATGGTGACCTACCTGGCCGGCGAGCTTTCTTCGGCCATCAACGGTGCCGCCTTGCGGGTAGACGGTGGAGTGGTGAGAGCAATTCTCTGAATACGAGAACTCCTTGGAACTGATTTTCACGAACAAGGACGGCCCCGAGCGGGGAGCAAGCCTTCAGTTCACACTCTCCGCTACCGTCGCGGCCCAAACTTAGTACCCACCTTGCTGTCTTAAGACTGTCAACAAATTGTTTACAGGTGTCGAAGGTTCGACAGCCTTCGCCGGTCGACCTTTTTCATTCGGGAAATCGACTCAAAGACCAGTGCTCAGGCTGTTTCCAGGTAGCTAATGTTTCACGGAGATGTCTACCTACGAGCCTCCTGCCCAGCGGCAAACCGGGATTGCCTTGACATCCTCATCGCTCGAACACGGAGACCAAAGGAGAGAATTCTCAATTGGTTCCGCGAATCCAGATTGGCCCTATAAGTGCTTTCAAGCAATGTAAGAACCGATCGTGTGGATCGGGTGGTCGGTTGATGAAAGATGAGGAACTCTGAGAGTAATACGAAAGGACAGAGCCTCCAATCCAGTTATCAGCCATGGCCACAGGAGTAGCCAATGTCGGTACAAGAGCACTTCCCCTCGAGCCACAGCGGCCAATACAGCGCGGACTCACCCTGTGGGCACTGTGAAGGAACCAATCACCACGAACCCTGGTGCATAACACAGAACGCCAGTCTCCAATACGCTTATCAGGCCGTCTCGGGCACCGGTCAATTGAACCCGGGGGATCACCTGATCTTACATGCTTTGGGTGCCGCGTGGACCGGCCAGAGAATCCTGTCCAAGCTGCGTCACTAACAAGAGGGTGGCAAATGCGATATCAGGAAGTAGAAGCTATCAAGGTTATCGACGAGCGAAGCCAACTCTTTGCTTCCTCCGGAGGAAACAATGCGTTCTGAGCTTGTTTTTGGCGCCATGACATACGTTCCAAACCGCTTCCTGCTTACCAGGCTTGCCTCAAAGGCGATCCGCCGTCTCCATCGCCCAAATACCCGCGTAGCGGTCACAGCGAATGAGGTATTTGAGCGCTTCACTCACGTCAACCCCTTGGCGGGCGCGTCCTATCCCGGCAACCTGCAGTCGTTCCCCGGCGCTGCGCAAGAGAAAACCCATTCAACTTTTGACAATCTAGAGCAATCCGTGGCCTGAAGCCAGGAGGTGAAATATGCTGCAGCCAATACAGTTTGTTGAGGAAAGAGCAACACCATACCCCACGGTGGCCGACTTTCTTAGAGCTTTTAACGAAGAGATGCACAGTCTGTACTTGCTCTCCTTCCTGTTAACCGCAGACCACGATAAAGCTGAACAATGTCTCGTTTCCGCGATGGGAGAATGCGTAGACGGGATCGGGTTTCTCATGGACGGGGCGCGTCCATGGACTCGGGCGGCTGTTCTAAAACACGCGATCCAGATGATCAAGCCCGCACCGGAGCACGTGAGCCACGTGCCATTCCTCACTCTCAAGAAATCGGTTACGCCGGGAAACGACCCTTTTGCCGCGATCCTTTTGCTGGATGCCTTCGAGCGCTTTGTCTTTGTCATGTCGATTCTGGAAGAGCAGTCCGATGAAGAATGTTCGATTCGATTGCGGTGCTCGCGCCGCGATGTCATGATGGCCCGATTACTTTCCCTTAAGCGACAGTCGAGCACGGATGAGCTATCCGAGGAAATCCTGTATTGCTGACGAATTCTGCTTCTGCAAGTCCTGTCTGTACTCAGATAACATGTCGCCGAAGCTCTTCTGGAAGAGCGCGTCAAGTGACGACGCCGCATCTGAAGACATGCCAATAGGGTCGATGTGTCGACAATCCACGGGCCGTGTCGACATTCCGACTTAGCCTTCCGGAGGTCTTTCTCACAAGTCCAGGGTGGTACGGAATAAGGCTCCGGGATTCAAGTACATCGCAGGTTCTTATCCGCAGCGGGGTTCTGGCATCGCAAATGCTTTTCCATGGTTAACGATTGCTGCCAGAAAGCGCAACAACCAATGAGGAGCGAGGAGATAACGTGATGGCTATGCCGGTAGACGTACTCAACAAACGCACTATCAAAATTGGTTTCATCGGTCTGGGACTTATGGGAAGCCGGCTTACGCGGCGTTTGCATGCAGCAGGCTGGAACGTTCAAGCATGGAACCGTACCGCCGGGCCGGCAGATGAGCTGAAGCAAGAGGGAGTAGCGATTGCCCCATCACTGGCCGAGCTAGTAGTCGGTTCGGATGTGGTTCTATCGTCCGTCGCCAATGATGAGGCGGTTTACTCCGTGTATTTCGCTGACCGGGGAGTCTTCTCTGCGGCAAAGCGGGGAACCATCATTCTTGAGATGAGCACCATCTCGCCGGAATTATCGCGTCTTCTACATCGGCAGGCATGCGCCCTCGGCATTCGCTTGCTCGATACGGCGATCTCCGGATCGACCCCGGCGGTTGAGGCAGGGACGATCACACTGCTGGCCGGTGGCGACCAGAAGACCTTCGACCAATGTGCCCCTCTTTACGAGTCCATTGCTAAGCAGTGGTTCCTGATCGGACCTGGTTCTTCAGGTGTTCAAATGAAGCTGGTCGTCAACCTGCTGCTGGGTCTAGATATGCAGGCGATCGCGGAAGCAGTTTCGCTGGGAGAGCACCTCAAGATCGATCGCAACGTGATGCTCGATGTGCTTTCCAGGACGGCGGTGATACCGCCGGCATTCGTGGGGAAATTTCAGAAGATAAAAAGCGGCGACTATTCTCCGGAATTCCCCTTGCGGCTAATGAGCAAAGACATGGATCTGGCCATGGGTGCGGCAAGGAGCGCAGGTGCTGTCTTGCCTGCGGCAACTGCCGCCCAATCTGTACTTGCCTCCAATATCTCCGCAAACGGAGATCTGGATTTGGCCGCGATAACGCCGTTTGTCATCGGTCAGAGCGCGAGCGGCTAGATCGCCGGTTTTGTTGGCCGAGAGCTGCCAGATCCTCTTAAGGAACCCGATTGGTCCTGGCACCGGAAGTGCTGTGTATGGACTGGAACGATGCTCCGGTTAGATCACGCAGATGCTGCGGTTCAAAAGTACTCCAAAGGTCGTGCCGCGTCTGTCACCGCCCACGGAAAACGATAGAACAACTTTTCAGCCATGTGGATTGTTAAGCTCGCGCTCGATCGTCCTTACACCTTCGTCGTCCTCGCTCTGCTGATATTACTTATCAGCCCGCTTGTCATTCTGAGTACGCCGACGGATATCTTTCCCACCGTTAATCTGCCCGTGGTCGCTGTTTCCTGGATTTACACCGGCATGAACGCGGAAGAGCTGGAAGGCCGGCTCACGACCGTGTACGAAAAAGTTCTGACAGCGCTGGTCGACAACATCGAGCACATCGAATCCACAACCGTCGGCATAGACGGCCTGGTCAGAGTAAAAATCTTCCTGCAACCGAACGCCAGCGTGGACCGAGCGAACGCGCAGGTTACCGCCGCTTCACAAAGCATCCTGCGCCAGTTGCCGCCAGGTACACTGCCTCCCGAGATCGTCAACTACACGGCTTCGAATGTGCCCGTGTTACAGCTCGCGCTGTCCGGCCCTGGACTGAGCGAAGCCGACCTGAATGATGTGGCCTTGAACTTTCTTCGGCCCCAACTGGTTACGATTCCCGGGGCGGTTGTGCCGTACCCCTACGGCGGGAAACAGCGTGAGATCATGGTGAATCTTCAGGACACGCTTCTCCAGTCGAAAGGAATTTCGCCCCAGGACGTGGTGAATGCACTCAACGCACAGAACGTGATTGCGCCGTCGGGCACCGCCAAAATCGGCCGATTCGAATATGACCTTCCTACCAATTCGGCGCCCAGGACGATGGACGAACTCAACCATCTTCCCGTAAAGGTCGTGGGTAACTCAACTATTTATCTGAAAGATGTTTCGCAGGTTGCCAACGGGTTCATCCCTCAAACCAATATCGTTCGTCACAACGGCCGCCGCGGTGTTTTGGTCACGATCATCAAGGCCGGAAACGCCTCTACGCTCAGCGTGGTCAATGGAATTCGCCGTTTGCTCCCGCGCGTCGAGCTGACCCTTCCCTCGCAACTGCACATTCAACCCCTCGGCGATCAATCCCTGTTCGTTCGCGGAGCCATTGAAGGCGTCGTTCGCGAAGCCACCGTCGCTGCCGGTCTGACGGCGCTTATGATCCTTCTGTTTCTCGGCAGCTGGCGCAGCACGGTTATCATCGCTGTTTCTATTCCGCTGGCGATTCTTACTTCAGTCATCGTCCTGAGCGCCATTGGGGAGACCATCAACACAATGACGCTGGGAGGATTAGCGCTTGCGGTAGGCATCCTGGTGGATGACGCTACCGTCACCATCGAGAACATCACGCGGCATCTGGAAGAAGGCCGATCTCTTTATGAGGGCATTTTGCACGGTGCCGCGCAGATCGCCACCCCGGCCTTCGTCTCCACAACCTGCATCTGCATCGCTTTTCTGCCCCTCTTTGCCTTACAGGGCGTATCGCATTATTTGTTCCCGCCTCTTGCAGAGGCGATTATCTTCGCCATGCTGGCCTCTTATATCCTGTCGCGAACGCTGGTGCCTACCATGGGGATGTATCTCCTGAAGGCGCCCAATCATAATGCTGCGCCATCGCGCAATCCGCTGGCACGGATGCAGAAGGCCTTTGATCGAGGATTCGAGCGGGTCCGGAACACTTACCTCGCTTTACTGAGGACACTCATACGTAGACGATTGATTTTCATTCCGGCTTTTCTTCTGGTGTGCGCCTTCGCTGCGGCTCTCCTTCCCTGGCTTGGTCGGGATTTCTTCCCGGGCACGGACAGCGGCCAGTTCATGCTCCATTTCCGGGCCAAAACCGGGACCCGTATCGAAGATACCGCCATGCTGGCCGACCAGATCGAAAACACGATTCGGCGGCAGATACCCAAGCAGGAAATGGGAGACATCGTTGATGACATCGGCCTGCCCTACAGCCAGATGAACTTCATGTACAGCACGTCAGGCGTGATCGGCGCCTCCGATGCCGACGTACTCGTGTCGTTGAACGCCAAACATCACCCGACGGCCGATTACGTCCGGACGCTTCGAATGAGCTTGCCCCGCGAATTCCCCGGCACAACTTTCTATTTCCTGCCGGCAGACATGGTCACGCAAATCCTGAACTTTGGATTGCCTGCGCCGGTGGATGTCCAAATAGAAGGTCAGGACCAGGTGAGGAATCATGAATTGGCTACTCGTGTGTTGGGCGAACTCCGTCACGTTCCCGGCCTCACTGACTTACGGATTCAACAGCCACTCGACTACCCGATGTTCAACATCAATGTCGATCGAACCAAGGCAGCTATAGGTGGCTACACCGATCGCGACGTCACCAACAGCATGCTTGTCGCTCTGAGCGGCAGCTTTCAGACCGAGCCAAGTTTCTTCCTGAATTGGAACAACGGCGTGCAATACGAACTGATCTCTCAAACTCCGCAATATCGCATTCAGTCCCTACAGGGCGTTGGGAACATCCCTCTCACTTCGACGGCTATGACGCGTCCTGAAATCCTGTCGGAGGTTGCCTCGTTGCGTCGCGGCCACGAAATGGAAGCGATCGATCACTATAACATCCGCCGCGTCATTGATATCTTTGGCTCTGTCCAAGATCGCGATCTCGCGTCTGTCGGACGGGACATCAATCGAATCATCGACAACGATCAGAAACTCCTCCCGCGTGGCAGTTTCTTTCGTATACGCGGCCAGCTTGAAACGATGCGCACCTCATATGCAGGATTGCTCGCCGGCCTGGCTGCTGCCATCATCCTCGTTTATCTCCTGATCGTCGTCAACTTTCAATCCTGGCTGGACCCATTCATCATCATCACCGCTCTACCTGCGGCTCTCGCCGGCATTATCGTCTTCCTGTTCCTTACTCACACGCCCCTGAGCGTACCCGCTTTGATGGGCGCCATCATGTGCATGGGGGTTGCAACGGCAAACAGCATTCTTGTGATCGCCTTCGCCAAGGAGCGGCTGGCTGAAAACGGCGATGCTCTGGAGGCCGCGGCAGAGGCCGGCTTCACCCGCTTTCGGCCTGTTCTGATGACGGCCCTCGCCATGATCATTGGCATGGTCCCAATGGCAATAGGGGCGGGCGACGGAGGCGAGCAAAACGCGCCTCTCGGTCGCGCCGTGATCGGAGGTTTGCTTTGCGCAACAGTAGCCACTCTGGTTTTCGTGCCGACTGTATTCGCGCTTTTGCACAACCATCGCTTGAATCGGTCTAGCAACACTGCTCAGAACGGAGCTCAGAATGGATGACAAGGAGACAACAAACGCTCAGATTCCCGGCTGTCCGCCGGGCGAGGTTCGCGGGCGGCGGCGCACCATGCGGTTCCTGGCCGCCGCTGGGGTCAGCATGTTCATTCTGCTCGTGATCGTGATCCTCGTGGGTATCCGTGCGCGCGAGCGTGCCGAGTCGAAATTGCGGCAAAACACGAACGAGGCTGCAGTTCAAGAGGTAATGATCATCCACCCCAAGCAGAATTCGCCGAGTGATGAGGTCGTGCTGCCCGGAGCCACTCAGCCTTACATCAACTCTCCGGTCTATGCTCGCGCCAGCGGCTATCTGGTCAAGTGGTACCACGACATCGGATCGCGTGTGAAGAAGGGAGATCTGCTCGCGGTGATCAACGCGCCTGAACTCGATAAGCAACTGGCACAGGCGCAGGCCGATCTGGAAACTTCCAAGGCCAATTCGAACCTCGCCAAAATTACCGCCGACCGCTGGCAGGGACTGGTCAAGACACGTTCTGTATCCAAACAATCGACCGACCAGGCGGTTGACAATCAAAAAGCCTCCGACTCGACCGTCAATTCGTTTATGGCAAACCAGGGTCACTATGCAGATCTGGTCGGATTCGAAAAGATCTATGCGCCCTTCGATGGAGTCATCACGATGCGCAACACCGACAATGGCTGGCTGATTGCTGCCGGCCAGAACACGCCCGGCCAGGAGCTGTTTCAAATCGGGCAAATCAGCACACTTCGTGTTTTCGTCGCGGTTCCTGAGGTGGACTGGCGCGCAGCTCGCGTGGGATCAAAGGCTACCCTCACTCTCGACGAATACCCTAATCAGACCTTTCAGGGCACAATTACCCGTACGTCAAGATCTATAGACATGGCTTCACGCACCCTTAACACGGAGGTCGATATAGATAATTCCAAAGGCCTGCTTCTTCCAGGAGCCTACGTCCGGGTCCACCTCGCTTTGCCTGGGCAGAACAATTCTGTCGTTATTCCGTCCGATACGCTTTTGTTCCGTACTCAAGGTCTACAGGTCGGAGTGGTGCGCAATAATGTCGCGCAACTTGTTCCAGTCACCATCGGCACTGATTACGGAGAGAGTGTGCAAGTAACCTCCGGGCTCAGTGCAAGTGACGATGTCATCGAAAGCCCGTCTGACTCGCTAGTTAGCGGCACACCCGTCCGCATCACGCGTGGGGCAGGTGCCGATCAATGAGCTTTCGCTTCCTATTGCTGGCAGCAGGGGTGATTTTCCTCGGCGGCTGTATGGTCGGTCCGAAGTACAAACAGCCGGCCGTTCCGGTGCCTCCCGCCTATAAGGAGATGCCGGAAGCGGACCAGTGGAAGGTCGCTCATCCCAATGCAGAAGCTCTGCGAAGCAACTGGTGGGAGATCTTCGGCGATCCTGAGCTCAACGCCCTGGAGGAGCAAGTCACGGTTTCCAACCAGAACCTTAAAATGGCCGCGGCGCGCTTTCGTCAGGCTCGCGCCACGGTTCGTTACTATCGCGCCGGGGAATTCCCCACGATCGCGGTATCACCGGGCGTTGAAGCTTTGCGCTACTCACCCAATCAACCTTACTTTCCCTCCGGCAACGCCGGCATCAATTCCGCTGCTAACTTCCTCCTTCCTTTTGATCTCTCGTACGAGGTGGACCTGTGGGGCCGCATACGTCGCACCGTGGCAGCTGCCCGCGCGGAAGCTCAGGCCAGCGCCGGCGATCTCGCAAGCACAACTCTCAGCATGCAGGGCGATCTCGCGTACGATTACTTCGAATTGCGCAGCGCCGACTCACAGAAGAGACTGCTGGACGCAACCGTGAAAGCCTATGCCGACATGGTCGAGCTCACCGGCGCGCTGTTCAACGGCGGCGCGGCACCTGAGGCGGACGTGGTGCAAGCACGAACGCAGCTCGATACCACGCGCGTACAGGATACGGATATCGGGGTGATGCGTGCGCAATATGAACACGCAATCGCCATCCTGATCGGCAAACCGCCAGCAGAGTTCGCCATTGCTCCTCGGTCACAACCGTTCGAGCCTCCGGCCATTCCAGTTGGCTTGCCCTCGCAACTATTGGAACGCCGCCCGGACATAGCAGCCGCGGAGCGCCGCGTAGCGGAGGCGAACGAAGGCATTGGTATCGCGCAGGCTGCGTATTTCCCAAGCCTGACCATCGGCGGTGACATCGGGCTGCAATCCCGGAACATTTCTAGCCTATTCACTTGGCCCAGCCGCGTCTGGGCGATAGGCCCGCAGGCATCCGAGATCATCTACGACGGCGGCCGCCGTCGAGCTGGTGTGGAACAGGCTCAAGCTAACTACGACGCGACCGTTTCTACTTATCGCGAAACGACACTCGAAGCATTTCAACAGGTAGAAGACAATCTGGCTGCGCTCCGAATCCTCGCCCAGGAAGCAACTCAGGAGCAACAAGCGGTGCAGGAAGCGCAACACAACGTGAGGCTGTTCACTGATCTCTACCAAGGGGGCGCCGACCCCTTCTTGGAAGTTGTTACCGCACAAACTACTCTTCTTTTCAACGAGCGAAACGAAATCGACATCCTCCGCCGCCAGATGGATGCCAGTGTTCTCTTAATCAAGGCTATCGGCGGCGGCTGGAATGCATCTCAGCTACCGCCAACCAGTACTTTGCATTGATGTCACTGAAGTTTATCTTCGTAACCAAAGGACGTTCCCAATACTATCGAGGAGAAACCATGGAACGCAGAGATTTCATTAAGTCGGCGGTCGCCTCCGCCGTGACCGCCGGTGCAACGCTCAATGTTTCGGGGCAGGCGCAAAGCCCGGCCCGCGTCAGCAGCCCAGTTTCTCGTCCGATGTCGCCCGACATGCAATATCGTGACCTGGGGCGCACTGGAGAGAAGGTTTCGGTGATAGGCCTGGGTGGCTATCACCTCGGTAAACAGGCCGATCCCACGGAAAGCGTGCGCCTGGTTCGAACCGCGATCGACCGCGGCATCACCTTCATGGACAACTGCTGGGACTACAACGACGGAATTAGTGAAGTCCGCATGGGTCAGGCATTGCGCGATGGCTATCGCAGCAAGGTTTTCCTGATGACCAAGATGGATGGCCGAACCAAAGAGGCTTACAACCTTCAATTGGAGCAGTCTTTCGGTCGCTTGCAGACCGATGTGATCGATCCCGTGCAGTTTCACGAAGTGATTCGGCTGGAAGACCCGGACCGCATCT
>CAWEZM010000028.1:0-72582 GCA_963813475.1 uncultured Acidobacteriaceae bacterium | reverse complement strand
CATTTACTCAAAGCGCAAAATCGTCAGGGGGTCCACCTTCGTCACGCGCCGGGCTGGAAAATAGCAGGCCAAAAGCGCCACCGCCGCGAGCAACGCCCCAGCGACGCCCCACGTGACCGGATCCGTCGGGCTTGTATCGTAGAGCAAGCTCGCCAATACGCGCGTAAGCGCGAGTGCCGCGCCCCCACCGAGAGCGAGTCCAACTAGGACGATTAGCATCATTTTTCCGATCACAAGCTTCAGCAGATCGCCCGGTGATGCACCAAGGGCCAGGCGAATAGCCATTTCACGCACTCTTTGCGCCACGGAATAGGAGACAACGCCGTAGATCCCGACGGCAGCCAGCAAAAGCGCGATGCCGGCGAAGATGGCCAACAGCGCCGTGCGAAGCCGGGCTGGCGCTACCGATTGTGACTTTATTTCTCCCAAGGTTTCAATGTTCGCCACCGCCTGATTATTGTTCACTTTCCAGATTGCTTGTTCGATCGATCCTCTTAAGAGCAACGGATTCATGGCGGCACGAACTATCAGGCTATTGCGAGTGCCGGGACTTTGATAGAACGTGACGTAGACGACCGGAATGTCCTCGTCGAGGCTAAAGACTTTCCCTTTACCGCCGACTTTCTCGTCCTTTACCACTCCCACGACCTGCCAAGGGATTTCCGGGCCGCGAGCAGACTTCCCGAACACGAGCTGCCGAATCAAGATGCGCTTACCGATGGGATCTTCGCCTTTGAAGTAAGTCTTCGCCATAGTTTCATTGATCACGGTAACAGGCACGGTGTCGGCAACATCGCTCTCGTCAAGGCTGCGTCCCTTCAACAATCTCATACCAGCCGTATCAAAATACGACGGCCCTACCACCTTGAACCCACAGCTAGGGCGCTGGGAGTAGGGAAGATACTCCCGCCCCTCGATCAGGAAGGGCGCGCCGTTCGCAAAGCCTTCCATCGGCGGTTTATCAGTGATGGCGACGTCCCGCACTCCGGGCACGCTTCTGACCTTCTGGGTCACTTCCCTAAGATAGTTCGTCAGTGTCGTGCCGTTCGTGAATTCTGTCAGCGGCATTGGAAGATCCATCGCAAGAACATTGGTTGTATCCACGCCCGGGTTGAGGCTTGCAAGCCTGTTGAAGCTTCGGATCAGCAGGCTGGCGCCCGCGAGCAATACAAATGACAGCGCCACTTCGGCAACCACCAAGGCTGTCCTCATCCGATGCCGCGTGAGCCCGGCAGTCGTTCGTCCACCTTCCTTCAGTGATCCGGCAAGATCGGGCCGCGTGCCGCTGAGCGCTGGCGCCAGGCCGAAAAGGATTCCCGTGAGGATTGCGATAACCATCGTGAAAAGCAACACGCCGTAGTCCATGCGGACGTTTGCTTGCGGCGGCAGCATGTCAGGCGGCAACCATAGTTTCATTCCGTGCATGAATGCATTGCCCAGCGCGAGGCCCGCCACGCCACCGAGGATTCCGAGAAAGATGCTTTCCGTAAGCAACTGCTGGATCAGACGGAGACGACCCGCGCCCAATGCTGAACGAATAGCGATCTCGTGTTCGCGGTCCATACCCCGCGCCAGGGTCAGATTGGCGACATTGGCGCACCCGATCAGCAGCACGGCTCCCACCGCTGCGAGCAGCACCCAAAGCGAGCGGCGGAGTTCCGGCTGAACCACCTCATCGATATAAGGATCGACCGTTACGCCCCAACCCTTATTCGAATCCGGGTACAGGGCAGCAATGCGCGCTCCAATCGTGTCCATTTGGTCGCGGGCCTGCTTCAGAGTGACGCCGGGCTCAAGGCGAGCAATGGCAGAAAGCCAGTGATAATTGCGTGTCATGTTCGCGGGTGTGAAAGCGAGAGGCAGCCACATTACGGCCCAGGTCCGGTCAAACGTACTGTTCGCCGGAAGCACGCCGATGATCGTGTAACTTTTTGCATCCAACGTGATCTTGCGGCCGATAACTTTCGGGTCGCCGCCAAACCGGCTCCGCCAAATGCGGTTCGAGAGCACTACTTCCAGATCGTTGCCAGCCTCGTTTTCGCTTGCGGCAAAGGTGCGTCCCAGCGTCGCGCCCACACCAAGCACCTTGAAGTACGATGCCGAGACTCTGTGAACATTAAGCTCCTCGGGGCTGCCCGAGTCGGTCAAGGTCACCGTGTCCCAGGCGATGGCTGAGAGAAATTGAAAACAGCGATTCTGCCGCTCCCAATCGAGGAAGTTCAGAGTGGAAATGAAGTTGCTATCTCCGCTCGGAAGCTTTTCCCGCACGCTGACGATTCGCTCCGGATGTGGATAGGGGAGAGGCTTGAGTAATACGGCATTCACAAAACTGAAAATCGCCGCAGTGGCACCGACGCCGAGCGCGAGCGTAATGATGGCAATGGCCGTAAATCCCGGGCTATGCAGGAACTGCCGCACGCAATAACGAAGGTCCTGAAGATTCGTTTGCATGGGTCACCCCTCAAAGCCTTTCCTGTTCTTTGATCATAAATGGGAGCGGCAAGAATGCGGGATGAACTCTGGCCGCACGGCGTTTGCACAGCTGATCGAGCACCTGTCGCGCAAGGAATTTCAAGAGTGCGTTGCCCGTTATGGTGGCGATAGGTAGGCGAAGAATTTCTCTTGCTGGAACCCGTATCTGGCGATACCTTCGCCCAACTCACATATCGCGAAAGCCTGCGCGACATCGAGACCTGTCTGCGTATTAGGCCCGAAAATTAAGAGGATGTTGCGTTAGGAATTCTTGGCATAACCCTCAACTCCAGGAGTTGCTTGATGGGACCTCGCTATCCTATTTGTCGGATGTTTCATGAACTCGGGAAAATTGTCCATAATGCACAAAGAGTCACACGCGAGCAGGCGGCGGCGCTACTCTTCTTAGTCATTGGGATGGCCACAACTTGCGCAGACAAGTCTGGAGCAGTGCCAAGAAGTCATTCGGAGTGGAGTGTAGTGATTGGATCGAGGCTCATGGCGCGCAGCGCCGGGATATAGCTGGCGGCGAGCGCGACCGTGGTAAGTACAAGGGTGACGCCAGCGAAGGTAGGCAGATCGGTAGGCGACACGCCGTAGAGTAGTCCGGCCATGAGGTGAGAGACGATGAGCGCACCGGCCACACCCAACCCGGCGCCAGCGGCGGCCAGACCGAGTCCCCGGCGCAGGACCATCTTGAGGATATTGCCTCTTTGAGCTCCCAGCGCGAGGCGAATGGCGATCTCCCGTCTTTGTTCATTCACAACATAGGAAATAGTCCCGTAGATTCCAAGCCCGGCCAACAGCAAGGCAGTGGCCGCAAAAAACGCCACCATTTCCATCGAGAATCGCCTAACGGAAAGCGAGGTGGAGAGCACGTCGTCCAGGGTCTGCGCATGGAAGACCGGGAGTCCTGGATCGATGGACTGAACCTGCTCGCGCACTTGTGCGGAGATAGCGCTGGGATCGAGTTGTCCGCGAAGAAAGATGGTCAGGTCTTTGGTGGGGTGCTGGTACACGCTGCGGTAGATCTGCGGAATTGCCAAGTCCGCCAACGATTCCGTGCGGGCATCCGCAATCACGCCGACGATCGTGGTCCAGGCCGGCTTGGCAGCGCTCAACGGCTCGCGGGTATCCAAGCGCAAACGGACGCGTTTGCCAAGCGGGTCCTCGCCCCTCCCATCTTTGCCTGGCCAGTACATGCGAGCCGCGGCCTGATTGATTACCGCAACCTGGGGCGTATGCTCAAGGTCCTGGTCGCTGAAAAGGCGTCCGCGCAACAGCGGCATGCCCAACAGGTGGAAGTATTCCGGCGACACGATGGGACCATCGATCATGGGAGCCTCATTGTCCATCGTGTCATCGCTCATGTTGGGGCCTTCGCGGACCAACGGCAGCGGGCTGGGATGGCTGTGGCCCAGGGGAAGAGCGGCCACGTCGCCGACGCTCGCTTCTTCTACGCCCGGCAGGGTTCGGCTGCGGCGAAGAATTTCGCGCAGCAAGACCGATTCCTGGGTGGCGGTTCGGTAGATATCCGCAGCGGGATCGTTGGGCCCCGGTAGCCAGGTTTGAACGGCCATGACGCGGTCAGGATTGAAACCGGGCTGCACCTTGAACAAGTCCCAAAAACTGCGCAGCAGAAGGCCTGCGGCGACCATGAGCACCAGGGAGAGCGCCAATTCACTGATGACCAGAATCTGGCGGGCGCGCGAACGTCCAAGTGAACCAATGGATCCTCGGCCTTCCTGTCTGAGCGTACCGATCAAATCGGAGCGGCTCATGAGCCAGGCGGGGGCAAGCCCAAAGACGGCTCCGGCCACGACGGAGACGGCGAGCGCGAACACCAGCACCCCCCAGTTGATCGATATGTCGCTCATGTGCGGGAGGCTCTCCGGAATCAACCCGAGCAGGAATTTCCTGGTGAAGAAAAGAATCGCAAAACCGGCGATCCCGCCAAGCAGGAAGAGCAGCAGACTTTCGGTGAGAAACTGGCGGATGAGGCGCGTTCTTTGCGCTCCCAGAGCCTGCCGAACCGCGACCTCACGACCTCGCACACTGGCCCTGGCAAGCAGGAGATTGGCGACGTTGACGCAACTGATCAGCAGGACCAATCCTACCGCGCCGAACAGCATAATGAGAGATTGGCGAACGCTGCCGACCACGCTTTCGCTGAGCGGACTCAGGCGCACGGTCCATGCGGCCTGTGGCGGATACTCCGCCGGATATTGCTTTTTCAGCGATTCAACCAGCGCATCGAGATGCCCCTGCGCGGCCGCAATCGAGAGACCGGGCTTCAAGCGCGCAACCACGCGACTCTGCAGACGTGTACCGCGCAGCGGGGGCGGAAACGGCAGACCGGCCATGCCGGCCGCCAACCACGTTTCCGTTTTTCGCTCCTCGCTGGTTGAGCCCAGATCGCGAAAACCGCGCGCCATGACGCCCACGACGTGATAATCGTCGTTGTCGAGTCGCAGAGCTTTGCCGACAATGTGCGGGTCGGCTCCGAATTCTCTCCTCCACAGCTCGTCGCTGATCACGGCTTCTAAGTTGAAGCCAGGAGTAGCTTCGTGGGGATCGAATGTGCGACCCAACTGCGCGTCTACACCGAGGACCGCGAAGTAATTCGGCGTAACATGCTTGTAGCTGAGACGCTCGGGCTGTGCACTGCCGGTGAGGTTCACGTCTGCGCCGGTGCCGGAAACCGACACGGACTGGAATATCCCGGAACTCTCGAGGTCTCTCCACTCAGGGACAGAGATCCCGACGTTCTGCGCGCCTACGCCGGAAAGATCGTCCTGGATGCGCACCAGCTCGGCAGGGTTTGGATACGGCAAAGGGTGCAGCAGCGTGGCGTCGATCACGCTATAGATCGCGGTGGTGGCTCCGATGCCCAGCGCCATGGTGGCGATGGCAATGAAAGAGAATCCAGGAGATCTCAGAAGCATGCGAACCGCGTACCGCAGATCAAAAAGCAGATTCTCGAAGAAGGGGAGGCTTTGCTCGGCGTGGTGACGCTCCCCGATCGCCTGAGCCGCGCCGAGTTTGATCACGGCCTGCCGCCGCGCCTCGGCGGGCGACATTCCGGCGCGCAGATTCTCCTCTGTCTGGAACGCGAGATGTTCGGCGATCTCTTCCCGCAGGCGCTGGTCGGCACGGCGCCCGGTGGCGAAATTCGACAGGCGTATGAAGAAGCGTCGCAGGAATTTCACGGTAAATCCTCCGCCTTGACTTCGAAAAAGCGTGCGATGATCGCCGCGGTTTGCTCCCAATCGCGGGTCTCTGCCTGGAGTTGCTTGCGGCCGGCCCCGGTAAGGCGATAGAAGCGCGCGCGGCGGTTGTTTTCCGATGCGCCCCACTCGGAGGCGATTGAGCCTTCATGCTCGAGCTTGAGCAGCAGGGGATAGAGCGTGCCCTGGTTGACAGCCAGAAGGTCTCCGCTGATCTGCTCAATGCGTCGCGCGACTCCCCAGCCGTGCTGCGGTCCCAGGACATCCAGTGTCTTGAGGACCATCAGGGCAAGCGTGCCTTGCAAGACATCGGGTTTTTCCTTCATAGGGAGTCCCACCTTTAGGTTTCCAACAGGAATAATGGCATGCTTCCTTTTGGAAGGCAACAGGAAATTTGAACTTTCTTTCGACCACAAATCCAGAAGAGCTGTCGGGAAACCGCCGGGACACTGTGCATTGAAGACTTCTCGTTACCGAAACTCTCCAGAGCTCAGTCATCGTCTGGCGGGATATTGACTGACTAGACGTGTACCTATAAGCTGAGTATATGCCGAGGCCAAGGAGCGATGAGAAGAGAAGTGCAATTCTGGAGGCGGCGACGCGCATCATCGTGATACAGGGCCTGAGCGCGCCGACGGCAGGCATAGCGAAAGAAGCTGGTGTCGCCAATGGATCGCTCTTCACCTATTTCGAGACCAAAACGGACCTTTTTAACCATCTCTATCTTGAGCTTAAAACCGAGATGGCATGGGCTACTTTGAAAAATCTTCCGGTGAGTGCGGAACTGCATGAACAGTTCTTCCACGCCTGGCGGAACTGGATGAACTGGGCGTTGTCCAACCCCGACAAGCGCAGAGCACTGGCACAACTCGGTGTATCCGACGAGATCACCTCGGAGACCCGTGCGGTGGGGCACAAGACCATGGCGCCCGTCGCCGAATTGCTGGAACGTGGTCGCGCCAACGGACCTATGCAGAAAGTTCCCATGGGCTTCGTGGTTGCGATCATGAATTCCGTGGCGGAGGCAACCATGGATTTCATGACCCAGGATCCGGCCAATGCAAAGAAGCACAGCAAAGAGGGTTTCGATGCCTTATGGCGAATGCTGAGTTGATTTTTTGACACCAATAAAGACTGACTAGACAGACAAGTACAACCAGAAGGGAACCCAAAATGCCGATAGAAACGGATGCAATGAACCCAAAGAAGATTGCGATTGTCACTGGTGGCAGTCGTGGTATCGGTCGCAATACGGTTGAGAGCCTCGCAAGACGCGGCGTCAATACGATCTTCACCTATCACACTCATGGCACGGACGCTGAAGCGGTTGTTGTCGCGGTGAAAGATGCAGGAGCGGAAGCCGTCGCCTTACAACTGGACGCCGGCAACGTCGCGTCGTTCGATGCCTTCGTCGAAAGCGTCAAAGACGAGCTCTCTAAGCTCGGAGCCACGCGCTTTGACTTTCTGGTGAACAACGCCGGTAACAGCCACCGCAACATGCCGTTTGCAACGGCGACTGAGGAAGAGCTCGATAGCATCTACAACGTCCATTTCAAAGGCGTTTTCTTCCTGACACAGAAGCTTCTTCCTCTGATCAACGACGGCGGGCGGATCGTCAACGTGTCGACCGCACGAACTCGCACCACCGGTCCGGGTGGGTCCGTCTACGCGTCGATGAAGGGCGCGGTCGAGGTGCTGTCCAAGCACATGGCGAAGGAACTCGGCCCGCGAAGGATTGCTGTCAACGTTGTCGCTCCCGGGGCTACGGAAACAGATTTCAGTGGCGGGATCGTCCGCGACAATCCTGCCGTGAACAAAAGGGTGGCTGACGGGACAGCACTGGGGCGAGCAGGTGTTCCCGACGACGTCGGTCGAATGATAGCGTCGCTGCTCTCTGAGGACAATCGCTGGGTCAACGCGGAGCGTATCGAGGTTACGGGCGGCTACGTTTAGGCGATCCATAAAAAAGAAGCGGAGAATGAAGAACAACGCCAACACCTTTGACGAGTTCTTGGGGGAAGCGGGGTAGACGCGAGAGCGGTCGTATCAGGCACACGACTTTAGAGGATGGCTGCTTCAGTTGTTGGTACCGGTTCGTGCGAGGTTCCAGGTGAGGGTATTGGTTAGGGTGCCGTTGCGGGCCCGTCCGAGCCCTGATTTCACATCAGTCTGCGAGCCGCTCAGATGGTTGAGATCTACCAATTTTCCGCCGATTAGCGGCACGCACCCCTCTACGCCGAAGGGTAAGTCTTCGCTTCTGCAGCGGTCCTTTACACAACTGACGCTGTGCATCTTTGAAAACTTCATGGGCGTAGTAGATCCAGCTTTTATCGAATAAGTCCCCTGAGCCTTATTGATGTCGACCTCAAGCATGGCTGGAGAGCTGTCACTCACCGATCCTTCGTCAGTTGCGCTGGTGTCATCGATCAAGACGATCGCTCCGCCCCGAAGCGCCTTCTGTTTGTTGATGGCTAAGCCTTTTTGTTCGCCGTAGGTGGTTACGGTTCGGTGGCCCTTATCACCCAGGTCAATACTCATGCGCGTAGTTTCGGAGTTGGACCATTGTTGGAGATCGTTTGAACCTTCGTCTCCCTTGAGTACACGCGAGCAGGTAATCTGACCGCGCCAGTCAGTGCCCAGACCCGTATCCCATCTCCCGTTTGCAGCGCCGGCATGAGAAATTGCGCTCACGGTGAAACCAGCGCTTGTGACCTTCTTATTCGGCGCCGTATACGTAAACTTAGCCGGCGATCCGGGATCGGACGAAGCGGACATCGGATCAACACTGCCGGCGGACGCAGCTGCTTTCGGGAAGTTTGCCTTTACGCTCTCTCCGCCCTTGGTCTTGAGCTCCACATTCACCGTTGTTTGACCACCCAGTACAGGCTGCTTTGTATAGCTGGGCGGATTGAAATAAATCTGGACGCACTTGCCATCCAGCCATTCGGTCTCGGCCACCGAATAATAGAACCCGCCCCAAAAGGCGAGCGCCGTGCCCGCTCCGAATGCTTCTGCATAATGACCCTGGGTGGGGTCGCCCCCGGTCAGGGTTCCAAAATTAGGCGTATCCATGGCTTTGGGAGAGACGAGTACCTGGATCGTGATGTGTTGCGCGATGTTGGCCGGTGGGGACGAGGCGATGGCGCCGTTGTTGCCGCGGAAGGTGCCGGTCTGCGCGTAGGTGTTAATCCATGTCGGCGTTTACCGGGTCGTGCAAAAATCCATCGTCGGCAACCTGGCCTTTGTATTTCGCAGTGGTGTGCATTGCGATGTGGATGACGCCGGTCCCGTCGGCCTGCGCGTTGGTGCTATCCACCGTCAAGGTAAACTCGCCCGTCCCCTCGGCGGTTCCATCCGCGCTGGGACAAATCTTGATTTGATTACCAAGCGTGAAGCTCGAAACGACGCGCTTGCCGGCCGTCGCCGGCGTGTTGCCTACGGCGATCCGTGTCGTGGTGTCGGTTTGGCCCTCGTAGCCGGCGGGCGCCGCCTGGCTGCTACTGGTCTGTGTGATGGTATAGCCGTCGCCGGGTCCCGGAATGCTGACCGGTCCGTCGCCCCAGCTTGGCAGTGGAAAAACGATGAAGCCAATAGCGACGAGTACGCAGGTCGCAGCGCCGCGCATCCCTGCGAAAAACAACCAGCAGGTCCAGTGCCGTCTATGAATCGAAGCTGTCCATCGATGAGCGGTCATGAGAGCTGTCCTTACTTCAATTTCTGGGTGAAGGCCAGGCTCACCGGCCCGGTGGGAATCGTCTTGAACGACGGGCCGGAGAGAAGTTGTTGCTGGTCGTCTACGCTTCTCTCCCACGCCGCGAAGCTCACGCTAAGGGAAGCCATGGCCGAGTGAATCGTTCGGGCAATCGAAATTGCGCTTTGCGTCGCCTGAATCGCGCCGATTGGGTTCAGGCCGGTCGCGATGCTCAAACTGTCGGTGGCGATCTTGTATCCCATCTTGAACTTCTCGCCGCCGGTCATCCCTTCAGCGCCCAGCTTGGAATCCTCGAGCCCGGGATAGCGAACAAAGAGCCGGGTGTAGTTATTAGCGAACCTGCGCGCCTGAGGGCCTTCTACTGGTGTGTACGATGGCAAATAAATCGGGGCGAGCCTGAATTCCTCCTTTGCCAACTTGATGGTAAGCAACCCCTTGTCAGTTTCGACCTTCTTGATGTCATTCAGGTTGAGGTCGAGCGCATCCACTTCCGGACGGGTGTCTCCGGGCGCCAAAGTCAGATCACCCAGGCCGTCATCGCCGGCCGGCTTCGCGGGGGCAGTTGGATTGCCTTTCTTGTCGTAAGAAGAAAGAAAAATCAGATGCACGCGGTCGTGGCTCAACTCGCACTTGACCGCATGGTCGAGTTTGCGACCGCGCATTTCCGCATAGAAGGAAAGGGGCAAACCCTGGCTCGCCACGGCGTCATAATTTTTGATGGCGGAGTGGCCGTCATTTGCCTGCAGAAAGAGCAGGGCCATGAGCTCGTTGGCCTCCGCTCCAAGTGGGAACAGTCCCAACGCGACCTGCAGGTGCTCACCGGCGCGCGCCAATTCCTGCTGGGCATAGGGGTAGGGCACGGCGAAACCGCCCACGCGGTTCTGGTCTTTCCGCTCCTTTTTGTTTTTTATGCGTGCGCGGCGTACGCGTATTGCGCTGCGATTATCATCGAGGTTGAATGTTAGATTCATTCCGCGATTGAACAACTCGGAGAGAATGTCTTCCGCGTCGCCTACCTCGTCATCGTATTTCGATTTTTTTTGATCGAGCGCGGTGAGGTGCAAGGTTGTTTCGGTCTTCCATGCGTTATCTGAACTCAATTGTTGAGCATGGATAAACTCTTCCCGCGCCAGGTCCACGTCACCCATGGCTTCGTACATCAGCCCCAACTTCCAGTAAGTAAGCGGAAATTCCAGCGCGAGCTCCCTTGCCCTGATGAAGGCTGCGAGCGCGCGATCATATTTCCGTTCGGCAAGATAGCCATACGCCGAGGCATAGTGGCGCCGGACTTCGCTTCCTTTCTGGCCGGGCAGCGTCTGTAACGACTGCAACTCCGCAATGCGCGCGCGGACCGCATCGGCATCGAGCGCCTGTGGCGCAATTTCCAGATATTGGCCAAGAAGGCGGATCGCTTCGGCCGGACGCCCGTTGATTTCAGCACAACTGGCACGATCGTAGACCCCTGCAGCGCCGGCGCCGGCATTGCCCTTGAGCTCTTCCAGTGCCGTACACATACTCGATTTTCGATTGGCAATGGAGTGGTTTGTGGGCGGAGCAGGCGCGTTGCCGGTAAACGACTTCACTGGCACCAACTGCGGAGACTGCAGGCCGGAGAATGAGGTTTCCTCCTCTGCTCCTTGCTCGTCTTCGAGGGAAGTATCGAAGCCGACAGTTTCCGCCAGATGATTGAATTGCGCGATTCTTCTGGTTTCGTCTTCGCCGGCGGGATTGCCGTTTTCGCCGGTAGTGAGAAATGTCAATAGCTCTTGTAGCTTGAGCTTTTTCTTCGGATCGGGTGTATCGGTGATCGCCTTGTCCAGGTTTTCGACCGATTTATTACGATCGCCAAGCTGGTAGTAACAGAGGGCAAGATCGGAGGAGAGCACCCCCTCGAAGCTCCCCAGCTTCGTGCCCTCCTCCATCGCCATGGCCGCCTCTCTATATTTGTGCGCGTCGTATAACTTGCGCGCCTGATTCAGCGCCACTTTGATTTGCTTATGAATTTCGTCATCGAGGCGCTTGATTGCAGATTCCGCATCCTTCATTTCGATCATTGCCTGGGACTCGGCATATTTTGCGCGCGCCTGGGCAAGCTGTCCGGAAGCTTCCAGCGACTTCGCTTCCGCGATGATGGCTTTGGCCTGGGTTTCCAGCTCTTTTTTCTGCGCTTTTTCCAGATTGTCCGCGGTCAGCGGGCCGCAGCCTAAAAGCAATATCGCGACTAGTATTTTTGCTCTCATAGGAAACCCGCCAATTACTGCCGTGGCTCTGGTTTATTTCTTCGTCACCTCCGTAAGTACGTTCGTTGCTGCCTGCTCGATGAGGGGCGTCAACACATCTTCCCCGTCCGACTTTGCCTTACCCTTGAGCGAACTCTGCAGCTTTGGCTGTCCTTGTCCTGTCGGGTAGAGCTGATAGTCGACCGTGACGTCGTCTTTTGTCTTGATCTGGCCATTGAACGAGGCGAGTTGGCTCGCCACCTGCTGCTGCGCGGTCATGACGGCGGCCTGGGTAGCGACCTGTGAAGCTTGGGCGGCCATCGTGCCCATACTCCTGGTCATCGCGATCATGGGATTGAAATTCGCAGCCGCGCTTCCCATCTTCATATATTTGTCAAAACTGCTGGTGTTGTGTTTCACCGTGACGCTGGAAAGCAGAATGTAGTCGCACTGTTTCTCTTGCGCCTCGGCCTGCAGTTGAATAGGAATGTGGGCATCCAGCGGCGCAATCTCGACCGCCGGGCCACTCATCGTGGACACGATCGCGTTGCGGATCGGGGTGGCGTAGTCTGCCTGTGCGTTATTCCCTTGGCCAAGCTGCGCCTGGGCGGGGGCGATTCCGATACGGATTTTGCCCGGAGCCTTGGGCCCGAGAGCCTGCGCCGGCGGCACCGTGGCGGCCCCGGCGGCGGCTTGCGTGTTTGGCATACCGGGCAAGCCATTCTGAAAAACCGAAGCCATGGCTTGCCTCATGGAAGCCGTCGCGTTGTTCTGAGCTTGCGCTGTGGAGCTCAATGTCACACAAGTGAGAACCAATGCTAAACCGCACAGGTGTTTTGGAGACATACGTTTCTCCTCCCAAACTTTCACCCCGTGGGGCGAAGCCCCTTTAACGGTGGAGGCTTTATGGCGGAATCGCCGGGGAGTGTCAATGGAACCAAGCTTGATTGTTTCTAGTCCAACAAAGCGTGTCGTTTCATAAGGTTACGATGCGTTCTAATTTGCACATCCGGCTCCCGGCGACATGCTAAACTTGAGCGCCAAGCCGGATGGAAGGCGCATTCAAGGGGGAAAGAACACTTGATGCCAAAGTCGGCGGTCCCCACAGTCCTGCGCTTCGGGGTCTTTGAGCTCGACCTGGAAGCGGGCGAACTGCGCAAGGCGGGTGCTCGCCTCAGGCTGCAAAAGCAGCCGTTTGAGATTCTCCGGGTCCTGGTGCAACGCCCGGCCGAGATTGTTACCCGGGATGAACTTCGTACCGAGATTTGGTCCGCCGATACCTTCGTCGACTTCGACAACAGCCTAAACACTTCGATCAACAAGTTGCGTGACGTTCTGGGCGATACCTCGAGCAGTCCGAGGTTCATCGAGACCGTCCCTCGCCGCGGATACCGTTTCATCGCGCCGGTCACCAGCAATGGACCTCAGGAAGCTCCGGCGCCAGCTCCGCCGCCACCCGCGCCGCCGGCTCCGCAACCAGCCAGCAGGGCGAATGGGATTCTTGTGTCCGCGCTCGCGCTCCTCGTTTTGGTTGCAGCGGGACTGTTCTGGTATAGGCACCGGAGCCATCCTCCTCTGCAGAAGGGCACCATCGTCCTCGGTGGGTTTGTCAACCGCACTGGTGATTCGGTTTTTGATGGCACTCTTAAGCAGGGTCTCTCGGTGCAGTTGGAGCAATCTCCTCAGTTGCGGGTTATCCCCGAGGAGCAAATCCACGATACCCTGCGCATGATGGGTCGAGCGGATACGGTCGAACTCACGCCCGATGTTACCCGTGAAATTTGCCAGCGGACGGATGCCGCGGTTGCGTTGGACGGTTCCATTTCGCTGATTGGCAGTCGTTACGATCTGATCCTGCGGGCGGTGGATTGCAGCAGTGGGGCTTTGCTGGGCAGCGCGGAAGCACAATCGCCTGACAAGAACCGCGTGCTCGATGCGGTGAGCAAGCTGGCCTCTGATATGCGCCGAAAGCTGGGAGAGTCCTTAAGCAGCCTTCGCCAGTACAACACGCCGCTGGTGAGCGCCACGACCCCGTCGATGGCGGCCTTGCAATGCTACACCCAGGGCGTCCAGTCGGAGGCCAGAGACTTTGATTACAAGGCTTCGTTGTCGTGGTTCCAAAAGGCGATGGAACTCGATCCGCATTTCGCGATGGCGTACTGGGCGCTGGGCGATGCCTATGGGGCCATTGGCGAGAGCAACACCGCGAAACTATATGCCCAGAAGGCGTTTGAGTTAAGACAACCAGTCGGCCAGCGGGAAAAGTGGCTGATTGAGGGAGGCTACTACTACTATGTCGTCGGGGATCTCACCGCAGCCCGGCGCAGCTTTGAGTTGATGGCCAAAGTCTATCCGGATAGCCAGTACGCCCACAATTCCGTCGCCGACGTGGCCGAGACGCTGGGCGAGTACGACACCGGTCTTGCGGAATACCAGCAGGCCCTTCATCTCCCGCCGCGCAGCAGTTTCTTGTACCGCGACGTATCCAATACCTACTTAGTTATGGACCGTGTTGACGATGCCTCGGCTGAAGTGCAGAGCGCACATGCGGCCGGCCTGGATGCAAATCTCGCTGCGATCGTCTATAGCATTGCCTTCTACCGCGACGACCACAGCGAAATGGCAAGACAAGTTGCATCGGTTGCGGGCAAGCCCGGAATCGAGCACTTGGTGCTCGCCCTGGACGCGGATACGGCGGCGTATTTCGGCCAGTTGGATAAGGCCCGTCGTCTTTCGCAGCGTGCTGCGGAATCGGCGGAGCGGGTCGGGCAAGAGGAAAGCAGCGCGCAATACTATGCCACGTCTGCAATTCGGGAAGGTCTATTTGGTAATTCCGATCGGGTCTTGCGACAAGCTACGGATGCGAGGAAATATTCCGGCGGGAGAGACCTAGACTATGGTATTGCTTTGGCCGCCACCTATTCTGGAAATCTGAACCTGGCGCAAACGTTGACCGATGCAATGGCCGGGAGATTCGGTAAAGACACGATTGTCCAATGCAATTATTTGCCGACATTACGAGCGAGGATCCAGCTCATGGGTGTAAGACCGCAACAGGCGCTTGCTGCGCTTGCGGGGGCCGCACCTTGTGACCTGAGTCTTCCGTCTTACAGCTACTACAACTGGCCCGACTTATATCCGGTATACGTGCGCGGGGAAGCCTATCTTGCCGCGCATCGCGGCGTTGAAGCCGCCTCTGAATTTCAAAAAATCCTTGTCCATCGAGGTTTGGTTCTGAATGAGCCAATTGGAGCGCTGGCTCATCTTCAACTTGGCCGGGCTTATGCCCAGTCAGGAGACATGGTCAAAGGACGCGCATCCTACGAACAATTCCTGAAACTCTGGAAAGACGCTGATCCCAATATTCCTGTCCTGAAGCAAGCGAAGGCGGAATACGCGTCTTTGTTACATCCGGAGGACCTCGGGACGGGACGAGGCGCACCCTGACGCTGGCCATAGTTTTCTTTTCCTCGCCATCTGATTTGCCATCTCCTTTTTTCCCTTTGTACCGCGCACGGAGATTGGCGGCTGGCTAGTCCTTAACCTCGCGCTGATCGCCTCAGCCGTCGCCTAGGTCTACGCCGGCATGGAACGCGACGAGATCCTCAGCTATATCGCCAATACAAGACCAGGTCGTCCCGGGGAGAGTTCTGGCTTAGGCTCTCCGACTTCCTCGCGGGCCCTATTATTGGTATCTTGACACCGTCACATCTTACCTAAACCACCGCCCATACTTGCTCATGCTGAAAAATGATACATTCTTCGGTTCCAGCAATCACTTTCGGTAAGCAAACATAGCTCTTGTGTTTGGCTGCAAGAGAAACAGGAGCAGCGCCCCGGCGATGACTACGCCGGTTCCGCCTCGCAGCAGATCGCCTCTGACACAGGTAACAATATCCCCTAGGACCTGTGTGCCGATGATTATGATTGCTAGTCTCCATCCCCAAAGACGGCGGCGAAACCACCCGATGCCTGCCGCAGCGAGGGCCGTCCCAAGCAGCAGAAAACCAATCCCTACCAAGCAGCCCCGAGGCGCAAGCTGCTTGTACGCTGTCGGATTGAGCTTCCACAGACGATCCAAGGCTGTGCCTGGCCAAAGCAGTGTAAATGCGGCGAGGCTCGCCATGATCGCACCAAAGAACAAGAAGATGCCCATCGCTGTGAATCCCCGCGTTTTATGATCGACGGCGAATTGAGGTCGGTGCGAATCATTATTCAGCATCTGCTGAATATAAGCCAACCCCCTAAGCCGCAGTCTAGACGGCGAGGCCCGGACGCTTACAAATCACCCATAACTGTCTTGGTATTGAACTCGACTGTCGGGACGAATCGAATCTTGCCAATCCGGCGCTACTTCATCGCCGAAAAATCCGTCGGCTGCATGTACGTCGTATCCGCCTTGTCCAGAAGTCTCTCCTTCTGCTCGGATTTGATGATCTCTTGAAAACCGGGGTCTGCCGCCATCTCTCGCCAATTCTTTTCCGCTTCCTCGCGGCTTGAATGAGCGAGAAGGAAGACGAATGTATTGTCCCAAGCTGGACTTTTAGAACAAATAAGCAAAGAAGCTCAAACTTTGTTTCCTATAAATGGTGTGTCGCCAGTACTGGTGTCGGGATGAAAGACAATGAGCAGCTGAAGATCAAGGAAGGTGTGAAGAATGATCGGAAGCACCAAACCGCCAGTGGAGATGGTCGCGAGTCCTAATGCAAGTCCGATCACAGTCGTCATGACCAGCTCGCGTGATCCCAGATAAAGATGATTCCAGCCGAACAACATAGAGGACACTAGAAGTGCGGCGATCCAAGGAAGGCGCGTCGTGCCGTGCAGTGTTTGCAGAACAAAACCGCGAAAGATCCATTCTTCACAGACGCCGGCGCTGACGCTGAGTAATGCCCAGAGAAGGCGCTCTCGCTGAGTGTGCGGGAGAAAAAACGCGACCCTTTCATACGCCCGCGTGTAAGCAACTATGCGCTTGGGCTGGAACAGGCAGTGCAGGCCGGGGGCGAGAGCCAGCACGAAAAACCCAACCAGAACCACATTGAGGGTCCATGTTCTCCATGGGGAACTGAAAAGCCAACTCGTGCCAATGATCCCGTGCCAAGCGGGAAAGATTGCGCCGCCTCGCCAGAACCAACACACGATGGCTATCGCCCAGAGTGACAACAGAGTCATGCAATAAAGGCGGATTCGAAGTGAAGAGTTTGGAGCCGCCTTCAATCTCTTAACAACGGCAAGATCCCAGAACGGTGTGACGAAGGTCAGAACCGCCAAGATGACGAGGGCCGATGTCGAGGGCCAATAGAGGTTCAAAACAAGCATCCCTTCTAAGATTTGGTAAATGTAATTTTACATTTACATATTTTGCCGTTGCTTGTAAAGTGAAGTCAAGGACATTTGAAATTGCCTAGACCGACCTTGCATCAGACATTCGCGAAACAGAAGAGAAGCGTGCGCACGGAAGACAAACTGCTCGCTGCTGCAATTCGAGTACTGGACCGGGACGGACTCGATGGCGCGACTGTTCCTCGGATCGCGCAGCAAGCCAGGCTTTCACCAGCGAGTATCTACCGACGTTTCGTTGATAAAGATAACCTCCTCCGTGCGGCCTTCCTGCGTGTCCTTGGGGAATCGAACCTCAATAGCGAGCAGAGGTTGCAGTCGCTGCTCCTACGCCACAGTCTTCCCCAGACCGTAACGGCAATCCTATCCACGCTTATGCAACAGTACCGAGACCATCCGCGTTTGCTGCGAGCGCTCATCCGAATGCTTGATATAGAGCAGGACTCTGAATTTGCAGTGGAAGCATGGCGCCGTCTTGAGGTGAACCTCTCCCGTATGGCTGAGGTCTTACTAGCTCATCGAGCCGGCATTCGACACGCCAATCCAGAATTGGCCGTTCGCTTTGCCGTTCTCTCAGCAACGAGTGCTATTGAGCTGGCGGCGCTTGCGGAGGATTCCCTCTGGTCTGTTGCATTACCTATGTCAGACAAAGAGTTCGTTGTAGAGCTTGCGCGGCAAACGGTCGCATATCTAGTTGGGCCGGCTTCTCGTTGAAGAGGGCAGATGAAAGGTGACGAGAGTTCACGTTCGGCGAAGCGGAAGTCCATGTCATCCTAGGAATCAATGAGTAGAAATGCGGGGTAATGCGGTGGCGTGCAGCATACCTATTGCAGCTATTCTAACTTTCTTCAGAAACAGGCCCCCCCGCTATTCGAGCGCGGAACGAGGTAAACATTACCGCACCACATTACCGCAGGAAGAGAGGTCTGGACCGGCGATACGCCGTTCTCGTTCAGTCTTCACGGCCGAATTCACCGTGGTTGTGAGGAACGACAGAACGGCAGCTGTCGCACCGCCGTTGGCACCAAAGGTAAATTGAGCGGTCGTTCTAGCGATTGGGAGAACTCCAAATAGTCCGCGACCGCGCGCTTATGCGCCTCATGAGAATCTACATTCGTCATCTTGTCGACCTATGCGGGTGTAAGGGGACGGGTGCAAGGGGACAGCATACCTATCTCCTCGCAAGATGCGGTAGTAGGTATGCGGCCCCTTCAATTTCCTCCGTTTAATCTTCCTTCAATGCATGCTAGCTCGTAGGTGAAGTACCCGAGGGTGGTGTTCCCGTAGGTGGGGTTCCGGATGGGGGCTTTCCCGTTGGTGGTGTACCGGATGGCGGTTTGCCTGTGGGAGGAGTGCCTGAGGGTGGTGTTCCCGTAGGTGGGGTTCCGGACGGGGGTTTTCCCGTTGGCGGTGAACCCGAAGGCGGCCCTCCTTTTGTGGAGCTGATCTGGCTCGTTGGTGAGATGCCACCGGCGGTTTGCTGAGCGTTCATTAGAGTTGCTACGCTCAGGCCGAAGGCGGCGAGCGTCGCGAGTGAAAGGAGTTTGGACATCATCTTTGGAACTCACCTCTGCACCTAAGGACGCTTGCTTAGAAAGCGAAGACTACAGTTGCATCAGGCATGGGGCTCCTTCGCCGATAGTTCCCGGTCGCTCCTCTCCTCCGACGGGCGAGATGTATTCGTTGTTTTCTTCTTCGGTAGCGGCAAGTCGACGGGCACATTGAATCAGATGGCAGACGGCTCCACGTACTTGGCCCAATGGTTCAATCCGCGAGAGGGACAGTATAGAAACATTGGTACATTTCGGCCGAAGGGCAGCCGATGGGTAATTCCAGAGAGGCCAACCGAAGAGGACTGGCTTCTGGTGGTAAAACTTCAGGCACAAGCCACCCGGTAATCGACCTCGACGTCTGCAGCGGGACTGTCCGCGCGATCTGCTCTCTAGCGGACCTTGCCGGCGGAATTTTCCAGAACGACATTGGAGAGCACCGCCGTATCGGACTTATCCGGCAAGTGCGAGCAGAAGCCGATGCCGGCGTAGAAGGGCCCGTCGATGTGCAGCTGGATGGGCGGGCCGAACTGGTGCATCGGCTCACCTTCCAGGCTTACGAAGAGGGCGAAGGAGTCGCCTTGCTTCTCGATGCCGATGCGCTTGGCAAAGACAGGGACGAGGCTATCAGGGCTGGCACCGCCAGGACGGCCGCGGCCCCCGACGCGAAACTCAATGTCTTTGACGCGGACGTCCTTCTCCGCGCGTTGTGCCAGCTGGATCATGCCCGCACCATGCAGTGCGGTGATGGCCTCCTTGGAATCATCCTCGAGATCCTGGCGAATGATGAGCACTGCCTTGCGGTCGCCGAAACCTTTGCTATCTGGAAATGTAATGTCGGCGGCGAGCGAAACGTCTCCGGACATCTTCTTCCACAGATAGCGAAACTCATCCCGTGTGTACCACACGTTGTAACCGGCGGAGTTGATGGTGTACTGCCCGGTGGCGGCGTCATAACTTGCGCTGCCTGGCACCAGAGCGCTGCCAACGTCCGACTGGCCCTCGAAGATACCGATCGGCGTATCGAAGTTCTTGCTCGGCCGGTGGAAGTCCGCGGGTGGCGCCACCTGCACATGGTTTGCGGAACCCGGCTGTGCCCAGGGGGGAGGGGCGGGCGCCTGCGCCTGGAGCAGACACGGCGCAATACACAGCGTGATCAGCAGCAGCGGTTCGCCGCGCTTCATTCGCCAACCTTGCTGCAGGCGAAGTTGGCGGCATCGTTGGTATCGCCGCTGCCTTTGTACTTCGCGATCGCCGGATAAGGGCACAAGGGCCGGGTCATCAGCACCTTGTTATCTGACGTGAATTTGGTGGCAATCACATTCCCCGCCGGAACATCTTTCTCTACCCAATCGACCAGGGCATCGAACACTCCATACTTCGGACCGTTGCTGGTGGCGATTCCCAGCTGGCCAAAAGCGGATGGGCCGGGCCCACCGGTGCAATGCTCCATGCCGGGCGCCATGTAGAGCCGCATGAACGACTTTGTTTTCTCCGCGCCTATCGTCTTTTGAACGCTCTGGTAGTAGGCGATGCTGCCCCAGGGCGAGATGGCAGGATCATCCCAACCGTGATACATAATCAATTTGCCGCCGCGCTTTGAAAACGGGCTTAGATCCGGATTGGTCGAGTCCAGAGCGGTCGCAGTTTCTTTGCCTGCTGCCACCAGCGAGGCATCCACATCCGCAGTCAAGATGTTCCATTTGGGGTTGCCGGTCACCATGTAGCGGAAGTAGTTCTGTACATACTGCACTCCATAGCCAGCTCCTGGGCCCGGCCCAAGGACCCAGTCGCCCCAGGCGCCTGCCTCGTCCCCCATCGAATATCCCGGGAAGATGGATTTTCCGCGCCCATTCACACCGCCGGCATAGAACGTTTTTAGCGATTCCACTTGCGGCTGCGTGAGGCAGTCAAGAGAATCTGCTCCTTTGCATAGCAGCACCGATGGATCAAAATGGCATTTCGCCGGATCACTGATGAATCCGTCTTTCACCCCGTCCGATGTATCGCAGGCAGCCAGAGCAGCGCGCTCGATGGCGGGCAGCTTCAAGCTTGAGATGTAGGCCCGCGGGTCGCCCACGGTCTTCTGGGTAACGTCTATTCCCGAAGAGAGCAGGCGGGTCCAGTTATTGGCCGGCGCGCCGGCCAGGATTCCGTCGTAGTCTTCTGGAAAACGCTGTGCTTCCATCAGCGCCTCGCGTCCCCCATCCGAACAGGAATCGAAATAGGCCTTGTTGGCGGTCTTGCCGTAGTACGCCTTAACCACATCCTTCGCTCGCTCGGCCGTCAAGTGGACGGCGCGCCATCCAAAGTCTTTGATCTTCTCCGGATGACCAAAGGCCCAGCTCGCATCCTCACCTTGTGCTTGATGTCCGGCATCGGACCCCGCCGTGGCGAACCCGCGTTTAAGATTGCCGGCCAGCGATTGATAACCAATCGAGCCGGCAAACCCGCCGTTGCCGACTCCGAGAAAGCGGCTGTTCCAATCCTTCTCCGGCAGCCACACCTCGAGGCGGATGTCCGAATCCGCTGAAGGCCGAAGCACTCCCACGACGCGGCAGAAGGGCGGCAGTTCATGCAGCGGCTTGTCGATGCCAGGCCCCTCCAGATCGCCTGAAGCAACGCGTTCGGCCATGGTGATGGTTGTATCCGGAAGCTTCAGATCCTTGATTGCCGTGCAGCTGTCGGCATGGAGCACCGGGGCCGAGGAAGCGAATACCAGAAGAGAGGCGAGAACGATTCGGGTTTGTGTCATGCGGGTGAGTCCACTCCAGATGAGTACTGACAGAGCATTGTAGCCGGACCGTGTGTCAGCAGCTTCACTGCAACCGGGCGTATTCTCGTTTGGCTAGCTGAAGGATGAGGATGCCGGGGTCGGCATCCTTCCATAGGGTGAGGAAATCCTCGTAGGCGGACTTCGCCCTGGTCTTATCTCCTGACATAGCGAAGGCCCTGCCGAGTTGCAGGTGTGCCAGGGCGCCGATGGGATCACTGACTACGGTCCCGCGGTGGTCGAGGATTTTCTGGAATTCCGCGGCGGCTTGAGGGCCCTGGTGCGCTGCCAACAATGCCTCGCCGCGAAAGTATACGGGATAGAGCGGGCCAAAAATTGCGTGATAGCTGCTGCGCGGCGCGCCCAGATCATAGGGCGCCGCGACTTGCAGCAATTCGATGGCCCGGGAACTTTCACCACTGTGCAATGCCAGAAGGGCACGCAGCGTGGGTAGATAGCTGAATTTGACCGAGGTATCCTCCGCAAAGCGCCGTTCTAAATCATTGGCGAGTGTTTGCGTCTGAGAGGTATCGCCTGTCAGGGCGAAGACGAGGGCTGCGCCGTACTCTATCTCTCGATCTTTGGAAAGCTCCACGGCTGCTTTAGCCTTCTTCCTGGCGGCAGACGCATCGGCCAAGAACGCCTCCAACAACGCTGCTCCGGTTCCCCAGAGGGCCGCTCTTTCCGGTTGATCTGCCTGTTGCGCCATATCCGTTGCTCGCGCGGTCATCGTCCTCGCCTGTCGCAAGTGACCGGAATACGCCATCGCGAACGCCTGGTAATACCAACTCTGCGCTTCGGATTCGGATTTTGCCTGCTCCTGTGCCGCTTCCCGCTCCATTCCAACTTGATCGCCTTTTAGGAAGGCGATGTCGTAGGGCAGCACCAGGGCGTCGCTGGCTTCCAGGTTGCGCGCCGAAGCCAGTTGAAGGGTTTTCTCCGCCGGCCCCAGGCGATCGAGGAAGACATAGTCGAAGGCCAGGTCGTTGTATCCGATGGCAAAGTCCGGATCAAGCTCGACTGCTTTACTGGATTCTTCGACCGCCTTTTCGTATTTACCGAAGGCAGGGTAAACGACGCCGCCGAGAATTCCGGGGGGATCGTAATCGCGAGGATAGGCTTGCGCCCAAGCCACGCAGGTCTGCTCCACCTTTTCCAGGTTACCGGTCACCCGGAAATCGTAGGAAGCAGTGATAAAAAACTTCTCCCGGTCACTGGCGCGATCCTGCAACTGATATGCCTTGCTCATGCTTTCCGCCGAGAGGTCAGACTCGCCAATTTCGCCATAGGCGTGTCCAAGATGTGCGTAGGCCATGGCGAATCTCGGATCGAGTGCGATCGCGTGTTTGTACAAGGGAAGGGCGGCGGCTGAACCTTTTTGAGACTGAATCTTCAAGCCCGCGCTGAAAGCTTTTAATGCTTCGAGCGACGGGGTCGTGGCCTCGGCAAGCGGAGTGTCGTACTTCTCGACCGTAGTCAGCGATTCTCCGACTCGGGATCTAAACCTGCTGGCAATTTGATCCAGTGCATTCAGCACTTCTTCTTTTCTATCCGCTTGCACCTGCTCTTCCGCGAGAAGTTTTCCTGTGCGGCAGTCCTTTGCTTGCAAACCCAACACGTACTTGCTGCCCAGGCTTGCTATCGAGCCATACAAAACAGCAGCGCTGCCGGTTCGTTCACAAACTTCGCGGCCGATCTGCGGGCCGAGCCGCGCGTCGGCCGGCTGGCCCATCGAGTGCAAGACCTGTTGTATGCGTTCGTCTGAGATCAGGCTCAGAAAAGGCGACTGCTCCAGTTGCA
The DNA here is from genome assembly GCA_963813475.1 of uncultured Acidobacteriaceae bacterium. GTDB lineage: Bacteria > Acidobacteriota > Terriglobia > Terriglobales > Acidobacteriaceae > PALSA-350. The sequence goes on along the minus strand of CAWEZM010000028.1, from coordinate 49,489 downwards.
CGGCCAGGCCCTGGCGCAGCGTCCCGTCAAATACAGGATCGCCGGTGGAGTTAGCGAAGTCGGCGAGCACCACGGTATCTTTTTCGCTGAAGACTCTTCGCTTGTGTGCTAAGGAAAGGATTGCGCCCGTGCCCGAAGTGATAAGGATAAGCAGCAGAAGTGCCGCGACCCAATGCCATCTCTCGGGACGCTCCGACTCGGCTGGCGCCTGCCGGTCAGCGGGACTGGTTTCCGTTGCCTCGATGCGCTGGACGGATCCTACGGAGGAAGGGAAGGGAGCGAGAAAGCGGTATCCCCGTTTGGGCACGGTCTCAATGTATCGGGGATTCTCCGCATCGTCGCCGAGCGCCTCCCTCAACTTGCGCACCGCGACGCGAAGGCTCGCGTCAAAGTCTACAAATGTGTTTTCTTCCCAGATGCGGCTTTGGATCTGCTCCCGGGTAACCACCTGCCCCGCGTTCTCCAGAAGAACAACCAGCAAACGGAAGGGTAGGTCCTGCAGCTTGACCCGGCGCCCATGTTTGAGAAGTTCGCCGGATCCGGGATGCACTTCGAAGGGACCGAATTCATAAACAGAACCAACCGGCGCTTCCACGGGTCTTCCTCGATAACCGGCTTAATGTCCGCACCAGTTTACGCCTTGTTCTTACTCCTCTTGTTGTCAACAAGTTGCCAGTTAACAAAGAACTCACGCTAAGTTTCGTTGACGTCTGTGCGGGGGCGGATTCTTCTGCGTGACGAGCCTGCCGGTTATAAATTGCACGCTCAGGAGTGAGGCGACTATGAAAGCAAAAAATCAGATCTTGTGCGTTGCAGTGACCTCGTGTTGCACGCTGTTCACGCCTGCCTGGCTGTTAGCCCAGCAGCAGGAGAAGCTACCGCCAGTCCACTATCACATCACCGACCTGGGCACGCTCGGCGGCCCGTTCAGCGAGGCCACGTCCGTGGCCAGCGATGGCTTGGTCTCCGGCGCGGCGGCCCTCGCCAACGGCACACAGCATGCGGTCCTTTGGTACAAGGGATTGAAACTTGATCTGGGCACGCCTGGTCTCAATGCAAAGAATAGTGCGAGCTTGAACAGCATCGGGTTCACCACCAATGACTTTGCCCAAGTCGTGGGTGCAGCTGAAGTCTCCCCCACAGACAAAGACAGCGAAAACTTTTGCGGTTTCGGCACCGGCCTCGAATGCGTGCCTTTCCTCTGGCAGGGAGGAGTGATGACGGCTCTGCCGCTACTCGGGGGCAAGAATGGCCAGGCCATTTCCATCAATGACCGGGGCCAGTCAGTGGGAGTTGCTGAAGAGGGCACGGCCGACAAAAACTGCGTGGCTCCGCAGACGAACGATTTTGAAGCCGTTCTATGGGGGCCAGGGCAGGGCGAAATCCAGAAGCTGCGCCCGCTCCCGGGTGATTCGGTTGGAATTGGCCTCTGGCTTAACGACAAGGGCCAGGTGGTCGGACAATCGGGTTCCTGCGGAAACACCCTCTTGCCCCCTCTCGCTGTAGGCCCGCACGCCGTGCTTTGGGAGAATGGTACGGTCACCGACCTCGGCAACCTGGGAGGAGCCTGCATCACCCCCTGTCGGAGCGCTGCGCTGGGCCCGCTCGGCAACACCGCCCTGTACATCAACGACCAGGGTCAGGTATTCGGTACCTCGGTGCTGGCAGGCGAACAAACCTCGCACGCATTCTTATGGACCCGGGAGACGGGCATGAAAGACCTGGGCACCGTAAAGGGTGACTATTCTAGCGTCGCGCTGGGCGCGAATGAGAAAGGCGAGGTGGTGGGTTTGTCGATCGACAAAACCGGAGTGCCCCGCGCGTTTCTCCGGCGGAACGGCGTGATGATCGACCTCAACAGCCTTCTGCAGGCTAACGCCCCCATCCACGCGCTGGTTGCGGAGGTCATCAACTCCAGTGACGAGATTGTCGGCTTTGGGGTGAACGGTAGCGGACAAACGCACGCCTTCCTGGCTACGCCATGTCGTTAATTGCACTCTGCGAGAGAGAGCAGGAATTCTCCTGCTCTCTTTGTACTCGCAACTTACTGCAGCCGAGCGTACTCCTCTTTCGCTTCTCGGAAGATCGGGATATCGGGGTCGGCATCTTTCCATAGGGTTAGGTAATCCAGGTAGGCGGCCTTGGCCTTTATCTTGTCTCCCGTCAGGGTGTACGCTCTGCCAAGTTGCAGGCGTGCGAGTGCGCCGATGGGATCGCTGCCCACGACTCCGCGGTGGTCGAGGATTTTCTGAAACTCGATGGCCGCTTCCGCACCCTGGTGCGCTGCCAGGTGAGCCTCGCCGCGCACATAAATGGGGTAGAGCGCCCCGAGGTCCAGGCGGGCGCCCAGCTCATAAGGAACGGCAACTTGCAGCAGTTCGATCGCTTTCACAGGGTCGCCCCGATTGAGGGCGATGCCTGCTCGCACCACCGGCAGGTCGCTGAAGCGCACCACCGTATCCTCAGGAAAGCGCCTTTCCAGATCATCGGCGAGTTGTTGCGCGCGGCCGGCATCTCCCGGAGATGGCCAACGCCAGCGCCGTGCCAAACTCTACCTCACGGTTATTCGAGTGACTGAGGGCGGCGGTAGCCCTCTGCCTGGCCTTCGGCGCGTTTCCAAAAAAGGCTTCGCGTAAGGATGCTCCCGCTTCCCATAACCCGGCCCTCTCCGGCTGGGCCTCCTGCATCGCCTGGTCCACCGCGCGCTGAGACAAGACCCTCGCCTTTTTCAGCTGACCCCCATAGGAGAAAGCATGGTCCTCTTTGTTGGAAATCCAGGTATCTCCTCCCGACCTTTCCCGGGCCCGGGCAACCGCCTGTTCCATGGCGGCTTGGTCGCCTTTCAAGAAGGCGATGTCATGCTCCAGCATGATGAATTCGTCGATCTCGAGGCCTCGTCCGGCTGCGCGCCGAAGGACGTTCTCACCCTCTTCCACGCGATCGAGATAGACGTTATTGACAGCGAGATTGTAATAACCCATGGCAAAATCCGGGTCGAGCTCTGTCGCCTTGCGGGCTTCGACAAGCGCCTGTTCGTATCGCCCCGCCGCCTTATTGGGATAGCCCGCCAACATAGAGTGAGGCACCGCATCACGAGGATAGTTTTGTGCCCACGCCTCATCGTTCTGCCGTGCCTTTTCAAGGTTTCCTGTTGCCAGCCCTTCGTAGGTGGCCGTTATGTAGAACTTCTCGCGGTCGCTGGCATGGTCCCGCGCCTGCCAGGCCCGGGTGGTGCTCGCAGCGGACAGATCAGACTCATCAAGATCAGCGTATTCACGCCCCAGGGTTGCTTGCGCCAAAGCAAAGTTGGGATCGATCTCCACCGCGTGCTTCAAGAGCGGCAGAGCAGCCATGGCACCGTTCGTGGTGTGGAGCTTCCAGCCCGCGCTGTAAGCTTCGAGCGCCTCGAGGGAAGGGGTCGTCGCCTCGGCGAGCGGAGTATTGTGCTCCTGGATCGTGGTCAGCGATTCACCCACTCGATTTCTAAAGCGACTGGCGATCTGGCCTAAGGCGCTCAGTACGTCCTCCTTTTTTGCTGCCTGTACCTGTTCCTGATCGAGGACCTCTCCGGTGCGGCAACTCCTGGCCTGCAGCGTGACTACGTATTGGCTTCCCAGGGGTGCGATCGAGCCCTCCAGGATGGCGGCGCTTCCGGTCCGTTCGCAGACTCCCCGAGCGAGTTCCGGCGTGAGCCTCGCACCGGCACGTTGGCCCATTAAATGGAGCGTGTGGGCGATGCGCTGGTCGGAGATGAGGCTGAGGTAAGGCGACTGCCTGAGCTGAATCGCCAGCCCCTGACGCAAGGTCTCGTCAAACATCGCGTCGCCGGTAGAGTTTGCGAAATCGGCAAGCACCACCGTGTCTTTGGCGCTGAGAACTGCCCGGCGATGCGAGAGTGTTCGCCATAAGCCTCCAGCCAAGGCAAGCACGATCACGGCGGCCAGGGCGATCCACTTCCACGGCCGGGTCTCCTTGACGTCGATCTGCACTCTGGAGTGCGTGGCAGCGGCAATCTCGAATTCCTGGCCCGGAAGCAGGTGCACGTTCTCGGCGAGGCGGTATCCTCGCCCGGGCACGGTCACAATGTAGCGATGGTCTTGGGCCGTCTCCCCGAGCGCCTTGCGCAGCATAAAGATGTTGCGGCTGAGGTTGGCCTCCTCCACAAAGGTGTCCGGCCAGACTGTCTTCATCAGGTCATCTTTGGTGACGATCTCTGTGCCGTGGCGGACTAAAACCAGAAGGATTTGAAACGTCTTCGGCGTGAGCGGCACGGCCACGCCGGCCTTGAGCAGTGTCTCCCTCGCGGGGTCCACCCGAAAAGGACCGAACTCGTAGAGCTCATCGGCTCTCGGATTCTCGCTCATGGTCATTTGAGCCCGAATTCTAGCACGCACTGCTGCGCATGCCGAGGTGTAGCTCGTTCAAGGCACAGACAACAAGTCTTCATTTATCTGTCACTTGCATGATTGCGAGAAATTATCAGAAGTTTTCAGGCGCATAGGAAGGACTTTTCAGGCGGCCCAGCGCCAACCTTCTCTCGTTCCGGACGTTCGGTCCAGCCAGTGGAGGGGGTTTTATGGCAAAGCAAACGAGGATCACCATCGAAACCGATTCGCTGTTGATCCTGCGGGGCCGGAGTTCCCGACGCGCATGGTGTCCGCGATGCGCGGCGGAGGTGGAAATGATCGCGCTCGAAGACACGGGCGTGATCTCGAACCTGGAACGGCCTGAATTAGAAGAGTGGCTCAATTCGGGGGAGCTGCATCGGTTGCAGGCAGCCGATGGCGCAGCGCTTACGTGCCTGAATTCACTGCTCGCTCGCGTGCAGAAGACGACCACCATCCAGCCCGGGGACTCCGCGGCTACAAAACAGACAAAGGAGACGATATGAACAGCAAATGGAAGTTGAACTCTCTATCCCTGGGCTTGGCAGCTTCGCTGGTTACGGTAGCGGCTCCCGCCGCGCAGGCGCCGGGATGCGAAAAACCACAATATAGCGTCACCGACCTGGGTGTGTTGGGAAAAGGCAACAACGCCACATCGAATGACATGAACAGTATCGGCTGGGTTGCTGGGCAATCGAACCTGGTTCCCAATGGCCCGCAACACTCCTTTCTTTGGTATGGCGCCGGACCGCTGGTGGACATTGGCACACTTGGCGGGCCCAACAGTGGGGCGGATGGGCCTAACCTGTATGGCGAGGCCGTGGTTGGGTCGGAGCTTGCGACCGCGGACCCTGACAAGGAAGATTTTTGTGCTTTCGGGACCCATCTGGTGTGCCGCGGAGCCATCTGGCGTTATGGCAAATTGACGCCGCTGCCGAATCTGCCCAGCGGCCGCAATTCCAACGCTTTTGAGGTGAACAATCTGGGCCAAGTGGTTGGATGGTCGGAAAATGGAGTGCGCGATTCTACCTGTGCCACGGGAACCCCATCTCAGGTCTTCCGCTATGAAGCGGTGAAATGGGAACCGAATGGTCAGATCCATGTTCTCCACCCGCTTCCGGGCGACACCGTCGCCTTCGCGATGGGGCTCAATGATTTTGGGCAGGCCGTCGGTTCGTCCGGCACCTGCGCCACTCAGGGTTTGCCGCCGGGACACGTGAACGGGCTGCACGCTGTGCTCTGGGAAGCGGACGGTACTCCTAAGGACCTCGGGAGGTTCGGAGACCAGGACCATACCATGTCCAACAATGCGTCCAGCATCAATGACCTCGGCGATGTCGTGGGGACGTCTGAAGCTAACGACGGCACCGTCCACTCGTTCCTCTGGACCAAGGCCAAAGGCAGGCAGGACCTCGGCACGCTTACACCGGCAGCGTTCCTGACCGTAGCCGGCTGCTGCAGAACCGTGAACAACCGCGACGAGGTAGTCGGCTTCTCCATCGATCCCAACGGGATGAGCGCTTTCCGCTGGAAAGACGGGCACATGAAGGACCTCAACACCCTCATACCGGCGAACTCGCCACTGCATCTGATGGGTGCTTACTCGATCAACGATGAAGGGGAGATAGCAGGCCAAGCTTGCGTGTTGCCGGCTTGTACGGAAATGCACGCCTACCGGCTAACTCCGAAGTGGTGATGAACAGATGACGTTGGAAAACGATGGGTAAGCGCTGGATTCATTCCGCGCTTACCCTATTCCTTCGCCATGCGCGCCAGAATCAGCTGCGTAGGCCAGGGAGTGATGGCGATATAGTGGTCATGGTTTGAGCTGTTGGCTCGAACGAGGACACGATGAAATCACTCTCCATAGCATTGACCCTGGCTGCACTCCTCACTGCCCACGGATTCGCCCAGATGACCCATACGATGGTTGGTGAGGACACTGTCAAGATCTCCGACCACGTCTGGGCGATCATGGGCTTCCCCAACATCGCCATCGTCGTCGGTAGCCGCGCTACCTTGGTGGTGGATACCGGTCTGGGCCCAAAGAACGGAGCTACCGTCGCTCGCCTGGCGGCGAAGCTTGCGCCCAACAACACCAAGCTATTTCTCACCACCACTCACTTCCATCCCGAGCACGCGGGTGGCGAACCCGGGTTTCCTCCCGGCACGATCCTTATCCGCGACGCCGTGCAGCAGCAGGAAATGGAGAAGCATGGGCAGGAGATGATTGACATGTTCAGCAGCCGGTCGGCGGAGAATAAGGAGCTGCTCGCAGGTGTGGTGTTGCGTCCGCCCGATGTGACCTTTGACCAGGAAGCAATCGTCGACCTGGGCGGTGTCACGGCGCGGTTGCTCTGGTTCGGCGGAGCCCACACCAAAGGCGACGAACTCACTTTTGTTGAGCCGGACCGCACCCTGGTCTCGGGCGACGTGGTGCAGAACAAGACCATGCCGAATATCTTTGGCGATGGCGGGACGCCTGCGACTTGGCTCGCCGTGCTCGACAAGGTGGATGCCCTCAATGCCGCGCATGTGCTGCCCGATCATAGTGCTCCCGGCGACGGCTCGCTGGTGGGCGAAGAACGAAGCCTGATCTCCGGAATCCGTACCCGTGCGCTGGCTCTCAAGGGGCAGGGAATGTCCGCCGAGGACGCCGGGAAGCAGATCACCGCCGAGCTCAAGACGCAGCATCCCGACTGGCCCAACACCAATGCTGCCGGATTCGTCAATAGCGTTTACGCCGAGCCTCAATAAGGGTTGGTTACTCCGCTCGTAGCGCGGTCAACGGGTCGACATTGGCCGCACGGGACGCGGGCACTGCGCTCGCAGCCAGTGCAACCAGAGTTACGCCGGCGACTGCCAGCAGATAGCTCACCGCATCCAGTGGCTTCACGCCGTATAAGGATGACGTCAACGCGCGCCCCACCAGCATCGCCAGCGGAATACCCATCACCACCCCGATGGCCGTCAGCAGAAGGCTGTCCTTGAGGATCATCCAAACCACCTGCTCGCGTTGCGCGCCCACCGCCATGCGCACACCAATCTCCGCTGTCCGCATGTTTACGCGATAGGCTAGCGTTCCATACAGTCCCGTGGCCACGAGTATTATCGCGAGCAGTCCGAAGAACTCCGCCAGGCGGGCAAACAGCAAGTGCCCTGAGAGGGTCTGCTCAAATTGCTCCCGCTGTAGCATCGGTTTGATCAGCGGTACGTCCGGGTCCATCTGGGCCACCACTTTGCGTACTTCGGGCAAAATGGCCAGCGCGTCCCCGCGCACGCGCATCTCCACATTCATCTCGCCCTCGTTCGGAGCCTGGGCATAATCCCACCAAGCCATCGGGATTGGCTCTTCGTCCATGCTGCGATACTTGTGGTTTTTCACCACGCCCACTATTGCCAGCCCGTTGACCTGGTGTCCGAGGGGGTTCTGGTTGGGCAGAAACCGTTGCGCGAACAGTTCACTCACCACCGCAACCTTTTCCGATTTGGCGTTATCCGCATCCGTAAACTCCCGCCCCAGCACGACCGGCACACCCAGCGTGTGAAAGAAGTCCGGGCCGACATCATTGTTCCGCACCAGGGTCGTCTTCCGTTGGCCACGTTCGGGTCCTTGCCATCAACCATCACATTGGTATTGTTCGACCACCATGACCCAAGCCGGGATCTGCATCACGGTCACGGACTCCACTCCCGGCAGGACGCGCAGACGTCGCTGCAGCTCCTGATAAAACGACACCAGCTTCGGCTTCCGAATCGAGGCTCTGGGGATTCAGGCCAAAGACCACCAGCCCGTCCGTCTGCATGCCGAGAGGGATATTCTCCAGGTTCCGCAGAGTGCGAACCAGTAACCCACCACCCACCAGCAGCACCAGGCACAGCGCCATCTGCAGAGCGACGATGAGTCTTCCCCGTTTCGTCTTGCCCGCATCCGCCTCGAGGTGGCTGCCGAGGTCTTCAACGCCAGCTCCGCGCCACCGGCAATTGCTACCGAAAGGGCGCCAGCCCAAACAGCACGCCGCAAACGCCAGCACGCCCAGCGTGAACAACAGCACAGTCTTATCTGGAGCAAGGCTCGACTCGATAAGCGCCCACCGTCCCAGCATCCGCGTCGCCAACTGCGCAAATCCCCACGCCAATGCGCCGGCCACGATCACCAACAGCAGACTCTCAGTGATCAGCTGGCGCAGCAACTCGCCGCGCCGCGCGCCCAACGCCAAGCGCAAGGAGAACTCTCGTCTGACGGGTGGCATTGCGGGCCATCAGCAGCATGACCACATTGGTGAGCGAAGATCGCGCAGCAGCTTGTCCCACCACACCCATCGGTCTTTGAGGTAGAAACGTTCCTGCGCAGCACCGACGTTGCCGAATTCACGCCGCGCCTTCCATCGTGCCTCGTCCTCGCTCAGACCCTCCTGCTTCAGGTCGTCGGCTTCGAGTTCAAGATGCGTCTTGATTTCTTCGGCGAAATCCTCTGCACTCCGCTTGCGCTGGAACATAGTTATGCCTCCTCTCGCTGAGGCCCTTTGCTCGACTCCAGAATCAGATCCATGGCTCGGGTCAGCCGCCGCCACTCGCTGGTCTTCTCCAACAGCTGCTCGCGTCCCTTGGGCGTCAGCGAATAAAACCGCGCCTTGCGGTTGTTCTCGCTCACACCCCATTTGGCGCGAATCCACTTTTTGTCTTCCAGCCGCTGCAGCGCCAGGTAAAGCGACCCGTGGTCGACGAAAAACACCTCTTCCGACTGGCGCTGAATCAATCGCGCCACGCCCTGCCCGTGGCATTCACCCATCACCAGCGTTTTCAGAATCAGCAGGTCCAGCGTCCCCTGCAATAGAGCGATACGGTCGTCGTTGTTCTCTTGGGTAGTCATTCGACACAAGTATTCTCTTATTCGGGTCGGATGTCAACCCAAACGAGCGGGAGCCTGTTTTTAGGCGCCCGGCGGGATCGGGCAACACTCCGTGAAGATCGCAAGTGGTAATCGATTAAAAGAACTTTATCTTGTGGTCTTAAAACGGGAATCGATACGTAGATACTTGTGATGCTGTGCATTTTTCGCGATGGATACGGGATTACACTGCAGGAATTATGAGACCTTCAAGTGCTTTGCTCCTGCACCTTCCGTTGGCTTGCGCAATCGTGTTGCTGTCCACGCAAGCCGCGCTCGCTGACAATACAACCGCGCATTCACGGTTTGCCGGCGTCTATCTATCGCACTTCACCGGTCCGTCGATGAACCTGAGCCTGGGGAGGGATGGTACCGCGACGGTTACAGAAGATCCCGGCAATGGCGCCACAACCTTGTTTGGCCATTGGGTCGATTCCGGCAGCCAGGTCACGGTCACGTTCGATGCGGTGGAGGGTAAACCGGTCGAGCCGCCCATGGTTTTCCAACCCGCACACGACGGACTGCAGGCGGTTAGCTGGAACCATGCCTCATGGGGCAAGGTGGATCCGCCACCGATGAAAAAGGGATTCAAGGTGAAACAACTCTACTGGCTGACTACCGGGCCATAGATTTCCCGAGACCGGGGGAGACTCGGGTAGAGCGCCGCTCATCGACCTACGTGAATTCTCGAGAGGGGAGCGAACAGTCCGAACAGGTTGGCGAGCCAGACGACCACAATGATGACAACTACCCCGTTCAGGATCGATTTGATGCTCGATTGCATCGGTATGAAGCGATTCACGAGCCACAACAGAATTCCTACGGCGACAAGCGTAATAACGAGCTGCATGAGCGGCATCTGATATTCCTCTTTCGGCTTCGGAAGCGGATCTGGAAGCCTCGTGCCTAGTGTTTCAGCACAGAGAGGGAATATCTGAGCTAAATAGCTCATGCTTGGTTCGCTCATGGCCGACACGGGTTTCAGCGTCGAGCGCCTCTGGTTCCCTCTGCGTGTCGGGATCAGTCCCGAAGAGCCTGCCCTGAGCTTGTCGAAGGGGACGGCTGAAAGCCAGTCTTGTCCAAGTTAGCTTGTTGCGGTCGGCCGATTTGGACAGCACTCGCTGAAACGAATCAGCTCTCAGCCGTCCCTGGCGGGACTGATCATTCGCTCTCACCTAAACCCAGAACTACCCCGGATTTCCTGCACGCTGTTCTAGACAGGTCTGCGTATGCGGCTTTCTTCACGGAAAGCCGCACGAGGTTCCTTGATTCCACCAAGTTGCACAGGAAACCCGCGTCCGTCCTGGGCTACTCTCAGCCGTCCCCTTCGACAAGCTCAGGGCAGGCTCTGCGGGACTGATTGCGCTATGCCGTGAGAGCTGATTTGTTTCAGCGAGTGCTGTCCAAGTTAGCCGATCGAAAAAAACTAATTTGGACAGAGCTGCTGGTCTCCCACATCTCGCGAAACGAGCGACTGCCGACAGATCGCCGGTCAACGTTGCCAAAGGATCTGCCCGGCTTCCAGGGGCACAGAAGCTCCGGCATGATAAGGAACGATGCGTGGTGTGTAGTCGCTGGCCGCACGGCTTGCCGCTACTTGCGCCGAGTAGGTCACGACTCCCTTTGGAGCGCCGTCCTTTTCGATCGCCGTCATGGCTTGGACGGCGGATTCGCCCCCTCCAAGGGGATTGGCGAAAAGCTCCACTCTGAAGTCATCCAGGGGTAGATCGCCCGGTAAGACCTGTACCAGGAAGACATGGAAGTTGTCGTGGGTTTCGACGCTCACCGTGCCAAAGCGCACGGTGTTCCATCGCTGACCGATGGTTTGCTGCCATTCAAGCAACTCCGCACCCAAAGCACTTTCCTTGGCGGCGCGTTGGGCATAACCAGAAGCCGCCGGCAGGTAGTGATGTTTGGTGTACTCTCGAAGCGTGCGGCCGACGGAAAATTCCGGCGTGAGCTGGCACATACTCTCGCGGATACGGGCCACCCACTTGGGCGGCAAGCCATGCTCGTCCCGTTCATAGAACTCAGGGACAACCTCCCGCTCCAGCAAGCTATACATGGCTTCGGCCTCCAGGGCATCCCGTGCCGGATCGTCCCCGTGTTCCTGGCCGTCGCCGATCGCCCATCCGACCAGGGGAGAGTAAGCCTCCGCCCACCAGCCGTCCAGTTCAGAAAAATTCAAGCCTCCGTTGACCAGGACTTTCATCCCACTCGTCCCGCACGCTTCCCAGGGACGGCGCGGCGTGTTGATCCAGAGATCGATGCCTTGCACTAACTCCTGCGCCAATTGCATGTCATAGTCGCTCAGAAAGACGACATGGCCTTTGACTTCAGGACGCTTGATGAAATCATTCCACTTCTTGATCAGCGCCTGCCCAGGAAGGTCCTGAGGATGTGCTTTTCCGGCAAGAATCAACTGCATGGGGCGCTCGGGATTGCAAAGCAATCGAATGAGCCGCTCAGGATCGTGCAATAGAAGATTTGGCCGCTTATAAGTAGCAAACCGGCGCGCGAATCCCACGGTGAGCACATGTTCATCAAGGACGTTGCCGGAATCTTGTGAGACAACGTATTCCAATGCGAGTTGATGTGCGTAGCGCCTGCGCACGCGCTCGATCAGACGCTTCCGTTGCAGACTGCGCATCTCCCAAAACTTCTCGTCGGGTACGCGATGGATCTCCTCTTTGTTAGGACCATCTCCTCGCCAACGCTTCTTGCCGCAAGCGTTGGTCCAGAGTGAATCTGCTTCCGTTGAGTCCCAGGTAGGGACGTGAATGCCATTGGTCACCGAGCCGATGGGGACCTCAGGCTCGGGCCATCTGGGGAAGAGCGGCTGAAAGATGTGCCGGCTCACCTGCCCGTGCAGTTTGCTCACGCCATTGATCTGGCCGCTGCCACGCACAGCCAGATAGGCCATGTTAAAGGGTTCGAAAGGATCGCCGGCATTTTGTCTTCCCAGTGCGAGCAAATCATCCAAGGGAATGCCGAGTTCATCCCCCGCGTAATGGCGGAGATATTTCCGCATAAGCTCTGGGTCAAAACGATCAAAGCCTGCCGCGACCGCGGTATGGGTCGTAAACAGATTGCCGGACCGGGTGACGGTCATGGCGAGGTCGAACGAGGTCTTATGATCCTCCATGTAGCTGCGTGCCCGTTCCAGGACCGCAAACGCCGCATGGCCTTCGTTCAGGTGGCATACCTCAGGCTGCAGACCCAGGGCCCGCAGTAGGCGCCAGCCGCCGATGCCCAGCACGATCTCCTGCTTCAATCGCATCTCGGCATCGCCGCCATAGAGCTCGCTGCTGATGCCGCGATGGGCGGGGGAGTTGGAGAAGTCGTTGGTGTCCAGAAGGTAGAGCTTGTTCCTTCCAATCGCCACCACCCAGCAGCGCAGCCAGATCTTCGTGTCCGGCAGCTGAATCTGTAACCTTAGCCATTCTCCATTGGCCTGACGCAGAGGGCGAATGGGTAGTTGGCCGGGATCGTTGACCGGATAAAGCGCCTGCTGGTTGCCATCCAAATCAAATGCCTGGCGGAAATACCCCTGGCCGTAGAGCAGGCCGATTCCGACCACAGGCACACCTAAGTCGCTCGCCGCCTTCATCTGGTCGCCTGCCACATTGCCCAGGCCGCCTGAATAAATGGGCAACGCCTCGCTCAACATGAATTCCATGCTGAAGTAGGCGACGGAGGAGAGGGCGGCGCCCGGGTGTTTCTGCTGGAACCAGGTGTCCGCGGATTCGTGATTAATCCGCAGTAAATCCTGGACGCGCTGACGAAACTCCGGTGCCGCTAGCAGAGATTTGATCTTCTCTTGAGAGACAGTGCGCAGAATAAGCCACGGATTTTGCGTTGTCTCCCACAGCTCGGCGTCGAGACTCTGCCATATCTCGTCCGACGCATGGTTCCACGACCAGCGAAGGTTGAGCGCAAGCTCAGCCAGTGCGTCCATTCCTTCTACGTTGGGCCACCTAATGATTGGGTTTGCGTCGCTCAACTTATCTCCCTAACACCTGTGTTGGAGGCACCGCGAAGACACGGGTGCCCCATCCTTTGCATTCTTTTGCAAAGGGTGGGAAAACAGAACCAACCCCCTGGAACCCCGACGATCAACCTAAGCCGAGACGAATACCAGTAGCAGAACGCTTTCCTACAGCAGCCTATCCCACGCTTTGCCAAGAACGCAAAAGGATGGGGCGCCCGGCCGTCGCTGCCAAATCAGCACTTCTTCGGTTAGCTGTTGGTGAACAATGCCGCCCGAGGATGTCCCTTTGCCAATGGCGGAGGGGCAGTTGGCTCGCTGAAATCAGCTGTCCAATGCCAATTCCTGATCTCTGGCATATCCTCCAGATGTTGCCGGATGTATTCGTGGTGTTCGAATAGCTTACGGTGGAAAAGATCGATGGCGTCTGTGGCGGCAATACGCAGCCGTGGAATATGCTTCAGCGCCTCGATCGCGAGGTGGAAGCGGCTCATCTCGTTGAGAACGACCATGTCGAACGGGGTGGTGGTCGTGCCGCGGTCCATGTAGCCGCGCACATGAAAGCGGCCTTCATCGGAGCGGCCATGAACCATGCTATGGATGAGCCAGCGGTTATTGTGGAAAGCGAACATGACGGGCGCATGCTCGCTGAAGAGCGCATTGAACGACATGTTGTCCATGCCATGGGGATGGTTATCCGGCATCATCAGGGCAGTCAAATCGACCACGTTGACCACGCGCACCTTAATACCGGGAACATGTTTCTGCAGAAGCCATGCCGTCGCGCATATTTCAATGGTCGGCACATCTCCAGCGCAAGCCAGCACAACATCCGGTTCTCCGCCCTGGTCGTTGGTGGCGAATTTCCAGGTGGATGCGCCTCGGGAGCAATGTTCGCGCGCCTCGTCCATGTTCAGCCACTGCAGCTGTGGCTGCTTGCCGCAAGTCACAATGTTGACGTAGTTGCGGCTCCGCATACAGTGGTCGAAGACGCTGAGCAAGCAATTACTGTCGGGTGGATAGTACACCCGGATGGTTTCACTCCGGCGGGCCAGTGCATTGTCGACAAAGCCGGTCGCCTGATGACTGAAGCCATTGTGATCGTTGCGCCAGGCGTGACTGGTCAGGAGAACATTCAGGGATGCGAGGTCTCTGCGCCACGGAAAGTCGCGGCACTGTTCCAGCCATTTGGCGTGTTGCGTCAGCATGGAATCCACCACCTGCGCGAAGGCTTCATAAGAGGACCACATGCCGTGCCGCCCGGTCAGCAGATAGCCTTCCAGCCATCCCTGGCAGCAATGCTCGCTTAGTACCTCCATCAAGCGGCCATCGGGGCTGAGCTTATCGTCGATGGACACCGTCTCCGCCATAAAGCACCGCTTGGTAGCTTCCAAAACAGAGCCTAAGCGATTCGATTCCGTTTCGTCCGGACAGAACATGCGAAAGTTGGTTGGGTTCACGCGGAAGACCTGGGCGAAATAATCTCCCAGCTTGCGCGGAGCTTCAGCGACCACTTCGCCGGGACCGGGAATCTCCAGCGCAAAGTCGCAAAAGTCGGGCAGATCGAGTGTGGTCAGCAGCCGGCCGCCGTTCACGTGAGGATTCCCACCCATACGCCGATTGCCCCTCGGAGCGAGCTCCGCCAGCTCGTCGATGAACTTGCCGTGCTGATCGAAGAGCTCTTGCGGCTGGTAGCTTCTCATCCAGGCTTCCAGGATCTTCAGATGTTCCGGGTTTTCGCGTACGGTTGCCAGCGGGACCTGGTGGGCGCGGAAGGTCCCCTCAATGGGAATCCCATCCACTTCTTTGGGACAAGTCCATCCCTTGGGCGTGCGCAGGACGATCATGGGCCAGACAGGCTGTTTCTTGAATCCCTCCCGCCGTGCTGCCTGCTGAATGGCTTGAATCTCTGCGTAGCAATCGTCCAGCGTTCCGGCTAGAAGCTGATGCACCGCTTCAGGATCGTCGCCTTCTACAAAGTAGGGCTTGTAGCCACGGCCTATGTATAGCGCCTTCAAGTCTTCATCGCTGGTGCGGCCCTGCACGGTAGGGCCGGAAATCTTGTAGCCGTTGAGGTGGAGGATGGGAAGCACGGCGCCGTCGCGCACTGGATTGAGGAAGTTGACTCCCTTCCAGCTGCCTTCGAGCGGGCAGGTCTCTGATTCTCCGTCACCGATCACGCAGGCCACGATGAGATCCGGGTTGTCGAAAGCTGCCCCAAATGCGTGGACCAGGGAATAACCGAGTTCGCCGCCCTCGTGCATGGAATTCGGAACGTGCGGACCGCAATGGCTGGGTACTCCGCCCGGTGTCGAGAACTTCCTGAAGAGCAGCCGCATACCGTTCTCATCAGGCGTGATCTCCGGATGCACTTCGGTATAACTGCCTTCTAAATAGGAGCTGGCATTGAGCGAAGGGCCGCCATGCCCGGGCCCAGCGATGTAAATAATATTTGCATTGTGCTCTTTGATGAGGCGGTTCAAATGAATGTAGATCAGGTTTTGCCCCGGTGACGTTCCCCAGTGTCCAAGCAATCTTGGTTTGATCTGGTCCGCTGTGAGCGGCTCGCGCAGCAACGGATTTTCAAAAAGATAAATCTGGCCGATACACAAATAATTGGCGGCGCGCCAATAGCGGTTCATCTTGTCGAGTAGCTCTGGGTTTAGTGGACCTTTGGGGAGTGGGACTTTGGTCTCACGATGGCCATTGGCTGCGATAGCTGTGGACAGAGCCGCGTCGAAGAGGAACTTAGCGGCTGCCTTCTCAACCTCTGCATCAACAACAAGTGCCTGTTCCTGGGGGGTCATAAGTGTTCCTCTCGACTTCGTTAGTTCTTCTTTAGCTGCTTGCCGATCGCCTGCAATTCGCGGCGTCTCTTCGGGGTGGTTTTGGGATAAGCCATCTTGAGGCTCCCAAGCGTATCCAGCAATATGCGGGCAATAATCAAGCGGGCATTCTCTTTATCGTCAGCGGGAACGGCATACCAGGGTGCCTGATGAGTGCTTGTAGCGTTCAGACACGCCTCATACGCCTCCATGTATTGCTTCCAATATTTCCGCTCGTGAATGTCCGCCAAGCTGAATTTCCAGTTCTTGTCCGGCTTGTCAATGCGCGCGAGAAATCGCTTTTTCTGCTCCGCCTTGGAAAGGTTGAGGAAAATCTTGATGGTTCGGGTTGCATTTCGATAGAGGTGGCTCTCCATTTCGACGATGGAGCGATAGCGCTCTTCCCAGATGTTCTTCTCGTCGATCAGCTCTTCCGGAAGACCCTGGTTGTGGAGAATCTCGGGGTGTACCCGGACTACCAGCACTTCTTCATAGTAGGAACGATTGAAGATACCGATCCGCCCCCGTTCGGGAAGCCGGCAGGTCGTGCGCCAGAGAAAGTCATGCTCCAGTTCTTGCGCACTCGGTTGTTTGAAATTGGAAACCTCGCATCCTGCCGGATCGACGCCGGACATGACGTGGCGAATGGCGCCGTCCTTCCCGGCAGAGTCCATCCCTTGAAAAATCAACAGCAACGCATAGCGATTGGACGCGTAGTGCAGCTGTTGCAGTGAACTCAACTCCGCCACGTGCTCTTTCAGGATCTCCTGATAGTGCTTCTTCGATTGATAGAAGGGTTTCACTATTGTCGGCCGGTCACCGAGTTTGAACTCTTTTCCGGGACGCACACGAAATTCTTCAGTGTTGATCTTCATCTTTCTCCTCGCCTGACGAACATTGGACTCACGAGGATACTACCGCGGGCTCTCGAGGGGCGGGCTGACCAGCCCGGGCCTCGCGCTCCGCCTCCAGCCAGTCCTGATCCTGCAGGCTCTCGCCGCGCACGCGCTGCTGGTAGAGCTCATAGGCACGGGCGGCGATCTGGGGAGTCAGGTCGAGAGTTTTTTTCCCAAGCAATGGAGCTTTGGTCGGGTCCAGGATCCGGTAAGCGAGCAGTTTCACCCGATCATTGACCAAAGCCCAGACGACGGCGTAACCCCAGACGAACCCCGCCCACTTCCAACCCAGTGGCGTCATGAACAAGCCATACACGGCAATCAGAGTAGCGACGGTCTGGGTGCCGAGAACGGCCATCCACAGAATCTTAGCCGGGCGTATGGACCAGAACGGCCCGCGAGTGCGGGTGAGGAAAATTGTCAGATGTCCGGCGACCGATAGCTTCAGGTACATCAGCGTCTGGATTTGCCCTCGGCCCAGATGGAAGACGCGCTCGCCGAGATAAAAGAGCCCAAATGCGGCCACTACGCCCATCACGCCGAGTGCGGTCGAGACTCCGAGCACCAGGCGCATGTTCCAGGCCTCGGGCTTGTCCTTGTAATGCACGTTGTCATAGGCGATGGACAGAATGGCTCCGTCGTTCAGCAACGCCAGCATCACGATCATCACCGCGGTCACGGGATAGAAGTTAAACACCAGG
Source organism: uncultured Acidobacteriaceae bacterium (assembly GCA_963813475.1). Lineage (GTDB taxonomy): Bacteria > Acidobacteriota > Terriglobia > Terriglobales > Acidobacteriaceae > PALSA-350. The sequence continues at coordinate 31,803 of CAWEZM010000028.1, read as the reverse complement.
ATCGACAGCGTCATGAACAACAGAACGCGCAGCGTTTCGGCGATGCGATAGATGGCGTAGCTATTCATCCTCTGGAAGATGCGGCGGCTCTCCTTGATGGCGTCGATGATCACCGAGAGGCCGGAGGCCATCAATACGATGGAGGCCGCGGCGCGCGCCGCATCGGTCGCGCCTGAAACGGCGATGCCGCAATCTGCTTTTTTGAGCGCCGGCGCGTCGTTCACCCCGTCGCCTGTCATACCTACGATGTGACCGCGCTGCTGCAGCACATCCACTATGTGGAACTTGTGTTCTGGGAATACCTGGGCGAAGCCATCCGCATTTTCGATGGCCTCCGCGAGCTGCGCCGTCTCATGGTGCTTGGTATCGCCCAATGCGCTGGCATCCAGGATGTTGGTGCCCATTCCCAATTGCCGCGCCGTCTCTTTCGCGATGGCCAATTGATCGCCCGTGACCATCTTGACGTTCACCCCCATCTGGCGGGCGCTGGCGATGGTTGCTTTGGCCTGCTCGCGGGGTGGATCGAACAGCGGCAGCACGCCGGCAAATTGCCACTTGCCTTGCTCGTCGGCTCGGGCTACACCCAAAGAGCGGAAGCCGCGCCCGGCGAACTCATTGACCGCTTTCTCGACCGCGGGCTTTACCTGCTCCGCGTTGTTCGACATCTGCAGAATGACCTGGGGCGCTCCCTTGGCCACATAAAACTGTCTTCCGTCCGATGCTTTCACTGTAGCTTCGGTGCGTTTATGCACCGGATCGAAGGGCTGGAAGTGAAGTACCTGGTAGCTCTTTAATGCCTTATCGTCCTTGACGCCTCCGATTACCGCGAGGTCGATCGTGTCCTTGTCTTCCGCACGCGAGGCCAGCGCAGCCCAGAGAACCACTTGATCCGCGGGAATGCTATTTACGCTGAATGGGTCGCCCAGGGTGAGCTTGTTTTGGGTCAGGGTTCCGGTCTTGTCCGAGCACAGTATGTCCACGCCCGCCAGTTCCTCGATGGCCGACAGCCGGGTCACGATGGCTTCTTTTTTCGCCAGCAGACGTGCGCCGACAGCCATGGTTACCGATAACACCGTGGGCATGGCCACGGGAATTGCAGCCACCAGGAGGATGAGGGCAAACTCCAGCGTGTTGAGGATCGGGTCTCCGCGGAAGATGGCAACCGCGACAATCAACAACACCAGGGCCACGGCAAGCACGATGAGGTAATCGCCAATCTTCAACACGGCGCGCTGAAAATGGCTTACGGTATGCGCTTCCTGAACCAGTTGGGCAGTCTTGCCGAAGTAGGTGTTGGTGCCCGTGGCGTAAACCAACGCGTCGATTTCGCCCTGGCGGAGAATCGACCCGGAAAAGACCGCTTCGCCCGGCTTGCGCGAGGCGGGCAATGATTCACCGGTTAACGCGGACTGATCTACTTCCACCGGATCGCCCGCCAGCAAGCGCGCGTCTGCGGGAATGATGTCGCCCAAGCGCAGGCGGATGACATCTCCCGGAACCAGCTCGCTGGCCTTCGGTGTAGTCCACTTTCCATCACGCTTGGCCCTGGCATTGATGGCCAGCTTGGCTTTCAGCGCGGCGATGGCGTTGCCCGCCTGGTGTTCTTCCCAGAAACCGACCACCGCATTGGAACAAAGCAGGAGCAGGATGATGAAAAAGTCCAGCCAGTGGCGAACAACTCCTGACAAAATGACGGCCGCTTCAATCATCCATGGGATCGGGCCCCAGAAATAGGTAAGGAACTTCAGAATCTCGTTGGTCTTTTTTTCCGCGATCTCGTTCGGGCCGTATTGCGTCAGCCGCTTCTGCGCCTCCGCTTGGCTGAGACCGTCGGGAGACGACTTCAATTTGGTCTCTAACTCTGCCATCGGCAGCGACTTCAGGTCATCCTTCGGCGAGGGCTTGGGCTGGGGGATCGGTGGGCTCGGTTTCACGGTAGGATCCGCCTGTTCTCGGTGTTGCCACCGGGTATCGAATCAGTGAAGTTCTGGGAAATGGATGAGCAGGTGGCTGTCCATCAGAGCCGGTTTAGGCCCGACGGTATTGACTTTGCTCCGGCGAGTTATGCTACTACCTGTCTAGAAGAAGTATCTTCCTCGGGAGATATGGATGCTGTGCAGTTTTGCTCAGTCAATCGCCTATTCATCACATTCGGTGAAAGAGCGAATCTGTTCGGTTTTGCTCACTTTGCGGGGCAGCCGAAAGGGTGGGCGAGAACGCTACCAAAGGGGGCGTGCGGCACAGCACCATTTGGGCTTTTGTCTTTTTGGGGGGAGATCTAGTGTGTTGATAGACGTAAGGAAGTGTGAGGAAGGCCCCCAATGATAGCCAACGCACAGATCCAGCAAACCACCTATGAGCCGTTATGCGCGGATCTTATCGAGACCTCGGATGGGCAGCAACTCGCGCAGGAAATTCGCTGCTTGCGCGCGATTGTCGCTGAGCTCCTGATGAAGAACCAGCACCTCCGTTGGGAGCTGCAGAGATATCCGCAAAAGGTGGCAGTCTGAGTACGCTTACGGGCACACCGTTCCGTAAGAAGTCTCGTACCGCAGCCATCCCATAGCGGGTCACGAGCAGGGCGGCCATCCGGGCCGCAACCTGGTGTGCCTGCCGCGAGGCGGCGGCATCGGCCGGGTGGGCCAACGCAGCATCCAATTCCTTCGCCGGCACAGCAATCGTAACTTCATCCTTACCCGACTTCGCCAAAGTCTCAACCAAACCTTCCCGAAGCCAGAGTGGAGTTTGTTCTCCCGCCTCCCGCTCCACCAGCACGTGCAGAAACTCGTGTAACAGCAGCGCTTCGGTCCCTCCGTTGTTTCGCCGCACCGCGGCTGGCTGCAAGAAGACGTTGCTGCCCCGGGTTGAGGCCAGCGTCCAGCCCGGCTCTCCCGTTGTCTGGCGGAAGAGCTCCGTGGTCGGCAACTCCTGCACCATGGGAGCGGTGGTGGCCGCAGGAGAGCCGAAGAGCGACCGCGCCTTGGCCCAGGCAGCATTTCCTTCGGTCACCAGGCCGCCGGCGGGGTCGGTGGTCAACAGCGTCCATCCCGCACCCGCGACGCTCTGCCATCTGTCGCCGGCCGGCGTGATGCCGGCGACCGCGCCAGGAAAGTAGAAGCTGAGAATCTCCGTATCGCTGTGGCCTTCCTTCGCCATCTCATAGGCGCCGGCCTGGCACAGGCCTACGCCGTGCCCATAGCCCCGGCCTTTGATTTCCAGGGCAGAGCCGGAAACGCTGACGCTATACCAGTCGCTGCGCATCTGGTTCCAACCCAGCGCCCGGTCCACAGCGAAGCGAAAGCTGCTGGCCGAGAGCTCAGCCGGAGCACCCCGGCCGGTCACCTCAAGCAGCTCGGCGCGGCCGCTCGCGCTCCGCCTGCTCACGCGGATGTCGCTGATCGGGGAAGGTGTCTGCCAACCCTGGGCGCGAAAAATCCCGCCGAGTTGGGTGAGATCAATCCGCGCCTGCCACTCGGCCGGAGACCGGCGCAGGCAGTAAGGATCGGCATGATTTCCCGCCAGATAGCTGGCGTGCTCTGCAGGCCAAACGTCCCCCGCTTCTTCACTCATGCCGCCGCAATGCTGGGTGTAATAGACGTGTGCCCTCTGGCCGGCGAACCACAGGGTCTCGCCTGCTGTCTCGCGCACCGCGCGCTCCACCTCAGGGCGCGCTTTGCCCAGGCGCAGCGCTTGGCAATGCGTGCTGTCGCACAGCCCAAACCCCTCCGCGCTGTGGCGGCTCGCGTTCTCGAGGGCGAAGGTGCGTATGCTGATCGCCATCGCCTTCAGCGAGGCCATCGGCTCATCAGGCGCAGCTTCGCCGTTCAGCGCCGCAATGACGTAGTTCTCGCTGGGCAGCGTCAGCAGCACACGCAGGCCATCGCGCCGCCAGCGGATGATCCATCTTCCCGCGGCTGAAACCTCCTCCGCATCGCTCGCACCGGCTCGCATGCGAAAGCTTCCGCTCAACGAAAGTTCCTTTACCGTCGTTCCTGAAGAGAGCCGGAGGCCATCCGGCGCCCAATCCATTTGGGTTGGTGTCGGCTGCCCCAATGGCGTTGCTGTGAGGGTCTTCACGGTTCGCGTGGAGAAGAGCTCGACGGTAAGCGAGCGAGCACTCTCCGGCGCCGGCGCTCTCGCTGCGAGAAAGAAGTCGTGCGCCAGCCGGGCAGCATCGGCTCCATTGCCGCCCGGGAGGTAGATCACCATCACCACTTCTTCGTTGCCCAGGTAACCGGTGCCGGCAAACCATCCGTGGCTCCGGCCTTGCGCCCCGTCGCCTGCGGTCCCGGTCTTGCCTGCGATCTCCATCCCCGTCACGGCAGCATTGTGCGCCATGCCGTAGCTCACCGAATCTCTCAGGCCCTCTCGCACCGCCGGGGCCTTGGCTTGGTCGAGTTCCAGCGCCAACTTTCGATAGGCAACCGCCATCTGCGCCGGGGAAACGGCAATTCCGGCCACGCCCAACACCAGAAGCTCCTTCTGCTCCCGGCTCTGCGGAATAGGCGTCTGCCCCAGGCCGTAGTGTTCGAGGATGGCCGATGCCTGAGCAGGCGGAATGCGGTCGGCAAGTTCCGCGAAGTAGCGGTTGCAGGAGTAGGCAAGCGCCTCTTTAGCGGCGAAGGCAACGTCACTCTGCGGATGCGTGCAAGCCAGGTTCCATTCCTGGCCTCCGTAGCTGATGTGCAGGTTGCGCCGGCAAAAGACGGTGGTCTCGGGAAGCACTTCGCGCTGTTCGAGAGCGGCAGCCAGAAAAAGTGGCTTGAGGATGGACCCCGGTGCGTGGCGCTCGCTGGTCGCCTTCACCGCCGCTAACTGGCGTCCGCTCTTTACATCCAACCACCACGCCAACCGCCGGAGTGCCCCGCAACGCAGAGTTGAGAGCTGCTTGCGCCGTCGTCTGTGCTGCCAAAGGTAGGGAAGAGCAAAGAAGCAGGATCGAAAGCAGCAAGTTCCAGCACCAGCAGTAGATCCCGGTTAAAACAGGACGGGTGCCCCATGTTCGCGCCGGCGTACATGGGCCGAAAAAGCTGGGCGCAGCCCCACGATTGATTTTTTGATGGTTGTGGAGCACGCGTGTAACCGAGCAAACCATCTTCACCTAATTGATGGCTAAAGTCGTCCATGTTTTGCGGCTTGGACTGGAGAGCATTCGCGGGGCTTCGCCCCTTAAGCACTAACTTGTTCTAGGATGTTTTTCGTCAAAGCTCACACAAAATCGTCATCCTGAGCGGAGCGCCTCGCAGACTTATCGCGTGACACAGTGCTTGTGGCGCGGAGTCGAAGGACCTCGGCGATGATTATCTTGCCCATGCAGCTCGGAGTTTTTCAACCACCGAAGCCCCAGAAAAGGATCTGCTGCGGTACGCACTCGATGGTCACGGGTACATCCTTTCATGCACTGTAATCATCTTCCATCCCCGGGTCTGTGCAAGGCCGGACCTAGCAAGATGCCAGCAAGTCCTTGGTTCTCGGCCCCAGGGAAAGACCGTGGCGGGTCTACCCGGTGCGGGCTTCGGCGGTTGAAAAGCTCCGAGCAGCATGGGTAAGATAGGTTCCGCCGGGGTCCTTCGACTCCGCGCCCCAAGCACTGTGTCACGCGATAAATCTCTGAGGCGCTTCGCTCAGGATGACGATTTTGTGTGAGTTGGAGATACAAAACGAGCGTCTTCTCTACTCGCTGTCGCTTCCATCTACACCTAGAACTTGAGCTCCCGCCGGCCCTCCATGGCGCGGGTCATAGTGACCTCGTCGGCATACTCGATGTCGCTTCCGGCCGGCACTCCGGTGGCGATCCTGGTCACGCGCACCGCCGTCGAGCGCAGCAGATCCGCGAGATACACGGCAGTCGCCTCGCCTTCCACCGTCGGATTGGTCGCCAGGATCACTTCTTCCACTTCGCCCTGGGCCACACGGGCCAACAGGCTGTCCGTTCTCAGGTGCTCCGGGCCGACCCCGTGCAGCGGCGACAAGGTACCGTGCAATACGTGGTAGACGCCGTTATAACTGCGCGTCTTTTCGATCACTGCGATGTTCCCCGGCTCCTCCACCACACACACCACCCGCTGGCTGCGCGTCGCGCTGGCGCAGTAGATGCATGGGTCCACATCGGTGATGTTGTTACAGGTGGAGCACAGCAGCAGCCGGGCCTTCAACTCACGCACCGCGTCGGCCAGCGCTCCCGCATCTTCGCTGCTCGCGCGCAGGATGTGGAAGGCAAGCCGCTGCGCGCTCTTGGCCCCGATGCCAGGCAACTTGCGCAGCTCTTCAATCAGCCGCGCCATCGGTTCTGCAAATTGAGACAAGGCTAGAGAAGCCCCGGAGGCAGGTTCAAGCCGCCCAGCATCCCGGTCAGGCTGGACTTCATCGCCTCATCGGCGCGGCGGCCGGCCTCATTGAACGCCGCCGTCACCAAGTCTTCCAGCATCTCGACATCAGCCGGGCTGGAGCTCAGACTCGTCACTGCGGCCGCATCGATCTTCAGCTGCAACACCTGCTTCTGCCCATTCATCTTCACCGTGACGGCGCCTCCGCCCGAGGACGCTTCCACCACCGTCTGGCTCAGCTTCTCCTGCATCTGGTCCTGCATGTGGCGCGCCTGTTCCAGCATTTCCTGCATCTTGAAAGGATTCACAGCCTATTCCGCCTTCCGATATTCAACCTTTGCTCCGCGAATCATTGCCCTGGTTTTCCCTTAGATCGAGCACGCTGCGCACTTCGGCATGGAAAAGCTCCTGCGCCTGGCGCACCAGCGGATTGCCCAAGGCCACTGCCTCAATGCTATCGCGCGACCACACGCGTGCGCTCGCGCTCGTCGGGTCGGCCGCTTCGCCCGGCACCACGGTCATCTTTTGCGTGGCCCCCGCCCCGCGCAGAGCCTCGCGCACAATCTTCCACGCCTCGGCGTTCATGGTCAGGCCCAGCATGGTTTTCTTGACCCCTACCTCCACCTGAATCGCGCCATCCTCGTCCAGTCTCCAGCGCCCGGCTCCCAGCAGAGCAGCCGCGGTGTTGTGGCCCTGATCATTGAGCGCAGTGGTGACCACATCGCGCAGGCTATCCAGGTCAGTCTCGCCGGTCTTGGCTGGCGCTGGCTCCGGTTCGAGCTTCACCTCGGGAGCAGCCTTCACCTCGGGAGCAGAACTCAGTTCGGGAACAGTCTCCACCTCGGAAGCGACCTTGACCTCGGAAGCGACCTTCACCTCGGAAGCGACCTTCACCTCGGGAGCGGCCTTCACCTCGGAGCACCACGACAGGTGGAGCGAGCCGGCGTCGGTTCCATCTCCTCTGCGTCGCTGCCGCCCAGCTTGCGCAGGCGGTCAAGCTCGAAGGGAGAAGGCGCCGGCGGTTTTGCCGGCTCGACGGGAAGCGGTCTTGGCGGCGTCGGTACCGGCGTCGGGAGCGCCGTCGGTGCGGGCCTCTGACTCCCGCTGCCCTTTCCCGAGCCGAGGGCGGCTGGAGGACGCGCCGCACCGGGCAATCCGCTCAGGATCTGCTCCAGCGGGATCAGGCGCTGCAAGTGGACCAGCTTCATCAGGCCCAGCTCCAGATGCAAGCGCGGCTCCTGGCGGTAGTTCAGCTCATCGAAGGTGCGCAGCATTACCTGCAGAAAACGGGTCAGGTCCTCTTCGCTGAAGAGGGTGGCTGTGCGCACTGCGCGAGCGCGTTCATCGCCCGAGATCTGCAGCAGCTGCGTCTTCTCTCCGCCCAGCTTGGCCATCAGGCAGTTGCGCAGGTAGCGCACCAGCTGCCGCGCCATCTGCGACGGGCTATTGCCCGCATTGAGCAGCCGGTTGAGCTCTTCCATTACGGCCGCGCTCTGACCTTCGCCGATGGCTTCCAGGATGCGTTCGAAGACGGCATCTGGCACCGTCCCCATCAGCTCCCGGATCTCGTTGCCGTCGAGCTTGGCCTTTCCCTCCACCATGGGTGCACTGGCGATGGCCTGGTCCATGATGGACAGCGCATCGCGCATCGAGCCATCGCCCGCCTCGGCCAACAGGGCGATCGCCTGCGGATCGGCCAGGATCCCTTCCTGGGTCGCGACCTGGGTCAGCTGGGTCGACAATGTCGTCGAACGTAACCGCGTGGAAGCTGAAATGTTGGCAGCGCGATCGTATGGTCTGCGGAATATCCTCCGGTTGCGTCGTCGCCATCATGAAGACGACGTGCTCCGGCGGTTCCTCCAGGATCTTCAGCAGCGCGTTGAAGGCGGCATCGGTGATCTGATGGGCCTCGTCGAGCAGGTATATCTTGTAGCGATCGCGTGCCGGGGCGTAGCGCGCCGCCTCGCGCAACTCGCGAATCTCGTCGATCCCGCGGTTGGTGGCGGCGTCGATCTCGATCACGTCCAGGGAGTTGCCGGCGCGAATCTCCGTGCAGGAGTCGCAAACCCCGCACGGCTCAGGGGTGGGCCGCTGCGCACTGCCAATCTTGTTGCGGCAATTGAGCGCCATGGCCAGGATCCTGGCGATGGTGGTCTTGCCTATGCCGCGATGCCCACTGAAGATGTAGCCATGGGCCACCCGCTCCTGCTCCAGAGCGTGGCTCAAGGTTCGGGTCACATGATCCTGTCCGGCGACATCCGAGAAGCGTTGGGGACGGTATTTGCGGGCGAGTACTTGGTAAGCCATAGGGAGGACTTCAGGCTGCGAACGGCTTAGGCCGGGAGGCCGGCCAGCCGCCTGCAACTTTGATTGTAGCCCGAGTGCCGATCGCAGCAGGAATCGCAAACTCGCCATCAACGCGAGCCAATCGGGGTGGGGAAGTGTTTGCTACTGTTCAGCTATCCTATCGGGTTTATAGCGAAGGACCGGAGGTGGTCGATGTCCACTATCGAGGTTGTGTGCGCGATCATTGCCATAGGTGTTCTGTCAGGCCTTCGGGCGCTGTCGCCGATCGCGGTGGTCTGCTGGTTGGCGTTGCTGCATCGTCTGCCGCTGACCGGCTGGGCCTCTTTTGTCGGAAGCAAGGTTGCGGTCGGCCTTTTTTCGCTCGGTGCCGTGGGCGAATTGATCTCCGACAAACTACCCAAGACGCCAAGCCGGCTGAAGCAACCGGGCTTCAGCATCCGCATTGTGATGGGCGGCCTGTGCGGATTGGTGTTGGCCAGTGCGGGGTCGTTCTCTTTGATTGGCGGGGCGCTGCTGGGCGCGATCGGTGCGGTCGCGGGATCCTATCTAGGCTATTTCGCGCGCAGCCGGATCACGGGAAACTTCGGCCTGCCCGACCTGCCCGTGGCGCTGGTCGAAGACATCATCTGCATCGCCGGCTCCTTCTACGTGGTGTCGCTCTTTTCGCCCCGCTAGTCCAGACAGTCCGTGCTTGTTCCGTGACGGAGGACGGGTGCCCCATATCTCGCTCGTTCTTCGGCGAGATATGGGATACCGCTACTCTTTTCCCCTGACTGCCGATTCAACCGCTGCACTTACCGGTCAACCTCGGTGGGATCCCACATCTCGCGAAAAACGGCGAGATTTTGGGGCACCCGTCCTCCTTCACTGCGGAAGGATGGAATCTACTTCACCTCACCCCTACCCCGCTCTTCTTGGCCGCCTTCTTTTCCAGCTTCCGCGCTGCTGCTTTCCGCTTCCTGGCCTCTGCCGCCCTGAGGGCTTTTCGCCGGGCTACTTTCTTGCGCCGCGCAATCTCTTCCGGCGAATACATCGTCTTGCGGCATTTCCGGGCTCCGCAGTGGCAGCGCGCATCGTCCTCGTCGCCGTCGTACAAGGTTGTAGTCGTAGGTGAGCTCCTCGCCCGGCGCGATGCTGCGTATGGACATGATCCACACCCGCCCATCCACCTCTTCCGTCTCGCAATTGGGGTCGCAGGAGTGGTTGATGTACATGGCCACGCCCATGCCGTTGATCACCGTCGAGCCGTCGCCGATGCCGAACAGGTAAGTAATCTTCGAATTCTCAAAGCGCTTGTCGGCCTCTTTTTTGCTGATCCGCGGGCCAGTGTATTCCACCACCTGGACACCTTTAGCGATGGGCGAAGTGGTGTAGCAGCCGGCGGCATGTATGGAGGAGGAGCGAATCATCAAGCCCATAAGTAGTTATTTTTTAACATGGAGCACAACCGGAGCCCCGGGATCATGGCAGGGGCGCGCTGGAAACGTCGAAGCCGAAGGTCTAGACTTGAAATAGCAACGATGCGTAACTCGCCCCTGACGCGCTTTCGCAATTACTTTGGCCTCAAAAAGATCGCGAGGTGTGGTTTTCCTTGGGAGAAAACCACGAAGGTGTTTTCTGCTTCGGCTTACACCTATTGTGAAACCGCTTTGATCGTCGCCACCATCGCCGCTCTGCTGACATTTGCAGCCGGCGCCTCAGCCCAAACACAGGCGCCCGCCCAGAGCGATAACGGGCAGTCGGTTCCTGACGCGCCAGCGCCCCAGCCGCAAAAAAAGCCGGCCCCTAAACCGAAGCCCCCTTCCGATTCCACTGACTCGTCGTCTCACTCCACCCCACCGGCGGATGCACCTGCTCCCAAGCAGCCCGCGGCGAAAGACGACAATGCCTTCCCGGAAGCCGTTTCCCGCGACGCTGCCAAGGCGGCTTCCGATGCTGCGGGAGCACCAAGCCCTCCGCGGCAACCGACAATCCCTTCCCGGAAGCAGCCTCCCGTGACGCAGCCAAGTCGGCCTCCCCGGACGCCGACAGTCCCAAGAAATCCACCGCCACGACAATCCTTTCCCGGAGGCCGTCTCTCGCGATGCCGCCAAGGCCGCTGGGAATGACCAGAATCCCGCCCCCAAGAGCGATCTGCCTCCCGGCGTCAGCTCCAGCCAGTCCAGCGGCGCTCTCGACGATGCGGACAACCCGGCTGAGGGAAGGCGCCTCGCTACACGAATCCGGTGTCGCGCCAAAAAGGACGATGATGTGGGTGGGTTTTACCTGAAGAATGGCGATTATCAGGGGGCTTTGCTGCGTTACCAGGACGCCATGGCTGTCGATCCTACCAATGTCGATGCCATTTTTGGTTTGGCCGAAACCCAGCAAATGCTCAAGAAAAATGCGGACGCAGCGCGTAATTACCAGCTCTATCTCGATATTGTGCCCAACGGCCCCAAGGCCAAACAGGCGATGAAGGCGCTCAAGACACTCCAGCCCGCAAAATAGACTTGCCCCGCGGCCCTCCCCTGGTTTCTTGAGACCAAGGTTGTAGTTCCTTCGAAGATTCTGCCCGTATTTTAGGTTTTCTCTCCTAATCCGAGTGTTCTACACTTCCGCAAACTGGCGAGGTTTGTCAGGGGTCTCCCCCAATGCACGCTGTGCTGGAACGGGTTGTCAGCCAAATCAGTAGCGAAGTGCTCGGCCTGGATGCGGAGACGACACAGCTACACCCCAACGGCTTCACCTACAAGTGGAGCGCGCAGCAGGTGGTGGAGCACCTGGTCCTTGGCTATCGCCTCACCTCCAGCGCTCTCGAGAACCGGCTGAACAAAGGCCGCCTTTCCCGCAACCATAAGCGCACCTATCTGCAATGGTCGCTGCAATTGATGATCCTCAGCTTCGGAAAACTTCCCCGGGGAGTGCCGGCGTTGGATGAGACGATGCCCGTTGCCGGCAGTTTTGCCGCCATGGACGGGCAGCAACTGAGTGATCTGATGCGCCAGGAAATCGACGCCATGGACACGATGTTCGATCGTTGCCGGCGCAAATTCGGCATGGAGCGGGTAGCGGTTCATCCCTTTCTCGGACCGCTGCGCGTGGACCAGTGGCGCCGCTTCCACGCGGTGCACGGATTGCACCACCTGGACCAATTGCGGGTTGTGGTCGCGCAGGTGGCTCCGCATGCAGGTTCCCGTTACGTTGCCGAGCCCTAACCTAGTGGAAAAACTGCAGGTACCAGCCCAGCGTCCGCTCGCCTAGAAAAATGCTGTACAGCCCGGCCAGCGCTGAGCATGGTTCCAAAGGGAACCGGCAACTGTCCTGGCGAGGTGCCCGGATTTCCTGTACGCGGGCCTAAGCGACGGCCGCGTGTGCGGCTTTCATTGAGGAAAGCCGCATGAGGTGTATCATCGCCACCAAACTTCACAGGAAATCCGGGGTGTCATTTCTGCGATGCAACAGGATCGTTCCCAGCCCATAGAGCGCTCCCGCGACCACCGCAAGAAACAGCACCACGCCGGTTTGCCGCAGACCTAGCCATGCGGCCAGCATGGCCAGCAGCTTCACGTCGCCTAGCCCCATCCCCATACGCCGCCGCGCCAGCCAATAAGCTCCGGCGATCAACAGCAGTGCCGCCGCCGCAACAGCTGCCGCCAGCAGAGACCACCCCGCCGCCCGTAAAGCAGTCTCCCACGCCCAGCCGTCGCCTTCCAGTCCGGGACGCAGCGCAGCAAACACCACCCCTGCCACCAGCCCGGGCAGGGTGAACAGGTCAGGCAACAGCAGAGTCTCGGCATCCATCACCGCCAAGACCGAGCAGCAGGAAGCAGAGCAGCGCCCAGGCACCCGCCAGCCAGCTGGAGGAAAAGCTGCAGGCAGCACATGACAAAGAGCGCGCAAGTGGCTAGTTCAATGACCGGATAGCGCCAGGCGATGCGGCTTCCGCAGGCCCTGCAAGCGGCCCCCAGCAGCAGATAGCTCAGCACCGGAATATTGTCCCGGGCGGCGATCGGCTGGTTGCACTGGCGGCAGTGCGACCCGGGCCACACCACCGATTCGCCGGCGGGCAATCGGAGGATGCAGACGTTCAGGAAGCTGCCCAGCAGCAAGCCGCATAAGCCGAAAAAGATACAAGGAATCATGGCCAGTTCAGGGAAGAATGTGCCCAGCCAAACCACAGTAACAGGGGAAAGCAATCCTCAAGCGCATCGTTTACATTGTTGGAATGAGCCCTGAGCGCGACCCGGCCGCCGATTCGGCTGCACTTTTCGCCGAAGCCGTGAGCATCATGGCCCGCCTGCGCGGTCCCGATGGCTGTCCCTGGGATCGCGAGCAGAGCTTCGACACCATCCGAAAATATACCCTTGAGGAAACCTACGAGGTCTTCGACGCCATTGAGCGCCGGCATTGGAAAGATCTGTCCGAGGAACTGGGTGACCTCCTGCTGCAGGTCCTCTTTTATGCCCAGATGGCGAGCGAATCCGGCTACTTCACCATCGCGGACGTGATCGCCGGCCTCAACCGCAAGCTGATCCGCCGCCATCCTCACGTTTTCGGGGACGAGGCCTCCGTGGCCGCCGGCAACGCGGTCAAGTCCGCTCTGGAGACCTCGGGAATCGACGCCCCCCAGGTGCTTCGCAACTGGGACGCCATCAAGCAGGCAGAAAAGGCGGAGCCGCAGCCGCAATCCTCCGCGCTCGATAGCATTCCGCGCTCCCTCCCTTCGCTACTGGAAGCCGCCAAGCTGGGCAGCCGCGCGCGCAAGAGCGGCTTCGACTGGCCGGATGTCGAAGGCATCTTCGCCAAGCTGGAGGAAGAAACAGAGGAGTTGCGCCAGGCTATCGGCGACCATCCAGCCGAGTCCGCCTCCCGGCGCTCAGGAGGCCATCGTTTCCGAAGTGGGCGACATGCTCTTTACCATGGTCAACCTGGCCCGGCGGCTCAACGTGGAACCGGAGTTCGCCCTGCGCCATACCAACGCGAAGTTCCGCCGCCGCTTTGCGGCCATGGAAGCAGCCTCTCCGCATCCCCTGGAAGCATTGTCTGCCGCCCAGCTGGAGTCGCTTTGGAGCCAGGCCAAACTTGAAGAAAGCCCAGCGGCCTCGCCTTCCCGATGAACCTGTCCCCCAACCCCATCTTGATCCGCCCGTGCAGTGGATTTGAGGAGCTCGGCGCCTGTGTGCAGTTACAGGTCGAGGTGTGGGGATATGGAGACCGGGATGTGGTTCCGCGCCGGGTCTTCACGGTTGCGCAAAAGATCGGCGGACAGGTGATCGGCGCCTTCGATACCTCGCTGCCCGGCACGAACCCGCAAGGCGAGCCCGACAGCCTGGTGGGCTTTGCCATGGCGTTGCCCGGCATCTCCGGGGGCCGTCCTTACCTGCATTCCCACATGCTGGCCGTCAACCCCGATTACCGCAACCAGGGCATCGGCCGGCGGCTCAAACTTTTCCAGCGGGATGAGGCCTTGGCGCGTGGGATTGCCCGCATGGAATGGACCTTCGACCCACTGGAAATCAAGAACGCCTTCCTCAACATTGCCAGGCTGGGGGCTGTTGTTCGTCGCTACGCTCCCAATTTTTATGGTGTAACATCGTCTCGACTGCACGGCCAGGTTCCTACCGATCGACTCTACGCGGAATGGTGGTTGGAAAGTGATTGGGTTTGTTCCGCCCTGGGCGGTAAACCAGCCGCTTTTCCCGCGGTAGAACAGGAAATCTTAGTACCGCACCAGATTGCTCATTGGAGGCACTCACCGTTGGATCAGGAACGTGTTCTTGACATCCAGAGCAGGAATCGCGAGCATTTTGAGCAGGCCTTCCTGCGCCAACTAGCGGTGGTTGGTTTCAGAATCGATACAGAAGGCAATGGCATCTTCCAATTGGGACGCTGGCAGGAGCCGTGATTTCCTTTTGCGCAGATCTAGCGCATCCACGGTGCGCGGCGTTCTCTTAAGGAAGGCCGCATTGACTTCGACAACGCAACCGGGCCTCGACAGGAAATACGGGAGCCCTCGAGCTCCTTACATTCACTCCAACCGGTATCGGACGGGTTTGCATGAAGATTGAATCGATTGTCCTGCGTGAGCTCAGTATGGCTTTAGTTCACCCCTTCGAAACCAGCTTTGGCGAAACCAGAGAGCGGCGCGTGCTGCTGGCGGAAGTCCGCGCGGATGGACTCTCAGGCTGGGGCGAATGTACCACTGGGGAGCATCCCTACTTCAGCGAAGAGTCTACGGATACAGCCTGGGTTACGATTCTGCAGGAGCTCGGACCTCTGCTCGCGGCCGCCGAAGACCAGAGCGGCGGCAAATGTCCTGAGATCTTTCGCCGCGTTCGCGGCCACCGCATGGCCAAGGCGGCGCTGGAAAATGCGCTATGGGATCTCGAAGCCCAGATGCGCGGCATACCCTTGCACGAACTCTTGGGCGGCACCCGGGAGACGATTGCCTGCGGAGTCTCCATCGGCATTCAGCCTTCGCTCGAGAAGCTGATGGAAAAGGTGGGCACGGCCATCTCCCAGGGCTATCAACGAATCAAGCTGAAGTGCAAGCCGGGCTGGGATTTGCAGTTGTTCGAAGCGGTGCGCAATCGCTGGCCGGAGATTCTTCTCAGCTGCGATGCCAACTCCGCCTACCGGCTGCGGGATGCCGATCACCTCGTCAGCTTCGATCAATTCAATCTGCTCATGATCGAGCAGCCGTTGTGGGCCGACGACTTCTACTTCCACGCCATGCTGCAGCAGCGCCTGGACACCGCCATCTGTCTCGATGAATCCATCCGCAACCGCCGCGATGCCTTGGCCGCGATCGAGATGGAGTCCTGCCGCATCATCAATATAAAGCTGGGACGGGTGGGCGGCTTCAGCGAGGCCATCGCCATCCATAATGCGACCCTGGAACGCGGGATACCTGTCTGGTGCGGCGGCATGCTGGAAAGCGGGATTGGCCGCTCCCACAACATTGCCGTGTCGACGCTGGAGAACTATTCGCTGCCGGGAGATGTCTCCGCCTCCAGCCGCTACTGGACCGAGGACATCATCGAGCCTGAGGTCACGGTCTCTCCCGCCGGCGAGATTCGCGTGCCCACCACCCCGGGTCGCGGCTTTGAGGTACGCACCGACCTGGTCGAACGGCTGACCGTGCGCAAAGAAGAGATCAAGGCCTTGGCGCTGGTTTCCTGACCGGCATCCAACGGAATAAGCATTGGAGATGTTATGACTCCCCAGGAAGAATCGATGTTGAACGACCTTATCGGTCGTGTCGAGCAAACCCAACTAACCGAAAAAGATCCCGAAGCTGAGCAGTTGCTGCTCCAGAGGCTCGGCCGCAATCCCAACGCCCTCTATATCCTGGCGCAAACTGTGTTGGTGCAGAAATATGCCCTGGAGCAGGCCACGGCGCAGATCAACCAGCTGCGGCAGCAGTCGCAGTCGCTTCCCCAGCCCGCCCACACCACCAGCTTCCTGGGCAGCTTGCTTGGGCACCGCGATCCTGCTCCGCCCCCTCCGCCCCCACCCCAAGCCCCACCACCCCCGCCGGGTTACGGTGCGCCGCCAGCCCAGCCTTACGCCCAGTCCTGGGCGCCGGTGCCTTCCTATGGAGCGCCTCCGCCGCCTCCACCGGGAGGAGGTTCAAGCTTCCTGCGCACAGCCGCTACGACCGCCGCCGGCGTTGCTGCGGGAGCGCTTGCCTTTCAGGGGGTGGAGTCGCTCTTGCACGGCTTTGGTGGTCAACCCGCCGGCTTCGGCGGTGGCGGCGGACTTTTTGGCGGTGGCGGACTTCTGGCGGTGGTAGGCCCGAAGAAGTCATCACCAACAACTACTACGATGACCCCGGACGCGGGCTGGGCGAAGGATCCCATGAGCACGCCGACAACACCAGCTATGGGGACAGCAGCAACGATGCCGCCAACCTGCAGCAGGCAAGTGACGACCTGAAGGACGACGGAGACGATCAGGATGATCTGAGCCTCGATGACACGTCGTATGACGACTCATCCTACGACGACGATTCATCCAGCAGCGACGATCTGGCGTAGGGGCTGCGGGTAAGCTCAGGGGCTAAAGCCCGTCCTATTCAGTCGTTTACGGCCCAGCAAAACAGGCTGCGGAAAAACTCATGTTTTGTGTCAGGGCCCGACTGAACAGCTTGCCTTAAAACCTGGCTCAATGAGGGGAATAGCATTACAGGCTGCGGAAAACCTCATGTTTTGTGTCAGGGCACGACTTTAGTCGGGCCGTAAACGACTGAATAAAAAGGGCTTTAGCCCCTGGCTTCTTTTGCGAGGTGCGCGTACGGTAGGCGCTATCAGAAGGTGCCGACCCCTACCTAGCCGCCACCTGGGCCGCACTAGGGCCTTTCTGCAGCAGGCGGATCGCTTCCTGGTAGCCCAACTCCTGCGGCTGCACCTTGAAATCGCTGAAATCTTCCGTAGTCGAGTAGTCCACACTCTTCATCATCAGCAATTTCCCCTGCAGCTGCAGCTTCATGTGGATGGTCTCCCAGTGGTTCAGCCCGACATCGGAATTTTCCACCAGGATGCTGCCGCCCTTGTACAGTCTGCCCAGCACCCCCCACCCAAAGTTCACATCGGAGATAAGGTGAGCATCGATCTTGGCCAGCCGCAGTTGCGCCTGGTCTACCCATAGCTCGCCCACCATGCCGTGGTAAACCTCGCCTTCCCGGTCTGGCGGCGTAAAAGCAGGATTCGGCCGGAATTCCAGCCGGTAGCAGGGTCCATTCGGGCCTTCCACCATCCCCTTATAGGTGAAGAGAAAAGCGTCCGGGAGCATGCGCACCATCTCATCGCCCCGGGCGCTGTCTTCCTGCTCCTTCTTATGGCGGTGCTCCTGCACCTCGGGGTGCTCCAGCAGGTGGTTCAGGCGGTCGATCTCGGCCTGCTCCTCCTCGGGGGGCAGGGGCTTGCCGTCCTTTTCGATCAGCCGGGCAACGTCCCCGTCCTTGGTCTCGAAGATTTCCTTGACCATGCTCCCCTTGGGGTCCACCTTGTGCTGGCGGTAGCTGAAGGAACGGCCCGGGCTCTTGGCATGAAGCTCGTTCCAGCTGGCGTCACGCACGATCTTTTGCGGGTCCAGCGCCGGCTTCTCACCTTGGGACAAGGCTTGGCCGCTCGCTGCCCCCAACCCCAACAGCAGGGCAGCGCCGAGTGTACACATCCGTCGGGGGCACGGAAATGACCGACATTGAAGCACAAATCGCACAACCTTCATAACCGACTCCCCATTTGCGGCCGATGTTACCTTAGTGAGATGCAAGGCAATACCTTCCAGTTTACATCTGGGGGCCTCGCCGGCTTTCTACCCTGTTTTGCGGGTTGCGGTTGGCTTCGCACCTTGCGTATAGTTCGGGCAGAGAAGCTTCTGCGACCGCAGGGAGGCACCAGATGAATGCAGGAGATAGTGCTGTCGCCATTATTGGCAAGTCGGTCCAGATCCGCGGCGAGGTGAATGGAAGCGAAGACCTGGTAGTCGACGGCCATGTGGAGGGCACCATTACCCTGGTCGAAAGTCGCCTCACGATTGGCCCCAATGCGCACGTGGCGGCGAACGTATCGGCGAAGGATGTGATCCTGCTCGGCCAGCTGAGCGGCAATGTCACAGCGACCGGCAAGGTGGAATTGCGTGATGGCTGCGATTTAGTCGGGGACATCTCCGCCGCACGCCTATCGATTGAGGAGAGCGCTGTTTTTCGCGGCAAGGTGGAACCGATACAGGGCGAAAAGACAGCGGGCGTTGCCCCGGCCAAAGGCACCGAAGTTCCGGTGGCAACCTCTCCAGCCAAACACTAACGAACGCTGGAGGGCTCCGCTATGATGAATATATTCCCAGCAGGCAACACGGGCCTGCGCTCCAAGACTGACGATGTGATGCGCAACATATTCGGTAAGACACAAAACGACTCTCAGGCGTCCGCCAGCCCCACGGTTCTTACCGGTCCGCGGGTGCCGAGACACTCCAGTGCCTGGAAGGATCTGCTCAAGTTTCTCAAGTCTGAGCAGGGATTGCGCATTTTGGATATCGGACCCACCTCTCCGACCAATATCAACTTCCTCACCACCCTGGGCCACGGGGTGTATATGTCAGACGTGGTGAACGAGGCGTTGCGCGGCAACTGGACCGGTGCTCCGGATGAGAACGGTGTCACGCATTTCGACGTGGAAGGCTTTCTCGACAACAACCTCGATTTTGCCGGCAGGGAATTCGACGTTGTTCTGCTCTGGACCACGCTGGACTACGTGCCCCAGGATCTGGTCGGCCCCATGATCAAGCGCCTTCGTTCCTGCTTGCGTCCCGGCGGCCGCGTGCTCACCTTTTTCCATACCAAGAACACCGGACCCGATACCAGCTTCTGCCGCTATCACGTGACCGACACCGACAGCATTGAGTCCCAGGAAACCACCGGCTACGCAGTGCAACGCGTCTATACCAATCGGACCATCGAAAAGCTCTTCGAGACCTACGCCAACACCAAGTTCTTCCTGGCCAAAGACAATCTCTACGAAGTCATCATCACTCGCTAGGACTCAGCTTCCAAAGTAATTGGCGCAAAACGCCAATCCATCTCCGCGCATCGGACTGATTCAGGTTCAACCGACGCACCATGCGTCGCACTTCCGTGCGTTCCGCGCTAGCGGGCCGGCGCTTCGCGTATCCGATAGACGACAGCACCT
Source organism: uncultured Acidobacteriaceae bacterium (assembly GCA_963813475.1). GTDB lineage: Bacteria > Acidobacteriota > Terriglobia > Terriglobales > Acidobacteriaceae > PALSA-350. The sequence goes on along the minus strand of CAWEZM010000028.1, from coordinate 12,497 downwards.
CCGCCAGCAGCTCAGTGATGCGTTCCAGATCCTCCGCACTCGCCATCGGTTGCGGTTCGTTCAGGGGAGGCGCATCCGTCTGCCGGATCAGCTCATAGAGACAGACCGCTGCTGCCTGTCCCAGGTTCATCGACGCATGCCGTATCCCCGGGCTCTGGTGCATCGGGATGGTCATGAGCCAATTGCAGTGGCTTAGGGCGTCGTTGCTCAGGCCGGTCTTTTCCGATCCGAAGAGTAAGGCCACCCGCCCCGACCCTAACGCGGAATGCACCAGGCCGCCGCCCTCCGCCAGCGCGTACAGCGGATGCTCGCGCTTTCGTTCCCCGACCGCGGTTGTGCCCACCACCAGGTTGCAGTCCGCTACTGCCTCTGGAACGCTGGCGAACTGCTTTGCCTGGGCAAGAATCTCGGACGCATCCACGGCCGACCGCGCTGTTTCAAGCCCTACGGAGTAGTCATTCACCAGCCGCAAATCAGAAAAGCCAAAACCATGCATGGCGCGCGCGACGGCGCCGATATTGTTCGGGTTGCGCGCCCGCACCAACACCACACACACCCGCGCGCGCTCCTCTTCGCTCAGCATCTATTTATCTTCTGCACTCTATTCTGACAACCGATCTGAGCTCTCTCCCGACCACGGATCGACGGGTGCCCCACATCTCGATTTTGAGATGTGGGATACCACGGCTCTACACCCGCCACTTTTGGCTACGAGAGGGTAACCCAAGACCCGCGGTCAGTCCCGAAGGGACGCAGTCCTCATAAGCGCTAACTTGTTAAGGATACTTTTCGTCAAAACTCCCCAAAAACCGTCATCCTGAGCGGAGCGCCTTACAGATTTATCGCATGACAGAGCGCTTGTGGCGCGGAGTCGAAGGACCCCGGCGGTGCTTATCTTACCCGTGCTGCTCGGAGCTTTTCAACCACCGAAGCCCGCACCGGGCGGACCTGCTACGGTTTTTTCCTGGGGTCGAGAACCAACAACTCGCTAGCATCTTGCTAGGTCCGGCCTTGCACAGACCTGGGAATGGAAGAAGATTACAGTGCATGAAAAGATGTACCCGTGACCATCAAGTGCGTACCGCGCAGATGCTGTTCTCGGGCTTCGGTGGTCGAAAAGCTCCGAGCAGCATGGGTAAGATAAGCACCGCCGAGGTCCTTCGACTCCGCGCCACAAGCGCTGTATCACGTGATAAATCTGTGAGGCGCTCCGCTCAGGATGACGTTTTTGCGGCGAGTTGGAGATGCAAGAAAACCGCATCTTCTCGGATTTAAATTGTCTGCCAAACAAGCGAGCGCTTATGGGACTACGTCCAGGTACCCGCAAGACCCACGACCAGTCCCGTCAGAGCCTGCCCTGAGCTTGTCGAAGGGGACGCTGAAATCTCGGAGGGAGAATCCCTCCGAAAGCCACTGGCCTCGACCGCCTAGAAGACGTTACAGACCCACCCCTTTGTCCTGCACAGAAAAATCATGGCCGCTTCGCTCCGGACCAAACCCGAAGATCAGCAACAACGCAAAGATCACACACAGCTCAAAAGTGGTGAGGGCCCACTGATATCCCAGGTGTCTGCGCAGGGCAAACTCGATCACCACTGCCGGCGCTCCGCACAGGACGCCAAGCTGGTAGACCACCCCCGGAAACAAGCTGCGCACACTGCTGGGAGAAAGCTCGTTCAAATGCGCAGGAATCACGCCAAACGCTCCCTGCACCCCGAATTGCATCACGAACGATCCAATGGCCAACATGACAATCGTCGACCCAAAAGCCCAGAGTGGAATGGAGAGCGCAGAGATAGCTAAAGCCAGGATGACCGAGTACCGCCTACCCAGCAGGTCGGAATAATGCCCGATCACCAGCGCACCGGCGATGGCGCCCACGTTGTACAGGATCGCGAGGTTGGAGATGACGGTATTGGAAAATCCATGCACCGTCTTCAGAAAATCCGGATAAAGATCCTGTGTGCCATGCGACAGGCAAGTGATGGCCGTCATCATCAGCACCAGGTAAACGAAGTCCTTCTTGTGATGCCAGAGGATCCGCGCAACCTCACCAAAGCTGGCCAGCCGATTCTTGTGCCAGGACGACGATTCGGGAGACAACAACGTAAGTACCGCGATCAGCGCCGCGAGAATCAGGCCACAAAGAAACATCCACCGCCACCCGAAGCGCGGCTCGATGGTCCGCAGAGCCACGGCGGCCAGCAAGTATCCCAGGGAATAGCCTGCCTGCATGATCCCGGAAAAGAGTCCCCGCCAACGCGTGGGAGAGCTCTCCATGACCAAAGAAGCGCCGATCCCCCAGTAGCCGCCCATGCCGATTCCATAGAGAGCGCGCAGCACCACAAATACCGCGTAGCTGGGCGCAAAAGGAGTGAGCGCCGTGATGATGGAGAAGTACAGAACGCACGCAATCAGTGGACGGCGGCGGCCATATCGGTCGGCCAACGAACCCAACACCACCGCGCCCACCGGCCGCATCGCCAAGGTAATGGTGATGGTCCAGACGATGTCGCCTTTGCGTACGTGAAAGTTGTTGGCAAGAACATCCACCAGGAAGACGAGGACGAAAAAGTCGAAGGCGTCGAGAATCCAACCTAATATCCCGGAAGAGACGGCGAAACCCCATCGTGGCGAGACGGCTTCTACGGTGCTGGTGCTACTGGGTGCCACCGAAGAAGACCGGGACTGCTTCATCCATTTCATCAATAGTGCTTGCTCCTCAGAGTCTCGCCATCGTAAGACCGCCATCCAGGACCAGAACCGCGCCTGTCGCATAGGGAAGTTCTCCCCGCGCCAGCATGCTGACCGCTGTCCCGATGTCCTTGGGGGTTCCCCATCGCCTCTCGAGCAGGATACCGCCTTCGATCAGGGCGTCATATTTGCCCTTGACCCCCTCGGTCATGTCGGTTTCGATGATGCCCGGCCGCACCTCGTATACCCCGATGCCGTACTCCGCCAGCCGCACTGCCCACAGCTTGGTCGCCATGGCGATGCCCGCCTTGGAGATGCAATAGTCGCCCCGGTTCACGCTGGCAACCGTGGCCGACACAGAACTGATATTGATAATCGAACGCTGCGCCGAGGGGTCCTTCGCGCGTTGCCGGATCATCCACACGGCGACGCTCTGGGTGAGAAAATAAGGCCCGCGCAGATTCGTGGAGATCAGCTCGTCGAAGCTCTCTTCTGAGGCGTCGAGCAGATCGGCGCGAACGCGCGGTGCGATGCCCGCGTTGTTGACCAGAACATCCAGCCTACCCAGTTGATCGCCGATATCCCCAAGCAGCCACAGCCGGTCGGCCGCCGACGAAACATCCGCCTGCACATAGATGGAGCGCTCGCTGTGCTGCCGGATCTGGTCCAGTACTGGCTGCACCTCCTGGGGTGTTCGTCTGCCGGAGATGGCCAAGGTGAAGCCGGCTTCCGCCAGTTGGAGGGCTATGCCCAGGCCAATCCCGCGCGTGCCACCGGTTACCAACGCTACTTTTTCTTGCTGCATCCATCCGCTCCGAAAAAAGTGTAATAACGGTCGTTCGCCATTCTGGTGATCAGCAGGCAAAGCTCCAGCAGATGGTAGTCGCCCCACATGCTCGATTCACCGCTGGGGACCTTCGCTCCGGGAGGGATATAGTCCCATCCGTTGGGATGGTGGTAGATGCTTTGCAGCAGCAAGCCTTCGTGCTCTGCCTGCGTCGAGAGATACGGCTCCTCCAGTAAGCGCGCCGCGACGGTCAACCCGGCTTGCGTATACGCCTTCCCGGCTTCGCCCAGCAGGTGCCCCAGGCGAAGCAATCCCTGCGCGGCGATGGCGCTGGCCGAGGCATCGACTGGCTCGTAGTCGTTGTAAGGGTCGGCTGCTTTGGACTGCCAATCGCCCAGCCGGTACAACTGCGGCGCTCCCGTATCCCAGTAGCAGATGCCGTCGAGAGCCGTTGCCCGCTGCATATAGAAGTCGCAGCCGGCCCGCGCTGCGCATTCCATCCAAGCCAATGTCTCCTGCTTGGCGGGTAGCTCGGCATCTGGGACAAACTGGATAAACTCCATCAGCTCGGCAAAACCGAGCATGCCCCAGGCCAGGCCTCGCGTCCATGTAGTGAATGCCGAAAAACCCTGCTGCGTAGAAGGGCAGCGGAAAACGCCGCTCGCCGGATTGAAGACGGCCTCGTGTACAGTTCGGCCGCGCAGCTCCGGTCGATCGTACTGATCCCGTCCCTCGCCATAGTAGACGTTGAACCGGGCCGAGGTTTTTGCATGGGTCAACGCCCGGTCGAGCAGGTTGATGCGCGTGTCCTGCTCCCCTTGCAGCGTGTGCCCCAGCATGTGCGCGATACAGCAGATGCGCAGGGTGCGAATGGTGTCGATAAAGAGCGAATGGCTGCCGTTAAAGGAGTACATGTACCCCAGGCCATCTTTGAGGCTGGTCCAGCGTGCGGCCTGCACCGCACCGCTTACCTTCAACGCCAGCTCATAAAAGTTGAGCTCCCATTCGTCAGTGGGAATGCGGCCCTCCAGCATCAGACGGCGCAGGTTGCCATACGTGGAGATGTTGTTGAAGCCGTGATCGTGCACTCCGACGTGGGTCAGGTGCTCCGCCATGTCCGTGACCACGTGCCGCCGCGCTGCGGTGAGCTGTTCCTGATCGCCGGTCATGTCGAAGCAGAGCAGGGCATTGCCGTATTGAAATCCCTGCGTCCACTGGGTCCAGCTGCGGGCGGTATAACGGCCGGCGACGGTGATGACCGGAGCGCCATCGCTGGCGCTCCAGCGCCGGTCAAGGCGCAGTGTTTTTTCTGTAGCAAGTCCCAGTGCTCGTTCGACAGCAGGCACTAGATCCCTTGCGCTCAAGGTTTGATTGGATTCCACTCCATCTCCTTTGGGTTTGGTGTCGGTCCTGGATTCCTACTTCAATCCTTCGACCAGGTAGAGATCGGAAAGCGTGCGGTGGTAGCCGTAGATATAGGAGGCGCCATCAGGGGTCATCACGATAGGCCCAATCTGGCTCACTCCCGCGGGGTCGGCGGGTGCAAGGCTTCGCCAGAGTGTGCGCTTTCCGGTGGCCAGGTCGAGCTTCATCACCTTTGCTGGAAACTCACCCGGCCGGTACACGTAGAGCGATTTACCATCCGCGGACCACTCGATCGGTTGCTCACCCTGCTGGAAGTCCGGAACCGTCTTGGTGGGACCACCGCTGAGAGAGTAGAGATACGCCAGGCCGTCGGCGCCGATCCCCGCGATCTGGCTTCCATCCGGAGCAAGGGCCATCACTAAAGGGTCTATGCCCTCGGGAGACACCGGCGTTGCCGGGCTGTTCACTGATTTTTGCAAGTAGATGCGCGCCCCGTGGCCTTCCTGCTTGGCGGTAAAGACGATGCCTTGGCTGTCGGGCAGCCAGCGGGCCCAGTTGTGGTAAAGCTTGTCATGGGTGATTTGTTGCGCATCTCCGGCGCCGCTGGGCATCAGGATGAGCTGAGCTGGCGAGGACATGGTGAGAGCCAATACCCATTTGCCGTCGGGCGATAGGGTAACCGATTCGCCGTCGCCCAGCCGTACCGCGGAATCCTCGGCCGTCTTGCGCAAGTAGACGGAGTAATTTCCACCGCCACCGACCCCTTCTTCATCGAACAGCAGAACCTTGCCATCGGCGGACAGCTCGGCGGGAAAAGAATAGTCGAGCCAGGAAAAATCCTGTTCTTTCGCCATGCCGGCGATCATTCCGCTCAACTCTCGCCGCCAACTTTGCCGGGAGAGCAGCACCTTGCCGTCACGCCCAATATCTTCCAGCTGCAGGGCCGCGGGCACCCGGGCGACAATCCGTTGGGCGCCGCTTAGCGTTACCGCGTCTAGCGAGCGGCCGTTGCCCTCATTCTCGCTCGCCGTAAACCAGACTTCCTTGCCATCCGGTGCCCAGGCAAGTCCTTCCTCAGTGAGAAAATTATCCGCTAGAAGCTTGTCCGCGCCTTGCCGGTCGATCACGTGGACCCCACCGGCATCGTCGCCTACCTGCGGATGCTCAAGAAAGGCAACTCGCTCCCCGTCCGGTGAAACGCGTGGATGGCTGATCCACCCTGGGGATTCGTGGATCACCTTGCCGATAGGAAATTCGAGCCGGCTCTTACCCCCAAGATCACGCACGATGGCCAATTGTTTGCCGTCTGGGGACCAATCCGCAAACTGCACGCCGTCCAGAATGGCACGTGGGTCGCCTCCGTTGATAGGCATGCGAGCCAGCGTTCCCGCCTGGGTGTAAGTTCCTGTGACGAGCACATTGGTCAGCAACGCAATATCGCCGGTTGAGGAGATGCTCATCAGTTCGTCGCCATGCCGCTGAAGCGAACGCGACTGCGGGCTTTCGGGACTGGTGATGAACAGCTCTGTCGGCTTGCCCTCCCACGCCGCGCCGTAGACCACCGATTGCCCGTTCGGCGTAAAGCGCGCGGAACGGATCGTGCCGCGGCGGAAGCTCAACTGATGATAGAGAGCTGGTTCCGTCCGGCTGTGAGCCGCGTGCAGAAACCAGCCGATGGCCAATCCAGCAAGCAGCGCTGACGCGGCCGCCACGATCGCATACGGGCGCAGGCCTCCACTGGCCGGAGCTTTAGCGGTGCTGGGCGGAATTGCCGGCGGAGCGGCAACCGAGGTTCCGCTACTCGAAACCGGAGGTGCGTGCGCGGCTGCGGTGCGCTGCGAATCCAGCGTGCGCTTGAGGATCTTCATCTCCGCGCGCATCTCGGCCGCGGATTGATAGCGCAGATCGCGGTCCTTCTCTAGCGAGCGGTCGAGGATGCGCTCGAACTGCGGCGGCAGGTCGGGATTCAGCTGATTTGCCGGCGGCGGATTGCGGTTGAGAATGCTCTCGAAGATGACGGCCGAAGTATTCCCATCGAAGGCTTGTTTGCCGGTCGTCGTCTCGTAGAGCGTTGCGCCGAGTGAAAACAAGTCGGTGCGCCCATCGAGTTCTTCTCCCCGAGCCTGCTCGGGTGACATGTAGGCGACTGTTCCCAGGGCGCTTCCGGGACTGGTCAGGTTCAGCGTTTCTTCTGCGGCCGTGGCGTTCAAGTCACGCCGGGGGTCGATCTTGGCTAGCCCGAAATCGAGCAGCTTCACCTGGCGCGTTTTGGTGATGAAGATATTGGCCGGCTTGATGTCGCGGTGCACGATGCCTTTGCCATGGGCGGCATCGAGCGCGTCCGCGATCTGGATGCCGAGATCGAGCACAGAGTCGATGGGGAGGGGTCTTCCGTCGATGCGGTGTTTGAGCGTCTGGCCTTCCAGATATTCCATCGCCAGGTAGGCTCGGCCATCTTCTTCGCCGACATCGTAGACGGTGCAGATGTTGGGGTGGTTCAGCGCCGAGGCAGCGCGGGCCTCGCGGCGGAATCGGTCCAGGACGGGAAGCTGGCGGCCGACTTCATCGGGGAGAAACTTGAGCGCCACGAAGCGCCCCAGGCGGGTGTCCTCGGCTTTGTAGACCACGCCCATTCCCCCGCCGCCAAGCTTTTCGATCACTCGATAATGGGAAATGGTTTCGCCGATCATGGTCCAGCGCTAGCCTAGGGTAGGCCGGAAGGCAAGTCAACGATTGCTTTGAAATAGTTCCGCGGGCAGGGAAGAGAGCTGCGGGTGCGCCCTCTATGTCTTGAAGGGACGTTCTGTCGTGCGTGCGCGAGAATCGACCAGCTCCCGATTGAGTCCCGAAGAGCCTGCCCTGCCTGCCCCGGTGTGCCGTGGGAGCTTGTCGAAGGGGATGCCTGCGAGTCAGACTTGTCCAAATTGGCTCTTTTCGATCGGCCGATATGGACAGCACTCGCTGAAAACAAATCAGCTTTCAGAGCGTATCGCGATCAGTCCCGAAGGGACGGCTGAAAGTAGCCCAGGACGCCAGTCCTGGGTATACATTCTCATCGAGACCAGTCCCGCCAGGGACGGCTGAGAATATCCCAGGACGTAGTCCTGGGCTCATCTATGGGGCTGACGAGTCCGCGCGACAATTCGCAATCCTCAGGGATCCAAAAGGGACGTCCTCAGCGATTCGTATTCTCATTCGAGTGTACCCAGGACGGGTGTCCTGGGGATCTTCTCAGCCGTCCCTGCGGGACTGTTCCCGCTCTCATTCTCTACCCAGGACTACGTCCTGAGCTACTCTCAGCCGTCCCTACGGGACTCGATTTGTAGCTGGCCGGGACTGCTGGCCGTTCAATCCGTGCGCATGCCGACGCCCCGTCGCTCCAACACTGCGGTTTCTTCTTGCCCCCTTACACCGGCCACTTCCACTCGCGGATCTCTTTCTGGTCGATGCCGTTCTCATGCGCGTAGTTGACTGCCTGAATGATCTGCCCCTTCAGCCACTCCACGGTATGGGCCCCCTTCTCCGCCATCTTTGGCACCCGCTCAATCACATCGATCGCCAAATTAAAACGATCCACCTGGTTCAAAATCGCCAGTTCCAGCGGAGTATTGATGTTGCCCTTCTCCTTATACCCACGCACATGAAAGTTCGCGTGGTTGGTTCGGCGGTACGTCAGCTTATGGATCAGCGAGGCGTACGCGTGGAAGTTGAAGATGACCGGCTTGCTCTTGGTAAACAGCCCGTCGAACTCGCGATCGGTCATACCATGCGGGTGTTCCCGGTCCGGCATCAGCCGGAAGAGATCGACCACGTTGATGAACCGTACCTTCAATCCGGCGCAGTGCTCGCGCAGAATCGCCACCGCCGCCAGCGCCTCGGACGTCGGTATGTCTCCGGCGCAGGCAATGACCGCGTCCGGTTCCTCGCCGGCGTCGGTGCTTGCCCAATCCCAAATACCGATCCCCTTGGTGCAATGCTCCACCGCCGCTTCCATGGTCAGGTACTGCAAATGCGGCGCCTTATCAGCAACGATCACGTTCACGTAGTTGACGCTGCGCAGGCAATGGTCAGCCACGCTCAGCAGGCAGTTGGCATCCGGCGGAAGATAAATCCGCGTCACCTCCGGGCTCTTGTTGGTCACCACATCCAGAAATCCCGGATCCTGATGGGTGAAGCCGTTGTGATCCTGCCGCCACACCAACGACGTGATCAGCAAGTTGATAGAGGAGATAGGCGCCCGCCACCGCGTCTCCAGCTTGCTCTTCTCCAGCCACTTGGAATGCTGGTTGAACATGGAATCGATAATGTGGACAAAGGCCTCGTAGGAAGAAAAGAAGCCGTGCCGTCCCGGTCAGCACATAGCCCTCGAACCAACCTTCAAGGGTGTGCTCGCTCAACATCTCCATCACCCGCCCATCAGGGGCCAGGAAGCCTCCGTCCTTATCTTCCGGCAGCATCTCTTCCATCCACGTCTTGCTGGTGGCTTCGTAGATTGCCTGCAACTTGTTGGAGGCGGTTTCGTCCGGCCCAAAGACGCGGAAGCTAGTCATATTCTGCCGCATCACATCGCGCAAGAAGTGCGCCATGACATCGGTCGAAGAGACTTCGATCTGTCCCGGCTTTTCCACCTTAACCGCATAATCACGAAAGTCAGGCATTTCCAACGGGCGGCGTAGCAAGCCGCCATTGGCATGTGGGTTAGCAGTAATGCGCCGCGTCCCCACCGGAGCCATTTCGCGTAGCTCCTCGATCAGTCGTCCAGACTCGTCAAAGAGCTCTTCCGGCCGATAGCTGCGTAACCACGATTCGACTAGCGCCAGGTTCTTCGGATTAGTCTGCGGATCGAGAATAGGAATCTGGTGCGCCCTCCAGAAACCTTCGACCTTATGCCCATCCACTTCTTTGGGACCCGTCCAGCCCTTGGGCGTCCGCAGAATGATCATCGGCCACTTCGGCCGCTCCACCGGTTGCCCGGCCGGCGCCGAGCGTGTCTTTTCCTGAATCGCACGGATGTCGAGCACGCAACCTTCCAGCACCTCGGCCATCTTGGCGTGCATCTTTTCCGGGTCATCGCCCTCCACTACGTGCGGCGTCCATCCCAAGCCCTTGAAGAGCATATCCAGCTCCTCAGGAGGTATGCGCGCCAGGATGGTCGGATTCGCAATCTTGTATCCGTTCAAATGCAAGATGGGCAGAACCGCTCCATCGCGCACCGGGTCAAGAAATTTGTTGGAGTGCCAACTGGTGGCCAGGGGTCCGGTCTCCGATTCTCCATCGCCCACCACCACGGTCACGATCAAGTCGGGATTGTCGAACGCCGCACCAAATCCGTGGGAGATGCTGTATCCCAACTCGCCGCCTTCATGGATCGACCCTGGCGTCTCCGGAGTGCAATGGCTGCCGATTCCCCCCGGGAACGAGAATTGCTTGAAAAACTTCTGCAGGCCAACGATGTCCTGGCTCTTGTCTGGATAAACCTCGGAATACACCCCTTCGAGATAGCAGTTGGAGAGGGTGGCCGGCGCTCCATGTCCGGGACCAGAGAGGTAGATCATGTCCAGGTCGTACTTCTTGATCAGCCGGTTCAAATGCACCCAGGTAAAGCTCTGGCCCGGGTCCGATCCCCAATGGCCAAGCAGCCGGTTCTTGATGTGTTCGGGCTTGAGCGGCTCCCGCAAGAGTGGGTTGTGGCATAGATACAACATGCCTGCGGAAAGATAGTTGCACGCGCGCCAGTAGGCATTCATTTTTCGAATCTCATCGGCGGTCAGCGGCTCGAATTGGGCCGCCGCGGAAAGGGTCTCAACGTTGCTCATTACTTCTCCTTTGATTCCAGTTGCCTCACGTGCACTGCGATCATGCGATCTTCCTGGGCGGTAACCACCCAGACATCGACTTGAGAATCCTCGCTGCTCACCCGCCGGAGCGCATCGCCGCCGGCCTCATTCGCCGTTGCATCGAGCACTACCCCGGAGCTTTCCAATCCGCGCAAAATCTCCGCCCGGGACTTACCATCGTGCTCCCCGATGCCTCCGGTGAAGACCACGGCGTCCAGTCCACCGATGAGCCACGCAAAGGCGCCGATTGCTTTGCGCACGCTGCGAGTAAAAACCTGCAGCGCCAGGCCGGCATCGGCGCTCCCTGCCTCTGCCGCCTTGCGTACTGCCCGCATGTCATTGGGCAGGCCGGAGAGCGCTACCATCCCTGCCTGGTGATTGAGTATCGTTTCCACCGTGTTCAGAGCAGCCTTCCGGTCCCCGTCCGACTGCCGCAACAGATAAAGGACCAGTCCCGGATCGAGATCTCCCGGCCGGGTGCCCATCACCACCCCGCCGGTCGGCGTCAGCCCCATCGTGTTATCGACCGATCGCCCGTCTACCAATGCAGTTACGCTGCACCCGCTGCCCAGATGCGCAATCACCATCCGCCGCGGAAAACTGGCCTGTCCTCTCTCTGATGCAGCCCGCAGGTCATCCACCACTCCCTCACAGGAAAGACCATGGAATCCATATCGGCGCACTCCCTGATCGCGATACTTAACCGGGATAGCGTAGGTGGACGCCTCAGCCGGCATGGTCTGGTGAAAGACCGTGTCGAAGCATGCGTAGTGGCGAGCCCGGGGAAATCGCTTCATCATTTCGCGGATAAGGGCGATCGCCGCAGGATCATGCAGCGGGGCGAACGCCACCGCCTGCTCGAGATCCTCGAGCACCTCATCGGTGATCCTCTGGTGGCCGTTCAGTCGCGCCCCGGGATGCACCACCCGGTAGCCCACCGCGTCGATCGGCGGCATTCCCGGACCACAGACCGCATCCTCTAATAGGTCCATTGGATCAGCCGAAGCGGTTTTGGCTGGGCCGCCCAACTCCTGCCCGTTGGCATCGCGAAACGTAAATCCCAGCTTGGCGGTGCCGATTCCGCTGATCTCGCCGCTGAACAAGGCCCGCGGCCACGACAGCCAGGGCGCCGGCTCTTGCCCCACAGCCCTGCCCGCTTCAAAGATGGAAAACTTGATCGACGATGAACCGCTATTGATTACAAGGATGTGCAATCCACCACCCAGCCAACTTGTCCGTCATATCCACGCTACACCTGTCGCATCTCTGGCAGGTAAATTCCAGTCCTTCGTCCAAATGCTAACGGGTAGAGTCGCGGAGTTGGAGAAAGGTGTCGTCGGTTTGGGTGAGACGGATCAAACGCCGATCCAATCGCTCGGGCCGGGGGCCAGTGAATCTCCCCGGTCATTGCTCCCCATGGCCGAAAAATTGGTCGACCACATTGGAAAAAGATGATAGTTGGGCTGCCGAACAAATTGAACCGCCGTTGCGCGCCATGGGTGGCGGAGACTAAGGATCAGCCAAGTCCTCCAACGCCAGCAGAACTAGCAAATTGGATGCCCGCCTCGCCGGGCAACACAACATTCCCTTGACTATGGTTTTTTCAGCGTGATAGTTTGGCCGCCGTATTTGAAACGACCATTGCGCGATGCGCGAAGCAAAAGCATGCCGTCAAACCCTGCTTAACCGCTTCGACAGCGCGCAAATGACACGAAGTTAAAAGATTTGAGCAGTCGCGGTAGAAAGACATTTTGGGAGGCGTTACCGATGTTAAGGCGCATTCAGCTGTTTCTATCTCTCTCGTTGTTGTCGGT
>CAWEZM010000027.1:0-101965 GCA_963813475.1 uncultured Acidobacteriaceae bacterium | reverse complement strand
ACCATCGAAGATCATGTCGCTACGGTGACCATTGCGCGGCCAGGCGCACTGAACGCGATCGACTCGGTCACCGCAAACGAATTGCAGGGCATATGGGCGCAGCTGGAAGCCAATGCCGATGTTCGGGTCATCGTCTTGACCGGGGAGGGCGAACGAGCCTTCTGTGTCGGAGCCGATTTAAAGGAAGAGAGCGGATCCGGCCTGAACTATTGGGCCAACTCCACCCCGGGAGGATTTGGGGGGCTCGCTCTCCGTGAGACCCTCGATATTCCGGTCATCGCCCGGGTGAACGGATATGCGCTCGGCGGCGGGTTCGAGATGATGCTCGGGACCGATATCGTCGTTGCCGTGGAAGACGCCAAATTCGGCCTGCCGGAGCCGCTCGTCGGACACATTCCTCTCGATGGCGGAGCCGTGCTCTTGCAACGGCAGATCCCCTACCGCCAGGCAATGGGGATTCTCATGACCGGACGTCGCGTCTCTGCCCACGAAGCTTTGGCCATGGGATTGATCAATGAGGTGGCCACAAGAGCGGAACTCGATGCGGCAGTCGCTCGTTGGGTCAAGGCTATCCTTGCCTGTTCGCCCACTTCCTTGCGCGCCATCAAGCAATGCGTGCGGCGCACAGCGGCTCTCTCCCCCGTCTGAAGCACAACGTGCGCGGCTTCCCGCATTGATGGCAGCCCTAACCTCCGACGATGCCCAGGAGGGAGTCCGGGCCTTCCGGGAGAAGCGGCCTCCGGTGTGGACGGGGAAATAAACGATTTCGAAAGAAGGGCGCCGCCTTGACGCGCGCGTTGTTCGCTTCCGGACAATGATTCTCAAATACGGACAAGGTGTTCTGCCGTGGCATGCGTATTTGCCTGCAAATGACGTGCTCAGGCCCAGGTTTGTTCGGCAGAGAACGTGCAACCATGAGTACGGATAATCTTGCGCTCGGAGGGTTTCATGGGGACCTTGTTTCAGGATCTTCGCTTTGCCGTTCGTCAACTCAGGAAGGCTCCGAGTTTTGCCGCCACTGCGGTGCTGACGCTGGCCCTCGGCATTGGCGCAAACACGGCCATCTTCAGCCTGGTGAATTCACTACTGGTGAAGCCGCTCCCAGTGCCAAATGCCGAACAGATCACGACCTTGGCTCCCCGCGAAAATAACGGTCCCTTGCAACAGGGTCTCTCCTGGAACGAATACAAGTACGTCCGCGCTCAGAGCGGAAGTTCCTTCAGCGACCTCTTCGCCTACACCCTCAACCTCGACGGCTTGGCGGTAAAGGGGCAGCAGCCGGATCGGATCCTGGCTACGTACGTCAGCGGTAACTACTTCGCGGGGCTCGGACTGAAGCCCGCTGCCGGGAGGCTGTTCCTGCGCAGTGAAGGCGAGGTTCTCGGTCACGATCCGGTGATTGTTCTTGGCTATAACTACTGGCAGCAAAGGTTCAACGGCGATCCGAATGTGGTGGGGCGGCCGGTCACCCTCGACGGACAGCCCGTGACCGTCGTCGGCGTGGCACCGCAAGGCTTTGGCGGCATCCAAAGCTTCCTAAACCCGTCCGCGTATGTGCCCCTGTCGGAGTTGCCGATCGCCGGCACTCCGGTCGACGCCATCAATAACTGGGTGGTCCGGGCGTTCATCGTCAATGGGCGTCTCCGCCCCGGGGTCAGCGTGAAGCAGGCAAGCGCCGCGCTCAACGTGGTTGCCCAGGAGATCACTCGCCTGCACCCGGACGTCGAAAAGAAGCTCAGCATCGAGGTCTATCCCGAGCCGCAGCTGCGCATCAATGCCGGCGATCCCAACGCCATGTTCATGATTGCCGGGCTTTTTCTTTCTCTTGCCCTCATGGTGCTCCTGCTGGCCTGCGTCAATGTCGCCAACCTGGTCATGGTCCGCGCTACCGCGCGAGAGCGCGAAATGGCCATCCGCACCGCCCTGGGGGCCCAGCGTTCCCGGCTTATCGGTCAGATGATCACCGAGAGCGTGATGCTGGCGCTGATCGGTGGTGGCATGGGTGTAGTGCTCGGCATGTGGGCCAGCAGCGCGCTCAGTCATCTCAACCTGCACGCGGATCTTCCGGTCAAGTTTGTGTTCGACTTCGATTGGCGCATCTTCTCTTATTCCTTCGCCATCGCATTGCTGGCGGGGATAGTAGTGGGCATCGTGCCCGCGCTGCGCATTGCCAAGGCTAACGTGAACAACGTCTTGCATGAAGGCAGCCGCGGCGTGACCAGCGGGCGGCATTGGCTGCGCGATGGCCTGGTTGTTTTGCAGATCGCCGGCTCGCTTGTATTGCTGGTGGTCGCTGCCTTGTTTGTGCGCAGTCTTTCCGCAATGCAGACCATGGATTTTGGATTCAAACCGGATCACGTGATGAATTTCGCCGTCGATTCCCATCAGATCGGGATGAACGATGGCGAAGCCCGCGACCTGGCGGCCAACATTACCGCCCGTCTGCATCAGCTCGCCGGGGTGGACTATGTGAGCCACGCAAGCGCCGTCCCCTTGGGCTACTTCACCAATGGCGGCGACCGGATGGTGATTGATGGGGCCCCGGTCCCCGTCGATCCTAACGTTTCGAATGCCGGCTACAACGTTGTTTCACCTGAATATTTCAGCGTGATGGGCATTGACCTTCTTCGCGGCCGTACCTTTACAGAAGCCGATAAAGAGCACAGCACAGATGTGGCCGTGATCAGCGAGACCACGGCCAAGAAGTTCTGGCCCCATCAAGACCCCATCGGCCGCAGCTTCCGTATGGCAGGCGAGAAAGACCGTAAGCTGCAGGTCGTCGGCATCGCGCGTGATGCCGAATTTCAGATCTACGGCGGAGCCAAGTCGCTGCCCTACGTTTACCTTCCCTATGCTCAGCACTTCAAAGGAAACACCCTGATGATCTTCCAGCTAAGGTCAAATCGGGATTTGCTTTCTCTTACCCCCGTGGCGGAGAAGACGATCCACGCGCTGGCCCCGCAGCTTCCCATCTTTCAGGTGCAAACCATGCGTCAGGCGCTTAACACGATGAATGGGCTCTTGCTCTTTCAGGTTGGCGCCTCGCTGGCCGCCATCATGGGTGGTCTGGGATTGACGCTGGCTGTCATTGGCCTTTACGGCGTGGTCTCGTACGCGGTGGGCCGCCGCATCCACGAGATCGGCTTGCGCATGGCACTTGGCGCCAGCCGCGGCTCCGTCTTCCGCATGATCTACCGCCAGTCGGTCGTCATTATCGCTATTGGCCTTGGGTTTGGCTTGGCCATCGCCTTGTTGGTTGTGCGCGCTGTGCGCGGGTTCGTAACCGTCAGTGTGTGGGACCCCGCGACCTACGTGGTCGTGGCGACGGTCCTGGCGATGGCAGCCCTCGCCTCCTGTTATTTTCCTGCCCGGTATGCGATGGCCGTGGAACCGATGGTGGCGCTGCGCGAGGACTGACCCTTCCACAACCGCAAGGTCTCCTGGGTTCTGGACGGGTACCCGTCTTCGCACGAGAACTCCACGTAGCAATTCAGTCCCGGAGAATAGCTGGGGGAGAGTACCCGAGGACTACCCCCTGGGTAATCTTCCGCTGTCCCTGGCGGGGCCGGTTCGTCCTTTGATCCGACCCAGTTCCGGTAGTCAGGACTGTCTATCGGAAAATTCGAAGTGGCTGATTTCGACGGCTTAGACTCTCGGCCTTCCCTTCGGAACTCCGTTCTGAACCCTCCAACGCTCCTGCAATGCACGCAAAGGAACGGTTGCGGCGGCCAGCATCCTCCTACGTAGAGCTAAAGCTTTCGAAAGGACCTATCCCCTTTATTGCGGTAGAGGCGCAGAAGGCGTCATCATTTTTGTTAGGGTACCATCGGGATCAAAGAGATTTGCCTGGCGCTTACGACTGGTTCCACCCCGAATATCAATCGGCACGATGCGGCTGTTCCGGGATTGCACACTGAGGATCCTGATCAGTAGGCTGGGTAGCAATGGTGTCGCTGGATAGACGTCAAAAATTTTGTTTCTTGCGGAGTTTGGTATGCGCCTTCAAGGAAAGATTGCTGTAATCACCGGGGCAGGAAGCGGTATCGGCCGTGCGATCGCCACTCGTTTCGCGAAGGAGGGCGCCAAGATTGCTGTCAACGATCTCAATGCCTCCGCGGGTGAGTCGCTGGTTGCGCAGATTGCAGCAGAGGGTGGCAGCGCATTCTTCCTTAAGGGAGACGCTGCTTCAGAAGAAGATATCTCCGCTCTCATGCGCGCTGTGAGCGAGCGATTCGGCGGCCTCCACATTCTCGTCAACAATGCAGTGCCGGGCATGGACGAAGTTAACTCAAACCGGTGGGATACGGTAGTGCAGGTTGGGCTCAGAGGTTACTGGCTTTGCATGCAGGCGGCGATCCCTTTGATGCAGCCTTCCGGCTGCGGCAGCATTGTGAATATCTCTTCTGTCAACGCCCTGATGGGTCTTGGCAGTGATCACGTTTATAGCAGTGTGAAGGCTGCGATCATCGGCATGTCACGGTCCATGGTCGGAGAGTTTTCTCCCGGCGGGCTGCGCATCAATTGCATTTGTCCCGGCACTGTTGTCACCGACCATTGGAAACCGCTTTTCGAGCGCGACCCAGACCTTGCCCAACGCCTTTCCACCCTCTACCCGATCGGCCGCCTTGGCCGCCCGGAGGACATTGCCAACGCGGCGCTGTTTCTGGCCTCTGACGAAGCATCGTTTATTACCGGGAGCCTTCTGGTGGTAGACGGAGGTCTGACTGCAGTCAACACTGGTTTTTCGAAGAAGTAGCTGCGGAGAAAGTGACGGAATCATGATTAAGTTGGGGAAAACTTGTGCAGCGGTTATGTCGCTGCTTGTCTTAGCGGCGGCGGTTCCATTGTGTGGCGCGCAGAAAATAGCTGCGCCGGTGAGCTCCCTGCGCGTGTATCTGTTCGACTGTGGCTTGATCAAAGGTGAAAATCCGTTGGAGTACGGATTGAATAAAGGGGACGTGAAGAACCCCGACATGGTGGTGCCGTGCTATTTGATCGTTCATCCCAAAGGAACTCTGATGTGGGATGTCGGTGTGATTCCAGACAGTGCGTTCAAGGAAGGCAAGCCGGTGACTGAGGAGGGCGATACGGTGAGCTCCCCCAAGCCTTTGTTGCCGCAACTGGCGGCGCTTGGCTATCCTGCCGACAAGATCACCTACATTGCCTTTTCGCATTATCACTTCGATCACACGGCAAATGCGAATGCGTTCGCCGGGTCGACGTGGCTGGTCCATGCAGCGGAACGGGATGCGATGTTTGCTGCCAGTGCCGAGCACATAGCGACTTACAACCGGCTGCGCAACAGCAAGACGATCATCCTCCCCAACACGGATTACGATGTCTTCGGGGATGGAAGTGTGGTCATCAAATCCGCTCCAGGTCACACGCCCGGTCACCAGGTTTTAGCATTGAAGCTGCCCAAGACTGGCCCCGTCCTGATCGCTGGAGACCTGTGGCACTATGCGGCGGAGCGTACAGCTTCCAGGCCTCCCGGGGGCGAGGCGAACAAGGAAGAGACGCTGGCCAGTCGTGCGGCGATGGAAGCGTACCTCAAACAGAGTGGAGCGCAGCTCTGGATCGAGCATGACCCGACCACCTTTCATCGTCTCAAGAAAGCTCCGGATTATATTCAATAGCGCCACGCCGCCTCTGTACCCGTCCTTGGTCGCCAGGAAGGGATGGATCAAGCGCGGCTCAGCCATCTGCCGAAAGCAATTGAGGGCTTTGCCCGTCTTTTTCGGCCCACGTACGCTGAGGCGAACGTGGGGCACCCGTCCTGTTGCTATTGGGTTCGTCTAGGATAGGCAAGCCTCCGATTTGTTCCCTGCAGGATCCGAGCGGTTCCCTGCAAAGAGGTGGCTGCTGCTCGAGATTAGCGTGAGCTTAGCGTAGGAGCTGCAGAGGCAGTCGTGAACCCGTTGGCCACACAAACCGAATTGCGAGCCAAGATCACCCGCCGCACATTTCTTGCGACCTCTGCGACGGCTGGGGGAGCACTTGTTCTCGGTCTTACCCTGCGCGGACGATTCAAAAACGATGGCAAAGCAGAGGATCCGTTCGATGCTTGGATCCGCATTCAGCCGGATGGCCAAATCCAACTCGTTGTCAACAAATCGGAAATGGGCCAGGGGGTCTACACTGCGCTTCCCATGATTCTCGCGGAAGAGGCGGAGATTGACTGGCAACAGATTACCGTTTTGCAGTCAGAGAAGTCGGTTGGGACGGGCGGCAGCTCGTCCGTCCATCAGAGCTATATGCCGCTGCGCCAGGCAGGGGCGGTTGTTCGGGAGACTATGATCGCAGCCGCAGCCCGGCAATGGGAAGTCTCCTCGGCGGATTGCTTCGCGCAAAAGAGCCACATCCTCCATCGTCCTACGGGGCGCTCGTTATCGTACGGCGCCCTGGTAAAGCAGGCGCGGAGATTGCCGCTGCCGGATGCAAATACTGTTCGCCTGAAAGACCGGAAAAATTTCACGCTGCTCGGGCGCTCCATCCCACACCTCGATATTCCAGACAAAGTGCAGGGCAAAGCCCGCTATGGCATCGATGTGCGCCTGCCGGGCTTGGTGTACGCTGTGGTGGCGCAGTGCCCGTTCTTAAGCGGAAGAGTGGTTCGCTTTGACGCAACCAAAGCGAAGGCCGTTCCCGGGGTGCTCGATGTCTTCCAAATCCCCATGGAGCAAAACCAGGCGGACGGCGGAGAAGTCGCGGTGGTAGCGAAGAACACGTGGGCGGCGATTCAAGGGCGCAAGGTTCTGGATATCGAGTGGAAGGCGGGAGGTTGGCACGACGAATCCACCGAATCCTTGACCGTTAAACTCCGCCAAGGACTCGATGCTCAGGAGTACTGGAACTGGAGTAACACCAACCTCAATCCCGACGAGGTCCCTGCCGCGAAGCGGATCGAGAGCGTCTATGAGTTTCCTTTTCTCGCGCATGCGACTCTGGAGCCGATGAATTGTACTGTCCGGATCGAGGACGGCAAGTGCGAGGCGTGGTCGCCAACACAGTCGGGCGGTAGCGCGCAAAAGGAGATTGCCAAGCATCTAGGGGTGCAGGAGAGCGAAGTCACGGTGCATGTCACCTTCATGGGCGGAGGCTTCGGCCGGCGCTTTGGTGGCGCGTTCGACCGGCAGGCGGTGAGGGTAGCTCAACGAATGAAATTGCCAGTGCAATTGGTGTGGACCCGGGAAGACGATTTCACACACGATGAATACCGGCCAGCCTGCATGCATCGGCTTCGCTCAGGGATGGATGAGCATGGGAACCTGGTCGCGTGGACAGATCGAATTGCTGACACATCCATCATCGGACAGAGTGACCCGAAGCAGGCGCAAGCGTACGAACTTGGGGGCGCCGTCGATGTTCCTTATCCCGCTCCGCACATCCGCGTTTCTTACGCTCCTGTAGAGAGCGGCGTGCCGCGAGGAGCCTGGCGTGGAGTAGAGATCACCTTTAACGTACTGGCGGTGGAGTGTTTCATCGACGAACTGGCATACCTGGCCAACGAAGATCCATATCTCTTTCGCCGCCGCCTTTTTGAAACCAACGCTAGATTGACGGCCGGGAAAGAGCAGGTTCATAGACCCGGCGTGAACTGGGCGCAGCCCGATCCCGCTCGCACCATCGCCATGCTGGACCTGGTAGCGGAAAAGGCCGGGTGGGGCAAGCCCCTGGGACGCAATCGCGGCCGAGGCATCGCCTGCTATCGTTCGGTCGAAACTTACCTGGCGCAGGTTGCTGAAGTGAGTGTGGAGGCGGGACGGCTGCGCGTAGAGCGCATCGTCACGGTCGTCGATCCTGGTCAGGTCATCAACATGAATGGCATCCGGGCACAGATCGAGGGGGGAATCCTCTTCGGCTTGAGCGCTGTTCTCAAGGAAAAAATTACAGTGAAAGATGGCTCCATCCAGCAGCAGAACTTTAACGGTTATGACTTGTTGCGCATCCCGGATGCGCCGGATCTGGAGACGTACGTTGTGGAAAGCGACCGTGGCGCGGGTGGTATCGGCGAACCGCCGGTTGCGCTGGTTGGACCAAGCGTGGGCAATGCGATTTTTGCGGCCACCGGAAAGCGGCTGAGGAAGCTGCCGTTTCAGCTTGACCAGGTTTAAGGCTGTTTCGCAATTGCCCACAAAACCAGGATTCTCCTTCTAGCTTCTCGTGAGCACAACATGCGTCGCGTGCTCCGTGGCCTGGTGCTCCGTCACAGAAAATCCCAGCGCGGGCAGGTCAATACCGGTAAGCAGTGCCTCACCTTGACCGAGGGCAACAGGTGCAAGTGCAAAGTGGAGGGAATCGATCAGCCCCGCCTGCAGATACTGCCGCACGGTGGAAACGCCGCCTCCGATCTTGACGTCCTTGTCACCCGCTGCTTGTTTCGCGAGCCTCAGCGCCTCTTCGATTCCGCCGCTGACAAAGTAGAAGGTCGTCCCGCCTTCCATCACGAGCGGCTCACGCTCGTAGTGCGTCAGAACGAAAGTCGGCGCATGGTATGGCGGATTGGGACCCCACCATCCCTTCCACGAGTCGTCCTGCCATGGGCCACGGACCGGACCAAACATGTTGCGGCCAAGGATGAAGGCGCCAAAGTTTTCCATCGACCGCCGTGCGAACACGTCGTCCACATCGACAGATCCGCCTTCCTTCCCGTGCATGGCGCAGAATGTCCTGGTATGGAAGAACCACTGAAAGATCTCTGGACCGCGCTTGCCCAGCGGATCGTCCAGGCTCTGCTCTATCCCTGCGCTAAAACCGTCCAACGAAACACCAAATCCCGCGACACGAACCTTTGACATGTATGCTCCTCGCTTTCGAAATTCAACTTAGCCTGCCGCGCCATCAGTCAGGTTGCGGACCTCACCGCGTGGCTTCCTTTTGCCGTCGCTGCTCGCTCTCCTTAATCATTTCGTTCAAATCCGCAGCTGGACGTATCTCGAACGGTCCATACTTCACTCCAGGATGTTGGGAAATGAGCTGAATTGCGTGATTCAGATCGCGCGCTTCCAGCACCAGAATTCCACCCAATTGCTCCTTCGTTTCCGCGTACGGACCGTCTGTCACTGCAACCTTTCCGTTCTTCCAATACAGAGTCATCGCCGTGTTGGCGGGCTGAAGAGCTTCGCCAGCGGCAAAATGTCCGTTGTTCCGCAGCTCGTCGTCGTAGGTAAAACACTCGTCCAGCATGGTGTTGCGCTCGCTCTCAGACATGTTTTCGAACTTGCCCGGCTGGATGTATCCCAAACAGATGTATTTCATAAATTCCTCCTTATTTCCTGTGACTCAGAGAGCCGTAGTTCATCAGATAGTCGTTCGGGAGACCGAAAATCGACAGCGACTCCATTTTTTTTATTTCAACTGCCGAAGGCGCTCTTGCAGGAATTTCCGCTCTGGTTCCTGTTGGGTCAGCGCCAGAGCTTTCTCATAAGAGGACCGAGCTTCAGCCGTCCTGCCGAGCCTGCGGCACATATCCGCACGCGCTGAATGCGCCAGGTGATAATTTGCCAATTCGCCATGTGCCAGTACCGCGTCGATATGCGTCAGACCGACCTCTGGACCATCGCGCATTGCAATCGCTACGGCACGATTTAGCTCTACAACCGGCGAAGGTTGAATTCGTGCCAGCCGGTTGTAAAGCGCAACAATCTGCCGCCAGTCAGTCACAGCGGCTGATTCCGCCTCCGCATGAACGGCCGCAATCGCTGCCTGCAGGGTGTAAGAGCCGAAGCTGTGGGATTTCAGGGCGCTCTCCACGCAGTGCCACTCCCTCCGCGATCTGACTCTCGGTTCCAGAGCGAGCGATCCTGGTTCTCCAGCAAGATCAGCTCTCCGGCCGGCGATGTTCTCGCGCCGCGACGGGATTCCTGTAGCAACATCAGGGAAAGCAGCCCAATGACTTCGGGCTCGGGCAGGAGTTCGCTCAGCAAGCGGCCCAGTCGAATCGCCTCGCCGGTTAGCTCGGCCCGCGTTACCTCCGCTCCCGCCGCAGCCGAATAACCCTCGTTGAAGACGAGATAGATGACCTGAAGCACTGCGCCCAGGCGCTCTGGCAAGTTCCTGCGGCGACGGCACCTCGTACCGAATCGGTGTGTCTCGAATTTTTGCCTTTGCGCGCACAATGCGCTGCGCCAGCGTACGCGGAGTGGTGAGGAAGGCCTTCGCAATCTCCTCCGTCGTCAGCCCGCACACCTCACGCAAGGTGAGCGCAACGTGCGCTTCCGGCGGTAGAGATGGATGACAGCAGGTAAAAATCAGGCGCAGCCGGTCATCCTCAACGCTGTCCTCTTCATTGGACCTTTCCGTCGAACTCCATTGCGCTTCGAGATACTGCACAAGCTCGTCTTGGGACGCATCAAATCGCGCCCGTCGACGCAGACTATCAATGGCTTTGAATCGGGCTGTTGAAATCAACCATGGTCGCGGGTTATCGGGTACTCCACTCCTCGGCCACAGGCTCAGCGCAGCCGCAAAGGCCTCGTGCATCGCCTCCTCGGCAAGATCAAAATCGCCGAGCAAGCGGATCAACGTTGACAGGATCCGTCTCGAATCCGCGCGATAGAGGGAGTCGATAAACTCGCCTATCTGCTCCGTGGAACGCTCGGACATGACGACGACTTTAGCAAACCAGCTACCTCGAAGCAATTTGGCAACCGGCGGATCGATGCGGCGTGTTTTTGAGCGACCTCAGCGGGCGAGGCCACTATCGTTCTATCGTATGGCCGCCGCATCGGCCCCGGGGTAGGAAAGTTTTCCATAGTCGGGCAGCGGCAGCTCGCCACCATCGTCACGTGCCTCGAGGAAGGCATCGAAGAGAGTCGCGTATAGGCCGTGCCGGCTGGTCAATCTTTGGTTCCGTGCGCGGAGAAATTCAAAACGAAACGGAGACCAGCGCTCTGCTTCCTCCAAGAAGCTGGAAGAGAAGAATTCGTGTGAGTTGGCGATGGCCCCGATGATGAGCGATCGCCAGCTCATCCTTAGCAAGTTCTTTAGCATCTGCGTGCCGTTGGGCAGTTGGTCCATGCGGGCTGCTACGTGCTCGCTGAAGTTCAGAAGCTGAATCAGGAGGGTATCCAGTGACCTGCCCTGCGTAGCGCTGCGAGTAAAGAGGGTGACTGAACCACGCCGCATATCCTCACGCACATCCTGCAAATCGTCTCCCAGTTGCAGCAGCACACCCCATTCAAAGGAGAATCGGCTTTCGTCCGCGTTGAGGCAGCCATGAGCCAGGCAAGCGTCAGCCAGTACAGAGCTGCCGCCCTTGGCACACGCTCATCCGCAGCACCTCGGCGTCACCGTACTGGTTGCCGCTCCGCAGTTGCGCGATACTCTCCTCTTGTGCGCGATGTATGGCCAGCAGGCAGTCAAAGACCTGGGGGTAATGCGCCCGAGGATATTGATCTTCGATCAAGTTGACCAAGGTCCACAGTGCAGTTTCGCGATCGTCCTGCGCTGGCGAGCCTCTCGCCACGCAAGCGATCGCGAAAGCGATCGCAAAATCGGAGCTTCGCTGCAGACGGAGACGTCTTCGCGATCCAGATAGTTGTCGCTGTACGGATAGAGGAGGCTGTAGCCCAGGATGGACGGCGTGATTCCTACGCGCTCGCCAAGCAGGGGCTGCAATCCGCACGCAGTCCAGGCATTGCGGCACGCCTGAATAATATCGGCCATGCTCAAGCCGGCGTCGAATTGTCTTGCCCAGCGGGCGAGTGTTGTACCCACGGGCAAGAAATCGTCTGTGAGGAGCTTGACGGTTTCCGGCTCTAGGTCGAGCGCGGTAGCAGAGAATCGAGCGAAGGAGGCTACGATGCGGTCCTGAGTGTTGAGGCGCTGTGCTTTGGTTCGCGGGGCCCGCTTCGCCTCTCGTTCCACTGCGCGCAGTCCCTGGTCGTAGGCTTTTTCTCGCTCCTGTTGGTGCTTGGGGGTGTATCTCGGCCCGTCGTGCGCGGAGCGTGCCGCGCCGGTGTTCCAAACCTCGACGGTCTGCGCGACCTGCGCCTCGATCCATGACCACGTGTAGTGTTGGTGCATTCTCTTAGAGGTACGCAGGAGGCTTGGTGTGATTGGTTCCTTGGTTTTGCTTGCGGAATGGCCGATTTTCGGGATTCAGCAAATGCGATCGTGGGGGCACGGCCCCGTACATCTTCGGCTCAGGTACGCTTTGGCGAACGCTGGGAGCACTCCGTCCTGTTTCCTGTGGTCTCTGATTCATCCGAGGCGCAGGGCCTACGCGGTTTCGACATCTGTGTCTTATGACCATATGTTGCGAGGAAGACTGCCAGATGGGGGTCGCCGCGGCACTTCGTGAACACGTTCTTACGCCTAGAGAGAATTCCACCTCTCGTGAAATCTGGTACGCATAGCGGCTCCCAACAGATGTTCTGGAGCAAAGGTCGTGGTTAAACCCAGAACGGTCATGCCTGCGTTGCGGCCCGCGAGAATACCTGCAGGCGCGTCCTCGACCACGACACAACGGCTAGGGGAAACTCCAAGGCGCTGTGCTGCTTTCAGATATCCTTCCGGATCGGGTTTTCCGTGGAGAACGTCCTCTGCGGTAATCAGAACCGGCGGAGCAGGAAGGCCCGCGTACTCAAGTCTTACTGGTCGCTAGGCGCCTGCCCGCCGAAGTCACCACCGCCCACTGATGAGGTTTAAGCCTGCTTAGAAGTTGAAAGGCGCCGCCAATGGCGACCATTCCTTCGCGTATTGTTATTTCTTCTGCTTCGAGCGCCTCGGCCTCAGCCGCAACATCAAGGTGGGGAGCTACTTGGTTGAGGGTGTCGATGGTTCTTCTTCCATGGGAGTGCTGCAAGATAGAGTTCAGCTCGATTCCATGCTTTTGAGCCCAACGCCCCCAGATTGCCTTCACGCACCCCGTGGAATCGACGAGGGTGCCATCCATATCGAAGAGGATTGCGTCACAGCTAAGAGTGATCAAAAGAGAGTCTCCATTCAGGGTTTGCCTCGTTCAATAAAGGGAACCGCTTTATAGGCTGCGGAAAACCTCATGCTCTGTGTCAGGGCACGACTTTAGTCGGGCCGCACACGACGCCGCTGATGAGGGCTTTAGCCCCTGAGCTGTTGTTGTTTCGTAACGCGTAAGGCGGCGGAGAGCGGCTTACTTCCTCAGGTTTCGCTGGTTACACTTTCCTCTTTTGCGACGGGTGATGTTAAAGCCAAGTGAAAGAACATCGGTCCAGCTGCGACGATGATTCCGGCAACCACGATAACGATCATCGCCCGCCGCAGCCCAACCAGGACTGCGAGCGATCCAATCATCGGTGGCCCTGTCAGCAGGGCGAAATAGCCGATCGTAGCGACGGCGGAGATGGCGGGTCCGGATCCCATGCGAGTATCGCGACCCGCCATGCCAAAGATGACGGGAACGATGTTTGCGATGCCTGCCCCGGCAAGCACCAGTCCAAAAACGGCGGGCCACCAGGAATGAGAAAGAAGAGTGCAAGCCATGCCGATGGCTATCAGCAGGCCACTGGCGTGCAAGATATTTTTTTCGCTGAAGCGCCTGGTAAGCCAATCGCCAGAGAACCTTGCCGCCGTCATGGCAATGGCATACGCAGCGTAACCGGCGGCGGCAAGGGGAAGGGTAACACCGAGGTTCGAATGAAGGTAGACAGAAGCCCAGTCAGCGATGGCCCCCTCTGCTAATAAGCCGAAGGCGGCGAGGATCGCGATGCGGAATAGGGCGGTATCTGGCCAGACAAATTTAGACCTGGACGGTCTCGCCACGTCGTCCACAAGCATGGGCAGAGACACGATACAACCAAGACCGAGCAAGATGGCGATAAGCGAAAGATCGGTGCGAGCGGTGCCTTGATGTTTGAGCAAGAGACCCGCCGCAGTGGCGCCCAGCAATCCTCCGGCGCTCCAGCAGCCTTGGAAGAGACACATGCTGGACCGCATGTAGTGCTTTTCGATGGTCACAGCATTAGCATTCATGGCGATATCCAGGGCTCCGTTGGCAGCTCCAAGCAGGCCCGCAAAGATCAAAAACAACAAGAAGCTCGAGGCTTGGGCAAGAAGTCCGATCATCAGAACGTAGCCGATCGCCGCAATCCGAGTGATGCGCCGGCTGCCGTAACGAGCGATGAGTTGCCCTGTGATCGGCATGGAAACGATCGCGCCAACGATGAAACTGGTCAATACAAGGGTGAGAGATCCGTTCTCAATGTGAAGAAATTGCTTGAATACCGGCACATGGGTCGCCCAGGTTCCAAACCCGACTCCGTTGGCGAGAAAGAGCATCGCGAGCGCCCACTTGGGCCACTGGACTCTCCGGCCTGCGGTCTCTGCTAGCTCTACGGGGTTGTGGGCGGCACTGTCCATCGCGATTCACTTCCTCTATTAGGCTGCAACATGCGTAGCATTCTGTCCAATATGTAATCAGTGCTCTTCTGATAACTTAAGGGAATGGCTCTGGAGCTCTCCGAGTTGCGTGCCTTCCTGGTCCTTGCGGACCACCTGCATTTCAGCCACGCGGCGGAAGTGCTGCACGTTAGTCAGCCTGCGCTCACCAAACAGATGCAGCGGTTGGAAGCCAAAGTAGACGGCCGATTGCTGGTACGCGGGTATCGAAAGGTAGCCCTCACGCCGGCAGGCGAGATCTTGCGAGATCGTGCGCGGCGTCTGTTGCGAGAAGCCGAGGTTACAGAACAGATGGCTCGCTTGGCCGTCAGCGGAAAAGCCGGAGTACTACGGATAGGTTTCGGCATCGGATCCCTGGCTGCTGGTCTGCCGGACATGTTGATGCGGTTTAGGCAGCAATTTCCAGAGGTACAAGTGTTCATGCGCGACATGTCGACTCCGAACCAGATCGAAGCGCTTCATCAAGGTGAAATCGATGTTGGCTTCGTCCGCCTTCCTGTCGAGAGTGCGGAATTGGTCACCGTGCCAGTGCTCGAGGAGATGCTCGTCGCAGCGATTCCCCGCGGCATGTCTTATCGCAAGGGACTTTTCGATCTTCGAAACGAGCCATTTGTCGTCATATCCCGTAGCAGCTCAGTGAGTTTTTTCGATCACCTGGTACAAACCTGCAGAGCCGCCGGATTCAGTCCCCGCATTGTTCAGGAAGTGAACGAGCTGTTGACCGTCCTCTTTCTCGTACAGGCCGGCGCCGGTGTCAGCCTGGTCCCGAGTTCGGCGAGCCGGATGCGTGTACCGAACGTTCGTTTGCTGGACACGCATCTGGCCGAGGCGAAATGGAGAATTGGCTTGACGTGGCGGAAGCGTGACCAATCGGACCCACTTGTCCGCAATTTCGTTAGTCTTGCACGTCGACTCAGCAATGCCCCTGCGCGAGTATAGGGCGGCTTAGGCGACGTGCTGGGCGAGATAGCCCTGGATTTCTGAGAACTCCTCTTCCGATAAGCGGAAGGTGGCCGCGGGGATGACGCCTTCTACCTGCTTGGCATTGCGCCCACCGACGATGGCCGCAGTGATTGCCGGATGATGGAGGGTCCACGCGATCGCCACCACGCCGGCACTCACGTTGTGCTTCTTACCAATTTTGCTGAGGAAGTCCGCCACCGCCAGGTTGCGCGATAGCAAAGGCTCCTGGTAGTTCTTCGCGTTGCGGCGAAAATCGTCGCTGGTGAAGTTGGCGACGCGCTGCTTGGTCATGGCCCCGGTCAATAGGCCGGAATGCATCGGGGCATAGTTGATCACGCCTATATTGTTCTTCTGGCAAAAGGGCAGGATGGCGGCCTCGACGGCGCGGTTCAACATGGAATAGGGCGGCTGGTTGGAGGTAATGGGGGCAATCTTGCTGACGCGCTCCATCTGCTCCACGCTGAAGTTGGAGACGCCAATCCAACGAACCTTACCCTGCTTTTGCAGATCGGCCATTACGCCCCATGCTTCTTCGATTTCCTCATCCGGCTTAGGCCAGTGCACCTGGTAGAGATCGATGGTATCCACGTCGAGACGGCGCAGGCTGTCCTCTGCTTCGCGGCGAATTTGCTTCAGGTCGTTGCTGGCTTCGCGCTTCTCACCCCACACCAGGCCACATTTAGTGAAGATGTATGGCTTGTGCGAGGTTGTCTTGAGGGCGCGCGCGACAACCTCCTCGGAATGTCCCAGGCCATAGACGGCCGCGGTGTCAATCCAGTTGATGCCTAGTTCCAGCGCCTTGTGAATGGCGGCGACGGAGTCGTTGTCGTCCTGGGGACCCCAGGAAAATTGCCAGTCGCCACCACCGACTGCCCAGGAACCAAAGCCGATGGGCGACAGTTGCATGTCCGAATTGCCGAGCTTCTTTTTGGTCATGGTTTTATTTTAGGGTTTTGGTGGTTCGGTTGATAGGGAACGGGGGGTATGGAGCACTCGTCCTTGGCGAGGAAAACGGGGAGGGTTTCTGCTTCGGCCGCCGATTTCCAGGGAAATTGGATGTGATGGCATCGTTTGTGGCTATAATAGCCATATCGGGGTTCGCCATGCGGAGCGTCAACGTAGCGGAACTTAAGAATCGGCTGAGCGCGTATTTGACCTATGCAAAGAACGGCGAAGTCGTCGTCATCCGGGATCGAAATCTGCCTGTTGCCAAGTTGGTTCCTTTCGTCGCCGCGGATGCGAGTGAAGAGGAGTTGGCTCTTGTGGCCGCGGGAGCCATGCGCTTGCCCGAAAAACCATTAGACCTTGAGCAGCTCTGGAAGATGCCGAAGGCGATCGTCCGTGGAAATGCCGCTACGCAAGCAGTGCTAGATGAGAGGGACGAAGGCCGGTGAAACGAAACACCGCTTTCTGGGACTCCAGTGCTTTGATCCCACTCTGCGTTCAAGAGCGGACAAGTAATAAGGTTAAGGCGCTGGCAAGGCAGTTTGTTCCGGTAGTCTGGTGGGCCACGACGGTGGAGATACACAGCGCGATTGCACGACTGCATCGTTCCGGCGAATTGGACGATGCCGCCCGGCAAGCTGCATTTAACCGGCTCTCTGTCTTAAGCAGAGGCTGGCGTGAAATCCTTCCCAGCGATAAGCTGCGTGCCCAGGCAGGGGTTCTGCTTGACACGTATTCGTTACGCGCTGCAGATAGTTTGCAGCTCGCGTCCGCCATGATTTGGTGTCAACAACGGCCCGCTTTACAGCGGTTTGTTTCGAGCGATGTCCGCTTGTGCGAAGCTGCTGCCCAAGCGGGCTTTGCAGTCGTAAGCCCGGGTTTGGCCGCCCCGTAGTTTGCTTCGATAGCGTACTCCGTAGGGCAGATCCCGCGGACTGGCATCAAAGCTCTTGCAGCAGGATCTCTCCGCTGGTCGCGCCCTCGACTTGTCCGTTGATAAGAATGGTTTCGGCGACGCCGGTGATGTCGAGGATCAGCTCGTCAGGCTTACCGGTCACAGGCTTCACAAGGTTGGGCTCCGGCACATCATGCAGGCGGAGCACTACGTTCTTCAGTCCCGTGACCGTACCCGCGAGGGGAACAAAGCGAAGGCGGTACTGTTTTGCGGCCTTGATCTTAGAGGTCAGGTCAAGCGAGAAGGCATGGTCGCGCCAGCGACCGGCGAGATTGGCGGCCCAAATTTGCGGAGCATCATTCCAGTCGCTGGGCGGGGGTTGCAGGGTATTGAAGACGGCCACAGTGCGGAAAATTGGAGTGCCGACACTCTGCGTGGTCACGACGCGTAGCGCGTCCACAGTAACCGGCCCAACGGGTTGAATGCGCTTGTGGCCAACCGAGGTGCCCCCGCCAAGCCGGCGCCACGTTCCACCGGAACGCCCCTCGATGTGGTACCTCCGTATGCGTTCGCCCTTGGCAATCTCCTCCTGCAGGATGACCGTATCGATCTGGGTAGGATCGGCTAAGGTAAGCGTGAGCTCCGCGCCTTGTGCCGCGGTTTCGGCGAGCGGCTTTGCAAAACGCCTGCGGACCTCGCTGCCGAAGGCGCTCGCCGAGGCGCAGTCGGGATCCGAGAGGAGGCCATCGCGATTCGCGGGGATGTTGAGCAGGAGCTGCGCGCCGCGTCCGACCGAGCGGTAGTAAACGGAGAGCAGCTGATTGGGGGAGAGCACTTTGTTCGCGTTCTTCGTGCTCCAGAACCAGTTGGGACGGCGTATGGAAACATCGACTTCGTTGGGCATCCAGACATCTCCGTCGGGGTCGCTATTCAGAGAAGTCGCCGTGCCGGTCTTGGCGTCTGCACGGTCGATGCCGTTCCAGCAGGGGTTGGGGGCAAAGCCATCCTCGTTGCCGACCCAGCGGATCGTCGCGGCAGGGCCCTGAAAAACCATGGCGTGCGGCTGATACTTCGCCAGCAGATCGCTCACCGGCGTAGCCGTGGATCCATCGAACCAGACTTCGACCAACTCTCCATAGCGCGAGAACACCTCCGTGAGTTGCCGGCGATACATCGCGTTGTAGCGGAGCTGCAGCTCGGGGGTTTTACAGATGCCTCCCGTTTTTGCGCCAAAGTGGTCGTCGCGCGGACAGACATAGACGCCCAGCTTGAGGCCGTGCTTGCGGCAGGAGGCGGAGACATCCGCGAGCACATCGCCGTGGCCGCCTCGCCAAGGGGTGTTGCGGATGCTGTAGTCAGTGGTCTCCGTTTGCCACATGCAGAAGCCGCCCTGGTGCTTGGCCACGAAGACGATGTACTTCGCGCCCAGGGAGAGCGCGGCCTTTGCCCATTGGTCTGTATCGAGCTTCCTGGGATCGATCTGGGAGAGTGGAGTGGACAGGTTGTCGGACTCGACATCCTGCCAGGTGTTGGGCGCAAAGTGCACGAACATGCCCAACTCGAGATCCTGCCAGGCTACCTGATAGGGGGAAGGAATCGCGCGCGGAGGGGCCGGAGCGGATTCACCCGAAGCGTTGTAGGCCAAGCCGGAGAAGACGGCCGGCGCGGTCCAGCGCAGCGTGGATAGCAGCCCCAGCTGGGCGGATCCCAGAATCATTGAGCGTCGTTTCATGCTTCGTACGTTAGCAGTAATCGCAGAATTTCTTTCGCGCGTTTGTCCGCGGCCGGGGTAAGTCCGGCCACTGTGGTTTGGAGTGCGGCTATTTTGCTGTAACTCGCAGGGAGATCCTGCGATTCATTTGGCGTCCTTCTGGAGTTGAGTTGTCCGCGACAGGATGCTCCTCACCGTAGCCTTCGGCCTCAAGCCGCGATGAATCGACACCGCGCCGAACCAACTCCCGCATGACATTGGTTGCGCGATCCTGTGACAGCCTCAGATTGGCTTCCTTATCGCCGGTGTTGTCGGTGTAGCCGCCGACCTTCACCTTCACCTTGGGATAAGCCTTGAGGATGGCTGCAATATTCTGCAACTGCTCGGCAGAGGAATCTTGCAGTGTGGCCTTGCCGGTATCGAAGGTGAGGCGATCAAAGTCGAACCAGGTCGTCTTGTCCACCGGCCGCGACGGGTCTTCGATGAAATCGAGGAGTTTATTTTCAATGCCCAGGCGCGGGATGTTCAGCACCGTTCCGTCGGGCAGCTTGCGCTGGATGAATTCCCCGAGAGCCCCCACGGCAGGGGTTGGAGCCGGCGCCGGGCTTACGGTCCCAGCCGGCGCAGGTTCCGACTCATTGCATCCACGGGACACCAGCCAGGCGATCAACGCCAAAAACAGAAGGCCGATCAGGGCATATATCACCTTTCTTCCGCCGCCGTTTCGGGCGGTGGCCTCTGCTGTGCCCAAAGCAACCGGGATGGAAACCGCGGACAGGAGGTTGGGGAGGCCGGCAGGAAGGAAGCCCTGAATCCTCGATGCCTCAGCACGGATCATGACAGCAAGCGAGGAAGAAGTGAGCCCGGCATCGCGAATCTGGTGCCCGAGAAATCCGGCCGTGAGCGGGGCAGCAAGCGACATCAATTCGCGTCCCGCTTCGGCGGTGAGACCGGACTGGCGTCCGATGAAGCTCTCAATCTGTGCTTGGTGGCCGCCCAGCACCAGAGAGGAGAGATTTAATCCCTGTTCCATGGTTGGAGAGGCCGCGCCTGCGCCGGAAGCGAGATTCGGCAGCGTATTCAGAATGTTCTGTGTATTTGCGCCTTTCAGCAGATTGAATACCTGGCTCACAAAGCCGGAATCCCCGGTGCGGTTCGCGATTCCACCAAGCAGGGCCGCAACGCTGGTACCGATCCCCGTCTGTACGGCGGACGGAGATGCCCCCAGCCTGTCCGCCAAAGCAGTTGTCACCTGCCGTGTCAGCAGATTCATGATTGAGTCGACGATTGTCACGTTCACTACCTCCTTTGTATTTCTTCATTCTTGTGAAGCGGGCCTGCGCAACGTCTCCCCAAGGCAGCAGGGCGTGGTTGCGATTCGGAATCAGTGCCAGGGTCATTTCTCATCGTGGAATCTGCGGCCCGATCGCCGTGCTGGGTTTGCTTATGGCCGGCAACATCCTCCGGATCAAGGTGGCCTTCGCCAAGGCCCCTCATTTTGAGGCTGCGGGCAAACAAACACCGGTACGTGTTCCTAAGCGGAGAGACAAGGAATTCTGGAAGAAAGTCACATTGTGCGGAGAATGGTGGCCCACCAGCTTGGAGTTCAGGCGGCTCAGCGGAGAGTTATTTGCAGCCGGGATCGCACCGTATGGCGCTGGCGCGCATCTACGACTGGCTGGAGGAGATGTTCGGAGTCGTTCCCGGCAGCGCTAGCTAATTACTCCGGACGAACTGGTGAACGCCGTCATCTGGCCGCGTCCTCGGCGCTCTCACCGATGATGTCGTACTGGGATTCTTTCGCGCCGGTCCGGATGTGGAGATGCTTGCCATCGTTCCAGACGGCCACCGCGGCACCTGCGGGTTGCTTCCAGAGAGATTCGCGATGAGGCAGCGTCCCGTACGGTGTCAGCGTGTAGACCGTTTCCCCAGCCTTCACTGTGTAGACGAGCATTTGTGCGTCATGACAGGTATTCATGCTGCTGCCGTAGCCGGACCCGTAGCAGTTCATGCGGACGTATTCCGCGTGCGTTTCCTGGAAAATGGCGTTCTGATACGCCGGGCCGGACCTGTCCTTGGCCGATGCTGCGGAGCAAAGGATGAGCGTGACTAAGAGGGTTTTCACGGGGGAGCCTCCGGCCAGTTCTACATTGCCGGAGACGGGATGGGCTTTAGCACTTTTGAATCATTACTAATGTATCTTCGCCTGGTTGGAGGGCCGGGCGACCTTAGTGTCTGCATGAGAAATCGTCGGTTTTGGTTTTGTATCAGGGCCCGACTTTAGTCGGGCCGTAAACGTCCAGCAAAATCTGGGCTTTAGCCCCTGGGCCTTTTCTTTGCGTACTAGCGGAAAAACACCATCCACTGCTGAAAATTATCCGCGGACAAGCACTTCGCGCTGGATGCGCAGTTGCAGGGGCTAAAGCCCAACTCTCTTTTAGTCCTTTACGGCCCGACTAAAGTCGTGCCCTGATACAAAGCATCCAAACCCTGACTACCGGAACTTTCGAAGAGGTTATTTGAACTAGCCCGTCCCCTTCAATCAGTCGAAGGTTGTCGGCCACTCGGGATGAACGGCGTGCTCGAACATGTGCTCGATCTGGTATTCAGTCACGCGCGCGATGGAGAGTTTTGGCAGTTCGTGGCGCGGAAAAAATGCGACCTCCGTTGTCTCAAAGCTGGGCGTGGCTTCGCCGCCGACCAGATCGCATAGGAAGAGCAGCTTGTAGGCATGCAACGGCCCCGGCGGATGAGGATGCTTGTTGCGGTCAAACAAGGCCGCCAGTTTGCGCGCCTTTACGTCGAAGCCGGACTCCTCCTTCACCTCCCGTTCCACCATTTCACTCGGTGTCTCGCCCACGTCCGCCCAACCCCCCGGCATGGTCCATCCTCCGTCCTCGCGCTCCCGCACCAACAGAATGTGATCCTCGCGTATCACGGCGCCGCGAACTTCAACCTTCGGCGTCCTGTAACCACTTTCGCCGCGAAAGAGATCCAGGACCTTCTGCGAGTCGGGCATACCGGCCCCGGCAGCCATCATCTCGGCGGCGAGCTCGCGCAGTTCCTCATAACGCAAATGGTCGTAGTGATCGCGAGTGTAGGTTAGCCCGTTCTGGGCAATTGCCTGCAGACGTTTCGCCCAACTCAGCCACTGCGGGTCCGCTTGTTGATCCATGCTGCTCCTGAGAGGTTAAAGCCCACGATGATTCCAGTGCTTTAAGGTGAGGATAAATTCCCGGCCCGAAAAGCGAACGGGCGGGGCCTTCGGTCGTCATGATTGTGGTTTTTTGTTGGCTTGTTTTGCGGCACGAATGCTGCGGATTTCTTCCATGCGCTGGGCTAGCAGTTTTTCCCGGCCCTGCGCGCGGGGATGGTAAAACTCGCGGCCGCGCAGATTGTCGGGCATGCATTCCATATCGGCTACACCGGCTTCGACATCATGCGCATATTGATAGCCTTCGCCATAGCCAAAGTGCTCCATCAACGGAGTTGGGGCGTTGCGCAAGTGCAGAGGCACCGGCTCCGCCCGATGGGCCTCGATCTCCGCTGTTACCTCTCCGTAGGCGGTGTACAGAGCGTTTGACTTGGGCGCCAATGCCAGGTAGACCGCAGCCTGGGCCAGCGCCAGGTCGCCCTCCGGCGAGCCCAGAAAATCAATTGCATCGCGCGCCGACAGGGTCAGGTTCAACGCTTCCGGCGCCGCCAGGCCAATGTCTTCCACTGCCATACGGACTAAGCGGCGGGCAATGTACATGGGATCTTCTCCGGCGCGCAGCATACGCCCCAGCCAGTAGAGCGAGGCATCCACATCGCTGTTGCGGACGCTCTTGTGCAGGGCGGAGATCAGGTTGTAATGCTCTTCCCCCTGCTTGTCATAGAGGAGAACACGCTGCTGCAAGGCATGCTGCACCACCTCACGGGTAATCGCCGTATGACTCTCGGCCGCCAGCTTGGTCGAGGTCTCCAGAGCGTTGTAGGCATAACGCGCATCGCCATTGGCGTAGCTGGCGATCATCTCCAGGGCTTCGTCGTCCGCCTTGACGTTCATGGCGCCCAGGCCGCGCTGCTTGTCGGCCAAGGCGCGCTTCAGTAACTGAATCAGTTGCTCATCGGTGAGCGGCGTCAGGCGGTAGACGCGGCAGCGGGAAAGGAGAGCCGCGATCACTTCAAAGGAGGGATTCTCCGTGGTGGCCCCAATCAGGCGGATCGTGCCCCGCTCGACATAGGGCAGAAAGGCATCCTGCTGAGCCTTGTTGAAGCGATGGATCTCATCGATGAAGAGAATGGTCCGCGATCCGAAGCCGGCGGCCTTCTCCGCGTCCGCCATTACCTGCTTGATTTCCTTAATGCCGCCGAGCACCGCGGAAAATTCGATGAAGCTGGCTTGCGTGGCCTCGGCGATGATCTTGGCCAGAGTGGTCTTGCCCACGCCCGGCGGACCCCACAGAATCATGGACCCCGGGTCGTCGCGCTCAATCTCCATGCGCAAGGGCATACCGGGACCGAGCAGCTGATCCTGGCCCACATATTCATCCAGCGTGCGGGGACGCATGCGCTCGGCGAGCGGAGCGGTGCGCGGCTTCCTTAGCGTGCTTTCATCCGGGATTTGGCTAAAGAGGCTCATGCGCTTCTCCGTCGTTATGCGGCCGCTGGTGCCCATCGCTATGCAGCCGCAAGCGTTGACGCATGGCGTCGTACAGCAGTACGCTGCCTGCGACTGCGGCGTTGAGGCTCTCGACGGCGCCAGGGTAGGGAATCGTGAGCCGTGCGTCTGCGCTTGCGATCCAGGCGCCGGGCAGCCCGGAGCCCTCATTGCCCAGCAGCAGCGCGCAGGGCCCGCGCAAATCCGCTTCGCTTGCGCCATCCCGCGCTACGGCAGCAAAGATCTGCACGCCCGCTTCGCGAAGGGCGGCAAATGCATCGTCAGCCGGCATGGCGATCACGGGGAGACGGAAGGCCGATCCCGAGGACGCGCGCAGAGTCTTGGCGTTCGATAGGCTCACGGTGCCGGGGAGCAGGATCATGCCCGTGGCGCCAAAGGCTTCTGCCGAGCGCACCAGGGTCCCCAGGTTGCCGGGGTCTTGCAGGCCGGCGGCGATGACCACCAGTGGCGTGCCGCGAAGCATCGCTTGCAGGGTGAACTCGGGCGCTTCTACCAGGGCGGCGATGCCTTGCGGATGCTCAGTGGTGGTGGCGCTCAGGAAAACGTCCTCGGTCACAATCAGCACTTCGGCGTCCCCTAGGTCGAGGTGTTCCAGCAGCCCATCGTTGCCGCTGCGGACAAAGACAGTGTGCAGCTTGAGACCGCTCTTTACTGCTTCTTCGATGAGATGCAAGCCTTCGACGGCGATATGAGGAGCCTTGGCGCCGCGCACCAAGGCTGCGCGCAGTTCCTTGATGCGGCTGTTGTGCCGGCTTTCCACCCTTCGCGGACCACGTTCGGCAGCAGACTTCATGGTTCGTGAGCTCAAAGGCGATTGTAAATGCAGCTCCGGATGGATCAGCCCGGAAGGTGCGTAGTCCCCCGTGCGGGCTTATCTTGAACAAAGACGGTAAGAGCAAGGTGAAACGGAGAGCGGCAAGCGATTCATAGGGCGCCGAACCTTTTCGGTGGAAAACCCTGCAAGTCAATATAGCCGTTGCCAGGGCCGGGGTATGCCTGCGAGGAGCCGGCTATATTCTTCGGACCTAAAAGGCATTAGACTGCGGCATGAGCCAGCGGCGGCCAGTCTGGTACTCTCGATGAGATTGCCCCAATTTTGTCCTAGGGTGGAATTCCTTGTTGGCAGAAATTCTGCGTGTTCATCCGGACGAACCGGAACAGGATCGGGTTGAGTACATCGTCTCCTGCCTGCGAAGCGGTAAGGTGGTGGGCATTCCCACCGATACTTTTTATGGGTTGGCAGTCGACCCGGTGAACCTTCGTGCAGTGGAAAGCATTTATGAGATCAAGAGCCGGCTCAAGCACAAGCCGTTGTCTCTGCTGATCGCGAGCGCCGCCCAGGCCTACGGGCTGGCGCGCGAGGTTGACTTCCGGTTGGATCTTTTGGCGGAGCGCTTCTGGCCCGGCCCGCTGACGGTGATTGTTCGCGCCGGTTCGCGTCTGCCCCTGCGTTCTACCGCCAACACTGGCAACGTGGCGCTGCGCGTGCCCGACGCTGTGATTCCCCGGGCCATCGTGGAGAGATTGGGTTTACCCATTACTGCCACTTCGGCGAACCTGCAGGGCTTTCCCGAGTGCAATTATGCGGCTTGCGTGCGCGACCAGATTGGCGACCGCATCCCGCTGATCGTAGACGGCGGCGCCACAGGCCGTAGCGTGGCCACTACCATCGTCGATCTCACCACCAGCGATGGGCTGTGGAAGATTCTTCGGGAGGGAGCCATTCCTACCCACGAGATTGCCTTAACGCTTCAGCGCTGAAAAAGGCTTTCGCGTTCAGGAGAGCCGGATGAAGTTCGCCAACGCCACCAACCCCGACAGGAAACCCTGGACTGGCAGGCGTGTGCTGCGCATCTTGCTGGCTGCGGGCCTGATGGCCGTCGCGGGCTGGTTCCTCTGGCTATACAGTCAGATCCATTTCTACGCCACCCACGATCAGGCGCGTCCAGCCGACGCCATCGCTGTCTTTGGCGCAGCGGAATACGACGGCCGGCCCTCGCCGGTGCTGCGAGCCCGTCTCGATCATGCGCTGGTGCTTTATCGCGAGCGCCTCGCTCCATTGATCGTTACCCTGGGGGGCGGGGAGGGCGGCCCGCGAGACTCCGAAGGGGGCGTCGGCCATGACTATCTTCTCGCCCACGAGGTCCCGGAGAGCCAGATCATCGCCGAAACGCAGAGCACGAACACGGAAGAATCCGCTGCCCGGCTGGCCGCGATTGCCCGGGCGAATCATCTGAACCGCATCCTTGCTGTTTCCGACGGAACTCATCTGTTTCGCATTCATGCTTTGAGCGCCAGCATGGGGCTGAACGTGGTGACCTCTCCCCGGCCTGAGGCGCGGCCCCTGGGCTTTTGGGATGCTGTCATGCGGCTGATGCATGAGATGATCAGCTACACTTTGTGGCGTATGACGCACTAGCGTCTTCGTGTCATTGCAGAGCCGAGGCTCCGGCTGCGATTGCAGAAGCCGCCAGAGTGGATAGGAAGTTCACCGCGTCATTATTAAGCCAGCCGCGGCGCTCGGCGGTCGCACCCAATAGGGAATCGACAAAAAGGCCGCCCACCGCTCCCAGTCCTGCGGCAAGTGCATCGCCAAGCCTCAGTCCGAGTGTGGATACCGCTACCAACACCACTACGACGGCTCCGCTGGTTCCCGCCGCGGTACCGGCGAGGCTGATCGCTCCGTCCGTGCCCGGCGCAACGCGGCGGAGGGTCGTGATCAGTAACGGTGGGCCGCCCAGCACTTCTCCCAGTTCGCTGGCCAGGGTGTCGGCGGTGGCCTCCGCCAAAGCAGCTACCACAACCACGGCATACCACGTGCCCGGCAATCGATGGCCCAGCGCCACGGCCGCTGCCAACCCGGCGACTCCCAAATTCGCCGCTACCTGGGCGGCATTACGGCCACGCTTGTCTTCCGCCACGCCCAACCGCTGCTTCTGGCCGCGACCGAATCTGGTCGCCGTCCAGGTAAGCACAAAGAGCGCCATCAGGGCCGGTAGCGCGGAGCGGTACCAGGGGGACAATCCCAACGTGAGGGCCGCGGTGATCACTCCGCCGGTGAGGGCAGCGAGTGGGGTGGCCGCACGCGCTAGAAGAACCAGCAGGGCCAACCCCAGACTGATGGCCAGCGCGGTTTGCGTCGTGCTGTTCCACGCGGCCATGGCATAGCGCAGGCTGGCTATCGCGCACCACGGCAGGGCCACGGTGAGCACCAGCCAGGATTGCCACCGCATCTTCTGATCGTTATCGCGCACTGTTCATTTTGCGGCTGGCGTATCGCGATTTCCTGTACGCGGGCCCAAGCAACGGCCGCGTGTGCGGCTTTCATTGAGGACCCGGATTTCCTGTGGAGCTTGTTGGAGTCAATGAGCCTCATGCGGCTTTCCGTGAAGAAAGCCGCACAAGCAGACGTTTCTAGAGCTGCGTACAGGAAATCCCGGGGTATCGCTGGATACGAGGTCCCATTTACAATCATCTTTCTACCAGGAAATGAGACGTAGTGAGGTATTCACGGGTGCTTAGCGTTGCATGGCTCCAGATATGGAGCCGGCGGAGTGTGCGTTTGCCGGAGTTTGTGTTCAGGGTTCTCCAACGAGATGTCACGTTGGACTGTGATTCGCGTAGCTTTCGGCCCCAGTTGTTTTCGGGGCTGGGGTTGAGCAGGCTGGCTTGTCTACCAGTGGCGATGGGTATCGCCGTAATGGTGGCCGGATGCGGTGAGACTTACCGGCCGGTGGTGACGCCGGTCGCGGTTACCGGGCCTGCCCCGCAGCCGCAGAGCTATACGGTGGTGACCACTACCTCGGGAAATACCTCGGCCGGCCTGGCCAATATTTTTGACGCTTCGGGTGACACGCTGCTGACCCAGGCATTGTTGGGCAATGGACCTTTGGCGCTCTCCTTGAGTTCCACCGGCACCTCGGCCACTACCGCCAATACCGACGGCACCGTCAACACATTCACCCCATCGACCACACTGGAGACCAAAAATATCCAGAGCAGCACCTTGCTGCAGCCGGCAACGCCCAAGAACCTGCTTTACACCGCAAGCAATCTCTTCATCACTGAGCCCAACGTCCCGGCGGTGGCGGTGCTGACCAATAGTTCGAGCGGTGTTTACCAGCTGACACAACAGCTCCCGGTTCCCGCCAGCCCTATCAACGTGGCGGGCAATTCCAACGCCAGCCGCGTGTACTCCATCACACAGGACAACGGCTCGGGCACGGTCGCTTTCGGGGATTGCGAGACTCCTGCAGCGGTCACGACTCCCGGCCAGGTGCAGTCGATTGAGATCTCGACCGTGACCATCTCACGCACTCTTCCGGTCGGCGTCTGTCCCGTCTATGGCGTCGCTTCCACTGACAACAACCGGGTGTTTATTCTCAATCGAGGCAGCGGGACCGTCACTGTGATCAATAGCCCGTTCAACGAGCTCGATACCACGCCAAACCGGCAGAACTTTGATTCGGCCACCGGCACGCTCACGCTGCCGCCGCCTACCGGCGTAGCGGCTACTGCATTCAAAGCTGGTCCCGTGTTTGCCGACTACTACGCCCCTGCATCCCAGCTGGTTACCGCCAATTACGACTCCAACACCATCACCATTATTAACGTCAGCCTGGATCAATACGGGAACGACGCTTCGCTGTTCGGCCAGGCGGTGACGGTGCCGGTGGGCAACGGGCCGGCCACCTTGACTATTCTGCGCGACGGCAGCCGGGTTTACGTCGCTAATCAAAAGGACAGCACGGTGAGTGTGGTGAGCCTGACGAACTACCAGGTGTTAGCCACCATCCCCGTGACCGGCCACCCGATTTCGATGGCGTCCACGTTCAGCACTCCCTACGGCCAGATCTACGTTCTGCCTTCTGACCAGCCCTACATGAGTGTGATTCGCACCGACACCGATCAGGTCGCTGCGTCGATTCAGTTGGATGGAAACGGAGTGGACGTGCATACCAGCACCCAGTCCGTGGCTGCCAACAGCAGCACCTCAGGCGCAGTTACGAATGCCATCAATGCCAGCCATGCCAGTGGTAGCGGAGCGCCGTGTGGTTTCGGCGCCATTTGCTACGCTGGCACCGCAGCCGCCGTTCGGCGTAAGCAATAAGAGTCCCGCCACCAGGGCTAAAGCCCTTAATTTATATACCGAAGCGTTCTCGCGGGTTTCAAAACCCGCTCCCCGGACTTAAAGTCCGGGGCTGCACAGGTATGTTGGGTATCGATCGAGGCCCTTGATTCCACCAAGCTGCACAGGAAATCCGGCTACGTCCCCGAACATTTTCAGGCGTGTAGGGACCCTCGTTGCTTGACTCTGACCGTCCGCATCCACCCATGCCAAGGTGGGCCGCCGCCCTTAAATTTGTCATCCCGACCGGAGCGCAGCGTAGCGGAGGGACCTGCAGTTTGCGTTGATGGAGAAACGGAACCCTGAGGCGACTCGCCCACGCAGATTCGCTTGTACCCGAAAGAGAAACTGCAGGTCCCTCCCCTCCGCTACCGCGGATTTCCTGTCCAGTTTAGTGGCGTTGGCGAGTTTCATGCGGCTTTCTACGGAAAGCCGCACACGTAACCCTTGGTGAGTGCCGCGTAGCGGAAAATCCGGGTCCGCTCCGGTCGGGATGACAAATTTGAGGGCGGTGGCCCACCTTGGCATGGGTGGATGCGGATGGACAGAGTTAAGCAACGAGGGTCCCCACACGTACCCGGACTGCCCACTTACGCTCTCGATCGATTACCGACCGAAGACAAGCAGCCGTTAGCTCCCGGCGGGCGCTCCGGAGAGAATGATCGGAGAGGTTGGAGCGTCGGAGCCACTCGCGTTCTCGATCGTCACCCCAAAGGCCTTGGCCTGGATGCCTGGGGAAAGCTGCGGCAGTACCAGGTTTGCGGTGCCCACCGCATCGGGACGAAAGAGTCCCGCGGGGACAGGCGCCTTGCCATTGGCCGGGATTACCCAAAGCTCGTAAGTCTTGCCCTCGGGCAAAGGCTTCAGATTGGTTGCCAGCAGAACCAGCCCGCCGCGCTCCGGTAGGTACGTGGCGCGAGCCGTTGGCTCGATGGGAGCCTTGCCTTCGGTAAGCATCACGCGCTGCGCGCTGGGCGCGGTTAAGACTTCCAGAACCTGTTGCGCTCGCGACGCTTGCGCCGCCAGGTTGGTCACGAGGTTGGACTCGTCCTGGAGTTCGTCGTTCAACGCCCGGTTTTGCACTCCCAGAGACACCGCGACGATGGCCATGGCAGCCGCCGCTATCCAGGGAATCCAAAAGCCCGGTCCGCGGCGCGCGCTCTTGACGGAGATGGGGGTGACTTCCGCCACGGTCTTGAGGCTTTACCGCGGGAGTGGCCGCAATTTTTTTCAGGAAGCGCTCCCGTGCGCCTTCAGGCACGGGTTGCTGTTCCACGGCGATTCCCAGCAAGGCGAGGTCGCCGCAGACTTCGGCTAGCTCTGTGCGGCAAGGGGCACAGTTCTGCAGGTGCTCCCTAATGGATGCGGACTCCTCAAGCGGGAGATTCTGCATCGCATAGGAAGCTAATTCCTCCTGCGTATTGTGTCCGTCGCCCGTCATGCCTGAAACGCCTTTCGTAATGTGATCAACGCCAACCGGATACGCGTCTTTACCGTCCCCAAGGGATCGCCGGTTCTTTCCGCGATCTCCGAATGGCTCAACCCTTCAAAGAATGCCAACTCCATAGACTTCTGCTGTTCAGCAGGCAGGTCCTTCAAGACTTTTTGGACCTTCTCCATCATTGCGTTGTGCTCGGCTTCCGAAGCCAGGTTGAAGGGAGAAGCCAGCACTACGTCATCGACGGAATCTGTGGGCTTTCTGCGCCGCAGCAGATCAATCGACCGGTTTCTCGCCACCACCACCAGCCAGGCGCCCAGCGATCCACGCCCTTGCACGAACGAGTCGGAATTCCGCCAAATCTGGAAGAAGATCTCCTGCATCACGTCTTCCGCGTGGCCTGAATCCTTGAGAATGCGCAGCGCGACGGAGTACACCGCCCTGCCATAGCGATCGAAGACCTCGGCCATCGCGGTCTGATCGCCTTGGCGGACACGCTGCAGCAAAGCACTATCGTCGGTTGCGGCAGTTGTCCCGTCGGCCATCCTGTCTTTTAGGCTTGCATCTCTGATACTAGAACGCTCAGATTGGCCAATCGGATTGGGAGTCTTGTCTGGCATCGCTGGAGCAGAACCCATTCTACGGTTGCACCACGGAAACAACCAAACTAAAGTACCCGAAAAGCAGCAGATACGATGAGCCGCACCAACAGAACCCGGAGGGAGATTGAAATTTGTCCTTCGTAGGGAGTTTTGCCGCAGCCTTTGAAACCCGTATTCTTCGGATGGAGTTCATGTCTCTCCCATCTAGATGAGGAACCGCCTGGATAAGTTGCTGGTCGAGCAAGGTTTGGCGCCGTCGCGAGAACGGGCGCAGGCTCTGATTCTGGCCGGGCGCGTCCTGGTCAACCAACAGAAGGTGGAGAAGCCCGGGAGCGCGGTTGAGGATACCGCGCTGCTGCGCGTGTTGGGGGAGGAGCAGCGCTACGTCAGCCGGGGCGGGCTGAAGCTGGAAGCCGCGCTGAGCCGTTGGCAAATCGATCTCAGCGGACGCCACTGCGTGGATATCGGCACTTCCACGGGCGGTTTTACCGACTGCATGCTGCAGCATGGCGCAGCCAGCGTGGTGGCTGTCGACACCGGCTACGGGCAGATTGCCGAAGGCCTGCGCAGAGATCCCCGCGTGACCCTGCTGGAGCGTACCAACGCCCGTTACCTCAAGCCCGGCGATCTTCCCCGCGGCATCAGTTTTGTATCCATGGACGTGTCGTTCATTTCGGCGACGCTGGTGCTGCCCGCGGTGATTGCGGCGGTGCGGGAACCGGGAACCGCCCTGGAGGCCGTGGTTCTCATCAAGCCGCAATTCGAAGCGGGCAGGGAACACGTCGGCAAGGGCGGCATTGTGCACGACCCGGCCGCGCACCAGTTCGCCATCGATCGCGTGCGCACGGGGGTGCATGATCTTGGCGCCTCGGCCAGCGAGCTCACGGATTCTCCCATCCTTGGTGGAGGGGGCGGGGGAAGCGGGAATCGGGAGTTTCTTCTCTACGCTCGCTTCTGAGGGGTTCGCTTCTAAGGCCATCGCGTACACTTACTGTGTTGCTCACCCCAAACCAGGCTCTGAATCCATGCGACCTGTCGCCATCATTTCCAAGCCGCAGAAGGAAGAGCTTGCCAACCTGCTTCCCGAGCTCGTTGCCTGGATGCGGACGCATGACTTCGAACCCATCCTGGACCACGTAAGCGGCAGCTACACCCAGGACGCACGCATCGTCCCTCGCCATGAATTGCCGGCGCAGAAGCCAGTGCTGGTGGTGGTGCTGGGCGGGGATGGAACGCTGCTGGCGGCGGCGCGTGCTTTCGCGCGGACCGATGTTCCTATTCTCAGTGTCAACCTGGGTGCGCTGGGTT
This sequence comes from uncultured Acidobacteriaceae bacterium, assembly GCA_963813475.1. Taxonomy (GTDB): domain Bacteria; phylum Acidobacteriota; class Terriglobia; order Terriglobales; family Acidobacteriaceae; genus PALSA-350. The sequence goes on along the minus strand of CAWEZM010000027.1, from coordinate 69,933 downwards.
TCCTAGCCGAGGTCCGGCTGGCTGATCTGTACACCACGCTGGAGGGATGGAGGGAAGGTCGCTGCGCCATCGACGCTCGCTCCTTGTTGCACACCGAGGTGATGCGCGGCGGCGCGTTGTACAAGGAGTACGAAGCCCTGAACGATGTAGTGATTGCCAAGGGCGCGATCGCGCGCATGGGCGACTTCAGCGTGCATCTATTTGATCAGCTTGCGGCCTCGTTTCGGGCTGATGGTGTCATTGTCTCCACGCCCACGGGTTCCACCGCCTACAACCTGGCCGCCAACGGACCGATCCTTGCTCCCTACGTGGATGCTTTGGTGATTACCCCCATATGCCCGCACCTGCTGACGATTCGTCCGATCGTGGTGCGCGGGGATGCACACGTGAGTGTTAGTGTAGAAGGCATTCCCGATCTGACCTTCCTGACCGTCGACGGGCAAGAGGCGCTGCAGTTGCGGGTTGGAGACCGGGTGTGTTGCCGTCGTTCGGAGCATAGCGTTCATCTGGTGCGCATGGGGACAACGGGATTCTTCGATGTGCTTCGCTCCAAGCTGAGCTGGGGTGAACGGTGAGGTGCGGTCCCTGTCGACTACCCTCTTCGACCAGAGAAGCTGCTTCAAGGCCCGGGAGGGCCTTGGCGATTGAGCGGGATCTACTACAGTCGTGCCCTAATAAAGCCTCAGTGTGGTGAACGCCAGAAGGCTCGCGCATTCTCAAAAAGGGACAGCCTCACCTTAGGGTTTGGTTAGTTCGTCCAGGAGCAACTTGGCTTTGAGCGCCAGCCCGTGCGCTCCGTCCGTGTCTCCGTTGTCCAGGGCTTGCTGGGCTTGTTTCAGGAAGGTGCGGATCTGCGCGGCCGTAACTTTCTCTTCCGTCGAGAGCGAGCGTTTGATACCGCTTAAGCCCTGCTCGGTCGAGGTGATCAGATCAGCCGTCTCGTGCTTGGCCTTTTCTCCCATTGCGCTGTCACCGGTTGTCAATTGACCAATGGGTGACGGTGTCCCAGCTGCTCCCGGTGTTTGCGGGGGAGTGGCCTGCGCGGAGGTCTGGGAACCCGAAGGCGCAGGTTGAGAGGCTCCGGTTGTCGCCGGGGACTGGGCGGTGTCTGCCGGTTTGGTCGCAGGCCGCTTGGGCTTGTGCACCTTCTTTGTTGTGGGCGGTGGGAGCGGCGGCACGTTTTGCGCGGACGGCGGCGGTAACGGCGAGGCCAAGGGGGCGTCGGTTTTTTCCTGCTGTTGAGACTTTGTTTGCGGACTCAGCGTCCCTTTACCAGTCTGCAATGGCGGAGCTTGTGCCTGTGGCGGTGGCGAACTCTTATGAAGACACCCAGTACAAAAGACGGCGAGCAGGGTGAGCGACGAGCATACGCGTGCTGCTCTCATCCCCTGGGCTCCTTAGCTACGATAGATCCAGCTGAGCTACTCCCGTCCGGCATCAAGTATCCACGCGCTCTGCTGTCTTGAAGAGTGTTCAGCGGGAAGCGCAAAGTAAAGGTAGTTCCGTGGGTCGCATCCGATTCTACTTCAATAGAACCATTGTGCAGCTCCACGATACGGTAAGTCATCGCTAAACCGATACCACTTCCGTCTTTCTTAGTGGTGAAGTACAAATCGAAGATTTTGTCCCTAACTTCGGGAGGAATTCCGCTTCCTTCGTCTTGAATGCTAAGCAGCGCCATGCGGCCGTCCTCGGCCAACCGGACTTTCAGTTTCCCGCCCTCTGCCATTGCCTGGGCGCCATTCAGCACCACATTCAACAGCGCTTGTTTCAATAGGTCCGAATCCACCTTAGCCATCACCGGACGATCGGGCAGGTCGCTCTGCACATGAACGTCGCGGGTTTCCAAATCGGCCGATGCCAGCATCAGCACCGCGGAGACGACGCGGCGCAGATCCTGCTCCTTGAGCTGCAATTCCACCGGGCGGGAGAAATCCACCAGCGTCTGCACCACCCGGTCAAGCCTTTGAATCTCACTTTCGATTACTTCCAGATGGCGCAGGGCTTTGTTATCCGTGCCGCCCAACTTGTTGCGCAGTAGCTCCAAATGGACCACGATGGCATTGATCGGGTTCTTGACCTCGTGACCGACGCCGGCTGTTAACCGGCCGATGGCTGCCAGGCGCCGGGAAAGCTCCAAATCGCTTTCAATCTCCCGTACCGATTCCACGTCATGCAGGGTCAGGAGCGCGCCCAGGCTTTCCTGCGGGAATACCGCGCGATCGTCATGGATAAAGTCGAGCGAGATTTCGACGTGCCGCCCGGTCTCGGTGGTAATTTCCTCCTGCACCAGGGCCATGCGGGCGTCAAATGACTCACGAACGAGCCTCCCCAAGCGGGTATTGCGGGAGAAGACCTCGTGCAACCTGGAACCCAGGATTTCTGCGCGGCTAATGCCGAGAAAGCGTTCCACCGAATCGCTGACCAGCACCGCGCGGGCATCGTGGGTATAGAGCAGGATGCCGTCCTGGAGATTGGTCATGATCTGATCGAGGTTCTCTTTGAGGGCAGAGAAGACCTCTTCCACGTTGCGCATGCGCCGGCCGATGCGCTCGATCTTGTGCGAGACCAGCACCACGGCATCTCCTGAGCGGTTGCTGGCCTCGCCGGCCACTTCGGCCTCCGCCAGGGCCAGCGCATCGAGCCGGGCGCCGATCTGTTCAATCGGTTTGAGAGCCAGGTTGGCTAAGAATGCGGCGAAGATCAACGAGCAAGCGATCGCCACCCCGGTATAGGTCAGAGCAGCGATCAGCCAGGGTTCGACCACAAAACGCAGAAAGGTAGTGCGAACCCCTACCCGGATGGTGGCGAAGGGCTCGCCGGCGCGCTCCACCGGCAAGGTTACGTTGTAGACGCGAGGCGGTCCAAAGACGACCTCCAATTGGCGCAGCAAGCCGCCGCTTTCCAACTCCTCGTATTCCTGGCGATGGGGCAGCAGGTGGTCTACGTTGGTGGGATCGGTACTCAGCAGCGCGCGGCCCTCGCTGTCCGCGATGGATACGTCGAAGACCGTCGGAGAGTAGCGAATGGCCGAGTTCATCAGCGCGGTAAGCGCGGGATCGCTGCGCAACGCCTGAGCTACCGCTGAGCGCACCGACCTAGGGTCGTTGGGGTCGAGACGGGGGCTGCGAATGTTGGTCTCTGTCGCCCGCCGCGTGGCAAAAAGAATCTGGTGGGCCACCATGTCATTGGCGGAATAAGCCTGGGCCATGCGCTGGCGTAGCAGCTGGCCTAGAAAAATCCAGGACAGCGTGAACACCACCAGAAATACCAGTCCGGTGATCGCGAGCACGAGCTTGGTCTTCAGTCTCATGGGGAGTCACCTGACCCTGTTCTTGGCTCATCGAGCGACGGGTAAACTGGGGTTAGGTCCCCGCCTCAGTTGCGGAGCCAAACGGCTCCAGCATGTTTACTTCTGGTGTAAACAGAGTAACGGCTTCCGACCCCCGAATTTCCTGTTCGCAGCCCCAAAAAGAATCGCGTGTGTGGCTTTCAGTAAGGAAAGCCACATGAAGTTCGTCGACCCCACCCATCCTCGCAGGAAATTCGGGTCGTGGCTTTTCCTCAAGAAAAGCCGCACTTCGCCGAAATTCACCCGTGCAGAGTAGAAGTGAAGATACTTAAACTACCGGCCTCTCTTCTGCCACGTCGCTGGTGGTCGCGCTACCATACTCCTTTAACTTGTTGTGCAATGTCTTCAAACTGATGCCCAGGATCTCGGCCGCACGGGTCTTGTTGTTACGCGTCGACTCCAGGGTTTTCAGGATCAGCATGCGCTCGGCTTCATCCACTGTGCTTCCGATCTCGACATGAACGCCGCTGTCGCTGTAGTTGGAGCTGCCCGCATCCGCACGCATGAACCTCTGCCCGAAGGTAGGCGGCAGATGCCGTGTCTCCATGTATCCCTCACCGCAAAGAATGACCGCCCGTTCGATAGTGTTTCGCAGCTCGCGCACGTTGCCCGGCCAGTCGTGAGCCATCAGGCGGCTCAGCATCTCTCCGTCGACTCCCTTAACCTCCCGCCCGTGCTTGGTGTTCATGTCGTTCAACAGGGCTTCGATAATTGCCGGGATGTCCTCTTTATGTTCCCGCAGAGGTGGCATATGCAAGTTGAAAACGTTCAGTCGATAGTACAAATCGCCACGAAGATGACCGTCGGCGACCGCTTCTTCGGGATTCTTGTTGGTAGCGGCCAATACGCGAACGTTCATGGGGGTCTCGACCTTGCTGCCCAGGCGGCGCAGCTTCCTGTCTTCCAATACCCGTAGCAGCTTGGCCTGCGTGCCCACCGGCATTTCGCCGATCTCATCGAGCAGCAGAGTGCCTTCTTCGGCCAGCTCGAAACATCCCGCGCGGCGCTCCAGCGCTCCCGTAAAGGAGCCTTTCTCGTGACCGAAGATCTCGCTCTCGATCAGAGTCTCGGGAATGGCGGCGCAGTTGACGGCGACGAACGGCTTACCGCGGCGCGGGCTCAGCTCGTGCAAGGTTCGTGCCACCAGCTCCTTGCCCGTCCCGCTCTCACCGGTGATCAATACAGAAACGGTGCTGGGAGCGACGCGCTCGATCATGGCGAACATCTCTTGCATCTTCCTCGAGCTGCCCACCAGCGATCCCAGGAACCCTGTGTCTCTTAATTTGCGGCGAGTCACTTCCAATTCCCGCTCGGTCTCGCGCTGCCGGCTGGCATTGGCCAGAACGGTCTTGAGCCGGGTGGGATCGATCGGTTTTTGAATGAAGTCGTAGGCGCCCATCTTCATCGCCTCGACCGCACGCTCAATACTGCCTTGCGCGGTCAGGACGATGACGGCCGCGTTGAGCTGCATCTCGCTCAACCGCGACAGGAACTCTAAACCGTCCATACGGGGCATCTTGAGGTCGGTGACGATGATCCCGGGAAACCACTCGCTTACTTTTTCCAGGCCCTCGATGCCGTCTCTTGCCGTCTCGGTGCGATAACCCCAGCCCGAGACCAACTCGGCTAACCCGGCCAAGGCATGCAATTCGTCTTCAACAATCAGTACTCTTTCGGTGGCGCTCATAACTGCTCTTTTCTAAAGTTGGCTATTTCTCAGTAACGTGGCACCGCTGGATCAACCTCTCTGGACCAACCATCAATCCCGCCACTCAACGACTGCACCTTTTCAAAACCCTGGTTGCGCAGCCACACAGCTACATTCAAGGAACGGACGCCGGCATGACACACGGTGACAATATGGGCTTCCGGATCCAGCTCCTGAAAGGCACGAGAAGGGATTTCTCCCATGGGCATGCTCTTCGACCCACTGATTTGCGCAGTGGCAAATTCCCACGGCTCACGAACATCCAGCAAAATCGTGCCGGCGCCCACAGATTTCAGGTGCGCGGCGAGATCGCGTGGGGTGATTTCCAGGTCGAGCATGAAATAGTTCTCCAGGTTTAGGATACATCTTGGGCAGCCGCTACCCCTGTTGTCCGACGGGATTCGGAAGTGCTGCGAAAGTCGTAGAAAAGACAACGATTACCACCTTCCTGCTTTACCAAGAGGAGAAATTTATCCATGGCCTCCGCAGTCGAGTTCGCCCGCAGCCAGCAAGCACGCTTCCTTGAGGAACTTAAGTCTCTGCTCCGTATCCCTTCCATTTCGACGCTTCCCGAGCACAAGGGCGACGTCCGATTGGCTGCCGAGAGCCTGGCCCGGGAGCTGGAGCGAATTGGCCTGGAGCATGTTCGGGTGATTGAGACGTCCGGTCATCCGCTGGTATATGCCGACTGGCTGCACGCCGCGGGCAAGCCCACCTGCCTGACGTATGGCCACTACGACGTGCAACCTCCCGACCCGCTGGACGAATGGGTTACGCCCCCGTTCGAGCCGACGGAGCGCGACGGCAATCTTTATGCTCGTGGGGCAGTCGACGACAAGGGTCAGATGTATATGCACTTGAAGGCCCTGGAGGCACTGTTGCAAGCGCCCGGAGGTAAACTGCCGGTCAACGTGCGGGTGCTTCTCGAGGGTGAAGAGGAGGTTGGGGGCGAGGGCATCGCGCGGTTTGTGCGCGAACATCCGGAGCAGCTCACGGCCGACTTCGCCCTGGTCTCTGACACGGAGATGTTTGCTCCCGGCCTGCCTACTTTGTGTGTCGGGCTGCGGGGCATGATCTATACCGAAGTGGAAGCGGTGGGAGCGCGGTCGGATTTGCACTCCGGCATATATGGAGGCGCCGCTCCCAATCCGTTCATTGCCCTGGCCCAGGTGATCGCGGCGCTCAAAGATCCACAAGGCCGCATTTTGATTCCTGGTTTTTATGACAAGGTGGAAGCTCCGAGCGCCGATGAGCTCAAAGCCTGGAAGCGCCTGCCCTTCGATGAGGAGCACTACCGTGTTTCGGAAGTCGGATCACGCGAGCTGAGTGGAGAGCCGGGACTTTCGGTGCAGGAACGCACCTGGGTCCGGCCCACCATGGATGTACACGGAATGCCCGGCGGCTTCATCGGCGCCGGTGCGAAGACGGTTATTCCCGCCAAGGCTACGGCCAAGATCTCCTTCCGCCTGGTTCCCGATATGCATCCGCAGGAGGTTTTTGCGCAGTACAAGAGCTACGTCGAGTCGTTGCAACCGAAGGGTATCGAGTTGCGCGTCCGTCTGATTCACTCCGGCGACCCGATCGTGATAAAGACCGACAATCCTTATATACAAGCGGCAACTCGTGCCATGCACCAGGTGTTCGGGAAAGAGACGGTGTTTATCCGTTCGGGCGGATCGATTCCTATCGTGGGAGATTTCGAGCGCCACCTGAAAATTCCCACGGTGATGATGGGCTTCGGGTTGCCGGACGACAACTTGCACGCACCGAATGAGAAGTTCCACATCGCCAACTTTTATCGGGGAATCGAATCGATCATTTTGTTCTTCGAAGAGCTTGGGCGGGGGTAGGAAAGTGGTCAGCCCAGCCCGCAAAATGACGGGTCCTTCGCAGCCCGTTTGGAACCGGGGCTTTGAAAGAGGGCAATGGTGGGAGCCCCCGCATTCATGCGGGGGAGCTCGGCTTTCAAGCCGAGCGGTTCGCGTAGGACTAATCTCCTCCGGCTTTAGCCGCGGGGTTTCAGTTGGAACCGCGGCTAAAGCCCGATCGATGGGAGTGCGACTCCTCCCGCGACGCTGAAGCGTCGCTCCCCCTGCTGAAGCAGGAGGCTCCCACCGGGCTTCCATGGGAGAACGATCGGGACGACCCCGCACTGAATTTTAATCAAACGCGCACTGAGTCCCGGAGATACGGCTGATTGGCGGACTATTTACCCGTCTTGACTGAATTTATTCTCAAGGGCAGCGAGGAACTTCGCGAGGGAACGAGAGGTAGATCCTGCGGGACTGGGTTTGTATCTTATGGGGATTCTCGGTCAGGACAGTATTGTGGACAGTTGCGTTGAGGGGTTTGTACTTGCTGGGGGCCGCAGTTCGCGGATGGGGCGAGATAAGGCTCTGCTCCAGCTGGGCGGACGGTCGCTTGTCGAGGTGGCCCTGGATAAGCTTCGCAGCATCGGGGTGGCCGCACCGCGGATCGCTGGAGCACGCACGGATCTGTCGTCCCATGCTCCCGTGGTGCCGGATCTCCATCCAGGGTGCGGTCCCTTGAGCGGCATCGAGGCGGCGCTGGCCGCAAGTAGCCAGCGCACTCAATCTTTTTCTGCCGGTGGATATGCCACTGTTGCCGCCTCGGTTCCTCCACTGGATGCTGCTGCGGGCCGAAATCACAGGCGCACTGGTGACCGTTCCCTGCATCAACGGGCAGCCTCAGCCCCTTTGCGCTGTCTACCACCGGGATTTGCTGCGTCCCATCACTGCCTCGCTGCTTGCCGGCAATTACAAAGTTATGTCCGTGGTGAGCGCGGCCGCCGGCCAATCCCAATCTCAGACGGTCGATGTCTTCGACACCGAACGATTGGCCTCGACCCATCCGGATCTGTTCGGCTTTTCTCCTCTGCCTTTGTACCGCTGGTTCCATAACTGCAACCGGCCTGAGGATATGCCTGGAAATGCTTTAGTCTTGAGCCAATGAGTACGTTTCCCGACCCTCACCAACCGGCGGTGGGCATTCCCGCTGGAACGCCCATCGAGATTGTCGGCGAGCCCCCACGCGGAGGCGGAGAGGAAAGGGAAGCAGGGCGGCAACAGGACCCGCCGTACATCTCCTTCGAACACGTGTCGAAATCGTTTGGGGATGTTCATGTGCTGGACGACGTCAGCTTTTCCGTGCAGGCGGGCGAGACGCTTTGTATCCTGGGCCGCTCGGGGGTGGGCAAGTCGGTTTCGCTGCAGCAGATCATGGGCTTCCTCAAACCAGACGCGGGGCGGATCATGGTGGCTGGACAGGACATCACCGGCTTTAACGAAGATCAGATGGAGACCGTGCGCAAGAAGGTCACCATGGTCTTTCAGAACGGCGCGCTCTTCGACTCCTTGTCGGTGGGGGAAAACGTAGCCTTTCCTCTGCGGGAACGTGGACAGTTGCTGGAAGATCAGATTCAGCAAGTAGTGAACGGACTACTGGACATGGTCGGTGTGGCGGGAATGGCGGATCTGCTCCCCTCGGATCTCTCTACCGGGATGAAGCGATCGGTGGCGATTGCTCGTGCGCTTTCAGCGCAGCCGGAGGCCATCCTGTATGACGAGCCCACAACCATGGTCGATCCCCTCATGGGCCGGCTGTTGGGCAATCTCATCCAGAAGCTCAAGCATCAGCTCCGCCTTACCAGCATTGTGGTCACACACGACATGCGCTTTGCCGAGCGGCTGGCTGACCACGTGCTTTTCCTGCACCAGGGAAAAGCCTACTTCTTCGGCACCATGGAAGAACTCAAACGAACCGACGACGCGTTTCTGCGCGAGTTCCTCGATCTGGATAAGCTGATCCTCCCCCAGGGCTGATAGCTCGGTCGGGTTATAACTCTCTGGTTACATCGTCCCCGAAAGTAACCTAATACCGATAGTTACTTATGCCCTGTTTCTGACCCAGAATGGTATGCTCTTTTCGGGAAGAGCGCGGGTAGGAACTCTCGCCTTCCCGGCTTTTGCCGTCGTAGGATGCGGCTCTTCGACTCGCCGGCAGAAAGCTTGCGCGGGGTCTGAGGGTTTGGCTTCAGTCCTGATTAACTCTTGAAGAATGAAGGTTTAGCTGCTATGCAACCCACGCTTTTACCTGCAGACGCAATATTCTTCCGGATGAGTCTTGCACCTGAATTTTCGCTGCGATTGCCGGCCTGGAGTACTCCTCGCCCCCTCGCACTGGCTCATTCGCTCCTTTAGTTACTTGACAGCAGCATGGTAACGTCTGCGTGCCTTAGTGGTAACACGGTAACCCAGGCAAACTGTGTGATTTGGCTCTAACGAGGGCGAAGTGTAACTGCACTTCGCAGCCTCTCGAACTTTTCCCGGGGATATGCATGGCAACGTCCGGACTTCTAAAGCGCTTAGCACCAAACGGCAGCGAGGAACGGGGGGCCGGGTATGTAGCGGTCCCACAACGGTCGAACGCCCAAGGAAAAGGAACGCGCGTTGTCGCGCTCTGGATGTTGGGTGACGTCTTTGTCGTTTTGCTTGCGTTGATGATCGCGGTTCGTGGCTGGCTGGGCGAAGGGCTTTTTGGTGCTGATTCGCCCTACCACACCAATATCATGTTCCACACCCACCCAAAAATCCTGCTCGTCTGCCTGGGATGGTTCATGCTTTCGCTGATTCTCGTCAGCAAGCGTTACCACCTGTATGGCCCGATGCAGATGCGGAACACTCTGCACGAGCAGCGGCTCACCATCCAGGCCTGCCTCACGGCGGGGCTGCTGTTGTCGGGTGCCCTCTACCTGGTGCACGGAGAGGTGATCTCTCGCGGAGTAGTGATCATCACGGTGGTGACGACCACGGTATTGCTCTGCGGCCGGCGGTTGGTTTGGCGCATGATGAAATACCGCCGCTTTGAAAACGGCCTGGAAGTACGCAACATCATCATTGTCGGCACCGGCAGGGTCGGCCAGGCGATGCGCCAACATCTGGATAGCATTCGCCACCTGGGCTACAGTTTCAAGGGCTACGTGCAAATCCCTGGAGTCGATTCGGACAGCCCGGCTTTGGCTGGAGACGTCCTCGGTTCTCTCGACCAGGTGCTCCAGCTGGCTCGCAAGTATTTCGCCGATGAGATCTTCATCTCCGCGCCTTGTGACGCGCGGGTGGTTACGCAGCTCGTCTCCCAAGCACGGGAAGCAGGTGTTGATGTCCGCGTCGTGCCTGAGCTTTACGACGGCTTGGCGTGGAATAGTCCGATCGAGTACATCGGCCAGTTTCCTACCATTCCCTTGCACCGTGGGGACACTCCGGTCATCGGCATGTTCCTCAAGCGCATTCTGGATGTGCTGCTCTCGTCGCTGGCGCTCACCATCGTTTCACCTCTGCTCCTGGCAATCGCGATTGCCGTGAAGCTCGATTCGCCCGGGCCCATCTTTTATTGCTCGGATCGGATCGGGAAGAAGGGCCGGGTCTTCCGCTGCATCAAGTTTCGTACCATGGTGGCAGATGCAGAGCGTCGCCGCGCCGAACTCCTGCACATGAACGAACGTGACGGCGTGCTGTTCAAGGTCAGCAACGATCCCCGGATTACCGGTTTGGGCGGCTTTCTGCGTAAGTACTCGCTGGACGAGCTGCCGCAGTTTATTAATGTGCTGCGCGGCGACATGAGCATGGTCGGCCCCCGGCCTCCGATCGCCAGCGAAGTCAAGCGCTACGAGCTAAGCCATCTGCGGCGGCTGGATGTGCTCCCCGGCATGACCGGACTATGGCAGGTACAGGCGCGTCAGGATCCCTCGTTCGACAGCTACATCTCGTTGGATACGGCGTACATCCAGAACTGGAGTATCTGGCTCGATCTCAAGATTCTTATCCGCACTCTGTCCGTGGTTGCCGGCGGGACTGGGTCTTAAGGAGCCCCGGCTTAACAGCTTGCTGCATCGGGGCGGGAAGCAACGCCTCAGGGGCTAAAGCTCGGCGTATTTACGGCCGAAACGATGTGGCTAGAGCCCCATAAGCGCTAACTTGTTTGGCAAACAATAGAAATTCGAGAAGATGCTAGTTTTGGCATCTCCAACTTGCCGCAAAATCGTCATCCTGAGCGGAGCGCCTGACAGATTTATCGCGTGACAGAGCGCTTGTGGCGCGTAGTCGAAGAGCCTGTCCCGAACGTAGCCGTTGGAACCCCGGCGGTGCTTATCTTGCCCCTGCTGCTCGGAGCTTTTCAACCGCCGAAGCCCGCACCAGGCGGACCTGCCACGGTCTTTCTTTGGGGCCGAGAACCGAGAACTTGCTAGCATCCTGCTATTTCCGGCCTTGCACAGACCTGGGGCGGAAGATGATTCAGTCCATGAAAAGATGTACCCGTGACCATCACGTGCGTACCCCAGCAGATCCTGCTCTCGGGCCTCGGTGGTAGAAAAGCTCCGAGCAGCAGGGGAGAGATAAGCACCGCCGGGGTTCCCTCGGCTACGTTCGGGACAGGCTCTTCGACTACGCGCCACAAGCGCTCTGTCACGCGATAAATCTGTGAGGCGCTCCGCTCAGGATGACGATTTTGTGGGAGTTTTGAGGAAAAACATCCTAAACAAGTTAGCGCTTGCGGGGGGAAACCCCACGGTCGCATTTGCTCAATCGCCGCAAATCGGGTTTTCGCTCTGGTATCCCACATATCGAAGAACGAGCGAGATATGGCCCACCCGCGATTCGCGGAGGCTACAGAGACAGTTGATAGACTGGTAAAGTGAAGATTGCTTTGGCCCAGATCAACCCTACGGTGGGGGATTTTCAGGGCAATACGAAGAAAATAATTGAGTTTGCCGGCGAGGCGTCCGCTGCCGACGCGGACGTCGTCATGTTTCCGGAGCTGGCAGTTTGCGGTTATCCGCCGGCCGATTTTCTTGATAAGCCGTCGTTTGTGGAGCGCTCCGCTGAGGCCATCGCGGAGATTGCCGCCACCGCGACCACCGGCCGCAAACTGGCCATCCTCTGCGGGTATGTCACCGCAGCACCCGAGGGATCAGGCAAGCAGGTGGCAAATTCGGCGGCTCTGCTGCGCAATGGCGTGGTCGAGTTTGTCCAGTCCAAACGGTTGTTGCCCTTCTACGACGTGTTTGACGAACAGCGGTATTTTGCTCCCGCAGTAAGCCAGAGCCTGCACTGCCTCGGCAGCGAGCGCATGGCGCTCACCATCTGCGAAGACGCATGGAACGACAAGCTGTTCTGGTCAAGCCGGCTTTATCCGGTCGATCCGGTCGAAGAGTTGATGCGCGCCGGCGGATCGCTCATCCTCAACATCTCCGCCTCGCCTTACTATCGGGGCAAGCGGGAATTGCGTCATCGCATGTTGGCCGCGATTGCCCGCCGGCACAAGGTGCCGGTGGCGATGGTCAACCAGGTGGGAGGCAACGACAGCCTGGTCTTCGACGGAGCCAGCTTCGCCCTGAGTCCAGAGGGCGAGATTATTGCGCAGGCGCGCTCGTTTGAAGAGGACCTGGTTTTTTTCAACAGCGCCACGCTGGCCGGCGATCGCCGCCCCGTCGACCCGAGCGAAGACGCCGCAGTTTACCAAGCGCTGGTCTTAGGCACGCGCGACTATGTGCGCAAATGCGGTTTTTCGAAGGTGCTGGTGGGCTTGAGCGGGGGAGTGGATTCGGCACTGGTGGCTACCATCGCCGTCGATGCTCTGGGCAAAGAGAATGTGACCACGATTGGCATGCCCAGCCAGTATTCCTCCACCGGTTCAGTCGACGATGCCCGCGCACTAGCCGCCAACCTTGATATTCGCTTTACTACCGTCGCCATTCACGACCTGTTCGAGCAGTACACACGGGCACTCGCGCCTCTCTTTGCCGGCCGGCAGCCGGATATCACGGAGGAGAATATCCAGTCCCGAATTCGCGGAAATCTGCTCATGGCGCTTTCCAACAAGTTCAATGCGCTGGTGCTCACAACCGGCAATAAGTCGGAGATGTCGGTTGGTTATTGCACGCTTTACGGCGACATGGTGGGCGCGCTGGCAGTGATCGGCGACGTGGTCAAGACGGAGGTCTACCAGCTCTGCCGTCATGTGAATCGGGAGCGCGAGATTATTCCGCGAGCCATCCTGGAAAAGGCGCCGTCCGCGGAGCTTCGCCCGGGACAAAAGGATACGGATTCTCTCCCGCCTTACGAGGTGCTGGACCCGATTCTCCAGGCCTACGTCGAGCGCTACGAAACTCCCGAGCAGATCGCCGCCGAATACCATTTCGATCTGGCGACAGTCTGTCATGTAGTCGAGCTGGTGGAACGCAGCGAATACAAACGGCAGCAGGCTGCGCCGGTGCTTAAGGTCACCAGCAAGTCGTTCGGCATGGGGCGCCGTTTCCCCATCGCCGTTAAAGTTCAGGTATAAGCAGAAGTGTCCCTATCCGAGATTCGCAACCGCCCCAACAACTAGAGAGGAATTGAATGCAGCTTCGTTTAACCACATGTCTTTCTGTTCTCGCAGTCGCAAGCGCGGCGTGGCTTCCCGTCGCACTCGCCCAGAATGGAACCGCCCCCGCTCCGCAGGCACCCGCCGCTCCCCAGGCACCGGCCGGAAGTTCAGCGCCGGTGCCGTCTGCGCCAGCCGAGCCTGCGGCTACGTTTCCGACGCCTGATCCGGCAAACTTTAGTGCGACCTCGCCGACCAAGCAGACGGTGGAAGAATTTCTAAAGGCGTATTGGGGTTACGACACTAGCCGGATCTGGCAGGTTCAGGCCATCCTGCCCACGCCGGCGCCGGGTGTCAGTCATGTGATCGTTCTGGTCAAGGCCAATGGCGGCGGGCGCCAAAGAGCAGATCGCGCAGCTCTCCTTCCACACCCTGCCCGACGGTAAGTTCCTGGTCGCCGCCGATACACTGCTCCCCTTCGGTCCCAAGCCGTTTCAGGCCTTCCGGGAGATTCTGCAGGAGGGAGCCAACGGGCCGTCGCAAGGAGGGACTTCCAAAGCGCTCGAGATCGTAGAGTTTTCCGACTTCGAGTGCCCACATTGCAAGGAAGCACAACCCACCATCGCCAAGTTGTTGGCGGACTATCCGAGCGTTCACTTTGTCTACCAGGATTTCCCGCTCACTCAGATCCACAGTGAGGCCCTTAAAGCGTCAACCCACGGGTATTGCGTCGCCAAGGCAGGCGGCAATGAGGCGTTCTTCAAGTTTTCCGATGCTCTTTTTGAAAACCAGGCTGGGCTGACGGGGGCTACGGCGGACGCGACTTTGAAAGACGCGGAGACCAAGGCGGGCCAGGATCCGGTGAAGATCGCTGCGTGCGCTACAACTCCTGCTGCCAAGGATGCCATCAGTGCTTCGCTCGCGCTGGGAGCGAAGGTGGGCGTGAATTCGACGCCTACTATTTTTATCAACGGGCGCGGACTGCCGGCAGTTGGGATTCCTTACCCGATGCTGCAGAAGATTATCGAATTCCAGGCGCAGTTGGATGGTGTGCCTCTGCCACCGGCGCCACCAGCTCCTGCTCCTAAACCGGCTCCGTCGTTGCGGTAGTTGTTCCTTTGTCATCCCGCCTGCCCCGGCGTGCCGTGGGACCGAAGCGGACCCGGATTTCCTACATCGCGGTACCATCCGAGGCCGCGTATGCGGCTTTCCGTAAAGAAAGCCGCATGAAGTTCGCCAACGCTAATAAGCTGGACAGGAAATCCGGGGTAGCGGAGTGGAGGGACCTGCGGTTTCTTTCTACTCTTCTGACACAATGAACGTGGCAAATTGAGGGCCTATGAGTCGTGAGTGAGAACGCCGCTGTGCCGCGAGCCGAATACTCCCGGCGGTTGGCGGAGCTGTCGGTCGAACGGTCCAACCTCCAGAGCCGGGAACGGCTGGTCGGTTACATACAGCTGGGCCTAGGCGCTTTCTGCCTCGCCTGGATCCTGTTCCGGGTGCGGCACTTTACCAGGACCGATTTGCTAGTCCTGGTTCCGATCACAACCCTCATCGTTATTGCTGTCCTACATGGGCGGCTGCTGCGCGTCGTGGCTGCGCGCACCCGCGCTATCAGGTTTTATGAGCAAGGGCTGGCGCGGCTCAATGGCACCTGGGCGGGAAGCGGAGCTACCGGCGAGCGCTTCCTGCAAGCATCCGACCCCTGTGCACGCGACCTCGATCTCTTCGGACGAGCCTCCCTCTTTGAATTGCTGTGCACGGCGCGTACCCGCGCCGGTGAGGAGGCTCTGGCGCGATGGCTGATTGCGCCTGCATCCCCAGACGTGGTCCGCGCCCGGCAAGCGGCGGCGATCGAACTTAGCCCTCGCCTGCGGTTTCGAGAAAGCCTCTCAACCATGGGAGAAGACGTGGCAATAGGAGTTCGCCCGGCACAGCTGGCCGACTGGGGAGAAGGCCAGGCGGGTCTCCCCTCGGGGATGATCCGTATCCTGGCCCCGGTGCTCGCCGCGGCCTGGATATTCAGCGTGGCCGCCTGGCAGTTGTGGGGCGCGCCGGAGTTGCTGGTGCTCGCCACCACGGTCGTCAACCTCGGGATCTCGTATCGCTTCCGCCGGCGGCTGAGCGAGGAGGCCCATGCGGCTGAGGATGCCGGCCACGATCTGAGTCTCCTGTCCCAGGTATTGACAGTTTTCGAGAGCGAAAAATTCTCCAGCCCCAAGCTGCTCCAACTACAGGCCCAGCTTAAACAACTAGGTCTACCTCCTTCGCGGGCGATCGCCAAACTCAACCGCCTGGTGGAGTATCTCGTATCGGCTCATCACCTCTTCGTGCGTGTGCTCGACTTTGTGATTTTTTATCGACTGCAGTTTGTCCTGGCCACGGAGAGCTGGCGTCGACGCTTCGGGCCGTCGCTCCGCCTGTGGCTGGAAGCGGTGGGGGAATTGGAAGCGCTGGCAGCCCTGGGAGGCTACACCTATGAGCATCCCGAGGATGTGTTTCCCGAATTTGCCGAGGACGCACCCTACTTCGAAGCTGAGGCTCTGGCGCATCCGCTGATCCCGCGAGAACGGGCCGTTGCCAATGATCTTCGGCTTGGACCGGGACCTTCAGCTCATCATCGTGAGCGGTCCGAATATGGCAGGAAAAAGTACGTTCCTGCGCGGCATCGGCGTCAATGCCGTGCTGGCGCAGAGCGGGGCTCCGGTGCGTGCGGCGAAGCTGAAGCTGTCGCCTCTTACCGTCACTGCCTCGATCTGCGTTCTGGATTCGCTGGAGGGTGGAATCTCGCGCTTTTATGCGGAGATCCATCGGCTAAAGCAGATCATGGACCTGACCAGGGGCCCTGTTCCGGTTCTTTTTCTGCTGGACGAGCTGCTGTCTGGAACCAACTCGCACGATCGGCTGATCGGAACCCGATCCATCGTCACCAAACTGGTGGAACGAGGCGCGGTGGGGTTGGTAAGCACGCATGATCTGGCTCTGACCGCGATCCCGCAGGAGATCGGCACGAGGGCGATCAATTGCCACTTCGAAGATCACCTGGAAGACGGGCAGCTGCGCTTCGATTACAAGCTCTACCCGGGCATCGTCCAGACCAGCAATGCGCTGCCTCTGATGCGGTCCATCGGGCTCGAAGTCTAGAGCATTTTTGCTAATGCTGTAGACCAGGAAACTGAGCCCGACGCGGTCATTCCGCCAAACCGGGGCCCCCGGGCACGCGGTCTTTGCGTGCCTGGGGTGGAAAGAACGGCCGCACATAACTGATCTCACCGGACCACAGTATTAGCAAAAATGCGTTAAAAGGCTGGATGGACGGCAGCTAATTCCTCGCCGTCGGCCCCTAACTTCAGCAAGCCCTCGCTGGTGACGCGCGCCGTCCAGATGGGATGAGTGCGCCGGTCGTTCAGGCCCCGGGCTTGCAACCTGACCTGGTCAAAGCCGGAGTTGCAGAGGTCGTCCTCTACGTCAGGCGAAGAGAAGTAATGCTCGACGACGGCGCTGACGCGATCGGCGTAGTTGGGCGGGGCGGGCCAGCGCACGGGAAACTGCAGGGAGAGGATGTTGGCGTGGTCACCCACCAGGTCCACCCTGATGACGCGCGAGTCAAGGGCTGCCATCATGACATCGGCTTGCTTCAGACGCGCCTGCACTGCGACCGCGCGCTGGTCTTTGGGCCGCAGAAGGGTAAAGGAATAACAGCTAGAGCCGGGCTCAGGCCCGGCCTGAGAAGGTTGGGGCGGTGGTGCAATCGCAGCCGGAGGTTGCGGTTGAGAGACGGCTGCGTGCGTGACCGGCAGCGACAGCTGTTCCTGCCGGCACGCAGTCAACATCCACAGCAATGCGGTGAACGCTAGAGTTCTTCTCCCAGCCATAGGTGCCTCTGAGGGAATGTCCAGACTGTCCCTTAGCCCTGTAGGGGCGCACGTTTATGGGGGATCGATAAAGTCTAAATCGATGGGCGTTCAGGGTCAAAGGGTAACAGCGATTGTAGGGCTTCTCCCGGATTTCCTGTGCAGCCTGGTGGCTCCGGCGGACTTCATGCGGCTTTCCTCGAAGAAAGCCGCATACGCGGCCGCGTCCGCTGCAGCGTACAGGAAATCCGGGTCGCCCCGTCTTTTTCGGCCCAGGTACGCCTTGGCGAACCTGGGGCACCCGCCCCATTCCTCCGCCGTTTCCTAGGGGTAAAGCCCTATATTTTTGGGGAGTTGGCTAAAAAATTAAAGGTTTTACTTTAGCTGTGGTGGGGGAGGGGGATGAGCGGCCCGGTCATCTCGTTACGCCGGCGGCGCAGGATGTGTGGCGTCACCAGGATGGCCAGGTTGCTCACGTCGTATTCCTTGGTGGTCGCGCTGAGGGCGGTAAAACCGGGTAATTCCGAGAGGCCCGGATTGCCGCTGACAGCATTCGATTCCTGGCGTGACAAGTTGCCCACCACCAGCGCACTGGCGCCATTGACCAGATGAATGTCCGCGGTGTAGCTGCGATTGGTAAGCACCGGCAACCCGTTAAGAGTGCCGCCCTGAAGCGCCTGAATTTTGAGGTCAAGCTTAAGGGTCACATCATCGTTGCGCTCAATGCGCGGAGTGACCTTAAAGATCAAGCCCAGGTCCTGATACTGGACCTGGGGAATGGGAGCGGCGGTGGAGAGGGCGCTGGCATTAATCCCTAGCCCACCCAAAATGCCGGAGAGGCCGGCTGTGGTGATTCCCGGAATATTTACCGAACTGGCGGCAATGCTCGAGTAGCTCGAGGTGGTGATGGGATAGCGCGTGCCGCTGCGGATTGTGCCTTCGGCGTTGTCATCCAGCCGGATCTGGACCTGATCGAGGGAACGCGTGTCGGCTGAATTCAGGCTCAGGTTTCCCGTAATGCCGCCGGCGGTGAGGCCGGTCAAAGTAAGGCCGTTGCCGAAGGTGGCAAAGGGCGAGCTCAAAATCGAGCTGCTCACCTCGCCCGACGCGATGAGAATGGCGGCGATGGCGGTCATAATCCCCGGCGCTCGCCAACCCACTCGGAATGATCTGCTGCACCAGGCTGGAGTTACTCGAAATCACGCTGTTCAGTTCGCTGGGCACATTGAAGACAGTGGTCGTCTGCGGGAGCTGCACACCGATCAGCGATGTCCTGGTGTTCTCCACCTCGTAAATCTTTACGTCCAGCAGCACTTCGCTCTTGCCGTCCAGCAGATCGGCAAAGGTTCGATTCAGCGCTGCCAGAGTGGGAGCCGGCGCGCGCACGGTCATGGTGCCCCGGTCTGGTTGCACCGTCGCCTGAGTTACACCGAGCACATTCTTGGCCAAGTTGTTCATGTCAGAGAACTCGGTCGGCGTGAGACCGGGCAGATAAATGGTTTCCAGCGACATCCGGTCGTATTTTTCGTGATTTTCCTTGGTATCTTTGGCGACTAGAACGCGGACGGGGTCAAGCGGCACGATGAAGGAATGGGTCACCAGGTTCAACAGGTGCGCGGCCTGGGTAAAATCCACGTCATCGGCATCGAAGCGAACGGTCAGGGACGCGAGGGAGCCGTCGTCCACCATCCTTAGTCCATAGGCGTCGAGCACCCGTCGCAACACCTCCTGCTCGGTGCTCCTGAAGTGAAAGCTTTGCTTGCCTGGCTTGGGGGTCAGTTCGATCGCAGGCGCGAAGGTCGCGTCCAGGCTGCCCTCTGGCGAAGCCGTGGAGGCGAGCTTGGCCAGATCGTAGATGTGCTGCGAGACCTCAGGATTCTTCGGGTCGAGGGCCAGCGCCTCGGCGAGCTTAGCGCGGGCTACGTCGGGCTGGCCCAAGAGGCGAGCTTTGTCCGCATCCTGCACCAGTTTGGTGACGCGGTGCTGGCTTGCGATCTGCAGGTCAGCCGCGTAATCGCGGTTAGAGGGATCCGCCTTGGCTGCACGGGCGAAAGCCTTCTCCGCCGCGTCGACGTCGCCCTTTTCCATGGCGCGGACGCCCTGGGAGTAAGCCTTCTCCGCTGTTCTTCTTTGGCGGGCTGACGGCTCTACCTGGCTGGCTGAGGGCTGGACGGAGGGGGGTGTGGTTGCCGGCGGCGAGGGCTGTTGGGCATAAGCGGCCAAGGGCATGAGCGCCCAAAAGGTGGCGACCAGGCAGAGCGATGAGCAAAAGGATGGAACCCGGGCTGTGCCGCGTAGCGAACACATAGATTTATCCTAGGGGGCGGTCAGCGCAGGGACAAGTGACCAGGGACGCAACCCCGCAACCCCGCCGTGGGATGGATGGCTCACGGCTGGGCGACCGTTCGCATGAGCGTTTCCAGAGTGGTGGTGCAAACCTCCGGCTGGTGCTCCAGCAAAGCCTGGTAAGAATAAACTCCGGTGGCCACGGCGATGGTGGGTAGGGAATTGGCCTTGGCCGCGGCGATATCCGAGGGGGTGTCGCCGACTACGCATACCCTGGCATCGGTGCCGGCAAACTGGCCGGCAGCAAGCGCTTGCGCGATCATTTCGGAGCGCACCGCGTGACGATCGCTGAAGCCGCCAAAGGTGAACCAGTCCCGTAGTCCGGCGATTTCGATCTTCAACCACCCAATCTGCTCCAGGTTGCCGGTGGCAACACCCAGACGCTTGCCCCGGCTTTTGAGGTAAGCCAGCATGGACAAGACGCCGGGCATGACGGTAACGCTCATGCGCGCGCGCTGTTCCTGGACCATCTGACGCATGACGTCAAGAATTTCTTCCAGGCGAGGCTGCCACACCTCGTCGGGGATGGCCGCCAGGCGGAAGGCGTCACGCAGAATACCGGTGTCGGTGCTGCCGTGCACGGGGACGGAATCGATAGGGAGCGGATGCCCCATCACCGCCTGCACGCTTAAGGAAAAAGCGCCGGTGTGCACGCCGCCATGGGCGTGGAGCAAGGTCCCGTCAATGTCGAAGAGATAGGCGTCGCAGTCATCCCAGCGAAAACCTTCGTGGATGGTTACGAGGCCCTCAGCCGGCGCCGTGATAAGCCGGCCGGCTTTTTCCTGCACTAAGTGCGCACCGTCTGTTTGGCGGCGTCAAAGACAGGACGATCGCCGCGGGGCGGACGCTTGAGCCCGCTGCGAATTTGTTCCGGATCGAGCTTGAGTTCCGCGATGGTGCGGCGGAGTGTGTTGCGGTGCATGCTTAGCTCGCGAGCTGCCTTGCACTGGTTGCCCCTGTGATGCGACAGCACTTCGAGAATGAAGCGCCGTTTAAACTCGCGCACTGCCTCGTCGTAATGAATGCCGCCGGCGTGCATCTGCGTCACAAGACTATCCAGTTCACGTTTCACAAAAACCTCTTTCTTTTTCCTACCCGCTCGACGGCCGGGTTTGTGTTTGTCTCGCACTCACTTAAACCCTGGGCGAGAATTGGCTGCATGGCAGTAGCGAAATGAATCCGAGAGCTTGGCGCGATCCGGAGCGCTTGCAAGCCCTGACGGATCCTTTCCCCTAGATCGAACGGTACAACATGTGAGCCGCCGTGGGCTGCTGTCAAAAAGACCGGAGCCAGACGGGAGTTATCCAACCAGGCCTGCCGAGGCAAAAATGCCACGATGCCCATTAGGACCAGGGTAATGACCACAGAACCTTTAACCAACCCAAAGACCGCACCCAGTAATCGATCCACGATACCCAAGCCCACTCCGCGGAACAAGCCACGAAGCAATCGACCGGCAAGCCCCGCCACCACCATCACCAGCAGCGCGATCACTAAAAACGCGATCAAGTTCGCAACCTCGCGATTCTGAACCACGCGCAGAACCCAGGGTGCGAATGCTCCATAATTGGCTGCGGCGAAAAAGAGCCCTAGAATCAGACCCGCTAGCGAGAAGACTTCAACAAAAAAGCCTTTGACAAAAGCAGAAACCACCGAAACTACCAGCACAACGATGATCAACAGATCGGCCAGATTCATCTTTGTGCTTTCCGAATCAGGGCCGGGTAACGCGCACTTCTTTCAGTTCGGGGCCGGTCAGCAAATACAAGGCCTGCTCATACTTTTCCTGTGTCTGGCGCACCACGTTGCCGGGGAGCTCCGGTGCGGGAGGTTGCTTATTCCAGCGTATGCTCTCCAGATAGTCACGCACAAACTGTTTGTCGAACGACGGCTGGGGTGCTCCGGGCTGGTATCCCTCTTTGGGCCAGAAGCGAGACGAATCGGGAGTCAACACCTCGTCGGCAAGCACGATGCCTTTCGCGGTCATGCCAAACTCAAACTTGGTGTCTGCGAGAATCAATCCCCGCCGCTGGGCATGATCCGCCGCCTTGGCGTAAATCGCGAGGCTTAGCCGGCGCAGTTGCTCCGCGTTGTCGCCGCCGACGCGCGCCACCATCTGATCGAAGGAAATATTTTCGTCGTGCTCGCCACTCATGCTCTTGGTGGCGGGAGTGAAGATCGGTTCGGGCAACTGCTCCGACTCGCGCAAACCCGAGGGTAGCGGTATGCCGCAAATTTTGCCGGTGCGGTTGTAGTCTTTCCATCCGGAGCCGGAGAGATATCCCCGGACCACGCATTCAGCGGGAAACATCCGCGCACGGTTCACCAGCATCGACCGGTCACGCAGTTCGTCTTCGTAGGGTCTTAGCTCGGCCGGATATTGTTCTACGTCCGCGGTGACCACATGGTTGGGAACGAGATCGCTGAGATAGTCGAACCAGAAGAGAGAGATCTGCGTCAATACACGGCCCTTGCCCGGTATTCCGGTGGGCAGCACATAGTCGAAGGCGGAGATGCGGTCGGTTGCTACGAGGAGCAGCAGGTCTCCCACCGAGTAAAGATCGCGTACCTTGCCCCGCGTATACAGTTGCAGGTCTTCGAATTCGGTAGCGATGAGCGTTGGCAAAGGTAGAGCCTCGGGAGAGGAATGACTTTCCGATTGTCCGAGGTGGCGACCGCTTTGTCAACGCAGGAAAACTGCGGAAAAGTTTCCGAGGTGGCAGGGGAAATCCCGGGAGACCGCGGATGTTGAGGCGATTCTGAGGGATGGTTACTTTTGGACAGTGGTCACGCTGTCGCCAAACGACGCTCCTGCACCCGCTCCCGGGTGCGGTTGTGGCTCACGTCGTCGCCGCCGAGGCGGACGGAAACGATCTTGGAAACTCCCGGCTCCTGCATGGTTACGCCGTAGATCAGGTCGGCCGCGGTCATCATCCGCTTGGAGTGGGTTACCAGCAAGAATTGCGTTTCGCCACTCATCTCCTTGAGCATCCCGGCCAATCTGCCCACGTTGGTCTCATCCAGCGGCGCGTCGACTTCGTCCAGCACGCAGAAGGGGCTGGGCGCGTATTGGAAGATGCCGACCAGCAACGCCAACGCGGTGAGAGCCTTTTCGCCGCCGGAGAGCAACAAGACGTTTTGCAGCTTCTTTCCGGGCGGAGAGGCTACGATGTCGATACCGCTTTCCGCTGTATTTTCTTCATCTGTCAGGCGCATGAAGCCCTGGCCGCCGCCAAAAAGACTGGTGAAGGTCTGGCTGAAATTCTGGTTGATTTTGGCAAAGGCCTCGTCGAACTTCTGGTGGGTAATCTGATCGATTTCGCGAATCGTCGATTGCGTGTTTTCAATGGCATCGATCAAATCTTTGCGCTGGGTTTCGAGGAAGGCATGACGGTCTGCTGTCTCCTGGTACTCTTCGAGCGCCATCATGTTGACCGGACCCATGGCCTCGAGCTTCTGCTTCAGGCCGCGGCAGGCGTCGTCCTCTTCGCTCAGCGCGTCGCCTTCGAGTCGAGGCACATCTTCCTGGCGGCGCAGTTCGGAGGCTTCGATTCCCAGGTCGCTGACACAAGCGGCTTCCATGTATTCGAGCTCCACAGCCAGCTTGGCCGAGTGTGCGCTGCGGGTGCTGCGCGCCTCGCGGAAGCTATCCATCTCCGCGCGTAGAGCCTTGAGGTTGTGCTCCAGCTCGGTGAGTTGCTCGCGCAGCAGCTTGGCTTCCTCAGTGGATTTGGCTGCTTCTTCGAGGGCGGTTCTGCGCACTTCCGTCAGGCGCTCCCGTTCCACCTCCAGTTGTTCGTTCTCCCGCGTGCGCTGCTGTTCTTCCGCGGTCGCCGAGGCCAGCTGTTGCTCCAGTTGGTTAACCCGGCGTTCCAGGTCCCCGTACATGCGATCGATACGGGTGAAGGCCGCTTCCGCACCACGGCTGCGCTCTTCCAATCCCGCGAGCAGAGCGGAGACTTCTGCTGCCTGTTGCTGCGCCTGTTCCCGTTGGCGGCGCAACTCCTCCATGTTTTGCTGCAGTTCGTTGACCTTGGTTTCAGCCGCGCCATGGTCTGCTTCCAGGCGCGCAACCTCTTCGCGCTTCTCTTCGATCAACGCCTGGCGGACGCCGCGCAGATCCTTGTTGCGTTCGCTCTGCACGACCCAGTCGTCCAGCCGGCGCTCCAGCCGGGCCACTTCCGCGTCCATCTGGCGGAGGGCTGCGCTCTGGTTGGCGCTCTCTCGCTCGGCGTTGCGCCGCTCTTCGCTGATGCGCTCCGATTGCGCAGCTAACTCGTTCAATAACCGGGCAAGGGAAGCGGCGGTGATCTCGGCGCGGGCCAGTTCGGCCTCCACCAGGTCCAATCTCTTTTGCGTCTCGCGCAGCTCGCCCTTGAGGGCCAGCGGGCCTTCTACGCTGGGCTTGCCGCCGGTGACGGTGACGTTGTGAAAGCATTCACCGGAGGGGGCAAGGAAGAAGGCGTTCGGATTCTCCAGCGCCAGGGATTTTGCCACCTCGGCACTGGGAGTGACGAAACCCTCGCGGAGTTTGGGCAGAATCACTTCGAGCGAGCGGCCAAAGCCATCGAGCACCCGGATGCAGTCTTTCAGCCGCTTTACACCGGACCCACTATGCATGGGATTCCAGAGTGTCTCCGGCAAATGAGAACTTGGCCTGGGAATCGTCAGGATGGACCAGGAAGGTGGCGCGCCCGTCGACATCGCTCTTCAACAGCCGCATTCCTTCGTGCGCGGCATCCCAGCTGGTGACCACGATGTAGTTCAGCTCGTCACGCAAAAAAGCATCTACAACTGTTTCGTATTCACCAGACACTTCGAGAAAGTCGGCGAGTGTGCCCACCGGGGCCAGGCCGCCACCCAGCGAATTGGACTTGAGCAGCTTGCGCACGGTGTCGGTGGAGTAACTGTGCTCGCGGATGAGCGACTGCAGAGAGTTGCGGCGTCCGGTCAGGGTTGCCATCTCGGCGCGCAAGCGATCGCCTTCGAGCTTGGCTGCACTCTCTTCGCTGCGCCGCGTCTCGCTCTCTGCGCGCAAGGTGACGAGCTCGCTCTCGAGGCGTTGCAGTTGCTCAGTGACTGATTCGAATTTAAGTGAAGCCTGTCCGCGTTCCGAGCCCAGCGAGGCAAGCTCCGAGCTGGCAGCGCTAATCTCTGAAGCGAGCCGTTCCGCATCCTGCTCCAGTGCGGTGAGGGACTCCTCCGCATGCATGGTCTGGTTGCGTGCATGCCCGGCCTGGGTGAGCAACTGCATGGCGTAGCGCCGCGCGGCCTCCAGCCGCTGTTCCGCGCCGGTGACGGCCTCGGAGGCGTCGCGTGCCTGCTCCTGACGCTGCCTTGACTGCTCACGAACGCCTGCCGCTTCGGCCGCGGCATTCTCCAGAAAGGATCGGTGAGACTCGCGCTCCACGACCAGTCCCTGCAAGTGAAGCCGTGCCTGTTCCAATTCGGCCGAACCCGCGGCGGCGCGGGTGCGCAATTCTGCGATGCGCTCCTGGTTAGCGATCTCCCGCGTGGTGGCGCGTTCCAGTTCTACGGAGGATTGGTTGGCACGCGCGTTGGCGTCTTTCGCGCTGGCGTCCAATTCGTAACCGCGGGTCATGCCTTGGGAGTGCTCATCATCCAGCGCGGTTACCTGCTCGCTACCTTGCTCGATCTGCGTTCCCAGCGCGGCGATCTCTTCTATCAGCGCCGCCTGCTCGGCATTCATCTGCGTGATCCGGCTGGCCAGTACCACGCGCAGCCTGGTGCGCATCTCTTCACGCAGTGCGGCATAGCGCTCGGCTTTCATGGCCTGGCGTTTGAGCGAGCCCATCTGCCGCGTGACTTCTTCAAAGATGTCGTCGACACGCGCCAGGTTCTGCTTGGCCTGTTCCAGGCGCAGCTCAGAGAGGCGCTTCCTGGTCTTGAAACGAGTGATTCCGGCAGCCTCTTCGATGATCGCGCGCCGGTCATGGGGCTTGGAACTGAGCAGCTGTCCGATGCGCTCCTGCTCAATAATGGCGTAGGACTCCGGGCCTAAGCCGGTACCCATAAAGATGTCCTGAATGTCGCGCAGGCGGCAAAGCTTGCCGTTGAGGAGATACTCGCTCTCGCCGGTGCGGAAGAGGCGGCGGGTGACGACGATCTCGCCGTGGCGCGCCGGAGTCTTTTGGAAGCGTCTGCGGCGGATCTTCAGCACTACCGGGTTGCCGGCCTCCGCGGGCTGTTCTACGGGAGCTTCCGGTTTTGCTACAGTTTCCGCCTCTACCGGTTCTCCATCGATCAGGGTTCCGGGCTGCACTTCGGCGATGATCTCTTCTGTTTCCGCGGCCCGCTCGGTGCGGATTTTCTCTTCGTCCCAGTCCGTCGTCTCCGGATCGTTGTCTTCGAGCTGGGGTTCCTCAAGCAAAGGACCTTCGGCGTAGGCTTCGGGATCGATCAGGGAAAGAGACACTTCGGCCATGCCGAGGGACTTGCGCTCCCGGGTCCCGGCGAAGATCACGTCTTCCATTTTGGTTCCGCGGAGGCTCTTGGCTGATTGTTCTCCCAGAACCCAGCTCACGGCGTCGAGAATGTTTGATTTGCCGCATCCATTGGGCCCGACCACGACTGCGATCCCCTGGCCGGGGAGAGTGACCTCGGTGCGGTCGCAGAAGGACTTGAACCCCAGCATCTGGATCTTTTTCAGCTTCAGCATCAACCTGTCCCTTTCGTCGCCCGGAGAGGAGTGCCGGCCGCACGGCGACGACTGGCCTTAGGAATGACTCTAGCGATCATGATCACTGGAAGCAACATAGGGACCCCAACATGTTGTGGATAAATCGTGCACAACCCAATGCGTCGCGGCGTGTGGGCGGTCAAGGATAGCGGAAGGCGCCCCCGCGGGAGAATGTATCTATAAAGCTAGACCTGCCCCGGCCAAGAGACAAGTAACGTAGGTGGCACGTTCTAGGACGCGCTGCAAGTGAGTGATTTAATGATGGTTAACGATGTGGAGTGTTGGCTTGGCTTTACGGCGTACTTCAGGGGGTAATAGCCTCCCGGCGTGGCACTGCTAAAGCGGATGCGAAAACCTCTGTAGCGCGCAGGAAAGCAACACTCAGGGGCTAAAGCCCGGCTAGATTGAATCGTCCACGGCCCGACGAGACAGCCTGGGAAAAAAGTGTCAACGAAGGGCACGGGTTCAGCCGTGCCGCACTGGGCGACGACCGATTGTCAGGGCACCACGATGAGAGGCTACGGAAAAACTCTCTACGAAGGGCACGGCTTCACAGGCTGCGGAAAAACTCATGTTTTGTATCAGGGCCCGACTAAACAGGTTGCGGAAAAATGAGCTTTCGTATGGGGTTTAAATTTCCCCTGGGGTTAGCAGCGCGTTTTTTTGTCGGTTTTAAGTGATTATTTGGTTTATTGGCGCGTGATTGCGCATGTTTGGGGACACGTCTCCCCGGGATTTACAGCACCGGAATCAACTTTCGCATGCGCAGCAGATTGTGTGCAGCGGCGACCAGACGAAACATCCACTCGACGCGTTGTTTACCGCGCATCTTTACTTGTCTGACCGCTCGGTCCTGCTTGGCCCAGCCGAAAATCTTCTCCACCAGCTTGCGTTTGCTCTGGCTGATGGCGAAGCCTGGGCTGCTGCGTTCCGCCTCCGTCAGCCAGTTTGGCCAGGTCGGATTAGGCTCATACTCAGCTACGTGCGGCACCACCTTGCGCGCTCGGAGTCCTTCTATGAACTGCTGCTGCTGGTAGCCTTTGTCGGCGCCAACGGTGCTGGCTGGGCTACGTTTGAGCCCATCCAGCAACACCAACGCCGCCTCCCCCTCCGCCGTCTTGCTGGCCTGGGTCACCATCGCGCCGACGATCAACCCGTTCCGGTTCTCGGTCAACAGATGGCCTAAATAGCAGGGCACTGAGGCGGCCGCACCGCTCTTCTTGTACAACCGCGCATCTCCGTCCGTGGTCGATTCGTGGGTATCGCGCAGCAGCTTGCGGCCGCCGCTTCCGCTGCCCCGCCGCGGTGGATTGGACTTCTCCTGGAAGCTGCGACGGTTGGCCCAAGCCTGGATCAGCGTGCCATCCACGGTGAAGTGTTCCTCACTCAGCAGTTGCCGCGACCGCGCCTGTTCCACCACCTTCAGCAACAACTGTTCGGCGATGCCGCCCCCGATCAGACGCTCCCGATTCTTGGTAAATACCGTCACGTCCCACACCGCCTCGTCCATCTCTATGCCCACAAACCAACGAAACAAAAGGTTGTAATCCAATTGTTCGATCAACTGACGTTCCGAGCGCACCGAGTACAGCACCTGCAGAAGCTGAGCCCGGATCAGACGCTCAGGCGCAATCGACGGACGACCACCTCGCGCATAAAGACCGGCAAAATGACCGTCCAACTCCCGCAATGCCATATCCGCCATCGCTCGGATCGCTCGCAGTGGATGCTCTGCTGGAACACGCCTCTCCAGCTTCACGTAGCTAAACATCACGTCTTGATTCCCCTCATCTCCGCGCATGTCTCGTCTTAACAACTACGCTCCCGCTTTACCAGTGACTAACAAGGTGTTTTTCCGCAAGCTCTTTAGTCGGGCCGTACACGATTGAGAATATGACGGGCTTTAGCCCCTGAGGTATTGCTTTCCTGTTCGGTGCGGACTTTTTCCGCAGCCTGTTCAGCCGGGCCGTAAAAGCACACGCCAGAGACGGCTTTAGCCGCTGGGGTACGCTTCGCACGACGCCTAGGCCGATATCACCTCCGCTTTGGCAGCCGAGTTTTTCCGCCTCTTGCAAAGCGGGGTGCTTCGTTGGGAGCGTATTGGGGAACCGGAACCACAACATCGTCGACTGTGGTCCCCCAAGCTACGGCTTCATCGTCGGCCTAAGCAGCACTTCGCTCACAAACGAATTGGGCGCCTGGGTCACGAGCATCGCGACTACCTGGGCTACGTCGTCGGGCTGGACCATCCGGGTGCGGTCCTTTGTGCTTCCGGAGCCGCCAAAGCCGGTGTTGACGGAACCGGGAGCTATGACCGAGACACGCACGTTGTATTGGCGCAGTTCTTCCGCGACCGAATAGGTGAGCCCATTCAGTCCCCATTTGGAGGCGGAATAGGCGGCGCCCTCAGGCAGAACATTCTTTCCCGCGAGGGACGAGATGTTGATGATATGGCCGGCCCTTGCCGCGATCATCATGGGGGCCAACGAGCGGATCATTAGATAGGGCGCACGCAGGTTGGTATCCATCATCCGGTCCCACTCCTCCACCGGCAAGTCGAC
The DNA here is from genome assembly GCA_963813475.1 of uncultured Acidobacteriaceae bacterium. Lineage (GTDB taxonomy): Bacteria > Acidobacteriota > Terriglobia > Terriglobales > Acidobacteriaceae > PALSA-350. The sequence goes on along the minus strand of CAWEZM010000027.1, from coordinate 41,030 downwards.
CAGGGGTTTGCGCAGCACAGCGATGCCGGCGTTGTTGACCAGGATGTCGCAGCGGCCGCATTGTTCGCGGACTTGCTCTCCGAACGCTGCCACAGCCTTTGGGTCGGTCAAATCACAGGGCAGCGCCAGGGCCTTTCCGGAGTGCTGCTCGATGGCCGCCCTTACTTGAGTCAACCGGGCGGAGTCGCGCGCGGTAAGTACCACGACGGCACCCATGCGGGCGAGCCGCAGAGCAATGGCCTCACCGATGCCGCGCGCCGCCCCGGTCACGACCGCTACCTGGCTGATCAGCCGGGCAGTCGAGTCCTGTCCAATCTGTGTTTCTGTCATGGTTTGCGCCTCGTGTGATTTGCCTGCTTACTATCGTCTCGCCATTCATTGATACGTTTACTTGTCAGAAGCGAGAAGCGTTTCTATAATCCTTCCACAGCTCATCGGAAAGACCTTGGTATTTCTTGACTGGGGTGAACCACAGAGCGAAGGATCAAAGCGTTTAGCCCAGACTCGAGTTTTCCGGCGCATATCCCATATAAAGATGAGAAACTTGCGGCTGTATAGTGTCATGATCGCTAATTTCTGCGTTTTCCCTGATTCCCGCATCTCCTAGGAGCGTTGCATGAAGAAGTCCGTCTTTGCTTGCTTGTTGGCCTTGGCCACTATCTTTCCAGGCAGCGTGTCTATGGTGTATGCCCAAGCCGCTCAGTCCGGTCAGATCACCATTAAAGATCCCGCCGAATACAACGCGTACACCAACGCCATCGGCCAGTCCACGCCGGCCGCCAAGGCGGCGGCCATTGAGGCGTTTTTGACGCAGTACCCTAACTCGATAGTCAAAGCGGAGATGCTGGAACAGCTCATGTTGGCCTACCAGGGGGACCCGGTCAAGATGTTGGATGCCGCAGACCGGTTGCTGGCGGTTGATCCGGGAAACCTGCGCGCTCTCGCCACGGCGGTTTATCTGGAGGAAAGTCAGGCCGCCACTAAGACCAGTCCCGCGGATGCTCAGCCGATTTACGATAAGGCTGCCGCGCAGGCCCAGACGGGTCTCAGCGCCGCAAAGCCGGCGGCCATGGCGGATGCCGACTATCAAAAGCTGAAGACGGCGACCGCGCCGATCTTCGACGGTGCGATCGGGAAAGATGACGCCAACAAGAAGGACTACGCGGGAGCAATCGCTGCCTTCACCAATGAGCTGAAGGCGTATCCAACCCCGGAGGCGACGCAGTCCGGCCCCGGGCTGAATGACACCTACCTGCTGGGACAGGCCTACGCGCAGCAGACTCCGCCGGACCTCAAGAACGCTGCGTGGTTTTTCACCCGGGCAGCGCAATTCGCCCCTCCGCAAGCCAAAGCGCAGATCGAGGCTGCCGCCGAGTACTTCTTCAAGAAGTACCATGGCAGCTTGGACGGCTACCCCGCTGTCCAGGCCTTGGCCAAAGCCAATCTGTTCCCGCCCCCGGAATATAACCCCGCGCCGGCGCCTCCACCTCCATCACCCGCCGACCTTGCCGCGCAGACGGTTGCCTCCACTCCAGACCTGAAGACGCTCAGCTTGGCTGATAAGGAATTCATCCTCTTCAACGGCAAGCCGGAAGACGCTCAGAAGGTTTGGGACACCATGAAGGGCACTCGTGTTCAAGTGCCGGGCACGGTGATTTCGGCAACGGCTGACTCGGTTCAGGTAGCGGTCACGGAAGACAACAAGCAGAGCAAGAAGGCGGACTTCACGATCAATATGAAGACCCCGCTGAAGGTTGTGCCGGTAATCGGCGCTACCGTCACTTACGATGCGACCTTCGATTCCTACACCCCGACCCCGCCCATGATCACGCTGAACGAAGGTGAGCCACCAGCCAAAGCACCGGCAGCTCGCCGGCGCCCGGCAGCACACTAAAGCCGCAACAGGAAGAGCAACCCTGTATGGGGTTGCTCTTCCCGGATTTCCTGTTGGTGTTGTTGGCGCTGGCGAGCTCCAAGCGGTCCCGGCCAGCCGGGACCGCACACGCGCCGGTATCCAGTGTAGCAAGGCAGGAAATCCGGGTTCCTGATAACGCATCACCGAGGGAAGCTTTATCGCGTTCCTGCCGGAAACTTATTCCGCCCAACTCGCATTCATGCTGCTCAGCATGATCTGCTGGGGATCCTGGGCAAACACTCTCAAGCTGACGCCGGGCTGGCCCATCCAGCTCTTCTATTGGGATTACGTCGTCGGCATTCTGCTGGGCAGCCTGGCTTGGGGAGTCACCCTGGGAGGCGGTCCAGGAGTCCTTTTCCCCGCCATTGCCGCTGCTGACCCAAGACATCTCCTGTTGGCATTGGCCGGCGGCATTATTTTCAATGCGGCTAACCTTCTGCTGGTCGTGGCCATTGAGATTGCGGGCCTCGCCGTGGCGTTTCCTTTGGGAATTGGCTTGGCCCTGGTGATCGGGGTGTTGCTGAACTATGCCTTCTCCCCGGCCGGCAACGTGTGGCTGCTCTTCATCGGAGTGGCCTTGGTGGCGGTGGCCATCGTGATCGACGCCATCGCCTATCGCCGCCGGGAACAGAATCGAACCAGGATTACCGCCCGGGGCATTCTTTTGAGTTTGCTGGCCGGCGTGCTCATGGGCCTGTTCTATCCCCTAGTGGCGCGCTCCATGCATGGCCCCGCGGCGCTCGGGCCCTACAGCGTGGTTCCAGTGTTCGCCGTGGGCATTGCGTTGTGTAGTGTGCCGACGGTCCTGTGGTTGATGCGCCACCCACTCCCGGAACAGAAGCCGCTCAGCATGGGCCAATATTTTTCCGGGCGGCCGGCTTGGCATCTATGGGGCTTGATCGGCGGGGCTGTGTGGTGCTCCGGAGCGGTGTTTAATTTTGTTGCTTCCCAGGCGCGCTTTGTCGGCCCGGCGATTTCCTACGCGATCGGTCAGGGCGCAACCATGGTTTCCGCGGGATGGGGAGTCTTCGTATGGCATGAGTTTCGCGGTGCACCGGCGAGTGCGCGGCGGCTTATCCCCCTGATGTTTCTCTTCTTTTTGTTGGGACTGGGAGCGATTGCGTTAGCCCCGAATTATTAGGCGGATCCCCGAGGTATCAAGATAAGCTCAGCCATTGATAACAGTAGGCAAAGGGCCGCGGAGCGCGTGGTAGAGTGAAAATTCGATGCCGAGAATTGTCCAAGTGCTCCGGCTTCTGCTGCTCGCCAGTGTTGCTGTCCTCTCCGCTCCAGCGCAAACGGCAACCAATCAAGATCTCTTTCCCGGTGTTCGTGCCACCCCAACCAACACAGCTTTTCCCGGAGTTACGCCGGTCCCGATCGCAACCACTCCACTGTTCGCTCCGCCTTCCGTGATCTCGCTCGAACATCTCGACTCCGGGCAGATGAGCGCAGCGGATTACGAGGTGGTCTCCAACCTGAGCCCTGAGCTTTCCAAGCAAGCCGCACTGGCCAATTTCGACATCAGCAACCCCGCATGGCATTACCAGCAGATCGTGTGCCCGGCGTTTCCCGACTATGTCTTCCTCGCCTTTACCCACGGCGCGGACGAAAGCGGGTCCTCGCGCTTTGTCGCTATGCTGCCGCGCAATAGCGCGCGCGTGCGCATCGTCTCCACCTATGCCCATGGCCTTTTGCCGTTTGATGCTTCGTGGAACCGGCCGGGCACCTTTGAGGTCTTCAACGGCATGCTGAGCCAGGAGCGGGGTACGACGCCGCTCAGCCACGCGCGTAATTGGCTGATGATCGCCGTGTGCTATGCCGAATTGAGCGGATATCCGGTCCAGGTTCTCAACTACAAGCCCCTCCCAGGGCAGAGCCTTGATCTCTTGCGCCTGGACGCGAACCAGCCGCAAATGCTGATAGAAAGCGATCAAAGCGCGGATGTCACTTTCAGCGACGTCTCCCGCCCCACGATCACCACCAACTGGAGTCTTCATTTCAACCGCCGCGGCGAAATCACTTCCGTGTCCAAAAGCTTGGCGCGCCAGTCACCTAATATTGCGCTGAAGCCCTGAGACGCACGTATGACACGACGTGCGCCCGCTCCCTGGCTCTTCGCCCTGCTGAATGTGCCGCACGCTGTGGTCATGGGTGGAGTTTCGGGTACTCTGCTCTCCTTCCTGTTGCGCCAGCAGGGCGTGGCGCCCCATGCCATCGCTAACCAGAGAGCCCTGCTGCTGTTGCCGGGCTCGCTATTTTTCCTCTGGAGCCCGCTGACCGATTTTCTGTTGCGGCGGAAGACGTGGCTGGTGCTCTCCACCGCGGCGTCGAGCGTGACGGTGATGTTGGCGTTGGAGAGCAGGAATTACGCAAGCAAAAGCGCGGTGACGTTGCTGTGGACCTCGTCCTGTCTGATTCTGCTGGCCTACGCCTCGATTGGAGGGCTCGTGGCGTTGCTGATGCGGCCAGAGCAAAAGACGCGCGTTGGATGTTTTCTGCAGGCGGGCAACCTGGCGGGCGTGGCATTCTCCGGCGGCGGCTTGCTGTTGCTGGCGGCCCATGTCAGCAAGGCGATGCTGGGCCTGGCTGCGGGAGCGCTGACCTTCCTTCCGGCGTTGCCGGCGCTGTCGTTTGATGAGCCTCCGGCGGCGAAACGCGGAAAAAGCCTGGTTGAAGAAATGGTGGTGATGGGTAAGGAATTCAAGAAAACGTTCCTACGCCTGAGCGCTTTGCCGGCTGTCCTGCTGCTGGTATCTCCCTTGGGGAGCGGAGGCGCGATCGGGATTCTTTCTTCGATTGCCAAGGACTATGGAGTATCAGGCAACCAGGTGGCGTGGACGAATGGGCTGGTGGGCGGAGTGCTGACCTTCGCGGGCGCGATCGCCATGGCGTTGATGCCGGCGAATTTCGATATTCGGATGGCATACGCGTTGACAGGGCTGTTGAATGCAGGAGTGCTGGGTGTGTTTTGTTTTGGGACTCCACGACCCTGGATGTACATCGTGGGTTCGTCACTGTTTTTGTTTACGGTAGGCGCCTGCTGGGCGATGTACAGCGCGCTGGTGCTGAAGATTGTGGGCGCACCGGGGCGCAGCGGCTGCGGACGATACGCAATGGGCGTGAGCCTGGCAAACCTGCCTGTGGCTTACATGGCGGCGCTCGATGGGTGGGGTGCGAAGTGGTTCGGCCCCAAAGGATTGCCGGGGATGGATATGGCGGTGAGCGGCGTTGCGTCGCTGGCTTTTCTTGCCTGGTTCGGTTGGGAGCGGGTCAGCGGCTTCAAAACGGAACTTGGGTTGGTGGATGAGTTGGCCAGCGGAGCAGAAGCCTTTCGCGCGTAAGAAGCCTCCTGGTTGATAAGCTACTCGCCCAACATGATGCGTTCGATGGAGAAGGCGCGTCCGGTTGCGCCGTCGCACTCGATCAAGGCCGCGCACATGCGCGGATCTCCCTTGGCCGCTTCGAATTTTCCCGGCATACCGCTGAGGAAGCGGGCAAGGATCTGCTCTTTTTCCACACCGATGACGCTGTCGAAGGGCCCGCTCATGCCGACATCGGTCTGGTAGGCCGTTCCACCTGGCAGCACGCGCTGGTCGGCCGTGGGTACGTGCGTGTGGGTTCCGATTACCGCGGTAACCCTTCCGTCCAGGTACCAGCCGAGCGCCACCTTCTCTGAAGTTGCTTCCGCGTGAAAGTCCACAAAGATAACCTTGGCTGTGATCTTTTTGAGCAGGGAATCGGCTACGCGGAAGGGATCTTCCAGATTGCCCATGAAGACCCGGCCCTGTAGATTGATGACCGCGTAGGTTTGTCCGGAGGGCAACTCGCCCTCGTAGACTCCGTGTCCTGGCGTGCCGGCGACGTAGTTGGCGGGACGCAGCACGCGGCGCGGGCGATCATGGCTGTCCGCAGGCACGGACTGCATATATTCGATAATCTCGCGTTTGTCCCAGACATGGTTACCGGTCGTGAGGACGTGGGCGCCCTGGTCGAAGAGCTCGTCCGCGATACCCGGCGTGACGCCAAAGCCGCCGGCGGCATTCTCGGCGTTGACCACCACCAGGTCGACCTCCCGCTGCTCGATCAGAGGGGCCAGGTGTTCGCCTACGATACGCCTTCCGGCGTGGCCAAAGACGTCACCGACAAAGAGAATGCGCAAAAACCCTCCTCTGTCCGGTGTAAATCAGCAAACGATCCTGCGACGGGTACAAAATGGTCATGGTTACCTGTTGGTCGTACTGCAACCTTGGAAGTTACTAACGTGCCGTCACAGGGCCATGCTCTTTCTGGCTCCGTTATGGTAGCGTTCGGGAATGGCTGTCAACTGCAGATTTGCTACTGGGGTCCATGTGCTGGTTCTGCTTGCTTCGGAGCCGGACACATTGCAAACCTCAACTGATATTGCGCTCAAGCTGGATACCAATCCAGTCGTTGTTCGCCGCGTGCTTGCCTCGCTTCAACAGGCCAAGCTGATCGAAAGTCAAAAGGGTCCAACCGGTGGTTCACGGCTCTTGAAATCTCCCAAAGCGATCTCGCTGGCGGATGTTTACAAGGCTGTGGAGACCGGCTCGCTCTTCCATACTCCCAATGTTCATGCTGCTCCGGCATTGCGGGTAAACTCTGCGCTGGAGAAGATCTTCTCCGGCTCCATGATAGCTCTGCTGGATGAATTTGAGAAAACCAGCCTGAGCCAGGTGGTGAAGCGGGTCGCGAAACCGGGCGGCAAGAAGTAAACCGGGGCGCTCGCTCGAACTGCCGGGGTGCACGACTTAGTCACACCGGCTGGCCGCTCCCATCGTCGTGGGCGGCGCCGGGCGTAGTTTCGCTACTCCGTAGTTCCAGATTGGGAACGGAGGAGCGGAAACAGAATCACGTCGCGGATCGATTTTGAGCCGGTCAGGACCATGGTCAGGCGGTCAATGCCGATGCCTTCGCCGGCCGTCGGCGGCAGTCCGTAGGCCAGGGCGCGGACATAGTCTTCATCCATCACATGGGCCTCGGTGTCGCCGCGCTCCCGCTCCGCCAGCTGCTGCTCGAAGCGCTTGTGCTGTTCTTCCGGATCATTCAGCTCACTAAAAGCGTTGCCCAGTTCAAAGCCCCCCACATAGAACTCGAAGCGCTCCACCCAGTCCGGCTCGTCTGGCTTGTTTTTGGACAGCGGCGAGACGGCGACCGGGAAATCGTAGATGATGGTCGGCTGAATGAGGTGGTCCTCGGCGACGGCCTCAAAGATAGCAGCGATTGTTTTCCCTGCTGGCTGACCCTGCTGGAAGTCCAGAGAGATGCCGGCGGCACGCACTCTCTCCACCATCCGTTCCACCTCAGTGTCACTTTGAAAATCTTCGAGCGTGGGTTTGGCGCCCGCCGCCTCGGGCCAGAACTCGAGGATGGCCTCGCGCATAGAGAAGCGCCGCCACTGGGATAGATCTATCTCATGGCCGCCGAAGGTAGTCATGGTGGTTCCGTTTACTTCCAGAGCCACCTGGGTGACGAGCTCCTGGCTCAGCTGCATCAGGTCGTGATAGTTGGCGTACGCCTGATAGAACTCGAGCATGGTGAACTCGGGATTGTGCTGGGTGGAGATGCCTTCGTTGCGAAAATTGCGATTGATCTCGTAGACCCGGTCGAGACCGCCGACCACCAGGCGCTTGAGGTAGAGCTCAGGCGCGATACGCAGAAATAGCGGAAGGTCGAGCGCGTTGTGGTGGGTGCGGAAAGGTCTGGCGGTGGCTCCTCCGGCGATGGGCTGCATCATCGGAGTCTCCACTTCGATATACCCACGCGCATCGAAAAAACGCCGGATTGCCTTGAGGACCTGGGCACGCTTCACGAAGACCTCACGCACGTCGAGGTTCATGAAGAGATCGACATAGCGCTGGCGGTAGCGGAGTTCCACGTCGGCCAGCCCGTGATACTTTTCCGGCAAAGCCAGCATGGCCTTGGCTAGAAAGGCGATGGTCTCTACATGGATGGTGAGCTCGCCGGTCCGGGTGCGGAAGACGTAGCCGGAGACGCCGATGTGATCCCCCAGGTCCAACAGCTTGTAGAGGTGAAAGCCCTGCTCTCCCACGGCGTCAAGGCGGACGTAGATTTGCAGCCGCTCGCCGCCCTGTTGCAGTTGGGCAAAGCCGGCCTTGCCCTGGGCGCGGATGGCCATGATGCGCCCGGCGACCGTGACCACGGTCCGCTGCGCGTCGAGCACTTCGGGGGCAATCTCTCCGAACTGCCGGCGCACCTCCGCGAGGGTGTGGGTGGTGACAAATTGATTAGGGTAGGTCTGCTGGCCGAGGTCGGCAATCTGGCGCAGCTTGTCTTTGCGCAGCGCGAAGAGATTGCTCTCGAATTCTGACTCAAACAATGGGAAGCCTCTGGACGAAAAAGTCAGTATAACGTTTGCGCCGTTCGGCGCTTCATCCGAACGCTTAGGAGTGCGGGCTTCGCAGGCTGCGGGAAAACTTGTCGTTGGTAGGTCCTTGGCTAGAGTTTGCGCGACAACGAACAATCGCTGGTCCCGCAGTCTGAAGCCCAGGATTGACGTCCTGGGCTACTCTCTCAACCGTCCCCTTCGACAAGCTCAGGGCAGGCTCTACGGGACTAATTCGTGTTCTCAAATCCTACCCAGGACTCAGAGGGCTGGGTATCAATTGATTTTGGACAGCACCCAATGAAAACAAACCAGCTATCAGGGGGTATCGGAACCAGTCCCGAAGAGCCTGCCCTGAGCTTGTCGAAGGGGACGGCTGAGAGTAGCCCAGGACGTCAGTCCTGGGTGACCTGGATCGCAAGCGAATGCCAACAGGTGATCATCAAAACCCAACCCGATTCCCTTTGAGATTGACCCTGTTCCATACAATCAACGGACTAGCTGCACACCAAACCCAAATTATTCGCTAATTTGGACAGCTCTGGCTGAAAGTAGCCCAGGACGCTAGTCCTGGGTAAACATGAGAGCCAATAACAGTCCCGAAGGGGACGGCTGAGAATATCCCAGGACGTTAGTCCTGGGCATCTTCACCAATTTCCGCACCGGCAAAACCAGGATTGGCGTATTGGTCTCCCGAAAAACGAATGTGGGATACCACGGCCTTCGTGGGGGGACAAATCGCGCCATCCGTGGCCTGTGGTGTATAACTAGCACCGATACCGATGCCTCCCGATCAGCCAGACAGCCCGTCGCCGCCGGCGAAGTCCTCGTCCAAGGACGGCCCCTTGCAGTCTTTGGTGCGCATAGAAAGCCTCATCCAATTGGCCTTATTGTTGCCCGCCGCGGTGGTGATCGGTTGGGCTCTTGGCTTGGTCCTCGATCGCTGGTTACATCAGCATTGGATCAACATCCTGGGCCTGATTGCGGGCGCGGTGGCGGGTTTTGTGCAGATCTTTCGCGTGGTTCTGTCCCATAGTAAGGAATGATGGAATTTAGCGACCAGGATCTGAGGTTGGTACTGAACCGGGCGATGCGTAGCGTCGCTATCGCGATTGCAATCGGTATCCCCGTGATATGGATCGCCTGGGGCTGGCGCTCCATGCTGATGTTCCTGGTGGGGGGCGCCATTGCCGCTACCGGCATCCTGGAGTGGCGGCAGCTCATGACCGCGGTTCTCGAGCGTCTGGACCTCGGTGGGGGGACCCCCGAGAGCAAACCCAGGCCCTTGGGGGGCGTTTTGTTCTGGTTTTTTATCCGGATCGTCGCCGCAGGCGCGGTGCTTTATGTTAGCCTGAGAAGTTTGGACGGTAAGGTGGCCGCTCTGTTGATCGGCCTCGCCTTGGCGCTGGCCGCCCTACTCATCGAAGCGCTTCGCCTGTTGCGCGGCTGGTCCGCGTAGAACCCCGAACCGATTCTTGAAAGTGGAGAGCACGAGCCCGACCTACTCGCATGCACGAACAAAGCCTAATCACGGATACGTTAAACAAGCACTTTGGGAATTTGGCCACGCAGATCCTGCACGCGGTCCACGTGCAGCCCTACAATCCGCAGGCTCCGATCACCGAGACATTCGCCATGGAGATCCTGGTGCTCGGCCTGCTACTGATCTTCTTTTTGCTGGTGCGCTTTTCCCTCAACGTGGAAAATCCGGGGCCGATCCAGCAGCTGGCGGAGATGCTTCATGGTTTTGTCTCCGATCAGGCGGATTCGATCATCGGGCCGGGCGCCCAGCGCTATGTCGTGTTCGCGACTTGCGTGCTGATGTTTATTCTGCTCTCGAACCTGCTGGGCTTGGTTCCAGGCCTGATCGCGCCAACCTCGGTGGTGACCGTTCCTTTGGGTGTCGCGCTGCTGTGCTTTTTCTATTACCACTTCTATGGAGTTCGCGAGAACGGCGTGGGCTATTTTAAGCAATTTGTCGGGCCCCTCTGGTGGATTGCGCCGATGATGGTGCCGATTGAGTTGATCTCGCACTTTGCACGCATCCTCTCCCTCAGCGTTCGTCTTTACGCCAATATGTTTGCCGGGGAGATGGTCACGCTGGTTTTCTTCTCCCTCGTTCCCATAGGCATCCCGCTCGCGTTTATGAGCTTGCACCTGATGGTGGCGTTGATCCAGGCCTACATTTTCATGCTGCTGACCATGATTTACGTTTCCCAGGCGGTAGCGCACGACCACTAGATTCATGACGATGTTGTCGCGCCGGAGCGCTATGCTTCCACTCCGGCTCGAAGCCGCAAGCGTGAGGGGGCCAGCACGGTGAGCCTCAACCACCCACTGGCGGCAATTCTGACGGAAGCAAGGAGAATGAATGCGCAAACTGCAATATCTATTCATGACGCTGTCCGCCTTGTTCATGGCGGTTCCGGCCTTTGCTCAAACCTCAGGTGGTGCGTCGAGTACCGGGCATGGACTCACTGCGATCGCTGCGGGTCTCGGCATGGGCATTGCCGCCGGGCTTTGCGGCCTCGGCCAGGGCAGGGCAACCGCTTCGGCTACGGAAGCGCTGGCCCGCAATCCGGGAGCGCGTGCCGGCATCCTGCTACTGCTCGTGCTGGGCCTGGCGTTTATGGAGTCGCTCTCCCTCTTCACCCTGGTCATCGTCTTCGTCAGGATCAACTACTAATCAGCGGCAGCACGCCGGGCAACCCGGATTTCCTGTGAAGTTTATTGACGTTGATGAACTCAATGCGGCTTTCCTTAATGAAAGCCGCACACGTGGCCGTCTCTTAGGCCGCGTACAGGAAAATCCGGCAAGCAGGAGAGATCAGGTCATCCCTGATCTCTTTCTGCTTTAGGCACCTCTATCCGGTCTTCGACCCCGACATGGCCCATCGCCTTGAGTTCTCGGCAATTTCGAAGCAGTTCGGCAAGCAGACTGCGCTCCACCCTTTGACACTCAGCCTGGAGGATGGAGAGATCCTCGGCTTCCTGGGCCCCAATGGAGCGGGGAAGACGACGGCGATCCATCTCGCGCTCGGCTTTCTCCGACCCACTTCAGGAAGCGGGTCGCTGCTGGGCAAGCCCTTCGGCGATGCGGAGGCGCGGGCGCGGCTGGGGTTTGTCCCGGATGTCCCGGTGTTTTTTTCTGAGAGCGGCTTCCGCAGCGTTGAGTTGGCGGCGCGCCTCAACGGAGTGAATGATCAGCGGCTGGCGAAGGACATTCGTGATCTTCTCGCTACGGTTGGCCTGTCTAACGAGCGGAAGGATGCGCGGCAGTATTCGCGCGGCATGCAGCAGCGGCTGGCGCTTGCCCAGGCGCTGGTCAACGATCCGGAATTGTTGATTCTGGACGAACCCGCGGCGGCGCTTGATCCGGCAGGAGTGCTTCAGGTAAGGGAATTGCTGCGCAACGCGCGCCACGCGGGCAAGAGCATTTTCTTTAGTTCCCACCAGCTGACCGAGGTGGAGCATATCTGCGATCGGATCGCCTTTCTCAACCAGGGCCGCCTGGTTCGTTTGGGATCGCTTAAGGATTTTCAGAGCGAGTCCGATCGAGTAGAGATTGAGCTGCGCGGCATTTCTCTGGCCGAGCTCTGCCGCATCCACCCCGCAGCCGCGACCGCCGGCGCCAACGCCGCTTCGATCCGCATATCGGTTCCGGTACAAGAACAGCGGCGCGTGATCGAGGGCGTTTGGCAGGCGGGAGGCGAGATCATAAGCCTTGCGCCGTTGCGCCGCCGGTTGGAGGATCTCTTTCTCGAATGGAGCGGCTCCGGCGTCGTGCAGGAAGAGAATGCGGATCGATGAAGACCCCGACTATATCGAAGATTTGGCAGATCGCGCGCCGATTGCTGTATCAGAATCGCTGGATCTATCTATTCCTGATGCTCTGGCCCTTCGGCATGGCGGCGATTCTGCTGGTGCCCGCGGCTAAGCCGGAGATCGAGGATGTACTCTCCATCGTGCACCAGGAGTGCCTCTACGGATTGGGGCTGGTGGCCTTTACCGGGGGCGCCTTATTAGGCAATGAGCAGCGGTCGCGCCGCATTGCCGGCGTGCTGTCGCGTGCGGTCAGCCGGCGGCAGTACTTCTTTGCCTTGGTCAGCGCAGCCTGGCTGCCCCTGGCGCTCTACGTCGTCAGTTTTGTAATCAGCGGTTTCGCGCTCTTTACGGCTATCGATCGACCACCGACACTGTTGCTTGCCTTGGCTCTGGCGCAACTCGTCCTGGGATTGTTTACGGCGGCGGCGGCTGTCTTCTTCGCCACATGGCTTCCTATGATGCTGGCGTCCACTGCCTCGTTGGCGCTGCTCGCCCTGCTTGGCTTATTGGGCTACCTGTGGCCTGGTTTCGCTCCTGCGCGGCTGCTCTTTACCTTGACCCAAGGTGACCTGGTTGAGTCCGCGCGCCTCTTGCATCAACCGGCCGGCTTCCTGCTGATCATCGCCGGAGCAGCGCTTCTCTTCGCCGCCGGGACGGCGATCTTTGAGCGGAGCGATCTTCGCTTGAAGAGCGACTAGCACCCGGGTGAGTGCGAAGGTTCGCGCCATGGAGCATGGGGATCCGTTCTGCTCCTATGACGGTATTATTCCGCCCTCAAGGTGATCGATGGATCCACCTGTGCCGCACGCCAAGCCGGCGCCCAGCATGCTCCTGCCGAGACACCTGCAAGCATCACCGCGACCCCAATCCAAGCGATGGGGTCAAGAGGCGAGGTCCCGTAGAGGAGCGTGGCAATCGACTGGGTAGCGGCGATCCCTCCGAATAGGCCAATCGCAATACCGATTGCTGTGAGCCGCATTCCATCGCGAAGAATCAGTGACACGATGTCACCGCGAGATGCGCCGAGCGCGGCGCGCACACCGATTTCACGGGTACGCTCCGTGACGCTGCAGGAAAGCACGCCATACGTTCCAACGGCCGCCAGCAGGAGAGCCGCGAGGCCAAAGGCTTCGAAGAGAATCAGAACAAAGCGCCGCTCAGCTACACCGATGGCCATCAAGCGCTTCATGGTCATGACACGCACAATGGGTTGAGTGGTGTCTACTGACCAAATTGCGTTTTTGACGGTGGGAACGAGCGCGGGTGCGTCGTCCCCGTGCGCACGGACGACGAAGGACATCCTGTCATCCGCAAACCACGACTGATCGGCCGGGATATAGACCGCCGCGGTCTCATCGATCGCAAGGGAGGTTTGTTTCACATCACCGACAACGCCGACAATCGTGAACCATGGCTGGTCGTTCGGGCCGACTTTTAGGCGTTTGCCAAGAGAATCCTGGCCGGGAAAACGGCTCCTGGCAAGGGACTCGCTGATCATCGCCACATGGGGAGCGGCAACGTTATCGCGTTGGTCGAGAAAGCGCCCACTGCGAAGCGGAATCCCCATGGTTTGGCAGTAGTCCGGGCTGACGGCGTAACGAAACACGTTGCCACCGCCCTGGGGATCATCATTCTCGAATCGCGCACCGTAGACGGCGTCCGCCTGCGGATCATCGCTCAGCGGCAAAAGGCTGGTGAACGCCGCTTGCTTCACCCCCGGAACTTGCTGCACGGCATCAAGAGCCTGTTCGAAGAAACGCCACCGCGCTTGCTCACCGGCGCCGGGCACCGATGCCGAATCGTCGAACTGATGGCCAAAGCTCTGAACTTGCAGGCTGAGCAGGGAGGACGGATTAAAGCCCGGATCGACGGCGAGCAGGCGCTCCATACTGTGGAGTAGCAATCCTGCGCTGACAAGCAGGACGAGGGCCAGCGCGACCTCGCTGACAACCAGCGCGCGACGGGTCCGGGCACGACCTCCGGCAGCGCGCCGGGAACTCTGCTGGAGTCCTGCTTGCAACTCGCCACGGGAGACATGAAGCGCCGGGACGAGGCCGGTGATTACTCCAATCAGGGTTGTAATGGCGAGAGCAAACACAAATGCCGCGGGGTCGACCGCGATGGCATCGAGACGGGGTAGGCCTGCGGGGCTGAGCGCAATGATAGCTCGTACACCCGCGAAAGCAAAACCCATACCCAGAGTACCTCCAAACGACGCCAGGAGCAGACTCTCGGTGATGAGTTGCCGGGCGAGGCGCTGCTTTGAAGCACCGAGGGCGCCGCGAACTGCGAATTCTCCACGCCTCTGTGCGCCGCGTGCCAGCACCAGATTGGTGACGTTGACGCAGGCGATTGCGAGAACGAGGATAACGGCACCGAGGACCGCCAGCAGAGCGGGTTTGACAGTGTAGGCAATATCCTCTTGAAGGGACTCGACGATGAGGCCTTGCCGAAGAGAGGCCCAGCGCGGTCTCGGAAACTGTGGCCACGGATTCCGACTGATTGAATCGAGCTCCTGGATGGCGTGTAACCGATCGATGCCTGGCCTGAGACGGGCCATAATGCGCAGATGATCTCCCCATTCCCACGTATTGAACTTCGTTGCGATCTGGCTGGTGTCGTATTGCTCGGTCGTCCATAGCTCCGCTGAAGGGGACAGAACGTCGTGGAAACCGGGGGGCATAACGCCGATCACGGTGTAGTTGTTGTCGCTGAGCTTGATCTGACGGCCAAGGATCGCCGAATCACTGTGAAACTGTTGCCGCCAGAGCTGGTTGCTCAGAATGACGACTTTCGGACCGTGGAAGGCATCCTCCGATGCCCGGAAATCGCGACCCACAGATGGAGTGACTCCCAGCACGCGGAAGAAGCTCGCGCTCACGCTCTGTCCTTCGAGGCGTTCCGGCTGCGTATCTGCGGTCAGAGCCGGCTGCCACGGCTCAAAGACGGCCATGGAATCGAAGGAACGGCTTCGCTGCTGGAGTTCGAGGTAGGTGCCGAAGGCCGCTTCGAATCGCGCTCCCTTGTACGTGGGCCAGATCATCATGATCCGATCGGAATGAGGGTAGGGCAGTGGCTCGAAAACGACCGGATCAACCGCGCTGAAGATGGCTGTGCTTGCGCCGATCCCCAGCGCCAAGGTAAGTGTGGCGACAACCGTAAAGCCGGGATTGTGGAGCAGTTGACGCGCGGCATAATGCAGGTCGGCGAGCAGGGTCTGGAGGGTGTGCTCCCATCCGGAAGAGCGCACTTGTTCGCGAGCAACGGTGGGGTTACCTAGCTCCAGGCGGGCAGCTCTCCGCGCATCTTCGGGAGAGAGTCCGCTGTCCATGAATGAGGCGGTTGCTTGTTCCAGGTAATGCTCCACCTCGTCGGCGACATCCTTGTCGGCGGATTGCCTGTGGAGGAGTGTGCTGAAACCGTGGGTGAACTGGCGCCAGAAGGACATGTGGCTAGGCTTCCGCTTTAACGTTGGTATGGATTCGAACCATGTCGCAACGGTAGTCCTTGTTCATCTTGATTGTCAAGATGTGACGATCAACCCTTGGAGTGTTTCGATTGTGCTGCGCGGTAAAGGGACGGGACGGGTGCCCCTCGCCAAGGCGTACCTGGGCCGAATAAGACGGGCGGAGCCCTACAACTGCCTTTGCCACATCGACCATCAAATCCAGCTTCCTGTTGCTTCTGCGAGGACGCGCTCAGGCGACTGTTAAAGGGCTTTTGGCGGTGGCTGCAATTTGCGCACAGACGGCGGCGGTTACCTGCGCCGTCGTGGCTGTCCCGCCAAGATCACGCGTGTGCAGAGAAGGGTTCGCCGTGACGTGTTCGATGGCTTTCATCACCCGCCCCGCAGCCTCAATTTCACCCAGGTGCTCCAGCAGCAACACGACCGACCAGAAGGTGCCCACCGGGTTAGCCCAGCCCTTGCCCATGATGTCAAAGGCTGAACCATGGATTGGTTCGAACATCGATGGATACAAACGCTCGGGGTTGATATTAGCCGTGGGCGCAATGCCCAGGCTGCCGGCCAATGCAGCCGCGAGGTCGCTCAGGATGTCGGCATGCAGATTCGTGGCCACGATGGTATCGAGCGATGCCGGACGGTTGACCATGCGCGCCGTCATCGCATCGACCAGCTCTTTGTCCCAGGTGACCTCAGGAAATTCCTTCGCAACCTGCGTCGCGATTTCGTCCCACATCACCATCGCGTGGCGTTGCGCGTTGCTTTTTGTCACCACGGTTAGCAACTTGCGCGGACGCGATTGGGCGAGGCGAAAGGCAAAACGATGGATGCGCTCGACGCCTGCCCGGGTCATCAACGACAAATCGGTCGCTACCTCGAGAGGAAGTCCTTGATGCACGCGGCCGCCCACGCCCGAGTACTCGCCCTCAGTGTTCTCGCGCACGATGACCCAGTTCAGGTCTTCGGTCTTGCAGCGCTTGAGCGGCGCGTCGATGCCGGGAAGAATACGCGTCGGGCGCACGTTGGCGTATTGATCGAGCCCCTGGCAAATCTTCAGCCGCAGACCCCACAGCGTGATGTGGTCAGGGATATGCGGGTCGCCGGCGGAGCCGAATAGGATGGCGTCCTTGGTGCGTAGAGCGTCGAGTCCGCTCTCCGGCATCATCGCCCCATGTTGGCGGAAATAATCCCCACCCCAGTCGAAGTTTTCGAATTCGAAACAAAAGCCACTTCCAGCGAGCGCTTCCAGAACCTGCTGTCCCGCGGGCACAACTTCCTTGCCAATACCATCGCCGGGTACGGTAGCGATTCGATAGGTCTTCATGTCTCCGCTCCTTATCAGGACGAGGAAATTGAGCTCACGCGATAGCTTACCGGCGGCGGAGTCACGTTGGACAGCTCCTTGAAGGCGGCGTCGGGCAGCTCCAATCCAGCGGCGGCGATATTCTCCTCCACGTGGGCAGGGGACGACGTTCCCGGAATCGGCAAAATGATTTTGGACCGCTTGAGCAGCCACGCAAGTCCCGTCTGCAGTGTGGTGGCGCCGAGCTCCCGTGCAACCTTCTCCAACACGTCCAGCGCTTTCCGGTTTTGGCCCAGCGGAGCCCAGGGCAGGAAAGCGATGCCGTTCTGCTGGCAATAGTTGAGCACGTAGTCCCATTCGCGGTCGGCGAAGCTGTAGCGGTTCTGCACCGAAACGATGGGGACGATTTTGCGGCCGCGCTCAATGTGTTCCTGGGTGACGTTGGAGAGTGCGACGTGGCGAATCTTGCCCTGCTCGCGCAGCGCGGCCAGTGTTTCCATGGAGGCATCGTAGGAGACTGCCGGATCGGGAATGTGGAGCTGGTAGACGTCGATGCGATCGAGATGCAAGCGGCGGAGACTGCCTTCCACTGCCTGCGTAAGGTGTTGCGGGCTGGCGTTGTGCAGCCACTGGGCTGGGCCCGAGCGCTCCCATCCACCTTTGGTAGTGATCACCAGTCCGGCTGGATAGGGGTAGAGAGCCTCCGCGATCAGTTCTTCGGAGACGTTGGGGCCATAGGAGTCCGCGGTATCGATGAAGTTGACGCCCAATTCCACCGCACGGCGCAAAGTGGCCAGGGCCGCGGGCTTGTCGGCGGGAGGCCCCCAGATGCCCTTGCCGGTGATGCGCATGGCTCCATAGCCCAGGCGGTTGACGGTGAGGTCGCCACCGAGGGTAATGGTTCCAGCGGCTGCGGCAGAGACGGCTTGGGTTTGGCTCATGCAAAAGCTCCTTTAGTTGTTGATGCAAGCCGAGGAATCACCGATCCCCGCAGCCCGGCCATGCTCGCTCAGATGCCGGCGTACCAGGAGTAACCGTAATCCAGTTCTGAGGAGCCTTTGCCAGTGCCGATATTTTTCAGGTTGTCCGTGACGGTAATGTGGGAGAGGTACTTCACGCTCTTGTAGCCCAGCTGGCGGGCGACGCGCAGGCGAATCGGAGCACCGTGGTGCGTGGGTAGGTCCTCGCCATTGAGGCCGTAGGCAAGGAACGTCTGGGGATGGAACGCGTCGGCCAGATCCAGGCTGTCCCAGGCCTCATCGTAGGGAAAAGAGGCGACATATTTGGCTTTTGGGCTGACGCCCACCAGATTCAGAACGTAAGAAAGAGGGACTCCGGTCCATTCGGCGATGAAAGACCAGCCTTCTTCGCAAGCCTGATGGGTGATCTGGGAGCGAGCCGGCATGCGCTTCAGCTCGGCGAGAGAGAAGGCGTGGGGACGAGCGACCAGGCCGCCCACGGCGAGCCGCCAATCGGCAAAGCCGCCGGCCCGGAGACGCTGGTAGGGCTCGGTTTCAGGAGGATTGCCGCTGACCGGCACCACCTTGGAGACTGCGCTGCGGTTGAACTCCCGGGCCAGTGAATGATGGGACATGAGAAGGTGCTGGGTAGCGTAAGTGAGTGTCTCGCCCACTCCCCAAATGCTGCGGCTATCGGGCGGGATGAGGCCATAACGTGAGGCTATGTTGGCGGCAACCGCGATGCCGGAGACACCGGCTGCAGCGGCAATGCCACCGGTAATGAGTTTGCGGCGTGAGACCGGGCTGCTCATAAGGCCTGCTTTCGCGAAGCGGTGGGGCGGCCAGTGATCATGGCGAGCATGCGAGTCTTGAATCCGGCCAGGATCACCATAGCGACATGAACCAGAAGAAAGAGAACGAGAAAGTTTGCCAGGAAGAAGTGCAGGGTGCGCGCGCTCTCGTAGCCGCCAAAGACGGTGACGATCTGGGGAATCACCGAGGTGATGGCGGGAGACATGGCGAGTCCGGTAATGATGATCAGAGGGAAGAAGAGGAAGACGACGGCAAGATACGAGAGGCGCTGAAGAGGGTTATAGGAGTTTGCTTCGACCGGTCGTTTGAAGCGCAGATGCTCGAGAACAGCGGCGCGCATGGAGCGCCAGGATAAGTCAGCGCGCCTGGGGAGAAGCTGCTTGCGGAAGTGTTGCGTGAGGATGCCGGAAATGGCATAGAGCAAGCCAGACAGCACGGCAAACCATGCAGATTGAAAGTGGAGCGAGCGGCCCCAACCGGAGGGCCCGCCAACCATGGTAGGGAGCGGCAGATCGAAGAGAGAGGGAGTGCCAATGCTTCCCGTTTCGCCCCAGTAAAAATGAGGATGGGCCAGGATAATGGCGAACCCGCTGACCACCAGGCCGAAAAAGCTGAGCGTGAAAATCCAGTGCGTGATGCGGACCAGCGCAGAGTGGCGGGGCGAATCCAGAACGTCTGAAGTTTGGAGTGTGGCCCCAAGGATGTATGCAGCCTCGGCCATTGTCAGTGCGGACAGGTTAGCATAGAAATCTACTGCAAATTGGAGATTTGATGAGCACGACGCACAGCAGGACAGGCACGCCTGTCAATTCACCGCGCCAGGTGCTATTCGCCAGCCTGATCGGCACCACGATTGAGTTCTTCGATTTCTACATCTACGCCACCGCGGCAGTGCTGGTGTTTCCCAAACTGTTTTTCCCGTCGTCCGACCCGGCGTCGGCCACCCTCGAATCGCTGGCTACCTTTGGCATCGCGTTTCTGGCCCGGCCGGTGGGCTCTGCGCTCTTCGGTCACTTTGGCGATCGTATTGGCCGCAAGACCACCCTGGTCATCGCACTTTCGACCATGGGGATATCGACAGTGGCCATTGGAGCGCTGCCGACCTACAAGACCATCGGTTTTGCAGCGCCGCTGCTGCTGGCGCTGTGCCGCTTCGGCCAGGGGCTCGGTCTGGGGGGCGAGTGGGGCGGGGCGGTGCTGCTGGCGATTGAGAATGCGCCCCCAAACAAGCGCGCGTGGTACGGCATGTTTCCTCAACTGGGTGCGCCGGCTGGGTTCCTCCTCTCCGGTAGCACCTTCCTGCTGCTCTCGCGATGGCTTTCTGACAAGCAGTTCTTCGCTTTCGGTTGGCGCCTTCCGTTCCTGGCCAGCGCCGTGCTGGTTTTTCTTGGCCTCTATGTGCGGCTGACCATCACTGAGACGCCCGTCTTCCGCGAAGCGCTCGAGCGGGGTGAGCAGGTGAAGGTGCCCATGCTGGCGGTTTTTCGTGACTACACCCGGGCCGCTGGTGGCGGGTATCCTGGTGAGCCTGGCGACCTTTGTGCTGTTTTACCTGATGACGGTCTTTGCACTGTCGTGGGGCACCACCGCGCTTGGCTACAGCCGGTCGAAGTTTCTGGTGATTCAGCTATTCGGCATCTGTTTCTTCGCCCTGTTCATTCCTGTTTCCGCGGTGCTGGCGGAACGAGGCCGGCGGCGGGTGATGCTGGGGGTCACGGTGGCGATCGGCATCTTCGGTTTAGTGCTGGCGCCGCTGTTCGTTGCCGGCACCACTGGAGCGGCGTTCATGATGGCTTTGGGGCTCACCTTGATGGGGCTTACTTACGGACCGCTGGGCACGGTGATTTCTGAGCTGTTCCCGACCTCAGTGCGCTACACAGGCAGCTCGCTGGCTTTCAGTTTTGCCGGAATCCTGGGCGCTTCGCTGGCGCCGTACATTGCTACCTGGCTGGCCAAGACGTATGGACTGCAATACGTGGGATATTACCTTTCTGCCGCTGCACTGCTGACGCTGTTGGGATTGCTTTCCATCCGGGAGACGAAAGACGACGACCTCGCCGCTGCCAAGACTTAACAGCGGGAACGTGCACTCCTTCAGTCATTACAATCAGGACGGGGGCGCGCAATGTCTGAATTGGCCAGGACCGGTGTTTCGCTCGAAGAAGATCTTCTGAACGAGTTTGACCGCTTGATCACTAAGCGCGGGTACAAGAACCGTTCCGAGGCGTTCCGCGATCTTATCCGGGAGGCGCTTCTTGCTGAGACGATCGACTCCAACAAGCCAGTCGTCGGCACCTTGACACTGGTGTACGACCACCACGTTCCCAATCTTTCTGAGAAGCTGACCGAGACGCAGCACTCGGCGGGCGCCATGGTTCTTGCCGCTACGCACGTTCACCTCGATCATCACTACTGTCTGGAAGTGATCATCATGAAGGGCAAAAGCAAGGAGCTGCAGGAGGTCGCTGATCGCATGCTGGCTTTGCGCGGAGTCGAACTGGGGAAATTAGTACTGACCAACTCAGGCAAAGACCTCAAGCATAAGCATTAGAGCCTCGCGGTTGTAAGCCAGGAAAGAAGGAAGACTTTGAGGTGCAATGCATTGGACGGTCTATCTGAGCGAGTTGAACCGCCAGGAGATTGACCCGCCCACCCACGACACCATGCGTATACCGACACTCCGTTCGATCATTCCGCAATCGAAGTCGTTGGGCAGGTGGCTCGGGCCCGATCCCGGAGCGCAGTAGGGCAAATTGGCGGCGCTGGTGGCCACACTCCAGTTGGGATCGAAGGTCTCGGTGGTCTGGCCTGTGTAGCCGCGGGCCACCATACCGTCCGCACCCAGCTCCAATCTGCCATCCAGGAACGAACGCACCATGGCTATCCTTGTTTCCCCAACCGGGATGGCCTCGTATTGGCCGGGGTGCTCCGGGTTGCCCAAGTCGAGAAACTTATGACCCACGTACTCGTATTCGGCGCGAGCGTGCACACCCAGGGGTAGCCGGTCCAGCGTTGTGAGAGCGTCGAAGATGGTGCGCGGCGCTTCCGGTGTAACCGTGCCGGGTAAGCCGTTGAACGTCTCCAGGCGTGCGTCGGCTTTGGAGAAGATCGCTTGCACGGTGCCAAAGGCGAACTGATGGCGCACGTTGGCAGTGAGGAACTTTAGCGTTCCTGGTCCCAGGTCCTCCGCCAGGCCGTTGTCAGGGTCAATTTTGGCGAGGGTTGAAGTAGTGGTCGTGCGGCCTAGGGTCACGCGCAGATCCGTTCTCCGGAAATCTTTGTCGAGCACCAGTTGCTCAGAGTGGGAGCGCTCGAACGGAGACGCCAGCGCTGCCGATCCGGTCGCGGATGGGGTTGCCACGCTGATCCGCGGGTCCTGGGTGAAAAAGGCTTGTCCGATGCTGAAGGAAGCCGAAGGAAGCCAGTGCGCCGGGCCGGTACCAGGTGTCCAAGCCAGCGTCGCCTTCGGGCTCTCGAAGCCCTTCCACTCATTGAAAGAATAAGTTGGCTTTAGTTTGTCGGTGTTGATCACCTGGATCTGGTCGTGGCGCAAACCGGCGTAGATGCGCAGATGTTTGCCTATATCACCATGCAGGGCCACATAGGGCGCAACCTCGCGGATGGTGACGTCATTGGCCAGCACCTTCACGAAAGGACCGGATTCCAAGGGACTGTCGGAGAGATAGTGGTCGAGATTGTCGTTACGGATATCGTCTTCGTTGTAGAGGAGACCTGCCATGCCTTCCAGCCACGCCGTAAACGTGTGGGTCTCGCGAGCCTCCGCGCCTTCCACGGTGCGGAACTCGCTTTGCCGGATCAGGCCCTCGCCGAAGTCCGAAAACAGCCCCAGATTGTAGGTGCGGAAAAAACCTGAGAAGCCTAAGTTGTCGTTGCTGCTGGGCGTCCACTGGTCGTTCGCGGCCAGAATTGAGGTATGCGTCTGGTCCTGTTGCCGCGGGTCGATGGTGTCATTCACCTGCACGCCGAATCCCGTAGGAACCAGGTTTCCCTCATGGGATTTTCCATAATAGCCAACACTAAACAGCGTGAACTCGTGATTGCCGGAATCCATGATGCGCAGTCCATTCCATTTGTATTGCTGCCGGTGCTCGAGGCGCCTCAACAAACCATTGCCGTAGTTGGCCTCCAGAGCCAGCCACTCCTTCTTCGCCGGATCCGCGGGCGCAAATCCGCCGGTTAAATCTATATCGCGGTAGTCGCCGGTGAGGGTGACAAAGCGATTCAGTTGCCGACGCAGGCCGTAGGTGGCGGCCAGGTTCAGCGCGTGGTTGCCTTCGAGCACATTGAATGCGCCGCCGTCGGTCGCAACGCTGCCGAGCGCCCCGGAAACGTAGATATTCGGGTCAGCGTAGCCGTTGCCGTGCGCGTTGGCGGAGAGGTTGTTGGGAACCAGGTAGCCGCCCACGGCGATGTACTGCGCAATGGGCTCGCCGTGATCGCCAGCCACGCCGGGTACGAAATATTGCGGAGCCTTGATGCCACCGGAAGCGGTTTCAATGGGGAGGCCAGGAATCGAGATGGGTGCGCCAGGACGACCAGGGTTGGCGTCCAGCAATTCTTCGCGTACCAGCACTTTCTGCGAAGGATCGGGAGACGCCATGTCGATTTGGCTGACGTCGCCGGTGACAACAACTTCTTCGCTTGCCGCGGAAATCTTCTCCAGTCGCAGTGTCAGGCTTGCTGGCTCAGCGCTTAACTGCATTTGGCGGGTAAGTGTGGCGAAGCCTGCGGCTTCTACACGTACGGTATAAGCGGCCCATGCAGGCAACTGAATAGCAAAGCCGCCGTCGTTGCCGGTGATGGCGGTCAGGTGCGCGCCGGACGAGGAATCCGCTTCGACGTGGGCTCCGGCTACGGAACGTCCGGATGGATCGAGCACCGAGCCGGAGAGCCGCGTGGCTACGGTTTGCGCGGCTACCATGCCGCTGGCAAAAAAGCTCAGTAAAACAGCGATCAACCTTGAGCGCAGCCCGGTTGCCGTTTGTGAGGCCGCGGACATGGATGGATGAGCCTTTCTTCACACCGGGAGAGCCGCAACATGCACCGTAGGCGAGGCGTTTGCAGCAGGGAAGTGTTGCGGTGGTATGATGCCTTTGAAAATCGTGCTACCAGTAGTACGAGGTTTCCCGCCAAATGGATCTTGCCGTCTCTTGCATCCGGCGAGGATAATACATTTATTGAATTCGTGCTACCGGGGTACGGATGGCCGTCGACGTTGAAACTCCAGCAAAAATAGATGGGCCGCGACCGATGCTGCGCAGGCTCTTTGACGATGCAGCCGGTAACACCCGCGGTAGGGTGATTGGCATCTATAGCTTCCTGCTGGTGTTCAACGCCGCAGCGTGGCTTTGGGCGGTGCTCGCCTTCCGTCATTTCCCGGTGTTGTTAGGGACTGCGTTTCTGGCCTACAGTTTTGGCCTTCGCCATGCGGTGGATGCCGACCATATTGCCGCTATAGATAATGTGACCCGCAAGCTGATGCAGGAAGGGAAGCGGCCCGTCGGTGTCGGCTTCATGTTCTCCCTGGGACATTCCACCATCGTGGTGCTGGGATCGATTGCGATCGCCTGGACAGCGTTGACCTTGCAGCATCGCATGGATGCGGTGCGGGAAATCGGGGGAGTCGTCGGCACCCTGGTGTCCACCTTTTTTCTGTTTGGGATTGCGGCCGTGAATATCGTCGTTCTGCAATCCATCTACCGAACGTTCACCAAAGTTCGCGCGGGCCAGCCGTACGTCGAGGAAGATCTTGATTTGCTGTTGGGCAATCGAGGATTGTTGGGCCGTCTCTTTCGCCCCATGTTCAACATGATCCGGAGCAGTTGGCACATGTATCCGCTGGGTGTGCTCTTCGGTCTCGGGTTCGACACCGCTACCGAGATTGGGGTTTTGGGCATCTCCGCGGGCGAAGCAACCAATGGGCTCCCGGTCTGGTCGATCCTGATATTTCCCACGCTTTTTGCAGCGGGCATGTTGTTGATCGACACGACCGATAACATCCTGATGCTGGGCGCATATGGATGGGCCTTCGTGAAGCCGATTCGCAAGCTCTACTACAACATGACGATCACCTGCGTTTCGGTGGTGGTCGCTGTGGCGGTTGGAGGGATCGAGGCGCTGGGGCTCTTGGCCGGCCAGTTCCATTTGAAGGGAACGTTTTGGGGTGCTGTGAGCAAGCTCAACGAGAACTTCGGCACGCTGGGCTATTGGATTGTTGGCCTGTTCGTCGTCAGCTGGATTGTCTCAGTGGCCTTCTACAAGTGGCGCCGCTTCGACGATCTTGAATTGGGCACCTGACGCTTCAACTTTCTCGCAGTGTGTGACTTGCTTGACTCTGTCCATCCACCTCCACTCCTGCTGAGGTGAGCCACCGCCCTTTAATTTGTCATCCCGCCCGCCCCGGCGTGCCGTGGGAGGAGTCGACTTGCCTGCGGCAATTTGAGAAAGAAATGACCCTGCAAAATCGCCATGGATGCGAGGCCTGGAGGGCCGACCGCCAAACGTGAGCCCAGCCCGGAAGGGCTGGGGCTCAATCCCGAAGATGATCCGCCTGCCCCGGCCTGCCGTGGGAGCGCCGTAGGCGCGGCACTAAACTCTGGGCACGCTCGCCCCTGTGTCATTAGGAGGAAGCCGAGGGACCTGCAGTTTACGTTGGTGGAGAAACGGAACCCGGAGGCGATTCACCCACCCCACATTTGCTTGTGCCCAAAAGTGAAACTGCAGGTCCCTCCCCTACGCTACGCTCCAGTCGGGATGACAAATTAAAGGGCGGTGGCTTACCTCAGCAGGAGTGGAGGTGGATGGACAGAGCCGGCACAACAACGACCAGCTCTGACTCTAATCCGTCCTGGTGAGGGAACGAGAGGTAGGGACTCTTGGGGCACAGCTCTCAGGCCGAAGCCGGTGCAGGTTGAAGCTTCTCCGCCGATGCGAGCAGAACGCAGAGAGCGACGCCTTCCGCGGCGTAAGCAACTTCCGCTAGTTCGGGGAAGGTGGGGGCGATGCGGATGATGCGGTCGTCGGGATCTTTCCCGTATGGATGCGTTGCTCCAGCGGGAGTAAGGACGACGCCTGCTTCCTTAGCCAGTGCGACGACGCGCGCGGCACAGCCTTTTCCCACCTCAAGGGTGATGAAGTAACCGCCCTTTGGCCGGGTCCAGCTCACGCCAGGAACATTCGCCAGCTGTTGGTCGAAGATCTCCAGCACCTTCTCGAATTTGGGTGCGATCAGGGCTCTCTGCTGGTTCATCAATTGCGCAATGCCCGCCGGGTTCTTCAGAAAGCGAACGTGACGCAACTGGTTGATCTTGTCCGGACCGATGGTGCGCGGGGTAAATCTCGCCAGCAACCACTTCACGTTGTCTTTTGACGCGGCAAAGAGGGCCAGCCCGGATCCGGCAAGTGTGATCTTCGAGGTCGAAGCAAAGACAAATGCGCGGTTCGGATTCCCATGCCGTGCAGATAGATCCAGGATGTTGGCGATCTCAATCGCCTCGTCGGTCAGGTGGTGCACGGCGTAGGCATCGTCCCAAAAGAGACGAAAGTCCGGCGCCGCCGTCTTCATCGCCGCCAGCCGCTCCACGGTCGCATCGGCGTAGATCGTTCCAGTCGGATTGCTGTACTTGGGAACACACCACATGCCCTTGATGGAAGCGTCCTGGGCGACCAGCCGCTCCACTTCGTCCATGTCCGGACCGTCTTCCCGGAGTGCCACCGGGATCATCCGGATGCCGTAATCCTGGCAGATTTTGAAATGCCGGTCGTAGCCCGGAATGGGGCACAGAAAGGAAATCTCCCCCTGCTTCGACCAGGGCGCGGCGCTATCGCAGGTTCCTTTAAGGAGCGAGAACACGATAATGTCGTGCATCAACGCCAGGCTGGAGTTATTGCTCGCCACTATCTGCTCCGGCGCGGCACCCAACAATCCGGAAAATAGCCTGCGGACTTCCGCCAGACCCTGGAGCCCGCCATAGTTGCGGCAATCCATTCCGTCCTCGGCGAGGTAATCCCGCTCCCCAGGAAGAGACAGCAGTGCAGTGCTCAGGTCGAGTTGGGCGTGAGATGGCTTTCCGCGCGTCAGGTCGAGCTTGAGGCCTCTTGCCTTGAAGGCGTCGTAGCGGGCCTGGAGTTGCTGGCTGGCGGTGGCGATGCCGTCGGGGCTGAGTTGGGTGAGGTTTGTCATTTTCTGCCTGCCTCCATTATGAAGGATTTCTTTTCTTGGCCGCGAACCCGGATTTTCCTGTGCGCTGCGCTGGACACGACCGCATGAACCGCACGAAATCACAAGATGAGCGGCCTATCTTTCGATCGGTTGCTGCGATGCCACTGCAATGCGTTGAAAACGTTGGTACATCTCTAGACTTGTTGCTGGGAGTCACACAGAACTAAGATTGGCGGTTGGGGTCAACATGACTAACTCGTCTCATCCGCGGATCGCAACTGGCGGCGGATGACGACAAAGCGCATGTATATTTGGCCGCAGGCCGGAATTCCAACCGCTAATGACGTAGAAGGTGCCGTCCCTCGACGGATCGTGTGGGCCATGAGAGAAGAAATGAAATCCCGAATCAACCTGCACGGATTGCGCGCCTCTTTGAGCAGAGGCGCCAAAAGCGTCGCGCAGGCGCTCAGACGCATAGTCGCGCTGTCGTTAGTCCTGCTGCTATTGCCGGTAGAGTTGTTAGCGCAGCAAGCCTATCCGTACAACGCACAATATCCGCAACCAGCTTATGGACAGCAGGGCTATCCGCCGCCGCAACCTTATGGGCAGCCAGGCTATTCCCAGCCCCAGCAATACCACAGCAGCCCTACTATCCGCAACAGCAGCCCTACTATCCGCAACAGCAACCATACGGACAACAGGCGGCCTATCCCCAGCAGCAGTCGTACGCACCACAACAGGCTTACCCCGGCGACGGCCAAGGCCAGATGCAGCAGGGTTATGGCCAGCCGCAACCCCAGATGCAGCCCCTGAATGCCCAGCAACTGGAGCAGTTGGTGGCGCCGATCGCCCTCTATCCTGACCCGTTGGTGGCTCAGGTGTTGACCGCGTCCACTTACCCGGCCCAGGTGGCGGACGCCGACCGTTGGCGGCAGGCGCAGGGTTACGCGCCCGCCGGAGCAGATTGCAGGCGGAGCCGACGCCCAGAACTGGGACCCGAGCGTGAAGGCGTTGACGGCGTTTCCCCAGGTGCTGGCAGAGATGGACCGGAACATGCGCTGGACCACGGATCTGGGCAACGCCTACTACAACCAGCCGCAGGACATCCTGCAAGCGGTGCAAGTGATGCGCCAGCGCGCGCAGGCGGCCGGCAACCTGCAAAATACCCCTCAGGAAACCGTCAGCTACGACCAGGGCAACATCGAAGTGGCGCCGGCGAATCCGCAGGTAGTGTATGTGCCGGCTTATAACCCGTGGGCAGTTTACGGACAGCCCGTCTCACCCTATCCTGGCTTTTCGCTGCTGGGGGCAATCGGATCATTCGTGGGCGCGGCCTTAGGCGCGTCCTACGGCGCATCGCCGGTGTCGTTTGGATTGGGCATCCTGATGACAGCCTTTAACCGCACGCCCTTTGGCTTTATAGGTTGGGGCTTAAGCTGGCTGGCGCAGGCGGTGCTCTTCCATCAATCAAATTACTTTACGCACAGCACCACGGTGGCCGACTGGGGCTTTGCGCACGGCGGCCGCCGATACTTCTCCCAAGGCGGGACGATGGCCAGAGGCTATGGCGCGGGTGGCTATGGTCAGAATCGTGGTTACGGTCAGAATCGTGGATACGGCTCGCCGTATGGCCAGGGATTTGCCCGCTCCGCACAGGGATATTCAGGTGGCCGGCCAGCCGAGGGCTACAACCGGGGTTACCAGACGCCCGGAGTTGGCTACGCCCGCCCGGTACAGCAGGCTTACAACCACATGCAGCCTGCGGTTAATACGACGCAGCAGTACGGCCGTCCTGGGTATGGCTCCAGCTTCTATGGCAGCAGGCCCGGTACATCCTATGGTGTTTCGCAGCCAGCCTATCGCGGTCCGGCAGCCACAAGTTTTCAGCGCAACGATTTTGCGCAGCGTTCTTCCCCGGCAGCTTTTGGGGGGAATAGCTTCGCCGGGTCTTCCATGAAGGCGCCGCACTCGGGTGGAGGCTTCCATCCCTTTGGCGGCGGCCATTCAGAAAAGAGCTTTGGTGGTGGTGGCAAAAGCTTTGGTGGCGGCCACTCGGGCGGAGGCGGCGGGCACCACTTTTTCGGTAAGCATCACTAAAGCATCTTTACTTGGGTCTACACATTTCGAGTCATGGCGGCGCGGCATTTCCACAGGGAATGCCGCGTTTTCACTGCCTTCGTCGTGGCAGAGGACCTGATCTGCTAACTCATTACCAACAACAGTTCTCGGGAATGAGCCGCGACCCTCTATCCTGCAGATAGATGGTACAGAGCGCGTTTTTTGGTTTAGCCGTCCCGCGCAACGGACTCCAATGGCGCCGGTTGCCGCTCCGTGCCCTGCGAGGACCCCGCCGGCATACGCTCTGTCTCCTGTTCTGCTGCATTCCTCTCCTGACTCAAGCGCAGCAGATCGAGCGCATCGACACTCCCTTGCCCGACGCACCAACGTCGGCGGTCCCGGCTGCGCAGGACGCCGCCGGCAAGAACCCCGGTGAATCGTTGGGCGCCATCAGCGGCACGGTGGTGGACCAGAATGGAAACTTTGTTTTCTCCGCCCGGGTGAGGCTCGAGCGCGAAAGGCACATCGAGGAGCGGGAAGCAGACGTCGGACAAGGAAGGGCACTTTACTTTTGCCGGGGTCCCTGCGGGTCCCTTTCGCCTCACCATCAACGCACTAAGTTTTGCGACCCAGGAAGTGCCGGGAATTCTTCATCCTGGCGAAGCACTGGAGGTGCCGCTGATCTCGCTAACCATTGCTGCCGAGACCACTGAGGTGCGGGTCAGCGTCACGAATTACGAGTTGGCGGAAGAGCAGGTCAAGATCCAGGAGACGCAGCGTGTCCTGGGCGTGATTCCCAATTTCTATGTCACCTATCAACACGACACGTTGCCTCTGCAGCCAAAGCAGAAGTTCGAACTCGCCTGGAAAACCAGTGTCGACCCAGTCACCTTTGCGGCTGCCGGGGGATTTGCCGGAGTGCAGCAGGCGGAGAACACATTCAGCGGCTATGGACAAGGCGCGCAAGGCTACGCCAAGCGCTACGGCGCCTCCTATGCCGATAGCTTTATCGGCACTATGGTCGGAGGCGCTATCCTGCCCTCGCTGCTCAAACAGGACCCACGCTATTTCTACAAGGGAACCGGCAGCACGCGGTCGCGGATCTTCTATGCGATGGCCAATGCGGTCATCTGCAAGGGTGACAACGGTCACTGGCAACCGGATTATTCAGGTATCCTGGGCAGCCTCGCGGCCGGCGGCATATCGAACCTGTACTATCCAGCGAGTAGCCGCAATGGAGCGTGGCTGACTTTTGAAAACACATTTATCGGAATCGGCGGCTCGGCTGTCGGCAATCTCTTTCAGGAATTCCTCGTCCGTAAGTTGACTCCGCACACGCGGGGTCCGCAAACTATCAACCCGTAGGGTAAGAAATAGCCATGCTTGAACCCGCCCGTGTGGGCTTCAAGAATGGGACACGTCACTCTGGGATGAGTGGTGCCTCAACCCTTGCCGAACCGGCGAGGATGGGCGCGCCCACAGATTTGTTGCACTGCCAAGGAGATCACGATGAGAAAGAGCGACGACAAGCGGCGTGTCGAAACAGAAGAGAACTGGATCACGGGATCGCTGAACTTCGTCGTTTTTCTGGCCATTGCGGCGGTTGCCTATACCGACTGGATGGTTGTACCCGATGTTTCGCTGGGCTACCTGTATGTGCTGCCCATTACGTTAAGCGGGCTGATCAACCCGCTACCTCTCACCATTGGCTTAGCCGTGGGTTGCGCGGTTCTGCAGGACCTCTTCGCGGGGGGATCAAATACGGTTCAGGTGAGGACTGTTCGCGATGCGATCGCACTGGCTGGTTTTCTGGTGGTGGCGTTTCTGGTGACCCTGATCGCTAAGCAACGCAGCCGCCTGGTGGCCGAGGTACGGCGGCAGCGCGATGAGTACGAGCACGATCTGATCCTGGCTTCTCAGGTGCAGCGGCGGGTATTGCCGAAACCCCTCGTTTGTTCCAGTCTAGAACTCGCAGCGGCCATGCAGCCCGCGCAACTGTTGGGCGGCGACTACTACGATTTTTATAAAATCTCCGAAGAAGTGGTTGACGTGGTGATTGCCGATGTCTCCGGCCACGGCGCTGCAGCGTCTCTTCTCATGCCGTCGCTCGCGGTGGCCTTGCGCTTGCGTGCCCGGGAACTCGACGGACCGGCGGCGATTATCAAGGATCTGGATGGAGTGTTCAGGCAGATTACGAACGCGGCCACCTTCGTGACCATGTTCTATGCACGCTTCGATCAGAGCAAGAAGACCCTGCAGTACGCCAACGGAGGCCATAACCCGCCGCTCCTGGTTCGCCCAAAAACCGGCGAATCGCTGTTTCTTGATGCAGGAGGGCCAATCCTGGGGATTTTGCCGCAAGCACAGTTCTCAAATACTTTGGTAACGCTCGATCAAGGCGACATCCTCACCCTATTTACCGATGGCGTTACCGAGCAGGAGAATGAGGCCGGCGACGAGTTCTCGGTCAGCCGCTTAGAAGAAGTTGTACGCAGCAAAGAAACCGAACCGGCGTCGGCCCTCGTCACCCAGATCTCAGAGGCTGTTTCCACCTTTGCAGGAGGAAAGCCGCAGGCAGACGACCTGACCGTGGTGGTGGTGAAGGTTCTGTAGAAATCCCTGGGTGCCGGCCGGGTCCATCGGGGCGCCGAGCACTATCGCCGGCGCGGCTTCTCTCTTGCCGCACTGCGCGCGGCGCGGAGTGAGCTCATGCATGCGATCTGTGCTCTAAGGTATTAACCGGCAATCAATTCCACAGGGTATCTGCTCAGCACAAGATTGCGGAGAGCGATAGAATGATTCTGCATGACACGTACAGAAATAATCGCTCAACTTGATGCTGAAATTAATCTCCTCCTGCGCGCCCGGGATATTCTTGCAGCTCCGCTAAGCAACTTCAAGAGTGTTTCGGCGCCGAAGGTAAAGACTAAAATTACCGGGAAGACCCGCAAGCAACCGGCCAAAGCAGCGGCTCCCGCTACAACTCCTCCGCAAACCCGAGCAGTGGCCGCTCCACCTCCTCCTCCGCAGCCGGCCCCGGAACCGCAGGTGCGAGTTGTTCCTCCCAGACGCCGGATGGAACGGCGGGCTCTACAGACTGACAAGATTGGCAAGTCGCCTGCCGCACTGAGCGGGTTGGTGCCCGTCGGTCCGGTTGTCGTGTCCGCCAACGAGGCACGCAAGGTACAGGAGCGGAGCGTTGCGCCTGCGCCCATGCCGATTCCGGATGAGATCCGTTCGGAGATCGGTTCCGAACGCAGCCTCGGTTCTCTTATCCAGGCGTTCGAGCGCAGAGCCGGTCTGAACGGAATCGAAACGCCGCGATCCTGACCAGGCTCCAGCGGCGATGACACCGCTCCAGGTGGGGCGGATGCTCGCTCCTTTCGTAAAACTGGAAAGATGAAGAAGACACGCTCGCCGCTATACGTCACGACGCTGATCGCCGGCGCCTTCTTCATGGAGAATCTGGACGGCACCATCATCGCGACCGCGCTGCCGCAGATGGCGCGCAGCTTTCGTGTAAGCGCTGTCCACCTCAACATCGGCATGACGGCCTACCTGCTCACGCTGGCCGTGTTTATCCCCATCAGTGGATGGGTGGCTGACCGCTTCGGCTCCCGTTCCGTCTTTGCCGCGGCCATCGCCATCTTCACCCTCTCTTCCTTGCTCTGCGGTGCTTCTCACACGCTCACCCAGTTCACTCTCATGCGCATCGTGCAGGGCATTGGCGGAGCCATGATGGTGCCCGTCGGCCGCCTCATTGTGCTGCGCACAACGCCCAAAGACAAACTGGCGGAGGCCATCACTTACATCACCTGGCCCGGGCTCACCGCCCTGGTTGTGGGCCCTCCCTTGGGCGGCTTTATTACCACCTATGCCAGCTGGCATTGGATCTTTTTCCTGAATCTTCCCCTGGGCATCATTGCGCTGGTTCTGACGCTGCTCTGGGTGGAGAACGTTCGCATGGGCGAGAAGCATGGCTTTGACTGGATGACTTTCGTGCTTGCAGGCTTTGCTTCGGCCGGTGCAGTGTACGCGATGGAGACGCTGGGAGGAGAGGGCGCCGCGTGGCAGCTGCCTGCGTTGGTGCTCGTGCTCAGCCTGCTCAGCGGCTTGGCCGCCATCCTTGTGGCGCGGCGCAATCCAGCAACGTCGCTGATTGATCTGGAGTCGATGAAGCTTAAGACTTACTCGCTTTCGGTTTTTGGAGCGAGCGCCTTTCGCATCGCCGTCTCTGTGCTGCCGTTTCTGCTGCCGCTCATGTTCCAAATTGCTTTCGGCTTGAATGCCTTTCAGTCGGGGCTCTACCTGCTGGCGCTTTTCGCCGGAGACCTGAGCATGAAGGCATTTGTGATTAGGGTGCTTCGCCGCTTCGGCTTCCGCCGGATTCTCATCGTGAACGGAATCTTTACCTCGTTATCGATGGCCCTTTGCGCGACGCTTAGCCCTACTACGCCTCCGATCCTGATCATCTTCATTCTTTTCTTCCACGGGTCGCTTCGGTCCTTGGAGTTCACGTGCTTGACCACGCTCGCCTATAGCGAAATTCCGCCCAGCAGAATGAGCCGGGCCAACGGCTTCCTCAGCGCGATTATGCAGCTCAGCATGGGAATGGGCGTCGCCATCGGCGCGATCACCCTGCGTCTGGTGGCTCACGCCCATGGACACACGGCCGCTGCTCCGCAACTGCGCGACTTCCACTACGCCTTCCTCATCATGGCGGTCGTGTCGCTTGGCCCCGTCGTCGATAGCCTTAGCCTGGCGCCGGACGCGGGAGCAACCACCAGCGGCCACCGCCAGCCGGAGTTGGAAGTAAATCCGGTCTGACACTCGGTTTCAAGCGCTCGTCACATATTAGGATCGTAGGGCACGCATGTTGCCGCGCCCACAATGGTGGGAGCCCCCGCATTCATGCGGGGGAGCTCGGCTTTCAGGCCGAGCGGTTCGAGTAGGACTAATCTCCTCCGGCTTCAAGCCGCGGGGTTTCGGAATCTTCTCTCCCACGTTTGCAAACGAGATGAGGGAAGTGCGCATTTCTTGGGGTGCAGCCCAGGACCGATGTTATCCACCGGCCAACGAAACCGGGGCTAACGCATTTTTGCTAATGGTGTAGACCAGGAAACTGAACTCGACGCGGCCATTCCGCCAAAGAATGGCCGCACATAGCTGATCCCGCCGGAGCACAGTATTAGCAAAAATGCGTTAAAAGCCCGATTCATGGAAGTGCAACTCTTTCCGCGACGCTAAAGCGTCGCTCTCCCCTGCTGAAGCAGGGGCTCCCACCGGAGATTTGCGCAAAGGGATCATGCGCGCAATGGCGTGAGATGGGAGAATACATGGATGTTTACTAGCGACGAACTCAATCAGATCAAGATATTCGCCTGCCTCGACGAGAGGGAACGCATTCGCTACGCGGAGAAGGCTGCAGACGTACGCCTTTGTGCGGGGGACTGGCTGATTCGCGAGGGCGAGCCGCCGTGGTTTTTCGTCCTCTTCGAGGGCCGGCTTCGGATGGCGAGAGACGTGATGGGGCGTCAGGAAGACTTGAACGAACACTACGAGTATCACATAGGGGATTTCTTCGGTGAAACGGCGATTCTGCTTGGCACCCAGGCCTTGGTCTCGCTGCGCGCGGAGATGCCTTGCCGCATCGCCCGCTTCGATCGGCAACAGTTGCAGCAATTGATCCGCGACTCAAAAGAAGCCAGCGCCATGATTCTGCAAGTCATGAACGACCGCCTCATGCGAGTGCAGAAATATGCAACGACAGTTCCGTCTTCCCGCGTGCTCATCCTGGGCACTCAATACGACGTCGACTGCCGGGATATCCGCGCCTTTCTCTCCGCCAACCGGATTCCCTACGAGTGGGTGGACCGCGAGCGCGAGCCAGAACGCGTTCCCGCCGGTGTGCCCCCGGATACCGGTTGCCCGGTAGTGGTGATTGACGGGCATATCTTTACGCAGCCACCGAGCGTGCGGGAGATCGCAGACGCGCTGCAGATACAGACCCAACCGGCCCGTGACCGCTATGACGTGGTCATTGCAGGAGCGGGCCCGGCGGGCATGGCCGCCGGCGTCTACGGAGCTTCGGAGGGACTCAACGTTCTGATGGTAGAGCGCTCAGCTGCAGGCGGCCAGGCAGGAACCTCGTCGCGCATCGAGAACTATCTTGGCTTTCCCGATGGTGTCTCCGGTGAAGATTTGACAGGACGCGCGCTCAAGCAGGCGATTCGATTCGGTGCGGAGATTGCGATGACCCGCCGTATTGAAAAGCTCACCCAGTTGGATGGCGGCTATTCGCTGGAACTCGATGGCGGTCACTCTGTGACAGCGCGCGCGGTGCTCCTGGCGACCGGGGTGGAGTGGCGCCGGCTTCAGGTGGACGGAGGCGATCGTTTGCTGGACCGCGGCATACTCTATGGTGCCTCCCGTGCCGAGGCAAACAATGTGAACGGCAAAAAGGTCTTCATCGTGGGTGGCGGAAACTCCGCTGGACAGGCAGCTATGTTTTTCTCCAGTTACGCTGCCGAGGTCAAGGTTCTGGTGCGCGGCGAAGGACTCAAGTTGACCATGTCGCAGTACCTGATCGGAGAGATCGCCTCGAAGGCAAATATTGAGATCGTTCCTTTTACCGAGGTCGTTGCTGCTGAGGGCGAAGAACATCTGCAGCGAATCGTGACCCGGGTGCGGCCTCCAGCGGGGAAAGAGACGTTTGTCACTTACGAAGCGGATGCCCTGTTTGTCATGATCGGCGCCAACCCAAACACCACGTGGCTGCCGGCGGAATTGGAGAGGGATGCAGCGGGATACCTCTGCACCGGACGCGATCTCAAGACGTGGAGCAGCGAGCGCGAGCCATTTCCCTTGGAGACAAACCTACCCGGCGTTTTCTGCGCCGGGGACGTGCGTCATGGTTCCATCAAGCGTGTTTCCAGCGGCGTGGGCGAGGGTAGCATGGCAATTGCGTTTATTCACCAATACCTCGCGCTCGAAAAGAGCGCCAGGGTGACAAGGACTACTTAGGACGCGGCCCGGTTACTGCGGCTCAGAGCCGCGACGACTCGTGCATGATCGATCTCTGTTTGATCCCCGCAAGATCAAGCCCAGTCGGGTGAATTAGCTTTTTTCGGTTCTGTCCATCCACCTCCACTCATTCGAAGGTGGGCCACTGCCCTCAACTTTGTCATCCCCTGCCCCGCCTGTCCCGGCTCGCCGTGGAGCGCGCCGTGGGAGCGTACTGGGCCAAAACCGAAGAAGCTACCGATCCCACTAACAGATTTAGAGGTTCGGAACCAACCTTAAACTTGTCATCCCGACCGGAGCGAAGCGTAGTGGAGGGACCTGCTGTGCGCCCTTCCCTCTAACAACTCCCTACGGCTCTGTCCATCCACCTCCAACCATGCCAAGGTGCGCCACCGCCCTCCCCTTTGTCATCCCGCCTGTCCCGGCGCGCCATGGGAGCGTAGCCGAGAGCCCTGCCCTGCCTGCCCCGGCTTGCCGTGGGAGCGTAGCCGAGGGACCTGCTGTGCGCCCTTCCCTCTAACAACTCTCTACAGCTCCGTCCATCGATCCCTTCACTGGAAACTTCCGTTTCCCGACACAGATTCGTCAGACATGGAAATCCAGAACTTGCCCTGGATGGTCGAGGGTCGCCCAATGCATCGGCAAGGGGTTAAGGGGTGAGCGTACTTAGCACTTGCGTTACAAAACAGACCGGAGACATGGTTTACAGCGAAGCGTGACGGTTACCGTTACTGAGCTTTCCCAACGCAAGACGATGTTGTATGCCCTGGAAAGAGAGTCGAATCTTGGATCAACGTTTGCAGTTCTTATCGAGCTATCAGAAGGAAGAGATGTCAGTAGCGGACCTGTGTCGCGCGTATGGAATTTCGCGTCCAACAGCTTACCGCTGGATCAACCGTTACAACGAGACGGGACCAGAAGGACTCGTGGACCGCAGCCGCCGCCCGCATACCTGTTCGCACGCGACGCTTGAGCCGATGAAGAACGCTATCCTTGTTCAGCTGGCACAAAACTCGGATATTCATTAGCGAAGTATTTCGCTTTGAAGAGTTGGCTTTTGAGTTGGTCACACCAGATTTCTACAGAGTCTTCTTTCGAGACATGGAGATCGGAGAACTGAATGCGGAAGAACTTCGTTTCAGAGCCGCGCGCCGACTCGTTTGAGCTTGCCGATGAGCGCATTAGGCTGTTGGCGTCAACCGAGGACCACGCATGGGAAAGGTCGCCGGATACTGGCCGACTTAAGGGTAGCAATCCTGTTCAGTGACTGCATTGGCGATCTATCACGCGTCGGTGTAAGGGTTCAGAGACCAGGGAATGGAAATCCGGCTCGCGAAGATATCAATTGACATTTGACGGCAAGTCACTACCATATGGTTGTGGATAGACTAGGGACAACATTCGCGGCGTTGTCTGATCCAACCCGCCGGGCAATGGTCGAACAACTCTCCCATGGGCCTGCCTCTGTCCATAGGTTGACGGAGCCGTTTGCACTCTCGCAGCAGATGATTTCAAAACATATCGCCTACCTGGTGCGGGCGCGGATTGTGATCAAGACCAAACGCGGACGCGAAAGCGTATGCACGCTTAGGCCCGAGGCAATCAAGACAGTCAGCCAGTGGGCCTTTAGCTATCGCCGGTTCTGGGAAGAGAGTTTCGACAAGTTGGATGTGGTTGTAAAGCAAATGAAGCGGGCGGAGGCTGGTCATGACAAAACGTAAGGCAAATGAAACAGAGCGGATGGTTGTCACCAGAGTTTTCGATGCCCCACGCGAACTGGTCTGGAAGGCATACACAGACCCGAAATACGTGATGCAGTAGTGGGGTCCCAAAGGTTTCACGTCGCCTGTTTGCCAGATGGATTTTCGCGTCGGAGGAAAGTTTCTCTGCTGCATGAGAACGCCGGATGGACAGGAGTTCTGGAACGCCGGCGAATACCACGAGATTGTTCCGCACGAGAAGATTCGTCTCCTCCATGTACTTCTCTGACTCCAAAGGAAACAAAGTTGAGCCTGAGCACTATGGAATAGAACATGAAGCCATCGATGGCGCCTATGACGTGGTCACGTTTGATGACCTCGGCAATGGCCAGACGAAACTGACCTTCGTCGGAAACGAGACCATGGAAGACGCAAAAGACAGTGGTCAACTCGAGGGCTGGAACCAGGTGCTCGATAAGCTTGCCGCAGTTCTTACGGAACTGGCGCAGGCGAAATAAGACAATGAAGCTTTGATTCGCGAAACTCAAGCGTGGAGAAAGAAATGAAAAGAACAACGTTTCTCGCTATCGTCCTGCTGGCATTTGCATTTGCCGCCCATGCCCAGGACACGATGAAGAAAGATGCAGCCGTCAAACCTGCCGATCCGGAATCGAAAGTCGTGCTCGATTCCTGGAATGAGATTGGCCGCAAGCTGACGGCGCTGGCCGAAGATTTTCCTGAGGACAAATATGACTTCAAGCCGACACCCGCGCAGCGGAGCTTCGCCGAGCAATTACTGCACGTGGCGGGTTCATGCTACTACTTCACGAATCCTGCGATGGGGCAGAAGCCTCCCGCGGGAGAAGATCCGAAGCGCGAGCAATACAAGTCCAAGGCCGACATCGTTGCGTTCGTCAAGAAGTCCTTCGCCGATGGCGCAACCGCCATCCAGTCGAAAGGCGAAAAAGGCCTGATGACGGAGGTTGTTTATTATCCTCAGCAGAAAGCGCGCGTTATCGACATTGCGTACGGCATCATCGAGCATAGCGGAGAACACTACGGCCAGCTCGTTGTGTACTACCGCCTCGCAGGGCTTGTGCCGCCTGAGTCGCGGCCCAAGAAGTAAAGCTCAGGAGGCCAGGTACCCCGTCCTTATCGCGCCGCTTGCGCCAATGGGCGGGGATCTTGGTTCTTGGCGAACGCGGCGCATGGCGCTGGGTGGCTATGCCACCCAGCGTTATGAGCCAGACCCGCCACGAAACGCTTATCGTGATCGGTTGTCAATGAGTGCATCGGCGATTTAGCGCCAATGCAGAATCACCAATTTTCGTCCTGAGAACTGACGTACTTTTATCTGCTGAGTGGGCAAGGCTGCTCGCTGCGCTATACAAAACAAAGTAGACAATCTACCTCCATTGGGAGTAGCGTGTCTACATCTATGAGCGAAAAAGACCAGTATAAGAACCGGATTGAGCTGTTGCAGGGAACACTCGACATGCTCATTCTTCAAACGCTGCAATGGGGACCGCAGCATGGATATGGCATTGTCCAGGCGTTACGTTTGCGATCCGGAGATGTGCTTCAGGTGGAGACCGGATCACTGTATCCGGCTCTCCATCGATTGGAGCGTCAGAGCTGGGTGCAGTCTGAATGGAAGCAGTCAGAGAGCAAGCAAAAAGCCCGATACTACCGAATCACGGCCAAGGGGAAAAAGCAGTTGGCCTCTGATCTGGGCCGATGGGAGCGGATTGTCGAAGCGATTGGGTCGGTGATGTACGTCAAGCCGGAGGAGAGTGAGTCATGAAGTGGTTCCCGAGCTTCGGTTTTCAGCGGCGCAAGCGCGAATTGCAGGAAGAGATCGATGCTCACCTGCGGATGGCGATTGCAGATCGAGTGGCGCGTGGCGAGACGGCAGAGACGGCGCGACAAGCGGCGGCGCGGGAATTCGGAAATATTCCTCTGGTGCAAGACGTGACGCGCGACATGTGGGGCCAAGCATGGCTTGAACGACTAGGCCGGGATGTCCGTTACGCGTTACGGCAACTGCGCAAGAGCCCCGGCTTTTCGATCATCGCGACGGCGATGCTGGCAGTAGCTATGTGCGCCAACAGCACCGTATTCAGTTGGATCGACGGCACAATGTTGCGTCCGATTCCTGGCGCGCGGGACACGGGCGATCTTGTGAGCCTGCAGCGGGGGGAACGGAACTTCTCTCCGACTCCGCCCTTCTCGTATCTCGACTATCGCGATCTACGCGAGCAGAACCACACCTTCGCCGGAATACTTGCCTACCATCACGATTGGATCGCGCTGACCGGCAATGCACAGCCGGAGCGTGTCTATATTGCAAACGTATCGGCGAACTATTTCGATGTGCTCGGCATCAAGCCGTTGCTGGGGCGCTTCTTTCTGCCTGAAGAGGAGTCACGTGCAGTTCCCAACGTGGTCCTGGGTTACTCGCTCTGGAAGACGCGTTATGCCGAAGACCCGGCAATTGTGGGCAAGTCGATCGAGCTTGCCCGGCATCCTGTGACGGTGATCGGTGTGGCGCCGGAGGGGGTTGTCGGAGCAATGCCCGGAATCCGTGAAGATCTGTGGGTAACGCTCGACCCCCTCGGGACGGATGAGTGGCGGATGACGCATCGCAGTGGTGGTGCGGTCTGGCTGAACGTAATAGGAAGATTGCGGCCCGGCGTGAGCCGTGGCCAGGCAGCCCAGGATCTCGACACCCTGATGCACCATATTGTGACGGCGTATCCGGACCAGCATCTCGGCGATAACCGGATCACGCTCGATCCCATGTGGCGTTCGCCATTCGGCGCTAACGGATATATGGCGGCGACACTGCCCATTCTACTGGCCTTCGCCGGTTTGGTGCTGTTGCTGACCAGCGCGAACGTGGCTACGCTCACGCTGGTGCGGTTTGTCTCCCGGCGGCGTGAACTTGCGATCCGGCAGTCGCT
This sequence comes from uncultured Acidobacteriaceae bacterium, assembly GCA_963813475.1. Classification (GTDB taxonomy): domain Bacteria; phylum Acidobacteriota; class Terriglobia; order Terriglobales; family Acidobacteriaceae; genus PALSA-350. The sequence goes on along the minus strand of CAWEZM010000027.1, from coordinate 459 downwards.
CGGGGCCAATCGCATACAACTGGTGCGGCAGATGATGCTGGAGGGCGCTGTGCTTTCCATCGTCGCAGGAGTCGTGGCCCTTGGATTGACATCGTGGACATCGAAGACATTCGCATGGTTCTTTCCAGCGAATGCAATTCCCCTCGTACTGAACGGGAACATGGACCATAAGGTGGTGATTGGGATTGCAGTGTTCTCTCTATTGGCCGGTATGCTATGCGGCGCGCTCCCGCCTGGCGTTCGTCTCACGCGCCGGCCATTGAGGTACTGAAGGCAGAGTCTGCAAGTATCTCCGGCGGCTCACGCAACCGGAAATTGCTCAGCGGGCTGGTGGTGGCGCAAATCGCGCTTTCACTTCCTCTGCTGTTGTGCTCCGGGCTACTTCTGCGAACACTGCGGAATCTCGCCGGCGCGAATCCCGGATTTGAGCAGGACCACATTCTCACTGCGTCCGTGGGG
>CAWEZM010000026.1:0-999775 GCA_963813475.1 uncultured Acidobacteriaceae bacterium | reverse complement strand
TGTTCGACCTGCGCGTGAGATTGAAATATATCCAGCAAGACCTGGCCGCCTTATTGTTGAGTATCCCGGCTGTCTCGACGGCAACCTCGCTTCAGCCGCCGCCGTAAGCTGCTACAAACCTAAAAGAACGGCCTTAAAGGGCGGACTTGTTAAGCGCAGAGTGCAGGGCGATGCGGCCGCGAGACAGCCGCCCCTTGACTGCAGATTCTGAAATTCCAAAGGCCATCGCAAGTTCTCTGATTCGAGCGTCATTGCTGTAACGAGCCGCCAGGATGCCGCGTAAGGACTGCGGAAGACGGCTAACAGCGCGGGTGAACCGCAAATTCTCTTCGTTCTGCAAAAAGATTCGTTCTGGATCGGGGGATAAATCTCTCACATCGAAGGCTAACCACTGGCCATCATCCAGCTTGTTATCGATGGAGTTTTCTGGATGAGCGCGGCGCGTGCGCAACAGCATAAGGGCGCAGTTAACGGCAATCCGCGTGAGCCAGGTGGAAAATGCCGCCCGGCCGTCGAAGGAGTGGAGGTGTCTCAAAGCACGGAGAAAGGCTTCCTGCAACACATCTTCCGCGTCCTCCGTGTGTCTCGTAATGCGGCGAATCACACGTCTTGTTCTCGGCGAATGGCGACGATAGAGTTCGCTATAGGCCTCCTGATCGCCAGCCTTGGCGAGTTCCACGAGTTCTGGGTCAAACAAGCTGCCAAGAGCAACCTTAGACATGGCACAATCACCTCGCTCAATTCACAACGAACTACTATTCTTCACTTGCTCTTGGGCCGCGGTACGGGCGTCACCCCAACCTGTTCAGCCTTGCTGTAGGGCTCGCCAAAATATGGGAATTCAGTCCGCAGGCGGCTTCTGTCTGGAGCGACACCATCGGTGAGCGGCTTATTAGAGGCCAGGGTCAACATCACATCCATAACGTCGTCTCCCAGGGGCCGGCCGTTGAATCCGGCCTGGTCAAATGCAGCCGGTGTGCCCAGCTCATAGGGAAGGGTGATGGGGCAAAGACGAGCTACAATCTGCTTTCCGTATTCCTTAGGGTCTGCAACCGAGGCAGCGTAGCTCGCCATAGTTTCAGCAAACTTGCCGATCGGTCCGGAGAGTTGAGCAATATCGTCACGGGGCTCGGTGGCGTTATAGCGCTCTTTCCACTCCTGGTTGTTCGGATCGTTCAAGAATAGGTGTGAAATAAGAGGAAGACCCCAACGCGAGACCTGCATTTCAGGCGCGTGCCCGTAAAGTGACACCGTTGCCCAGGCGTGGATTTGACCTTGCCCAACCATATCGGTGGGAACCTCAAGAACAATCGCCGTGAGATTCCGCCGGGCAAAAAAGTTTTGCCGATTAAGAAACGCATCCCCATCGAAACGCCGGTCTTGATAAAAAGCGTTCAAGAAAGTGTGCAGTGCGAAGGCATCACCGGCAAAGAGATCAGGAGCCATGCCGGCGTAAGCGCGCACTCCCGACTTGTCGTGTAACCTTCCCGTTTCACCCTCGATCAGGAGATCGCCGCCGTCGCCCCGTATAGCAACGCCGGTGGCTTTGCGCACGGCAAGCTTCTGGATATGGGTATGCTCCTCCTGGTCGGTGTGCCGCGGCTCGCCGAAGCGAAATTTGAACGCCACCTCCTCACGCGCATCGCCATTCAAATCAAAGCGAAACGCGTAGAGACCTTCGGGATGAAGCACATCCGATGCCGAAAGACCGGCATCCGGGTTGACCGTCATGGCCATGACAGTTGTGCCTGGGGCAGCGCCTGCAAAGAGATAAAAATCGCAGACATTCAAGCTGGGATCTTCTTTCGCGAGCTTAGTGTCGAAATGATGAGACATTGGAGGCCTCTTTCACTCAAGTAGGGGTGTGATTTAAATAAAATCAGGGGACGGCGTGAAGTAGGGGAAGTGTTTCTTCAGGTGGCCTGCCGCTACCGTAGAAGCAGGGGCGGACGAACCGGAGAGAATCGAATTTACGACCACCGCGGAGTCGTCAAGCGGATGCCTTCCATTTCGCGCCGCAAAGGTGAAGCCGGGCGGATGTGCCGGATCGTAATGTAAGACATCCGGCAACAGCACTGCAGCGAGACGCCGGCCGTAGGCGTCAGGGTCCTGGATCCGCGTTTTGGCGGCGATTGCTCTGGCGACACCCTCTGTCAGTATCCGCCGGTCGTGCGAAGGCGAGATGGCATGGTATGTCGCTGCTATCGTATCGTTTTCAGCAAGAATCTTCGCCAGGAACGGTGAGCCGGTCCTCTGTCGTATTCCGTTGCTCTTAAACCATTCGGCCCAAACGCCAACTGGACCCGCGGCGGTGATCAAACGGTGGGGCAATTCCACCACAAATGCATGCAGGGCGCCCAGGCAGATCGTCCCGCAAAACAACGATGCCTGGTCTTGTTGCCACTCAGAGTTTCTCGCAGGGATTTCGACCACCCAGGACCGTGAGCCGGCGTGGATCCTTACCCTGGAGCCGGCTCCACGCGCACGCTTCGGCCACGTGAGAGCGATCACAGTTTTTCCGGGTTGGGCGCTGCGAAAAATATACAGCTCCGCACCACCCGGATCACGGCCTATACCGGATGCGGCTTCTCCCGCCGGTTGGAGCGGCACAATTGCTGCTAGACCCTTGGCTGAAACGAAACACGCCAGTGCGCCTGTGATGCCGGCGCCCAGCACCGTCCGCCGTGTTACTCGAGTCGCTTCTCTATCGTCTGCCATATACCTCTCTCCAATCATTAGATATGACTTCCTCATTCTGTTCTCGCTATGCCTTGGTCAGCATCTATTGCTTGAATAGTCAGCAACCTGCATTTTTCTGCAGGGTCCATCAGGCGCCTCAGCTACCTGAAGGAAACTCCAGGCCCGCACCTGAAGCTGGAGCTGTTGCCCCGTTGTCGCTGCTTGCTCGACCCTTATGAAGGGAAACTATACAGATGCGTTCCTTTTCAGAGACCGCACTTGCCTCCTTTGCGACGCCTGCAGAGGCTGTCAGAACGCACTGGCGGGAGTATCTGATGGAAGCCGCCGAGTTGGGGGCGCTAATGTTCAGCATCTGTCTGTTTGGCAGCATGCTTTATAGCACCGCATCTCCATTGCACACGGTCGCTCTTTCTCTTTCCGTGAAAGCGCTCCTCATGGGTATCGCCGTTGCTGCAACCACGTTCCTTATCATTCGCTCGCCATTCGGCCGGCGCTCGGGCGCGCACTTCAATCCGGCCATTACCCTCACCTATTGGTGGCTCGGCCGCATTCATGGCCGGGACGCCGCCTTCTATGTGGTGGGCCAATTCGCCGGTGCAGTCGCAGGAGTGCTGGTAGCCCGCGAGGTTCTTGGACTTCGATTGTCGGCCGTTCCCGTACGCTACGTCGTTACCACTCCCGGAAATTACGGTACTTTGACAGCCTTTGCCGCGGAGTTTTTCCTTGCCGCGGTGCTCATGGGCGTCGTCCTTTTTGCCACCAACCACCGCAAGCTGGCTCGCTTCAGTCCGCTTCTCGTGGCCTCGGTCACCGTCTTTTACTATGCCGGTTGCGCTTCCATTTCCGGGTTCAGCGTCAATCCGGCCAGAACGTTTTCTTCCGCGCTCTTTGCCTGGGTATGGCACGGTATCTGGATTTACTTTGCCGCACCTTCCCTCGGCATGCTCACGGCCGCGTTCATCTATATCCGCAGCATGGGTGCGGGCAGCGTTTACTGCGCCAAAATCTTCCACGACCTTGAAACTCCCTGCCCGTTCCCCTGCCGCTTCGATCGCCTGCAGCGAGAAATCACATCACATACGGCGGAACCCGCTCAACAGGGATAAACCGTTCCAAGTTGCAGGTCGCGCCCTGCATAAATCTATAGGCGACTACCTGCCGGTTGCAGGGATTGCCGGATACTCAGGGGCAACTCATGATGGAGAAGGAGTCCTCATATGGATCATCGCCCCATTGCCGACTACGCACTCTTGTCCGACTGCCGCTCTGCTGCGCTGGTAAGTTCGCAGGGTTCCATCGACTGGCTATGCTTTCCGGACTTCGACTCACCGTCCGTGTTTGGGCGTCTGCTTGATGCCCAAGCCGGTCATTGGTCGATTTGTACAGAAGGAACAGTCAAAGCCAGCCGCCGATATGTTGAAGATGCGATGGTGTTGCAAACCACCTTCGAAAGCGAACACGGAACAGCTGTACTTACAGACGCCATGGCTCTTGGGCCGCAAGAGCGAGGCCACGATCTGGGCCAGGACGCGCCGCACTGTTTACTGCGTTCCATCGAGTGCACCGCTGGCGAGATACGGGTCGACTTTGAGTTCGCTCCACGTCCTGAATACGGGCTGGTGCTGCCACTCCTCAGGCCCATAGATGGCGGGCTTCAAGGCCGCGGCGGATCCGCGCTTCTTTTTCTGTCCGCACCGCTTCTCCTGCGGGTAGCTGAATGCACGGCGCGCGCCACATTTACGCTCAAAGCTGGGGAGGCCAAGCATTTCGCGTTGCAGTATGCTTCCGTGCTCGAAAAGTCACCGCTTGCCTGGACGCAAGCGGAGATAGCGAGCCGTTCCGCCGACACCGTTGAGGCATGGCGGAGTTGGTCGCTCCTCCATCAAAACTACCAGGGGCCTTGGAAGGATATGGTCGCCCACAGTGGGCGCGTTCTGCAGGCACTGACCTACTTCCCGACGGGGGCCATCGTCGCCGCACCAACCACTTCCTTGCCGGAATCCGTTGGCGGGGACCGCAACTGGGACTACCGCTATACCTGGGTTCGTGATGCCAGTTTTACCCTTGAGGCGCTTTGGGTGGCTGCGTGTCCTGATGAAGTGCTGAAGTTCTTCAGCTTTCTTGCCGAGGCGGCGCTCACCCAGGTTCGCAAAGGCGCCGATTTACAGATCATGTTTGGCATTCGCGGTGAGCACGATCTCACCGAGCGTACCCTTCCTCACCTGGGTGGATGGCGCGAGAGCAGCCCTGTCCGCATCGGGAATGGTGCCTGGGACCAGCGCCAGCTTGACGTCTACGGCGAGTTGATGGGGGCAGTTTATCTCCTCAGGGAACACTTGACCGGCATGGACCAGATCACCCGGGAGTTTCTGGTCAACATAGTCGAAGCAGCTGCCTCCCGGTGGGGCAACAAGGATCAAGGCATCTGGGAAGTACGCGGCGAGCCCCGCCACTTTCTTTACTCGAAGCTGATGTGCTGGGTTGCGCTCGACCGCGGCATCCGACTGGCGGAACAGTTGCAGGCTACTGACCAGGTGCCCGCGTGGCAGGGGGTGCGAGAGCAAATTCGTGCGGCCATTCTTTCTCAGGGATGGAGCGAAAAGTCCCAGTCATTCACACAGACATTTGGATCGGATGATTTGGATGCATCATCGTTGATGATTCCCATAGTCGGGTTTCTGCCCGCCGACGATCCGCGCATGCTCTCTACCATCGACGCCACCGCCCGGCGGCTCACAGATGAGCACGGTCTGGTGTTCCGCTATATCTCTGAAGATGGTCTCTCCGGCAAGGAAGGATCCTTCTTATTGTGTACCTTTTGGCTTGCCCAAGCTCTGGCGCTGGCCGGGCAGCTGGACCGTGCAAAGGAGACCTTCGACAAAGCAATCGGCTTTGCCAATGACGTTGGTCTGCTCGCGGAGGAGATCCTTCCGGAAACGAAAGAACTATTGGGAAATTTTCCCCAGGCGTTCAGCCACATCGGATTGGTGAATGCTGCATGGGCTATCTCACAGCGGTTGCGCGGTGAGAACTAGCGGTCGCCGAAGCCCTTCGGCCGGAAGAGTTGGATGAGCCGCGACCGGATTCCGGGGCCGGGATACTTATAGATCGCCTTACCCGGGACCAAAAGCGATATTCTCGTACCGTTCTGAGTCGAACTGGAGATGTTCAGCTCTCCGCCCAGAAACAGCGCACGTTCGCGCATGCCGGCAAGACCAAAGTGGCCGGGCTTGCCGGCGCGTAAGATCTCTTCCTTGACGCCACTCCCGTTATCTCGTATTTGCAGGTGAAATCGTCTTTTATAATCGATCTCGATCCACAGATCCTGTGCCCCGGAGTGCGCCTGCGCATTGCGAATCGCTTCATAGGCGATTCGATACACTTCATCGCGCGCAATGGGGTGCATCTCCTTGCTTGGCCCCAGTGTTAGGATGTGCACTCTCATGCCACCCGGGGCACGATCATCGGTGATGCGGTGCAGCGCTTCGGCCAGATCGTTAGTTTCAATCGACGAACTCCTCAGGGCTTCAAGGGCCGCTCGGCCTTCAATACTCGCTCGACCGAGCCAGTCAGAGAGGCGATCCAGGCTGCGAGCGGTCAGGTGGGAATCGTTCACATGCTCCCGGGCTTCGTCGGCAACCATCTTGCTCCCTTGTATCGTTTGCAGAAGTGTGTCGTGCAAATCGCGCGCCAGCCGTGTGCGCTCCAGCATCCGATCGTCAAAGCGCAACTTCAACGAAGCCTCGTACCTCCGCATCCGCGCCAGGTAAATAAACGTTGCCAGTGCAATCGCCAGCAGCACCGTGGCCAGGCGAACGATCATCAGCTGATACCAAGCCGGTCGGATGGTAAATATAAGGGCTGTGTCTTTGCTACTCCAAACCCCGTCGTTATTGCACGCAGCCACATGAAACACGTAGCGGCCTGGAGGCAGGTCGTTGTAAAAGGCCTGGCGCCGGTTGCCCGCGTCGACCCAGCCCGCATCGTGACCTTGCAAGCGATAACGGAATCGTACCAGCTCAGGTATCAGAAAACTTAAACCCGCATAATCGAACTCGATCTGCCGGGTGTGCATCGGTAGTGCCAGGTCGCGATCCGGAGTAAAGTCCCTCCCGTCGGCGGCCAGCCGCTCTATCGCTACGGGGGGCGGAATCTTGTTGAACGGCAAATGATGCCGATCAATGATCTGGAATTCGTAATCGCTGGCCGACCAGAGTTTCCCATCCGGCGTTTGTGCCGGGCTTCCGTTGGATAGATTTGGTCGGGCGCCGTCAAGCGCATCGAACACCTTTCCAGACACGCTGGCTTTCGAACCGTGCCACCACGCTGCAAGCTCAGCATCAGATAAACGGACTATGCCGCAGTGCATGTAGAACCACTTGAATCCTTCGCCATCCTCCTGAATATTGACGGCGCTGTCACACGGCAGGCCTGAAGCGGTTGTCAGCCTCTTGGCCTCGCCGTTGAAGAACCGTACGAACCCTCGTTGGGTCACAATCCAGAGGGCGCCCCCTGGTTCTTGCATCAGGTTTTCCACCCGATCGTTAAATCCCCCCAAAGGAACGCGATCAAAGCGGCCGTCGTGAAAGCGGAATAGACCGTGTACCGCTCCCCCGACCCAAAGACCGCCTGCCGGATCGGGTGCAAGGGCATTCATCGTCTGGTTCCCAATCACGGATGTTTCTTTGAACTTCCCGATGGCCCTGCCGTCGTGTATCTGAACAAGCCAGGAGACCCTTGGTTTCAGCTCTTCAACTGACGCCCAGATATCGTGTTCGCGGTCCTCGGTGAGATACACGACCAATGTTCCTGGGAAAGCGGGGTAGCCGCTGATCGCAGAGGGTTGGGTGCCGTCCCTCGCGACCAGCAGGCGGCCGCCTGCGCCGATCCAGGTGTTGTTGTGGGAATCGGTGAAAAGAATCTGCACATCTGTGAGCAGCCGGCCATGATCATCCCTGACCTCGCTTAGTTTCTGGTCACGCAGACAAGCCAGCGTGCTACTCGCCAGGAAGACGGCTCCCCGACGATCGGCAGCAACCCCGTGCGCATGATCGGCTAAAGAACCCTCGCTCGAGGTAAAACTCAGCACCGCATAATCGCGAAAGTAGTCGACACCCTTTGGCGTAACGACCCAGACACCGCCCTCGTGATCTTCAAAGATGGAAAGGACGTTGTGATCACTTAGGCCATCTATCGTGTCAAAGTGATCCAAACGGCCGTCAGAGAGCTTGTAGAGGCCTTTGTCCGCTGTACCCACCCAAAGCGAGCCGTTCCGCTCAGCCAGCAAGGAGGAAACGGAGAAATCCCTGCCATCGATCCCGGGCGCAATGTAGGAGATCCATCTTCCGTTTGTATAGCGAAGCAAGCCGGCGCCCTCTCCCTTGAGATCCAGGCCTGCCCATAGAGAGCCATCCGGACTGCTGGCCATGCTCCTGACGGAGCTCAAACCTCTACGCCGCAGCAGGGCAGGGATTGGCTCAGCCTCTGGCCTGTTTCCTGGTTTCCAGCGGCATATGCCTTCCGTGCCGCCAATCCAAAACGTGCCGCGCGCGTCGATGGTGTTGGAGATTCCCCGCGTGCACGCAAGACCATCTGCAACTCTCAAACATTGCAGGCTCTGTTCTCCTGCTTTGCACAGCGCACTCGGATTGGTATCAACGCCATTCACTCCCATCCATACGCCGCCGCCGCTATCCTCAACAAACGGCCCCGGCCAGCGGGGGCTTCCCGGGTAAGCAAATACATGACCGTGACTGATGCGAACCAGACCGCGATCGGTACCCACATAGAGGGAACCGTCGTGCGCCCCGAACAAGTGCCACATGGAACTGCTGGGCAGCGATTCGCCGGCTCGCGGCAGCCACTTTGCAAAACCCGATCCGTCAAAACGAAACAGGCCGTTCTGCGTACTGACCCAGATGTATCCATCCGCGCTTTGCGTGATCCCCTGGGGGGTGCCCATCAGGCCGGCATCGCCTGTGCGCCATTCCCGATGAGCGTACTGGGTCAGTCTTGTCGTGCGTTCCAGAGCATTTGCTGTGGATGCAACCAGCAGCAGGATAAGGCATGTGGCCACGAGAGCGATCTGAGGGGGCGATTTTCGCATGCTGGGCCGGATCATTGGCTGCTACGGGAGCTCTCAAATCTGGAGCAGACCGCGGCGCAACGCTATCGTAACCGCGTGGGTACGATCGTTGGCTTGAAGTTTGTCCACAATGTTCTTTATATGGAAGCTGACCGTTGTCTCTGAGATTGAGAGCTGGTCGGCGATCTGCTTATTTCTGTTTCCTTCCCTGATTAGTTCAAGAACTTCCAGCTCGCGTGGGGTGAGGTCTTCCTGCCCCATGTGCTCCGCTACACTGGAGGCAACATCGGAAGGAATATGTTTGCGGCCGCTGGCGACGGTGCGGATGATCTGCAACAGATCGTTCTTGGGCGTGCTCTTTAGCACATAAGCTGCGGCTCCGGCACGTAGAGCACGCTGGATCTCGATGTCTCCGCTGGAGGTTGTGAGCATCATGATTCTTGCCTGCGGAAACTCGTTACGGATCGAGATGAGCGCGTCTGTCCCACTCGCCCCAGGCAGCCGTTGATCCATCAGAATCACGTCCGGTTTAAGCCGGCGGTACTCCTGCAGCGCTTCTTCTGCAGTCGCCGCTTGGGCCACGAGAACCATATCCGGCTGCGCCCCAATGATCATACTGAGCCCTTCGCGGAACACGGGATGATCCTCAACGGTCATAATGCGAATCTGTTTCGCTGTCAAAGTGTGCTCCTCGGCTTACATACCCCTTGTCAAGCGTTTCAAGGGGAGCGTTTTCGAGCGACCTGAGCGCTCGATCACTCTCCCCGGCCGCTCCTTCAAGCCATTCTGACACTTGTTTGAGGGCTGACCGCGTTGTCGGTACATCAGAGGAGCTTTCTCTTACTTGATCGACAACTGATTTACTGCATTGGATCGTCCGGGCCAGTCTCACGTGGAGAGATTTCGCCATGAGCGCCCTTTGGGCAAAGTTCTCCGCATACGAATCGTTGAGGAACTGTTTGTAGCGGCGCGTGCCGCGAAGGTACATCAGGTGCAGACCGAACACGCAGGCGCCGAAGACGAGCGAGCCCCCTAAAAGTAGGGTCAAAGAACCGATGGGAAATATTTCCATGCGCAGGGCTCCCCGGCAACCGATCCGTGGCTGTCAGCGGTCGAGCGGGACCTCGCAATCGGGTTTGCAGCCAGCCCGTGACCCGCCAGGAATAACTCTATTGGCGCGACAGAGTAGAGCAAACCTATTTTCTGCAGTCTTTTTCCTGTAGTTCTCCATAGTGCATGTTTGAGGGCCGTGAAGCTTACAGGTTGCCTCAACATTTCACGCGTCGCCTGTAGAAAAGCATAGGGGTCGCGCCGTGCAATCCGGGGGGGTGTGTTCGCGAAACACACGCGATGCTAAGTCAGGACGCACCATTTGGTTTCCGGGCAAGCAAATGCTTTTCGCTTTGGCACTCATGTCGCGTTCCGACTATCCCTGCATTTATGAATTCCAGGAGGACTTCTCGATGAATCTCCACAGAATCTTAGCTAGCCCAGCAGCCGCGCTTCTTCTATCTGCTACCGCCATGGTGGGGCAGACGGGTGCAATCCTCGCTACAGGTACCTTTCACGGAGTCGCGCACAAGACTTCAGGCCGTGCAACGGTTTATGCGGCATCTGGGGGCGACGTGCTCCGGCTGACGCACTTTGCGACTTCAAACGGGCCAAACCTGCACTTGATCCTAATCGCCGCCTCTGACGCGCAAGACGATGAGAACTTCTTAAAAACAAATGTCGAGCGGGTTGATCTGGGGCCCCTTAAAGGCAATGAGGGCGACCAGAACTATGTAATACCTGCAGGTACAGATTTGTCCAAGTTCAAGGCCGTCTCTGTCTTCTGTGAACGGTTCGACGCCAACTTTGGCACGGCTCCACTCGAGAAATAAACCAGACGAGCGGCAGCATTGGATTAGCCACTGCCGTTCGCTTCATCCGAATCAGGGAGATCACTATGGCTGCCTCATCGCGCTTCTCACCGCCCAAACTTGTCTTGTGGGGCCTCGTTGCACTCTTGGTGCTGGTGGGACTTTGGTATGCGTTCCGGCCAGAAAGACTTTTCGTAAATAAGCGAGTGAATGAGGCGCCCCCGGCGCAAGTTGCTGGCCAACTCATACCTCTCTCAACAGGGCGCTTTACAGGGGAAGTGCATAAGACGAGTGGCCGCGCCACAGTCTATCGGCAGGCGGATGGTACGCGAGTATTGCGATTGACCGACTTCTCCACTTCCAACGGACCCGCATTACACGTCCTGCTTATAGACGGAAAATCCCCAGATGCCGGCAAGAACTTCGCGCTGGCTACGATCAAAAATGTTGATCTAGGAGATCTGAAAGGAAATCAAGGCGACCAGGAGTATCGCCTTCCAAATAATGCCAATCTACAGGAGCTTAGCACGGTGTCGATCTATTGCATGCGCTTCCACGCCAACTTCGGTACCGCACCCCTTGAGGAATTCTGAGGTGACCTCGGCCACTTAAAGAATTTGCAGGCGACGAAATACCGTTTCCTTTTTGGTGTTACCGCCCGGGTCTGGATTAGGGTATTTACGGAATTCAAGATCCTGGCTGTTCGACTATTCTGAGATTGGCCGATAGGCCGAAGCGGTCGGTCCGACAGCAATAACCGTTCCCGAAGGGTCGTGAAAAGCACTTAGGACGCCATCCGTACCTTTTCTTTTCAATTGTTTAACTGTTTAAGCTCGTTGGCGAGACTTTCACGGCGACAACACGAGTTCAAATCCCGTCGGAGTGCGTTGCTCGACATCTTTACCGGAGCCTCCGGATTGGGAGTCATTATCGAAGGGCTTGCCGCGCTGGAATTAGAAATCAACGCTCTGAAATCAGGAGAATTCAGGCTGACGACGACCAAGTGACATCGAAGGCGGACCAGAAGCGGACGGGAACAGGAGACGCAAATGAACCCATGGTGCAAACAAAAGGGTTAATAGCAGCTTCTTCAGGGTCTGCAAAACCTTTATGCGTCGGTTCGATTCCGACCCGCGCCTCCATCTTTTCAGCGGTTCCTAAGACTCATCACACTTCAAGCTCCGTGAATGTTTCATCGCAGGTTTTTACGGGGCGATTCAGCCCACTGTGAATACCACGCGCGGCTTACCGGGTGCGCTCCAGTACTCTTCCACCTCGGAACCCGCCAGCTTCGATCGCGGAAAATACCGGCGCGGGGCAAGCCGCGGCCCTAAGTTTGCGATTAAAACGACTCCCCAACCAGCTCTTCGCTCTTCTTCCAGAGCGCCTCAGCATTCTTTGCATCGAGCGCATACCCGCGAACCCCTTCGCTGATAGCGCTGATCACCACGTCGTCCGCCACGATCTTGCCGACGTGGCAGTTCTCGCAATATCGGCCGCCGATCTCATCAGCCGTAGCAACGACACCAGCCCAGACCGAAGTTGCGGCTCCCTGGGGGATCGTCTTGAACTGGAAGGGCCCCTTACCTTCGGCTGCCAGCTGCTTATTGATCTGGTCGACCATGGCTTGCAAGTGGCTCGAGTCCATGTGGCGACCGAGCTCGGTCTGTATCCCTCCCGGATGCACCGCCGCAGCGCGCACGCCACGCTCCCGATGCCGCTGGTCGAATGCAACCGCGAAGAGAATGTTCGCCGTCTTCGACCTTCCATATGCGACGAAGGGCTCATAAGGCGTCCGCTCAAAGTTGGGATCATCGAGATCGACATTGGAGAAACGGTGACCCGACGAAGACAGGTTGATCAGCCGGCCTCCCGCGCGGATAAGCGGCGCAATCTTATTCACCAACACAAAGTGGCCCAGGTGATTGGTGCCGAACTGCGTCTCGAAGCCGTCCGCCGTATGTCCAAACGGCGTGGCCATTACGCCCGCATTGGCAATCACCACATCGAAAGGCTGGCCCTTGGCCAGCAACTCTATCGGCACAGGCGCGGACGCTCTTCAAACTGGCAAGGTCCAATGCAATCAGCTCGAAGCTTCCGCCATTGGCTGCGGCATCCTTGCGCACCTCGGCGGTCGCCGCCTCTGCCTTGTCCAGATCCCGCGCCGCGCCCACCACCTGCGCTCCATGCGCGGCAAGCGACCGCGCCGTCTCTACGCCGATCCCTGCCGAAACACCCGTCACAAGAATCCGCTTACCCTGCAGATTCACGCCAGCCAGAACATCCTCCGTGGTTGAGGTCGCACCAAACATATTCGCCATTCTCTTCCTCCTTGAACCAGCCGTTCACAAATATTGACTCTCGCCCCGGCTGGGAATAAAACGGAGATTGTCTCCGCAAAGAGTAGATAATCGGAGAGTGTCTCCGGTTGCAAATATTTAGCATGGCCACGAAACGCCCCAAGCCCGCTGCCCGAAAACCACGCGCCGATGCGCAGCGCAACCGCGAGCGCATTCTGGAGATTGCAAAGGAGGCCTTCACGCGGTCAGGCGCAAATATCAGCCTCGACGACGTTGCCAAACATGCGGGCGTCGGAGCAGGCACCTTGTATCGCCACTTCCCGACACGCGACGCACTGCTCGAGGCGGTCTACCGCACCGAAGTAGAGAAACTGGCGGCGGCGGAGCGTAGGCTGGCCGCGACCATGCCGCCACTCGATGCCTTGCGGGCCTGGATGCTGCTCTTCGTCGACTACATCGAGACCAAGCAGATCATCGCCCCGGCCCTGAACACGCTGGTCGGAGGTCCCTCAAAGATCTTCGAAGCGTCCGGCGATCTGATTAAGGGAGCAATTCACGCCCTGGTAAAACGCGCCGTCAAAAGCGGCGACATCCGCCCAGACCTCGACCCACTCGACCTGCTCCGGGCTCTTGTCGGGGTCGCCAATGTGGCCTCCGCACCGGATTGGCCGCAAAGTGCAAGGAGACTCGTCGATATCCTCCTCCTTGGTTCGCGCAGATCAACGATCGCCAAGACGTGAAGCTGGGCCGATTCTGAAAGGTCAAAGGCTGTAGGCTCACATGACCCCAATCTTGACGCCGCGCTCCCAAGCATTCGGAGATAGAGGACCGCCGTGCTCAGCGTGCCCAGCATTGCTGTCAACAAATTAGAGCTCAACTATGTGCTAAATCCGTCCCACCCCGATTTCAGCCGGATCACTCGAGAACAATCACAGGACTTTTTTTCGATTCCCATTTTATTCTCTTCTCCTGAGCCCAGTGATGCCTGAATCAAGGTCGTACCAATCCAGGCATCTTACGCGGCCGACGCACTGGGGGTAAACTCTCAACCAAGCTTCCCGCAAGGCTGTCTGCACCGAAAACCAAGGGGAGTTACTCCCGAGGAGATCCGTCCTGCGCAGTATCTTCATCAGCTATCGCCGCGATGATTCTGAGGGTGAGGCCGGACGGCTTTCCGACGACCTGGCACAGACCTTCCACGAAAAATCTGTGTTTATGGATGTGAATGCGATTCAGCCGGGTCGTGATTTCAGAAAAGCAATTGACGATTCCATCCACGAATGCAGTGTGTTGCTGGCGATCGTGGGGCGGGAGTGGCTGGAGTCGAAGGACGCACTGGGCCGCAGACGTCTTGATGATGAAAGCGACTTTGTTCGGCTCGAGATCGCCTCGGCTCTCCGGCGGGATATTCCTGTGATTCCCGTCTTGGTTCGGGGTGCAAAGATGCCAAGAGCGGAGCAGCTTCCCGCTGACCTCCGGGAACTGGCTTACAGAAACGCGGTTGAGTTAACCCATGCGCGCTGGAAGTCTGATGTCCAGGTGCTGATCCAGGCATTGCGGCCTCATTTGGAAGCCTCAGGGGAAGAGGTTTCTCCCCCACCGGCCTTGTCCGGCGACACCCGCCTGGCAGCAGGTCTGGCCCAGAAGGCCGTTGTCGAAGCCACGCCGTCTGCGAATGCAATCGGGATCGAGAAAGCCGTCCTCGAACGGGTCAGCCGCGAGCTTGCGGCCTATATCGGTCCTATCGCCGAAATTGTAGTAAGGCGTGCCGCCAAACGCTCCACGTCTGTCACCGATCTTTGTGCCATCGTTTCACAGGAGATTGAGTCGAACGCGGATCGGGCTAAGTTCCTGGCTTCCTGCCGGCGCTAGCTTAACTCTCTTCAAGCATGGCCAGGGCCTTGGTGAGGCTTACCCGCATGCGATTGAAGGATGCGGTCACACTGGCAATCTCATCCTTTACCCGAAACCTCCAGCGGAGGTACGTTCTTATCCCCCTTGCTGATTCGGTCCCCACTCTCAGAGACGACCCTGAGCGGACGAATAACCAACCAGTAAACACCTGCATCGAGCGCGAGAATGGCGAGCAGCAAGGTGAGAATGAGCATCACCAGCAGACTGCGAAAAGCCTGGTTTGCGATCGCCACTGGCACCGACATGGGCACAGAAATGATCTGCGCGCCGACGATCTCGTTTGGTTTCCAGCCGAAGCCATTGGCAGAACCATAGACGGCAAGCATAGCGTGCGGTGCGGCCGAGGGAATGCTGTGGCATTCAAGGCAGGCGGGATCAACCTTAATCGGGTGGGCTAGATAAAGTGCCGGGCCGGAGGGGGTGGGACGTTCGCCCACCACCCGTTGCTTCTCAGGATGATCGCGTAGCTCATGAATGACATCGGCCTCCCAATCAGAGGCACGGTCTTCGGGATTCGTGGGGTTGAGCGTGGCTTCCTTGTAGGAATATTCCGGGTAGCTCTTGCGTACCTTGTTGAACGTGGTTGTGGCCGCAAAGGCGGGGATGGTCTCGGCCAGGAATCTCACTTTGTGGCGTGGATTCTGCTGCAGCAACGGCGAGAGATCGTCGGTAGTGTAATCGCGCACAGCCCTGGTGCCGGCCACCATGAGCTCGGCTTGAGCAAGAACCTCGCGACGGGCGTTGTTGATCAGGAAGCGGTAGGCGAGCTGGCAGATGAGAAGGCCGCTTGCCCCAAAAATAACCAGTAATATGAGATTGAACTTGGTCAACAACTTCATGAAGGGTGTCTCCCCATCCATTCTCTTCCGACCGAGAGTATCACCACGGCCGAAGGATGTGGACTTTTCAGAATCGGCCCGGTTCTCACGCAGAAACGTCAGCCCTGCGGAGTGGCCGTGGCTGGCGGAGAGATAAGCAGGAACACGCAGCCGGTGGCGACGATGGGAAGCAGCCCGGCCACCAGGAACGCGGGTTTATACGAAAACCGATCCACCAGGAACCCTACCGCGAATGTAAAAACCGCGCTCGCCATGCCCGCCGCGAATCCACTTAAACCAGTAACCGTGGCCACCACTTCCTGGGGAAACAGATCAGAGGGTAAAGTCAGGCCCATCGTGGACCAACTCGCGTAGCCCCAGAGCGCCACACAAATCAAAGCCAAAGCAGAGTACGCGCTGTGGACGCGAGCCGCAGGAATACCGGCGAGGATGGGCAGGCAACTGATGGCGCAAACCCACATGCGGGCGCGAATCACCGGAATCCCACGCCGGATGCAATAACCCGAGATGAACCCTCCGGTGAAATTACCCAGATCGGCGGCGACAAATGGTATCCATGCGAAGAGGGCGATTCTCTTCAGGCTGAATCCTCGCGCGTCGCTTAAGTACTGAGGCAGCCAGAAAATGTAGAACCACCAGATCGGATCAGTCAACCCGCGGCCAAGCACGATGCCCCAAACATTGGAGCTCCTGGCTAACTCAAGCCATCGTGCAACGCCTCCCGTCTTGAGTCTGAGAGTCGGCTCCTGGCCGGCGCGAATAAGAGCCACCTCCTCCGGGCTGACCCTGGGATGGCGATCGATCGGATGGTAGACGCGCAACCACATCACCAGCCAAACCAACCCCAGAGCGCCGGAAAACACGAAAGACCAGCGCCAGCCAAAGGCGATGGCTGTCCATGGAATGACCAGGGCCGCCAGTGCGCCTCCCACGCTGGAGCCGCTGTCGAAGATCGCCACGGCGACGCTGCGCTCCTGGCTGGGAAACCACTCAGCCACCGTCTTGCTGGCGCCAGGCCAGTTGAGGCCTTCTCCCATCCCCAGCAGAAATCGAAATGCGGCGAAACCGGAAACAGAACTGGCGAAGCCGGTAAAGATGTTCACCACCGACCAGAAGCTTACCGCCAGGGCCAAGCCGAGCCGGGTGCCCACAGCATCGAGGAAGATGCCTCCCAGGAGCCACATAATCGCGTAGGAAATCTGAAATGCCCCCAGAATCCTCCCCAGATCCGCATGGCTGAAGTGGTACTGGCTGGCCAGCATGGGAGCCAGCACGGAGAAGGTCTGCCGGCTGATGTAATTAGTAACCGTCGAAAAGAAGAGCGTCCAGACGATCCACCAACGGGTTCGGCCGGAAGTCCGAAGTCTACGCGGGGCTATCTCCGTCTCCCGCTGCATCCCGTTCATCGTATGCGTCTCACTGGCGCTCCGTCTCTCAATGCGATGGCGACAAGCCGTTCAATTCCGACGCGGACTCCGGATCCAGATACAGGGTTACGTCCGGATGCGTGCGCAGAATGGTAGACGGGCAAGCTGTCGAAATCGGCTCTTCGAGTGTACGCCGGACGCTCTGAGCCTTGCGGCGGCCGGGAACAGAAACAATCAGTCTGGGCACCTTGAACAAGGTCGGAATCGTCAGCGTGAGGGCCCGCTTGCGGAACGTCTTCAAACCTTGCAAACCATCCTTCTGACAGCTGCTGTTGCCGGCAGGCCGCATCGAGCGTGACCACCTTCATCGCGTCCGGGTCATGGAAGTTTGCCTCGGGCGGATCGTTGAACGCCAGATGTCCGTTCTCCCCGATCCCCAGCAAACAAAGTTGTGGGTTGGCCTCATGCAGCTTTTGCACGTAGTCTCGGCGCACGCGGTCGGTATCGGAAGTAGTCCCATCAATCTCGAAGAATTCTGCCATGGGCACACGTTCGGTCAGGTTTTCGCGCAGATACCGGCGGAAAGAAGCGGGATGGTTCTCCGCGATCCCAACATACTCGTCCAGATGGAAACCGTGAACTTTCTTCCAGGGCAGACCGGGCATGGAGGTCAACGCGTGCAGCATCTCCAACTGTGAGGCGCCGGTCGCGAAGATAACGCCTATCTCGCTACGAGTCTGGTCCAGCTGCTTCAGGCCTCCGCTGCAGATCGTGCTGCCGCTTCGCCGGCTGCCTTCTTGTCCTGGTGAATCTCCAGCTTTATGCTTCCCACTTCAAAGCGCTTCACTTCCATAGGTTCGATCCTCTTAGATTTTGTCTGGAACAAGGGCCGCCTCGAGTCTAGCCAGCCGGATGACGCAGCCTCTCGGATAAGCTTTGGCCCACGAACAATCCCCGCACACGCCCACATCACAATGCATGCAAGCCAAGCAGCTCTAGATCATTTGACGTTGGCTCCCTGCATGGTCTCGCTCACGGTCTTGCTACGTGAAGCACGGGGTGGTCCGCACGAGTCTCTCTTGATGAATTCGGTCGGAATCATCACGCATTGAGGGTCCTGATCAGGTTGGGCAATCCGCTTGAGGACCAATTCCACCAGCTGTTTGCCTAACTGCTCGGGAAATTCACGGGTGGTGCTCAAAGCGGGAGACAGCCACGTGCCAACGGTATCGTCGCAGCCAACCACGCTAATGTCGTCGGGAATTCTTAAGTTCCTATCGCGCAGTGCCTTGTAAACGCCATGCGCCGTAGGATCATTACCGGCAAGAATCGCTGTGACTGGCTCTTCGCGGGCCAGCAAGGATTTCGTGCTCAGGTATCCACTCTCCGTCTCATCTTCGGAGTCGGTGCTGCTCTGGCGGGCGACCAACCCACGCTCTTCCATGGCGCGGCGGTAGCCCTCAAAGCAGCGCGCAAACCACGGCAGCCGGGTATTACCGACAAACCAGATATGCCGGTGGCCCAGGCCGATCAGGTAGCGAGTCGCATCCTGGCCCCCCTGAATGTCATCCGCGAAGACCACGTCGTTATTCTTCAGGTCCTGTTGCTCGCCGACTACGTTGTTGCCCAGAACGACAAAAGCGATCCCCTTGTGAACCAGAAGTTTGATGAGATTCTCCGAGTTTGTACCCGCCAGGATGACCGCTCGGATCACGTCGTGACGTTGCAGCACTCTTGGCAAGTGAAGTTCTGTCCAGGGAACGTGAGGCGAGTAATGAAACGAGAGAAACACCATATCCCAGCCGTTCGCTGTGCAGTGTGCCTCCGCGCCACTGAGAATCCGTGAGTGGAATGCGTGGAGCATCGCGCGGTTGCTGAGCAGAAAAGCCAATGTCTTGGTTTTGTTCCGCTGAGCAGGATCGATCCCAAGTTTCTTCGCCTGCTCCAAGACCATCTTTTGAATATCGCGATCCACACGTGTGTTTCCGCTCAAAACTCGGGAAGCCGTGGCTACGCTCACGTTCGCGGCAGATGCGATTTCTCGCAGCCCTACTTTGCTCTTTTTGGGAGATGCTTTCTTCATGTGCTTGGAACCCAACCTCGGAGCCATCATTGATAAAGTCTCGTAGTCGTGGATCCGAT
This sequence comes from uncultured Acidobacteriaceae bacterium, assembly GCA_963813475.1. Lineage (GTDB taxonomy): Bacteria > Acidobacteriota > Terriglobia > Terriglobales > Acidobacteriaceae > PALSA-350. The sequence continues at coordinate 980,566 of CAWEZM010000026.1, read as the reverse complement.
CGAAGTCCGAGAGCGAGTGACGGCCTTCACCAGAGTTGTGATCAATCGTCTACAGGCAAAGATAAACCATAAAGAAAATTTTCACGTGTGACAAGAAAAAATAGCAGCTCGGCCTTCTCTCAGCCGATTTCTCTCTCTTCTTCGACCCGTCCCGACTCGCGTCGCGATGAATACCTGCTGCCAGGTTGTTGGCGGACCGCAGACCATCCAATGTGCTTCATTGCTGTATCAAGCACTCTGCCATACCTCTTCACAACAAGCGATGCCCGTACTTCAGTCTGGCAAATTCGTCAGCAAAAAAATGTTAATAATGAGAGAAGTTTCTCTTGACATGGAGATTTTTCTTGCCTATGTTGATTCTCAGCCAGGCCTTAAGCGAGAAACAGAGCAGTATCCGAAGCAAAAAAAAGCGCGCGATCCCCGTAGACGCTCGCGAATGCTCCCGGGCCCCCGCCGTCCCAGTTTGTTTCTCGTGGCAAAGCGGATCGTATCCGTCCGGTGAAACCGCAAGACCGGAGTCGTATGGGCGCCGTGCCCCTCGACCGTCCGAGGGCCACAAAAAGGAGTACCTACCTAACCGCACCTCGAATCGGGAGATGAGTGGATCGGAGTTTTGGATCCCACCCAGAAAGCCGTCTTCGAGAGCAAGACAGTCTTTGAGATGCCTACCGGGTTTGGAGACAAGTGAATTATGGCTGATAACTCAAGTTTCGGGACCGACCGCCGAACTTTCATGAAGCAAGCAGCAGGCACAGTGCTCGCGGCGGGAATGGATGCCCGTTCCTATGCCCGTGTCTTGGGAGCGAATGATCGTATCCGGCTGGCGCAGTTGGGTTGTGGTGGACGTAGCCGTGGTCACGTCCATATGGTCCAGTTGGCTTCCAAGGAAATACCAGTTGAAACGGTAGCCGTCTGCGACATTTGGAGTCTGGCTCGGGAGCAACGTGCCGCCCAGGTAAAAGCGGCGTTCAATCTTGAGCCGCAATCCTACAAATACTCTGAAGAAATGCTTGCCCAGAAGGATATCGATGGTGTGATGATCGCCACCGGCGACTTCCAACATGCCAAGCTTTGTATCGAGGTGGTGCGCGCAGGCAAGGACTGCTATGTGGAGAAGCCCTTCGCCAATGTCCTGTCCGAAGCCAAAGATGCTCGCAGTGCGGTGAAGGCCTCGAAGCAGGTTGTCCAGATGGGATCGCAGCATCGCAGCGAGCCCTACCAGCTCGCCGTTCGGGATATTGTCCGCTCCGGACGCATTGGCGACATCGTCCATATTGAACAGGAGTGGAACATAAATATGGAGCGGTGGCGGTTTGTGAATATGGATACCGGCACCTCCCGCGAGATGGTGCAGGATCGCAATATGGAGTGGCGCAAGTGGCTCCTCGAAACTCAGTCGAAGTTGCGAGAAGAGGACACCGACTGGGAGCGATGGTTATTAGGCAAGCCTCATCGGCCCTTTGATCCTCATGTATATCTCGAGTTCCGTCTCTATAAGGATTATTCCTCCGGCATCTTCGATCAGTGGATGAGCCACGGCAGCGACCTGGTCCATCTCTGGACTGACGAAACCTATCCCGAAAGTGTTGTGGCCAACGGCGGCATCTATGCCTGGAAAGATGGGCGCGAGAATCCGGATACCTGTGTCGCGGCCGTTACTTATCCCAAGGGTTTTCTCTATACCTACAAGTCAGTTTTTGGGAATAGCTACCGCAGCTTTTCAAGAATCCAAGGGCGTGATGGCACGATCGCGAATTACGGCGGCGAAGGCGCCTCCCTGTTTACGGTCAGTAAAGAAGGCGGCAGGGATGAGTTTTCCGGCTCGGTAAACTTAACCGGCCTCCCAGACCTGGCCCCGGACATTGACCAGGAAGAAATCGTAAAAGTCGCCGGCGCTGAGCCGCCAAACTCGCGCGGCCCGGGAGATGACAGTGTCGTCCATGTGACGAACTGGCTCAAAGCCATGCAGTCACGAACCCAACCAAATGCCAACGTAGATCACGGCTTCTCGCATTCCATCGTGATCATCATGGCAGCACAGTCCTACTGGAGCGGCAAGAAGCTCTATTGGAATCCCGAGACTGAAGAAATTGTAGATCGGCCCATCGCCTTAACCAGCTAACGACGATCCCTAAGTGCCTCACGTGGATCGTTTACCGTGACCAACATTCCAGTGGAGACACTGTGCCGGAGGACCCATGCACCGAAATACGTCAATTGGGCCACTAAAATACTGCTGTCCTTTCACGTTAGTTCTTGGTATCGCTATCCTGTTATTGGCTCTCCCGGGAAACGCACAGACTGCTGGAACCGGAAACATCCAGGGCGTTGTCACAGATGCCGCAGGGGCCGTCATTCAAGGTGCATCGGTCACCGTCGTCAATACGGCGACCCACGTAACCCATACGACCACGTCGGATAGCAGGGGTCTCTACAGCTTCCCCAACCTTGCTATCGGTACCTATGAAGTTGAGGTGGCGGCAGTCGGCTTTCAGCACTACCGTCAATCCAACATCGTTCTCGATGTTGGCAGCAGTATCGCCGTAAACGTAACCATGAAGGTTGGTGGAACGGAACAGACGGTCGAGGTGCAGGCAACGGGTCTGGCCTTGCAGACCGAAGACAGTACGCTCAAGCAGACCGTCGACGCTGGTACCCTGACCGCAATGCCCCTGAACGGGCGCCAGATGACCGATCTGGTCACCCTTATGGGCGGTGCCGTGAATGCCAACGAGAGCAATGACGTCCAGGGAAGTAAGACCTTCTGGAGTTCTGCCGTTATCTCCATTGCCGGTGGACAGGGCAATTTTACCGACTACCGATTGGATGGGGGCGACAACAACGATTACATGACCAACATCAATCTTCCTTTCCCCTTCCCGGACGCGGTCGCTGAATTTAGCGTCGAAACCACGGCCATGGGCGCGCAGCAGGGCCTGCATCCTGGGGGTCTGGTCAATGTGGTCACCCGGTCCGGCACCAACCAATGGCATGGGTCGGCCTTTGAGTTCATCCGCAACAACTACATCGACGCGACCAACTTCTTTTCCACGTCGAAGGATAGCCTGCACCAGAATCAGTTTGGGGGCACGTTTGGCGGAAGAGTCATTCGCGACAAGCTGTTCTTCTTCGCCGGATATCAGCGTCTCAAGAGTGATCAGAGCCAATCTTTTACGCCCGCATATGTTCCCACAGCGGCGAATCTGGCGGGCGATTTCTCGGCCACAGAGAGTTCGGCATGCCAGGCAACTCCCATCCAGCTTGTGAACCCGCAGACCGGCGCTTTGCTACCAAACAACCAAATAGATCCGGGCTATTTCAACGCCAGCGCGCTCGCCTTGGTCAAATATCTTCCCCAGGCGACCAATGCATGCGGTCTTGTCACCTTTGCCATACCGAACCAGTTAGCTGAGAACCAGTTCGTCACTCGGGTCGATTCAACTATCAACGCCAAGAACAGCCTCTATGGCCGCTATTGGCTCGATGGTTATCAGAAGCCGGCATTCTATTCCCCAACCAACATTCTCATCACCGGCCAGACCGGAAACTATGAACGTGTCCAGGGACTCACGCTCGGTTGGACCTACGTCCTTACTTCCAAGATGGTGAATTCATTCCATGCCACTGGAACCAGGCGGCGTATCAATCGCGGCCCCTCCCCAGATGGCATCAACCCCAGCACGATTGGCATCGATATGTATGTCACCGCTCCAGTAAGCCTGAACTTGTCGGTGACAAACGATTGGTCGATATACTCTGGCGCGCCCGCTACCTTCAACGTGAACACATTTTCTTACGCGGACGATGTCAATTGGGTCCGAGGTAAACATCAGATTGGGTTTGGCGGAGAGTTTGTCCGCACCCAGTTCAACGAAAATAATGTGTATCAAGGGAACGGGCAATTCAACTTTACCGGGGTTTTTAGTCAATTCGGGCCTGCCGGTGTAAGTACCGGGGGTACAGGCGCGAATGCGAATCTCGACTTCCTGACCGGCGCAATGAATACCTTCGAGCAGAGCAGTGCCCAACTGGACGCGCTACGTGCGCCGGTTCCGAGCCTGTACATCATGGATACGTATCACGCTACGAATAGGCTTGTGCTGACTGGAGGGCTCCGCTGGGATCCTGAATTTTTCCCGACGGACTATTTTGGCCGAGGTTCTACTTTTAGCATGAGCGGGTTCCTGAATAACGCCCACAGCGCGGTCTATCCGAATGCGCCCGCCGGAAGCTTATTCTATGGCGATCCGGGAGTTCCTAAGGCACTCACCAAGGGAGCGCCATGGCGGTTCTCTCCTCGGCTTGGAGCGACGTTCGACGCCTCTGGAGATGGCAAGACTGTTTTTCGCGTCGGTGCAGCATTAGTGGAGGACATGGTCAACCTCTTCATGGGACAAAACATGAACGTGAATCCTCCTTTCTCCCAGTCTGTGGAGAACCAAAATGTCAATGCTCCGCTGAGTTTCAGCAGTCCGTGGTCGGCCGGCACGGTGACCACCAATCCATTCCCCGTGCCCCTCAAGCCGTCGTCCTCTACTGTGTTTCAGCAGGGATCGCAATACATTATCCTTCCCAAGCAATATCAACCGCCGCAAATGCTTCAATACACCGCCAGCATGCAGCATGAATTCGGCCGCGGCTGGCAATTCCAGATTGACTATATTGGCAACCGAACCCTTTTTAACAGCTACGCTTTCCCCATGAGCCCGGCGGCCTACATACCAGGGACATGCGGTGGGAGTCCATGTTCCACGCTCGGCAACACGGCTTCACGTTTCACTCTGACCATGGCCAATCCCGCGCAGGGCCCATACTATTCGGGCGGGGGACAAGGGTCTACCTTCGTGGTTACCGGGGCAAATGCGAGTTACAACGGCATGATAACTACTCTTCAACATCGCCTGTCGTCGAACTTTGTTCTTATCAGCAACTACACCTGGTCGCATTGTATTGACATTGCCGACAACGTGGGCGATACCGAGGCAGTCACCGTACAGAACCCCTACGATATTAAGGCAGACCGGTCGAATTGCGGCTTCGACTTCAGAAATGTGTTTAATACCACCGTAGTGGCCTCGAGCCATTTCAGCTTAAGCGGTTGGAAGGCCCAGGCGTTGAACCATTGGCAGATCGCTCCCCTCGTGCATGTCACAAGCGGTGCTCCATTTACGGTCGTCTCGGGAGTGGACAACTCACTTACAGATATCCTCAACGATCGTCCGAACCTGACTGACCCGAGTGTGCTGTATACCCATAAGAAGATCCTGAGCGGGCCGGCGGCCAATGCGCAGTATATTAACCCGGCGGCATTCACCCAAAACCCGACGGGCACATTCGGGGACTCCAAACCGTTTGCCTATCGTGGTCCCGCGTTTGTGCAGGTGGATAGCGCCCTCGATCGCTCCTTCGCCTTGCATGAATCGTTCATGTTGACTCTTCGTCTTGAGGCGTTCAATGTGCTGAACCATCCCAACTTCACCACGCCTGAGGGCAACGGCTACCTCGGACAACCCACGTCGCTGGTCTCTCCCACTTTCGGTGAGATTACCTCCACGGTTAACAATTACGGAGCTAGAATCTTCCAAGGCGCGGTAAAACTCACGTTCTAATCATCGATGGCGATGAGCGGATGGGGCTTTGCCGTGAACGAATACGAAAGTCAGGGTACGACCATGAAGAGAGTTGTTGCTTTGCTCCTGTTCGCCTCACTCCCCGCATTCGCCGACGATTTTTCAGGTGTGTGGCTGGTCAACGGATCGATCGCCGACCACCCCATTACTCCAACCTGCACGCTGAAGCAGACGGACAAGCAGATTTCAGGAAGCTGCAAAGTGGATGCCGATCACGCTCTAAACGTCGAGGGAAGCGTGAAGGAAAAGCAGGTGACCTGGAAGTACGATCAGGAGTATGAGGGTTCGGTTTACACCCTCACGTACACAGGAACGCTGGACTCGGATACATCGATGAAAGGTACAGTGACCGCAGACCCGTCGGACACGTCGGGAGACTTCACTGCAAAAAAGCAGTGATCATCGAGCTTGTGTGAGTCTGCTGGTACTGGAGGAACAAGATGACAGACCAGGAGAACCTGGGAATCGATAGGCGAACATTTGTGAAGCAGGCGGCGGGAGCGCTGCTGGCTACGGGAATGGACGCCCGCTCCTATGCGCGGGTGCTGGGAGCGAACGACCGGATCCGTATAGGCCAACTTGGCTGCGGAGACCGTAGTCAAGGTCACGTCCACATGGTCCACTTGGCCGCCAAACAGATGCCGGTGGAGACCGTTGCAGTTTGTGACCTCTGGACCTTAGCGCGGGAGCATCGCGCCGCGCAGGTAAAGCGCGCCTTCAACCTCGAGCCGCAAACCTATAAGTATGCGGAAGAGATGCTGGCTCGCAAGGATATCGACGGCGTGATGATTGCCACCGGCGATTTTCAGCATGCCAAGCTGTGCACAGAAGTGGTAAAGGCGGGCAAAGACTGCTACGTGGAGAAACCCTTTGCCAATGTGCTCTCCGAGGCGATCGAGGCGCGCGATACCGTGAAGCAATCGAAGCAGATCGTGCAGGTGGGCACGCAGCATCGCAGCCAACCCTACCCCCTGGCCATACGCGACATCATCCGTTCCGGGCGAATCGGCAAAGTCGTCCACATCGAGCAGGAATGGAATGTGAATGAAGGGCGCTGGAGATTCACGCCGAACGATACCGGCCAAACCCGCGAGATGCTGATGGATGCCAACCTGGAGTGGAAGCAATGGCTCTATGGGCGAAAATCAAAGCTCCGCGAAGAAGACACGGACTGGAACCGTTGGCTTCTGGGAAAACCGGATCGTCCCTTCGATCCTCACGTATATCTGGAGTTCCGGCTTTATAAAGACTTTTCTTCGGGAATCTTCGATCAGTGGCTAAGCCACGGATGCGACCTTGTTCATCTTTGGACGGATGAAGCCTATCCAACCAGCGTGATGGCAACCGGCGGAATCTTCACCTGGCCGGATGGCCGCGAGAACCCGGATACCGCCGTTGCAGCGGTCACCTATCCAAAGGGATTCCTCTATACCTATAAGACGATCTTTGGCAACAGCTATCGTAGCTTCGCCCGCATTCAAGGCCGCGACGGCACGATCGACAACTACGGCGGCGAGGGTGCGTCTTTGTTCACCGTCACCAAGGAAGGAGGCCGAAACGAATTTGATCCGTTCGACGTAGGACCGGTTTACTCCAAACTGCCTATCGTTGGTCCGCCCGCCGACGGCGAAGAGATTGTCCGCGTTCCCAACGCACCGGCTCCCAATTCGGTTGGCCCAGACGATGACGATGTTACGCACTTGGCGAACTGGCTGCAGTCGATGCAGTCGCGTAAAGAGCCGAATGCCACCGTAGACAATGGCTTCTCCCACGCCCTCGTGTGCATCATGGCTGCCCAGTCTTACTGGAGTGGCAAGAGGCTGTACTGGGACCCAAAAAACGAGAAGATTACCGATCAGGCCATCTGAAATAAATCAGAAAATAACGTCAGCCTCGATCCTTTATGCAGGGGGCGCTTAACGAACCGGCCCGTCAAGCGCGATCTGGAACGCATAAGCGTAGCCTTCCTTCGGTTGTGCTGGAAGCGCAATATGCAGCCCGTCTGCCCGCAGATCGTAGGTGAGCTTAGCATCGGAACCAAGCAGCGCAACGCTGCGGATCTGCTTGCCCTTGAGCGCGCCTTCGCTTAGCGAATGAATCACTGCTTCTTTGCCCGAGGGCCACGCCAACTCGATCGCATAAAGATTGTTGCCCTTGGTCGTGAAGCGGAAATCCTCCGCCGTGTATTCCTGCGTCTTCGTGTCCTGGAAGGATCCCGCGGCGACCTTGGTGGGCCCTTCGCCATAGCTCACCCAGGGTCGGGTTCCGTAGATCGCTTCGCCGTTGATCTTCAGCCAGCCACCAACGGCCAGCAGCACCTGCTGTACCTCGTCTGGAATCGTGCCGTCGGATCGGGGCCCGATATTCATCAGCAGGTTGCCATTCTTGCTCACCACGTCAGCGAGTTGGTGCACGATGAATTCCGGCGTCTTGAAGGTGTCGTGCTCGATATATCCCCACGACTTGTTGCTGACCGAGGTGTCGGTCTGCCAAACGCGGTCGTGTAAGCTGTCCAGCTGGCCGCGTTCAATATCGAGCACCGCTGAATCTTTCTGCATATCGACCAGTTTGTAAGTGATGATGCCGACCGGACCACGTTTGCTCGATTCGTTGTAATAGTAAGCAGCAAACTTAGCTAAATTGGGGCGGACGTAAGGTTGCCCAATCCACCAGTCGAAAAAGATGATGTCGGGGCGGTATTTCTGGACAATTTCCGCATCCCGGGCGAGCCAATCGTTGGCATAGGCATGGCTGACATAGGTCCAGTCGTCCTGCAGACTGTCTTGTTTGTCCTCCAGCTGCGCCTGGGCCGGTCCATAGAAGGCGGCATATTGCGGATCATTCACATCAGAGGGAATACTGCGCCCGCCGTCCATAAACCAGTCATGCTCGATGCGATGCGACGAAGCTCCAAAGTGGAGACCCTCGGCGCGGGTCGCCTTCTCCAGATCGCCCACCAGGTCGCGATGCGGTCCCATCTTCACGGCGGTCCAGTCCGAAAGATTGCTGTCGTACATTTGAAAGCCGTCATGGTGTTCGAAAACCGGGACTACATATCGTGCGCCGGATTCCTTGAAAAGGTGCGCCCAGGCTTGCGGATCATAGTTCTGGGCCTTGAACATCGGGATGAAGTCCTTATACCCGAATTTTGTCACCGGACCATAGACGCTCACATGGTGTTTGTTCTCCTCTGATCCGGCGAGATACATCTGGCGCGGATACCACTCACTCCCGAAGGCAGGAACGGAATACACACCCCAGTGAATGAAGATTCCGAACTTCGCATCCCGGTACCAGTCGGGGACCTGGTATTGCGCGAGTGAATTCCAATCCGGACGGAACGGTCCCTGGCTGGCTCCGCGTTCTACGTCCGCCAGAATTGCGTTGCGAGGGGCATCATACTTTGCGCTCGCCTTCTGCCAAACCTCAGCCAGGGACTCAGGGGTGTTCGCTGCTGTCGGTTCGGTGGAGGACTGCGCGATGGCCCAGAACGGCAGGAATGCGCTACCGCCCAAGCCGGCGAGCAAGGTAAGGGATCTTAGAACGCGTTGAAGAGGCATATGGCTCACCATCGTACACAAAATTTCTTCTCAACGGTGCCCATTTGCGTTGAGCCTCGAACAAGTTGTCGCAACGCTGCATCACGCATCCTTTGCGCCGTAAGCCTCGGCATAGAGGATAAGCCTTGAGGAGCGAAATATGGACTTTTGCCAAGCCGTCTTGACTGGCCGTTCCTCTTTTCTATCAGACTTTGAATTCGCTCTGCTTAACATAGTGGTATGCGCTTGACAGTCCCGTCGCAGCGGGCGTAGGTTGTGCGCGTCGAATTTATCAGCAGCCCACATTTCTCAGCCAACAATTCGGCGCCGGCCAACCGCGGCCCAACGTAGTGCCAGGTTGCCAGAAGAAGCTCTCAGGAAGCGCAGTCTCCAGGCAGCACGGTTGGTTTAACACCAATTGTTTCACCGCACCGTCCAATTACGGTTTCGGAGACGAGCGGCGTACCGATTCCACATTGCGCACACAAGGAATAGCTAACTGGGACGCTGCAGTTTTCAAGAGCACGGCGATTACCGAGCAGGTCAATTTGCAATTTCGTGCCGAAGCTTTCAACATGTGGAACCGGGTTCAATTCGGCCAACCCAGCGCTCTTTGCTGCAACAACGCCACTGACAAGTCCAACGCTACCTTTGGGGTTATCAGTTCTCAGCTCAACCTGCCGCGGGTTATTCAGTTTGCCTTACGGCTCAACTTCTAAACCGTTTTCACGGGTCGTGTAGCATAGGCAGTCAGTGAAAGCGCAGGCGTTGCATATGTCCGAAGAGGGAACGCCTGCGCACACAACTCCGCTCCGTAGCAAAGTGTGATAGCGATATCATGCATAGTGATGGGCGAGAGGAATGTGGCCTTCTAAAGGACAGGTGACATGGGAAACAAGGAAACCGATCAGAAGACGTCTGATGTAGCGAATGCTGCGTTTGCGCCGGACCGAAGAGAGTTTGTCAAAATGGCTGTCGGCGGAGCCCTCAGCGCCGCGGGGGTTTTCGCGTCTTCACGAACCGCCTCAGCAACCGTGCACCAGAGTGCCCCAGGCATCAAATTATGCGCGCAAACTTCGGCCAAGCCCAGCGACGATGATCTGCTTTTTCTCAAACAGATGGGCGCTGAATATGTAAGTGTGGCTTCCACCCCGGACCTGAGGACCGCGGACGGCTTCATGCAGATCAAGAAGCGCTATGCGGATGCAGGCATCACGGTGTGGAATATCGGCAACTCCAGCGTGCACAACATGCCCGAGGTCACGCTCAATCTGCCCGGCCGCGATCAAAAGATCGAGGAGTATAAGCAATACATTCGCAACCTGGGCCAGGCGGGCATCTACTACACCACCTACGCCCACATGGGCAACGGCATCTGGAGTAGCGGTAGAGCCACGATCCGCGGCGCGTCCGCCAGAGAATTTGATATGGCCAGCCCCAACAAGGTGGGTGTTTGGGGAGATAAGAAGTTTTATGAGCCGCTTTCCCATGGCCGCGTGTTTTCGAAGGATGAGATTTGGGAGAACTACACCTACTTCATCAAGCAGGTTGCGCCAGTGGCGGAAGAGAACAGTGTCCGCATTGGAATTCACCCGGATGATCCACCGGAGCCCATACTGGCGGGCGTTCCACGCTGCATCTTTGCCAACTTCGAAGGCTATAAGCGAGCGATGGAGATCGCCAACAGCCCCAACGTCGGCATCTGTCTGTGTTGCGGTTGCTGGAACGAGGGCGGCCCTGCTCTTATGCACAAGGACCCAGCGGAGATGATCCGCTATTTCGGGCCGGAGAAAATCTGGAAGATCCATTTCCGCAATGTAAGCGCGCCGCTGCCGCACTTCGTCGAGACCTTCATGGACAATGGATACTACGATATGTCCAAGATCATGACCGCCCTCGTGGAAGTGAAGTTCGATGGCATCGTGATCCTCGACCACACGCCGGAAGTCGTGGGCGGCCATTTTCCTGAACAGGCCTACGGCTTCGCGTATATGAAAGCGTTGAAGAATCGGGCGCACGCGGAAGCCTGACCCGGATTTCCTGTACGTGGGTCCATCCATAACTGCGAGCGCGGCTTTCAGTGAGGAAAGCCGCATGAGGCTCGCCAACGCCACCAAGCTCCGCAGGAAATCCGGGGGAGCATAGGGCCATACGGGGACAATGAGCAGAATACGGGCAGTCGCGGCGATCGCTTTGGGCTTCGGCGTATGCATCGCCGGGCCTTTCACCTTATACGGCGCGAATGGGCCGGCGCAACAGGCCGACTGGCCGGTCTACGGCGGCCAGGACGCGCAGGATCACTACTCCAGCCTGACTCAGATCAATCGCAGCAATGTGAAAGATCTGGTCGTGGCGTGGAAATATGACACTGGAGAACAGGGTGGCGACCTGGAGTCATCGCCCATCGTTGTGGGCAAAGTTCTCTACACTTGCACGCCGTCGCATGGGGTCATTGCGCTCGATGCAGCATCGGGCAAATTGCTTTGGAAGTGGGATGCAACGGTTCCAGGCTTCGCCCGATCGCGCGGCGTCTCCTACTGGACCGACGGCCATGAGAGCCGCATCTTCGTTCCCCTGCGCAACTTTCTCTTTGCGTTGGATGCGACTACCGGCAAGCCGATTCCGACTTTCGGCGAGAATGGATCCATCGATCTACGCAAAGGCCTCCGCGAACCCTACCAGGAGCAGTCCGTCTCGCTCACCACTCCGGGAACGGTTTACAAAGACCTGATCATCGTGGGTGGACAAAATCCTGAGACCCATCCCGCGCCCCCGGGCGACATTCGCGCCTTCGACGTGCGCACCGGCGCCCTGCGTTGGACCTTTCACACCATCCCTCATCCCGGCGAATTCGGCTATGACACTTGGCCCAAAGACGCCTGGAAGAACGCCGGCGCCGCGAACAATTGGGCCGGCATGACGGTCGATACCAAGCGCGGCATCGTGTATGTCCCTACAGGGTCTGCCGTATTCGACTTCTATGGCGGCGATCGCGTAGGCGACGACCTCTTTGCGGATACACTGCTCGCCCTCGACGCTGAAACGGGCAAACGCATCTGGCATTTTCAGGGAGTGCACCACGATCTCTGGGACCGCGATTTTCCTGCGCCCCCAGCGCTGTTGACGGTCACGCGGGACGGCAAGCGGGTGGACGCCATCGCCCAGACGACCAAGTCAGGTTTTGTCTTTCTTCTCGATCGCACAACGGGGAAGCCGCTCTTCCCGCTCAAGCAGTCGGCCTATCCGGCTAGTAATGTCCCGGGCGAAGTCACTTCGCCAACCCAATGGTTGCCGACTGCGCCTGAACCCTACACCCACCAGACCGTTACCGAAGATACCCTGACCAACCGCAAGCCGGAAGCTCACGCATGGGCATTGAAGCAGTTCAGAACATTTATCGGCGGCGGGCAGTTCGTTCCTCCCAGCGTGGACAAGCTGACCATCGACATGCCGGGATTTGCCGGCGGGGGCGAATGGGGCGGACCCGCCGTCGATCCGACTACAGGAGTGTTTTACGTCAACGCCAACGATACCGCATGGCTGGTTGGCCTGACGGTTCCTCCGCCGCCAGGGAGCCCGGGTGAAAAGATCTATCAGAACCAATGCAGCATGTGCCACGGCATCAACCGGGCCGGTTCCCCACCCTCCGTCCCTGCGTTGCGTGGTATTGAGGGTATCCTCACCGACCAGGAGATTGCCGCCACCATCCGTTCCGGCAAAGGCCGCATGCCGCCCTTCAACAGCCTGAGCGACGAGCAGGTTCAGGATGTTGTGCACTACCTGACCAGGGCTCCGCAGCAACAGCAGCGGCGCCCGTCTGCTGAGCCGGTAGCTGCCGAGGCAGCGGACAACGGCGCTAAGGACGACATGCCTTACAAGACAATCGGCTTTCGCCGATTTCTTGATCCCGAAGATTATCCGGCGACAGCGCCCCCGTGGGGCACACTCAGCGCGATCGACATGAACACCGGCAAGTATCTGTGGAAGATTCCATTCGGTGAATACCCTGAGCTGGTCGCCAAAGGCATGGGCAACACTGGGTCGGATAACTACGGCGGCCCAGTCGTCACCGCGGGAGGTCTCCTGTTTATTGGAGCCACGGTCTTCGATGAAAAATTCCGTGCCTACGACAGCCAAACGGGCAACCTGCTATGGGAAACGCAACTACCCTTTGCCGGCCTGGCGACACCCGCGACCTACATGGTGAACGGCAAGCAGTATGTTGTGATTGCCGCTAGTGGAGGGCAAACAAGCAAGAAGCCCTCCGGCGGCGTCTATGTCGCCTTTGCGCTCCCCTAGGTTAGGATGGGAGACCACAACAGATCTAAGGGAGATTGCATTGCAATCACGTAACAAAAGGTCTTTGCTTCTGGCCGCCCTACTCTTTTCCGTGGTCGCTCTTTCATCGGCAGAAGCCCAGGCTGCTAAAGACGCTTCTTCCCCTTGCGCCTCATTTATTAACAGCGATTTTCCCAAAGCTGTCCTTTCGAACGGAGTGGTCCAGGCGGTTGTTTATTTGCCCGATACCGAGAAAGGCTACTATCGCTCGACGCGCTTCGATTGGTCGGGGGTCGTCCCGTGCCTCGCTTATAAGGGCCATACCTATTTTGGAGTTTGGTTCAATCATTACGATCCGTTGATCAACGATGCAATCGCCGGCCCGGTAGAAGAATTCCGGTCGAGCGATGGTCTCAGCTCCATTAATTACAACGAAGCAAAACCAGGCGAACTGTTCCTCAAGCCTGGCGTCGGTGTGCTGCGCAAAGTCGATGATTCGCCATATAAATTCGGCTTCCGCTATCCGATCGTGGATCTGGGAAAGTGGAAGGTTCGCGTCAAGAAGGATCAGGTTACCTTTACCCAGACTTTGCAATCACCGCTGGGCTTTGCGTACGTCTACGAGAAGACGCTAAAACTTGATAAACACCAGCCAGTTCTCATCCTAGAGCACCATCTTAAGAATACGGGTACCAAGGCGATCGACACCCAAGTCTACGACCATGACTTCTTCATGCTTGACGGTGCTCCCACTGGTCCTGGAATGACTGTCCATTTCTCCTTTGATCCGCAGGCAAAACAGCCCCTGGAGCCGCGCGCAAAGATTGACGGCAAAGACATTGTCTACCTGCAGGAACTGGGCCCAAGACAGGCCGCTGCCAGCTATCTGACAGGCTATTCAAATAGCCCGTCTGATTACGATTTCACGGTAGAGAATGGAAATACAGGGGTCGGGGTCGAGCAAACGTCCGAGTCACCCATCGCGCAGCTCAATTTCTGGTCGATCCACACGACCATTTGCCCGGAAGCCTATATTCACGTGAATGTTCAGCCCGGCGAGACAGGAAACTGGAATATTCGGTACCGTTTCTTCGCTAAATAAAACTTTCGTTAGCCTTTGTCTCCTCCTGCAGCAAGCATCTAAATAGTTGACGTTCGTGAGACTTGGGCTAGTAAGCCCAGGAAACTTACGGTGCCCCCGGCGCGTCAATCTCATAAGCTGTGATGCCGTTTGTCGGGAATCTTTCCCGGTTCAGCTCCCACTAACGATGAAACGTGCAAAGTGCTTATTGATCGTGATCGCGGTCCTGCTAGGCGCCCTCGCCACGCCGGCGACGGTTTTCGGTCAAGGCTCGACCGGGACAATTCAGGGCCGCGTGTTGGATCCAACCGGCGCGGTCATCCCCAATGCGCAGGTCACAGTCTCTTCGGCTTCTGGAAAAGGCGCCAGCGCAGTGTCAGATGGCACGGGTTCTTACCAGGTGCGTGGTCTGCCTGCCGGCGCCTATACCGTAAATGCAACTACGGCGGGGTTTGCTCCTTTTACCTCCTCGGTCACGGTCACCTCCGGGCAAACGAAGACGCTGAATATCGCGATGCAAATTCAGATGGAACAGCAGCAGGTGCAGGTCGAAGCCGACGCGCCGACGGTCGATACGAGTCCGGACCAAAACGCCAACGCGGTGGTGCTTAAGGGTAAAGACCTGGATGCTCTTTCCGATGATCCCGATGAACTGGAAAGCCAACTGCAGGCTCTGGCTGGACCGGCCGCTGGTCCCAACGGGGGTGAGATCTACATTGACGGGTTTACCGGGGGACAGATCCCGCCAAAGGCTTCCATTCGCGAGATCCGTATCAACCAGAACCCATTTTCCGCCGAGTTTGATCGCCTCGGATACGGACGAATAGAAATCCTCACCAAGCCAGGCACGGATAAGCTTCACGGCCAGATCGAAGCGCGCGGCAACGACTCCTCCTTCAACTCGCGCAACCCGATCCTGCAGACGGCGGAACCCCCCTATTACTCCTATAACTTGCAGGGAAGTGTCGGCGGACCCATATCCAAGACCGCCTCGTATTACGTCAGTGCCTTCGGGCGCAACAATCAGAATGTGAGCGTGATCGATGCAGTGGATCCGGACAGCGTCACGCCGGAGAATCCCACTGGAGTGCGCTTGAATGAAGCCTACCCTAACCCGAGTTCGCGCCTCGACATCAGTCCACGGCTGGACCTGCAGCTCGGCCAAAAGAATACCTTGACCCTTCGTTACGATTTCTACCGTGCGGTTACCACCAACGGAGGCGTTGGTCCGCTAGCCCTTCCCACTCAAGCCACCAACACGCAGAGCATGGAGAATACGCTGCAGGCGAGTGACAGCCTGGTGCTGAGCAAGAACATCGTCGATGACATCCGTTTTCAATACCGCCGTTTCCGTTATCAGGACATCGCTCAAAATGTTTCACCCACGATCTCCGTGCAGGGCTCCTTTACCGACGGCGGCAACAATGGAGGAACCGTACGCGACAACCAGGATATTTATGAATTGCAGAACTACTTCGCGGCGGCCGAGGGCAACCACTCGTTAAACTTCGGCACTCGCCTGCGCGCCTATCGCGACGCGGACTTCACCAATGGGGGTACGAACGGCCAATATACGTTTCAGTCTTTGCAGGAGTATCTGAACAAAACTCCGTATACCTACCAGGTGACGCAAGTCAACCAATACACCGCGCGCGCGATTCTCTTCGATGGTGCGCTCTTTTACCAGGACGACTGGAAAGTTAACCAACGCTTTACCTTCAGCTACGGGCTGCGTTGGGAAACACAGAACCGGATCAACGATAAGAGCGACTGGGCGCCGCGGCTATCTTTTGCCTACGCCCTGGGGCACGGCGATGCAAAGCATCCCCCGAAGACTGTGCTGCGTGCAGGGTATGGCTGGTTCTATCAACGGTTCACTGTGCCCAATAGTTTCGGTTCCAACGCAGGCACTCCGTACGTGATCCAGGCCATTCACCAGAATGGAATCAATCAGAAGGTTTCCACCGTCACCAATCCCACATTTCCCGTCGCCCCAACCGCGGTAGCAAGTGCGGATACGGCCCAGACTCTCTATAGCATCGACCCGCATTTCCATGCCGCCACCGACCTGCAGGCGGCTGTGGGCCTTGATCGACAGTTGGCCAAGAGGATCACCGGAAACGTGACCTACCTTTACGGACGGGGAGTGCACCAATACTTAACCAACAATATTGGAGCTCCTTATTTTGCCACTGCGGCTCTCGGTATCTATCCTGACTCTCCGCTACCGACTGCGCAAGAGAACAACCTGCAATACCAGTCCGGGGGCGTCTACCGACAAAATCAGATCATCGTTTCAGGCAGGGCCAGTTATCCCCGGTTCAGCTTTTTCACCTTCTATACGTACAGCAACGCGAAGGCCGATACCAATGGCGTCACGTACACTCCGTCCGTTGCCCAGGATCCCGGCCTTGACTTTGGACGGAGCAGCTTTGATGTTCACAACCGCTTCGTGATCCTGGGGAATTTTTCTGCTCCCTACGCTATCTCTCTGACGCCTTTCTTCGCCTACAACTCTGGCGCGCCGTATAACGTGATCGTTGGCAGCGATCTGACCAGGAACAACCAGTTGAACGCGCGGCCTACCTTCGCCGCGAGCTGCAGCGAAGCAGACGTTGTGACCACCAAGTACGGCTGCCTGGATACGAATCCTTTCGGCACCAACGAAAAGATCATCCCCTACGGTCTCGGCACCGGGCCTTCCAATGTCAGCTTGAACATGCGCGTAAGTAAAGTGATTGGCATTGGCCCCAAGGTAGAAGGGGGTCGCGCAGCAAGAAGTGGCGGCGGCGGAGGAGGCGGAGGCCGCGGCGGCGGTGGACTCGGCCCGGGTGGGCTGAGCGGAAGCCGTGGCGGACCTGGGCGCCTGGACCAGACGACTTCGCGCCGCTACAACCTGACTCTCACCGCCTACTCGACCAACTTACTCAACCATCAGAACCTGGGAATACCGAACGGGACACTTTCGTCGCCGTTCTTCGGTGAATCACAGTCCTTGGCTGGCGGGGGATTCTTTGGCGCCTCCACCGCCGGGAACCGCAGCGTCTTTCTTCAAGCTGTCTTCAACTTCTAAAGAATCGACTGTGAAGCTTGATTCTTTGCCCGATCACTTGAGATGGATCGTGATCCCGGAAGAAATGCGCAACAGGTTCTGGTCGTTGCCGGCAAGGTTCGGCAACCGGGTGTATCCGTAGTCGGCTTGAATTAAGCGGAAGGAGAGATGCTTCCTGTACTTCAAATCCACACCGATGCCCACCAGCAATGCAAAGGAATTAGCCGACGATTGAATAAATCCCGCCTTGTCCGGGAAGGACGAATCAAAGCCATGGGCGAATCCCGCCAGCCCTTGTACGAAAGGTTTGATGCGGTGGTATGAATCCCATCCGTCTTCCCGCTGGTGTCCAAACCTGAAATTGAGGCGCATCCCCGCTGTCACCATGAGCAGCGAAAACGGTTGACCCGTGTTCTGGATTTGGCCGGTGTGGGCTGCGGTTACATCCACCACCGTCGAATATCCGCGATAGGTGCGAAAATTTCCCTCGGCGCTGGCGCCGTTCATGAAAAAGCAACCGCATTGGCCGGGCCCGGCGTTCGCTTCCGTCGGACTGTAGGCGAGCGATACCTCCGCACGGGGCAAAGAAAAATCTCTTCCTCCGGGCGCGATTTGGCAATGGAGGCTGGGCGGGAACCCCAGCATCATTGTCATAAGCAGTAACGGTAAGGATTTACGCAAGACTTCTGCCGCACCGCGCGCCGTACGCTGCCTACTGGATCGCAAGGGACACCTCGACTGTGCGCTGAACCGTGCCTTCGGTGGCCGTAACGGTGATGGAGTAGGGAACCTTTCGCGCCGCGAAAAGGCCGGCACCCGAGCAGCCGCTCAGTCCCGCAACTGCCGCCAGGCTGAGTGCTGCAAACAGCGCCGCTGACAGGAGTGGGGGTCGCAATCGCCTACGAACCCTGCGTGCTGAGAAGAGGGGAAGCAGAAGTCCCAGGGCGAGCGGCAGGCGCCCGAAGGGCGACGGTGGCGGCACGTTGAACGCAGTTCCGGCCGTCACGACCGTCATCGTAATATTCGTCATTGAGCCGCCGGCCGGCAGGGTCGCGGGAGAGAAGGTCGCGGTTGCTCCCGCAGGCAGACCGCTTGCTGTGAAGCTCACGGAGTAGAGGAATGTCGTCGCTACCTGCGGCTGCACCTGGAGCGTATACACTACCGTGGCGCCGGGAACGATGGTCGTGTTGTTGTTGCCTACCCGAAGAATGCGCAACTCGTCGATGGTGACCGACACGGCATTCGAGCTGCTGGCGGGGAAAATGGGATCTCCGCTATAGCTTGCGGTAATGCTGTGCACGCCGGGGCCCAGGGTGGTGACGGTCAGGACCGTCTGCCCGTTCGCGCCTATGGTCGCGGCGCCAAGCTGGGCACCCCCGACGCTCTGATCATAGAAAGTGACCGTTCCTGTCGGGGCTACGGACGCAGTTGGGCTCAGCTGCGCCGTAATCGTCACCGGCATGGTTACCATTTGCTCTGTGGGGTTGGCGCTTAGCGCCAATGTGGTCGAAATGATTAAACCCTGCAAGCTGATGGTCGCGGAGCTGGCCGCGAACTCGGTATTCGCCGGGTAGGTGGCTTCCACGATGTGGGCGCCGGCGCCGGCAAGGATGACATTATCGAGCGTCGCGGTAGACGTCTGGGTGGCAGTAGAAGTATTCAGCAGTATGGTTGTGTAGGTGTTGTAGGAATTGGGAATCGCCAGATCAGGTTTGCCATCCCGGTTGAAGTCTGCGGTCACAACATCGTTAGGAAGTTGCCCCACAGGAATCGGCGCCAGGGGCGTCGAGAAGGAGCCATCACCCTTTCCGATCAGGAGCGTCACCGAGCCGGGCGGGGGGGTTGGATTTGGACTGTAGCTGTAATTGCCAACGGCAAGGTCGGTAATGCCGTCGCCGTTGTAGTCCAGGGCGGTCATGGAAAATGGGCTCATTCCCACGCCGATCGGTGATTGGCTTGTAAATATGAACGTTCCGTCACCATTGCCCAACAAGATATACACAGTGTTGTTATTGAAGTCTGCCACCGCCAGATCGATGAGGCCGTCGCCATTGAAATCCGCTGCGACAATCGGGCAGAGGCCGGAGGCGTTGGGAAAATGAATCGGAGAAACAGCGGCCGGGGTGAATCCGCCCTCTCCATTGCCCAGCAGGATGCTCACGCTATTATCCTGGCCGTTGACGACTGCCAGGTCAGCGTTGCCGTCGTTCTTGCTATTGAAGCTGCCTACCGCCAGGAAAAAAGGAAAGGAGGCGATACCCGCGCTAACCGGAGAGCCAGGTGCCGCCGTGAATGAGCCATCTCCGTTGCCGAGCAGGATACTGATCGTACTGTCGTTGGAATTAGCGACTGCTAGGTCTTGGATTCCGTCGTTGTTGAAATCTCCTATTTTTAAAGCTTCTGGAAAATTCCCCACGGTAATGGGGGAGCCACTCAACGGCGTGAACAAGCCGTTCCCATGGCCCTCCAGGATGACCACCGTATTGTCGTTGCCACTGGTGAGAGCCAGGTCAGCGTGGCCGTCATCGTTAAAATCTCCAACGACAATGGCGCAGTTCGACTGCAGGGTGATGATCTCGCAAGGAGGGGTTCCAATTGCAGGTATCGTTGTGGCCGCTGAGAATGTGCCGTCGCCTTTGCCCAGCAGGATGCTGATCGTGTCATCTCCGGCGTTCTCTATCGCCAGATCTGGTATTCCGTCCTCGTTGAAGTCCCCCACACCCGCGATGGCTGGACTGTTGCCGGTCTGCACCGGGAAACCTGGCGCTGCGGTCAGAGTCTGGGCAAAAACAGGTGCGCCCAAGGGCACGATTCCCAGGAGGTTATTGTTATTGGTTGTGTCCTGGAAGGTTACACTTCCGGCCAGTACCGGCGGTTGATTGGCAAAGCCGACGACGGTTGCCGTCAGATCGTAACCGCTCGGGTTACCGGTTGCCGCAATCGCTGCCGTTGTGGGATAGAGGCCAGGCAAAGTTTGTGCCGGCGAAGGGCTGGCTGCGGCAGCCGTCGTGCCGGTGAAAATCGCCCTATATGCATGGGGGCCAGGCGTAGGGAAAAATGAAAGCGTTGCCGTTGGCGGTGTCCCGTTCAGCTGTGCCCTACCCAAAACAGCAGCGTCTTCGCAGCGAGTGTAGGGGGAGGACACATCGCAGAAGGTGATTGAGCCGGTTGTTACGGGCGCACCGCCGGCGGCCACCGCAGCCGTCAGAGTGACCTTCGTGAGCGACGCCACTGACGACGAAGAAAGCGTGAGTGTGGTCGTCGTGGGTAGCGGAGCTGCCTGTACCGCCGTCGCCCAGGCACAGGCAGCCGCCAGCAACAGCCTGGGACCCAGGCGGCGAGGGGATACGATTCGGCTACAGGCAGAAGAAAATGCATTCCGCATTGAAACCGTCCTTGGTTCGCACCTTACGGAGCTTGCTAACACTCACCGGGCGAAGGCTGCCGGCGGGTTGGGAGCCTCGCCGGATTTGAGGAGTTACAACACTTGTGTTGGGCAAAGGGAGCGACGAGGGATATAACGACGGTCTTGGATCAAGTCCATCGCCGGTTGATCTGCGGCGGACCTCGATCATTTTTGCTGTGGCCAGTAGTCTCAACTCCGAGTGCTGCAAGTTCTTGCCCACCGGGTTAACAGCCGCGTTTACCAATCGAGTGTTATCCCTGGCGGCTGCGGAAAGACTCATGTTTTGTGTCAGCGCACGACTTTAGTCGGGCCGTAAAAGATTGAGAATACGTCGGGCTTTAGCCCCTGTGGTGTTGCTTTCCTGCCCGGTGCGGAGTTCTTCCGCAGCCTGCTAGATCTATCGGCTGGCGCTCTGAGAGCATGAGTTACTTTGTTGCTTATTCAGGATCGAGGAGAGAATCAGAACGCAAAGGTGAAGGCCTGAATCAGGCCAGCACGTTCTTCACTCCAGGAGGAATGAAACGGCCCTTAGCAAGAGGTGAAAAGCGCTATCTATGCTCAGCACCAGCGGAGGTGAGGATTTATTGCTTCAGCAAGCCGCGCGCGGGGGCAGGTTGCGATCCATGGGCACGATAGAGCCTCGAAGCACGTTGACGATACGTCTTGGGGTAACAGCTCAGGCTTAGAGCATGGTGATTTTTCCGCTGCCTACATCGTAAATGGCGGCACGGATAGCCAGCTTCTTCTGCTTTACCAGGTCGGCTAAAACAGGTGAGGTATCACGTAACACCGATGCTTGCAGAGTGGCATTTTGCCGGCTGGCGGTTGTCAGGTCCCCATTGGCTCCGGCTATCGCTGGATGGACGTACTGATAAAGTGTGCTGATCTGTCCCGGCACCGCCTTGCCTGCAATGGTAGCCTTGACGGCGCCACAATTGGTATGTCCGAGTACCAGAAGGGCTTTCACTCCCAACACGGCCGCACCATATTCCAGGCTGGCGATGGTGTCCGGCGTGGCAACGTTGCCGGCCACCCGAACCACGAAGACATGACCAATGCTCTGGTCGAAAACCAATTCGACGGGCACGCGCGAATCGGCGCAGGAAAGGACGGCCGCGAATGGCTCCTGGTGCTCCTCCGAGTGCGCCTTGAGAATGTCCAGATCCTCCCGGAACGAGACCAGGTTCTGGGCCAGGAAACGCTGATTGCCCTCGACCAGCAGCTCCATGGCGTGCTCCGGTGTCTCCGGCCTCTGGATAGCTTCACGCTGTGCCTGGTACAGCCCGCGGGCTGAATTTGTAGTAAGCCCTGCCAAGCCGAATGCCGCAAGCCTCAGGAACTCTCTGCGCTTGTTATCTCTTTCCCAGACCATCCCGTCCTCCCAGCAAAGTGAAAATCTGGGATAAGAGTATCTCCTCTCGGGCCTGGCAAATAAAATAGTTTTCTTGTTGGGGGAGCGAGACTTTCTTGTGGGGAGTGCCAGTTTCTTGTAGGGAGTGTTAGAACCGCCACCTGAGCCCTCGAACACCGCCGCTACAGAGATCGCAGGAAATTCAGCAAGTCCTGCTGTTGCTGAGCACTCAATGCCTGAAAAAGATCGATGACGCCGTTGGCCTCCGAACCGGAACCAGCATGGTCCTGTATAGCCGTCAGCAAGCCGCCATTCGAGGCGGTAGCCCGGCCATCGTGCAGAAAGAAGAGGCGCTGCCCCAAGCCCCACAAAGGAGCGGTGCGGAACTCATCGGGCCCAGCGGTACCCTGAGAGATGTTGTCGGCCAATGCTGCGCCCATTTGATGCACTGCCAGGTCGGAATACAGCGTCGCCGTCTGGTTGTTCAACCCGGCAGTGAAAGAAGATGTTCCTGTTTGCATGCTTGGGGTGTGGCACAGAGTGCAGTGAACCCGAGTAAAGAGGGTCTGGCCCCTTGCGATGGACTGCGTATCAGGATCCCCCGGGATGCCTTGCGTAGACGGCGCAGGTGGCGCCAGAAGGCGCATGAAGGTGGAGAACTCCACAATGTCGCTAAGGATCTGATCCCCCGATAACGTAAAGTTCGTGCTGTCTTCGGGCAGCGGGTTGAAGAGGCAGGAGCTTGGGGGCAGTCCCCGCTCGTCAGGGAAGAGCTCATTGGTCACCCCCATCTCCACGTTGTAAGCCTCGCCGGCAAACACCTCGACCGACTTGTTCTGTGCCTTCCAGCCGAAGCGGGTGATGGTGCCATCATTGCCACTGGTATTCGCGTGGCCGGAAATGCCCAGGCTCTGCTTTAGAGTGGCATCGGCTGCCAGGTTGGCGTAAATCGTCGCGTCGGGGATATTCTCAATCAAGCCCACACCAAAGAGCGGAGTCGGAATTCGGAAAATGATGTTATTTAGTTCCTGCGCTTGAACGAAGTTTGGCTGGGCCAGGTCGCATCCCGGCGCATCGGCTCGCCCGCTAATGGTAAAAAGGTCATGCACGCCGCCGTCGGCAGTGGTGCTGAGCGTCCCGTTGGCATTCACTAAGAACGGAAATCTAGCTTCGCGCACCGGACTACTGGCGGAGATGAAGTCAGGGATGGTATTGCTCGCGCCATCGTCGCTGGCGGCCGCGATCTGTGGGTTGACCGCCGGGCTACTGCCGCCGGTGGCTGGTTGTGCATGACAACTGCCGCAACTGTTGGAGTTAAAGGCAGGACCCAACCCGCTATTGGTACCCGTCACGGTATCAATAGCGAGAAAGCGCGCCTGCCCATCTGCGAAATATTCCCGCTCGTCAGCACTTAGCGTGGCGAGCGGACTGCCGGCGTTTGCGGACGCAGCTCGAACTCCAGGGTCTTTCACCTGAGGGCGGCTCGCCGCGCTAACATTTGCCGGAAAGCCAGTGGATACCAGGAGTGCCAGGCCGGTCGCTGCTCCAGCACATAAAAGTGACGTCACAAATTCCCTACCCAAACTCATCTGCCCAACCTCATCGGAAAAGTGGAGGCAGACAAGAGTGGCGTGGGAGATCCGCGCGCACCAGAACAACCGCATTGACCGCAGCGGGAATGTCGTCAGGGCTCTGAGATCCAATGTGGAACGACCGTTCGCTCGCGATCAATCGTCCGATTGCTTTGCCCAGTTTTGATTTCGGTGAATTGCCAGAGACTGCGTGGCCGCGGACAGCTTCACTAATCTGGCTTCTTTGACGGGGTCCTTCCAGAATCTGGCTACAGCATCTCGATCCTGCGGTTACCTATGTAAGGATGCTTGCTCGCTCGGCCGCTACAGCATTTTCACTTCTGGTGTATACAAGGCAACCGCTCCCGACCCCCGAATTTCCTGTTCGCAGCTCCAAAAAGAATGGCGTGTGCGGCTTTCAGTAAGGAAAGCCGCATGAAGTTCGTCAACCCCACCCAGCCTTACAGGAAATTCGGGTCGCGGCTTTTCCTCAAGAAAAGCCGCACTTCGCTGAACCCAACTGTACAGAGTAGAAGTGAAAATGCTCTAGATGCGGAGTCATCGCATGCCTTCCAGTCGGCTGCGAAGTGCTCTCATCGCCCGACGAATATGCGTCTTTACCGTGCTCAGTGACATACCGGTGGCTACTGAGATCTCCTGCGGGTCCATCCCATCCAGAAAACGCATAATGAAGACAACCCGTTGTTTTCGGGAGAGAAACCGCAGTGCCGATTGGACGCGGTTGGCCTGTTCTCCGGCCAACAATCGCTTCTCCGGCGATGGCTCTTCACTGGCCAGCGCGGAGTTTACATCGGTCAGGTCCACCGTTGCCAGACCCGCCCTCTTCCAGAATTGGAACTTCTGCAGGCGCTGATAATCGCGCATCACATTCAAGGCAATCGTGTACAGCCAGGTACTCACACTACAGCCACCGCGAAAACCTTCTCGGGCCTTATATGCCTTCAGAAAACAGTCCTGAACGATCGTCTCGGCAAGATCCTGGTCCCCGGTGGAGAAGGCCACCAGCCGAAGTAACCTTGCTCGATGAGTCCGAACGAGCAAGTCGAAGTCATCCAGTTCTGAAATATTGAAACTCCAGGATTCACCTCGCGACGCTCATGCTCTTACAGCATTTTCACGCGCTCGGTGCTTCCTTAGACGGGTATCCGGCCGGGGCAGACTACGCCTTCACTCGTCCTGCCGCCCTTCGCGGCCAGCCGGTATGGTTACCCAGGCAGCAACAGCCTTGCTCGACTGGCCGTGTACTGCGATGCGCCATGTCGGTTACCAAAGGTAACGACGCCGGCCAAACGGTGTAGTCTTCCACATCAAGATCGATCTAAAGTTACCTCACCCATTAGCAACCGAAGCCTGTAGATCGGGTAGTCACTTCACAATGGCGCGGAACCCAAGCGGTTAGGGGAAGGTCTGCAAAGCCTTTTATGGCTGGTTCGATTCCGGCCCGCGCCTCCACTCTCTCTCGTGCGATATCCTTTCCCAGCGGCGGCCTCTATGACCGCGCATGGACGGGGGAAAGAGCGTGGAGAAAAAGTTGTTGGTAGTGGGTAGCATCAATATCGACCTGGTGGCTTGCGCAAACCGCCTCCCGGCCCCGGGCGAGACGATTCTCGGTAGCAGCTTCGATGTGTTCAACGGAGGCAAGGGCGCCAACCAGGCGGTCGCCATCGCCAAGCTGGGTGCGCAGGTCGACATGATTGCGTCTCTCGGAACGGACCTTTTTACCGAGAGGCTGCTCTCTGGCCTGAAGACCGCCGGCGTCGATACCCACGCGGTTCAAATGGTGGCCGGACCCTGCGGCGTGGCCCACATCTCGAGGGCCGACAATGGGGAGAACTCCATCATTGTGGTCTCAGGCGCGAACCGTTTGCTTTCTGCCGCGTATATCGATACCCACCTGGAGATCGTGCAGCAAGCAAAAATGATCCTGGTGCAACTGGAGACCCCGCTGGACGCGGTCATCCGCCTGGCGGAGCAAGCCGCGGAGACGAAGACCCCCTTGATGCTGGACCCTGCTCCTGCCATACCCTTGCCGGAAGCTCTGCTTAGCCGCACCACCTGGCTCACGCCCAACGAAACCGAGGCGCAAATCCTGCTGGGTCGCGTCAAGTCTCGATCCCCCTGCCGCCGCCGAAAAGTTGCTGGCGATGGGGGTGCGAAACGTAGCCCTGAAGCTCGGGTCGCAGGGAGTCTTTCTGGCCGGACGCGATTGCGCTGCGCAGCAGATTCCCGCCTTCACGGTAAAGGTTGTCGACACCACTGCGGCCGGAGACTGCTTCAATGCCGCCTTCGCGGTTGCCCTCACGCGCGGCAAACCACCCGCCGCCGCCGCTCGGTACGCGGCCGCTGCCGCAGCGATCTCGGTCACTCGAGTCGGTGCCCAACCGTCTCTGCCCTCTGCCGCTGAAGTCGAAGCCTTTCTCGCCAAACAATGAAAGAGTTAAAAGTATCAGCACGAGGGGCACGGCTTCCGCCGTGCGGTAAACGGTGAGAACACGAGGGCTTTAGCCCCTGAGGCCAATTTATTCTCTACCAAGTGAACTGGCTGCGGTTTCCCCCCTCACGACGCGCCCCGCGCGTGGCGAGGAAGGCCCGCCTGAAACACCACCAAGTCCTCTGCCTGCGACTCAACGACAAACTGTATGCCGCAAGGCACGAAAGCGATGGAGCCCCGGCCAAGCAACCTACATTGCCCGCCCGCCGTCACCGTGGCCGAGCCATGCAATACCAGCAGCGCTTTGGGGCCGTAAGGAGCGTCGCCGGCGTATCGGGTGTGCGGAGCGAGCGCGATGCGGCTTAACTCAAACTCCTCAGCCGGGGTGCGATAGACGCGTTCCTGACTACTCACTATTTCTCCACCAAACACATTGGGAGTACCGCCCTCGAAGGTGAGGATGTTGAGCAGTTCCGGGACGTCGACGTGCTTGGTCGTCAACCCTCCACGGAGCACGTTGTCGGAGTTGGCCATCAGCTCGACGTTGACCCCTTCCAGATATGCGTGCAGAACTCCCGCCGGCTGGTAGGTGCCTTGCCCTGGCAGCAGATGGACCAGGTTCAGCAGGTAGACGCTGAAAATTCCGCGATCGCGGTGCCCACCCGGCAAGGGAAAATTCTCCGCCGCTCGCAACGCCCAGTAGTCAGCGCAGTTCTTGTCAGTGAGTGGGCTTGCCTGCAGCCGGGCAAGCAGCCCATTGAGCAACACGTCCACCTGCTCCTGGGGCGTGGTCATGACCGTGCTATAGAGTTCGCGCAGCAATCCGCGGCGCGCCTCATGATCGTGGCCCGCCCCCACTAACCGCTCCGGAAAGTCAGGCATCAGCGCACTCAACTCAGGAGTCTCGCGAAAGGTCTGTGCAATCCGCTCCAGCGGCCGAAAACCATGCAGCATCCAGAACTCTGTCAGTGCCACTCCGATTTCCGGCTTGTGGTTGTCGTCTTTGTAGTTCCTGCAGCCGGCCTCGAGACCAATGCCCTCGGCGTTCTCGCGCGCAAAGCCGCTGCGGGCCTGGGCCAGCGTAGGGTGCGCCTGAATGGAAAGCATCTTGTGCACATCAAGAATTTTGAACAGGTAGGGCAGCCGGCCGCCGAACCGAGCATGCGCAGCCTGGCCCAGGATGGCATCGGGTGCCTCGGCGATCAACTTGTCCAGAGGCTCCTGGCCGCCCGCGACCTCGGCCAGGGAGGGCGCCTTCGCATGGGCGCCGATCCATAACTCTGCGAACGGTCTGCGCGTTGCGTTTTCCACGCCCAGCAGATCGGGGATGAAGTTATGGCCGCCCCAATCATAGTGCTGGACCACGCCCTGCAACGTCAGTACGCCAGCTTCAATCATCAACGGCCTTCTCCATCTTGCGCAGGATCCCTGCAGGTTCGGCCACACCCATGGCGGCGATCTCGTCGGCGCGGCTCTGCGTATCGGCGACCGCGTAGATGCGCAATTCATCCGCATTTCCTGAGGGCCGCACATGCGCCACCTCTCCGTTGGCGAAGAGAATGCGCACGCCGTCTGTGTAGTCCACATGCGCGATGCCGGCAAAACCTAGCGCCGGCGTAAAAAACTGCGCCAGATCTTTTCGGATCGCGTCTGCATTGCCGCTGGGCGGAGAGAATCGGTCCACAATCTTCACCGCCGTCGCGCGAGGGAACTGCTTCAGCAGGGCAGCGCGGCTGAAGCGTTTGGGCAGGCGGGCGAAGAGATCCACCAGCGAGAGCCCCTGCTGCTCCGCAGCAGAAAAGCACGCCTAGGATAGGCAAGCCCGCGTCGCGGGTCAGCAGCGGTTGCAGGATGGCGCCGTTGCGGGCGATGGGCGAGCCGGTCAGGAAGCCTCCATTCGGCTCCCATCCGCAGACACGCTTTTTTCCCTTGGCGAGTGCGGCCTCCATACCGGCGATTACGAAGGGTGAGCCGATGCGCGTCTTCGGTTCTACTACGGACGCGAGCTTCCCCCGGTCGATGGCGTCGTTGCAACTGATGGGTACCACGACCGCATCCGCCTGCAGATACTCAGCCACCACCATGCCCACCAGATCGCCGCCGAAGAAGTGCACCTGGGTGGTGAGCGGGTCCACACCCAGAACCAGCGGACGATCGCTATCGCCGTCGATGGAAACCACGGCGTGGAGCGGCCCGCTGCTCGCGGCTGCCCCATCGGCCAGTCCCTGAATCACCGCCAGCTGCGCCGCATCGATATTTTCCGTGTCGATGGGGACAAACGTATCGCTGCGTCCGCCTTTCACCACCTGCGCTCCGAGACGCTCCAGAATCTCCACCAGCAAATCCCGCCCCACTGCCGAGTGTTGGTAGACGAGTATGCGCTTTCCGTTGAGCGTGGAGCCCGAGAAAAAATTCGTAAAGCGTTCGATATACGCGGCGCGCGCTTCGCTCTGCTCCGCCGGAAGCTCCTGGTGGCCGCACTTGAGCATGCCGCGTTCATCGAATAAGGATTGACCCCAAGGTTGCTCATACAGCCTCTGCCGCACCTGCCGCACCCGCTCGTTGATCGGTGCTTCCTGTTCCTTGAGCAGTTCGCCCCGGCTGCTATAGGTCTTATAACCATTGCGTTCGAAGGGTATGTGGCTGCCGGTCACCATGATGTTGCCCTTGTTACGCGACAACGCGAAGCTGGCCAGCGCGGGCGTGGGTATGCGGCCCAGGTTCACCGCCTGCATACCGGCGTCGCCGATGGCCTGGACGATGGCCTGGGCTATCTCCCCCCGGCCTTCCTCTTGCGCAACGAACTCGCTGGAGCTAGGGCGTAGATCAAAGGCAAAATAAAGATCTTCACCCCGCCGGATGCCGCCCTCCGAGAGCAGCAACGACTGCAGGTACTCCAACTCCGCCAGCGCGTTGAGATAGATCTCCAGTTGCGTGAGGTCCACCACCTTGCCCCGCCGGCCGCTGGTTCCAAATCCCAACACTTGCGGCTCGTAGTTCAGCCGCGATCGCAGCGAATCAACTTTCGTGACCACACTCATGCTCGATCCCTATTCCATATCATGTCTCATGATATCTGCTGCGTTGTATCGCGACGGTATTCCCTGACCGTCGCATACAGCTTTAGTTTTCCGCTTGTCTGCCGTTAGGCCGCCCCATAGACTCCCAACCATGACCCTGAATTCGCCCCGGCGCGAAACCGCTCTTGGCATAATGCTTTTCTTCGCCGCTGCCTCCGCCTTGTCGCAGCAGCCTGCCGGGGCCCGTCAGGTATTTGATGGCGCCATGCTGCCCGGCGTAGAGGTGGTCACTTTCGCGCACAGTGATACCCTCTTTCCTGTTAATCGAGTGCCGCGGGGCGGAGCCGTCCGTCCCCTCCTGCCCGCAGCAAAGCCGCTCAAGAACGTTCACTTCCAATCCCGCGGCGCCGAGTACGACCTGTTCGACTATCTTGCTGACAATCGCGTTGCCGCTTTGCTCATTCTTAAGGATGGCAAGGTGGCCTTCGAGGATTATGAACTCGGCGCCGGACCGGCAACCCGCTGGATTTCCTTCTCTATGGCCAAGTCCGTGGCCTCGACGCTGGTAGGCGCAGCGCTCCAGCAGGGCCTCATCACCAGCCTGGATGAGCCTCTCACCCACTACCTGCCCCAGCTCAAGGCAGGTCCCTACGATGGCGTGAGCATCCGCAACATCATGCAAATGGCCTCCGGGGTGAAGTGGAACGAAACCTACACCGATCCACATTCGGACCGCAGGAAGCTGCTGGAAAAACAATTAGAGCGCAAGCCCGGCAGCATCGTGGGTTATATGAATACTCTGTCCAAGGCCGGCCCTCCCGGATCGGTCTGGAACTATAGCACCGGCGAGTCCTTCTTGGTGGGAGCATTGCTCGAGGCAGCGACCCATAAGCCGCTCGCCACCTATCTTTCCCAGACCCTCTGGTCACGCCTGGGCATGGAGCAGGACGCTACCTGGTGGGTCGAAGCCCCGGGAGGCATGGGGTTGGCTGGCAGCGGTTTGGGTGCAACCCTGCGGGATTATGGACGTTTCGGCCTCCTGGTGGAGCAGGACGGCGTCATCGACGGGCGGCGGGTTGTGCCCGCGGGATGGTTTCAGCAGGCCGGCAGCCCGCACATCATTGGCGGGGAATCAGTCGACTACGGTTATCTCTGGTGGCCCGTTCCGGCAGGAGATCCCATTCATCACAGCGCTTTCGAGGCGATTGGAATCTTTGGCCAGCACCTCTACATCAACCCGCAACAGAAGCTGGTGATCGTTGTGCTGAGCGCGCGGCCCAAACCCGACGCCGCCTTCAGCCCGGTAAACGACCTGTCATTTTTTGCGGCCGCAGCCAAGTCACTGCAATAGTTACATTAAACCCAACGCCACTTGCCTTAGATGCGTCAGGGTAAATTTACGCTGCTCCGCTGATCCCCAAATCGGTGGATTCTTCTTGTCGCCCCCAAAAAGCGCAGCCTCAACAAAATTCGAGCATTTCTTGTAATCAAATTCCATGCCGTCCGCGTCCTAGGAAAAAGACGGTTCCCATGGCAAGGTCAGGGCCCGTTTGATCGTGCAAGGCATCGCTGCGAAACCTGACAGGGCCGACTGGGTAATGTATATTTCCTCACGCTTAAAAATAATTCTTAGCGCCTATTTCTGCGTTTGCATGGGCGTCTTCGTTCTTTGCACCGCCCATTGGAAGCAGGTGAACGATCCAGCGCAGCTAAGCTACCTTTGCTTCCTGATGGATCACGGGATGGCGCCTTACCGCGATCTCCTCGAGATCAACATGCCCGGCATCTACCTTGTAAACTGGAGCGTAATGCACATGCTCGGCGAGGGTTCCTTCGCCTGGCGAATCTTCGACTTCAGTCTCATGGGTGCTGCTGCCTGGGCGATGATCGTCATTGCGCGGCCCTATGACTGGCTCGCCGGAGTTCTAGGTGCGACACTCTTTGCTCTTTATCACGGCAGGGATGGAGCAGGGCAGGCAGGCCAGCGGGACTTTATTATCGCGGTGCTGCTCATATGCGCCTATGCCTTCCTCTTTGAATTCTTTCGCCACCGCCGCGAGTGGGCCATCTTTGCTTTTGGCCTATGCGCCGGCATGGCGGCAACCATCAAGCCGACACCCTTGCCTTTCGTCTTCCTCATCCTGGTGTTAGCCGCGATTCGATGGAAACAAACGGGCCAACCAATCCTGCGGCTTTCGCTTTACGCGTTGCTGGGCTTACTGGTTCCGTTTGCAGTGGTGTGCGCCTTTCTGGTCTCCAAACATTCTGTTGGCTCGTTTTGGTACCTCTTGCACGTGGAGCTACCCTTCTACAAGAGCCTCGGACGCCTTCCTTTCCCAACGCTGACGACGCTTGTCGCGTCGACGTCAATACGCCCCCTGGCGCTCATCGCTTTGGCAATCGCTCTGTTGAAGTGGCAGGGATGGACCTGGGAGAGCAAGTTGTTGGTCGCTGGAATTATCTTCGGCATCGCATCGTTCTTCGGGCAAGGAAAGGGCTTTCCTTATCATCGGTATCCCATGTTGGCTTTTCTCTTCCTGTGGGTGGCACTGCAGATCGTCGGTGGCCTACGAACCCGCGGAGTGGTTGGCATCCTGGCTGCCACCGGACTTACCTTCGCGCTGATCCTTGTGCCTCTCTACGTGCGAGAGGCCAGCCGCAAAGTGTGGGATCCTCAATTCATCGATTCTCTCGCGGCGGATCTGAATCACCTCGGCGGTCGCGAACTATCGGGTCATGTGCAATGCATCTACATGCCTGCCGACTGCGACGATGCCCTTTACCGCTTGCGCCTGGTGCAATCCACCGGGCTGTTCTACGACTATCTGATCTTTGGATCGGCACAGCAACAAGTCATCCGCGACGCACGCCAACAATTCTGGCAACAATTTCAAAAGAACCCTCCGCAGGTGGTAGTCGTTGGCAGTGGGTTGTACCCGGATGGCTTTGGCTACGGAAAGCTCGCATCTTGGCCGCTCTTTCAGCAGGAACTCGCCACCCATTATTTCTTGTACGACGATCGCTGGTTCCCTCCCGCTGAATCGGGGCAAAGGGCCTATCGGATTTATGTCAAGAAGAAGAACAGCCTCGTTGCGTCCAACCGCCACTAAGCCGCTTCAGACCTCATCGATCGGCTCCTTCACGATGAACCAATACGACAGCGCGCCCAGCGAAGTGGCCAACGCGCAAATCATCAACGCAATATGGAAGGAATGGGTGTGGTCGAGCAGCCATCCGGTAATGATCGGCGCCAGCGAGGCGCAGATAAAACTGCCGAAGTTCTGAATCGCGCTGACCGACCCTACCATGTGCACTGGCGACATCGCCTGCGCCAGCCCCCATCCCGCGTTGCCGCCAAAGTAGATGAAGAAAATCGCGATGCTGACGCAGATCACGGCGCCCGTGGCAGTAGCTGCGTAGGCAACCGCGAGTGTGCTCAGCGCCGAGCAAAACATTCCGCCCACGATGAGAATCTTGCACGCAACAATCGGAGCGACGCCACGGCGGATCAACCTGTTCGATGCTGCTCCACTGATAACCGAGCCCACGGTGCCGAACAGGTAGGGGATGATCGTCACCCAACCGGTCCTCGCGATCGTCAGGTGCCGTTCCGCCTGTAGGTAGCCGGGGAGCCACGACAGATAAAGCCAGGTGGTGTAGTTGATTCCGCCAAAACCCAGCATCATGCCCCACATGGTGCGCAAGCGAAACAACCGTTTCCATATGCGCAGCGACATTTCCCCCCGCGATTGCTCCGGCTCCAGGCCCAGCGACTCTGCCTCGGCAGGAGTCAGTGCGACCCGCTCGCGATCACGATAGAGCGGGTACCAGGCAAGAGAGAGCAGCAGGCTAAAGAGACCTACGCTGACAAACATGGCCCGCCAGCCGAAGGCCAGCATGATCACCGTCAGAATCGGAGGGGCGAGGGTGACTCCTAGCGTGTTCGCCGCCGTCAGCAATCCCGTCGGCAATCCGCGATCGCGGACGCCGAACCAATCATTCATTACTTTCACGCCGCAGGGCATCATCGGCGCTTCGCCCACGCCGAGCGAGATGCGCGTCGCCATGAAGCCGCCGAAGCTGCTGACCATGCCAGTGGCCATCTGCGCCAGGGACCAGACAAACATGCCGACCACCAGAATCAGTCGCGACCCCAGGCGATCGAGCATCAAGCCGATCGGCACTTGTGCGATTCCGTAGGCCAACGAAAAGGCAGAGAGCAGCGCTCCGATCCGGGTGCCAGAGAGGCCTAGGTCGGCTCGTATGCTGGTATTGGCGATGGAGAAAGAAGTGCGGTCGAGATAGTTGACGATGCCGGCAAGAAACAGGAAGGAGACGGCAAAAAAACGCATCCGGCGGACACTGGACGGCCGGGGATGTGCAACTTCAGAACCCGTTGTCTGCACCTAACCTCCCAGCCCCGCTATGATCGCAGACGGAGAACCGATGGTCTATGCGATTACCAGCATGATTTTGGCTGCTACCGTCGCCGCATTCTTTGTGTCGGCGCGTAGAGGCCTGTCTCCCTTTGGCTGGATACAGTGGGCTCTGCGCGTGGTTGCAGCGCTGCCTCTGCTGGTCTCCGGCCTGATTCACTTCACCCGTACCACACTGCTGGCGACGATCATTCCACCCTGTTTCTCCCACCGTCCGCTGCTGGTCTTGCTCAGCGGAGCGATGGAACTTGCCGGAGCTATAGGCTGATGATGATCGCGATCTTTCCAGCGAATGTGTACGGAGCCAATCAGACGGTTGGAGGCCTGCACATGCCGAGCGTGCCAGTTCGCTTATCCATGCAAGTCATCTACATCGTGCTACTGCTGATAGCCGGATGGGGAATCCCGCATCGCCCAAAAGGCTAGTTAAGAATAGGACGGGTGCCCCTCGATAAGGAAAAAGGCGTTGTCAAGGACGAAGATATCCCGAGCGGTGCGGAGCACCGCTTTTTTGGAACATCCGAGAAGGGCACGGGACCGAGAGCCTGGGATATCACCGCTGCATCATTTTTCTGGTGGATCGCTCCACCGAGCCATCGATACGACCGAAACTGCGATCATGATTTTTTTATTCGGACACCCAGCCGCCGAGTCTGTGCGGAAGTGGGAAACACCGGAGGTGTTTTCCAAGGCGCTTGCGCCGTCTTCTGCATAGACCGGTCTGGATGCGAGAGCACCCAATCAAAGTTACGGGCTAAACATCTCCCAGGGGCACCCGCGGGTTGCTCTCGATATGAGCGATCTCCGGATAGCCGACATTACTGCGTAGCATCCAGTAGAGTCGCACCGCCAGCTTGCGTGCCGCCGCCACCTTGGCCACTCCCTTCGGGCGATGGTGGCAACGGTGTTGATACTCTTTGCGAAAACCCTCATCCTTGCGTACTGCGGTCTGGGCTGCTTCCACCAGCAGCTTGCGGAGAAAGCAGTTGCCTTGCTTGGTAATGGCCCCCAAGCGGCGCTTGCTGCCCGAGCTGTGTTCGCTGGGAACCAGGCCCAGATAGCTGGTGAGCCGCTTGCTACCGGCAAAGCGGGCCACATCCCCGATGGTCAGCACGAAAGCCAGGGCCGTCACTGGCCCCACTCCAGGCTGAGTCATCAACAACTGGGCCTGGGGATGTTGTTCGGCGGCCTGCTTCACCGCCTGATCCAGCTGCTCGATCTGGCCGTTCAGCTCCTTGAGCAGGTGCAGCAAATCCTCCCGCCGCACCCCCGCCCAGCCGGGCATCGCCAACTGCTGGAACTGCCCCATCCCTTGGCGCGTCCACAGCCGGCTCTTCTTCTGCATCCCCCGGTTCATCGCCAGGTGTTGCAAGCTGTTCTTCACCTTGGTTCGGATCTCTACCAGCTTGTCCCGGTGGCGGAGCAACTGCCGCTGATCCCGCACCGCTGCACTCGGCCTCCACAACTGAGGAAACCGTTTCTCCAACAGCAGCGTCAAGATATGACCCGCGTCCCGCTTGTCTGTACTCTGCCTGCGCACATAGCTGGCCCGGATCTTGGCCGCATCCCCTACCCGTATCTCATGACCCAACCGCTGCACCAGATCGAGGAACCACTGGCTATTGCCAGTGGCCTCGATCCCTATCAATGCCGGCTCGCCTAACTCCCGGTAGAACCGCTCCGCCTGACCGTCCGAGTGACTCAATTTCTGCTCTTGGAACTCTCCCGTCTCCAAGTCACATAGCGCTATCTGTTGAAAGCTAGGGTGAAAATCACATCCTATAATCTTCATAAGGCTTCTCCTGATCCCGGAGTCTCTCGGTCCCCACCTCAAGACTCTCTCTAGGATCGCTGAAGCCTTTTTCCTTATCCAATCAACGTTCGCCCGCCTGCGCCGGCTTGCCGCGGGAGCGTACCTGTGCCGAAAAAGACGGGCGCAGCCCATAAGCGCTAACTTGTTTGGCAGACAATAGAAATCCGAGAAGGCGCTGTTTTTTTGGCATCTCCAACTCGCCGCAAAATCGTCATCCTGAGCGGAGCGCCTCACAGCTTTATCGTGTGACACGACGCTTGGTGGCGCGGAGTCGAAGGACCCCGGCGGTGCCTATCTTGCCCATGCTTTTCGGAGCTTTTCAACCACCGAATCCCCGATAACAGGATCTGCCGCAATGCGTGTATGGCCGCGGGAAATGTAGATGTAGCCGCCGGACATAGCGAGATGTTAGGGAGTTCTTGAATCTCCGCCCCAGGGAAAGACCGTGGCGGGTCCGGGCTTCGGTTGTTGAAAAGCTCCGAGCAGCATGGGTAAGATAGGCACCGCCGGGGTCC
This sequence comes from uncultured Acidobacteriaceae bacterium, assembly GCA_963813475.1. Lineage (GTDB taxonomy): Bacteria > Acidobacteriota > Terriglobia > Terriglobales > Acidobacteriaceae > PALSA-350. The sequence continues at coordinate 944,422 of CAWEZM010000026.1, read as the reverse complement.
TTCGACTCCGCGCCACCAAGCGTCGTGTCACGCGATAACCTGTGAGACGCTCCGCTCAGGATGACGATTTTGCGGGAGCTTTGAAGAAAAACATCCTAAACAAGTTAGCGCTTATGGGGCGCAGCCCGACGTTTGCTTCCACTAAGTCAACCACCAAAATCCCTCTAGTTCCTTTTGGGCAAGAACTGCAAGGTGTAAGCAATCGCCGGGTCAAACGGCTTCGTTATCACCTTCAGCTCCAAAAGCTGCTGATACATACTCGTCCACCGCGCCGGCTCGAACCGGCCCAAATCAACTCCGTTAGGATCCTCCCCAGCAATGAAGTGTTGATCCCGCAGCGCCTCATAGCTGAACTTCATCTGTGGCACGCTCATCGCCGGGTTGAGCTTGGAAATCGCCGCATTGATGTCATCCGGACTCTTCAGATAATCGCGCCACCCCCGCACCGAAGCCCGCACGAACTTAGCCACCGTCTCCGGATGCTGTTGCAGGAACGCACGGGAAGTCGTCACCACACGGTACGGGTTGTAACCCGTTTCGCTGATGAGCAATGCGCGCACCGGCACGCCCGCCTGGCGCGCGAAGAAAGGCTCAGAGGTAACAAAGATCTGCTGGATATACCCGGGATCCTGAAGAAAGTTGGCGACGCTATAGGTCGCCGGAATCTCCCGCACATTCTTCAGCTGGTATCGCTTAACTAGGTACTCAAACCAGGTCGAAGCGCCGAGCCGGATCGCCACCGCGTGACCATCCAGATCCTTAAAGCTGCGCACAGGCGATTCCTGATGCACCATCACCGCCTGCGGATCGCTTTGCATGGTCGCCATTACCGCTACCAACGGGGCACCGTTGCCCACGGACTCCAGAACATTATCCGAAGAACCCATGGCGAACTGCACTGCGTTCACCGAGACTTCCTGGCTGGAGTTCACATAAGGGCCACCGGGAAGAATGGTTACGTCCAGGCCCTCATCTTTGTAGTAGCCACGAATCTGGGCGTCATAAAAGCCGCCATGCTCCGGCTGCGGATACCAGTCCGTTTGCAGTTTCACCGGCGTGAGCCCGCTCGAGGCCTGCTTCCGCTCGCAGCCCCCAAGCAGCAGGCACATGCACAGCAAGCACACGGTAAGTCGTAAAGGCGCCCTCATGCATTGCAGCGTAGCACTCTCGTCTTCATTGCCGGAGAGCAATCTTCTCGCCCAGGCTGGCCGCGAAAGCTAGCAGCCGCGCATCGCTGCCCCGCGCCGCAACCAACTGCACTCCGCCTCCCTTGGCCGCCAGCGTAACCGCGGGCATACCAGCCAGGCTGATCGGCGTGGTGTAGCGCAAGATTTTCAGCCGCGTCTCCGAGTGGTCCGCGCCCTCTCGCAGTGCGGTCATAGGCGCACACGGCAGCATGAGAAAATCATGCTGCTCCAGCAACCGATCCATGAGCCCGCGAAACACCACGTGGCGCTTGCGCAAATCCTCGATGGTGGCGGCGGAGAGCGATTCCCCCCAGGCAAGCCGATCCCTGATCGTCGGTTCAAAGTGTTCGAAGTATCCGCGATGCACAGCGGCTGCCTCGTGTGCCTGGATGCCCCCAAACATCTCCCGTGAATCCGTCCAGAAATCGGGCTCGAAGACGCGGATCTGGGCGCCATTCCCGCGTAGCTCCGTCTGCCACCCGCGGTACATCTCCAATACCGCCGGTTCACAGTCGTGCATGAAAGCCTCGCCCACAGCAGCGATGGTTATGCCTTGAGGAGCCGCCACCACCGGCACATCGAGCAGCGCGGCGGCCAGCGCAGGCCCATCGCGCAGATCGCGGAAAAGCCATCCCAGCGTGTCGAACGAGACAGCCAGATGGAAGCCGCCCTCCCATGCCTGCGCGCCGCCGAGCCCCAGGGAAGAGCGATAGCCGGCTAACCCGCACAATGCCGACGGCACACGAATGGAGCCTCCCGTATCCGTGCCGATCGACGCAACCGCCGAGCCCTCCTGCACGCTGGCCGAGCTTCCGCTCGACGAGCCTCCAGTGAGCGCCTGCGGGTTGTCAGGCTGCACGCAGTCGCCGTATTCGCTGTTTTCGCCGGTGATTCCATAGGCCAGCTGATGCAGATGAGTCTTGCCCATGATCACTGCGCCGGCTTGTCGCAGCCGCGCCGCCACGGCGGAGTCGGCAGCTGCGATGCCGTTCTTCTCCGCATAAAAATGGGAGCCGCAACTGGTAGGGTAGCCAGCGACATCGAAGCAATCTTTAATCCCGATGGGGACGCCGAAGAGCGGCGGCCGCTGCGCCGAGTCAGGAAAACGGGAAGGGAGGGCCTCCGCTTCCGCCAGCAAGCGTTCGCGATCCTGCGCGAGATATACGTTTCGGCCAACGTTGCTGTTGGCGCGCGCCAGCGCTTCCTGCGCCTGTAAGGCCGGCGCGCGCGTAGACAAGGCTATTTGCAGAGGTGAGAGAGACATATCGGTTTGTGTATACCACGCCCCGCCAGCACCGGATCGCCGGAAAATGATTTAAACTACCCCATGACCGTTGAAAACTCCTCTGCCCGTGACGCCTCCGCGGCGGATGAAGCCCACCTCAAAGCACTGGTCAAATTTACTGCTCTCAGTTTTAAGACCCCACGGCCGGTGCCGTTCGGCGCCCTGATCGTTGACAGCCAGAGCGGGGAGACGCTCATGCGTGCCCGCAATGCGGTGGCCGTAGAAAACGACCCCTCCGCGCACGCGGAGCTGCGTACCGTGCGCCTCGCCTGCAAAAAACGCAAGAGTTACGGGCTCCAGGGCTATACACTTTATTCCACCTGCGAGCCTTGTCCCATGTGCATGGCCAATGCTCTTTGGGCGGGACTTGATCGTGTGGTCTACGGCGCAACCATAGAGGATGCCAACCGCCATTGCCGCCAGATTCAGATTCCAGCCGCCGAGCTTGCCCGGCGCAGCGACATGCAGTGCGTCGTAACCGGCCCCATCCTGCGAGAACTTTGCTATACCCTGTTTACCCACCCACGGATGCTGGAGGCCTTCGCCACCTGGAGCACCCGTAAGGCATAAGAGAATAAGAGAAAGGAGCAGCCATATGACAACGCCGCTGGAAGTGTCCCTAACCACCATCCTGGGCGACCCTGCGCGTGTCTCGACCGTTCCCCAGGTTGTCAATCGCCTGTCGCGCGACTTCTACTGGTACTCTCCCGTGCTGCGCAAGCGGCTGGATGGCAAAGTAGCCGACGTGGTCGTTCACCCGCTGAACGTTATCGAAATTCAGGATGTCCTTCGCTACTGCTATGCCAACGACATTCCGGTCACGCCGCGGGGCGCGGGGACAGGAAACTATGGCCAGGCGGTGCCGCTTCACGGCGGGGTGCTGCTCGACCTCTCGCGCATGGATCAGATCGAATCCATCACTGTCGACGGGGTTGCCGTGTGTCAGCCCGGCGTGCGCCTGGGCGTGCTGGAAGCAGAGGCGCGCAAGCTGGGATGGGAGCTTCGTTGCTACCCCTCCACCATAGTGAAGGCCTCGGTGGGAGGCTTCCTGGCCGGCGGCTCGGGAGGCATCGGCTCGGTGGCGCACGGTGGCCTGCGAGACTTCGCCACCGTGCGCGCCCTGGACGTAGTCACCATGGAAGGGGAACCCCGCCTCGTCCATCATGAAGGAGAAGAAATTCACGAGATCCTGCATGCTTGGGGCACTAATGGCATCATCACCCGCGCGTGGCTGGCCCTGACTCCGAGCGTCGACTGGGGACAATGTGCCGTGGCCTTCGATACCTTCGACCAGGCACTTGATTTCAGTGAGCGGGTGGCCACCTCGGAGGATTGGACCAAGCGCCTCGTCACCACTTTTGAATGGCCCATCCCCTCGTTCTTCAGCCCGGTGAGCACACTCGCCCCGGAGGGCAAGGCGCTGATTTTTTTCCTGATCGCGGAAGCTCAGCGCGCCAGCCTGGAAGCAGCGGTTCGCGAGGCGGGAGGCGTAATGACTCACTCCGCGCCCTACAACGGTCTCCGTACGGTGCCTTTGCTTTCCGATTACACCTGGAACCACACCACGCTCTGGGCCATGAAGGCCGATCCTGCGTACACCTACCTGCAATGCGCCTTTGACGCAGTGGCCGCCCGCAGTCAATTCGCCCGCCTCAAGCAGCGCTTCGGCGACGAATTTTTATTTCACCTCGAATTTATGAAGAACGGCCAGGGTGTGGTATTTCCCGGCTCCATTCCCGTAGTCCGCTTTACCACTGAGGAGCGATTGAACGAAATGATCGACTACTGCCGCGAGATCGGAGTAAGCGTCGCCAACCCCCACGTGAACAACGTCGAGGGCGGAGGCCGCTATCGCAGCGACAACGTGCAGCTGATGGCCAAACACAAATATGACACCAAGGGATTGTTAAATCCGGGCAAGATGGTCACCTTCGAAAAGGCCCCCGCCGGAGCCTCGATCGCATGAAGAGCTGGATACCTGACAGCCGCAACTTTGCCTACCTCACCTGGAAGCAGGTCGACGCGCTACCCCGCGATAAGACGCTTCTCGTACTGCCCACAGCGGCAATCGAGCAGCATGGCCCACACCTTCCCCTGGCCACCGACACGCTCATCAACAGCATTCTTCTCGGCGCCGCGCTGGCGCGGCTCCCGCACGAGACATCCGTCTACGCCCTACCCGCCGTCTGTTACGGCAAGAGCAACGAGCATATCGGTTTTCCCGGAACGCTCTCCGTATCTTCCACCACCTTCATGGCTGTGCTGCGCGACTTGGGCTCGAGCATTGCCGCCTCCGGTTTCAAGAAACTGGTCCTCTTCAATACCCATGGGGGCAACTCGTCCTTGGTTGATGTGATGGCGCGCGACCTGCGGGCAGAGTTCGGGCTGCGCCTCTTCTCGCTCTTTGGCTCTGGAGGCGCGGCCTTCACCGGGCTCGGCGCGCAAGAGCGTGCCTATGGCTTCCACGCAGGTGAAGTGGAAACCTCATTCCTGCTGAGCGCCATACCGGAGCTGGTACACACCGACGAGTACACCGTGAACTACATCGCGGACATTGAAAAGCCCGAGCTGCTGCGTCCGGAGAATTCGCCCGCGAACTTCGCCTGGCTCACCCGAGACATTGCGCCCAGCGGGGTAATGGGCGATCCCAATCCCGCCACTGCAGAGAAGGGCGCGCTCTGGATCGACGAGGCTGCCACCAGAATCGCGGCAGCTCTGACCGCCATGGCCGCCTACGAAAACTGGCACAAACCCTGATCCTCAGATTCATTCGATTCCGAGACGGGTGTAGGAACAGGACGGGTGCCCCTCGCCTACCTGCCCCGGCTTGCCGTGGGAGCGTACCTGGGCCGAAAACGATATGTTTCGAATGCTTTTACTAGCCCAGCCCCGATTTTGCTGTTCGATACCGGGGTGGACTTCTAGGTTTCCGGGAGCACGACTCATGAATAAGGGCCAAGAACCATGATCGACTGCGGCTCCGGAGTTCGTCTCGAACGCGGCGTGCATTGCACCATGTCTGACGGAGTAATACTGGTCTCCGACCACTACTACCCGCCCGCGCCTGGACCGCACCCAACCCTGCTCATGCGTCAACCTTACGGTAGGGACATAGCCTCGACCGTGGTATACGCCCACCCCGTCTGGTTCGCCGCGCACGGCTATAACGTCGTCATCCAGGATGTGCGTGGCCGCGGCGATTCCGAAGGTGACTTCTATCCCTTCCGCGCCGAAGGCCGTGACGGAGCAGAAACCATCCGTTGGCTACGCACGCACAGCGAATCGAACGGCAAGGTGGGCATGTACGGCTTCTCCTACCAGGGCCTGACCCAGCTGCTAGCCGCGGCCGAGCAACCGGAAGGACTACTCTGCATCGCCCCTGCGCAGACCGCATGCGATCTCTATCACGGCTGGTTCTATCGTCAGGGAGCTCTGCGGTTGGCCTCGAGCCTGGGCTGGGGTCTACAGATGTTGAAAGCCGACGCCCGCAGGCGCAAACTCCGCGCCGCCAGCGACGGCCTGGAAAAGGCATGGGCCGATCTACGCAGCCAGCCTTTGGTCACGCCCTACGGCTTGCATCCGCAACTGCAACACGAGGGCCTGCCCACCTACGTGCACGACTGGCTCACTCACGACACCCCCGGCCCTTACTGGTCCGCCCTCGACGTAAGCGAATCGCTCGATCGGATCACGATCCCGGCGCTCCACCTCTCCGGCTGGTTCGATACCTACCTGGGTGGCAGCATCGATGGCTTTCGAGCCATGTCCGTCCACCGGGATCAATACCTGGTGGCCGGTCCCTGGGTTCACATCCCGTGGGGAGAAATGATTGGCGAGCACAACCTCGGTCCCGACGCTCTGCTCGATACCGACGCGCTCCTGCTGCGTTGGTTCAATCATTGGCTCAAAGACAGCGGGGAATTCGCCCACGAACCGCGCATTCGCCACTTCGCCTTGGGCGCCAATCGCTGGTTCGATGCCGACAGCTTTCCCGCAACCAGCCTCTCTCTCTATCTGCACAGCGCAGGCCGCGCCGACTCGCGCAAGGGAGACGGCGCACTCTCCAGCACACCTCCCGCCTCTGCCGAACCGCGCGACATTTTCGTCTACGATCCTGAAGTCCCGGTTCTCGCTCCAGGGGGCGTAGCGGCGCTCGCGGGACCATTCAACCAAGCCCAGATGGAATTAGGCAACAACCTCCTGATCTACACCGGTCCACCCCTAACTGAACCACTCCACATATTCGGATCGCCGCTGCTCAAGCTCTACGCACTCACCTCTGCCGGCCACGCCGACTTCACTGCCAAACTCGTGCGCGTGCGTCCCAACGGTCAAGCTGATTTCGTCTGCATCGGCATAGCCCGCTCGAGCCATCTCTTTCGCGAGCAAGGCTACACCGCGGACGCCGTTCACTGCTGGCAAATCGAGCTCGAGCCCACGTCCTGTGTCTTTGCCGCCGGCGATGCGATCCGTCTGGAAATAGCCAGCAGCTCCTTTCCCTTGTACGACCGGAATTCATCCACTGAAGTGAAGCCCTGGCTTGCGGATTCGTGGAACTGGCAGCGCTCCACCCAGATGGTGCTGCACGACGCGGAGCATCCATCCGAGCTGGAACTGCCACTGGTGGCAACCCCATGAGTACGGAGGTGCGCGCACCGCAGGTCGCCCTCTCCGGCGTGAGCAAGACCTACGGGAGCAATCCGCTGGTGTTGCAACAGATCGACCTCACCATTGCCAAGGGCGAATTTGTCAGCCTGATCGGCCCTTCCGGCTGCGGCAAGTCTACCTTGCTCAAGCTGATCTCCGGCCTTACCAGTGCCACGTCCGGCAGCATTCTGGTCGACGGCATGACCCCCCTGAACGCTCGCGAGACCATCTCCTACATCTTTCAAGACGCCACCCTGTTGCCCTGGAGAACCGTGACCAGCAATGTAGGTCTGGGTTTGGAACTGGAGCGCGTCGCCCGCGAAGCCCGCAGAGCAAAGGTGCAATCCCTCCTCGAGCTGGTGGGTCTCACCCATGTGGCGCGCGCCTACCCGAGGCAGCTCTCGGGCGGAATGAAGATGCGCGTTTCCGTCGCCCGCGCCCTTGCCACCACACCGCGACTGCTGCTGATGGATGAGCCGTTTGGCGCGCTCGACGAGATGACCCGCGATCGTCTTAACGAAGAGCTGTTGCGCCTGCGTGCGGAACAAAATTGGACCGCTGTCTTCGTCACTCATTCTGTTGCCGAAGCTGTTTTTCTTTCCACCCGCATCATTGTGCTGGCGCCATCGCCCGGCCGCATCGCGCAAGAGATAAAGATTAACCTCCCCTTTCCCCGCACCAGCGTCACGCGAGAGAGTCCGGAGTTTGAATCCTACGTGACCCATGTTTCCCGAGCGCTGCGCGGAGTGCACAGCGCATGAAGAGGAAGTACGCCGTCACCCTGCTCAACGCTTTGGCGGTCTTCGTCGGCCTCCTGCTGCTTTGGCAGGGTCTTGGGGTGGTCTTGCATCTGCCGCCCTACATGCTGCCCCCGCCGCTGGCCGTGGGCAGGGCAGTGGTCGCTCGTTTCCCATCGCTGGTGGCGTCGCTGGCCATCACCTCCGAGGAGGCGGCAGGTGGACTGGTAGCCAGTATCGTTGTGGGAGTGCTGATCGCGTTGCTCTTCGCGCAATCCCGCTGGATACGGCGCATGCTCTACCCCTACACCATCCTGTTGCAGACCGTGCCCATCGTCGCCGTGGCGCCGCTGATTCTGATGTGGGTAGGTCCGGGCACATTATCGGTCACGCTGGTGGCCTTTATCATCTGCCTGGCGCCGATCATCGCCAACACCACCCAGGGGCTGATCAGCGTGGAGCCGAATCTCATCCATCTCTTCCTCATGCACAATGCCTCGCGCTTGCAGATCCTCACCCGGCTGCGTCTTCCTCACGCCGTGCCGTCGCTCTTTGTCGGCATCCGCATTGCGGCCGGCATTTCTGTGATCGGAGCGATCACGGGCGAACTCTTTGCCGGTTCCAGCAGAGTAGGCGAGGGCGGCCTGGGTTACTCTATCCTCTACGCCAGTGCCCAGCTGCAAACGGATTACCTCTTCGCCCTGGTGCTGGCCGCAACCGTGTTGGGCTTTGCCTTCTTCTTCCTGGTCATGTTTCTAGAATGGTATTTTCTGCACAACTGGCATGAATCCGCCCGCACCATGACAGATGAATAGATCCTGAACGAAGGAATCTGAAACGAAGGAATGAACGAAGGGCACGCCTTCAGCCGTGCCGCACTAGACCGAAATCGATGAGGGCTTTATTGAAACCTGCGAAACAAATGTCCTCTCTGTCCAGACTAGGAAACCGCGATTTCGGCCTCAATCAGAAGAGTCGCACAGGACATTACTTGTGCAGGTTTCAATAGCCACTGAGGTACGCTTTTCATTGAGGGGGCACGTGCTTCACAGGTTACCGAAAAATGCAGTTTGGCGCGTCTTCCCATCCCACTAACGAAGGTTTGAAGCATGTAGCAACCCTAAATTTTGTCATCCCGACCCGGATTTCCTGTAAGTGGCTTCATTCATGACTGCGTGTGCGGCTTTCAGTGAGGAAAGCCGCATGAGGTTCGGCAACGCCGCCAAGGTCCACAGGAAATCCGGGGGAGCGTAGCCGAGGGACCTGCTGTGCGCCTTTCCCTCATCGCAACTGCTAAGGGAAGAGGTTCACAGGTTTCGGAAAAAACTCGTTGTCGGGTAGGTACGGGCTTTAGCCCGTAGCAAGTGTTTATAAAAAGGTCCGGCTTTAGCCGCTGAAGGAGAAACAATGCTTCGTCTGGAATCTGAAACCGGCTGGTGGTTGGTAACCCACGTGGACCATGCTCACCTGGCGGGAGCCTTCGCGGAGAAGTGGGGCAACAACCTCTTCCTCGCTCCCGAGCCCCGCGAGCAGGTGTTACGCGGCGTCACCGCCCACGACGACGGCTGGGCGGCGCGCGATCAGCAACCACAAATCACCCGTCAGGGAAAACCCAGTGCATTTTCCGTCGAGCTGGTAGGCAAATACTCTGCTTTTGAAGAAATAGACCTGGCCGACTATCTCGCCGTGCGCGAGCGCGCCGTCCGCATGGTAGCCGAGAGAGATCCCTATGCGGCCCTGCTGGTGTCCATGCACACCTACAATCTGCTGACAGCCCGTGCCGATCGCACCACCATTCAACCGGAACAGCTCCCGCTCCTCGACGCATTCCTCGCAAGACAGGCGCAATTCCAAGACGAGCTGCGAGCCCGTCTGGCCGAGGACAAGCACCTAACCCCGGAAGAGACTTCGCCATCGCGGATCGAGAATCACTTCCGCCTGCTGCAAGCCTGCGACAACCTCTCGCTGCTGAGTTGCGTCGATTACACGAAACCAGGAGATCTGCTGCATGCGCTGCCTCAGCGCGAAGGCGGGAGAGCCGGATAGCGGTCGAGCGGCTGGGCGAGCGTCACTTTCGACTCGAACCTTATCCCTTCGCCGAGTCGCCGCTGGTCTTCGACCTGCCCGCGCGCCACGTCGAAGCCAAACACTTTGACAACGCTGAGAACCTCCAGAAAAAATTTTACGCAGCCGCGCCGGTGCAGCTGCCGGTCACAATCACGCGCTAACTACAAGGGGGAAGAGAGTGAAGCGAATCGAAGTACCTCATGTTGGCAGTTGTGCTGCTCACATCCGCACTTGGGGTGGCCCAGCAAAGTGCAGCCCGGCAGTTGGTAGAACGTCAGGCAAGAGCCTGGGAGAAACAGGACTTTACCCTGGCCGCGTCCGACTGGCTGCCCACTGCAGTATTGATGTCACCCGAAGGAAACACACCCGCCGCCCAAATGGCCGCCTCCATGAAGGACTACTTCAAAGACTTCAGCGATCTGCACGTCACCATAAAAAATATTTTCGCCTCCCCCGACGGCAAGAAGCTAGCCATTGAGTGGGATTGGGCCATCACCCGTAAAAAAGACGGCAAACGCGGCGTATCGCACGATGCCATCATCGTTGATCTGCTTGGCGGCAAGATCGCCTCCTGGCGTGAATACTATGACCCTGCCGCCTCCGGCGAAGCCAATCCGTAACAGGCCGCTGGGTAAAGAGAGTCTACTCTTGCACCTCGGATAGCATGCCGCGATAAAACTCATACAGCCGCCGATGTCTCTCTTGCGCTAGCTCCTGGCCTCTGCGCGTCTTGAAGCTCCCCTCTAAAGTCAACAGCTTCTTAGGAAAGTGATCCAACGCAATGCGGGCATCATCGAGCGGACGCATTTTCGCCTCTGGATCGGCCAAGTCATACAGACGGGAACCAAGACGGCCTGCTGTATAGAAACAGCGTGCGATTCCGCAAAGACCGATAGCGTCCAGACGATCGGCGTCTTGTAGGATGCAGCCCTCGATACTCCTCGGCGCGACCCCGGCAGAGAAGCTGTGACTCTCGATCGCGCATCCAACGATGTCTACGCGGGATGGTTTCCACGAAAGTGCCTCGAGGCGAACACGCGCTTCCTTCGCCGCCAGTAGTGACGACTTGCTGCGCAAAGGAGAATCCTTCGCCACCTGAACGCAGTCATGCAGCAGGACGGCCGCCGCCAGCGCTTCGAGGTCGCCGCCCTCTTCCTGATGGATCAACTTCGCATTACGCCACACGCGCACGATGTGGGACAGATCGTGCGCTCCGTCTTCATCGTACCCAGAGGCATCCAGGAGCTTCGCTGCCAGCTGATCGAAAGGATGGAACATCCGTAAGGTCATGCTCTAGTATGGAGCCTCCCAGCAATGACCACTAGCGAAGGCCGGGTCAGCGAATCAGATGCGGCGCAACCAGGCCAACAAACTCACGTGGCGCGATAATCTTTGTGTTTTTCCAGAACGCCGGAAAGTACTTGCGGTCGCCGGTAATCAGAAAGTCGGCACGAGCCGCATCGGCGCACTCAACAAAGATGTTGTCGTCAGGGTCGCTTGTCACCGCGAGCCGACGTGAGGGAGTAACCGCATAGCTGCGATTCTTGATGAGCTGAAGCAATCGAAGTCGCAACCCTTTCCGGATGGACAATTCAGGACGGGACAGCACCTCCGAGAACTCTTCGAGAATAGGCGGAGAAACGTACAAACGCGCAGGCTTTGTAATCGCCAGAAGGAATGTGGTTCGTTGAAGACCGTCTGGTTCCAGTGCCGCGGAGACCAGCACGTTCGTATCGATTACCAGGCGCAATGCAAGCATCAGCGCTTTTTCTTTTCTGATCTTACTGCTTTAATGACCTTATCGATCTGACGCGAAGTCAGAGCGTCAGTCTTGTTACGCTTAGCCTCGACCCCAATGATCTTGAGGACTTCGGGCTCCGGCGCTGCAAGTTTGACGTAATCGCGGATATTCAGGAGAACCGCCGTTGGCGTGCCCCGCTTCTCGATTACCAGCGACCGCCGTTCAGACTCCATGCGGCGGAGAATCCTCCCCAAATTGGTGCGCAGGCTGAGAGCAGAGACTACGATCGCGCCGTCTTTCTTCGTCGTTGCAGTCGGCATAAACTCTCCATTTCATCTGATTGAACTCTACAGTTCAAATGAATGTCAATTAAACACCTCGCCTTGGACCAAAGAAAAGCCGGATGGCTTACTCCGCCATCCGGCTTTATATGACGACACCTCAGTTTGCGTCAGAAGGTGAGTGCCAGCGACATCTGTATCTGCCGTGGTGCGCCGATGGTATGGGTGACATAGCCGAGCCCGGCCGGGCAGTTATAGAAGCCTTCGGTAGCTGAAGTACCATCAGATTTGCATCCGGTGGGTAAAGCGGTCCCGCCGACGGCCGGGAACTGGTCGAAATATTGATTCTGAAAAACCTCATTGCCAGGGACGTCGAAGCTGGTGGTGTTGGTGAGGTTGTACACGTCGAACGTGTACTTCAGGCGATAGCGTTCGGAGATGCTGGTCATTTTGACCAGCGAGATATCCGCCCGCTTTTGCGACGCTTGGCGGAAGATGTTGCGCTGGCCAGTGGTGAAGCTGGTCTCAACGGTATCTCCTGCGGGCACCGCGGCGGCCAGAGGACTCGACGAGGTCACCAGCGGAACAGTAAAGCACGCAGGGTTGAGGGCGGCAGTATAGTTCGACTCCGAACGCCCCGGAGTGACCGGTCTCAGCTTTCTTCGGCGAGCAAGCAGCGTAGTTCAGCGGCACGATTGGGTTGGTAATGCCGTCGTACACGCTGTAGTACAGGCTGCCGACGGCGCCGCTAAAGTCAACCACGCTGAAAGGCTGTCCGCTCTGCAGAATGGTAGCCCCCACCAGCGACCATCCATCGGCGGCGCGGCCCTTCCAAGTGTTCTTTCGTAGAAATCGGGCAGTCGGTAGACGTAGTTGAAGTTGAATACATGGGTGCGGTCGAAGTCGGACGAGGCATAACCATCGCGCAGATTGAGCGGATTATTGCCGTTGTAGAAGAGGCCCAAGGCGCTCTGCTCATCCAGTGCATGGGAGTAGGTATAGGAAGCGCCCACCTGCAGTCCGTGGCTCAACCGCTTGTCCACGTGGACCTGCAGGGCGTTGTAACCGGAAACGCCCGCCGCTTTATAAGTGATGGACTCAGCAGCGTAGCCAATATAGGGAACGCGAAGGTCGATGTTGCCGCCTTCAAAGTTCAGTAGCGCCGTGGTGCCATCTCCCAGTTGAAGGAAGCTGCCATCCGGATTCGTTGGCGTGTAACCGTAAGAGTAATTCTGCGAGTGAACCGCAGCCGACGGCGAGGCGATGTTGGGCTGGTTGAACGGGACCGGGACCACCTGATGGCGGCCCAGGTTGCCGACGTAGCCAAAATCGAAGGCCAGATCGTTGCGCGGCTGCCATTGGATATCGAGCGTGTAATTAATCGAGTAAGGCAATTTGTTTTGCCGGTCGTAGACACCGAGAGAAACCGGTTGTGCCCCGTTCTCGATCGCCGTCGCGTTGGGCAGATATTTCGCAAAATCCGAGGCCTTGGGGTTGGTAGGCGCGGGACTCTGGACATTCGTGTACGGGTATTCGAGCGAGCCCGCGGTGCCACCGGCACAGGTGGGTATGTACCCCTCGTAGTAACTTGTGACCGGGCAGGTCTGGGTAGTGACGAAGGGAACCTGCTGGTTGACGCCGAACGGTCCTCCTGTGACCAGCCCGATGGCATATCCAGGCGAGAAGTAACTGAAGAGTTCTCCGCGGTCGTAGTAAATACCCATACCGGTGCGGACAACGACCTTGTTATTAAACCTGGTCGGCTCCCATGCCGCGCCGACACGGGGAGCGAAACCCCACTGGCGACCCGTCATCGTAGTTTTGCTAACACCTGCGGTTCCATTTTTGTTGTTGCCGGCGATGATGAAGCCGCTCTGATCCGGCCCCAGGGTGCCAGCCGTCTCACCACCCGGCAGCGGCCCAGTGGTCGAGATGTAAGAGTAAAGAGAGGGATCGAAGTTGAAGATGTTGCCGTATTTCTCCGTCAATCCGCCGTCCCAGTCGTAGCGCAGGCCGGCGGTAAGAGTGAGGTTCGGCTTGATCTGGAACTTGTCCTGCACGTAGAGCCCAAGCTGATTAGCCCGGTAATAGCGGTTGGCGTTGCCCTGCATAAATGTGGTGACGTTATAGTCGTCGTTGGGTGTGACGAGTCCGTTCATGAACTGGCCAAGGTCTGCGCTGGCAACGCCGCTGCCGATGCCAGTGCGGCGATCCCTGATGTTGAGCTGGGTAAAGCTGTAGCTGCCGCCGAAACCAATGCTGTGCCTTCCTTTTACCCATATGGCGTTTCCGGAGGGTTGCAAGCGGTTCTGGAAGACGCCGGTGAACGATCCCTGGTCGCCCGCGCCGGGACCGATATTTAGCGTATCTCCGATCCCCGCTACCTTACTGTTGCCGAGTACATGAATGATGGAAACCCCGGGAAAGTAATTTGACCCGAAGGTGTCAATCGAGGCAGATGGATAGCTTCCGCCAGGGATGTTCGACGGCCCGAAAGCCTGGTCATTGGTGTTGTAAAGCTTCTCCCGTATAAAGCCCAGGGTCTGCTGAGTGCTTAGGTTGGATCCGACCAGATACGTGTTGTTGATGGAAAAGACCTGCGTTCCAGCGTCGAGCTTTTGCGTGAAGCCGGGAACATTGGAGTAGGCGTAAGGTGCGACCGTGGGGTCGTGCTGATAGTAGTACTTGAGCGCCAGGGTGTCCTTGCTGGTGGCGTTGTAGTCGAGGTTGGCGACCGCCTGGTCGCCGATGAAGTAGGCCGTCCCGGGGACGAAAGCATTAAAAACATGCGTGGGGTCACAGGATGCCGGGATGGCATTGGGGATGAGCCACTTGCCCTGGTTCGCCCTTAACCGCAGGCGAATTAAATAAAGCGAGCGCCACTGGATCGATAGCGCCAGGCACCGCTCCTGGACCAAAGGCGGTAGGCATTGGTGATGGCCGCCAACGTCTGTGGGCTCCGATCGTCGGTCAGGCCGACGGGCACGTCCAGGAAGCCGTCGCCAATCTCAGCATCGCTGACGTGCAGGTGCTGATAGGCCAGGTAGCCGAAGAGCTTGTCTTTGATGATGGGGCCGCCGACCGCTCCGCCCAGAGTGTAGCGGTGCAGCTGCGGATTCTTGTCGTTCGCAGGCACGGCCTGGTCCTGATTGAAGAAGAAGGGCGCGGCATTCAACCAGTTGGTGGCGCGATGCAGATAGACCGTTCCGTGGTAGTCGTTGGTGCCGGAGGTGGTGCTCAGGTCGATGTGCGCGCCGCTCGTCGCACCCTGTTGTGCGTCATACATCGATGCGTTGACGCGTACCTCTTGAATCGTTTCCGGGGCCGGAGAGGGAAGTGAATTGCCGATGGAGAGATACACCGAAGCGCTGGATTGAATGACACCGCCACCACCCGTGTTGCCCACGCCAGTGCTTGGTCCCACGCGCTCGGACGCTACCTGGCTCGTGCTCTTGCCGTTGAACAGGTTGCTGGCGTCGACGCCGTTCAGCAGAAAGCTGTTGCTGGTGTCACGCTCACCGTTGGCCCAGATAGGAGCATTGCCCAGGCCGGAGTTGACGCCGGTTCCGCCAGGCAATTCGGCATTGACGCCGGGCGTGAAGATGGCCACTCCGGTAAAGCTACCGGTGGGCAGCGGGATGGCTTCGATCTGCGCTCTATCCATGACATAGCCGTTGGTGGTGTCGACGGCGTTGAGCAGCGGATTCACATCGACCTCGACCGAGTCGGCCACAGTGCCCACTTTCAGCTGCGCCTGCAACTGGACGGTGCGGTCAGCCTGCACCAGGATGCCCGGGTAGCGCTCGGTCGAGAAGCCGTCCTTCGTAAACGTCACGGTGTATTTGCCAATCGGGAGATCGTTGAATGCGTAGCTGCCTTGCGCATTGCTCTGCGCGGTACGCTCCAGCTTTGTGTCTTCCGATATGGCCTTCACTTCGGCGCCGGGGACGGCGCTTCCAGAAGGGTCGACCACGGTTCCAGTAATTCCACCGAGGGTTTGTTGGGCCTTCATTGCCAGCGGCTGCAAGAGGACGACTGACAACAGCAAGACTGCTGTCGAAAAGAACTTTCTGGACTTCAAATACATGTGGCTGTGCCTCGCATGAGAGAGAAGCTGGGACTAGACTCTGAATTTTTTCTATATGCGACTACGAGGTCGGTGTAACCAGAAAGGTCACGACAGGGTGACGGCCCAAAAACTCAACCGGGGTGGATTTCGCGGGACTGTGTTGAGGATAGCTTAAAGTGGATTGTCGAGCCAAGCAAAATTGCATTGGCGGCGATGACCTGAAACCGGCCACTGGCTGCACCAGTGAAGATGCAGGGAAAGATGCCGCGCGGAAACCTGATCTTAGAGGCATTCTGAGGCAAGTTCTTTAGGGAATTAGCGATACGTGGGCGAAGACAATACGCCATCCCTCCGGAAGGCGGGCCCAGGTCTGGCTCTGCCGCCCGCGTGTGATGCGGCCCTCGATCTCCCGCTCGAAGGCCAGCGTGATGCTGGCAAAGTCCAACCCGAAAGTAACCACATCGAGCCGTTTGATGGTTCGCTGAAGGTTGGCCGGAGACCGTCCTTTGCGAAAGGCTTCAATCTCGCTGATGCCGTAGAGGCTCTCGGTGGGCCCGAAGCGCGCTACGTAGGGCGAGGCCCAGAACATGCTCATCAGCGTCTCCACGTCGTTCGAGACCAGGGCTTGCTCGTAGCGCGGATACAGCTCCCGTAGCTCGGCAACGGTGGCGGGGTCGTTGATTACCATTTCCATCAAAACATCGACCTTGCGGGCAGCACGCATTTTGGCATCGCCGCGCTCACCGTGATCATGGGTTCGTTGACCACCTGGCTAAGCCGCAGTTTCATGGCCACGCTGCACAGCAGGTAGGCGTGGATGGGGGCAAACGACCAACGGGCGACCAGCAACTCCACCATGCGCAGGGTAGCGGAGCGTGCGGCCTGCAAGGCGTCCGCATCGGACTCCACCACGATCCACGCATCCGAAGGCGCGTCCGGGGAGCGCGACTCGGCCGACTCGACGAGCGGCCCGGCGAGTGGCTGCTGCTTGTGTACGCGGAAGCGCAGAGTCACGTCTGCCGGGCACTCGATGCCGTTGATGCAGACTTCGCCATCGCCCTGGGCGGCATGCGCATCTCCGGCGGAAAAGAGTGCGCCCGGGTTCAGCACCGGCAGATAGAGAGTGGCTCCGGTACAAAGTTCGCGCACATCCATGTTGCCGCCGAAGCGGCCGGGGGGACGAGTTCGGAACTCGCCATCTTCGCCCGGGGCAACACCCATCACTCCGCAGAAAGGACGCAGCGGGACAATGGCCGGCCCCAGCGAAAGGCTTACCTGGGGGTCGAGCGCCCAGTGAAAGAGATACGGCTCACTAAACTGTTCCTTCAAAAAACCAAGGCCGGCAATCACGCTCGACCAACCCCATCCGCGGTGCTCCACCTGCAGCACATCGATCTGCAGCACATCGCCAGGTTCGGCGCCGTCGATGCGGATAGGTCCGGTCAAGGCATGAATCCTGCCTCGGTCGATGGCCAGAAAATCTTCCACGCTCGAGGCCGGTGTTAGCTGGCCGCCGCTTGCGTCGAGGCAGCTCATATGCACCGTATCTCCAGACGCGATGGTGAGCCGCGGCTCGAGCGCGCGGTTCCAGCGCGAATGGGTGGGCTCAGCGGTTAACCGGTGTTCGGCCATGCGGCTCCTTATACCGCCACAATCATCTGCAACTCAACCAGCGCGTTGCGGGGAAGGGCGCTCACGCCGATGGCGGCGCGCACGTGGCGGCCCTGCTCGCCGAACACGGCCACCAACAGATCGGAAGCGCCGTTGATGACTGCGGGCGAATCCGGAAAACCTGCAACGGCGTTCACGTAGCCATTCACGCTGACTATCTCGCGAACCTTGTCCAGCGAACCCAACGTGTGCTTCAGCACCGCAAGCTGGGTCAAGGCACAGGCGCGGGCCGCGGCGTAGCCCTCGGCAATGCTTCGATCGGCGCCGGCGGTGCCGGTGATCACACCGTCCGCGCCCTGGAGATCACCCCCGCGAGATAGACCAGATTCCCGACCGTCTTAGCAGAAAGATAATTGCCACCCGGCGCGGGTCCTTCCGGCAAGACAATTCCCAGCTCCTGCAATCGCTTTTCAGCACTCATGTGTTCGTAATCTATATCACTTTTGCCCGGCTGTCCTTCCTTTTTTCCCGTTTTCCTTGGAGAATGAAACTCCCTACTCGAGGAGCCTATGAAAGCGTTTATTACCGGCGATACTCCTGTTACCCAAGAGGTTCTGAACACCATTGCTCATCTTCCCACCAGGAGCCTGGCGGCGATTGTCGAAGATGGATTCTTCAAGAAACTGACCGACAGGGACTTCATGCGTATTGCAGTCCTGCTGGCGCTCAAAGGCTATGGAGAGGGCGGCTCCCCCATTGGGGGCGTGATCATTGACGATGAAACGCGCAAGATCGTGGGCAAGGGGCATAACACATTGGTCCAGGAAAACCACCCTTACAATCACGGTGAGACTTCCGCGGCGCGGGATGCCGGGCGTCTGGACTTTGGCAAGACGACGATGTTTACGACCCTTACTCCCTGTGAGATCTGTGCAACGCTCATCTACATGCGCCAGTTCAGGAGGGTGGTCGTCGGCGATGTCACCAATGCCTCCGGGACCGAGCAGTTGATGCGGGAAAAGGGCGTTCAGGTAGATATTCTTGAGGATCCCGAAGGCATTGCACTCTATGCCAAGTACCGGAAAGAAAAACCGGATCAGGATCTGGAAGATTGGAGAGGTGTCGCCGCCGTTCGCAAAGGTGAGACGCCCAATAGTACGCCGGCGGTTTCCAAATAGACCAAGTCGCAATCGCAGTCACTTTTCCATTTGCTTGGAGAAAAATGCATTAGCATATGCCAATGAAAAGAGTGGTTGCCGCCCTGATCGTTGCCGGCACGCTGTTGCTTTCCGCGCAAACCGCTTCACACAGTCCACTCTTGCACGCAACACGGCAAGCCCCCACAGACCTCGAGGTGGGCGGAGAGATCTCAGGTGCGGGCCAATTCATCTCCTACCAGGACCTGCTTCAATTACCCCAGGTCAGCTTCATGGCCTCCAATGATTCGAACTTTCCCGCACCGGCGCGCCTGGGCGGCGTCGCTCTCGATCAGTTGCGTCGTTTGTTGGACGCCCACGGGGATATGGTGGTGGCGATATGCAAAGACGGCTATCGCAGCAACTACCCGGCCTCCTATCTCGCAGCCCACCATCCCGTTCTGGTGCTGACGGTGAACGGCAAATCACAGGAGAGCTGGCCCAAGGCGGAGAACGGCGGCGAACTGGGACCGTATGTGGTCGCGAACCCCAGCTTCACTCCATCCTTCAAAGTGCTTTCCCACAACGACGAAGCGCAGATTCCTTTTCAGGTCGTGCGCCTCGACTTTCGCAACGAGAGCGAAGTCTTCGGCCCCATTACGCCGCGCGGCAATTTCGCTCCCGGCTCGCCGGTCATGGACGGCTACCGGATCGCGCAACAGAATTGCTATCGCTGCCACAACATGGGCGCCGAGGGCGGCCACATGGCATCTCTCGCCTGGCCCGTGCTGGCCGCGATGGCCACGGGAAGTCCGGAATTTTTTGCCAAGTACGTACGCAATCCGCAGGCCCTGAACCCGCACAGTAGAATGGCCGCCAGCCCCCAGTATGATGACCAGACCATCGCTGCGCTGCGTGCCTACTTCGCCACCTTTGCACCAGGAGAACAAAAATGACGATTCGTGCCTCCAAGGCCCTGCTTCTCTTTGCACTCGGCTTCTATTACACGCTGGTGGTGTTTAACAATACCAACGATTACAACTCCAACCTGACCTTCGTACGCCACGTTCTGCTGATGGATACCACCTTTCCGGGAAACCACGGTATGTGGCGTTCCATACACTCGCCCATGGTTCCCTGGCTCTTTTTCGGATCCATCGTCTGCTGGGAGATTGTGACCGGTCTGCTCCTGTATTTGGGAGGGATCCTGCTGATCCGCAATCTGCGATCGAGCGCGGCCACCTTCAACGCCGCAAAGAAGCTGGGAGTTGTGGCCCTCACCCTCAGCTTGCTGATGTGGCTGTCGGCCTTCTCTGAGTGTAGGCAACGAGTGGTTTCTGATGTGGCAATCGAAGGAGTGGAGCGGCGAATCCGGAGCCGATCACATGTTCGCCATTGCGGGCATTATTCTGCTGTATCTCGTCATGCCCGATGTGGAGGGCCAGGCGAGTGAGCTCTTCACGCACCTCCGTTCATCTGCGACAACCTGGCCAGCGTCCCCGCCAGCACCTTGGCGCCATTCTCGATCTCCTGCGGCGCGGAATACTCGTCGGGACGATGACTCACTCCCCCACGGCAAGGGATGAACACCATTCCGACCGGCGCGATGCGGGCCATGAACAGAGAGTCGTGGTAGGCGCGGCTGACCATCTTCTTGTAGGCGAGCCCGTTCTCAGCCGCAGCCTGCACCGCGGCGTCGATGATCTGCGGTGAGCAGGTGGCGGGAGCATCGGCGTTGATGGGCGTGACCTGCACCTGAACATTGCGCTTGGCCGCCACCCGCGCGCAGGCATGCTCGATTTCGCGCAACACCTGGTTTCTGCGCTGCTCGTCGGTGTCGCGGATATCGGCTTCCATCTCTACCCTGCTGGGAATACTGTTCACCGCACCGGGATAGACATGGCACTTGCCGACGGTGGCGCAAGTGTCCATTGAGCCGGTCGCAAGCGCGCGTTCTTCGATGGCCAGCACGATCTCCGCGGCGGCACAAAAGGCGTCCTTGCGGTCATGCATGAGCACCCCTCCAGCATGACCTCCCTCGCCCTCAACACGAATGCGTAAAGCCGCGGGCGCAGCAATGCTGGTGACCACACCCACCGCCAAACCTTCCTTCTCCAGCAGTGGACCCTGCTCGATGTGCAATTCGACAAAGGCCGCATAGTAGCCGTCGTGCAGGCGCACCTCGTCGAGGGAGCCGTGGAAGCCGGCAGCTGCGCGCAGCTGGCCCAGCGTATTGCCTTCGGAGTCTCTCAGGCGCGCGTCCGCGGCGCTGTCCAGGCCGCCACCCAACATCCGGCTGCCCAGGCATCCCAGGCCGAAGCGTGTAGGCTCCTCAGCGGTAAAGAGCAACAGCTCGATGGAGCGTTGCGGTTGGAATCCGCTCTTTCGCAAAGCACGAATCGCCTCCAGGCCGCCCAGCACGCCCACCGTGCCGTCAAACTTTCCCGAGTGCGGAATGGCGTCGATATGCGAGCCGGTGCCGATCGCCCCAAGCTCAGGCCGGGCGCCCGTCCAGCGGGCAAACATATTGCCGACCGCGTCCTCGCGCACAGACAAGCCGGCATCGCGGCATTGAGCCTTGAGCCAGATGCGCGCCTCCTGGTCCGCCTCGGCAAAGACCAGGCGGGAGATGCCGGGCGGCGTGTCATCAGAAAACGAGGCCAGCATCTCGATGTCAGAGAGCAATCGATCTCGATCTATTTGCACTTGCATATGGATTTACCTTCCGGGGAGCGGGTGGCGATTCCAATCTTTGTAAATCAAATATTTTGCCGGAGTTTTGCCCAGCGCGCCGAACCACTGCGGGCAGTAAGGCGCCATCCAGATAAAATCTCCCGTCTGCACCGGATACCAGGAGTTCCCGAGACGGTAGATACCGCCGCCCTGGAGCATCAGCAGCCCGTGCTCCATCACGTGGATCTCCACCTGGGCCAGTGCAGCGCCGGGCTGGTAGGTCATCGTGTTGACCGCGTAGTCGAGGCCCGGCTTGGTCGGCAGCAGCTGCTTTACCTGGAGCGCCTCGTCCCCACCCAGGGGTTGCGAGTCGACGGCATCCTCGCTGCCGAAAAGAGCGGGCGCGGGGGCCTCATTCAGCAGCGATATAGCCGGCTTCTCAATCACCGCGGCACGGCTTCGCGTCGACGCCTTCACGGTGTGCGGCTGGTTGGCGGGCAAATGGGCAAACCCACCCGGAGTAAGCTGCTGCGTCTTGCCGCCCACAACCACCGATACCGCGCCTTCCAGCAGATAGAGAAAGCGCTGACCATGAGCCGGCCCCAGCGAACCTCCGGGCTCGAACTCCGCCGTGTACTGGGTGAATGCGGCTCCGATGGCGGGCGCTGTGTGCACAATGACGGTTACAGAATCGAAACCGGGCAGAGGCATGCCCACAAAAGTATCCGGCGTTTGCAGCAGGTGCGTGGGTTGGCGATCGCTGCGGGTAAGTCCCAGGTTATGCATGCGGAGTGCTTTGCTCCTTATTTACGGGTGGCGCGTAGCAACTGTCGAAGTTGCGCAAGAATGCCAGGCCCGCGGCGAGTGCATTTTCAACATCCTCAGGCCGAACTGACTCGTCCGGATGATGGCTGATGCCGCCGGGGCTGCGTAGAAAGATCATCGTGCTGGGAACCCGCTCCGCCAAAATCATGGCATCGTGGCCCGCCCCGCTCACCATGGACACCGGTTCGATCCCTATGCCGCGGATCGCGTCCGTCGCCAGCGCGCACAACCGGGCATCCATGTTCACCGCGGGTTGGTCCATCAGCATTTTACTCACCGTCGTGAGGCCGCGCCGTGTGGCGATCGACAGCGCCTCGGCGAGCAGGTGGTCCACAGCCTGGTGGCGGACGGTATCTTCCCCGTGGCGCACATCGAGGCTGGCGCGCAGCTGCCCGGCAACCACATTCCCCGCTCCCGGATGGGTGCGCAGATCGCCGACAGTAGCCACCATGCCCGGAGTCCCCAGGGCCACACGCTCCACCTCGCTGATCCACTCCGCCGCCCCAGCGACGGCGTCGTTGCGCAGCCGCATCGGCGTTGTGCCGGCATGACGAGCCCGGCCGGTAAAGGTGATCTCCGCGCGGCTCTGGCCGGCAATCGCCTGTACTACCCCGAGCGACTTATCTTCGCTTTCCAGCAGCACGCCCTGCTCGATGTGGAACTCAAGATAGGCCGCGACGTCAGCGGTCATCTGGCAGTCCTTTATCTTCATCGGATCTAATCCGAACGACTTCAGCGCCTGGGCAAGGGAGATTCCGTCGCCATCGCTGATCGCCAGCAGGTCACGCATCCAATCGCCCAACCAGCGCCCGGCTGCCGATGAAGGGAAGGCTGTAACGTACTCCCTCTTCTTCTGAGAATGCGACCAGTTCGATGGCAAAGGGCAGCTTCTCTCCCGAGAGTGCCTCGATCAGGGCCAGCCCCATCATCACGCCCAGGACGCCGTCGAAGGCTCCGCTGTTAGGCACGGTGTCGAGATGCGAACCGATCATCAGAGACGTGCTCGATGAGCCAGGATACCGTCCGCGGAGATTGCCGGCTGCATCGGTCACGACCTGCATGCCGGCAGCCTCCATCCAGCCCTGCACAGCCTGCATGCACTCGCGCATTGCGGGGGAAAGAAAGGTGCGCTTGATCTGGCCCGGCTCGTCGGTGAATTGGGCGAGGTAGCGGCAGCGGGCAATGACCTTATCCGCCACCTCTCGCATTTCAAATTGCATTCATACCCCTTGGAAAACCCTGTCCCAACCGCAAATAACCTCATGCGGCTTTCCGTCCCAACGACAAATCGACGGGTGCCCCACATCTCGCTCGTTTTTCGCGAGATGTGGGATGCCACGATCCTTGACCCTTAACCCTTGAAGTCCGAAAACAGCCGGTCAGAGCAGTGGTATTTCACATCTCGGGGAGAGGATCCCATCGATTACGGTTCTCTGCAGATACGGGCCACAATGTTGCCATACGGCTCATCCGTGGGCACGAAAATCTGGTTCGGGTTTGTCTGCCCAAACCGAGACAGATCCACCAGCAGACAATGCTTATTGGGCATCGCCAACTCTATGTCCAAAATCTCCGGTACGGCCTCAAGCGCAGCCTGGGCCATAGCATAGAGGGTGTGTTGCACCGACTTGCTATCGTGCTCGGCAAAGGCCTGGATCAGCGTCTCCCGCAGCGTGCTGCGCAACCGTTCAAAAGGCAAAATCGCGGATTGATACTTCCATTGCGCACGCATCGAGGTGCCGAAAAGCCTGTCCGCCGTCTCCGGCAAGGTGGTAAGCGAGTCTTTCAGATACCCCTCGAAGCCCGAGTTGGCCGTCTTAAGCACCACCAGTCCGTCCAAGCCCGAGCTGACAGAAACCCCTCCCCCTTGGACATACGTAACCGCAGTGGTTTGCGTCTCGCCGCTGCCGCGAACAAAGGTTGAAGGATGCGGCTTGCCCTGGACCAACGCATGATCCCAGGCTGTGCTGGCAATGCTGATGACAACGCGTTCCACCTGCGGGTTGCGAGCCAGAAAAAACTCAGCCAACTCCCGCGCAAAGTCCTCGATACACTCGGCCGTGCTCTCGCGGGCCCGCGAATACACGGTGTTCTTCATCGTGTCCGTGGGCAGGATCTCGCTGTTATCGCCCACCGTGAAGCAGCTTTCGAAGTCGCCCGAGAGCAGGACTTCTACCTTCCACTCCTTTACCGTATGCAACGGACCATCGCGCTGCACCTTCATCACGCGCACGCTCGATTTTCCGTAAGTATTCTCGGCCAGAGCAATCACCGGCTAGCTCCCCCTGTAGGTGGTATAGCCATTTGGACTCAAGAGTAACGGAACGTGCAAATGGGTGTCGTCCGGGCGCACCGTCACGATGATCTCAACCGTGACGTAAAGCCCCTTGACCCCTTGTGCCGCGTGATAGGTCCCAGTTTCGAAGCGCACCCGGTATTGCCCCGGCCGCAAAGTTCCATCCTGGGGTAGAAGGTTGGCGCATCGGCCATCGCCGTCGGTCTCGTGCGCACCCAGTTTTTCCCACTCACCAGAGGAGCCGGCATATTCCAGGTGCACCATCATGCCGGCAGCCGGGTGGCCCAGCGCAGTATCAAGTACGTGGGTGGAGATGCGGCTCACGCAGCCCCCGGTCCAGCCAGCCACTTGCGCAGCCTCAACTGCATGATCTGCTGTTGTTGAGCGGCCGATTCAAGCAGCTCCTCCGCGGGATCATTGCTCAGGCGGCGTTCCAGTATCTGCAGCATTTCCGCCGGCTGTTTTCCGCTGGCGCATACGATAAAGATCCGCCCAAAACGCTCTTCGTACTCGCGATGACCCTGTTGCATCCGCAGTAGGATAGCAGCATCGGCTTCTTTCATCTGGCTCTGCTCTGAGCTGGACCACGCGGCAGAGGCTGCAGTGGTCTTATTCTGCGCGTGCTTTTCTCCAATCCGCGGATGGCTGCGGAATGCTTCCAGCCAATCCGCTTCGGGCAGACGTTGCCAGCAGCGGTCAGCGGCGGCGAAGAGACTCGGCTCGTCGGCAAATGGGCGCATCGCCGCTAACTGCGCAGCCCAGGCTCGAGAGCCGCAACAGGAGAGGACTTCTTGTGCCGCCTCATCGCGCGGCAGCGCATGCCAACGCGCCAATACCGGGTTCACTGGAAGAGGCCCTCGAGAAACTCCTGCAGCAGATTGCCCGCGACATGGAGCCGGTAACCTGCGCTGGAGCGAATGTCGTCGATGGGAGCGACTTCCGTTTCCAAGGCCTGCCGCGCTTCGCCAACCAGGGTCGGACTCCGCACCCGGCCAAGCAGCACCTCTTCCGTCCGTCGCAGCCGCAAGCGGCGTGACCGCCATACTGCCGATGGCCAGCCGCACGTCTTCGATTTTGTTGTCGGAGACTCTGCCCAGCCCGGCCAAGCAGAGCTTGGCGATGGCTTGCGCGTTGCGCGTGCCGACTTTGCGGGAGTAGGCGTGGTAGGCGGCAAATCGCGGTTGCAGCGCAATGCCGGAGATGATCTCATCGGGCGCCAGCCTGGTCTGTTTGTAGCCGGTATGGAACTCGCCGTACGGAACGCGCCGTGGGCCGCGCGCAGAAACCAAAAGCAGTTCGGCCTCGTAAACCAGCAAGGCGGGAAGGGAATCGGCGGCGGGAGAGGCGTTCACGATGTTGCCGCCGAGCGTGCCGCGGTTCTGGTTGGCGATGCTGCCGGTCCACGAGGCCGCGCGCGCGAGCAAGGGGAACTCCTGCGCAACCACGGGATGATTCCTCAGATCGCTATAGGTGCATCCCGCGCCGATGATCAGCTCCTGCTCGGTGCGTTCGATGCAGCGCAGCTCCGGCAGTCCCCACAGGCTAACCAGCTTGCGCGCTCCGAGCCTGCCCGCGCCGTACTGCACCATCACTTCGGTGCCCCCGGCGATCGGCAGCCACACCCCGGGCTCGCGCGCCAGCAGATCGAGCACTGCGGATAGTTTGCCGGGTGCGACCAGTTCGTACTCCGATGGCTGGGCTCTCATCCCTCTATGCCTGTCTGCGCCGCTTCCAACACCGCTTGAAAGATCCGCGTATAGCCGGTGCAGCGGCACAGGTTTCCGCCCAACCCTTCGCGAACCTGTTCCAGCGTCGGTGAAGGGTTGCGGCGCAGAAGATGAACCGTGGCCATAACCATACCCGGCGTACAAATGCCGCACTGCGCGCCTCCGCATTTGAGAAACGCCTTCTGCACCGGATGCAAGACGCCGTCAGAGGCAAGCCCCTCGATCGTGCACAACGTAGCTCCCTGGGCCTGGAGCACGGGAACCAGGCAGCTATTCACCAGTGCACCGTTCATCAGCACGGAGCACGAACCGCATTCTCCTTCGCCGCAGCCTTCCTTGGCTCCGGTGAGTCCCAGCTCTGTGCGCAAGACGTCGAGCAGCCGCTCCATGGGATAAACCGAAACCGTGTGCGCGGCGCCATTCACGGTGAAGGAAACTTCGGATAGCCGAGCGCTCATTGGCTTCCCTCCGCAGCGAGTGCGGCAGCCAAAGATTCCGCCGGACGCTCAGGTTCCGTCGTCAGGCCGCGATAGATATCTTCCGGCAGCAGCGGGATCGAGTTGAAGTTAACCCCGGTCGCGTGGACGATGGCATTCACGATCGCGGGTGCGGGCCCATCCATGGGTAACTCGCCGATGCCTTTGGCTCCATAAGGTCCGTATTGATAAGGCACTTCCTCGAAGAACACGCGAATGGGTGGGATATCTTCCGCGGTGGGCATGATGTAGTTGGTCATCTGGTTGTTGATCATGCGCCCGTCCTTGCCACTGCACCTTCTCGTAGAGCGCGTAGCCGATGCCCTGGGCGACCCCGCCTTCAATTTGGCCGGCGGCGAGCACCGGATGCAGCACCTTGCCAATCTCCTGCAAAGCAACAAAGTCATCGATGGTCACGCTGTAAGTCAAAGTATCGACCGTGACCTCAGCCACGTAGACTGCCCAGCCATAGGCCCCATAGGCCTCGCCGCTATAGAGCTCATCATTCCAGAAAATATTCGGCGCCGCCTCATAGCGGCTGAAAGACTGCAGCTCACCAAATTGTTTGCGGTAAGCCTGGCAAGCGGCGAGGAACTGCTCGCGGCCGCCGTCAGGCTCGAAGCAATCCGCTGTCGATCAGTGTTTGCCGCATCTTCAAAGCCGCGGTCTGCACAATCTTGCCGATGATCATCGCCGTGCGCGAAGCCACCGTAGGCCCGCTATTGGGGCTGATGCTGGTATCGACCGGCGCCATGCTGACGTCGTCGTACTCCAGTCCCAACGTCTCCGCGGCAATCTGGCAAAGAATGGTGTTGGTTCCCTGGCCGAACTCAGTACTCGACACCAGCACGCGCAGGCCGCCTGCTGCCGCCGCTTCCACGCCCACCAGCGCATTGAGATAGCGTTCCCCGGAACCGGTAAAACCGGCGCCGTGCAGAAACGCCGCGATGCCGATGCCTTTCTTCTTCGCGCTGCCCGGGTTGTGCGCGGCAAACTGCTCTACCTTGGCGTGATAATCGGTGAGTGTGAGTGCGCGTTCGAGCATCTGATCAAGCACGATCGGGTCATGGATCACTTGATTGGTCGCCGTCGTCATCCCCTGATGCAACAGGTTGCGCCGGCGGAACTCGTCGGGAGCCATGCCGATAGTCTTCGCCACATGGTCCATGTGCCGCTCCATGGCAAACAGGCTTTGCGGTGCGCCGAAGCCGCGGAAGGCGCCGTGCGGCGGCGTGTTCGTGGCGTACGACTTGGAATGGACGCGAATGTTGGGCCAGAAGTAAGGGCCGCCTGCATGGATGGTGCCGCGCGACAACACCGTCGAGGACAAGGTGGCGTACGCGCCCCCATCGGTGACGAACTCGATCTCGGCGGCGAGCAGTTTACCGTCGGCGCTGACCGCGGTGCGGTGCCGGGTGCGCGAGGGATGCCGCTTGGTGGTGGCCGCCATGTCCTCCATCCGGTCATAGATAATCTTCACCGGGCGTTTTGATTTCATGGCCAGCAGTGAGGCGTGGCCGGCGATCATCGAGGGATATTCTTCTTTGCCGCCAAAGGCTCCGCCGGTCTCGGCCTGTATCACGCGCACGTTTTCCGCGGGTAAGCCGGTGAGCGCCACCAGGGCCTTGTGTACGTAAAACGGGCACTGCATCGAACCCCAGACGGTCAGTCCTCCCGTGTCGCCTGCCTGTGCGATCACGCCGTTGGGTTCGATGTACAGTTGCTCTTGCGCGCCGGTGCTGTATTCTCCTTCGACAATCCAGGCCGCGTCCTTCCAGGCCTGGTCCACATCTCCCTTTTGCATCAGGTAGCTTTTGAAGATGTTGTCCTTGCCCCAGATGATCTGCTCCCGGCGCTCACTTTCTTCAATGGTGTGAATCGAGGGTGAAGGCTTATAGCAGATCTTCACTGCCGCCACAGCGGCTGCCAGGGCATGGCGGTCGGGGTGCGCCAGCAGCAGGATCGGCTCTTCCGGATGATTGACCACTCCATCCGCCAGGCAGGGCTGGTCGTCCACGATGAGCGAAACCACATTGCGGCCCGGAATATCTTTGGCGGTGACGATCGTGAACTCGTGCCAGGCAATGCCCTCACCGAATTTGATCTCTTCGATCGCGCCGCGGGCGATCGTGCTCCGCACCGTCGCGCCAAAGATCATGCCCGGCAGCGAGAGATCGTCGATATAGCGAGCCTGGCCGGTTAGTTTCGGGACGCCCTCTTTGCGGGGAACAGAGACGCCCACGACGCGGGTTTGCAAATAGGACCTCCTCTTCCCTCTTTCAACCTCTAAAGCCGGGTAATAAACTTGCGGTCAAACGTGATTCCGTCTCTCGCCGAAATCGAGATAGCCGGCTTTGGCTTCACGCTCAAAGTCTAATTCTTAACCTCGATCACACCGGCGCAAGTCTTTCCCGGGCGCTGCTCCCTGCCGATGGGGGGATCCGGGAATGAACCGTCCTTAAACACGGCGACACCCCGGACGAACGTCGCTTTCACCCTGCCGCGTAACTGCTCCCCAAGGTAAGGGGACACAGGGTGCCGGTAATGCAGGTCTGCCGTGCTCAAGACAAACTCGGCATCAGGATCGAAGACCACCAGGTCCGCGTCGTATCCCGCGGCAATTGCTCCTTTGCGTCCCTCGAGCCCGGCAAGCTTTGCCGGCTGCGCGGACATCCAGCGCGCCAGGTCCTGGATGGGGAGACCGCGCTTGCGCATCTCCGTCCAAATGACGGAGATGGCTACACTGAGGCTGGCAATCCCTCCCCACGCGCTGCGGAAGTCTCCTTCCTTCATACCCGGCGGGCAAGGGGAGTGATCGGTCGCGATCAAATCGATGATGCCATCGCGAAGCCCGTGCCACAGCGCTTCGCGATTATCTCGCGAGCGGATGGGCGGCGCGCACTTGAAGAGCGTGCCGCCTGGCCGGAATCTCTTCGGCGACAAAGTGCAGGTAGTGAGGGCAGGTCTCCGCAGTAACCGGCAGACCCTCAGCGCGAGCCTCGGCGCAGATCTTCGAGCGCCAGTGCGCTGGCTACATGAACGATGTGCAGGCGAAACCGGTACTTGCGGCAAAGCCCGATGAGCAGACGGATCGCGGCCAACTCCGACTCATCAGGACGCGAGCGCAGCCATGTTGCGTACTGTCGCCAGTCATCCTTATCTCCGCCGGGATAGAGATACTCAGCCAACTCCGCGTGGACCAGTAGAGGCAAGCCGCTACGGGCGAGCGCCGGCGACGCGGCCTCGAGTTCCTGCGGCTCGATCAATACCAGGCCTTCAATGCCGGGATCGACCAGGAAGCATTTGAACCCAGCCACGCCTGCTTCCGCCAGGGGCCCAATGTGTTCCTGGTTTTTGCCGGTCAATCCACCCCAAGCCACCCAGTCCACGCGGCATTGCCCAGCGGCCGCATCTCGCTTGGCTTCGAGCGCGGCAACCGTCGTGGTCTCGGGCAGGCAATTGAGGGGCATATCGACCAGCGTGGTGTAGCCCCCGGCGGCGGCGGCGCGAGTCGCGGTGGCGAAGCCTTCCCATTCCGTCCGGCCCGGTTCGTTCACGTGCACATGCGAATCCACCAAGCCGGGCAGCAGCACTAGGTCGCCGAATGCATGCACCAGCGCTGCGTGGGGCACGTCGCCCGGCTCACGCACTGCCTCAACGCGTCCCTGCTCTACGATCACCGCAGCCGGCCGCACTCCCTCGGGCGTCACGACGCGGCTGGAGACAAAGGCCTGTGTCATACTTCGAATATTCGGGCTGCCCTGTGGAGAGTGCAAGCGAAATCGCCAACGAGGGACGAACATGCAGACTGAGAATGACTTCATGCAACTGGCCATCCGGCTGGCCACGGAAAACGTGCGCAGCGGGGCGGGTGGACCCTTCGGAGCAGTCGTCGTCAAGGACGGAGAAGTCGTCGCCACCGGCGTCAACCGCGTGACCTCGTCCAATGACCCAACCGCGCACGCCGAGGTGAACGCTATTCGCGCGGCGTGCAAAGCGCTGGGGACCTTTCAGTTACCGGGTTGTGTGCTCTACACCAGTTGTGAGCCCTGTCCCATGTGCCTGGGCGCGATCTACTGGGTTCGGCTGGACTCCGTGGTCTACGGCAATACCTGTCATGACGCGGCTGCAGTCGGATTCGACGACCACTTTATCTATGAGGAACTTAGCGTGCCGCCCGGTAAACGCAAGTTACCCATGCTGCGCTTGTTGCCGGAGCTCGCGATCGAGAACTTTCGCGCGTGGCAGGAACACCAGTCGAAGATCGCATATTAGGCGGCGATTTCTTTTCTGTTGGTCCCTGAGCCGACTTCCGTCTATGCTCCCGTATGAGCACTCGATTGCTGACCCTTTTGGTTTGCATCCTGTCTGCTGCGAGCGCATTGGCGGCTGTTCCTGCGCCTATTCCCGTCAAGGTAGTGGTCATCGCGCTCTTTGAGCCCGGAGCCGATCAGGGCGACACGCCGGGCGAGTACCAGTATTGGGTCGAACGCGAACACCTTGACCACGTCTTCCCCTTTCCCCAGGGCTTTCACGACCTGCGCATGAACGATCAAGGTGTCATGGGAGTGCTGGCCGGCGTCGGCACGGCGAGAGCGGCCGCCTCCATCATGGCCCTGGGCCTTGATCCTCGCTTCGATTTCAGCAAGGCATATTGGCTGGTCGCCGGCATTGCCGGAGCCGACCCCGAAGATGCGTCCCTGGGCTCCGCTGTCTGGGCAGAGTGGGTAGTGGATGGCGATCTGGCCTACGAGATCGACGCCGGGAGATTCCTCCGCAATGGACCACCGGCTATGTGCCGCTGAACAAAACCAAGCCGTACGAGCAGCCGCGTAACGACGATCTCTTCGCCATGTTTCATCTCAACCCGGATCTGGTGGAGTGGGCGTACCAGCAAACGAAAGCAGTCAAGCTCGACGATTCGCCCCAGTTGGAAGCGGCGCGCGCCCACTTTGCGGGAGCGAATGCCCGCCGTCCGCCATTCGTGCTTAAGGGCGATACGCTTTCCTCCTCCACCTTCTGGCACGGAAAGCTACTCGATCAATGGGCGAATCAATGGGTCAGCTACCATACCGACGGCAAGGGCAATTTTGTTACTTCCGCGATGGAAGACACTGGCGTTCTGCAATCGCTGAGCTTTCTTCATCATGCCGGCCGCGTTGATCTGGACCGGGTGATGGTGCTGCGCACCGTAAGCAACTTCGATCAGCCGCCGATAGGGTTAACGGCTGCCGAAAGCCTGGCCGCCAGCTCGGGGCACCGCTACAGCGCTTACCTGCCGGCGCTCGAGGCCGCATATCGCGTGGGCAATGTTGTCGTCTCAGAGATTGTTACGAATTGGGACCGCTACCAGGATCGCATACCGGGCTCGCAGCTAAAGGAGAAACCATGAGCACGACGGTGCCGGGCCACAGCACGCGAACGCTTAGTTATTTCGAGCGAACCTTTCATATCCAGGAACGCGGATCCACCTGGCGCACGGAGATTCTCGCCGGGGCAACTACGTTTCTTACCATGGCGTACATCGTATTTGTGAACCCGGGTATTCTGAGCGAGGCCGGCATGCCAGTGCCCGCGGTTGCCGCCGCCACCTGCCTGTCGGCGGCCATCGGCTGTATCCTGATGGGCGTTATTGCCAACTATCCGATTGCCTTGGCGCCGGGCATGGGCCTGAACGCGTACTTTGCCTTTACCGTCGTCAAGGGCATGGGTGTTCCCTGGCGGACCGCACTGGGCTGCGTCTTCATCTCCGGCTGCGTTTTTCTGCTGCTTGACGGCGGCGGGCATTCGCCAGTTGATCGTGAATGCCATACCCCGGGAGCTGTTTGCATCGGTGGCTGCGGGGGTGGGGCTGTTCGTAGCCTTTGTCGGCCTGCGCGATGCCGGCATTATTGTGCCCAATGCCGCGACCGTTGTTGGCATGGGCAATCTGCGCGCGCCGCAAACCGCCCTGGCGTGCGTCTGCCTGCTCGCCATTGCCGTGCTGCAGGCCTGGCGGGTGCGCACCGCCATGCTGCTGGGCATTCTCGGGCACCACGGCTGCCGGCTTCGCGCTGGGTATCGTCAAGTGGCACCCCGTCCACTACCGCATGCAGGACCTGACCGCGACCGCATTTCAGCTCGACATTCGCGGGGCTCTGCACTTGGGAGGAAGCTTCGGTGCCGGGCCTGCTGGAAGTTATTTTCGTATTTCTGTTCGTCGACCTCTTCGATAACGTCGGCACGTCTGGTGGCGGTCACCAAGAAGGCAGGATTGGTGAACCCGGACGGCGAGATTCCGCGCCTGAACCGGATTCTCTTTGCCGACGCCACGGCGACGCTGGCCGGTTCGATGGCAGGCACCAGTACCGTGGTCAGTTACATCGAGAGTGCGGCCGGAGTCGCTGTTGGCGGCAGGACCGGCATCGCCTCGATCGTCACCGGCCTGTTCTTCCTGATGGCTTTGTTTGTCGCGCCGCTGGTTGCCAGCATACCCATCGCGGCCACCGCGCCGGCATTGATCCTGGTGGGCTCCTTGATGATCTCGGCCGTCACCGAGATCGAATGGGCAGACCCCATGGTGGCGGTGCCCGCCTTTCTCACCCTGATCACCATCCCGCTGACCTTTTCAATCGCCAACGGATTGGCCTTCGGCATCACGTCCTTCGCGACACTGCGCCTCTTGCGTGGACAAGCCACCCGCCAAGACTGGATGCTCTTCATCCTGGCGGCTCTCTTCATCCTCCGCTTCATCTACATGGCAAAAAACTAAGCGCTGCTGTGCTGAGGAACTGTACGCCGTCGTTTCAGCCTGTCCATTCCAACCCACCTCTATCGAGGAAGCTGGACGCAGTCGTTTTTGACCATCCACATCAACCCACACCCATCGAGGAGATGGACGCAGTCGTTTTTGACCATCCACATCAACCCACACCCATCGAGGAGATGGACGGGTGCCCCAGGTTCGCCTCAGCGTACCTGGGCCGAAAACGGTTTTTTCGAATGCTTTTAGCTAGTTGTCCAACGAGACTCATTTGTCGAAAAGCGGTTGCACCTCCGACAGAAAGCAATCGTTGGGCTGCGCCCGTCATATTCGGCCCACGTACGCTCAGCGAACGTGGGGCACCCGTCCAGTTCAACGGGCTTCCGTGACCTAGTGGATGGTCTTCATCTTGCGCGACATGTAATCCATCAGCAAGTATTCGCCCAGTGTATCCGGCGTAGTGAAGTACGCCTTGCCGCGGCACATCTTGGTCATCTTCTGCACGAACTGCACCAAGCCAAGATCCGAGGCCAGCATAAACGTATTGATCATGATGTTAGACCGCTTGCACCGGGCGACCTCCTCCAGCGTCTCACTCACCACCAGGGGATCCAGCCCGAAGGCATTCTTGTAAATCCGCCCATCCGGCAAGCGTAAGCGCGGAAGGCTTGCCATCGGTGATCATCACAATCTGCTTCATGTCTTTGCGCTGCCGCTCCAGGATCCGCTGCGCCACGCGCAGCCCCTCGCGGGTATTGGTATAGTGCGGTCCCACCTTGACCCGCGCGATCTGCGAGATCGGCACTTCCTCCGCCGAATCATGAAACAGCACCAGCGAAAGCGAGTCGCCAGGGTACTGCGTGCGAATCAAATGCGAGAGCGCCATCGCCACCTTCTTGGCCGGCGTGAAGCGGTCCTCACCGTACAGGATCATGGAGTGAGAACAATCCAGCATCACCACCGTGGCGCAGGAACTCTGATACTCGCACTGGTGCACGTGCAGATCGGAGTACTCCAGGTTGAGAGGCATGGAGATGCCCTTCCCGGGCAATCGCCGCGCTCAGAGTAGTGGTCGTATCCAGGTTGAGCACGTCGCCGAATTCGTACATCTTGGAAGCGCCGCTGGCTTCAATACCAGTGGCAAAATGCCTGGTATCGTGGCGTCCAAAACTTGACTTACCCAGCGACCCCAGCAGATCGCGCAAGGTCTTGAAACCCAGAAAGTCCAGGCTCTTGTCGGTCACCTCGAAGCGCACTTGACCCTCGGCCATGCCGGCCTGGCCGCCGGCCGATCGCGGATTTGGATCCTGCCGTCCCTGGGTGGAGATGTAGTTCTCCTGCTCCATGCGCTGCATGATTTTGTCGATGAGCTGGTCAAGCTGGCCGTTCTCTACCATCTCGTCGATGCGCTGCTGCATCTCGCCATCGAAAAGATCGCCCGCTTCCAGAGCCTGCCGCAAGGCCTCGCGCAGGTTGTCCATCGTGTGCTCGCCGTCGAGCTCGGCGAATCGCGACCACGGATCCTGAAAGCCGGAATCCAGCAGATATTCCGACAGCGCCTTGAGCAGATCTTCCATGCTCATCTCCGAGGCCGGGTCGCCGGTGTATTTGGTGTAGCGAATTCGTTTCATCCACAGATCCTCGGAGAATGACGGGGGAGAATAACGGCGGCCTAGTTAAAGCCGCGACGAGTTCGCCGTTGCTCCTGGAAGTCGTCGTAATCGCGATCCTGCTCCACCCGCTCTTGCTTGCGCGTGGCCTTCTCCTGTGCGCTGAAGCCGCGCTCTTCACTGCGGCTCAGGCGTTTGTGGGCGTACATCCCTTCGAGCAGAAATTCCGCCCCAGCGACCGCAACCTCGGGCGCGTCGGAGACCTTAACGGACAGCGGCGACAGTTGCGTAAACAGACCCTGGATCTGCTTCAGTTCTTCCAGGATGGCCTGCGACGGCTGATCGTCGTCGATGCGGACCGCGCCTCCCAGGTTGAACCACTGCTCGATCTGCTGGGTGTTGGTGCCGGAGAAATACTTGTCGAAGATCTTGCCGATCGCAGCGCGAATCAGATCCCGCACCACCACATCGGCGCCGCGCATCTCGCCCTCGTACTCCAACTCAAGCTTTCCCGTGATGCCCGGCATGGCGGCGTAGATATCGCTCATTCTCGGCACCACCAGCTTTTCCCCATGCATCAGCGCGCGCCGCTCGGCATTCGAAACCACCAGCTCCATGGTCGAGATGGGTAGACGTTGGCTGACGCCGCTGCGCTTATCCACCTTCTTGTCTTCGCGGGCGGAGAAAGCCACCTGCTCGATCACCTCGCGCATGTACTGCGGAATAGTAATCTTGGTCGAGCCCCGGTCGCTCCAGGCTTCCTGGGCGGTAATGGCCATGCCCTCTTCGATGGTCTCGGGATAGTGGGTGCGGATCTCTGACCCAATCCGGTCCTTGAGCGGAGTGACGATCTTGCCCCGTGCGGTGTAATCCTCGGGGTTGGCGCTGAAGGTGAGAACGATGTCCAGTTCCAGACGGACGGGATATCCCTTAATCTGCACATCGCCTTCCTGCATGATGTTGAACAGCGCCACCTGGATCTTCCCCGCAAGATCGGGAAGTTCGTTGATGGCAAAGATCCCCCGGTTGGCCCGGGGCAGCAAACCGTAGTGCATGGTCAGCTCATTGGACAAGTCCTGGCCGCCCCGCGCCGCTTTGATGGGATCAAGATCACCTACCAGGTCAGCCACCGTCACATCGGGCGTAGCCAGCTTTTCAACGTAGCGGTCCTTGCGCGGCAGCCACGCGATCGCCGTGGCCGCGCCCTCCGAAGCGACCAGATCGCGGCATCGCTTGCATAAGGGGTGATAGGGGTTGTCACGGATCTCGCAGCCAGCGATGTAGGGCATTTGCTCGTCCAGCAGTTCGGTCAGCCCGCGCAATATCCGGCTCTTGGCCTGCCCGCGCAGCCCGAGCAGAATGAAGTTCTGCTTCGACAAAACCGCGTTCACAATTTGCGGGACAACGGTATCTTCATAGCCGACGATACCGGGGAAGATCGGCTGACGGCTCTTCAACCGGGCAATCAGGTTCTCGCGCAACTCGTCTTTCACGCTGCGCTTCTTCAAGCGCGCTTCGTAGAATTCCTTGCTGCTCTCTAGCTCACCCAGAGTCTGGGGAAGACGGCTCGACGAGGACATAATTTTGCTCCTTAGAGCGAGTTTCCTGTTGCGATGTACCAACGAGAGTGCGAGAACACTTCTCCCAACCGGACTCAAGCCCCTATTGTCACCTTACACCATGGGGAGACTCGGTATTAAGCAGCTACATGACATGCCCGTTACGGCCGGCCGTTGCGCTTGCCTGCACGCCCCGGCGCAATTTTGGCAGCATCGCGGTGTAGAAGGCGATTAACCGTTCCGTGCGCTCGCCATCGGATCGCATCGCCAACAACTCGATGCGGAAGGCAAGGTCGGTGGGTGACGCCCACGCCAAGCGAAAGGCAACCGGCTCATCCAGATCGAAAGCCCGGTGCGACTTTTCACCGCCCATCAGCTCCAGTACTTCAAAATGCAGTGCCGTGCACTCCTCACGCATGGCGCGCGAAGCGGGTACGCCATCGTCCCCAAAGAAATCGACTTCGGCCTGCAGAAAGCTGCGTGAGTTATCCAGGTTCTCAATCTCGAAACGCTTCGCTCCCTGGCACAGGATGTCCATCCGTCCGTCGGGATACTTTTCTAGAACGCGAACGATCTCGGCAGTGCAGCCAACCACGGCCAGGCCTTCACGCTGGGCACAGACCACTCCGAAAGCGATCTTCTCTGCCAGGCAAACGCCGATCATCTCTTTATAACGGTCTTCGAAAATGTGAAGCGGTAGTGCTGCTTCGGGAAACAGCACTACTTCGAGCGGAAACAAAGGTATCTTCATTCTGCTGCTATTATGCTCGTCTTTCTCGTCCTGCGGCCCGTTGTCAAGACCCTGGTTTTGATCCCCTGCGACCCGGATTTCCCGTACTCTGCGCTGGAGACGACCGGGTGTGCGGCTTTCATTAAGGAAAGCCGCACGAAGTTCCTCAACGCCAACAACTTCTACAGGAAATCCGGGGGATTGGCCTTTGGCTACTGTAAAGCGGCTGCGCTCCCTTGGTGTACTTCCACCCGGAATGATCGTTCAGGCGGTGAACATTGGTACCACGATCCTTCACCCCAGTTCTTCGAGCAATGCCTGCATTTCACCAAGAGCATGGGCATTGCCGGTCCGCTGCGCACTGGCAATGCCCTGAGCGAGCCGCGCCTTGGCCTCGTCCGTGCGCCCTGCCTTCACCAGCGTCTGCGCCGCCATGAAATATCCGGCGGTGTAATCCGGATGGGTGGAGAGCAGCCGCTCGAACTCCGCCAGCGAGGCATCCGTCTTCCCCTGGTTGGCATACTCCATCGCTAACCCGTAGCGGGCAAAGGCATCTCCTGGGTTTTGCGTCAATATCTCGGTAAGCATCGCTATCTTGTCCATAGGTTTCTTTTTACTCTACAAGCCTTTCCTGCGCTGCCGCGCCTGGCAGGGAATTTGCATTCATCGACGCAATTGTCGAGACTTAGGTTTAGACCAGCGCACTAAGCGATTCGTTTTATGAGGCACAACCCTATGGCCGATCCTCCACTTCCGCCCCGCAAGATCGCGGACTCACGGTCCGAGATGACCGAACTGGTCCTACCCAACGACACTAATACGCTGGGCAACCTGCTGGGCGGCAGGCTCATGCACTACATCGACCTGGTGGCTGCGATAGCCGCCTACCGTCACGCCCGGGCGCATGTGGTCACCGCATCGATGGACCATATCGACTTTATTGCGCCTGTGCATGTCGGGGATCTGTTGATTCTGAAATCCTCCCTCAATCGCGCTTTCCGCACCTCCATGGAAGTGGGCGTCAAGGTGTGGGTGGAGCACACCATTGACGGTACCTTGCGTCATGTCGCGTCGGCGTACCTTACCTTTGTCGCGGTCAACCCGCAAGGAGGCCGGGTGCGGGTGCCGCCGTTGGAACCCGAGACGGAAGAGGACAAACGCCGCTACCATGATGCAGGGCGGCGCCGCGAACAAGGCGAACTCGAGCGCGAGCGCAAGCAGAGCGCGCGCTCAGGACACTCTGGCTACTGCCGGTCACAAGCACACAGATTCTTAAAGAGGTTCTATATGGCACACATGCAAACGCCGCCAGGGCCGCAAACCCTCCCGGGAGTATCGAACATCATCGCCGTCGGTTCAGGCAAAGGTGGAGTGGGCAAGACCACGCTCGCAGTGAACCTGGCTACCGCACTGGTCAAGCTAGGCTTTCGCGTTGGCCTCATCGACGCTGACATCTACGGACCCAACGTTCCTCTCATGATGGGCATCGGCCAGCAGCCGCGCGTGCTCGAGAACAACCAGATCGAGCCGTTGGTCGCCCATGGCGTCAAACTTATCTCGGTGGGCTTTATCTCGCCCGGCGATAAGCCACTGGTGATGCGCGGTCCCATGTTGCACCAGATCATTCGCCAGTTCCTGCAGCAGGTGCAGTGGGGCGAACTCGATTTTCTTCTGGTCGATCTTCCGCCCGGGCACCGGGGATGTTGTGATCTCGCTGGTGCAGACGGTCCCGCTCACCGGGGCGGTCATCATCTCCACCCCCTCGGATGTTTCGCTCCAGGATGCGCGCAAGGCGCTCGAGATGTTCCATCAGGTCAATGTCGAAGTGCTGGGCCTGGTAGAAAACATGAGCCAGTTCACCTGCCCCCACTGCAACCAGGTGATCGACATCTTTTCCCGCGGCGGCGCGGAGCGCCTGGCTAAGCAAGCCAACCTGGCATTCCTGGGCTCGATCGAATTGGACTCGGAGATACGCCATGGAGGTGACCATGGCTTGCCCATCGTTCTGGCCGGAGAAGGAAACGCACACGCACGGCAATTCTTCGAGGTAGCGCGCAAGGTTGCAGAGCGCGCGCTCGCAGTGTCAGCGAAAGACGAGAACATCCTTGAAATAACGTAGTCCCGACTTGAGCGCCGAAGAGTCCCGAGGAGCCGCCCGCAGGTAAACGGAAGCTTCTCGCACAGGGAACGGCTCGAGCAATGGCCGCAGGAAGCAGACATTTGTGCCTGGGCTAGCTTCATGGACTTAGCCGCAGCGACTGCTGTTGGCTCTCATCCACTGCCGACTGCCGATTCTCTCATGAGAGTTCTCGCAGCCTCTATAGCCCGTTTCGCGTTTTCCTTCATGTCGGGCTGAAGACCGCACCCTTCAGCCGCGCTCAACAAACGCGCACCCCAGCAGAGTCGTTGCGATCTTGACAGTACAACACTCAAGCTTCTAGAATCCACATTGGCAAGTCTGCGCTTTGGTTGATTTAAACCAGTGTGGAATGAGCGCATTAGGGCAGGTGGACAATGTCTTCCGACCTTCGGATCAGCCCTCGCGACCGGCTGGTCCTGAACGCGATCATCGAACTTTATATTGCGACCGGGGAGCCCGTCGCCTCCCAGACCGTAGCGCGCCAATTAGACAATAAGGATGGAATGAGCGCGGCGACGATTCGCAACGTAATGGCATCGTTGGGTGAGGCGGGCTTGTTGGAGCAGCCTCATACCTCGGCCGGTCGCTGCCCGACGGCGCGTGCATTTCGCTTATACGTCGAGCAGCTTCATGGGGGTACGAGAATCTTTCCCAGCGCACTCACCCAGGAGCGAAGAGATCAAATTGAAGATAGCTTTGCCGGCGTGAGCAGCCCGCAGCAATTTTTGGAAAGAACATCGCACGTGCTGTCATTGATTTCGAGTGGAGTCGGCGTGGCCATGGCCGCGCAAGCGGAGATTTACTGGTTGGACCATATTCATTTTTCGAGAATCTCCACCGGCCGGGTGCTCGCGGTGGTGGTGACCAAGTCCGGAATGGTCCTCGATCGCATTCTTACCCTGGACCGCGACCTTTCGCTCGCCGAGCTGGAAAGCGCGGCCGCATTTCTGAACCAGAACTTCCGCGGCTGGTCGATCGAGCGCATCCGCGCGGAGCTCGCCCGGCGCCTGGAGCAGGAACGTAGCCAATATGACCAGCTCATGCGTTCGCTCGATGAGCTTTGCCGGAAAGGCGCGCTGGAACAGGAAAGCGCGGGGCAATCCGTCTTTATTGTGGGAGTTGCCAATCTGGTTGCGGGCGAGGCGGACGCCGAGCAGTTGCGCCAATTGCTGAATGCTCTGGAAACCAAGCAGCGCCTGATCGAGCTGCTGGACGCGTACGTGGATGCCCGGCAGCAGTCCGTGCGTGTGGTGGTGGGCCTGGAGGAAACCATTCCGGAGATGCGAAACCTGGTTCTTATCGGCGCGCCGACGCGCTTGGGCACGCAGAGCCTGGGAACGGTGGCGGTGATTGGGTCTACCCGGATTGCTTATCAGGAGACGATCAACGCAGTGTCTTTTATCGCGCAGCTCTCGGATCGGATATTGCCAACGCAATAGCGCACTTCTTTTTTTGGTGTAGAGCCCCGCGCGGAGCACTCTGCATCGTTAATCACGATTCTGCATCAAGTAGGCGAAAGGTTTTTCACCCAATCCACTATGGCAACACGCAAAGTCACTGATCCCGCCAACGAAGCGCAACAGAACAACGATCCGATTGCAGATTCCGTGGAGGCGGCTACCGCGGAACTCGAGACCAATAACGGAGAAGCCATTGCAGCGCATCTGCAGGGCGAGGTCGATCGCCTTAAGGGCGAACGCGACCAGGCAATCGACCGTTTGGCGCGCCTGCAGGCTGAATTTGAAAACGCGCGCAAGCGGGAAGCGCGGGAACGCGCAGACTTCCGCGACTTTGCTGTCTCTGGTGCGGTCGAGCAATTCCTCCCCGTGCTGGATAATTTTCAGCTGGCGCTCGGTTCCGCCGGTTCACTCGAACAGCTGCGTGCCGGCATCGAACTCATTGTGAAGCAAATGGAAGATGTTCTGCGCACGCTCAACGTGCAGCCTGTGGAGTCCGTCGGCACCCGGTTCGATCCCCGTGTGCACGAGGCACTGGAGAGTGTCGATCGCGCAGACTTACCCGACCACCAGGTCCTGGAAGAGGTTCGCCGCGGATACCGCATCCGCGACCGTCTGCTCCGTCCAGCCCTCGTTCGTATCGTAAATAATCCGCAACAGAAAGAAGCATGAGTAGCGCATCCAACGTGACCAAAGTCGAATACTACGAATTTCTGGGCGTCTCCCGCGACTGCAACGATCAGGAGCTCAAGACTGCCTACCGCCGTCTGGCCATGCAGTATCATCCCGACCGTAACCCGTCTCCGGAAGCGGAAGATAAATTCAAGACCGCCAGCGAAGCGTACCAGGTGCTATCCGACCCGCAAAAGCGCGCTGCTTACGATCGCTACGGGCATGCGGGCGTGGGCGGCGCGGGTTCATCGGGCTTCGAAGGTTTTGCCAATGCCGATGTGGGCGATATCTTCGGAGACTTCTTCGGCGAGATGTTCAACATGGGCGGCGGGCGTCGCAATGGACGCGGGCAGCGTGGCCGCGACATTCGCTACGATCTCTCGCTCGAGTTCGAAGAGGCGGTCTTCGGTAAGCAGGTAGAGATCCAATTTCGCCGCGCCGAGATCTGCGCTGATTGCCGGGGAACCGGCGCGCCCGCCGGGCGCGGTCCTGAAACCTGCAAACAATGCGCTGGCCGCGGGCAAGTACGTTACCAGCAGGGCTTCTTCTCCATCGCCCGCACCTGCCCAATTTGTAACGGCACCGGGCAAGTGATCACCGATCCCTGTCTCCAGTGCAACGGTGCAGGGCTAACGGACCGGCGCCACACGATCAGCGTCAGCGTACCCGCTGGAGTGGAAGATGGAACCCGCATTCGCTACCAGGGCGAAGGCGATGCAGGGCGCGCCGGCGGCGGTAAGGGCGACCTTTATGTCGTGCTGTCGGTAAAGCCGCACGAGTTCTTCGAGCGCGATGGCAATGACCTGCATTGTGTCATCTTCGTGTCCTTTCCGCAGGTTGCGCTGGGCGATGAGATTCAAGTACCGACGCTTGAAGGAGACACCGCGCTGCGGATTCATGAGGGCACGCAGTCCGGCAAGGAATACCGTCTGCGTGGTAAGGGTGTGCCGCATCTCAACGAGCACGGCCGGGGAGACCTCGTGGTGCAGATTGTGGTGCAGACGCCG
This sequence comes from uncultured Acidobacteriaceae bacterium, assembly GCA_963813475.1. Lineage (GTDB taxonomy): Bacteria > Acidobacteriota > Terriglobia > Terriglobales > Acidobacteriaceae > PALSA-350. Next base: position 901,747 of record CAWEZM010000026.1, on the reverse strand, counting down.
AAGAAGTTCACTAAGGCGCAGCGGGATCTGCTTCGCCAGCTCGGCGAAACCATGCACATCGAGAACAAGCCCACCTCGCGCAGTCTGCTGGGCAAAATGAAGGATCTCTTCAGCTAGTCCCTGTTAAACCTTCAAGGCACTGTTGGTGCTGTCGACAATCTTCATGTGCGGCTCTCCTCACTGAAAGCCGCACACGGAGTGCCTGACTCTGTCCATCCATCTCCGTGCCAAGGCGGCCCACGGATTTATCATCCCGACCTGCAGTTTCACTTTCGGGCACACGCGAATGTGGCGTAGGTGAGCCTCCTCCGGGTTCCGTTATCCGGGGGAGTAAGGACCTGCTGCCCTCAGTCCGCGAAGGGACGGGTGAGAATCAGTCATGTCCAAGTTAGATTTTCTCGATCGGCTGATTTGGACAGCACTCCCTGAGAACAGATCAGCTATTAGGCCGTGTCGCGATCAGTCCCGAAGGGACGGGCTGAGAATAGCCCAGGACGTCAGTCCTGGGTGTACATTCCCACCGAGACAAGTCGCGCAGAGCCTGCCCTGAGCCTGTCGAAGGGGACGGCTGAGAATGACCCAGGACGTCAGTCCTGGGTGAACCTGGGCAGCACGCGAATGCTGACAGCCGATCACGAAATGCCAACCTTATTCCCTTGAAGGTCTACCAACCACACCTCAGCCGAGCATCGCTGCAACCACAGCCATGGCTGTGATTCCTGCCGTCTCGGCGCGTAGGATTCTCGGACCAAGGCTCACCGGTTGCCAGCCCTCTCGTGTGAAGAGGGCTTCTTCGTCCGCCGTCCATCCGCCTTCCGGTCCCACTGCGAGGTGCACTACCGGCCTTTCCAGGGTGGCTTGTTGCAGTGCCAATTGGACAGTTGCATACAAGGTAGTCGTTCGCTCTTGTTCGGCGAGCAGCAGACTCAATCCAGGATGGGCAGGCCTGATGTGCACCGCTGACTTCAACGGCACCAGATCTTCCACCACCGGCACATCGGATCGTCGCGACTGCTTCGCCGCCTCGCGCGCAACCCGGCGCCAACGCTCCACGCGGGCCGTCGCAGCCTGGACCAGATGTTTTTCACTGCGCCGCGCGCTCATGGGAATGAACCTCTCGGCTCCCAGCTCCGTTGCTTTCTCGATGATCCACTCCATGCGGTCGAACTTGAAGACGGAGAGCAATAACGTTACCGGAAGCGCCGGCTCTGCCTCTACCTCAGAGAGCAGCGCAAAGCGCACCGCATCTCCACTGACCCCGGAGATGACGGCACGCCACACCCGGTCCCCCGCAACCATGTCGCACTCCATGCCGGTTTGCGCGCGCAGCACGCGAATCAAGTGAGTTGCCTGTTCGCCCCTGAGGGAAGCGCTGGTGTCGTCCCATTCATCGGCAATCCACCGTCTTCGCGTCATGGCGCGACCGCCTCCTCAAAAGGTGTCATGGCCCAGTACCACTTTGGTAAGCATATGCGCCTCCGGGTCGCGCTCCGCTTCTTTCCCGCTGGAAGCGGCAGCCCCAAACTCCAAATGTCCATTTTCCCACCTTGCCGTTAACCGCGGCCGAGGTGAGAGAACCGCGTTCTCGCGGGGAACAAATCGCAACTCAGATCCGGGAGTCTCGCTCGAGAATGGCTGCCGAAGCCGCATGAACACAGGCGATACAGCGTTGTCCAAAAACACATCGGGGGACGCTTTTGGCGTCCCCCGATTGTGTTGCCTTGTTGTGTTGCCTGCTTACTTCTTCTTTGCTGTTTTCTTGGCTGCCTTCTTCGCTGGCTTCTTTGCTACTGCTTTCTTGGTTGCCATTTTTCCTATTCTCCCTTTGTCGAGTCGACATCGAACCTGCAAGAGATACTTTGCAGTTAACGAATGTATAGAATCCTAAAAAAAGAGTGTCAAGAAAAAAATAGCATTTCGTGAAGATGAATTCACCCATCGGAATCGATGAAGCCAACCATCGTCTTCCCCACGCGCTCACTTTCCTGCGGCGTGGAGACCATAATGTCGCAACAACACCAGCGCGAGACCGCTGATGGAATCGTGCCAGGCGTGCGCGATCATTCCTGTCCGCAGTCCTCTCCGCAACAGCGCGAGCACGCCGAACATAGCGCCATACGCGGTGATCAGCAACATTCCCGCAATTCCTTCATAACCGTGCGCGCCGCCAAAGACCAACGCGGAGAGCGCAACACCGGCCCAGATTCTGCGCCCCATGCGAGCAAACTGCTGCTGCAGGTAGCCACGGAAGACCAGTTCCTCGCAGAAGCCGGCAGAGAAGCTCAGTACCAGGAACAGCATCATCTCCAGGCCGGTGACCGGCGTGAGCTTCTGGGTCACGTCGCCGATCTTTTGCGGGTCGATGTGCGATCCCGAGATCTTTACCAGCGCTTCGCCCAGCACCGCGAGCACCATCACCGCACCCAGCCAATAACCGAGCGCCACACCGATATCGCTCCACCACCCCTGAGCTCCCGGACGCAGTTCTCCGAGAAGTTGCCGCAGTGGGACCTTGCGCATATGTATGCCCCACACTGCCAGGGCTGCCAGAATCCACTCATACGCGATGGTCAGGCTGTAGTTGGCGACCAGGCGTAAGGGCTGATCACCAAAGCTGCGCAGTTGCCTCACTCCGGCCACGGAAAGCCCGATGATCAGCAAAACCATCAGTGCGGTATGCCACCAGGGCGCCAGCAGGCCGCCCTCCTCATTTGCTCGCCCGCTTGCCGCCGGCGGAGGTTCGATTGTCGTCATGCCCTCAGTGCCTTTCATCTCCCTTGGTTCTTTCCTGGCCCTCGCCACGCGATGCACATTGCCTACGCCGGGTAGCTCTTGCTATCGTTTTCCGTTGCTTCGGCATCTAAAAAGTGAGGCTGCCCATTATGGAAGATGTAGTCATTGTCGCCGGAGTGCGCACCCCGGTTGGAAAATTTCAGGGTGCACTGTCCAGTTTTTCTGCTGTGCAACTGGGTTCGCTGGTCGTGCGTGAAGTCCTGAGCCGCGCGCGGCTCAATCCCGATCAGGTAGACGAGTGCATCATGGGCAATGTCGTCTCCGCGGGCCTGGGACAGAATCCAGCGCGTCAGGCCGCGATCCACGGCGGTCTTTCTCCTTCAGTCAGCGCCATGACCATCAACAAGGTCTGCGGCTCCGGGTTGAAGGCGGTGAGTCTGGCCGCGCAGGCCATCCAGACCGGCAACGCGGAGATCGTGATCGCCGGTGGCATGGAATCCATGACCAACACACCCTATCTCCTCCCCCAGGGCCGCAATGGCTTCCGCATGGGCAATGCGACCGTCGTCGATTCTATGATTCACGACGGGCTGTGGGAGATCTACAACGACTACCACATGGGCGTCACCGGAGAACACGTTGCCGAGAAACACGGCATCACGCGCGAGGAGCAGGACCTCTATGCGCTCAACTCGCACCGCAAGGCCGCCGCTGCCTGGCGCGCATGCTACTTGCGATCGCAGATTCTACCCATTGAAATCACCGCAAAAAAGAAGGGCGAGGCCGCGACCTGGTTCGACCGCGACGAATCGGTGCGCGAGGACGCCTCCCTGGAAGCGCTGCGCGCGCTGAAGCCCGCGTTCAAGAAAGACGGAACCGTTACTGCCGGCAATGCGCCCGGCGTGAACGATGGCGCTGCTGCAGTGGTCGTGATGTCGGCGGCGAAAGCTGCCTCGTTGGGGCTCACGCCCATGGTGCACATCCGCGCCCAGGCCACCAGCGGTATCGATCCTAAATGGGTGATGCTCGCTCCCGTTTTGGGAATCCAGCGCGTGCTGGCGAAGGCGGGTTGGTCAAAAGACGAGCCCGACCTTTACGAATTGAACGAGGCGTTTTCTGTGCAGGCCTTGGGCGTGATGAAGGAAGTTGGCCTGGATGCGGCGAAAGTAAACGTGAACGGTGGAGCGGTCGCCATCGGACACCCGATTGGCGCCAGCGGCGCGCGCGTTCTGGTGGCGCTGATTTATGAAATGATGCGCCGCGATGTGCATAAGGGAGTCGCAGCCCTCTGTCTCGGAGGTGGTAATTCCGTCGCCATGGCTGTCGAGCGGTAGCGTACGGACCCGGACTTTCTGTACCCTGCGCTGGAAATGACCGCCTGTGCGGCTTTCATTAAGGAAATCCGCATGAACTTCGCCAACGCTAACCAGCTACGCAGAAAGTCCGGAGGACCCGGATTTCCTGTACGCTGCGCTGGAAATGACCGCCTGTGCGGCTTTCATTAAGGAAAGCCGCATGAACCTCGCCAACGCCGACAATCTCCACAGGAAATCCGGGCCGGCAATCATGAGCAGGACTTAATGTTCCGGATAGGCAAGGCGACCGTTCAGCCTTGCTATACTCGCGGCACCGATCCACTGGAGCCGCGATGCTCTTCAAAGCACTCAGTGCAGCAGTTTACGGCATCGACGCTCACATCATCGATGTGGAAGTCGACTACTCCGGCGTCCGCACAAAGGAAGACTGCTTTCATACCGTGGGTTTGCCGGACGCTGCAGTGCGTGAAAGCCGCGATCGCGTTCGCTCTGCCATCAAGAACTCCGGCTTCAATATTCCTCCTACGGACATTACGATCAACCTGGCTCCCGCCGATCTGAAGAAAGAGGGATCGGGTTTTGACTTGCCGATGGCCATCGGCATTCTCGGCGCCTACGGAGCGCTGGAGTTAAAAGACCTCGGAAAATTCCTGCTTGTGGGTGAACTAGGGCTCGATGGGACATTGCGTGGTGTTCCCGGTGTTCTGCCCATCGCCGTCGCCGCGCGCGCGCGGGGTATCGCCAATCTTCTTGTCCCGGAGCGAAACGCTGCCGAGGCCGCGGTGGTTGAGGGACTAGCTGTTTACCCGGTACGTAGTCTGATCCAGGTACGTGAAATGCTGAACGCGGCCGCCAACGGCGGTATCCACGCCCAGCCGATTCGTGTGGACTCGCATCATCTTCTCAGTGAGCAGCACAGCTTCGCGCTCGACTTCAAAGATGTTCGCGGGCAGCAGACGGCCAAACGCGCTCTGGAGGTTTCTGCCGCCGGCGGCCACAACATCCTCATGATCGGTCCGCCCGGCTCCGGCAAAACCATGTTGGCCAAGCGGCTTCCGTCGATCCTCGCGCCGCTCCGCCTGGAAGAGGCGCTCGAGACCACCAAGATCCATTCGGTTGCCGGCGTGCTCGACGCCGAGGCAGGATTGGTCACACAGCGTCCCTTCCGCTCACCACATCATTCCATCTCGGATGCTGGGCTCATCGGCGGCGGAAGTATTCCGCGTCCTGGCGAAGTGTCGCTTGCGCACAATGGCGTATTGTTTCTGGATGAGCTTCCCGAGTTTCCTCGGAACGTGCTGGAAGTGATGCGCCAACCGCTTGAGGATGGCACCGTCACCATCTCTCGCGCCTCGATGTCGCTCAGCTTTCCCGCCCGCTTCATGCTTGCCGCAGCGATGAATCCCTGTCCTTGCGGTTACTTCAACGACAAATCGCACGAGTGTTTGTGTACGCCGCCTATGATGCAACGTTACATCTCAAAAATCTCCGGCCCGCTCCTGGACCGCATCGACATCCATATTGAGGTTCCGGCAGTGCAGTACCGCGAGCTTCGTTCTGCTGCCGCCGGTGAGGGCTCGGCAGAAATCCGCGCGCGCGTGCTGGCGGCGCGTGAGCGGCAGCACCAGCGTTTCAAATCCGATCGCATTTACACCAATGCGCAGATGCATACCCGCCAGATCCGCACCCACTGTGAGCTCTCGCCGGAGGCGGAGCGCCTGCTTGAGCGCGCCATGCAGCAGCAGGGCCTGAGCGCGCGCGCCCACGACCGCATACTGAAGGTCGCTCGTACCATTGCAGACCTCGATGCCCGGCCCGGGATCACAGTAGGCCATATTGCTGAAGCCATCCAATACCGCACCCTAGACCGAAGCTTCTGGAGTTAAGGGCGGACGTCAACCGCTGAGCGAAATCCCTTTCGACCGAGCCGGAGTGTAGGGCCTGTAACTCTTTCAGCCACTAGCCAATTCCTCCTGGAAGCGCCACTCCTCCCTTTGTCATCCCGCCTGCCCCGGCGTGTCGTGGGAGCACAGCCGAGGGACCTGCGGTGCGCCTTTCCTGAACGCAACTGCGTATGCGCGTTCTTTGGGGCACCCAAGGTCCACTGACAATTGGAATTCTCAAACAAGCTTTTCAAGCTACGCAGCGCAGCGGAGGGATATGCTCAGGAATTTCCCTTGTCTACCCAGATCTTGCTCAAAGCCCCCGCATGTCCGCTGACCGGGTCTGATGCAGGGAAGGGAAGTTGCTTCATGCGCGCCAACGCAACCGGCGATGGCTCACTGCGGCAGATATCCCAACTCTGCTTCGGCGGATACGCCCCCACGACCAGAAAATCGGAGCTGGCTTCGAGGCAGCAGTGGCCCGTGCCCGTCGGCAGTACCGCGACATCTCCCGCCAGTACCACTACCTCGTGGCCGTTTTCGCCTCCCAGCATCAGCCGAGCGCGACCGCCCGCGAAGCCGAGAACCTCGTGAGCGGTGGAATGATAGTGATGGAAGTTATACACACCATTCCGCCACTGCGGGGGCCATCCGTTATGACGGAATTCGGCCTCCATTTGCGAAGCCAATTGTTCGGCAGGTCCATCAGACACTGCGTGATAAATCAGAACCGGAAGGTCCGGATTGTTGGGCATCCAGCCATTACGCGACAGCCGCAGTACCTCTGGTGCGGGAGTCGATTTGTCTTTCCCAATCATGGCTGCAAATAAAGTTCCAGCGGGTGTCAAACCGAATGTGCCGACCATGGCGTTGAAACGCCGGCGATCAATGGTGCTCATGACATTTAGATGCTCGTGTTTGGAGAACGGGTCTACACCCGAGTCAGCTCTTCAATAAGTTTCTGATGTGCCGGGAACGTACGAATCAATTCCCCCCGTGCACCCAACTCGAAATCAGCAAAATCGAATCCAGGCGCCACCGTGCAACCCACAAGCGCAAACCCCGCAGCATCTCTCACCCGCGACGCAAACCAACACCCCGCCTTGACCACCGCCTGAAACACCTCGCCCTCACCATCACCCAAGTGCAACTCGGAATAATTCCCCTCAGGATCGATTACATAAACGACCAACGAGCTCCCGGCATAAAAATGCCACACTTCGTCAGACGCAATGCGGTGGAACGCAGAAAAATTCCCCTCATCAAGCAGAAAGTAAATCGCCGTCGACGCAGACCGGTCTCCCTGGTAGCTGGAAGGCAAAGCGCTGCGAACAATGGTGAGGTCGGACTTATAAGTGACGCGATAGTATCCACCCTCAGGATGAGGGCTGAGGCTCAGGTGGTTGATCCAGTACTGCGCATCCTTGTCCAAGAAGAAATCCTAGTGCCGCGCCGGCTCTGCGGCCGACGCCTCCGCCCGTTGCCGCAAAGCGTGGACCACGACGCGCAGCATTTCGTCTTCCGGAGCCCGTTTGCCCGTCCAGATTTCGAACTGGCGCGCGCCCTGCTGCACAAACATCTCAACGCCGGTCACCGCGGGTATTCCTTTTTGCCGAGCCATGCGCAGGAACGGAGTATCAACCGGGTTGTAAACCAGGTCGAAGACTAAACGGGCGTTGATCTCTTTCACTTCCAGAATGTGTTGTGGCTTAACCCCGTGCATGCCGACGGCGGTCGCGTTCACGATGAGGTCGAAGTTGGTCTTGGCGACCAACTCGCGGCGAATGGTTTTGGTTTTGGCTTCACGCGCCAGCTTCTGTGCCGTCTGCGGAGTACGATTCAGAATTAGAACCTCGGCTCCCTTATCGACCAGGCCGAAAACCGCCGCCCTCGCTGCGCCACCGGCCCCTAATACCAGCACCTTTGCGCCGGCCAGCGAAATGCGCTTTTCCAGCGGGCGTAGGATGCCGCCTACATCGGTGTTGAAGCCGTATAGCTTTCCGTCGTGCGCGCGAACGATGGTGTTGCAGGCGCCAATCTGCGCCGAGATCGGGTCCATGTTTTCCAGATGCTTCAGCACCTCCTGCTTGAGCGGCATGGTCACGCTTAAGCCGGAGAGCGGCAGCTCGCGCACCAGGGTCAGCAGGTCACTGAGCTTGCTGGTTTGCAAGGCGAGGTAAACCGCATTCACCGTTTCGCGGTGAAAGGCCGTGTTCATCATGAGGGGGGAGAGCGAGTGCTTGATCGGGTTGCCCGCTACACCATAGACCCGGGTCGCCGCATCGATCTGGCTAATCCGATACGTGTCAGTGAGTGTGCGCGCGGCAATCTGCCCCGGAGCTGTCTCTTCGCCCTGGGTCGCGGCGGCAAAGGTGAAGACGCTGCCCGCGCGAATGGCCAGCACCCGGCTGATGATTCCCTGGTCACCCATGCACAGGCCGACCATGTTGGCCATATCGCCGGTGCGTTCCAGAAAGTGCATCATCACCACGTTGTCGGCCAGCGACTTGGCGGTGGATACGATCTTTATGAACTCTGGTTCGTAGGGCCGGATACGTTCGAAGATGCCATCCAAATCCTTGGTGGACTGATAGTCGTGGTACGACACCATGAGGGCCACTCCACGGGTGCGCAGCTTCTCCAGGTCAGACGCCTTGATGGCTTCGGCCGTCTCCAACTCCAGATCGATCAGATGGAAGCCCGAAGCGCTGGCCTTCTGCAGCACTTCCAGTTCAGCGGTAATCGCACCCTTGAACTTTCCCCCATTCGCGGCGCGGCGGCAGGTGGCTACTGCCGTTACCACGGTGTTTTCTGTCAGGAACTCTTTCAACTTTGGTAACGCAAGGAGAGGCTTCTCCAGGTAATCCAGGCGGAATTCCAAAAACGGGCTATCGCGCACGGCTTCGGTGGCGCGATCCACCATCTCGCCGGCAGTGGAGCCGATGATCGCCACGCACACTTTGCCCATGCGGGAGCGCAAGTAGTGCTGCGACAGAGATGGAGCGGCAGAGTTCATGGTTACAATCTGGACATCTTAATGCATTTTCAGTACTGCTGCACAGGCAAGTCTAAGGATGTGCGCCTTTTCTCTTGCATGCGCTCCTCTTTATACAGCAGAAGTGAGAACGCTGTACCGGCCATCCCCCCGGATGCAATGACGGTGTCCCAATGCCCTGGAATAGGTTACAGGGCTGGGGTACCCTGGGATGGGTAAGGAGCAACCTTGAATCATCTATCGACTGAGGAAACGACCGGGTTACATCCCTGGAGTGAACATGGAGAAATCGATGCGGCTGGGCTGGAAAGCTGGGTCCAGGGACGCCTGGCTTGGCAGAGCCGCCAGATCGACCAGCTCCTGGCCGTAGAGGGCCACAAGACCCTGGAGAATACCCTTCGTCCTTACGATGATGCCGTGGCCACGTTGGGTGCTGCAGGCTCCCTGGCATCCCTGCTGGATAGCGTGCACCCGGACAAAGCGGTGCGCGACAAAGCCCGGGAACTTACGCAAGCGGTGGCCGAAGCAGCCACCGCCCTGTCTCTCAATCAGGAGGTCTACCGCGCCCTCGTGGCCGTGGATATGACCAGCGCTGACCCGGCGACCGCGCACTATGTGAGCCAGACGCTCTTGAACTACCGGCTGGCTGGCGTAGATAAAGATGACGCGACGCGCGCCAAGCTGCGCCAGCTCTCCGACCAGGCGACAGAGATATCGCTCACCTTTGCCAAGAATGTGCAGGAGAACGTCAACCGGGTGGAGGTGACAGGACGCCTCCGAACTCGACGGGCTGCCGGAAGATTACATTCGTAACCATCCTGCCGACGCCCAGGGCGTCATCACGCTCACCACCGACTATCCCGATATGCAGCCGGTAATGACCTTCGCCGGCAGCGCAGATTTGCGCCTGCGCATGTTCCGCGCCTATAACACCCGCGCCTACCCGGCTAACCGGCCGCTGTTGCTTGATCTGCTGGCGGTGCGGCAGCAGATTGCCTCCATCCTCGGCTTTGCCTCCTGGGCCGATCTGGCGACCGCCAACCAGATGATGGGGTCGGCCGCCAACCTGAAAAAATTTATCGGCGAACTGGAGCAGGCTTCGCGCGCCGGAGCCGAGCGGGAATACGAGATGGTGCTCACCTTTGCCCGCAAGCAACAGCCCGGCCTGGCAGCGCTCAAGAGCAGCGACCGCGGTTATTGGTATGAGCAGTACCGCCGCGAAGCCTTCGACTTCGACTCCCAATCCGTCCGCCCGTACTTTCCTTATGACGCGGTAGAGAAGGGCATACTCGAAACCGCGGCGCGGCTCTTCCACGTCAGTTTCCAGAGAAACCATGGATGCCGGCGTCTGGCACCCCCAGGTAAGCGCTTGGGACGTCTACGACCGGGGCAAGCTGTGCGGCCGCTTCTACCTCGATATGCATCCCCGCGAGGGCAAAAACAAGTGGTTCAGCGCCGCTCCGCTGATTCCCGGGATCGAAGGCCGGCAGCTTCCCGAGGCCGCGCTGATCTGCAACTTCCCCGGCGGCACTGATCGTACGGATGATCCAGGACTGCTGCAATACAGCGACGTCGTCACCTTCTTCCATGAGTTCGGCCACCTGATGCATGCCATTCTCGGCGGCCATCAGAAATGGGCGGGCGTGAGCGGCATCGCCACCGAAGGCGACTTTGTCGAAGTACCCTCGCAGATGCTGGAAGAGTTCTTCCACGACGCCAAGCTCCTCGCGTCCTTTGCCCGCCACTACCAGACGGGCGAGCCGATCCCGGAGGCTCTGGTCGAACGGATGAATCGGGCCAGCGCCTTTGGCAGAGCCGATGGAGTGCGCACCCAGCTCTTCTACACCAGCTACTCCCTCGATGTGCACAACCGGCCGGCCCAGGAGCTGGATCCGGATGCGATGCTCGAGCAGGGCTACAAGCGCATGTTGCCCTACGAGTGGGTTGACGGCAATCGCATGTATGCCAGCTTTACCCATCTCATTGGCTACACATCGAACTACTACACCTACATGTTCGACAAGGTGATTGCGCTCGACTTCTTCGGCCAGTTCGATCGCGCCAATCTGCTCGAGGGGCCTACGGCGATGCGCTACCGCCAGGCCATTCTCGAGCCGGGTGGATCCAAACCGGGCACGCAGCTGATCGAGGATTTTCTCGGTCGTGAACAGAAGATGGATGCCTTTGCCCAATGGGTGGGCGAGGAATTCGCCGGCTCCTCCAACGATTAATTTAGAAGGAGACAAGCGATGGCCTCGGCGATTCTGCGTAAGGCATGGCAGGGCAAGTGGGCGGTGGTGACCGGTGCCAGCGCCGGAATCGGCGAAGCGATCGCTGTCGAGTTGGCGGAGGCTGGGGTGAACCTGGTGCTGACCGCCCGCCGCCGCGAGCGCCTCGATCTGCTGGCAGAGCGGCTGCGTACGCAGTATGGGATTCAGACTAAGGTGATCGTTGCCGATCTTGCCCTGCCCCAGGCGCCGCAGCAGATCTTCGATGCCACCGAGGGAGCTGGCCTGCAGGTAGATGTTTTGGTCAACAACGCCGGCTTCGGGGAGTATGGCGAATTTCTGCGCTCCAACCTGGAGATGCAGGTGAGCATGGTGCAGGTGAACTGCACGGCCGTGGTCCATCTCACCCGGCTGTTCCTGCCCGCGATGGTCGAGCGCCGGCGGGGCTGGCTGATGATTGTGGCCTCGACGGCGTCCTACCAGCCGGTACCGTATCTGGCGACCTACGGAGCAACCAAGGCCTTCGATCGCATGTTGGCCGAAGCCCTGGCCGAAGAAATGAAGCGCCATGGAGTGCACGTCAGCGCCCTCTGTCCCGGACCCACAGAATCGGAGTTCAGCCAGGTGGCCGGCGCGCGCACGGGAGACATGAGGAGACTTCAATCAGCCGCGGAGGTGGCACGGCGCGGGTTGGAGGGGCTGGCCGAGGGGAAACATTGGGTCATTCCCTACCTCGCTGGGCGACTTGCAGGTGTTCACCCAGCGATTCGTTCCGCGTCGGGTAGTGACTGGCGCAATCGAGCGATTGTTCCGGCCGGTGGCTCTCAAATAACCCGGGGTCGGTGCCGTTAAATTTTTTTCAGAAGCAGGACAACTTTGATTCTGAAATTGCATCTGAAGGAAGTAACAACAGAGGCTACTTCAAACTTGTCCAACCTAGGCAGTTCTTTACCCCAATGAAGCTCCGCCTCGGCGAGCTCTCCTCAAGTAAATCCCTGATTGCCCCTCCCTAACAGGCCTCTCGAACGGGCCCGCCGGAAGGCGGGCCCATGTACGTTTTTTCGACGAGTCGCGGCCGCGCCGGAGCTCAACCAGGAGTGTGCCCTCCACCTCGGGACGACATAATATAGCGAGGATGACATCTTCCAAGGCTAACCGCAGCGCGCTTCGCAAGGGAGACGGCCTGCCGACTCGGCGAGGCCCCGCGCTGGAGGTCCTCCGCGCACCGGACTGGGCAGCAAAGAAGCATCCGGACCTCGCCTGGCTCATTCATGGATTCAGCACCCGAATCGGTGGGAGAACAACCGTCTATCAACCCGGAGAAACCGGAAAATCCGATCTCAATCTGGGTTTTACCGATTCCGACGACCGGAAGATCGTGGCTGCAAATCGGGAGCTGTTTGTCAGCGCGGTGGCTGAAGGCAAGGACATCCTTGGGCTGGTTACGCTCCGCCAGATCCATTCCTCGCTAATCCGGAGAGTCCAGGCGAAAGACGTGCACGGGTACGAGATGTCCGCACTGCTTAAGGGCGATGGCCTGATGACCGACGAGCCGGGCGTCTTACTGGGTATCCAAACTGCGGATTGCATCCCTGTTCTCCTGGCCGACCGCAAGCAGCGCGCGGTCGCGGCCTTTCATGCGGGGTGGCGCGGCACCCTGGCGCGCATTGTGGAAAACGGAGTGGGGCGCATGCGGCTGGAGTTTGGCTCCCGGCCAAAAGATCTGATCGCTTCCATCGGGCCGGGCATAGGGCAGTGCTGCTACGCCGTCGGAGAAGAAGTGCAGCAGCAATTCGAATCACAATTTACCTACGCGTCCGAACTCTTCCGCGAGGTGTACGACTCCGACCAGATCAGGAAGAAATACCCCATGCTGTTTCTCACTGCCCGTGCTCCTGGGCATAGCGCAATCGGCCCCGGCATGCACCTGGACCTGGCGGAAGCGAACCGGCGGCAGTTGCTCGCCGCCGGGGTCAAAGAATCGGCCATCTTTATGACCGGCCAGTGTACCGGCTGCCACACGGATCGCTTCTTCTCCCATCGCATGGAACGGGGATTTACCGGGCGGATGATGAGCGTGATTGGCATCGCCCGTGGCGGGTCTCCCTAGATTTTACGCGGCCGAGTGTCCTTCTCCGTTGCTGCTGTCCGGCTTGGTCTCATCTGGCCCCGTTCCCTTGGGGTTCACCAGGTCGCGCAATTCCTTGCTGGGTTTGAAGTAGGGAACTCGCTTGGCGGGGACGTCCACTTTGGCTCCGGTTTTGGGGTTGCGCCCGGTCCTGGGCTTGCGCTGGCGAATGCGGAAGCTGCCGAAACCGCGGATTTCGATCTTGTCGCCGGTACGCAATGCGTGAATCACGGAATCGAAAATGGTATCCACGATCATCTCTCCATCCCGGCGCGTCAGATCGCCCAGCTGGGTCACTTCCTCAACGAGGTCTGCTTTGGTCATGGTCCTATCTTCCTCAAAATATAAAGGTAACCCGAGTCAGCTATAGTAGATGCAGCACCTTGATGGTACATCGGAAACAATTGCAACTACGCTTTCCCTGTGGATCAGTAGCCTCCTGATATCCAATTCCTCTCTTTTTCGTCAAAAAATAAGTTGGCGTGATGAGATTTCATCTCGATTTTCGGGGTAATTCCTGGAATGAGTTACAGATGCACCAGTTTGCAGCAGAGTAGCGTAGAATTTACAGCGTATCAATGGAACTACGTTGGAACGACCTTTAATCAGCATCGTTATTCCCGCTTACAACGAAAGCGCCCGCATCGGCAAAGCTTTGGGCGAGGTTCTGCGCTGCGTCCATGAGCGCGATTGGCATGCCGAAATCCTGGTCGTCGACGACGGCTCCACCGATCGCACCGCGGCCATCGTGCAGGAATTGGCTGAGCTGCATCCCGAGGTACGGCTGCTGAGCAATCCCGAGAATCGGGGAAAAGGCTTCAGCGTGCGCCATGGCGTGCTGCACGCCGTCGGCGACATGGTGATGTTCACCGATGCCGATCTGTCAGCGCCTATGGAAGAAGCTGAGCGGCTGTTTGAGGCGCTGCGCGAGGGTGCCGACATTGCCATCGGTTCCCGCTGGCTGGAGCGCAAGCGGCAGACCCTGAAGCAGCCGCTCTACCGCCAGTTTTTCGGGCGATGCTTCAATGCCATTACACGCCTGGTGATGGGACTGCCCTTTGCCGATACGCAATGCGGGTTCAAAGCCTTTCACCGGCCGGTGGCCCAAACCATCTTCCAATTGCAACGCATCGAGCGTTGGGGCTTTGATCCCGAGCTCTTGTTTATCGCGTTAAAGCGCGGCTACAAGGTTCGCGAAGTACCCGTCACCTGGGGACACGACGAACGCTCACGCCTCAGCTACCTCAAGGACGGGGTGAAGATGTTGGAAGAGATTGCCTACATCCGTTGGGAAGCCTTCGCGGGTGCCTACGACCGGCGGGTGGCGGAGTTCACGCCCGAGTGGCCGGTCGTCAAGAGCTAGCTCCTTCTCCTCAAAACCTCACAAGGCAAGGGAACCGGGAGCATATCCGCCGTTTCCGCTTGCAACTTCCTTGACTTCACTGCAACGCGAATTTGCATTTCGCTGGTCTGCTCCATCACCATCGTTTCCGAACAGCTCCCGCAAAGCCAAAAGTGCTGCAGACGGCGGGGCCGGCCTCCTGCGGCAGGCACGGGCGTGTGTGGGTCCGGCAAATCAAAAACGAAGATTCTACCCTCGCGAAGATAATGGAGCGGTTTGCCACAACTTGGATTAGCACATTGATTAACCATGAAACTCCCCAGTGATAAGAGCGAAAAAATCGACCAAAGGGTTTCCTCAAAATGGCAGAGGACCCCGTGTGCGAAAATAAGCAGTTCCCATGCCCATACTGCGTTCGATTCTGATCGCGCTCTCCCGCAATTCGTCGTTACGCAACTTCGCCGAGAATTCTACTCTCGGCGGGCGGATGTCTGCCCGCTTCGTCGCCGGTAGGAGTGTCGAAGAAGTACTGGCCGCGGCCAGCGCAGTGAATAGCCACGGCATGTCGACCACGCTCGATAGCCTGGGAGAAAACGTGCATTCTCCCCAGGAGGCGAAGGAGGCGGCCGATGTATATCACCGCCTGCTTGACTCCATCGAGCAGCGCCAACTGGATGCCAACGTAAGCGTGAAGCTTACCCAGATGGGCATGGATCTCGACCCGGAACTGGCCTTTGCGACGGTAGCTGCTCTGGTCAAACATGCTGTGGCGGCCAACACCTTCGTACGCATTGACATGGAGGGTTCGGAGTACACCCAGGCCACCATCGACCTTGTATGCAAGCTGCATGCCATCGAAGAAAACCGCGGCCGCGTGGGCGTGGTCATTCAGGCTTACCTCTACCGCAGTGGAGCGGACATCGACCGCCTGCTGGCCCAGGGGATTCGCATACGGCTATGCAAGGGGGCCTACCAGGAGCCGCCGAATCTGGCCTTTCCTGACAAGGCCGACGTCGATCGCAACTTCGTAAAGTTGATGCAGGTTTTGCTCCCCAGCGGCGTGTACCACGGCATTGCCACCCATGACGAAAAGATGATCGAGGCCACCTGCCGCTTCGCGAAAGAGCGCGGCATCGAGCCCGACCAGTTTGAATTTCAGATGCTGTACGGCGTGCGCCGCGATCTGCAGAGGTCTCTGGTGGCGAAGGGGTATCGGGTGCGGGTTTATATTCCTTTTGGGACCGAGTGGTATCCCTATTTCATGCGCCGGCTGGCGGAACGGCCGGCGAACCTGCTCTTCATGGCCCGCAATTTCTTCCGCAAATAATCGTCTGTGCTAGAAACAGTCGTCTAAGGTTTAAACCCGGAACGTGACACAGGAGAGAGCAAGTTGAAGACCAAGAACGCACTAAAGCAGGCAGAACTCATTCTCAAGCTATACGAGATTCGCCGCGAGACAGCGCTGCGAACGTCGCGCGACTATGTTGGTGGTGAGTTCCAGCCCAAGTCGGTGGATGAGTTTGTGAACCTGGTTAAGGACGGTGGTAAAGCCAAGTGGGCACATACTGCAGGTCTACGGATATTGGGACATGGTCGCCGCTTTCGTGGTGCACGGAGCGCTGGACGAGTCGCTGATTTTCGACACCTGCCAGGAGATGTACTTCCAGTTCGAAAAGATCCAGCCGTTACCTGGCGGGCTTTCGCCAAAAGATGAACCTGCCGGAATTTCTCAAGAGCATGGAAGCCGTGGTCGCAGGCGCTCAGGAGAGACAGGCACGGGCCGCCACCAAAGCCAAGAGTCCCAAGACAGCGAAGGCCAACAAGCAAGGGAGCTGAACCCGAGGACACCGCCCTAACCGACGCAGAACCGTCGATCGGGGGCCGCTGACCTAATCCGGCGGCGACCAGTACGACTACGACTGCCAGTCGCAGGAACCGTGCGGCTGCCCCTCGTTCGCCCCGGTACCACGACTGTGCGAGTGGCACGAGGCGTCGCCCTTCGACCTTTGCCATCCCTATCGGAGCGCAAGCGAGTGCTGGCCCCGTGCGGCTTCTTGCAGCGCCGGCCGATGCTGAACGGCTCTAATAACGGCTGCGGATACTCTCATCGTTGCGTTCAGCGTCATGGCACAACTGGATTACAACCTTTTGTTTCGTTGGTTTGTGGGCATAGAGATGGACGAGGCGGTGTGGGACGTGACGGTATTTACCAAGAATCGGGAGCGTCTGATCGGGGGCGGCATCGCCGAACAGTTGTTGCTGAAGGTGGTGGAACAGGCGCGGTCGCGGCAACTGCTGAGTGAGGAACACTTCACCGTGGATGGCACGCTGATCCAGGCTTGGGCCAACCGTCGCAGCTTCCAGGAGAAGTCCAATCCACCGCGGCGGGGCAGCGGAAGCCGCGGCCGCAAGCTGCTGCGCGATACCCACGAATCGACCACGGACGGAGATGCGCGGTTGTACAAGAAGAGCGGTGCGGCCGCCTCAGTGCCCTGCTATTTAGGCCATCTGTTGACCGAGAACCGGAACGGGTTGATCGTCGGCGCGATGGTGACCCAGGCCAGCAAGACGGCGGAGGGGGAGGCGGCGTTGGTGTTGCTGGATGGGCTCAAAGGTAGCCCAGCCAGCACCGTTGGCGCCGACAAAGGCTACCAGCAGCAGCAGTTCATAGAAGGACTCCGAGCGCGCAAGGTGGTGCCGCACGTAGCTGAGTATGAGCCTAATCCGACCTGGCCAAACTGGCTGACGGAGGCGGAACGCAGCAGCCCAGGCTTCGCCATCAGCCAGAGCAAACGCAAGCTGGTGGAGAAGATTTTCGGCTGGGCCAAGCAGGACCGAGCGGTCAGACAAGTAAAGATGCGCGGTAAACAACGCGTCGAGTGGATGTTTCGTCTGGTCGCCGCTGCACACAATCTGCTGCGCATGCGAAAGTTGATTCCGGTGCTGTAAATCCCGGGCAGACGTGTCCCCAAACATGCGCAATCACGCGCCAATAAACCAAATAATCACTTAAAACCGACAAAAAAACGCGCTGCTAACCCCAGGGGAAATTTAAACCCCATACGAAAGCTCATTTTTCCGCAACCTGTTTAGTCGGGCCGTAAACGATTGAGAATAGGTCGGGCTTTAGCCCCTGAGGTATTGCTTTCCTGCTCGGTGCGGACTTTTTCCGCAAGCTGTTTAGTCGGGCCGTAAACAATTGCGAATACGACGGGCTTCAGCCCCTGAGGGATTGCTTTCTTGCCCGATGCGGACCTTTCCTGTTCAGCCCGTACGTCAAGCAAGCAAAACGGATCTGGGCTTATGTTGGGGATAATTCCCCACCGGCCGCGTCGCAACTCAGTGACTATTTTCCAGCGCCAGCACAGCGAAGCCAGTAGCGGCATCGCTCATAAACCGGCCGATATCCGTCGCCGGATCGCGTTTCTTGTTCAGCGACCAGGCAGACCAGTTTCCCTGCTCCCGGCTCTGATTCTGCGCCAGCCAGACCAGCCCGCGCTTCACTGAGGCATGCCCTACGCCTGATTGTTCCAGCGCCAGGACCGTCAGGCCGGTAGCCAATCCGTCGCTCTTCGTTTCCTCGGGAGTATCGTCTTTTCTTTTCCAGGTACCCATATCGCTCAGGCTCCAACCCCCGTCGGGCTGCTGCTTGGAAACGAGTTCCGCCACCAATGCGGCGCGCTCCTTCTCGTTCAACAGCCCAGGCAGCTTGGCGGAAGCCCACAACAGATAGACCTTGTTCAGCAAGGGCTGCGAAGCATACTCCCGGCGTAGAAAGCCGCGCAGCAGCCGCAAATTCTCCTGGATCTTTGGGTCGTCACGGTAATTATCCGGAGCTCTCCCCACCGCAATTGCCGCCAGTGTGGCGCCACAATACTGAGACTCACTCGATTCCCAGGGAGCCAGGTGGAAGTTCTGCCAGCCCCATGCGCCGGCCTGCTCGCCAGACTTGATCTGCAGTGCCCACATGTTGTCGAAGGCGCTGCGCGTGATGTCGGTCAGATGGTTCTTTCGTTGGTCGTAAGAGGCCAAGATAAGGGTATTAATCACCGATTCTGTAGACCGCGAGTCTGCTGCCAGGGTGGGGCCGGTTGGGCTATTGGCATAAAAGGGCTGAACCTGGTTCCACAAGGTGACCCGCCGGAGCACGTTGTTTAGCAGGATGTGCTCCTGCTCGGTGGGCGCATCTTCGCCCAACGCGGGCCGCAGGCTGGATCGGGAAAGCGCGTAGGGCACTACGGTGTGGCACGAAACACAAACCGTCTTATGATCTCGCTCTGCCGCAGGCCAACCCTGCCACCATACCTCACGGCTGTCGAGGTAGTGAGCGGCGGCCGCCTGGTTCCATGTCGTGGGCGATGAGGTGGCTGTGTCGTTGGCAGCACTGGCAGGTGAGGCGGCGTAAGCGGTTGCGGCCAGAAAAGGAGCGGCAAAGACGATGGCGAACAGGCGGGCGGATTTCACGCGTGCACATCTCCTTTTCAGGCGGCTGAAGACAATAAGAGCATCTCCCCGAAAGATGAAGAGAACCTGCACTGCATAGCACCAGGAAAAAATAGAGGAGAGAGACTTGACAGTAGCCTACCACAGGGTTTTTGGCGCCTTCGAGTGCTTTATCCTTCGCTCGGCCCGCGCCGGGACTCGATCTCTTCCATCAATTCCGCAACCTCAGTCTTGCGCTCCTCGCCGAGTTCGCGCAGTCCCTCGATAACTCCGAGCCTGTCCTCAACGGAACGGTTTTGATTGAACTTCTGCTTGCCTTCGAGGCGAACGATGCGAAATTCGAAACCGACAATCGCCTTCAGCTGGGAGTCGATATACACCGCGGGTGCATCCGTGACCTGCCACGGAGCAGGGAACGAAGCCTCGTGCCGCTTGGTCAGCCCAGTGACCATGGTCCTTAGCCACTCCGGATCCTCGTAGAAGGTCAAGCGCCCATAGGCATGAATGGCGGCGTAGTTCCAGGTCGGCACCACTCTGCCTGTCTCCTGCTTGGCGGGATACCAGTTAGGAGACACATAGGTGTCAAGACCGAGAAAGATGATGAGCGCCTCAGCATTGGTGTCAGTTTCGCGCCACTGCAGGTTGGCGCGCGACACATGTCCCGTCAGAGTTCCGTATTCACCCTTCGTCTCATCCAGCAGCAGCGGCAGATGGGTGGCCACCAGCCCCTGGGTAGTCATGGTCACCAGGGTCGCCAGCTCGCTTTGTTTCATGGCCGCATGAAGCAGGGCGAGGTCTGTTACCTCAAAGGCTTTGGGAGTGTACATGCGCGCCTCCGCTTACCTGTCTTATACCATTTAGACTTCTCCAGGGGGCTTCATGGCTTCGTCATCGAGCAACAAGCATGCGGGTACCGGGGCAACAGGACCGACCATTCCTGAACCAGCATTCGCGGAGCGTGCGCGCACGCTGCTGCATCTGGGCCGCGTCGGCAGCCTCTCCACCCTTTCCCGCAAGCGCCCGGGCTTTCCCTTCGGCTCTTTGATGCCCTATGCCCTGGACGCCGCGGGACGGCCAGTCTTCCTGATCAGCACCATGGCCATGCACACGCAAAATCTGCAGCAGGATGGGCGTGCCAGCCTGCTGGTCACGCAGCCCGAAGCGAGCGGCGATCCACTCGGGGCCGGCCGGGTCACCCTGGTGGGGAACGTCTCACCGATCGCTGCGGCCGAACGGGAGGAAGCACGCCGGCTCTATCTGGAACGCCACGAAAACAGCAAGTACTGGGTGGATTTCGACGATTTCTCCTTCTTCGCCATGGACGTGGTCGATGTGTACTACGTCGGCGGCTTCGGGGTGATGGGATGGATCACCGCGCAGGAGTATAGCCAGGCGCAACCAGACCCCTTGGCGGATGCGGCTGCCGGCATCCTGCAACACATGAATGCCGATCACCAGGACGCGCTTATCCTGCTGGCGCGCGTCCATGCCGGGATCGAAGCCCAGGAGGCGGTGATGACCTCGGTGGATCGCCTCGGTTTTCACGTGCGCATGAAGACCGAAGAGGGCATGAAGGGCGCACGCATAGCATTCCTCAGCGAAGTGAGCACACCCGTTGAAACCAGGAAGGTGCTGGTCGAAATGGTGCAGCAGGCGCGTCGCTCGTGAGCACGCTCTATCGCCCCGAACTGCTCTATTCCCAGGGACAGTTCGCTGAGGGCGCGGGTCTCTTGGTCAGCCCGGCTGGAAGTGTCTCAGCGGCTGATACAAGCCCCTCCGATGCCATTGTCGATTTGCCGGGCAAAGCGCTGCTTCCCGGCTTTGTGAATGCTCATTCTCATACCTTTCAGCGCCTGATCCGGGGCAAGTCGGAGTCCAGGGTGACGAGCGGCCGCGACTTCTGGTCATGGCGCGGGACGATGTACCATGCCGCCGCACAGCTTGATCCGCAGGACGTCTACGACGTAGCGCGCATGGCATTTCTGGAAATGGTGCTGAGTGGCACCACGACCGTGGGTGAGTTCCACTATCTGCACAATGCTCCCGGCGGCCGCCCTTATGACGATCCAAACCTGTTGAGCAAGCAGGTCATCGCAGCCGCCCAATCCGTAGGGATACGCATCGTTTTATTGCGCTCGGCGTACTTGCGCTCGGGATATGAACTGCCACCGGACCCGGGCCAGATCCGCTTCTTCGAGTCTGCCTCGCAGTTTCTCGACAACATGGAGGCGCTCAGGAAAGAGTATCCCGCCGATTCCACCGAGGTGCGCTTCGGTGTAGCACCCCACAGCCTGCGCGCCGTGCCGCTGCGTGAGCTTAAAGAGATTGCTGCGTGGACCCGCGAGCGGAAGCTGCCCCTCCACATGCACGTTGCGGAGCAGGTCGGGGAGAATGAAGCCTGCTTGCGCGAGTATGGGTTGACTCCGGTAGCGCTGCTGGGCAGGGAAGGTCTTCTTGCTCCCGGCTTCACCGCGGTGCACGCGATTCATATCACCGCGGATGAGATCGAGCTGCTGGCCAGGGCCAACGCAACCGTGTGCTCGTGTCCCACGACCGAGCGCAACCTTGGCGATGGCGTGATCGTCGCCGACCAGGTCATGCGCGAGGGCATCCGCATCGCATTCGGGTCGGACAGCCAGGCGCAGATTGATCCCGCTGGAAGATGCGCGCGAGCTTGAGTACCACCTGCGGCTGGAGCGGCAACAACGCGCCATCCTGGACCAGATCGGAGAGCAGACCTTGGCCTCGCGTCTCTTTGACTGCGCCACGGTCAACGGAGCCCGTGCCCTTGGCGTCCCCGCCGGCGAATTGACTGCAGGGTCTTCGGCCGACTTCTTCACCGTGGATCTGGATGATGTGTCGATCGCCGGCAACTCCGGCAACGATCTACTGCCTTTGGCCGTCTTCTCACTCAGCCGGTCCGCCATTCGCGATGTGATGGTGAACGGCCGCTGGGTGGTACGCGACCAACGGCACCCATTGCAGGAAGAGATTGTCTCCAGGTTCAAAGAGCTACACCGCAAGCTCTGGGGAAGCAGCTAAACTGAGCTTTCTTGATCCTTACCTTCCATCAAAGGACGGGTGGGCGGCCCCGTCCCTGCTACCCTCCATCTCGGTACTTCTTTAGAGGTGAATGGTTTAGGTTCGTGGTATCCCACATCTCGCGAAAAACGAGCGAGATGTGGGGCACCCGTCATTCGTTGAAAGGAGAAAGGTGGAGCGCTGGCTGCATAAAATCTTTCTGTCGTTGGCGCTCGTCCTATGCCTGCTGCGTTTCGCCTATTTGCGGGCTGACTTTCCCAACCACTCGCCGTGGATGATGGACCAGGCGAAGTTCACCGACGAAGGTTGGTGGGCGAACGCGGCGGTCCGGCACTTCCTCATCGGGCACTGGCAGGTTGCGGGGGACTACAATCCAGCGGCTGCGGTTCCGGTCTGGCCCGTCTTGCTGACCGTAGTCTTTCACTTCACCGGCATCAGTATCGTGGCCGCGCGTGCACTGAATGTGTTTTTCTCGTTGCAACCGTTGGCCTCGTTTACCTTCTCGTTCGCCGCTATGCCTCGGAGACAGCAGCGGCCGTAGCGGCGCTGCTGTTGGCCGCCAGTCCCTTCGCCTTCGCCTTTAGCCGGCTCGCCACGTTAGACACCATGGTGAACTTCGAGTTCTGCCTGCTGCTTGTGGATCGCGTCCTACGCCAACCCACGGCGGATTTGGCCATCGATCCTGCTTGGCATCCTCATCCCCATCATGCTATTAACCAAGACCACGGCAGTTGTCTTAGTGCCGGCGGCTCTATGGTTGCTATGGATGGCAACCAAGAAAAGATTCCTGTTGTCGACCCTATGGGTGGGTGCCGTGGCAGGCGCAGGGATAGGTATTTATCTGTCCATCGTCTTGCGATCCAGATACGCCGACGACTATCACTACTTTTTCGACATCAATGCACTGGCGGACGTGGAATGGGGGCGCACCGCCTTCCTTCTCCGGCAGTTATTGCGTCACTGCATGTGGATCGACCCCATTTTGTATCCGGCCGCGCTGGCCGTGCTTCTGCTGTCGCTGGTTTGGTTGCGGCAGTTATGGAGAAACCCCCTCTTCACCGCATCCTGGATCGCCTTTGCCGGCAACGCCGTCTATATCCTTCGCCGCCAGGATGATTACGCTCCCAGATATTTCCTGGCCATGCTGGTGCCGTTGATCCTGGTTCTGGTTCTTGCCCTGCAGGAACTCAAGATGCGCAACCGCACTCTGGCGTCGCTGCTTGCGGCCACCCTTGCGCTCGCCATGGTGCTCGATACAGCGCACGTCCTCGGATTCCTGACCCATCGCCAATACCAGTTCTACAACGCCGCAGAATCCATCAAGGCAATCGTGAATGCGGACCCGCACGCACACCGCCTTCTGCTTGGTTCGAGTGGCGACCAGTTGTCGCTGATGACCGGTGTTCCCTCGATCAACGATGGATACAGCAGCGAAGACCTGGCTCAAAAACTCTCTCGCTATCAGCCCGGGTGGTACGTAGGATGGAATGAGCTCGACCAGGACATCCTCGGCTCCCTATCCGCTTTCCGCTTGGACAAGGTTGCGACCTTTCGCGTCTTTGACCATGATGAGAGAGACTTGTTGACGCTCTATCGCATGGTTCCCGCGAAGCCCTCTGGAGGCTCTTGAAATGATGAAGATTTTTCTGGCGATCTTGCTGACCTTGGCGATCGCTGCTCCCGCGTCTGCAGCGACCCCGCTCCACGTGATCTTTGACACCGATATGGGCAACGATGTTGACGACGCCCTGGCGCTGGCGATGCTGCATGCCCTCGCTTCCCGAGGCGAAGTGAAACTGCTGGCCGTTACCGTGAGCAAAGACAATCCCTGGGCCGCCGAATACGTCCGCCTGGTCGACGAGTACTATGGCCGAGGCTCGATCCCGGTCGGTATCGTCCACGACGGCAAGGAAAAGCAAGATGGCTTCTACGTCCGGCAAGTATGCGAACTGCATGGCCGCCACCTCGATCAGGCAGCCGTACAAGATGCGGTGGAGCTGCTGAGAAAGACGTTGGCCGGCGAAAGCGACGGCGCCGTCACCGTGATCCAGGTGGGCTTCTCCACCAATCTGGCGCGGTTGCTCGAATCTGCGCCCGACCGCTACAGCGATCTCAGCGGGATGGAGCTGGTAAAGAAAAAAGTTCGCTTGCTCACCGTGATGGCGGGGAACTTTGCCGAGCCGAAGCGCGAGTACAACGTAATGATCGACATTCCCGCCGCAACCAAGCTCTTTGCCACGTGGCCAACCGACATCTACATAAGCGGCTTCGAGGTGGGAGCAGCGATTTTATATCCCGCTGTCAGCATCGAGAACGACTTCCCCAAGGACAATCCCGTTGCGGAAGCATACCGGCTTTACGCTAAGATGCCGTACGACCGCCCCAGCTGGGACCTGACCACGGTCCTCTACGACCTGCGGCCCGACCGCGGATATTTTGGTGTGTCCCCGCCCGGCGACGTGCTGGTTTCGGCGAACGGTACCACCACCTTCCAACCCAGCCCGCAAGGCAAGCGGTACCTGCTAAAGGTGGATCCGATACAGGTCGCAAGAGTTCGAGAAGCTTGCGTATGGCTCTCGTCGCAGCCAAAGTAACTAACTCAGAAGAACCTATCTAACTGGAAGAAAATCTTCCTATGGTCCGTGCCGTTGCCGGCGGCTCCGGCAATCTCAAACGGGCCGATCGCGGTCTTGATTACGATGCCCTACCACTCCATCCATGGGCACGCTGGGCTCATTGGGAAGAAAGAAAGTCTTACCCGCTTCGTAGGTGGTGACCAGGGAGATGCTGTCTCCCAGGAAGGGAGGCAGCTTGGCGAGCCGGTGAATATATCCGGCCTGGAAAAGATAATACTGATTGGTAATCAGCTCGTTCTCGCCAAAGGCGGAGAGCTGGAGTCCGCCCCCCAGAGAAAATGGAGGGATCCCCGTATCTCTCGTAGCCGAAGGTCGTTCCCCCGGATGCAGTCAGATAGGCTGAGGACTTCGCAGTAAGGGGAAAAAGAAAACGCGTCCGAAGTTCACTGAGAGGGAACGGCTTTTTAGTTCCGGTATTGGCGTCCCACCATTCCCCACGGAAGGTTGCGGCCATGCCGCGCATCGGCAAAACGTTATCATCGGTAAGGTCGAGAGCTATAGTGAAGCCGCGTAACTCCGATGCGCCCCGACTGAACAGGGTAGATGACCGTATCTCCAATCACCGGAGAATATCTTTGATACGCCGCTTGATAGCCTAAACGAACCTCCCCGACGTTGCTGAAGGTGTACCCGACAGTCGAGGGCTCCGCCAAGCTGGCGCTTCCGGTACTGCGAGTCGATGTGATTGTCATAGTAGAAATAAAATTTGTTGGTATTGAGGGCGACCTGTGGAGCGATGAAAAAGTGGGTGGTCGGTGAGAACGGATGATAATACTCCGAATTCAACTCATAGAGTGAGCCCACAACAATGTCGTTGCGCAGTTCTGACCCAAAGCTGCCATAGTCCAGGAACGTAATGCGCGCGCCCGCGCTGAAGAGCACCTCGTTGTAGTTTGTTCCATCGATGATGATCAACGGACGCACGATGGGCGGTGAGTAAGGCTTCTCTTGCACCGAGACCAGCAGGCCCGGCTTGTTATCCTTTTCCGTCATGCTGTAGTTCAGCGTGGCAAAACGTCCGCTCCCGGCGATCCTGGTGAATTGCTGCTCCAGGTTGTCTTTTGCAACCGGCCTGCCGATGTCCGGTGCCAGCCTGCGCTGTATCCTGTTCTCCAACATCGGCGAGGTGCCCGTCACCTCGAGGAATTGAGGAACAGGGACGACCTGGGTGCGACCCTCGCGCCCAGCAATGTATTGCTTCCAGGACGCATCATCCACGGCAAGCTTGCTCAGGATGGTTTGTTTACTTTCGGCCGCCTCATAACCCGCCCGGACGATCTCTGCCGCCTTGTCGTAATCGAGCGCCGAGTACTTCTCCAGGGGCACCGTGACCAGAACGTCCGCCATCTGGATGCTCTTGAGTTCGTTGGCGGCGATCATCACGCTCAATGACTGGCCTAGAACCGAAAAAGTGTTGAGCGGTTGTTTCGGGTTGAAGATAGACGCTTGTAGATAGACCGCGACGGTGAGCTGGGCACCCATGCTCTGTGCAACGTCGACAGGCAAGTTATTGAGCAAGCCGCCATCTGCGTAGAGATTGTTGCCGGAGCGCACCGGGGTAAAGATCCCGGGCAAAGACATGGTGGCTCGCAGCGCCAGCGCCAGCGAGCCATCATGAAAGACATGTTGCTTGCTGGTGGTCAGGTCGGTTGCCACGCAGGCAAAAGGCGTGGGCAGGTCGTTGAAGCTCTTGATCTGGGAGTAGGGAAGCGCCACGTGATCGAGGATGAAGCTCACCTGCTGGCCGGCATTGAATCCTGCCGGTAGCTGAATGCCTTTGCGCAGCCCGAACTCCAGTCGGGTCGGAAACTCGATCGCATCCTCTTTACGCCGGTAGGACAAGTCTCGGAATGGCAGTTGGCCGCTGAGTGCCTGGTCCCAGTCGACGTTCTGAATCAGCTGCTGGATCTGGTCGGGAGTGCGGCCCGTCGCATAGATGCCGCCGACCAGGCCTCCCATGCTGGTGCCTGCGACCAGGTCCACTGGCACATGGTGCTCATAGAGCCACTGCAGCACGCCAATGTGCGCCAGGCCAAGGGCTCCGCCCCCTTCGAGCACCAGGCCGATCTTCGCTCGCGGTTTCTGGTCAGGCTCCTGGGGGGTAACTTGCGCTTGAAGTGGAAGACTTACCAGGAATCCAAGCAGGAAGATCAGTCGAGTCGCTCCCCGGAGACCTCGGCCGACGGAGCCGCTCACCTCTTGATGGCCGCATGCTGTTGGATTCATGGAAGGTCCATCATCGCCGACAAGGCTCGACCGGGAAAGTACCATTCAAGGAGCCCTTATCCGCTAAACGGTGGCTCCTCAAACCTCCACGAAGGGCACAGCGTTACAGCTTGCGGAAAATGCTTTGATGGCTTTAGGGTCTGCGTGAACTTGCCTTCCAGAACTCAGTCCCGAAGTCTGTGTCATAGCAGGAGCGGATAGGAACGGGACGGGTACCCAGGTTCGCGCCAGCGTACCTGGGCCGAAAATGATATGTTTCGATTGCTTTTCCTCACCCCCGCCTCGGATTTGCTGATCAACATCGCAAAAAACAGTGGTGGGCTGCGCCATCGTTTTCGGCCCACGTACGCTCTGGCGAACGTGGGGCACCCGGAGGCGACTTGCCACGGCACATTCGCTTGTGCCCGAAAGTGAAACTGCAGGTCCCTCCCCTACGCGACCCCGGATTTCCTGTCCTGCTTCGTGGCGTTGACGAACTTCATGCGGCTTTCTTTACGGAAAGCCGCATACGTCTCTTGGCTGGGTACCGCGATGTAGGAAATCCGGGGCCGCTCCAGTCGGGATGACAAATTTGAGGGCGGTGGCTCACCTTGGCATGCGTGGAGGCGGATGGACAGAGTTAAGCAACGACGGTCCCTACACTTAGCCAGTGCCTACTTTACGCTCTAGATCAATTAACGACCGAAGAGCTAATTTGGACAAGTATGGCTGAGTAGCCAAGGGTGAACCCGGACAGCACGCGAATGCTGACAGCGATCATCAAAGGCCAACCCGATTCCTTTGACGGCGGCATCGCGAGCCCTAACCGCCAGGTCTCCAGTAAAACCAAAGTAACCTCCAAAACGATAACCGTCGATTGAAGAAACGAGCCTCCGTGGCCAGATCCGATTCCGCAGCGCATCGAATCCTGTTAGAAGACGATTTCGGCAGCCGGTTGCCTCTCGCGGACCGCTGGCTGGCCGGCAGTTGCCGTAGTTCTGGCCTAATCGCGAGCGAAGGACGGTTTATCGCTGTCCGGTGGCACACCCGATCCCTGTCACAAAATAAGCAATCCAAGCATCCCGCCCCGGCGGGACTTTTTTACGCATCCCACTGCGCCCTCCAGGCGCAGCGGAAACCTCTGTCCCTAACTTCTCTCAAATTTCAGGAGCCACTAATGCCCAAAAATAAAGTCAGCGACCCCATCACCGATCAAGAAATGGCCTTTGCCCGCCAGGTCCTCTCTGGCGTCATGACCGACCGTCAAGCCGCCGAAGCCGTCGGCCTCAACCCCGACTCTGCCGCCTACACCAAATCCAAACCCCATGTCCGCGCCTACATGCTTGAGCACCGCGCTGCCGTGGAGCAACAGCTCGTCCAGAAAGAAGCCGAAGAACAGCACCAGCTAAAGCTGGACCGCAAACAAGTACTGGACCGCCTCTGGGAAATCGCCAAACTCAGCCCCGAAATGACCCGAAACAGCGTTACCGGACAGGTCAAGGCCCTCACCATGATCATTGCCATGGAAAACTTCATCCCCAACCGTCGCGCCGTCTCCGCGCAGAAGAAATCCGACCCTGCGCTCGCTCTCGGCTCGCTAGCAGAGGCGTCTCCGAATCCTGGCCCCGGCCAGTCCACCGTCGCCCACCGCTTTACCCGCCCGGAAACCCCCGTACCTTATGTCCCCCTGCTCACTTCTGTTCCAGACCTGGGAGTGGATTTCTCTCCCAAAAAGCCCCCCTTGAACCCCTTTGTCCGTCCCCGCTGACCGGCTAATCGTAAAAAGGACCCAAAAACATCGAATTTTATAAATTGGAGGGCAGTGGTCCCACCTTGGCATGGGTTGAGGTGGATAGACAGAATCGAAAAGCCAATTCGGACAAGACTGATTCACCGCCGTCCATTCGGAACCTGTGTCGTGGCAGCGCCAGCGACTGCTGTCCATATGAGCCGATCAGAAAAAACTGATTTGGACACGTCTGGCTTAGGACACAACCTCTGGTATACTAGATGGATACGAAAAGTATCTTGGTGGCTCTGCATGTGTGGAATCCTGGGTTACTTTCCGAAAAACCGCGGATACCGACCACCAGCTGGGCGCCACCATCCTCAGCATGCTGGAAGCGCTGGGCCGCCGCGGCCCTGATTCAGCCGGCGTGGCCTTGGTCGGTCCCGCGCACCGGGCCGGCTATATCGTCCGCGTGCAAGCCGGCGACGAGCTGGAGATGAGCAAGCTGGCCATCGAGGCCAACCGGGGAGCCATCCAGAACTTCGCCCGGACGCTCAACGATGCTTACGATCTCTCCAGCAGCGGAGTCTATGTGCGCTTTGTGCTCGCGGGAAAAGTCGACCTGCCCGCGCTGACAACCGCAATTGAGTCTCTGGGCGAAGGCATCGAGGTCCTCAGCATCGGTCACGCGATGGAGCTCTCGAAAGAAGTGGGAACGCCGCATCAGCTCGAGGGCAAGCACCATATCTCGGCGTTTGCCGGCTCCCACGGCATCGGACATACTCGTCTCTGTACCGAGTCGATCGTGGATCTGAGCCACTCGCAACCCTTCTGGGGACGCGGAGCCGCGGACGTGGCGATCGTCCACAATGGACACATCACCAACTACCATCAGCTACGGCGCAAGTATGAGCAGCGCGGCATTCGCTTTGTCACCGAAAACGATTCCGAAGTGCTGGCCGTCTATTTGGCGGAATCGCTGAATCGCGGCGCCACCCTGCGCCAGGGCCTGGACGGAGTGCTGCGGGATATGGATGGCGCCTTCTCCTGTCTGGCCGTGACGGCGACCGAGATGGGCTTCGTCAAAGATCCCTACGCATTCAAACCGCTGGTAGTCGCCGAGACCGACGATTTCGTTGCCGTGGCCACCGAGGAGATTGCCATCCGCTCGGCGATTCCGGGAGATTACAAAGTCTCCGAAGCCCAGGTAGAGGAGGTGCGCGTGTGGTCGAGATAGCAGACGTCGGCATCGATGCCGCAGCGCTTTCCACCCGCGAAATCAATGCGCTGATCCGCTCCGCCTTGCAGGGTGGAGCGACAGAGATATCGGTCAAGAATCCCAATGCCCGTCACAACCTCGGGGTCGCTCTGCTGCAACCGGGACGAGTGCGTTTTCAGGGCAGCGTGGGCTACTACTGCGGCGGCCTGATCGATGGCGCCGAGATTCACGTAGAGGGAAGTGCCGGCTGGGGTTTGGCGGAATCCATGAACCACGGCCACGTAGTCGTCCACGGAGGAGCCGGCAACGGAGCAGCCGCGGCGATTCGCGGTGGCACGGTGGTGATCCACGGCGATGCGGCCGCGCGCCTCGGCGTCTCCATGAAGGGCGGCCTGGTACTGGTCGGCGGCGACTGCGGTTACATGGCAGGCTTCATGGGGCAGAAGGGAACACTCGTGGTATGCGGCAACACCGGCCACGCCTTTGCCGATTCGATGTACGCCACCACCTGTTATGTCGGCGGCACGATCGGCGGCCTGGGCACGGATGCGGTGGTTGAGCCGTTGGCGCCGGAAGA
This sequence comes from uncultured Acidobacteriaceae bacterium, assembly GCA_963813475.1. Taxonomy (GTDB): domain Bacteria; phylum Acidobacteriota; class Terriglobia; order Terriglobales; family Acidobacteriaceae; genus PALSA-350. The sequence continues at coordinate 871,271 of CAWEZM010000026.1, read as the reverse complement.
GGCGGAGCTGCTCGACCGTTTGCTTGCCGAACATCTTCCGCCCGCGGTGCGCGCGCAAAAGCCGGCCGGACGTGACTTCTCCAAGGTGGTCGCCGGTCGGAAACTCTGGAACTTTGACAAGCACAATTGGAAACACTGGCAGGATGCGCTCTAGATGAATAACCCAGACCCTACGCGTCCTCTACTGCAAACCAGCGGCACCTATTCGCCTGATGTGATGCAGGGCATTCACACCAAGGCGGAGACCGGCATCTATGAAATTCGCGGCTACGGCACGCTGCGCCAGCGGCGTTGGGCCACCTTCGACGACCTGACCTTCCTGCCCTGCGGGCTTACGCGCATTCCGCTCGAGGGGTACCGCGAGAAGTGCTCCACCAAAACAATTCTCGGCGGACGCTTCGCCAAGCGGCCCCTGGAACTGGAAATCCCCATCATGATTACCGGCATGAGCTGGGGCGCGCTCTCCTACAACGCCAAGGCGGCCTTGGCCAAAGCGGCGGCCAAGGTGGGCACCTCGAATACCACGGGCGATGGCGGCCTCTCTCCCGCGGAGCGGGAGTTTGCCAAGGATTACGTGTACGAGGTGCTTCCCTCGCGTTACGGAATCGACGTGCACGATATGCGTGGGGCGAGCGCAATCGAGTTGACCATTGGCCAGGGAGCAAAGCCCGGAACCGGCGGGCTGCTGCTGGGCTCAAAAATCTCCGAGACCATCGCCCACCAACGTGACCTGCCCGTAGGGGTCGACCAGCGCAGTCCGGCCAGGCACCCTGACATGCTCGGACCCGACGACATGGTGATCAAGATTGAAGAGCTGCGCGAGGCGACCGACGGGCAGGTGCCCATCTTCGTGAAGCTGGGCGCCAGCCGGACCTTCGACGACGTCAAGCTGGCCGCCAAGGCCGGCGCCGACGTGGTGGTGGTGGACGGCATGGAAGGGGGCACCGGCGCATCGCCCGCCATCCTGCAGGAACACACAGGCATACCCACGCTGGCTGCTGTCTGCGAGGCGCGCGCGGCCCTGGAAGACTGCGGGTTGTACGGCGAGGTGCAGTTGATCATTGCCGGCGGCATCCGCGACGGCGTGGATGCTGCCAAAGCGATGGCCCTGGGCGCCGACGCGGTCTACATCGGCACCGCGGCCTTGATCAGCCTGAACTGTAACAAGCCGCTATATGTCGAGGACTACCACGCCCTGGGCACCGAGCCCTACCATTGTCATCACTGCCACACCGGGCGCTGTCCGGTAGGCATCACTACGCAGGATCCGGAGCTGATGAAGCGGCTCGATATCGAGCAGGGAGCGGAGCGCGCGTTGAATCTGCTGCGAGCCATGACGCTCGAGATCCAGATGTTGGCGCGCGCCTGCGGCAAGTCCGACGTGCACCACCTGGAGCCGGAAGATATGGCGGCGTTGACCATGGAAGCGTCGATCATCTGTGGCGTTCCCTTGGCCGGCACGCGCAAGGTCTTCGGAAGATAGAGCGGATGTCTTTTCTGTTGAAGTGTCCAAACTGCGGCGAGCGAAGCGTCTATGAATTTCGCTTTGGCGGAGAGATCCGGCAAAGACCTTCTCCCCAAGCCGAGCCCGAGGCCTTTGTGACCTACGCACTCTATAAGCGGAACATCGCCGGAGTGCAGTGGGAGTGGTGGTACCACCGCGGCGGTTGTGGCGAGTGGTTCAAGGCCAGTCGTAATACGCTGACCAACGAAGTCCATCAAACGCTGCTGCCGCAGGATGAGGAGCAGCGCGGATAATGGATCAGCCGGAGATCCTCTTTCAGTGGAACGGCAACCCCGTAACGGCAAAGCCCGGCGATACCGTGGCCTCCGCTTTGTATCGTTCCGGGGTGCGCACCTTCACTTACAGCTATCAATACGGCCGTCCACGCGGCCTGCTCTGCCTCACCGGCTCCTGCCCCAATTGCATGGTGAACATCGACGGCGTGCCCAACGTGCGTAGCTGTACCACGCCGGCGCGCAATGGCCTGTCGGTGCTGGCGCAGAACCAGAATGTTTATCGCGGCTTCGATTCGCCTGCCGTCAAACGCTTTCCGCGGCCCCGCCGCTCTCCGAGTCAGAACATCATTACCAGCATGCCTACCTGCAATTTGATGTGGTTGTGGTAGGCGGTGGTCCGCATGGGATAGAAGCTGCTCTGGCCTCCGCGGAACGAGGCCATGCAGGTGGCATTGCTGGAAAAACAGCCTGTGCTTGGTGGGGATTCTGTGCTGGTGGAAGAAGTCCAGGCCCACCCAATGATCACGACCTTTGTGAACTGCACTTGTTTTGGCCTGTACGAAGGCAATCTGCTGGGCGCAGTGCAAATCGATTATGACCGGCCTAACGCGGAGACGCTGCTGCATCTACGCGCCGGCCGCGTGGTCGTCGCCACGGGTGCTTATGAGACGCAGTTTCTCTTTGCCAACAACGATCTGCCGGGTGTGATGCTCTCGACCGCGGTGCTGCGGTTACTGCGTCAATACAAGATCGTCCCAGGCAAGCGGGCCGTGCTAATCGGAGATGCAGACCAGATGTTCGCAGTTGCAGACCGACCTCGAGGCCGCAGGGATCGAAGTGGTGGCGAGTCTGCCGATCGGTCTGTCGTCGGCGCCGTGGGAGACGATCATGTTCGCGGATTGGCAACCGAGACAGTTACCTATGACGCGGATCTGGTAGTGATGTGCGGGCCCCTGGTCCCAGACCTGGGCTTTCTCGCCGGAACCTCGACTCCAGTCAGTGAGCCTGGTCGGAGCCGCCGCCGGAGAGAGCTTCACCAATCAAGCCTATATCCCTCCGCCCTCCGCGCAATCCACGGATGCCATTGCCTGTCTTTGCATGGACGTTTCCGGCCATGATGTGGCGGAGACCATCGCGAGTGGCATGGGTCACATCGAATTAATCAAGCGCTTTACCAAGCTGGGCAAGAGCGCCTGCCAGGGCCGCATGTGCCAGATGGCTGCTGTGAGTCTCTGTTCCCAGATCAGCGGGCAAACCACCGCGCAGGTGGGGACCACCGTGGCCCGGCCTCCCGCTCCTCCCGGTGACGCTCGGCGTGCTCGCCGGCATGAGACATCATCCTGTACGCCGCACGCCGATGCACTATCAGCATGACCAGCTGGGCGCTGTGTGGATGGACATGGGGGACTGGAAGCGGCCGCGCTACTACGACCCCGCCGGTACTGGAAATCAAGAACACTGCGTCGAACAGGAATATCGCGCGGTGCGCGAACGGGCCGGCATCATCGACGTCAGTACCCTGGGCAAGATCGAAGTGAAAGGCAGCGATGCCGGTCGCCTGCTCGACCTCGTCTTTACCCATAACTTCTCCACGCTGCCCGTCGGCCGTGTCCGCTACTCGGTGTTGTGCGATGAGCTGGGAACCATCGTGGACGACGGGACCATCTCGCGCATGGATGAGCAGCGCTACTTTCTAACCACCACTACAGGGAACGCGGACTTTGTGCAGCAATGGCTGGAATGGTGGGCGGCTGCGGCGGGTATGAAGGTCAACATCACCAACCTGACCGCCGGACTCGCCTCCATGAACCTCGCCGGCCCGCTGGCACGCGGTGTGCTGGCTCAGCTGACCGATTGCGATCTATCCTCTTCAGCCTTCCCGTACATGGACTGGCGGCAGGCAACCGTCGCCGGTGTGCCTGCCACCATGATGCGCATCGGCTTTGTGGGCGAGATGGGCTGGGAGATTGTGGTCGCAGCCGAGTATGGAAGCCATCTGTGGGAGCAGGTGCTGCAGGCAGGCGCCTCGGTAAACCTGCTGCCCTTTGGCGTGGAGACGCAGCGCGTCCTGCGCCTGGAAAAGAAGCACATCATTGTCGGCGTGGATACCGATGCTCTCAGCAACCCCTACGAAGCAGGCATGGCTTGGGTGGCCAAAGTTGGATAAACCAGACTTCATCGGCCGCGCCGCGCTCGCGCGCATGAAGCAAAGCCCGCTCGAGCGCATGCTCGTCGGGTTTGAATTGGAGGGAGCCACCGTGCCTCCCGACGGTTCTCCCGTATTGGTTGACGGCAAACCAGTTGGTTTGGCCACCAGTGTTCGCTTCTCCTGGGAGAAGAAGAAAGTGATCGGCATGGCGTGGGTCACGCCTGCGGAAGCAAAGCAGGGCACGCGCATTACTCTACGCTCCGACGCCGTCGACTACTCCGCGAATGTGGTTGAGGAAGTCTTTTACGACCCAGCGGGTCAGCGGTTAAAGATGTGATGGAACGGCAATCAGCATTGCATCGCTGTCATCTCGAGGCTCACGCTCAACTCAAGACCTTCGCGGGTTGGCAGCTGCCTGCCTGGTATTCGGACCCGTCGAGCGAGCTCGAGCACGTCCGCTCCGCCGCAGGCATTTCCGATATGAGTTATCTCTCCAAGCTCGACCTCCGAGGTTCCGGCCGCTGAGTTCCCCCCGCCCGCCCGATTGTGGAAGCTTACCCCCGCACACGCGCTGGTTACGTCTCCGCTGCCCATTGCCTTCGCGGCCTCCTCATCTGTCACCGACGTTACTTCCGTCTACAGCGCAATTCTGCTGGCCGGTCCAAAGTCGCGGGAAGTGCTGCAGAAGCTGACCACGTTGAACGTGAGCGACAAGGCTATGCCCGTAGGCGCCGCCCGCCAGACCCGGCTGGCTCACGTAAACGCCACCATCCTGCGCAGCAAAGGCTTTCTCATATTGAACACCCGCGACGTCGCAGAGTATGTGTGGCGAGGCGTTGCTGCACGTAGGCGCGCACCCCTTCGGTATGGTTGCACAACAGAATTGGATGGGCAGTCATGAAGGTGCATAGCCTGCCCAGCCGGTCATGTGGGGCAGGCATGCCCTCAAGCCCACCTACGACGTGGCCATCATCGGCGCCGGCGTGCATGGGCTCGCCGCGGCTTACTACCTGGGAAAGATCCACGGCATCCGCAAAGTGGCGTTGCTCGAGAAAGGCTATATCGGCTGCGGGAACAGCACCCGCAACACGGCTATCCTGCGCTCGAACTACCGTACCTATCCCGGGATCGCTTTCTACGACGCGTCGCTGCGCCTCTACGAAGGTCTCGCCCAGGAACTGGACTGGGAACTGGATTTCAACCAGAGTGGGCATTTCACGCTGGCGCACACTGACTCCTCCATCACCGGTCTGCGCATACGCGCAGAAAACAACCGGCTGATGGGCGTTGACAGCCGAATGGTCGACCGGGACGAGCTGCGGCGCATGGTGCCCGCGATGGATATGTCCGATCGGCCCGCGGTTTCCCATACTGGCGGCGCTCTACCACCCGCCGGGCGGGACCATCGGGCATGACGAAGTGGTGCAGGGCTACGGCCACGCCTGCGATGCCATGGGCATTGAGGTGCATCAGTTCACCGCGGTCACGGGACTTGAAGTCGCGGATCGCAAGGTCATCCGCATACGAACGACGAAGGGTGATTTATCCGCCGGTGCGATCCTGAATGCCACAGCCGGTTGGGCCACAACCATCTCCGATATGGCGGGCGTCCCGCTACCCATCGTGAGCCAGCCTCTCCAGGCCTGCGTCACCGAGCTGATCGAGCCATTTCTGGACTACGTGATCGTCTCCTCGAACCTGCATGTGTACGTGAGCCAGACGGCCAAGGGCGAGCTGGTGATTGGCTCCGAGGTCGATCCTTACCAGACTTACTGCACACGATCCACCTTGCCCACGCTGGAGCAAATGGCGACCTATACGCTGGAGTTGTTTCCCCAGCTCCACGGTCTAAAGATTCTTCGCCAATGGGCCGGGGTCTGTGACATGACGCCGGATTATGCTCCTATCATGGGAGCGGCCGGCGAACTGGACAACTTCTTTATGGATGTGGGCTGGGGCACTTGGGGCTTCAAGGCCGGCCCGATAGCCGGCAAGTGCCTGGCCGAAACGATTGCCACCGGCAAGGCCGCGACCCTGATGGAGCCCTTTTCGCCCAACCGCTTCGCCACCGGCAAGCTGCTGGGAGAAAAAGCCGCGGCTGCGGTTTCGCAGTAGTGGAGGGACCTGCGGTTGGAAGCTAGATTCACCACGGAGGCACAGAGTTGACAGAAGATCTCAAGGCACTCGTACAAGCAAAAAGGCATCGAATATTTCCTCTGCTCTTTCGTCGAAATGAGCGGCATTCCCAAGGCCAAGCTCGTTCCTGCCAGCGCGCTGGAAGACATGGTGAGCGAAGGCGCCGGATTTGCCGGCTTTGCCGCGGGAGACGTAGGCCAGGGCCCGCACCACCCCGACCTGGTTTCTATCCCGGATATGCAAGCCATGATCGTGCTGCCCTGGCGAAAAAACGTCGCCTGGGTGCCGGGGATGCTCCAGGTCGAGAACCAGCCATCCAAATTCTGCCCGCGCAGAATCCTCGCTCGTCAACTGGATATTAGCCGCCAACGCGGTTACGAATTGATGGTCGGGGCGGAGCCGGAGTTCATGCTGTTGAAGCGCAACCAGGATGGCACCTGTGTTCCCTGGGACGCCATGGATAATGCGGCCAAGCCCTGTTACGATATGCGCTCGCTGCATCGCAACCTGGACCTTCTGACCAAGCTATTAGGCTACATGCAGGAACTGGGATGGGAGCCGTACGCAGCCGACCACGAAGATGCCAACTGCCAGTTTGAAATCAACTGGAAGTATGCCGATGCGCTCACCAGCTGCGACCGGCAGATCTTTTTCAAATGGATGGTCAAGATCGTCGCCGAAGCGCATGGGCACCTGGCTACCTTTATGCCCAAGCCATTTGCCAACCTGACGGGCAATGGCTCGCATTGCCATCTAAGCCTCGCTGATCCTGGGAGCAAGAAAAATCTCTTCGACAGCAAGGACGATCCTCTCGGCCTCTCCCCAGAAGGCCGCTGGTTTATTGGCGGCATCCTGAAGCATGCGCCGGCGCTAAGCGCGATCCTTGCGCCGACGGTGAACAGCTACAAGCGCCTAATCCGCAGGGGACCTCGTTCCGGCGCCACCTGGGCCCCGGTCTACATCACGTATGGCAGCGCGAATCGGACGCAGATGATCCGCGTTCCTGGTCCGGGGCGCATTGAAAACCGCATGGTGGACGCCGCCGCAAATCCTTATCTGGCATGCGCGGCGATGCTCGCTGCCGGCTTGGACGGCATTGATCATCGCATCGATCCCGGAGCGCCAAGCCGCGACAACCTTTACGAAGTCCCATGGGGCGAGTTGCAGGCGAGAGGCATCGGCCATCTTCCGTCCACTCTGCAGGCGGCGGTCGAAGCCTTGTCACAGGATGAGGTGGTACGCAACTCGCTGGGTGCAGACTACGCGGATTACTACATCCAGGTGAAGACAGAGGAATGGGAGAGCTATCACAACAGCGTCAGCCAGTGGGAGCTGGACCGCTACCTCAACGTCCACTAAACGGGTCGGAGAACCCGCGGTTCTCTTCGCTCCTCTGCGCTCCGGTTCCACGGCAAGCCGGGACAGGCGGGATGACAAAGTTGAGGGTGGTTGGCGGACCTTGGCATTGGTTATTCGGATGGACTGGGAGTTGTTGCGGCCGAGAGGCGCACAGCAGGTCCCTCGGCTTCCCCGGATTTCCTGTCGAGCCTGGTGGCGTTGGCAAGCTTCATGCGGCTTTCTTTATGGAAAGCCGCACGCGTGGTCCCGGTGAGTTCCGCGTGGCAGGAAATCCGGGTACGCTCGGACAAGTTTAGGGTTGGTGACTTTTGTTAGGAGCCGTCAGATGGATGGACAGAAAGAAACAGCAGGTCCCTCCACTTCGCTTCGCTCCGGTTCCACGGCAAGCCGGGACAGGCGGGATGACAAATTTGTTGCAGAAGAAGGAATTGTCGTCCCGACCGGAGCAATCATGGGCCTGCCGCGCCCACCCAAGGGCATGAAATCGCGGATAACTGCGGCTCTGTCCATCCCTTATAGCGGCTGCTGAGGTGATCGCTACCCTCCCCTAACCTTTCGCTAGCTGTACCTGCTCAGCTGCGGCGGGATCCGTTTTTTCCGCTGGCGCCGGCCAGAAATACCGCTCCTTCTTGATCGCCTCGATGTAAGCGGCCCGTGCCTCGCGCACAGCCTGGCTCTCGGACACCTCCGCGATCGGCACATCCCACCACGAGTGATAACCGGGAACGCGATCGTTATAATCCGTCTCCACCACGACCACAGAAGTGCGATCCTGCTTCTTCGCGTCCGCCAAAGCCGCGCCCAACTGCTCGTAGGTGCGCGCGCTTACGGCATAAGCTCCCAAGCTGGCGGCGTTGGCTGCGAAATCGATAGGAATCACAGGACCGGTGAGTCCTTCTTCCCGATAGCGATACTCGGTGCCGAATCCTCCACTGCCAACGGCACGGCTTAAACCACCAATGCTGGAAAATCCATGGTTATCGAACAGCACGATATTGAGTTTGATTTTTTCCTGCAGGCTGGTGACGATCTCCTGCGCCATCATGAGATACGAACCGTCCCCGACCAACACATACACTTCGCGGCTGGGATCCGCCATTTTGACGCCCAGCCCCCCGGCAACCTCGTAGCCCATGCAGGAGTAGCCATAGTCCATGTGATACCCCTTGGGGTCGCGCGTCCGCCACAGTTTGTGCAGATCGCCTGGCAGACTTCCTGCGGCATTGACGATAATGTCGCGCGGTCCAAGTGTGGTGTTGAGCAACCCCACGACTTCGCCCTGGCTAAGCGGCGGACCATGCCTGCGCGCGTAGATCCGGTCGACTTCCTGGTCCCAGGCGGTGCGGAGGCGGGCGATCTCACTTTTGTATGTTTGCGGAACCTGCCATGATGACAACGCACTGCCCAACTCTTCCAGTGTCTGCAGAGCGTCCGCCGTTAGTGGCAGTGCGGCATGCTTGAACGCGTCGAACTCAGTGACGTTGATGTTCACAAACCGCACCGCCGGATTCTGGAAGGCCGTCTTCGAAGCGGTAGTAAAGTCACTGAGCCGGGTGCCGATGGCAATGACCAAATCCGCGTCTGCAGCCAATTGATTTGCGGCGGAAGTCCCAGTAACGCCCATAGCGCCGACCGATTGCGGACGATCAGCGTGAAGAGAGCCTTTACCCCCGTGCGTCTCGGCAACGGGAATGCCGGTTCGGCTGGCGAAGTCGGAAAGTTCGCCCGTTGCTTCGGAATAGATGACGCCGCCGCCGGCGATGATCAGTGGGCATTGCGAGGAGCGTATCCACTCGGCAGCCTGCTTGAGCAATCCACTATCGGCACGCGAGCGGGCAATGGTCCAAACACGGTGCTCGAAAAACTCTTCCGGATAGTCATAAGCTTCGGTCTGCACGTCCTGCGGCAGAGCCAGGGTCACGGCGCCCGTCTCCGCCGGTGAGGTCAGTACGCGCATCGCCTCGGGTAGCGCAGTGAGAATCTGTTCCGGCCGCTGGATGCGATCCCAGTAGCGAGAAACCGGGCGAAAGCAGTCGTTGACGGAGACATCCTGGCTCGCAGTTGATTCCAGTTGCTGCAACACCGGCGCAACGTTGCGTCGGGCAAAGATGTCGCCGGGTAGCAGCAGCACAGGGATCCGGTTGATAGTAGCCAGGGCCGCGCCGGTGACCATGTTGGTCGCGCCTGGCCCGATCGATGAGGTGCAGACCAGGGTACGCAGGCGATTGCTCATCTTGGCAAAACCCGTTGCCGCGTGAACCATGGCCTGCTCGTTGCGGAACAGGTAGTAAGGAAAGTCAGGGTTCTGCTGCAGGGCTTGTCCGATGCCGGCCACATTGCCGTGGCCAAAAATCCCCAGGCATCCGCCAAAAAACGCTTGTTCGCGGCCGTCGCGTGCGACGGACTGGGACTTAAGAAACTGAATAATGGCTTGTGCCATGGTCAATCTGCGCGTCATACTTTCCCCCTTATCGGATCTCCCTCTGGAGGTCGCTACCATCCTACTGCACGATAACCGCTTAGCCAACCGGTCTAGCCCCGGAGTGCCTGGTCCAAGTCGGCGATAATATCCTCCGCTCCCTCAAGCCCGACCGAGAACCGGAGCAGCGACTCCGGCGAACGTGAAAAGACGCCTTCGATGGAAGCGCGATGTTCGATCAAGCTATGGGTACCCCCCAGGCTGGTCGCGCGCACGATCAGCTTCAGCCGCGAAGCGAAGGCAAAGGCCTCCTCCCGTCCCCCATGTACCTCGAAGGAGAGCATTCCCCCAAAATCCCGCATCTGTCGACTGGCGATCTCGTGCCCTGGATCGCCGGGCAGGCCAGGATAATGCACAACCGAAACGCCCGGGTGAGTGGACAGGAATTCCGCGACCCGTCGGGCATTCTCGCAATGCAGGCGCACGCGGGGAACCAGCGTCTGCAACCCACGCAGAATAAGCCAGCAGTCAAAAGGAGATAGGACCGCGCCGCCCACCCGCTGAAACTCTTTAATTCGCGTTGCCAGATCCGATTTCTGCCCAAAGATCACAGCTCCGCCCAGGACATCGCTATGTCCCGAAAGGTATTTGGTCAGGGCATGAACTACCAAGTCCGCGCCCAGTTCGAGCGGGCGTTGCAGCACCGGAGTGGCGAAAGTATTTTCACAGGCTAGGGGCACCTTCAGGCTACGCGCCAACTCAGCCACGGGGCTTATGTCGACCACTTCAACCAGGGGATTGGTCGGGGTCTCAAGCCAGAAGAGCTTGGTCTCCGGCCGGCAGGCTTTGCGGATCTCCTCGATATTCCGCATATCCACGAATGAATGCTTCAACCCCCACCGGGAGAAGAGTCCAGTGATGAGTTCGCGAACGCCGAAGTATAAATCGCGGTGGAGAACCACATGGTCTCCCGGCGCCAGCGCCTGAAATACCGCCAGGCTCGCCGCCATGCCAGTGCTGAAGCAAACCGCCTCTACGCCCCCCTCGAGATCGGCCAGGCACTCTTCGAGCGACTTCCGATTGGGGTTGTCAATCCGGCTGTAGAAGAAATGCCTGGAGAATCCTCCATCAGGATCGCGTTCGAAGGTGGTGGAAGTGTAGAGAGGCGCAGTGACCGCGCCGGTGGCGGAGTCCACATGGCGCCCGGAATGGATACTCTGGGTTTGAAGCTGCTGGTTCAGATCCGGCTTCGATGTCATACCCAGAGTTTATTACGTTGCCCGGGTTGACCATCACTGGCTCGGCCTGCTAGTCGCTCTGTTGCAGTCCAGCATCCTATTAGAAAGGAAGGGGAGGAATTATGCCGGAAAAAGAAGTAGTCGATCGAGCAGAAGAAGATCTGCGGGAAGGGAAGTCGCCATCCACGGCCGCCGGAGAATTTGTCCACGAAGAGATCGAGCACGTACGGGAAGGCAAGCACGGTGCACGTTCGCCACAGCAGGCAATCGCGATTGGCTTGAGTAAGGCTCGCCGGGCCGGTATTCCGCTTGCTGCTCCCAAGGCCGGAAAAACCAAAGAGGCCACGCGCAAGAGCGCGGAGCGAGATTACCGCAAAGGACAATCCGCAACAAAACCAAAGACGTCAGCCAAGCGATCGCGTGCGACCGAGAATGCCTTGAAAAAGGAGCCGCGCTCGACTGTTTCCCACAGGGCGCTTTCCGCCCACGCCAAGAAAGCTGCGAAGTCGCGCTAAGGACTTCGCAGTCCACGGCTTTAGCCATGCCGCTGGGGGTGTGCCTCTCATTCCCTCACGGAAGGACGGGTGCCCCATACCCCCGGATTTCCTGTGAAGATTGTTGGCTTTGATAAACTTCATCCGGCTTTCCTCAATGAAAGCCGCACACGCGGCTATCGGATGGGGCCACGTACAGGAAATCCGGGCATCTCGCGAAAAACGGGCGAGATATGGGGCACCCGTCCTTCGTGAGGGAATGAGAGGCACTCTGAGCCGACGGTTCTCGCTGCCCCCCCGCGCAGCACTACACACCCACTTCTTTAGGCAAATATTCTTTGCTGACACTCACGTACCCGTCGCGGGCAACGCGCTTGCCGCGTTCCCGATACATCGCTTCGTCCCGCGGCTGGGGCGTGCCCAAACCATCCACATAGCGGTTGTACATGCAGAACGCGGCCGCAATCAGCACGGTATCGTGGATCTCCATGTCCGTAGCGCCCTGCGCCCGCGCCTTCGCTACATCGTCGGCGGTGACGTGCTTGCCGCCCTTTTGCACATGTCCCGCGATGACCAGTAGCGCCTTCAACTTGGGCGAGATATCCGCGTTCTGAAAATCATGCTTCACTTTCTTCACCAGCGCCTCGTCATCATTCAGGCTCGCCGCTGCGATCGCGCCATGGATCGTCTGGCAGTAATAACAATCGTTCTCTGAGGAGACATAGGTCGCAATCAGCTCGCGCTCGCCAGGAGTAAGCGAGTTAGGCCCGCGCAGCAGGATCTCGACCAATTCGTTAAGGGGTTTCGCAGTCTCCGGCCGGAAAGCCATAGCGCCGCGGATTCCAGGAAGACCTTCGGGTAGTTGAATATGAGCCATGGGAAGTAAATCCTTTCAGGAAGTAATGGGCACGGTCGATCTTTCGACCTTGGATTTGGAAAAGAAGAAACGGCGGATGGGGTCGCCGCAGAGCACGATGACGAGACCAAGGACCGCGGGAATGGGATCGTGCATCAGGATCATCAAATTGATCACGGCGCATCCCAGGAGAAAAACAATCGGCGCCGCCGGAAACCACCAGGCACGCACACGCTCCTGCAAGCGAAAGAGAGAAGCCGCCGAAAGAGCGAGAAAACACACCGCCGAGAAGATGATGAAGGAGAGGATGCGATCGAAGGCTCCGAAGCAGAGAACCAGCAGAGCGAGCCCGGTTTGCAGCAGAATGGCATTCGCGGGTGTACCAAAGCGAGGATGCAGCCGGCCGCAGGCGGAGAAAAACGCGCCGTCTTTCGCCATGGCGTAATAGACTCGCGGAGCCGCCATGGTAAGAGCCATCAACCCGCCCAATACCGACAGCAGCACGCAGCCGGAGAGGATCTTTCCTCCTAAGCTGCCGAAGAGTGCCTGGCCAAATTGGGCGACGAAGGCAGTGTTGGAAGCGATGCGCTGCAACGGCACCACGGAGAGAAAAGCGAAGCTGAGCAATAGATAGACCGCGGTGACCAGCAGCACACCTCCGGTGAAGGCAAGCGGAAGATTACGCCGCGGATTGCGCACCTCACCGGCAATCTTGCTCGCTTCCCACCAGCCGCCAAAGCTGAAAAAGGCGCTGACGGTAGCCCCGGCAATGGCGCCGAAGATGGGTTCGGAGCCGGGCCGCCGTTCGGCAAGCGGCAGTAGATTGGCGATGGAGGCGTGGCCGGAGAAACAGGCCCATCCAACCAGGCAAAGCAGCACACCAATCTTGAGCAGGTTGGCGCCTGCCATCATGCTCCGGCTGAGATGCGTTCCCACGCTATTGAGCACCGCCAGACAGACGAGAATGACGAGAGGAATCCAAAAGGCAAAACGAGCTGAACCGCCGGTAAGTGCAAGCACATACGGGGCGGCGCCCACTGCCAGTGCGGCTGCCAGCCCCGGGTCCAGCACGGCGGCCGACATCCATCCGTAAAGAAATGCGACCCGGCTGCCGTATCCCTCGCGGAGATAAACATATTCCCCGCCGGCCAGAGGAAAGCGGACCGCAAGTTCCGAGTAGCAGAGAGCGCCGCATAGGGTGATGAGCCCCATCCCGCACCATACTGCAGCGAGAAGCAACGGCGCACCCAACGACTTCGCCATGGCGGCAGGGGTTAAGAAGATGCCGAGCGCGATCGATTGGCCCATAACCAGGGCGATCGTTCCCGGCAGACCCATGCGCCTGTGCTGATCCATGAGGACAACATTACCTACGCTGGTATGTGTTGAGCATCGGCCAAAGGGTGGAGATCGGCCAGCGCCAGGTCTTACTTGACGGCACCGGCCTTCTTGGCGCCTTCCACTTCGATCAACTCGCCGGTGGTCACGTTATACACGTAGCCGTAGATGGGAATGGATCGCGGAATCAGGGGATGGTTACGCAGGCGGTTCACGTCGTCAATGACCGCCTGCATAGGATCAGCGATGGTGAGCCATTCGATGAACTCGCCCGCGCGAGATCCGGGCCCTTTGCCGACGTCGCGGAAACCAGAAGGGGTCAGGTCAGCGGTTTCGAGGCTGCTATCGAGCAGTCCGCGGATTACTTCGTTGGTAAAGAACTCCATGCCGCAGTTGGTGTGATGAATGACAAAAAATTCCCGCGTGCCCAGCAGTTTGTAGCTGATGACAAGAGACCGGACCGCATCGTCGCTGGCCCGGCCGCCCGCATTGCGGATCACATGCGCATCTCCCTCGGCCAGCCCGGCGAATTTAGCCGGATCCAACCGCGCATCCATGCAAGTGAGGATAGCGAAACGGCGCGCTGGAGGAAGCGCAAGCTTGCCCTTCTCACCGAAAGAAGCGCTGTAGCGCCGATTCGCCTCCAAAACTTCATCGAGAACACCGCTCATGCTCGTTGCTCCTCAAATTTTGATCTGTGTAGTCAAGGCCCGGAGGGCCGGAAGCCAAACGTCGCCCGAGCCCGGGCTGGTGGGTGTCGATTTACCGGGTGGATGCAACCTGCGACTGCCGCGCCCGCGCGAGTTGAGCATGTAGTAAGTCGAAAACAGCTTGCATGCCGAATCCCGTCTTGGCGGAAACTTCAAATACCTGCATTCCAGGACGAACGCTCTCTATATTGTGCCGAGCTGCCGGAAGGTCAAACTCCGCTGCCTCGGCCAAGTCCATCTTGGTAATAATCGCCACGTCGGAACTATTGAAGATGGTGGGATATTTCAACGGCTTGTCTTCGCCCTCGGTGGCAGAGAGCAGGACAAATCGCAACTCTTCTCCCAGGTCGTAGCTGGAGGGGCAAACCAGGTTTCCCACATTCTCGATGAAGAGAAAATCGATTCGGTCCAGGTGCCACGATTCAAGCGCCTTGTCTACCATTTGCGCATCCAGGTGGCAGACCGTTCCGGTATTGATCTGTCGGACATTCGGCGTCGCACGCCGTAGCCGTGCGGCATCGTTTTCTGTGGCCAAATCCCCCACCAGGGCAGCCACACGACAGTCCCGCGCCAGCCCCGCGAGCAACTTCTCCAGAAACGCTGTCTTTCCCGAGCCTGGGCTTGAGACCAGGCCTACGACGCACGTACCCTCACTTCGAAACCGCTCGCGTAGATCGCGGGCCAGCAGGTCGTTCTGCTTGAGTACCTTGGCCCTCACTTCCACCATGCGCGTGTTCATGCCGCAATCTCCAACGAGGCAACTTCGATCTCTCGGCCAGAGACGATCTTCTGCCCCGGGCTCCCGCACTCCGGGCAACTGAGCTCATAGAGCGACGGAGGCACTCGGTCTTTCTGACACCTGTCACAGTAAATGACCAGTGGAATCGTCTCGATCACCAACCGCGATCCCTCCAACAACGAGCCTTCACAGGCAAGCTCGTAGGCGAAGAGCAGAGCCTCTTTATCCACTCCGGAAAAGGCCCCCAGCTTCAGGTGAACCGCCTCGACATCCAGCCCACCGCGGTTCTCCGACTCCTCGGTGATCTGATCGATCATGCTGATGGCGATCGAGAGCTCGTGCATCTTTCCTCCTTGCAGGCTGCAGAAGAACTCACTTTTCTGAAGGGCACGGCCTTCAGCTCGTACCTAATACTCTCGCTTTTCTGAAGGGTACGGCCTTCAGGCCGTACGTAAATGCTTTAAATCAATCCGGCTTTAGCCGCCGAGGGCACGATTTTCCCCAATCGGCACTTTTCGCAGCTTTGTTAGCTACATCGAACGGATCTTGAGGTAGCGGCGCAGGTCCGGAGCGACCGTAACCGCCAGACCGATAATTACCAGGCCGAGTGCGCCTAAGACGAGTTTTGCGTTCATGATGTCACCTCTCTACTTTCTGTCACTACACTAAGCTCACTTGCTTGGAAGTAGCAATGCGTTCCGCCAACTCCACCACCATCTTTGCCGCCTCGTCCACCGCGGCCTGAACCGGCGACGATAAACCCATGCGCCCTTCCAACTCATCGCCGAAGTCCTGCGGCTCACAGCCCACGACCAGCACCTGTGCGGAAATCGTGCCCTGCGAAGCAGCGAGGTGCAATACCCGCACTGGATCCATGCCGTGCGGATTGATCTCCGTCTCCGCCGATGTTCCACCGGATAATGCCGCCAGATCTGGTTCCAGCACGTAGAGCGTGCCCGGCGCTTCGCCGCGCGGCAGCGTATCCACGATGATGACCGCATCCCAGGGATCGAGAAGCGCGTATGCCAGGTCGAAACCCCGGATACCGAAATCCTTCACCTTCACGCTCTCGGGCAATGGCCGTTTGCTGAGCGCAAGCGCTACCTCAACCCCGAACCCGTCGTCCCCGAGGAAGATATTGCCCACGCCTGCAACCAGAATCCTTGCCGTCATGTGGGCTCTCCTTTCAGCACGGGCTCGATCTCATCGGGAGAGAAGAAGAAGCGGTGTCCTGGCTGGCGCATCATGCCGAACTCCCGGCCCGGATCGTCGTCCAGCACCAAACCCAGCTGAACATGGTCTTCGAAGTCCTGCTCAATGGCTTCGATGACCGCAATCTTGCCGGCCAGAGCCATGTCGAGAATATCGGCTTTCTTCTTCGGGGTTATGCGCACCCGGTCGCCAACCCGCAGCTCGATGCCGAAGACGCGCACGCTCTCCGGCGGTGCTGCTGCTTCCTCAAAAGGATTCCAATCCCGGTTCATCGTGTGTCGCCTCGAATTTCACGCAATCCGCGGATCACGCCGTGCGCCTTCAGTAACGAGTCCGACGTGAGAGCTTCGGTGCGTTCCAGAATCTTGCGCGCGCGTGGATCACCATTCCGCATTTCTTCCTTCTCGGCGTCGGTGAGCGTGAGCACGCGCAGCGTCAGCATCTCGTCCATCTCCGTTCCGTCAAAGAAGTCGCCTTCGCTCTCCGGTGCGATCTTGGGATAGTCGTACAAGATGATGGGTGAGCAAAACATCATGCTTCCACGGCACGCTCCGCGGCTTGCCGGGACAGGCGGGACGGGTCGATCCGGTTCCTCGCCCACTAGCACCGGGAAGACGCCGGTATTGCAGCAAGCCGCGACCGCTTCGCGATAGGCCGCGTCCGGATCAAGCAGGGAGACGAACTCTCCGCCGCTGATACCCAGCAGCAGGTGCGCAGAGACGAAAGATAAGGGAAGCGCCTCATCTCGTTTAGCTCCGGCGCCACTGGCCAATGGGCTCACGTTCTGCACCTCGAGGCGGAGCTTGCACACTCCCTCCTGAAGTATTTCCGCGCCGATGCTCAAATCGATCCGCAGGTTTTGCTGTAGCTCAGTGGAGGGACCTGCGGTTTCCATTTCGATCGCAAGCGACACCGGAGAAACAATGAGATCGCCGATTCGCAGGTCCTCATGCTCTGAAGTACGTTCGACAGCTTCATCCCATGCCAGGGAAGGGTCCGTGAGCTCATCTGTTACCTGGGTCGGGACAAGCTGCAAAAAGCTAATCCTCACGTCAAGGCTAGCTTTGGCATCTGCTACCGCAAGACACTCCGCAATCAGGCGAAAGGGTTCCTGGGGACGCTGCGCCTCCGCATAAACACGTGGGTAAAGAGTTCCAAAATTCCATCGCTGCCGGTTCTTGATCGCGGTCGGCCGATAAGGATAGAGAATGTATCCCTCGTAAAGAATCGCCGCTGCAATCTTTTCCGCGCTCTCGAAGTTCATGCCTTAACCTCGTCCTTCGCCTCGGTCGCCAACGCCCGGCTGATGGCCTGTTCCCAGGTGGGGATACCGTGGCGCACCTTGTACTCGTAGAGCTGTTCGAATACATCACGCCGCAGGCATAGCCACGCAGTATTGGGGTAGTGCATCTCCATCATCTCTTTCCACGTGGAGATGGGCAGCCGGTAGTTGGCCTCGCGGTCCCATGGCACTTGAGCGACTTGAAGCGACCCATCGTCGTCCTGGTAAAAGACCGTGCCGCTGAACATCACGCCTACTGGAATCTCGCCCGTCTCCAGTGCGTGAAAGTACTTGGTCGCTGCGACATTAAAGTCAAACGTGCAGGGAAGCTGCAGGTCGACGAGCACATTGTCGGTAAAACCCGGAACAGCCACTGTGGTATTCATCCACAGCAGCGGTCGCACCGTGCGGCTCCATCGTTCGGGTGTGCCAAAAAGGTCAAGCAACTTCTCCTGTTCCTGGGGAACATAGCGCCTTTTTGACGGCTCGATCTGCACCTGGCAGCGCAGCGTAAGTGTGTGGATCGCCTCGGATGACGGCAGGTTGGTGATACGCAGCTTCAGCGCAATCAGCGGAGCGGCCGCATGCGGCACGGCCTCAGCAGCTTCGATCTTGAAATGCAGCTCAGGCATTGCCCTTTACCTCGACACTTCGCGTCTTCAGGTCGGCGAAGAATTGGTGGATTTCCTTCCACACCTCGGTCCCCCCGGAGAGCCCACGCCAGTGCATGCGAATCAAGCCCACCAGCCGATAGCACTCGTCGACAGGAGCGATGTAGTACTGTGCCGGCGCGCCAACCCGGTTGACCAGAAAGGTTTCGACATCCGGCTCCATCTTCTGCAAAGCAGGGTGCTCTCCGGCGATCTCTGACCAGGATTCGAGGCTGAGCAGCGATTCGATTGCGCCAGCAGGGCTGGGATACATCGCCATCACCTTGCCCGCAGCGCTATCGCGATAGAAGAAGGCGAGGCTGATGGGAATCATCAGCGATTCCCATTGCAAGTCAGGCATCTGGAAGTCAGTGAGCGCGCGAATGCGCCGCGGAACGCGGAGGAAGTGCGCGCCTGCCTGTCCGCAGAAGAGAACAGCGCAGCCATCGCACGAGCACAAAATCTCCCGCTTCTTGGGATCGAGCAGATGCTGGTGAACGGGTCCCAGAGCGGCGCTGCACAGCTCACAGCGTTCCGCCGTGGGCGCCTTGCGAGCTGCTATCTGCCTAAGAAAAGGAAGTGTTCCTGGTGCCATTCCGTCCTGTCCAATCAAGCGCCGCTTTTCTGAAGCGGTATGGCCTACCTCGCCGCAGCGAGCATCAGGCCGTACGTAAATGTGCCGAAACCAACCCGGCTTTACCGCTCCCCCCTTTTGTCATCCCGGCTGCCCCGGCTCGCCGTGGGAGCGAAGCCGAGGGACCTGCGGTTCTCTCTCCCCCTCAGCGACTCTTACGGAGGCGGCATATGAGGCATGCTGGGGTGTATCGGCTTACGGGTCTCGACATTGATACCCGTTGCATCGTCTTCAAGGCGATCGACCGGCTTGCGAAGTGGAGTCTCAGAAATAGAAGGTCTGACTCGAGTTGTCTCTAGATGCGCCATCGCGTCGCTCCTTATTTCAGCACGACAAGGTTGGAAGTGTGGGAAGCCTCAGCCGGCGCATTCTCTGCGACAATCTCAAGAATGTCGGGAGCCGCTTCGTAGAGCGCTTCTTCCACCGCGTTCTTTAAGGTGAGGGAAGAGGACGGACAACTACCGCAGGTCCCGTGCAGCTTAAGCCGAACAATGCCGTCGCGCACACTGACCAGTTCGCAGTCTCCGCCATGAGACTTAAGGTACGGCCGGACCGCCTCGAGACCGCGGACAACCCTGGTTTCGATGTCATCAGGATGGAGAGAGTGGAGCAGGAACATGCCGGCGACGAGATTGTCTTCCAGGGCCGCGCTGAGCACCCGCTCACCCTCCGCCGTTTCCACGCACCTGTCTATCAGCCGCTGTAATGCAGCGCCATGCAACTCAACCACGGACTGTACCAGCTCCAGCGCGGCGGCCCGAACCTCCGGGTCGCCCGCCTGATCGAGTTTAGCTGCCAGTTTCTCTACGTGTTCGCTTTGGGCGCGGAACTCTCCACGCCGTGGTGCGGCTATCGGTTGCTCTGCGCTGGCCGCCATTATTCGGGCCCTGCCGCCCCGAACATGGGTGAGTGTTTCACTTCGATCACCTTGCCGTCCCCGACGTACATGTGTACTCCGCAGGGCAGGCAAGGGTCGAAGCTGCGAACCGTGCGCATGATGTCGATCCCCTTGAAGTTCTCCGGGCCATTGTCCTCGAAGATGGGTGTGTTCTGCACCGCGTCTTCGTAAGGGCCAGGAGTTCCGTACACATCCCGCGGGTTCGCATTCCATGGAGTGGGTGGATAAGGATGGTAGTTGGCGATCTTGCCTTCGCGGATAACGACGTGATGAGAGAGCACTCCGCGCACGGCTTCGTGGAAACCGCACCCGATAGCTTCCTCAGGCACCTTGAAGTCAGACCACGTCGACGTGCGGCCCGCGTTCAACTCACCCAGCGCCTTTTCGACAAAGTAGAGCGCCGTCGCTGCCGCGTAGGCCTGGAAGTAGGTACGAGCCCGATCCCGCTCCAGCGTGTTGCTCCACTGCGGAATCTTCCACTCGAACTGCGTTTCAGGCAGCAGTGCCGTCTTGGGAAGATTGATCTGGACGCTGTGGCCGGTGGCCTTCACGTAGCCAATATCGACCAATCCGGAAAGCGCCGTGGACCACAGCCGCGCAATTGGTCCGCCGCCGGTGTCGAGCGCCAGGTGATCTCCAGTGCGCTGGTCATACCACCGCGGTGACATGACCCACGTATAGTTGCCGCCGAAGTCGCGCTTCTGCGGGCGGGGAAGAGTGGTCTGGTTCCAGGGGTGATGCTTGTCCACCGGATTCCCCAACGGGTCCCTCGCGACGAAGGTCTCTGAGCCCTGCCAGTCGTCATAGTAGGAGCTGCCCAGCAGAATCCTGATATTCAGGTTGATGTCGACCAGGCTGTTGGTGACCAGCTTTCCGTCCACCACCACGCCGGGCGTCACGTACATCTTCCGGCCCCACTCCGCCATGTTCTTGTAAGTGTAATCGCAACTGTCCGGATCGTTATACGATCCCCAACACGCCAGCAAGCGTGCGGCGCAGGCCGACCTTCTCGTACCCGGGCATGGCCTCATAGAAGAAGTTGAAAAGGTCGTCATGCAGAGGCACGACCCTCTTCATGAACTCGACATACTTCATCAGCCGAACCAGGTAGTCGGTGAATAGCTGGATTGTGGCCACCGTGCCCACTCCGCCGGGATAAAGCGTCGAAGGATGCACGTGGCGGCCTTCCATCAGGCAGAACATCTCGCGCGTCATGCGGCTCATGGCCAGCGTCTCGCGATAGAACGAGCCAGTGAAAGGATTGAGCGCCGTCATGATGTCGGCAATGGTGCGAAAGCCGTGTTTGTCTCCGTTCGGGCAAGCGGTGGATTGAGCTTTAGCCCAGACTCCGGGATTCGTCTCCTTTACCATCTGCTCGCAAAAATCCACGCCCACCAGGTTGTCCTGGAAGATGTTGTGATCGAACATGTACTCGGCGGCTTCGCCCAGGTTGATGATCCACTCAGCCAGAGGCGGCGGCTTGACCCCGAACGCCATGTTCTGCGCGTACACCGCGCAGGTGGCGTGGTTGTCTCCGCAGATGCCGCAGATGCGGCTGGTGATGAAGTGGGCATCGCGCGGGTCTTTGCCCTTCATGAAAATGCTGTAGCCGCGAAAGATCGAGGATGTGCTGTGGCACTCGGCGACTTCCCGGTTGGCGAAGTCGATCTTGGTGAAGATGCCGAGGCTGCCCACGATCCGCGTAATCGGATCCCAGTTCATCTCGACCAGGTTGCGCTTCTTCTTATCGACCTCAGAGATTGTCTCGGGATAAGTCGCCATGGGTTTTCCTTTTTTGGGTTAAATTTTCCGTTTTGAGCGAAGCGCCGTTTTAGTACGTTGTGGGCCGGTACCCGGTCGTCAATTGCGGCCTGGGATGCCGCCATTTCGGTTCCTTGTTCACCGTGGTGTTGGTGATACTGCGCATGGTGCGGATGAAGCGGCCGTATGTGCCAATGAGCGTCGATGAAAGCTTGGCTCCCGGTGGCTCGTCCATGAAGGGCATGAACTTATCCGGGAATCCCGGCATGGTGCAACCGATGCAGATCCCGCCCACATTCGGGCAGCCGCCAATGCCGCGCATCCATCCACGCTTGGTTACATTGCAGTCAACCACCGGTCCCCAGCAGCCAAGCTTTACCAGGCACTTCGATGATCCGTAGTGAGTCGCAAAGTCGCCCTGCTCGTAGTACGAGCCGCGATCGCAACCCTCGTGTACGGTCTTGCCGAAGAGCCACGTCGGCCGCAGTTGCTGGTCCAACGGGATCATAGGCGCCAGGCCAGCCACTTGGTACAGCAGGTAGAGAACGGTTTCCATGAAGTTGTCCGGCTGCACCGGGCAGCCTGGTACATTCACAATCGGCAACCCGGCCTTGGAACGCCAGTCCCATCCCAGGTAGTCGGCAAGCCCCATGGCGCCCGTAGGATTCCCTTGCCATGGCATGGATGCCGCCGTACGTGGCGCACGTCCCCGCGCCGATAATGGCCAGCGCCTTGGGCGCCAGGCGATCGATCCACTCGCAGGTAGTGATCGGCTGGCCAGTATCCGGGTTGGTCCCCATCGCCGCCCAGTAACCCTCTTTCTTGATCTTCTCGTTGGGAATGGAGCCTTCCACCACCAGCACGAAGGGATCTAACAGGCCCTTTTCTGCCTCATAAAAAAACTTCATGAATTCATCGCCGTTCTCATAAGCGAGAACAGGGTTGTGCAGATGAACCTTAGGCAAACCTGGTATCGCACCCAACAGAACGTCTTCGATGCTTGGCTGTTCCGCCGCGGTGACGGAAACGCTATCGCCGTCGCAACTGAGGCCCGCTGTGATCCAGAGAATGTGAACATCAGAAACGGCGGGAGCTTTGGTGATGCTGCTTACCTGTTCAGCCATGAAATTCTCCTTCAACCGTAGGACTTACGAAGACGAAATGCTACGCTCCGAAAACCAGCGAAGCCCACAAAGATGGACGCGCGAAACACGCACACTGCTTGTGATGGTGGTGCAGTAAATCGGGTTGGTAGAAGCAGGACAAGCCTGTCACCCCTTTGCGTCATTTGAGCGACATTTCACGCCAGTCTTCTCGTGAAATCGCTGACGGCTGAAAACTACGCCCAGTCAGCATCACTGTCAAACGCTCGCGGTTCACGCGCTGAAGTGAATCATTCATCCGATGACTACTATCGGGATTTCCCTGATTTCCATTAGCAGGAATCCCGGAGCCAGAACAGCTTCGCAATGGGTGTAGACCGAAGCAGTCTCGTCCAAATCAGCGTTTTTGGGATCGGCCAATATGTTCAACAGCAGCTGCCGAAAACAAATCAACTATCAACGCGTACCGCGATCAGTCCCGAAGGAGTCTGTGTCGAAGCAGGAGCGGTAGGAACAGGACGGGTGCCCCACGTTCGCCAAAGCGTACGTGGGCCGAAAAAGAGGGTGAAGCCCACCAAAGTTTTCACTCTATCGACCGGCAAATCCAGGGCGGGGATAGCAAAAGCAATCGAGAAATATCATTTTCAGCCCATGTACGCTGGGGCGAACATGGGGCACCCGTCCAGGGGTTAAGGTCTTGTGTGCTCACACAAACTTTAAAAAGGGCTGGGCAACCCTGGACCGCACGCGAATGCTGATGAGACCTAGCAGATGCGGGGCAATTGCTCACCGAACATCACATCCAGCACGCGCGTTCCGCCGATCTGCGTCTTCATCAGCACCATGCCTGGGTGTTCGGCGACGACCTCTCCGATGATGGCGGCGTCGCGGCCTAACTCGTGCTGCTTGCATTTGCCCGAGCACGGCTTGCGCCATCTCTGGTGCAACGATCGCCAGCAGCTTTCCCTCGTTGGCGACGTAAAGCGGATCCAGCCCCAGCACTTCACACGCACCCTTGACCGAATCGCGCACAGGAATCGATTGCTCTCGCAATAACATGCCCACCCCGGCCCGCTTGGCAATTTCGTTCAACGTAGTGGCTGCGCCGCCCCGCGTGGGATCGCGCAAACAATGGATGAACTCCATCCCGCGAGGTGGTTGGAGTACGGAGCATGGCCGCCACCAGCCCGTTGAGCGAGGCGCAATCGCTCGCGATCGCGCCTTCGAATTCAAGGCCTTCCCGCTGCGACATGATGGCCATTCCGTGGTCGCCGATATAACCACTCAGAATAATCTGGTCGCCCGGCCGGGCGCGGTCTGCCGAGATGTTCACGCCGCTCTCGATCACGCCAATGCCCGTGGTGGTAATAAATATCTGGTCACCCTTGCCGCGATTCACAACCTTGGTGTCGCCGGTCACAAACGCTACCCCGGCCTCCGCGGCGGCGACACGCATGGATTCCACCACACGCCGCAGATCGTCCACGGCCAGGCCTTCCTCGAGAATGAAGGCGGCGGAGAGATAGAGCGGGCGCGCGCCGCTCATCGCCAAATCGTTCACCGTCCCGTGTACCGCCAGCCGCCCAATGTCTCCGCCAGGAAAAAAGATCGGGGTCACCACAAAGGAGTCCGTCGTGAAAGCCAGGCGAGCGCCGCCGATCGTGACCACTGCCTGGTCATCGAGCTTGTCCAAAATGGGATTTCTAAATGCAGGCAAAAAGATCTGGTCGATCAGATCGGCCGTAAGCTTGCCACCGCTGCCATGCCCCAACACAATCTGCGGATGTTGAAAGATAGGCAAGGGACAAGACCCAAATCCGGCCGTCACCGGTCGATTTTCCTCGTCCCTCGCGGATATCTGAGAACTAGCCATTGGCGTGCGTCATTACTTCGAGTTGCACCACGTCCGCGGGTTTTAAATGCCGCCCGTACGCGTAGTAGGCAGCGCAAGCTCCCTCGGCCGATACCATCGTCGCCCCAAGAGGACGCTGCGGCGTGCACAACGTGCCGAACGCCGGGCAATCGTGAGGCTTCTTGATGCCCCGCAGGATCTGGCCGCTGATGCATATCTCCGGCTCGAGTGTGGCGATCTCCGCCACGTCGAATAACTTCTCCGCGTCATACAGCGCGAACTCATCGCGCAGATGGAAGCCGCTCATGGGGATGTTGCCGATGCCCCGCCACTTGCGATCAGCCACCTCGAAGACGCGATCGATCAGCCTTTGCGCCGGCACATTGCCATCACGCCCCAGAATGCGCGAGTATTGGTTCTCCACCACCGCCCGTCCCTGTTCCAGCTGCTGCACTGTCATCAGCGTGCCGTGCAATATATCGAGGGGTTCAAAACCCGTCACCACGATCGGCACATGGTA
The DNA here is from genome assembly GCA_963813475.1 of uncultured Acidobacteriaceae bacterium. GTDB lineage: Bacteria > Acidobacteriota > Terriglobia > Terriglobales > Acidobacteriaceae > PALSA-350. The sequence continues at coordinate 846,181 of CAWEZM010000026.1, read as the reverse complement.
GCGAGCACTGATGGGTTCGTACTCGCTGATACCCCATCACTGCGCATACGTGGCCCGGGCCGAGAAAGCCCTGCACCCGGTTATCCGGCGACTGCAGGATCGCTTCCAGCGCCGGCGGAACCAGCACATGCGAAACCAGCAGCGACACATTGTTCACCTGCTCTTCGCGCGCGCGCCACGCCAGCATGGCGTTGGCCGGAGCCGTGGTTTCAAAACCGATGGCAAAAAAGACCACCTGCTTGGTCGGATTCGCCCGCGCGAGCTTCAGGCAATCGAGCGGCGAATAAACCACGCGGACATCGGCGCCCTGCGACTTAATAGTGAACAGGTCGCCATCCGAACCCGGCACGCGCAACATGTCTCCGAAGGAGCAGAAGATGACATTCTTTTGCCGCGCAATCGCATGGGCTTTGTCGATCATCTCCAGCGGGGTTACGCAAACCGGGCAGCCCGGCCCATGAACCAGCTCCACCCCCTCGGGGAGCAGATGATCGATTCCGTTCTTGACGATGGAGTGCGTTTGCCCGCCGCACACTTCCATCAACACCCAGGGACGCGTCTGAATACGGCGCATCTCGCCGACAATCTTTTTGGCAACGTCACCGTCGCGGTACTCATCAAGATATTTCATTGTCGATAACCTCCGCGTTCCACTTCCTCAACCACGGGCGACTCCAGTTCCGTGAGTTGATCCAGATCCCTCAACGCCTGGTAGGTGCGCTCGGCCTCTGCTTCATCGACTCGGCTGATGGCAAAGCCAACGTGCACCAGAACATACTCTCCGACCTGCGTCTCAGGCACATATTCCAGGCAGGCCTCGCGCACAATGCCGCCGAACTGAACCTTGGCCATGCGCATGCCGCGCTGGTCGAATGTCTCTACCACCTTGCCGGGTATAGCCAGGCACATGTCATTCTCCTCGGCGCAAATGCTCGTTCGCCACCATAGCTTGTCCGAGCGAAAGGCCGCCGTCGTTGGCCGGAACTTGGGCGTGCAGAAATACGTCAAATCCACGACGCCGCAACTCTACCACCGTCCGGCCTAGAAGGTATAGGTTCTGGAAACTACCGCCGCTCAGGCAAACCCGGTTCACCGCATCGCGTGACCCGATGCGGCTGCACACTTCGCCGATGGCCGCGCTCAAGGTGTTGTGAAAACGCGCGGAAATCTCGCCCACCCGCCGGCCGGAAGAAATATCCTTGCCGATCGCGACCATAACTGGCCGGAAGTCGAGCATGGCCGGCTCGCCCTCCTCTATCTCGAACTCGTAGCGATCGTCGATCCCCGGTTCTGCCGCCGCCTCCAAGCGCAATCGCTGCCTGGCCCTCGAAGGTCACTTCTGATGCCAGCCCCAACAGTGCTGCTACGGCGTCAAAGAGCCGCCCACAAGACGATGTCTCCACCGTCTGAATACGCCGTGCTAGCATCGTGTCCACCAGTGCAACCTGCTTCTCATCTACATCTTGGAAGCACCGCAGCTGGTCGGGTATCTGCCGCCCAAAGGTATCTCGCAGATAGCTGAGCGCCATGCGCCACGGCTGCCGCACCGCCGCGTCGCCGCCGGGCAGCAGCACGTTGCGCAGATGGGCTCGCCGGGTGAAGCCGGCAAAATCCGCGACCAGAAATTCGCCGCCCCAGATCCTGCCGTCTGTCCCAAATCCGGTGCCATCCAGCGCCACGCCGAGAACACGGCCGCGCAGATGGTTCTCCGCCATGCAGCTAGCGATATGCGCATGGTGATGTTGCACGCCGATCTTGTGCGCAATCCCTGAAGCCAAAGCCATGCGCGTGCTCATATAGCCGGGATGCAGATCGTGGGCCACGGCACGCGGAACAACCTTGAAAACACGTTTCATGCGGTCAAGTGTTTCTTCGAAGAACCGCATGGTCTCGTAATTCTCGAGATCGCCGATATGCTGGCTCAAGATCGCGTACCGGCCTTTGGTCAGGCAGAAAGTGTTCTTCAGCTCCCCCCCAAACGCGAGCACCTCATCCATCTCGATTCCCAAATCGATACTCTGGGGCACAAAGCCGCGCGAGCGGCGCAGCACTCGTTCCTGCCCCTCGAACGTGCGCGTAACAGAATCGTCCACGCGCGTGAAGATGTCGCGGTTGTGCAACAGGAACCAGTCGGCGACGCCGCCCAACTGCAGCATCGCCTCCTGGTTGCTGACCACGATAGGCTCCTCGCTCAAATTGCCGCTGGTCATCACCAGCGCAGCCCACTCGGACGGGGTCCCTGGCGAATCACTGAACAATAGATAGTGCAGCGGCGTGTAAGGCAGCATCACTCCCAAGGTGTTATCTCCCGGAGCGAGGCCCGCTGAGAGTGGCCCCCCGGGCAGGCGCGGAAGAACCACGATGGGCCGCCGCGGGTGGAGTAGCGCAGCCTGGTCCTCTGCCGTCAGCCGGCACAACTTCCTGACAGCGGCTAAATCGCGCACCATCAGCGCGAACGGTTTGTGCGGACGCCGTTTGCGTCGACGCAACTCCGCGACCGCCGCATCGTTGGTCGCATCGCACGCCAGCAGAAAGCCGCCCAGACCCTTGACGGCAACAATCTTGCCTGAGCGCAGCAACGCGCGTGTCTGGCGAATAATTGCCAGCGAATCCCTGGCCGCAAACGATACATCCTTTAACGAATTGCCCCCACTTTCCAATAGAGCCAGCGACGGTCCGCAAACCGCGCACGCATTGGGCTGGGCATGAAAGCGCCGGTCGCTGGGATCTTCATATTCCGCCTGGCACTCAGCGCACATGGTGAAGGCAGACATGGTAGTGGTCGCGCGGTCATAGGGTATGTCGCGGATGATGGTGTACCGCGGCCCGCAATGGGTGCAATTGGTAAATGGATATCCGAACCGCCGGTTTGCCGGGTCTCCAAAATCGCGCCAGCACTCGTCGCATGTGCCGGCGTCGGGAGGCACCAGCGCGAATGCACCAGCCTCCTCCCGGCTGCCCAGGATCGAGAATCCGACGTCTCCCCGAACCTCGACGTCGGAGACGCTAATCTCCTTAATCTCCGCCAACCTGGGAGGATCGTCCTTCAGCGTCTGGAAAAAGTCATCGAGCGCAGACCCGCGCCCTTCGATCTCAATGGTGACGCCAGAGGAAGAGTTGAAGACATACCCATTCAGCCCAAGAGAAGTCGCGACCTTATAAACGAACGGCCGAAACCCCACACCCTGCACAACGCCACGCACCAGGATGTGCTTGCGTCTGACTGGTTCGTGAAGCTCGTCCGCCGGGATGCTAAACATCCTCCGCATCATACTTGGCCGTCGGTAACGGCTGCTGAGGTGAGCGCTGCCCTTCCCCTTTGTCATCCGGCCTGCCCCGCCCGTCCCGGCATGCCGTGGAGCGTGCCGTGGGAGCAAGCGGCTTGCCTATGGAAGTTGAGAAAAAAATGACATTGCAAAATCGCCATGGATGCGAGGCCCGGAGGGCCGACCGCTAAACGTGCCTGCCCCGGCGTGCCGTGGGAGCCCAGCCCGGAAGAGTCTGTGTGAGAACTGGTGAAAGGAGCCGTACGAAGGGCGCGGTTTTAAGGCTGCGAAAGAGCTCATGTTTTGTGTGAGGGCCCGACTAAAGAGCTTGCGGAAAAACACCTTGTTAGTCACTGGTAAAGCGGGAGCGTAGTTGTTAAGACGAGACATGCGCGGAGATGAGGGGAATCAAGACGTGATGTTTAGCTACGTGAAGCTGGAGAGGCGTGTTCCAGCAGAGCATCCACTGCGAGCGATCCGAGCGATGGCGGATAAGGCATTGCGGGAGTTGGACGGTCATTTTGCCGGTCTTTATGCGCGAGGTGGTCGTCCGTCGATTGCGCCTGAGCGTCTGATCCGGGCTCAGCTTCTGCAGGTGCTGTACTCGGTGCGCTCGGAACGTCAGTTGATCGAACAACTGGATTACAACCTTTTGTTTCGTTGGTTTGTGGGCATAGAGATGGACGAGGCGGTGTGGGACGTGACGGTATTTACCAAGAATCGGGAGCGTCTGATCGGGGGCGGCATCGCCGAACAGTTGTTGCTGAAGGTGGTGGAACAGGCGCGGTCGCGGCAACTGCTGAGTGAGGAACACTTCACCGTGGATGGCACGCTGATCCAGGCTTGGGCCAACCGTCGCAGCTTCCAGGAGAAGTCCAATCCACCGCGGCGGGGCAGCGGAAGCCGCGGCCGCAAGCTGCTGCGCGATACCCACGAATCGACCACGGACGGAGATGCGCGGTTGTACAAGAAGAGCGGTGCGGCCGCCTCAGTGCCCTGCTATTTAGGCCATCTGTTGACCGAGAACCGGAACGGGTTGATCGTCGGCGCGATGGTGACCCAGGCCAGCAAGACGGCGGAGGGGGAGGCGGCGTTGGTGTTGCTGGATGGGCTCAAAGGTAGCCCAGCCAGCACGGTTGGCGCCGACAAAGGCTACCAGCAGCAGCCGTTCATAGAAGGACTCCGAGCGCGCAAGGTGGTGCCGCACGTAGCTGAGTATGAGCCTAATCCGACCTGGCCAAACTGGCTGACGGAGGCGGAACGCAGCAGCCCAGGCTTCGCCATCAGCCAGAGCAAACGCAAGCTGGTGGAGAAGATCTTCGGCTGGGCCAAGCAGGACCGGGCGGTCAGACAAGTAAAGATGCGCGGTAAACAACGCGTCGAGTGGATGTTTCGTCTGGTCGCCGCTGCACACAATCTGCTGCGCATGCGAAAGTTGATTCCTGTGCTGTAAATCCCGGGGAGACGTGTCCCCAAACATGCGCAATCACGCGCCAATAAACCAAATAATCACTTAAAACCGACAAAAAAAAGGCGCTGCTAACCCCAGGGGAAATTTAAACCCCATACGAAAGCTCATTTTTCCGCAACCTGTTTAGTCGGGCCGTAACGACGGGGCTGATTAGGGCTTTAGAGTCTGCGTGAGAGCTAGAAGAGACATTTTGGTTCCTCCAATCGCGACCGCTAAACGTGCCCGCTCCGCCTATGTCATTAGAAGAAGGGAACCGAGAGCCTGCCCTGAGCGAAGTCGAACGGGGACCTGCAGTTTCCCCTTCGGGCTTAGCTAAACTGCACCTTGCGTATCCAGCCGCAACATAAACCTATAATGAGCGTATACTCATTATAGGTTTTAAATTATGGCCCGCCCCAAAAGCGAAGAGAAACGCAACGCAATCCTCTCCGCCGCCACCGAAGTCTTCGCCGAACGAGGCTTAAGCGCCGCGACCTCAGCCATATCGAGCGCAGCCGGCGTGGCCGAGGGCACACTATTCACCTACTTCAAGACCAAGGACGACTTAATCAACGCCCTCTACCGTGAAATCAAGCTGGAGCTGGAGGATGCCATGATGTCCGAATTCCCCCGCAGAGCCGCCATCCGCGACCGTCTCCAGCATGTGTGGGATCACTACCTCGCTTGGGGAATCAAGAACCCCAGCCAGCAAAAGGCTCTGCAGCAGATGACCGTTTGGGGTGGCCTGACCAAGGAGTCGAAGCATGCCGGCGTCGCGCCCTTCCTGGAAATTGAAAAGATGGCCGAAGCTGCAGTAGCGCAACACGTCTTTCTCGACCGCCCCCTGGAGTTCATTGCCGCTGCCATGAGCGCGCTGGCGGATACGACCATGGACTTTATGCGGCGCGACCCGAAACAAGCGGACATGTATCGCAAGCAAGGCTTTGAGATGCTGTGGGCTGGGGTCACCCGCAAGAAGTAGTTTTTTGTGAATCCTAATGAGCGAGCAATCACTCATATAACGAGAAGGAGCCAAACCAATGAATCCATGGTCAGTCGAAGATATACCATCCCAGAGCGGCAAGCTCGCGGTCATCACCGGCGCAACCGGAGGACTTGGCTACGAAACCGCCCTCGCCTTGGCCCGTGCCGGAGCCGACGTTCTCGTCACCGGCAGAAATGCGGAGAAGGGCCGCATTGCAATCGACCAGATCAAGTGCGCTGAGCCCTCCGCGAAGGTACGCTTCGCGATGCTCGATCTGGCCAGCCTCGCGTCGGTGCGCGCGTTAGCCGAGATCATGGTCGAGAACGGCCGGCCCGTGGACCTGTTAATCAACAACGCAGGCGTCATGGATCTGCCCACCAGGCGCCTGACCGAAGACGGCTTCGAGCTGCAATTCGGAACCAATCATCTAAGTCACTTTGCTCTTACCGCCTTGCTGCTGCCGTTGCTGCGCAAAGCCCAGGCGCCGCGAGTCGTGAATGTGAGCAGCCTGGCGCATCGTGGCGGCAAGATCGATTTCACCAATCTGCAGGCCGAGCGCAAGTACAACTCCTGGGCTGCTTATCAGCAATCGAAGTTGGCCAATCTGCTGTTTACTTTCGAGCTTCAGCGCCGCAGTGATGCCTATGGATGGGGACTGATGACCAACGCGGCGCATCCGGGATTCGCGCGCACCGAGCTGATCCCCAACGGACCGGGCACCGGCGGTCTGAAAGGAATAGGGATGAAGGTACTTGGATTCTTCATGAGCCACTCCGCCGCAGCCGGAGCTCTGCCCACACTCTTCGCGGCGACCGCTCCGGAGGCCGCCCCGAATGGCTACTATGGACCCAACGGCTTCTATGAGCTGAAGGGGCCGGTCGCGCCCGCCAAGGTCTTACCTCAGGCGAAAGATAAGGCAGTGGCGCGGAAACTATGGGAAGTCTCAGAGCAACTCACCGGGGTAAAATGGCCGGTCAGGGAACAAACCTCCGAGACAGTTACTTTTCCCATGAAACGAGAAGCATAGCCATGAAGGTCTTGGTCTTTGGTGCGACTGGAATGGTAGGGCAGGGTATCTTGCGGGAGTGCCTGCTAGACCCGGATGTGGAACAAGTGCAAATAGTCGGCCGAAGCTCCACCGGCATTCATCACCCGAAATTGCGGGAGCTCGTGCATCGCGACTTATCCCACTACGCGGACATCGAGGCCGAGCTCTCCGGCTTCGATGCCTGTTTCTTTTCACTCGGCGTCTCCTCCGCGGGAATGAAAGCAGAAGACTACGAGCGCGTAACCTACGGAATCACCATGGCTGCCGCGGAAACGCTATGCCGGCTGAATCCGCAGATGAGATTCTTCTACGTCTCGGGTGCGGGTACCGACAGCACCGAGCAGGGCAGGAGCATGTGGGCGCGAGTCAAGGGAAGAACGGAAAACGCGCTCCTGCGCTTGCCGTTTGCCGCCGCGTACATGTTTCGCCCCGGCCTGATTGTGCCCATGCACGGAGAGAGGCCGAAGGCCGCCGTCTATCAAGCCTTTTACACCATCGCCAAACCGCTGCTCTTCTTGCTCCGGCGCATCCTCCCCAATCACGTCCTCACCACGGAGGAAATCGGACGCGCGATGCTGATCGTGACCCGGCGTGGCTACCCAAAACATATCCTCGAGATCGGGGATATTCGCGCCGCTCTCCAGACCTCTTGACCTAGCCCTCCCCGGGAGGTCAGACCTCTGGGGATTAGGTCGTCTCGCTATGCGGGACGACACACGTCTTTTCACGCCTCTCTGCAACGCAAATGTTGACAACTCTACCTCCGAGCGAAAATCATTCTTGTCGGAATAGTTCCCATCCGAACACGCGTACTGTACCGCAAGGCGGGACCTTGGTGCGGATAGCGGAACGCTGGAACTATGGGATTCAGCTCGAATTTGAGGGGTCATGCAATGGAAACTTCGTTAACTGCTCTCCCAATTCCGGAAACTCTGCCCAAGGCCGGCAATCTCTACCAGTTGCACAGTCTGGATCGCGCGGTCGCTGTTCTGGAGATGCTGGGGGAAAGCGATACCGCGCTCAGTCTTGCGGAAGTTTGCCAACGCCTGCGCCTGCACAAAAGTACCGCTCATCGCTCGCTCATGGTGTTGGAGCGCAGTGCCTTGATCGAGCGCACCCCGGAAAATCGTTACCGTCTTGGTTTGAAGCTATATGAGCTTGGCAACCGGGCAGTCGAGCAGGTCGATTTGCGCTCCCGTGTTCATCCCTATTTCCGCCGGCTTGCGGCACAAGTGGGAGAAACCGTGCACCTGAGCGTGCTGCAGAAAACATCGATTGTTTACCTGGACAAGGTCGAACCAAACCGAAGGGTCTGTGTCAGCTCGAAAACGGGAACCTCCAACCCTGTGTATTGCACATCGATGGGCAAGGCGATGCTCGCCTTTCAGCCCCCCGAGGTGATCGATCAGATCGTTTCCAAGATCCGCTTTGTGCGCTACACCCCCAAGACGCTCACTTCCCGGGATGCGCTGCTGAAGGCGCTGGAACGGGTCCGGCGCCGTGGTTACGCCATCGACGACCAGGAAATCGAGGTGGGTGTTCGTTGTATTGGAGCGCCCATCTTCGATGAAAAGCGCAATGCGATTGCGGCCGTAAGTGTCTCCGGCCCCGCATCGCGGATCACGGCGCCCACCATGCCTGAGATCGCCGAGCACCTGCTCCGCTGCTGCCGCGACATCTCCGTCTCCCTCGGTGCGCATGCAAAGAAAAGGCCGCGTGTCCTTTCGGCCTTCGAGCGCCACTACAACAGCTAGCGCCGCCAGAATTTCTCCATCATCGCCGGCCACTAGGGAACAGGACGGGGTGCATCAGGCAGGCGAAGCACTGGCCCCGTTCTTTCGAAGGCGTTAAGCAGGTCGGCTTCTTAACGATGGAGCGGGGTATCACGGATTACCGAGTGAGAAATTTGACAAGTTTGGGGATGACCTGATCAGGCGCTTCTTCCATTAGCCAGTGCCCTGATTTGCGGACTACAACCCCTTCGACATTCTTTGCGACCAGCCGGCCCTGCTGAATCAGGAACTCGCCGGAAGCCTTTTCTCCGGTCAGAACAAGCATTGGCATCGGCAAAGGCTTTCTTGCAAAGCTGGCGAAGTCCTTCGCGTCCTGCTCGAATGCGCGAAAGTACTCGAAGCCGCTGCGCATGCCGCCAGGCCGGGCATAGGCTTTGGCGTAAATCCGACGGTCGCGTTCTGGCACCGAATGTGTCGCATCGGCGGCGAAATCATTCCAGAAATGCTCGAAGTAGATTCGCTCCCGGCCATGCACCAGCGCGAGTGGCGTTTTGCCGTAGAAATGGAAATGCCAAAGGTCCCGCATCAGCCAGACATCACGCCAGTTCCCTATACCCGGCAAGAAAGCGTCCATTAACGCGATCCGTTCTACTTCGCTTGGAAACTGCGCCGCATAGGCGTACGCGACCATTAAACCGATGTCGTGGCCGACGATCTGAATGTTCTTATAGCCAAGTTTGCTTACGAGCGCGTGGGCGTCTTGCGCCATGGCCGCCTTGGTGTAGCCATCGGTTGGGGTCGAAGATTGACCAGCTCCGCGCAAGTCAGGGGCTATGACGGTGTGAGTGGTGGCGAGTTTCGCGATCAGCGGCCGCCACATGTGGCTCGTCTCAGCATAACCATGCAGCAGAACTATGGGATCGCCTTTCCCGGCGACCAGATAATGCATCCGCACTCCGTTGACCTTCGCGAAGCGGCTTTCCACCGTCTGCGCGGACTTGAGAGATCGCGCTGTTTTACGAGGGGGCATAAGGAAGTCTACGTCAGGAGCTGACGAAATCGGCAAACCGTGTTTGCTTGCGACGCTTCGACCGGACGGGCAGCGAAGCCGATTGCTGATTCCTCCTGAATCACGGGCTACTCGGAAGTGAGCCTCCCTAGCGCATGAAAAGTCTTAGGGCTGTATCTGGAGCGCCCGCGAACAGAGCCTGGCCCTTGCGTTGGTCTGATGGGCGCTCCAGATACAGCGACTTGAAGGAAGCCCTAGCGGCTGCCAGCACTATGGGTTTTCGATGGGATTGGGGCGATGCGGGTGATCTGCGGGCCTGGCTTAGAGAATTGCGTAGGTGGATTTTGCCGGCAGGTTACTGCCGGCAAAACTATGTTAAGCAGCCGCGAAGCGGCTGCGAGGTGTTCTGGGACGCTGTTTGTGCGACGCGAGACACAGGGTCTGTATGCGCGCTGGGGCACGAGGAGGGATCGAGGGTGCAGCTGTGGGTTCAAGGGACGTATCCGTCGGGAGGCGGAGAACGGAGCAGGAGTTGAGCTGCGGAGAGCCGTTCGAGGACATACATCGTTGCGCCGCACGCAGGACAGTTCCAGGAGGAGTGAGGACGGTCTTCTGAAGGCGATGCTGGAGCAGTTGAGATGGTTCGTGAAGCGCGAAGCAGGCGGAAGCAAAGTGGCAACAGTTGGGCACGTTGCCGGTTGGCAAGAAAGCCGAAGTTGCGGATACGGACGAAACCGTGTGGGAGTAGATGGAGCAGGAAGCGACGGAGGAACTCGTCGACTGCCAGGGTCATCAGTTGCTTCTTGTTGCCGTGAGCGGAATCTCTCCAGCGAAAGGTGACGTCGTGGTCGGTAAGAGCAACGAGCCTGTGGTTGGAGATGGCGACCCGATGGGTATAGTTGCCGAGATAGCGCAGCGCATGTTCTGGGCCGCCGAAGGGCCGCTTGGAGTAAACGACCCAATCATGGCCGAACAGCAGTCTGAGCCAGGATGCGAAGGTTCGAGGTTCCGCGAGCGGGGTGAGAGCACCGTGGAACTGGAGCTTGCCTTCACGGAACACTGTCCTTAGCCCGGCAACAAACTTACCGCGAAAGACACGACTGAGCACCTTGATGGGAAGAAAGAAAGAAGGGTGCGAGGAGATCCAGCGGGAATGGTCTGGAGCGAAGCCGCCGGCAGCGAGCACACTGTGGATATGGGGATGATGCTGCAAACGCTGATTCCAGGTATGGAGCACGCTGAAGAAGCCGACCTCTGCGCCAAGATGCCGAGGATCACGAGCGATCTCAAGTAAGGTCTCAGCGCTGGCGTGGAACAGGAGGTTGTAAATCACCTGCTTGTTCTGCAAGGCCAGCGAGGCAACTTCACGCGGTAGCGTGAAGACGATGTGCACGTAGGGCGTAGGCAGAAGCTCCCGTTCACGCGCCTCGAGCCAGTGTTGGCGTGCGTTGCCCTGGCACTTGGGACAGTGGCGGTTACGACATGAGTTGTACGAGATGGCGGTATGCCCGCAGCCGGAACAGCGATCGCGATGGCCACCGAGCGCAGCGGTGCGGCAGCGCGTGATCGCCAGCAGGACCTTCTGGTGTTGCCAGCTGATCCAGCGCTGACTCCGTTGGAGAAAAGACTGCCCGGCAGAGCGAACGATATCGGCCATCTCCAGGGGAGGCCGGTTCATGCGCTCTGCGTCTGTTCTCCTTGTGTGCTAAGCGTGAGAGCGTCCAGCGGACTGGCGGTTGCGCTGAGATGCCGCTGCGAGAGATGCAGATAGATCGTGGTTTCCTCCAGGTCACGGTGTCCGAGCAGCATCTGGATGGTCCGCAGGTCGGCTCCGGCCTCGAGCAGATGGGTGGCGAAGCAATGGCGTAAGGCATCCTCGTACTACTCATGATCTGCATCCCACAAAGATCTGTTATCCATGTCACCCCTTCTACGGGGTTGAGGTGGAAGTTGTTCGGCATTTGCGAAGGACGGAGTCGACGGTTCTCGTCGTCAGACTTCCTACAGGAACACAGATCGCATTACCCAAGTGGATGTTGACTCCCGAACTATGCGATCGGTTGAGTTACGAAGATAGGCCCCGAATCGATATCACAGCTCTGCTTGAGCTCCGCCGGCTCATTGATGCCCAGCGCGTCGATCGTGGCTTCGAGAACCTGGGTCGTGCAGAATCTGCATCAGGAGGTCAGGATGCAGAACAACAAGGAAAGTCGCATCGTACTGCAGCGCAAACTGCGGTTCGAGGAAGAGGAGATTTGGACCGAGCTTCCGGAATCGACGCGGGAACACTGCCGCGGACTGTGGCGCCAACTGTTGGAAAGCGTCCTCAACGACGCAGACAGGAGGCCCAATGAACGAGAAGATTAAGGGACATCAGTTGGAGCGAGGAGCCTACGTTTACGTGCGTCAATCGACACCCTATCAGGTGCGCAATCATCTGGAGAGTAAGGAACGGCAGTATGCCCTGGCTCAGCGTGCATCCCAGCTGGGCTTTCACAAGGTCACCGTAATCGATGAGGACTTGGGACGCTCGGGCGCTGGCACCCAGGAGAGGCCGGGCTTCGGCCGACTGCTGGCATCTGTGTGCCAGGGCCTGGCGGGAGCGGTATTAGCCCTGGAGGCTTCGCGCCTGGCGCGCAACAACCGTGATTGGCATCATCTCGTGGATCTGTGCGCACTGACGGAAACGTTGCTTATCGACTGTGACGGGATCTACGACCCACGCCAGTTGAATGATCGCCTGGTCCTTGGTCTGAAGGGAACGATGTCGGAGTTCGAGCTTGGCCTGTTGAGACAACGGGCTCGCGAGTCTTTTGAGCAGAAGGCGCGCCGTGGCTTTGCGATGTGGGAACTGCCGGTGGGGTTTATCCGCACCGATGAAGGACGGATCGAAAAGACACCTGATCGCCAGGTGCAGCAGGCGGTCGGCAGCGTATTTCACAAGTTTCAACAACTGGGAAGTGCTCGTCAAGCTGCGATCTGGTTCCGGGAAGAGCAAATCCCGGTGCCCAAGACCAAACCCGGAACTGCCGGAGCGGAGATAGTCTGGGGGTTGCCGAGCAGCGGAAGAATCCGTCAGATGCTGAACAACCCGTGCTATGCCGGGGCGTTCGCGTACGGTAAGTCTGGGGCGCGTACGGTGATCGAGCAGGGGCGAGCGCGTCAACTCTCACGTTACCGGAAACCACATGATGAATGGAAGGTGTTGCTTGTCGACCATCATCCGGGGTACATCAGTTGGGAGGAGTACTTGGAAAACCGACGTCGACTGGAGGCCAATGTGGCATGGTCTGGCAGTGAAAGCAGCGGTGCGGTTAAGCGAGGCGCAGCTTTGTTATCAGGCTTGCTGCGTTGCGGTCGATGCGGACGGAAAATGCAAGTTGTATATAGCGGCAGCAGCGGCAGAGTCCCTCGATATGTCTGTCAGGGTGATCGGGGAGACCGTGGATCAGGCCACTGCTTTACGGTGGGCAGCTTGCGGCTGGATCGAGCCGTGGTGCAAAGCGTACTGACCGCTATTCGACCTGCCGGGATCGAGGCTGCAATCCAATTAGCAGCGTGCGCCGAAGTCGAAGTCGATGAGAAGCGAAAGGCACTCGAGCTGGCCCTGGAACGGGCTCGCTATGAGGAGAAGCGTGCGCGTCGGCAGTTTGATGCTGTGGAGCCAGAAAATCGTCTCGTGGCCGGTGAGTTAGAGGCTCGCTGGAATAGCGCACTGGCTCAGGTTGCGGAAGCCGAGGCGCGCCTCGTTGCGGCGGGTAAAACTGCCGAGCCTCTCAGCGAGGAACAGAAGAAACGACTAACCATGTTGAGCGAAGATCTCTCTGCGTTGTGGAATCAGCCCGAAGCGCCGATCCCACTGAAGAAGCGCATTCTGCGGACAGTCCTGACAGAGATCATCGTCGATAGTGAATCTGATCCCTCAACTCATCGCCTGCGTCTGCACTGGGCTGGTGGAGTGCACTCGGAACTGCGTATGGAACGAAACAAGCCAGGACACCACCGCCACAGTGCGGACCGCTCGGTGATCGATTTGGTTCGCGAGTTATCGAAGATATGCCAGGACAAGGTGATCGCGGCTATCTTGAATCGTCTCGGATACAGAACCGGTCAAGACAAAACTTGGAATGCATCTCGTGTAGCCGGACTGCGGGGATATCACAAGATCGCTCCCTTCCAAAACCAAGATGACTGGGTGACACAGGAAGCGGCGGCGCGAGAGCTACAAGTAAGTAATACGGTGGTGAAGCGACTGATTCGACAACGCACCCTCCCGGCAAGACAGGTCGTGGAATACGCGCCATGGATCATCGAGAAAAAGGATCTACTGCTTCCGGAGGTGCAACAAGCGGTGAGAGCAGCACGTCGTGGTGCCCATAAACTTCCGCAAATCCCCTTCGGTCAAGGCCGATTGTCTTTAGAATGAATGGACTCTGAAAGGTGGTGTAGTATGCCCAAGCCTGCCGAAGGGTGTGTGGATGGATATGCTTGTGCGTGAGACCGGCGCGTTTGGCCGCATGCAGGCAGGCCCACCAAAGCACCTTAGTGTCGATGGGACGGTCTGAAGTATGCCGGCGTCCGCCGGGAAAAAGCCAGTGCGTCGGCTTACGATCGAGTCCGCGCCAATATCCACGCAGCGCTTCAAGCAGCGCCGGGCTCAGCATGACATCGCGATCCTTGCGCCCCTTGCCACCTCGAATATGGATGACCATGCGCTGGCTATCGATATCGTCGACCTTTAAATGCGCTACCTCGGCGCGGCGGCCACCTGTGGCATAAAGCGTCATGAGCAGAATGCGATGGAAGGGCGTCAGAGCAGCATCGATGAGCTGTGCAACCTCTGCCTGGCTGAGCACCTGAGGCAGGTGGAGAAGCTTCTTCGGGTACGGTGTCTCAGCTACACTCCAACTCCGCTTCAGCACCTGGATGTAAAAGAAGCGCAACGCCGCAAGGCGTTGCGACACTGTGTTCGGCGCCAGCCTCCACTTGGAAAACATCAGCGCCTGATACCGGCGGATGTGCTCGGGACCTAATCGATCGGGGGAACTACGGAAATGCTGGGCGTAGTGTTCGACCGTGCGGATGTAGCAGCGAATGGTTCCTGGAGCGTAGTTGCGACGTTCCAGCTCTTCTAGCATAATCTGACGTAGATGGGTCACAGAGACTTCTCCTCTGCGACAAAAGCTAGATCAGAGCCGCCGCTGTTGACTCAAAACACGCGCATGCGTCCGCCGCCCTGGCGGCTTCGTTCAAGTCTCGTTATAGGTAACTTCCTCTGGCCTTAGCGGGGCTCTGGGCAGGCAGGTTACCGGGAACCCCGTTTTTCGGGAACACCGTTTCAACGAGCAACCACTGTCCAAGTAGCCGACTTCGGACAAGTGGATCCGATCGCCACACTCATTGCTTTCTAACGAGGATTCCGCCCACTACACCGCAGTTCCAGAGGGGATGTGGATCTCTACCCCGTAGAGGTTAGCGTTAATTACCCCGATGTTCGTGGCCGCGAACTTCCGAAGCATGTGGGTACGGCCACCCGCTTCTGGCGGCGAGAACTCGCAGACCTCGACGGAGTAAACCCCTGACTGCACCTGACACTCAAAGGTTCCGTCCTTCTCCAATAACGCTCCCCCACCCCAACCCACGCCATCAATCGTTCCCATCGTTCGCGTGAGCATCACGTTGATTCCTGTGCGTTCAGTCGGGAGGTCCCCTGTCACTTTGCCCCGAACCGTATGCCAGACCGGACAAGGTATCTGTATTTGCAAACCCGAGATCGTCTGACCGGCTTGAACATCGAAGCCCGTTGCATGCGAAAGTTCCTGGGCATCGGGATACAGGAACTCGAACACGCGCTTTTGCATGACAAGGTGAGGCGGTTCGGGTGGGTCGGCGTGTGGCGGCTCGCGAAGGATGCCAGCGAAGCGTAAAAAGTATCGATCTGGACCAAGGGGCGGTGAGCAAAAGGTGCCGTCATCAGAGATTCTATGGTCGCCCGAATCGCTTATGTATCCTGAATTGCTTCCTCTTTCCCCCACTCGGATCAAGGTGAAGCAGCCCCTCCAAGGCGGCAGCCGCTTTTCGTCGAGGATTCTTCCGGAAAGGAACCCACCAGGTTTGAGAGCGATGTGCAGGGCGTTCAGGGGCTCACCCTCAGCGAGCGTGAGACGTTCGTATCGCGGAACGTACTTACTGTCATAGAAGGCCAAGGAGTAATCACCCGCAGATACATCAGCAAAAGAGAAGCAGCCATGCTCGTCGAGCACAGTGACCGCCTCGCCGGGAACTCCGATGCGATAAAGCTTTACATCCGGCGAAGTGAGAGGTTCGCCCGTTGTTTCATCTACTACGCAGCCGCTGACGGAGCGATTCATCGGTCCCTCCGACGCCGTACCTATCGATTTTACAAGCGAGTCGTCCGCACGTAAAAACGGCCCTTGGGAGACTTGACTCTGAACCTCCTGCAAGTCGCATTATCGGTATGTTCCCCAGCTCAACCCGAGGCCGGGAAGGCTGAATTTACCGGAACCCTGTTTTTCGGAACTCGACATCAGCTTTGATTGGTCACCTGTCATGCTTTCCGTCAACGCCTCTGCTGCACAACACATTATGGACTACCTGTGTCAGAGCCCCGTTAGCTCTGACACACTTGGCTCGTCCGCATCGAAGCCCGCCAACAAAGCCGTTGCTGCGAACAGTAGGGTATCGCCCACATAGTTGACCCCTTCCACCGAGAGCGGAGAGCGAATCTCCGTCATCAGGATGGGAACATAGAAGAGGATCGTGAGCAGCAGAAGCACCGTGCCCGCAGTGGCGGCGGCGGTGCGCCGAGTGCGAGGAAACATCAGCCCAATGCCCGCGGCGAGCAACGTTGTTCCGACAACGTACGCAAGCAGTGTCGACGCCGGCACCCAGGCTGGCGTCATCTTTTCCAGCGGGACGCCGGGCACGAACCGGGGGAAGAGAAAGTGCTCGACCGCATAGAAGACGAAGGTAAACGCGACGAAGAACCGGCCCAGGAGGAGGAGCGCGGTGCCCGCCGCTCGCCCGCGTGGCCACAGGCTGCCCGCCAGTACCATCGCTCCCCCAGCGAAGGAGGTTTCGCGCAGCGTGAGCGTCCAGAACAGGCGCTCATGGGCGTGTGCCGAAAGGTTCGGCAGGTCGATTGTGGCGACGATAGTCAAGAACAATAGCGCGAGTAAGGACGCCGACCAGCGTACATACCGCCCGGCGATCAAGCTGATCGCCGCGGCCAGTAGTGCCGCGCCCACGAAATATGTCCAGAACAGAGGTCCCGGCAACCAGCGCGGAACGATAACCGAAAGATCGCGTGCTGCCAGAAAATGTTCTGCGGCAAAGATCGCCAGTGCGACAGCTTCAAAGACGGGCCCAAGCACCAAAATCCTGCTGGGGCCAGAGGCTGCCGCCAACCGCCGCCGGACGAGAAACAATCCTGCCGCCAGCACAGCGATTCCCGTTCCGATCATCCCCCAGGCCTCTACGGACATGGACGGCTCCTATAATCAAGGGTTGAACAGAGGCCAAGTTAAAGCTTTACACACGCGTCCATCCCGGCCACACGGCGCACAAGTACAGACGAAATACTATAGCGAGCGGGGCCGCGTTACTCAACTATTCTGACGATCAGTAAGCTTGTCGGAAGTGATCGGGTACGCCGGCCAACGAGTCCTGAGTCATGTCTTTGATAGCGTTGGTCGGAACGAGTCGCCCTTAATCAAGGTAGCGATTGCTCGATTAGGGTTACTGCGGAGCGGTCGGCCCTTTATCGGGTACCTGTTCGAAACCGGGCAGGACTCGGGCTGCCCCATGGAACAAATGGTACTGGTCAAAGGTGAAAACATTCATCTGCGTTTCGTAGGGTCCCCAAGTGAGGAAACCGACGTTCCACTGAAGAAGCTCCCCAACTGAGCGACTTCTCGTGATATTGACGCTGCGAAGTGGGACAACGTACATCTTGCCGCCGATCTCCATAGGACCGTAGCTGACCATGATGTCGGATCGTTTCTCCGGAACGAAGCCGGGCAAATCACTTTCCATTTGAACGCGGAGTATTGCTCCAGTCCCGGGATCGACAACAAATTCTGCATGCGAATCAGCTGCAAATCCGACGCGGGCGCCCTTACTACCATTTGGGTAACAGCATCCAGTAAGAGTCAACATCGGGGCACCCGCTAGCCGGTAACGAAATACTGCGCGGCGCCCGTTGATGCCCTGTTCCCACGATTCCCAGGTGACATCGCCCGGCGACTTCGATGCGACTCGCGGCAAATTGAGAATCGGGCCAAACGTGCCATGTGTTTGCAAAGGCAGCACGCCGGCGCCGGTTTGCGTTGATGCGCTACTTACGATCTCTTCGCCTTTGCGGTAGAGGACCGTGTCTTGCAATTGCTTCTCGGCATGAAGAGGCTCCGACACATCTATTGTGGCAAGTCCTGGAAAAGAAGCGACCTCTTGATAGTAAACCGCCGTACGGGTCGCGAAGAAATTGGGCAGCCTGGGAATGAGGCGGTCCAAATAATCGGCGGCAGCCTTCAGTATTCGCTGTTGCTCAGCCTGATCCGGCGGCGGATCAGCGGAGAGCTCTGCAGACGGAGGATCAAGAAATGTGGACTCGTCGGCGATCAGCTCAAGTGACTCGCGGAGCTTCTTGTCATGCAGCTCTGCCAGGAGTGATTGTAGCTTTACTTGGCTGAGCCGCTCAGTCAGCACAATCCCTGAAAGCTGGCGCGCAGCGGAGGCGCCGCCGTGGCTCGCCTGCAGAATCTGCTCAAGCTGTGAAACCGTGACACGCTGGATCCTGGGATCGGGCGGGTCGTCATAAAACGGTTGATTGTAGTAACCCTTGGATGTGTCAGCAGTCAGATTCGGCTGACTCAACTCCACTTTCAGGGAGTGATATTCGTCCGCGTGCGCTGCGAGAGGCGGATCGAAGGTGAAGGAGTAAAAGATCCGGGCGTTCTCGATGCTGTCGTTCATCGGTCCGACCAAGCCGTCGGATGAAGGCAGGACTCGACCGCCGCTCTGCACTGCCAAAACGTTCTTGAATAGGTTCATCCAGCTTGCTTGCTGAGCCGAAGGAACAATTGTGAGAAACCTGCTCCAGCTGTCCGCCGTGGGCTCGTCTTCACCTATGGAAAAACAGTCGAGCGTGACGCGGGCCTGGCGCAGGAGTACGGAGAACCAGCAAATCTTTTGAAAGAGATCGCGCTTTACTTCTTCACCCTTCTTACCAGAAGCGTAACCAAACAGCGCGCCTGGAGGGGAATGTCCTAAAAGGCCCTTGCCATCGGAAGCAAAAGCTCCACTTCCGCGATTTCCTAGGCCGGGCCCGACCCAGAAGAGCAATTTTCTACCAGGACGGCTAGCCTCTGCAGTGGCGACGGTCCATAGCGCCCTCAGTCCCGTTAAAGCGGGGATGTTGTCAAACGAAGGCTCGACGACCGCCTTCAACCGCGAATGTACTTTGGGAGCAAGAAAGTATGCTTCAACTTTATTGTCGGAAGTAACATCCGTGGCAAGTGCTTCTCCGTCAGTCGACGACTTGGCAGTAAGGAAAAATCCCGAATCTTCCAGCGAGTAAATGGTCACTGGCTGTGCCAGCTTCCCGGATTTGTAACGCAGGAATTGCGCCACCTGTTGCCGCTCGAAGGCCGCAAGATACGGGGGTAAATCCAAGGTATCAAGAAGAATAATGACGGTAAGCGAATCCTCGGCGCTGGCAGAAGGGCCTTTCGACGCACGGAAAGCAATGATCCTCTGCGGCTGGCCATTGTCGAGCAGTCTGAAATCAGTACGCTGAAGTCCGGCGACTGCCTTACCTGCTTGGTCAGTTACGGTTGCGTCGAGACGGATGAGCCCTTCGGCGCTGACCGCTTCACCCGGAAGCTCCTTTCGTTGTCCAAGCTCCAGATTTCCCGTGCCAATTGCAGTCGACTTGTCCGTAGATGCGACTGGATGTTGTCCAAGAGCAGCAGCGAGGATTACCAGGAAGCCGAATCCGGACAGAGTTAATCGGAAGAATCTGCGCACCGCCTTTTTCGCCTCCAGATGGCACGAGCGAGTATACGGCTCTCGCTTACCACCCGTCTGTCGAAGTCTAGTCGACAGGTCAGCCCGCACGGATTATCACCGTCTCTCCGAATTGAGCCCGCATCACCCTGGCCCCAGAGGGGTTCGGGGACGGGCGACTTACCTATAATCCCGTTCGGGCTCTCCGCTTTCAGAAGGTACAGAGCCACTTGTTCAGATCGACTTTCCGCCAAGCGACGAGAAGAGCGTTTATCGGTATCTATCTTGGAAGATGGCGGCCGTCTCGGTCTCAAGTGTTTACTCTTGAGTTATTTCCGGATGGGCGACAATCCAGGAGTTGAGTGCAGGGTGCTCTCGTGCGAATGTCCGATCAGCTATTAAACGTCCGATTGAACCACCAATCAGTCCCGGAAAGTATCCTAAAAATAGCTATTTGACAAATAGGTATCTATAACATAGAGTTCCATGCATATGAGAAAGAGCACTGAACGTCGTGATCTGTTTGCTGGCGCTTTGGAGTTGATGATCCTGCATTCGCTTCGTGTGAAGCCGATGCACGGCTATGCCCTCGTCAAACACATCAAGCTGGTTTCTGACGACCTTCTGCAAGTGGAAGAAGGTTCTCTCTATCCGGCCCTACAACGGATGTTGCGAGAAGGCTTATTGGATTCGAAGGAAGGCATTTCGGCCAAAGGGCGCCCGACCCGGATTTACCGGCTAACCAAAGCAGGCATCAAGTACTTGGAAAACGAGATGTCCAGCTTCGAGAAGATGTTCATCGGCATTAGTCGCGTACTCGCAGTGGCTAAAACTTAGGAGGCCGCCATGAACTGGCTCAGGCAGATATTTTCCCGCCGCCGTCGCTACGACGATCTCTCAGTGTCGATACAAGAGCACCTCGAAGATAAGGTCGAGGATTTGATGGACGAGGGGATGCCGCGGGAAGAGGCTGAACGCGCCGCTCGTCGTGAATTCGGCAATGTGACGCGGATTGAGGAACGCAGCCGCGAAGTGTGGCAATCGCCGACGCTGGAATCCATCTGGGCTGATGTGAGATACGCATCACGGCAAATTCAGAAGTCACCGGGGTTTGCGGTCACCGTTATTTTGACGCTAGCCCTGGGGATAGGCGCGAACACGGCAATTTTCCAGGTACTTGACGCCGTACGCCTTCGTACGCTTCCTGTCAGGGCGCCGAATCAATTGGCGCGAGTCAGCATTATTGACATCAATGGCGGGCGCAGAGGTAGATTCACCTGGCAGAACGGTGACGTCACAAGCAATATCTGGAACGAATTGAACACCCGACAGAAAGCATTTTCACAAATAGCTGCATGGAGCCCGTCTCGCTTCAATCTTGATCGAAGCGGCGAAGTGCACTACGCGAATGGCCTGATGGTCAGCGGAGGCTTTTTCGATGTGCTCGGGACGAAGCCCCTCCTTGGTCGCCTTATTACACCTGCGGACGACTACCGGGGTTGCGGTACCCAGGTCGCGGTGATCAGCTATTCATTTTGGCATCGACATTTTGGCGCCAATGAAAATACCCTGGGAAGCAAACTCTTCCTCAGCGGGCACCTGTTGCAGGTTATCGGTATAACGCCAGCCAACTTTTACGGAGTCGAGGTTGGGCAAAATTTTGATGTTGCGGTTCCTTTGTGCTCGGAGCCAGCCTTTGCAGGCCAATGGTCATCGACAGACAATCCCCTAACTTGGTGGCTGGCTGTGATTGGACGTCTAAAACCAGATTGGACATTGAACCGGGCATCCGTTCAGTTGCGCTCCATCTCTTCAGGCATCTTTTCTTCCACCCTGCCTGAGATTCTCGATCCGGAAAGTAAGAAGCTATATCGCGGATTCCACCTGGAGGCGTCACCTTGCGCTTATGGCATTTCCGATCTGCGCGAGGAGTTCGATGAGCCCCTTTTTCTATTGTTGTCACTGTCCGGCCTGGTATTGCTGCTGGCTTGCGCGAACATTGCGAACCTGATGTTGGCTCGCGCCAGTGCACGACAACGGGAAACAGCTCTGCGTATAAGCCTTGGCGCTTCCAGGTTCGGCGTGGCTCGCCAATTCTTAGTGGAGAGTCTGCTCTTCTCCATATTGGGTGCCATCTCTGGGTTGATGCTGGCCCAAGGTTTGAGCAGAATCCTCGTAACATCGTTCGATACTGAACGAAGCCAGATATTCGTCGATCTCTCCCTGGATTGGCGCGTGATTGCTTTTACTGGGTTTCTCACTGCAAGTACCTGCATTCTTGCAGGGCTATTACCTGCAATTCGTATGGCCTATACAAAACGCAGTCCGACTGAGTTAATGAGTGGTCAGAGACAAAGTACAAGACATGGGCGTTTCTTGATGGGCCGAGGGCTTGTCACTCTCCAGGTTGCCCTCTCTCTCGCATTGTTGATCGTCGCTTTGTTATTTGTGCGCACATTCCAGAATTTATTGTCACTGAACTTAGGATTCCAACAGGATCACGTTCTTGTAGCCAATATCGATATCTCTCCACTTCGCGTCCCCGTCGAAAATCGTGTGACATATAAGCAGGAATTGCTGAAAAGCATCCAAAACATCCCAGGAGTGGTCTCGGCCGCCAGCGTCGGGATTGTGCCGCTGAGTGGTATGGGATGGAACAATTTCGTATCAATACCTGGAACAAACGCTCCACAACATTTGGCGAATTTCGACCCAATCGGGATCGGATACTTCCCCACGATGGAGACGCCAATGTTAGCGGGCCGGGACTTTGGCCAGAACGACACTCCCACATCGCCTCGTGTTGCTATCGTGAATCAAGAGTTCACCCGAACCCTCTACGCCAAATTGAATCCCATAGGCAAGACATTTAGAGTTGCGGCTGGAGGAGGACAGGAGAGTCGGCTGTTTCAAATCGTAGGAGTAGTGGCAAACACGAAATACGCTGGTCTTCGCGAAGACCCCACTCCGATTGTGTTCCTGGCGGAATCTCAAGACACGGATCCGGGTGAAGGGTTCACGTTTGTAGTTCGTTCTAATGAATCGTTCCTAACCTTGCTTCCCGAAGTGAAACAAGCGATTACCACAACGAGCCCCGAGGCAATTCTGAACTTCAGTGTACTTAAAACGACCATACGAGAAGGGTTGTTGCGCGAAGGTGTGATGGCCAGATTATCAAGCTTCTTCGGTATGCTCGCCGCAGTCCTTGCGATGATTGGGCTCTATGGTTTGATCTCGTTTATGGTCATTCGACGCAGGAAGGAAATCGGAATCCGGATAGCTCTCGGAGCGCGCAAAATAGTTGTAGTTGCCTTGATCATGCACGAAATCATCGTGCCGCTTACCATCGGTCTTGCTCTAGGTGCAAGTCTGGCGCTAGTTATCGGGGTAGTCACGAGATCAATGCTTTATGGACTGGGATCGAACGATCCTGCGACATTCGTCTCTTCAATTCTCGGGATCATTGGGGTTGCATTCCTGGCGGGCGCGCAACCGGCACGGCGTGCAGCACGCGTGCTTCCGATGGAGGTACTTAGGGAAGAGTAGGTACCTTAATCCGCCTGAGGCAGGAAATCCGTATCCGTCTGAGCAACGCACCTGTTGTGCGGCTTGGTTTGGTGTTGAACTTGAGTGATGAGCGAAGCGGGATCAGTACGGAGGCGGCGGAGTCGGGTTGAGGTGGAGAAGCTGGTTGCGGAGTATGAAGCCAGCGGGTTGACGCGGGATGGGTTTTGTGAGCAGCGGGGCTTGTCGGTGGCGGCCTTGGATAAGTACCGGCAGCGGGTACAGAAATGGGCGGCGCGATCGGGCGCCGGTCCGATGCTTCCGGTGGAAGTGGTTTTGTCGACAACACAAGGTTCAAAGTACGCTGCCCGGAGCTACGGTGTTCTGGTGGTCGAGTCGCGCAGCGGGCGTCGCATTGAAGTGGGTCATGGATTCGATGCGGAGACGCTGCAGCGCCTGCTCACGATATTGGACAAGGTGTAAGGCGGTGTTCGGGTTTGGACCGGCGACGCGGATTTACGTAGCGGCGGGGGCGACCGACATGCGGAAGAACTTTAATGGTTTGTACGGCCTGGTGCGCGATCATCTGGGCTGCGATCCGGCGAGCGGCCATGTGTTTCTGTTCGCCAATGCGCGGCGCAACCGGCTGAAGCTGCTCGTATATGACGGAAGCGGGTTTTGGGTATGTGCGAAAAAATTAGACGGCGGAAGATTTCGTTGGCCCGAGAGAGACAGCGCTGCGAAGAAGATCGTGTTGAGTCACGAAGAGCTGGCGTTGCTGTTGGGGGGCATTGATTTGACTCAGACGCGGTCACGGACGTGGTATCGCAAGGCTCCGGTGGAAGAACCAGCAGAGTCACTGAAAACCGCATGAATACTGGACATTTCGCTCGCCCTCTTCATTGGTGTCTGTTATTTAAGAAGCATCGTGAGCACGCCCTCTGAGCCCACCGTTCCTCCGAACTCGGATCCCTTCATGGCCGAGGTGGTCGCGCAACTGGAGAAGCAACTGGAGGCGGAGAGGAAAGAACTGGCATACGCACGGCTGAAGATTCAGGTGTTGGAAGAGCAGCTTCGCCAGCAGCGCATTGCCCAATATGGTCCGGGCAGCGAAAAGTTGAGCAACCTGCAATTGGAGTTGCTGGACGAAGAACCCGCGGTGAACCGCGATGAGGTTCAGGCAGAGAGCGAGCGGGAGCCGGGGGCCCCGCCACCTGCCAGATCGGGCAACAAACAACGTGCACCGCATCCCGGCCGCCAGAGCTTGCCGGCGCACTTGCCGCGGGTGGAAAAGGTGGTCGCGTGTGCGCCCTCGCAGTGTGTTTGCACCTGCTGCGGAGGTGAGACAACGGTGATCGGTTATGAGACCAGCGAGGTCCTCGACGTCAAGGCCGCCGAGTACTTCGTCGAGCTAACCAAGCGCGAGAAGCGTGCCTGCAAGAAGTGCGAGGAGCAGGGCGTGGTTGCCGCGCCGCTGGCCGCACGCATCATCGACAAGAGCCTGGTGTCTGACCGCGTCATCATCGATACGCTGGTCAGAAAATATGCTGACCACTGCCCGTTGTATCGACAGAGTTCGATTCTGAAGCGCGACACGGGCATCGAGATCAGCCGTGGAACTATGTGCGGCTGGATCATGCGGGTAGGAGACCTGCTGATCCCTGTTGCCGGCGCGATGCGTAGTGCGTTACTGGCGGGAAGCTACATCCAGGCCGACGAAACACCGGTGGATGTGCAGACCCACGATGGCCGCGGAACAAATCACCAGGCCTATCTGTGGCAGTACGGAACTCCGGGCGGAGCGACGGTGTTCGATTTTCGCATGAGCCGCGGGCGCGAAGGCCCGGCCCACTTCCTGGATAAGTTCGAAGGGATACTGCAGACCGACGCCTATGCTGCCTATGATCGCGGGGTCGGCGGAGTCAACATCGTGCACGCCTGCTGCTGGGCCCATGCGCGAAGGCGGTTTGTCGACGCGGTGAAGCTGAACAAGCAGGATGTCGCCTCGATCCGGGCGGTGGAACTTATGGATGAGTTGTTCGCCATCGATGCGCAGGCGCGCGACGACAACATGGATCACGTCCGCCGCCATGTTCTCCGACAGGAAAAAGCTCCGCTTTTGCTCGACCAGATCCGCGGTCACATCCTGGCGATGAGCAAGACGGTGCTGCCCAAAAGCGCCGCCGGCCAGGCTTCCAGCTACGCACTCGCGATCTGGACGCGACTTACACGCTTCCTTGACTATCCGGAACTGGAACTGAGCAACAATCTAGCCGAGAATTCGATGCGTCCCATCGCCCTGGGCCGCTCCAACTGGATCCATATCGGCAGCGAACACGCTGGCCCACGCATCGCGGCAATCTTCTCCGTTGTTGAAAGCTGCCGCCGGCTCAACCTCCCGGTCCGTGATTACCTCGCCGACATCCTGCCAGGACTTGCAAACACGCCACTGCAACGCATCGCAGAACTTACCCCTGCCCCCTGGGCTGCCAGACATCCGCACTTATCAACCGTGGGTTTGCTCTGACGCATACGGAAATCCGGCCTGTCGGAGGCATGACTGGCACAACACCGCCATTCTCAATTGGCGCTGATCGACAACGCAGTCACCGCGCACCGCATGCGAGCGGAAAACCCAATGCTCGGGATTCCGGCCGGTTGACCGGCAATCCGGACGCAACTCGAAAATGGGGTTATGTCTGGGTTGGCCACTACTCGCCCGGAGCTTGGAAAATCGCCCAAGATTGCCTGCAAGAATGGATCAGGCGCAAGTCCGCGGAAGCGAGCAGCAGCTTCAAAGCTCAGTGCTTGTGGTAACTTCCCTTGCCCCACGGAACTTGGACAGTGACTGAGCAATCCGACGTCTCGATGGTATCCGCAAGTACTCCAGCTTCCTTGCCAACCACATCCGGCAATTCCGCGAACTGTACATGGCCATTGGCATCGGTCTTGTGTTTGCTTTGCTTGAGTTCTCCAGCCGAGTCGCCTTTCACTACCAAGTCTGTGTTCGGCGCGAATCCATTGGCAGTAACAAGGACAATATTCGCCTCCGGAGCAGACAACAAGGCGGATAGCCTACAACCCTTGTCCGACGATTCAATCGGATAAGGAATGAGCGTGCCAGGAACGATCACTTTAGAATCCTTGCTTCGTAGGGCGAATCGAATGGGCTCGCCATTCGCGGCCTGAATGCCTATATCGAATTCGAGGCCCTCGCCAGCCGACTGAATGTCTTCTTGATCTGCTCTGGGCTTCCGGGTCAGCAACAAGCCCTTGCGATTGACATAAGCAGCGCTCGAAATCACTTGTAAATTCTGAACAGAGGTCCCAATCTTCCATATAGCAACCACATACTGAGTTCCTTCCGGAACCCCGTGAGCAAAGACGCGGAAGCGGGTGAAGTGCCCATCTGACCGATTGAACTCTTCGAATTTCACGAACTCAAGGTGAGGACGCGTTGGATCTCCCAATTCCGCATCCCATTGCAATTGTCTGTTCACCATATCGATGACCGCCCGGGGCAACTTCTGCCCGGCATCTTGGGCATTTGAATCAAGCGAGACGAAGGCAAGACACAGACACAAGCCTATCGATAATGAAGCAGAAATTGTACGTGCGGAAGGCATGATGGCATTCTAGTGCCACGCAAGCCTTATCCAGAAGCTGAACGGCGAGATGAAGCTGATTAACGAGCGAAGCCCGACGATTGCGGTCTCCGGGCGGATCACCGCCTAACCGTCAGTTACTACTTGGAAAACAACCCGGTAGGAATCCATCTCTCGTCTTTTAGTACCGGAATGTCTTAGCGGTAAATTCCCCAGCCGGGGGAACCAAGGCGGGCAAAGTTACCGCAAAACCTGTGAGGTCATCGAGCATTCATCAATGCCGCCCGCACCAGACACCCATTTGCTGAAACGATGCCAAAGCTCCGTCCACGAAGATTGAGCGAGAGTAACCGGCCGGATCAGCAATCGTAGTTCATTGATGGATCGACAGCCTGGCGAGAATGCACACTAGCGCAGTCTGGCTATCGGAGCGGCATCCATGTCCGCATAGTCCTGATTTTCTCCACCCATCCCCCAGCAAAAGCTGTAAGCGCGCGTGCCCACGCCGGCGTGAATAGACCACCCAGGCGAAACGACGGCCTGATAGTCCTTCATTAATAGATGGCGTGTCTCTTCCGGTGGTCCCATCAGGTGGAACACAACCGCATCCTGAGCGAGATTGAAGTAAAGATAAACCTCAGACCGCCGCATATGAGTATGGGGCGGCATCGTATTCCAGACGCTTCCGGCGTGCAGGTGGGTTACCCCCATCACCAGTTGGCAGCTCTTGACGCCGCCAAGATAGATGTACTTGGAGACCGTCCGCAGGTTGCAAGTCTCAGCGCTGCCAATGGTCGTCGGACTGGCTTCCTCTTTTTTTACCAAGGCTACCGGGTGCGCAGTATGTGCGGGGTAGCTAAGCAAATAAAATACAGCCGGTGAAGCGGGGTCCTTCGACTCAAAGCTGATCTCAGCATTACCTCTGCCGATATACAGGCAGTCAAGATTCTCCAGGCCATAAGATTTGCCGTTAACCTTAATAGAGCCGCTTCCACCGATGTTCAAGGCTCCCAACTCCCGCCGCTCGGTGAAGTACTCTGCTCGTAGATCGGCATCTGCCGGCAGAGCAAGTGGCTCCCAAACCGGCGCCGCGATGCCCACGATGGTTCGGTCGAGATCGACATAAACCAGGCGCATCCCTCCCGGCTCATACAACGAGTCCATCAGAAACGTCTCCCGAAGCTGAGCGGTGGTCATATGCGGATAGCGCGTGGGGTCGGCCAAGAGATAGGTCTGCATGATTTCTCCTTCAACACGGGTCAAAACATCAGCCCGCTAAGACACAACTTCATCGACGGAGCAAAGCGTCAGCAAGTTGCCGGCATTACCGCGCCGCTGTTTCAGCCGCTGGGCGTCTCCTGGGCGGGACCTGCTCGACCAGCCAATGGATCAACTCCGCAGCTCCGGCAAGGTTGTCGTATTCGGGAGGAAGGTTGCGGCCATCCGTGTATTCGTTATAGACCCAGGGATCGGCCACTGCAAAAACCGTGCCTTTGCCATATTTCGCCGTTGCCATCAAGATATCTCCCCGGTCCTGCAACACAGAAACCGCGGGCGCTTTAACCGAGATGGTGCATGTGTCCTTCATGAAAAAGACGTGCGGATGCTGAAACACTGGACCATTGCCGGCCACCGGGATCCGGCCGGGTTCATGGTTGTCACCGATCACGTGATGGCTTAGCACCGGGTTGAAGTGGATGCCGAAGATATCGGCAAGCAGATCCAAATGCTCTATCTCCCCGTTCGCCGGATCGTTCGCCATCAGAAGGAGCACCCCTCCTTGCTTTACCCATTCAGCCACCTGACGGGCGTCCTCCGGCTGTACATAGTTGGGGTGCGGATTCTTGACCGGGATGTCTGGAGACACAATGATGTAGATCTGCGCCCCCTTCAGCTTGGCCACGGTTGGCGCGGTGTACAGGGTATCCGTGGCCACACCGGCCTTGTGGAAGACGTCGCCCAATAGAGAAAAGCCACTGTTGCTGACATCATTCCATTTGTAGTGGAAGTACTCCAGTTGCCCGGCCGCATTGGGCCGCTGCTGGCTGTTAAACCAGGCATCGACCACGGCTGTGTCCCCGCGGCCAGCAGCGGCAGGCGAGCTCTCCTGCCCCTTGCCGCCGCCCGCCCAGCAGATGATCCAAACCAGGAAGATCGCACGCAGGGTAAATCGAACGCGCCGCACACTTCGGGTCGTATTCGTTGTGTTTAGCATCACACCTAAGCTTCTTAAGAGCCGGCCCAAGGTTTATCAAACTATGTACTTGTTAATCAATGGAAATGATGGATTGGCTTGGCAAAAACCTACCCGTGTTCCGCTGTGCGGTACAGGCTATCGGCTGTGGAAAGGGGCTGTTGCAGGATGGGATTTTATTGCCAAAGGCTGTTACCGAATTGCCTCGCTTTGAGGCGCTGCGGTGTTCCTCACATAAATCCGTACCCTCGACGAATCTTGATTTGCTGCTTTTGAGGAGGAGAACGAGGTTACGGTCTACAAATCAGTTCATGGCCCGCCTCTGCTGATCAGCTCAACCTTACCAAGAAGTCCGGAAGGAGCCGGCTGCAGATGATCCATATCCTGTGGAGCGAAGCGCTGCCCGTAGCGTGCCCAGAGCAATTCGTAATCCGGGAGCGCCTCGCCGGAGAGCAGATTGATCGCGGTGTTCGCCACCCGCACTTCCAATGCGTTGTCGCCTGGCCGCAGCAGGGAAGTGATGTCCAATTCGTAGGGAGGGTGCCATAACGAGCCCGCTCGTTTGCCGTTGACGTAGATGACCGCGGCATCACGAATAGGCGCGTCGAGCAGCGCTCGCATGCCAGGATGATTCGCGCTTTCGGCAGCTTCGGGCAGCGGCTTTCCCACACCGAAGCTGAGGATCAACCGCGTATTGCGCGGATAGGAGGGCGACAGCTGTATGTTTTTGCGATAGGTCGCGACGCCCGAGTAGTAAAGAGTCTCCGGGTTCTCCGTCCACGAGGTCAATGCTTCCACCTGCTTCTCGATGCCGTTGCCGGCGAAGAGCACTCGCCATCCGCTGCTTAGGTCGGCCAGTACTTTCGAATTGCCTGCGGGGCCTTCTCCCGCACTCGCGCCGCCGCCGTCGTGGAGCAGCACAATACGCGATTCGTAAGGAGCCAAGTCCAGTAGCACCTGGCCGTCAGTCATTCGCATCTCGCGAGCCTCGCCGGTATCCGCATCCAGCCACTCGCCAAAGCGCCGCGCGGAGCCGAAGTGCGCGCTGGTTTCGACAGCCACGTTGCCCGTGTTGGCAACGAAATAAATGTCGGCCGCCGGCAGCCTGCGGTGGATGAAGCCCACTGCCGGAGCAGGCGTGGAAAGCTGCATGTCGGGCGTCAGCGCCTGCTGAAGCGCGGATCCGAGCTGGGCAACATGAGCGATCAACTGCCCGCCGCCATCGGATGCCTTGAAGAGCGCCGTCCGCGCCTGCGGCAACCTGCGTGGATGCCTGCGGACCATCCCGCAACCCCGGAGCATGTGCCGGAATGCGTCCGACCGCGATGACCTTGCCGCCATGCCGCTGGTACTCCGCGATACGCTCCAGCGTAGCCAGAGAGATGCGATCCACATCCGGCAGCAGCAAAACCGGGTAATGGATTCCACGGCTTTCGATTGCCGCGCTATCGATGTAATCGAAGTTGTATCCCGCATCTTCAATGGCCTGGGTCAACGCCGGCGTGATCCATCGCGGCATCACCTCGGTAAGAGAAACCTTGCCCGGTGTAAACGCGGCCCAGGCGTCGTCTTCCGGCAGAAATACGGCGACCTGGTTGGCTGGTTCGCCCTGGCGCAGAATCCAGCTCACGCGCTGCAGATAACCCGTAACATCCGGCATCACGATCCACCAGGGATTATGCGTGTTGAAGGCACCGGCAGCATAAAAGCGCCAGCCCGGCTCGCCTGCGGAAGGGGGAGAATAGGGCCAGCCATGACCTATGAGCTGATTGATGCCCTGGAGAAAGAAGCGATCCGCCTCGGCCTTCATATCCAGCGGAGTAGCTGCAAATGCCGGTGAGTGGAGCCAGGTCCATGTTTCCGCGGACGTGATCGGACGTCCAGAAGACGTGGCTAGCCGAGGTCGCCCAGCGCGTATAGGAGAATTGGCGCCACTGCGGGCCTTCGCCCTCGGGCAGGTCCACTAGTGCGTTGCTGGCCAGCGAGACTGCGGGGTCGCCATAGGTCTGGGAGCGGAAGAGGGTATGGTGCGCTGTCGCCCACGAGTTGATCGGCTTCAGATAGTTTTCGTCGATCAACTCGGTTAGTGTTTGCCCCCAGTCGTGGCGCACCGCCAATGCCTCGTCACCCGGCGTGGAAGAAAACAGTTCAGGCAGATAGGGCAACAGGTCATACCCGCGGCGCCGGCGGAACTGCTCCAGCAAATCCGGTGTCCAATCCGAGCCGTAGACTTCCAGCGAATCGCTGAAGACGGAGTAGGGAGGCTGATTGCCAAATGCCGTGATCAGCTTGTCTGCCACATCGTGAAGGTGATCCTCCACCGCTTGGCGAGACAAGTGGTCGAGCACAAATCCATCGGCGTCCACTGCCGCCCGTTTTACCTGCTGCCCCGTGCGGCTGGAGACGAACCACAACACGGTTCGATCGCCACCTGCGGGCAATGGGATGCGCAAATCACTGCCGGCAGGCAGCGGTAGCCTCGTAGGCTTTTGCTCTGCGTCTCCTTTGCCCCAGCGTGCGTCGGCAACAAACACGCCGATGAGACTTTCTCCATTGCTCAAGTGAGGTACAGCAACGGAACTCGTTCCCTCAGGCGCGGGCGTACGAATCAGGTGTAGTTGCCCGGCTGCTTCCGTGACGGGCGTATGGGGGCCGCCATAGGGCCAGCCGCTGGACAGGGTAAGGCTGGCGCGTAAATGCAGCCTTTGGGCCTGGCTATTCACGAAGCGAACGTCATCGAGAAATTCGTCTGAGAGATAAGGCAGATTGCGAAATCCTGTCGTCGGGTCATCCAGCTCGACTGGATACACCGGCTGAATCTCAAACCCGCCAAACCCTCCTGCCTTCATCTGCTCCAGCTCGCGCGCCAGCTCAGGCTTTGTCACTGCGGGCCCGAACCACCACCAGCGCATCATCACCCGGGCATCGTCGGGGGGAGACTGGAAGGTCGTTTCCAGCCTGCGCAAGTCGGTCTGCGCCTGCGCCCCGACGGCAACTCCCAGAACCAATGCCATCCACGCGGAGAAAAATAAGTGTCGGCTAGACTGATTGCTCATGATGATTGCGGCCAGCCTCCCTTGGCTTTGCTGCCGCGGGTGCTAAAGTATCCTAAGTATCACCCCAAAACAATGCTGATCGCCGAAGATCTCGCACGCATCGCAGCTCAGGAACAGGAGCTCCAGTTCGCCACCTTTGACGAGGAGACGGCGTGGCGGATAGGCTCGCAGATCCGCACGTTCGCGGTCGCGCGCAAGCTTAGTTTGGTGGTCGATGTACGGCGTTTCGGCCAGCCGCTGTTTTATGCCGCGATGCCTGGGACCACTCCCGACAATCCGGAGTGGATTCGCCGCAAGGGCAATGTGACCTCTCGCTTCCATCGCAGCTCCTATGCAATCCGGCTGGAGATGGACGAGAAAAAATCCAGTCTCTTCGAGCGATACGGGCTACCGGTCGCCGATTATGCTGCGCATGGTGGCAGCTTTCCGCTGCGCGTATTGGGCGCTGGTGTCATCGGTTCCGTTACCGTCTCCGGTCTGCCGGACCGCGCCGACCATCAATTGGCAGTGGAAGCTCTCTGCTTGGAGCTAGGCCGCCCCTTCGACAGCCTGCGCCTCGAATAGCGCACAAGCCGAAGGCTGCCGGATCGCAGCGCGCCCAGTCACATCCAACCAACCAGCCCTCGCTCGCGTCAAAGAAAAATGTAGACGAGGGGGAGGAACATAATGGCAAAACTAAACGAGGCGGCACGCGATCGCATCCCTGCAACCAAGTTCGCATTTCCCAAACAACGCAAAGAACCGCTGGAGAATGCTTCTCATGTGCGCAACGCCGCCGCGCGTTTCAACCAGGTGGAGGGCGTCACCGAAGCGGAGCGGCGGGAAGCGTGGAAGCGGATACAGTCGGCCGCCAAGAAATACAAAGTGGAGCTCAAGAGCTCAAAGTAGGCACACTTCGAAAAGACACAACTCACTTTTGTGCTGCTTTTTTTAGAGCTTGGAATTTCTCCATATGTGCCTCTGCCAAATCAGGTTTATTCAGCTTCCGGTATAGCCTTGTCAGGAGAAAATGAATCTCGGCATCGCTCGCGTTGGCCTCGGGTAGAGTCAGGGCCAGTTCGCCTTCAAGCGCGGCATTCTCGAAATCTCCCTCATGTTCCAATCCCTTTGCCAAGACATAGTGCGCATCGCGGGACTTGGGATCGATCCCGATAGCTCGTCGCTCTTTTTCAATACCGTCCTGGGTCCGGCCCAGGGAAACCAGCAATCTTCCATATGCAACGGCAATCTCCGCACTTTGCGGCGATGTCTGCGGAGAAAGGTTCTCTGCCTGCTGGTAGAGCTCCAACGCTTTGTTCTGATCTCCCAGAGCTTCGTGGGTCATCGCGAGATAGAACGCGGGCAGCGGGCTATTGGGAGAGAGTTTTTGGGCTGCCTCAAGCGGTGAGATCGCCGGCTTAAAATCATTTTGCTCGTAGAAAAGCGTCCCGAGATAGAATTGCGCCTCTTCGGATGTTGGATCGACCGTAATGGCCGTAATGAGACAGCTTTTGGCAACGTCCGGACGATGCGCAAAGGCAGCTAACCGAGCCTTGAGGACAAGAGCCGGAACCATGGAGGGGTTCTCATGCAGGGCAGCATTGACTTCACTGGCAGCTTCGGAAAATTTCCGCTGAGCGAAATCCTGTTTTGCGTGCTCGTAATGTTCCGTTGGGCCGATTGCGAGCTGGATTGCGAGAAGCCAGATCATAGAAGTTCAGGCCAATACGACGAGCCTACGCGCTGGCCACACATAAATCTAATGGATGGTCCGGGCCGCAGGTTCCCGGGAATTCAATTTGGACGACCGGACTTTTTTTGAGCTGCCACTTTGTACGATCGTCAGGATCTGATCGGCCGCCACATGATTAAGCACTTGCTTCACGCCCGTGGGCCATGCGAGTTCAATTTGGTCCACAACGGTCGCATTCTGTAATCCGAAGTATACCCGCTTGTCACTGGACGAATTGTAGCCGACGGCTGTCGTGGCCTCATTGTACTGAACGCCATTCGCGGTCGTTATCTTCACCTGCGTTCCTAGCCCATCCCGATTGTCGGTCACGCCAATTAGCTTCAGAATGATCCAATGGTTGTGATTCTGAGAGCGATTCATGAGCAACTGGGGCTCTCCGTTAAGCACTGTGACGACAATGTCGATCTTCCCATCGTTGTTTAAATCACCGAATGCGGCGCCGCGGTGCGCAGCCGGAACGGAAAAACTTGCCCCCGCTTCTCCACTCACATCCTTAAACCTCATGTTGCCGAGATTGCGGTAGAGAAAATTGGGAAGTGGGTAAGGCTGATGATTCACCTCCATGGAATTGTCGAGAATTGCGGAACCGGCAGCAAAAATATCCTTGTTCCCGTCGTTATCGAAATCGAAAATTCCTGTTCCCCACGCCGTGAAACGGCTTGTCATTGCAGCGATACCCGTCGTCTCTGTGACGTCTTCAAATGGACCTTTTCCCGGATTGCGGTACAAGGGAAAGCTGTCACCGTACATCGCAGTGAGAAAGATATCAGGCATGCCATCATTATCGATATCGCGGAAATCAGTCCCCATACCAGCAACAGCTTTGCCGTTTTCGTTATACGCTACACCGGCGAGGAGTGCGACATCTGTAAATGTCCCATCGCCATTGTTGTGCAACAAAAAGTTTGGAATGGAGTCGTTGGAAACAAAGATGTCGGTGAACCCATCGCCATCATAGTCAGCAAACGCGACCCCCATGCCTTTGCCCAAATATTGGGAAATATGCGACTGCTGCGAAACGTCAGTGAATGTGCCATCACCATTGTTACGATACAAGATATTCGGTGTTCCGCGATATTCATCGGGAGTGCAATAATCAACGATGTTGCCCGTCTTGCAACTGTGGGCAGTGGAAAGCGAATAGTCTAAATAATTCACGACAAACAGGTCGAGCAATCCGTCGTTGTTATAGTCAATCCATCCTGCCGCGACAGACCACGGCTTACGCCGTTTCAGAACACCGTTGACGCCTGCTTTCTCCGTTCTATCAGTGAAGGTGCCGTCTCCATTGTTATGAAAGAGTTGATTACAGTTAAATCCGGTCACATATAGATCCACAAATCCGTCATTGTCGTAATCACCTGCCGCCACTCCCATTGAGTAGCCGACACCAGCTAAACCAGCCTTTTCCGTTACATCGGTGAAGGTTCCGTCCCCGTTATTGCGAAACAGTTTGTTGTGGAAGCTGGGATCGCTCTTTTTGAGAGACGGGATTTCTGCTCCATTGGTGAAGAAGATGTCGAGGAGTCCATCATTGTTGTAGTCGAAAACTGCGACACCGCCAGTCATTGTCTCAATGGAGTAGCGCTGGGGACTGACACTATTCTTCAAGAGAAAATCTATTTTGGACGCCTTGATTGTGTTCTCGAAGACAATTGCCGAATCAGTAGATTGACCAGCGGCGGATACGCTTTGCCCGTCGCTGTAAAGTTGACTAGGGGGTAGGGCGCCGTCACCGCGATATTGCTCTGGCGGTCTTGCGGAGCCGATCCCGGCACCGGCAGAGGAAGTGTGCAATACCGACAATGCCCGGGAATGCACCGTTGTGCTGCTTAGAGCAGCCAGCCCTCTTACAAACTCACGTCGCGTAATTGCCAACTTTATTTTGCCCCACCAATACTACCCCGTCGCCGCGAAGTCGTCTCCACTCCTATTTCCCGGGCGGCGCTCGCACCTGGCCGTCCGCCAATAGCACTTTCTTGCCCAAGAAACAGGGCAGATGAATTCATCCGCCCTGTCCGGTTGAGTTCCCCGTGAAAGTGACGCTCAGAATTGGATTCTCGCGACAAACTCGCCACTTCTCGGAGCGTAGTTTCCGCCTGCGCCGGAGATGCCGTCTCCGAAGAAGCCGAAACCGTTGGAAATGCTTCCGTCGCTCGCATACTGAGCAGTCTGGAAAGGATTGGACGTATTGTTCAGGCCAGGATAAGCCCAGCGGTTGAAGACGTTGAAGAAATCTGCACGCAGCGAGAACGTCAGACCCTCCTTGATTGGGATGACCTTGCCGATCCCCAACTGCTCGCTGGGATATCTCGGGCCACGATAATCGCCGTAGAACGGCTTGGAATTGGCATAGGTCCCGGAGGCCGGGTTTGCCCACGCAGCGGGGTTGAGAAAGAACGTAGTGTGCGGGTTAACGTTGTGGGTGTTGAGGCCATGCAAGAAGAGCTTTTGGCCTGGAACGCGATTCGCCCAAACAGCATTCCCAAAAGTCACCGAAGTCAGAGTGCTCGTCGAATTCGGCGTTTGGATCGGAAAACCGCTCTGGTAATGGAAGATGCCGTCGGTCGTCCAGCCCGAAAGCAGGAGGCGTCTCCATCCGTTTTGCGAGAAGCCGAATCGCGGCACCTCATAATTGAAGTAGAAGTTCAGCATCTGCGGTTGGTCGATATTCTCATAGGATTTCGCGTTCTTGGGCGGCTGACTTGGATCCTGTACCGGCTGCGAAGTAAGAAAAGTCGGTTGGTTCGTGGAGGCCACGCTTCCCAGATTCTTCGACCATGAGTAACCTAGGCCACCCGACAAACCGTTGCTGAGCCGCTTGGTCACCT
This sequence comes from uncultured Acidobacteriaceae bacterium, assembly GCA_963813475.1. Taxonomy (GTDB): domain Bacteria; phylum Acidobacteriota; class Terriglobia; order Terriglobales; family Acidobacteriaceae; genus PALSA-350. The sequence continues at coordinate 809,742 of CAWEZM010000026.1, read as the reverse complement.
TGATTTGTAGTGCGTCGTACCACCAATTGCCATTGTGCTCGTAGTAGTCACCAATGTTGCCGAATTGCGGGAAGGGCCGTAATGCCTGGGCCAGGGTGGCTCCGGTCGGGAAAGTGGCGTACGGAGCCGTGAAGCCTCTTGCCGCCACGGCGGGAGAAGAGATCGGCTGCGTCAGCAGGTTGAAGTCGTTCGCGTTGGTAACGTCTAAACCGTACTTCTTTAGGAGGATCGATGGAGGCAGTTCGTTCGTAGTATTCGTCAGCCCGTCGGAATTGAGCCAAACCCCGCGGTTGTCGATGAAGGATACGTTGACCGTCAGATTGTTTACGAGCTCGCGCTCAACTCCAAGGGTTGCTTGCTGGAAACGTGGCGGACGACCATTATTGGGAACAATGAACGGCGGGGGCGAGTTCAGTTGACCGATATTCGGGAAGGCGCCAGGGTCGAAATGGGTGGCAGTGATAGCGGCCGGGGTGTACGGTATGCCATTGGAAAGCTGGCCAGCTGCGATGCCAAACGAAGGACTGGTCAAAAATACCTGGTTGAAACCAAATCCCTGATTGCTATAGATTTCCTCATTCATAAAGAGCTGCGGGCCAGAATAGAATCCATACCCGGCATGGATCACGGTTTTTGGAGTCACTAGATAACTGACGCCGAGACGAGGCTGAATCATCCAGGGATAGAACTTCTCAAAGGTGCAGTTGCAGCGCCCCGGCCCATTCCCCTCGTATTCGGTTCCACCGGGCAAACCCCCGGCTGACGGATTCGAGATAGTGGGATTAAATTGCGTTTCCCGCAAATGCTGTTCCCGCTGCATCTGTTCGAGATCCCAGCGCAGTCCGTAGTTCACGGTGAGTTTGCGCGTCAGCTTGAAAGTGTCCAGCGCGTAAAACCCGCCTTCCACGCGGTGGAACCATTGAATGTTATCGTTCCCGATGCTTGCGCCGGCCAATTGGCCAAGAGCAAAGCTCGCGAAACCGTCGCCCAGGCTGGCTCCATAAAGGTTTTGCCCCTGAGACGACGGCAGAGACGTCTCATCGGTAGCGAAACCGTAAGAACCGGCCGATAGGTCGTTGTGTGTGCCAAACAGTTGATGACGGAAATCGCCGCCAAATTCGAAAGTGTGGCGGCCGTGGATCCAGATCGCGGATTCAGTGTTGTAATAGTTGTCGTCAATGAACGGAGCGTTGTTTATTCCTAGCTGCGGAACGCTCTGACGGTTGACGCTGAGCCCGGAGAAGGTCGGGAAGGTGTTCGCAGCGCCGCCCGGCATATTTGCCGCCGTGTTCAACCCAAGGGTCGTCGCCTTGAAGTTCTGCACTGCCGAATTCTGCAGGGCGTCGTGGCGTGTAAAGTCGAATCCAGCGTGGAGGACAAGATTCGGCGTGGCCGTGTAGTCCGCATTGAGATAGATTTGCGGGGCGGGCGTCATGTTCCAGCGGGTCGAGGCTCCGACGCCGTTAATGCCATCCGCCGCATTGTCTTTGTTGGAATACTCGAGGATGCCATAACCCGACAAGTGCCATTTCTCACCAATCGTGTGATCCATCTTGATGCTCGAGAGGTACTGGTACTTGTTGTTCGGCTGCAGATTGGGGTAGTTGTTGGTGAGCGCGTTGGCCGTAGGCCCGGATGGAGCAGGCATGTAAGCAAGTACCTTCTGCGCGACCGGATCCCAGGTACTGGGATCGCCGATAAAGTTGTTCGGGAACGGATCGCGGACCACTGCGGTCGAGCCATTGGTGCAGGTTGCCGTTCTGGTCGTCGCCGGATTGTAAACTGTGCCATTGATCATTGGCCGGCCAAGGCAATCCAGGACCGGGGCTCCACTGGAATCCACAATCGGACCGAGCAACAGAGAGCTCAGGTCGCCTGTGCGATAGGCTGCCGTGGGAACCGTAATGGTCCCATTGTTGAGGGTCTGCGTGTTGTGGTACTCCTCGTAAGCGAAGAAGAAGAAGGTTTTGTTGCGGCCGTTGTAAAGGTGAGGAATCACCACCGGTCCACCGAAAGAGCCGCCGAAATCCAGCTCCCGCTGCACAGGGTTATACTTCTGGCCGCTTGGGGTATAGTTGAAGGGCTGTCCGGCGTCCAGATCCTCATTTTCAATGTAGCCGAAGGCCGTCCCGTGCAGCCTGTTCGTGCCGGATTTCGAGGTGTAATTGAAAATTCCGCCGCCGGACTCGCCAAATTTAGCGGAATAGTTGTTAATCATCACGGATTCTGAGCCGAGCGACTCGACCGAGGGCTGTTGCTCATCGGAGATGGCGCCCTTGACCGCCGAGGTGTCGTCCAGCCCGTCCATAAAGACTCGGTACGTTGTTGCCGGCGAGCCGCTTACATGGATGTTATTCCACCCGCCTGCGATTGTTCCCGGCACCAGGGAGGCAAACCCCATCGGGTCGCGCACAGCTCCGATACCGGTGATGTTGATCGGAAGCTCATTCAGGTCCCTGGTGGTGACCTCAACGTTATTCTGTGCGCTATCGGTTTGCAGCAGTGGAGCATTTGCCGTTACCGTAACCGACGTCGTAGCTTGCCCTACCGTCAATTGCACGTCGATGGTAGCGGTCTGTCCCACTGAAACCGTGATTCCATTGCGGATCATCGTGCTAAAGGCCGGTGCAACGACCGTAATGTTGTACTCGCCCGCAGCCAACTGCGGGACCGTATAGGCTCCCGCAGCAGTCGTTACGGTAGAGTTCTGCGTGCCCATCGCGGCGTTGGTTACGGTTACCCTGGCTCCCGCGATTGCGGAGCCCGATGGATCGGTGACAACCCCTGATATACCTCCCCGATCAAGTTGCGCAAAGCACAACTGGCTCCCGCAGCACAGCACCAAGGACATCAAACTTAAATGGATGAACTTGAGCCAGCTTTTGTCAAAAGAACCTGATATTCCTGGTGTCATCGCCTGCCTCCAAAATGCAAAATGTTAGAAAATGTCTGTCTTTCAGTGCGAGCAATTACCGGCATTTGCAGTCGCCGAGAACCCTATAGGGCCATTCATGAGCTGGCAACGTTACGCAGGCGCTCTAACGTTGCCGCATGTTGTTGAAAATAGGGCTATCGCAGCGGATGTTCCGCCTAACGGTTAGACACGTGACGTTAGTCTGATTGAGTGACGGGCAAACCTTGTGGCAACACCGCCGGACTACCTCCGATTCCCTAACGAAGGACGGGGGTATGGGGCACCCGTCCTTCGTTAGGGAATGAGCTAGGGGCTCTGCGGCTACTGCATATCTGTCATCGAGGGCGGCGCATCTCCCGGAGAGCTCCCCCAGTTGCGATTCGGTTTGTCGCCCATTTCCAGGACCAGCGTTCCTCCGCTGGCTATCTCGGCATGCGAGAACCAGGCCTTGTTGAGCGGTTTGCCATTAAGCAGCGCCGATTGAATGTACTTGTTCTGCGCTGAAACGTGATTTGCCATGATGGTGAAGTCTTTCCCGTTGCCCATCCGGACGACCGCCTTGGCAAAGATCGGGCTGCCAATCTCGTATACCGGACTGCCCGGACATACCGGATAGAAACCCATTGCGCTGAGAACATACCAGGACGAAGTGGCTCCGCCATCATCGTCGCCGGGAATACCCAAGGGTCCATCTCCGTACCAGACATCCATCAACTGACGGACGCGCTGCTGCGTCTTCCACGGCTGCCCGGAGAAGTCATAGAGATAAGGGATGTGAAAGCTCGGCTCGTTTCCCTGGGCGTAAAGACCCACCAGTCCGGTCGCGTCCGGAAACTGGCCGAGGAAGGCAAATTTCGATGTGCCGTATTGCTCCACAAAGAGGCGATCCAGCTTCCTGTTGAAAGCATCACGACCCCCCATCAGGCGAATCAGACCCGCTGGATCATGCTGGACGCTGAAGCTGTAAATCCAGCTGTCCACCTCGGTGAAATAGTCGCGGCCGCCCTGTCCTCCGCCCAGCTTGGGATCGAAATCCGCAACCCACTGTCCATCTGCGCTTCTGGGAGCCATAAACCCAATCCGCGGGTCGAAGACGTTTTCGTAGTTGTGAGCAAGCTTGGTGAAGTAGGTTGCATCTGCCTGTTTGCCCAGCGCACTCGCCAATTGGGCAACACACCAGTCGTCGTAACTGTTCTCGATCGTGACCGAGACGGCCTGCCGGCGCTCGCCGTCACCTCCGGCACGGTTTCGCTCTCTCCCTTGGCCAGCGCAGGGAAGAACCCTTTATCAAAATAAATGTGATCGAGACTGGTAAGGGGGCCTCGGCGCCACGGCAGCATCGTCGCTTCCGTTGCGTTCTTCCGCATTGCCGCATAAGCCTGCTCCACGTCGAAGCCGCGATAGCCTTTGCTGTAAGCATCGAGGATGAAGGATGCAGCATGGTGGCCGATCATGACCGCCTGCTCTCCGGCTGCCGAAGGAAACGAGGGCAGCCAGCCGCTCTGCTCATACATGCGGACATACGACTCGATCATGTCTTGCTGCGGTGCCGGATCCAGCAATAATTGCAATGGGTGCAACGAGCGATACGTGTCCCAGAGCCCGTCATCGATGTAGAAGTCGTGTCCCTGCGCCCCGTGAACGGTATGGTCATACCCGCTGAAATACTTGCCGTCCTCGGTAATATCGGTCATTCGTCCCAATGACCGGTAGAGAGCGGTGTAGAAGATGGTGCGTTGCCGCTCTGTGCCGCCGGTGATACTTACCCGGCTAAGCGTGTCGTTCCAGACCGATCTCGCTTTTGAGCGGACCTCTTCGAACGTCCACTTGGGGATCTCGCGCTCCAGGTTGCGGTGGGCCTGCTCCTCGCTGATGTATGAGATTCCCACGCGGACCTCGATCTGTTCGCCGTCGTATGCCGCAGTGTCAGTAACAAACCCGATGCTGTTGCCAGCCTGCTTCGACTTCTGCATAAGTTCATCGCCAATCCAGGTTCGATAAACGGAAAACGGCTTGGAGAACTCCGCGTAAAAGTACTCTCTGGTTTCTCCTGGATTGCCCGAAACTTCTGCTACAAGACCTGTGATTCTTTCGCTCCCTTGTACAGCCGTATCTCCAACGACCGTCAGTTCGGACCCTTCCTTCATGCTCAACGCCAGGTGTGCATGCGCGCCGGCAGGAAAGGTGAAGCGGTAATAAGCCGCCTCCTGGCTCGGAGCAACTTCGGCCTTGATTCCCCAACTTTGCAGGTCTGCCTCGTAGTAGTAGGGAGTGGCAATCTCAAAGTCGTGGTCAAAATCGGAGGCGTAGCCTTCAGCGCTGCAGCTGAGTGGGCCGACAGATGCCATCAACACCGCCGGGCCAACCGGAAATCCATAAATCTTGTCAGCCAGATAACGATCGGTAATGCCCGGAGTCGTAATGGGCGCCAGTCGCGCCATTCCGTGGGGATACTGCACATAGGGAACCGTAGCGGTAAGCAGCTGACCGATGCCGCCGATATTTGGAGAGACATAATCTACCGGATCTTTTTGCGACGTCCCCCAAGCGCTGGATCCCAGCAGACTGCCAGAACTGCCATCGCGGCGCATCTCATCATCCGTTTCATGCGGCTTCCTCTCTCGATCTATGGGGTAAGGAGAAAACTCGTGGTCAATGAGGCCAGCGAGGAGCCACCGACCCAGGGGTGTATCTGCCCGGCTCCACGCCAATGTCTGTCCCTCGGTTTCGAGTAACGTCACCTGGCTGACCCACACTATAGCAACGTCGATCGCAATCGCAACGTTATGCCGGACTCCTAACGCAGCTCTATGAAGCTGATAATAAAAAGCCTCGGCGTTCTGCAATCACCGTCTAACAGTAGCTACGTGAGGGAGAAATTGCCGAAAGAGCTCGTTCATGCTGCAACTGGTTCCAATGGAGAACTATGGTCTGAAGAAGATCGCGGGAAAACACGAAACCTTACACCGCGTTTCAAGAGCAGGAGTCCAAGGGACATGACACTCATCCGAAGTGCTACAATGGCGCCCGTCAGGTCTGCGATGCACATAACCGCTCCAACCGATCCCCGGACATCCGAGATAGGAAAGATTCTAGAAACCGAAAAGGATATCGAACTTCTTCAGCAGCATTTGAGAGAAGTGATTGAAGGTGCTGCTTTTAAGGCCAGTCAACGGAGCGGGCAATTTCTAAAATACATCGTCGATCAGGCCATTGCGGGTCACTTCGAATCGCTGAAAGAACGCGTCATCGGCATAGAGCTTTTTGGCCGTTCCCCAACCTACGATACGGGTGAAGATGCGATCGTTCGGGTCACGGCCAGTGACGTGCGCAAGCGCCTTCTGCAACATTATGGCAAGGATGGTGCGACCTCTGAGTTTCGTATCAGCCTGCCATTAGGAGCTTACATTCCGGAGATCGCTCGCCGGACACGTTCGTCCGCGAACGGCAATTCGCACCTCAGTGGAACTGAGGCGGAACCAGATCACGTGGCCGATATGCCACACCCGGTCTTGTTGCAAGGTCCGGTTCACGCTCCTCTTCATGACGTAATCGTCGAATCTTCCAGGCCGGGGTGCGCGCCAGAATTCCGCGGCTGTTTTTCATCGCCGCGCTCTGCACCCTTGCTCTGATAGCATCTGCCGTCATTGCCTGGAATCGCTATTCCGTGGTGGAAGTGGTCCCACGGTCGTCCCTTTTGTGGTCGGCGTTTTTCCGTTCACCACATTCCACGCAAATCATTACCAGCGATCCCAATATTGCTGAGATCGATGGCCTTCACCGGCGTGCAGCTCTCGGTTTCCGACTACGCAAATCACAATTACATACCTGACCCAAGCAAGCTGACTCCAGAGGTTATCAATCTTTGTCGCAACATCCTGCGTGGGGACAAGGCGGCAGCGGTCGACATGCCCATCGCCGTCTATATCGGACAGATGGCCCTCGCCAGTTCCAGAGAATGTCAGCGTACACGCTGCGCGCAGCATACAGATTCAAGATCTGGCAAGTGAGGATAATTTCGTCTTCTTAGGCAGCCCGCGCAGCAATCCTTGGTCAGCGTTGTTCAGCGACCAGCTTGACTTTCGGTTTGTGTTCGACCCCAAGACCAAAACGGAATTCATCCGCAATGAACACCCGCGTCCCCAGGAAGCGTCCGCGTATGTACCAACCGCGCCAGGCTGGCAAACAGGTCAAACCTTCGCGACCGTTGCGTTGGTAAAAAATCCGGATCAAGCCGGTCAGGTTCTGCTGATTGCAGGAGCAACGGGCGAAGGCACCGCCGCCGCCGGAAGATTTATCACCGACGCGCCACGCACTGAATGCAACCCTGAAGAACTGCGGTGTTAAGAAGCTCGGGCGAAGTGCAGCATTGGCAATTGCTTCTACAGTTGAATGCGATGGCGGGAGCACCAAGCAATGTGGACGTAGCTCGCTTGCCACCTCCTGGATGGCACCTCTAGGTGAGCACCTGCGTTGCCGGCGGACGGAGAGCGGTGGCAATAAGGGCAGCTAGCAAGAAAGGCGGCGGACGTGATGCAGAGCGCCCAGCTGAGTCCCGCGTGTTCCGAGACCCGGCCGATGAGGTAGGGCGCGGCGGCACTCAACACCCGGCCGATGTTATAAGCGAAACCCATAGCGGAAGCACGCAGAGCGGTAGGGAAGAGCTCGCTGGCAATCACCCCGAAGCCGCTGAAGTAGCCGGTGCCAAAAAATCCAACCAGCGGGCCGATGAGAAGCAGCGCATTTGGATTGCGCACGAACGCAAAGAGCGGCACCAGCAGCGCGGCCACGACAAGAAAGCCAATGTAGGTGTATTTGCGGCTGAAGCGGTCTGCCAAATATCCAAATGAGAGATAGCCCAGGAACGTGCCGGTCTGCATGACGATCGTCCACCCAGAGGTTTGGATAATGCTGAGACCACGGCCACCCTCGGCGACCGGCATGGAAAGAAAACGAGGTAGCCAGGTAAACAGTCCCCACCAGGCGAAGAGCGCGGCGGCATTCATGCTGGCGCACACCAGCATGCTGTAGCCGAACGTGCCCCGAAAGAGGCGGCCGATGTGCACCTGCGGCCTCAGCTCCTGGCGCCAGACTTCCGGTTCGCGCAGCCCGCGCCGCACCCAAAGGGAAATCAAGGCGGGAAGAATTCCGGCGAAGAAAACGGCCCGCCACCCGAAGCGCGGCATCACCAGCGCGACCACAGCCGCACCCAGTGCGTAGCCAACCGCCCATGCGCTTTGCACCAACGCGAGCGCCTTGCCGCGATGGCGCGCCGGCCAGGTTTCGGCAACCAGTGCAGCGCCGGATGCCCATTCCCCACCCATGCCAAGGCCAAGCAGCACGCGGCAGAGCATCAGCTGCGTGGCTGTTTGCGTGAAACCGCAAAGCCCAGTGCCGATGGAATAAACCAGCACACTCCAAATGAGCGCGCGCACCCGGCCAAACCGGTCGGCAAACCAGCCGAAGCCCACACCGCCGGCTGCTGCGGCAATCAGCGTAGCCGACACCATGGCCCCACTCATCGCAGCGGAGAGATGCAGCTCACGCTGTACCTGGCCCAGCACCAGCGCGTAGAGCATCACGTCCATGCTGTCGAGCATGTAGCCCAAAAACGCCGCAAGCAGCGTACGCTTTTGTTCGCCCGAGGCTTCAGCCAGCCAGCCGTAAATGCCGTTCAAACGATAAGCCTCTGGTGGTGTAGAGCTTTAATATAAGTCGTCTGCTCTTGCAGCTCTGCGGAAAAACTCTCTTTTCCGAAGGGTACGGGCTTAAGCGTCTGCATGAGAACCGCCGATTCAAAACTTGATTCTCGGCGGGTCTGCGTCTAAGAAAACGTCAGTAGGAACTGGACGGGTGCCCAACGTACGCTGAGGCGAACGTGGGGCACCTCGTACCAGTTCCTATTGCGTTTTCTTAGGAAACATGACTCCTGCCAGGGTTGAGTTCTCACGTGGACAGCCTCAACCCTAAGGAGACGGACTCTGTTTCATCCCCGCCCGAGTTCTTCGGCAAACGTGTCGAGCCTGCTGCAGTCCGTTATTGCGTGCCCTGACGGAGAGAAAAGTGGTCTAAATAAATAAGCCGCTTGCCCCTAGATCGTTATAGCCACTAGCATAGTGCATGGCTAAAGTATCCGAAGCGATCGCGCCGGTTATCGCCGTTGACAGGAAAGCTTCAAAACCTCTTCACAAGCAGATCTACGACGGTTTCCTCTTAGCCATTGTCGATGGCAATATACGACCGGGGCAGCGGGTGCCGTCCTCGCGCACGCTCAGTGTAGAACTGGGGATCTCTCGCATCCCGGTCCTCAATGCATACGCGCAGTTGTTGGCAGAGGGATATTTCGAGAGCCGTAAAGGCGCAGGAACGTTCGTGTCGGAGTCTCTGCCGGAAAGCCTCACCATCTGCGAAGAGAAAACGCCACCACCCGTGCAGGAAGGGTCGGGCCCGCGTCCGGTTGCGCGGCGTGCTTTGCTTCTAACCAAATTTGCACGGCCGCCGTGGGTTGGGGGGTGGGGAGCGTTTAGTGTGCACCAGCCGGCTTTTGACCGCTTTCCCTTTCCAATTTGGTCGAACCTCATCACGCGTCACTCCAAAAGCCCAAGCCTAAGCGCCATACACAACACCGATCCGCGGGGTTCTGAAAGTTGTCGTGAGGCCATTTGCCATTACCTGCGAACCGCGCGAGCGGTTCGCTGCGATCCCAGCCAGGTAATGGTGGTTGCCGGTTCCCAGCAGGCCCTTGAGATCTCGGCGCGCGTTCTCCTTGGGAACGGAAGCCCTGTCTGGATGGAGGAACCCGGCTACCGTCTTGCGCGTAGCGTCTTCCAAGGCGCGGGTTGCCGTCTGGTTCCTGTTCCCGTCGACGAGGACGGCATGATTGTATCCGCCGGAATCAAGCAATGCCCAAAGGCCAGGGCTGCCTATGTTACGCCTTCCCATCAATATCCTCTTGGATCGACGATGAGCGCATCGCGCCGCATGCAGTTATTGAACTGGGCACAGAGTTCGGGGTCGTGGATCATCGAGGACGACTATGACAGCGAGTACCGCTTTGAAAGCATGCCGATCGCGTCTCTGCAGGGGCTGGACCGGAACGCTCGCGTTATCTATATCGGAACCTTCAGCAAGGTTCTCTTCCCCTCCTTACGGCTGGGGTACATCGTAATCCCGCCGGATCTGGTGGACCACTTCATTGCCGTTCGCACCGCGATGGATATCTTCCCGCCCTACTTGCATCAGGAAGTAATCACGGACTTCATGCGCGAGGGACATTTCGCCCGCCACATCCGGCGGATGCGCTTGCTTTACAGCGAACGAAGAACAGCGCTGGTCGAGAATATCCGCGACCAATTCGGGTCGTGCTTAGAGGTTCACGGCACGCAAGCCGGCATGCATTTGGTCGGTGACGCTACCCAAGGGCTTGAGTGATCAGGAAATTGCCACCCGGGCGGCGCGCAAAGGGCTTTGGCTGTGGCCTCTCTCCCCGTCTTATTTAAGCGAGGTTCCCCGCCAGGGTTTCATCCTCGGATTTGGCAACACGGCTGTGGAAGATATGTCCCACGCAGTGAGCCAACTGCGCGCCGAAGTGCCCAGACTGAACGCCGCGACGGGATAAATGCACGAACGCCCAAGTGGTGTTCCATGTAACCTACACGAGAATCATCAGCGCGACGAGAGATACCACTTGCGAGTAGCGATTGACACTGGGGGCACCTTTACCGATTGCGTCTATCTCGCAGCCGGAGAACTCCAGGTCCTGAAAGTCTTTTCCACGCCCACCGATCCTTCGCAGGCTGTGCTCGATGGCTTGGCGCGCATCAGCGCAGGCAAAGCGCTCGACGTGCGCCACGGCACCACCGTCGGAACCAACACCATGTTGGAAAGGAAAGGTGCGCGGGTCGCATTTGTAACCACGGCGGGCTTTGAAGACACCATTGCCATCGGACGCCAGACACGCAGCAAGCTTTACGACTGGTTTGTGCCCTTGCCGGTATGCCTGGTACCCCGCCCGCTGCGCTTCGGCGTGCCGGAGCGCGTCAGCGCCGAAGGAGAAATCCTGCGCTCGCCGACAGAAGAAGAGTTAGAGTCCCTGGTCAACGAGATACGCGCCAGCGGGGCAGAGGCGGTAGCCATCTCGCTGTTATTTTCATTTGCCAATCCGGAGACGGAACGGCGTGTGGAAGCAGCTCTGGGCGTGTCTCGGTCTACCCATCTCCGCCTCGCACCGCATTCTGCCCGAGTTCCGCGAGTATGAGCGGGCATCGACCACGGTCGTTAATGCGTATCTCGCGCCCAGAATGCAAAGCTATCTGCTGCATCTGGAGCAGAGCGTCTCCAGCCACCACGGCGGTCCTGGATTTCCTGTGGACCTTAGTGGCGTCGTCGAATCCCATGCGGTCCCGGCTGGCCCCACGGCTCGCCGGGGCAGGCGGGACCGCACACGCGGTCATGGACGGGGCTACGTACAGGAAATCCGGGGTGGGCGCGTGGATGTGATGCAGTCCTCAGGCGGCATCATCTCGGCGCGGAGCGCTGCGCCGGAGCCTGTGCGCACGGTGTTGTCAGGCCCAGCGGGCGGTGTCATCGGCGCCTGCCAGGTGGCTCGCTGGGCCGGCTTCGAGCGCATCATCGGCTTCGATATGGGCGGCACATCGACCGATGTCTTCCTCTCCGATGCGGCCACCGGAGGCGCGCAACTGACGCGCGAGTCGATGGTTGCCGGTGTGCCGGTAAGCATGCCCATGCTTGACATTCACACCGCCGGGGCTGGAGGCGGATCGATTGCCCGCTTCGATGCCGGCGGCATGTTGCGTGTAGGACCCGAGTCGGCGGGCGCGCAGCCGGGCCCGATCTGTTTTGGCCGCGGAACCATGCCGACCGTCACCGACGCGAACTTTCTGCTTGGCCGGCTGGACCAGGATACCTTTCTGGGCGGAGGAGTGCGGCTCGATCAACCGCGCACAGCGCGGATCATGCATGAAGAAAAGGGGCCACTGGCCAGCGGCAGAAGAGTTCGCAGCCGGAATCCTCCGTGTCGTGGAAACGCAAATGGAGAAAGCCATCCGCGTGATCTCTGTCGAGCGTGGGCACGACCCGCGGCAATTCACCCTGGTGGCCTTTGGTGGTGGAGGGCCGCTGCATGCCTGTTCGCTGGCCCGCGCTCTGCGCATTCCCACTGTGCTGGTTCCCGCCATGCCCGGCGCACTGTCGGCGATCGGTATTTTGCTCGCGGATGCGGTGCGCGATTATTCCCGCACGGTGATGCTGCCGGGCGATGCGATCGACACTCTTGAAGACACGCTTTGCGGAACTCGAGCAGCGCGGTGTTACCGACTTCACTGCCGAGGGCCTGCAGGGTGTGGCCCAGTGCACGGTGGACGTGCGCTACCGGCGGCAGGGATACGAACTGAATGTCCCTTTCGATAAGCAGTCTCCATCGCAATCCATCGCAACCTTTCATCGCCTGCATCAGCAGCGTTACGGATTCTGCGATGTGTCGAAACCGGTAGAGATTGTGAATCTGCGGCTGCGCATGATCGCGGCCGGTGAACCCTACGCGCCTGCATATCGCGAGCCCGTGCCCGGCGATGGAAGTGCCGCCTGTTATGCGCAGCGCCCGGTACACTTCGCGGGCGAATTCCTGCCCACGCGCCACTACCGTCGGGAAGGCCTGGTGCCTGGGGACTCCATCCACGGGCCCGCGATGATCACCGAATATACTTCGGCGACCGCATTGCCGCCCGGTTGCTGTGCGCAAGTGGACGGCTTCGGGAACCTCGTCATCTCGATTGCAGAGGAGGATCGCGCATGAGCTTTGCCGCTGCCGATCCCGTAGAACTGGCGATCTTTCAAAGCGCGGTGCACTCCATCGCCGAGGAGATGGGCGCGGCCCTGCGGCGCACAGCGCTCTCGCCCAATATAAAGGAGCGGCGGGACTATTCCTGCGCCATCTTCGATGCCCAGGCGCGGGTGATCGCCATGGGCGATCACATGCCGGTGCATCTCGGCTCCATGCCCATGTCGGTGCAGGCAGCCGTTGCGGCCATTGCCTTTGCGCCCGGTGACATCGCCATCCTCAATGACCCCTTCGCCGGTGGAACCCATCTTCCGGATATCACCATGGTGCTCCCAGTCTTTCTGCCCGGGCAGGATCAGGCTGCCTTCTATGTTTCCAATCGTGCCCACCATGCGGACGTGGGAGGAACGTTCGCTGGTTCGATGGGACCGGCCAACGAAATCTTTCAGGAGGGCATTCGCATCCCGCCTGTACGGATTGTCCGTGGTGGCCGCGTTGATCGCGAGATGCTGAACCTGATTCTGCTCAACGTGCGCACTGCCAAAGAACGCGAAGGCGACCTGGAATCGCAGATCGGAGCTTGCCGCGTCGGCGAACAGCGCGTGCTGCAGGTAGTAGAGAAGTACGGCGAAGAGAAGCTGCAGGCATTGATCGAAGAGCTACTCGATTATTCCGAGCGGCTGGTGCGGGCGGAGCTGCGCGCCATGCCGGCCGGTGATTTCAGCGCGGAGGATTGGCTGGACGACGATGGCGTGACCGACGGCTTGCGCAAGATCGCGGTGCGGCTGCGCTTCGACCCCGGAGCCGCGGCTTTGGATGTGGATTTTGCCGGTTCGTCCGCTCAGGTTGCGGGTAGTGTGAACGCCGTCCGCGCGATCACCCTCTCGGCGTGCTTCTATATGCTGCGCTGCCTGTTAGGAGAAGATGCGCCCGCGACCGCGGGGATCCTGCGGCCGCTCACTTTGCACACCCCGCTGGGGAGTATCGTGGATGCCTTGCCCCCCGCGCCGGTCGCCGGCGGCAACGTCGAAACCTCGCAGCGGATTGTGGACGTGCTGCTGCGCGCTCTGGCGCAGGCTGTTCCAGCGCGCGTGCCGGCGGCAAGCGCCGGCACCATGAGCAATTTGACCATTGGAGGACTGGATCCGCGCACGGGCGAGCCGTTCACCTACTACGAGACAGCAGCAGGTGGCATGGGCGCGCGCCCCGGACTCGATGGCATCTCGGGCGTACAGACCCACATGACCAATTCGCTGAACACCCCCATCGAGGCGCTGGAGTACGCCTATCCATTCCGGGTTCGCCGTTACGCGTATCGTTACGGATCGGGCGGGGAGGGCCAGTTTTGTGGCGGCGATGGACTGATTCGGGAGGTCGAGCTGCTCGCCGATGCGCAAGTGACGCTGCTGGCGGAGCGCAGAAAGTTGCGGCCTTACGGATTGCAGGGCGGACAAGAAGGCGCGGCGGGACGCGCGTGGCTCGCCAAGGCCGGCAGCCAAGAGGTGACGGAGTTGCCCGGAAAGTGCAGTCATCGTCTTGCGAAAGGAGACATACTGCACCTCGAGACGCCGGGCGGAGGTGGCTGGGGTAAACGTTGAGGCTAAGCATCCGAAGGGTGCATGATGGTCTCGAAAGGAGGGTTGTGGGCCTATCCTTCTGGGGCCTGCGCTGATTGCGGGGTCAACTATTATTGGAGGTTCCACTGCTCGAGGTCGAATCAGACCTGGGAGGAAGAACCCCGTGACGAAAAAAATCAGAGTTCTCGCCGTGGACGATCATCCCCTTTTGCGCGAGGGAATCGCAGCGGTCATCGACGGCGAGGACGACATCGAACTGGTGGCCGAAGCGACCACCGGACAAGAGGCTATCGAACTCTTCCGTATCCATCGTCCGGATGTAACTCTGATGGACTTGCAGATGCCTGGCATGAACGGCATCGATGCAATCACAGCAATTCGCAGCGAATTTTCAAGCGCGCGCTTCATTGTGTTGACTACCTACCAGGGCGATGTTCAGGCATTACGCGCTCTCAAGGCCGGGGCCTCCGGATACCTTCTAAAAAACATGCTGCGCAAGGAATTGCTGGATACGATCCGGGCTGTTAACGACGGTCGGCGGCGTGTTCCGCCCGAAATCGCTGCCGAACTCGCCGACCACATGACCGAAGATGCGCTCACCGATCGTGAGGTCGCTGTGCTTCGCAAAGTCGCAATGGGAAGCTCCAACAAGATCATCGCGTCAGAGCTCAACCTTTCAGAGGCTACCGTCAAAGGTCATATGAAGAGTATTCTTTCCAAACTCGGCGCGAATGACCGCACCCACGCAGTCACCATCGCCCTGAAGCGTGGCTTCATAGACAACTAACCTTGCTTTTGACCGTTGAGTTTTCGTCACTACAAGCCCAGCGCGCTTAATCCCGGATGTTCGTCGGGCCTTCTCCCCAAAGGCCAATGGAACTTGCGCTCGGCTTCGCTGATCGGCAAGTCGTTGATGCTGGCATGCCGCGCATACATCAATCCCTCGTCGTCAAATTCCCAATTCTCATTTCCGTAAGCGCGGAACCAGTTCCCTGAATCATCGTGATGTTCATAGGCAAAGCGCACCGCGATGCGATTGCCGGTGAATGCCCACAACTCCTTGATGAGCCGGTAGTCGAGCTCCTTCGTCCATTTTCTGGAGAGGAATGCCACAATTTGCTCTCTACCGTTTATGAACTCGGCACGGTTTCGCCAATAGGAATCGACCGTGTAGGCAAGAGAGACCTTCTGCGGGTTGCGCGTGTTCCAGCCGTCTTCTGCGAGACGAACTTTTTGCACCGCCGTCTCTTGAGTGAACGGGGGTAGTGGTGGACGCGAGGTCATGGTGGCAGCTCCTTTCAGGCCAGCACAATTATCCTTCGCATCGGAGTCAGCTGGCGCGAAACTCTGCAAGCTCTTTGCGCAGCGCTTTATTTTCCTGCTCCAACGCTTCCACACGCCTCTCGATGGATTGCATCCCTTCGCGGATCTCTTCCGCGGTGTAGCGTGGCGTGATGTGTTGCGGGCAGTTCCAGTCGTACGCTTCGACATGGATTACGAATACTCTCTCGATGACTGTCTTTTCTCCCGGCACGCGAACCCGGTCCAGCCAACTCTGTGCCGCATCGCCCTCGAGGATCTCCACCCGTCCGAGGATCTTAAGACGGGCCTGCCGTGGATAGTCGACCATGATGATCGCGACACGATTGTCCGTAAGCAAATTCCCAGTGCTGATGTATTGCTTGTTTCCGCGAAAATCTCCAAACGCCAGGGTGTGATCGTCAATCACCTTGAGGAAACCCTTGGGGCCACCGCGATGCTGGACGTAGGGCCATCCGGTCGCGCCCGTCGTCGCCCAGTAAAAGCTGTCTCGCTGGGCCAGGAACTCTGACTCGAAGGGAGTGAAGCGATCTTGCGAGCCGCCGGAATTCTCCATGCGCTCGTACTGCCGCCGGCTGCCGTAGCGCTCCTGCAGTTTCTTAACCAGGGGCGTGAAGACAAGCGAACCAAAGCTCATGGTGTCCTTCTTGCATCGAATCTTGCCCGCGGATCAGCTTCGCCGCGGGAAGCAATCCTTCACCGTGAGTCTCTAGCGCAAAGTGACCGGTGTCAAGCCAAGCCTCATCTATTTCAATATGCGAAGTGCGACCATGGAAACTTTGAGTGGCACGTCATCCCGAGCTGTGATTCGGAGCAGGACCTGCCAGTTTGCCGGAACGGAGCCGTCGGCGGACGATCTCTTCAACCTTTGGAAAATTGGCATCATTTGATTTGGATCGCTGAAAAAGCTACCCACACCAGCGGTCCCCGTGCTGGTAAGCCCAGCGAGGACAAGCATCCGGGAGCCTGATGCCGATTGCGACATCCAAATGAGCCCGTAATCTTCCGCCTCGTTGCCATCCGACCGAGGTTCATAAAGCGAGGGTTCGCCGGGTTGTGGGTGCGTGTTGTGTATGGCGCCGCGCCCTATCTCAAAGTCGGCAGGCATTCCGCTCGTTTGAGTCCATGCACCGAGCGAAACCAGATGCTGATTGCGAGCCTCCTCCCAATTAAGAAACCGCGCTTCGGTCAGCTGCGTGGGGCGGTTCAGGATGTCGAATAACCTCCGAAGCTCGAAAGCTGTTTTGGCTTCCCCCACTCCGGTGTAGTCTCTCGTATCCGGAGCAAGATAGTAGTAGGGGAATGTGGCTTGGGTGTCATTTGGCCAGCTCAGTAGCTGGCGTGCCAGATGCTGCGGAAGCAATACCTCCGTCTCTCCATCCTCCTTCTCTGCATCCTCTTGCTTCGCAGCAGTTGGCGAATCACGTTGATGAGAAACAAATAGCCGCGGATTGCTGAGGACGATCGTCGTCTCCTGCTGTGGATCAGCAGCAATCGGGCCCAGCAACTCTTTGTAAAAGGAATATTGAGGGTTTGTCGAAGGTTGCAGAGCATCTCTGGCGCGGAGCGCGCCGATGCTCCAACCTAATATAAGGAACGCGAGACAGAGTGAGCTCACCAACAGGGCGAATCGCAGGCGAACGAGGATCGCATGAAGACGCTGCCAGGTTTCTCCGGTCACGCCCGGCCTGTCCCGATTAACCTCGGTCGGTTCAACCAATTGCACCGAGGTATCCGCAACAACCTCAAGCGTGGATCCTAAAGCGGGGTCGTCGGAGATTCCGTTCAGGGCGCGCTGAACACCCGTATCGACAACCAGCAGTGGAGAAGGTTTCGAGTTAGCTGCGGCATGATGAAATTCGGGGATGTACGATCCAGGTGGCAACTCAATCCGTAGTGCCGATGGAGGCGCCGCCTCATAGTAACGCAGCAGGCGCTTGCGCACGTCGGTTGCTGTTACGCGGACGATGGAATCGGAGTTTGTGTCATAGCCGGCATCTCTGTCGAATATAGCAGATGCCGAGCATACGTTCCTTGATTTCGCTGAACTCCCCACTCAGTGAGTGCTTTACCACATAGGATAAAAACTCCTGACAGCGGCGGCTGCCGCGGAAGGCCTTACTGGCTAGGATCTGCCTTAGATGGGAACAAATCTCGTTCTCATAGAGGACGACTTCGGATGCTTTCGCCACGCCATCATCATGCGCGGCATTATCAATTCGACCCGCCAACTCTGATCTCCCGCCTGCTCTATTTGGAGAATCACGTTGGTATGTTGACGTCCACGCCCGCCCTTAAGTCACAGCGTCGATGAAAATTTACATCCGGCTGTGTGCCGGCGAGTAACTCCGCACCTTCCGACGACCTACGCCTTTGCGCGAGGAGCTGTCAACGGATGGCAGCTTTCGGGAATTACGCAGCTTCAAACCGGGGCCAACTTGACCGGCAATTTCGGTGGCTATAACTACGCCATGAATCTCAACGGCGCAATCCTTCCGGGTACGCAAAACGTTGTTAATCCTGGTGCTCCGAATGGTATTCCGATCAACAATCAATCCATTCTTGGAACGCCGGACATTCAGCTCAATCCGCTCGTGACCTGCAACCCCAGGGCGAACCTGGCTCCTCATCAATTTATCAATGGCAACTGTTTCGCTGCGCCCACGATTGTCGGTCAGAACGGGTGCCCCGTGTTCCCCGGATTTCCCGCACGCTACTGTGGAGCGATCGGCTTATCCCAATCCACATCACCCTCCGCGGTGCTTCGACTGCCCACCATCATGGTGGCTCCCCTGCGCAGCGCCCCGGGCTTGCGCGACTCAAGCCGCTGCATATAAACAAATCCGCCGATCAGAGCGGCCACGAACAAGTAAGGTGTGATGTTATACGGCCACGCTGGTACGGGATAGATGGTGACAAAGAGCACCGGCAACAGCGCCAGTGTGCCGATCCAGGGTGACACGACGTGATGCCAAACGCTGAAATCTTCCCGATGCTCCCGGCGCATATACGACGTAAGCGCCAGGTTCGCCGTGCAATAGATCACGATCACCGCCAGCGTGGCAATGGTTTCCAGCAAGCCGAAGATATAGACGGGCTGTAGCAGCAGCCCGATGAGCAGGACCGCCACGATGCCAACGATCTGCACGATGGCGATGGCGAAGGTGGGCGTCTGGTGAACGGGATCGATCCGGCCGAATCGCGCAGGAAGCGTGCCCGCCTGGCCCATGGTGTACAACACACGGGACGCCGAGTTGGTGCTCGCCAGGCCGACTCCGATCGAGCTGTTGATCAGGGCGAGCACAACGAACCACCACCCGCCTCCCCACAACGCGTGGCCAAGAGCGTAGTACGGATTTGCATGGTCGGCGAAGGCTGCCATATCGCCCGTGCCCCATCCAATGGCGCTCGCGTAGGAAGTGAAGATGTAGAAGACGCCGGTCGCAACCAGCGAGAGCATGACCGCCTGGCCAACGAATGTCCCGGCGCGGCGGCGTTTCCTGGGCCAGCGGCGCGGGACCTTCGAACCCGCTGAGCGCAAGGATAGAGAAAACCATCCCGGCTAAAATGCCTCCGAAATGGTGTGGTGATAACGACGGATCGAGCGGCGCTAAGTACCTTGATCCAGGTCCAGGGTGGATCAGGAAGGTGATCGCGAGCGACAGCATGATCATCAACTCGAGCCCGCCCAGGATCGCAGTGACGTGCGCCGAAATCCGAATCCCCCTGTGAGTGAGTGTCCAGATAACCGCGAACGTCACCAGCGCGATGAGCCACCATGGCACCTTCACGCCAAACCCAGCCCGCAGCATGTCCGAGATCAGATAGCCAAGGAAACCCGTAGACCCGGCCGACCCCAGCAGGTCATAGACCAGGTAGCTCCAGGTCGCCATGAAACCGATGCGGCTCCCCAATCCGCGCGTGGCGAAGGAGTAGTAGCCTCCGCTCGACGGCATGTACTGGGAAAACTGTGACACCGTATTTCCGATGAAGAAGCAGACGACAGTAGCCAGCAGGAAGGAGAGCGGCATATCCGGTCCCGCTTTGAGGGCGATGATCGGAAACGTGAACACCATGTTGGTCGCCGGCGCGATGTGCGTAACTCCCTGGAACACCAGTTCCGGAAGACCCAGCGAATTGCGTCGAAGCTTGGGATCGGTCGTCTCAGCCGTCAACCAGGGAGTCTCCTTCTGTACTCGAAGCGCGGTAGCAGGCTAAGGATGGACGACGCGAAGGCCGAGAAAGTTCTCAAACGGAGCAATCATGCAGTCGATCGTCTTGCGAACATTGCCAGAACCTAACCCTGATTGCGACCTAGACGGGATTCGTTCAGATCTCCCTCCCATTGCACTTTACCGCAGAGTCGACTAATCGCCGGTTGCGATTGTGTCTTTACTCATAGACGCAGACCCGCTTCACCGCAGCCTTCTTAGTGCGGGCGCCGCTACTGCGCACGGCCTCGCTCAACAATTGGTCATCAATTTCGATATTTGTACGCACCGGGGAGAACCCTCGATGTGTGAGCATCGCACGCTTATGTGTATGGTTCAAGGGCCGAGACCGGATGCGACAACAGGTCAGGCATCCGCCGAAATTAATACTTGACATCGCACACTATGTGTCATACAGTATGCTTCATACAGTATGAACCCGAGCTCAGACAACGGAATGTTCGAATCCCTCCGGCTCGAACTGAGACGAGGATGCCTGATCGTCGCAGTCCTGGCCCAATTGCGCGAGGAGCACTACGGCTACACCTTACGCAAAGCGCTGGCCGACGAAGGATTGGCGATTGAGGAGAGCACGCTCTACCCCTTGCTGCGGAGATTGGAGACGCAGGGGCTGTTGAAGAGCGAATGGCGCGAAGAAGACAAGAGAAACAAGCGATTCTACCGGCTGTCGCGCGAGGGAGAGGCGATCCTGGCGCAGCTGCTGGCGGAGTGGAACGGCATTAATGAATCGCTACACAAAATTCTGAAAGACCGGACAAAGAGGTAAAGAGTATGGACTTACTGGAGCGTTACTTGCAGGCCGTGGGCCAGCATCTTGCGGCAGGAACAAGGGAGGATGTGCTGGCGGAGTTGCGCGTGAATCTGCTGGCGGAGATGGACGCTCGTGCTGAAGAGATGGAAAGGCCGCTGACCGAGAGCGAGGACGCGGCCATCTTAAAAGCGCACGGCCGGCCAATGCTGGTCGCGGCGCGGTATCTGCCGCAGCACTATCTGATCGGGCCTGCGGTCTTTCCCTTCTATCTGCTTACCCTGCGCAAGGCGGTGCCCTTCGTGGTGTTGCTTTACTTTTTGGCGCACGTGGGCACGTTTCTCTTTTCCCCGAGTCCAGGCGCGTTCGCGACGAACATTGTAAGAAGCTTCGTGCAGCTTATCCCCGTGCTGCTGATCTTTTGGGGTACGGTGACGTTGACCTTCGCAATCTTGGAATTTGCCCACAGGCAGCATGGTGAAGGCGCGAGTTGGAACGCGTGGGATCCTATGAAATTGCCGCCGCTCACGCATCCTAAAAAGCAGAAGTCGCTGGCCAGCCGAATTGCAGACCTCGTGATGCACTGTCTTTGGATGTTGTATGTGCTGGCGATTCCGAACCATCTCTATCTGATTCTAGGTCCGGGAGCACTGTTCTTGACCAAGCTCTCCGCTGGCTTCGCGCCGGTGTGGCGCCTCTTCTATATCGCGATCTTAGTTCTATTGCTGGCACAGCTCGCGATCAAGCTCATGGCTCTTACTCGTGGCAGCGACCACCGGGAGGCGCCACTCGCGCTATTAATTAAGCTTCTTGGAGCGGTGCCCACGGCGCTGCTGGCCTTCACCAAGGTGTATTTCGTCCCTACCAGTCCGGCCGCGAATCTTCACGCTTTGGCGCAGATCAACTACTGGATGAACGTGAGCTTCAGAATCGTGTTGGTGATTGTCGTGATGGGTCTGCTGGTGGAGTCCTGGCGGTCTCTCCGACGTATGGTTCCGACCGAGCGGCTCGCATTTTAACAGGCGCTCCATTGGGAGAAGAGATATCCAGGCGTCCGTCGGGCTGATTTCATTTTGCTGGATGCGCCTCGAACAGATGAAGCTCCTGTGCAATGCGTAGCGCCGACACGTAGGAGTCTCCATGCGGCTGGGTGGGGTAGGCTTGGTGCTCGTGGTTCCAGGTGTCGCTCAGGGCAAACCAATCGATCGGTTTTGGATCGTTGCCCGTTTTGAGCGCGCTGCGCAGGTCCGCAAAGTAAAGACTCCACCGTTTCAAGTACAGGTCCGAGGTCAATCCTGCCCAGTCCTTGTTGCTGTAATCATGGAGCCCCGCCTCACTCGCTGTGCGATCGCCCCAGGTGGTAAGGATAGACCGCGCATCGAACTCCAGGCGCGCCCGCTCGCCGGGACTCGATGCCCACGCCGGGACACGATCAAGCCAGGGGCCAAGCAGAAAGAATTCGTTGGTCGACAGGAGCTCATTCTGCAACTCAATCCAATGCAGCCACTGGTCACTAAGCACGGTAAACCGGCGCTCGTTCCGGCTGCGGTAGGCAGCATCCATTTCGGGCAATAGCAGTCTGCTGCGATTCGCCATCACCTGCCGCGCCACGTCCACCAGATCGTAGCGATACGTCTCGCTCGCACGCGCGGAGGGCGCCACACGCAGCAACTCTACCAACGCTCCTTCAAACGCCTCCGGCCTGTAGCGGATGATGTCGGGAGCCCAGTTCGAAACTCGGGTCGCAGTCAGGCTGGGTTGCGCATTGAAGAGTGATTCCTGCGCCGCGTCTCTTTCTCCATGGTCGGTTACTCCATCGGCACGATTACCGTAGGCGGTGCTCAGCAGGATCTGCCAGGCACGTTGCGCATGGGGATCGTCCACTCCATAGCGGCGTGTCGCGTATTGCGCGGTCCAGACGCCCAGGTCGATCGGCTCGGAATGCCACGCCATC
Source organism: uncultured Acidobacteriaceae bacterium (assembly GCA_963813475.1). Lineage (GTDB taxonomy): Bacteria > Acidobacteriota > Terriglobia > Terriglobales > Acidobacteriaceae > PALSA-350. The sequence goes on along the minus strand of CAWEZM010000026.1, from coordinate 787,198 downwards.
TCAGTGAACAGGTCGAAGACGTACGGACTGTTGTCCATGCCCTCGGGAAACACTGCTGTGCCGGCCGGCCGGCTCGCCGTCTCGGCTAGCGTGGGCAACCGCACCGCATAGTCATACAGGTTGGCCCCCATCGTGGTACGGCCGCCGAAGTCCCAGAGTCCGCCGAAAAGGTAGGCTGCGCCCTGGAATCGCTGATTGCGATGGTTATCGGGGTTGCGACCCTGCTCGATGTCCACGATCAGCAAACGCTTCCGATCGACTTGCTGCAGCAGTTCGCTGGGAGGGTTCGCTTGCCAGCCGAGCAGCATCCAGTATGCATCCGGGTGCGCAGCCTCGAGCGCAGCCTGAACCCGCTGCGACGCCTCGCCAATGGGGACCGTGCCCGCACCTCCGCCTTCCTGGAACATCTCCATGTCATAAATCGTGGTGTCGCCGAAAAGCTCGCGTTGCTTTCTATAAAAGGTCGCGGCCACCTGGGCGAATAGGGGATCGCGCGGATCCAGCCAACCCGGCCGGGCAAATCCATTCCAGTCGCCTTGCGCGATGACGTGCGCTCCGGGATGTTTCTGTTGAAAGCTTGCCGGCACGATGCCGTAGTACCCAGGCAGCACCGGGGTGATGCCAAGCGCGCGCAACCTGGCGATGATCTGCCGAGCGGAGTCTGCCCGTCGCTTGAGGAGCGCTCGCGAAATCGGTTCGTCAAAACAGCACAGATTGCCCATGAGCTGCCAGTTCTGATGCGCCGGCTGTGTGATCCACTGGCGAACTTCTTTGTCGGAGTAGCCGAACTCGCGAAAGGTCTCGTAGAGAACAGTGTCTGTTCCCCGTTCGATCAGCAGAGTGTTGATTCCGCTCAAGGCCAGTAGATCGATCTCCCGTTGCCAGCGAGGCCAATCCCAGTAGGGCGACGTGTATCCATCGACGTTCTGATTCAAAGCGTAGCGATAGCGGTAAGGCGATTCTCTAAGGATCACCTGCTGTGGAACAGGTAAGGGACCATTGCAGCGGAGATTACTTCCATTGGTCGATATCTGTAGGTGCGCGACATATTTGAGATACCAGTTCACGCCGTAGAGTAGAGCGCTGTTATTGTTTCCTTCTACCGTGATATGACCGCGCTCTCCGGATATCCGGAAATAGTCGCGGCCATCGCTCGATGGGGCGATATGTAACGATATCTGAGAATAAAGCTCGGGCAGCAGTCTTTTCAACACTGCCTCTGCGGGTTGGCTATTCGCGTCCGCCCGCAGGCTCGTAACTCCACCAAGCAAGCACACTACAAGCAGAACCGGGACCCCACGTGCCCGTGGCTTCACAAATCTCAAAACAGATTCTCGCCGCCGTCCCTGGCAAGTGCGCGAAGGGTGGGGCACGCGTGGCTGCGTGGTGCTTGCTGGCATGTTTGGCGAAACTATCCTTAAACCAGGATTTACTGCGGCGGACGATCTTAATGCGTTAAATAGATTGGATTGCCAATGAGCAGACGGTGACCCTCCGGCGTGCACACATCCAGCCGTACCCACCGGTGCTGATTGTCCCCACTGAGTTCGAGCGTCGTTCGCTGATCGTCTTCCTGAATTGCGCCATTCCCCGCAGGTAGCTTCGACCCATCCGCGATCAGTTCCAGGTGCGATCCTTTGGCATGCATGACGTGTAGGGTGAGCCGGATGGTGGCGTCCTTCGGAACCGGGAGCGTATCCCCCATGGCTGCGCTCCGGTCGCCCACGCTTGCGGAATACTCGAGCAGCCGATCGCTGCTCCCTTCAGTATCAATAAAGACGTGCCCTGCTCGCAGGCCGGCAAGGATGGATGGGATAGAGAGGTCCGCAGCCCACACGACGGTCGTGGGGTAGCCGATGGAGCCTGGACCGGGAACGGGAATATCCGCATCATGATTGTCGCTGCCGCCGATGCCAGTAAGGTGAAAGCCCTGGTTGAGCAATGCCTCCCAGAACGGCACGCCGCTTCGTTGGCCATCGGCGTCCCGCCCGTTTACAGCCTCGACCGCCTCGACCAGGTGATAGTCCACTGGCGTAGCCGGCGTCCAGCCACAGCCCATGCAATCTTCTCCGCTGCGAGCCGCAGGATGGTTGATGGAGATGATGGCTTGCAAAGCTGCTACCTGGCGCAGCATGCTGTTCACATCCGGCACCTCAGGGTTGCCGATCCGGAAGTCGACAAAACTGGTGGTGCCAAATAGATTGGCGTGTCCCCGGTAGGTGGTAATCTCCCGGCCTGGCAGCAGCAGGATGTTGTCAAAGTAGGGCTGCAGTTCACCCTCGGCGTCGTAGTGCGACTGCGTGTTGTGGTCTGTGACGGCGATAAAGTCGAGTCCGCGCGCCAGCGCTGCTTCGACGCTCAGAAAAAGTGGGCAGGGAACCTTCTTTCCCATCCGGCTCTTGCAGGACCCATCGCTATGAGCCGTATGCATGTGCAGGTCACCGCGGTACCAGCCGGGTCCGGGCCGGATGCTCGAGGTGAGCAGTGGGTCCTTTCGCTCGTCCCCGGGCGAGCGGTCGAAGTAGACCCCCGCGGCAAACTGCGAGGTCACGTTTTGCCGGATGTTGGGCACTCCCAGCAACAGAGTCCAGGTGCCCGGCTCAATCGGGCCGGCTAGGTAGGAGGGGGTCGCGTCGCTTAACGAGAGCGTAAAGCCTTCCTTGTCCCCTCCACTCCAGCCGCGAAAGCCACTGGGCCCCAACAAGCCGAAGTCGAGGGCTGTCCGTTGTTCCTGCCCGCTGTAAGTGAATTTCATGCTGATACGTTTGGTGCCTGCCGGAACCTGAAATGGTAACGAAAGAATCCTATGGAAATCTGAAAATCCAATCGTCCGGCGCAGCACAAGGTCTGGCTGGGCAACCGGTTGCTCTGCATACGGAAAGCAGAACCGGCCGGCAAGCAGGAAGAGTGCCAGGGTACAAAACTTAAACTTCAAGCTGGGTTCCAATCCACACTCACGACTGCATGTCCAATATGCTCTTTGACTTCAATTGCTGCCATCGTGCTTGACCCGCGGAAGGCGCACAAGGTGTTTTAACCGGTTACACCTGCTGTCAACATCAACAGTGCACAGTGCAAACACTTGCCGCCACGCCTCAGGAACCTCATGATGAAGGCGTTTGCGGGGGATTCGCCCCGTTCGGTGGTCGAGGGGCCGTCTGTCTGACCCTAAAAATAGAACCATGAATCCAGAACTAAGAAAAGCTAAGGAGAGCACAGTGTCCGCTCATCGCTTCAAATCTTCTCTGCATCGTGCGTGGATCGTAGCTGTATTCCTGTTAGCCGGCGGCCCCATCTTCGCCCAACAGGATTCGGGTGGAATCCTGATCACCGTTCAGGACGCATCCGGGGCGGTCGTGCCAAACGCCACCGCTACCGTGGTAAACAACGGCACCCAGGCGCTTTTGCAGGGGCAGACGAACGCGATCGGAATATGGAACGCCACCCCGCTGTCCCCCGGTGATTATCGCGTGACCGTGAGCCAGGCAGGATTTGAGACCTCTGTGGCTGAGCACGTAGTTGTCCAGATCCAGCAGACCACGCGGGTGCCCATCGCCCTGAAAGTCGGCAGCACGAATCAAAACCTGGTGGTGCAAGCGCAGGCCCCTCTGCTACAGACGGAAGACGTCTCCGTGGGCCAGACCATCTCCGGGGTTATTAAGGACGACCTGCCGGTCAGCGACCGCGACTTCAATCGGCTGGCGGTATTGACGGTGGGCGTAAACTACTCCACCCCATCCGGCCCGCGCGATACGGCCAGCGGAGCCTTCTCCGCCAACGGCATCTCGCAGTACCAGAACAACTACATCCTGGACGGCACGGACAACAACAGCTACGACCAGAATATAAACGAAGGCCGCACCTTCGCCATCGAGCCTTCGCTGGACGCCATCTCAGAGTTCAGCGTACTGACCAATGCGTACTCCGCCGAGTTTGGACGGGACGGCGGCGCGGTCGTTATTGTGAATACAAAATCCGGCACAAACCAATTGCACGGCTCGGCCTACGAGTACTTCCAGACCAGCGATTTCAACACCAACGACTTCTTCAACAATGCCCTGGGGATCAGTAAGACGGATTATCACAAGAACATCTTTGGCGCCTCCGTTGGCGGACCGGTCGTTCTGCCCAAGCTGTACAACGGACACGACAAGACCTTTTTCTTTGCCGATTTTGAGCGCCAGCCCTATCGTTCTCCCGGCACTGCGAATCGGGGACTTATCCCAACCTCTACCGAAGTGTCTGGCAACTTTCTCGGCGGCCCGACCATATACGACCCCACCACCGGTCAGCCCTTCCCCAACAATGCCATACCAGCCGGCAGGATCAGTTCCGTGGCCCAGAAAATCGCGGCTGCCATCCCGGCGCCTAATCTCAATGGATCAGGAAGCGACAACTTCTTTCATAACGCCCCTATAGACAACGATGACAACCGCGTCGCCGTGCGCGTGGATCACCGGCTATCCTCCAAAGATCAGATCTTCGGCCGTTATCAATACCAGTATCAAAGCTTACCCCAGGTAAGCCTCTTCTCAGGAACGATTCTCAACGGAGACGTAAGCAATACGGCCAATGCCCAGGGTGTGGTCATCGGTTGGACCCGCGTCTTTTCGCCCAGCATGGTGAACGACGCGCGTTTTGGCTGGACCCGCCTCAACTGGATCACCGCGCCCGTCAACGGAAACCAGAACGTTAACCAGAGTGTGGGTATTACCGGGGTTCCGGTGCAAGGCGGGTTGGCGGGAGGCCTGGCTACCATCAACTTCACCAACAGCGCCCTGAGCGGATTCGGGGGAGCGTACTCAGAACAGGACCTGAACGGCACCTACCAGGGGGAAGACACTTTCACCTGGACCCCGGGCCGCCACACGGTGAAGCTTGGCGGAATGTACCGGTCGGTTTTCTTTGACAGTTCCGCCAGCTCATTCGCGCCCAACGGACAGTTCAATTTCGACGGCCACTACACCGCTCAATACGCCAACGGTGTGACCAACTCCGCCACCGGCAGTGCTTTCGCCGACTTTCTGCTCGGCCTGCCGGACCTGGCACAAATCTCGGCTATCCACACGAACAACTATCGGCGCTATGCTGTTTCCGGGTTCGGTCAGGACTTCTGGAAGCTTTCTCCCAAGCTGACGGTGAATTTCGGCGCTCGCTGGGACTTTGTCACCCCGGTGTGGGAAGCGCATAACCACGGCTCGATTCTCAATCCCAACAACGCTACCTTGTATGTACCGCACTACAGCGGGGCTTTTCCCACCGCGACCCAGGCGCAGTTTGCCAAAGGCATCATCACTCTCAACAACAATGCCAACCGCTACTTCGGCGTACAGCCGGACCACCATGACTTCGGCCCGCGGGTTGGCTTCAGCTATCTCTTCACTCCCACGACCGTAATTCGGGGAGGCTACGGTCTTTACTATGGTCCCGAACAGCTTGGTCCTTACGGCGAGCCGAGCCCTGGCTTCTCGACTCCTTTCCTCCTGCAGGATAGCTTCCAGGTTGCCAACAACGATCCCACGACGCTCAACACCGTCACCTTCACCACCGGCTTCCCCTCCTACGCGCTCACCAACCCTGGCGACCCAACCCTGTTTGCCGCCGCCCTCAATTTGCGCACTCCTTACTTTCAACAGTGGAATGCCACCGTGCAGCAGCAAGTCGGCGCTAACAGCGCGCTCGACATTTCCTATATAGGATCGAAGACCACCGCGATGTACACCAACCAGGACTGGAACCTTCCTTCGCCTTCGGTGGATGGTGCAGTTCCCTACGCCCTGCGGCAGCCGTTTCCCAGTGTGGACGCAAACGGAAACCTGACAGCGGGGAGTGCCATCCAGGGTCCATCCAATCAGGGCCTGGGCACCTACAACGCACTGGGAGTCAAGTTCCAGAGCCGCCTCCGCAGCGGGTTGACGATGATCAGCGCGTTCACCTGGAGCCATGACATTGACGACATAACCAACTCCGGCCTGAGTGTCGGCAACAACGGACGCGGCAGCTATCCCTACCAACAGCTCACCCTACAGAGGGGGAACTCGGACTGGAACATCGCCAAGCGCTCGGTCACGGGTTTTGTTTACGCCCTCCCGTACGGGCGAGGCAAGACCTTTGGCAGCCATCTAAACTGGGCAGCGGACGCGCTGCTTGGAGGGTGGCAAATTGGCGGGATTGCTACTTTTGAGAGCGGCCCATGGTACACGGTAAACCAGAACTACGACAGCGCGCATAACGGATTCATATGCGGCAACTGCAGGCAGCGGCCCGATGTGGTGCCGGGACAGAGCGCCAACCAGGGCCCACGTCAAGTGAATCCCAACAACGTCGCGGTGCATTGGTTCAATGTCAACGCATTTCAACAGGCTGCGAATGGCACCGTCGGCGACCTTCGCCGCAACACCGTACTGGGACCTCCCTACAAGAATTTCGATGCCTCCTTGGCCAAAGTGTTTGGGCTCCGGGAGGGCCTGAGTTTCCAGCTGAGACTGGAAGCCTACAACTCAACTAATACCACGAACTTTCTGACCACCAGCGGCAGTACTAGCCCTTCAGGCTTTTCACTGGGGAACTCCAATTTTGGGGATCTCACCGCGGACCGTGGTGGACGGACCGTACAGCTGGCCGGCCGGTTCGTCTTCTGAGGGCGAATCCGGACGCCAAATCGTTCGCCAGAACGAGCATGCCTGCACCAAAGAGGAGGCTCCCACCCCCCGGGAGCCTTTTCTTGCCTTTGTAACCTTCGACCGGTAACCTGACTGCAGCGAATGATTCCTGTCGCGACATCGAAGGTCCCGGATGAGCGGAGCAGCTAAGTTTCTTTCTGCCGACGCTTTGGCAGACCAGGTTTCCCAGTTTTCTACCCAGAAGACTGCCTATTGGGATTTCGCGCAGCGCATCGCCGCCAGCGAGATCTTTGCCAGATCCGAATTTCTGCCCAAATTCCTCTTGTACATCTGCGATCGGCAATTAAGCGGCAGGACGCATGAGATCACCGAACAGCAGATTGGGGAACGTGTCTTCGGGCGTCCGGCCGGCTACAGCCCGGGCGAAGACAACATTGTCCGGAATTATGCCGGTCAGCTGCGCAAGCGTCTGGAGGTGTATTACGAGGGCGTAGGAAAGCACGATGCTGTTTGCATCAGCATCCCGCGCGGCGGCTATGTTCCGGTATTTCGGCCGCGAAACCCCATAGGCGAAGCCTCGCAGCCCAACACAGAGCTGGTAGAGCCTCTACCGGTAGAAGCGAAGCCTGTTGACCCCTTATCATTTTCCCCGGCTGCGACGTCGAGCAATCGAAATTGGCTGATGTTCTTCCTGGGGGTGGCTGTTTGTACCCTGGTGTTTGCCGCTGCCTTGCTTGCCTACCGTGCCCAAGCTCATGGGCCCCGCTATTCTATTTCTCATCTGCTCTGGTCGTCTCTTTTTTCCAGCAATCAAGATACCTTCATCGTGCCCGCGGACAGCGGGCTGGGCATTCTGCAAAATCTAACGGAGGAGCCTGCGGCGCTAGCGGATTATGCCAACGGAAAGTATCTCTCCAGTGTGCATTCACGGGAGGTGGATGACGGAAATCTCGACGACTTGCGCACCCAGCGTTACACCAGCATCGCTGACCTCACCATTACCGCACGACTGGCTCGCCTGCCTGAAGTGATTCCTGATCGCTTTGTGATGCGCTACGCGCGCGATTTGCGCATGGATGATCTGAGAAATGGAAACGCCATTTTGCTCGGAGCAATCCACACCGATCCCTGGGTCAGCCTGCTGCAGCAGCATCTGAATTTTCAATTTGTGTGCGAAAAGCATGTCAACGAATGCCGCATCGTCAACCTGCACCCTGCGGCAGGGGAACAACAGACCTATGCCAGTCCGGCCACAGATCCCTCGCAGCAGACCTTCGCGGTCATCGCCTTCATTCCTAATCTGAGCCGGAGCGGCCATTTGCTTTTGATTGGCGGACTGAACATGGCTGGAACCCAGGCTGCCGCCGATATGCTGCTTGATTCGGAGAGCATACAGCCCATCCTTCAGAGAGCACGGCGGCCCGACGGCTCGCTGCAGCCATTCGAACTGCTTGTAGAAACCAGCAGCCTGGGTGCGGAGGCTTTGCCCTCGCGCATCATCGCCGCACGCTATGGTCCTTAAGTGTAACCACCACCGTCATGTTGAAGCCGAGGTGCTTGCGACGGCTCCGTACCGCAAAAGCGAAGTTATCGACCGAACTTCGCAGCCTGACTCCCTCGAAAAGCCAGGGTGCCGGGTTCAAACGGCACCCTGCGAAGTAATACTCGGGAAGGCTCTTATCAAGCAAATACTTTGCTATCGGACACAGACGCGGTTTGCGGGGCAGCCACTTTCCCGAGGAAGTTGACCAGTTTAGAGTTCACCTCTTCGGCATGCGTCCAGGTGATGCAGTGTGGTCCATCCTTCACTACCAGCAGGTATATATCGAACGCCGGAGAGGAGCACCCCGGAATGTTTGAAAGGTACACTGAGAAAGCGCGTCGCGTGATCTTCTTCGCCAGGTACGAGGCCAGCCAGTTCGGCTCGCCCCATATCGAGAGCGAGCACTTGCTGCTAGGCCTTTTGCGCGAAGACAAGGTGTTAACCAACCGCTTCCTTGGCTCCCATCACTCGATGGAACCAATTCGCAGGCAGATCGAAGCGCACACAACTATCCGCGAAAGGGTCCCAACCAGCGTGGATCTGCCGCTTTCCGACGAGAGCAAGCACGTGTTGGCATACGCCGGAGGAGAGGCAGAGCAACTGGGCCATAAACACATCGGCACCGAGCACTTGCTGCTGGGCCTTTTGCGCGAAGAGAAATGCTTTGCCGCGGAGCTATTGACGGAACGTGGTGTGCAACTCGCCGCGGTTCGCGAACAGTTAGAACGAGCACCTCACCCAGTGCCGTCGCGAAATCCCGTCGAGGCCGCTCCTCTCACTGAGTTGTTCAAGGATCTCACGCAAGCGGCGATGGACGGCCAACTCGAACCGGTGGTTGGCCGCGATCTGGAACTCGACTGCGTCATCGAGATTCTTTTGAGTCTCCATAAGAAGAATCCGGTTCTCATTGGCGAGCGCGGTGCCGGCAAGACCGCAATCGTTTACGCTTTGGCGCAGCGCATCGCCGATGGAGAGGTTCCATCGTCACTGGCGGACAAGCGGATATTGGCCCTCGAGCCGGAACTCGTCCCCGGCTGGACGAAGGAATTGACGAAATTGGCGACTGGCCGGGTGAACCCATCGCAAATCATTCTGTTCATTGAGGAGTTACCGGACCGCTTAGCCTCGACTGATGAATCCGGAGCGCCGGATGGAGCCAGAATCCTGAAGTACGCGCTCTCGTATGCTGGGATACAGTGCATCACCACAGCGAATGTGCGTGACAACGAAGAGACAACCAAAGCAATTCCGCAGTTTGCGGAATATTTCCGTAAGGTTCATGTCCGTGCATTCAATGAGGCAGATACTCTCGGCGTGCTATTGGCCCGTAAGACCCGGCTGGAAAAGTTCCACGAGGTGACGTATACGGAAGAAGCCCTGGAATTTGCCGCGCACGCCTCCGGCAGTTATCTCCCGGGAAGTCCACTCCCGGGAAAGGCGATCGAACTGCTTGATGCAGCCGGATCGCTGGTAAAGTTGCGTCAATCGGCCCTTCCTGCGGAGATAGTCGACGCTCAAAAGAGTATTAAGTCGATCATCAGCCGGCTTGAAACTGCGATAGCAAACCACGAATTCGAGAAGGCAAGATTTTATTCCGACGAAGAACGCAAGCAACGAGAGAACCTCTTGGCCCTCAGAGAAAAGTTCCATCTCGATGATTCCTCATCTGCCGTTGTCGGCCTTGATGACCTGAAAGAAGTGGTATCGCGCTGGGCGGCCTATCCATATTGTCCCTAGACGAGAACCTGCAGTCGGTTCTTTTCCCACCGGCCTGGTTCGGATGGTGAGCTAGCTGGTGGCCGGCCGTAGTTAATTCGTTAGTAGGGAAGCGACGCTTGACGTCGGTGTAGGTTTAGCGGAATGGTTTGGCCATGGGCGCGAATGTATTTGCGCAGTTTGCGGACTGAAATGACAGGGAGTTGCCGTGAAACGGAGACAGTTTCTCAAGAGCTCGGCGGTCGCAGGCACTGTGCTTGCTTTTTCCAGTGCGAATGTTTGGGCGAAGGACGCCGACGCTCGCATTGAGGTCCTTCTGGACGAGCCGCTGGGGGAGATTTCGCCTAATATCTATGGTCAGTTCACAGAACATATCGGCGGCGTGATTTACGACGGCGTGTGGGTTGGAGAGAAATCGAAAATCACCAACCAATACGGCATCCGTTCTCAACTGGTGGACATGATGAAGCAGATTCATGTTCCTATCATTCGTTGGCCAGGAGGCTGCTTCGCGGATAGCTACGACTGGAAAGATGGGATCGGTGAAGCTTCGAAGCGGCCGCGCCGTACCAATTTCTGGGAGGTTGATCACGATGCGATCAGACTGCACGACAAAGGGCCGCAGCTCTTCGAAACCAACGAATTCGGCACCAATGAGTTCATCCGGTTTTGCAAGCTGACCGGAGCACAACCGTATCTCGCAGCGAACCTGCGGAGTCTTCCCGCGCTTGATTTTGATCATTGGGTGGAGTACTGCAACTCTCCTGCCGGAAGCACAACCCTGGCCGAGGTGCGCGCGGCCGCCGGTTTTCCAGAACCGTTTAATGTCCGCTACTGGGGTATAGGCAACGAGAGTTGGGGCTGCGGCGGAGACTTTACCCCGGAAGAATATGCCTCCGAGTTCCGCCGCTATTCGGACTGGATACCGCGATACGGCATAGACCTGCAACTGATCGGGTCCGGTCCGAACGATAACGATATCGATTGGACCCATCGCTTTTTCCAACAGATCTACTCCGACCGAGCCTACAACAACCCTGGCTTTACGGGCTGGTCGGTGCATCACTACGCGTGGAACTTGAGCCGCGGCAAGACGAAGGACTGGCTGGCCGGCAAAGGCGACGCGCTGCAGTTTGATTCCGTGGACTGGTATGAGCTGTTGCGCGAGTGCGATCGCATGGAGCAGATCATTCACGATCAGTGGGCGGTGATGGGGCAGTACGATACGCAGCATCGCGTCAAGCTGGTGGTGGATGAGTATGGTCCGTGGTATCGCGAGGGAACCGAACTCGACCCCACCCACATCTTCGGCCAGCAGATAACGTTGCGCGATGCACTGGCCACGGCGCTGACTCTGGACACCTTCAACCGCAATCCGGAGAAAGTGAGCATGGCCGCCTGCGCACAGCTCATCAACAACATCAATGCGCTATTTATGGCGCATGAGGACCGCTTCTTCGCCACACCGAACTTTCATGTCTTCGCGATGTACGCCGCACACCAGGGCGGGCAGGCTCTGCGGGCCGAGTTCTCGGCGCCGGATGTGCAGTACATGCGCGAAGACCGGCCGGCACGCTTCTGGGGTCTCAACGGCTCAGCATCGCGAAAAAATCAGGTCGTGACGCTCACCATAGTCAATCCCGATTTGTCGAAGACGATCGAGACCCAGATCGCCCTTCGAGGCGCCGCGGTAGCCAGTGCATCTGGTACCGTTCTGGCGGCCAGTGACATGCACGCGCACAACACCTTCGACCATCCGAATGCCGTGATGTCCACAACTCTCGCGACAGCGGTGGGCGGTGGCCTGCTGAACGTTAGCATTCCGGCCGCGTCCGTCACTAAGCTGGAAATTGTTCTCCGATGAGCGAATCCTGGACGATTGCAACCCAGACTTGTCCAAATTATCTTTTCAGAGGTCTCGACGACGATCACTGCGCAACGGGCCTGAGCGAGGCAGTGTGGGCACTCCTCAACCCCACTTTTGCCGCAAGTTCCCCAGCCGGAGGGGTCCGGACAGGGAAGTTACCGTAAAGGCTCTTTTCGGGGTGTCTTCGTCTTAACTTAGTAATACAGCTTCAGGGCAAATTGGATCTGCCTCGGATCGTACGGAGCAAAACGAGTCGATCCAATCTCCCCGAAATTGGTACTGGTGAAGTTGCCCGAGTTGGTAATCGCGACCACGCCGTTGCCGCCGAAATTAGGCGCATTGAATGTCGGATGATTGAGGATGTTAAAGAACTCAGCCCGGAACTGCATGGAGAAGCGCTCGTTGATCGGGATCGCTTTGAAGGCCGAGAAGTCGAACTTAGCCAAGCCCGGTCCCAGGGTCGTCCCTTGGCCACCGCCCAGAATCGGCACATTAGTTAAGCAACCGGGCGTTGCAGCAGCCCCCATCGGGCAAGGTTGTTGGAAGGCCGCCGGGTTCCCAATCCAATTCAGCTTTCCGTTTTGGTCGGTGTGGAATCCAAGTTTCTGACTCTGTCCCGGAACCTTCACGTCGTAACAGTTTGTTCCGGAGGTAGTTGAAGTTGGACAATTGAAAGTAACCGGTTGGCCGCCCTGGAGTCCGCTGATCACGTTTGCGCTCCACCCTCCAACCAACGCATTCTCTATCTTGTTTGTATTACCAAAGTATTTCTTCCCCGTTCCGAAGGGCAACACGTAGCCGCCGCTCAAATGGAATACGTTGCGGATGTCATAAGTGGCCGGCCCATAGTCATATTCGGGACCGAAGCCCGGCACTTGCGGTGCGCGATACCCCTCTAGACTTCCACCGTTGAGAAGGTCTTGAGCATCCCCAAGTGTCTTCGACCAGGTGTAGCTGGCAAGGAATTGCAACCCGTTGCCGAACTGCTGTTCAAGCTTGGTTTGCAGGGAATTGTAGTTGCTGGTTCCGGTCGATACGTTGTAACTCGAGCCGTGCGAGAAATCCGGAAATGCAACCGCATTGGCTGTACTTGCACCAGCCGGCAGCAGTTGTGTCACGTTATTAGTGCCCACGCCGGTCTGCAGATGGTTGGCCCGCGTATACACATACGCTACCTGCGCGGACAACTTAGGGGTGATCGAATATTGCAGAGTGAGGTTAGAGCTAATCGTAGTGGGTGTTTGGTAATTGAACTGGAGCCCCTGCAACGAAAGCCCCGAGGCGTTCACACTGAGCGGCGTGAATGCGAGGCAGGACAGTCCAGAGGTGAGGGTCGCGGTCCCGCCTGGACCCGCCGTCGGGCAGGTGGCATACGGAGTGCCGGCACTTATCGGTGAGACGTCCGGAATGCCGAGACTCCCTTGTGCGTAGTTGAAGTTGAACACGAAGGGATAATTCTCGCCGATATTCGGCCCATATCCCTGATTATCAAATGAGTTGTAGAAGAGGCCAAAGCCGGCGCGCGCCACCAACTTCTGGCTGGCTTGATACGCGAAGCCTATGCGCGGCGCGAAATTGGTCTTTTGCGTTTGCGTCAATCCCTGCCCGTATTGGTTGGTCTCCTCAAGCGCAATGCCGTCCTTAGCCAGCAGATCGATAAAGCCGTTGCCATTCAGGGACGGATTGTTAGCCGTCGAAGACAATTGCCTATTGTCCTTGCCGGTTGCCGGGAGCAGGAATGCCGGACCGCTGAAGGGACTGGGGCCAGGAATGAAGTTGGCCTGTCCGCCATTGGTTTCGAGCAGCGGCCCAAACCAATCGTAGCGAAGGCCGAGATTCAGAGTCAGCTTAGGAGTTATCTTCCAGTCGTCCTGAAAGTACGCTGCGAAATACTTCTTTTCATCGTAGGTCTTGTTAATGTTGGTGGCCTGCACCTGGTCGGCGCCTCCCACGAAGTTCACTCCACCCACGGTCGACGCTTGTGGAACCAGCAGAAACTGCGCGCGGCCAGTCGAGTTATTGCTTAGATTTGGAATATCAGTGTAGTCGCTGAAGTCGAAATTGCCTTTTCCATTAGCCGGTTGCAATGTCGAAAATTTTACGTTCTGGAATTCAATCCCCATCTTGAGGCTGTGCGGGCCGACAATCTTCGTAAAGTCGTCGGTGATCTGGAGAGTATCGCTGACTTCATCCGATGGCAGGTAGGAACTGCTGCCCAGGCTCGACAGTCCATTTATCGTGATTACCGGAAGGCCGCCGTTTTCAGCCGACTGCGGGATACCCTGAATTCCATATTGGGCCGGAATGCCAAGCTCGGTGCCCACCGGGCCAAATCGCGAGGTGAGAAGGTGGTTTACCCCTATGCGCGCCACATTGACCAGGCTCGGAGAAAAGACGTGAGTCCAGGCAGTGGCGGACTGATAAGATGTGGCACTCTGATCGCCCTCCTGGAAAGCGCCACCGTCGGCGATGCCTCCGAATGGGCCGGGGATAAACTGCGGGTCATCTACGTAGCTGAACCGGCTAAAAATCTGGTCTTTTTGGCTGATGTCATAGTCGACCCGAACGTCAAAGGCGTCGCGATGCTCATACAGCGCGGGGTTCGATGCAAAATTTGAACTGAGGCCCCCAGTGGACGGCAGGGGGTAGAGATTCAATAACTTGATAGCGTTCGGATCCAGCCGGCCGGCAGGAAGTTGATTCAGTCCGCAGCCGGCGAGAGAGAAATTCTGAGTCGAGGCTGGACACGTGCCGAAGGGATCGCGAACATAGATGGTGCTCGTGCTGGAGTTTACTAGCCGGATACAGGGTCAAGCGCTCCCGCCCCGACCGCCCGCGTTGTCGCCGGATCCAGAATTGTGCCCAGCGGTATCTGCCGCCCCAGCGCGTCCGCCCTGGAACTGGTGCCCTGCCCGCTGATGAGGTCGGCAAGATTGGTGTAACCGCTGTTGCGCTCCGCCAGGGTCGGCACGGTAAGACCAGATTGCGTATTACCCTGCACGCGCCGCAGACCTTCGTAGTCGCCAAAATAAAAGACTTTATTCTTGACAATCGGTCCGCCGATGGCGGCTCCGAACTGATTCTGGCGCAACTCTCCCTTGCCAACGCCTGAATTGTCTTCAAACCAGTCCGCGGCATCGAGCTTATCGTTGCGGAAAAATTCCCAGACCGCGCCGTGAACGCCGTTGGTGCCGGACTTGACGGTGGCATTCAAAACGGCGCCCGCGGAACGGCCCAGCTCGGCGCTGAAATCCGCAGTTTGGACTTTGAATTCCTGGATCGCATCCAGCGGCGGAAGAACAATGTAATTTGTCCCATTCAGGAAGTCGACGGCGTTGGAATTGTTGTCAATGCCGTCAAGCAGGTAGTTGTTTTGCGCCGGCGTCAGACCATTGGCGGTAAAGGCCCCAGATTGCGCATTGCCTCGTGTGTCCGCTTGCGGCGTGTTCACACCCGCGCCCAACTGCGCCAGAAAGGTAAAATTGCGCCCGTTGAGAGGCAGATTATTAATCGTTTGACTGCTGACTGTTTGACCGACCGAGGACTCGGAAGTCTGCAGCTCTGGCGGTGCGGTAGTCACCTCTACGGTCTGCGCCGCGGCGCCGGGTTTAAGGGGCACGTTTACCTGCAGTTGCTGCCCGACTGCCACCTGCAGATTGGTTTGGTTCGTGGTCGTGAAACCAGGAGCAGAGACAGACAGAGAGTAGTGTCCGATTCTCACCGGTGAGAAGGTATATACACCGGCACCGTTGGTAGTGGTGGTTAGCGACAAACCTTGATCGATATTCGTGAGGGTCACCTGGGCATTGGGAATAACCGCGCCGGTGGGATCTGAAATGGTTCCCGTGATCGCGCCTTCATCGACCTGGCCGAACGCACAACATTGCATGAGGAGCAAGAACAAAGCTGAAAGGGTTAGGGAAAGAGCAGACTTGGTCCAACGAGGGGAGAAGGGACTCGAGCGCATTGCAGATCCTCCAAAACTGTTGTTTTTGGCATTTTTTTTGTCGTTGATATTTGGGAATTATTTGTGGTGCCCGGACGTGTGCTCGTCTGTATCTCCGGCTCTATGGTGTGGCGGGGTTGGCTATCGAAGAGTCTTTCGAGGGCAGGCGCCTTAAAATCTCGAACCAATGCCGGCGGTCTGAGCTCAAAACTGGCCTGTAGATCGGAGCCATTCACAGTAGTGTTGCCTAAGACCGGCGTGGTGCTGGTGGAGATGTCTTGGTGACGGAGGTGATCACCATCCGCCCCTTCTGAACCTCAGTGCTGAAACTTGACTCCAGCACCCAACACATTTGCTTAAACATGATTCCCCGTTCCCCTCGGCAGCAGAGCTCCAAGGCAGCAGTCATGCAAAATTTGCGTCAATTTTGTTGCGACGCCAGCTTCCCGGATAAATCTTGCCGTTCTAATCACGGGCAGTGGTCAGACGGCGATCATCCTAACGAGCATCCAACTGGGACGGCAACGTTAGAAAGGTGAAGATCGTGCCGCTAAACCCGTTAGGAGGACGGATCTAGATTTATTTCGTTGAAAACGCGACTGTTCCGTCGGTCCTGGAAACGGACCGAAAAGGGCTAGGACGAACGTTAGCATTGTAGCCGGAGCGCTTTGACGACCCTGAAGGACGGATCACTGCGAGGCAGCAGCACGCTGCCTGCCCCGATAGCGTCTTGCCTTGATTCGGTTGCCACAGAGCTTCATGTCACACCACCGTCGCCCCTTGTTCTTGCTGCCGTCCAGGAACAACCAGCGACATTCTGGATTTGAACAAGCGCTCAGCTTGTTGATCTCCTCGGAGGTCAGCAGGTCCAGAGCAGCCGACGTCAGTTTCCGCAACGGCGTGTCCGGTACGTTCGTCCGATCTCTGTTGGCTTTCCACCGAAGGCGAGAATCGCACCATGCAAGGTCCTCTGATCTCCGTACCGTCCGCGCGAAGGCAGACAGAGTTCTCACACTGTCGATCGCGGGAGCCTGCCCGTCCGCAATGGCATAAAGAATCGATGCCAGGCATTCGCGCAGCTTCTTCGTGGAGGACAAAATCCGCTTCTTCCTGGCGGGATCACCTGTTGCGAACTTCCGAACCTCCGAAGGCGTCATGAGGCCACTCTGCTCACTGAAACGCAGGAGGTCTGCGTAGTCATTCAGAAGTTCCTCTGATCCGGAAGGCCGGAATCTCCAGTCCAGGGTGTTGACCAGGTCCAGCGCGGGATGCCCCGCAACAAGCTGGAAGAGTGCCGAATCGAGCTTTGCCCGAAATTGCATTGTCTATATTGTAATGGAAGCCTACTGCAGAGTAACCATCAAAATGAGTTACAGTGGTGATGGAGGTTTTGCCCTTGCCAGACAATCATTCATCGTTCCGCTCACCCTACGAAGGACTGTTAAACCAAGCCTGCGCCCACGCACAGGAATACCTTGCGTCGATGCATGATCGGCATGTAGGTGTTACACAGCATGCGAGGAATGGAATGCTTGCCCTTGGTGGAGCGATGCCCATCGTCGGTGAACCCGCCGACGTCGTCTTGAGAAGTCTCCACGAGGCTGGTTCTCCGGCGACGACCGCCAGTATGGGGGGACGATTCTACGGCGGCGTGATCGGGGGAGCACTACCGATCACTGTAGCGGCTCACTGGCTTGCGGATGCCTGGGATCAAAATGCCTGTCTCTATGAAATTTCCCCGATCTCAGCTTACTTGGAGGAACTCGTTCTCTCATGGCTGCTGGATCTCTTCAACCTGCCAAGCTCAGCCGGCAGTTGCTTGGTGACAGGCACGCAGATGGCGGACGTCACGGCTTTAGCTGCTGCCAGGAGCTCTCTCTTGAAAGACATTGGATGGGATGTAGAACAGGATGGGCTGTTTGGAGCGCCTCCGATCAGCGTTGTGGTAGGCGATGAGGTACACGCCACTATGTTCAAGGCGCTCGCTCTGCTCGGATTTGGGCGCGAGCGTGTTATCCGAATACCAGTGGACTCCCAGGGTCGAATGCTGGCCTCGCGCATCCCCGAGCTTCGCGGTCCTACAATCATTTGCGCGCAGTTGGGTAATGTAAATAGCGGCGCCTGCGACCCGATTGACGATATATGTGAGATCGCGCAGGGTTCAGGTGCGTGGGTTCACGTGGACGGAGCCTTTGGTCTCTGGGCAGCAACGGCTCCTGCTCGGCGGCATCTTGTTGCGGGTTTTACGGCGGCGGACTCGTGGGCGACTGACGGCCACAAGTGGCTTAACATACCTCATGATTGCGGCATCGCGATTGTGCGGGATCGGGAAGCACTCCGCCGGTCGATGGCAATCTCTGCGTCGTATTACGGTCCACTCTCTAGGCGCGAACCGATGCAGTGGTGCCCCGAGTCCTCACGGCGAGCTCGTGCTGTCGAACTTTGGGCAGCTTTGCGCTTTCTTGGGAAAGAAGGAGTGGCTGAGCTGGTGGAACGCACATGCCGGCACGCGAGCAAGTTTGCGAAATACCTGTCAAACGCCGGCTTCGAGGTCCTGAACGAGGTCGAACTGAATCAGGTTCTCGTCGCATTCGGAACAGACGAGGAAACCGAACGAGTAATTCAGGCTGTTCAGGAGGACGGCACATGCTGGTGTGGAGGAACAATCTGGAAAGGACGCCGAGCCATGCGGATCAGCGTGTCCTCCTGGGCTACCACTTCCGAGGATGTGGACCGCAGCAGCCTTGCGATCCGGCGTATGGCTGAGCAGGTCCTCGCCGGCACGCGAAGCTGAGGACGGCACCACCGTCAGCGACAGTGAAACCCGAGGGCAAAGAGCGGAGATAAGGGGACCCCACACCTATCCCCCCAAAGCGGCCGCACTTAGCATAGTTCGCTTAGTTCGCACATTTCTGCACAAACGACGGGGGAGCAGTCTCATCTCGCCAAATCAAACCGTTCACCGGGGCTGCAACTCGACCGGGGAGTACAAGGATTACTGCGAATTCATGAGTTCCTGAAAACAATTTATATATTTTCCAACGCGCAAGCCGTCCAACATGCAGCCGGTTCTATTCCCACCGGCCCGGTATGTCACGTCTGCCCAGCCTCACGTGTGCTCTAGTCCTTCCATCGCCGGGCGATGCTGGCGCCACCGTCGATCACATAGGTTCCCCCGGTGATCCAGGATGCTTCCTCGGAGGCAAGGAACAAGACCAGGTTGGCGACATCCTCCGGTGTTCCGAAGCGTCCCAGCGGGTGACGCTTCCGATTGCGCTCGCGCGCCGCCTCTGGCTCGGGACTGCGCAGGAACGACTGGCGCAGCAGGGGAGTGTCTACCGAAGCGGGACACACGCAGTTGACGCGGACGCCGGACTCGGCGAGCTCGAGCGCCATGGTTCTCGTCAGCGTGATCAGTGCGCCCTTCGAAGCGGCATATGCTGACAAGCCCTGCGCTCCCACAATGCCCGTGATGGAGGACAGCAGAACAAACGCGCCCCGGCCTTTGCGCTGCATAGCCGGCGCAAAAATCTTCCCCAGGCGGAACGCGCTGCCAACATTGACGCGGAAGATGCGTTCCATATCCGCGTCGGAGGTCTCGACCGTGTCGCCGAAGACCGACGTAGCCGCGCAGTGAACCACCACATCAGGGTCGCCAACAGCGCCGCGGACACGAGCGGCAGCATCCTCGAGCGCATCGGGTTCGTTCAAGTCCACCGTTGTCGTAAAGGCGTGCTCGACCTCGTGTGGAGTTCTGTCGAGCGAGGCGACCTTTGCGCCCTCGCGTATCATTCGCGCAACAGTGGCTGCGCCAATTCCTCCGGCGCCCCCGGTGACCAGCACTACCTGCTTTTCCATGCGCATCGAAGAAAACCTCGTTCCTGGCAATCAAGCCAGATCCAGTTCGTCGCGAAGTTCTTCCACTTCTTTAACGCCGATCGAGTCCACTGCTTTGGTAGGAGGTCGCACAATGGCGCAGTCGATGATGCCCCGCGCCTTCAGGTTGAGTTTCATTACGGAAACCCCGAGACCGGGCTGTAGCTCATAGCGAATCAAGGGCAGCATTCTTTGAAACTCCCTCCGCGCGGCGGCGCGATCTCCGCCCTGATAGGCGTTCCAGACCCGCTGGAACGGCGCGCAGAGATCGCTGCCCGGCATGGTGCCTACGGCTCCGCGATCCAAGTTCTTCGATCAGAAAATTCCCGTTCAATCCTCCGAAGAGCGTGATGCTTTCCTTTCGCCTGTTGCAAGAGCTCAGTAATCTTAGGCGCGGTGGGAGGCGCCTCTACTTTCACGTAGCGCACATGTTCCAACTCATTGCCCATCCGCGCGAGTAGCGCTGCGGGCATAGGCACCTGTGTCATCAGGGGAGCGTCCTGCACCATGATGGGAACATGGACCGCCTTTGAAATGGCGGCGAAGTAGTCGTAGATTCCCTGCCCGTCCGGCTTGACATAGAAGGGCGGCAGCACCATCAGCGCATCGGCTCCGGCCTTTTCCGCGGCGCGGCTAAGTTCGACCGCAGCATGCGTGCCGTTGTGTCCTGTGCTGGCGATCACCGGCACACTTCCCATGGACTTCCTTTAGAGTGAGCGCCAGGAGCTCTTCTCGCTCACTGTTGGTGAGGGCGTAGCCTTCGCTGGCATTGCCGAAAAGCGCCAGACCGTGGACGCTCCTGGCTCAGTAGGTGGCGGATGAGACGGCGTTGACTTTCCAGGTCGAGACTGCCGTCCTCGCGAAATGTGGTAACGACAATAGGAATGATTCCACGTAAGCTTTCCACGGTTCTGTTCTCCAAATTCAGGATGCGCTGCGCGTTCCAGCTTCGCCCAAGCGCAGACCGATTTCACCCGGCTGTACTTTGCCAATTCTTCTTCCTTCATTTCGATGCCCAGACCTGGCTTCTCCGAAACCTGTACGCTGGCTCGCGGAAAAACCGAGTTCCTCGCTCTGAAAACGTTCCGCGATGGCATACACCTGCGGGTTGCACTCCACGTAGTCGAGGTTGCTCCAGGAAGCGGCGCAGTGGATGGCGGCGGCGATCTGCGGTCCTAGCCCAATGCTGATGTGGGGCGCCATGCTGACGTGGAAACTCTGCGGCCAAACTCGCCAGATGATTGCCTTCGGTTACGCCGCAACGCCCAATATCCGGCTGCAGTACATGCATAGCTCTCGCTTCAAGAAAGGGCATCACCTCAAAGCGGGTGCGATAGCTCTCGCCGATTGCGATGGGGATGGGTGAGCTCTGGGCGAGCGCCTGGTGCGCCGCAACATCCTCTGGGGGAAGGGGAGCCTCCAGCCAGCCTACATCGTATGCCTCCAGCTCCCGGGCAAAGCGAAGAGCGCTCTTGAGCTCGAAACGCCACAAAGCATCGACAAACAGCTTGACCGGGCTTCTGCGGCGAATCTCCCGCACCAGCGAAAGGCACTCCGACGGCTCCTGCGCCATAAAGATCTTGAAGGCGTGCGCGCCCTGCTCCAAATAATCGCTCGAGCGATTCCAACTGTTCTTGCTGGTTGGCGCCGGCGAGGCCGGAAACATACACCGGCAGAGAGGCTTTTGCCGGGCCGCCAAGGAGACTGATGCAAGGGCTTTCCCGCCGCTTTCGCCTGCAAATCCCAAAGGGCGATATCGATTGCGCTGATGGCGTCGATATAGAAGCCGCCAAAATGGCCGCGAACGCGCATGGCGTCGTAGAGCATCTGCCGCACGGCTGACGGGAGAAGTGGTTCCCTGGGCAAGCACGATGGGAGCAATGAGAACGTGAATAATCTCCTGTACGACTTCCGGCGCAATCGGCGCCTGCGCTTCGCCCCAGCCCACCATTCCATCGGTCGTCGTGAGCTTTACGATCAAGGTCTCAATGTCGCGTGAGTAAACCGTTCCATAAGTTTTGCGCCAGCGCATAGCGGCCGTGGTCTGGACTTGAGCGCAGCCGGAGAGCCGGCGCCTCCGCGGGCAGCGCTGGCATCGCGTGGCGCCTGAACGGCAAACGTGTCGATGCGCGCCAGCTTCATCTGCGAAGCTTTTCCGGGCACGCGCAGCGCCGCTTTCCTTTAAGGTCCTGGACCAGCACGTAAGAAGCTCGCAGGATGTGATTATTCAGGGCGCGCTGCAGGGCACGGGTGTTTCTTGCCTTAAGAGCCTGCAGTATCTTGCGGTGCTCGCTCCGCTCCGCGGCCACGCGATCGATCCAGCTATTGCTCGCATTGTGAATGCGCGCCACCTTGATGTAGGCATTCAAGCTGCGATAGGTCTCAATCAATTTCTTATTTTTCGAGAGCTCGACCAGCTTGAGATGGAACTCGCTGTTTCGCTTTTCGTGCAGTTGGCGGTCCTTCTCCGAGCGCTCCAGAAGAACGATGGATTCCTCAAACCAGGCCAGGTCGCTGTCGGTCAGGTTTTGCGGGATCGTCTCCGCGGCCAGGCACTCCAAAGCGCGCCGTATGGCCAGCGTTTCCTCGACATCCTCGGCAGAGAGCAGGGAGACATAGGTTCCGCTGCGCGGCCGCAGCTCGATCAAGCCTTCGACCACCAGCCTGGTGATGGCGTCCTTGATCGGGGTGAGGCTGACATCCAGCTTTTCCGCCAGCAGCTTGACGTCCAACCTTTGGCCGGGAAGAAAGGTCTGATCCAGGATGCTTTCACGCAGAATATTGCAGACGCTGTCGCTTGCGCGTTCGCGCTTTACCTTGGTGAATTTCACAAAGTCGTTCCTCGCTTGCGTCGAAATCCGGGCCAGAGCAAAAGGCCAACGGCAACCATCATACATAGGAAAATAACTTGTGTTCTATCTAAAATCTGAAATTTCAGACTTGACATTTCAGATTGCGACTCTCTAAAGTTGTCGCCGTTGGATTGGAGTCAAAAAAAGACCATGAATGCCTTCATCATGAAACTCAAATGGCTGTTCCCGGTTCTGGGCGTTTCTGCTTCGCCCTTCCCCTTGCGTCCGCGCAGCAAGACGTTGGCTACATCCTGGGAACCGTGACCGACCCGACAGGGGCCGCGTTGCCGGGAGCCAACGTTACCATCACCTGGCAGAGCACGGGGCTAACCCAGACGGTGGTTACCAACCAGGCTGGGTTTTATACATCGGAACCTCTCCAGGTGGGGCAGTACACAGTCACCGCTTCGTTGGCGGGCTTCTCTTCGGCGACCATCCGCGACCTGATTGTCGATGCCGCCGCACACGTGCAGACCAACCTGACGCTCCAGGTAGGTACTGCATCGGCCAACGTAGTCGTGGAAGCTACTCCTCCGGTAATGGATACAACGGACGCGCAGCTTAGCAATACGATCGACGCCCGCGAAGCGCAACAGTTCCCGGTCAATGGCCGCAGCGTCGCTTGCTCTGGCCTCGCTTACTCCCGGTGTGGTGTCGGCCGTCGGTGCAGTCAGCGAAGGATTTCAGAATCGTGGAACCGCCGTGTCGGCGATCCGCATAGCCGGTGGCGCGCTCGGGCGTCAACAACAACATTCTCGATGGCGTAAGCAATCTGCAGGACTGGCTGGGAGAGATCGCCATCAATCTCAAGTCCGATGCGGTGCAGGAATTCAATATTATGTCCGGCGTTATTCCAGCGCAATTCGGCTATACCTCCGGTGGCGTCATCAACGTGGTCACCCGCTCCGGCACCAACAACCTTCACGGCAGCGTGTACGAGTTCTTTCGCAACGACGTCCTTGACGCCGTAGCAGGCATATCCAAGACCGGCCTTCGGCAAGCAGGAAACCCGCTTCAACAACTACGGCGGCACCCTCGGCGGCCCGATCCGGCGCAACAAGATGTTCCTCTTCGGCAATTACGAGCAATATAATTACGCCAGTGACTTGCCGGCCTACTACTCCCTGCCCACCGCCCTGGAACAGACGGGAAACTTTAGCGATTTGGGTCAGCTTGTGAACGGCGTCTGCGACGCCCGTAGACATCTACGATCCATCAACAGCAACCACCACCGGCGCGAGAACCCAGTTTCCGGGAAACGTAATTCCCAGCGATCGTCTCGATTCGGTTGCCCTGGGCTATCAAAAACTGTTCTATCCCGCTGCCCAACAACGCCACCGGGTCCTACAATTCGTGCACGCATGCAAACAACTACATTTATGCGCTTCCCGTCCTCGCCAGCGAGAGGCAGGGGGTGGTGCGCTCCGACTATAAGGTCTCCGCGCAGCGACAGCGTGGTTGCTCGTTACGCGTACTACCTGAACAAGACGAACAATGGAACCAACGCCGGCGGCCTGCCCGGGATCTACAGCCATCGCAACGATCACCTGCAAACCCAGGACGCAGTTCTGTCCGAGACTCACGTTTTCAGTCCGAGCCTGCTCAACGATGCGCGCATCGGAGGAATGCTGAGTGACTTTCCCTTCCAGGCCGCGTCGGCATATCAGAACGTCGCCGGCCAGATCGGTCTGCCGAACGACACGGATATATTGATCCCGACCATGTCGAACGGCGTGATCGCGCCGAATATCACTCTCGGGTTTCGTTCTTCGACAACGATTGAAGGTTTCGACGACCTGACATGGATCCTGAAGCAGCACACATTGCACATTGGCGGCACTGTACGTTTCTCCGAAGGCTATAACAACCAGACCGGCGCTTCACCTTCGGGAACCTTCAACTTCATAGCCGGGCAGCACGGCAGCGGGCAACAACAGCAACAGTCACCACAGGCACAGGCAGCCAGTATGCCTCCTACCTGCTGGGGCAGGTGAACAATGCCAGTCAACTGGTGACGGCAGGGAGCGCCTTTCGCAGGATGATGTATGCCATTTATGTCCAGGACGACTGGCGCGCCACTCCGCGGCTTACCGATCAACGCCGGTCTCCGTTGGGACTTCATGAGTCAGGCGGTGGAAAAACAGAATGGGCATACAAAATTTCAATATTAACCAAACAAACCCATTGAATGGCTTTGCCGGAGCAATTGAATACGCCGGAGTGAATGGAGCGGGCCGGAATTTTGTCGAACGGCAAACTACGCTGACTTCGGGCCGCGTCTGGGTTTTGCGTATGCACTGACCAACGATAACAAGACGATTCTACGCGGCGGCACTTGGCATTTATTACCCGGCGGTCGATATCGAGACCTATGATCAGTCGTCGGGAAGCACGAACGGCTACACGAGCTATACCACGACTTACACCGCTCCCACCACCAACGGCGCCGACTTTCAACTCCACAATGGATTACCCTTCGCCTGGGGCGTGCCTCTTGGCGCCGCCGGCGGTCAGAACGCCTTTCTGGGACAAAGTGCGGCCTATGTCTTGCCGCAATGCGAAAGACCCCTCGTCTCAGCAGTACACGCTGACGGTATCGCGGGAACTGCCGTTGGGCTTGGTCGCTGACGTCTCCTATGTCGGCAACCACGGAAACCACTTCCTTAACGCTTCGCCCAATATCAACACATTGGCTCCGCAGTACTACAGCCTGGGCACAGCGGCTTTGAGTGCCTCCGTGCCCAACCCCTATAAGGGGATTGTGCCCGGCAGTCTCGGCGCGGCTACCATCACAGAAGCCAATCTGTTGAAACCGTACCCCTACATGTCATCGGTCACGCTCCAGTATCCACGCAACGCGTCTTACTGGTCGAATCTCGCCATGCTTTCGGTGCAGCGCCGCGTGCAGCATGGTCTGCAGATCATCGGCGCCTACACCTTCGGCAAAATCCTGGATGAAGGCGTCCAGGGTGTATCGGATATCTCAGCCTTGGGACCGCGACCTCTGGAGGACCGGCACTGTCAACCGGCTCGATCCAGTCCGCAGAATTGGCGCAATCCGCAAGCTGAGTACTCGGTGGACGCCATCGATGTCACCCACCGTGTCACCGTCTCAGGCACTCTACGATCTGCCGTTTGGAGTCGGGACAGCGCTTTCTTTCCAGTCCACGGACCAATCGCCTGACCTCCGGCTGGCAATACAACGTCATTATGACGCTGGAGTCGGGCCGTCCGATTGGCATCACAGGCGCCAACAATCATTTGGCAACCAGGCCCAACGTGATTCCAGGTGTTCCCTTGAAGGCAAACCGCCAGAGCAGAGATGTGCTCTATAAAACTGGCACTCTGCAATGGTTCAACCCTGAGGCCTTTGTCAACCCTCCGGATTACACCTTTGGCGACGCGCCGCGTTACTTTCTCGAGCTCTTCGCGGACCGGGGACCGTCAACTTCGATATGTCGCTCTTCAAGACCACGCACATTACCGAAGCGTACGACCCTCGAGTTGCGCATCGAGGCCTACAACGCTCTCAACCATGACAACCTGAGCATGCCGGGCGCTTCGTTTTCCGCAGGTCCGCCGGCCAACGCCTCCAATCCGTACGCGGAAGGAGGACTCAATACGAGCTCGACCTTTGGCATGATCACCGCCTCTGGAGCCTACCGCAACGTCCAGTTGGCGGCGAAGCTACACTTCTAGTGTTTGTGGCCGCTCCATCGACAGCATAAGGCTCTCTTTTGGCCCCGCGCGGGCGAAAGTAAACCAAGCTCTAGAGCAGCCCAGGGGGGAACCAATGTCGATGAACCGCAGGAGTTTCGTACAACGCCTGGCGATGGCCTTGGGCGCCGCAGGCCAGGCCAAGACTTCTAAAGCGAAGGCCCTCGGCTCCGCGCAAGACGGCGCCCAGGCTGGAAAGTCCACCGCGTATATTCGCCCGGGCACCATCGAGGTCATTCACCAGTCATTCGATCTTGTCGTAGTAGGCGGAGGAATCTCCGGAACCTGCGCGGCCATCAGCGCGGCCCGCAACGGCGTAAACGTAGCGCTGGTTCATGAGCGATCGACGCTGGGCGGTAATTCGTCAAGCGAGGTCAGGCTCTTTCCCGAAGACACCTGTTCGTTCAGCACCTGGATCAAAGAGTCTGGCATCCTGGAGGAGATTGCCGTGGAAGAGCGCGTGCGAAACTGGGAGCCATACATCGAAGGCATGATGAATTCGCATTGGGACCTGGTGCTTTATGAGTGGGCGAAGCGGGAAAAAAACCTGACCCTCTTTCTCAACACCACCATGCGCGAAGTCGAGATGGCCGACGAATCTCACATCCATGCGGTCCATGGAGCGCAATTGGGCACCGAGCGGGAATTCGTACTGGCTGCGCCGCTATTTATCGATGCTACTGGCGACGGCGTTCTAGGCTACCGCTCCGGAGCCGAGTTTCACTGGGGCCCGGAATTACAGTCGGAGTACCACGAGCAGTTGGCCCCCCTCGAACCCGGTACCGGGTTGATGGGCAACACGCTCTTTTTTCGCGCCCGCGACATTGGCAAGCCAATTCAATACAACCGGCCGGATTGGGCAGCGGAGTTCGATACCGAACAGGACCTGACGCACCGCGAACACGGTCATATCGACTGCGGCTATTGGTGGATTGAGGTGGGTGCACCCCTGCACCCCATTAAGGACAACGAACAGATCCGCGACGAGGCACTTCGTCAATTGCTGGGCGTTTGGGACCACATCAAGAACCGCTGCACCCAGGAAGGCGTGCGCGAGCGCGCCAAAAATTACGCGTTGGAGTTCGTGGGCTTCTGGCCCTACAAACGCGAATCCCGCCGCATTCTCGGCGACTACACGCTCACCGAGAAAGACGTCCGCGACCCAGCGCTTCACCCGGACGATATTGCGTATGGCGCCTGGGGAATCGACATCCATGTCCCCGGCGGGATCCATGAAAGAAATATTCCTCCTTATCCGTTGCCGCGATCGGACCAGAACTTCAAGCAACGGGGAACCATCCCCTACGGAATTCCCTTGCGCTCCTGCTACTCCCGCAACGTCGTCAACCTGCTCACAGCCGGCCGCCCCATTGGCGCAAGCTACGTCGCATTCGCTTCTTCCCGCGTGTTGCCCACCGGTGCGATAGTAGGGCAGGGAGTGGGCGCCGCCGCTGGCCTATGTAAGAAGTATCAATGCACTCCAAGTGTCGTGGCACGCGATCACGCGAGCGAGTTACAACAATTGCTCTTACGGCAGGATGCTTCCATTCCCGGTGTGGAAAATACCGATCCCCAGGACCTCGCACGGAGTGCTCAGGTCGTAGCCAGCAGTGATGCCGTGCTGCGGTTCCCGGAATCGGAAACCTTTCATGCATCCAGGCTTCCTCTGGGCCAGGTGTTTCCTGTTTCTACCGGCCGGCTGGAAAGCATCGAGCTCCTGTTGCAATCGGCCTCGCCAGGCGAGCAGAAGGTGAACCTGACTCTGCGCAAGGTTGCCCACGTGTGGGATCTTCGTCCCACTCCCGTCATCGCAACATCTACGGCTACAATCGCCGCGGGCTACAAAGGATATGTCTCCTTTCCTCTGCAGGTCAAAGCAGAACCAGGTAGTCTTTACTTCGCTTGTATCGACGCCAATCCTCAGATTGCCTGGGCGATCTTCGCCGAAACAGAGGGCCAGCCGTCCATGGTGCCTGTGGGGACGACGCCTGCCGATCTTCCTCCCGGCGACCTGTGGCGTCCACTTACCGGAGGCCGCAGCTTCGTGCTCCGGCTGGCGCCGGAGCAGCGCCCGTACACGCCGCAGAACGTCGTTCGTGGTACAAACCGTCCAGACCGTTGGACCAATATTTTCTTGTCAGATCCTGCGCAAGCCTTGCCCGCGTGGTTGGAACTGCAGCTCCCAGCGCCTGTGCGGTTCAACCAGATCCAGATCACTTTTGATACGAATGCCAATCGCCGCGTCAGCCTGCCGTTGTTCCGCTATCCCGAATGCGTGAAGAAGTATGAGATTGCCATCCCGCAGGGAAGCGGCTGGGCGACGATTGCGCAAGCAGACGCCAACTACTTCCGCCGCCGTGTTCATACATTCGATCCCGTTACGTCCAGCCGCCTGCGGCTCAATATTCAGGAGACGAACGGCTCGCCACAGGCGCGCATCTACGAAGTAAGACTTTATAGCCAAGAAAGGAACTCCTAAATGGCGGGAGTTCTCTCGCAAAGGCGCTGGTGGGTTGTCGGACTTCTCCTACTGGCCACCATTCTGAATTATCTCGACCGGCAAAGCCTCTCCATCCTGGCTACAACCATTCAGCGTGCCTTCGGCATGAGCGACTACGCGTATGGCCACGTAGTCTTTGCCTTTCTTCTCTCCTACACCGTCGCCTATGCACTCAGTGGTCCGTTTTGCGATCGCTTCGGGGTGCGCGTCAGCATGGCCGTGCTCATGACGTGGTGGTCTATGGCTGAGCTGCTGCCCGCATTCGTGCACTCCACCTTCACTTTGGGGGCAAGCCGCCTGCTTTTGGGCCTGGGAGAAGCCGGAGTGTGGATTGTTGCGCCCAAAGCGGTCGGTCAATACTTTCCGGTAGAGCAGCGTGGCACAGCGATCGGCATTTATACCTCCGGTGCAACCCTTGGCGCCGCGATCGCGCCTCCTCTGATCGCACTCCTTGCCATCCGATATGGCTGGCAATCGGTCTTTATCGTGACCGGCCTTGCCGGACTTATTTGGGTAGGGCCGTGGATACTTATCGTGCGCAGTACGCCCGCTTTGCCCGATTCAGAAAAGGCGACCAAGACAACGCATTCGAGTATTGGATCGAGTCTCAGCTTACTGAAATTGCCCAACCTCTGGCTGCTCTTGATTGCCCGGCTTGTGACAGATCCGGTCTGGTACTTCTACCTCTTCTGGTATCCCAAATTTCTAACCGAGGCACGCCATCTAACCCTCGCGCGAATTGGACGCACGGCGTGGGTCGTCTATTTAGCGGCAGACGTCGGAGCAATTGCCGGCGGCTGGGCTTCGGGATGGCTGATGCGTCGTGGTCTCGGCACTCTAACCGCCAGACGCGCGGTCATGACAGCTGCAGCTTGTCTTCTCCCGCTCAGCCCGTTGGTCGCCTTAGTTTCCTCGGCGTCGTTGAGCTCAGCCCTTGCGGCCACCATCGCGTTCGCGCATTTGTCCTGGATGATCACTTTGACCGCCATCGCGGTTGACCTCTTCCCCAAGCAAAAGCTCGGTACCGCGTTCGGCTTTATTTCGGCGGGCAGCGGTATTGGCGGCCTCATCTCCGCTGAAGTGATCCCTCACATCTTGCACGCTTCTGGATATCTCCCGTTGTTCATCGTCATGGGCTTTCTGCATCCCCTCGCTCTTTTCTTGATTTGGAACGTTCGGGAAAAGATCCCCGCGCATCCGCTGGTCAGGCAAGCGATATGAGCCGGCTGCTTGACGTTTCTCTTGAGGCTCGAGCGAAGAACTTTGTCTGCTTAACCGGAGACTGCAAAGGATGACTCCTTCCGAGGCGCTTTACTGCATCGACATGGGCACGACTAACTGCCGCGTCTTCCTGACCCAAGGCAACCGTGTCTGGGCTCGTGTTGAGGCCGGATTTGGGGTTCGCGACGTAGATCGCGGAAGGTCTCCAGCCCATCTGCGTGAAAGGCTTGAGGCGTTGATTTCCGAGGCAGCTCAAAAAGCCAGAGCTTCGGGTTTGACCACTATGCCGGCCTATGCCTTGGGCGCCGGCATGCTTACTTCACGGCAGGGCCTGTTGGAGATTCCTCACCTCGCCGCTCCTGTCGGCGAAGAAGACCTCGCTCGCCATATGCAGTGCTTGTCTCCGAAGCTTGCGGGTCAGATTGAGTTGATCCTGGCGCCCGGAGTGCGCACTGGATCGCTCTCTCCAGATTTTGCAACCACGCTTCGCTCCGACGTCATGCGCGGAGAGGAAACCCTCGTCGCGGGTCTCTTGGCCACCGGACGAATCCAGGCCAACGGAGCTCTGCTCAACCTGGGCTCGCACTGGAAATGGATCTGGGTGGACGATAAGAGGCGCATTGCACGCAGCCGCACTGCGCTTACCGGCGAACTAATCCACGTGACGCAGTCACATACGCTGCTTGCCTCGGCCTTACCCAAAACGAAGCCTTCGACGCTGCATGAGGATTGGTTGGAACGCGGGGGCCGCGAAGCGCGGCACTCCGGGTTGAGCCGCGCCCTGTTTTGTGTCCGCTTGCTCGAGCAGGCCGGGCAGGGAACTCCCGAGGAGCGGCTCTCCTTTCTCTACGGCGCCTTTCTCGAAATTGAGCTTCTCGCATTCAGCCAGGATGAAAGCCTCCTGGACGTGGAGTCCATCTGTATCACTGGGCCATCGGCCCTGGCCGGGGCCTGGAAGCAAAGGCTGGAGCAGTTGGATAGGAAGGTTCAGGTGATTCAAGAGGCAGATCGTGACCAATCCTATCTTGAAGGCCTGGGTCGTCTGTTCTCCCTGGCGAGGCAGCAGGGATTGTTATCTGCAGTGGGGCAGGCAGAGAGCGGCCGCACATAGCAGATCCATTATCGATAACTCGATAACCGCAGGGAGAAGATAACTTGCCTAACCTTCGACAACCGCTTCGCTTTCTAGTGCCGATTCTACTCTTGGGCCTCTCTCTTGCTGGCTTCCAGCTGGAGGCCCAGTCCAACCCGCCGGCTAACTACGTCCTTCAATGGAGCGACAACTTTGCCGGCGGCGTCTTGGATGTGACTAAGTGGAACTACCGCACAGACATCAAGGCCAAAAGCGCTCAACTGCCGGCAAACGTCAGCGTGGACTCCGCCGGCCACATGAATATAGCGCTGCGGCAGCAGCACTTTGGTGGTCAGGACTTTTCCGGTGGCGGCATCGTCAGCAAGGCCGCATTTCGTTACGGATATTTCCAGGTGAAGGCGAAAACGACTACCAATCCAGGATGGCACAGCGCCTTTTGGATGTTTGCCGGCAATGGCGCCACCACGTATGCTCCTGGCGCATTCACTGAGATCGATGACTTTGAGATAGACTCCGGCGCGCCCGACGTAATATCCATGGGCATGCTCGATTGGTCGCAAGGAAAAGCCGTTGCCAGCAAGCGCTGCAACGCCAAATATAAACCGGGATGGAGCACCGCCAGTGGCTATCATACCTACGGATTGGAATGGACCGAACAGCAGATCACGTATTACCTCGACGGCTCCAGAATCTGTACTCAGCCCTATCCGCCTACCCAATATACCCATGACCCGCTTAACATCTGGCTTACCGCCATCGGGTATTCGCCGGATATAGCAGTCAAGGATCCTTCTTCCTCGGTAAGCTTTGCCCAGGCAGCGTTTTACATCCGTGACTATTACATTGGCAATGGCGAGCCAGGGTATGTCGAATATGGCTCTGGTTGGCAGGGAAGCTCTTCGCCCGGCTACTCCGATATTCCCGGCCGCGTCGCTTGCCAGGCAGGGGCCTCCGCGAGTTATACCCCCACCATCTTGCAAAACGGTACCTACGACGTTGAAGTCTACAAGGTGCAAAATGCAGACGCCGATCCGGCAGCACGATTGACCATTCAACACGCAGGCAGTACTACAACCAAGACCATCAACTTCACCACCGGCAGTGCGGGTTGGGTCGACCTTGGCTCGTACCCATTCACTGTGGGCGCAGGCGGCACTCTCACCAATACAAATTCGGGCGCAGGTTGTACGCGCACCAGCATGGTTAAGTTTGTTCGTCGCTACAGCATTTTGACTTCTGGTGTATACAAGGCAACGGCTCCCGACGCGGCTTTTCCTCAAGAAAAGCCGCACTTCGCTGAACCCAACTGTACAGAGTAGAAGTGAAAATGCTCTAGGAGGCAGCATTTATGACTTTCATTCGCACGTTGCTCCTATCCGCGCTCGCAGCGTCCGCCATGACGGCGGCTACGCAGGCGCAGACCGTGCTTCGGTCAGGTTCTCTAGAGATGAGGATTTCGCCCCGTCCCTTCCGGTTCGCATTCTTCGTGGCAGGTAAACAAGTTGTTGGAGAACATGCAACTGGCGGAATTTTGATTGCTTCAGAGCCGGCCTTTGCAGCCCGTCCGGCACAGTGTTCAGCCGGCAGTTGCAGCTTGGAATTGTCTACGCAAAGCGGGCACACAGCCAAACTAGAGGTCGCGCTGACGCCGCACCGCGCCGAGCTCCGCCTAACCCTCCCAGTAACCGGGGAGGAAATTCGTATCCAAACCGCCGGCGCGGCTCCTGCCTTCGGGCTAGCAGATCAGGCGGCGTTGCGCCCTCCCTACAATACTGATGTAACCGGCTTTCAAGATGATCACTTTCTCTCCGGGGAAGGCCTCTCGCGCCTGGTCAGCAACTTTATTCTCTATCCCCGGCAGGGTTTCGCTGCGTTGCTGATCGATCCCAACACCAAGATCGTACAAACATCCGAACAGCAAATTGTTCAGGGAGTCGTCCAGGCTGGAACCACCGTGAACATGGCCTATTTCTTCGGAACGCCGCATGAAATCTACAGTGAATACAGGAGTGCGCGCATCGAAGCCGGCTATCCCTGGATGAGGCCGAAAGAGGAGATGTTCGGGGTCGGCTGGGAAGCCTTCGGCGCTCTTGGCTGGAACACCAACCAAAAAACAGTGACAGAAAGCGTAGACCGCTATCTCTCCCTCGGCTACCCGCTGCGTTGGCTTGTGATTGGCTCAGGCTGGTGGCCGGCCGAAGAGCGCTTTCACGAAACCACCAGTTTCGCCATGGTCGACGAGCAGAAATACCCAAACATGGGCGGGCTGATCGAGCACTTCCATCACGAGAACTTAAAGGTCTTGCTGGGCTTGCGCATCAGCTTTATCGCAGATGGACCATTCTCCGCCGAAGGGTTAAAGAACGGTTACTTCCTCCGCCAGGACGGTCAGGCGCGCGTCTTTCATGGCAGCTGGCCAAAGTCACCGTACTACCTGCTCGACGCGCATAATCCTCCGGCGCTTGACTGGTACACCGCATTGGTAGACCGGTGGAATGGATTCGGCGTAGATGGCTTCAAAGAGGACTATTACGGTTACGGAGGCTTTGGCCTGCGCGACGACAAAATTGATCCCACCAACAACCGCCTGATGCAGCAAGGAAAAGAGATCATTGAGCGCAATGGTTACCTCTCCGTGGACGGTGACTTGCAGCGTATCAATGACTTCAACTATGACCAGGATCAGGATCGGGGCCCGGTGAATGCGCTGGCGTTTGCCTATGCAGGGTATCCCCTGGTCTATCCCGACATCGTTGGGGGTACCTTCGGGGAACAGCGTTTCGCCATCGACCGTACTCCGCGGATGGAAACCTACATGATGCGCAACGCACAATGGGCATCCCTCCACAGTTCGATGGCGATGGGCGAGCCGCCGTGGTCGTTTCAGCCGCAAACCGCCCGCGTAATGCTGGGCGCGGCGCAACTCCACCAGCGGTTGCAGCCCTACTTGTACGCTCTTGGCATCCGTGCTTCTCAGGATGGATATCCCTGGCCCATGACACCGTTGCCGGTCGCCTTTCCTGAGGACCCGCACGTCTATGGCCGTGAAAATGATCGCGTCCGCGGTTATGAATGGCTGATCGGAGACTCGCTCCTGGCCACGCCGCTCTATGGCAATGACTATGACACGGCGTCGAGCCGTGATGTCTATCTGCCCGCAGGGAAATGGATGGACTACGACACTGGAAAGCTCTATAGCGGGGGAAGGCTGCTGCCGGGCTTCTCGCTCCCGGTGGGCAAGACACCGCTCTTTGTCGGAGGCTCAGGAATTGTTATCGAGAGAGAAGGGCAGCAGATGGTAGCCCGCGTGTATCCCCTGGGTGGCGTGGCCAAGGAGAGCTTTTTGCTACCCGGCGCGCAGAAGG
This sequence comes from uncultured Acidobacteriaceae bacterium, assembly GCA_963813475.1. Taxonomy (GTDB): domain Bacteria; phylum Acidobacteriota; class Terriglobia; order Terriglobales; family Acidobacteriaceae; genus PALSA-350. The sequence continues at coordinate 752,879 of CAWEZM010000026.1, read as the reverse complement.
AAACGGTCCTCGACGTACTGACAAGGAACCTGCGCGCAGCGAAAGTAGTCGATCAGGCGAGCCATCAGTTAGTTTTCGCAACATGGGAACGGTTTGCCTATCAGTTCCCGATCGAAGGCGGCCGTCACTACAGCATCGTAGAGAAGTAGTTTCAAGCGAGCGGCCTCCAGTACGTCAGGTAAGACGAATACTCAGGCTGGGCATGAGCCGTTGAAGGTTCTTTAACGTTCGGGCATGCCACGGCACCGCTTCAGAAGCGAGCACCTGAATGTCGATCCCGGCGTGGTCACGCGCTTCAATGACGAACCGCGAGAGCATGGTGATGCCGGAGCTGTTGAGGAACTCCAGTTGTCTAAGATCCAGCACAATCGGTACCGCGGAATTGCTCAGGGTTTCCTTGAGCAATTCGAGAATGGGCGCGTAATCCTCGGTTCCGCATAGGCGCAGCGCGCCTTTGAAAAGGACGGTGGAGCTCTCCTCCTCTACCAGGATCTCAAAGGACTCTCCATGAATGTTTTTCACGCAGACGCGGAGATGTCGAGCCCTACAACCTTTCGCATATCCTCATCGCGTGGCAGCATCATCTGCTGAAGGCGCTGCGTAATCTCCAATTCACTGCTCATGCGGGCGTTTTCGATCTTAGTGGCTTTATTGGTCTTCGCGACCCATTCGATAAGCACCTTCTGTTGTTCGTAGAGGCCGTTGATTTCCGCCAGCAATCCGCTTTTGGTGCGACTGGCCTCCTCTGCAGCCTCTTCCTCCAGTTTCCGGTCTGTGATGTCCGTCATCACTCCAGCAAGCTGTTCGGCCTCCCCATGCCCTGAAACCAGATGCATGGAAGTCCTTAACCAGACCACTCTCCCGTCGGCGGCGATCATCCTATGCTCAAATCGCTCGGGGCCTCGCCCTTCCGCAACTGTCCGACAACAGGACTCCGCCAACTCGCGATCTTCTGCGTGAAGATGACCCATCCAAAAGCCCGATTTGCAGGTCCAGTCCTTTATCGCGTAGCCAAGGAGGTCCTCCGCCTCTTGATTGATATAGCTGAAGCTGGCGCCGTCTAAACTTCCGCGCCACAGAATCACCTTAGCCGAGTCCACCAGTTCCCGGTAACGTTGCTCACTCTGGTGCAGTTCCAGGAACTGCGCCGAGAAACGGCGATCGACGAGTGAGGTCAGTATCGCCAGCGAAAGAGTCATGAAAGCCACGCCGCCGATACCAACGATGCCGATCGAGCTGATCTTCACAGAGTGGGTTAGGTCTACAGGGACAGCTGTGGCTCTGAACCTGGCCGCGGCCATGCCGGTGTAATGCATGACCGGGATCGCCGCCCCCATCAGCGTGGCGCTGGACAGCTTTCGCCAACTCATAGAGTTGGTGTCGGCCCGCAAGTGGAAGGTTAACCATAGGGCAACCACCGAAATCACGATTGCCAGGACCACTGACAACGCCACCATGCCGCGAGAATACCTGCACGTGGCTGGTAGACGCATCGCCATCCATGCCGACATAGTGCATGGCCGCGATACCGCTTCCCATCAGTAGCCCGCCGATGGCGGTGCGCAGTGGCCCCATCTCATTCCGGCTCACCACGAACAACGCAACCGCCGATGCCAGCACAGCCGCCAGCAGAGACATTAAGACCGTGGGCCAATGGTAGAGCACAGGCACCGGCAAACTATAGGCCAGCATTCCGATGTAGTGCATCGACCAGATGCCCATTCCCATACCGGCCGCGCCACCTATCAGCCAAATCGATCGCACGCGCCCGCGCGAGGCTGTGACACGTCCGCCGAGGTCTTAGCGCAGCGTAGGAAGCCAACATCGCAATCAAGACGGACAAGGCTACTAAGCGGTAATCGTAAGTACTGGCTAGAGCTTCAGAGGGGACTATAGCCATCAAACGGTGCTCCTACTTGTTCCTCGTTTGGGAACGCATTCACGGCGAAGTCAATCCGTCGCCGATCCTAAGTCAGGTGAACCGTGCCTCGTTTAAGCGCTATAAGTTGTGTCAATTCACCGTGTGCTTCAACCAAACGAATCTCCGAGCCTTTCAGGATGCGACATTCGTTTACTTCCCCCCAATGCTATTCATCGGCCTAAGTATGAATTGCACTAACTCCTTGAGGACGCGCACCCCGAAATTTGCCAGAGCCTCATTCCTCGAGATGAATCTGGCGCTCGCGTTGGGATGCCGTGGCATGTCTTCGCAAGCGAACATGGTGGAGGCGGCAAGAGTCCAACTCTATCGCCACATGCGGTCTCTGTAACTTACAGATTCTAAAAGATAATGAAGTCTCAAAAAAGGGAAGATCCCACTACGATTGAGAAAGCATTTTCAGATCCGCGGAAGCCCCAGGCTCCTGAGGTGTGCGGTACACACCATTCTGTACCTGCGCCGGATGGACGAAGTGCGTCCGAAGGTGAGGAATGTGCTCGAGGAATTCTGCTTTTAGCCCCAACCCAATATGGTTGAAGAGAACCAGGTGCTGATGCAGCTGCCCCATGTCGCCAACGTGCGGCACCACGGGAAGATCGAAAATCTTGGCCAGCAAACTGACCGTAAGGAATTCGCTGACCCCCGCGACTCTCGTGCAATCGACCTGGATAAACGACAACGCTCGAGCCTCCAGGAAGTTCTTGAACAGGACACGATTGGCGATGTGCTCGCCGGCGGCGATCTTCACCGGGCTTACCGCACGGGATATTTTCACGTGAGCCTGGATGTCGTCCGGGTGGGTGGGCTCTTCGATCCAGTGAGGGCGGAACTTCGCCAGTTCTCCACAGATACGAAGAGCGTCAGGAAGACGCCAGCGCTGATTGGCATCGAACATCAGCGTGCTGTCTTCTCCAATCAATTTACGTAGCATGGCTGCGCGCCGAAGATCCCGGCTCTCTTCCGGCGAGCCGACCTTCAGCTTAAAAGCAGAGAATCCCTGATCCAATGCTTTCTTTGTTAGCTCCGTGACCTTTTCGTCGTCGTAGTCCATCCAGCCAACAGATGTGTCGTAGCCGGGATAACCCCTCTTCAGGATCGCTTCCCGTTGGCAACGGCTGGTAAGCTGCTCGCGCACCATCGAGAGCGCCGTCTCTTGGCTGAGTATCTCTTCGAGATAGCTCAAATCAAGAACCCGGACCAACTCCTCCGGGGTTAGATCCAGCAAAAGCTTCCAAAGGGGCACACCGCGGCTCTTCGCCCATAGGTCGAAGCACGCGTTGGTAATAGACGCCAAGGCCAATTGCACAACGCCCTTATGCGGCCCGAGCCAGCGCAGCGCGGCGTGATCCGCGATCTTCCGGGATATATTCCCGAAATCGGCCATCACGGCTTCGATCGACATCCCCTCAAGCGGCTTCGCCAACATCTCGATTGCTTTGCAAACGAGCGTGTTGCCGTCGCCCAGCGTGAGGACGAAACCTGATCCCCGGGCGCCGCCCTGCGTCGATAACAGCGTCATCGCCAGGCAGTATTCCGAGGTTGCGTGAATCGAGTCTGTACCCGCGCCCGGAGGCAGCGCAAACCGGGCATCATACGTAGAGATAGAGTTAATTTTGTATTCGGGCATGTCCCATTCCAGTTAGGGTCTGTAACCAACCTCTGCGCTGCCGCGTACCGGCAAGCTTGCCTTCAAGATCGTTTCCCATGCGCGACCCAGTTGTCATATGCGGTCTTGGCAAACCGGACCATTGCCTTCTTCACGTACTGCTCGGCCATCTCTCCGTCACCCTCGCGCAGCAGATCGACGATCCTTTGATGCGAATCGAGATCTTTGTCCCATACCGATGTGCCCCGTCCTCCGGAAATCATGCGCAAGCGCACGAAGGCGAAAAACGGCGTCAGCATACGTTGGGCGTAATCGAAAAGGTGTTTGTTCCCGGAGAGGTTACAGAGCTCCAGATGAAACTTCAGGTCCCAGTCGAGCATGTTCGCCGCACTCTTGGCCTTGGCCGCCCGCCGCATTCCATCCACGATGGACTGTAGATGGGAGAAGTCTGGTTGCGCCTGCGCTGCAAGATTTGCTGCGAGCCCCTCGACCGCGCTACGCATTTGATAGAGCTGGACGACATCTTGCTGCGCCAGATGAATGACGCGAGCGCTTCGGCCCCCTTCCTTGCTGACGAACCCGTCACGCTCAAGAAGGTTGATGGCCTCGCGGATCGTTCCTTGCGCCACGCCAAAGTGTTGTGCCCACTTGCCTTCGATAATGCGGGTGCCTGGGGATAGAGTTCCGTTCATGATCTCGGCCAACAGCTTTTCAGCCAGCGTCTTCTTGACGAGGCCATTAGACGCGAGCGAGGAAGGGGTCGGCATGAATGTAAGTGCTTAAACGGACGCAGCGTCATCCTAAGCGCTGCCCTCTTTACCTGTCAACAACCTTTGAAGCACTTGAACTTCTTGCCATTGATCCACCCGCTGATAGCATCTCTCTCCGTTTGCAAAGATCAGCAGAACCTGCGCAGGGGCGCTCAGCAACAAGACTCTCGGCCGCCCACAGTCGCATTGCGGCATCCTCCATTGGACCGTCCGAAGACCCGATTCAGATGATCCACCGCGGGTTGCGCATGGCGTACTCGGTCTCGTGTAGGCGAATTTAAGCACTTATAACGAAGAGAGTCGCATGAAAGCTAAACTTGCTCCTCATGTAAGTGTCTGAAAATAAATGTCAAAAAAAATCCTCTTGACAAGGGCAAATATTGTTCTCTAGTGTGCTCTTCGTTTAAGTGCTTTAATTTGGTTCGCAAAGAAGATGCTCGTGCGCCGGCTTCAAAACACCGACAACATCCGCAGGTTCACGACCAGGCACTCAGAGGAAGCAAACATGAAAGTGTATGGCTTCTCTAAATCTCAATCTCGATTCATTTGGGAGGTCGGTGGCATGGCTAAGAGACTCTTTGTTTTCGTGCTCCAGGTCGGAATCGTTGTACTGGCACTTGCAGGCGGGGCCCTTGCTCAAACGACCTCTGGACTCATCACGGGCACCGTCACCGACTCATCCGGTGCGGTGATACCCGACGCCCGGGTGGAACTGACCAATCAGGCCACCGGGGTGCAGCGGCAAGCGACAACCGACGGTAGCGGCTACTACTCTGTGCCCGAGTTGCAACCGGGCGTCTACGATGTCGCGGTCAGCAAACAGGGCTTCGCGATCGAGAAAATGGTTAACGTTCATCTTGAGGTCAACCAAAGCGAAGCACTGAACTTCAAGATGTCGGTCTCGGCATCTACGCAGACCGTCTCGGTCAATGCCGACGTAACGCAGATCAATACCGTTTCCGCGACACAGGCTGAGGTTGTCGGCAACACGGCGATCGTCGAGCTGCCGCTGAATGGACGCCAATTCAACCAGCTCACACTCCTCACTCCCGGTGCCGTCCCACTGATCCAGGGCGGCCAGCAAGGGGCCTTTACCGTCAAGCTTGGAGCCGGCTCGGTGAGCCCGTCGGTCGACGGGGCCCGGCCGCAGCAAAATAACTACACCATGGACGGAGTGTTGAACAACGCTCTCTTCACCAATACCTTTGCCATTAGCCCTCCTCCGGACGCGATTCAGGAGTTTAACGTCCAATCGCATATCACAGACGCGCAATTCGCAATCAGTTCTGGAGCGAACATCAATCTCGTCTCCCGCTCTGGGACTAATAGCTTCCACGGAGCCGTCTACGAGTTCATCCGCAACAACGTGCTGGACGCCACGACCTATCCGGCAACCTCCGAGACACCCTACAAGCAGAATCAATACGGGCTCTTTGTCGGCGGGCCCGTGATCAAGAACCACACCTTCTTTTCCGGATACTGGGAGGGGTTTCGTTCCGAGCAGACGCAGTCTTATCTTGCAGCTACGCTTACCAACGACATGCGCAACGGAGATTTCTCAGCCGTGTTGGGTACGACGCCGATCGGAACCGATGACCTGGGGCGTCCGGAATATGCAAACGAGATCTACAATCCGTATTCCACGACCGCCGATCCAACGAATCCAGCAAAGATCATTCGAAACCCGTATGCGAACAACACCATTCCAACGGACCAGATCAATTCGGCATCGCTGGCCATTCTCAGCAAGTACTACCCTCAGCCGAATTTGAATGTTGCGCCCGGCGTACTTCCCAATTACGCATTCAACGGAAATACTTCAACGCAAGCGGATCAGGTCGGCGTCCGCATCGACCAACAGTTCAACCAGAACAACACGGCCTTCTTCCGCTTCAACCGCTCAAACAATAACGTAACCAGTCCTGAAGGGTTCCCGGGCTATGTGGGGAACAAGTCCAACTATGCGCTGGCCTATGCCGGTGGATACACCCACATCTTCAGCCCGAATACGATTTTGAACATCCGCTACGGTTACACACAGACCTCGTTTAGCATTTTCGATCAGCCTGCCGGAGCAGATTTTCTGAACGCACTGAACTTTAGTTTGACCGCTCCAGCGAAAAACGACCTGCCCCTGGGCCCTGGAGTTGGGGTCGCCAACGGGTACACCGGCGTGAGCCAGTTTGCTGCTCCCGTGGGACCACAGAAAAACAGCGACTACCACGCGGACCTCTCCAAGATCGTGGGAAATCACACCATTGGCGTCGGTGGCATGTACTACCGCATCCATAGCTTTGACGATGGCTGGCAGTACACAATGAACTTTACCCAGAACGGAACCTCGGTGGACGCCTCGCAGAGCACGGGATATGGTCCGGCCAGCCTGCTTGTGGGGACTCCGGACAGCTACACCCCCTGGGTCGGCAACACTTCAGAGGACCAGAAAATCAACTGGTACGGGTTCTATGCCCAGGATCAATGGCGCATCAGGAAGAACCTTGTCCTCTCCTACGGCCTTCGCTACGACTACATCACTCCACCGGCGTTTTCCAAAATCAATTCCGGCTTGGACGTGCTCACCGGAATCTTCCATGTCACAGGTCCTGTTTTGCCTCTCTTCCCCAAGGCTGTCGGACCAAGCAGCTATTACTATACGCAGACCAACGGATGGCAGCCTCGAGTCGGTTTCGTCTACCAGCCCCGCAGCAGGACCGCCGTACAAGGCGCATTCGTGATCATCGACGATCACAACAACACGCTGATTGAGGAACAATCCGACATTCGCCTCTCCTGGCCAAGTGGAATCTACACCACCATCAACAATCAGGACGACGCATATCCCTCCGTGTTCATCAACACTCTTCCTGCGGCATCAACCTTCCTCGATCCCAACAAGCCGCTGGCAAGCTTTGGCGGCAGTCCCTACCCAAAGATTCCGTACTCAATGGAATGGAATTTTGGTTTGGAACAGCAATTGACCGGAACCCTGGTCCTCGGCATGCACTATGTGGGCTCGGGAAGCAGGCACCAGTTCCTGCAGCCACTTGCCAATACTGCAACCGTGCCTGGGGCTGGGCCGATTTCGGCGCGGCAACCATATCCCCAGTACGGGGGCCCCATTCCCTGGGACTACAACGAGGGAACAGCGAATTATCATGCACTGCAGGTCAAGTTGAAGCAGGAACTCGCAGGCGGCCTCTACTACCTGTTCTCCTACACCTATGCCAAGTCGATGGATCTCGCATCGGATCCGCAGGCGGATACCCTCACCGACTTCTACGATCTGGGCCGGGATTATGGTCCGTCCGATTACAACCGGAAGCACATGGTCTCCTTCGCGGCTTCCTATGCGCTCCCGGTCGGGCACGGCAAAACATTTCTGGCCAATCCAAATCCGTTGCTCAACACAATCATTGGCGGCTGGAATATCGGCGGCATCTTCACTGCCGATACTGGATTGCCTTTCAGTGCCATGGCCGGCGGCGACGTGGCGAACACGGGCGGCGGACCGCAGAGAGCTGAGCGAAACCCTGACGCGTCCGGGCACCGCTCCAAAGACAAGACAGCAGTGGCTCAATCCGCAGCAGTTCACCGTCCCCACAGCGTACACATTCGGCAACGAACGAAGGAACGACCTCATAGGTCCGGGCTATCTCAACGTAGACTTCAACGCGCGAAAGGACTTCACCATCGAGCGGCTCACCGTGCAATTCAAGGCCGAATTCTTCAACCTCTTCAATCGCACCCAACTCGGACTGCCCAATAACAACGTTCAGTCTTCCGCGTTTGGCAGCATTACTTCGACCAGTGCTCCGGCCCGTCAAATTCAATTCGGATTGAAGCTCTTGTTCTAGGCCAAGGCGGACCGGGGCAGCGACCGCTGTCCTGGTCCGCCGAGAGTAAAAGTTTCTGGAGATGGCAGCCTTTTGCTAATCAGTGTTCAGCTGAAGATACCTGGTACGCCGCAGCAGCGAGGACCCAGAGGATTGAAGGTACTCCTTGCCGCTGCACTGTGCCTCGTCGTGCTCAGAGTCAGCGCGGCCGCTCAGGAAGAACCATCCTGCCTTCCTGCAAAAACCTTCGCCCACGTGGGAGCGCTTCTCGAGAAGCAAGACTATTCGCGGGCGAAGACCTGCTTCGAGGCCTTGAAGCGTGTCCGCACCTTGCACCGTTGGAACGATTCAATATTGGATGGCTCTACGGTAGGGCGCACGATTCGCCAGACGCTCTCAGGATCTTCCACTCCGTGCAGGCGGACGTGCCCGACCGGCTTACGCATGCCTATGCCATCGCTCTAGCCGACTTTGAGCTGGGAAAATTTCAGGCTTCCATCGATACGCTCGCTGCGCTTCGTGCCCAGGGGATTTTTGACGCCAAATGCGCAGACCTGCTCGGTGTCTCGTATTCCAAGCTCGACCGATACCAGGATGCCTACGCCGTGATGGCTGAGAACATCCGGCAGAATCCATCGAACCCATACGCCTATTTCAACCTCATCGCGCTGTTCGTGGATACCTCAGAGATGGACAAAGCCGCCCAGGTGGCTGACAAGGCCGTCGCCGCGCTGCCTCAGAATGCGGAAGCGCTCTCGATGCGGGGTTCGATCGAGCTGTACAGGAATCAAACAGACGAAGCCTATCGCGACTTCTCCGCCGCTGCGGAGCTTGCCCCTCACTCTCCCGATCCACGTTTCTTCATGGCGCTGGTGGACTATCGGCAATCGAAGTTTGATCAAGCGGCGAAGGTGCTGAGAGATGCCATCGCGTCGGGAATCGCGGATTCCGATCTCCACTACATGTTGGCAGAGTGCGTCCTTCGCATCGACCCATCGAATGCAACCGCCGCCCTCTCCGAACTTGACCTGGCGATTCAACTGAATCCAAAATCCGTCCCGGCCAGGATTCTTCGCGGCGAGACACTGCTTGCGGCCAGGCGCCCGCAGGATGCCGTTGTTGACTTGAAGATTGCCCGGGACCTCGACCCCAACCCTCAACGGGATACAAGCAATACGACCTACCTGTTGGGACGGGCCTATGTCGCCCTTGGCAAACGCGATCAGGCGAACGCGCTCTTCGCGCAGCTAGGTCATCAATTCACCCCCAACAAAACCGATACCCTCAACCAACTCGGTGACCAGAAGATACAAGCGGCGTTGCATCCCTAAGCCAAACATGTCAGCCGGCCGCTGCTTTGCAGTCCGTAGTGGGCCTGCCGGACTCGCCGTACAGGAGGAAGATTTCGATGCCGACAGAACTATCGCGAAGAACGTTCATCCGAACTGCCACTGGCTTGATCTCTGCCCATTGGGGAGGGCTGCGCATCCTGGCTGGCCCCTCGTCCGCGTTCGCTCAGTCTTCGCATGGCTCTCATTCTGGACCAGTGCCTCATGAATTCATCTACGGGACGGAGTTCTTCCGTCCGCCGAATCCTCCGCGCGCGCTCCGGCATGAAATGTTGCAGGCGATCGCCAATGAGTACAAGTTCAACATCATTCGCATCTACTGTTCCTGGGTGTACCTCAATCCCGAGCCAGGCAAATTCGATTTCGCGGAAATCGAAGAGGTGCTCACCGACTGCGACCGGCTCGGGCTGAAAGTGCTGATGGGCGCGGTCATCGAGGAAGCTCCCTACTGGCTCGAAGCGGCGCATCCGGAGTCGCGGTTTGTCGACGCACTGGGAGAACCGCAGCGTCTGCAGACTGCCTCCATCAATATGAGTGGCGGGTGGCCGAGCTTGTGCATGGACTGGCCTCCGGTTCGCGATGCAGCTGCGACATTTCTTCGCGAACTGGCCAAGGTCGTTTCCAGTCACCCGTCGATGTACGCCTACGACGTGTGGAACGAACCTCATCTTGAGCCTTCGGGCGGCCGCGAATTCAATGCTTCGACCGACCAGAAGCTCTACTGCTACTGCGAAAAGACGATAGCTTCCTTTCAGAGTTGGCTTAAGCAGCGCTACGGAACTCTAGAAAAACTCAGTGAAGCGTGGGTCAGGCGCTATCCCAGTTGGGACGTAATTGATCCACCGCGTGGTCCGGGTTCCTATGTTGATTGGGTTGACTGGCGGCGTTTCATGATCGAGCGAAGCACGGAAGAGATGCGTTTCCGTGTCCAGACACTACGCGCTGTTGACACGCGAAGCATTCTGGAAAGCCACGTCTTTAGCCAGGCCGCGATTCTTCCCCTGGCGCTCCAGGCTATCAATCCCTGGCGTCTGGCCGAGTTGATGGAAACATGGGGTCTTTCATATTTCCCTCGGTGGCAGGAATCCCCCATTTACTTCGGCGCCGCCCAAATCGAACTGACGCGCGCAGCCGCGGCAGGAAAGCCATTCTGGATCACTGAGCTGCAGGGCGGCCACGGAAGCAATGGCATTCGCCGCAGCCGGCAGATGCGCCCCCGAGACATCCGGCTGTGGAACTGGATGCTGGTTGCGATGGGCGGAAAAGGCATCATCTACTGGTGCTACCTCACCGAGGCAACAGGAACGGAGTCGACCGGCTTCGGCCTGGTCGAGCGTGACGGATCGGCAAGTGAGCGTGTGCTCGAAGCTGCGGAGGATCACAAGCTCATCCAGGCGCAGTGGGAGATCATCAAAGACTACCAGCCGAGTCCGAAAGTTGCCGTGCTCGTCGACATCGACAATGCGCTTTTGACATTTGCCATGAGCGGGAAGGAAGATGCATCGACCAAGTCATTCGCCGGCTACTACAAAGCCTTGTGGAACTGCGATGTGCTGGTAGATTTCATCGAGCCTCAGAGCCTTCGCGATAGCGAAAAATACAAGGTCATCATTGCGCCCTGGCACCTCATCGGCAAGCAGGAAACCTGCGATCGCTTGCGGCAATTCGTCGAGGCTGGAGGCACGCTCCTGCTGGAAACAGGCTTTGCTTCCTACGACGAGCACATGGTGTACAACCCGATCGTCCCCGCCTTTGGGCTCGCCGAAGCCTTCGGTTACCGCGAGCAGGAGAGCTTGTACATGATGCAGAACGACCTAAGGAAATCCGAAACCCGAGGATCTGCCTCCATCCGAGCGGGTCTACATCGAAGGTCAGCTCACATTCACGGAACCGGTCGCGGCAACCATCAAGGCACACACCTTCCTGACCCCGATCACGGTCTCTTCAGCGAAAGTGATCGCCACATACGAATCGACTCCCGTCGCAGCAACCAGGAAGCTGGGCAAAGGGCAGGTCTACTACGTTGGCACCAACCTGGGCGCCAGCATCGAAGAGGGCTCCGAGGCCGGTATCGAACTCGTGCGCGCAATCGTAGGTCAGGCGGTTCAGCCAGCCGTTACAGCGGATAAGGTCCGCCCTCGCCTGATCGAATCGCAGGCCGGCAGCCTTCTTATTGTCTTCAACGACCAGATCACCGACCAAACCGTAAAGGTCCAAGTGCCATCCCGCTACAAGACGGCGACGAATATCTATGGCAATCAGCCACAGAACATCCAGGGGGGCGCCGTCGACATTCAGGTGCCATTCGAGGGCGTCAGTGTGCTACTTCTTTCCTAGCTGCATGCATCCCGACGCGTTGCGCGTGTCCTTAGAGAGACCCCGCATTTCGTTTTTGCAGTTGCTGTAGCTGTTGCCGTTGCTTTTTAGTTGTCACCCTTCGCGAAGCGGAGGATCTGCTTTGCCTTCTGATTTTGAGCAAATCGCCAATTCTCGTGCGTCCCTTGCTCTGAACGGGCGTAGCTGGGGATTCCCGAATTGATAGAGTTCCAGGACCACTTTGGACCATCAATCAACCAGATCGGCAAGATGAACATTTAAGGCTCCTGCCGATATAGACCCCTAAGTTCCTCTAAGGAACTGGCTGCCCGACGTTTCTCGACATATCCTGGATACACTAAAAGAAACAGTGGATGTGGCTGGACGGCCGCTCACCGGGCGGCCAGACGATGTTACGGTGCAGGCCGGAAGGAATCACGATCCGGCATGTTCTGATGACAGATGAGACAGGAGCCATGCGCCGAACCCGCGGCTCTGGAAACCAGTGCGTAAGCCAGTCCATGGTTACTCCAGGTAATCACCTGGAAGCCCTGGTCAACTCTGTGGTGAAACACCAAATCGCCGGAACGAACTTCCACCCCGCCGGCCACCACTGCGGAATTGCTGGAGGCCACCAATAGACTGATGCTATTGCTTTGTGGCGACTCGTATGTCACCAATCCAGCCTGACTCCCCTTGTAGGTGACAAGCCTGGCCCCCAGCAGCCGATAGGTTGGCTTGCTGCCGGATAGTCCGTGGGAATCGGGCAACTGTAGCGGAAAGGGAACCTTACCCGCCAGCCATCCTGTCACCGCCTCAGGAGAGTCCGTCCGGATCTGCAGGGGAAGATGGCCGCTCAGGTAGTCGCGGTGCGTCGATAGGGCAGCGTCGACGTATTCCGAGGCGTGTGCTTGACGGACTACGTTCGAAATCAGCAGGAAACACAGTATCATTCCCAGGACCGCGGGCGCCAGGACCTGCCACCGAGGAATCAATCGTCCGGCACTTCGCAAGGTCAACTTCAGCGTTTGCCCCACGCCCTCGTAAAGCCGGCCGGCGATGGTTTGGGATACCGGCTTGGCGAGGTGAGCCGCAACTCGTGCTCGAAGCTGCGCAGGAGCGGAATACAGCGGGCGGAATCGATGCAGGGTCGCAGATAGTGCAAGTTGTTCATCGAGCGATGCTCTGCAATAAGCGCAGAGTTTCAGGTGAGCGAGAAACTCCACGAGCTCTCCGCCACTGAGTTCGTCGTCGAGATACAGCATTAGATCGACGGTATGGTCGTCGCATGCGTTCATTCTGGCGGTCCTCTTTACGCATTCACTCGTGGATCGGTCTTGCGGCCAAAGTCCGATTCACTCGATATAACACACCACTTGCCAAAAAATTCCAATCGGTCGAAACGGTTGTCACGCCCCCCTCGGGTCCCGCTGGAATAAGCCCGTCGTTACCGTGTTCTTTCTCCGAGTACTTAAGCTGCGCGGGGCACGATCCAGTTGCAACCGCGCCTAGGACCCATAGCGGCCATCCCCGTGGCGAGGGCCCTTCTCCGCCGCATAACAGTCCCGATGCTCGGGAGAGAAAACGGAGTTTTCTATGAAGCTAACAAAGACTATCCACGGCGTCGTGATAGTGTCAGCATTCTTGCTGGCAGCCGACGCCTTCGCCGCCGACAAAGGTGCTCTGCACGTGAGCTCGCCGGAAACCGTGGCCGGGGAGCGACTGACCGCGGGCGACTACACCGTGCGTTGGGAGGGCGCGGGGCCCAGCGTTCAACTCCGAATTATGCATGGGGCAAAAGTAGTAGTGGCGGGCCCCGCCAAGCTGGTGGCCCTGGACCGCGCTTCCCCCAGCGATAGCGTGATTGTAGAGATCGACGGTAACGGGAGTCGGATCCTATCGCAGATATTCTTCTCGGGAAAGAGGTCTGCGCTTCAGATCGAAGAGGTTTCCACCACCGCGGCCATTCACGGTAACAATTGAGAAATGAGCCCACGCCCCGGTATGTGGCGTGGGCTCAGGTTCGAATGGCGACGATTCTTCTGGTCATTGGCCGGATTGTGCCGGTACTCGATTCTTGACCGGGTCAAAGTGGGGATCTAGTACCAGGGTCTGATATTTCCCTAAACGGACGGCGTGAAGTTCGTGCAGATTGCCGACTCGATCGAATCGAATCGACAAAATGGGGTCATTCGGGCCCGTTTCCGCGGAGACTGTTGTACAGGAGATCGAGTCGGCCGGGTTTGTCCTGCTAGTCAAGGTCAACATTCCGCGGTCATCCTTCAGAATCACGTCGTATTGACTTGCCGGAAATATTCTACCGTGACTTTCAAAGCTGAAGGGCATATTGACAGAAGCCCTGTCGACGGCGAAAGCAGCCGGTGTGCAAAGGACGGGCGTAAGAACGAACATCCACGTAAGAGAGCGCATAACGATATCCTCCTCTCAAAACAACACCGGAGATCATGCAAAATTCCCGCAACCGGGCAGCGCAATTCTCGCAGAGGTAATTGCGAGCAATCCCTTTCCCTCGACAAAATATCTCTGCGCTCTTATGCATACAAAGATTTGTTTTTGCGACTCAGTGCCATCGTGGAGCATCGAAATGGGAAGGCCGAACGGATGCCCTCGTTAAGAAGCCGGCATCGGATTCTTCGTAACTTGCTGAAGGAACAGTGAATCTCTCAGCGTCCCAAGCCCGGTAGCCAGAGACCTGTACCGGTTGACGACCTAAATCTCCAGAATAATGTTGGCTACAGCGGAAAGGAGAAGCTCGGGATGTCAGAGAATGCTCCTGCCGGAACGGGGCCAGAAGATTCGGGTGATGTAACCAACCTGCTCGTTCGCTGGAGCCAGGGAGATCATTCGGCCTTAGAACAACTCACACCGATTATTTATGGAGACCTGCTCCGCGTGGCCAGAGTGCGGTTGAGCCGTGAACCTGGCGAGTGCACCCTGGAACCAACCGCCTTGGTTCACGAAGCCTATCTCCGCCTGGCCGACCAAAAGCAGCTGCGCGCCGAAAATCGTATGCATTTCTATGCGATTGCAGCAAACACCATGAGACGCGTCCTGATCGAGCATGCCAGAAGACGTAGGGCACAGAAGCGAGGCGGAGGGCTACGGGTCACTTTACATACAGGAATGGATGTCGCTGAAGATCGCGCCCCGGATCTTATCCTGCTGGATGAGGTCCTATCAAGATTGTCAGAAATCGACGGCAGGAAGAGCCAAGCCATTGAACTTAAGTTTTTTGGCGGCCTGAGCACGGAGGAAATTGGTCAGGTCCTGGGGATTTCCGTGGCCACGGTTGGCCGCGAGCTCAGGCTCGGGCAAGCGTGGATCCGTCGCGAAATGTCACGCCACACGTCAGCTTCCCAAGATGCAAAATAATCGCTGGAGCCTGATCGAAGCCGTCTTTCAGGGCGCGCTGGAACGGCCATTAGCCGAACGTAAGCAATACCTGGCTGATGCCTGCGGAGGCGATCCGGAGCTCCTCTCCGAAATAGAGTCACTTCTTGAAAGCGATCATGGCGCCGAGAACGCGCTCCACTCGCTCGTGGCAGACGATCTCACAGAGATGACGAAGAGTTCGATATCCGCGGATCTTGGTTCGCAAGTCGGCCCTTATCTCTTAGTGCGCGAGCTGGACAGCGGAGGAATGGGTGTCGTTTATCTTGCTGTCCGCTCAGACGATCAGTATTTCCAAATAGTCGCAGTCAAGATGATTCGCAAGGGCCTTGATTCCCCAGAGCTGGTTCAGCGGTTTCGCGTCGAGCGTCAGATTCTTGCCACCTTGAATCACCCCAATATCGGCGCCATTCTTGATGGAGGAGAGACCAAAGAGGGGCGTCCATTCATTGTCATGGAGTACGTGGAAGGTCAGCCGATCACCCTTGCTGGCGAAAGCCGCGCCTTATCCATCCGGCAACGCATTGAGCTTTTTCGCTCGCTATGCTCCGCAGTTCACTACGCGCATCAGAAGCTGATCATCCATCGCGACATAAAGCCAAGCAACGTCATGGTGACACCCGAAGGTGTGGTCAAGCTCATTGACTTCGGGACGTCAAAGCCCCTGGAACCGCAACTGGTCCTGAAGGATGACACCCCAACCGAGAGCGGTTTCAGAATGATGACTCCTGATTACGCAAGCCCGGAGCAACTTCAGGGCAAGCAGCTCACCACCTCGACCGATGTGTATTCTCTGGGAGTTTTGCTGTTTGAGCTTTTGACTGGCTCCCGTCCCTACACTCTTCGTGGCCTTTCACCGGCCGAAGCAGAACGAGTCATTCTCGTCGAGGAAAGCCGAAAACCCAGTGCGGCTCCTGATCTGGCCGGCCGGAGCAGAAGGGAACTAGCTGGAGACCTGGACAGAATTGTCATCACGGCGATGAATCATGATCCGGCGCGACGCTACAGGTCAGTCCAGCATCTTGAAGAGGATCTGCTTCGTTATTTGCAAGGAAAACCGATCACGGCCAGAAAAGCTTCCCCCATCTACACATTGAGGAAGCTGGCGCAGCGCCATAAGACGGTTACGTTGACGGCGTTCGCGATGATTGCTCTGCTCAGTACGTCCTTGCTGATCTATTCGAGTCAATCGCGTAAGGCTGATCGCCGGGTAACCGAGGTCCGAACACTTGCCGGCGCGGCGATCTCAGATTTGACAGACAAGCTTCAACACTCTTCCGCCTCCACCAAGGCCCAGGCAGCGTTGTTTCAAAGTGCGCTCACTTATCTGGACGAACTTCGGCGAAGCACGGGGAACGATCCCCGCTTATTGATTGAGCTTTCCAAAGCCTATGCACGCGTTGGCGACCTTGAGGGCTCACCCTTCGTCGCCAACCTGGGCAACTCGGGAACGGCCATCGCCAGCTATCAGAGGGCCTGGCACGCCGCCAGCGAAGCGCATGCTCGCATGCCTGGGGACGACAGTAGAGCAGCATTGATCGAAGCGTATCAGAGACTGGGTGGTATCGAAGCGTTCCTCGGCAACCTGCATGAGGCCCGCGACAACTATCAGCAGGGGCTTTCCTGGGCGCAAGCCTTCTGGCAGCAGAAGCCTAACGACCGGGCGCGCAAACGCCTTTTGGCCAGAAGCTATGAAGGGATGGGAAATGTTGATCTAAGAAGTCTCAATCCGGATCAAGCGCTAAAAAGCTTTTCTGCGGCATTCCACATCTTCGGAGATAGTCCCAGTGGCGACGAAGACCACGACAAAATGCTGATTGACCTCTATCGTGGTCGCGCAAGCACGTTCAATGAGCTGGGTAGGCAGTCACAAGCCCTCGAAGATAATCGAAAGGCGGTAACTCTCGCCGAAGCACTCGTGCAAAGGTATCCGTCCTCGGTGCAAGCCCGTCGATCGCTGTTTGTGGCCTATCAGGAGGCCGTTCTGCCTCTCGCAGGAAGAGACGCCCTGAACGTAGGGGATTCCGGACAGGCACAGGTCTATGCCCGCAAAGCACTTGCCATTGCCCAGATGCTGGCAGAGCTCGACAGCGGAAATATCCAGGCCCAATACGATTTAGCGATTGCATATACAGAAATGGGTGACTCATTCCGCCTGACCAATTTCGAAATGGCCGGCGCATGGTATCGAAAGTCCATCAGTCTTACGAAGAAACTGGCTCCCCTGTATGGGGCTCAGGCATTGGCTCGCAATCAGGGATGAGGCCCTGGCTGAGGTCCTCGACAAAAAAGAGCAAGCGCCAGAGCGGCTGCGGCTCCTGCTGGAAGCAAACCTGATCCGGCGCGAATTGGCAGAAACCAGTCCACATGGCCGCCTTCACCTGATGAGATCCGATTGCAAATTGAGTGATGCTGAGCTTGCAGTAGCAAATGTCGCGAAGGCCCGGCAATATGCGAATGCTGCCTTGCCCTTCCAGGGTGAGTTCGCGGTGACGTCACCCAGCTTGCTGGTTCTGCGCGACGTAGGCTTCTGCTTTGAAAGCGAAGGGGCGCTCCAGCACCGCCTGGCTACCGATCAGATCTACCCTCCCGCTGAACGACTCGCTGCGGAAGCGGAGTCACGCACATGGTATCGGAAAAGCGCGGATGTGTGGGCTACCTGGAATGCGCGCAATGCGGCTACCCCGGAAAGCGAACGCGAACAGCGGAAGCTAGAACATTTGCTTAAGAAGCCAAATACCAGCCTGCAGCAGGCGCGGATAAAACAACTAAAAAATAATGACAAACCACGATCGAAATTCTTGATCTGTCGCGCATATGTATGAAGAGGGGTTGATTCACGTGTCAGGATCGCCAAATCTTCAGCAATACACGGCAGAGCAAATCGTGCAGGAACAGCGCCGGGGCGTCCTTGTTTTGGACACGCGACCGGCCGAGCAATTTTCCTCATTCCATATTCCCGGATCCATGCAGCTCGGTCTCATCGGACCATTCGCGAGCTGGGCAGGCATCCTCATCGAACCAACACAGGAACTTATCCTGGTTGCCGACAGCATCCCCGCCGCAGAAGAAGCGACAAGCCGTTTAGCCAGGGTTGGTCTTAAGCATGTGCTCGGGTTTGTCCTCGCAGATCAGAAGCACTGGCAAAATCATGGACCCACGCTTGCCAGTCTACCCATACATTGGTCTCAAGATGTAAGCCGCCACCTGCGCGAAGGCCGGCCGTTCCAGCTCATCGACGTTCGCAGCTCGGCTGAATGGCTGAAAGGTCACCTCCCCGGGGCGACCTTCGTGCCGTTGCTTGAGCTTCATTCCGGAGCAGCATCCATCGATTTCTCCAGGCCTAGTCTTCTGTACTGTCACGAAGGATATCGCGCCTCTACCGCGGCCAGTATCTTGCTTCTTCGGGATAAAGCGCTAGATGTCGGTATCGTGATCGATGGGATCGAAGGATGGCAGGCTCGCGGCCTCCCCTTGGAGACGCCCTTACTCGCCTCGAAGTGAGCACTCAGATACAACTCTGAGCTCTGTCAGCCAATTGCTCACGAATAAAAGCCCCCGTAATAAAAGCTCGATGATCGATTCTTGGGGGGGTCTGCGCATTCTAGGGTAGGAGAAGAAAACTTGATGAATTCAGTCCCTCAGTCCAATTCGGCATTCAGTTCGTACGTTTGGACCTTTCTGGTGGTCCTCATCTCCCTTATCGGTTTGTCCTTCTAACAGCGGCAAGGAGCTAACGGCTGCGCGGCCTACTGCCTGCCTCATGCGGCTCCCATCGGCTGTCTCAAAGCTAACTTGCAACTGTAGTGGGGTTAATTCTATGTCGTGCGAGCCGAAAGCCACTGCCGGGACGGATACTTTGGGCATTGAATACATCGATGGACTATACAGCTACGCGTTGGTTCTGAGCCACAACCATGCGGAAGCAGAAGACCTGGTGCAGGAGACGTACGTCAGTGCCATTCCTGCGGCAGGCCGTCTTAGACCGGAGAGCAACATAAAAGCATGGCTATTCAAAATCCTGCGGAACATCTGGTTCAACCAACTCAGAAAGAGGCGAAGTGATCCCCAAATGGTTCAGACCGATATGGAGGGCGCTGGCGTAGACAACCTGGTTAATCCGGAGAAAGACTCCTACGAGATCTATGCAGGCAAGGTGGACGTTCAAAGGGTACGTGCTGCAATTGAGCAACTGTCTATCGAATTCCGCGAGGTCATTCTACTGCGAGAGTTTGAAGAGTTGTCATATCAGGAGATCGCAAGCCTCCTGGATTGCCCTTCGGGAACAGTGATGTCGCGCCTGGCAAGGGCACGCTCGAAGCTTCGCGTGCTGCTATCGTCGACGTCGGCGGAACGCGAGCAGGCCGGAGCACAATCGCTCCAAAGACCTCAATCTCCACAAGCTGGCATCGGAGAGCGGCTATAGCAGGAGCCATTTTCTACGGGGCTTTCAGTTCATTCCAGCGGGTCGAAGGGAATTTTGCAGGACCCCGAGTGTTTATCCGGGAAGAATGAAAGACAAGTGAATAAGTCGGACCGGCACATAGGCCGTGCGCCTCGTGCTCCCATATGGGTCTCATTTCCGGAACAAACCCGCGTATTGCTACCTCGATCAACTGAAAGGAAAATAAATGAAAGTCTTGTTTGCAGCCTCCCCGGTTATTGGCCACGTTAACCCATTGCTTGTTGCCGCACGCGTCTTGCAAAATGCAGGGCACGAAACCGCTCTCTATACCGGTACGCACTTCCGCGAGAAGATCGAATCTGCGAGAGTGCGGTTCCTTCCCCTGCCCGCGGACGTTGACTACGACATGCGAAAGATTGATGCCGCCTTTCCGGAACGCAAGGGATATTCACCCGGGCCGGAGAAACTGCTCTTCGACCTGAAGACCATCTTCGTCGATGCAATGCCATCTCAGTTCAAAGGGCTGCAACGGACGCTGCGACAGTTTCCGGCGGACCTTGTGGTGCATGAGACCACCTTCTGCGGAATGCTCCCGCTTCTACTGGGCCCTCGCTCTTCGCGGCCCTGGAGCGCGTATCTCGGAATCAGTACACTGCAGCTGCCACGCGAAGACGGCTTGCCCTTCGGTCCGGGTTTGCCCCCCGCCAAAGATGCGGCGCAACGAGAACAATACCGCGAGATCGCACAAAATATGGCGCACGCTGTAACCAACCCGCTGCGTGAGCATGCCAATCGGCTTCTCAGCGATCTCGGTGTACCGGGTTTGACTGCACCGCTGCTCGAGTCCATGGCGACGCTCGCGGACGTGATGCTTCAACCGTGTGTGCCGGGTTTTGAGTTCCCGCTGCGCAAGCCGTCGCAGAAACTGCACTACATCGGAGCACTCCTGCCGGAGGGATCCGAAGATGTGCCGCCGCAGCTACGCGAAGCGAGAGAAGCTGGACGAACCGTCATTCTGGTCAGCCAAGGGACCATCGCCAACGGCGATCTCGGGCAGCTGCTGGCTCCTGTCATCCAGGCATTCGGCGATCGCGACGATTTGTTGATACTGGTCACAACGGGCGGCAGACCCCTGGAGGCCATTCCGTGCCCGCTGCCTGCTAACACGGTCGCTTCACAGTACCTTGATTTCTCCAAAGTGCTTCCATATGTCGACGTGCTTGTGACGTTTGGCGGCTACGGAACTGTCACCCAGGCGCTCTACTTTGGAGTGCCCATGGTAGTCGCCGGTCAGAGTGAAGACAAGCCCGAGAACGGCGCTCGCGTTGCCTGGACGGGGACCGGCCTCTATCTCCCCACCGATAACCCGACCATCCACCAAGTGCGCAGCACGGTCGAGTACATCCTATCCGAGCCCAAGTTTCGTGCTTGTGCGCAGAAGATGGCTTTGGAGTTTAGAACCTTCAACGCCGCCAGAGAAATAAGGTACTTGCTTGGAACATTGGTCGCTGAGGGACAAACCGTCCCGGCCTGATGGCGTCTAACGTTTGGAAGGAAGCCCGGGAGCTGGGAAATTCCTTGGGAATTAGCGTGGGGCGGCAGCCCTCCAAAAATAAATCCAAAAGTAATCGCCACACCCTGTCGATTTCCCCACACCTCCTTCGACGTATCAATAGAGCGAGCAAATATGCTCTAACAAACGGAGAAGCAATGCGATTTCTATGCATCTACAAGCCCGCCAAAGCCGAGGCTGCCCCACCCACCCCAGAGACCCAGATCCGCCAGCTCTACGAACAGCCCGCAAAAATAGCTCAGCCGGCCCTTGCCGCCTAATAAGCCGCGACACTTCCACATTCATCCCAACTCAAAGAGGACAAAGAAAATGCGATTCATGGTCATCGTCAAAGCATCCCCAGAGTCAGAAAAAGAAGGCGCCCTCCCCGATCCGCAGCTCCTGCTCGAGATGGGCAAGTTCAACGAAGAGCTGATGAAGGCTGGCGTCGTGCTCGCCATGGATGGCCTCCATCCCAGCTCCAAAGGCGTACGCGTCAAATTCTCCGGCAAGTCTCGTACCGTCATCGACGGCCCCTTCACCGAGGCCAAGGAGCTCGTCGCCGGCTTCTGGCTTTGGCAGGTCAAGTCCCTCGAAGAGGCCATCGAGTGGGTCAAGCGTTGCCCCAACCCCCACGGCGGCGACTCCGAAATCGAAATCCGCCAGGTCTTTGAGATGGAAGACTTCGCACCCATCCTGTCCGAAGAGCAGATCCAGCACAAAGTAGCGAAACGGGCTGAGCTGCCGAATCAGACCGCCAACAAATAGCCACTCTTGCATCCACAGAAGCTGGTGTGATCGGTAGCAGTGTCCGCTACCGATCCACAAGTACCTCGGGGGCGTTGAACTGAAGAGAAGCCTGCCATGATCTCAGGGATCGTACAGGAGCGTAGAACCGGGGTCGGTGCGGACAGCGCTTCTTAAAGAGGTTGACGTGGGCGGAACATCCGCCCGCGTCTGGAAAGTAAGTCCCATGAAATGAGAGGCTTTCTAGGAATGGAAGGGAATTGTACAGGAGTTGGATCGCGTAAATTGTTAGTTATAAAAGACTTGGTGGAGGCGGCGGGAGTCGAACTTGAGCCGTTTTGCGGGCGTCTGAGCCCGCAGGCGAAATCCTGAGCGAAGCGAAGGACCTCAGGAGTCACTGGATCCGCGGTTAAATATTGGTGGAGGCGGCGGGAGTCGAACCCGCGTCCGAAATCCATGTCAGCAGAGAGACTCCATGCTTAGTCGAGTTCCGAAGATTTCGCGCGACGCGCTCAGAACCGACAAGATGCGCGTAACGCTAGTCCGATGATCTCGTCCCTGCGGCTCGGACCGCGTCCCAGGAACCAGCCCGCTGTGCGACGTTCTTTCGTAGCCCACAGGCGAAGCCACGAAGAACGGCTACTTATTTAATTAAGCAGCAAGTGCTAGTTGATTGTTAGCAATTATTGTTTTTGCAAGCGATTACGGGTGCTTACACCCCGGCATGCCTCTCAACCTAATCGATCCCGTCGAAACCGTGACGCCCCCTGTTGTCAGATAAAGCAGCTCGTAACCGCTGCCCTATCCTAAGTATACCCCCTACATGCCAATCGAATTCAGATCGATGCTTTGGAATTCCTTGCGCATGACGCCATCGCGGATCTCCTTCACCGTCTTGCCTTTCAGCGACATCTGGTAGGCGTAAAACCCCTCCTGTGCGCAGGTCGAGCATTCTGCCCCGTGCAGGCCCTCGAAGCAACTGTGCAGGCTGGCGTGGCCGAGCGCCCGGTCGCAGTGGCAATAGCAGGGAAGCTGGTAAAGCACATTAGGGACCTTGGCCGCATCCTCATATACCTTCTTTTGCCAGGGGTACTGGAAAAGGGGTCCCTCGAGCTGCTTGCCGGCGAGAATCGCGGGTAGCTTCGCTCCGCGTGCGGGCGCCGCCGGATGGTATGCGGGAACATCTGCGTCGGTGACCCACTGCGCATACGCTCCCACTGTCAACATCCCGATCGCCAGGCACACCAGAATTCGTCGCATTCATGCTCCTATAGCGGTTCCACGATAGGTGTAACCGGTGAATATGCTTTACACGAGGCTTTTCCTCAAGAAAAGCCCCCACCTCTCTAAGGCCGAACGAGGCGCGGTAATCGCGGAATCCGGGCTCAAAGAGCAGTGTAGCGCGAACCCAAAGGGAATCGCCAAGCTGCCCAGGTTCGGCGACAGGATTGCAAGACAGAAAATGTAGGGTTTGCGACGGAAATAGCGAGAAGAACAAAAAAAAGGCGGCACGAACGGTAAATTGTCCGTGCCGGGAGGCCAGTGACGCAACTTGTACTTAAAACCTCGCCGCGAGAGCTAAAGCTTCAATCGCGACTGAACTCATACTACCAGATGCATGCAGTGAACTTCTAGTTGCAAATGCCGAATTTCGTTAAAAAACATATTTCTTTAAATTTTAAATCCCGATTACTGTATCTTTCGGGCTCAACTACACCCTTCCCCAACATAGACGCAGTTCTGAAAAATAAGTTTCTCAGCGGACTCTTTTCCCACATTTTTCTTTTTCAAGGTCATCCATGCCGCTCCGCAAATTTCGCTTAGAGTTGGTTTCCCCTTCCGATGAGGAGGCCCCAGACGAGGGTCATTCTGCACCCGAACGGCGGAGTTTCTGGCGCTCAGGCCTGTTAATCGCCACTTCGGCAGCTTTTGGCGGAATCGCCGTCGCGATCTGGAACCGTAGAACCCTGGCCAAGATGCGCCAGCCAACCCCACCCAGAGATCTATGACAGCGAGTTCAGAGTCCGGGCCATCTTCATATCGCGCTGGGTAAGGCCGCCCTGGTCATGGGATACCAGCGCCAGCCGCACCTTGTTGTAGCGGATATCAATGTCCGGATGATGTCCGGCCGCCTCTGCCTTTTCTGCCACCTGGTTGACGAAGACCATGGCGGCAACAAAATCGGGGAATTGGTAGTGGCGGACGATCTCCTTGCCCTCTAGCTTCCATTCCGGAAGCGATCGCAAACCTTCTTGCACCATTTCCGGTGTCAAAATGCTCATCGGCACACCTCCCACTCGCTTAAGGAAACGGATTGCGCAGCTTCGACCGGTCTTTGGGCTCCAGCTGCAGGGGTGAGAATTTCTTCGCTTGTTGAGTAATCTCCGCCCGAAGATCCTCCCACAACTGGTCGGGCAGGCTAAGATACACCTCCACCACCTTGGGATCGAACTGCGTGCCGGCGCAGCGCTTGATCTCCAGCCGCGCCGCCCCAAACGTGGCTGCCTTCCGGTACGGCCGGTCCGAAGTGATTGCGTCCAGCGTATCGGCCACAGCGAAAATCCTAGCCCCTAGCGGGATCTGCTCGCCTCTCAGTTTGCGTGGATAGCCGCTGCCATCGTAGTGTTCCTGATGGCTATACACAATTTCCGCAGCCTCCTGCAGAAAGGGAATCTTGCGCAGCATCTGGTAGCCCCGTGCGCAATGTTCCCGCATCACCTTTTGCTCATCCGTCTGCAACTTGCTGGGCTTGAGCAGAATCGCGTCGGGAATGGCCATTTTCCCGATATCGTGCAGAAAAGCTCCGCGCGCAACGACCGGTATTTGCTGCGAGGGAATTCCCGCTCCCCGGGCAAGCGCAATGGTATAAGCAGTCACCCTTTTCGAGTGGCCTTCCGTCTCCGCATCCTTCAGATCGAGCGCGTCGCCCAGCGCCTCCAGTGTTATGTCGTAGGAACGCTCCAGGTCCGCGATCGCCTGGTGCAGCATCCCCGTCCGGGCGCTTACCAATTGCTCCAGATCCTGCCGGTACATCGCGTTCTGCTGCACCAGGCGTCGATAGTCGATCGCCCGCTTGACCGTGGCCAGTAGCTGATCCTTTTCAAATGGCTTTAGCAGGTAATCATAGGCCCCGTGGCGCACTGCGGCTATGGCCGCACCCTCATCGCGGCCCGGCGTCACCAGTACTAGGGGAGTCTCGGGTTGCACCTCGCGCATTCGCTCCAGCAGGCCCATGCCGTGAACCCCGGCCGCCATCAGATCAGACAGAACCAGATCATACGGCGGATCTTTCTCGATGTGCGCTAGGGCCTCTTGCCGATCACTGGAAAGCACGGTGGAGTAATCCGCCTTTTCAAGCATGCCGTCGATTTCGGTTCGACAATGTGTTTGCTCATCGACCACCAGGACCCGTGCTGGGATGCGTGCTGTCTCCATACTTGCTGGACGCCCGAGTTTCCCCGGAAGGCTCCTTGTTACCGTGATACTACCTGTATGAGCACCTGGAAACCAGATTCCCAGCGCCTGATTGCGGCGCGTAGCGTGTCCACAGCTACGGTGTTAGGGTGAGATTTGTTCCGCTTCGCAGTCTCTCGCGCGGAGTGTGACCATCCAGCAGTGCAGAAGCAAAAAGGCTCTCCTTCTAAGTGTATCTTCAACCGATACCAATGGGGTGAAATCTTGGCCCGGTCATGTTACTCGTGATGTATACATGGTGTATACAAAGTGCGAGCCCGCGTCAACTGGACGATGCAGCAGCGTCGAAGTGAAAACATCGCCTGTGAGTGAACTGCTATACTTCGGTCTAGCGTCATTCAAGGCCTTCGCAGGCTGAAGGGCCTTTACCGGGGTAACCTTGTTCAATTTTGAGCGCGAGTTTTCCGCTGATTCAAACCCGGTCGTCTCTCAGGCTGTCAAACAATCCTGTGAGCAGCAGCAGCGGGATGTCTATGAAAGCCACCGTCATCGTACCTTTTCGCTCGCGTTTTACATGACCGGCAATGAGATGGAAGCGGAAGAGATTCTCGCGTCCACATTCGTCCGTGCCTTTCAGCAAAACGAGCAGCCTGACGGTTTCGCTGTGGATTCGGCACTGGTCAACGAGCTGAGCCAGCGATTTCCTCTGAAAAAGGAAGAGGCCGCCGCGGTAATTACTCCGGGGATTGGCCTGAGTCATCGCAATGTGCGCCGTCCCGATCTTGAGGTTGCGGTGCACAGCTTGCCCGCCAATGAGCGCCTGTTATTCCTGCTGCGTGATGTGGAAGGTTACGCGCCGGCGGCCATCGCCCGCCTGCTTGAGATTCCTGAGCCGCAGGTGCAACGCACGTGCTTTTCTGCCCGCATTCGCCTTTGCCAGGTGCTCGCCGAGCAGGCCCGCACCGAAGCGGCCTGACCGGACATACCGGCTTACTTCTTGTTCCGCCGCGCGGCGCTCCAGCCTTCTTTGATGGTTTGTCTCGCCCGCCCCAGCGCCAGCGCATCTTCCGGCACATCTTCCGTAATGCAGGATCCCGCCGCGACATAGGAGCCATTCCCCAGGGTCACAGGGGCTACCAGGCTGGAATTGCTGCCTACAAAAACGCGGTCGCCGATGATTGTCTTCCGCTTATTCACTCCGTCGTAGTTGCAGGTGATGACCCCCGCTCCCACATTTACGCCCGCTCCGATTTCCGCGTCCCCGAGATAGGTCAAGTGATTTGCCTTGGACCCTTTACCCAAACGAATCTTCTTGGTCTCGACAAAGTTGCCCACGTGCGCTCCCTCGCCAATCTCGCTCTCTGGGCGGATGTGCGCATAGGGGCCGATCAAGGCGCCGTCGTCCACCCGGGATTGGCTGATGATGCAGCCGTGGCGGACGAGCACCCGGTTGCCCAGCGTAGCGTGCTCCAATACCGAATAGGAGCGTATGCGGCACTCCTTGCCCACCTTGGTCTCGCCCAGCAACTGCACAAAGGGCTCGATCACGGTGTCCGCTCCCACTATCACGCTGGCATCGATCACCGAGGTCTCCGGCCGGAAGATGGTTACTCCCTCGGCCATCAGCTTGCGGGCGGTACTGAGCCGGAGTCTGTCATCGATCGTCATCATCTCCGCGATCGTATTGGCGCCTAGCACCTCGTCTGCGTTTTCCGCCTCCAGCGCCAGCACCCGTTGTCCGGCTGTCCTGAGAATCCCAGCCATGTCGGTCAAATAGAGTTCGCCGTGAGCATTCTGCGTTCCCAGGCTGCCGATGTGTGCGAACAGCGGCTGGCAGGTAAAAGCGTAGATTCCAGAGTTGATTTCTCGCGCCTGGGCGAACTGCGGAGTTAAAGCTTTTGCTTCAACAATTTCATGTATCTCATTGGAATTGCTTGACTTGCGTATCACTCGTCCATAGCCGTGCAGGTCTGCCGGTGCGGCCGTCAGCACCGTCATAGCCGCCCTGCGCTCGAGATGGAAATCGCGTATCTTCCGGAGCGTTTCTGGCCGGATGAGCGGCACATCGCCGGAAAGCACGATCATGTCGGCATATCCCTCAACCGCCGGGCGTGCCTCCTGGATGGCGTGGCCCGTCCCCCGTTGCTCAGTTTGATCGACGAACTGCACCCCCAGGCCGCTGAGGGAAGCCTTTACCAGCTCGGCCTCATGGCCCACGATCACGTAGATATCTTCCGGCGGAACAATCTGCCTCGCCGCGTCGACTACATGCCGCAGCAGGGTCTTCCCGCCGACTTCATGCAGAACCTTTGGACGCTTGGTTTTGAGCCGCGTGCCTTTTCCTGCGGCCATGATCACGATGGCGAATTGCATCGGCCACTCTCCTTTAAATGCTTACATTTGCGTCCAATACTTAAGGATCAAATTGAAGTGTTTCGCTTCTCTTGGCCCTTGGCAAGGATATAGCCAAAGCGTGGCGGACAGAACCGCAGGCATCACCATCAAACATTTGCAATGTCGATACTGGGTGATCGACGTTCCGGGTTTTTTACTCCATATTCACGCTTACAGTTTTTCGCGATGGTATCGAGAAGCGTACCGTTAAAGTAGTTTCGCAGTTGGTGTAGATCGAAGGGATAGGCCTTTTCGTGGTCCCGGCGCGCCGGGACCACACCTCGCGATCTTGATCAGGCCACAGTAATTGCGAAACTGCTAATTAAGGAGGAACCAGAACCATGAGCTCCGCGCCTGCCTCCCCCATGGAACGCGCCTCCTTGACTTCGCCCGAACCCGCCCCTACGCGTCTGCGACCCGCTATGATTCATCAAGCCGCGGTGCTGGGCGCAGGAACCATGGGAGTCCGCATTGCGGCCCATCTTGCCAACGCAGGAATCCCGGTAGTGTTGCTCGACCTGGCCGGAGACCCGGCCAAGGGCCCGGCGGCTATTGCCGAAACGGCCCTGCAGAGCCTCAGCCGCGCCAAGCCGGCGGCTTTCTACGACCCAGCCAGTATCAGGCTGATCCAGTCCGGTACTTTCGATCATGACCTTGCGTGGCTCTCTAAGTGCGATTGGGTGATTGAGGCGGTCACCGAGAACCTGGCCATCAAGCAGGAACTTCTCGCCAAAATCACACCCTTTCTCAAGCCTGGTGTCATCCTCACTACCAATACCAGCGGGCTGCCCATAGCCAGCATCGCCGCGTCACTGCCGGCTGAACTCCGCCGCTCCTGGTTCGGTACCCACTTCTTCAATCCGCCGCGCTACATGAGGTTGCTCGAGGTTATCTCCACGCCCGAGACGGATCCGGCGGCCGTTGCCGCGATCGCCGACTTTGCCGACCGCCGCTTGGGCAAGACAGTCGTCTACGCCCACGACACACCTAACTTCATCGCCAATCGCATTGGCGTCTACATCATGGTCCACGCCATCGAGCTGATGCAGCAGCAAGGGCTCACCGTCGAAGAAGTCGACGTGCTCACCGGAAGCGCCATCGGTTGGCCGCGCACAGGTAGCTTCCGCCTGGCGGATATGGTCGGCATAGACATCCTGGCCCACGTGGTGGCGAACTTCTCTCAATCCCGTGCCGGCGAGGCTCTGCAGCTCCCGTCTTTTGTGCAAACCATGCTGGAGCGCCGCTGGCTCGGCGACAAAACCGGCCAGGGCTTCTATAAGAAGGAGAAAGACGCGGAAGGCAACGAGCTCCGGCTCGCTCTGGATTGGCAAACCGTCGCCTATCGTCCCGCGACCCGCCCCAAATTTCCCTCGCTGGAACTCGCTAAGAACGCCGAATCGCTTCCCGAGCGGCTTCGCATGCTCATGGCCGCCGATACCCGCAAAGACAAGGCAGCCGCGTTCCAATGGCAATTGCTCAGTCGCCTTTTTGCCTACGCCGCCAACTGTCTGCCCGAGATTGCCGCGGAGCCGGCCAGTATCGACCGCGCGATGCGAACCGGCTTCAACTGGGAGCTAGGCCCCTTCGAGATGTGGGATGCGGTGGGCGTAGCTGCTACCGTGGAGCGCATGCGCCAGGCGGGCGAACCTGCCATTCCCAATGCCGAGACGCTGCTGCGATCCGGAGCGTCCAGCTGGTACCGGGACGAACCAATAGGCAAGCAGGTCTTCGACCCCAAGCGCGGGGAGTATGTTCCTATCCTTCAGCCACCCGGGATCGCCACCGTCGCCGACTTTCGCAAATCCCATGGCATTGTCAAAGGTAATTCCGGTGCATCGCTGATAGATCTGGGCGACGGCATCGCCGCCATCGAGTTGCATTCGAAGAAAGATGCGGTTGGCGAAGACATCACCCGCTTCGTGACCCAAACCCTGAACCCAAGCAGCGATGCGATCCGCAACTTCCAGGGCTTTGTCATCACCGGCGACGGCGCCAACTTCTCTGTCGGCGCAAACCTGCTCCAGGTGCTGCTCTTCATTCAGGAAGGGGAGTGGGAGGATCTTGACTTTGCCGTGCGTGCCTTTCAGCGCATGACAGCGGCGATCCGGTTCTGTCCCCGCCCGGTGGTGGTGGCGCCCTTTGGACTCTGCCTGGGAGGGGGAGCGGAGATTGCGCTGCACGCCGCCTGTCGACAGCCCCATGCCGAGCTGTACATGGGACTGGTGGAAACCGGTGTTGGCGTCGTCCCTGGTGGTGGTGGTACCAAGGAAATGGTTCTCCGTGCCGTCGATTCCGCCGCTGGCATTCTTTCTGCTGCCGGCCGCGACGCGACGGCTCGCCTGGCTGGTTCGACCGAGTACTTCGACGCCCTCAAGCGCAACTTTGAACTGATAGGGCTTGCCAAGGTCTCGACCTCGGCCGCCGATGCACGCCTGCTCGGCTATCTAAGCGCCTCCGATCGCGTCACCGCCCATCGCGATCGCGTTGTGCACGACGCGCGGCAGGCTGCTGTTACTCTCGCCGGCGCAGGCTATGGGGCTCCAGCGCCGCGCGAAGTCCCTGCAGCCGGTGAAAGCGCCTTGGCCACGCTCAAACTCGGTGTCCACCTGATGCGCCAGGCTGATTACATCAGCGACCACGATCAGAAAGTTGCCAACCATGTCGCGCATATCCTGTGCGGAGGCGCCATACCCGCCGGCACGGTTGTGGGCGAGCAGTACTTCCTCGATCTCGAGCGCCAGGCATTCCTGTCGCTCTGCGGAGAACGCAAAACCCAGGAGCGCATTGCGTTCACCCTCAAGACCGGCAAACCGCTCAGAAACTAAGAGCAATGTTTCTAAATTTCAGAGAGGGGCGATAGATCCAATCTGCAAAATGTGCGAGTTTTTTCGGAATCACCGCTCTGACGCTTTGTATGAGGGCACAACTTTACAGCTTGCGGAAAAACTCATGTTTTGCATCAAGGCACGACTTTACAGCTGCTGAAAAACTCATGTTTCGTATTAAGGCACGACTTTACAGCTGCTGAAAAACTCATGTTTCGTATTAAGGCACGACTTTATAGGCTGTCGAAAAACTCATGCTTTGTATCAGGGCACGACTTTACAGGCTGTCAAAAAACTCATGCTTTGTATCAGGGCACGACTTCAGTCGGGCCGTAAAGATCGGGATGAAGAGGGCTTTAGCCCCTTGGGTATGTTTTCTTGAAGGTTTCGGGCTTTAGTCCGCACAAAAACGAGGGGCTCTAGAGTCTGCGTGAGAACCTGCCGGTCCAAGAATCAGTCCCGAAGGGGACGGCTGAGAGTAGCCCAGGACGTTAGTCCTGGGTAGGATTTGACAGCACGAATCAGTCCCGTAGAGCCTGCCCTGAGCTCGTCGAAGGGGACGGCTGAGAATTCCAAGGACGTAGTCCTGGATTTCAGCTCAGGAACCCCGGGGAAGGGAAGCGAATATGAGAGACGCCGTTATCGCCAGCAGTGTTCGAACCGCCGTCGGCAAGTCTGGTCGAGGTGCCCTCGCTACAACGCGCCCCGACGACTTGGCCGCGACCGCGATCGAAGGCGCACTTGCCCGCCTGCCCCACCTTGACCGCAACGAGATCGAAGACGTGATTCTCGGCTGCGCCATGCCGGAGGCGGAGCAGGGTATGAATGTCGCCCGCATCGCGGCCTTGCGCGCCGGCCTGCCGGTCAGCTCCTCCGCGATGACCGTCAACCGTTTCTGCGCCTCCGGGTTGCAATCCATTGCCATGGCCGCCGAGCGAATCCGCGGCGGTGGCGCCGAAGTCATTGTTGCCGGCGGCACCGAATCCATGAGCATGGTGCCCATGGGAGGCAACAAGGTCAGCGCCAATCCCTGGCTCATCGACCACTACGCCGATTCCTACCTCTCCATGGGCCTCACCGCCGAGCGCGTGGCCCAACACTACGGAATCACCCGCGAACAGGCCGATGCCTTTGCCCTGGCCAGCCACCAGAAGGCGCTGGCTGCCATCGAAGCCGGCCGCTTCGACGCCGAAATCGTTCCAGTAACCGTGACGTATTCCGCGAACGGCGCGGGCAAAATCAAGCTCGCAACCAAGGCTTTCGCTACCGATGAAGGTCCGCGCGCAGAAACTTCGCTTCAGGCTCTGGCAGGACTCAAGGCGGCATTTCATGCCCGGGGAACGGTCACAGCAGGGAACTCATCGCAAACCTCGGATGGAGCCGCGGCCGCCGTGGTCATGTCTGCGGAACGCGCCGCCGCCTTGGGGATCAAACCCCTGGCTCGCTTTGTCTCCTTCGCGACCGCCGGCTGCTTGCCGGAAGAGATGGGAGTAGGCCCGGTCTACGCCATCCCCAAAGCGCTGAAGCTGGCCGGGCTAACCCTCGACCAAGTCGACCTCATCGAACTGAATGAAGCCTTTGCCGCGCAATCGCTGGCGGTGATCCAGCAACTGCATCTGGACCCCGCCAAGGTGAACGTGAGCGGCGGGGCCATCGCTCTGGGCCATCCGCTCGGTTGCACCGGCGCCAAGCTGACGGCCACACTCTTGCACGCCATGCAAAGCCGGAAGTTAAGGTACGGACTGGTGACCATGTGTGTCGGTGGAGGCATGGGCGCTGCGGGAATTTTCGAATCTATCCACTAGCGCATTTTTGCTAATGGTGTAGACCAGGAAGCCGGACTCGACGCGGCCATTCCGCCGAAACCGGGGCCCCCAGGTACGTGGACTTTGCGTACCTGGGGTGGAAAGAATGGCCGCACATAACGGATCGCGACGGACCACAGTATTAGCAAAAATGCGTTAGACCAGGGGGAAACAATGGCCACAGCAACGGAGATACTGCATCGCACGGTTCCCGGCGGCAACTTCCTGATTGGGGAGTCCGCCCCGGACGACATCATGTCCCCGGAAGACTTCACCGAAGAGCAGCGCCAGATCGCGCGCACCGCCTCTGACTTTGTTCGCAACGAAGTGCTTCCCGCGGCCGAAGAGATTGAGGCCAAGCACTTCGACGTCACCCGCGCCTTGCTGAAAAAGGCCGGGGATCTCGGCCTGATGGCCGTCGACATCCCCGAGGCGTACGGCGGCCTGGCCATGGATAAGGTCACCTCCGCCATCGTTGCCGATCATCTCTCTCAGCTGGGCAGCTTCTCTGTGGCCTTCAGCGCGCACGTCGGCATCGGCACCCTGCCCATCGTCTGGTATGGCACCGACGCGCAGAAGCAGAAGTTCCTGCCAAAGTTAGCCACAGGCGATTGCATTGGCGCCTACGCGCTCTCCGAAGCCACCTCCGGTTCGGACGCGATGAACATCCGCGCCCGCGCCACGCTCTCGCCCGACGGCGCCCACTACATTCTGAACGGCGAGAAAATGTGGATCAGCAACGGTGGCTTTGCTGACCTGTTCACCGTCTTCGTGAAGGTTGACGGCGAAAAGTTCTCCGCGTTTCTGATTGAGAAAGGCGCCCCCGGCCTTTCGATTGGTGCGGAAGAGCACAAACTGGGCATCCGCGGCTCCTCCACTTGTCCACTGGTGCTTTCCGACTGCAAGGTGCCGGTCGAGAACCTTCTCGGCGAAGTGGGCAAGGGACACCACATCGCCTTCAACATTCTCAACATTGGCCGTTTCAAGTTGGGCGCTGCCTGCGTGGGCGCCGCTCGTACAGTGCTCGGCCACGCCATCGGTTACTCTAAGCAGCGCCAGGCCTTCGGCAAGCCGATCGCCGCCTTCGGCCTCATCCAGCAAAAGCTGGCTGATTCCGCCGCCCAGCTCTTCGCCGTCGAAAGCATGGCCTATCGCACGGTCGGAATGATTGACGACGCGCTGTCTACCCTCGAAGGAGACGCTGCGGAAAACGCGCGGGACATTCAGAAGCGCATCGAGGAGTACGCCGTCGAGTGCTCCATCCTGAAGGTATGGGGCTCGGAGATGCTCGATGCCGTCGTCGACCACGCCGTCCAGATCTATGGCGGTTACGGTTATGTCGAAGAGTACCCCGTCGAGCGCGCCTATCGCGATTCCCGCATCAATCGCATCTTTGAGGGCACGAACGAGATCAACCGACTCATCATCACTGGCTGGCTGATGAAGCGCGCCATGGCCGGCCAGCTCCCGCTGCTGGCTGCCATCAAGAAGCTGATGGATGAGGTCTTGGAGCCGCCCTCCTTTGAGGACGACGTGGACCACTCTGGCGATCCCCTATATGCCGAGGCGCAGATGCTGGCCGGCGCGAAAAAGCTCGCTCTCTTCACCGCCGGCGCGGCTTCTCAGAAGTACATGAACGCTCTTGCCGATCAGCAGGAGGTAATGGCGGACCTGGCGGACATCATCATTCAGGTCTACGCGCTTGAGTCGGCATTGCTTCGTGCCCGCAAGCTGAGGGCTCGCAGTTTGCCCCTCGCCGACACCGCCGTGGCGATGGTCAAGCTCTACGCGGCCAAAGCCATGGACATTGTAGAGCTGGCTTCCCGGCGCATCGTCGCCGCGGTCGCCGAGGGCGACACCTTAAAAGTGCAACTGGCTATCGCCCGCCGTTTAGCCCGGCGTAGTTCCCGAGGACGTCTACGCCTGTTCGCGTGACATTTCCCGCCACCTAGTGGAATACGGAGTCTGGACATAGTTAAAGACTGTTGCCCAACGGAACGAATCTCCCATCCGTCTAACCGCGGCAGAGGGCGGGCATCCCGCGCGCCCCGTCTGCCTCGGCGTGCTTGTGGCAAGTTGAGAAAGAATGACTCTGCAAACTCGCAATGGATGCGAGGCCCGGAGGGCCGACCGCCAAACGTGCCTGCCCCGGCGAGCCGTGGGAGCCCAGCCCGGAAGGGCTGGGATATCGGTCGTGTGATCCCCGAGCACCGTAGGCGCGGCACTAAACCTGGGCCCGCTCACACCTGTGTCATTAGGTGGAGGGATCTACTGTTTCCCTCCACGTGCATCCGATCTCAACGTCTTCCGTTACTGTCGTTGTTGCAAACCGTCCCCGCCTTGCGAGGTCCCCACCTGCTTCGAGGTGGTCACACTAATAGGCGTTTGCAGATGAAAGCTGACCAGGGTCTCCGTGGGAATCTGCACCTGCTGTCCTTTGGTAACCCCATTGACTCCTGCCCCCAAACCGCCGCCGCTGGCGGCTCCAATGGCTGCGCCTTTGCCGCCTCCCAAGAGGCCTCCGAGAATGGCTCCAACTGCGGCGCCACCTCCGGTCTTAATCGCCGTGTTCTTTCCCCGGCCGGCGCCCTGCTTGTCGAATGCGTCGGTCACCACATCCACCGGGTGGTCCACCGTATCGATGCGCGTCAACTCGATGGACAATTCTGAGCTGCCGGCGAAGTGGGTTGCATCCTTGGCTATGATCACCCGTCCCGTCACCGGTGCGCCTGAACGCGCGACTACCATGCCGTCAGAGATCAGATCGCCTGCCAGTGACCCATGGAAAACCGTGTTGGGCTGAGTCTTCCCGCTATCCAGCGTGTCCGTCATGCGAATAGGAATCACCGTTCCGGCGGGCAGAGTCACCGTCTTGGCCACAGGAGCAGGAGGCGGCGGTGGTGGCGGCGGAGCTACGACTTGCACCGGCTCTTGGGCAGGAGGAGGCGGCGGAGGAGGGGGCGGGGGCGCCGCCTCGGCCACTTCCTTATGCCGCTTCGGCGCCGGAGCTGGCTTCGCCGCCTTGACCGGCGCCACGACCAGGTTGTTCACGACCGTCCGCACGCCATCGATTGAAGCACTATCAGCGGAAGCCAGGGCACGGGAGGCGTCGTTGTCTACTTTGCCGTCCAGGGTCGCCACTCCATTGGCCACGCTTACCTGGATATTCTGGCCATTCAACGCGGACTCGGCACCGATCTTGGCCTGAATGTCGCTGCCGATCTGCTGGTCACTTCGTGGGGCAGGGGCAGCCGGCTGCGGGGCCGCCGCAGCTGGTGGGGCCGCGGCGGGTGCAGCCTGCTGTGCGGCCGGCGTGGGTTGTTCAGTGACGAACGGATTTTTGCAGCCCGCCCCCAAAACCAGGAAACCGGTCAGAACGGTCAGCGGAATGCTGCGTCGAATCAGGGAATCTGTCTTCATGGGGAAATCCTCGGTTTTCGCTCAGCGATCGAATGCTCGCCCTCCCGTGCCTGGCTGGGGCGGTTGCTCAACGGGTGCGAAACTGCTTTACCCTTTGACGCAGTAAACCCGCGACAGGCTCGCGCGCCGCCTCTAAATTTGCCCGCCCCCCCGATTCCCTGTGCAGCGTATGGGCTTCGATGCACTTCATGCGGCTTTCCTTAATGAAAGCCGCACACGCGGTCCTGTCTAGTGCAGCGTACAGGGAAACCGGGGGGGCGGCCGGTGGCTTCTCTTTGTCAGACCCTCTTGGCGGCGCCGGGGGAGTATCATGCATCCCATCATTGTTAACGAGTCGCCGGTGGCTTGGCAAAGTATCTTCTACTGGTATCCGGGTGCTAAACCCGGCAAAGCAGCCAGACGCAGTATATTGAGACGAGTACAGCAAGCTAAGGGGAAAACCATGACAGACGAAGAGCAAGGCGGAAGCGGAAGCGGTTTTGGTTGGTTTCTGGTCGGACTGGGAATTGGTGCGGCAATCGGTGTGCTTTACGCTCCTCAGGCGGGAACAGAGACTCGCGAGAGTCTGGCCGAGAGCGCCCGCGAGCGCGCGGAATACCTGAAGCAAAAGTCCAGGGATGCCGCCGCCCAGGTCAACACCTATGTTGATGCCGGCAAGGATCAGTTCGGCGAGTATGTAGTGAAAGGCAAGCAAGCGGTGGAGCGTGGCCGTTCCCAAGTGCAGTCCTACGTCGAGCAGGGGCGTAAAGTCGTGGCCAAGCATGCCGAAAAAGTTTCGGCAGCAGTGGATGCGGGAAAAAACGCATACGCGGCAACAACGACGGCTGTTGACGGGCAACTCTAGCGCATTTTTCGAGCGACCCTAGAAGCGACCCCAGATCAGAAGATCAGTGAGGGCGGTTTCCGGGCAGCCCGCTCGCGGCTGCATGAATTGCCCTCCATGAACCCGGTCGGGCCTTCGCTGAAGGCATTTTCGCTTCTGGCGTTTACACAGGAACGATGCCGGCGCGGCTTTTTCCTCAAGAAAAGACGCACGCTATACTCGCCTGTACAGAATAGAAGTGAAAATGCGTAAGCGAAGGGTTGAAGCAAGAGCAAATGGATAAACCCACGCAGACTTTACTGGTCGTTTTCGTTGCCGTGGCCGCGGTCAGCATTCTGATGCAGGCTGGCTTCACGGTTGCCATGTTCATCGGCGCGCGTAAAGCCCGGAAAAAGATTATGGGGCTGGCCGATGACGTTCGTTTGCACGCACTGCCTGCAATCATTGCCTCGCGCGAAGTTATCCAGGACATTACACCCAAGCTGAGAACCATCACCGAGAACCTGACCGCGATCAGCACCACCGTGCGCACCAAGACGGACAAGGTTGGCGGACTAGTGGGAGACGTAACCGATCGCGCCCAGGCTCAAGCTACACGGGTAGACGGCATGGTCAAGGGCACACTCGATCACCTCACGTCCGCTGTACAGGCACTCGAGCATGGAGTTGCGGTGCCCGTCCGCCAGGTGAACGGCATTCTCAACGGTCTTCGCGCCGGTGTCGACGTTTTGCGCAAGAAGGACCACCCCAACCACCAGGAACCCGAAGACGACCTTTTCGTTTAAGTCTGTGAAGGGTACGGCCTACCTCGCCGCAGCGAGCATCACCTCGCCGCAGCGAGCATCAGGCCATAGACGAATCTCCCAAAAGCACTGGGCCTTCACAGGTTGCGGAAAACCCCAGGCTTTGTTGTCAGGGCACGACTTTAAAGTATCGAATCTTACAAATGACTCTGCCGAAAAACTCTCTGCAGGGAAGGGCACGGCTTAAAAGGCTGCGGAAAAACCCATGCTTTGTTAGCAGGGCACGACTTTAAAGTATCGAATCTTACAAATGACTCTGCCGAAAAACTCTCTGCAAGGAAGGGCACGGCTTAAAAGGCTGCGGGAAACTCATGTTTTGTTAGCAGGGCACGCTTTAAAGTATCGAATTTTACAAATGACTCTGCCGAAAAACTCTCTGCAAGGAAGAGCACGGCTTTACAGGCTGCGGAAAAACTCATGTTTTGTGTCAGGGCACGACTTTAGTCGGGCCGTAAATAATGGCCTGATGAGGGCTTTAGCCCCTGAGGTGTTGTTTTCTTGCCCTGTGCAGGATTTTCCCACAGCCTGTTTAGGCCGCTGACGAAAGTTCGTCATCCACCCCTACACGATCCAGCCGCCCCCAATCACCTCATCGCCGTCATAAAACACAGCCGCCTGCCCCGGGGTAACGGCGCGCACCGCCTCATCGAAATCCACTTCAACTTCGTCCTCACCTGTTTTCCGCAGCGTAGCCCACGCCGGTTCGTGCCGGTGGCGGATCTTTACCTGGGCGCGCATCTCCCCATCTAATCCCGCAATCGAGATCCAGTTCAGCCTCTGCGCCCGGAGCGAATCGCGCAACAACTCCGGCTCCGCGCCCACCGTCACCCGCTTGCTGTCGCGATCGATGGAGATCACGTAGAGCGGAGAAGGGGAAGCCAAGCCGAGTCCCTTTCGCTGTCCAACAGTAAAGTTGTGCACCCCATCGTGCGTTCCCCGGGATTCCCCGCCCACCGAAACCAGCTCTCCCGCGGTATCCGGTACCGCCTCGCCCTGCTCTTCAAGATAGGCATCGATGAAGCGCTTATAGTCGCCCCCGGGAATAAAGCAAATCTCCTGTGAATCAGGCTTGTTCGCAAGCGCTAGCCCGTATCCACGCGCCAGTTCGCGCACTTCCGGCTTGGTGAAACCCCCCAGGGGGAACAGTGTGTGTGCCAGCTGTTCCTGGGTCAGCCCGAATAGAAAATAGGTCTGATCCTTGCTGGCATCCGCGGGCCGCTTCAGGATCCAGCGCGCTCGCTTGGGATCGTACTCATTGCGCGCATAGTGGCCAGTAGCAATCTGCTCCGCACCAATCTGCCTTGCGGTCAGGAGCAGCTGGTCGAACTTCAGGTGGTTGTTGCACAGGCTGCATGGAATGGGCGTCCGCCCGGAAAGGTACTCGTCGACAAACGGCCGGATCACATCGCGCTCGAAGCGCTCCTGGTGGTTTACCACGTAGTAGGGAATCGACAACATCTCCGCCACCCGCCGTGCGTCGTACACGTCGTCGATCGAGCAGCAGCGTCCCTGCACCTGCTCCGGTACACCGTCCTGGCCTGCGAGCCGGCGCTGGTTCCACAGCTGCATGGTCAGGCCGACAAGCTCGTGTCCTTCCGCCTTGAGCATGGCCGCCACGGTCGATGAGTCCACCCCGCCGGACATGGCCACTGCTATCGTCTTTTGCTCTTCGTTGCTCATGGAAATTACCGGACCGTCACTGCGGAAACCTCTCGCAGTCTGGTCACTTGCGAAGAAACTAACTGGATCGCCCGATCGATCTCTTCCTCCGTCGTCTGCCGGT
Source organism: uncultured Acidobacteriaceae bacterium (assembly GCA_963813475.1). Classification (GTDB taxonomy): domain Bacteria; phylum Acidobacteriota; class Terriglobia; order Terriglobales; family Acidobacteriaceae; genus PALSA-350. Next base: position 713,684 of record CAWEZM010000026.1, on the reverse strand, counting down.
GCAGGCTCATGCGCAAGCTGCTGCGCGCCCGCTCGGGCGAGAGGCCCATGGCCTCGAGCACATGGGAGGGTTCGCTGGCGCCGGAAGAACAGGCCGCGCCACTCGATACCGCCAGACCCTTGAGGTCCAGCGCGATCACCAGCGCCTCACCCTCCAGGTGGTCGAACCAGAAGTTGGTGGTGTTCGGCACCCGGGCAGCCGCACCGCTGTTTACGCCCCGATCGGTCGTGTGCTCCAGCAGTCCTGACTCCAACCGGTCCCGCAGTGCGCCCATACGCTCCGGCGCTCCGCTGCGCAGTCCTTCCATCGCGCACTCCGCCGCCTTGCCCAGGCCCACGATGCCGGCTACATTCTCCGTCCCGGCTCGCCGCTGGCGTTCGTGGGCGCCCCCGGCAAAGAGCGGTTCCAGCCGCGTCCCGCGTCGCACAAACAGTGCCCCCGTTCCCTGGGGCCCGTGCATTTTATGACCGGAAATGCTCAGCAAATGGCAGCCGACTGCATCCATCTCCAGCGGCAGCTTGCCCGCCGCCTGCACCGCGTCCACATGGAATCGAACTCCTGCCTCGGCGGCAATCTGGCCGATCTCCTTCACCGGCTGCAAAACCCCGGTCTCATTGTTGGCCATCATCACGCTGATCAACCGGGTGTTGGGCCGCAACGCCCGGCGAACGTCCTCGGGAGCCACAACCCCTTGACCACTGACAGGAAGAAAATCCACCTCGACCTCGCGCTCCCGCAGCTTTTCGCCCGCATGCAGAACCGCGTGATGCTCCACCGTGCTGGTGATGACATGATCCCCAGGCTTTACCGAACCGAAGATTGCGAGGTTGTCGCTCTCTGTCCCGCCGCTGGTAAAGACAATCTCCGCAGGTCGGCACCCGAGGAAGTGGGCAACGCTGGCCCGCGCCTGTTCCACGGCCCAACGTGCATGCTGTCCTTCCTGGTGAATGGACGAGGCATTCCCGAACTGCTCCAGCAGGAACGGGCGCATAGCGTCCAGCACCTCGGGTAGCAGAGGGGTGGTGGCATTCGCATCCAGGTAGATTCGCCGCACAAGTCTATTCTACGGGAACAGCCATTCAGCGAACTCTTCCTTCAAACGCTCCGTCCTGGGCGAACCACCTGCAGGTTCATGCCGGCTATTCGTCTAGTTTGGGCAACAATACACTTGACCCGAGGCTATAGACAGCCGTGATCTTCACCCTGACCGCGATGGGTTTGCCGTTCAGAAGATAGGGCTCGTACCGCGACTGGCGCGCCGCTTGCAGAGTCGCTTGCTGGAGATCCTTTGGACCCGAAAGGCCCTTCAGGTTTTCCAGCGCGCCTGACTTGGTAATCGTTGCGCTGAGTACGGCGGTTCCTTCGATTCCCGCCTTCCTGGCTTCTGTCGGATACTCGGGCGGGACCGGGTTTACCAGGTGCCCGGGAGTCATACCGGGATGCTCTGCCACCGGCCGGCAGGAAATATGGATAAACCCGTGCGGTAATGCGGACGCTTGGGCTGGAGTGTCGGCGGCCTTCGCGCGAAGCGACAGCGCGCCAAACAGGGTGGCAAGGCTGAAGGCAGCGCAGGCGAGCATCAGGGCCAGGCGCCGCGGACCTCCGGCTTCGATTGGCTTTTGAATTAACTTCATGATTCGCCTCCTAAATGTGCGGCATCGCGGATGCCGCCGGGTGAGGGATCGTGGCCACTTCATTGACGGGAATGACGGCCATGCGTGGCATTATAGGCCGGGTACAGAAAGCGGGAGATGATCCTTGGTCAGGACAAGTTTGGAGCCAACTCCATTCGTCACCGCGCAACCGTTCGTTCGTCACACGGTCGTGCCTCATCACCAAAACCTGTTACGCTTCTTCTGCTAAACGCACGTAAGGGAGATTGAACGTGAGAAACAAGCTCGCTGCATTCGCTATATGTACGGTAACCACTGTACTCATCTCACCAGCTTTATCGTCGGCGCAATCCATGCCGGCGCCCGCGAAAACACCCGTTCGTCTTGCCGAGCCCCAGGCATCGCCGGCACAGATCTACGCCAAGCTGTTTAGCGGTCAAGAAGAAGAAGTCGTCTCTGCCGCCGAAGTCATGCCCGAGGATAAGTACAATTTCGCGCCCAAAGATGGCACCTTTGAGGGTGTGCGGACATTTGCCCAGCAAGTCACTCACATTGCGGCCTCGCAATATTATTACTTCGGCAATTTCGGTATTAAAGGAGTCGACTCCGACGCCATCGACAAATTGACCAAGAAGGACGACATTGTCAAGGCGCTAAAAGATTCCTATGCCTTCGCCAACCAGGCAATCGAAACCATCACCGCGGAAAACGCATTTCAGCAGTTCGGTGACCACAAGAGCACCCGCGCCGGTTTAGCCACGATGGCGCTGGCCCATACGAACGACCACTACGGACAGATGGTCGTCTATTTGCGCATGAACAAGATCATCCCCCCGGCCAGCCGCAAGCCATAGTGGCTAACGCATTCTTGCTAATACTGTGGTCCGGTGGGATCAGTTATGTGCGGCCATTCTTTAGCGGAATGGCCGCGTCGAGTTCAGTTTCCTGGTCTACACCATTAGCAAAAATGCTCTAGCGCTTCTCGATCGGAATGTAGGGGGAAGGGTATTCGGGGCCGATATATTCGGCGCGCGGCCGGATCAGCCGATTGTCGTCCAGTTGTTCGATGACGTGGGCGGCCCAACCGGAGATTCGGCTCACCGCAAAAATCGGGGTAAACAGGTCCAGGTCGATGCCCAATATGGTGTAAGTCGAAGCGGAATAAAAGTCCACATTGGCATTGAGTTTCTTCTCCGCAAGCACGTACTTCTCAATCGCGCGCGACATCTTGAACCACTTGGCATTCCCCGAGGACTCGCCCAGCTCTTCTGACATCTTGCGCAGGTGGGTCGCTCGCGGATCTTCGGTGTGATAAACGCGGTGGCCGAATCCGGAAATCTTCTTCTTCTGCGCCAGCAGCTTGGCCACATAATCCACCGGGTCGGAGCCCTCCTTGTCGATCGCAAACAGCATGCGCATCACGGCCTCGTTGGCCCCACCATGCAGTGGACCCTTCAGGGCGCCGATAGCGCCGGTGATAGCGGAGTGAATGTCGGAGAGAGTTGCGGCGATTACGCGGGCGGCGAAGGTGGAAGCATTCAGTTCGTGGTCGGCATGCAGGATGAGGGCCAGATCGAAGGTTTTGGTTGCCGTCGCAGAAGGCTTTTCGCCATTCAGCATCCATAGAAAATTCGCTGCGTGACTCAGCGAGGGGTCTGGCTCGACTACCGGCTTCCCCTTGCGTAGCCGGTCGTAGGCTGCCACCAGCATGGCGATCTGCGAGGTCAGCCGAAAACTCTTGCTTACGTTGGCGTCGTGCTCATTGTCGCTCTCGTCCGGATCGTAAAAGCTCAACGCGGAAACCGCTGTGCGCAGCACTTCCATCGGCGTCGCGCTCTTGGGGAAAGACCGCAGTAGATCGATGATCTTGGGATCCAGCACGCGAGCTTCCGTTAGCCGTTTGTTGAACTCTTTAAGCTCCGCCGGCCGGGGCAGCTGTCCAAACCATAAGAGGTAGGTGGTCTCTTCGAAGGTGGACTGCTCGGCCAATTCATGGATGTCTATCCCGCGGTATGCCAGCACTCCAGCGTCGCCATCGATCCAGCAGATGCCCGAATTGGCTGCAACTACGCCTGCAAGTCCCTTGCCCACCACCGCCGTAGACATACTGAACGCTCCTCTGATTTCCCAGCCTGGCCGGTCAGGCCCCCGGCCCTCAACACTGTTCCTTTTATAGCGCAGCACTCTGCCCAACGCGCATTGGACGCCATTTTAAGCCCTCAAGCACCCTTAGGCCAGGTGGACTAGGGTCAAAACCTCCGAGCGGCAGCAGGGCCGGTTCGGGCCACGGGTGGCTGCATGACCGGAACCGTCGCAGGTGCATTAGAAGCGCGTGCTGTCAGCGCAGCTCCCGATAACTGACTCCATCAACCGGCCAGGGAGAAAAGCGGCCAGCGGTACCTCGGGCGGCCTGTCTTGCAGCAGTTGCCGTACGATCAAACCGGTTGCCGGCGCCAGCAGGATCCCATTGCGAAAGTGTCCCGTCGCTATCCAGCAATGCGGCGCGCCGGCGCTCCCAATGAGGGGTAGCCCGTCGCGGGTCCCCGGACGAAGCCCGCTCCAGCTCTCCACCACCGGGGCGGAAGCGATCGGAGGCCATAGCTCTGCTGCCTGGGCGCGTAGCCGTTCCACCACCGACGGCTCTACCCGGCGATCGAACCCCGCCCGCTCCACCGTAGCCCCAATCACAATCAGGCCCTTGCCCCTGGGTACCAGGTAGATCTCCGGCGAGCGCAAAACGTATGGCAGGTCTAGCGGCGGGGGCACACGGACAGCGATCATCTGTCCTTTCCGCGGCTCTACCGCCGCAGCGGGTGGGTGCTCCTGGCCGGAATGCCGCACGCCCGCCGCCCATGCCCCGCAACAGTTCACGAAGGCCCCCGCGCTCACCGTTCCGCTCTGCGTTCTCACCTCCACAGCGCCGTCCCGGCTGGTAACCGCGAGCACTTCCGTTTGCTGCTGCAGTTCCACTCCCACCGCTGCGGCAGCCAGAGGGAGAGCCGCGCACAAATCACGCGGGTCGAGGCTCGGTTCCTCCATCCAGCAGAACGAACGGCCGTTTGTGGTCAACCCCGGTACGCGCCTCTCAGCCTCCTGCGCGCTCAGGCTAGGGCAAACCATCGTCTCGTTGGGGTGAAACTCACCCCCGATCCGGCTCGTCACAAGAGTTGCCAGGGTGCGCAAGGGTACAAGGCGGCCGGAAAGCCGCTCCACCACGCTGAGGTATTCCGGGTAAAGGTTGATGCTTAGGGCGGCGAGCTGGGCCAGCTCCGCGGGATGATCGGGATCGTTGGGCGACAACATGCCGGCCGCGGCCCACGAAGCCTCGGCCATGGCACGGCCCTTCTCGAGGACGCGGACACGGAATCCGTTTCGCGCCAATTCGAGCGCGGACGAGAGGCCAATAATACCCCCTCCCCCGACGATGACATCTACAGGCTCCACTCGTCCATTGTAGGATGAGAAAATACTGCGGAGTGCAGAGCATGCCCGCAGCCGAAAGAGGCAGATCGCATGAGCGACGGCACCGACGACACTTACGAAACAGCTGAACGAACCCAATCGGGACTATTTATCGCCATTCTTGGCTTTGCCGCGTTGGCATCCCTGGCTGCGCTCATCTGGAGCTACACGCTGGAGACTCGCCTTGAAAAATCGCAGACCGCCCTGGTCAATGCGCAACAGCAAAATGACAAGCTGGCCGAGAGCCTCAATGAAACCAACGCCAAGCTCCGCGTGACCTCCGAAACCTTGGGCCAAAGTGTCGGCCTGACGCAGCGCCAGTTGGAAGCCCGTGCCAGTGAATTCCTCAAGCGGCAGCAGGCGGAAACCAGCCGCCTGGAGAAGGAGCAGCAGGCAGCCCAGGCCGAAGCCCAGAAGCAGATCGGTGCGGTCTCGAGCGACGTCTCTTCGGTCAAGACCGATGTGGGCGGCGTGAAAACCGACGTGGCCGCAACCAAGACTGAATTAGCAAATACCGAGAGCAAGTTGCAAAGGGTGACTGGCGATCTAGGCCTGACCAGCGGGCTGGTCGCGACCAATGGCAAAGAGCTCGAAATCCTCAAGCACAAGGGCGATCGTAACTATTACGATTTGAACTTGACCAAGGGAGCCAAGCCCACTCCGATCTCAGGCGTTAGCCTGCAACTGAAAAAGGCAGACGAGAAACGCTCCAAGTACACCCTGGTCGTGGAGTCGGACGATAAGAAGATTGAGAAAAAGGACAAGAGCCTGGACGAGCCGGTCCAGTTCTACACCGGCAAAGACAAGCTCCTCTATGAGCTGGTCATCAACACTATCAACAAGAATCAGGTGATCGGCTACCTGGCGACGCCCAAGAACGCGCCTGCGCCCCTGAACCCCTAGCCAGGCTGCGGTGCGGAAGAGGTCCGCACCGCGCAGGCGAGCGATACTTCAGGGACTTATGTGTATGCGTGAGTACTCACTGACACAACTCAGTCCCGCAGGGACGGCTGAAAGTAGCCCAGGACGCCAGTCCTGGGTTTACATTCCCACCGGGACTAGTCCCGCAGGGACGGCTGAGAATGCCCCAGGACGAACCCGGATTTCCTGTGCAGGTTGGTGGAACCAAGGAGCCTCGTGCGGCTTTCCGTGAAGAAAGCCGCATATGCAGACCTGTCTAGAGTAGCGTGCAGGAAATCCGGGGTCAGTCCTGGGTGAACCTGGACCGCACGAAAATGCCGCTTGGTAACATGGGCTGGCTGCCTCGAATCGCGAATAGTCCATCTCAGAGGTAGAGGTACCCCAGGATTGCATCCTGGGTAATTTTCAGCCGTCCCTACGGGACTGGTTCGTCTCTCGAATTTCTCCCCAGGACTACGTCCTGGGCTACTCTCAGCCGTCCCTACGGGACTAAATTTTGAGAGGGTACTTCTCACGCAGACGCTTTAGCCCCTGAGGCACTGCTTTCTGCAGGAACCTGGCGGTTCCCCCGCTTACCGACTAATCTTCAATTCCAGATTCTTCTGGTGCATGAACTGAACCACGACCTTGGCTGTCTGCAGCGTATCCCATTGCTCCTTGGTAATCGGATAGTTGAAGATCGCCAGCCCTTCCGCCGCTTGGCCGGGAGACAGGGTGATATCGCGGTGGATCGGGTCCGCGCGCAGGTAACTCAAGGAGGGATAGGCCTGGAAGACCCGGTTCATGTCCTGGTCGCTGGCCGCCACATTCGTCTGCTCGGAGCCGTCTGGTAACTTGATTGCCGACCCAATGTCCTGCATGAAAAGCGGAATGTCGGTCTGATTCCTGATTCTGATCTTGGTCAGGATGATCACTTGATCAATGGATTCGCTGGAGCCCGCCATCCCATCGTTGCCGCCGGAGCCGTTGTTAATAGTCGCATGCACGGGGTAGACGGTTGACGCTAAAACCTCTCCCGAAGCCACGGGCGGTTTCTGTCCCAGGTACACGTAGAGTGCCAGGGCAATGCTGACCACGATGGTGGCGATCACCAGGGTCTTCAACGCACTTTTGAACGGATGGGGCGGATCGACCTGGGCCATGTTGGGTCCAGGCCCGGAGATTTTCGGAAGATCCGTCGATTCGCTCACTTCACTCATGGTGGATGAATTCTAGCCCATTGCCTCGGCGTGCATAAGTTACTAAAGAGACCCTCTCCCTTAACGGGAGAATCAGCGTCTCATAGGGCAATACGGGTCCAGGGCGACGATTTTGCACATCCCCCGGTCAAGGTTCCTCTACACTTATATAGACGCATGCGAATCCTGATTACCGGCAAAAACGGACAGGTAGGGGGCGAGTTCTCCCGCTTGTACCATTCCCCTGGCGATGTGGTTGTGGTCGGTAGAGCGGAATGCGATCTCAGCAGCGAACCGTCTATTCGAGACCTGGTTCGGCGAGTCGAGCCTGCGGTCATCATCAACGCCGGCGCCTACACCGCTGTGGACCAGGCGGAAGCAGAACGCGAGCTCTGCTTCGCCGTGAACGCTGCCGCTCCCCGGGTGCTGGCTGAGGAGGCGGCCCGGTTGGATGCCCTCCTTATCCACTACTCCACCGACTATGTCTTCAACGGAGAAAAGCCGGAGCCGTATCTGGAAAGCGATCCGATCAGCCCGGTAAGTGTCTATGGAGCCTCGAAGGCGGCAGGGGAAGCGGCGATTGTAGAAACCGCGAGCCGGTATTTGGTGCTCCGGACCAGCTGGGTCTACTCGGCTCAAGGCAAGAATTTCCTTCGTACCATGCTCCGTTTGGGTGCCGAGCGGCCGGAATTGAGGGTGGTTGATGACCAGGTGGGTGCTCCCACCTCAGCCGCGGCAATTGCCACCGCTACCGCAAGATTGGTGGAGCAATACGCTGCGCCTGGGACAAAGCTTCCGGCGGGAATTTACCACATGACAGCAGCCGGTTCGACCTCGTGGCATGGCTTTGCGCGCGCTATCTTTGACGCGGGTGTTCTTAGTGTTCCCCCTCGGGTGCAGGCGATTCCGTCCTCCGCCTATCCAACTCCGGCCAAACGGCCAGCCAATTCAGTACTCTCCAACGACAAATTTGCCCATGCTTTTGGTTTCCGGCTCCCCCCTTGGCAGCAGCAGCTGCAAGACGTTTTAACCGGGATGCAGGTCGCCAGCTGAAGTCTCCTTCCACCAAAAATTAAACTCGCATTCAGCGAGGGGAGTGAATCCATGAAGGCGTTAGCGACGACTATTCCGGATGTCCAGCTGCTTGAACCCAGGGTGTTCGATGACAGCCGCGGTACTTTTTTTGAAAGCTACAACGAACGGGCTTTGGCGGAATTGGGTATTAAGGGGCCTTTCGTTCAGGACAACCAGTCCTTCTCCCGGCGGGATGTGGTACGCGGTCTTCACTACCAGATTCACCAACCTCAGGGAAAGCTGATCCGCTGTCTGAGCGGTGAAATCTTCGACGTCGCGCTTGATCTCCGGCGGCATTCACCGACATTCCGCCAATGGGTAGGTGAGACCCTGAGTAGCAGTAATCGCAGGATGCTTTGGATCCCTCCCGGTTTCGCGCACGGTTTCATGGTGTTGTCGGAAGGCGCGGAAGTGCTCTATAAGGCCACAGACTTCTATGCTCCGCAACATGAACGCACGCTTCTATGGAACGACCCGGCGCTGAAGATTGAATGGCCGCGCGGGAATCGCGCTATTCTCTCCGCCAAAGATCTAGCCGGCTCCACTCTGGAACACGCCCAAGTCTACGAACACATGGTCTACGAACCAATAGATGAGCCAGCAGAGAAGACCGCGGCCCATGCCCTCAGAGCATGAACTTGATTTAAATCACCGTCAGCAGATGAACTTGACGGGACTAGGCTCGGCAGCAGAACTCCCGCTGTCGAGCCTAGTTCCGCGGGAAGTCAGTCCTGTCCGAACTAGCTTTTTTCGATCGGCCGAGCTCGACAGCACTCGCTGAAAACAAATTAGCTTTCAGGGTGGATCGGGACCAGTCCCGAAGGGACGGCTGAGAATAGCCCAGGACGTTAGTCCTGGGCTATGCTAACCAGCGCGGACTAGTCCCGCAGGGACGGCTGAGAATGCCCCAGGACGTTGGTCCTGGGTGCACTCGGACCGCACGCAAATGCCGCCAAGCGATCAACTAACCCGACCCGATTCTCTTTGAAACCTGGGAACCCTGCATGAAAAGCTCGTTCAGCGCCTGCGCCGTTCTCTTCATCTCGTAACGCGCGCGAAAACAAGCCACGCCATTGCTCATCATGCGCTGCCGTTCCTCTGGCCGCATCGCCAGCAAGGTGGTCATGGAGCGGTACGTCCCGTCGACGGTGTCGGGGTTCACGATCCCGGCCTCATCGCGAACAATATCCGGCCAGATATTCACCTTATCGGAGATGAGCACAGGTAGGCCGCACGCCAGCGCTTCCACCACCGCGACCCCGAAGTTCTCCTGATGTGACGGCAGCACAAACGCATCGGCCGCATGGAATGCGCCCCATTTCAAATCCCCCTCCAGCATCCCCGTCCAATGAACGCGGGCCGAGATCCCCAGGCGCCCCGCCTGCGCCTCCAGTTGCGGCCGCAGCCCCCCTTCGTCGGGGCCGGCCATGACCAGGTCCAGATCCGGATGCGCCTCCCCCACGCGCGCCAAGGCTTCCAGCAGCAAATCGCACCCCTTCTTGCTATGAATGCGGGACAGGAAGAGAAAAAATCTGCGCTGCCGCAAACCAGGATACCGGCTCAAAAAAATCTCCCGCTGGCTCGCCGGATCACCCGTAGGCTGCGTGGTTCCAAACGAAACGACGGCAGGATTCCATCGCTCTGGCCACATGGTTCCGGCGGCGGAGTCACGCTCGATCGGCGTCGTAAAGCAAACCGCCCTCGCATCGCGCAGCACGCGATACTCCCGCGCCAGCCAATACACCTGCTTCTTCAGGTGTTTCAGCGGAAACGCCCGCTTGAAGTAGGGATCCAGCATGCCGTGAGGAAATACGACATAAGGAGTGCGATCGCGCACCATGCGATAGCTGCCATAGCTGTGGTACTGCCACAACCCGTGGATCACCACTCCATCAAAGCGCGCGAGATTCTGTTTCAACCACTCCCCGAGCCGCGGCGTATAGCGATAGCCACCCTGGGCCGGCCCCAGGGCGTGCACCGGGAAACTCTGCCCGCGCAGGTAAGACTCTTCCGGATCATCCATGCAAACCACTTCCGCGGCAGACACGCCGGCGCCGCTCTCCGCCAGTTTGCGAATGCCTTCGGTGGTTCCTCCCGCTGCCGGCGCGAGCGATGCCACCACATGGAGCAGCCGCTTAGGCAGCGGTGGGGATTCGTGTGCAGCCATAGTCTCTGTCAAGATACCAGTCGGGCAAGCCAACCCGAACTGGCCGAGTGAGGAGAGTCATCTGGCATAAAATGAGATCAGCTTCACCGTTCAGCCAAAGAGGAGTGCTCCTTCTTGAAACGAGCTTTGATCACCGGCATCACCGGTCAGGATGGTGCCTATCTCGCTGAGTTCCTGCTCAAAAAGGGGTATGAAGTGCATGGCATCAAGCGCCGCACTTCCTTGCTGAATACCAATCGCATCGACCACCTGTATGAGGACCCCCACCAGGAAAAGCGCCGCCTGGTGCTTCACTACGGCGACATGACGGATTCCACCAGCCTGATCCATGTGGTGGAGAAGGTTCAGCCCGACGAAATCTACAACCTCGCAGCCCAGAGTCATGTCCAGGTATCGTTTGAGGAGCCCGAATACACCGCCAACTCCGATGCCCTGGGAACCCTCCGCCTATTGGAGGCCATTCGCATCCTCTCGCTTACCCAGAAGGCGCGTTTCTATCAGGCGTCGACATCGGAGATGTTCGGCCTGGTGCAGCAGGTTCCACAGTCGGAAAAAACTCCCTTCTATCCCCGTTCGCCCTATGGAGTCGCCAAACTGTATGCCTACTGGATCACCGTCAATTACCGCGAATCCTACGGCATCTATGCTTGCAATGGCATTATGTTCAATCACGAATCGCCGTTACGCGGCGAGACCTTTGTCACCCGCAAAGTAACCCGCGCCATGGCGCGCATCAAACTTGGCCTGCAGGAGAAGCTCTACCTGGGCAATCTTGATTCCAAGCGCGATTGGGGGCATGCCCGCGACTACATTGAGATGCAGTGGCTCATGCTGCAGCAGGAGCGCGCGACCGACTACGTGATTGCCACTGGGGTCCAATACAGCGTTCGCGATTTTGTCACCATGGCGGCGGCGTGTCTCGACATCCACCTGGAGTGGAAAGGCGGCGGTGTCGAAGAGCAAGCCTATGACCAGCACGGCAAGGCCGTCGTCGCGGTCGATCCGCGTTACTTCCGGCCCGCTGAGGTGGAGACGTTGCTGGGGGATGCCAGTAAGGCGCGCAGAGAACTGGGCTGGTCGCCCAGGACCGACTTCCGAACTTTAGTCGAAGAGATGGCCATTGAGGACATGAAGGCTGCGGAACGCGATGCCTTGGTCACTCAGCACGGCTATGCTGCCTACAACTTTCACGAATCTTGATGGGAGCAAACGCGGTGGAGAAGAACAGCCTCATCTACGTTGCCGGGCACCGCGGTCTGGTCGGCTCGGCGATTTGCCGCCACCTAAGGAAGAACGGCTTTGACCGGCTCTTGCTGCGATCGCGTGCCGAGCTTGACCTCACGGACGCAGTCGCTGTGCAGCGCTTTTTCGAACAGGAGCGTCCCGCACACGTCTTTCTCGCCGCTGCCAAAGTCGGCGGCATTCTCGCCAACGATCTTTATCCGGCAGACTTCATTCGCGAAAACCTCATCATTCAAACCAACGTGATTGATGCCAGCTACCGTTCCGGCGTCGATCGCCTGCTCTTCCTCGGCTCCAGCTGTATCTACCCCAAGCTATCCCTGCAGCCGATCAAGGAAGAGTATCTACTCACCGGGCCGCTCGAGCCCACCAACCGTCCTTACGCGTTGGCCAAAATCGCCGGCATCGAGATGTGTTGGTCCTACAATCGGCAATTCCACACCCGATACCTGGCGGCCATGCCCGCCAATCTCTATGGTCCGGGCGACAACTTCGATCCGCAGAACTCGCACGTCCTGCCGGCGCTAATCCGGAAGGTGGCGGAAGCGAAGGCTCTGGGCCACAAGCAGATTGTCGTTTGGGGAACGGGCACACCGCGCCGCGAGCTTTTGTTTAGCGAAGACCTGGCCGAAGCCTGTGTCTATCTCATGAACCTGCCAGAAGACATCTATTCCTCCCTGCTGGAGAGTGTCCCCCTGATCAACATCGGCACCGGCAAAGATGTGACCATACGAGAACTAGCGGAGCAAGTCTGCGCCGTCCTCGACTTTAAAGGAGAACTGGTCTTCGACACGACAAAGCCCGACGGAACACCCCAGAAAGTGCTCGACGTAAGCCGCATGCACCAGCTAGGCTGGCAACCCACGACGACCTTGGCGAAAGGCATCGCCCTGACCTACGAAGCAGCTCGTCCGCAACTAGAAGCCCTCACCACCCGTTAAGCCTCCGTCCCTTCCACAAGGATATGGGATCCCACGAACCTAAACGAAAACGATGGGGCTGCGCCCCACAAGCGATAACTTGTTTAGGATGTATTTCGTCAAAACTCCTACAAAATCGTCATCCTGAGCGGAGCGCCTCACCGATTTATCGCGTGACACAGCGCTTGTGCGCGGAGTCGAAGGACCCCGGCGGTGCTTGTCTTACCCCTGCTGCTCGGAGCTTTCGACCACCGAAGCTTGAGAACAGGATCTGCTCTGGCACGCACATGATGGTCACTGATAGAGCTTGATGCACTGTAATCATCTTCCATCCTCAGGTCTGTCAAGGTCTTTGAACTCGGGATTGATCGTGCGAATGAGGGTGAGCTTCTTTTCGCGCCGCCAGCCTTTGAGGCGCTGCGCTCAGGATGACGTTTTTGCGGTGAGTTGGAGATGCAAAAAAAACAGCGTCTTCTCGAAATTCTATCGTCTGCCAAACAAGTTAGCGCTTGTGGGCGAAGCCCCCACGACTGCTTTCCCTTATCCCTCAGGAAAGAACAAACCCACCTGCGACGCCTTGGGAGGAGCCGTCAACGCGCTCACCACCACCAGGCAAAGCACAGCAGCGATCAAAGCCGGGAAGATAGCGCTGCGCTGCGCAAGCACAGGTGGCAGGTTCCGTTTAACCACTTCGACATCCCAAAAGAAAGTAACCAGAGTCCCCACCGCGATAGCGCTGACCGCCCCCTGTGCATTCGCGCGCCGGCTGTAAAACGCGGCCAATATCACCGGCGTGAGCGCAGCGGAGTAAATGGTATACGCGTAAAGAGTCTTGGCCAGCACCGAGCTGGTATTAAGCGCCTGGTAAAGCGCCCAGATGCCGAGCATGACCACCACCAGGCGAGAAACGATAAGCACCCTCTTATTCGAAGCCCCAGGCGAAATGTAACGAGTGAACACATCATTGACCAGATTCGTCGAAGGAGAAAACAGGTAGTTGTTAGCGGTAGAGATGATCTTGGCGAACACCGCTCCCATGAGCAGCGCACCCAGCCACGCCGGCAATCCGTGCAGCGCGGTATAAGCGATGATCTCCCGCGGCCGTTGGTGGACCTCGCCCGACGGGAAGAGTACCGAGCCGAAAACGGCAAGTGCAACGATGACAGTCTCGAGTATCACCGTCCCGATAATCCATCCCACAACCGCATTGCGCGCGTCTTTCTCCGATTTCGCGGAGAAGAACTTCTGATACATCGACTGGTTGCCCAGCATCAGCAGCATAGTCGGCAGAAAAAGCTCGAATGCTTGGGCAAGGCTGAAGTCTCCCAGAACCTGAAAGTGCGTAACCGGCAAAGCATGGGTGACGGCGCCCCATCCTCCCGCCCCGTGCAGCACAAACGGTAAAGCCGTGAGCAGAGTAATCGTAGCCAGCGATCCGATAACCACATCCATATACGCCACGGAAGCCATCCCGGCGATGGCGGTGAACACGATGACGAAGGTAGCAATGATGTACTTGCCCAGATCCGCAGTGATGGCTTCGGGAAAGACCAGGTGGAGAATGTCTCCACCGCCGATCAGCTGGTAGCTGGTGATCGCCGTATAGGCAAACAGAATCGCGATGACCCCGAGCACGCGAGCCGTCTGGTTGTAACGAGCCTCCAGCAAGTCAGGAATCGTGAACTGGGCAAACTTCCGTGCCCGTGGGGCGATGAAATAAATCAGCAGCAGCCCGGCCCATCCACCGCCCCCCTGCCAAAGAGCGGCAAAGCCATGGTTGTACGCGTTCTCCGCGCCGCCCAGCAGTGAGCCCGAACCGATCCACGAGGACAGGAGCGTAAACACCAGCACGAAAGTCGGCAGGGAACGCCCCGCAACCAGATAATCGGCCTTGGTTTTCGTCTTCTTCAGCCGTGAAAGCGAGACCGTGAGGAGAGTCAGAACGATAACGCCGAGCACCCAGGCATACAAAACATGACTCGGGGCAGGAGCTGTAGACATGTATTTTCCTTGAACGCAGAATAGTGCGCCTTACGGATGAAGCAGATTGTAAGTGACCGCTCCTTGCACCAGGACCTGCTGCACGTGGCTGGTGTACTCGAAGGGATCGCCATCGAACACGACCACATCGGCATCCTTGCCTTTGCTGAGCGAGCCAACCCGATCGTCGATGCCCAGGATCTTTGCCGGGGAGAGGGTGATCGCGCGCAAGGCCGATTCCATCCCGAGTCCATTCGCTGCGGCGACTGCCGCTTCGAATAACAGAACCCGGCTCTTGGGAACATACGCCTCGTAGCCGGTCATGATCGCGATAGGAATGCCGGCCTGTTGCAGCAGAGCAGCGTTCTCATAGGTTGCATTCGAGGTCTCCAGGCTCTCGAACGGCTGCATCACCGCCCCCACCAGGCAAGGCACTCCAGCTTGCTTGATCTTGTCGCGGATCAAGTATCCCTCTGCCACCGAAGCCAGCATGTATTTCAAGTGAAACTCTGTGCCCAGGCGGATGGCAGTGTCGATATCGTCCGCGCGGTATGCATTGAAGATCGCCGGAGTCTTACCGGAAACAACATCCGCCAGCGCAGCCGTCTTGGGCTCGATAGTCGGCTGTTTCGAGAGATCGCTACCGTCCTTCTTCCACTTGTCCCACTTTTCCTGATAAGCCCTGGCCTGGGTGAGCGCATCCCGGATCATCTCTGCCGTCTTCATGCGCGTGACCGGAGCCTTGTGGCTCTTGCCGTAAATCTCCTTAGGTGTCTCGCCGAGATTGAATACCATCGCCGAGTTGAGCCGGACGATCAGTTGATCTGCCGTGCGGAAGGGGGACTGCGGCCCAGCGGTCTTGAAAATCCCCGCGCGACCAGCGATAGGGTTCCCCGGTCCCGGCGCAACTTGGAGCGTCGTCACCCCGTAGCTATTCACGTATTGATACAGCAAATCTTCGGGGTTCAGGCTATCGCGGACATTCACATCCGCCGTATTCGGATCGGTCGCCTCCTCTTGATCCTGATCAGCAGCGATGTTGTATGCGCCAGAAATCCCGGTGGTCGTGTCCGCGTCGATCAGCCCTGGAGTGACATACGCCCCACGGATCATCTGAAAGCCCTGGGGCGGCTGCAGATTCGCGCCCTGCCGCACCTCATCGATCTTGCCGTCGCGGATGAGCACCATCCCTGGTCCGCCCTGCGGGCCGGAGTCCATCGTATAGAGATGCTCGGCAACCAGAGCGACGTTTTGTGCCCCCGACGAAGACGTGACCGCCAAAGCCGCCGTTAGCAGCAGGGAAGTGGGCATCATCCTCACTGCGCACCAGCCTGCGATTGCGGATACCGGCTGATTACCTGGAAGCCCCCGGTTGCGTAGCGCAAGTCCAACGGATTGCTCCGGTCGAAGACCTTTTCTCCTTCAATCCAGGTCTGCATTACGTGCGTATACACGCTGAGCGGAGCGCCGCTAAGGACGATGAAGTCCGCGTCCTTGCCCACCTCCAGGCTGCCCACCCTGCTTTGCAGATCGAGCATCTCGGCGGGATAAATAGTCAAACCTTTCAGCGCCGCATCTTCGCTCATGCCGCCGCGCACGGCGAGCGCTGCCGAGCGAAGCAACATCCGCGAGTTAGTGATCGGATCGTCGGTGTTGAAAGCCACCTTCACGCCCGCCTTCTCCAGCCGGGCCGGGCAGCTCATAGTTACGTGGATCGTCTCCGGCTTGCCGCCGGGAGAGTCGATCGTGGTGTAGCTCACACCAATATGGCGCTTGGCCAGCTCATCAGCTACCTCGCACGACTCAGTCCCATGGTGCACCACCACGCGGTAATGAAACTCATCCGCCAGGCGAAGAACCGTCATCACGTCGTCGGCGCGGTGGGTATGGTTATGCACCACGCGTTTGCCGTCGAGCACCTGCACCACCGCCTCGAGCCCCAGATCGCGATCCGGCTCCTTGGCCGTTTTGTCGCCGGACGCAACTGCCTTCGTATAGGCATCCCATTTGGCCTTGTATTGTTGCCCCTTTTCGAAAATCCCACGGGCCAGGGCTGCCTCTTCCATCCGCGTCATGGGCGCTTGGCCGCGCGCCCCATACCCCTTCGGGTTCGTCCCGTTGGCCATCTTCATGCCGCCGATTGTGCCCGGGATCAGCATCTGCTCAATCGTGGATCCGCGCAGTTTGACATACGCCGTCTGCCCACCCATCACATTGCCGCTGCCGGGCATGATGTTGGCCGTTGTGATTCCGCCCGCGTTGGCCATGCGGATATTCGGGTCCGCCGGATCGATGGCGTCGAGTGCGCGCAGCGCCGGCTGCACCGGTCCGCTCGATTCGTTCGCATCTTGTGAATCGGCGACGGTCGGGTTGCCATCGATCCCGATATGCGAGTGCGAGTCGACGATACCGGGCATGATGATTTTGCCAGTGGCGTCCTGAATGGTCGCTCCGGGCGGGATCTGCACCTGGCCAGCCGCGCCGATGGCAACAATTTTCCCGCCCTTGACGACCAGGACACCCTGCGCAATCGGCGGCCCGCTGATCGGCAGGATCTGTGCGCCTTGCACGACCAACACATTTTGATCGTGAACGCTCTGGGCCGAAGCCAGCGAGGCGAGGCCCGCAAGCAACACCGTGACTAGGACAGCTTTGCTCTTCTGCATCTTCAAGATTCCGATTGGGTCGACCGAGTATACACCCCTGTTCCCACGCGTCTAAGCGACGAAAGGCACGGCTTAACAGCTTGCGGAAAAACTCCGGTTTTTGAAGGGTACGGGTTTACAGGCTGCGGAAAAACTCATGTTTTGTATCAGGGCACGACTTTAGTCGGGCCGCAAAAGATTGAGAATATGACGGGCCCCTGAGGGTTTTGCTTTTCTGTTCGGTGCGGACTTTTTCCGCAGCCTGTTCAGCCGGGCCGCAATGGCTTGGCTGCAAGGCTTCAGTCCCTGAGGTAGGTTCTTTCCGAATGGTACGGGCTTCAGTTTCTGCGCGAGAACCCCGCCAGCCCAGACCTGAGTCAACGGGCAAAGCCCACCCTAGTTTTTGTCACGCAGGCAACAAATGCTGGGTGCCCCATTTGCCCCGATTTCCTGCGGAGGCTTGTGGCGTTGATACACTCCATGCACCTTTCCTCAATGAAAGGCGCACACGCGGACCTCTCGAGCACAGCGTGGCAGGAAATCGGGGTCAAGCCGTCCTTTGGCTTGAGTGGGATAATGGCTCTCAGACCTGTCCAAATTAGCTTTTCTCGATCGGCTGATTTGGGTAGCACTCGCTGAAAACAAATCGGCTATCACGGCGTCTCGCGATCAGTCCCGTAGAGCCTGCCCTGAGCTTGTCGAAGGGGACGGCTGAGAATCAGACTTGTCCAAATTAGCTTTTCTCGATCGGTTGATTTGGACAGCACTGGCTGAAAACAAACCGGCTATCAGGGCGTATCGGAACCAGTCCCGAAGAGCCTGCCCTGAGCTTGTCGAAGGGGACGGCTGAGAGTAGCCCAGGACGTTAGTCCCGGGTGTACATTCCCACCGAGACCAGTCCCGTAGAGCCTGCCCTGAGCTTGTCGAAGGGGACGACTGAGAATGCCCCAGGACGTCAGTCCTGGGCGAACCTGGACAGCACGCGAATGCTGCTGGCAATCATCAAAAGCCAACCCGATTCTCCTTGAGAGCCACGAGCTTCCATAGCATCAACGGATTACCTGGAATCCAAGGCCGTTGTTCCGCTAATTTGGACAGCTCTGACTGAGAATGTCCCAGGACGCCAGTCCTGGGTGAACCTGGACCGCACGTGAATGCCGGCAGGTGATCATCACAAGCCAACCCGATTCCCTTTGAGATCAAGCCGGTTCCATACAATCATCGGAGTACCTGCAGAACTCAGAATCACTCCAGATTGCCTTCTAAACCGTGAAGTGCTTCCGCAACATCTGTTGCAGTTCACCAGCCGTCCGACCCGCAATGCGAATCACCTTGTTGCGCGATCGCTCACCCGCCAAAACTTGCACCGCGCTGCGGGGCACAGAGAAAACCTCAGCAAAAAATTCCCCCAACGCAACATTCGCGCGTCCCTCCACAGGAGGCGCCGAAAGTGTAAGTTTCAGCGCGTCGCCAACGGTCCCGGTGATGGCTGTTCTCGCAGCTCGCGGATGAACCCGCACCGGAAAAGTCGCTCCCAGCGGATGGTCGTTGATGGAAATCACTTCGGGTACTTCCGTGCCCCGAATAACGCAGTGCCAATGCGCACCTGGGTCGCGCCTTCGGCGATCGCTACTGGGAAGTCATGCGACATCCCCATGGATAGCTCAGCAAACGACAACCGCGGATGCTCAGCCGCGAGCCGATTGCGCAACTTGCGCAGCTCGGCGAAGTAGGGGCGGACCGCCGTCAAATCGTTAAGGTAAGGCGGCACGGTCATCAACCCGCGAAGCTCCAGCCCGGTCAAGCCGGGCAGATGCTCCAACAGCAAGGGAAGCTCAGCTGAATCCGGCGTGATGCCCGCCTTCGAAGGCTCATGGCTCAGTTTGATCTCGATCAGCACCGCCAGCCGCCGCCCTAGGCGCGTCGCAGCCTGGTTGAGCCGTTCGGCCAGCGAAAGGGAATCGACCGTGTCGACCGAGGAAAAGAGTTCAGCAGCGCGCGCGGCCTTATTCGACTGCAGGTGACCGATCAGGTGGAACTCCGCCCCAGTCGTTGGCCCGAGCTGAACGCTCTTTTCCTGAAACTCCTGCACCCGGTTTTCGCCGAAGAGCCGGATGCCCAGAGCCTCTGCTGCAAGGATCGCAGAAACCGGGTGCATCTTCGAGACCGCCATGAGGGCGACTTCGGCCCGTGACCGCCCAGCTTCGCGGCAAGCCATGGCGATCTGGGCTTCGATGCGCTCGAGATTTTCCCTCAGCATGGGGAAACTTCCCGCGCTCGCATCGCTCACCCGCTCGTCCTCAATGGCCGTGCTTTTCAAGATATTTTTCTACTTCCAGGGCAGCCATGCAGCCCGAGCCCGCGGCCGTAATGGCCTGGCGGTACCTGCGATCCTGCACGTCTCCGCAGGCAAAGACACCGGGAACGCGCGTGAACACCTGGTCCGTGGTGCGAATGTATCCGTCGTCGTCCAGATCGAGCAGCCCGCGAAACATCTTGGCGTTGGGGATGTGGCCAATCCCCAGGAACATGGCGCTTAGCGGCAGAGTCGACTCTTCGTGGTTCAGAGTATTCTTCAGGCGCAAGCCGGTCACTTCCTTCTGCTCAACGCCCAACACCTCTTCCACCGCCGTGTTGGTGAGGAACTTGATCTTGTCGTGCGCCATCGCCCGTTCGAGCATGATGCGCGAAGAGCGGAATTGCTCGCGGCGATGAATCAGCGTGACCTTGGTGGCAAAGCGCGTCAAAAACAGGGCCTCCTCCATCGCAGAATCGCCGCCCCCAATCACGGCGATCTCCTTGCCGGAAAAGAAGAACCCGTCACAGGTGGCGCATGAGCTCACGCCATGCCCAATCAGCGCCTGTTCGCTGGGCAGCCCCAGCCAGCGTGCCGAAGCTCCGCTGGCGATGATCAACGTCCGGGTATGCACCGTCTCTTTCCCCAGATTCAGGCTGAGCGGCCGCTTGGAGAAGTCGACGGATACCAGGTGACCCATCTGCAAGTCAGCCCCGAAGCGAGTTGCCTGCAGCTTCATCCGCTCAATCAACTCCGGCCCTTGAATGCCTTCCGGCCAACCCGGAAAATTCTCCACCAGGGTGGTGATCGAGAGCTGCCCGCCCGGCTCATGACCTTCGAGAACCAACGGCTTCAGGTTGGCGCGGGCGGCATAGATGGCGGCTGTCAAACCAGCGCAGCCGGTGCCAAGGATAACGGTATCGCGAATGTCTGCTGTCATAAAGGTTGCTGTTTGATTCTAACCGGCCCCGAAAGATGCGAGCTGCGGAAGTAAGATGACGGCATGGCAAACCTGACATTGATTTACGGCATGAGGCTGCTTCCTTCCGAGGAGGCGATCGAAGTGGGCGACGCCCTGGTGACGCTCAAGAACGGCAAACAGGCGCACGTGACCATGCACGTACTGGAGGGCAGCCGGGAAGAAATCGAGAACCAGCTTCGCCAGAGCATCGAGGCCTTCTTCGACTTCTATCCCGAGATCTAGCCCGAGACCTGGGCTTGGATCGCCTGCCTGGGTTTAGGCCCGGATCCTTCGACCAGGCATCTCATCTACTCTAGTAGTGGAGAGTGTCTGAATGCCCGAGATTTCAACCCTTCCCCTTTCGGTGAAGAATCTTCCAACCCGTCCGCGGGTGGTAGTGGTCGGCGGCGGTTTCGCTGGCTTGAGCGCTGGTATGGCGCTTGCCGATATGGCAGTCGACGTAACCCTCATCGATCGCCGCAACCACCACACTTTCCAGCCTCTGCTCTATCAGGTCGCTCTGGCGGTCCTTTCCCCGGCCGATATTGCGCAGCCCATTCGCTCCATCTTTTCGAAAAAGGGAAATATCGAAGTATTGATGGACGAGGTAATCGGCATCGAGGCCGATAACCGGTGCGTGCGTCTGCACAGTGGCGCGAAGCTTTCCTACGACTATCTGATCCTGGGTACCGGTTCCACCCATTCCTATTTCGGCCACGAGGACTGGGCCCCCAACGCGCCGGGCCTGAAGACTGTTGAAGATGCGACGGAAATCCGCCGGCGGGTGCTGCTCGCCTTTGAGCTGGCCGAGCGAGAAATGGTAGAGACTGGCGCCCATCCGGTACTGAACTTCGTCATCATCGGCGGTGGCCCAACCGGAGTCGAGTTAGCCGGCGCCATCAGTGACATCTCCAAGCTCTACATGCGCCACGATTTCCGTCACATCGATCCCTCCAAAGCCCAGGTGATCCTGATCGAGGGTTCGCCTCGCATACTTGCCGCCTATCCGGAGGATTTGTCGAAAAAGGCGGTTCAGCAGTTGCAGCAATTAGGGGTCGAAGTGCGCGCCGGAACAAGTGTGACCGATGTGAAGCCCGGCTACGTGATCGTCGGCGGAAAAAGGGTGGACGCAGTCGTCACCTTGTGGGCTGCCGGCGTCCAGGCCTCCCCGCTGGGCAAAATGCTCGGCGTGCCCACGGATAAACGCGGATGCGCCATCGTCGATATCTACTTGAATCCGCCCGGTCACCCGGAGATCTTTGTCTGCGGCGATCTGGCCCATGTAGAGGAAGCGGGACGGCAAATTCCCGGTGTAGCCCAGCCAGCCATGCAGATGGGCCGCCACGCCGCGCAGATGATCGCCCAGGACATGGCAGGCAAGCCACGAACCCAATTTCACTACTTTGACAAAGGAGACATGGCGACCATCGGCCGCCACGCAGCTGTCGCCAACGTACGCTGGCCTTTCAAGGCCCACTGGTCCGGTACGCTAGCCTGGCTCTCCTGGGTCTCGGTGCATCTATTTTTCCTGATTGGGTTTCGCAACCGTTTGGCCGTCTTCTTTTCCTGGGCGTGGACCTATCTGACCTTCAACCGCGGCGCGCGGCTCATCACCGGCAGTCCGATACTGCCCGGTTGGGGTCAACAGGAGGGCATTCGTCCCCAGATCCTGGACGCTCCCCTGGATATGACCTCGCCCCGGCCCCCGATAATACCCGATTTGTCATCCCGACCGACCCCGCCCACCGGGGAACCGGAGCGACCTGTCTCGCCTGTCCCGCCTGTCCCGGCAAGCCGTGGAGCAAGCCGTGGAACCGAAGTGGAGAGCCTGCGCTGAGCGAACTAAACAAAGGGCACGGCTTTGGGCCGTGCCCTTTGTTTATAGCCTCATGAGTAGCTTTACAGGCCGCAGAAGAACTCATGCTTTGTGTCAGGGCACGACTTTAGTCGGGCCGTAAACGATTGAGAGTACGACGGGCTTTGGCCCCTGAGGTACGCCTTTTCTTACATTCCAGAGCTATCCCATCTTTCGCGACCTGCAACGCTGGGTTTACACCGTGACCGGTTGGCTGGTGTTGACGTTGACATGTGTCAGCCAACCAAACCGATCCGGCCGCAGCCCATGGGCAATCCCCAGGTACTCCTCGGAAAGCTGTTTACTGATCGGTCCGATGGTGCCGTCCCCAATGGGGATGCGATCCACCGAACGAATCGGGTGCACTTCGGCCGCCGTGCCGGTGAAAAACGCTTCGTCGGCAATGTAAAGCAGCTCGCGCGGCATGGCCTGTTCCACAACGGGGATGCCGAGATGGCGGGCCATGGTGAGCACCGAATCACGGGTGATCCCGGAGAGCACCGAATTGGCCAGAGGCGTGGTGTAGATCACACCATTGCGCACCACGAAGAGATTCTCGCCCGAGCCCTCTGACAGATTGCCAAAGACATCGAGTGCGATTCCTTCGGAGTAGCCGTTGCTGTCAGCCTCCATGCGGATCAGCTGGGAGTTGAGGTAATTGCCGCCGGCCTTAGCCAGCGCGGGAATCGTATTTGGCGCCATCCGGCTCCAGGAGGAGATGCACACATCCGCGCCCTCGTCTCCGGCCACGTATTTCCCCCAGGAATAGTTGGCGATGAACACTTCAATCGGCGTGCCTTTGGGGCTGACGCCCATCTCTCCGTAGCCCCGCAGTGCGATAGGCCGGATGTAGCAAGGCGCGATACCGTTGCTTTCTACCAGGCCGACCACTGCGCTCGAGAGTTGCTCCAGCGAATAAGGCAGCGGCATGCGATAAATCTTGGCTGAATCCAGCAGTCGCTGCATGTGTTCGGGAAGGCGAAAAATCGCCGCTCCCTGAGGTTGTGCATAGCAGCGAATGCCTTCAAAAACGGACGAGCCATAGTGCACGACATGACTCATTACATGGATCTGGGCCTTGTCCCAGGGCACCAAATTTCCGTTGTGCCATATCTTGGCGGTAGGCGTGATGGGCATCGACAACAGCTCCCTTCGATTGAAGTTTCGATTATAGCTTCGCAGCGATGAACTTGCGGTTGTAAGTTGAGTGCATGTACGGACCAGCAAGTATCGCGATGGACACCCTGCACTCGAACTATGTGCGTTTCTCGGTGCTCGCCGTCAGCTCCATTTTCTTTCTGGTCGATCCCTTTGCCGCGATCCCGGCCTTCCTTGCCATCACTGCTGGCTGCTGATCGTAAGCGGCAACAGCGCATGGCTCGCCGCGGAGCGCTCACCTGTCTGATTGTGTTGGTCACCTTTGCCCTTGCCGGCAAGCTGATCTTCCGCATGTTCGGCATCACGTTGCCGGCCTTTGAAATTGCCGGCGGCGTGATCCTGCTTCTCATTGGAATCGACATGATCGAGGCCCGGCGTTCCCCCACCCAGGAATCGAGCGACGAGACCGCGGAGGCAACCTCCAAGGACGATGCCGGCATCGTGCCCCTGGGCATTCCCATGCTGGCCGGGCCGGGCGCAATCTCCAGCGTCATGATCCTCGTAGGGCAAGCGCTGAAGCCCTGGGAACTGGGGGTAGTTCTGGGAGCCATCGTCTTGACCGCCTGGGTCAGCTACCTGATCCTGAACGGCGCCAACCGCGTGCGCGGCTTCATGGGAGAGACGGGCATCCGCATCCTGGTCCGCATCATGGGCCTGCTACTGGTGGCCCTCGCAGTTCAATTCTTCATAAACGGTCTAACCGACCTGGGCCTGATATCCAAATCCGGGTAGCCGAAGTGAAAGAAAATCGACTCAATGATCTTTAGTCCGATTGGGACGGCTGAGAGTCGGCCTTGTCCAAAATGACTTTTCTCCGCCGGCCGATTTGGGCAGTACTCGCTGAAACAAATCGGCTATCAGGGGCGTGTCGCGATCAGTCCCGCAGAGCCTGCCCTGAGCTTGTCGAAGGGGACGGCTGAGAATGCCCCAGGACGTCAGTCCTGGGTGAACCTGGACCGCACGCAGCTGCTGATGAGCCTTCAACCAATGAAAATCGTCCAGACGATCCCCACCTTTCCCACAACAATCCACCTTTTCAACAACCCCAACCCTTGCGGTCTGCTAACCGACTTGGTACTCTCACACAGGTCGTTGAAAACGCATCTCCTCCCGAAAGCACATTGACCGGGTGTAATTTGCGAAACCCAACGAACTTTGGTATTCTTAAAAAGTTGCACGAGTGAGCAGTGGTAACGGTGAAGCTTCGCGGTAGGGCAGAAACACAGCCTAGCCAGTAGTATCGAGCGAAGCAGCAGTTGTTCGACGGGCCGTAGCAGAGCCCATACCGGAAACCTGAATCTGATCTCAACCTAGGCAGGCGAAGCAAGCCCGTCTAAACGTTCGGCTGGCTATTCGCCGAGCGCAAGATCACGCAGGGAACCGGTAGAGAAGGAAACTCCTTCCAGAGCGAACAATCCATTGCACGGCGAGGGTGAATTTCCCCTCTTGGGCAAAATTGCCCACCAGAACGCATGCGCTGAGGCGCCGCCTTCTGGGCAGATCTTTCAAATTTGGTGCTGCAAGCGCGCGAGCGTCGATGGAAAACAATTCCATTGACAGCTCCTGAAACTTCTGTAGTTTCGGTAAATGCGCGTAAATTGCGAGAGTCTGTAAGCATCCCGCAAAATGCAGCGCAACAAGTTCGAGGACGCACAGCTTTGCTGTGTATTCCTTGATCCAAAACGGACCGCTCAGGCGGACCCCGGTTATGGATCTTTGACAATCAGGTTGAACATGCCAGTCGTGAGAAAACGATGAAGTTTTGGTTTGATCATTCTCACAATGTAATGCTTCGCAGAGTTTTCGAGCTCTGTGAGGCTGGTCTCTCCTTCCGGACCTCCGTCCTGGAATTGAGAGACCTCAGGTTTCAAACGAGAGTTTGATCCTGGCTCAGAATCAACGCTGGCGGCGTGCCTAACACATGCAAGTCGAACGAGAAAGTGGAGCAATCCATGAGTAAAGTGGCGCACGGGTGAGTAACACGTGACTAACCTACCCTTGAGTGGGGGATAACCTAGGGAAACCTGGGCTAATACCGCATAATACCTTCGGGTCAAAGGAGCAATTCGCTTAAGGAGGGGGTCGCGGCCGATTAGTTAGTTGGCGGGGTAATGGCCCACCAAGACTGTGATCGGTATCCGGCCTGAGAGGGCGCACGGACACACTGGAACTGAAACACGGTCCAGACTCCTACGGGAGGCAGCAGTGGGGAATTTTGCGCAATGGGGGAAACCCTGACGCAGCAACGCCGCGTGGAGGATGAAGCCCCTTGGGGCGTAAACTCCTTTCGATCGGGACGATTATGACGGTACCGGAAGAAGAAGCCCCGGCTAACTTCGTGCCAGCAGCCGCGGTAATACGAGGGGGGCGAGCGTTGTTCGGAATTATTGGGCGTAAAGGGTGCGTAGGCGGTTCAGTAAGTCTTGTGTGAAATCTTCGGGCTCAACTCGAAGTCTGCATGAGAAACTGCTGGGCTTGAGTATGGGAGAGGTGAGTGGAATTCCCGGTGTAGCGGTGAAATGCGTAGATATCGGGAGGAACACCTGTGGCGAAAGCGGCTCACTGGACCATAACTGACGCTGAGGCACGAAAGCTAGGGGAGCAAACAGGATTAGATACCCTGGTAGTCCTAGCCCTAAACGATGATCGCTTGGTGTGACGGGTACCCAATCCCGCCGTGCCGAAGCTAACGCGTTAAGCGATCCGCCTGGGGAGTACGGTCGCAAGGCTGAAACTCAAAGGAATTGACGGGGGCCCGCACAAGCGGTGGAGCATGTGGTTTAATTCGACGCAACGCGAAGAACCTTACCTGGGCTCGAAATGGAGTGGACCGGAGTAGAAATATTCCTTCCCCGCAAGGGGCTGCTCTATAGGTGCTGCATGGCTGTCGTCAGCTCGTGTCGTGAGATGTTGGGTTAAGTCCCGCAACGAGCGCAACCCTTATTACCAGTTGCCATCATTAAGTTGGGCACTCAGGTGAGACCGCCTCGGATAACGGGGAGGAAGGCGGGGATGACGTCAAGTCCTCATGGCCTTTATGTCCAGGGCTACACACGTGCTACAATGGCCGGTACAAACCGTCGCAAACCCGTGAGGGGGAGCTAATCGGAAAAAGCCGGCCTCAGTTCGGATTGTAGTCTGCAACTCGACTACATGAAGCTGGAATCGCTAGTAATCGCGGATCAGAACGCCGCGGTGAATACGTTCCCGGGCCTTGTACACACCGCCCGTCACATCACGAAAGTGGGTTGTACTAGAAGTCGGTGCGCTAACCGCAAGGAAGCAGCCGCCCAAGGTGTAATTCATGATTGGGGTGAAGTCGTAACAAGGTAGCCGTAGGAGAACCTGCGGCTGGATCACCTCCTTTCTAAGAGAGAACGTCATGGCACTCATCCGCTTCCGCGATAGCGGACCTAAGCTCTTCGGAGCTGTAGGCGCGTATGAGAAGTTGCCATGTACTTCCGAAGCTCTTGTCCCTGACTTGAGTTTCGGAAAACCGGTCAAGCCTTCTCTGCTTCTTGTTTAATTTCCATGATGGTCAAGAGCGGCGTAGCTGCTCTGCATGTTCACCTGGTCCTCGAAACTTTTCGAGTTATGAGACTCTGGCACAACCAGCGGGCCTGTAGCTCAGTTGGTTAGAGCGCACCCCTGATAAGGGTGAGGTCGGTAGTTCGAATCTACCCAGGCCCACCACTCCTGTTATGGGGCTGTAGCTCAGCTGGGAGAGCACCTGCTTTGCAAGCAGGGGGTCACCGGTTCGATCCCGGTCAGCTCCACCAAGTCTCTTCGGTTGGACTGACGCTACGCCGCATCACGACTGGTAGCGAGCGAAGCTCGACGGGTTTGCCGCAAGTTTGTCATCCCGACGCGAAGCGCAGTGGAGCAGCTACCTGGGTCATCGAACGATGGCCGAAGTACCTTCAGGTCGCTGCCAATCTCAATACTCGAACTGCTTAAAGTTGAAAGCCTTTGTAGGCTTTGACCTTTGAGCAGCGCTGAAAAGCGAACTGTTCGAACCCACCCCAGGGTGGGCACCGGATTAATCTCCGGTGCAACTGGATGTTTGACAACGAAATCGATTGGGTAAAAAAAATTACAAGGCTGAGCAGGCCTTTCCCCATGTAAGACGACATGAAGAGCAGTATCGCAAGTTCATGGGCGAGGGGAAGGCGTGTTTAGTTGAGTGTCTTTAGGATAATTAAGCGTGTTGTTTACCCCTCGCAAGTTGAGGAGTAAGCACATGCAGGCGGCAATACAAAAGAGACTAATTGTTTTAGCTCTCTACCGCGGTATCGCAGATGCAAATCTGACTGCTGCGCGAGAGTTAATTCTATGGTCAAGCTACTAAGGGCGCACGGTGGATGCCTTGGCAGAATCAGGCGATGAAGGACGTGGCAAGCTGCGATAAGCTTCGGGGAGCCGCACACAGGCGTTATATCCGGAGATTTCCGAATGGGGAAACCCACTACGGCAAAACCGTAGTACATCCCGCTGAATACATAGGCGGGCATGAGCGAACTCAGGGAAGTGAACCATCTCAGTACCTGAAGGAAAAGAAAGAAACCTCGATTCCGAGAGTAGTGGCGAGCGAAATCGGAATAGCCCAAACCCGTTGCATTTCGGTGTTACGGGGGTTGTAGGGTCCGCAACAGTAGAGTTACCAATCTGGTGGTTAGTCGAATCCTCTGGAAAGTGGATCCATAGAGCGTGACAGGCGCGTAGACGAAAACCATCCAGACTCGAAGCGGATACCTGAGTAAGGCGGGGCACGTGAAACCCTGCTTGAATCTACGGGGACCATCCCGTAAGGCTAAATACTCGATTCTGACCGATAGTGAACCAGTACCGTGAGGGAAAGGTGAAAAGAACCCCTGCGAGGGGAGTACAAAGTACCTGAAACCGTGTGCCTACAAGCAGTGGGAGGACTATGCCCGCAAGGGAATGTCTGACCGCGTGCCTATTGCATAATGAGCCGGCTAGTTATTCTTGTCAGCAAGGTTAAGCGTAAGCGAGCCGTAGCGAAAGCGAGTCTGAATAGGGCGAATCAGTTGGCAGGAATAGACGCGAAGCGGGATGATCTACCCTTGGCCAGGTTGAAGGTGGGGTAACACCCACTGGAGGACCGAACCGGTGTTTGTTGAAAAAAGCTCGGATGAGCTGAGGGTAGGGGTGAAAGGCTAATCAAATTCCGTGATAGCTCGTTCTCTCCGAAATAGCTTTAGGGCTAGCCTCGGATGATTTGCATTGGTGGTAGAGAACTGGATGGACTAGGGGGCTTTCCGGCTTACTGAATCCAATCAAACTTCGAATGCCAATGACAACCAGTCCGGGAGTCAGACAATGGGGGCTAAGCTTCATTGTCGAGAGGGAAACAGCCCAGACCGCCTGCTAAGGTCCCCAAGTTACAGTTAAGTGGGAAAGGAAGTCGGAACGCTCAGACAGCCAGGAGGTTGGCTTAGAAGCAGCCATCCTTTAAAGAAAGCGTAATAGCTCACTGGTCAAGCGGTCCGGTGCCGACAATATAACGGGGCTAAAACTGTACACCGAAGCAGCGGATGCACACCTATGGTGTGCGTGGTAGGAGAGCATTCTCAACCGCAGCGAAGTCTGACTGAGAAGACAGATGGAGCGTTGAGAAGAGACCCTGCCGGCATAAGTAGCGATAACGGACGTGAGAACCGTCCGCGCCGAAAGTCTAAGGTTTCCTGAGGAAGGTTAATCCGCTCAGGGTTAGGCGGTCCCTAAGGTGAGGCCGAAAGGCGTAGCTGATGGACATCCGGTTAATATTCCGGACCTCCCATAACCTCGTTTGACGATGGGGAGACGCAGAAGGATAAGCAGGGCCTCCTATGGCTATGGGGCTTGATGCGCGTAAGCTGGTTCACCCAGGCAAATCCAGGTGAGCTTAACAGTGAGGCGCAAAACAGTAGGGCGTATGCCCGAAAGCTGCCGATTTCACGCTGCCAAGAAAATCCTCTAAGGAGAGGGGATGGGAACCGTACCACAAACCGACACAGGTAGACGAGGAGAATATCCAAAGGCGCTCGAGTGAAGGCTTCTTAAGGAACTCGGCAAATTAGCTCCGTAACTTCGGGAGAAGGAGCGCCCCGGTAGAGTGCAAGCTCGAGGGGGCCGCAGTGAAACGCGTACGGCGACTGTTTAACAAAAACACAGGTCTCTGCTAAGTCGAAAACGACGTATAGGGGCTGACGCCTGCCCGGTGCCGGAAGGTTAAAGGGAGAGGTTAGCCGCAAGGCGAAGCTTTGAACTGAAGCCCCGGTGAACGGCGGCCGTAACTATAACGGTCCTAAGGTAGCGAAATTCCTTGTCGGGTAAGTTCCGACCTGCACGAATGGCGTAACGATCGTACGACTGTCTTAAGGAGTTGCTCGGCGAACTTGTAGTACCGGTGAAGATGCCGGTTACCCGCAGCTAGACGGAAAGACCCCGTGCACCTTTACTACACTTTTACTATGAATTATGGCTCTTGCTGCGCAGGATAGGTGGGAGGCTTTGATACCAGGTTCTCGGACTTGGTGGAGCCAACGGTGAGATACCACCCTGCGAGTGCTGTGATTCTAACCTCCTCCCGTGATCCGGGAGAGGGACATAGTAAGACGGGTAGTTTGACTGGGGCGGTCGCCTCCTAAATTGTAACGGAGGCGCGCGAAGCTACACTCAGGCTGTTTGGAAATCAGCCGTCGAGTGCAAAGGCATAAGTGTGGTTAACTGTAAGACCTACAAGTCGAGCAGATGCGAAAGCAGGCCTTAGTGATCCGGTGGTTCTGTATGGAAGGGCCATCGCTCAACGGATAAAAGGTACGCCGGGGATAACAGGCTGATCGGAGCCAAGAGTTCATATCGACGCTCCGGTTTGGCACCTCGATGTCGGCTCATCGCATCCTGGAGCTGTAGAAGGTTCCAAGGGTTAGGCTGTTCGCCTATTAAAGCGGTACGTGAGCTGGGTTCAGAACGTCGCGAGACAGTTCGGTCCCTATCTGCTGTGGGCGTAGGAGATTTGCGGGGGGCTGTCCTTAGTACGAGAGGACCGGGATGGACGAACCTCTTGTGTTCCAGTTGTCCTGCCAAGGGCACGGCTGGGTAGCGAAGTTCGGTTGTGATAACCGCTGAATGCATATAAGCGGGAAGCACGCCCCAAGATGAGATCTCCCAACCCAAAAGGGTCAAGAAGGGTCCAGGAAGACCACCTGGTTGATAGGCTGGAGGTTGAAGCGCAGTAATGCGTGTAGCTTACCAGTACTAATCGCCCGTTCGGCTTGTCCATAGAATTAACTCTGCGCAGTATCAGAGAGACATTCAACAAGCCTTGAAATTGATCCAGGAATACCCATTCAATCGAAAGGCATCAGGCTTTGCGTATCAGAGCAGGCGGCTTTAGCTCTTGCTTTGTGTCAGGGCACGACTTTAGTCGGGCCGTAAACAGGCGACACCTCGAGGGCTTTAGCCCCTGAGGGCACTGAATGAAGTTCCTGAAATACCTTCACTCACAGAGTGAAGTGTGATCTAGCCCAATCGGTTTCGTTGTGAAAAATCAGGTTGCATGGCGCCAGCTTGCCGCGCGAGAACCTCAGGAAAACTAGCCTGAACTCGTAGCGACTGCGGGGGAGACCCTCCGCCAAGCGCCCCAAAAGCTCAAAGGTGTGTTTTTACAGCTCGGTTAAGGTTGTTGGAGCACACGCAGGAAGGAACAAGATCCTTGCAGCACACCTAGATTTGCCGGTGAATATACCGCGAGGGTCACACCCGTTCCCATCCCGAACACGGAAGTTAAGCCTCGCTGGGCCGATGGTACTGCACGCGTAAGTGTGTGGGAGCGTAGGTGATTGCCGGCATTAACTAAAAGGCCGCCAGGAAACTGGCGGCCTTTTTATTTGCCCAAATCGCAACCCTCGACCCCTCGCTGGTGAACAGAATGAGCGCGTACTCGGTCAACAGCAACCCTAGAAACAACTGAGCGGCCGTCGCTAAACGGTACCGGCTTCAGCATCCGCGTGAGAAATGGAAACTGAGGGGTCCGCGGTGGGAGCCCCCGCATTCATGCGGGGGGACGGCGCTCGGGAAAGAGTCTCCACTCCGATCCTGCGCTTTAGCGCGGGCCACGTCTCGATAGGCACCAATAGTAGCATCGAAACGATGCTACTATATGCGTATGCGTACAACAATTGCGCTGGATGACGAGCTGGTCAAGCAGGCGGAGTATTACACCGGAATCACAGAGAAGGCAGCTCTTGTGAGAGAGGCACTCACCCGTCTTGTCCGGAATGAAGCGGCCCGGAGGCTGGCGGCTCTCGGGGGAAGTGATCCGGCGGCTGAGGCCGCGCCGCGCCGTCGGACGGAAATTTGATCCTGGTCGACACGTCGATTTGGATCGACCATCTGCGAAGCGCTGACGCGAAACTGCAGACACTGTTACAGAATGATCAGGTCGTGACCCATCCATTCATCCGCCTGGAGTTGGCCCTGGGTTCTATAGCTAGCCGAGAAAAGGTGTTGGCTGATCTTGCCCTCCTGCCCCAGGCTCCTGTTGTGGCGAGCGAGGAACTGTTCAGCTTGATCGAACACAAATTGCTGTACAGAAGAGGAATCGGCCTCACCGATCTTCAACTGGTATGCTGCGCTCTCTTTGATAGGTCGATTTCAATCTGGACCAGAGACCGGCGACTTGGCGAGATTGCAAATGAGCTCGGGCTTCGCGCGTCACTTCCTTAACTTCTCTGGAAAGCGTAGGTGATTTCCAGATTTCCGTTGATGTAGATTCAGTCCTCAATCTATATACCGTCCCCGGAGGCTTCCCGCAGTCTTCGTCCCGGCGATATCCAGTGCTCGTTGATTAAGCCGGGGAAGGTGGCTGCCGCGTTAACATTGCCTCAGGCCGGCATTTTTCGTACCTTTACTAGATGGCAATGCTCACAAGCGACGAAATCGTTCGTCTTTCCCCTGCGGAGCGTCTCGCGCTTATTGCGCAGCTCTGGGACAGCCTGGAACAGCACCACCTGCCATTGAGCTCGGTCCAAGAGGCCGAACTCGGCCGCCGCCTCGCCTCGCTAGAACAAGACCGGGACGAGGGCATAACCTGGGCAGCGTTAAAGGCCGAACTCGAGCGGCGCTGTCCCTAGTGTTCGAGGTCGTCTTTACCAAGCTAGCGGCCGCCGAACTAGTCGGCGCTCAAGACTGGTACGAACGCGAAGTGCCAGGATTAGGTCGTCGTTTCCGCTCGGATGTCGACAGCGCGGTCGAACGCATGAGCGCGAACCCTCTGCAATTTCCAGTGATCTACAAAAGTGCACGCCGTGCGCTCCTGCGGCATTTCCCGTACATGCTCTTTTACACAGTGCAGGGCGACAGTCTGCTGGTGATAGCGTGCTTTCACTTAAGCCGCGACCCGAGCATTTGGCACCAACGCACTTGACGCACGGTCTCCGGCAGCAAACCAACTAAGGAAACGGCCAAACCCGCTCAACCGTCTTGCTGAGCATCCAGCTCTTGTCGTCGGCATTGAGAAATTTCATCCCATCCCGCACAACAGTCAATCTCTGCGCATAGCTTGCGCGATCGTTAGCAATAGGCCAATCCGTCGCCCACATCAGCCGTTGTGGTCCAAACGTGTCGTACAAGCGCTTCACCAGCCGCTGCGAATCAAGCCACGGATAGCTCTCCTTAGACAACGACCACGTATGCGAGATCTTCACAAACACCTTGGGATAGCGCACCAGCGCCACAAGCATCTCCAGCTGCTCCGGATGGTCCACCGGACAATCCGCCATGTGATCGATCACCACCGTCAGTTCCGGAAATTTCTCCACCAATTCCTGCACGTCCGGAACCCGGCCAATCGGCACCAGCAGCGTCATCGGAACCTTAAGCTCCTCGCAGCGCTTCCATAGCGGAGGCATCAACGGCCCGCGAATCCAATCTCCGCTCGCATCGCCGGCCGGACTCAGGCGCACTCCGTGAAAGCCATCCTCCTTCGTCAGCCGCGTCAGATGATCCGGAGCCGCCGGATCCAAAGGATCCACCCGGCACACCCCTTGAAAGAGGCGTGGATACTGCTTGAGCACCGCCGCAAGATAGCCATTGTCATAGCGATAATGGATAACCTGGATAATCACCGTCTTCGCCACCCCGTTGGCCTTCATCAGGTCAAGCAGCATCTCCGGAGTCGCATCGTAGTCAGGAACCTTGGCCCCAGGCGCAAAAGGGAACTGAGCCTGGTGCTTCCAAACATGCACATGCGGATCCAGAATCCGGTAGGGTGCAGGATCGCTCGCTAATGTAACAGCCGCTGTCATTTTTAGCATCGTCCGCCGCGTCATTTCAGCCATACATGGATTCCACGCTCCGGGCTTTTCATTTCAGCCCGAGCTTCTTACCAGCCGCCAGCAGGCTGACTGCTTCGCGAAGCCGTTTCTCCCTGGTTTGCTCTCGTTTGGCCGAATCGATCCAAGCGATGTAAGCGCGCCGATAGGAAGGTGACAGCTGCACGAAATAATCCCACGCGCGTGCATCGGCTTTCAATGGTTTCTCAATGTACGGCGGAATCACCGACACGGAGGGCCGAGGAGCATCGCCGCTCCGCTCCGTCGGAACCCGCTTCCGTCCTGGTGCGGCAAGTAGCCCGCGCGCCTCGAGTTTCGCATAGCGTTGGCGGTTGATCGTGGACCACCGGCTCTCCGGCTTTCGCGGGGTGAACTTACGCGCATACCGGTCGTCGTCCAGGCGCCTGACAATGCTGTCGATCCAACCGAAGCACAGCGCCTCCTCTACGGCATCGTCATAGCTAATGCACTCTTCCACGGTGTGACGCTTATGAAAGACGAGCCATATCTCGGATGATGAATCATGATGCGCTTCGAGCCACTTCCGCCACTGCAGACGTTTTCGCACATCCAGGATTGCGAGGTGGGTTGCGAGGCTGGGCATCCAACACCTCAAAAATAAATAGGTTCAAGGCTGCGCACGACGTAGGCCCCGCATCGGTCATAGCTGACGAGAGGACCACTTCTCGCGATATCAAGATCGACGCACAGCCAGCCTTTGAAGCGAATGCTCTGCAACACCCGGTGGCAAGCCGGAAAATCGATCTCCCCATCGCCCAGATCATAAGTGTTGGTGATGTACTTCGCGGTCAGCCCCGCGCGCTTCGCGTCTTTGTAATCCGCCATCATCAGCCGGTCCTTATATTTTTCCAGAATCGCCGCCGGATCGCCGCCACCCAGGTACACATGCGCCGTGTCGGGAGAAAAGTAAAACAGCTTGGGATCCGTCAGTGCCATGAAGCGGTCGATCTCTTCCGGAGTCTGCACCATCTGCCCCAGATGATTGTGCAGCCCGGCCTTGAATCCCATCTCGCCCGCAACCTCGCCCAGCTGGTTATAGAAGCGGCACATAGTTACAAATGCATCCGCGGATTTGCCCCGCGACGGCGAAAACACCACCAGCCGATCGGCGCCAAAGCGCTTTAGGAAAGTCATGGCATTCCGTGCATTGGTCAAGATCTCGGCATGCTGCGCAGGATCATCCGCCGCGCCATTGAAGGAGATGGTAATCACGTGCAAGCCGCGCTTGGAGAGTTCCCGCTCCGTCTGCTCCGGTGTGATCTCGTACTTGCTGAGGATCTGCGGATACTGCGTCAAACGAAGTCCGACAAACCCGGTATCGTGCATCACGTCGAGGATGTCGGTAAAGTGTGAGCCGGGAAACGAGTTCCACAAATTCGAGCCCAGCGCCCACTTGACGTTGTGGTTCGCTGGCAGCGCCTGCGCCGTCCGCGCCAACATCCCCGCCAGCCCCAACAAAGCTTCTCTTCTCGTCATGACAAAACAGCCTACCCGTCCCGCCCGGAAATTGTCATCCCTCCCGGCAGCCGTGGGGCGTGCCTTGGGTGAGAAGCCGGGGGGCCTGCAATTCAATCCATCCACCGCAAACCACTGCAAAGGAAAGCAACCACCCCTGAATTGTCATCCCGCCTGCCCCGCCTGTCCCGGCTTGCCGTGGAGCGTACCGTGGGACCGAAGCGTAGCGAAGTGGAGAGCCTGCCCTGAGCGAAGTCGAACGGGGACCTGCGGTTCTCTTTCTGCTGGTGAGATCTAAGGCTTTGTGTCAGGGCACGACTTCAGTCGGGCCGTAAACGATTGAGAAAACGACGGGCTGCCCTCAATTTCCTGTAGAGGCCTAATGAGCCATGGCGTTTCATGCGGTTTTCCTTGAGAGAAAACCGCACACGCGGACCTATCCAGCATCCCCGTACAGGAAATTGAGGTTTAGCCCCTGAGGGCATTCCCTGACAGGGCGCCGCGACCTGGCCGTGCCGGCAGGGGGGTGGAAACCATTCTCCACCTTTAGGTTGAGGCGCACTCCTGGTGCGTCAGATACCATCCTCCACGCAGTCAGGATTGCGGAGAAACCCCATGCTGAGCGTGACGGAAAGCTTTGTCTACCTGACTGACCGCGCCCAGACCGTCGAGCTAAGACAAGCCACCCTGGCCGTCGACCTCGAAGCCATCAACCTATGTGCGGGCCTAACCGAAGACCAGCTCTCCTGGTCGCCCCGTCCAGGCCGCTGGTCAATCGCCCAAAACCTCTCCCACCTCCGCAGAACCACCGAAGTCTTCCTGCCCGCGGTAGATGCAACCCTAGAGGCCAGCAAAAACCGCAAACTCCACAGCCCAGGACCCTTCACCCTCAACCTTTACAGCCGCTTCATGCTCTGGCGCATGGACTCCCGCCCAATCCTCAAAATGCGCGCCCCAAAAGCCCTCCGCCCGCGCCTGTTGGGTTCCTGCGCCGCCGAACTCGACCATTTCCTGATCGCGCAGGCAGCCCTCCGCCAGCGCATCGAGCAAGCCGAAGGCTTCCACCTGACGGCCATCCGCTTCCCATCCCCATTAGCCAGCTGCGTCCGCGTAAACCTGCTCGAATTCTTCTCCCTATGCAATGCGCATAGCCGGCGCCATCTCCGGCAGGCCAATCGCGTCCGCCAGGTTCTCCCTTCCTGCATTCTGCCAAGTTGAGCGAAGGCTGCGAACGCGCTCGCGAGAGCGCGATCCATTTTGTAAACTCATGAAGTAAAATCGCGTATCGATCAGCGCCACCCACTAAAAACAGAACCTCCCTGTGACGAAACGAACCCCACGATCGCAGCCCAAATGGACAGACGTTAAGGCGAAGCTCGCGCCCCTTGACCGGCTGGGACTAATAGGCCTGATTCAGGATCTCTACGCTTTCCACAAGGATAACCAGACCTTTCTTCATACCCGCTTTGGCTTGGGCGACGACGTTCTGAACCCGTACAAAGAAACGCTGGAGCGCTGGCTCTCTCCGGATGTGTACCGGAACCAGAATACTTCTGTGGCCAAGGCCAAACAGGCCATTTCCGATTACCGCAAGGCTGTGGGCAAACGCACTGGCAGAGCTGATGGTGTTTTATTGCGAAAACGCTGCTAGTTTCTCCGCGGAATTCGGCAACGATGAAGGCGACCTCGATGCCCTGGTCCGCATGTTCGAAGGGGCTCTCAAAGCTATCACTCAGCTGCCTGCAGCCGACCGTGACGTCCTCATCGCCCGGCTAGATCATGTGCGCACCATCAGTCACAATTTGGGCTATGGCGTCGGCGATGCCATGGACTACTTGCTGGCGGATTACAACAGCGAATGAACGCCCTTCGGCATCTGCTTCACTCTTGCACAGACATGCTAAACAACCCAACCGGGTTCTCTTTGAGACCCACGCGCTTCCATACCGTCTCCGCATTGAGTTGGTGTAGTAAAGCCTAGGTGAACTTCGGTCCTCGCGCCAGATCGGGGGACCACCTCCGCCTGCTTGCAGCTGTCTACTTCCGAAGTCATCCCGCCTGCCCCGCCTGTCCCGCCTGTCCCGGCCTGCCGTGGAGCCTGCCATGGGAGGAACCGACTTGCCTGCGGCAAGTTAAGGGAGGAATGACACGGCAAAATCGCCATGGAGGCGAGGCCTGGAGGGCCGACCGCCAAACGTGAGCCCAGCCCGGAAGGGCTGGGGCTCAATCCCGAAGATGATCCGAGCGCCGTAGGTGCGGCACTAAACGAGGGCCCTCTCGGACGGTGTCATTAGGAGCGAAGCCGAGAGCCTGCCCTGCCTGCCCCGCCTGTCCCGGCCTGCCGCGGAGTGTGCCGTGGGAGCCGAACGGGGACCTGCAGTTCACTCTCGGTCGTAACGAATGTCAAAACCCTCCATCCGCTACACCGGCGTTGAAGTGTGCAACCTCCCTCAACCTTGTCATCCCGCCTGCCCCGCCTGTCCCGCCTGTCCCGGCCTGCCGTGGAGCCTGCCGCGGAGTGTGCCGTGGGACCGGAGCGACCTGTCCCGGCGTGCCGTGGAAGCGCAGTGGAGAGCCTGCCCTGCCTGCCCCGGCGTGCCGGGAGCGAAGTCGAACGGGGACCTGCGGTGCGCCTTTCCCCGTCGTAATTCTGAAGGGTAAGGGCCTTCTTCGTGCCCGAGGAACTCGATCTTGGTGACGTGTATTTTTTGATCTGCTCATACTCGTGGAGATCCCCAAAGCTAGGATCCGACACCACGGAACAGTCCCGCAGAGCCTGCCCTGAGCTTGTCGAAGGGGACGGCTGAGAATATCCCAGGATGCAGTCCTGGGAGGCACGCTCCCCTCTGCCAGGCCAGAAGACAGCTCGTTTGATACTGTGCTTCCACCAGAAGAAGTTGATCGATTTTCCTTGTACGACGCGATCGACGCCGCGCGCCACCGCGGGTTGTTGGCACGGCCAGTGGGAAAGAAACTTACCTTTAAATAGGGGCACGCAGGACCAAATAGGGGCACGCAGGACGATCGATCGCAAACCCGAACAGCAGCGCATGATCGAACTGGCCGTCCGGTCCGGAGCGTATCAGAGCGCCAGCGAAGTCCTGGATCCGGCGTTTGAGATCATCCGCGAGCAACTCGATCGGGAAGACTGGATGCTTGGGCAGCGCGAGGAAGTGGCGGCCCACATAGCAGTGGGATTTGCCCAGGCTGAGCGAGGTGACTTGGTCGAAGGGGATGCCGTCGTAGAAATATTGCGGCAACGACGCGCCGAGCGGCAGAAGCCGCAGGGATGAGTGTTCTATTGCAACGGACGCCGCAGGCTATCGAAGACCTTGACGCCATCGGGTGGACCATTGCGGAAGATAACCGGGACGCTGCCGAACGAGTCGAAACGGAGATTCTCGCGACTGGTCACCAGCGCATGGGCACAAGGCGGCAGGACGTCACGACGCTGCCAGTGCGGTTCTGGACGATCACGAAGTTCCCAAATGATGTGATCGTTCACCGTCCCGAGACCAACCCGTTGCAGGGGGTCGCCGTTCTGCACGGAAAGCGTGACTTACAAGAGCTTATCGAAGAGCGCTCCTAATACCGGGTGGCGTACGGGGATTGCCATTCGCTCACCTCTCTGGAGGTTCCGGGTGCATGGGGAGAATGCGCGAGAGCATTTTCTTCTCGAGTGGGGATTTCCTTTGCGGGGTATTTCCGTCTGGCCACGAATTTTCCTGGCCACGAATTTACCGAATTTCCTTACGGCAGTGACGCTACTCGCTGTGTGGATGCCAGCCACACGTGCCTCCAAAGTTGATCCCATGCAGGCGTTGCGGGCGGAGTGACCGGGCCCCCGCTGGAGCTGTGCCAAAAATTAGGACTAGGTCGTTTTATGCCGGAACGGACTGCATGGCCGCTAGCGGAAGTGCCCGCTGAGCTTTCTCAATTTCTGCCTTAATCTGGTCCTGCGTTACACGAGCTTCCAGAATGAGAGGCACGTGATCAGGAATAAGGTCGGCCACTTCAGAAAAGGCAAGAATGGCAGCGAAAGACAGCGGATCATGGTGACTAGCAGTGTTGACCTCGCTCACATGTACCTGGCACAGACGACCTGAGTACGCGCGGAGGATGCGGTAAGCCTCTGTCATCGTAGTGTCGCATTGCCGAGCATGCCCTATATCGAAGCAAAGCATCGCGTCGGGGAGCTTCTCAAAAACAGCATTTAGCTCTTCCAATGTCCGGCCAATCGGCTTTCTACGGTCCATATTTTCGACGGCGAGCTGCTTCCCGAAGCCCCTCCAAGCCGAAAAGTCGTGAACCGTATCAGGATGAAGAATGATGGGCCATTCCCTCGGCACATAGCGCCGCAAGAGGTCGACGATCTCTGCTTCCTGCTCGTCGTCAAAACTGCTAGGTGCGTGGATGGATTTGTATCTGTAGGACGCAAGAGGGAGCGTTTCGAGAGCACGGAGCAACGGCCGTAACTCCGGGTAGCGCAGGGCTGAAAGTTCGATCGAATTGACAGATTGGCCCTGCAATTCCTCAAGTGCAAGCCGGAAATCGGAAAGGGCTAGGGCTCCCGTTGAAAATCCTATAGGTCGCATTAGAAGACTCCGTATCGAATCGTCGCGTTGTAGAGCTCAGACTTCGGGTTGAGAAATATCTCTGTCAATGCTGTCCCAAACGCACGCCTGATCTCCCGTGCTTTCAAGTAGACGGGGTCGGTCTCTATGTTAACAAGCTCAAGCTCATCGAGGTGTTTTCGTGGAGTTTTGCCATTTGCAAGTGCTTCTTCATCTGCCAGCAGTCCAATAAAGTGATCATAAGCGTCGAACAGGTTTTTCAACGGATCAAGTAAAGAGTCGTACCGGATGAGCAAACTGGCAAGTATCTCCAAAGGCGTCTTTCTCAAAATGGATCGTAGATGCTCGATGAGCAGCTGTGGGTTCCCAGAAGCGGAAAGTGTTCCCCAATGCTCGTCGGGAAAGTCAAAATGGCAGCTAAAACAGGCTAATAGGCCAGACGCATAAATCAGTTTCCTAGAGAGTCCCAGTTTGACGCTGCGAAGCGCATACCCTTTATTGGCTCGTGTTCGTTGCTTATACGCGAAATCGACGACCATAGTTCGCCAAAAGCGAGCAATGTCGTTCAGGAGAAAAAGAGGTACGCCTCGGTCCTTCGTCTTCTGCCAAAGACCGCGATCTTCGGTCAGATAACGACTCAGCACATTGTTCAGGACTCGATCCCAGGCCTCAGTTCTGCCAATCGGCTTCGATTCGAGCAGCAGGAGGATTCGTCGAGTTGTATTGGCATTCGAGTCGTCTTCGCCCCCGATCAAGTGGAGTATTTGATGGCTAAAGGCCAAATTCCCAAAAGTCCCTTCCCGTCCCGGTAGTTCAGCCTTGATTTCAATGAGACGCCTTAGGATTTCATGCGCCACGTTTGAGTGCTGCGGATCGGCGATGCCGTCAACGAGGAGGGTCCAGTCGACGTCACTCTTCGACGTGGCCTCATCACGCCCTAAGGACCCGAACACTACAATACTGGTGTCCTCGGTATCCAGCCCCGCAAATGTCTCTGCCAAGTCTAGCCGATAATTTTGAGTGAAAGCTCGCGCCTTGGCAAGATTCTGCCACTCGCCCCCCACTTTCTCAGCAAGTAAATCGATTGGATTCCTAGCAGTTCCTGCGAGCTCTTTATCTTCAGCCATGCCTAGTCAGAGAAGACCTTCCGGGTCACTGAAGGGTATCAAAGTCTGCGGTATGTGGAGTCGAAACCAGCCAACCTACTCCAATCGGGCCGAGTTGAGGAGAAAATGTTCCCCTCCCGGCCTCGACCCGCTTGCCACGGCACGCCCGGCCTGATCACGAACGTGGAATTTAACCTTGGACAGCCCTGGGACGGTTGGACCGCGAGAGAAACGCTGGCGAACACTGCCAGCCGGGACCGGGAAAATGACCGCCTTGCGCTGGATCCAAGCGGCAGGGCGTCGCTGGCTGAATCGTCAACCTCCATTTGCTTAGGGATTAGATCTGTCAATGCTGGGGAAGGATCAGAATGCGGGTGCCTCCCCACCTGGGCCTTGGGGGACGCAGTGCAGTCCTATATGCTGGCGCTTGTGCCTCTGACAGACTGAAATGGCCGCATTCGGTTTGAGTCGCCGCCCCGGCACGAAATCACGCTCAGCTCGGCGATAAAGAATCTCGATCACCACTTCCGTAATTGGCAGGCGCAAGCGAGCATAAGAACAGTGGCTCTCAAAAAATCTGAACTCTATAGCTCCCTTTGGTCCAGCTGCGATGAACTACGCGGCGGCATGGACGCCAGCCAATACAAGGATTACGTCCTCGTCCTGCTTT
This sequence comes from uncultured Acidobacteriaceae bacterium, assembly GCA_963813475.1. Taxonomy (GTDB): domain Bacteria; phylum Acidobacteriota; class Terriglobia; order Terriglobales; family Acidobacteriaceae; genus PALSA-350. The sequence continues at coordinate 672,049 of CAWEZM010000026.1, read as the reverse complement.
TCATCAAGTACATCAGCGACAAGTTTGCTGGCGTGCCATTCGCTGCAATCACCGTCCCATAAGGCGCAAGTTTTAAGGATCTGGCCGTCCTTAAGGGCAAGGCTGACATTGGCGACCAGATCAACAAGAAGATCATCGCCCCGCTGGCAAATGCCAACAGACTCTCGGACTTCCCCGACTTCAATGACGCCGCCAAGCTCGGTAGCGGCAAGGAGATGGTGGACCGGCTCACGAACCTGGTTGCCATCTTCGAGAATCCAGCGCTGGATTTCTCAAGGAATAGAGCCGAAGGCGACGACATCCTGGGTGACGCATACGAGTACCTCATGCGGCATTTCGCGACCGAAAGCGGCAAAAGCAAAGGCCAGTTCTACACGCCGGCCGAAGTCAGCCGCATCATGGCGCAGATACTCGGTATCCGCGATGCGCGGACGATCTCCGGAACGACGATATATGACCCGACGTGCGGTTCGGGATCGCTGCTGTTGAAGGTAGGAGATGAGGCAAGGGTAAAGGCGACACTCTACGGGCAGGAAAAGGATGCAGCTACAAGCGGTCTCGCGCGGATGAACATGATCCTGCACAACAATCCTACGGCGCTCATTATGCAGGGCAACACGCTGACCGATCCGAAGTTCAAGGACGGAGGCGCGCTCAAGACCTTTGACTACGTCGTAGCCAATCCGCCGTTTTCCGATAAGCGGTGGAGCACGGGCCTGGATCCCCTGAAAGACCCCTACGAACGCTTCAAATCCCTCGGCACACCACCAGCCAAGCAAGGGGATTACGCCTATCTCTTGCACATCGTACGCTCTCTTAAGAGCACTGGTAAAGGCGCATGCATCCTGCCGCACGGCGTCCTGTTTCGCGGCAATGCCGAAGCGGATATTCGCCGCAATCTTGTGCGCAAGGGGTATATCAAAGGCATTATTGGTCTGCCAGCGAATCTCTTCTACGGGACAGGCATTCCGGCCTGCATCGTCGTCGTTGACAAGCAGGATGGACAAGGCCATTCACGGTGAGATGGACCGCATCAGCCAGAATCTTGGCCAACGCGTGAAAGAGCTGGCTGAGCGTTACGAAACGCCGCTCCCGGTGCTGACCCTACGAGTTTCAGAGCAGGAGGCGAAAGTGAATCGCCATCTAGAAAGGATGGGGTTCGCATGGAATTGACGCCCGAACTCAAACTGACTGAGGTGGGCGTGATTCCCCAAGAATGGGATTGCAGGGCGATAGGCGATCTCATCGATCTGCTCACAGGTTTTCCGTTTCCAAGTCGTGGGTACGCCAGATCTGGAGTTCGCCTTTTGCGGGGCTCAAACGTTAAACGGGGCAACACCGACTGGTCAAATGATTTAACGGTTTATTGGCCAAGTATTCGGCAGGAGTTGCAGAAGTTCGTGCTGAGATGTGGAGACATCGTGGTCGCGATGGACGGCTCACTGGTTGGTCGCAGTTTCGCCTCGTTGGAGGAAGCTGATGTTCCAGCACTTCTTTTGCAGCGCGTTGCTCGCATAAGATCAGAAGTCGTGGCGCAGTCATACCTAAAAGCGTGGATTTGCAGTCAACTTTTCACAGATCACTGCGATGCGGTGAAAACGACAACCGCTATTCCGCATATCAGTCCCGACGATATTCGATCGTTCAAAGTCGCATTGCCGCCTACCAAGCCCGAGCAAGAAGCGATTGCTGAGGCGTTGAACGATGCGGATGCCCTCATCGAATCTCTAGAGCAGCTCGTCGTCAAGAAGCGCCAGATCAAATTAGGCGCCATGCAGGAATTGCTCACCGGCAAGAATCGCCTGCCCGGCTTTAATGGAAGATGGGATTTAAAACCGTTAATGTCAGTGATTGCTGCCCTAGAAGCAGGTGTTAGCGTCAATTCTATCGACGACACCGGTGGCGTTCGGGACGGTGCTGCTGCGGTCCTCAAGACATCATGTGTTGAACGCGGTATTTTTCGACCCCAAGAATCCAAAACGATTGCTCCTAGAGACCTCAGCCGTGCAAAGTTGGCGCCTCTGGCTAACACCGTCCTCATAAGTCGCATGAACACTATTGATCTGGTAGGGGAATGTGGTTATGTTGACGCAGAATACCCCTGGCTCTTCGTGCCGGATCGTCTATGGATGACTAGGTTTAGGAGGGATGCCGAAGTATCAGCGAAGTGGCTTAGTCAAGTTCTGAGTAGCGACAGCTACCGACGGTTGTTGAAGGAGATTGCAACGGGCAAACGAAACGCCCGATGCGACAAAGCGGTCCGCGACGCGTGGTGAAACGGCATCTGGGGTGGGCAGCCCATGAGTGTCATTCCCCCGCTGTCCGGTAGTGCTCTCGCGTCTCAGTCGATCAGCCTCGTTGGAACCTCAAAAGGTGCCATGTGTCTTTATAAAAGAGCACAATAGAGTATGGACACGCCAGAAGTGTTAGCGCTTGAAGACTTCATCCAAGAGGGCCGCGATCTGGAAGCGTTGATCCGGATCACAGGAGACGTGCATCTGGCCCAACGCGGCCCTGCGCGCGAGAAAGCTGAAAGATGCAGGCTAATCGCGCTCGGATAATGGACTCCGCTTTGTTGCAGGCGTCCGACCTGGTCACAGGTCGCGTCCTTGAGAGGAATTTGGACTATTGCCTGACATGCTTATGCGCCTTCGCTCAGGGCGCACCGGTTTCGAACGAGTTAATTCTGCAAGGCCAATACATGAAGGCTGCAGCAGCGGTGAAGCAAGACGTTGAACTTCTCGCTCAGTTCTATGAAGTAGTCGAAGGTCGTGCGAAACCACGCAAAACACCGAATGTGAAGAGCGATGCAGTGGATATGGGTAGAATGTACGGCGCGCTCAATAAGATAGCTCACCCGTCAAACTTTTCTGAGATGCATTCCGTCCTAAGTTCCGCGAGGGGCGATATGCCCATTCACCCTGTGCGCATTGAGCAAACTGAGGTAAGTCTGAGTAAGATGCACGCCTGGATCTGCGTACAGTTTGCAATTGCGGCTATCGAATTGTTGGAGCTAGTAGCGGACGGCGAGCAAGGAAACGATTTTGAGAAGATCTACGAGTCCTTTAGAAATGGCCTTGATGGACTGGCCGAAAGCTCAAAATTCCTTTATGGAGGTTAAAGGGACAGCATACCTATTGCAGCAATTCTGGGATATAGGTACCCCCTTATCTGCAAGGTGACGAATATCCCACCATGATCCCTCCCATGCTTGTGTCCATGCATGATCGCGCACTCGAGCTCGGCACATCCCTGCAATCCACACTGTCTCCAATCTGGTCGCGTCTAGACTGCTTACAAAGTATGATAAAGTATGCACAACATGAGTGCGACGAGGGAACTCTATGGCCGATATTGAGCGCTTGACGATCACGCTTCCCGCCGATATGGCGAGGCTGGTAAAGGGAGCCGTCGACGAGGGAGATTATGCTTCTTCCAGCGAGGTAATCCGCGAGGCGCTGCGAGACTGGAAGATGAAGCGGGAATTGCGCTTAGGCCAGCTCGCGGAGCTGAAGTCCGACATTGACCGTGGTCTGGCGGATGTGGCCGAGGGGCGGCTCGCCAAGTTTGACGCCAAGCGCATCATCGCGCGCGGGAGGAAACTATTAGCAGACCGGTCAACCTCCGCCTTACCGAGACAGCAGAAATAGACCTGGCTGAGATTTGGAGCTACTTCGCTGAAAAAACCTCCGAATCTTTCGCCACCGAATTTCTTACCCGCATCGGAGACCGCTTCCATCAGGCTTTACACTTCCCATTCTCTGGCGCTCCCCGTGCCCATCTCTCTCAGGATTTGCGCGTGGTCTTCTATGAGCAGTACGCGATCTACTACCTGCCCCGTCCGGACGAAATCATAATCGTTCGCGTCCTGCACGGTTCCCGCGATATTGCCACCATCGCCGACGAAGGTGGATTTGCAATCTGAATCTCAACCCAGAGATTTGCGGCCTGGACACGAAAAAGTGACGGACGGAACGTTTCCCTCAATAACAACCTGACAAATTCCAGAGATGCTATCTTTTCCCGCGTGACACCCGCCTGAGGCGACGGCATGCTGGCCAGATCAACGCGTAAGCCATCGAGAGTCGACCGGACACCGCTCGGGTCTGTCGCCCGTCTATCGCTGGGAGAATCTCGTCTGGAATTCGGCAGCCCAAAATGGCAGCGGGTTAAACCACTGATGCAGCCCGCGACCGAGTAGGCCCACGGGCTGGTAACCCAAATCATCGGAGTTGTCGAAGAGCAAAACTCGATCAGCTATCTCAGCGGCGGCCGGCAGATTCTGAATACTACGGAGATAGCGCCGACGAACGTCCATCTCAGGAACGTTGTGACCACCTCCCAGAACACGCTTGGCGATCCGAGCCAGGTTGATCTCAACGCTTTCGGTTCCGATGTAAATGAGAACTACCTCAAAGCCCCGGTCGATGCCCCTGGCATATTGCATCATTTGCAGGTAGTTCTTGCCGGAGAGAGTCGTCTCAACAGCAAAACTCTCTCCCCGCTCGAGGTGTTCCTTCGCTAAACGAAGGACCTCTCTGCCCGCTGCAATGGGCGATAATCCCATCCCGCTCGAACGGAGGGTGTTTGCAAATGCGTCCGGGTCCAAGAGAGGAACTGCGGAGAACGTGCCAGGGCTTCCGGCGGTAAGCGTACTCTTTCCAGCTCCGTTTGCACCAGCAATGATGGTCAGAGTCGGGCGGCTCACCGACCGGAAGCGGACGCCTCGACGCCACCGTGCGCATCGGCCCTTTGTGCCTGCAGCTCTTCAAGTCGGCGGCGGTCCTCTACGACCTTCGCTCTCGCGCCTGCAGCTAGCTTCTGCATCGTTTCCAACCAATCGACGGCCATGCCGATAGTTTACTACTTCCAGCCTTCCGCGACGTCAGTGGAAACAGGGCATTCATCCCGGCGGCTTCAATCGCTCGTCGCCGAGGAAGGTGGTCTTGCAACCTGAATCTCAAACCTAGCCGCTATCCCGCTTCAGTTAGTCAGCAAGTCATCGGTGTCACAGTGGCCCTGCTCACTGTGGGGTTGCCGGCCCACGCCATCCCAAGCACAACACCCATCCAACTAGTTCCCCTACCCTTTATCCTCATCTTTTTTTCTAACTGCTCTGGACGCCCAAACCGATCCGTAATACTGTCCCAACTAAGAGCCTCCAACTTACTCGAGCCTCTCCTTCCCCAAAGGAACCCAATACCCGCAAGATGCGGAACGGAGAAGTGCGCTCAAAAATGAAAAACCACCCATCCATCGAGTTCGGCACACCGCTCCATCGCAAAACGGACCCTATCCACTGACGGAGGCCCTGCATGACCATCTTTAGACCGCGCACCGGCAACTCAACCTTCCCCGGCCCCCTCAATCCAAATGCCGAGATCCCGCCCGAGCCCAGCCGCGCAGCCCTCCAATGCAACGGCAGACGCCAACCCAGGCCCCAACCCACAGCAGCCCGAGCCCTCACCGGCCATCCCTCCGCCCGCACCAGCCGAGCCCGGCGCTGTCACCGATCGCCACGCCGACCTCGTCTGCCTGGCAGACATTCCACCCCGCCCCATCGATTGGCTGTGGCCAGACAGGCTGGCCTGTGGAACCCTGGCCATGCTCTCCGGCGATCCCGGCTCAGGAAAAACCTGGGTCGCCCTGGCCATAGCAGCCGCGCTCAGTCGTGGTCGAGTCCCCTCCACCAACCACACCCTCCAACCCTGCACCGTCCTCTACGCCTCCGCCGCCAATGGAGCCGCCGAGCTCATCCGCCCCCGCTTTGCCCAGCTCGACGGCGATCCCGCCCGCCTCATCTTATTGCGCGGAGTCCTCACCGCCTCCGCCCAACCCGCCTCTCTGAGCCTCCGCGACACACCCATGCTCGAAGACGCTCTCCACAGAACCCAGGCCCGCCTGCTCATCATCGACCCCTTGCACAGCTACCTGTGGGCACTCGATCGCCACCGTGCCAACGATTCCGCCCGCGCCTTCGACACCCTCGCCCGCCTGGCGGAAAAGCATCGCTGCTGTATCCTCCTCGTCCGCCATCTCCGCAAGCGCGGCCGCGGACTTACCTCGATCGAGCTCTCCGCCGCTGTCCGCACGGAATTCATCGCCGGCAGTAGTCCCGATGCGCCCACCCGGCCCGCGCTGGTGCAGGTGAAATCCAACCTAGGCTGCCTCGCGCCTTCGCTGGGCTACCTCATCGACAACACCGGCGCCTTCTCCTGGACCGGACCCACTGCGCTCACCCCGGAAGAAGTCATGATGGACCGGCCCATCGACGCCGGTCTCCCCAAACGCAAGCACGCAGCCGAATGGCTGCGCCAATATCTGCACGAGGGTGAGCGATCGCGATGCGCCGTCGAATTTGCCGCCCAACAGGACGGTCTCTGCATCGCAACCTTGCGCCGCGCCAAGTACGATCTGGGCGTCGTGAGCTCCAAGGAAACCTTCACCGGCGCCTGGTTTTGGGCCTTGCCGGGAAACGAATCAGCGACGGACGCAGTGGTCCCCTAAGTAGCTTATGGGGGCGGGAAAAAATAAATTTGAGCCCCTTCGTAAAACAAAGGACTTAGCCGCCGCCCACCACTGCAACAATGGCTGAACGACAATGGAAACAATGACGGGAACATAGCATTCCTGAAACGCAAACCAACCCAGGGCCTCGCCACCCTGGCACGCCCCAAGGGGCGGACAGACCGATCTTTCTCAACCCGTGCACCACTCCACCCCTCGTGCACCGAGGCTGGTAAAGGGGGATGAATCTCATCCCCCCGGCATAGCCTCTGGTCGCGCACACTTGCTCGAGAGCCCTTTACCCGGTCGGCAACTGCGTAACACCCAACTGCTGCAGCATCCCGAGCTGGTCCGAACTTCCCCAGCGTTCCACCATCTTGCCGTCGCGGAACTTCGCCACCTGCACTCCCCGGATGCTGATCTTTTTCCCCGTGGGCGGTATCCCATCAGCGGCCCCCGGTGCGTGCCTTTCATCGTGTAGGCGATGGCGACTCTGCTCCTCATCGGCCACCATCGTTTCCAACCCAACCTCCAGATCCGGGAAAGCTTCCCGCGTTGCCGAAAAAAACGTGCGGTAGCCTTCCGGCCCTGGCCCCTGGCCCGGTGCGGGATCATGATCCACGCAGTCCGCCGCCACCGCCTCCCGGAACAAATCAAACTTGCCCGTATTCGCAGCCTCCGCAAACTTCCCCAGCGCCGCCAAATTCTCCTGTTTCCCCATCGCCCACCACCTCTGAGGATCAGATGCCGCAAAGACACGACCTGGACGATGTATCTATCCTCGTGGAGAAGTAATCGGCAAACGCCAAGCCAAGGGAAAGAAGGGAACCACGTGCCCGAGGGAAATGAGATACACCGCTTCGCCGAACTGCATACCGCAACCTTTGTCGGCAAGACCATCTGCGTGGAATCGCCCAACGGCCGCTTCCCCGGCGCTGCCTTACTGACTGGCCGCAAGCTCAAAGCCGTAATCGCTCACGGCAAGCACCTGGCCTACGACTTTGGCCGAGATCTTAAGCTGCACATCCACCTCGGCCGCTTCGGCGACTTCACCGAAGGCAAGATGCCCTTTCCCGAAGTGAAAGGCATCCTGCGCATGCGCTGGTCCACCGCGACCGACTGGCTGGAGTTGCGCGGCGCCACCGACGTCTCCGTCTATTCCGATGCCCAATGGCAAGCCGTCCGAGACCGCCTCGGTGCCGATCCTCTCGAGCCCAACGCCGACCCATCCCCGGGCATCGCCTACATCCGCAAGGCCAACACCCCCATCGCCGCTCTCCTGATGGATCAAACCGTCTTCGCCGGCATCGGTAACATCTATCGTGCCGAATTGCTCTACCGCGCCCGCCAAAACCCCTTCGCACCGGGCAAGGATGTTCCCGAAAAAACCCTGAACGCCCTCTGGCGCGATGCCGTGAAGCTAATGCCCGACGGCATGGTGGACCGCCGCATTGTCACCACCCGCGCCAAAGACCGGCCCCATCCAAAAGGCAAGGCGCAGCCCGACGAAGTCCACTACGTCTACCACCGGCATGGCCAGCCCTGCTTTGTCTGCGGCACCAAAATCCAACGGATAGACTTGGCTGGCCGCACTCTCTACTGGTGCCCAACCTGCCAACCAGGCGAAGCCCCCGCCCCACCAAAACGGAAGGCGGCTTCTCCAACCGCCAAAACCTACGGCCCGTGAGGAAAGACACCAGAGGGCCGCCATAGCAGAATCGTTGCCACCGTGCCGCTTGATCGCGCCTTCGCCCTGTTGAAGTCCGCTCGTGTCAGCACAGCAGGCGCAATCCGCGCGCGATACCAAAGCACTCCACGTAGAGTTCTCTTCAAAGCTTCCTCCGTTGACCTTTCACAGGATGCTCGCGCTACTGCGAGTGAAGGAGAAAGTAATCGCGATAGTTGCCAAGCGCCAGAGTACCAACGGGGCAGAACAGAGGAAAAGCAGCGAAACCAAGCCTGGTTGCACCCACCGCAGTGCGTTTAGAGCCACTCACAGCATTACCTCCGGCATGCCTGGTGAAAAAAGTTGAAGCAAGGGTAGAGGCTGAGCGACTTTGGTTTCCTCACCGCGGTCCATGGTTCTGGACGGGTGCCCCATGTTCGCGCCAGCGTACATGGGCCGAAAAAGACGGGGCGTAGCTCCTCGAACGCTTTGTGGGACACCACTTCGGTCGTTGCTGCGGAAAAACTCAGGTCTTGTATCAGGACACCACTTCGAGTCGGGCTGCGGAAAAACTCCTGTTTTGTATCAGGGCACGACTTTAGTCGGGCCGTAAACGACTGCGAATACGACGGGCTTTAGCCCCTGAGGTTTTGCTTTCCTGTCGGGTCGAGAGTTTTTCCGCCGGTTTAGCCGGCCACAATGAGCCACTGCTCTAATGCTTTGTGTCAGGGCACGACTTTAGTCGGGCCGTAAAAACGCCACTGATGAGGGCTTCAGCCCCTGAGGTATTGCTTTTCCTGCCCGATGCAGAGCTTTTCCCCAGCCTGTTCAGTCGGGCCGCAAAGGATGCTAAACGAAATGGTAGTATTCCCTCACCACAAAGACCAAAAGCACACCGGGCCCGATTAGGAGTTCGTGATGACGACTACGCCCGCGGCCCTTCCGCGCCACCATGCCAGGCCGGTGACTTTCCTGCGCCAGTACTTCTACCTTTGTATGTCGCTGCTGATCGCCGTCGTAGCGGTCTACGGCTTCAGCCATACCATCGGGCAAAACCTGCTGCACGCCTCGCCCATTCCACCCTTCATCCTCACCATCCATGCCATCGTCTTTCCCGGGTGGGTGCTTTTCTTCATCCTCCAGTCCGCGCTGGTGCGTTCGCACAATGTGCGCCTGCATCGCACCCTCGGATGGTTCGGCCTCGCGTTCGCGGCCGGCGTCCTCGTCATCGGCTACCTGACCGCCACCGGCATGGACCGGTTCTTCTTGCAGCGCTTCCACGACACCGAGATACCAGCCTTCCTCCTCATCCAGTTAATGGACCTGGTCTCCTTCGCCATTCCATTTGCGCTCGCCATCTACTGGCGCCGGCGGCCCGAGTTCCATCGGCGCCTTATGCTGATAGCCTCGAGCGGTCTCACGGACGCAGCCTGGGCCCGCTTCCCTCTGATACCGCTTGCCTACTCGCCCGTCGGCGTCGACCTACTGGTGCTCCTCGGCATCGTGCGCGACCTCATCGTCGACCGCCGGGTCCACAAGGTATATCTGTACGCCTTTCCCCTGCTCATCATCTTCCAGATCTTCTGCATGCATACCTATCTCCACGCCTCGCCGTGGTGGGTGCGCATTGGCACCGCCCTCCTGCGTTGAGACCTGATCGCCAAAGCACTAAAGTGCCACTTTTGCTATCCTAGTGGCACAGGAAAGCAAATGGCCCACACAGAGCTTAAGAGTCGCGCCCGTATCGAGGGCAAAGGCCGTGTCCTGATCCCAGCATCGTTCCGCTCCGCTCTTGGTCTGAAGGTGGGAGATGAAATCGACCTCCGCATTGAGGACAACGAGATTCGCATCTCGACCCTGCAAACCCGGCTTACAAAATCCCGGGAGCGCCTTAGAAAATTTGTGAAACCGGGGCGCCGGCTCTCCGATGAACTAATTGCTGAACGACGCCGCTCAGCCCTGAATGAATAAGGTGGTACTGGATGCCTCCGCGATCCTCGCCCTGCTCAACGAGGAGCCCGGAGCGGAGAAAATTACGCCGGAGCTGCTAAGCCGTGCAACCACCAGCGCCGTAAACCTGGCCGAAGTGCAAACCATCCTGGTGCGAGAAGGCGGAGACCCGGACGAATCCTGGGCACTTGTCATAGATCCAATTTCCGAAGTCGAGCCGTTTACCGCGGAGCAGGCCAGGATCGCGGGCACCCTGATCCAGAAGGCAAGGTCTCTCCGCCTCTCCTTAGGAGACAGAGCCTGTTTAGCACTGGCAATCGCGCTGGACGCGCCCGTTTACACAACCGACCAGCTCTGGAAAAAACTCAAACTCGGAGTACCCATTCACGTCCTCCGGTAGCTCTATCGACATCGCGCCGCACAATCGCTACCTTGGTAGACAATTCACACCGTGAGGAACGCCATGGTGCCAATCACCGAAGCTCCCGCAGCCAATCCAACCTGTCGGCTTGTCCGCGCGGGCCAAGCTTTTCAGGGCAAACAAGGCCTTATGTATGCCCCTGCCATCTCCGCGGAAACGGTGGGTTCCAAGGCCATCCACATGCAGATGCTCACCATCCCGCCCGGCGGCCGCGCCAAGGCCCACAAACACGCATCGCACGAGAGCGCGATCTACCTGCTGAGCGGCGTAGGCGCCATGTGGTACGGCGATCAACTCGAGCACCACGTGGTGCTCAGCCCGACGGACTTTCTCTACATCCCCGCCGACATGCCCCACCTGCCCTACAACCCGAGCACGACGGAAGCCGCCGTAGCCATCATCGCCCGCACCGACCCGAACGAACAGGAAAGCGTCGTCCTGCTGCCCCACCTCGACGACCTGCACCCTGCCAACCCCGCCTGATTTCCATCATCCTAGTCCTTTGACGGAATAGTCCTGATATGGAATACTTCTCCCATGGCCACCGAGGTCTACAATGGCTCGTAAGTTCAGTGACCTCACTAAGAAAATGAGCGCGAAGGACCGGGCTGAGATCAAAACCCGAAGCAAAAAGCTGCTCGCCGAGTTGCCGCTCGAACAGCTCCGTTCTGCACGCAGCCTCACCCAGACCAATATGGCGCAAATATTGGGCGTGAACCAAAGCGCCATTTCGAAGATCGAAAAGCGCACTGACATGTATCTGAGCACGCTGCGGAGCTACGTCGAGGCAATGGGAGGGAGCCTTGAAATTCAGGCCGTATTCCCCGAAGGTGCGGTCCGCGTTGATATTCTGAGCGGCAAATAAAGGCTGCTGCTGCCAGGGGACTAAGGGGATGGCCGAGCCGCAAACAAGAAGCGCAACATCGGGTCGACGCGTTGGGCCCAGGCGGACTCTGTGTGCTCCGCACCGTCGGCCTCGAAGTAGGCCAGGTCGTCGCCGAGGCGCCAGCCTTTGCTGATCAGCGCATCGCGGAGCGCCCGCGCATCGGGCACGGCCCGTGTTGATTCCTTCGTTCCAATGTCCAGCCAGATACGAAGCGCAGGTTTTTCAGTCAGTGCCGCAACCGTCTTCAGGATCGCCCGATTGCGCCACCAGACCGAGGGCGACACGACAGCCAGCCTCGAGAAGACCATTGGATAGCGCAGGCCCAGGTACAGGGTGACCAAGCCGCCCAGCGAAGAGCCGCCCATTCCGCAGTGCTCCGCCCCGGGCAGCGTTCGGTAGTGCCCGTCGATGAAGGGCTTCAGTTCTTCCACCAGCATGCGGCCATAGGCATCGGCCTGGCCGCCGCCCAGGCGCTTGTCTTCGACCGGTGTGTACTCGTCTACTCGCTTAATCCCCGCGTTGTAGATGCCAACGATGATCAGCGGCTCGATGGCTCCGGACTCGGCCAGAGCATCCGCGGTTTCCCCCATGCGCCAATAGTTTCCCTTGATGAACGAGGTCTCGGGATCAAAGAGGTTTTGCCCATCCTGCATGTACAAAACAGGGAACCGGCGTTCCCCTTCTGTCTCGTACATGGGCGGAAGATAGACCACCAGGTCGTGGTGGTCCTCGACCAGCCTGGAGACAAAGTCCTGGTGCTTCTGCAGCCGCGGGAGCGGAGCTTGGTCTTTGGCTATGGCTTCGCGCACCGTGGTCCTTTAGCATAGCAAAACCAAATCCCGAGGAGTGACGCTTGCAGCGCGAATACTATCGCTGGTGGTCAAAAGATCTGAGCCGCGACATGGAACTGCTGTGCTTCGGCCACGCAGGAACCAGGGTGCTCGTCTTCCCAACCTCCAACGGCCGGTTCTATGAGTACGAGAACAACGGCATGGTGGGGACTTTGGCCGACCGCATCGACAACGGACAATTGCAGCTGTACTGCGTGGACAGCGTAGACGGGGAGAGCTGGTACAACAAGCACGCCCACCCCTATTGGCGCGTGCAACGGCACATGCAGTATGAGCGCTACATCGTGAACGATGTGCTAGCCCTGATGGGCGAGAAGAACCAGACGCCGCGGCTGATCGCCACCGGTTGCAGCTTCGGCGCCTATCACGCGGCGAACTTCGGCTTCCGCCATCCCGATAAGGTCACCGGCATCGTTACCATGGGCGGCGCCTTCGACATGAAGGACTTTGTCGACGGCTGGTACGGCGAAGACCTCTACTTCAACAATCCTCCCGACTACCTCGCCAACTGCACCGACCCCTGGAAGTACAACCACATCCGCACCGTGCTCGCCACCGGTGAGTGGGACTTCTGCTGGGAGAAGAACGAGCGCTTTGCCGCCGTGCTGCGCAACAAGGGCATACGCCACGAGCTATACGTTTGGGGCGATCACAGCTTCCACGACTGGCCCTTCTGGAAACCCATGGTGAGGATGTACCTGGAGTAGGAGCGACCTACTTATCGCGGGTTCTAAGCCGGGTCGAGCAAGTCTTCGAGAACGGATTGGCCAGGTAAGTTCCGAAGATTCCGGAAACAATCACTGTTCCATCTACCGCATTGAAATGCGCGGAGCGGAATTCTCCCTCGGGAATCTCATTGAGCCTTCTCCAGGTTTGCCCACGATCACTGCTCGTGTACACACCGGTAAGCGACGTCACCACCTGGTGACTCGGTCTTGCCGGGTCGACCCATACGCCGAAGGCCCGAATGTTGGGGCCGGCCTCATCTTCATCTCGATGCAAGAGAAAGCTCGCATGGATCACGCGCTCCACCGCATCCGCGCTCACCGGGTTGTAAACGCCCCAACAGGCCGCCAGATGCGGACCGCCCACGGTGCTGATTCCCTGGATTGCTGAGTCCTCACCCACTCCATCGATTTGCGTCCATTGCCGTGCGTGGGTTTTCAGGCGGTAGGCCTGATCGCCAGTTCCCACATAAAGCGAACCTGCCCCAAATTCCATGGAAAGAATATCCATATCGGTTGGCAACTGCGGCAGAGGCTTATCCTCGATCCATGAGCCATCTCTGCCTTTGCGGTAGGTAAAGATCTGAGGCTCGAGGTCGAAGTAGCCATAGCCGACGATCATATGTCTGCCATCCGCGGTGATCTTCACCACACCCGCGGTTACCGGCTCACCCTTCTTCTTGGGGATGGTCACTTCCGGGTCGGTATCAGGAACGCGGGGGCCCTTGATCGCTCGCACCACAGGCTCCGCTGTGCCCGGCTGAGGCAAAACCTGAAAGGCTCCCAGTTGGGTTGTGATCACAAACTCGCGTCCACCCGGAACCACGCCTAAACCGTTGCGCTCGCCCTCGCCGATGTCCGCATCAAAGTATTGTGAAGCTATGCGAGCCACCACCGTCCACGTCTTTCCGCCGTCAATCGATTTAGAGATGTACATGGCCCGATCCTCAGCCGGTACCTTGCTGCTCAGGTCCGCCGTGAGACCCCATACCACGTTGGCATCCCTGGCCTTGGGAGCGGGATCGGTGGCCATGGCTTCAAGGAAATCACTGGCAAACTGGCGGCTTCCAGGAAGGCTGGTGACTCGGCGGACGCGGCAACTGTCCGGCGCGTTTTGAGGCAGCGGGGTCTGTCCCCACGCCATCAGGGGAGCGGCCAACAGCAGCCATCGTGTTAGTACCCAACAGGCCCGCACTCTATACCCCAAGAAGCAGTCAAACACACCCTTTCTCCCGATCATAGGGCGGTTTGGCTAACTTCAAAAAGGAAATGTGACTGGAGCAGGATATGCTTTAGAATTGGGGCTGTTCGACCCACCCATCGCAAATGTTTTCGGGCCCGCTCTGTCTCGTAAGCGCACTCGGTTTCGTGTCGTCTTTCTAAGGAGCCGCCGTGAAGAAAATCGGAATCATCTTCGGGATGGAGTCGACCTTTCCACCCGCGTTGGTCGACAAGATCAACTCCTTCCACGACCCCGAGGTGCAGGCCGAATTGGCCAGCATTGGCGAAGTGCGGATGGCTGAGCCTTCCCCCTACGATGTGATCATCGATCGCATCTCCCACGACATCCCCTTCTATCGCGGCTACCTCAAGAACGCGGCGCTCTCCGGATCGATCATCATCAATAATCCCTTCTGGTGGAGTGCAGACGACAAGTTTTTTAACTTTGCCCTGGGCACCAAGCTCGGCGTAGCCATCCCCAAAACCGTATTGCTGCCCCACAAGCACCATCCACCCGGGACCACCGGGCGCTCCATGCGCAACCTGCAGTATCCCCTGCCGTGGGAAAGCATCTTTGACTACATCGGCTTTCCCGCGTTCCTGAAGCCTTTTGACGGGGGTGGCTGGAGAGATGTCTACAAAGTCAATTCGCCCAACGAGTTCTTCGACGCCTACGACCAAACGCGCGATCTCTGCATGACTCTGCAGACGGCGGTCAAGTTCAAGGAGTACTTTCGCTGTTACTGTGTCGGGCAGCAGAAAGTCCACATCATGCAGTACGACCCAGGAGCGCCTTTTCACGAACGCTATGTTAAGAATCCCGAGCCGGTGGATCCCAAGCTGCTGGCGCGGGTAGAGCTCGACTGCCTGAAGCTGTGCCGCGCCTTGGGTTACGACTTGAACACCGTGGAATTCGCCTGCGAGGACGGCATCCCCTACGCCATCGACTTCATGAACCCGGCGCCCGATGCGGATATACACTCCGTGGGGCAGGCCAACTTCGACTGGATCGTGAACGAGGTAGCTGAGCTCGCCATGGTCCGGGCCAGGCAACATACAGGCAAAGTTACCGAATATCGCTGGAGTGCTTTCCTGGGCGGCCCTTCCGCCATCCCGGAAAGCATGGAGCAGGAGGTGGTACGCCGATGAACCGTCCCAGTTTCAGCATAGGCATCGAAGAGGAGTATCAGACGATCGATCCGGTAACCCGCGATCTGCGCTCCCACATCCACTCGGAAATTCTGCCTAAAGCCAAGCTTGCGACCATGGATCGCGCCAAGCCTGAGCTGCACCAGGCGGTAGTCGAGGTAGGCACCAGGGTTTGTCGTGATATTCAGGAAGCCCGCGAAGACATTCTCGATTTGCGGCGGCAGATGATCACGCTGACCGGCGAGAGTGGAATGTGGCTGGCCGCTGCCAGCACGCATCCTTTCGCCGACTGGAGAGCGCAGGATATCTACCCCGACGACCGCTACAAACAAGTGGTGGAAGATTTGCAGCTGGTTGCGCGGGCCAACCTGGTCTTCGGGCTACACATCCACGTGGGCATTGAGGACCGCAATACCGCGATCCACATCATGAACTCGATGCGCTACTTCCTGCCCCACATCCTCGCGCTCTCGTCGAACTCGCCATTCTGGGAGGGGATGAACACCGGGTTCAAGTCGTATCGATCCAAAGTCTTTGAGCGTTTCCCGCGCACCAACATCCCGGACATCTATGCCAACTGGGCGGAGTACGAAACCTTCATCAACTTGCTGGTCAAGACCAATTGCGTCGATAACGGCAAGAAGGTCTGGTGGGATATTCGCCCTCATCCATTTTTCAATACGCTCGAAGTGCGCGTATGCGACATCCCTATGCGGCTCGATGAAACCATGGCCATCGCGGCGCTGATCCAAGCCACCGTGGGCATGCTCTATGACCTTCATGCCAAGAACAAGAGCTACCGCATCTATTCGCGTGCCCTCATTATGGAAAACAAGTTTCGCGCCGCCCGCTATGGCATCAATGGCAAGCTGATCGACTTCGGCAGGGAAGAAGAGGTGCCGATGCGCGACCTGATGCTGGAGTACATCGACCTTATCTCCGATGCGGCCAAGGAACTTGGCTGCGAGCGCGACATCGCGTACATCCACGAAATGCTCAGGATGGGCACGGGCGCAGACCGGCAGCTCAAGGTGTTTGAAGAAACCGGCGATTTGAAGAAGGTGGTCGACTACATCGTGGCGGAGACGCGTGTGGGCGTGATGCAGGAAACGGCGGCGTTGCACCGGTAGAATCAGTAGAGAGAGGGAGTTGCTTGGCCCAGCCCGTGTTGACCGACATCACCCGGATCGACTTCGATCCCGAGTTTTCCCCCGGCGCCTACAACGCCGTGAACACCTGCCTGCGCATTCAACCTTCAGAGAAGGTCACGCTGATTACCGACAATGCCTGCCGCGAAATTGCGGCCAGCATCGCGCAGGAGTTGGCCAAGGTTGGCTGCGCGTTCAAGGCCTTCCTGCTGGAAGATCTCGCTCCCCGTCCCCTGGCCGGCCTGCCTCACGAGATCGCGGAAGACATGGAGACCAGTGACGTCAGCATCTTCGCCGTGCGGGTGCAGCCCAACGAGCTGAAGTCGCGCATGGAGATGACTGCCATTGTCAATCGGCGGCGCATGCGCCATGCGCACATGGTGAACATCAACCGCCGCATCATGCTGGAAGGCATGCGCGCCGATTTCAACCATGTCGACGCGCTGAGCAGCAAGGTGATGGCGATTGTCAGCCAGGCGAAGGAGATCACCGGCAAGACGGCCGCTGGCTGCCACTTCACGGGAGCGCTGAATCCGGAGTATCGCTGGATCAAGACCAGCGGCATTATCAGCCGCGACAAATGGGGCAATCTACCCGGCGGCGAAATCTTTACCTCTCCGGGAGAAGTGAACGGTGTGTACGTGGTCGACGGAGTGGTTGGTGACTATCTCTGCGACAAATACG
Source organism: uncultured Acidobacteriaceae bacterium (assembly GCA_963813475.1). GTDB lineage: Bacteria > Acidobacteriota > Terriglobia > Terriglobales > Acidobacteriaceae > PALSA-350. The sequence continues at coordinate 654,841 of CAWEZM010000026.1, read as the reverse complement.
GCGATCTCGAGCACCAGCCGTTGACCATCCGCATGAAGGATAATCGCATCACCGAGGTCTTTAGCGAGAACAAAGCGCTGGAACAGGATTTCTGGTCTTACACCCACACTGACGAAAACAGTGACCGCGTGGGCGAGTTCGCCATCGGCACCAATATCGAATTGACCGACGTGATCGGGCAGATTCTGCAGGACGAGAAGTTTCCTGGCATCCACATTGCCTTTGGCAATCCTTACGGGGAACACACCGGGGCCAAGTGGTACTCGGGCACGCACATCGACGTGGTTGGACGCCAATTTGATATCTGGGTAGACGGGCGCCAGATTATGGAGAAGGGTCGCTTCCTGATCGAGGACTGACAATGATCCCCGCTTTGCGCGAGGCTTTCAATCGTAATTTCCTCCCTGAGACCTACCAGCAGTTGCTCCAGAAACTAGAGGCGAGCGCGGGCACGCCGATTGCCTTTCGAGTTTCTGAGACACCCTGCTTTCTACCTAAGGCTTTGCTGGATCAGATGGCGGAGTATGGCCGCGACCTGGTTCTGCAACTGGTGAACAATCCGGAGTATCTGCGCGCGTCCGACGTCACCGTGCCCAAGCAATACAACGTAGCCAACGAATCGCCGCGCCCCATGTTCCTGCAAGTGGACTTCGGCCTGGTGCGCAACGCGAAGGGAGAGCTGGAGCCCAAACTGGTGGAGTTGCAGGCCTTTCCTTCGCTCTACGCATACCAGCCGGTGCTGGCTCAGCAGTACATCGAGTCGTATGCGCTGCCCGCTGACCTGGGAATCTACCTCGGAGGCCTCGATCACGATACGTATCAGCAACAGATGCGTGAGCTGATCGTCGCCGGCCACGATCCTGAAAATGTGATCCTGTTGGAGATCCATCCGGAGAAACAGAAGACGCTCTGCGATTTTCTCATCACGCGGAAAGAGCTTGGCATTGCGATCGTGGATATTCTTGATCTGAAGAAACGCGGTGAGCGCCTCTTTTATGCGAAGGGAAGTCGTGAAATTCCGGTACACCGCATCTACAACCGCTGCATTGTGGATGAGCTGGAGCGCAAAGGCATCGAGCTGCCCTTCGACCTGACGCAGCCGCTCGATGTGGAGTGGGCGGGGCATCCCAACTGGTATTACCGCATCAGCAAATTCTCCATCCCGTATTTGAAGCACAACTGTGTGCCCAAGACCTGGCTGCTTGACCGCGACAGCATCGTGCCGCCGGACAACGAGAATTACGTATTGAAACCGCTCTACTCCTTTGCCGGCCTTGGTATCAAGTTCAACCCCACGCAGGCAGATGTGGATGCCATACCCGCAGAGCAGCGTCATCAGTACATGCTCCAGGAGCGTATGCGCTTCGAGCCGGTGATTGACACTCCGCACGGTTTGACCCAGGCGGAGATCCGCATCATGTATGTATGGCCTGAAGGGAAAGAGCTAATGCCTGTGTTGCCCCTGCTGCGCATGGGGCGAGGCATCATGATGGGTGTAGATCACAACCGAAACCTCGAGTGGGTGGGTGGATCCGCGGCGCTGTGGGTGTAGATAATAGAAGAAGAGGATGTTTTCGAATGCAACTGACCAGTAAAAGTTTTAGCGATGGCGCTCCCATTCCTGGAGAATTCGCCTTCGCGGTGATCGATCCGGTGAACCACATCGCACTGAGTAAGAACCGCAACCCGCAGCTGGCGTGGAGCGATGTTCCTGAGGGCACCAAGTCGTTCGCGCTGATCTGTCACGACGCAGATGTGCCGAATCGCGCCGACGACGTGAACAAAGAGGACCGGGAGATTGCAGAGTCGTTTCCCGCGCGATCTATTTTTCCATTGGGTTCTGCTTGGACATCCCTGCGGCCGTTCGCGAGATTCCTGCCGGCAGCCATAGCGACAGCATTACTGCCAAAGGGCAAACCTGGGCCTGCTGCTCCAAACGGGACGCGCCACGGTTTGAACGATTACACCAAATGGTTTGCCGGCGATGAAAAGATGCGCGGCGACTACTATGGGTACGATGGTCCGTGCCCGCCCTGGAACGACCTGCGGCTCCACCGCTATGTCTTCACACTGTATGCATTGGATGTGCCACACGTAGACGTTCGATGGTGATCTGACGGGCGCCAATGCGAGGCTCGCCATTGCCGGCCACGTGCTGGCGCAAGCCAGTCTTACCGGCACCTACACGCTGAATCCGCGGGTACAGCAGAGTTGATCGCCTATCTGGTACCCAGGAAGGCGTCTCCTATCGTGCGTTCGGAGGCCATCCACACCTTCACTACTTCAAAGATGATCGCCGTGGCGTAAGTCACGGCGATCCAGAGACAGACTTCTTCGATGGGCAGGCCCGACCAGGCGCCGACGAAAATGCCCATCATCTGGCGATGCTGGAAGTTCCACCAGTTGTAGGGGAGAGCCAGAGTCACTTCCCATAGCAGGCTGACGAGCAGCATGAAGAAAAGCGTGAGGCTGAGGGCGCGCCAGTTGATGAAGCGCCGCGCCACGGGGAAGAAGCTCATCGAAGGAAAGAAGGCTCCGGCGACGAGGAAGGTGAAGTAGCCGGGAAACCCTGCCTGATCTTCGGGAAGAGCAAGCCGCTTCTTGAAATACCAAGCCGCTCCAATCAGAATCGCGGCGAGAATCAACGATGTGGGATGGAATTGCAGGAGGCGGCGCACCTCTTTGGCTTCATTCGGATAATCAGGCACGTTGTAGGCCGCCAGCCAAAACTCTCCCAGCCAGATGTATAGAAGAAGGACGGCAAGAAAGCCGGTGAAATAAAAGACGTACTCTTCCACCGGAACCGGCCTGCCGAGCGCGGGAGCGCGCCAGCCCAGGGTCGCGCCCACATTGGGATAGTCGAAGAACCACTGGGCGAAGAAGAAGTCGAGCAAGAAGCCCACAGGGACGAGGATGGCGAGGGTCCAACAGAAAGCCCGCTTGGGGATGTGCAATCCCTCGCTGGGCAGGAACCACCCGGCGATGAACACCGCGGGAATGATGAAAAGCAGAAGGCTGAAGGTGTAGCCGTGCGGCGTGGAGTTCTGGTCGACAGGAATGGGCGGGGCCGGATGGTGGACGGTTTGCAGGGTGATGACGGCAGGAATAATGATCATCGCCAGCATGGCAATCACAATCCATGCGCAGACGGTGGGGCTGGGGAGTCCGTGAGAGCGGGGCCCAGGCATGACCGGCCTCCAGGTGGTGAGCGAAAGTTAAATCCTAGCCTACTCTCAGAACCGTCGCGATCTGCGCGGGCAAATACTTAACTGCCTGCTATCATCAGGGCTTTCAGAGGGGTCTATGAGGCGGATCGGCGCGGCGTGGTTGGTCGCGATTTTTCTGGCTGCTGCATCGGGCATTGTTCGGGGCCAATCGCTAACCTCGCGAAGCGCGTCGCAGCCAGTTTTGGCTCCAAGCTCCGCGCGCTATCAAGAATTGCAACAGCGGCTGGCCGTGGGGTGGAACACCTGGGACGTGCATAGTGTGACTACCCAGGTGCTCTTGCCCGACGGATTGGCCATCCATGTTGGGCTGAAGCACAACACCACGTTGTGGCAGGATGCATTTTTAGGCGATGCCCTCATCGGGAGATTGAGCCCAGATGCGGAGCAGGTCTTTCCCGGCCCCCATTCCTGGGATGGCAGTTATACCGACTTGCGCCTTTCCTGGAAGGGTCACGAACTGCGGCTGCAGACGGCACATGATGGCAGCAACCTGGTCATGCTTGCGACCCCGCTTCCATCGCGGCCGTTATCGCCGCTCCCCGCGACGATCGTTTTTTCCGTGAACTATCTCTGGGACCGGCCTGGGAGTGTTACGAAAGAGGCCAGCAAAATTGAGGCGCGCGGGCCGGGCCGGGCCATCGAAATCTACTGCACCTGTGAGAAGGGTGCAAGTTCCCAAGAAGATGTGAACTTGCCGGTAAGCGGTCCTTACTTCTCCACGGATTCTGTTCAACCCGTCGGGATCAGTACAGGCGTACCGCTTGGCGTCGAGAAGATTCAGGCGATCATCGAACGCGCGAGCGAAGCCTATAAGCAATCCGTGGCGAAAAACGGAAAGACAGCCGATGTGGTGGATGCGATTCAGACAGTTCTGGGATGGGACACGATTTACGAGCCGGAAGGCCGCCGGGTGATCTCACCCGTGAGCCGGGTCTGGAGTGTGACTTGGGGCGGCTACGTTATCTTCGATTGGGATACGTTTTTTGCCGCCACGATGGCATCCGTTGGTGACCGCGACCTGGCCTATGCCGATGCCATCGAGACCTTGCGCAGTGAGACACAGCAGGGCTTTGTGCCGAATTATGCCCGTTCCGGGGACTGGAAAAGTTCTGACCGCTCCGAGCCCCCGGTCGGATCCATTACCGTGCTCGGCCTCTACCAGCGATTCCACGATCGATGGCTCCTCCAGGAAGCTTTCGCGCCGTTGCTGCGCTGGAATCGTTGGTGGGCTGAACACCGCGATATCGACGGCTATCTCACGTGGGGAAGCGATGGCAAGAATGCGCCGGAGAACCTGGACGACACGTCGCGGGGAACGCGCGCGGGCGCCATTCTGGAGTCCGGACTGGACAACAGTCCCATGTATGACGATGCCGTCTACGACGCGGCCACGCACAAGCTGGAATTCGCTGATGTCGGCCTCATGGGCATGTACATCGCCGATTGTGACGCATTGGCAACGGTGGCTGATACCTTAGGTGAGGCTGCAGCAGCCAAGGAGATTCGCGAGCGAGCTGCGCGCTATCGGGCGAAGCTCGCGACCTTGTGGAATGGCGATGCGGGCATCTTTCTGAACAAGGACTTACACACCGGCCAGTTCAGTACTCGCCTTTCGCCCACCAATTTTTATCCGCTGCTGGCGAAAGCAGCGACGCCGCAGCAGGCCGAGGCCATGATCAAGAACCACTTGCTGAACCCGAAGGAATTCTGGGGCGAGTGGATTATTCCTTCGATCGCACGGGACGATCCAGCGTTTAAGGACCAGGAATATTGGCGCGGGCGCATTTGGGGGCCGATGAATTATCTCGTGTACCTTGGGTTGCGGAATTATGACGACCCGGAGGTTTCGCGCCAGTTTGCGCAGAAATCCTACGAACTCTTTCTCCAGGAATGGAAAAAGAATGGTCACGTGCACGAGAACTATAACGGCGTGACCGGCGTTGGAGACGATGTGCGCAGCAGCGACAGGTTTTATCACTGGGGAGCCCTGCTGGGATATGTTCAGTATTTGCAGGAGACGCAATCCCTGCCGCCTTCGCCCTAGGCAGCTTCTGGAGGCAGCGCCATAAGTTACCAGAGTAACCTTCGTGTCGTCTTGCTATCCTGCAAACCGATGCTCCTTTTGGTCCGACAAGCGGTCATGGCCGACGTTCCGGCGCTCGAGAATCTCATCCGCGCGTCCGTCCTGGGGCTGCAGACGGGCGACTATACGCTGGAGCAGAGAGAGCAGGCTTTGGAGCTGGTTTTTGGGGTGGATACACAGTTGATCGAGGACGGCACGTATTTTGTAGCCGAAGCCAAGGTGGATCAGGACCAGGTCATAGCCGGCTGCGGAGGCTGGAGCAAGCGCAAGACGCTCTTTGGAAGCGACCACTGCGCCGGCCGTGAAGATGCTCTCCTGGATCCTAAGCATGATGCGGCCAAGATACGCGCCTTCTTCGTACATCCTGACTGGGCACGCCGGGGAATCGGCAGCAGGATTCTCGAAGTTTGTGAAGCGGCAGCAGCGACAGCGGGTTTCCGGCGCCTGGAGATGGGGGCCACCCTGACCGGAGTCCCCCTCTACCGCGCCCGTGGTTACGTCGAAGCAGAGCACCGTGAGGTTCCGCTTCGACCAGGGGTATCCCTACCCATTGTTCGCATGGTAAAGCAGCTCTGACCTTGCCCTCTTCCATCGATCGACCGAGGTAAATAGACGGGAGAAAACGCACCCGCTTCTCCCTGCCAGCCGGTCCGCCGTATACATTTCGTAACTGGCAGTACCTTTTCGGGAACAGTTACTGACGATTTGGACGTCCTGCTTCGAGAAGTTAGTCCAGTGAGGGACGGCGGCTCCGTTTCCTTCCTGGGAAGCGACTGAAAACCGGTCATTTATGGGATCGCTCGCTACCAGATGAAGAAGCCTGCCAGCCAGAGGGCATGGGCACAACAGCGCGGAACTCCTTCATTTGTACAGGCAGGTGAGCCGTTCCTCGGCGGGCAGCGAAATATCTTTACAAATTCGCTTGACAACGACATGTGCCGAGGACTTAGATAGCGGTCGATCTCACAAATAGGTTCGTTACAGAATCGTTTTACTTGCTTTGTTTTGGAGAGGTGTGTCAGTGAACGTACAAAGATGTGTTGCGCGTTGCCGCGTTTGTTTGCCTTCTTGCCTTCTGCGGAAGGCTCCTAGTCGCCCAGGGTGTTTTCGCCACCCTGGACGGTGTCCTGACCGATCCCACCGGCGCCGTCGTTCCCAACGCAAAGATCACTCTTACCGACGCCACATCCGGCTCTGCCCGCGATACTGTAAGCGACGGCGCCGGCTTCTATAACTTCGTGTCGGTGCCGGTCGGCACCTACAATCTGTCGGTCGCGGCCGCCGGCTTCAAGGACTACGCGGCGTCGAGTATCGCGTTGGGTGGCGGTGAGCACCGCAGCGTCAACGTCACCCTGAGCGTCGGCACAGCCGACCAGACCGTCTCCGTCAATGCTGAGAACATCGCGCTGGCCACCACTGACTCCGGCGAGCGGTCGTTCTCGCTCGGAACCAAGGAACTGGAGAACTTTACCCAGGTGGGCAGCAACGCCGCCGAGTACATCAAGATCGTCCCCGGCTTCGGCATCCAGAACGGCACCAGTAACAAGTCGAACTACAACGGCGCGACCATCGGCATCAACGCCAACGGCGACTCGGGCAGCCAAAGCCCTCTCAACGCGGCCTACTCCTACAACGGCCTGCCTAACAACTCGCTTGACATCGTGTCCGACGGCGCACACGTCTCCGATCCTGGCTGCAACTGCGATACGCCGGTCAACCCCAACTCGGACTTCCTGCAGGAATTCAAAGTGCTGACCTCGAACTTCAGCGCAGAAGACCAGAAGGGGCCGATCCTGATCACCTCGGTCACCAAGGCCGGTGGCACCAGCTACCATGGCAGCGCATTTTTTACTGCTCGCAACCGCGTCGCTCAACGCCAACGACTGGTTGAACAACTACAGCAATGTCAAGCAGCCTCAGGATAAGTACTACTATCCCGGCGGCACCATCGGCGGCCCCATCTTCATCCCGGGAACGCGCTTCCACAAGAACAACACCAAGCTGTTCTTCTGGACTGGCTTCGAGTACTACTACCAGGTTCTGGATACCGGGTTGCTCCGGGCGACGGTGCCGACTGCCGGCGAACTGGGGGGTGACTTCTCTCCCGAGTCAATAGCGGGAGAGGGAGCCAAGACTGCCGCCGGTAAAGCTCCCGGTCAACTCACGAATGCCGCCATTGCCAAGTTCGGTGGCACCACGCAGTTGAGCCCCTGCACCGGTCCTGCCAACGGCGCCTGCATCGATCCCAACATGCTGGCGCTAGCCAAGCTCTATCCGGCGCCAACGCAAATCCAGATGCCACCGGCGGCTACAACTACACCCAGTCGGAAATTTTCAACCAGAACAACCGCCAGTGGACCATTCGCGGCGACTACAACATCAGCGAAGCGACCAAGGTGTTCGTCCGCTACAACTACCAGCGCGAAGTGCAGCAATTCCCGGTTGGCCTCTGGTGGCGGCAAACCGACCAGGTTCCTTATCCCACGCCGATCGAGGGCAAGAATAAATCGGATTCATTTTCCGGCTCGATTACCCACGTCTTCAGTCCGACCATGACCAACGAAACTATCGTTGCGTACACCTTATGTCGGCTTCCCCAACGTCTTCGCGGATCCGGGGAAGGTGAATCGCTCCAACGTCGGTTACAACTACAAGGGTCTGTTCAACAACGGTGTAGCTCAGATCCCGTCGTTTGGCGGTACTGGTAATGCCGGCGAAGCGGCGTTGGTCTTCAATCCCGGCGGGTTCGAAGCTGGTGGCGCAGCGAGGCTTGTATGCCAACAAGTGGATGCCCAGCATCAGCGACACGGTCACCAAGGTGAGGGGCGATCACACAGTGAAGGCCGGTTTCTTCTACGAGTGGATACGCAACTCGCAGCCGGCAAACGGCGACACCAACGGATTATAGCCAGGTCCGCGGTAAGCAACAGCTTCAGCTACGGCAATGAGTATGCCGATCTGCTGACCGGCAATCTCAACCAATACCAGGACCAAAACTTGAATCGCATCAACGATATTCAATACGACACGGTACGAATTCTTTGTCCAGGACTCGTGGAAGGTGACCAAAAGGCTGACCCTGAATTTCGGAGTTCGCTTCACCCACTTCCAGCCGTGGGAAGATGCTCTTGGCTTCGGCTATTCGATCTTCAACGTCCGCAATTCGCGCCCGCTTGCGCCTCGACGTACATTCTGCGGGTTTGAATGGCATGCGAAAGACTCATCGGTTCCAGTGGGAGGCTTCCCGACTCGGACGTTGTTCTATCAGCCCCGCGCTGGGAGCTGCGTACGATGTCCGGGCAATGGCGAAACAGTGCTTCGCGGTGGCTGGGGCCGTTTCTACTACCACTCCGGCCAGTTCACCAACGGCCTCGACGCATCGGCCGGGGTAAGCAGTACGACCATCACGCCCAGTACCTGGGTAGGTGGGCCGGGGTGCCCCACCAATCCTCGCAGCTGGATCCGCCTCTCGTTCGCTGCATACTTTTCTTGCCTCAACCTAGCTGCCACGCCGGCTACTCCGGCGGCTGTCGATTCGACCGATAACAACCAACCGTATACCGACAGCTAGAGCGTCAACCTCGACCAGCAGACGCCGTTCCAGGGCCTGTTGGAAATCGCCTATGTGGGCAATCGCAGCCGGGATCAGCCGAACACTACCGGCGGTGTGGGCAGCAACATCAACCTGGTCCCCTACGGCGCGTTGCTGTCCGCTCCCGAATCCGGCCACGGCCAATGCCAACCTCTATCGCCCGTTGCAGGGCTACGGCGACCTCATCGAAGCGACCAACAACCTGTACGCCAACTACAACGCGCTGCAGGTCAGCTGGATCCGCCATGCCGGCAGGTACACCATTCAGGCCAACTACACCTGGCAGAAGTCCATGGGTATCATTTCGCCCGACAACTGACCCGTTCAGCCTCAGTGCGAACTATGGCGCGCAGGCCTCGGATCGCAGAAACCTGTTCAACGCAGCGTACTCGATTGACCTTGGAACGCTGATCCATTCCAACCATCTCGTGAACGGGGCTGTCAACGGATGGCAGATCTCCGGCATCACGCAGTTGGAGAGCGGCGCCAACCTCACCTACGGTGGCAACATCAGTAACCAAGCGCCGAATGTCAACTACAACGTGTCCTTCACCTGCGTGGCTACGGCAGCGGAACAGGCTGCCGGTATCTCGTGCCCGCAGTCGGGCGCGATCATCCCGGGTCTCGATCAGCACGGCGAACCCGAATGGTATCGCCATCAACAACCAATCCATCCTGGGAACCAGTGACCAGACGTTGAACCCGCTGTATACCTGCAATCCCGAATCCAGCAAACCCGGCTCGCATCAGTCTACGTAAACTGGCAACTGCTTCGCCGCTCCCACGGTGCTTGGCCAGAACGGCCCGAACCTGCTTCCTGTCGCCTACGGTCCTGCATTCTTCGATTCGGATCTGTCGATCTTCAAGAACTTCGCCATCAGGGAAAGTATGAAGTTGCAGATCCGTGCGCAGGCCTACAACTTCCTCAACCATCCGCTGTATTCGTTCCCCAGCGGCAAGCAACCTGACCCTGCAGTTCGAGCAGGATCCGGTCTCGCAGGTCATCACCCAGTCGAACACCAACTTCGGTGTCACCAACCCAGAAGCAGGGAGCAGCGCGTCATGGAGTTTGGAGCGAAGTTCTACTTCTAACTCGACGGGAGCATAAAACAGCAACGGAATTGAACCCGAGGGCTTCCGACGTACCGTTATACTGGTTCTGCTAACAGAGAACAGTTACTCGGTATGCGGAAGCCCTCTCTTCTTTTTGCTTTAGTCCTCGCCCTAGTCCTCTCAGCCACAGCGCAGGCACAGATGACCCCCCAGCAGCAGCAGCAGCTGGTGCAGGACGCCATGCAAAAACAGCAGGCGGGCGATCTTGAGGGCGCGGTTACCGAATATAGAGCAATTTCTTAAGCTGCATCCCGAAGCTGCGGCCATCCATTCCAACCTGGGCGCCGCTTTGGCTGGGTTGGGCCGGTTTGAAGAGGCTCTTCCGGAATACAAGACTGCCCTCAAGCAATCTCCCAAACTCGCGGGCGCCAGGCTCAATCTCGCTCTTGTCTATTACAAGATGGGCAAGATCGACGACGCAGTCACAGAACTGGAAAAAGTCCATGTGGAAGATCCAGCGAAACCACCAGGCGGTGCTGCTGCTGGCGGACTGTTATCTACGCATGGGGCGTGAAGACGATGTGATTCGCGTCCTCGAGCCGGAGGAGCAAAAGTATCCAGACGATCTGGCGATTGCCTACATGCTGGGAACGGCGTTGATACGCCAGAAGCGGGTGGATGAGGGCGAGGTGCTGGTCGATCGGATTCTGCGCAATGGCGACTCGGCGGAAGCGCACTTGATGATGGGATCGGCAAAAATGAACGTCCAGGATTATGCAGGCGCCCGGGACGAGTTTGCCAAGGCGGTTGCTCTCAATCCCAATCTTCCCGAAGTGCACGTCCTGTACGCCAAGGCCTTGATGTTTACCGGCGACTCTGATATGTCGGCAAAGGAATACAAGACTGAATTGACCGTGGATCCGTACAACTTTGACGCCAACCTGCAACTGGGTGCGGCAGCCAGGCAGGAGCAAGACTATGAACAAGCCGAGAAATATTTCGAGCGTGCGCAAGAGACCCGGCCGGGAGACCCGGGCGTTCGTTATCAACTGGCGCTGATCGCTATCGACGAAGGCCGATCTCGACGATGCGCGGCAGATCCTCGAAGGTTTGGTGAAGCAGTCTCCGCAATTTACCGAGGCGCATGTCTCCTTGTCGCTGGTTTACTATCGCCTCAAGCGGCCGGAAGACAGCAAGCGGGAGCGGGAGACGGTTCTCAAGTTGACGGCAGCAAGCACAAGCCAAGCAGCCCGGCGCCAAGGTTCAGTGATCTTGGGTTTGGTGCGTAAGGAAAGGTTGAGACGACCTATCAGCATTCACGTGCGGTCCAGGTTCACCCAGGACTGACGTCCTGGGACATTCTCAGTCGTCCCCTTCGACTAGTCTCAGGGCAGGCTCTGCGGGACTGACGTCTCGATGGGCAATCTCAGCATCCCCAGGACTGACGCTCGCTGGGCTATTCTCAGCCGTCCCTTCGGCCGAGCTGATTCGCGATACGCCTCTGATCGCTGACTTGTGTTCAGCCGGGCTGCTCCTGCTCCGACACAGATTCCTGCGGGACTGAGTTTGTAAATGGGTTCTCACGCGGAGTGCCCTGAGGGACCGTGGTGATGAAGCGCTTTGGACTCCTCTTGTGTTTGCTGTTGCCTATAGCCACCGCGGCGCAAACGGACTCTGTGGCTCCAGCGGCGTGCGCCCAGTGTCACGTGGAGGCGTTGACCCAGCCAAATACCTACATGGCGCACGCGCTCGAGACGGTGGATAAGTGCAAGATTCTGATCGATCATCCTCTGCTTACAACCACCGTGGGCAAGTATTCCTATCGCATTGAACGCCAGGGGAGCGAGAGCGAATATTCGGTTACGGATGGAACGAAGACGGTCACCATGCCCATCGCGTGGGCGATGGGAGCCAGTTCGGCGATGGGCCAGACTTACATCCTGGAGAAAGATGGCGAGTTGTATGAGAGCCGCGTCAGCTGGTTCCGGGAACTGAAGTGGTCTTGGGCCCACGATGGGATCCGGAGGCACGGTCGCCGTCCGACATCAACCAGGCTGCCGGGCGCTTGATGAGCGATGACGACAAGCGGCACTGCTTTGGCTGCCATGCCACGAACGCCGTGCAGGGAAAGCAACTCACCTTGGACAAGTTGACTCCAGGAGTGCAGTGCGCGCACTGTCATCAGGGAATCGACGCGCACCTGGCCGCGGTGCTGGCCGGCAATCACGACCTGGCGCCGCCGAAAGACCTGCACAAGCTGATCGGTCTCTCCGCGGAACAGACTTCCAACTTCTGTGGCCAGTGTCACCGCACCTGGGCGGAGATCGCAGTCGCAAGGAAACTCCGAGTATTGCCAACATCCGCTTCCAGCCTTACCGGCTGACGGGCAGCAAATGCTATGACCCGGACGACGCGCGCATCAGCTGCCTGGCCTGCCACAACCCGCACCACGACTTCGACAACCCGCAAAAAGTGAATTTCGACCCCAAATGCCTGGCCTGTCACGCGGGTGGAAAACCGGGCGCCAAGGCCTGTCCGGTCGCCAAAGACAAGTGCGTGTCCTGCCACATGCCGAGGATCGACTTGCCGGGAGCGCATTACAAATTCACCGATCACCGCATCCGGATTGTGAAGCCCAATGAACCCTTCCCGGGTTAACGCACTTTCGCACTCGGTACACAGCGAGGTGGGTCTTTTCTTGAGGAAAGGCCGCGTTGGGAGCAGTGCCTTTGTATACACCAGAAGCGAAAGGGCAAACAATTAAGATAGGTTCAATGACTTTTTCCAGACGCGGGCTTCTGCGATTGGGCATGCTTGCGGGGGCCGCAAACGTTCTTCGCGTTTCCTCACCGGCGGCAACAGCTTCAGGCGCGCCATTGTTCATCCAAGTGCCGGTGTCGGCCTCCGGCATTACGTGGGTGCATGAAAACGCCATGTCTCCCAGCCGCTTTCTGCCCGAAGCGTTGGGTCCGGGCTGTGCCTTTCTGGACTACGACAATGATGGCTGGATGGATATCTTCCTGGTGAATAGTGGTCCCAGCGATTTTTGGAAGCCACCCAAGCCGGTGCGCAATGCCCTGTACAAGAACAACCGGGATGGAACGTTTACCGACGTCACGGAAAAGGCCGGGGTGGCGGGGGCGTATTTCGGCATGGGCGTTGCCGTAGGGGATTACGACAACGACGGCTGGCCGGACATGTTGGTGACCGCTTACGGGCGCTGCATCCTGTACAAGAACAATCACGACGGAACATTCAGCGACGTGACCGAACACGCCGGCGTCGCCACGCCCGGCTTTACCACCAGCGCTGTCTGGTTCGATTACGACAACGACGGCAGGCTTGATCTCTTCATCTGCAGTTTTGTGGACTATAGCGGGGTGCGCAAACTGGAGTGCGGCAATAACCAGATCGGCAGAAATTATTACTGTGTCCCTCGTGTTTTCAAGCCCTCAACCAGTTTTCTCTATCACAACAATGGTGACGGGACCTTTACGGATGTAACCAAGGGAACAGCCATTGCTTCAGCGCTAGGCAAAGGCCTTGGTGTGGTCGCAACCGATATCAACAATGACGGCCGGATGGACCTGTTTGTGGCGAATGACACGGTGCAGAATTTTCTCTTCATGAATCGCGGCCCGGGAGCGAATGGCCAGTGGAAATGGGATGAGATCGCCTTGCAGGCGGGGGTTGGTTTCAGCGACAGCGGACGGCCTCGTTCGGGCATGGGGGTGGATGCCGCGGACCTGCACGGAGACGGATGGCAGGATCTGTTTGTTTCCAACGTTGACCACGAGATGTACTCGGTCTACATCAACAACAAAGACGAATCCTTTTCCGATGCGGCGCAGATCGAAGGCGTGGCTCGCAGCACGCGACTGATGAGCGGATGGGGTTTGAAGTATTTCGACTACGACAACGATGGCCTGATCGATCTCATACTGGCCAATGGCCATCCTGACGACATGATCGATTCGTACTCGATGCAGGTACATTACAAAGAGCCGCTGCTGTTGTTTCACCAGGGCGCGGATCGTAAGCTGCACGATGTGAGCGCGGACGCTGGTCCGGCGTTTCAGAAGGATTGGCCCGCGCGAGGACTGGCGGTGGGCGATTACGACAATGACGGCGCTGTGGACGTGATCGTTGGCATCAACGGCGGGCCTCCCGTGCTGTTGAAAAACAACGCGGCCAAGGGCAAAAACTGGCTGGGATTGAAGCTGGAAGGCGTCACCTGCAATCGTGACGCGATCGGCGCGCGTATGCTTTGGAAAGCAGGCGGCAAGCGGGGCGAGCGGCTTAAGAATAATGGCGGCAGCTATCTCTCTTCGCACGATCCGCGGGAAGTGCTGGGCATTGGCGCCGCGACGCAGATCGATGAGTTGGAAATTCACTGGCCTGCACCGAGTAAGCAGATCGAGAAACTCACCAATCTTGCTGCCAACCGCTACCTGCACATCGTGGAAGGGAAAGGGGTGGTGCGATAGCAACTTCCCCCGAAGCTCTTTTGCGCATGATTCGTTTCTTAATTTTTGCCGGCGTAGCGTCTCTTGCTTGCCAGGCGGGGAATGGCGTCTCCACTAAGCCAGTGCGTTCGGTTCCTATCTGCCCCGGCGTGTCTCTATCGGCAAATTATCTTGCCTTGGCCGGCCCGGATCAGGGGCCGGGCTTTCGCTTTGTATTGGTTAACCGGACGGGCCGGGAGATCCGGCTTGCCGAGCCGGTACCTTCGAGCTCGCATTGGTATGCGCGCTCCCATGGCCGCTGGCTGTGGAGGGCATCGAATGGAGCCGGTGGAAGCCTGCTGGACGCGGGCAACGAGCATGGACGGGTGGTGGTGTATGCTCCTCCGGCGGGGGCCGAAACCACGCTCCTCACGCTGCCGCCGCACCAGTCCAGGGAATGGATCGAGAGCCAGCAGGAGAACCCCGTCCTCGAGTACAAGCCGGGTTGTACGATGTGCTCTTATCCCGGGGAGCGGGAGTACCAGGTGGTCTTTGCCTATGCATATCTTGCCGGCGGCAGCCAGTCGGCAGGGCTTCTCTCCTGTGGTTTGCGGTCCGCGCCCGTGCCCATGCCGCCAAAATCTTGAGCGTCTCGCAAGTAGGGTGTGGAGTTACTCAGCAACCAAGCGCGGGAGTGTGGGTTCCTATGAGTGAAGTAGATACGCAGGAGACACACCATGAAGAATCAACTTTGTCGTTTAGCGATCAGTGGACTTTTGGCCACTGGACTGACCCTTTGCTCGGCTGCCGCTTTTGCGCAGCAGGATAATACTGCAGCTCCCACACCCGATGCCTCTGCCCCGCAACAGGGGGGTGGCCACGGACAATGGGGCGGCCATCAGACTCCAGATGAACAGGTTGCGCGCATGACCAAGCGCTACAACTTGTCCTCGGATCAGCAGGCTCAAATCAAACCCATCCTTGCCAATCAGCAGCAGCAAATGCAGGCGCTGCGTCAGGACAGCTCTTTGTCCCGGGAAGACAAGATGGCCAAGATGAAGAGCATCCACGAGGACTCGAGCAGCAAGATCCAGGCGGTCTTGAACGATAGCCAGAAGCAGAAGTTCGCGCAGGATCAAGCGCGGAGACAGCAGCAGATGCAGGAGCGCGGTGCAGCTCCGGCCGGCGGACCTGCAGCTGAGTAGTTACCCAACAAATTACCGGCGAGTTCCAGCCCTGGAACTTGCCGGTAATCAGCCGCACTTATCCCAACAGATCGAGCACTGGCTTCCACTCTCTGCCCAGGGATTGAGCCACTCCTTTGTAGGTGAGTTGTCCGGCGTAGGTATTGACTCCTTCGGCCATGCCTGGGTCGGCCTTGATTGCGGATGCGGCTCCATGCTGCGCCAGGCGGAGCACGTAAGGGAAAGTAGCGTTGGTGAGAGCCAGGGTAGAGGTATTTGGAACAGCGGCAGGCATATTTGTGACGCAGTAATGGACTACTCCATCGACCAGGAAGGAAGGGTCGCTGTGGGTAGTCGGGTGGGCAGTTTCAATGCAGCCCCCCTGGTCGATGGCGACGTCGACGACGACGGCTCCTTTTTTCATTCTGGAGACCATTTGCCTGGTCACGATCTTGGGAGCTGAGGCCCCGGGGATCAGGACGCCGCCGATGACGAGGTCGGCGCCTTGCACGGCGCGAGCTACGTTATAGGAGTTTGAGGCGAGGGTGTAGACGCGGCCGTTGAAGATATCGTCGAGCTCGCGCAGGCGGTTGAGATTGAGATCGACGATAGTTACGTTTGCGCCCATCCCGAGCGCGATCTTGGCGGCGTTGGTGCCCACGATGCCGCCTCCCAGGATGCAGACGGTTGCCGGAGGTACTCCGGGTACTCCACCCAGCAGGACTCCGCGGCCGCCTTTTTCTTTTTCCAGGTAGGTGGCGCCTACTTGCACGGACATTCTTCCCGCGACTTCGGACATGGGGGTGAGTAGAGGGAGAGTGCCGGCGCGGTCGCGGATGGTTTCGTAGGCGATGCCGGTTACTTTAGTGGCCAGCAGACGGTCGGTCAGCGCGGGCAGTGGCGCCAGGTGCAGGTAGGTGAAGAGCACCAGGCCCTCGCGAAAGAAGTGATACTCGTTCTCGACCGGTTCCTTGACTTTGACGATCATGTCGGCGTGCCCCCAGACGTTGTAGGCGGCGCCAACGATCTCGGCCCCTGCGGATTGGTACTCGTCGTCAGAGAAGGCGGAGAGATCACCGGCATGGGTTTCTACCAGCACGGTGTGGCTCGCGTCGACCAGGGCTTTTACACCGGCAGGGGTGATGCCAACCCGGGATTCGTGGTCTTTCACTTCCTTGGGTACACCAATGATCATCTAGAATTTGCCTCGCTAGGGAATGCTAGCAAATGCGGGGGGCGGAGCGCTTGTGGGCTGGGTTGGGGGGCTCGTTTGCGACCCCGTTCGGGTGGCCTTGTTGAAAGTAGCTGGCTTAAATTTTGTCATCATGACCGGAGTGCAGTCGCAACCACTCTCAGAACCTCCCATCCAAATAAGCAATCCCAAGGTTCGAAGCGGATTTAAACTTTGTCATCCCGACTGGCCCTGCAGGCGTTAGAGGAGCCCCGCGAAGGTTTGACATCCCACTCGGTTGGCCTGCTTGAAAGTAGCCGCCTTAAACTTTGTCATCCCGACTGGAGCGCAGCGGAGGGGAGGGACCTGCAGTTTCTATTCTCCACGCGTCACTTAAGTCGGCCCAGGAGGGGTTTGTCTCTTCAATAAGGTCTATTTTCTTGGCGCGCGTCCAGCGCTTGATTTCCTTTTCTCTATTAATAGCATTGTGAACATACTGGTAATGCTCAAACCAGACGAGGCGGTGGCATCGATAGTCTGCACTGAAGCCTGGGATAGCGCCCGCTAGATGTTCCTCCGTTCTGCGTGCAACGCTGTTGGTCATACCGCAGTAAAGAACGCGAGTTCGACTGGCAACGATGTAGACGTAGTAGTGATGCTCGCGTTTGCCCATCGTTAACTCCGTAGCGGCCGAGAGGGCACTGCAGGTCCCTCCCCTCCGCTGCGCTCCAGTCGGGATGACAAAGTTTAAATCCGTTTCGGCCCTTGGGATTAGTTATTCGGATGGAGAGTTCTGAGAGTGGTAGCGACCGAGAGGGCACTGCAGGTCCCTCCCCTCCGCTGCGCTCCAGTCGGGATGACAAAGTTTAAATCCGTTTCGGCCCTTGGGATTAGTTATTCGGATGGAGAGTTCTGAGAGTGGTAGCGACCGAGAGGGCACTGCAGGTCCCTCCCCTCCGCTGCGCTCCAGTCGGGATGACAAAGTTTAAATCCGTTTCGGCCCTTGGGATTAGTTATTCGGATGGAGAGTTCTGAGAGTGGTAGCGACCGAGAGGGCACTGCAGGTCCCTCCCCTCCGCCGCGCTCCAGCCGGGATGACAAGGTTTAAATCCGTTTCGGACCTAGGGATTGGTTATTTGGATGGAGGGTTCTGAGAGTGGTTGCGTCCGAGAGGGAAACTGCAGGTCCCTCCCCTCCGCTTCCACGGCACGCCGGGACAGGTCGCTCCAGTCGGGATGACAAAGTTTAGAGGGTCTGCAGACCTTGACGTCGGTTAATCGGATGGAGAGTTTCGAGAGTGGTTGCGGCCGAGAGGGCACCGCAGTGCCTCCCCCGACCGCTTTCTTACCCGCCCGTCACTCGCCTGTATCAATTTGGGCGCGTTGAAGGCGGTCGGAATAGTCTATGTAGACCGCTTTCCACGAAGTGTAAAAATCGAGCGCGCCGGTGCCGCCTTCTCTATGCCCGTTGCCGGTCTGCTTGACGCCGCCGAAGGGTAGATGCACTTCAGCCCCAATCGTTGGTGCGTTGATGTAAGTGATGCCCGCTTCCAGGTCGCGCACCGCCTTCAACGCCAGGTTTACGTTGCGAGAATATAAGGCGGTGGAAAGCCCGTATTGGATTCCATTCGCAATGGCAATCGCCTCATCAAAGCTGTCACATTCAAGCAGGCTCACTACCGGTCCAAAGACCTCCTCCCGGGCTATGCGCATCTCCGCAGCTACTCCGCCGAAGATTGTGGGGGCAAAGAAGTAGCCCTTGCCCAATCCGGCGCCAGCCAGGCGCTGTCCACCTGTCAATAGCCCCGCACCTTCCTTCTGCGCTATCGCGGTGTAGCGTTCGGAGGTCTCCAGCTGCTGCTGGTTGATCTGCGGCCCCATCTGCACCTGGTCGTCCAGGCCGTCGCCCACCTTGAGCGCGCGCGCACGCTCCACCAGCCGGCGAGTAAACTCGGCGACGATGCTCTTTTGCACGATGATGCGGCTGGTCGCCGTGCAACGTTGACCCGTGGTGCCAAAGGCTCCCCAGACGGCTCCATCCAACGCCAGATCGAGGTTGGCGTCTTCGAGCACAATCATGGCGTTCTTACCCCCCATCTCCAATGAACAGGGCTTGAATAAGCCAGCAGCGGTCTGCCCGACAATCCGGCCCACCTCGCTCGAGCCGGTGAAGGAAATGGCGTTTACCTCGGGATGCGCGACCAAAGGCGCACCCGCATCCGGACCAAAACCGGTCACGATGTTGACCACGCCATCCGGCAGCCCGGCCTCCAACAACAACTGCACCAGGTTGAAGGTCGACAGGGGAGTGTCTTCCGCCGGCTTGATCACACAAGTATTGCCGCAAACCAGGGCAGGGAAGAGCTTCCATGAGGGAATCGCCATGGGGAAGTTCCAGGGCGCAATCATGCCGCAGACCCCTACCGGCATCCGCACAGACATGGCAAACTTGTCAGGCAATTCCGAGGGCGTGGTCTGGCCGAAGAGCCTGCGCCCCTCGCCCGCCATGTAAAACGCGGTGTCGGCCGCCTCTTGCACGTCGCCACGCGTTTCGCTGAGGACCTTCCCCATCTCCCGCGTCATATCCCGGGCCAGGGTCTCCTTGTGTTTCAAGAGGAGCTCACCGGTGCGATAAAGAATCTCTCCCCGCTTGGGAGCAGGCACTAAGCGCCAGTGACGATAGGCCGCGCGGGCCGCACGCACCGCCCGGTCGACATCCGCTTCGCCCGAGGCTTGAAACTCTCCCACCACATCGTCGATATTGGCGGGATTGTGATTGAGAAAAGTCTTGCCGGTTTCGGCGTTCACCCACTGACCGCCAATCAGGTTTTTGTAGATCTTCGTAGCCATAATTAATTATGTCGCAACGTGTCCAAAACGGGGCGTATGCCCTAAAAGTGGTGGTAAAGACTCAAAAGAGTAGCGGTGCAACAAAGCAACCGTGGCCGTACAATGAAATCCGTCGTTCAGGAAAAGTCCGGCATTCATGTCATCAAACGGTTTCCATTCGCGTTCTTCTCGTACGCACGGTGTGCGTTCGCTGTTCAGCGTATTCTCGAGCGATCTGGCAATCGATTTAGGCACGGCGAACACCCTGGTGTATGCGCGTGGCAAAGGCATCGTCGTCAACGAGCCCTCCATTGTCGCCATCAACAAGAATACCGGCGAGGTCGAGGCGGTTGGCAAAGAGGCTAAGGAAATGCTCGGCCGCACTCCGGGCAATATCGTCGCCATCAAGCCGATGAAGGACGGCGTCATCGCCGACTTCAAAATCACGGAAAAGATGTTGAACTACTTCATCCAGAAGGCGCACAACCGCAAGATGCTGGTGCACCCGCGGATCGTGATCGGCGTGCCTTCTGAGATCACGCAAGTGGAGAAGCGGGCAGTGGAAGACTCCGCCTATCGCGCCAAGGCGAGCGAGGTGTTCCTGGTAGAACAGGCCATGGTCGCCGCCATCGGCGCAGGGCTGCCGATCACCGAGCCCAGCGGCAACATGGTGGTGGATATTGGCGGCGGCACCACGGATATCGCCGTTATTTCGCTCTCCGGCATCGTCTATTCCCGTTCCGTCCGCATGGCCGGCAACCAGATGGACGAAGCCATCATGAATTACCTCAAGCGCAAGTACAACCTGCTCATCGGTGAGCGCACGGCGGAGCAGATCAAGATCGACATTGGCTCGGCGTATCCACTGGACAAGCCTCTGACCATGGAGATCAAAGGGCGCAACCTGATAGAGGGCGTGCCCAAGACCATCACCATCGATGACAGCGAGATCCGTGAGGCACTTACGGAATGCATCTCTACTATTCTCAACGCGATTCGCGTTGCCCTGGAACGCACCCCGCCCGAACTCAGCGCCGATATCAGTGATCGTGGCATCGTGCTGACCGGGGGCGGAGCGCTGATCAAGAACCTTGACAAGCGTATCCGCGAAGAGACCGGTCTGCCGGTTTCGATTGCCGATGATCCCCTGGCCAGCGTGGTGCTGGGCACCGGCAAGATGCTGAGTGACTTCCGTTTGCTGCGCAAAATCAAAATCGATTAATCAGCCGGCGAGTCGACTTATAAACCAACAAGGGGATGGATGGTCGATTCGTCCGCGAACGCAGCCATGGATTTGCTTTGAGCCGGTATAAGAACATCCTGTTCCTGGTGGCGGTTCTGGTGGCCCAGATCATCGGGTTAGCCGTGCAGGTGCGCAGGCCCAATCCTAATGGTGGGGATGCACCGGCGGTGCGGTTGATACGCTATTGGGCCATCGGCGTCATGTCACCCCCGGAAAAGGCTATACATGGCAGCGGGAGCGGCCTGCGCGGCCTGTGGTCGAACTATCTCGATCTTCGCCACGTCCGGCAGGCAAAATCAAGAGCTGACGGACCAGGTGAGACGCCTCCAGTTGGAGCAGGCGACGCTGCTCGAGGATGCGCGCCAGGGGCAACGGCTGCAGGCGCTGCTGGCCTTCAAAGAGCACTACATCTACAGCACCGTGCCGGCGCAGGTCATCGGAACCTCGGGGACTGACCAGTCCCGCATCCTCTACATCGATAAGGGCTCCAAAGACGGCCTCAAGCCGGACATGGCCGTGATCACCCCCGACGGCATTGTGGGCAAGTTGAAGGATGTCTTCGCGAACACCTCGCAGGTGCTGGTGATCTCCGATCAGACCAGCGGAGCGGGGGTGGTGCTGGAATCCACGCGGTTGCGCGGGGTCTTGCGCGGCAATGCGCTGGGCCAGCCGCAGATCATCAACATGCTTCCCGATGAGACGGGTTAAGCCGGGCGAACGTGTGGTTACCAGCGGGGGGGACCAGATCTATCCTCGCGGGCTGCCGGTGGGGGTGGTCGACCAGGTGGTCCCGGACTACATCCAACCCTCCTTTTATGGACATCCTGATCAAGCCGGCCGCCAATCTTGGGCATTTGGAAGAGTTGCTGGTGATCACCCAGGCTGGGGATCAAATGCCGGAGAAGGAGAAGCAGGACCTGGCTCAGAGTGCCGCCGAGGGGGCCATCGCGGCTACCCAACAGCGGGCGTCGGATATCCTGGCCGAGCGGCTGCCGGGTTTGAATAATCCGGGTGCGCTTGCGGATGCGCCGCCTGCCCCGGATCATGGGTCGGTTAATCCGGACACGGTTCCTGTCAGGCTTCATCCGCCACCGGCTTTGCACGCGGATCATTACAGCCCGAATACGACGCCCCAGGCTGGTGCGTTGACCCCGGGGCAGTCAGTGGTCGATCCGAAATATGCGGCAACGCCGGCTTCGACCGCGCCGGCTGCTTCTCCGAGCGCCTGCCGCCAAAGCGGACAGTGCAAAAACGGAGGCAAAGGACGATGCGGCGGGACTAAAGGCGGACCAGGGGGCTGCAGCCAAGCCTCATCATTCTTCAACCGGGACTACGGAACTTCAACCAGCGCTACGGGAACCGGTAATACGGCTTCTGGCGACGCGGCCGTCGCCCGGGACGACGCATCTGGCGGCGGCCAAGCCAAAGGTGCCTAAGGTGCCGGCAACCGATCAGCCGGCTGCGCCTGAACCCAGTGCTGAGCCTCCGGCAGCTCCAGGAAATGGAACGCCGCCGCAATGAGGGGAAAGCTCTGGATGGGCTTCGCCCATCGTTTTCAACCCACGTACGCCGGGGCGAACGTGGGGCACCCGTTCAGGTGAGGAGAGTGGTTTGGGTTTCTAGAGTGGTTTGGGTGTAGGAGAAAGACTTTTATGGCAATGTCGGCATCACTAGCGCGTCGTGAACTGGATGTGCAGCGCTATCCACTGATCGTAGTGGTGCTGGTCCCGCTGTTGGCGATTTTCCTGCAGGCCCTGATCCCCCGTTTCATCCCCAAGTTCGACATCCTCGATCTCCCCTTGCTGGTGACCATCTACTTCTCCGTAGGGTGGCGCAACCCAATTGCCGGCACGGTCACCGGAGCGGTGATCGGGCTTATTCAAGACGCGCTGACCAGCCGTCCCCTGGGCATTAACGGGATTTCGCAATGCGTCGTGGGTTTCTTTGCCGCCTCGCTGGGGGTCAAGATCGACGTGGAGAATCCGGGGACCCGCCTGCTGATCAACTTTGCCTTCACCATGTTGAACATCGGGATCTATCTGTTCATCATGCATCGCATGCTGGCGTTCAATGTCAATACGAACTGGCTGCATGAGGTAATCAAGGCGGTGATCAATTCGATAGTGGGGGTGTTTTTCTTCGATATTTTGGATCGGGTAAGACCACGGGATTAGAAGGTTTGTTTTGAGAGGAAATAGTCCCTCAGCGGCTAAAGCCGAATCTGTTCAGGACTATTACGTACGGGCTGAAGCCCGTACCCTTCAAAACCAGAGTTTTTGCGCAGTTGGAAAAAAATGCAGCGAATTGAGGCGGGAAGCGTCACAGTAACTGTAGCGGGCCATACGAAATGGACAATTACTCATCGGTTAACCGGGAAGAGAGACTGCCAGCGTTCAAGCTGACGATCGTGCAGTACGCGATCGTGGG
Source organism: uncultured Acidobacteriaceae bacterium (assembly GCA_963813475.1). GTDB lineage: Bacteria > Acidobacteriota > Terriglobia > Terriglobales > Acidobacteriaceae > PALSA-350. Next base: position 631,588 of record CAWEZM010000026.1, on the reverse strand, counting down.
CATTCTGCTGGTGCTGCTCTCGGGCCTGTGGCGGTTGCAGGTGATCGGCGCGCAAAACTACCGCACCCTGGCCGAGCAGAACCGTATCCGTAAGGTGCCCATCCTCGCTCCCAGGGGCAAGCTGTTCGACCGGGAGGGCCGGCTCCTGGTGGATAACTACCCCTCAGTCTCCTGCTTTCTTATCCGCGAGCCGGGGCGAGACCTGCGCGCGGATTTTCCGCTGATTTCCCGTGGGCTCCACATGACTCCGGATCAGCTGGAGGGGGTGCTGAAGCACTACGCGCTGGCGCCCAAGTATGAGCCGATCCCGCTTAAGCAGGACATCACTCCGGACGAGGTGGAGTTTATCGAGGCTCACCGCGATGAGCTGCCTGAACTGGAGACCATCGACGAACAGCGCCGGCTCTATCCGCGCAACGGCTTTGCCGCCAACCTGATCGGCTACGTTGGCGAGGTAAGCGACGACATGCTGAACGACCCTCGCTACGCCTACTACGAGCCGGGGGATGTGGTCGGCAAATCGGGCGTGGAGCAGTCCTACGATCAACTGCTGCGCGGTCAGGACGGCTCGCAGGACATCATTGTCGATAGTCACGGCAGAGAAGTGGGCATATTGGGCAGGGAACCGGCGGTACCGGGACAAGGCCTGAAGCTGACCATCGATCTGGATATCCAGAAGGCGGCCGAGCAGCCTTTGGCGATCGCAATGGAGCGATTGTCGCCATCAATCCGCATACCGGCGCTGTGCTGGCGCTGGTTTCGCGGCCAGCCTTCAATCCCAACGATTTCTCGGTTCGGGTCTCGCGGGATGAATGGAACAAACTCGTTACCGATCCGCGCCACCCGCTTCTGGACAAGGCGATCCAGGCCCAACTGGCGCCGGGATCGACATTCAAGATCATCATGTCCCTGGCCGGACTGGAGAATGGGATCGCGCAGAACATGACGGTGAACTGCACCGGTGGCGGCGTCTTCTATGGCCGCTACTTTGCGTGCGATCACCATCACGGCCTGGTCGATATTCTTCACGCCATCCCGAAGTCGTGCGACACGTTTTACTACACGCTGGCAGAGCGTTTGGGCATCGAGAAGATTGCCTATTGGGCGCACAAGGTAGGGATCGGGCAGAAGACCGGCATCGATCTGCCGGGCGAAGTGAGCGGCACGATGCCTTCGGAAGAGTGGAAGCTGAAGAACTTCCACGAGAAGTGGTATGCGGGGGAAGTGATCTCCGTGGGCATTGGCCAGGGAGCAGTGGCGATTTCGCCGATCCAATTGGTCCGGGCAATCGCGGGGATCGCCTCCGGCGGGGTGTTCAAGCGGCCCCACGTCGTGGAGCCTGACCAGCTGACGGCGGAATATCGCCAGGCTATCGATGACTCTTATCCCGGGACCGGAGACGTCAGCTTTCCCATCGATCCGGCCATTTGGGAGACGATCACCGATGGGATGGCCGGGGCGCTGGATGCAAGCATGGGCGGTACGGCCTTTGCAGCGCATCTGGACAACATCGACTTTGCGGGCAAGACAGGTACGGCGCAGGTGGTTAATCACAGCGCCGGAGCGCTGGTGGTATCCAAGGATGTGGCCACTCGCGCCAACTCCTGGTTTGTGGGCATGGCGCCGCGCAGAAACCCCGACATTGCGGTGGTGGTCTTGACTGAGCACGGTGGCTGGGGTTCGGCGTCGGCGCCGGTGGCAGCACAGATTGTTGAGGCATTCGTCGATAAGCAGCGCCGTCTGGACAACAATCTCCAGGAAGCCAAGGTGCCTGCGAAGGTAGAAGTGGGCGCGGTGTGGTCGGAGCGGCCAGAGGACGCTCCCGCGAAGGTTACGACGGCATCCGCGAAGGGCGCTGTCCCGGCTATGCATGGCGGGCACTTCACGGTGCCGGCGCAACCGGCCAACAACCAGGTAGCTGTGGTGAAGCCGGCGGCTACTTCCCAGCACTAAGAACGACACGGAGAACGATGCGGCGATTTATCTCATTTCGTGATTTCGACTGGTTGCTCCTGGCCATGGTGCTGCTGCTTTCGGTGATCAGCATCCTGGAGATCTATAGCGCCACCTTGCATACCAAGTTTGTGGGGTTTGAAACCAAGCAGATCTTCTGGCTGATCGGCGGCCTGGCCGCAATGTTTCTCTTCTCGCTGATCAATTACCACCGGCTGCTCGAGGCGGTCCACTGGGTGTATGGCTTCTGCCTGGTCTCCCTGGTCGGGGTTCTTATCTTTGGAACCAAGGTTCTGGGTGGGCGGCGCTGGATCAAGCTGCCCGGCGGCATTCACTTTCAGCCGTCGGAATGGGTCAAGGTCGTGCTGATTGTCGCCATGGCGCGATATTTCGCAGGCCTTGCCGGCAGGGAACTGACCTGGAGCGACATCTTCAAGGCTTTTCTGATGGTTGGGCTGCCGATGCTGCTGGTGCTGAAGCAACCCGACCTGGGAACCTCGCTCACCTACATCCCGGTGCTTATTATCGGGCTGTTCCTGGGCGGCCTGGAGTGGAAGAAGGGGGTCATCCTGGTGGTCGCCGGTCTGGTCCTGGTGGTTCCGGTGTGGGCCAAGGTGCTCAAGCCTTACCAGAAACAGCGGCTGACCAGCTTCCTGAATCCTGACACCGATCCCAAAGGCAGCGGGTACCAGGTGAAACAGTCGCTGATCGCCGTGGGCGACGGAGGCGTCTGGGGCCGGGGAGCCACCAAAGGTACCCAGACCCAGGGCGATTTCCTGCCCATTCCCTATACGGACTTTATCTTTGCCGCGTTCTGTGAGGAACATGGCTTCGTCGGCGCCGTGTTTGTACTCCTGTTATACTTCCTCATATTGACGCGTTTGATTCAAAATGCTCAGACAGCCGCGGATGTATCCGGTACGTTTCTGATCATGGGCGTAGTCGCTGTACTCATCTTTCAGATTGCAGTTAACGTCGGAATGGTCATCGGGCTTATGCCGGTCACGGGAATTCCTCTACCTTTAATGAGTTACGGGGGATCCTCGGTACTGTTCACATTCCTGGCTCTGGGTATGGCGATGAACGTTCGTATGAGCCGCTTTGTGAATTAGAGCTGGGTCCCGGCCCGCAGTCGGGCCGCCTCACAAGTGGCGTCAGTAACTTTAAGTTTTTAAGTAGTTTAGATACGCCGGTCTGGTGAATCACCGGGGCCGGGCAGGATTAGGAATGAGCACGCAGAGAAGGGTAACGGCCCCGCCTGAAAACAAGGCTGAAGTGGTCACCGACTCTTTGCGTCCAGAGAGCCTTGGAAGCCCAGCCAGCACAGAGACCGATTCCGGTCAGTACCGTGTTGTGCCGGTACTCCCGCACAAAGAATTTCGCTGGATTCCGCCCCATGGATCACGCGCCTTTGCCCAAGGCTTGCTCGCTGACCTAATCCTTCCCGGGATCCCGGGAGTGGGATGGAGTATTTCTCTTGAGGGTGTGAGGCGATAACAGGGGTTTAGCGTAGCCGTTCCCACGAACGGCTACTCATAGCTCCTCCCGCCACGCCAGAGGGACAGGAGAAATGCTCTAGCAGCCTTCCCCTCCGATCTGCCGCGCCGGCCGTCCGCCAGGTGAGACCTGCGGACAGGAGAGGCAGCATGTCAAAAGAAATTTGTATTTCCAGCACGCCCCATGAGACGCGGCTGGCCATCCTCGAAGACGATCAACTCACAGAGGTCTATTACGAGCGCGAGAATGAGTACACTCTCGCCGGGTCCATTTACAAGGGTCGGGTTACCCGCGTGCTTGCCAGGGATGCAGTCGGCATTCGTCGACCTGGGCCTGGAGCGCGACGCTTTTCTCTATGTCACGGATTTCATGGAGGAGCAGGAAGACTCTTCCGACTTCGAGCGAATTCCGGCGAACGGCCGGCACGAGGAGGGCGCAGCCCGGGAACCGCAGGCCAGGGAGAACCGCCAGCCGCGTGCGGCAGCCGCGGAAGAAGAAGCTCCACGGCGCAACGGCGCCCCGGCAGGTTCGGGAGGGGCAGCATCGGGCCAAGCCCCGGCAGGCGAGTTTGAGGATGGGACCCGGCGCTGGCGTGGCCGGCGTGGCCGCCGCAAGGGCTTTCGCCCACAACAGCAAGGTGGGCAGCAGGCAGCTCAGGAACAGGCGGCGCCAGCCCGCGCCGAGGTAACATCCCGCAGCGAAGCCTCCGTTGAGCCAACCGAACCGGTGGAAGCCGGCCCGCGGACTCCAGTTGCGTTCTCTCTTCCCGGTGAGTCGATTTCCAAGTACGGCGGTCAGAGCGTTGCGCCCGCGAAGCCGGTCGATACCCGTGTTCCGCAGCCGCGGGCCGGTGTCATCATTGCCAAGCCCTCGACGCTAATCGAGACCCCACTCGCATGGGACGGCGCCGGTCCGCTCCCGGGCGAGTCTATTTCCCGTTACCGGGGCGCTTCTGACGAAGCCCCGGTTCACCACGAGTCATTTGCCTCTTCTGAGGTGGAGGAAGAGACCGCCTATAACGAGGAAATTGCCGTCTCTACCGAGAATTTGGAGCCACACGCCATCGTGGCTGCGGCAGAAGAAGCTCCTGCGCTCCATGAAGCAGAAGCGCAGGAAACCGTGTTTACGCCTGAAGTCGCGGCGCCTGCAGCCGAAGTGATTGCCGAAACACAGGAAGAGGTCCACAGCAGCCTTGCGGACGAGCCGCTGGCGGCGGCGGTAGAGTTTGAGCCCGAGGAAGCTTCCGCCTCGTATCGTATCGACCCTTCCGCGCCCAGCGAATTTCGCTTTGCCGCTTCCTCCTCCAGCTTGGTTGAGGAGGAGGAGGTAGCTCCTGAAGAGGAGGCCTTCCAGCAGATTGAAGACATGCGTCCGGATGCCGGTGGCCACGAGGCCGCCTCGTTGGCCGCGCCTGACACGGGCCTGGCGGAAGTGGAAACGGACTTCGAAGAGGAAGAGGAGGACGAGGACGAGGACGCTGCAGCTCCTGTAACCGGCCTGGTGGAGGAGGAAGAGGTCGCGGAGGAAGAGGAGTACGACTTTACGCCTCTTTATGTCGAGAGCGAAGACCACGACCTGCAGGAACTGGAAGAGGAGACGCTCGACCAGGAAGTTGCGGCAGGGGGTGAGATCGGCGAAATGGTGCGCGATGCTCATCTCGATCAGCGAATTGATGGCGATGCCTCCGGGCTGACGGTAGAGGAGGAGGAAGCGGAAGATGAGCTGGAGACCGCTGAGGGGGTCGAGGAAACAGAGTCGGAAGAAGGGCAGGTGGCCGCGGTGGCCGGACAGCCGGCTCGCCGTCCACGTGACGATCAGCGTCGCGGAGGCCGGGGGCAGCGAAACGATGGCCGCCGCCGGCACAATGGCCGCAGGCAAAACACCCAAACCAGCGACCTGCCGATTATCAGTGAACTGCTGAAGCAGGGGCAGGAAATCCTGGTGCAGATTGCCAAGGAGCCGATTGCGAAAAAAGGCGCGCGGATCACCAGCCACATCGCGCTGCCCGGCCGCTTCCTGGTCTTCATGCCGACGGTCAATCATGTCGGCGTCTCGCGCAAGATCTCCTCCGATGAGGAGCGCCTGCGCCTCAAGCGTATCCTCATCAGCGAGAAGGGAACCGTCAGTGGCGGCTTTATCGTGCGCACCGCGGCGGATGGGGCCAGCGAAGACGATTTGCGCGCGGATATTCGCTTCCTGATCAGCCTGTGGACGGAGATCAAACAACGGTCCGATACGGCTAAGGCGCCCGCGCTTATCTATCACGATCTGAACCTGGTGGAGCGCATCCTGCGCGACCAGGTGAGCGATAACTTCTCCACCATTTGGGTCGATACCGAGGCGGAGTACGAGCGCATCGTTCGCTTCCTGAACCGTTTTCAGCCTTCCTTGGTGCGGCGGGTTAAGTTGTACACCAAGGAAACACCGCTCTTTGAACAGTTCGGCATTCAGGACGAAATTACCAAGGCGCTCAAGTCCAAGGTCTGGCTGAAGTCCGGCGGCTCCATCGTGATCAATCAGACTGAGGCGCTGGTGGCGATCGACATCAACACCGGCAAGTATGTTGGCAAGACGGCGCGTTTGGAGGACACAATCCTCAAGACCAATCTCGATGCCATCCCCGAGATTGTGCGCCAGATTCGTCTGCGCGATCTGGGTGGAATCATCGTGATCGACTTTATCGACATGGACGAGCGGAAGAACCGCAACAAGGTAATGCAGGCTTTGGAGGACGAGCTCAAATCAGATCGGGCTCCTTCTAAAGTGTTGCAATTCAATGATTTCGGCTTGGTTGCGATTACCCGCAAGCGGGTGAAGCAGTCTCTCGAGCGCACCCTGAGCATCCAGTGCGCGATCTGCGCCGGAACGGGCATGGTCAAGAGCCCGACCACGGTGTGCAACGAAATCTATACCGAAATGCGCAAGATGCAGCGTCACCTGGAACGCCAGGATGTGTTGCTGCGCGTGCATCCTGAAGTGGTCAAAACGCTGAAGCTGGGGAATGCCCGCTGGCTCATTGAGCTGGAGGAGATGAGCGGCAAGACGATCATCGTCAAGAGCGATCCCACGTTGCACCCAGAGCAATTCGATATTCATTAGGAACAATGGGCCCTGTCGGCAGGAGGGGCCTTTTTACGCCATATAGCGCTAAGCTGCCATCCTTTGTAAACTTCTGCGCGTCAAATCCGTCACATAGGTGTCAATAGGGGAGGGACCCTTTTTGAGGGTCTCTCTCAAAATCTCATTTCCCAAGGGTGATTACACGATGTTGTCGGGTCCCGGTTCCTTTGTTCGGTTCGCAGTGATAGTGTCGGCCCTTTCCTCCTGCCTGCTGGCTCCTGGTGCTTTTTCGCAAGTAAGTTCAAGTGCGCAAAATCATTTGGACTTCGATTCAATAGTGCAGGATCAATATCCCAACCAGGGCGGCTACAACAGACAGGGGTATAACACTCACCATAACGACTCGCTCACCGACCATCTGGCTATAGAAGCCGGCGCAGGATTTAATGTGCCGGTAGGCAATACCAAGACCTGGCAGAATGTCGGCTATAGCATCAACCTGGGCGGTGGCTGGATGTTCACCGACAAGCTCGGCCTGCTGGCAGAATACAGCTTCAATCGTGGAAATATTCCGCAGAACACGCTCACTAACGTGGGCGAGCCGAACGGCAATGTTCACGTGTGGTCACTGACCCTTGATCCTATCTTTTACTACAAGACCAGCGGACACATTGGCGGTTACGTGACTGGCGGCGGCGGCTTCTACCGCAAGCTGACGACCTTTACCCAGCCGGTTTTTGTGGGTGACTACTGCGATTACTTTTACGGCTGCTATCCGCAGTACGAAAATATTACGCTCAGCCATTTCTCCAGCAACCAGGGCGGCGTGAACATCGGCACCGGGGTCACCTACAAACCCAATGCGGACGGTAAGGGGAAGTTCTACGCTGAGGTTCGCTATGTCTGGGTAGACGCGCCTCCGACAACGGCGAACGCGGTGGGGACGGGCACGGTCGGCATGATTCCCGTGGCCTTCGGCTTCCGCTGGTAGGTTACAGGTTGCGGAACAAACCCGCACCGAGCGGGGAAGCTACCTCAGGGGCTAAAGCCCTCATCTGCCCCTCGTTTACGGCCCGACTAAAGTCGTGCCCTGATACAAAACATGAGTTTTTCCGCAGCCTGTAGAGTCGTCCCGCAGTCAGCCGTGCCATGAGGTTTCAAGCCCCTGACGTATCTCAGGTACGTGCCCCTTCTGCGCGGATGCTGCTTGAAACACCGATCTCAGCTAGAGCCATGGCACCTACAGAATCTATACAGCACGGCTGAGATTGCGGAAAAACTCATGCTTTGTGTCAGGGCACGACTTTACAGGTTGCAGAAAAACTCATGTTTTGTATCAGGGCACGACTTTACAGGTTGCAGAAAAACTCATGTTTTGTATCAGGGCACGACTTTACAGGTTGCAGAAAAACTCATGTTTTGTATCAGGGCACGACTTTAGTCGGGCCGTAAACGAGGGGGCCGATGAGGGCTTTAGCCCCTGGGTGTTGATTTGTTGCCCAGATGCCGACTTTTCCGCAACCTTAGAAGCCCGCGCGCTCAGATCAGACGCCCACGGGGAAGGGCTTGGGCGAGGCTTCTTCGGTATTGGCTCCCAGGCGGAAGCGTTCAAATCGGCCTTCCAGCAATGACATCAGACCGGTGTACCAGTAACCCAGCACGAAGAGCAGCAGGAAGGGAACCGTAAAATAGTTCTCATTGACGATTGCATACCAGATGGTCAACGCAAAATAGCTGCCGATCAACAGTTCAATCCAGGGCACGATGCCGAGGCGCTTGCGGTATTTGCTGGCTTGCGGAATCTGGCCGCGCTTCTCGATGCGGTACTTAGGCGTGCGCTTAAAGGCAGTCTTGATGCCAAACAACGCCTCCAATACCGCCTTGGTGTTGGTTATCGTCAGGCCTATGCCCAGGGCCATAAGAAATGGCAGATACAGAAAGGTCCTGTACCATCGGCCGGGGAAGAGCTCTCTTTGCGAAACCAGATAGAACGAAGAGATGGAAAACGTTGACGCCATGAACAAGGGCACGTCGATCAGCAGCATCTGAAACCATCCCTGGTAGAAGCGGATGATCATGGCCGGCATCAACAGCGTGGAGAGCACCACCATCAGCGGATAGCTGAGATTCGCCGTCAGATGGTAGAACGCCTCCAGCTTTACGTGAAAGGGCGCATCGCTGCGGAACATCATGGGCAATATCTTTTTCGAGGTCTGGATCAGACCCTTGGCCCAGCGCGCCTGCTGCGTCTTGAAGGCGGTCATCTCGACGGGCAGTTCGGCCGGGCACTCAACATCCTGCAGATAACGGAATTTCCAGCCTTTCATCTGCGCTCGATAGCTAAGGTCGGTGTCTTCGGTCAGGGTGTCGTGCTGCCAACCTCCCGATCCATCAATTGCAGTTCGGCGCCACATGCCGGCAGTCCCGTTGAAATTGAAGAAGGCGTTGGTGCGCGATCGCCCGCCGTGCTCGAGAATAAAGTGGCCATCGAGCAGGATGGCTTCTACCTGGGTCAGGAAGCTGTAGTCACGGTTGAGGTGCGTCCATCGCGTCTGCACCATACCGATCCTGGTATCGGCGAAGTGGTGCACGACTTGCATGAGCCATTCCCTGGGGGGCACGAAGTCGGCATCGAAAATGGCGATGAACTCACCCGTTGCCACGCGCAAACCCTCGTCCAGAGCTCCTGCCTTGAAGCCATGGCGATCGACGCGATGAATGTAGACAATCCTGTGTCCGAGGGATCGATAAAGCTCTACGGCCGCCTGGGCAACTTCTACTGTGCTGTCGGTGGAGTCGTCCAACACCTGAATCTCCAGCTTGTCGGCGGGATAGTCCAGGTTGCAGCAGGCCTGGATCAGGCGGTCTACGACGAATTGCTCGTTGAAGATGGGGAGCTGCACTGTGATGCTGGGGAGTTCAGCGAAATGTGACTCCGGTTCGCGCGCAGCATTCTTCTTGTACCTGTAGTAGCGGTAAACAAGCTGATAGCGATGAATGCCGTAGAAAGAAAGAACGATCATCACGACGAAATAGGGAATCAGGAGGGCAGTGTCAAAAGAGTTCCAGTGATACAAGTGTTCGAAGGTGCGGTCCGCGTAGTGGGTCTTGAAGTAATGCTGCAGACCGTGTTGCGGACCGTACGACCACAAGGCGACGGTCCACCGGCAACTGCGAAGAGCCGCAATGGGGAGGTCGCTTAGCTTATCAGCAATCATCGCCAGCAGGGCTGTGCCTCCACGTCAGTTAGTAGCTAGGATGCTCATCCATAGGGCCCGATACTGCTTACCCAGACAAATTGACGGATCAGTTGAGAAAAAAGGTGGTGTACAGGGTATCCCGCTGCACGGGCCGGAAGCCGGCGCCGCGGATCACGTGCCGTAGCTCTTCTTCGGTGGTGCAGTTGGAGGTTCCGGCGGCCTTGACTACATTTTCCTCGAGCATTACCGAACCCACGTCATTGCCACCGAAGCGCAAGCCAAGCTGCAGCACCTTCAATCCCTGCGTTACCCAGCTGGATTGCACATTCTCCACGTTGTCCAGGTAGAGACGGGAGATGGCCAGTACTTTGAGGTACTCGACGGATGTGGCCTCATCCCACTTGCGGCCTCCCAGGGCGGTGTTCGTGGGCTGAAAGCTCCAGGGAATAAAGGCCGTAAAGCCGCCGGTTTCCTCCTGCAGACGCCGGACCTGCTCGAAGTGGTTGACGCGGTGCTCAAAGGTTTCCCCCACGCCGAACATCATCGTGGCCGTGGTGCGCATACCCAGCTCATGGGCAGTGCGGTGCACATGGAGCCAATCCTCAGTGGAGCACTTGAGCCGTGCGATGCGGTGCCGCACCTCGTCATCCAGGATCTCAGCGCCGCCACCTGGAATGGAGTTCAATCCCGCATCCCGCAGCCGGGCGATGGTATCTCGCACCGAAAGGTTGCTGTACTCGGCGATCGCCAGAATCTCGGAGGCGGAGAAGCAGTGCAGCCAGATCTGAGGAAAGCGCTGCTTGATGCCTTTGAGCAAGCGCTCAAACCAGTCGATCTTGAGATCGGGATGCAGACCGCCCTGCATCAGCACGCCGGTGCCGCCCATCTCCACCGTCTCTGCGATCTTCTGGTAAATGGTCTCGAAGTCGAGGATGTAGCCTTCGGCGGCGAGCTTGCCCTTAAGCGGCCGGTAGAAGGCACAAAAGCTGCAATGCTCAGTGCAGAAATTTGTATAGTTGATGTTGCGGTCGATGATGTAGGTCACGACGCCCTCGGGATGCAGTTTGCGGCGAAGCGCATCTGCCTCCATGCCCAGGCCGATAAGGTCGTCTGAGCGGAAGTAGTCGAGGGCTTGGGTCCTGGTAATCGCCACAGATCCATTTTACGGGTACGGCAGCCGACAATCCAGTGTTACAGTGCAAGAGACGTGACCCTCAGCGATCATTTGAGTGATTTGGGGACCATGTCCGCCTTCCGCGAGCCTATCCCGGATTTCCTGCAGGGGGATCCAACCAGGTTTGCGTGTGCGGTCCCGGCTAGCCGGGACCGCATAAAGTTCGCCAACGCCAGCGAACTCTACAGGAAATCCGGGGTATGGCTGCATCCGCGGTGGCGTTAGAACATTTTTGCTAATACCGTGCTCCGGTGGGATCAGCTGTGTGCGGCTATTCTTTCCACCCCGGGGACGCAAAGACCGCGTGACCCGGGGGTCCCGGTTTTTGGCGAAATGGCTGCGTCAGGTTCAGTTTCCTGGTCTACACCACTAGCAAGAAGGCGTTAACAGGCCGTTGCGCCCTATCACAACAAGGTTCGGGTTTGCCTTCTAACTGTCACGGTACGTTCGCAACCGAAGTTTTACCATCTGTGTGTCAGGAACGCGGGCCATTCATTACCGAGTAGCGCTGTAGGTCTTTCGCTACCTATCTCCCTTGTGAAAGGTTCCCAAATGTCTCTGTTTAGAATTGTCGGTCGCCGTTTTTTGCGACGCCTGCCGAGCACTTTATCCACTGTGGTGCAGGCCACTCTCGCGCTTGCCTTCGCCGTGCCCATGCACGCACAAACTCCCGCTGCCGCTGCGCCGGCTCCGGATGTCATTGTCTTTACCAACGGCGATCAGCTGTCCGGCAAGCTCTTACGCGAGGTCGGCGGCAGCGTGACCTTTCATAGCGACATGGCGGGCGATATAACCGTGACGTGGGACAAGATCAAGTCCATTCACACTGCACAGCAGTTTGCCGTGATTCAACAAGGCCAGCACGTCACGCGCAAGACGGCGGACGCCGATATTGCCGTGGGCAGCGTCCAGGTGGATGACAGCAAAGTTAAGGTGACTCAAGGCACGGGCGGCACGCCCAAAGACATTCCTGTGAAGGATGCGCAATACGTGATCGACAAGGATACCTACACCAAGGAACTGCGCGGCAATCCAAACTTCTTTCACGGGTGGAACGGCTCGCTGACAGCGGGCGCAACTCTGGTGGAGGCGACACAGAATAGCCGCGGCTTTACCGGCAACGCAGCGCTGGTGAGGGCTATTCCCAGCGTGGACTGGCTTGACCCGCGCAACCGCACTATTTTCGACTTTACCGGAGCCTACGGCCAAGTCACCCAGCCTGGCACGGCGGGGACAAAGACCAATATCATCCACTTCGACGCTGAGCGTGACTGGTTTGTCTCACCGCGCTTCTTTTTCCTGGTGGATGCGTCTTGGGACCACAATTACTCGCAAGGCCTGAGTTTGCAGCAAGTGTACGGCGGTGGAATTGGATACACCGTGATTAAGGAGCCAAAGCAGCAATTGGATGTAAAGCTGGACGTGCACTACGAGAGACAGCAGTACTTCGTAACCCCCAACGTTATTCCTATTCCGCCCCTGACCCCGAGCAAGAATTTGATCGGAATGGACTTCGGAGACACCTACATGCTGAAGCTGCCGCATGGGCTGGTATTCAACCAGGGAGCAGTAATTACCCCGGCGTTCAATCAGACGAACGCCTATTCGGCGGTGGCCACCGCGGCTCTGTTGTTCCCGGTGTACAAGCGCTTGGGATTTAGCGTAGGCACGCTGGACAACTTCCTGAACGACCCGGCCGCCGGCAGCAAGAAGAACTCGTTCCAGTTCACCGCGGGCGTGACCTATAGCCTCAAATAGGTGCGGGGTCGAAGGTCTGCGAGCGACGAATGCCCGGGACAACCCCGGATTGCTTGCGCTGCTCTAGGCAGGTCTGCGTATGCGGCTTTCTGCACGGAAAGCCGCGGCAAAAACTCAGCCCCTGAGTTTTTGTTTTCTTGGTCGGCGCAAAGTTTATCCGCAGCCTCTTAAAGTCCGGGGCTGACACGGATTGGCGCGGATCCGCTACGATCCGGCACGGATGCTTGTGCGTCCAGTGGGCTTTTACGCGGCGGATGGTTTATTGCGGCGCCACCGGATCGAGGTCGAGCGGCTGTTTCAACAGCGTCAGTACGCCGGGAGGTAGCGGCTTATCGGCGTTTGCCAGCAGCTGCGATACTTGCCACATCTCTGTCTGGTTCAGAACATGGCTGAAGGCAGGCATGCCGGACAGCCGGATACCGTTGGCCACCTTCCAAAAGGTTTCCCCGGGCGGGTCGTCGCTGACGCCGACCACTCCGTGGCCGTGCGGTTCCCAAAGTTGGGGCGCCTCAGGGAACATCCCCTTGGCGAAGGTGGCCGGACGCCCATAAAGCCCGTGGCAGGCGGCACATTGCTGACGGTAGATGTGGGCGCCGATCTCCAGGTTGGTGGGGCTGGCTTCGACCGGGGGCGTCTTTACTATTTCCCGGTCGATGCGCGCATGCAGGGGAAGGTGGACGATCCGCTCCTCAAAAGGAAAAGGCGCGTCGCCGGTGGCGACCGGCAGGTTGCCGAAATTCAGATAAGCTGCAATGCCAAGCGGTACTACCAGCAGGCCGATTAACAGGCCGAGAAGGAATTTCATTTCTTTTCGCCTTTCGATTTTCTACACAGCAAAAGAGGCTTTCTCAGACCCGTCGGACAAGAAAAGCTGCACTGTTCGTCCCAGAGCAGGATATAGCAAGCGGAGAAATGCTCTAATACTAACCAGGACAGCAAAAAGCTATTTTCTTCGCCGAACGGCGGCAGGCAGTGGAGGCTTTCAGGTTCATGCATCAGAGCAAGCGTTTTGGATGCCACGTGTATCCGATTCTTTTTTTGATCACTCTCGCGGTACCAGGGCTCATAGCGCAGAATTCCACCAGCAACCCATCTCCAGCCCCAGCAGCACCAGCTCAGATCGAACAGGAGAACCCACAGCAGAACCAGGTTCGCCTGGCCCAGGAGGCGCAGGCCAGAATACGCGCGCGGCGGCAGCAGCGTACCCAACGTGTCATTGAGGATACTTACAGCCACAAATTCGAGGCCTATGGAGGGGGTGGCTACACGCGCTTCCGGCCCGGGAGTTCGCTCCAGCACGTCAACGAATCAGCCTGGAACGGGGGGCTGACGGATTATCTGTGGGGGCGCCTGGGGCTTACGGCGGACTTGCGCGGTTACTACGGAACCGCCTTCATCACACCCAATCCGTACAACATCTTCAAACCCGCCATCAGCGAGTACAGCTTCATGGCAGGGCCGCAGTATCGTTTCGTGCGCAGGGAACACTGGGCCATCAGTGCACAGGGCCTGGTGGGCGGGTCTAAGGGCAATTTCAACGCGAGCACTTCCGGGGTTCCGCCAGGGACGTTTATTGGGCTTTGGAGCCAGGGCACCAACTTCAGCGCGGCAGTGGGTGTGCCGTTCGACTACAACCTTGGTCCCGGATTTGCCGTGCGGTTGCAGCCGGGGTATTGGTTTACGACCTTCGGCGGCACTCCGCAGGTGAAGAATCTCGGCTTCACTACCGGCATCGTTTATCGATTTGGGCGGCAGTAGGTGGGCAGTATGAGCTTCAAGATCACGGCGGGGCAGCGTGAATACTTCCGTTACAGTGGGGTATCTGCAGAAGTGGAGCTGCGAGGCCTTGGCTCTTCCCGGCCAGAGCTTGCTTGGGCCAGGCGACAGGAGCAACGAGAATCCAGCAATGCTTCTGTAGACGTGGTCGAACCTACTAAAAGTGTGGGGATTGATTCGTCCGCCCCCCAGATTTAGGCGCGGATTCAGCGAACTGCAGGTCCCTCCGCTTCGCTCCTAATGAGACACGTGCGAACGGGCCCAGGTTTAGTGCCGCGCCTACGGCGCTCCCACGGCAGGCCGGGCAGGCAGATCATCTTCGGGATTGATCCCCAGCCCTGTCGAGTTCTCACACAGCCTGCAGGACCGGGCAGACGTTTGGCGGCCGGCCCTTCGGGCCTCGCATTCATGGCAATTCTGCAGTGTCAATTCTTTCTCAACCCGCCTCAGGCGGTGACGGCTTTGTCGCGTTCTTTGGCGGCTTCCAGGGGATATTGCGGCTCGGTCATTCTGACCGGGTCGAGGATCTCCGCGATTTCCTCTTCGGTTAGCTGCTTCCGGTCGCGGGCGATTTCGATAATCGACTTGCCGGTCGCTACCGACTCCTTCACGATCTCCGCGGCCTTGGCGTAGCCGATGTACGGATTCAGCGCTGTCGCCAACGATACCGTGCTTTGTGCGTATAGCTCGCAACGCTTCTTATTGGCCGTGATCCCGCTCACGCACCGCAGGTCGAACTCGCGCAGCATGTTGGTGAGGATGCCGATGCTCTGCAGGACGTTATAGGCCATGGTCGGCATCATCACGTTCAGCTCCAGCTGGCCGCCCTGGACGGCATAAGCCACGGCGGTATCGTTGCCAATCACCTGGAAACTGACCATGGCCGCTAATTCCGGCAGGACCGGGTTGATCTTGCCGGGCATGATGGATGAACCCGGTTGCAGGCTGGGAAGGTAAATCTCAGCAAAGCCGGTGTTGGGTCCGGAGCTGAGCATACGAATGTCATTCGAAATCCGGATTGTTTCCAGGGCGATCCCGCGCAAAGCCGAGCTCACATCGGCCATACACGCGTTCGATTGCATGGCCCAACGCATATCCGCGGCCGGCGTCAACTGCTGCCCCGAAATGCGAGCCAGATGTGCGATCGCTTTCACCCGGTAGTCCGGATGGGTGTTGATCCCGGTGCCCACTGCACTGCCGCCCAGCCCCAGCTCGCGCAAGCTGCCGGAAGCCAACACCAGGAATTGACGGCCCTTTTCGTAGGCTAAGCCATAGGCGGCAAACTCCTGTCCCAGCCGCATGGGAACCGCATCCTGCATGTGGGTGCGGCCCGACTTCATGATGCCGTGAAAGGCCTTTGCCTTTTCCGCAAAGGTGGCTGCCAGGTGGTCCAGCACCGGGTAGAACGTATCCAGGGCGAGCAGAGTGGCCAGACGCATGGCGGTGGGGAAGACGTCGTTGGTCGACTGCCCATAGTTGACGTGGTCGTTGGGGTGCACGTGGGCGTACTCCCCCAGCTTTCCTCCCAGGATCTCGTTGGCGCGGTTGGCGATGACCTCGTTGGTGTTCATGTGCTTGCTGACGCCCGCACCGGCCTGGAAAACATCGACCACGAACTCCGCATTCCACTTGCCGTCGATAACTTCCTGGGCCGCCTGGATGATGGCATCGGCGCGCCTGGCGTCGATCAGGCCAAGCTCTTTGTTAGCTTCCGCGGCCGCTCGCTTGACCATCCCCAGGGCACGGATGAGCTGGGGATCCGGATGTATATCGGAAATGGGGAAGTTCTCAACCGCGCGCGCGGTCTGCGCACCGTAGTACGCCTTTGCGGGTACTTCGACAAAACCAAGCGAGTCTTTTTCTTTGCGGAAATCTGACATAAGAAGATGGGCTCCTGAACTGCGGTCATAGCGTAGAACGTTCGATTATAGCGATTTCAGGTGCCGGCTGACCCGGATTTCCTGCACGAGGCTCCAAACAGGTTCGAGTGTGCGGCTTTCATTAAGGAAAGCCGCATGAGGTTCGCCAACGCCAACAAGCTCGACAGGAAATCCGGGCCGGGAACGGGGGGCGGCGTTCGCTTACCCAGCTCTTCAGTTAGGTTACAAATGCCTGTACTACGATGGCCGCCTCTCATCGTCTAAGCTATATAGATGGAGAATGGCCGCAGTGCCGTAAAGGAAAACTTTGACGTATTGGTTGTTGGCGCGGGCCCTACTGGCCTGGCATGCGCCATCGAGGCGCAGCGCGCTGGAATGCGCACCGTTCTGGTAGACAAGGGGTGCCTTTGCAACTCCCTCTTTCACTACCCCTCGAACATGACGTTTTTCACCACGCCCGAGCTGCTGGAGATTGGGGATATGCCCTTTTCCAGCCCCAACCAGAAACCCAGCCGCAATGAGGCGTTGGAGTACTACCGCAAGGTGGCGGAGCATTACCAACTGGAAATGCGCTTATACCAAACCGTATCCAGCCTGACAGGGGAGGATGGCGATTTCAAAATCTCTACCGTCGACCAGTTCTCGCGTCAACGGTCATACGGCGCGCGCAAGGTCATTCTCGCTACGGGCTACTACGACCTACCGAACTACCTCGAGGTGCCCGGAGAAGATCTGCCTAAGGTGATGCACTACTACCACGACCCGCACCCCTACTACGACCAGAAGGTGCTGGTGATTGGGGGCAAGAATTCGGCTGCGATTGCAGCCCTGGATTTATGGCGTCACGGGGCGCATGTGACCCTGGTGCATCGGGGTGACGCCATGCACCGCCATGTCAAATACTGGATTCTGCCGGATATCAACAATCGCATCAAGAACGGCGAAGTAACGGCGTACTTTTCGAGCTCCGTGACCAGTATCTCGGAAGATTCGGTCGAGCTGCTTACGCCAGAAGGAGCCGTTACACTTGCTAACGACTACGTTTTTGCCTTGACGGGGTACCATCCCGACTTTGATTTTCTGGCTGCCATCGGAGTACGCATGGAAGGCGAAGACCGCTGCCCAGAGTGCGATCCACAATCGCTGGAGAGCAATATTCCCGGGCTCTATCTTGCCGGAGTGATTGTGGCGGGCATGCGCACCAACGAGATTTTCATCGAGAACGGCCGATTTCATGGCCGTCAGATTGCCCAGGATATCGAGGCCAAGCTTGCCGGCCGAACCTCCGTGAAGGTCGGCTGAACCTGTTACTGTGACTTAGACTGATACGAGATCCCCCAAGCGCTGAAGGAAAGGTTGCCGCCTCATGAGTTGGCTCAGGCCTCGTTCGATTCGAGGTCAGCTCATCTCCGGTCTTGTCCTCTTCGAGGGGCTGCTGGTGATTACCTTCGCTACGCTGCTGGTGCGTGAGCAGGCCTTGGAGATTCATGAAAGGGCCCGCCTGCGTCTGGAATCGGAGGTGAGCCTGCTGGCGCTGCAGAGCCAGGAATCTCTGGCCCAGGGCCAAGTGGGATACCTGGTGCCGATATTGCGCGCCATGACCAACTCCCCCAGCATCCGTGCAGCGATGGTTACAGACGTGAACGGCAGGATCATTGCCAGCAGCGATCCGAAGATGAACGGCAAGAACGTGCTGACGCGCCTGGAAAAGAAGTACCTGACGGATAGTGGCAGCGCGGCGGTTTTTCGCGTGCCTGGAGGAGCCCGTGAAGCCGTTCTGCCGGTACACGTGGGTGGTCAGCTCAGTGGTTTTGCCTGGGTTTACGAAGATTCGGGCGCGGCTTTGCAGGAGATTTCCTCCCTCATCCGCATCACGATTATCTTTGCCGGGTTAGGGGCTTTGGGCACGGCCATCATTGCCGGCACTCTGGCCAGGTCCATCACCCGCCCGTTGCGGGCATTGCTCACGGCTACGCGCAGGTTGATTCGTGACCCGCAAACCAAAGAAGGATTTCCTCTGGAAGTTACCTCTACCAATGAGTCGGCGGACCTTACCCGTGCCTTCAATTTGATGGTGACTTCCATGGAGGAGCAGAGATCGGGGCTCAGCGATACGCTGGCGCTGCTCGACTCTATGCTGGAAAACGCGCCCATTGGGTTCGCTTTCTTCGATCGCAAGTTTCGCTACGTGCGCGTGAACCAGTTTCTGGCGGAGATGAACCACGTGCCCATAAGCAGGCACCTGGGGCGCACCATCGATGAGATGCTCCCCGGGCCGGCTGCGGAGATGCTGCAGGGCTGCATCCAGAATGTCTTTGAGACCGGGGAACCGGTGGCTCAATTTGAGCTGAATACGCCCCTGTCTGGAAATGTCACCCAGACACGCAGTTGGCTGATCAACGTGTATCCGGTTAAGACGACGTCTGAAGCGGTTCGATGGGTGGGGGCGATTGTGGTCGAAGCCACCGAGCGTAAGCGTGCCGAGGATGCGTTGCGGAAAACGGAAAAGCTGGCGGCCGCGGGCCGGCTAGCGGCTTCGATCGCACACGAAATCAACAATCCTCTGGAGGCGGTGACCAATCTGCTCTACCTGCTGCGCCACCAGTCATCGCTCGATGAGCAAGCCATTTCCTATGCCGACCTGGCACAGCACGAAATCTCGCGCGTGGCCGAGATGACGCAGCAAACCTTGCGTTTCTACCGCCAATCCACTTTGCCGGTGGTTGCCAATGTCGCCGAGTTGTTGGATTCGGTGGTGGCGCTCAACAAGGGAAGGCTGAATGGGCTGCAGATCGAGGTCTCTCGTGAGATCGGACCCAATGTCGAGCTGTATTGTTTTTCCGGTGAGATGCGCCAGCTCTTTACCAACCTGATCGGCAACGCGATCGATGCCATGGCGCACGGAGGGCATCTGTGGTTGTCTGTGCGGCGGTCGCGTTCCTGGGTGGACGGCACACCCGGTATTCGATTGTTCGTTGCGGACAATGGCTGCGGTATGACGAAGGCAACGCGCCTGCGGATTTTCGAGCCATTTTTTACCACCAAGGAAACGACTGGAACCGGCCTGGGTCTATGGGTGAGCAGTGAGATCATCGCCAAGCACAAGGGCACGGTGAGGGTCGCCAGCCGCCCGGCGGAAGCGGCGAACGGGAAGCACTCTGGCACCGTGTTTATGCTGTTTTTCCCGGAAGATGGGATCGGATCAGCTCCCTTGCCTGCTTCGGTCACCACCACGCAGAATGCGTAGATCTGAAATTGGGGAAAGAAACCGCAGGTCCCTCCACTACGCTTCGCTCCGGTCGGGATGACGATTCTGATGCAGTAAATGGCTTCAAGAGCGTCCGACCGAATGACTGTCAATGGTCCCACAGAATTGTCATCCCGACCGGAGCGAACCCGGATTTCCTGCTGCGCGGCACTCAGCAACGGCCACGTGTGCGGCTTTCAGTAAGGAAAGCCGCATGAAGTCCGCCAACGCCACCAAGTTCGACAGGAAATCCGGGGTAGCGTAGTGGAGGGACCTGCGGTTTCTTTCCCCGGTTCTCAGACACCCTGATATAAAGCTACGGCTCCGTGCTCGATCTGCGCAACGCAACGGTGCCAAACGGTAGAGCGATTCGCAGCCGGCTAGTGGAGATGGACTTTGGTTTCTTTGCCGTCGTACAAGATCTGCTTTGGAGGCGTCCCGGCTAATCCAGCGGTGAAATGCCGAGCGGTTTGCGGTCTCCCTCCGCTGGACCTTAGTACCAGCGTTCCCGCGGCGTCATCCCAGCGCAACGCAGTGGACGAATAGTCTCCCCGTTCAAAAGCAAATGTGTGCCCGTCGTCCTCGTAGAGCGCAGATACGCCATCGCTGCCCGGATAGACCGTCAAGGAGATGGGCACATCGGATTCTTGATTTGCAAATTGCTTAACAGGCCCGGTTGCCAACGTAGTTCCTGATCGTACAAAGACAGGGATGGTTTCGAGAGGCGCGCCCACTTCCACAGTTCTATCTCCTGAGATCTGTTCGTGCGTCCAAAAATTCCACCAGATCCCCTCGGGCAGATAAACACTTCGCGTGGTCGCACCTGCTTTCAGTACGGGCGCGATCAATAAGGCCGGGCCGAACATATATTCGTCAGCAATCGCCTGCGCTTTTTCATCCTTAGGGAATTGCAGCGAGAGTCCGCGCATCAAGGGCATTCCCGTGGCATGCGTTTCGGCCACCGCGGAGTAAATGTAGGGCAGCAGCCTGTAGCGGGTGTTTAGATAGTCGCGGCAAATTTCTTCGACTGCGGCGTTGTGTAAAGCCTCAGGCGGCGGCAGATCGTCTACCGAGAATGCGGGCGTCAGCTCCGCGGGACCATAGTCGCCGAGGTTCCATCCCCAGGGCAGGCGCAGCTTCCAGGTGCGGCCATGTCCGCGAAAGAGCGGGCAGAATGCACTGAACTGAAACCAGCGCACGAAGAGCTCCGCGGTCAACTCTTTGGTGGGCACAAAACCTCCCGTATCCGTGCCCCAGTAGGGAATTCCGCTACAGCCCTATGTTGATTCCCTCCATCACTTGCGCTGCCAGCGTCTTCCAGGTGGAGAAAACATCCCCTGACCACAGCCACCCGTACCTTTGCAACCCGGCATAGCCATTCCTGTTTAAGGCAAAAGGCCGAACATTTGGCCGCTCCTTGCGATCGCCGTCCCAATACATCTCATTGCGAACCAGGCGCGAAGAAGCCGGCAACGGATCCCCTTCATCGGGCCACCATCCGTCGACGCCCATGCGGTCGAGCGGAACGTGGTGCGACCAGTACTTGGCTGCATGCGAAGGTTCTTCAGCCGCGGCGCCGGTGTCACTCACCTTGCCGTGAAGATTCACAGGAGGGTTCACTACATGCAGCACAACCTTGAAATGGTCCTGGTGCAATTGGCGGATCATCGCCTCAGGATCGGGAAAGACGCTTTCATTGAAGGTGAATGATCCGTGGCCGGTATTCCATCCCGCGGGGCAAAAGCCAGTTCCCAGGTAAATCAGCGCGTCGCACGGCAGTCGCTTCTCACGAAAGGTCTTCGCCTCCTGCAGGATTTCCTCGCGGCTGGCGAGCGTTCGATGCGATTGTTGGTACCCGAGCGACCACAAGGGGGGCATATGCGGAAATCCAACCAGTTCTGCGAGCTGGCGGAGTAACTGTGCCGGAGTGTCCGCGGCGAGGAGGAAAATGTCATAGCCCCGGGCACTCTCGTTGGGCTTGAAGACCCCGGACTCGGTACCAATATTGAAGGTCCCTTGCGGCTCGTGGAAGAAGAGCCCCCAGCCGGTGGAGCCCATCAGCCATGGGATAGGAAGATGAGCACCGTAGACTTTGAGGTCATCGCCCACTTGGCCATTTCGCATGGCATCGGAGGTACCGCGGCGATCGAGCGTGTGTGCGCCTGCGCCGAGCCCATAGACGGGTCCGTCACCACAGAGAAATTGAAGCTGCGCTGGATTCTGGTCGAAGCTGAGTTCCTGAAGGATTATGCCGCCTTGTCCGCGAACCGTGATGCGGAGAGGGTCCGTCTGCATCTCGAGCACTCTCGGTCCCCAATTCACGGTTTGCCGCGAGCCTCCGGCGAGGGCTCTGATCGCTGGATCAGGCCACACCCTTTTGACCAGGCTGCCGTCTCCGTAGAGCTGGTCCATCGGCTCGCCGGCTGCAGCGACGGTTATCCGCAAGATGTTGTCACTCACGGCAGTAACAGTGAGTGCGAGGACGGCTGGTCCTGCAACTTGGGTTGCGAGCGCATGGGCGGCAGGCAGGTGCAGCTTGAGGAGCATGCCGGCGCCGCCCGCCCCGATACTTTGCAAGAGGCTCCGTCGCGTAAACCTCCAAGGCACTTGTTCCCTCCCCAGCCGTGCAGGGAAAGGTTTACGCGGGGGAGGATTATGTGTCAAGGAGCGCTCCGGCTTCGGCCTCCGGAAACGTTTACTTGACGTTCCTTGCTACAAAAGATTACAAGGATAGCGCTAGAGCATTTTCACTTCTGCGCTGCACGGAGAAGGCCAACGAAGTGAGTCTTTTTCTTGAGGAAAATCCGCCTCGGGAGCGGCTGAAGTGAAAAGGCTCTAGCCGCATCAAGGAGACGCTCGCTTGCAACTTCCCATCTCTCGCCGCTCCTTCCTGGTTGCAACGGCAGCTGCCGTTGCGCCAACAGTCAGCGCCCTGGCCTTCCCTCGCAGCGAGGGTCTGCTTTCGTTCTCAGAGACAGAGAAGAGTCCATCTACCGTTCCATTTGCAAATTGGAAAAATACCGGAGTCATCGAGCTTTCGAACTCGCCTCATGCCCGGCTTAAGACAGTTCCGGTGAGCGCTGTCGTGATCAAGGACGGTTTCTGGTCGCAGCGCAGAGTCACCAACGTCGAATCCAGCATTCCCAGCATGCACGACGAGCTGATTGCGCACGGACGCATGGACAATTTCCTCCGGCTTCAAGGCAAGTCAGCAAGCCCGCAAAAGGGGCCGGTCTATTCTGATTCCGATATCTACAAATGGACGGAAGCGGTCGGGTTTGTTCTTCAGTCAGGGGACAGGCCGCAATTGCGCGAGACCGCCTCCACCATGATTCGTGAAGTCGTGGCCGTGCAGGAACCATCCGGATATCTCAACACGTATTACGTGGGCGATCTGGCAGCAAAACGTATGCTGCCGGATATACAGACGACCGGCCATGAGATGTACAACCTAGGCCACATGCTGCAAGCGGCGATAGCCTACTATCGCGCCACCGGTGACCCCACGTTGCTGAACGCAGGCATTCGATTTGTCGACGACTTCCTGCTCCCGAACTATGGGCCAGGGGTGAATCAAAAGCCCATCGTTGCCGGTCATCCCGAGATCGAAATGTCCCTGGTCGAGCTCTACCGCACCACCGGCAATCGTAAGTACCTGGAGCTAGCCGGTTACATCCTGCATGGCGACGATCGCGTTCCCCTCACCGATCAACAGATCACCTACATGTTCTGTGGTGTTCCGTTCACTTCGCGCACCAAACTCGAAGGACACGCCGTGCGCGCCATGTACGCATGTTGCGGGGCCACGGACTACTACCTGGAAACAGGAGACCCGGCCTATTGGAAGACGCTCAACGCACTGTGGGAGGATCTGGTCGCGCACCAAATGTACGTTACTGGCGGAGTGGGTGCGCGTTCGACTGGAGAAGCTTTTGGCGATGCCTACGAATTGCCCAATGCACGCGCCTATGGTGAGAGCTGCGCCGCTATCGGCAACATGATGTGGAACTGGCGCATGCTGGCCGCGTCCGGAGAAGCTCGCTTTGCCGACGTCATGGAGTGTGCTCTTTACAACGGCATTAATTCGGGCATGTCACTCGATGGCAAGACCTATTGCTATCGAAATCCCCTGGCGTTCGATCCCACCGGCGACTCCAGAGACCGTCACCTGGTTCAGGGCAAGATCCGTAATCCCTGGTACGACACGACCTGCTGCCCGCCCAATCTTGAGCGAACATTTGCTTCGTTGCCGGGCTATTTCTACAGCACCAGCGCAGACGGCGTTTATGTGCACTTTTACGATAACTCTGAAATGAACTGGCATCTGCAGGATGGAACGGCGCTCTCCATCACGCAGATCACTCGCTATCCGTGGGAAGGAGAAGTCTCGCTTACCGTCAACCCGGCCGAAGCCAAAGAGTTCACCGTGTATGTCCGCATTCCGGGATGGTCGCAGAAGAGCGCAGTAAAGGTGAACGGCGGCTCAATCGAGGGCGCGGTTCCCGGCCAATATCTGGCGCTCCGCCGGCGCTGGGCTGCGCACGACCAGATACACCTGTCTTTCGACATGACCACACAGCAAGTCCGAGCCAACCAGGCGGTCGCCGATGATTTGGGGCGGGTCGCATTCCGTCGCGGACCGATTATCTTTTGCATGGAATCTCTCGACCAACCCGGTCATGCGGACGAGGCGAATCTGTCTCCGTTTTCGGCAGCGCTACAAGGCGAAACCAAAGCTGTCTGGAATCCAGAACTGCTTGGAGGAGTCGAGGTGCTGGAGCATCCTGGCGCCGTAACGTTGAGCGCGGAGAAGTCGCTCTATTTTCCCGTGGCCCCGGTGATTGGCACCAAGCCCACGGCGCTGCACCTCATTCCGTACTACGCGTGGGCGAACCGCGCGCCTACGGGAATGCAAGTGTGGATCCCATATATTCAAACCTAGAGCGATGCGTTGGGAGGGTTTCTCGGCGCGCATGAGAATGGAGAAGAAGACTTGCAGCCAGAAGACAATGAGGCAGTTGGCTGATCATCGATTTCACCGGGGATTCCGTCGGCCCTTTGCGCCTCGGCGTACATCGCGCGTGGTACTGCAATTTCTCCTACTGTTTTCGCTTGCCGCCTGTCGCAGGGGACAGCCGATCATTGCCGTGGTTCCACGAACAGCAGGGAACACTTTGTGGGAGGGCGAGCACGCAGGCGCTGCCTTGGCCGCTCACGAAAAAGGGTTGCGCGTTTACTACCAGGCGCCTACGCGCGAAGATGACCTATCGAGTCAACTTGGAATCATCGAGAGAGCACTCGACCGGGGATGCAACGGCATCATCCTTTCGCCGGTCGAAGCACTGCCGTTCCGCACCACCATCCGAAGAGCGGTTGATAGTGGAGTACCCACCGTGATTGTGGGGACCGACCTGGGCATTCCTCCGGGGAAGAAGCTTGCGTACGTCTTGAACAACGAAGAGGCAGGGGGGGAATTAGCCGCTCGCCGCGTAGCGCGCATCCTCGGCGGCAAGGGGACCATCGCCATCGTGGGCATCAGCTCACAGTTGACGAGTACCGCAACCAGAGCGCGCAGCCTGGAGACGGTATTGGCCAAAGAGTTTCCTGACATTCATGTGACCGATCGGCGGCTTGGACTCCCAACCGTACCTCAGGAACAGCAGGTTGCTGAGGAGCTGGTCAGCCAGGATGACCATGTGAACGCAATTGTCGCGCTCTCCGAGGCCTCCACGCGGGGCGCTTATTATGCGTTGGTCGAATTCAACAAGATTGGAGAGATCAAGCTCATAGGATTTGATCAGGATCTGTTGGAGCCAGTTAGAAGCGGGGGCATCGACTCTGTCATCCTGCAGAACACCTATGAAATGGGCCGACGGGCTATGGGGATCATGGACGAGCAGCTGCGCGGGGAGTCTCCCGCGCAGCAGGTCTCACTGGAGCCTCTGCTTTTGACCCGCGATAATATCGACTCCTCTCAAGTGCGCCAGATGCTGACGCTTGTCTGGTGGTACGACCAATGATTCGGCAGCTGCATCGGCGGCATCTTCTAATTGCCGTTGCCTGCCTCAGTGTCCTCGCGCTTGGAGCCCTCGGATACCTCGCCTATCGCTCCCTGGCGCAGCATGGACCGTCCTATCACGACTCTTTTGCCCAGGAAAAGCAGGACGAATGGCAGGCATTCGGCGGGACCTGGCAAATTATCAACGGCGTCATGCAGAACAGTTCCGACGAACGCGGAGCCAAGTTGATGACCGGCTCAACCGATTGGCGGGACTATAAAGTGGACGCGGATGTGCAACTGCTGGGCGAGGCGGGGGACGCCGGACTCGTTATGCGCACAACTCAGGAAGAGGAGGGCGTCGACTCCTACCATGGCTACTTTGCCGGCCTGCGCGACCTCGATAACACGTTAATCCTCGGTCGCGCCGACTACGGATGGCACGAATTCCAAGCCATTCCGGTGGCCTCCGGTGTGCACACCAGGGTCTGGTATCACCTGACCTTTCTTGCTTACGAGTGCACCCTTGCGGCGAGGACGATCTCACCTTCGGGGGAAACAACGACGGTAGCAATCCGGGATCCCTCGTGTGTTACGGCGGGCCGCTTCGGCCTGCAGTCTTATGCCTCCGGCGCACTGTGGCGCAACGTAACCGTCAGTCGCTCGAGCCGGCAGGATCTGACCTCGCTTATCGGCGATCGCCCCGTCGGGCCTCCAGCGGAACGCGGTGTCGCATGGACAGGCAATACGGATGCGCTGGACCGCCGCAACGAAATAGAGCTGATCGATCGCGACATGCGCGACCATCATTCCGATTTAAGCGCGCAGCCCATCGGTAGCTTGCGCCTGCTCTCTCCTAATCAACCGTCACAGGTTACGGTGCATGGCGTGGTAACCCTCATTTCGCCGGTGTTGTATGTGCAGGACGCAACCGGTGGATTGGCAATACCGAAGGCACGCACCACAAAGCCAATTCAGATCGGCGACGCAATCGAAGCCAAGGGTAATGCCGAGCTGCACGATTTCAGTTCCGTTCTCAGAGACGCAGATGTGCGTCCACTGTGGACACATACGCCTGTACCACCCGTTGCCGTCTCCCCATCGCAAGCTGCTACAGGCGCGTTCGACGCCCAATATATCGAGGTGGAAGGCGTTCTGCGCAGCCTGGAGTCCACCAGTGATCACATGCTGGTTCTTACCCTGGATGAGGGGGCACAGTCCTTCCGCGCCATCGCCAATGACAAGAGCCCGAAACAGACTGCGCGCCGCATCAAAGAACAAAGCCGTCTTCGTCTGCGAGGGGTGTGCGTGGTTGATTCCGCTTACACCCATGACCTTACCCCCTTCGCGCTGTTACTCCCGTCTGTGGAAGAGGTAGAGGTGATCAAGGGGCCGCCCTGGTGGAGCACCGGTCACCTTGTGGTTCTCACCTTCGGATTTCTCCTTCTGCTGCTGGCCGCGCAAACCGGACATAGTTTCATTGCCCGATGGAGGCTGCAGGCGGTCATGGAAGAACGGGAGCGGCTGGCCCACGAGATGCACGATACCCTGGCGCAAAACTTTGCCGGCCTGGGCTTTCATCTGGAGGGCATGCGCGACGATACCAGCGAAGAGAATCCCTTGCGCCCCCAGCTCGATTGGGCGCTTGACATGGTTCGTGACAGCCACAAGGAGGCCAGGCGCAGTGTCGCGGCATTGCGGCCACAGGCGCTCGAATCGGTGGGGTTGCTCAAGTCGTTGGAGCAGGATGCCCAGCGCATGGTTGGACGCGGGGATGTTCAGATTGCAACGTCCCTTAGCGGAACGGAGCGCAAGATCCCCGTGTCCATTTCGGATACGTTGCTGCGCATCGGCCAGGAGGCGGTCGCAAATGCGGTTCGCCATGGACAGCCCGATGCTCTGCAATTGGCTATCGCTTACGGGAACACGGCTTTGCAACTCACGGTGAGAGACAATGGCAAGGGCTTTCACCCATCGAACGGGTCATCGGGTTTCGGGATTCGCGGCATGGAGAGTCGGGCGCATAGTATCTCGGCGGACCTGGAGATATCGAGCGCTCCGGGTGAAGGCACTTCGGTGCAAGTCCGGGTGCCGATACCGCCTCCGCTCCTGCATGCTTCCTGGCCGCGTTTTGCCTGGCAATGGTTCTGGAGACGAGGACGTAATGGAAGGTCAAACGGTTAATTCAGCTATTCGGTTGCTCATCGTCGATGATCATCCCGTCGTCCGCGCTGGGCTCATCAGCATGCTCCGCAGGCAGAGCGTGCTCAAGGTTGTGGGCGCGGTAGAAAGCGGCGCTGCAGCGCTCGCGTTTGTGGGGCGCAACGCGGTCGATGTGATCCTGCTCGATCTGCGCATGCCGAAATTGAACGGTATCGAGACGTTGCAGGCTCTTCGTCAGATCCATCCCACACCGCGGGTTATCATCCTGTCCAGTTTCGATTTTGAGGAGGAGATTTTTCGCGCGGTCCAGGCCGGCGCAAAGGGCTATATATCCAAGGATACGTCGCGGGAAGAGCTGGTGGCCGCCATCGTGGCGGCGCACAATGGCAAGACATATTTCCCGCAACACATTGCGGGCAAGCTGGCGGAGAGAATGCTGCGTTCCAGCTTGAGTCCTCGCGAGCTGGAAATTCTGCAGGCGTTGTCAAAGGGGCTGACCAACAAGGATATAGGGAGGATTCTGCAGATAAGTCAGTTTACCGTCCGCAATCACATCAAACAGATCACCACGAAATTGGAGGTCTGTGATCGGACAGAGGCAACCCGGGTCGCGATTCAGCAAGGGATCATTGTTGTTGCGCAGTAAGGGATTGATTTTTCCGTCGAACCAGTCTCCGCAGTAGGTTGAGAAATCAGCCATCCCTTAGGGGTTTTGTGCCATAAGACAAGCCTATAGAAACAGGACGGGTGCCCCAGGTTCGCCTACCTGCCCCGGCTTGCCGTGGGAGCGTACCTGGGCCGAAAATGATATGTTTCGATTGCTTTTCCTGGCCCCGCCCTGGATTTGCTGGTCGATCCCGCAAAAAACTCTGGTGGGGCTTCGCCCGTCTTTTTCGGCCCACGTACGCTCCCACGGCAAGCCGGGGCAGGTAGGCGAACGTGGGGCACCCGTTCTGTCCCTATGGGCTTCTGTTCACCTCCTGTCGAAGAAAAAGTCGCTATGAAAGCGACAAACAGAAGAAGCCGCTTTAGAGATGGGGAGCAATCAGGAAGGGAGCGGCTGGCGTCATTCGGCACATAGTACATCTGTACTATTGCGCGCTCAAACCTCGATCAACTAGTGTTCGGCTGCTTGCATTGGGTGCGTCTTGTAGCCGCCGAATGCGAGTTGGGCTGGAAATTGCAGCGGCTGATGGCCGGCAGGGTATAGATAGAAAACGTTTCCCCGAAATGGCCAGACGCGGGCGCTAGAACGTGATTGCGGGGCTTTCGGAGAACAGCACCATCTTTAGGAGGCATACGTTGAAACGAACATTGCTCATCTCACTCGTGAGCTGCGTACTGCTGTGCGCACAGACTGTGCTTGCACAATTCACAGGAGCGCTGTCAGGGACAGTTTTCGATCCATCCGGCTCAGTCGTACCGGATGCCAGCCTGCAGCTGGCCAATACCTCCACTGGAGTGCAGTTGACAGCGAAATCCGATGCTCAAGGGCAATACCATTTCAACGCCCTGGCGCCGGCGACCTATCAGCTGACGGCGCAGAAGCAGGGGTTCAGCTCGGCACAGAATGAGTTTACCCTGGAGACGGGCCAGACCCTGGCCCTGGACCTGAGACTTGCTGTCGGGGCTGCGTCTCAGACAGTCCAGGTCACTACCCAAACCCCCACCATCGACACAGCGGATACACGCATACAGGAAACGCTTTCTACGCAAACCTTGTCGTCTTTGCCGCTCGCCGGCCGCAGCATGATCTCCCTGGTCACCCTTGCCCCAGGAGTTTCCGGCTTAGGTGTCACCTCCAACGGCAGCCCCGGCTCTGGCCGCGATAATTACTCTACCGAAACGCAGGTCGATGCCAGCGCCAACGGTCAAGGCGCGGTGGGGAATATGTACGTGGTCGATGGACTGGACGTGACCAGCTCGATCCGCCCCGGAGTGCTGAACATGACTCCCAACCCGGACACCATTCAAGAAGCAGCGATCCAGACCAACACCTACGACTCGAATTACGGACGGGCCAGCGGAATCCAGACCCTGATGACAACCAAGTCTGGCACCAGCGCCTACCATGGCAATGCCAGCGACTACTTCAACTACCAGGGGTTCTTTGCTGGGACGGAGTTTGCGCACAAGTACAGCCCGTTCCACAGCAACAATATCTCCGCAACCATTGGCGGTCCGATCATTCCCCATCACGATGCGTTCTTCTTTTTCGGCATTGAGCCGCTGCGTTCCTCGGCGGGTGTGACGGGCAAAGTCACTTTTGAAGATCCGCAGTTTACTCAGTGGGCGACGACAAACTATCCCAACAATCTGGGACCCCAGCTGCTGGCCAAGTACCCGGTCAGTCACATCAGCAATGCCCAGGTCTCCTCGTTGGTGTCTGCGACCTTCCCCACAACCTGCGGTACAGCGGCAACAAACTTTCTTCCCTGCACGCTGCCGTTGGTTGACTCGGCTAACTATTCCAATACCGGCTACAGGAATGGCGACCAGTACTTTATTCGAATAGACAAGCCCTTTGCGGCCGATCGGCTCTATGGCACGTTTTTTCGTACCACCCTCAGCAGCAATAACCCGAACCCACGCACGGCCTTCCAATCAACGAATACCTTTAGCCAATGGGCAGTCCAGGTGAACGAGTCGCATACCTTTAGCGCCAACACGTTGAACCAAGCCTCCTTTGCGGCCATCCGTGTCGAGGGTCTTGAACCAGCTGCAGGGCTATTCTCTGTTCCCGTAGTCAACGTCACAGGCATCGGTCAGGGCTTGGGATCTGGATTCGCGGCCGGCGATTTTATTCAACATAACTATCATTGGCGCGACGTTCTGAC
Source organism: uncultured Acidobacteriaceae bacterium (assembly GCA_963813475.1). Lineage (GTDB taxonomy): Bacteria > Acidobacteriota > Terriglobia > Terriglobales > Acidobacteriaceae > PALSA-350. The sequence goes on along the minus strand of CAWEZM010000026.1, from coordinate 601,045 downwards.
CCATGTCTATAAGTCGCATAACATCAGCGCAGGTTACGAAGGCCTCTTCGGTGATGACGTGGAGCTCTTTGCCGGCCCGTATGATCAGCCTAATTTCGATTTCAACAATCTGCTGGACCTGGCGCAGGACAACGTCTACACCGAGTTCAATGTTGCCTACACTCCGCTTACCGGAGCCAAGATCCAGTACGACTGGAACGCGGCCGGAATCACCAATGGTCTCTTTGTGCAAGACACCTGGAAGATCAGGCCCAGGGTGACAGTGAACTACGGCATACGCTGGGATGACTTTGGCAATCCATATTCGCGCGACGCGAACACGGTTTTCGGAAACTTCTTCTACGGGCCTGGACAAACACTGCAACAGCAGATTGCCAATGGATTTGTAGTCGCTCACCATCATGCTCTGAACCGGGCGATCACCGACGTGTTCACTCCGCGCGGAGGCGTCGCATGGGACGTGACCGGTAATGGCAGGTGGCTGGTCAAGGGAGGAGCCGGAATCTTTCACAACTGGCCCACACTGGCCAATCTTCAGGAACAGTATCGCGGCAACCCGCCGGGCCCCATCTTCCCCACCTTCTATGGAGGACAAACGCCGGCGCCGATATTCGGTCTGGGTACGTCGAATAAAGCGCCTTTCGACTTCACGTATCCGACGCTGCCGGCGGAGCAACTGGATTCAAAGGGCGGACTCCAGGGCCTACAGTTCAACATCGGCGGGATTGACCCCAACCTTGTTTCCCCGGTCAGCTACATCTATTCGGCCGGACTGGAGCACGAGCTGCCAGCCAATTTGGTAGGTAGTATCTCGTATTCAGGATCCGTTGGACGCAATCTGCTTTCCGGCGGGGGGCAAGTCTTCAACGTCAGTTACGGGCAGGATATCAACGAACTACCCGGGGATTTAATTCTCCACAACAGCCTGGTTCCAACACGATTGAATACCAGCTTCGGACAAGTGGCCTATACGCAGAACGATCGCGTATCTAACTACAACGCGCTTATCCTGGCCTTGCGTGGCAGATACCGGCGGGCATACTTCAATGCTTCCTTCACCCACTCCTCGTCTAAGGACGACACGCAGGTGTACCCGACTTATGTCAACCCTCATCAATATTACGGACCTTCGATATGGGACATTCCAAACCGTTTCTCCCTGGTATGGAACTATGAATTCCCCAGCCCCAATAACGGCCTAGGCCTGGTTGGGAGGGTGGCCGGAGGCTGGCAATTGAGCGGAACGACCATTCTGCAATCAGGGCCGCCGTTTACCGTGTCCACAAATGCCAGCTTCAATCCGCTGGTAAATGGCGCCGGCACCTTTACGGGGTATGCTCCGGGCAGTGGGGACTACAACGCGGACGGAGATAACTTTGACTTTCCTAATGTCAATAGTTACTCCTACTCCACCGGCCGCAAGTCGTACCTATCGGGTCTCTTCGGTTCGACACATGCTGCTGCGTTGGCTAACTTTCCCGCTCCCACCACGTTCGGTACGGAAGGGAATGAACGCTATAGCGCCTTCCGTGAACCTGGGTTCGAGGAGTGGGATGTAGCTTTCCTGAAGAATACAAAGGTTACTGAGTCGGTTAACTTCCAACTTCGCTTTGAGTTCTTCAACTTCTTTAACAGAGCAAACCTGAACACCGTCGATACCAATCTTCCCGACGGAAATTTCGGCCAGGCGACGAATCAAAATGTGCCGCGATTCCTTCAGATAGGCGGGAATCTAATTTTCTAGACGCTTATCCTGGACAGATGCGCTCCAGGCTGAATCCAGATTTCTCCGCAAACCACGCGGCATTTACAGATCACCGTTTATGCCGCGCCTTTTTCCTAACCCGGGTTTTGTTGCGCATGACTCAGTCATCTCACTCGTCGCTACCAAAAACGGATAGAACCGCCCAGGCGAGATGCAGCAGGCATGGGCGCGCGCTTGCTTTCCTCTCCGTTGTTCCTTTTGCATTCTTTGCACAATTGGGTCTGGGCCAGGGAAATGCCGATCCGGACCAGATTATGCAGGCGCTTCGTGCGAAGGATTATCCCACCGCGGTATCCGCCGCGGATGCAGTGTTGGCAACGCATCCGGAAGACTGCCGCACCCTTGTCATGCGCGGCATGGCGCTGCGCGGCGAAGGTCGAGCAGACGACGGTCTGCAATCCTTTCAGGCGGCGCTCAATGCCTGCCCGCACTTTGTTCCGGCCCTGGAAGGAGTAGCCCAGATCGAGTACGCCCGGCGCTCACCGGATGCTGTGCCGGTCCTGAACGAATTGATTTCGATCAAACCAGAAGACCCGACTGCTCACGCTATGCTCGCCGTGCTGGAATGGCAGCGGGGTGACTGCGCATCCGCGCTCCCGCACTTCGAGAAGGCATCGTCGCTGGTCGAGCAGAATCCCGAAGCCAAGCGTGAATATGCTTCCTGCCTGCTGGCCGAAGGCGAGGCAGTTCGTTCCGTCGATCTCTATCGGCAGTTGATGGAAGAATCGCCGAACACGCAAACCCGCATGCAATTTGCGGTTGCACTTTGGAAGGCGAAGCAATTGGACGAAGCGCTTGCCGCGCTCTCGCCTCTGGTGGAAACGGGGTCCGCGAATGCACATGCTCTTGCTCTCGCCGCCCAGATCGCCGAGGAAAAGGGCGAAACACCCCAGGCGATTGCATGGCTGCGGCAGGCTATCGTGTTGGATCGTTCGGCAGTAAAGAACTACGTGCTCTTTGCGACCTTTGCGTTCAACCACAACTCCTTTCAGGTGGGCATTGACATGATCGATGCCGGCCTCAAAGTCTTGCCGGGCGCAGCGCCTTTGTACCTTTCGCGCGGTGTGCTGCGGGTTCAGTTGTCGCAAATCGACGGAGCTTTGGACGACTTTGAGCAGGCCCATCGCCTGGACCCCAATCTTTCCTTTGCTGAAGATGCGATGGGCATGATCCATAGTCAACAGCACGACAACCAGGGGTCCTTAGAGGCTTTTCGCCGGCACGCGGAGAAAAACCCGCGCGATCCTCTTCTGCAGTATCTCTATGCGGAAGCGTTATTGGAGAGCCCCGATTCGGGCAAGCCTGAGGTTCAAGCGGAAGCCATCCGCGCTGCGAGCCAAGCTGTGAAGCTCGAACCTGACTATCAGCCGGCACGAGACCTGCTCACTGTTCTATACATGCGTGCGGGAAATGCTTCGGCTGCGAAACAGCAGGCCGAGGAAGCCCTCAAGAGAAATCCCGATGACAGCGCCGCTCTTTATCAAGAGATGATGGCGGATCGCAAACTCGGCCAAAAAGGAGACGTCGATGGATTGGTGGCACGATTGAAACAGATCAAGCAGAGTGAACAGGAGACGACAACCAAATATCTGCTGCAAGATGTGCCGTCAACTTCGACTCGTTAGGATGGGCGCTGGATCGACGAAGAGCTACGTCTAACATGGGGCGCTCTATTCCGCTCAAGTATGGGCCGCCACGCAGAAGGGAACTGAACATGGGTTATCTATCACGAAGGACATTTCTCAAGGGCGGTGCCGTCGTTGCCGGAGCTCAGCTACTCCCGCGCCGGTTGCGGGGAGCTTCCTCTGCCACTGACGCTGTAACCACCAAATTACAGCAGTTTGACTACGGCGACGTGCAACTCCTCGAAGGTCCGATGCGCGAGCAATTCGAGCGAAACCATGCCTTGTTCCTGGCTCTCAGCGATGACGCGCTGCTCAAGCCGTTCCGGCAGCGTGCTGGTCTAGCGGCGCCCGGGGAGGACATGGGCGGCTGGTACAGCTGGTCGAAGGATTTCAACCCGCCACACAATATGACGGGATATATTCCAGGGCACAGCTTCGGGCAATACCTGTCGGGGCTTGCGCGGGCGTATGCCGTGACCGGCGACGCGGCAACACGCCAGAAAATTCACGGTTTGGTGGAGGGGTTCGGAAAGACCGTCACGGAGAAGTTCTACGTCGATTATCCGCTGCCTGCCTATACTTTCGATAAGACCAACTGCGGTCTCATCGATGCTCACCAATTCGCCGGCGATCCCATGGCACTGCCTGTGCTCGACCATGCGACGGAAGCTGTGCTGCCGTATCTTCCGGCAAAAGCGCTTTCCCGTCAGGAAATGGAGGCACGGCCGCACCTCAACATTGCCTTCACATGGGATGAGAGCTATACGTTGCCGGAGAACTTCTTCCTGGCGTACAAGAGGAGCGGAAACCCTCGCTACAAGCAGCTGGCAGTGCGCTTTCTGGAAGACGACACGTACTTTGACCCCTTGGCGGATGGCAGGAATGTCCTGCCCGGCTTGCACGCTTACAGCCATGTGAACGCCCTGTGCTCTGCGTCGCAGGCCTATCTGATGTTGAAGAGTGAGAAACACCTGCGGGCCGCCCGCAACGGATTCGATTTCGTACTGAACACACAAAGTTTCGCCACCGGCGGCTGGGGTCCAAATGAAGAATTCCGGGTTCCAGGCAGCGGCGATCTGGCGGCGAGCCTGGAGAAAACCCATTCCAGCTTTGAAACTCCTTGCGGGGCTTACGGACACTTCAAGGTCGCTCGATATCTCATGCGCGTGACTGGCGACAGCCGCTACGGCGACAGCATGGAGAGAGTTCTCTACAACACCATCCTGGGGGCGAAACCGCTGCGGCCAGACGGGACAAGCTTCTACTACTCGGACTACAACAACAATGCCTCCAAGTTTTATTACGAGCAAAAATGGCCTTGCTGCTCGGGCACGTTTCCACAAGTGACGGCTGACTACGGCATCAGCTCGTATTTCCGCGCTGCCGACGGCGTCTATGTCAACTTGTTTGTCCCTTCGCGCGTGAGCTGGCGAGTGGGGGCGGCGCGCTACTCACTGGAACAGCAGACGCAGTATCCGCATTCGCCAGAGGTGAGCATGCGCGTGCGCGCAGAGCGGCCGGAGAAGTTTACGATTTATCTCCGGGTGCCCGCTTGGGCTGGAAACAAAACCTCGATTGCCATCAACGGCAAGAGCTTTCCTGCGCCGCTACAGAGCGGCTCCTTTGCGGCGGTCGAGAGAGAGTGGAAGGACGGAGACCGCATCGAGTACACCATCGATATGTCGCTGAGGCTGGAATCGATCGAGCCCAAGCAGTCGAATACTGTGGCGCTGCTTCACGGACCAGTCACTCTCTTCGCGATCGATCCGGCGGTGAGTCACTTCACGCGCGCGGAACTTCTCGCTGCCAGGCAGCAAGGCTCGTCGCACTTGGTGCAATCGGGTAATCGACAAATCCAGTTCCGCACCTTCGACGAAATCCAGGCCGAGAAGTACCGTCTGTATCACGAACTCTCCAGTTGAAGGAGGTTGGCTGACTGGTGTTCCCGCCGGGGGGATCGGCTAGCTGCGCCAATCGCCACCACGCAGTCCGCTAGTGGATAAGTTCAGCCAATATTTGACAAGAACTGCCATAAGATCTATGGTGATTCTTTAGAGCGTTGCTATGCAGACCATGAATATTTCCCTCCCCGACCCCATGAAACAGTACGTGGAGGAGCGGGTTAGCGCAGGGGCTTACAGCAGCGCCAGCGAGTATGTCCGCGAGCTGGTGCGTGCCGATCAGAAGCGTCATGCGAAAGAGGAGCTGGAGCAGATCCTCCTCAATGCCATGAACTCGGGTGATCCGTTTGAGGTTACCCCCGAAATGATCAAAGATGTAAGGCAAAAGCTCCGCGTCCGAGCTGCGCAACGTAACGGGACCAAACGGTAGAGTGGTTTCGCAGTAGCCATCCATCGAGCGAATGACGCCTCGAAATCATCCACGTAATGCACGGAGCTCGCGATATTGAGAGCCTTTTGGGCGAGTAGACGAGGTGGGATTGCCAGCCCTTCACGGCAAAATGCAGGGATTACGGTTCACTGGCGCGATGATGGAAGTGTGCAACGCGGCGCTTGCATCGCCGGGGCCAGTTTCGAGCGCGTGACGTGCAGGCGATTGACGCTTAGGTAGCGTAGCCGCAGGCCGCCGACTTGATCCGGCATCGACAGCGGTGTCTTGGTCAGATCCACCAGCACCAGCAGCGCTGCTTCCGCGGGGTTGTCATAGCTCTGGGTTACACCCACTCCGAAAAATGCCGGGTCGGCCATCAACTGGGCGGCAAATTGCCGCTGCACACCAGCCGCGGCCCGCAGCACTTCTGTGGACAGATGAATACCTTCTCCCTGGGGCAGAGTCGTGGGCTCAGTGCCCGCGCTCATGCTGGCCGCGTCCGTGGGAATCACCAGGGTGCGGACGCCTTGGATAACCTTGGGAACCGCAATGCCCGGCTTGTTCTTGTCCACGTAGACAATCACGGCTGCTTCGCCCGGGCTGTCCAGGCTCTGGCCGGTGGCGACGCCAAGTATTCCGTTATCCGGCTTGGCCAGTAGGGCAAGCGCCGATTCTTCCGCCGATTTCGCTGCCGCCAACCGGGCCGGGCTGACGTTGCGCGTCACGGGCGTGGTGTGCTCGTCGTAATTGGAGCAGGTGATGGGATGCGGAGCCCCGCCGGCGATCTGCAGCCCGTCGGTATGGCCAGCCTGGCTCAGCTCGCTAAGAACGTCCTGGATGGGGTTGGCCACGCTGAAGCCGTGGTTGCTGTCGTCGGCGCCGCTGGCAAAAAACAGCCCCACCGGTTGGGCATTCGCGGCGTCGAGCACCAGGGCCCCGGAGTCTCCGCTATCGGCAAAGCTGGCCCCAGGCATGCCGATCTGGTTGACGTAGGTCTTGGTGTAGTAGGGCTTGGTTTCGGCGCAATCGTAGTAGTAATCCACCTGCACGCTCAGGTCCACGGTGTTCACGGTCGAGCAGGTCAACCCTGTGGTTCGCCCGCTCTTGACCACACGCAGCTGGTTCAGCAGTCCTGCCGTGAGCGGCTCCCCGGTGCCAGCCGCCGGCGCCGCGGGGCTGAGAACGCCATTGATCGATGGCCCCAATTGCAGGATGGCCCCGCTCGCGTCTACCGCGGGCGTGGCGGCAGCCAGCGCCGCATCCACGTTGCTCCGAGTGCTTTGCAGGGGCACCACGTAACGCAAAGACCCGACCGTCCGGCCGGCTTGCGGATTGCAGTTGAGATCGACCAGCGCGGGTTGCACGACGGAATCCCCGCTTCGTGCCTGATCGGATTCAGCGAGTACATGGTTGTTGCTGAGAATGAAGAGATTGCTGTTATGGTCCGCGACCAGAGCTCCCAGGGTCCCTCCGCAGCAGTCATTCACGTATTCTTTGCCGCCGCCGTCCCTCTTGGAGTCGTAGTCGTTGGCATTGCCTCCTGAGGAGCCCATCTCGACGTAGCCGGTCTGCGCGGATTGGTTTTGCAGGCCCGTGCTGGAGAACCCAGCCCCGTTCAGCAGAACGTGGAGCGCCGCGGCAGAGCGGGGATTTCCGGCGGCGAGGCCCACTACAAAGACAGAAGGGCTGCCCGAGGGCAGGGCACGGGGGGCGGTATAGGTCGCGGTGCAGGAGGTGTAGGTGCGGCTGGAGTGAGAGCACCTGGTTTCGCTAATGCTCCCGTAGCTATCGCCAGGGTCGATTTCACCCCCCGGGGTGGTTCCAAGCGACCACTGAATGGAGCCCGAGTTCACCTCAGCGATCTGTCCCGTGACCTGCACGGTGCCACCCGGCGGCACGCTGGCGGTCTCTGGCGTAAGCACCTGGACGAATCCAGGGGTAACGGTGAGCGGATAGCTTGCGGTCGCCGAGGGATCGGTTTTGGAGGCCGCCAAGACCTGGATTTGCACCTGGTCCCGGGAAAGCAAGGGCGGCGGCGTATAGAGGCCAGTTGCGCTGATGGTGCCCTGACCGAAGGAAGCATCGTTTTGCCCCCCCACGATGGTCCAGTTGACGCTGGCGGAGGCGCCGGAGGGCAATCTGGCGTTTAGCTGGTTGGTGGTGGTGGTGTCGATGGTGGCTTTTTCGGCGCTGACGACGATCGCGCCCGTGCCCAAGCCTGCGGGGGCGCTCATGGCTCCGCAGCCTGCCACGAGCAAGAGCAGCAATGGAGTGGCGATCGATAGAAGTGTCAGACCGGGTTTGCGCATTGCCGCTCCATCTATCCTTGCGCTTAGCTGCTCCGCTTGATCAGACGAAAGGGATCGCGGAAGGGCATACGGCAAGAGTAAGGATATGTCAGCGAGGGCGCAGAGTCTTATGAAATTACGCGCTTAAGGAATCCCCGGATTCCGATACTCCCCAAAATGGTGAGTGACGCAAGCAGGGCAAAAATGATAAGCAACGCCGGCATGTGAGGAACGCCTGGCGTGAGCGCCGCACGCAAGCCCTCACTCATGTACACGATGGGGTTGATGAGCACCACCACCTGCAGCCAACGCAGATGGTTCAGGTATTCCCAGGGATAATAAACACAGCCCAGGAAGGTGATGGGCACCACCACGATGGAGAAGAGCAACCCAATCTGCTGGGGCTTGATATTGGCGCCGATGGCCAATCCGAGCGCGCTGGCCACCAGGCTGGAGAGCACCAGGACCAGGATTGCCAATGGCCAGTTGTCTACCTGGGGTTTCACCGGCACGGCGGGAATGAAATAGGCAAGCGGCACCACCAGCAGTGCGGCCAGCATGCACTGCAGCGCGCTGAAGCAGATCTTTTCCACGGCGACCGCGGCGACCGGCAGGGGACACATGACGCGATCGTCGATTTCACGGGTTATGCCGAACTCCTGCGACAGCGGCAGCGCCACGGCGGCGATGCCGCTGAACATGATGGCGACGGCCATCAAGCCGGGCAACAGGATCGTGGCGAAACCGCTCCCGCCTGCAGCCATTGGATTGCCTTGCCCCAGATGGGGAAAGACATAGGTAAAGACGAAGAGAAAGAGCAATGGCTGCATGACGATACGGACCACAAACGGTCCCAGTTCGCGGCCCAGCACGCGCAAGTCGCGCAGCATCAGGCCCAGGAACGCGGAGACGTAGGGGGCTTTACTCATCATCGTTGAGGCCATCTTTCCCGGAGGATTGAACTCCGAACCTGCCATCGAGGAGCGAAAGCTTTAGTCACGCAGATCTCTCCCGGTGAGGCGGATGAATACTGTTTCCAGGCTCGGCTCATTGATCGAGATGTCGCGCAAGCCCAGGCTCTGGGCCGCCTGCACAATCTGCGGCAACAGGCCGTCCGTCCCCTGGGAGAAGACGCGAATTCCATCGCTGATGGCTTCGGCCGAGGCTACATTGGGCAGCCTTTCCAGCGTTTTTACCAACTCGGCCGAGCCCTCCATCTGGCGCAGCTTGAGCTCAAAGATGGTCTGCGCGCCCAACGTGGTCTTCAGCAGCTCGGGGGTATCCTGGGCCAACAGTTTGCCATGATCCATGATCGCTACCCGATCGCAGATTTCATCGGCTTCCTCCATGTAGTGGGTGGTCAGCACCACGGTGATTCCTTCGCCGCCCAATCCTTTGACTGCCTCCCACATGGCGATTCTGCTCTGCGGATCGAGCCCCGCGCTGGGCTCGTCGAGGAAGAGAACCGCGGGACGATGGGCGATGGCGCGCGCAATTTGTACCCGCTGCTGTAGGCCGCCGGAGAGCTGAGAGGGAAAACTCGCGCCCCGCTCCTGTAAATGGAACTGTGACAGTAGCTGTTGCGCGCGGGTCTTCGAGTCGGCGCCGGAAAACCCGAAATAGCGGCAGTGAAAATAGAGATTTTCGAATACCGTGAGCGAGCGGTCGAGGGTATTGTATTGCGGGACGACTCCTATGTTGCGCCGCGCCGTTGCCGGCCTTGCGACCACGTCCACTCCGGCAATCGTCACCTGGCCGCTGGTGGGCAAAGCGCGGGTGGTTGCGATGCTGATGGTGGTTGTCTTTCCGGCTCCATTCGGTCCCAGCAAGCCGAAGATCTCGCCTTGCTCAACCGAGAGGTCGATGCCATCGACAGCAACCACGCGCTGCTTTTCCTGGTAGATCTTGGTCAAGCCGCGGATTTCGACGATCACTGATCCCAACCTTTGCCATCATGAGCGCATCTCTGTTGTAAGCACAGTATGAGACGCGAGAAGAGATGCTCGTTCCGTTGGGTGGCCGCAACAAAGAGAAGCTCCGTATCGGGCTGCACGCTGTGTGCGCCATACGATACGGAGCTTGAACTCTGCCGGCTGTGATCGCTCGAAACTTTAAGCAGCCGCGTTCGATTTATTTGCGCGCCGGCTAAAGAGTTGGCCCGCGGGCATCGATGTACCGATAACGGTCACTGGACCAGCGGTGGCAGCCTTCATGCGGCGCACTTCCCGTGCGCTCAGCGGCGTCATGCGCTCCGTTGAGTAATAGATCTGCTTCCCACAGTCCAGGCAAACCTTATAAGTTTGCTGCTCCAACGTAAACGGTCTTGTCTGACTCCAATGGCGGCAGCCAAAAACAATGTCGTAGAAAAAACCAAGCAGGCTTTGAATCCATGTCGTCATAAAATCTCTCCCCTTGTCGAACCGCGGGTTGTCGTGCCAAAACGTACTGTTAAGATGCATTCTGCACGAAAATGTCGCGTTTGTCGTAGGGAAAATACAGCTTTCGTTCCAGCAGATCACCCGAAAGTTACTGACCTTCTGATAGCCCAGCAGATTCAATCAGATAGACGTATCCTTGGGGGAGACTCCGGCCCTCAAGCAACAACCTGGATTACGATTTTCCCAAAATGAGACGCTTTTTCCATGGTGAGGAGAGCCTCGCGAGCCTGCGCGAAGGCGAAGATTTTGTCCACCACTGGACGTAGGTGACTGGCCTCGATTGCCCGATTCATGACTTCGAAGTGGGCTCGTGAGCCCACATAAACGCCCTGGAGCCGGACCTGGCGATGGAGGAGCGGCGCAATCGGCAGCGGCTGGTCCGATTGGCTCAGCACTCCGATCTGGGCTACCGTTCCGCCGGTGCGCACGGCCTGCAGGGACTGGCCGATGGTGCCGGCTCCGCCCACTTCGACAATCAAGTCGGCGCCGCGATTGTTGGTTTCCTGCAGAACCCATTTGGCCCACTCTGGAGTCCGTCGATAGTTGAGGCCGGCCTTCATTCCCAAAGTTTTGGCCCGCTCCATTTTTTCATCGCTGCTTGAAGTACCAATCACTGTTGCTCCCATCATCTTCGCGAATTGCAGGGCAAAGATCGAGACTCCTCCTGTTCCCTGGGTGAGCACTACATCGCCAGGCGTTACCTGCCCCGCGTTGGTCAATGCGTTCCATGCGGTGACACCGGCGCAAGGGAGGGTAGCGGCTTCTGCAAAGGAGAGATGTTCGGGGATGCCCACGACACCGCTTTGTGGCAGCACTACGTATTCGGCCAACATGCCATCGATGTCGCCACCCAGAGCACCGCGGCTCCGTTCCGCGGTGGGAGGGCCATCCAGCCAGTTCTGCATGAAGATTCCAGCCACCCGTTGCCCAACCTTCACGCCCTTCACATCGTCACCCACTTCGACCACCTCACCCGCTCCGTCTGAGCAGGGAATACGAGGCAATGGCAACTTTGGGTTGTAGTGGCCGTGCACCATCAGAAGATCGCGGTAGTTCAGCGACACCGCGTGAACCTTCACCAACACTTCTCCGCGCCCCGGGTGCGGTTGGGGCAGTTGTTGCAAAACGAGTTGTTCTATGGCGAACGATTGAATTTGCCAGACTTTCATATTTCCTCACCTGCCGGTTTTGCCATGAAAAGGCCGTCTGAAAACAACAACATTGCGAGAGCGATGTTGCTTTCCGCGACGCCAAAGGGCGCCCAAGCCAAAGATCTAGTCTATGAGCAGCCCTCGCGATGACGTACCATAGATATATGGCGCGTGGCTGGGAAAGCAAATCTGTTGAAGAGCAGCAATCGTCCGCAGATCTAAACGCTTCGGGGGCAGTTCTTGATGCCACCAAGCGAGACGGGCTAGAGCGTGCAAAGCGCGAGCGGCAAAGGCAGGAACTCGACCTGCAGCGCGAACGCATTCTCTCCGAGCGCACGTCGAGCCCAGTGCGCCGGGCCGCGCTGGAAGCGGCCTTAGCCGATATTGAATCCCGTATCGCCTTGCTCTCCTGAGCCTGACCCGGCTACTGATTGGGCGATGCGGTATTGGCCGGCTGCCCATTCCACGTCTTTCATTCCCGCCTCTTGCGCCAGATGCAGTTGATTGGCGATCAAATCAGCTAGCGGCAGACGCTGGTGAGCGGCTGCAGCAGCTTCCCTGAACAAAGCTATATCCTTGCTTCCCATCGCTACCGTGGATCCGGGAACCGGGGGCGGATGGAGAATGGTCTGGCTGTACCGGGTGTAGTAGGCGCTCTGGAAGAGCGCGCTGTTTACCGTCTCCAGGAAGAGATCCGGGGCAATGCCCTGCGACTCAGCAAAGATGAAGGCTTCGCTCATCGCCTCCACCATCGCGGCGATCATGAAATTGCCGCCGAGTTTGAGGGCATGCGCTCGCCATGGCTCGTCGGAAACGACGGTCATGCCGCGGCTGGCAGCCTCGAGCAGGGGACGCACTCGTTCCACTGCCAGCGTGTTTCCACCAACCGCTATCCATAGCTTGCCCTGCTCCGCGATAGGAGGCCTGCCGAATACCGCCGCGGCGACAAAGTGCTGGCGGTGTTGCTGGTGCGATTCTCCCAGCAGCCGGGAGAGCTTGACGCTGATGGTAGAGAGCGAGACATGAACCGCGTCTACAGCCATCGCGCCGAGAATGCCCGGCCTGTTCTCGCTGCCGAAGACGACGGACTCCGTCGCCGCATCGTTGCTGAGCATGGTGAAGACGACCGGCATCCCGCTGACCGCTTCGGTGGGTGATCCTGCGACGAGTGCGCCGTCGGCAGCCAGCGGCTCCGCGGCTGCGGCTGTCCGGTTCCACACCGTAAGTTGGTGCTCGTTTTTAAGCAGCAGGCGGGCTATCGGTGTCCCCATCTTTCCCAGCCCAAGCAGTGCTATCCGCATTTTCGGCCTCCATTCTGCGTGGTGATGATACCCGCTTCTCCGACCTTACAGGCCGCGGGAAAACTCGGTAAACGAGGGGCAGGGCTTAAAGCCGTGCCCTGACACAAAGCCAATGTGGTCAGCAAGTCCCTCCCACTCCATTCAGCCAGACCGTCCTAACCGATGCCTGAAAACTGTAGAAACTCGAGAGCAAACTGCGGATTTTCTATTAGGGCACCACTTTACAGGCTGCGGAAACACTCATGTTTCGTGTCAGGGCCTGACTTTAGTCGGGCCGCAAAGAATGGAGCTGATGAGGGCTTTAGCCCCTGAGGTATTGCTTTCTGTTCGGCGCGGAGTTTTTCCGCAGCCTGTGAAGCCGTGCCCTTCGTTGAGCTGCTTTTCCGCAAAAATAAATCGGGCGCCCAGGATACCCTGTGCGCCCGGCTCGTCCCCCGGATTTCCTGTGGAGCTCGTTGGCGTTGGCGAACTTCATGCGGTCCCGGCTAGCCGGGACCGCACACGCAGTCGTGGGATGGCGCCACGTACAGGAAATCCGGGTCGCTCGACGGAGTTAAATGCTACTGTGGTGGATTGCTCGTACCCTGGGGCGGAGCGGGCGCCGCCACTGGCGCGCTTTGCTGCACGCCGATTGCACTGCCCGACACTACCAGGTTTACGCGGCGATTCTGTGCTCTTCCCGCGGCCGTCGCATTGTCTGCAACAGGGTTGCTCATGCCATAACCGGTCGCGGTGATGTTGTTAGGGCTGACGCCTTGCGAAACGAGATAAGCGCGCACCGCATCGCCTCGCTGTTGCGAGAGAGTCAGGTTGTATTGGTCTCCGCCTATGTTGTCGGTGTATCCCTCAACCTGTACTTTCAGGTCTGGGTACGCAAGAAGGATTCCTGATACCTTGGCCAGTTTTTCGCGGGCGTCGGGCTTGAGCGTGTATTTGGCAGTGTCAAACAGAACGTCGGACAAGTTCACGATCAATCCGCGCGCTGTCTCCTGGGTTTGTAGAACCTGGTTCAACTGGGCCTTCAGCCGCTCGCGCATCTGTTCAGTCTGGTCGGTTGCCTGTTGGGCGCTATGCTCCGCCGCTGCTTGCGCGGCCCTGGCATTGGCCGCAGCGGCTTCCGCCTGTGCCCTTTGGGCATCGGCCTGAGCCCTCTGCAGTGCCTGTTGCTGAGCTGCGATCTGCGCTTGCTGGGCTTCTTCCTGCGCTTGTTGCACCGCCAATTGCTGCTGGCGCTGCTTCTCCTCCACGATCTTGCGCAATGTGCTTACGCGTGCGTCCTCGGCGTCCTGCACCGCGCCGCGTGCGTAGGTGATCATCTCCTTGCGCTGGCTCTTCTTGGTGTCGAGCGCCTGTGCATTCCCCAGTTCCTGTTTGGCTTTGGCCAGGATATCGGGTGCATATTGGGCCGCGCCCGTGGCCTCCGCGATTTGGATTGCATTGATGGCCTCGTACAGCTGGAGCGGCGATTTGTCGTTTGGCTTCACCGGATTCAGCACCGCGTGCTGGCCGGCCGTTTGTATGTAAGCTCCCCGCGGCAGCAGGTTAAAGTGCACATTCACGGTGTCGATAATGCCTGTGGTCTTGTCGCTCTTCACCGTATTCTGCATCACCACCAGGTCGCTCGGTGTGGTGACTGCGAAGTAGGGCTCAGCAGTCACGATCAGGGCAAACTGCTGGAAGCTGGTGGTCACGTTCATTTCGGCCTTGCCGTTGCCAGGCATCACTTCACCCAGGTTCACCGGCCGGCCCTGCGGAGTGATCGCCCACAGCACGTAGGTCAGGTATTCCACACCGAAACTGTTGGCCGGCACAAAGCCTTGAAATTTAGCATTGATGAACGTCTGCCCTTTGCTGGATACATTTGCCTCTCCCTTTCCCTGGGGCAGGAGGCTGGTCCCTGCGAATCCGATCTTCGTGCTCCCGCTGCGGTGCCAATAATTGATGGCTGGAATATCCCGGCCGACGACCTGGATCTTGTACAGGGGAACATGATTCTCGGTCTCCGTCGGCATGACGGGCTGCTGGGGCTGTTGTTGTGCGGTCGGGTTCGCCTCCTGCGCGTTAATGGTGCCGGAAGACAGTACAAAGTAAAGCAGCGAGTACCAGTCTTTCTGCGATCATCTTGCGGAAACTCCAGTTTGCAGGTTCAAAGCGTTCAAATGCGATGGGCTCGATGGATCGAGCCCATGTAAATCCCACGGCGCCACAGCGGCACCTTCGTCTTAGTCTGATGCAGATTGAGGACAGCGCGGTTAGATTCAAGGAGGAAACTGGCGCGGTACTCCCGAATCGGAACCTGATTAGGGAATACCGCTTGAGGTAGGAATCGCCCTGCAAGAGGACTTAGGTCTGCAAGGCAACCAATTGGTGAGCGATAGCGAACAATGCCAGTTCCAGACGTGTAGAGACCCCGGTTTTGTCGAAAATGTTCGACAGATGCCGCTTCACGGTCTCTTCGCTGATGCTGAACTGCTTGGCGATATCACGATTGCTGCAACCCTCGACGATGCACCCCACCACTTCCAGTTCGCGCGGGGTCAGGCCATAGGTTTTGCGCTCGGGAACGGCGGCTTGCTGCATCAGTTCATGCAGCGCGCCGACCAGGTTTACCACCCGCTTGCCGCCAATCCAATAATCCCCTGAGGAGACTGCGCGGATAGCGGTGGTGAGATGGTCGGCCAAGGCGTCTTTCAGCACAATGCCGCGGGCGCCAATCTGCAGCGCTTCAATGATCTGTTGAGTGGTAATGGTGCTGGTCAACAACAGGATCTTCACGGTTGGCGAACCACTCATGATGGCGCGCATCGCTTCCAGGCCAGGCAGACGAGGCATCTGCAGGTCAAGAAGGAGGATATCGGGCAACAGTTCGAGCGTTCCAGTGATGGCTTCATCGCCATCCGATGCCTCACCGATTACATCGAGGCCTGAATCGCTCTGCAGCATGTTCCGTACGCCGATACGCACTACCGGGTGGTCGTCGGCGATGACGATACGAATCTGGTGGAGGCGGTCGTTGCTGTTCTTAGGTGTTGCTGCGATGGTTGATGTCGTCATTGGGGGCCCTGGGTTGACACAAATTTACCTGCCAAAAGCATACGCTCCAACTCGCTGCATGCATTCAGTAAATCCTTCAAAACAACGGGGGTGGCCGCTTCTTTGTAACCCCCCACTTCAAGCCCTGCGGCGAGCCCGGCGAGGTGGGTCGCTCCGATCATGGAAGCTGCGCCTTTGATGCGATGGGCAGACTGGCGGACAGCGGTCGTGTCCCCGGCCTGTATCTGGTTCTGGAGCGCGTCCACGCAGGCCCGAGTGTCCGCAATGCAGGCGGCCACCACGTCATGCAGCGCTTCCACCGGCATCATGGCGCGCAGCTTGGCGATCACCGCCATGTCGAGGGCCGGCGCATTGGAGGGTGTTGCCACGGGCCTGACCGAGGCCGCCCTTCCAGGATGGGCAATGCGGATTCCAGGCGCGCGGCCGCGCTTTTTAGGCTTCAATGCCTTGCGCAGGTCACCTAGGGCAAGCGGTTTGAGCAAAAATCCGTCGAAAGCAAGTAGTTGCTGCCGTTGGGCCTCGGTCGCACTCATCGCCAGGAGCAGTGGCTCCGGACCTTCCAGGGCGCGGACCTTCTCCGCCAGCTGTCCGCCGGAGACTCCAGGCATCTGCAGGTCTACCAGCAGCACATCCGGGCGGGCCGCCTTATCGGCTGCCAGCAGAGCGAGTGCAGCCCCCGCGTCGTTGGCGCGAAGCACCTGGTGGCCCTCATGAGCGAGAAGCACAGCCATCAGTTCAAGGCTCACGGCATCATCATCCACCAGCAGAACTTTGTGCCGGGGCTCGATTCCAATCGACCTGGTTAGCAAAGGGGGATGCTCTCCTTGATTAGGCTTCCTCTCGAAGATTAAGCCATTCTTTGCAAAACGGTACCACTATGAGTTACGGGACTACACCATGGTAACGTACGTCACGAAGCCAGAGATCAAGCTCGCGCCCGCCCCCAGGCGACCGGGAAATGCTCTAGAGTCGTTGCTATGGCTTCCGACGACGATCTCCGGCAACAAGTGGCGGAATTGTCAGCCCGCATCACGTCCTTGGAGGCCGTGGTGCAGGGATTACGGGCAGCCCACGCCGACTCTGCTTCAGCCGGAAGCGTGGTCCCTCCCCCTCCTCCCCCGAGGAGCAGGGTGGCTTCGCCGGCAGGCGCCGAGCGGGGTTCGTCGCTGGAGAGCCGGATCGGGGCCCAGCTCCTGAATCGTATCGGCATCTTGACCGTGCTCATCGGCATGGCCTGGTTTCTGAAACTGGCCTTCGATCGCGACTGGATTGGGCCCGGAATTCGAATCCTGATCGGCCTGGCCTGCGCCGCTGCGTTGGTGGTTTGGTCAGAGCGCTTTCGCCGTAAGGGATTTCCGGCTTTTTCCTACAGCCTGAAGGCGCTGGGCACCAGCATCGCGTATCTCTCGCTCTGGGCTGCCTCCAGCGTTTACCATCTGGCGCCGAACTGGCTTATTTTTCTCGCCATGACCGCGGTCACCATCGCCAATGCGGTGCTCGCCCGCCGTCAGAATTCGGAATTGCTGGCCATCTATGCCCTGGCCGGCGGCCTGGCGACCCCAGCGTTGCTGTCGATGGGGCATGACAGCGCGATCTTTCTGTTCTCCTACCTGGCGCTGCTGAACGCAGGCGCGCTATTGTTGCTGACGCTGCACCCATGGAAACGGCTGGCCTGGGCCGCTTTGCTGGGAACGGTGGTTTATTACCTTGGCTGGACGCTCAGCGAGGACGATCCCTCTCGCTTGCTGGTCACGGGGTGTTTTTTGGGTCTCTTTTTTGCCGGCTTTGCCGCGGCGCCGTTCCTGATCCTGCGCCAAGCCAATACGCGGGACCCGCTTTTCCCCGTTGTTTTCCCCATTGCCAATGCAGCCGCGACGTGGATGGGGTTGATGGCGCTTTTCGGCGCCTCGGACCAGCATCCCGTGCGCCCGTGGGTTACCGTGGCCTTGGCTCTGGCCTGCCTGTTGATCGCTGCCGGCTCACGCGCACCTGGCGCGGTTGCGACCTCACGCACTTATCTCGGTCTCGGCATACTATTCGTCACCGTGGCCGTTCCATTGCAATTCCACGGGTATGTGGTGACCCTATGTTGGCTGGGCGAATCGCTGGTGCTGGTTGCCTTGGCTAAGGCCGGCTCGCACACGGCCATGCGCGTCTTTGGCGCCGCGGTACTGACTCTTTCCGCCTGGTCACTATGGGTGGACTGGATCGCCTTGAGGACGCGGCCGTTAGCGGTTGCCGCGAACATGCACTTTGCTACCAGCCTGATAGGCGCAGCGGTTTTTGCCGCGGTGACCGGCCTCAGTTTGGTTGCGCTGAGGGCTCATCCTTCGCCGGCGCGCGTCTTTGGCAGTTGGGGTTATCTGGCTAGCTTCGCCAGCGTCGCGTTCAGCCTCACCGTTCTGCTAGCCGTCTGCCTGGAGATTCACCACTACTGGTATTGCGGGGCGGGCTTCTTTCGCGATTTCTGTGGTGCGTACGGCCAGCGGGACCGCCGCGACATTGCTGCCGGCTTCGGCTACAGCGCCTGGTGCATGCTTTACGGTTCCGCTCTCATGACGTTGGGCTTTCTGCGGCGCAGTGCTTTTCTACGCTGGCAGGCTCTGGTTCTACTCGCCTTTAGTATCGTGATGGTTTTTTTGGACGGCGTCAGCCACGAGAGCCAGGGGTTTCGCGTGCTCAGTTTTCTTTTCCTGGGTGTGTTGTTGCTGGCGGTGAGCTTCGCGTATCAAAGAGACTGGCTGCGTTTGCGCGGGTAGGAAGGCAACCGCAGGTCCCTCGGCTTCCTCCGAATTTCCTGTCGGACTTCGTGGTTTCGGTAAAGCTCGTGCGGCTTTCCTTAAAGAAAGCCGCATACGTTGCCGTTGATGAGTGCAGCGTAGTAGGAAATCCGGAGTTCGCTCCTAATGAACAAAAAATAAAGCCAATAGAATCAATCTCGATTTCCAGCGTTCATTTCAGTCTTAACTTGCCGCAGGCAAGTCAGCTCCTCGGGATGACAAAGTTTAGGCCGGCGCTTCCACCGGGGATCGGCTAGTGGGATTGAAAGAGCCGTACGCGAAGCGCGAAGCAGCAGGTCCTTCCATCCAAATCACGACTGTGAAGGAAAGAACAAACGTAAACTTTGTCATCCCGACCGGAGCGCAGCGTAGCGGAGGGACCTGCGGTGCGCCTCAACCCCAAACCAATTCAAGTAAACCAGCGACTCCTGCTCTGCAAACCTTTCAGCCACAAGCTAACTCCTCATGGAAGCGCAACCCCACCCTTTGTCATCCCGAGGAGCCGACTTGCCTGCGGCAAGTTGAGAGAGAAAAGACACGGCAAAATCGCCATGGATGCGAGGCCCGGAGGGCCGACCGCTAAACGTGAGCCCAGCCCGGAAGGGCTGGGGAATCAATCTCGAAGATGATCCGAGCGCCGTAGGCGCGGCACTAAATCTGGGCTCGCCCCGACCTGTGTCATTAGGAGGGAGCCGAGGGACCTGCGGTTCCACTTCACCGGCAGCGAATCCGTAGGCTACCGCAGCGCGGGTTCGATTTGATTGAGCCAGTCGGGTGGTTTGAGTATCTCGCGTGGTTTCGAGCCGTCGGCCGGGCCTACGATTCCGTCGCGCTCCATCATGTCGATCAGGTGCGCGGCCCGGCCGTAGCCTATGCGCAAGCGGCGCTGCAGCAGGGAAGTGGAGGCCTTGCCGAATTCCAGGACCAAGCGTACCGCGTCTTCAAATAGCTCGTCGTTGCCGTCGCCATCCTCTGGCTCAGCGTCCAGGTCGCGTCCCTTGTCGTCCCGGGGAGACTCGAGAAAGCCTTGCACGTACTGCGCTTCGCCCTGACTCTTCCAGAAGCCAACCACGGCGGCGATCTCTGTCTCGGTGACGAAGGGAGCGTGCAGCCGCTGCAGGCGGGAAGTCCCCGGGGGCAGGAACAGCATGTCGCCGCGCCCCAGAAGCGCTTCGGCTCCATTCGAGTCCAGAATCGTCCGCGAATCCACTTTGGTGGCCAGGCGGAACGAGATGCGCGTGGGCACATTGGCCTTGATCAGTCCGGTGATGACGTCGACCGAAGGCCGCTGCGTGGCCAGCACCAGGTGGATGCCGACCGCGCGCGCCATTTGCGCCAGACGGGTGATGGCCTCCTCAACGTTGGCCTTATCCAACATCATCAGATCGGCCAATTCGTCGATGATGATGATCATGTGGGGCAGCGGCTGCTCCGCTTCCCCCTCATCGAAGAGGCTGGGCGTCTGGTTGTCGAAGAGCTTGTTGTACTGATCGATATTCCTGACGCTGCGCGAAGCCAACAGCTTTAACCGCCGCTCCATCTCGCGCACCGCATTACGCAGGGCATTGGCCGCAAGCTTGGGCTCGGTAATGATGGGCGTGAAGAGATGGGGAATGCCTTCATACATGCCCAACTCCACCCGCTTGGGATCAACCAGGATCAGCCGCACTTGTTGCGGCGTCGCCTTGTACAGCACGGACATGATCATGGCGTTGATGGCGACGGATTTGCCGCTGCCCGTGGAACCGGCGATCAGCACGTGCGGCATGGTCGCCAAATCGGCGGTCACGATGCGCCCGTTGATGTCTTTGCCCATGGCCAGGGTCAGCTTGGACTTAGTGCCGGTGAAGTTCTCCGCTTCGATCACGTCGCGCAGCCAGATGGTTTCACGGTCGTGATTGGGCACCTGGATGCCCACGGTGCTCTTTCCCGCCATGCGCTCGATCAGAATGCTCTCGGCCCGCATGGCCAGGCATAGGTCTTCCGCCAGGCCGGTCACACGGCTGTACTTGACGCCGGCTTCAGGGCGGAATTCGAAGGTTGTGACCACCGGGCCTGGATTGATCTGCACCACCTGGCCGCGCACATCGAACTCCGCGCATTTCTCGACCAGAATCCGGGCCTGAACACGCAAATCCTCTTCGCGCACTATCTGCGACTCGTCGCTGCGATGGAGCAGAGTGCTCGGCGGCAAGCTGAAGCCGCTGACCGATCGCGGGGCGAGGGTGACCTGCTTGGCTTCCGCGTCGGCCCGCCCTTTTACGGAGATCGCTTGTGCGGCCGGCGCGGGGCGCTGGGTCTGCGCCCGCACGGGCGGTGCGGGATCTTCTGCTTCGTGGGGCAGGTCGAACTCAGGCTCGAACTCCTCGGGCTCCCGATCGGGAATACTGGTTCGCGGCATCCGGTTCCAGAGCGACGGGGTGTGGGGCGCCGGCGCCTCCGCAGCGCTCGCGTCGTCGAAGGCGGCACGCCGCGGGGCGGGGTCCTCGTCCTCCCTCCGCTGCACCTGCTTGCCCGCGACCCTTTCGGTAGCCTTGCGCGCCGCCTTCTGCATCTTCTCGAGCGCGCGGTCTTTCATGGCATCGCGCCTGGCGGCATTCTTTTCCGCCCGGGTCTTGGCCCAGGCCATATACCAGTTGCGGAAGCGGTCACGCCACGCGTAAGCGAAGGCGAAGCGAATCGCCATCCATTGCTGTGCCGTGCTGAAGCTGAAGGTGGTGGAGAGGTAGAGGGAGATGACCACCATGCTCACAATCACGATGGCGGCGCCGGGCACGTTGAGGTAGTGGACCAGGTTATCCCCCACCAGCCGGCCGGTCAGCCCTTCGATCGGCAGGGCATGCATCCAGCGGAGATGGCCGGGGATCAGGCCGAAGACGGCCGGCGCAAATACCAAGTAAAGGAGAACGCCGGAGATCTTTGCAGTCGGGGAACCAGCTGGGCGCGACCGCAGCCACGTCCAGCCCAGAGCACCCACCATCAAGGGGACAAAGAAGGCGGCGACCCCTTCCAATTGCAGCAGCAGGTCGCTGATGGTCGCGCCGATCAGCCCAGTCCAGTTGTGTGCCTGCCGGCCTGCGGCGGAGCCACCCACGGTGTTGAGGGATGGATCCGTCGGGTGATAGGAGGCCAGCGCAAGGAAGAGGAGGCTCGCGGCCACAAGGAGCACCATGCCCGTGACTTCATTCACGCGACGGTTGCGGGTCGGGGTCAGTGCCAGTGCGAGTGGCTTCATTTGGGGATACGCGAGGCTTGCCGCCTGCGTATCCCGCCAGGAACGGCCGCCAGTTCAGAACGCCAGAGTGGGTTCATTATCCCAGAGATAGAGGCCGGAAAAACAAAAACAGAGCCGCCGAATAATCCGGGGAACCGTTTCCGTGACTCCCCAAATAGTTGACGGGGAAGTGCTTTGCCTGGAATGACATGGAACCGCAGGTCATGCGCTTTCCCTCTGGGTACGCACACAGCCTGCGAAAAAACTCGCTCAACGAGGGGCACGGCTTTACAGGTTACGGAAAAACTCATGTTTTGTGTCAGGGCATGACTTTATAGGTTGCGGAAAAACCCGCTGAACGAAGGGCACGGGTTTAGCCGCGCCATACTGAGCCGCAGCGTAGCAGGGCTGCCCTCAATTTCCTGTAGAGGCCTAATGAGCCATGGCGTCTCATGCGGTTTTCCTTGAGAGAAAACCGCACACGCGGACCTATCCAGCATCCCGTACAGGAAATTGAGGTTTAGCCCCTGAGGTATCGCTTTCCTGCCGGGTGGAGAGTTTTCCGCCGGTTTAGCCGGGCCGTACAGCCGCGCCTGATGAGGGCTTTAGCCCCTGGGCTTTTTCTTTGCGTCCTGGCGGAGAAACACCGTGGACAGGTCCAGAATGACGCCCAGTGCAAGCTTTTCCGCACCCTGTAAACCCGTGCCCTTCGTTGAGCGTGTTTTTCCGCAGCCTGTGAGCGTACCCCGGAGCGCAGCGCATGACCTGCGGTCCTTCGCGGTCCTACTTCGTTTTAGGGGAGGGCAAGGGGCTGCTGAGTTGGAGACGCCAGATGCCGCCCCGCCGGGTGAGAAGATGGAGGACGTTCTCGCTGTATGCGGCTTGGCTTCCAGGCTTGGTGTAGACCTTGGTGTAGGTCAAGCAGGCAGTGTCGCCAAAGAGGTGCTCCCGCATATTGGTGGCTGTGATCAAATATGGCTCGCGACGACGCTCATGGCGGGCCAGATTGTTGATGACATCTGCCTTGGTGGCGGTTGAGCCGTCCGGCCTCAGGCCCACATAGTCTTCGGCGAGAATCGTACCCGCGATCGCCGTATCGTCCTCAATCTCGGCCCGCAAATACTCCTCTTCCAGCCGGCGCAAGACCTCAAGGTCTCTCTGCGGGCTGGCCTGGGCCGGTGCTTGGTTGGACTGGGGTGGGATTTGGTTCGACTGGGACGCTGGCGGGACCTGCTGGCCGGCCGCCCTGTGGGGAGACAGAATCGCCAGGCTCAGGAGCATGGCAGCCACGGCCATGCGTTGGCCGGCAGGGCCATGGATCTTACTTTTCGACTTCAACTCCGCGCCAAAAGGCTACATGATTCTTGACGTTGCGGGCTGCCGGCTTGGGGTCCGGGTAGTACCATGCGGCATCCTGATTTTCTTGTCCGTCCACCAAAAGGCTGTAGTATCTCGCTTGCCCCTTCCAGGGACACGTCGAGATCGTCGAGCTGGGGCGGAAATACTCCCGCTTAAGTGAACTCTCCGGAAAGTACAGATTGCCCTCAACCATCTCTATCGAGTCGCTTTCCGCGATTACTTTGCCGTTCCAAGTTGCCTTTGCCATAACTGGGTTACTTCTTGCGTTCCTTCCTACCCTCTCCCACCTTAGCAGATGGATGCCCGCTCTGGTATCCGGTCCGATGCTCCTGTTCGAAGCAAGGGATGGACCACATAAAGACGGCGGACACAGATCATTAGACGCACGAACTCGCCCAGCAGGAAGCCAAGGGGTAGTCGCGGCAGTCTCCGAGGGGAGCTCAGAGATACTGCCGCAGGATAGTTGAAGGGTTAGTTAAAAGGTTTAGTGCATGTCCGCCGCGCCACTTGGCTTGCCCTGGTCGGGAAGCATGGAGACGCTGGCGATGTGGATCGTCTTGTCGGAGTCATTCACCTTGCCCACAACGGCGACGTGGTGCCCATAGTGATCCTTGACCGCATCGGGATCATCGATGGTGTAGACCGCTTGCTTCGCGTCATCAACAAAGACCGGCTTTCCTCCGCCGTCAATGCATTTTTTCACGCAGGCCGCATTGGGCTTACTGCCGTTATGCATGGCGCCGCACTTGGAATCGCTGATATAACCGTTCACCTTCGCGGCGCTCATGTCCGCAGCCAAAGCCGGTATCGTCGAGAATGCCAGAACCACCACAAGTAATTTCATTTCCGCTCCAGGCGATCGAATGGGGTTAAACAACCGCACTTTGAGTTGTACGCCCAGCCTCGCATCCTGGCAAGGCCGGGACGAGACCCAGTTTGATAGGGTTTAAGCGACTGGGAGTGCCTCTGCCTTGGTTTGGTAGCGCATGGCCTCGACAGATTCCATCTGCGGTTCGGCAATCTTGCGTGCGTAGGTGCAGGCCACCTGGTTTGATTCCTCGACCGCCGCGCCCTTCTTGGCCTTCTTCTTGGGCGCATCGTCTTCCGCGGCTGACTTGCGATTGTTGGGACAAACCAGGTAGACCCCGGCGGCTCGCGTCTTCTCCAGTAAGTAGGGGCTGCCGCATTCCGGACATTTTTCCGGGACTGGCTTGTTGTTCGAGGTGAAGTCACACTTGGGATAATTGGTGCAGCCATAAAAGAGATTGCCGCGCCGCGCTTTGCGCTCCGCGATGTCTCCGTCGCCGCACTTGGGGCACTTCATCCCCTCAATAATGTTCTGCTTGATGTACTTGCACTTTGGATATGCGCTGCAGGAGACAAATTCTCCATACTGGCCATTGCGCAGCACCAGCTGTGAGCCACACTTGGGACAATTCTCGTCCAGTGGCTGGGGCGCCTTCTGCTGCTGTTTCTGGGTCAGCTTGCGCGTGGTCTTGCAAGGTGGATCTTCGCTGTATCCGGGGCAGGCCATGAACGCGCCGAAGCGTCCCCGCTTCAGCACCATGACCCGGCCGCAGGCTTCGCAGTATTCTTCCGCTTGTTCCTCGCCTTCCTGCGCGCTCATCTCAGGTTTCGCGGCAAAATTCTCCTTGGTGAAGGTACAGCTGGCCGGATCTTTCTTGTTGTAGGTGCTACAAGCGAAGAAGCTGCCGAACTTACCCCACTTCAAGACCAGCGGAGAACCGCAGACGTCGCACTTCTCGTCCGTCGGCTTCTCCATCCGCTTGATGTTTTCCATGTGCTTGCCGGCATGAATGAGCTCTTTTTCGAAATGCCCATAGAAAGCGCCCAGCAAGTCGGTCCACACCTCTTTGCCGTCTTCGATATCGTCCAGCTCTTCTTCCAGCTTGGCCGTGTATTGCGGGTCGAAGATATAAGGGAAGTTGGCGACCAGCAGATCGGTGACCACGAAGCCGATCTCGGTGGGGACGAATTTGGCACCCCGGCCGGTGCCCACCTTCTGCACGTACTCCCTCTCCTGAATCGTATTGATGATGGTGGCATATGTGGAGGGCCGTCCGATGCCGCGCTCTTCGAGCTCTTTCACCAGCGACGCTTCATTGAAGCGCGGCCTAGGTTCGGTGAAGTGCTCTTCTGGCAACAGCGCATTGAGCGCCAGTGCCTGTCCGTTCTCGAGGCCAGGTAGCCGGTTCTTGAGCTCCTCATCCTCATCATCCTTCTTTTCTTTGGCTTCCTCGTAAACTTTAAGGAAACCGTCGAACTTCATCACCGAGCCGGTCACGCGGAAGTTATAGCTGCGATCCGCCTTGGCTACGATATCGACGGTGGTCTGGTCGAAGACCGCGGGGACCATCTGCGACGCCACAAAGCGCTGCCAGATGAGCCGGTAGAGACGATACTGTTCGTCACTGAGATAGCGCCTAATCTCTTCCGGATGATGCGTGACGCTGCTGGGACGAATGGCCTCGTGCGCATCCTGGGCGTCCTTCTTGCTCTTGAAGGCATTGGGCGACGCCGGAAGGTAGTCCTTGCCGTGGTTCTGTTCGATCCACTTGCGTGCATCGGCGATGGCGTCGGGCGAGACGCGGGTGGAATCGGTACGCATGTAGGTGATGAGGCCTACCGCTCCTTCGCTGCCCAGCTCAATGCCTTCATACAAGCGCTGCGCTACGCCCATGGTGCGGCGTACGCTGAAGCCCAACTGGCGGGAAGCATCCTGCTGCAGCTTGCTGGTGGTGAAGGGTGCAGTGGGATTGCGCCGGCGCTCCTTCTTCTCTACGTTTTGGACCGACCACTTTGCTTTCTCCAGCGCGGCCACCACGGCGTCCATCTGCGGTTTGCCGGGCAGGGCCGGCGCATCCACGGTCTCAACCGTAGCCTTCTCGCCATCGATACCGGTGAAGCGAGCAGTGAACTCGGTCTTCTCATTTGCCGGAGTCAGTTGGGCATCGAGGGTCCAATACTCGACCGGCACAAACGCCTTGATCTCGCGTTCCCGTTCGACGATGAGGCGCAGAGCCACGGTCTGCACCCGGCCGGCGGACAACCCGCGGCGCACCTTGTCCCACAACAAAGGCGAGATCTGATAACCCACGATGCGATCGAGGACGCGGCGCGTCTGTTGTGCGTCGACAAGATTGCGATCGACATCCCGGGTATGTTCAAAGGCGTCGTGCACCGCCTTGGCGGTAATTTCATTAAAGGTTACACGGCGAATCGAGTCGCCCTTGGAGAGACCGCGCAGCTCATCTTCGAGATGCGCTGCGATCGCTTCTCCTTCACGGTCAGGGTCAGGAGCCAGATAAATAACAGTCGCGGCCTTGGCCAGCTTCTTCAGCCGGTCGACGACCTTTTCTTTCCCGGGGATGACGATTAGCTCGGGCGCGAAACTGCCGTCGCTCAGATCCACGCCGATCTTGTTCTTCGGCAGATCTTTAATGTGGCCGACGGAAGCTTCGACGGTGAAGTCTTTTCCGAGATATTTGCTGATCGTCTTTGCCTTCGCGGGCGATTCGACGATCACTAGTGATTTACTCATTGCGTTCCTTAAACCCCATCCCTACTACTGATGGCCGAACTGATAGCCCTAACCTCGAAAAAGCTCTTCCGATGGGACTGACTGTACCACCTGGAAGGTTCAGGGTTATTTACTTATCGTGATCCGCGTCCCGGCGGGAGCCTCGATCCGTGCTCTGTAAGACGCGCTTTCCCCTGTTGCGTCTGCAACTTCCGTGTCTGCAACTTCTGGTGTAGATAAGCGCGAGGAGCTACATTCGTCTGACGTAGTTTTTGCCGGGAAGTTGTTTAATCCGGCTGGCCAGCTCGAGCTCGAACAAAGCCGTGAAGATCTCAGACGAGGTCAATCTGGACTCGAGCTTTTCCATCAGCTCATCCAGTTGCACGGCTTCGTCGTGCCGCAGAGCGGCGAGCACGACCTTCTCCGGCTCCTGCAGCGGAAGTTCCTCCACAATCGATGCAGTTTGCTCAGTTGACGATGCAAAACCTAATTCTCCTTCCAGCTGCAGCCGCACCTGGGTGGGCAGTTCCTGCCACACATCCTCCCACGTAGCCACCAGCTTAGCGCCCTGTTTAATCAACGTGTTGGGCCCCCAGGCGTTCTTGGTGGTCACGTTCCCCGGCACGGCATAGACATCGCGATCCTGCTCCAGCGCGCAGCGGGCGGTCACGCGGGTGCCGCTGTTCTCCCCCGCTTCCACCACCAGCACGCCGATGCTCATGCCACTCAAGATGCGGTTGCGCTTGGGAAAGTTTTGCGGCGCTGGAAAAGTGCCCAATCTGTACTCCGAGAGGATGGCTCCCCCAGCAACGAGGATATTTTCGGCCAGAGATTTATTTTCTTTAGGGTAGATCACGTCGATGCCGGTTCCCCAGACAGCGACGGTGCTGCCGCTGGCCGCCAGTGCGCCGCGATGAGCTGCGGTGTCGATGCCGCGCGCCATCCCGCTGAGAACCACCAGCCTGTGGCTAGCCAGATCGCGGGCCAACACTTCTGCCATACCCGTACCGTATGGAGTGGGGTGACGTGTCCCCACGATCGCAATCGCCGGGCGAGAGAGTAGCTGCAAGTCGCCCAGTGCCCAGAGCACCGGCGGCGGATCGAAGATCTCGCGCAGCCGCTCGGGGTAATCCGCGTCCTCGTAGGTAAGGATCGCGCCGCGCTGATCGCCGCACGCGTTGCCACTCCTTCTCCGCTTCGATCCGCGCTTTGCCGCTAAAAAGGAACTGGGCCGACGGCCCAGGAAAATTCAGCGATTCGAGTTCCGTCAGAGAAAGTTGAAAGAGGCGCGACACATCCCGCAAGGTCTGCGCGGCTTTCAGGATGCGCTTCGGTCCCAGGCCCGGGGTGAGCGTGAGCGCGATCCAGGCGAGCCGATTCTCCGATGCGGTGGCGGGTTGTGGTTCGGGTCCGTTCATTGCTGACTGCCAAGGTACACTAATGAGTGACCCTCCAACGCAAGCGCCGCGTCCGTATGGCGGCGATCCACTTCCTCAATCCTGCTCCTTTAATGTGGGACTTCGAGCACGAGCCCGAACGCAGCTACCTGCGTGAGCGCTACCAGATTGGCTACACCACGCCCTCGAGTTGCGCCGCGGAACTGGCTGCGGGCGAGGCGGATATCGGCCTGGTTCCGGTCGCCGCGCACGCCCCACGCCATCGCTGTTGGTCGTGCCCGGATGCACTGTCGCCGCGCTCGATCGCGTGCGTTCCATCATCCTGGTGATTCGTGCGCAACAGGGGATCGATGGGATGCGCACCATTGCGGCGGATACTTCGTCGCGTACCTCTTGCGCTTACACCCGTATCCTGTTCCGAGATCTTCTGGAAAGTCCCGGTGGTGTTCATTCCCCACGCCACCTGATCTTGAATCGATGCTCGCCGTCGCCGACGCAGCGTTGCTGATCGGGGATCCGGCCCTGCTGGCGTTGGAGGACAGGAATCCCGCGCTGTCCGTACCGGCGAGCAGCTGCTCTACCTGGACTTGGCGCACGAGTGGCATGGCTTCACCGGACTGCCCTGGGTTTCCGCCTTTTGGGCGCTCCGCCCGGGTGCCTTGGAAGAGACCGGGATCAGTGCCTCGAAGCTAGTAGAGGATCTGCAGACCTCGCGGGACCATGGGCTCGAGCACATCGAGGATCTGGTGAACGAGTGGTCGACCCGGATTGCGGTGCCGGCGGAGACCATTCGCTTCTATCTCACCAAAAATATCCACTACATATTAGATGAGGCCTGCCTCCGCGGACTCGACCTGTTTTACCGCTATGCCGCTGAATGTGGGGCGCTTCCGCCCGCGCCCGCCCTGCGCCTGCTGTAGGGGATTCCATTCAGATTGCGTCGGTTATGCTCGAATCTGCGTCCAATAGGGCATGATTCAGGAATCTAGCAAACATGGGGCGGCAGAGCAGGCCGTGAAGTCAGCCAAGGCCGGCCACAGTGCGCACGGATTGCACTGGCTCATGGGCTTCGGCACCATGGGGCTTTTTGTGGTGTCCGTGATCGATTCCTCGATCATTCCGCTGCCGCTGCCCGGCAGCACCGATCTACTGTTAATCCTTTTGGTGGTCCACCGCGCGGACCCGGTGCTGGCGGCCCTTGCGGCCTTTGCCGGTTCCATCCTGGGCGGGTATCTCACCTGGAAGCGCAGGCGCCAAAGGCGGAGAAGCAGCGCTCCATCGTTATCTTCCCAAGCGATTTGCGCGACGCCTGACCGGCTGGGTGGAGAAGAACGGCACGCTGGCCGTCGCCACCTCGGCATTGCTTCCGCCGCCATTCCCGCTGATGCCGTTCGTGCTGGCCTCCGGCGCCCTGGGGGTTTCGCGAAAGAAGTTCTTTCTTTCCTTCGGCTTGGCTCGAGCGCTTCGTTATTCGCTGGTGACCTGGCTGGCCGTCACTTATGGCAGGGCGATGGTGCGCGCATTTCGCCACTATCTCTCCGGGTGGAGCACCACCCTCATGTGGGTGTATTTGGGGTTGATGGTGGTCGGCATTTTGTACGGGGTCTGGAAGTTTCGCACGCCAGGGAAGAAGTGCCGCCGAGCCGCAGGCCGCCGCGCTCAGCGCGAACTAGAAACGAGCCCGGTCCGAACCTCGAACCAGCGGATGTTTCTATCAGGGAACACTTTCATAGGCTGCAGAAGAACTCATGTTTTGTATCAGGGCACGACTTTAGTCGGGCCGCAAAGGATTGGGATATGACGGGCTTTAGTGCCCCTGCTAGCGGCTCTTCCCGCACGAAATGATTGTCCACGGATGATTTTCAACAGCCCACGGTGTTTCCGCCAGGATGCACAGAAAGGCTGACGCAGGGCCCAGATTTTGCTAGACCGTCAACGGCCCGACTGAAGTCAGGGCCCTGATACAAACCGATACAAGGCCTAAAGGCCGTGCCGGAAACAAGGCCAAAACACAGGAGATCCGCTCTACATCTCCCAGCGGAGGAGGCAGGCGCCTACGGTGAAGCCGGCGCCTACCGATGCCAGCAACACCAGGCTTTCGCGGTCCAGGCGGTGTTCGTCGAGGGCGGTTTGCATGGCCAGGGGGATGGTGGCGGCGGTCGTATTGCCGAAGCGGTCGATGTTGATAACCACCCGTTCCAGCGGCAGGCCCAGGCGCTCGGCGGTCGAAAGAATGATGCGCTTGTTGGCTTGGTGAGGGATAAAGCAGCCCAGGTCCGCGGCCAGTGATGTTGTTGGTGTGGAGCAATTTGCTGGTCGTCTCCACCATCTTGCGCACAGCGTACTTATAAACCGCCTGGCCGTCCTGGTGGACATAGTGCATTCTGGCCGCGACGGTTTCGGCGGAAGCAGGGCGGAGACTGCCGCCGGCCGGCATATTCAGTGCACACGCCCCGGAACCGTCGATCTCATGACAGAAGTCGATCAGCCCGACCTCGCCCTCTGCAGCGGGTTCGACCAGGACCGCACCGGCGCCATCGCCAAATATGACGCAAGTGGTGCGGTCGGTGTAGTCGATGATCGACGACATCGTGTCAGCGCCGATGACCAGGACCTTCGATTGAGCGCCGGACTCGACCAGCTTGGCCCCCACCTGCAGGGCATAGAGAAAACCGGAGCACGCCGCGGAAAGGTCGAAGCCCCAGGCGCCGTGGGCGCCGAGCTTGTCCTGGACCAGGCAGGCGGTCGCGGGGAAGAGCATGTCGGGCGTAACCGTGGCCACGATGACCACCTCAACCTCGCTGGCCATGATGCCTCGATTGGCCAGGCAGCGGCGCGCCGCTTCCACCGCCATGTCACTGGTCGCCATGCCCGGCTCGACCAGGTGGCGCTCGCGGATGCCGAGGCGCTGCATGATCCACTCGTCAGACGTGTCTACCATGGTTGCCAGGTCGGCATTGCTGAGGATGCGCGGCGGCACATAGGTTCCCAGAGCGCTAATCTTGGCGCGCCGTTGTGCACGCGGACGCAATTCGATGCTCAATATTCTTCTCCAGAACTAAACTGCCGGGAATTCAACAAGCGCATGAACAGAGCAAGTGCCAGGTAAGGCATCTGCAAATCGGATCGATGAGGGGTGGATAGGCTGGCAGGGTCACGGGCTATCGTTTGTACCGGGCAACCTACTGCGCACGCACTGACCCGTTACCGTTGCTTCCTTCCGGACCTGGCGGGGTTGGCGGGGTTGCGTCGCGTAGGACCCGGCACACCTTGATGATAGCACTGGGGACGGGCCGGGAAAAAAGCCAAAAGAGGTTCTAGTAGCCGTTCGCTATCAGGTATTCGACGCTGAGATCGAACCGGGTTTCGAGCGCACGCTGCTCCATGAACTTGATCAACACGTCGGCCTCGATATTGACCGGCTGCCCGGCTTTCAGGGTGTGCAGATTGGTGCGCGCATAGGTGTGGGGAATGATGGCTACGGAGACCACGTCTCCCTCCGCCGTACCCCGTTCCCAGCGGGCAATGGTCAGGCTGATTCCCTCAATCGCAATCGAACCCTTCTCTACCATGTAGGGGCTTAGCTGGCCGGGCACGGCAACGCGAAGCCACCAATCGGCAAGTGCCGGATCGGCGTGCGCATCGACCGGCTGGAGGCTTAACAGCGTGCCCGTGCCGTCGACGTGGCCTTGGACCACGTGGCCGCCGAGGGGAGCCCCCGCCGGTGTCGGCAACTCCAGATTTACGGTGGATCCCGAAGCTAGGAGGGAAAGGGAAGTGCGGGCCACCGTCTCCGCCGCCAGATCGGCGTGAAAGCGGCCGGGCTCGATATCGAGCGCGGTCAGGCAAACGCCGCTGACCGCGATGCTGTCGCCGGTGCGCAGCGTAACACCTTCTCCGATGGGCGCGGCGATGGTTATGCGTCGCGAACCCTCGCGCTGTTCGACGGCGAGGACGGTGCCTGTGGTTTCTATGAGCCCAGTAAACATGTCAACTTTGATTAGATCACTTCCGACCAGGGATCATGCAGGCGGGCTTCCAACGCGAAATCCCGGCCAAACTGTTTCAGTGAATAGTCCTCAATCGGAGGTAGTCCGTCGATCGCGCTGAGCATGGGGACCGCAGCCTTGCCAAAAAACGTGGGCGCATAAAACAACGTGAGTTTATCCACCAGGCCCTGGTTGAGAGCGGACGTATAGACCTCGGCGCCGCCTTCGAGCAGCACATTGGTGATCTGCATCTCCGCCAGCCGCACCAGCGCATCCTGCAAAGAAATGCGGGGGCCGCGATGCGCGATCTGCTGCAGGCGGACGCCGCGGGCTTCGAGCGCTTTTTGCGCTGCGACCTCGGCATGGCTGAAAAAGATAAGCACGTCCTGGTAAGCGGTCTTGACCAGCTGAGAATCCAGCGGGGTGCGCAGGCTGGTGTCCAGCACAATCCGCTGCAATGGCCGCCGCCGCCGCAGGTCGCTGCGGTCGGTGAGCAAAGGATCATCGGCGATGACCGTTCCCACCCCCACAATCAGTGCATCTACGGCGTGGCGCATTCGATGCACTTCGGCACGCGCTTCGCTACCGCTGATCCAGAAATGACCACGGGTCTCGCGTTGCGCGGGCGCGATGCGGCCATCGAGCGTAGCGGCAACTTTCATAGTGACGTAAGGAAGAAAGGCGGTGATGAACTTTGCGTAGCCGTCGTTCAGCCTGCGGGCCTGTTCCTGCAGCACGCCCGTGCTGACCTGCACGCCAGCCTCGCGCAGGCGGGCGATGCCTTTACCGTTAACCTGGGGATTGGGGTCGGCGGTTGCCACCACCACTCGTGTAACACCCGCCGCTATCAGGGCGTCCGCGCAGGGTCCGGTTCTTCCCTGGTGGCTGCAAGGTTCGAGAGTCACATAGGCAGTCGCACCATCGGCCAGAGGGCCGGCCTGCTTCAGGGCAACCACCTCGGCGTGGTCGCGCCGGTCAAACTCGTGGAAGCCCTCCCCTACCAGATCGTCGCCTCGAACCAGCACGCAGCCGACGGCCGGGTTGGGAGAGGCGAGGCCGACCGACCGCTCCGCTTGCTGTAACGCACGCTCCATCCACTGCTGGTCAACTTCCGGCATCGTTCTAGTCACCGAGCAAGGAATCAACGAACGCCTTGCTGTCAAATGGTAAAAGGTCTTCCAACTTTTCGCCCACGCCGACGTAGCGGACAGGGACCTTGAGTTCGCGCGCTATGGCGACGGCAATGCCGCCTTTGGCGGTGCCATCGAGTTTGGTGAGCACGATGCCGGTGACGCCCGCCGATTCGGTAAAGAGCCTGGCCTGCTGCAAGCCATTCTGCCCTGTGGTCGCATCCATCACCAGCAGGACGTCGTGCGGGGCGCTGGGAATGATCCGCTGGGCGGTTCTCCGCATCTTGCTCAGTTCGGCCATCAGGTTGTCCTTGGTGTGCAATCTGCCGGCTGTATCGACGATGAGGACATCGATGGCCCGCGCCTGGGCTGCCCGCATGCCATCGAAGAGGACAGCGGAGGGATCTCCGCCCTGTTTGGTTTTGATCATCTCCACGCCGGTGCGTTGGCCCCACACCTCAAGCTGCTCGATGGCCGCGGCACGGAAGGTGTCGGCAGCAGCCAGCAAAACGGTCTTGCCCTGGCGGCGGTAATAAGAAGCCAGCTTCCCCGTCGTCGTAGTTTTGCCGGTGCCGTTCACACCCACCATCATGATGACCCTGGGCGGCGCTGTGTATTTGGGCTTGAAGAAGTCCTCTTCTTCCCGGGCGTCCAGAATGGATTGGATCTCCTGCTTCAGTAGCTGCTTCAACTCCGCGCCGTTGCGGATTTCGTGCCGTTTCACCCGGCCGCGCAAGGCATCGATGATCTCGGTGGAGGTTCCGATTCCGAGATCCGAGGCCACGAGACTCATCTCCAGCTCTTCCAGAGCGGCTTCATCGACCTCGTGGGTCAGGGCGACGATATCTTCGATGCGGTCGGCCAGGGTCTCGCGGGTGCGCGAGACGGCCTCCTTCATGCGGCCGAATATGCTCTTTTTTTCGGGTTCTTCCAGGCTGCCAAAAAGCGTTTGAATCACAAGGCATCTCGATACGGCATGACCTGAGTGTACTAGGCTGCAGACCGTGAACGACGAAGGGGCGTAGCCCATAAGCGCTAACTTGTTTGGCAGGCAATAGAAATTCGCGAAGACGCTGGTTTTTTGCATCGCCAACCCGCCGCAAAAACGTCATCTTCAGCGTTTCCAATTCGCCACAAAATCGTCATCCTGAGCGGAGCGCCTCACAGATTTATCGCGTGACACAGTGCTTGTGGCGCGGAGTCGAAGGACCTCGGCGGTGCTCATCTTACCGATGCTGCTCGGAGCTTTTCAACCACCGAAGCCCGTACCGGGCCGACCCGCCCCCGGGTGCCCCACATCTCGCTTTTGAGATGCGGGATACCACTGCTCTTAACCAGACGGTTCTACTTTCCAGCAGCAAATCGTTGAGGTTCGAGATATGGGGCACGGCGTTTGTGGAAGGGACAGAGTTCGATTCCGGGGATAGAGTTTGATCCCCGGGTCAGAGCTCGATCTCCGGGACGGAGCGCTGCCCTATTCGTCGCGGCCCGGCCGGGCCATCAGTTCGCGGATCGCGTCCTGGGGCGACTTGCCATGTTCGAGAATGGCTTCCATCTGTTCTGTGATGGGCATTTCCACCCCGTGAGCTTTGGCTAGTCCTAGCGCCGCCGAGGTGGTCCGTATGCCTTCCGCGACTTTGCCCTGTAGCTGCGCCAGGATCGCGGGAAGTTTATGCCCCCGGCCGAGTTCAACCCCGACCGAGCGGTTGCGGGAAAGCGGACCAGTGCAGGTAAGCACCAGGTCACCCAAGCCGGAAAGGCCGGCAAGCGTCTCCCTGCGCCCCCCGCAGGCGACCGCCAGGCGGGTGATCTCCGCTACTCCACGAGTGATGATGGCCGCCGCGCTGTTGTGCCCCAGTCCCAGCCCGGCGGCGATGCCGGCGGCGATGGCGATCACATTCTTGAGTGCGCCACCCAGTTCCACGCCGATCACGTCGTCGTTGGTGTAGAGCCGCAATGCGGGGGCGCTGAGTTCCTCCTGAAGCCGGCTGCCGAGCCGGCTATCCGCGAAAGCGATGGTGATTGCCGTGGGGGCTCCGGATGCCACCTCCTGCGCGAACGACGGCCCGCTCAGCGCGCCGCAGGGAAGGCTGCCAATAGGACTTCGGTCCGCCAGCACTTGCTCGATGACTTGCGTCATGCGGAGAAAGGTCTGGTCCTCGATTCCCTTGGTGGCGCTGACGATGATTTGCCCCGGCGCAAGAGAGGGGGCCATGGCGTGATAGATCGCGCGCACATGCTGCGATGGCACCGCACTGATCACAATCTCCGCGCCCACCACGGCTGCGGCGAGATCTGTCACCGGATCTATCTGCGGAGGGATTGGAAACCCGGGAAGGTAGGCGCCCACGGCTGAGGAATGAGACCAGAGCGCGATCGAGTGGTCGCCTCGGCGAGCGAGGCTCAGGGCGAGAGCGGTTCCCCAGGAGCCGCTGCCCACCATGGCAATGCGGCTCATGCTCCGGTCTTCCTCGATGCGCCGAAGCCATGTTCCGTACCCTGCATCAGGCGCTGGATATTTTGCCGGTGCTTCACGATGACACTCCAGCAGCAAACAAAAACAATTGCCCCGGTGACGTAGCCGTATTTGCCCGGTGAGAGCCAGAGGGTCAGGAAAGGAAGCACGAGCGCCGCCAAGATCGACGCCAGGGAGACATAACGGGTCAGGGCCACAATAGCGAGCCATAGCACAAAGGCGGAGAGTGCGGCCAAGGGACAGAGCGCCAGGAAAGCGCCGAAGGCAGCGGCCACGCCTTTGCCGCCCTTGAAGCGCAGCCAGACGGGAAACATATGACCCAGAATCACGAACAGTCCGGCCAGGATGGCAAGATGATTGATTGTCGCTGGGCCCTGGTTGCGGCCGAGGAAATCTGCCACTGCGACTGCGGCGTAACCTTTGCTGAGGTCGAGGAGAAAGGTCAGGGCGCCCAATCCTTTCGCTCCGGAGCGCAGCACATTGGTGGCCCCGATGTTGCCGCTGCCCTTGGCGCGGATGTCCTCCTTGTTCACTAACAGCACCAGGAGGAACCCGAATGGGATGGAACCCAGCAGATACGCCACGCTAACTACGATCAAAGACAAAGACATGGTTGCATCCGGTTTTGAGTGTAGCAGCGCGGGTGTGGCAAGCAACGACACCGCGGTGATCTGGTAGATTAGGGCGCATGTTCAACAGCTTCTTGTCGAGGTATCTTTGCGCCGCAGTGGGGGTGGTTGCCTTCGCGTTACCGGCTCATGCGGACAATCCGTTGTTGGTCAAGACAGATCGGGGCAAGGTGCAGGGAAAGACGAGCGCGGACGGCCAGGCGCGCGACTTTCTCGGCATCCCTTATGCGGCGCCGCCTGTCGGCCCGCTGCGTTGGAAGCCGCCGCAACCAGCCGCCAAATGGCCAGGCGTGCGCCAAGCCACCAGCTTCGGATCCCGCTGTTACCAGCAGGAACATTATGACGACATGGTCTTCCGCGATCCGGGTGAGAGCGAGGATTGCCTCACTCTCAATGTGTGGATACCCGCCGCCAAACCCAAAGGCAAGTTGCCAGTAATGCTCTGGATTTTTGGCGGTGGCTTTGCCGGTGGTGGAACCTCGGAGCCTCGTCAGGACGGCGAACACCTCACTCGCAAAGGGGTGGTGGTGGTCACCATGAATTACCGGCTGGGGATTTTTGGGTTTTTCGCCACCCACGAGTTGGCTGCCGAGGATCCCCACCACGCAGCCGGCAACTACGGACTCATGGATGAATTGGCTGCCATGCAGTGGGTACGGCGCAACATCAAGGCCTTTGGCGGCGACCCTGAGAATGTAACCATCTTCGGCGAATCGGCAGGTTCCTTTGCCGTCAGCGCCCAGATGGCATCGCCACTGGCTAAGGGTCTCTTTGCCCATGCCATAGGAGAAAGCGGCGGAGCGTTTGCCAGCAAGGAGCTGACTTTTCCGCCGCTTGAGGATGCTGAGAGGACGAATGAGGAATTTATCCGCCAGACAGGCGGCGATAGCAGTCTGGCTACACTGCGAGCAGCGAGCAGCGAAGAGATCCTGAAGCTGGCCACCCACAAAGGCATGGGCAGACCCCCCTTCGCGCCCGATACCGACGGCTACTTCCTCCCCCAAAGCGTCACCGCGATTTTTGCTGCGGGCAACCAGTCCCACGTGCCCTTGCTTGCCGGTTGGAACCGGGACGAAGACAGCAGCGGGGTGCTCAGGCATCCGGAACAGGGTACCGTGGAGGGCCTGCGAGCTACGGCAGTTAAGGAATTCGGCCCGCGGGCCGAAGAATTCCTCAAGGTGTACCGCGCCACTGACGATGCTGAGGCGCTACGCGCGGCGGAGGACTTTGCCGGCGACCGCTTCCTGGTTTACTCCACTTGGGCGTGGCTGGAGGCGCAGGTAAAGACCGGGGGCGCCCCGGTCTATCGCTACTTGTTCGCGCAGCCCTCGCCGGGCGACCCCTTCCACGCCGCCGCTGACGGAGCTTTCCACTCCGATGAAATCGAGTATGTCTTCGGCAATCTTGACTCGCGCAAGGGCGCGAAGTTCAGCCCGGAGGACTACAAGCTCTCCGATCTGATGCAAACCTTCTGGACCAATTTTGCCAAGTCTGGAGATCCAAACGGTGGTGGAGCACCGCATTGGCCGGCCTACGATGCGGCGGGCAACTGGCAGGTGATGCGCCTAAGTGCCGATCCTGGAGCCGCTCCAGACCCGCATCGCGACCGCTATCTCTTTCTGCAGCAGGTATGGGGACGATGAGCACAGCGGGGATTCGCTCTTTCTTTTATGGGACTGCTCCGTAGAATGAACTGACACATGCCCAACCTGCATCGCTCGACCGGCTTGGCTGACGAGACCCTACCCGTGGTTTGCTTGATTACCGCGGATGAGGAATTTCTCAGTGAGATCGAGCCTGAGCTCGCGCCTTGGTACCAGGTACGCCACCGCAAACAGTTCGGAGATACGGCGATCTGGGTCCGTGAACAGCGAGCTGAGGCGCTGCTGGTCGATATCGACTCGCAGGGCGATGAGGCCGATACCGGGATCCGGGTGCTGCGCGAGCTGCACCTCCTGGAACGCGGCCTGGTCCTGATCTCGCTCAGCCGCTCGCGCGCCCGCGGGCTGGAAAGGCAGGCCATCGAAGCAGGCAGCGATGCTCACTTCCGTAGTCCGATCGATCTTTCTGAGCTGCGCCTGGTACTCAAGACCACGCTCGAAGAGCGCATCGAGGAGATGGAACGGGCGCGCATGCAGCAGCAGGTGCTGGATCGGAGCAAGTTCCAAGACCTGGTGGGTGCGAGCGAAGCTATGCGCCGCGTCTACGACGCGATCTCACAGGTAGCCGACAGCCGCATCAACGTGATCGTGCGCGGGGAGAGCGGCACGGGTAAGGAGCTGGTGGCCCGCGCTATCGTTGCTTTGAGCAGCAGGCGGAACAAGCCGTTCATCAGCCTGAACTGCGCCGCCTTGCCTGAGAACCTGATCGAGTCAGAGCTCTTCGGCCATGAGCGGGGCGCATTCACCGGCGCGAACGAGGCAAAACCAGGCCAGATTGAGCTGTCAGACGGCGGCACGCTTTTTCTTGATGAAATCGCAACCCTGACCTTGCCGCTCCAGACCAAGCTGCTGCGCGTGCTCGAAGACCGCCAGGTTCAGCGGCTGGGCGGACGGCAAAGCCGCAAGATCGATTTCCGGTTGATCTGCGCCACCAATGAGCCGCTGGAAGAAATGGCGCGCAGCGGGAAATTCCGGGAAGACCTCTACTACCGTATCCATGTGGTGCCGATCCACTTGCCGGCGCTGCGCGAGCGAACCGGGGATATCGCCCTGCTTGCGGACTACTTCTTGCGTGTTCACCTGCTGGCCAACGGCCTGGAGCAGAAACGCCTGACTCCCAACGCCCTTGCGGCCTTGGAGGAGCACTCCTGGCCGGGCAATGTGCGCGAGCTGGAAAACCTGATCCAGCGGCTGGTGATCATGGTTCCCGGGCCGACCATCGAGCTGCAGCATCTGCCGCAGCAACTGCTGGCGCAGAGCGTCACCGCCCATGAGGCCATTCTTCTTCCCCAGGGCGGGGTGCGCTTCGACGATGAGATACGGGAGCTGGAGGTGGCGCTGCTGGAAGCGGCGCTACGGCGTTCGGGCGGCAGCAAGGCTGCCGCGGCGCGCTTGCTGCACCTAGACTCGCAGCGCATGAAATACCTTTGCCGCAAGTATTCCCTCTAGAAGTCTGCCAGGGGT
This sequence comes from uncultured Acidobacteriaceae bacterium, assembly GCA_963813475.1. Classification (GTDB taxonomy): domain Bacteria; phylum Acidobacteriota; class Terriglobia; order Terriglobales; family Acidobacteriaceae; genus PALSA-350. Next base: position 561,452 of record CAWEZM010000026.1, on the reverse strand, counting down.
TAATAATTTAACCCCTGGGGGTTAAAATTTAACCCATCTCCGGCCGGCCGGCAAAGCTGCGGTTCCTCGGCCAGGTGGATAATCCGCGCGCCTTCCTTTGTTTGCAGCAGTTTGAAGATTCCAGCCCGATGGCGGAAACTTTGGCCATCAGCTTGCACTAGGGTAGTGCGTAAAGCAGTTAAATAAAATCGGAGAAACCAAAATGGCTATGGAAAAGAAATCTCTCGTCAGCAAGAAGGCAACCACCCCGACCAAGAGCAAGTCCACGAAGTCGAAGGTTGACACCGCCAAGCCAGCTTCTGGCAAAGTCGTTGCTGCGATGAAGATCATTCACGGAGCCTAGGATCCGCAAAGCGGCGGCGAGCAGAGTAGCTGCTGGCCGCCATGCTGTTTTCGATTGCTGCCGATCGTACTCCCAGATCTTGCGTCGGCAGCAAGGTAAATGAATATGGCTATTCAGAAAAAGTCGCTTATTGGTAAGAGAGCGACTAAAGGGTCCTCAGGGGCCGGTGGCAAAAAATCAGAGGACAAGGCAGTACGGGCGGCAAAATCGAGCGCATCCAGAAAGCTGGCGGTGGCCAAGCTCTCGACAGCGAAGCTGATGGCTCTTAAGAAACTAAGCTAAACAGGGACCAATCTGCCTTGGAAAAGACGACAACGGCCTATGCCGCTGTCGTCTTTTTTCGTGCTGGTTCATTTGTCACACGTTGAGGCTTTCGCTGGCGCTGTCTACCAGAAGTGTGTACGCAGCATATTACCGAGAGTGGTCAGCAGCCGATTTGCCAGGCTACGGCGTCTGCCAAAGATGATTGCCCCTCCGCTCATCCCGGGCCGGATGCCGTCGGCCATTTTTGCCAGGGGCATGCGCGTGGTATAGAAGGCCGGCAGCGCGATGCCCTTGTACTCCTGGCCGGCGAGGAGGTCGGCGGGCAAGGGCATTGCGGACCCTTCCATCGTTCCCAGGCGCCCACGGATTTCAGAGAACTGAGAGGTAGGTTGCAGGGATACACCATCTCCAACCTGAACGCGATCCATCGCTGAAACCGGGATAAACAATCTCGCAACCAGCTGGGTGGGATCGACAATTGTCAGCAGCGTCTCACCCGTGGTTACGTCGCGGTTCAAGAGGCTTTCCGGATCGCTGGTGGCGACCACACCGCTGGCGGGAGCGGTTACGGCAAGCAGCGCGCTCTCCTGGCTCGCATTCGTGCTGCTCTGGCGAGCCGCATGCTGCGCCGCCAGCGCCTCGCCGAGGCCGGTATGCTGCAACTCCGCGGCGAAGACCTGGGACTGCGAGGAAGCCAGTTGCGCCTCCGCCTCCTGTCTCGCGCTGGCTTCGGTCAGGCTCTGCAGTCGTGCCATCACCTGCCCTCTGTGCACTGTATCGCCCTCCTTTACGTACACGGCCGAGACCTTTCCGGGAAAGCCGGCATGTACCTGGTGACTCTCCGTGGGCTCGACGACGAAGTATGCGTTCTCACGATCGCGCACGATGGGTACAAAGAAAACCAAGAGAAGGGCGATCGCCACACCGGCTCGCAGAGGCGTTAGGCGCAGAGCGCCGGTACCCGCCTTGGTGCGATAGAAGACTCGAGCGAAGTTATATAGGGCCCGCAGCCGAGAGCGAAAGATGACGAACGCGAGCAAGCCAGCAGGGACGATGGCGAGCTCAGCAAACCAGTGAAAGAAGACGTTGTACCCGAAGCGCACGAAAAACAGCAGAAGTAGATAACTGTAAACGCCGGAGGCTACGGCATAGATTACGAAGAGCAGCACCCGCCGGCGGGCAACCACTGGTACATCGACCGGAAGCCGAAAGAGACGGGCTTGCACCCAGCCGGTGAGGAATGCCGTGGAGCGCTCTTTAAGGTCGGGAATACGAATCCATTCAGTAAGAAAGTAGTAGCCGTCCAGCTTGATGAGGGGATTGAGATTGACGACCAGAAGGGCAAGCCCACTAATGAGAATGAATTTGTAGGAGAAATCATGAACCCAATCGCCCACCCGGGTGTTCATCCACACGATCATCGCCAGGCCGCACAGAATCATCTCCGCCCATAAGCCGGCGATGATAGTCGCCAGCCGCTGCAGCTGGCTGGCCGAGATCCAGGCTTCAGTCACGTCCACATAAAATGCGGGCGTCAGGTAAAGGAACATCAGACCCATACTGTGAACTTCGCCGCCAAAGTGCTTGCAGGTGAGTCCATGGGAGCTCTCGTGAACGAAACCGATGATCAGCAGAAGCACCCAGAACTCCACCAGATCGGAGAAGGTCTTATTGCCGAAGCTGAAGTAAAGCGGTATGTCCGGGCCAATGACGCTCCATTTTGCCCAGAAGACCACGGCCTGAAATAAGAAGAGCACGACAGCAAAGAGGGTGAACCAGCCATTGAACAAGTATTTCCCGATTTTCTGGTCGAGCCGGGTAAGGTATCTGTCCGGATCCCAGGCCGAGAACGATATGTGCGACACATTGAAGCTGGAGTGACCCCGCGCGCGGCGACCACGCTGCGCCGAGAGTTTCTCGTTCATGGCGATATTTTTTTCCTGCGGATTCTTGTACCAGAAGCCGCCCTCGTCCATATTTTCGGCGAAGGTTCGCACCTCCTCCGCGGAAAGCGGGATCCCGGCCTCGGCCTCGAACGCAGCGGCGATCTCTTCGTAAGAACGCACTCCGTCGAAGAGGCGCGCGAGCTGCCACTGTGTCGGCTTTAGGCGTAACAGGTTGGCAGTACTTCGCTGATAGACGGAGAAGATCGGCTCGCCGTCGGTTACATCCTCGCGAACGATGAGTTCGGGATCGATGCGTGGGGGGTTCTTGCGCGAGAGCCTGGTGCGGGGTATCTCGGGGAGAGCTGCGTCGAGTGCCTCACTCAGGTTCATCGCGGGCTCAGCTTGACCTGCATGGACATGCCCGGCTTCAACAATGGGGACGGTTTTTCCAGGCTGCCAATGACCTCGATACTGCCGCTCGCCGGATCGACGACCGGGCTCACGCGGAAGACGACCGCCGGCTGTTTGAGATGCGGGTAGTCCGTTGTGGTGAGCTCAAGTCTTGCGCCGCGAGGGAAAGCAGCCATGGCCGACTCAGGCACGGTGAAAAGGATGCGGAGAGGCGCCTGCGCCGTGATCCAGAAGAGGGTATCGCCCTTTTTTACCGCCTGCGCGTCATGCACGGAGCGGCGGCCTACCACGCCATCGAAGGGAGCCGTGATGCGGGATTGGCTCAGTTCGACATCCGCGGCATGCAACTCAGCTTCGGCGGCAAGCTCATCAGCCTTGTAACGGGCCACCTGGGATTTGGTTTCGGTGAGCTTATATTGCACATGCTCCCAATCCTCATCATCGAGTATTTTCTCCGCCCGCATGGCATCGGCTCGCCGCAGATCCGCTTCATTGCTTCTTTGCTCGGCCTCCCAGGACTGTACCTGGGCTCGCAGAGAATCAATCCTGGCCGCCTTCTCTGCGCGCGCCGCCTGCAGGGCGCGATCGTCCAGTAGCGCCAGCACCTCTCCCTTCCGGACGTGATCGCTAATCTCGACATTGACCGACGTTACGCGTCCATCGCGTTCGGCCGCGACGTCGGCCTGTTGCTCCACGACCAGCGGGCCGACCGTGGTAAAGCTGTGCACGTCGCCGGTTGCCGGGGCGGCGGGATGGGGAGATGCGTCTGGCCCGGTCAGGTAGGCGGAAGCGCCCGAGAATGGAGATGATGCGGCCGCCAACGGCTCCGCGGCCGTACCGGATGGTGACGATGAAGCCACAACGGGCTGGGAAGCCGCAGGTCCCTGCCTGCACCCTGCGAGACCCAATCCGCCCATGCAGCATAGCGCCGCGGCCGCGACCCATTGGCAAGTGCTACGGTTACCTTTGACACGAGTTCGCGGCATGATTACCAACCGATCCAACCCCAAAGCTGTTTCCAGAACCATAATGCAGGCGCCCGCAGTAAAACAAACCCTGCGGGTCGAAATCCGGCGGAGATTTTGGCCCGGCCATCCATGCCGGTGCGCAGTTCTGCGCTTCCGTTCGGCACCAGCACGTGGGCGTAAAAGACACGGTCGTCCCCGTTGGGCTGCGCTTCGGGGCTGATACTGAAGACCTGGCCGTGCAGGGTCTGCGCGGGAAAGCTATTCAGCTTGACGGCGGCCCTCTGGCCTGCCCGCACCAGGTTGGCATCTGCCTGATCCACGGCGATGTTGATTCTCGCGCTTGCCAAATCGAGCACCTGGGCGAAGGTTGCGCCGGCATCGAGGTGTTCTCCGGCCGCGTTCTGCAGATCGGGCGTCACTACGATGCCGTCGATGGGGGAACGAAGCTGTGCATTGGCGATACGTAATCGTGTCCGCTCCATTTCCGCCTGCAGGTAATCGGCCTGGGTTCGGTCTTGCCCCGCTTGTGCGGAGTGCCGGGCCAAATCGCCTTGCATGGCAAGCATGGCTGCCTCGTATTTGGCCTGTGCCGCTGTCAGCTGGTTACGCCAGGCCCAGTCGTCCATGGTCGCCAGAACTTCACCCCGGCTCACGTGCTGGCCCTCCCGGGCGTACACGTTCGCGATGGTTCCCTCGACCGGGGCGGCAAGGGTAGCGACGGATTGCGGAGCCACCACGGCTGCGCCGCTGATGCGCAGCGGCAGGGGGCAGAAGATAAGCAACAGGATCACCGCCGCCACGGTGCCAAGTATCACGCCTTGCCGCTTTCGATCGCTACGCAAAAATGCCTGTTTCCGCTGCACCAACGGCTCAAGCAGGCCGATGAGCGGTACTTCCCGGTAGAGCAGGGCGTTGCGGATGGCTACCGTGGTTTGCCCGGCCAGAACCTTGATCATCTCGATGTGCGCCACCTCGAGAAAATCCGGGTCGCTGCTCTCATAAAGCAGCAGCCCCACCCGTCCTTGGTCATCGGCCAGTGGGAGGGCAAAGAGGGCGCGATAGTCACTGGATGCGAAGTGCTTGCCGATCACCGCGCGCACTCGGGGCTCGTCGGTCTCCGGTTCCTCCTCGTGTTGGCGGATCAGCAGCTGGCGATCATCGGTGGAGAGCCATTGCAGCAATTCGCGCAGATGCTCCACCTGGATGTCGCCAGCCGGAATATTGGCCATTCCGGAAACAGCCTTCAATTGCAGCCGTCCACGATTGTCGAGCGCAATCGAACAACGCTCGAAGGGCAACACGGATTGCGGGCTGTTGACAATAATCTGCAGCAGCCGCTCAAGCCGAAGCGTGGAAGTGATCTCAGAGCTGACATGAACCAGGGCTTCGAGAATCTCCAGCTTGCGCTCGGCATGCATCAGGCTGGCGTTCTTGAGCGCGCTGCTCACCGTCTCCGACATGCTGTTCATGAAGAACAGGTCATCATCCGTGAAGCCCGCGCCGCCCGCCTTGTTGATGGCCTCGAGCACACCCAGCTCGCTTTCGCCGCCATCCTGCGCGCGCTCGATGAGCGGCACCAGGAGCACATCGGTGACCGGCGGGCCTCCAGCAGCACGCTCGTTGCGGGTTGCCAGCCGGGGGTCTTCGGGGTCGTTGATTAACAACGGCACGCCTTCTTCCGCCATATCCCCGACATAGCCCTCGCCGGCGCCCTCCGTGGCCCCTACTTCGGCGGTTGCATCCTCTCCCCATGCGGAGACCAGGCGTAACCTGCCTCCATCGAACATCCATAGGTGAATAGCCTGGCAAGGCAGCATCGCCGCTACCTTGACCGGAATCAGTTCCAGCAGGGGCTCGAAATCGAGCGTCTCGTTGAGCGACTTCTCCAGGTCATAGAGCTGGGTTAAGCGGTGGATGGAATCGAGCAGATTCTGCCGTTGCTCCTCGTACTGCTCTGCCGACTCGAGGGCGGCGACGGCCAGTTCCGCGAGCCCTTCAAGCGATTGCAAGGTGGCCTCGGTAAGCGGGTCGCCGAAGCTGACGATCTCGAAGGCCCCTATCAGTTCTTGCTCACGCAGCAACGGCAAGTAGCCGATGGACCGGATGGTGCGCACTACGTGGATGTGGGCGTAGTCTTCGCGAGCCAGCTGGCTGGCGGAATAGACAATAGGGCGCGGCGATTCCTGCAGGGGAGCGAAGAGTGCTGCGGCGGCCGCGATCGACGAGTCTGCAACCGAAATCTCGTCGGATACGCCGAGGGCGTTCCAGGAGGCTCCCTCCGCACTCGGGCGCAGGCTGTAGAGCGCGCATGCGCTGTCCGGGAGCGCCTTACGTACGGCATCGGCCAGCAACGCGGCGCGGGCCGAAACCTCGGGTGAGGCCAGCAGGGACTGGGCTAGTTCCGAGTAGTGTTCGCTGTTTAGCCGGCTGCCGGATTCAATCTTCATGCGCCTGTTGTCTGCTTGACGTATATGGCAGGATAGGTTGATTGTTAATCTGGTCGGAGAGTACAGCATTTTTTACTTTTGGTGAACAGAAAGTAGGACGCGGCTTTTTCTCAAGAAAAGCCGCAAGTCGCTAGGCTGGCCGGTGCAGAGGAGAAGGAAAAATGCTCTGGCAAGCGGTATGTTTGGTGTAAGGCAAATTCTAGGCCTGGGAGAGGACGCCGTGGATCTTGATATTCGACAGAGCGGAACTATTTGTTGCCTGAAGCTGAAGGGCCCGCTCAAGTACGGAGAAGGCGTCAAGCAGCTTGACGAGGCGGTCGAGGGCGCGCTCAACAGCGGACACATTCACCTGCTGCTGGATCTTTCCGCGATGCCCTATATCGATTCCAGCGGGATCGGTGCGATCGTGGACGCTCTGCGCCAGGCAAAGAAGCTGGGCGGCGACGCCAAGCTGGTGAGTCCTTCGCCCTTCGCGGCCAAGACCTTCAAAATGGTGGGTATCCTTAGCCTATTCAAGGTCTATGACAGCGAGGCCGATGCCGTGGGGGCATGCCCCGCCTGAGCGGGCTTCTCAATAACCCACCCGTCCTTGGTGGCCTGTACAGAGGGGTTTACCTCAACTTGCGGCGGACCAGATCCAGCGCCTGCTGGCTGGCCCAAGAGCGAATGTGTTCCCGGTCGCCGCCAAAGCGCCGTTCTACCACGTCGGTCTGCTTGCCATCGGCGACGGCGACGTAAACCAGGCCGACAGGTTTTTCTTCCGAACCACCGGCGGGACCGGCGATGCCGGTGACACCGAGACCGAAGGTTGCGGATGTCTTATTGCGAATTCCCTCGGCGAGGGCAATGGCTACTTCCTTGCTGACCGCGCCGTGGGCTTCGATCATGGACGGAGGAACGCCGGCGAAGAGACTCTTGAGACGGTCGCTGTAAACCACCGCTCCGCCCAGAAACGATCGCGAACTACCGCTAATGCTGGTCAGGCGCTCCGCAATCAGGCCTCCTGTGCAACTCTCCGCCACCGCCAGCGTAGACGCCTTCATGCCCAGGTAGTAGAGAACGATCTGTTCCAGGGACTCACCCTGCGAAGAGTAGATGAACTCTTCCAACTCTTCTTCGATTTTTTCCGCCAGCTCATCCACCCTTGCCTGGGCCGCCTCCTGGTCCCCCTTGGAGCAGTTCAGAATGAGCGTGATATCGCCGGTGTGGGCAAGGATGGTGGTATCCACGTCCTTGTACTTGGTGTAGATCGGTGCGATGCGCGCATCGGCCTGCGACTCTCCGATCATGGCAATCTTGAGCGTGCGCGTGGCAATGGTTCGCCTGGGAACCACGGCACGTAGGCGGTCCATGCATTGCGCGTCAAACATGGCCTTCACTTCCGAGGGCGGCCCAGGCAGCAGAATGACCAGCTTGCGATGCTCACCATAAACGGTGTCCAACCATTGCCCGGGGGCTGTGCCGCGATCGTTCTCAAGTACCACCGAGCCGTCCAGCACATCGGCCTGGCGAGCATTGTTTTCTGTCATCTGCGCCCGGCGGGCAGCGAAGCGTGCATAGAGTGCGCCGACGATCTCCGGGTGGCGGCGCAGCCGAATACCGAGCGCTTCGGCAACTGCCTGGCGCGTCAGATCGTCTTCCGTGGGCCCGAGTCCTCCCATGGTGATCACGATGTCGGTGCGTCCCAGCGCGATGCGAATGGCGCTAGCGAGGTACCCGAGCCGGTCCCCAACGATGGTTTTGAAAACCACGTTTACGCCCAGCGACATCAACCGGTCCGTGAGGAAGAGTGAATTTGTGTCTTGCCTGTAAGGCGAAAGCAGTTCTGAACCAACAGCAATAATTTCGCAATTCATCCCGACTTCGATGCCTGCCTGTTTCCACTAAGAATTTGGTATCCCGGCCTGGGCACGCGCAAAAAGTTCTAGAACAAGCGCACGCCTTCGATGCCCAACGGTACATCATAGACTGCGCCATTGGCAGCCAGGATCGCGTTGCCGCCGGGCACGAACGCGAGGCCCACAATGCCGGAGCCGGCAAGAACTACCGAGGCTTCGCCCGACGGGGTAATGCAGACGATTCCGCGAGTGCCGTGGTAGGAGGCAGAAACGTACACGTTGCCCGCGACATCGAACGCCAATCCCTGCGGGCGGCCCAGTCCCCGGTAATAGACGCGCACCACGCCGGCTTGATCGATGGCATAGATCGAGTCATAGCTGGAGGTGCTGGGAGCGGTCACGAAGAGCGTTCCGTCAAGGCCAAAGGCAAGATGATAGGCAGCAATACTGGGTTCCAGCGTGGCAAAGACGAAGATCTGGCGGTCCTGGGCGATCTTGAAGATGGTTCCGCTGCGGTCGCCCACGTAGAGGTTGCCGGTGGTATCGAATGCGATCCCGGTAGCGATGCCCATACCTTCGGCGTACACCGAGGATGCACCCTGGGGAGAGACGCGGTGTACGGTGCCGTCCAGCCGCGAAGAGACGTACAAGTAGCCATGGGAGTCGAGCGCCAGCCCGGTCGCATTCGTAATTCCGCTCACCAGGGGTTGCATTTCTCCCGCCGGGGTGATGCGGTAGACCGAAACCGCGGTCTTTTGCCCCCGTGGGCCGGAATCGGTGGAGTAGATGTTGCCCTCGGCGTCCACTGCCGGATTGCCGACAGGATGCAGATTCCCAGCCAGAAGGCGAGCGATCTTGAGACGAATCGTATTGCTCGATTGTCCGTTTTGGCGGATCTCCAGTCTCCCGGTCTGCACATCCTCGGGGATGCGAACGATCATGCGGTTGGAGCGGCTGAGCAGAACCGGAGCCAGGATCCCGTCGAGCACGGCCACCGGCAGGCGAGAGCGCACGGCGCCTAATTGGGTTCCGCGGACCTCGACCTCACCGCCTGGAAGCGCAGCATCCGGCATCGCGGCATCGATCCTGGGTGAGTTCGGAATAGGTGACTCCTTGGAGAATCGCATCGGCTGAATTCCTGCATGCTAGAGCGTTGTTGTCTTCGATGGCATCCCGCTCCTTGCGAGGTGCCCTGCCTTACCCAATCCAGTGTTGCAGCGCCTGCATCAACAGCAAAGCATACACGCCCGCAGCGACATCATCGAGCATGATCCCCCAGCCTGCGGGCAAGCCCTCGAGCTGTCGGGCAGGCCATGGTTTCACGATGTCAAATAAACGGAAGAACAGAAATCCGGCTAGCAAGTGACTCAAGTTTACGCGCGAATGAATCAGCGCAATCCATTGCCCGGCGACCTCATCGATCACGACGTGTCCGGGATCCTCTCGTCCGCTCTCCCGTTCTACGAGGGTGGCGGCGGGAATTCCAATAACCAGGGCGCCCACCGCAGCCGTCAGCGTAATCCATGCCAGCGGACCCGAGGCCGGATGCAGGCCCAGGGCCACCGCCAGCCAGAGCAGGGCGGCAGCGGCAGACCCCCAAGTGCCCGGACCGGGCCGGAGCAGGCCGGCGCCCAGAAAGGTCCCCACCGCCCAGGCCCATCCTGTCTTTTTGCCTACCGCGGCATCACTCATCACCGGGCAAGCGAGACCGCATCCCTTCAATCTCTTCCAACAGATCGGGATCGAGCACCGGCGAGGAAATACGATATACGCCGCTGGCCCATTTCCCCAGGTCGATGGTCTTGCAATGCTCGCTACAGAAGGGAAAATCCGGATCGTTCGCGGTGACAAGCTGCCCGCACGTCGGGCAGCGTAGGCCTTTGAGTTTTTTTCCCGAGGGACTCATCTCTCATTTCCTTAAGGTCATTCGGCGACAATTCTGCCTACCAGATCGTAATCCTGCGACTCGGTAATCTCGCATTGGTAAAAATGCCCGGGGTTCAGCTGGTCAAAGCGGCCAAAGTCGTTGATAAAGACCTTGCCATCGATCTCCGGAGCCTGATGCTCCGTGCGGCCCTCCCATAGCAGCGGAGTTTCCTCCGAAGCTCCCTCAACCAGGAGTTCAAAGGTGCGGCCTACCAGGCTGGCCCTGGATTTTCGGCTGATCGATTGTTGCAGGCGCATCAGGGAGCGGCGGCGTGCCTCGATGGTCCGGGCGGGCACTTTATCCCCCAGGTGGAAGGCCCCGGAGCCTTCTTCGTCGGAGTAACTGAAAACCCCCAGCCAGTCGAGCTTGGCAGAGCGAACGAAGTCGCTGAGCACGTCAAAGTCAGCTTGGGTTTCGCCGGGAAATCCGGTGATGAAGGTGCTCCGGATGGCTACCCCGGGCACCGCCGCGCGCACCCGCTCGATGGTCCTGAGAAAGATGTCGGCATTGCCGCCGCGCCGCATGCTCTTCAACACCGGGCCTGAGGCATGCTGCAGAGGCATGTCTAAGTATTTGCAGATCACTTCATGCCGGGCAATGGTGTCGAGCAGGCGCCCGGTGATCTTGTTGGGATAGGCGTACAGGAAGCGCAGCCATTTGAGGTTGGGGATCCGGGCCAAACTGTCGAGCAGTTGCGCCAGGCCATCCTTCATGCCCAGGTCTTCGCCGTAACAGGTAGTGTCTTGGCCAATCAGCGTAAGTTCGCGCACGCCCTGGGCGACCAGTTGCTCGGCCTCGGCCACCACAGATGCAAAACGGCGGGAGCGAAACTTGCCGCGAAGGTTGGGGATGACGCAGAAGCTGCAGGGGTGGTCGCAGCCTTCAGCGATCTTGATGTACGCCGAAGATTTGCGCGTGGCCAGCAGGCGCGGCGTGGTGTGATCGTAGAGGTACTGAGGAAGTTTCGGTTGGGCGCCCTCCCACGTTTCGCGCGCAAAGCGCCCCTGGGACTCGCGCAGGTCTCCTTCGGCGCGCGAAGGCACGTTCTGGACGTTGCTGCTGGTGAGGATAGAAAAAAGCTGCGGTTGATCGGGCGGCCGGGCAGGCGCTTCCAACCCGGCAGCGGCCAGGATTGCCTCCAACTCTCCGGTGCCGACCACGGCATCCACTTCGGGCATGTTCTTGCGGATTTCGTCGCGATAGCGCTCTACCAGGCAGCCGGCCACGATCAACTTGCGTGCTTTGCCCGACACCTTGTGCTCCGCCATCTGGAGGATGGTGTCGATCGACTCCTGCTTGGCTTTATCGATGAAGGAGCAGGTGTTTACCACCAGAATGTCCGCTGTCTCCGGGCGATTGGTGATCTCCGCGCCCGCCTGGTCAAGCAGGCCCATCATGACTTCGCTGTCGACCAGATTCTTGGGGCAGCCCAGGCTCACAAAGCCAATACGGGTCCGCGGCTCGAGCACTCCCGAAGCAGTGCCTGCGGTGCCGGCAATGCCGATTGGCGCTCGTTCTGTTAACTCTTGTTTCACCTCTCTATTCTAGAGCAATCAGGCAGTTACCGCTTACGGCCGTGTGCCCATAAGTCCGAGGAATGTAAGCGTTCTATCGGGCAATTACTCCAAAGGCACACCCCGTCTATCGTTTTACACAACCTCCGGGGTGCTTAGGACGTCTATCAATGTAGGAAGAAGGGAGGACGCTCATGCAAATGCCAGTCATTGCAGGTGTAGAACACCCGCATCCTGTCGCCATGAGCGAGCCGATCAAGTGCGCCGTAATTGTCAAACCAACCCGGGCTTCAAGGCACAAGAAGGAAATGCTGCGATACTTGGTTTTGGTGATCGCGCTTCTGGCGGTGGTGCTCTTGATTGCGATCGCGTTGTATTACACGCAGGGGAACTCTGTCAGCATCGAACATGTCAGCTCGCTCGCTCCGCACCTCACACTAGCGCGCTTGAGCTGATTCCCTCCGTTACTCGCTCCGATTCACAGGCCAAGTGAGCAACCTCGTTCACTAAAGCGGGCATCCCAAGCCTTCGAGGGGAAGCGATGAGCGAAGAGCATGTGAACCTCAGTGTTTGCAACGGACTGTGAAGGGTACGAATGAAAGCCCTAGGTGTAGTACTGATTGTTCTGGGTGTGCTGGCGCTGGCGTATGGTGGATTCACCTACACACACCAGAAGAAGGTGGTTGATCTGGGGCCTATTCAGGCCTCCAAAAAAGAAACAAGCACGGTGCCGTTACCACCGATCCTGGGCGTGGTTGCCATTCTCGGGGGCGGTGTTCTTCTTGTGACGGGAAAGAAATAGCCCTAGATTACGCCGTCGATCTAGGTGGGCGTGCTCAACGCCAATCCTGCGCACCGTGATGGATGTGCAGGATTTCGACGGCTTCAGCCTTGATCGCATAGACCACGATATAGGGGAGTGGTGTAAGAGCAAGTTCTCGAGTGCCGCTGCGGTGGCCAGGTCTGCCGCGGTTCGGCGAGATTTTCAACGAACGGATACGCTGGTAAATATTGCGCACGGTAGGTTTCGCGAACTGTGGGTAATTTTGCTGCAGATAGTCCTTGATAGCCTGTAAATCGTCGGCGGCAGGTACGGTCCAACGAATGCGCATCAGGGCTCGAACATGGCTTTAACGCGAGCGTCCATTTCTTCTTCTTCGACGAACTCGCCGCGCTCGGCTGCGGCAATTCCTTTTTCCACTGCGGCAAGAAAACGGGCTTCTTCCTCGAGATAGCGGGCAACGACATTCGCCACTAACCGCTCGGGGGCAGTCCCGGCTTTGGTGGCGATCTGCGTCAGTTTCGCTTGCTGCTCAGGAGAGAAATGTACTTCCATGCCGTTCAAGATACGGGAAAAGCCAAGCTTGGGCAACGAAACGCAGGCCCGTCGTTATTGCGGAGTGATGATTCCGCCCGCGCGATGCCGTGCCGGCAGCTTCACTCCCCGGTGGTCCTTTTCTGCTTCCTCCCGGCTTTGGTGCGCCGGGGCGGGGAGGGCGAGGTTCATGGCGGCGGCCGTCACGTCGGCGTATTTAAGACCTGCTCCAGTGTTGAAAATCACGACTTTTTCTTCAGGGGAAAGCCATCCACTCGCGATCAGGTGATCGTAGGCCGCGGTGGCCGCAGCTCCTTCAGGAGAGAGAAAGAGCCCCTCATGACGTGCCCAATCGAGCAGCGACGCGAGAATCTGATGATCGTCGAAGTCCAGGACGATCCCTCCTGACTGCCGGACGATGTCGAGAATAAGCGCATCCCCGTAGGGCTTGGGGACACGCAGGCCGGAGGCGAAAGTAGCTCCGTTGGGCCACATCTGGGAGATAGTCTCACCCTGCCGGAAGGCCTTGGCAACAGGAGCGCAGCCCGAGGCTTGCACCGCGATTATCTTTGGCCTTTTCCGGCGAGCTACCCAGCCTAGAGTTTCCATCTCCTCGAAGGCCTTCCACATCCCGATCAGCCCCACTCCCCCGCCTGTCGGATAGAAGACAGCGTCGGGATATTGCCAACCTGACTGCTCCACCAACTCATATCCCATGGTTTTTTTGCCTTCGACGCGAAACGGCTCCTTCAGGCTGGAGATGTCAAACCAGCCCTCGGCGTCCTTGCGTTCAGCGACGATGCGGGCACAATCGGAAATCAGGCCGTCGACCAACGTTACCTTCGCGCCATAGGCTACGGCTTCCAGGTAGTTGGCCTGGGGAACGTCCCGGGGCATGAAGATGTGGGCCTCGATGCCGGCGGCCGCCGCATAGGCAGCCAGGGCTCCGGCGGCGTTGCCCGCGGACGGGACGGCGAGCTTTTGTAAGCCGTAATGGCGCGCCATGGTAACGGCCATAGAAAGCCCCCGTGCCTTAAAAGTACCGGTTGGGTTGGCCGCCTCTTCCTTGAGAAACAGGTTGGGATAGCGGCGGCTGCGCAGCATGGGCGTGAAGCCTTCGCCCAGCGTGACCGGCTCCACAGAGGGCAAAACGCTTGCATAACGCCACATGCCGAGGGAGGTGGGGGCAGCAGCGGCCCGGGCCTGGATATCGTCACGGGAAGCCGTTTGCCGCAGGTCGGCCATGTCATAACGGACGAAGAGCACGCCTCCACATTGAGGGCAAAGGCTTTGCGGGGTTTCGGCGGTGATTTGAGAGTGGCAGCGGGAGCATTCCAGGTAGGCTATTGAGGGCATAAATTCATGATATTTGAGGGTTTCCATTTGGGTGCAGGACCCCCAGCCAGGGGAGGCAACAGGTAAAATAGAGGGGTGAGCATTCAGTTAATCGCCATTGATATCGACGGCACCCTAGTGCCGTCGACCGGCCCCAGAATCAGCCCCCGCAATTGCGCGGCGATACGAGCGGCGGAAGCCGCCGGCATCGAAATTGTCATCGCCACCGGCCGTAGGCAGGCGTACGCCATGCCCCTGATCGCCCAGTTGGGTTTAGACGAGAATTCGGTGATGATCTCCTCCAATGGAGCCGTGGTGCGCGGCTTTGACGGACAGCTATTGGATCGCCGCTTCCTGCCCGTGGAGACCGCCCGGCAGCTCTCTGTTGCCCTGCGCGGCCACGGAACCATGGTTTTCACCTTTGACCGCGAAGGAACGGGCGCCCTGGTGATCGAGAGCATGCGACAGCTCCATGCGCGGATCGACCGCTGGGTGGAGGCAAATCGGCCGTACCTGGTTGAAGTGCAGCCCATCGAGCGAGCCTTCGATGGGGGCGAGGAACCAATACAGGGCATGGTTTGCGGCACGGTTGCGGAGATGATCGCTGCGGAAAAGCAGTTGCTGGCGAGCGACCTGGCCGAGCAGATTGCCATGCACCGGACCGAGTACGCGGCGCGCAACTTAAGCATTCTAGACCTCTTACCTCCTGGTTGCTCGAAAGGGGCGGCGCTCGATAGCCTGGCCCGCATCCGCGGCCTGGAGCGGGACCAGATCATGGCCATCGGCGACAACCTGAATGACTTAGAAATGCTCGAATATGCTGGGCGTTCCGTAGTGATGGCCAATGCCAGCGAGGAGATCCTGGCCCTAGCCCTGCGCCGGGGATGGGAGGTTACCGCTTCAAATGATGACGACGGGGTGGCCCTGGCCGTCGAAGAGGTGGTCCGCCGGGCACTCGCAACGCAGGATGCAACGCAGGATATCGATGGTAACGCCGATGAGGCAATTGCCGGCAACGCCGTGGTAGAGTTTGCCCAATGAGCAAAATGTCCGTCTTCGGGAACTGCCTGGGGGTCCTCGCTTTGCTCGGGACTGTCCCCGCCTTGCATGCAGCCGAAGAGGTCACCTTGAAGAACGGCTTTAGCCTTTTGTGCGATCACCGGGAAGAAACTGGTGGCAAGGTACGGCTGTTCACCAGCAAGGACAGCGGCAATTTCGTTGAGGTGGATGCGGCCGAGATCACCTCAATCGACACGGTTCCGGACCAGCCCATGGCGACTGCGCCAATCGCAGAGATCCCGGAGCCCAAGCTCACCGATGCCGATGTGCACGAGTTGATCTCCAAGGCCGGGGCCAGCCACAATCTGGATGTGGACCTGTTGGCGAGCGTAGTGCGGGCGGAAAGCGGCGGCAATATTCATGCCGTAAGCCGTACCGGGGCGCAGGGCTTAATGCAATTAATGCCTGGAACTGCGGCGCAGTTGGGGGTAGCAGACAGCTTTCGCGCGGATCAAAACATCAATGGCGGCACGGCTTATCTGGATGCACTGCTGGTGAGATATCACGACAACCTGGCCCTGGCGCTGGCGGCCTATAACGCCGGACCGGCAGCGGTGGACAAGTACCACGGCGTGCCTCCCTACCGCGAGACCCGCATTTATGTAGCCCGGGTAATCCGTGAATTCAACCGCAGAAAACAGTTGGAAAAGGCTGAGCTGCGGATCAATCGCATCGCCGCCGCTGGAACGAAGCAGTAAACTGCGAAGCCGCTCTCAAGTCGTCGCCTGGTCACCTATTGGAGTCGCATTGTGAAGAAGCATCCATGGATCATGTACATCGTGGGAGCGATTCTGGTGGGCGCACTGGGGTGGCTGATCCACACCCGAGTCCACTTTCAGTGGAACGTCTTTCGCGACGAGTTGCAGCATGTGGATTGGCGGCGCATCGTTTTCGCTATAGCCCTGGTGGGGTTTTGTTACTGGCTGCGCGCGGCGCGCTGGGCGGTGCTGGTGAAGCCACAGAAGAAGGTCACCTCATTTTCCCTGCTGGGTTCGCAGGTGATTGGTTTTACCGCCGTGGCTCTCTTCGGCCGGCTCGCCGACCTGGTGCGGCCTTACCTGGTCGCGAAGCGAACCAGCCTGCCCATTACTTCGCAGATAGCGGTATACACCGTAGAACGTATGTTCGACCTGGGCGCAATGGCGATGATCTTTTCCGGTGCTTTGCTGCTGGCGCCGGACCGCGCGACCCTGCCCCATCACGAGGCTCTGCAACACGCAGCGCTGGGCGGCCTGGCGGTCACCGTGGCGCTTGCTGTTTTCGCCATCAGCGTGCGCGCTTCCGGCAGAGCGGTTGCCGCTCTGGCGGAAAAGAGCCTGGGCTCGTTCTCGCCCGCTCTCGGTCATTCGGTCGGGATCAAGATTCATGCTTTTCGCGACGGTCTCGATTCCATTGCCACCTGGGGTGATTTCTTCCGGTCGCTGAGCCTGTCGCTGGTGATGTGGGGTCTAATCACGGCAGCCTATCTTGAGACCACCCGGGCGTTCGTGCTCTCACCGGAGTTGTCCGCGATGACGCTCGCCCGCTGCATGGTATTGATGGCCGCGAGCATGGTTGGATCCGTGGTGCAGTTGCCGGTGTTGGGATGGTTCACCCAGATTGGCGTCACCACCGGGGTGATGCAGAAGGTATTCCATGTCCAGTTTGAACCGGCGCTGGCCTGTGGCACGATGCTGCTGATCGTTACTTTCATGTGCGTGATACCGGTCGGCCTGATCTGGGCTCGGATCGAACATGTTTCGCTCAAGAAGGTGTCTGAACAATCGGAGCAGTTGGGGCATGAAGATGTCGAGCCGACGCCGGTGGTCAGCTAGGCCTGAAGGCTCCTGCCGTAAAGGCTGATCCGGGCTGTTCTTTCCCCCGTACTCACACACCCTCTTTAGCGCCCACTGCGAGGACCGAGAGGCGAACAGCTCCTACCGGAGCCTTTGTGCTACAGAACTGGATTTGCTCGACGATCTCGTAAAAACTCTTGTGGGGCTTCGCCCATCTTTTTCGGCCCACGTACGCTGAGGCGAACGTGGGGCACCCGTCCCGTCTGAACCGGCGTTTCTCAGGCAGACACTTGGCCTCCCCGCTCTGCTACGCTTTATTCATGCGGGTTAGACCTCGTAGTCTCAGGCATTGTGTCGGCGCCCGCCACTCTGGAGCGCGCAGGCCAAGACCTTTGGCTTCTACTGTCGCGCGCCCGGTGGCGTGAGCTAAGTGCCCGCGCGGCGTGGCAGGGCAACAAAGGAGGAGTGAGAGCATGGGCTCACCCCTGTTCCTTTGGTTTGCGGGTGCACTGTGCCGCGACTGCTAGAATTTAGCTACTGATGAAATGCCCTTATTGCGGTTTTGCGCAGGATCGAGTGGTAGATTCGCGCGAAAGCAAAGAAGCGGACTCGATTCGCCGCCGTCGCGAATGCGAGGGCTGCAACAAGCGCTTTACTACCTATGAGCGCATCGACGAAATCCCTTACATGGTGGTGAAAAAAGATGGCCGCCGGGAGAAATTCGAGCGCCAAAAGGTGCTGAGCGGTTTGCTGCGGGCGTGCGAAAAGCGTCCCGTTTCGGCAGCCAAGCTGGAAGCAATCGTGGATGAAACCGAGGCCTTCCTCGTGGATTCACCGGAACGCGAACGCACGACCAACCAGATCGGCGAACTGATCATGAACCATCTGCGGACCATCGATAAGGTGGCCTACATTCGCTTTGCCAGCGTTTATCGGGACTTCAAAGATGTTCGCGAATTCAAGGAAGAGCTGGAGCAGTTGCTGAATACCAGGGAAGCATCGAAGACCGGCAAACGATAGAGCAGTATCAGAAAAACTGTACCCAGCGGCCACCGCGCCAGACTGGATTTTTTATCAATAAAAATCCATCCTCGCCGAAGCCCACCGGGTACACCTATTCTGATACTGCTCTAGAGCACGCGGCAAAACCAGAAGAAAGAAACCGGAGAAAGAATGGCAGCAGGATCGCAGAGCTCGACCAGAACACACACAGTTACGCTGATCGCAGGCGATGGCATCGGGCCGGAAGTGACCGAGGCCGTAGTACGCATCCTCGAGGCGGCGGTGGAGGGAACCGGCGCTAAGTTTGCCTGGGAACCCTTTCTGGTGGGCGCTAACGCATTTGAAAAGCATGGCGAGTACATTCCGAAGGCGGTGTACGACTCCATCGAGCGCAACCGCCTGGCCCTGAAAGGCCCAGTGACGACGCCGGTTGCCGGCGGTTTCTCATCCATCAATGTGCACCTGCGCAAGAAGTTTGAACTGTTCGCGAACTTCCGTCCGATCAAGAACCTGCCGGGGATGGATATGCGCTATCCGGGCGTCGATCTGATCATCGTGCGCGAGAACACGGAAGGCGAGTATGTCGGGCTGGAGCACGAAGTGGTTCCGGGGGTCGTGGAGTCGCTGAAGATTGTCACCGAGAAGGCTTCGACCCGCATTGCGAAGTTTGCCTTTGAATACGCGCGCAAATTCAAGCGACACAAGATTCACGCGATCCATAAGGCAAACATCATGAAGATGTCTGACGGGCTCTTCCTGCGCTGCGCGCGCGAGGTGGCGAAAGGCTTTCCCGAGATCACCTATGGTGAGCACATCGTCGACAACACCTGCATGCAGCTGGTCATGAATCCCTACCAATACGACACCCTGCTCACTGAAAACCTGTATGGCGACATCATCAGCGACTTGTGTGCGGCATTCGTGGGCGGTCTGGGTCTGGTACCGGGCGCGAATCTGGGCACCGAGTGCGCGATCTTCGAGGCCGTCCATGGCTCGGCGCCCGACATTGCGGGCAAGGACATCGCGAACCCAACCGCGCTGCTGCAATCCGCCATTTTGATGCTGCGCTACCTTGGCGAGGCCAGCACCGCGGATCGAGTGCATGCTGCGCTCGAGAAGGTTTACATCGAGAAGAAGACACTCACCCGCGATGTGGGCGGAAACAGTGGCACCAAAGCCTTTACCGCTGGCATTCTGGCTGCGCTATAAGCAGAAGCAAGCATTGACCGCGCTGAACCCGGATTTCCTGTTGATCTTCGTGGCCCTGGCGAGCTCCATGCGGCTTTCCTTAATGAAAGCCGCACACGTGGCAGTATCCAGTGTAGCGTGGCAGGAAATCCGGGTGATGCGGGTAAGCCCGGCGCCCACGGAATAGTCTAGAATTAACCAGAATCTTTTCACGACGATACGGCCATGCAGACACGACACAAGATAGGCATTCTTGGCGCTACCGGAGTCATTGGTCAGCGCTTCATCCAGTTGCTCGAGGGGCATCCGTGGTTTGAAATCACGTGGCTGGCGGCGAGTGACAAGTCCAGCGGCAAGAGCTACGGCGAGGCCGTGCGCTGGAAGCTGGACACTCCCCTCCCCAGCCGCATCGCCGCGATGATGGTCTCACCCGCGGCTCCTGAAGGTGCTCCGGGCGTGATCTTCGCCGCGCTCGACACCGATATTGCGCGCGAACTGGAGCCGAAGTTTGCCGCGGCCGGTTGCGCCGTGATCTCGAATTCGAGTGCATTTCGCATGCAGGCGGATGTTCCGCTGGTGGTTCCCGAGGTGAACGCGGCCCACCTGGGCCTGCTCGAGACGCAGGCTTGGCGTAAGCAATCCGGCGGCTACATTGTGACCAACCCCAATTGCAGCGCGATCGGGCTGGTGCTCGCACTGAAGCCGCTGGCCGACCGCTTTGGCCTGGAGAGCGTATTTGTGAGCACCATGCAGGCGGTCAGCGGGGCCGGTTATCCGGGGGTCCCTTCGCTCGACATTCTGGGCAATGTGGTTCCTTTCATCCGGACCGAAGAAGAGAAGCTTGAAGCCGAGACGCTCAAATTGCTGGGCAAGCTTAACGGCACCAAGGTGGAAGCTCTGCCTGCCCGGGTAAGTGCGCACTGCAACCGCGTCGCGGTCGAAGATGGCCACACCGAATGCGTCAGCATCAAGCTGACGGCGCGGGCGACACGAGAGGAAATCCTCGCTGCCTGGAATGAATTTGCGCCGCTGGCCGGGTATACGCTGCCTACCGCGCCCTTGCAGCCGGTAGAGTTCAGCGCTGCCGAAGACCGGCCGCAACCGCGGCTGGACCGCATGCGGGGCAACGGGATGGCCGCTACCGTGGGCCGTTTGCGCCCCTGCTCTCTGCTGGATTGGAAATTCGTCGTCCTCTCGCACAACACCATTCGCGGTGGCGCGGGCGCGGCGGTCTTGAATGGCGAGTTCCTGGCTGCGCAGGGCAAGCTCATTCCCCCCGCCAGGAAGCCTGGGGCGCCCAGCGGTACCCACGACCACGTGGCTGTGTCCGCATGAAGCCGGTGGTCATGAAGTTTGGCGGCACTTCGGTCGAAGACGCCACGGCGATCCTTCGCACCGCTAAGATAGTCGCAGGCAGGTTGGCCCGTGGCCAGCGGCCGGTGGTCGTGGTAAGCGCCATGGCCAAGGTCACCGACCAGCTTCTGGCCGCAGCCAAAGCTGCCGGGCGCGGGGATCGAAGCGGAGCATTAGCCATAAGCTCGCGGTTGCGCCACCGTCATTGCGACACTTCGGCAACGCTGCTTCCGCCTCATCGCAAGGGCGAACTGCAGAACTGGATCCAACAGGAATTCGAGTCGATTGACGAAATTCTGCGCGGGCTTTCCGCGGTCGGTGAACTGACGCCCAGAACCAATGACATGGTGGTGAGTTTCGGCGAGCGGCTCTCCAGCCGGCTGGTGGCCGAGGCATTTCGCGATCAGGGTGTTCCGGCGGTGCACGTCGACGCCCGGACCTGCATCATTACCGACGCCCAGCATGGCAAAGCCACCCCCCACCCGGAGTTGATCGAGGCCCGGTGCGGGCAGAACTTGCGGCCCATGATTGAAGCTGGGGATGTCCCCGTCATGGCCGGCTTTATCGGCTGTACCGTCGAGGGCGTCACCACCACGCTGGGTCGCGGTGGATCGGACTATACCGCCGCGCTGATCGGGGGCGGGTTGGATGCGGAGGCCATCGAGATCTGGACGGATGTGGACGGCATCATGACCGCCGATCCCAGGGTCTGTCCGGATGCGCTGCGGGTCAAGACCATCAGCTTTGAAGAGGCGGCGGAGCTGGCGTATTTCGGAGCCAAGGTGCTGCATCCGGCGACCATTCTGCCGGCGGTGCAGAAGAACATCCCGGTCCTGGTGCTGAATTCGCGCAACGCGGAGAATGAAGGCACGCGCATCACGGCTCTGGCAACCCACTGCCGCAGTCCTTTCAAGTCCATCGCCGCCAAGCGGCGCCTGACGATCGTCGATCTGGTAGCCAGCCGCATGTTGATGTCGCATGGCTACCTGCGCGCCGTATTTGAGGTCTTCGATAAGCACAAATGTGCCGTCGATATGGTGTCTACTTCGGAGGTGAGCGTTTCGCTCACTGTCGATTCCAACGAGCAACTGCCGGCGCTGGCCGCCGACCTGAGCAAGCTGGCGGATGTAACCTATGAGGGGCGTAAGGCGCTTATCTGCATGGTGGGAGGCAATATCCGCGGTCAGCATGGCATTGCCGCCCAGGTCTTTCATGCGGTCCGCCATATTAACGTGCGCATGATTTCGCAAGGCGCCTCGGAAATCAACATGAGTTTCATGATTGACGAGGATGATGTGGATGAGGCGGTGCGATCCCTGCACGCGGCCTTTTTTGTCGACCCGGATCCGGAGATCTTCGATGTATCGGCAAGGAACGAAGCAGCCGCGATCGGGACCGAGCTAAACAGCGGCACAACGAAGGTAGAAAGCGTGCATTTGTAACCATGATCTTTCTAGTGCTGGGGCGGGGCAAGACGGGGCAAGTGGTGGCCGATGTCGCGAGTCAGCGCGGACACAGCGTCCGGGTCATCGGCGAAGAAGAGAACACCAATGCCTCAGCCCTCACTGCTCCCATGCTGGCGCAGTTCGATGTGGTGATCGATTTCACCACGCCGCAGGCAGCTATCACGAACATGCGTGCCTGCCTGGCCAATGGGGCGCGCATGGTCGTGGGCACGACCGGTTGGTACGACAAGTTCGACGAGATACGCGCTATTTGCGAACGGCGGAATGGCGCCTTGCTATATGGTGCGAATTTTTCCATCGGCATCCAGGTGATGTACAAGCTGGTCCGCGAAATGATGCCGTTGGTGCGTGGGTTCGAGATCAGCATCAGTGAAACCCACCACGAGAGCAAAAAAGATGCTCCCTCGGGAACGGCTTTAGCTCTCAAGCAGGTCTTATTGGAGATAGATTCGGGTCTCAAGGTGGAGATCGTCTCGCATCGTGAAGGCGAAGCTGTGGGCACGCACACCATCACTGCCCGGCTGGGAGACGATGTGATTCAGATTCGCCACGAAGCACTCTCCCGCCGCAGTTTCGCCGACGGCGCGGTCCGGGCAGCGGAATGGCTCTGCGGCAAGACGGGCTGCTACGACTTCAAGCATATCTATCCCCAGTTGCAGTAGACTCCATTTGTTATGAACCTCAGCGGCTGTGGCACGGCACTGGTGACTCCGTTTCGCAACGATGGCAGCCTCGATGAGGAAACCCTCAGCAAGCTGGTGGAGTGGCAGATTGCCGACGGCATTCATTTCCTGGTGGCCTGTGGGACGACCGCTGAGACCCCTACCCTGAATCACGCGGAGTGGCTGCGGGTGATTGGCATCGTAACCGAAACCGCCGCTGGGCGGGTCCCGGTTCTGGCCGGTTGTACCCACAACTCCACGCTGGAAGCAATTGCCCTGGCAGGCGAAGCCGCGTCCGTGCCCGGCGTCAGCGGCCTGCTGACGGCAAATCCCTTTTACAACAAACCGGGTCAAGAAGGGCAGTACCGGCACTTCCGCGCGATCGCGGAGGCAGTTCCGTGCCCGGTGGTGCTCTACAACATCCCCGGTCGCACCGGGACCAACCTGGAGCCGGCAACGATCCTGCGGCTGGCTGAAGATGCGCCCAATATCCAGGGAGTGAAGGAATCAAGCGGCAACCTGCAGCAGATCGCCGAGTTGATTCATTTGCTGCCCCAGAGTTTTACCGTACTGGCCGGTGACGACGTGATGGCGCTACCGGTGATCGCGCTGGGCGGAGCGGGACTGGTGTCGGTGGCGTCGAATGAGATTCCCGGCGAGATGGCGCGCATGGTTACGGCGGCACTCGAAGGCGACTGGGCGACCGCTCGTGCCCTCAACCGCCGATACTTTCGCTTGATCACCGCTAATTTCTGGGAGTCGAGCCCCGGGCCCGTTAAGAGCGTGATGGCTATGATGGGGCGTCTCCAGGAAAACTATCGCCTGCCCATGGTTCCCGTGACTCCGGCGACCCGTCAAAAATTGAAGGTGCTGGCTGCAGAGTTAGGCCTGCTGTCGAAGCCGTAGATCAGCCGCAAAACGACGGGTCCCCACGTCTCGCTCGTTTTTCGCGAGATTTGGGATACCACTGCGCCAAACCTGCAAGTTTGTCTCACTGCCGGCAGTTTGGAGTCAGGATCGTTGTATCCCACATCTCGCCAAAAACGAGCGAGATGTGGGGCACCCGTGGTCTTTTTGTTAGGAGAGAGTTAGAAAAAGCATGACAACTGACACGACAACGCTGCAGACGAAGATTGAACACTATTTTGCCGCGGGCGCCGACGCCGTCGGCGACCGGGCAGCCATGGACGCCTTTCTGGAGTTACGCGGCGCGCTTAGCGAGGGCCGGGTGCGCGCCGCCGAGCCGGATCCCGGAAGCTCGCTGGGATGGCGGGTCAATACCTGGGTCAAGCAGGGGATTCTGCTCGGCTTCCGGCTGGGCACTCTGGCGAAAATGGGCGGCGACGAGTTCTCTTTCGTGGACAAGAACACCTACCCGGCGCGGCGATTCGGGCTGCAGGAAGGAGTGCGGGTGGTGCCCGGTGGCTCGACCATCCGCGAGGGCGCTTATCTTGCTCGCGGAGTGGTTTGCATGCCGCCGATGTATGTGAATGCCGGCGCGTACGTGGACGAAGGCACGATGGTCGATTCCCACGCGTTGGTCGGCAGCTGTGCCCAAATCGGGAAGCGGGTGCACTTGAGCGCCGCGGCGCAGATCGGCGGGGTTCTGGAGCCGGTCAACGCCACGCCTGTGATCATTGAAGACGACGTCCTGATTGGCGGCAATACCGGGGTCTACGAGGGCACGCTGGTGCGGCGGCGTGCGGTATTGGCGGCGGGCACGATCCTGACCCGGGGTACGCCGGTCTACGATATCGTGCGCGGCGAAGTCCTCAGGTCCTCCGGCGACCAGCCCCTGATCATTCCGGAGGGGGCCGTAGTGGTGCCGGGGGCAAGAGAGTTGAAGCGCGGAATCACTGGCGCGGGCGCGGAGGCCGCATGGGGATTGAGCCTGTATACGCCGGTCATCGTCAAGTATCGCGACGATAAGACGGATCTGAGCTCGACCCTGGAGAAGCTGCTGCGCTAAAAAGATTTTCACTTCTACTCAGCACAGGCGAGTGTAGTGAAGTGCGGCTTTTCTTGAGAAAAAGCCGCGTATGGATTGATTGCTTTCTGTACAGCAGACGTGAAAACGCTGGAAACCCGCGTGGTAGCATTAATCGTTGATGTCTTCCAGTAAGTTACAAATTATCCCCCTAGGTGGTCTGGGCGAATTCGGAATGAACTGCTTGGCGCTTCGCTGGGCAGATGACATCATCGTCATCGATGCCGGTCTTATGTTTCCCGAGACCGAATTGCTGGGGGTGGATATTGTCGTCCCCGACATCACCTACCTGATCGAAAACCGCCAGCATGTCCGCGCCATCATCCTGACCCACGGCCACGAGGATCATATCGGCGGCCTGCCATGGATTTTGAGTGAACTGAAGGTGCCGGTCTACGCCACCGAGTTCACGCTCGCCTACGTCGAAGGCAAGCTCGAAGAGCACCGGTTGCTCGAAACGGCAGAGCTGATCGAGATTACGCCGCGACAGAAGTTCCACTTGGGCGCCTTTACCGTCGAGCCCATTCGTGTCACGCACAGCCTGGTCGATTGCGTCGCGCTGGCCATCGAGACCCCGGTGGGAGTGGTCGTGCACACCGGTGATTTCAAGATCGACCTCTCGCCCCCGGACGGCAAGGCATTCGACCTGCATGGCTTCGCCGAGTACGGTAAGCGCGGCGTCTTGGCTCTGCTGCAGGATTCGACCAACGTTGACCGCGCTGGATATACCCCCAGTGAGTGGGCGGTGCGGCCGCGGTTGGACGAGATCTTCTCCCGTACCAAACAGAAGCTGTTCTTCAGTTGTTTCTCATCCTCCATTTACCGTCTCCGCATAGCCCTGGAACTGGCGCAAGCGCATCGCCGCAAGGTGGCCATCGTGGGCCGGTCCATGGTGGAGTCCTCAGAGATCGCTCAGGATCTTGGCTACCTCACAGTGCCGGCCGGGTTATTGATTCATCCCGGGCAGATTCGCGATTATCAATCCTCTGAAGTCGTGGTTCTGATCAGCGGCACCCAAGGGGAGCCCATGTCGGCGCTTTCCCGGGCGGCAGTCGACAACCACAAACATGCGCGCATCGAGCGCGGCGACACCGTGGTGTTGAGTTCCCGCGTCATTCCCGGCAACGAGAAGAGCATCTACCGCGTGATCGACCATCTTTGCCGCCGCGAGGCCAACGTGATCTACGACGACGGCGAATCCGGACTGATCCACGTGAGCGGACACGGCAGCCAGGAAGAGATGCGGTTGATGATCAACCTGCTGCGGCCCAAGTTCTTCATCCCCGTCCACGGCGACTATCGTCATCTGCAGAAGCACGTGCAACTGGCGAAAAATACCGGGGTGGTCCAGCAGGCGCTGTTGCTGGAAGATGGCGACGTTCTCGAAGTGGACGCCAACACCGCCGTCAAAGCAGGCAAAGTGACGACCGGCCGGGTTTGCATCGACGCCGGTTCCACCACGGACGTGGTCGAAGACCTGGTGATTCGCGACCGCAAGCACCTGAGCGAGGACGGGCTGGTGCTCGCCATCATCACCATCAACAAGCGCACCGGCAAGGTGGAGAGCGCGCCGGAAGTGGTTACCCGCGGCTTTGTGACGGGTGAGATCGCGCTCGGGGATCAGGCGCGAGAGATTGTCAATCGCACGCTGGAAGCGTCGTCGGCCGAGGAGAAGGCTGACTACGGGGTGATGAAAGAGAAGATCCGTCTCGATCTCAAGCGCTACATTCAGAAGAGCACATCGCGCCGGCCGATGATCATGCCGATCATTCTGGAAATCTAATTTGTCTGAGAAGCCGACAGGACTGGTCACGCTGGCGGAGCTGCGCGCGGCCCAGGAGCGGATTCGCGGGGTCGTCGTACACACCCCGCTGGTTGCTTTCGAAATGCCTGGCGAGCCGCTGGCGCTGTGGGTTAAGGCTGAGGGACTGCAGCCCATCGGCAGCTTCAAGCTTCGGGGCGCCTTCAACAAAGTAGCGCAACTGTTGGCCCGCGAGCGCGCTTGCGGCGTAATCACCTATTCCAGCGGGAACCATGCGCAGGGAGTTGCCTACGCGGCTCGTGCCGTGGGCGCGAAGGCCGTCATCGTGATGCCCTGCAATGCGCCGCTGGTGAAGGTAAGTGCTACCCGGGCATTGGGAGCGGAGATCGTCACCGTGGGCCCTACCACCGGGGAGCGCAAAGCCAGGGCAGAAGAGCTGGCCGCCGAATTCGGTTACGTCATCATTCCCCCATACGACGATCGCGACATTATTGCCGGGCAGGGAAGCTGCGGCTTGGAGATTGTTGCCGACCGTCCGACGGTCGACCTGGTCCTGGCGCCAGTCGGCGGAGGAGGGTTGCTGAGCGGCGTTGCGGCTGCAGTGAAGTTGAGCCGCCCCGTAGTGCGCGTGATAGGGGTCGAGCCGGAAATGGCCGCAGACGCGGCGGAAAGCTTCAAGACAGGTCGAATCGTCGCATTCACCGGCGACCAGAGCCAGACCGCAGCGGATGGGTTGAGAAGCCAGAGCGTAGGCGTGTTGAATTTTGCCCATATGCAAGCTTTTGTCGATGACATCGTGACCGTGACCGAGGCCGAGATCCGCGAAGCCATGCGGCGGATTATTTTTGCCACGCGGCTGGTGCCGGAGCCGAGCGGTGCGGTGGCTGTGGCGGCCGCCCTCTTCCATCGGGAGCAACTGCCGAGCGCCCGGGAGACGGTAGCGATCATGACCGGCGGCAACGTCGAGGCGGCCTTGCTGCGCAGCGTACTGGATGCATGAGAGCAATTGGCGGGGGCGTATTCTAGGTCTGTCGAGTCTAAGCATTTATGCGGAACGGATTTCTTGCCTTTTCTGCCCTCCTGGTATGCGCGGTCCAAGCGACGGCGGCACCGAAACCACCAGGTCCCAGCCTTGGCCCCAAGGCGACGGTCATTCGCAACACCAATCTGTACGTTGGCCCCGATACCACTTCCGCGCGTCTGGCTGAGATTTCACCCGGACGCGAGATGGTGATCGGGGAGCGCAACGGCCCATGGGTGCGTGTCTTCGCCAACACCGACGAGCAAATCTCCAAGTCGCAGGATGCGCCGGTATTTGGCCATGAGGCGGCTGCGGTTCCCATCGCCGGCTGGATGCAGGCTCCCGGAGTAGTCAGTGTGGACACCCCCAAAGGAGACCTGATTCTTTTCGGCGCAGCCGCTAGCGCAGAGAAAGATGCCAACCTGCCGCACGCTCCCCAGGAGTTTGCCCAGGCCGCGCGGCTGCTGTACCAGCGCATGGCTGACTTTTTCCCGCAGTCACCACTGGCTCCCGAGGCCGCCTGGCGCTCCGCCGATATTCGCTGGCAACTGCAAAAGGCCGATGTCTTCTCTCTGCCCTCGGCACATGAAAAAGACGCTTATTTGCGGGAGCAGATCGACGATGAAGAGTTCCGCAAGCTGAAGAAGAACTACCCTCACAGCAGATGGGCCGACCTGGCCGATTGGGACATGATGGATAACAAGGTCTGCGGCGACTGGCAGGGCTCCACCAAGTGCCCGGAAAAAGAAGCGGAGATGTATGAGAAATATGCTCAGGAGCATCCGGAATCGCCGCGGGCTGCGGAGGCGTTGTATAACGCTGTCTACCGGCAGGGGGCGTTGAGCGACATGTACTCCGCAAATGGAGACGACAAGAAGTCCGGCGAGGCCAAGGCGAGAGCCGTAACCATCGCAGGTACCATTGCCACCAAATATCCCCAATCTGACTATGCCGCCCGCGCCGCCAGTCTGGTATACCAGTTGCAGGAATCAATTCCTATATACGGCGCCGATCGTCAGTGATGACAGCCAGTGACGATTGTCAGAGTGACGACCGCGAGTAATGACTGCCAACGTGTTCGCCAGTAACTTTGCGGCCGGAGGGCCTTTTTGAACGATTACATCCTGTCAGTATTGCTTGGAATCGTCGAAGGACTGACCGAATTCCTCCCCGTCAGCTCCACGGCGCACCTAAGGTTGGTTGAGGCGATGCTTCACGTGGACCTCGCCAGCTCCTATTGGAAGATGTACACGGTGGTGATCCAACTGGGTGCGATTCTCGCGCTGGTGCTGCTGTTCACGGGACGAATTCTGGAGTTTTTCCGCACTTTCCCAGAAGGGGAAAACGGCGATCGCACGGTGTTCACCCACCCTCTCTCCTTGACCATGGTGGCGTTCTTCTGCACCGCGGTTCCTTCTTTGTTGCTCATCAAAGTGATTGGCAAGCATCTGGAAAGCGTGCGTGTGATGGCGCTCTCCCTGCTGATCGGCGGCATTGTGATGTGGGTGGTGGACGCACTGAGTGTTCGCCGTGATCTCAAAACGAGGGATGTGGAGCAAATGTCGCTCTTCCAGGCGATCTGGATTGGCCTGTGGGAGGTCACCTCGGCGGTATTCCCCGGCGTTTCGCGATCCATGTCCACGATTGCGGCAGGCCAGGCGGTGGGGATGACGCGTACCGCGGCCCTCGAGTTCAGCTTTCTCTTGTCCATCCCGGTTATGGTCGCGGCCACCGGCTATGAATTTCTCCGCACCGTTCATCCCAAGCAGGTGCCTGGGGAAGAGGCGATGGTTCCGCTGGTAATGAACACGCATGGCTGGATTGTGCTGGCCATCGGGTTTATCGTTTCCTTTGCGGTTGCGCTTGGCGTCGTGGAGTGGTTCCTGCTATGGGTGCGGCGCCACGGTTTCGTTGTCTTTGCGGTCTATCGTATTATCCTGGGTTCATTGCTGCTGGCTTTTGGCGCCAAACTTGTAGGGGCCTAGGCAGTTTCGCAATTGGTGTAGACCGAAAAGATAGGCTATTTCGTGGTCCCCCGCGCAGGGACCACACCTCGCGATCTTTATCAGTCCACAGCAATTGCGAAACTGCCTTAATATCGTGAGCGCAAGAAGGAGAAGCGATGATGTTTTTCAAAGCAACTGGACTGTGTGTGTTTACGGCACTATTTTCCGCGGCCGCTCTGGCCGCCAGCACGACCACAACGGCGACGCTTAAAGATTTGCAAACCGTGGGCAGCACCAGCAAAAAGCAGAAGCATCAGCAATACGATTTCGTAGTCGACACGCCGACCAACGAATACGTCTGCCGCACCAAGCTGGGCAGCTCAATGAAGCCGACACAGTTTGTCGTGGGCGCTACGCTGGAATTCAAAGTGGACGGGCAAAAAGGCGAAGTCAAGAACACCGCAGGCAACCACGTGAGTTGCGGCATCGTAAAGGTGGTTGCTCCGACTGCTCTGAACTCGCCGCCGCAGTAGCCCTTTAGTACGCTTGCACCTGCTGCCAGGGAAGCCGGATTTGGAAGCAGGTACTCCCCGGCTTCGACTGCACGCTCACGTAACCGCGATGCATGCGAACGATGCGGCTGACCACGTCCAGGCCAAGCCCCAGCCCGCTTCCGGGAGCCTTGGTAGTGAAAAAGGGCTCGAAGATGCGCGCCTGTAGCTCCACTGGAATTCCCGGACCATTGTCCCAGATCTCCACCAGCAACATATCGCCCGTCGTGCGCACCAGGAGTTTGATCTCACCCTTATCCTGTATTGCATCCAAGGCGTTTTCGATCAACGCCGTCCACACCTGGTTGAGTTCCCGGCCGTACGCGCTGACGCTAGGCAGGTTGGGTTCGTAATCGCGGATCACTTCTACCTGGCGCAGGCGGGAGGCGAGCATGGCCAGTGTATTTTCCAGACCCTGAGGGATATCGACCTCCTGAATCGGCATCTGGTCCATGTAGGAGTAATCCTTGATGGCGCGGATCAAATCGAAGATGCGCGCCGTGGAGTCGATCATGGCCTCGGCGATCCTTTCCGTGCGCAGAGAAGAAGTGAACTGGGAAAGCACCACCGCGATGGCTCCCGGGTCAAGATGCTCCGTAAGCGGCTCCAACTGGCCGGGCACTACCCCAAACTCGGCCAGCTCCGGAGCGATGTGCCAGGACTCCTGGATTTCATGTTGATGGAGCCAGCGCACGATCTCGTCCTCGCGACGGGTCTGCTCCGTTTCGGCCGGCTTGCCCAGCCGCTTGGCCTCGGCGCGGACCTGGTCCTCCCAGGCCTTGACCTCCTCGGTCTTCTCGGTGCTCAGACAAAGGCGCCCAAGATTGAAGCGTTCGTGGCCGTAAACGCGCAGCTCTTCCAGAATGCCGGCCGCGGAACGCTGCGCTGCTGAAGCGGGATTGTTCAGTTCGTGGGCCAGATTGCCCGCAAGCTTGCCCAGCGCGTTCAGTTTTTCTGATTGCTGCTCCATCCGCGTGATTTCGCGCACGCGATCCAGAAGAATGCCGACCACCCGTTCCGTGAGCGAGGGTATGGCTTTGAGCATCTCGGGAAAGAGGGACCGGTCGAATTCCAGCCCCCAGGTGGCGGCCGAGGTGTAACCTAACCCGCCATATGCCTTCATACGGGAGAAGGGAAGCAGGCCGGTGATCTGCCCGGAGCGGCCAATAAAGAGAGCGGCTGGTCCGCCATGCTCCCGGCGCACATAAATTTCACCCTGGAGCAGGATGGTCATCTTGCTGGCGGGCTCGCCTTCGCGGAAGACCACCGCGCCCGATTCCGCGAATACTTCGGTACCCTTGGTCGCCAGCCACTCGTACTCCGACTGTTCCAGTCCGTGCAGCGGGCTTACTTTCTTGAGTGCTGCCACAATCTCGGGAACCCGCGCCGGGTCATGAGGGGCGCGATACGGGGGTGGAACCGTAGGTAAAGCAGGGGTGGTGGCTTGGGTCGTCATGGCACCTCGCGGTGTGCTTTTGATGTTAGCCGATGCGGTGGAGTCTTGCCCTGAAATCCCGTCAGATGGCAGGACAGCCGGTTTGAAGGGGAAATACGGGCCGGAAAGGAGAACAGTACGTTGGCTGATGTTTGCTGGGGCCACGCGACGAACTCGGGAGTCTATTCGTCGCCCTGAGGTACCGGTTGCATCTCGCCCCTATGCATGGGCACGGGGTCGGTCAGTTGTTTGAGCTGGTCCACTGCCACCGGAGTTCGGCTGTTCAGCTTTTCTCCTCCATCCTTGCCGATCAGGATCACCAGGAACTCAGCCGGTTCGACCTTGAAGTGGTGCCGCATAGCCGCCAGCTCATCTTCGCTGAGGCTGGCAGTGTGGATCCTGGAGCCCGGAATCGGTTGGTTATGACCCTCCGGGACGATGGGAACGTAGAGCAGATCTCGGCTCCTGAGTTCGCTTGCGCGGGCCTTGAGCCGGTTGAACTGCTCCACCAGTTGAGGATCGTCCATCGCGGGAGCGAAGACCAGCAGCGGGTGGTAGCAGCCGCGCATCGCGCGCAGTGTGCTGGGCTGAGCGGGGCACGCTGCGCTCGGTTGTGGGTTCCCCGTCTGCCCAGTCCTCGTAGCCAGGCAAAGGCTCGAGAGCAGAGCAAAGACGGAGGACCGTAAGACCGGGGACACGCGCATGCAGAGTAGACTCGAAAAGACCCGCAAGGGGTGCGTGAAAAACTGACGAGCACGGTCAAAAAGTAAGACAAAACGATACCGGCTCAGTGGTTTGAAGCCTGCGTAGAAACTCTGCGCAGGACAGGAAAGGAACACCTCAGGGGCTAAAGCCCTCATCAGCGCGTTCCTAACGGCCCGGCTTGAACCCGTGCCCTGACACAAAGCCAATGTAGCTTCAGCAAGACGGTCCCGCTCCATTCAGCCAGACCTTCCTAACCCGATGAATCGAGACCCGCCCACTGCTTGAAAACTGTAGAAACTCGAGAGCCAACTGCGGATTTTCTATTAGGGCACCAATTTAAGGCGTGCCCTTCGTTAAACAGCTTAAGCGCCGACCGGCTCGGCCAGACGTGGTGCGGCGCCGGGGCTGTCTACCGTGACCGTTACCGGATCCAGGAAGGGCATGGCCGCGCGCAGCTTGCTGCCCACTTCCTCGATGGGAGTGCGCGGCCTCCTTGCTGCGCATCTGGTCAAATTGCTTGCGCCCGGTTTCATTCTCCCTGATCCAATTGGTGGCAAACGTCCCGTTCTGAATCTCGGTCAGTATCTTCTTCATCTCCGCGCGCGTGGCATCCGTAACCAGACGCGGCCCGGCGGTATAGTCGCCGTACTCGGCAGTGTCGGATATGGAATAACGCATGTAGGCGAGGCCACCCCGGTACATCAGATCGACAATCAGTTTCAATTCGTGCAAGCACTCGAAGTAAGCGACCTCGGGTTGGTAGCCCGCGTTCACCAGGGTTTCAAAGCCGGCCTTCACCAACGCGCTGACGCCTCCGCACAGCACAGTCTGCTCGCCGAAGAGGTCAGTCTCGGTCTCCTCGGTGAACGTCGTCTCGATCACGCCGGCCCGGGTGCTGCCGATGGCCTTGGCGTACGACAGGGCAAGGGCGTGCGCCTTACCAGAGGCATCCTGGTGCACAGCGATCAGGGCGGGTACACCGCCGCCTTCGGTAAAGACTTCGCGTACCCGGTGACCCGGGGCCTTGGGGGCCACCATGCTGACGTCGATCTCCTTCGTCGGGACAATGGTGCCGTAGCGAATATTGAAGCCATGGGCGAACATCAGGGTCTTTCCCTTGCCCATAGAAGGAGCGATGGATTCGTGGTAGATGGCTGCCTGGGAAGTATCTGGGGCCAGGATCATGATGACGTCGGCCCACTTGGCGGCATCGGCTACGGAGAGCACTTCCAAACCGGCGGCCTTGGCCTTCTTGATGGACCGGCTGGTTGCCGGCAATCCGACGCGAACATCGACGCCTGAGTCCTTGAGATTCAGCGAGTGGGCATGGCCCTGGGATCCGTAGCCAATAATCGCTACCTTCTTAGCTTGAATCAGCGAAAGATCGGCATCCTGGTCGTGATAAGTCTTGGTCATTCCCTTTTCCTTTGTGTACAGAGGTAGTTACGTTTGTTGTTGTGGAAGATCACTATCGCTGGGGAAGCCCTCAGTCTCCTCTTCCTCAGGCAGTGCGTCCGCCATTGGCAGGGATACCGCGCCATTCTGTGAGTCGACGTCGCCCAGGGCCTCGAGCACGCGGCTGGTATGGTGGCCGCGGCGCATCACCATGCGGCCGGTGCGCGAAATCTCCAGCACGCGATCCTCGTTTTCGTTCAGCACCTGCAGCAGGCCCTCGATCTTGCTCTCGCTGCCGGTGATTTCGATCATGAGCGAACCGGGCGCAAGATCGACTACGCGCGCGCGGAAAACATTCACCAGTTCAAAGATATGGGAACGCGTCTTAGGCGTAGTGGCCACCTTGATCAAGGCCAATTCCCGGCTTACCGAGGAGAAACGGCCCACATCATCCACCTGGACGACGTTTTCCAGCTTGTAAAGCGAGGCCATGATGCGATGGCCGGCTGCCGGCGGAGCATCGGCGACCAGCGTCATGCGCGAGATGCCCGTGCGCTCCGAACCACCCACGGTGACCGAGGATATGTTGATGTTCAGCCGGCGGAACAATGACGCCACGCGGGTGAGCACACCCGGCTTGTCTTCCACGTAGGCGACGAATGTGTGCTGCATGCTTACCTTTCTTGGCTACGCGTCCGAAGCCGTTTCCACCAGCGGATTTCCCGACGGCCGCCGGATCATCTCGTGCAGGGCGGCTCCGGGCACGATCATCGGGTACACCGTGTCTTCCTGTTCCACCAGGAAGTTGATCAGGAATGGGCCCTTATGGGTGCGCGCCGCTTCTACAACGCTCATCACTTCGGAGCGCGTTCTTACCGCCGCGGCCCGGATGCCAAACGCCTCAGCCAGCTTGACGAAATCCGGGGAGAAGATGGGTGAACACTCGTAGTTCTTCTCGTAGAACGTCTCTTGCCACTGGCGAATCATCCCCAGGTAACCATTGTTGATGATGGCGATATTAATATCGAGTTTCTCCTGGGCAATGGTGGCCAATTCAGGCATCGTCATCTGGAAGCCACCGTCCCCGGCGATGGCCCAGACCTCCTTGCCCGGACAGGCGATCTTGGCGCCAATGGCCGCGGGCAACGCGAAACCCATCGTCCCCAGGCCTCCGGAAGTGATCAGAGAGCGCGGTGCTTCGTGCTTGTAATATTGCGCCTCCCACATTTGGTGCTGGCCCACGTCGGTCGCGATCACCGCATCTCCTGACGTTGCACGCCACAGATCGTTGATCACGTGCGCTGCGTAGAGATGACCGTTGTCGGGCAGATTCTTGATATCGAGGACCGCCGCATCGCCCTTCATCCGGTTGATCGCATGGATCCACGCCGCGCCGTCGCGCGGGCGGATCAGCGGCAGAAGCTGGTCCAGCACCTGGGCCAGGTCGCCAATCAACGCCACCTGTATAGGGACGTTCTTGTTGATCTCCGAAGGGTCGATGTCGATATGGATCTTTTTCGCTTTGGTGGCATACGTCGCCAGCGAGCCGGTGACCCGGTCGTCGAAGCGCATACCGCAGGCAATCAGCAAGTCTGCTTCCTGGATCGAGTGGTTGACCCAGGACTCGCCATGCATGCCCATCATGCCCAGGTTCAATTCATGGGAGGCGGGAAAGCTGCCCAGGCCCAGCAGGGTGCAGGCGACCGGGATCTGGGCTCGCTCCGCCAGCGTTCGCACCTGCTCCATCGCGCCTGAGTGGATGATGCCGTGACCGGCAAGGATCAGGGGGCGTTTTGCGGAACGGATCAGCTCCGCAGCATCCACGATGCTTTGCTGCGCGACATGGAGCATGGGGTGGCTGCGGAGTTTTTCCGGCGCCGCCGCGGCAAAATCAAACTCCGCCGTAGCCTGCTGCGCATCCTTGGTGATGTCGACCAGTACCGGCCCGGGGCGCCCGGAATTAGCAACGCGGAAGGCGTCGCGCAGCATCGGAGCGATGTCCTCGGCCCGGGTAACGACATAGTTGTGCTTGGTCACCGGTAACGTGATGCCGGTAATATCCACTTCCTGAAAAGCGTCGGTGCCGAGCACTTTGCTCGGTACCTGGCCGGTGATGCAGACCAGCGGAATCGAGTCCAGCATCGCGGTGGCAATGCCGGTAACCATGTTGGTGGCGCCGGGCCCGGAGGTGGCAATGGCGACCCCCACGCGTCCCGAGGCGCGTGCATAGCCGTCGGCCATATGCACCGCGCTCTGCTCATGGCGCACCAGGATGTGCCGGATGGGAAATTTGCGCAAGGCATCATACGCCGGCAGGATGGCGCCTCCGGGATAGCCAAATACCTCGCGCACTCCTTCCCCTTCGAGTGTCGCCCAGATAATCTCCGCGCCCGTGAGCCGGGTTTTTTGATCGATTTGGCTGCTCATAGTGCTCCTAGGTAGGTCTCCGTATCGGCCGGCCGTGGCGCAAGCCAGAACTCTTTATCGTGGCCTTGTTCAAATTTCTCCAACGCCCCGCCGTGTTTAAGCGACAACCCGATATCGTCCAGGCCCAGCAGCAGGCACTCGCGCCGGAAGGGATCGATAGAGAAGGGAATTGAGAGGCCGTGGTCATCGTGCAGCATCTGGTCTTCCAGCGAAACCGTGAGCTCGTAGCGCGGGATCGACGCGGCCCGCTTCATCAAAGTCTGCACATGTTCCTCTGGTAACGTGACCAGCAGGAGGCCATTCTTGCCCGCGTTGGAATGAAAAATGTCGGCGAACGAGGACGCGATCACACAGCGAAATCCGTAGTCGTTCAGCGCCCACGCGGCGTGTTCCCGGGAAGATCCGCAACCGAAGTTCTTGCCCGCGACCAGGATTTCAGCATCCTGGAAGGCGGGTTGATTGAGGATGAAATCCGGATGCGGCTCGCCCGCGTTCGGTCCTTCCTGAATGCGCCGCCAATCGTAGAACAGGAACGGTCCATAGCCGGTGCGTTCGATCCGCTTGAGGAACTGCTTGGGGATGATCTGGTCGGTATCGACGTTCTCGCGGTCCAGGTGCGCGACCATCCGCCTTATGTTTGCGAAATGGCTTCATGGGAGCGACACCTCCGGGGTAGGAACGGGGTTGAATTGCCATTTGCGGACATCGGTAAAGTGGCCGGAAACCGCGGCCGCGGCGGCCATCATGGGGCTCACCAGGTGAGTGCGCCCGCCCCGCCCCTGGCGTCCTTCGAAGTTGCGATTGCTGGTCGAGGCGCAGCGTTCGCCGGGAGCCAGAATATCGGGATTCATGCCCAGGCACATGGAGCAGCCTGGCTCGCGCCAGTCAAAGCCGGCGGCGCGAAAGACTTCATCGAGACCTTCCTCTTCGGCCTGCTTTTTCACTTGCTGCGATCCGGGAACCACCATCGCGCGCACCTGGGGATGCACGTGGTACCCGCTCACCACTTTGGCAGCCGAGCGAAGATCTTCAATGCGGGCGTTGGTGCACGAGCCGATGAAGACGCGATCGATAGCCAGTTCTTCGATGGCCTTGCCTGGCTCGAGCGCCATGTATTCGAGCGCACGTTCCCAGGCGCGCCGTTCCGCGGGCGAGTGGCTGGAGGCGGGATCGGGCACCCGATCGGTGACTGGCACGACCATCCCAGGGCTGGTGCCCCAGGTGACGAACGGCGCGAGGTCTTCGGCATGGAGCACCAGTTCGCGATCGAAGCTGGCGCCGGCATCGGTGGCAAGTGACCGCCATTCGGCCACGGCGCGATCCCAATCAGCGCCGGTGGGGCTGAACCGCCGCCCCTTGAGATAGCGGAAGGTGGTCTCGTCGGGAGCGATCATGCCCGCGCGAGCTCCGGCCTCGATGCTCATGTTGCATAGGGTCATGCGGCCCTCCATGGAGAGCGCGCGAATGGCCGGCCCAGCATACTCGATCACACAACCGCTGGCGCCGTCGGTCCCAATGTGGCCGATGATGCCCAAGGCAATATCCTTCGCGGTCACGGCTGGGCCAAGCTCGCCTTCCACCGTGATGCGGAAGGTCTTGGGGAGCGATTGCTGCAGACACTGGGTGGCCAGAACGTGTTCCACTTCCGAAGTGCCGATGCCGAAAGCCAGCGCGCCAAATGCGCCATGGGTGCTGGTGTGGCTGTCGCCGCAAACGATGGTCATGCCGGGCTTGGTAACGCCGAGTTCAGGACCGATTACATGTACGATCCCCTGTTCGGGCGACTGCACGTCATAGAGCGGAATGCCGAACTCGGCGCAGTTGGCGCGCAAGGCATCCATCTGTTTGGCCGCGATCGCATCGGCGATGACCAGCCGGTTGGCTGTGGTGGGGACGTTATGATCCACCGTGGCGATCGCCCGGTCGGGGCGGCGTACGGTGCGTCCTGCCAGGCGAAGCCCTTCAAAGGCTTGCGGCGAGGTGACTTCGTGCAGCAGATGCAGATCGATGTACAGCAGTGCCGGCTCGCCTTCAGGCGCGACGACCACATGCGATTCCCAGACTTTTTCGAAGAGCGTTTTTGCGCCTTGCGACATAATTCTTTTTCCCTTTTGCATTTCCCGTGCCACCGAACCAAAACTCTGTCCTAACCACGGATCGATGTGGGGCACCCGGCGTCGTTCTTCCTAGACGGCGTGCAAGGACTGCCGGCGGTCGATGATTTCGTTGAGGGTCTGGTGCACCAGACTGCCCATCTCCTGGGTTGTTACATGCTGGCCGGGCTGTCCCGCGCGCAGCAGATCAGCAGTGCGATAGCCCTGCTCCAGAACCTTGCGTACCGCCAGTTCGACCGCCTGTGCATCCTGCTCCAGATTGGCCGAGTGGCGCAGGATCATGGCCGCGGTCAGGATGGCGCCCAGCGGATTGGCGATCCCTTTGCCGGCGATGTCGGGGGCCGAGCCGTGCACCGGCTCGTAGAGGTTGACCGTGCCGCCAATGGTCGCTGAAGGCAGCATGCCCAGCGACCCGGTGATGACTGCCGCCTCATCGCTGAGAATGTCTCCAAAAAGATTCTCGGTGAGCACCACGTCGAAGTTGCGCGGCGTGTTCATCAAGTGCATCGCACAGGCATCCACGTACTGATGCTCCAGCGCGATGCCCGGATATTGCTGGGCAATTTCAATCACCGTCGCGCGCCACATCTGCGACACTTCCAGCACATTCGCCTTATCGACCGAGGTAACCTTCTTGCGCCGCTTACCGGCCAGCTGGAAGGCCACGTGGG
Organism: uncultured Acidobacteriaceae bacterium; assembly: GCA_963813475.1. Taxonomy (GTDB): domain Bacteria; phylum Acidobacteriota; class Terriglobia; order Terriglobales; family Acidobacteriaceae; genus PALSA-350. Next base: position 522,685 of record CAWEZM010000026.1, on the reverse strand, counting down.
CCACCCGGATGACCTCGTCGCGGGTATAGCGCATAGTGTTCCAGGCCGCTCCGCTCTCCCGGTTCCAGGCGCGTGGTTCTCCAAAATACAGGCCGCCCAGCAACTCGCGGATAAACAGAATGTCCGCGCCCTCGGTTACTTCAGGGCGCAGCGGAGAGTTGGCGGACAAGGCCGGGTAGGCAAAGGAAGGGCGCAGGTTGGCAAACCCACCCAAGGCCTGGCGTAGCTGCAGCAGACCCGCTTCGGGCCGGCGATCCGGGGCCAGGGAATTGAATTCGTTGCCGCCCACCGCTCCCAACAGCACGGCGTCGCTTTCCAGAGCAGCGTCCAGCGTAGTGGCCGGCAAAGGCGTGCCGGTCTGGCGAATGGCAACCCCGCCGATGGGCATCTCGGTGAACTGGAAGTCGTAGCCGCCGAACTCCGCGACTGAAACCAGGATGCGCACGGCTTCGCGAGTGACCTCGGGACCAATCCCGTCTCCGGCACCCACGAGCACTTTCAATTGCATGGATGATTCCCTTCTGCGCAGGGCCCTTGCTGCGCCAGCGATTTCAGATCTGTGGGGCGGAAATCAATTCAGCCCGGCGGTGGTGCTCCGGAAGCAGCGAGATCAAGTCCTGGTCAAAGATGGCCTTTCGGTGATCCGCCAGCTCATTGAAGCGGTGATAGACGATATCGAGATCGGCGGCATCGAGGGCAAAGCCCAGCTCCTTGAGGCGGTGCGTCAAGGCACGCCGGCCCGAATGCTTGCCCAGCACCATGCGGTTATTGGGCACACCCACCGAAGCAGGGGTCATGATCTCGTAGGTCAGCGGGTGAGCCAGCACGCCATGCTGGTGGATGCCGGCCTCGTGAGCGAAGGCATTGCTGCCCACCACGGCTTTATTCGGTGCTGGAGCAAAACTGATCAGCTCGGCCAGCAACTGGCTGGTGGGGTAGAGCTGCTCCAGCGCCAAGTCCGTGGACATAAGGAAACTTATCCGGGCGGACCAGGATTGCCGCCGCCAGTTCTTCCAGCGCCGCATTCCCGGCACGCTCGCCGATGCCGTTAATGGTGCACTCAATCTGCCGCACTCCCGCCTCCACCGCCGCCAAGCTGTTGGCCACCGCCATGCCCAGGTCGTTGTGGCAATGGGAGGAAAGCGTGATGCCGGCTACCTGCGGAACCCGCTCCCGCAGCATATGAAAGATAGCGCCATACTCGTTGGGAACGCAGTAGCCGACGGTGTCGGGCAGATTGATCACCGATGCCCCGGCATCGATGGCCACGGCGACCATCCGGCAAAGAAACTCAGGATCCGATCGGCTCGCGTCCTCGGGAGAGAATTCCACGTCGTCCACGTAGGTGCGCGCCAGGCGAACGGAGGCGTCGACTTGTTCCAGCGCCTCCGCCCGCTGGATCTTCAGCTTGTGCTCAAGGTGAATGTCTGAGCTGGCGAGGAAGATGTGAATGCGCGAGCGGTCTGCCCCTTCCAGGGAGCGGGCGGCGGCCTCAATATCTTCGCTCCGGGCGCGGGCCAGGGAAGCGATGCGCGGACCGCGCACCTCACGGCAGATGCTGCTGATGGCGGCAAAGTCGCCGGGCGACGCGATCGCGAACCCGGCCTCGATGATGTCCACGCCCAGCGCTTCGAGGGCATGGGCCATGCGCAGCTTTTCCGGGGTATTCATGCTGCAGCCTGGAGACTGTTCGCCGTCGCGTAGGGTGGTATCGAAGAAGAAAACCCGATCCTTGCCGCTGTGCTTGTCTTGGGAAGCTTGGTTCATGGAAGCGCCGCCTTCCGCATCCTGCTCAACATCATTCTCCAATATCCCCATGCATAGATCAAATTTATTATTCTTCTAAAAATCATAATAGATACTTATACTGGTGCAGGAAGCTCATGACCTGAGCGCCTCAACGTTATGGATATTCATCAACTGGAGACCTTTCTCGCCGTCGCCGAAGAAAAAGGATTCTCTCGCGCCGCCAATCGGCTGCACCGCACCCAACCCGCTGTCAGCCAGGTCGTTCGCAAGCTGGAGAGCGACCTGGGCGAGGTGCTGTTCGAGCGCAGCGCAAGAGACGGAACCCTTACCGCTGCCGGCGAGGTGCTATGCGACTACGCGCGCAGAATGTTGACCCTCAGGGCGGAAGCAGTTAGCGCGATGGAGGAGTTGAAGTCGCTCGATCGCGGACGGCTGCTGATTGCGGCCAACGAGTTTACCTGCCTCTACCTGCTTCCGGTGCTGGATCGGTTTCGCCGCCTCTGCCCGCAAATAGGGGTGAGCATCCAGCGCTCGCTGGCCAGCAAGATCCCGGACGATCTGCTGCAGCGAACGGTGGAGATCGGTATTTTGTCGTTTCGCCCCGGACGGGGATCTCTTTAGGTCGATCGCTGTTTACACCGACGAGTTGGCCTTTGTGGTCAACCCGGCTCATCCCCTGGCGCGGGAGAAGGGGGTAGCGATTGAAGACCTGGGGGCAGAGAGTTTCGTTGCCCACAATGTTCCCTCGCCGGTGCGCAGGCAAGTGGTTGCAGCCTTCCAAAAGCATAAGACGCCACTGAACATGGGGGTGGAGTTGCCCAGCCTGGAGGCGGTCAAACGGTTCGTGGCCATGGGTAATGGGGTGGCGTTGGTTCCCGGATTGACGGTGGGGCGTGAGCTCGCCAGCGGGGAACTGGTCCAGGTGCCGGTGGAAGCGCTGCGTTTCGAACGTCACCTCCGCCTGGTGCACCGCAAGCGAGCCAACCTGTCGCACGCCGCGATTGCGTTTCTCAAGGTGGTGCGCTCGCTCTCGCTGGAGCGCGGTGCGCCCTATGAGTTTCGCGTCGAACGGACTGCTTAAGCGTGTACGTTGGGGCACTAGTGTCGCCTCGAATGCTGGGCGCAGGTACAATTGCGAAAGTGGGTCAGGGATTCGACTCCTCAAGGAAAATCGACGAGCCCGAGAGGCGGGTGGAGCCTGCTGGCGGTCGCAGGCGAGAGGTTCAGGAACGAATGAAGAAAACGCTGTTGTTATTTCTGCTTCTGCCATTTCTGGCAGTTGCGAGTCATGCCCAGGAAAGTCGTCAGGATGTGAGCGTGAGCGTGACCGGTATCTTTCCCCCGTTTATTACTGGTAATGATGTGCAACAGACCGGAACCTATGGACTGGGTGGCCTGGTGAGCTACCGCTACATGCTGACCCCGAGGAGCGGCCTCGAACTCAACTATCAGTACGCGCAGAATGCGCAAAAGTATTACACCAGCTTCAACAACGTCCGAGTCCACGACAGGATGCAGGAGTTTTCCGGCGCCTACGTGCTGAACGCGAACTTCAAAAACTGGAATCCCTTCCTTGAAGCCGGTCCCGCGGCCTTCATGTTTACTCCGCTGGACGATGCCAGCACCACGCAGATCGACGTGAAGGGGCAAACCATTCTGGGGGCGATGTACGGGGCCGGTGTGGCGTACGAGCTCAGCCCGAGCTGGGACATCCGCGCGGAGTACCGGGGGCTGTTGATGAAGACGCCGAATTTCGGCCTGGAACCGCAGAAGACAGGCCGTTTCTACAACGTCTACAACCCGACGATCGGTATCGCCTACCACTTCTAAATTTGCTACGGCGGAAAGAGAACTGCGGGTCCCTCGGCTTCGCTCCTAATGACACAGGTGCGAGCGGGCCCAAGTTTTAGTGCCGCGCCTAAGGCGCTCCCAAGGCACGCCGGGGCAGGCGGGATGACAGATGGAAGGTTAGCTGCTCAACAAGAAATCTGTTAATCGGATCGAAAGATCCTTCCGACCGGTACTGCTCAATTCCGAGGATGATCTGCCTGCCCCGGCCTGCCGTGGGAGCGCCGTAGGCGCGGCACTAAAACTGGACCCGCTCGCACCTGTGTCATTAGGAGCGTAGCCGAAGGACCTGCGCTTCCTCTTCCCCTAGAAAATCCGATAGGCGATCCCGGTGCTGAAGCCATTCGGGGACAGGGAACTGTTCTGGAAATTGGTCCAGTGCTGGTATTCGTAGTCGACCGCCCGGATGGTGAAGCGATGGTAGTGAATGTCTAGCCCTCCACCCGGAACCAGCATAAGGTAGCCGCCGTGGCCGTAACTGAAGGGAAAGTTGAACTGGCCGTTGCCGATCATGAACTTCCCATAGGGTTCCCAACGGCCGAAACGCCAGCGGTACCGCGGCCCCAGCTCGTAGTTATCTTCGTGCACGTCGTAAGTCTGGTTGAAGCGGAGAAAACGTATTTCCCCTTCCAAACCCAGATGCCCACGCAGATTTAGGTCCAGGAAGCCACCCCAATCCCCAGAGTTCATTGGGCCCGTAGTCGGGGCGGTATGCGGAGAAGAAACCTCCGCCCACCACGTGAGCGCCCCCTCGGCCGGCAGCGACTACCTGTGCATGAAGAATGCCGCTCAAAGAAAGAGAGAGCAGGCTAGCCAGCAGATACCTTTTGATCATGCGCACCACTCAGATGTTTTCCCCAGACACATGCAAAAGGCGGGGTAGGTTTAAGTCTACCCCGCCTGTGCCCTGCGTAACGTTGGTGAAACCCTCTTAGTAACTGTTTACAAGGGGTTTACTGGGGGCTCGGCTGAGTGGCCGAAGCCTGTGCCGGAGCCGCGCTCTGCTGCGTGTCGACCGCCGGTGGTGGTGGTGGCGCCGTCTCGGCTGATCCTGCAGCCGGGGTGGGAGCCGCGGCGACAGGAGGCGTGTAACGGGTCAGGCGGAAGAAGACGGGAGTGACCTCGAATGGCATCTTATCCCGCGCGTTCATGATGGGAGGCATCCGGGCGTTCAAGCGAATCACCTTGTCGTCCCAGGCATCGATCTTCAAGTTGCTGCCCAAGGGCAGGGCAGCGACTTGATCCAGCTTGTTCATATCCAGCTTCGGCGCCTTGGACATCAGGCCATTCAACCACGGCTCCCCGGTGGGGCGCAGCAGCGAATCTCCCAGCCTTGGCGTGTTGAGCGCCGTGAGCTGTTTCGAGCGCGCATCCAGCTGGTTGAAGAAGAGGCCCGGCTGCGACAGGTTGGTGGCGTAGACGGAGTGGTTCAGCAGGTCGATGGCCTTCTTGGCCGCCAAGTCGTTGTCCGGATCCGAGTGAGACATGTGGATGCGCTCAAAGGTCGCTTCGTCCGGGAACAGAAGACGATCGTTGAAGGCGTAACGAGTGTCGATGTGGTGACCCAGCACGATGTGAGCCAGCTGGAAGGAGAGCACTGCGGCCAGATCCGCCTCGGTGGGCAGCACGTCGATCAGGCCCTTGCTGAGGATGATGGTGTTGCCCACCGCCAGCGATTCCAGCGGGGCGGTAAGCAGCACGCGGCAGCGAATGGCATCGGTGATCTGGATGTTGTTGCCGATCACGATGTTGTTGGCCACCTGCTCCAGAATCTTGTCGAAGTCGCTGGGCGGCGCCAGCAATCCAGCCTGCACCAGGCGATCGAGGACGTTCTCCTCGGCCTGCGAGATCCATTCCCGCTGGGCGGCCAACGGGCTCAGGTCCTGGTTCTGATCACTCTGATCCTGCACGTCGTCGATCTTGATCGACTCGTTGTCAGACTCGTGGGTGGGCAGCTTCAGGGCGTATCCCCAGATGTAGGTCTGGGCCTTGAACGAGACCGGGTGCTCAGAGCTCTTCTGCGTCTCTTCTACATAGACGCCGACGGGGAGCCAGAGACCAGGTTGCAGATTTTCGCGCCAGCTGTCGAAGTGGAAGTAGCTGGAGCTGTCGTCGTCCTGGTTGCCACCGGTATAGGTGCCGTTGAAGCGGACGATGTTGCCGCGCCTGGTCTTCGACCCAGATACGGCCGGTAAAGCGGCCGCTGCCGGTTCCCGGCTTGGGATGCACGTCAAACACCAGCGTGCGCACCGCGCCCAGGAAGTCGCGGCGGACATAGCTGAAGTCATAGTGCTGCTGGTCGAAGGAGATCGGATCCAGGAACATCATCTCCATAAAGCCGGCAGAGATGTACTGCATCTTGAACGCCTTGGTCAGGCCCGAGACGTACTTCATCGAACCCTTGAACAGACCGTGGCTGGATCCTTCGCCGGAATAGGCAGTGTCGGTAATCGACTTGCCGAAGTCGACCCGGCCCAGAAGGTACTGGTCCGATTCCGGCACCGCGTACAGAACCTGGTCCGGCCTCATGTTTTGGATGTAGGTCTGCACCAGCGGCGAGTGCTTCTGGATCTGCTTGATGGTGACCTTCTCGGCCGCAATCGCTTTCTGCACCAGCGCGCTCTGTTCCGGCGATAGAGGTTGGGGGGGCTGATACTTGGTTTTGGCCTGTGCCACAGACGCGGTGAGCGTCAGCAGCAGACTGGTGATCCAAACTCGACGCAGGGTCATTTCCTGGCTCCTGTAACCTTTGAACGATTGGTAACTGTTGCTGAATGCATAGAACTGAAATCGGTAAAACTTGGAAAACGTTCGAACCGGGGGGCAGCCACTGGCTATGCCAGCTGGAAGGTCACGTGGATCAAAGTCGTGTGATCTACCGGATGCCCATCTTTTTCCGCGGGCTTGAACCGGATTTGCTCGGCAACACGCTTTGCCTGCTCATCCAGACCATGCCCCAGCCCGTTCACTACCCGCAATACCTCGACTTGGCCAGTAGCCAGAAAACGCACCTGTAAAGTTACCTCACCCTGGATCCTCAATTGAGCAGCTTCCGGAGTGTATTCCGGATGCGGCTCCGAGATGACGACCGGAGGAACGAAAGCCGGTTCCGTTGTCTTGATGGCCACCTGGGTGGGCGCAGTCCCCATACTGAAGCCAGCCGAAGCCACCGTACCAGTGCCACCGGGCTTGCCGGTGCCGCCAACGACGCCATTAGCAAAGCCGGCCGAAGCTACCTTGCCCATGTCGTGGCCGCCGGGAACACCATTGGCAACGCCTGCACCAAAAGAGGTGCCAGAAACTGCACCCTTACGCGCAGCGCCGGCGCCAGTAGCCGCTCCGGGGGCAGCATTGAATGATCCCATCGCAACCAGTTGCGATTTGGTCGAATTAGGATTCGGCTTGGCTCCCATCGGATCGCCAAAACCACCGGCCTTGACGTCCGGCTTCACCTGGTTGTTGGCAACCTCCGTAGGCTTCGGGCTGGAAAACAGTCCGACCTTCGGCTGCGGCGGAGGCGCAACTGCCTTCGGCGGCGCAGGCGGCAGCTTGGGTTGATCCGGCGTATCCAGCTTCACTGGTTTAGGAATCTCGGGTGGCGGCTGGATTTTCGGCACCACAATCTTGGGCGGTTCCAACTTGACCACTTGCGGCTGCGGAGGAGCGATTACCTTCACTTTCGGGATGATGGGCTTCGGCGGCGGAGGCGGTGTGTTCTGCTGCACGAACACCATGTGCTCGATATACTTTTGCTTCTCCACCTTATGGACCGCCGCGGTCAGCAGAACCACCAACACCATAATGGTGAGGTTGGTGACCATACTGACCCCAAAGGAGCCCCAACGGCCCTCTGGTTCTGGGAGGAGTCCGAAGTTTTCGCGAATCGGAAGATCTTTCGGCATAATTAAAGTTCCCTAAATTCTCTCTAGTCGTAAGGTAATGTGCGAGCCACCAGGGTGTTGATCAAGCAGCGAAAAAACTCGTACATTCAAACAGACGCACACTCGAGATCGATGCTTAACACTCCCGAGTTCCTGCCGAGGATCCTGCAGGTTGTATCGACTTCCGCCCCGTGTCAATTCTCAGTACCAAAGTACTTGCGGATATGCTCACGATAGACGAGTTTCTACGGGGATGCAGTAACCCAAAGGTGGAGCCGTTGGAAACAGAAGTGTATGGATAAGGCATGAAGAGTTCCATAGCGTGCCACTGCGAGCCGCGCTGCAAACCCAAAGCGTGCGAATACCCCAGTTGGGAGCGCCATGACGAAACCGGCTCAGCGTCGCCCATAAACCACCACCATTTAATTCGCAGCGCCGATTTTTCGTTGCGGCTGCGTGACGGCCATTTAGGCTCTGCACTAAGAGTACAAGAAGGGCATGTGAACTCGTGAAGATTCTAGTGACAGGCGGAGCGGGCTACATTGGCGGAACTGTTACCAAACTTTTACTGGAGCGCGGACACTCGGTTGTGGTGTATGACAACCTGTGCCATGCCCGGCGTTCCATGGTGCCCCCAGGGGCCACCTTTGTCGAGGGCGATGTAGCTGACAGCAAACGGCTTGAAGAGATCTTCTCGAACGATACGTTTGCCGGCGTCATGCACTTTGCAGCCCTCATCGAAGCCGGTGACAGCATGCGTAAACCGGAGACTTACTTTGGTAACAACACGGCGGCGACCCTCGGTTTGTTGCAGGCCATGTTAAATAAAAATTTAAAAAAATTAGTTTTTTCGTCGACCGCGGCGGTGTACGGAGAACCCGTGAGCACGCCCATCCTGGAAGATGCCGCCCTGGTTCCAACCAACCCTTATGGCGAATCGAAGCTGCTGGTGGAGCAGATGCTGTCCTGGATCCACCGCGTGCACGGGCTGCGCTATGCCAGCCTGCGCTATTTCAACGTCGCGGGTGCGATTCCTGGCCGGGGCGAAGCGCATGAGCCCGAGTCCCACATCATCCCGCTCATTCTCGACGTAGCACTTGGCCGGCGCCAGAGCATTAAGATTTTTGGCCAGGACTACCCAACCCCGGACGGGACATGCATTCGCGACTACATTCACGTCCAGGATCTGGCGGAGGCGCACTTGTTAGCGTTTGAAGGCCTCGATGTGCGCGATCGCATGATTTACAACCTGGGCAACGGGGTAGGCTTTTCGGTGCGTGAAGTGGTGGAGTCGGCTCGCCGGGTAACCGGGCATCCAATTCCGGTGGAGGAGATGCCGCGCCGGCCGGGAGATCCCGCGGTGTTGATCGCCGGCTCGGCAAAAATCGAGAACGACCTCGGTTGGAAGCCGAAGTACATCCAGCTCGACGACATTGTGCGCAGCGCTTGGGAGTGGCACCAGCAGCGCTACCAAAGCGAACCAGTCTGACCGTGCCGAGTACAATGCTCAGGTGGTAACCATGGCGTCGTTGTTCGATGCCCATTCCGGGCTGTCCCATTTTGTAACCGTCATAGAGCTCCTACGGCGCATGGTGAGAGGAATAGAAGCAATGGAATCCAGCACGACTTCGCAGCAACCTAATTTGGATTCGACCCTGCGCGAGAACAGAGTCTTTCCTCCTCCAGCCGAATTTGCTGCGCAAGCGCACGTGAAGAGTCTTGAGGAGTACGAGGCACTTTATCGCCGCTCCATTCAGGATCCGCAAAAGTTCTGGGCAGAGGTTGCCGCTGAGCTGCACTGGTTTGCTCCGTGGACCAGCGTTCTGGAATGGAAACTACCCCTGGCAAAGTGGTTCGTGGGCGGCAAAATCAACCTTTGCTACAACTGCGTCGATCGTCACGCCTTAAGCAGCAGGAAGGATAAGGTCGCCATTTTGTGGGAAGGCGAGCCGGGCGAGACGCGCAAGCTGACTTACGGTGAGCTTCACCTCGAGGTGCAAAAAGTCGCCAATGTGCTTAAAGGCCTGGGCATCCGCAAGGGCGACCGGGTCGCGGTGTACATGGGCATGACGCCGGAGCTGGCCATTGCGCTGCTGGCTTGCGCGCGCATTGGCGCGGTTCATTCCGTGATCTTCGGAGGATTCGCAGCCAACGCCCTGGTAGACCGCATCAACGATGCGTCGTGTGTTGCCCTGCTTACCCAGGATGGCTCGTATCGCCGGGGGCAGGAGGTGCGGCTGAAAGCGATCGTCGACGAGGCTCTGGTCAACTGCCCGACGGTAAAAAATGTGGTTGTGTATCGACGTACCGGTTCGCCGGTGACGATGAAGGAAGGCCGCGATCATTGGTGGCAGGATCTGGTAGACAAGGCGCCGGCCGAGTGCCCGGCCGAGCCGCTTGACTCGGAAGATCCGCTTTATATCCTCTATACGTCGGGTACAACCGGCAAGCCAAAGGGCCTGGTGCACACCACTGGTGGTTATTCGGTGCAAACCTACCTCACCAGCAAGCTAATCTTTGATCTCAAGCCGGACGACGTCTACTGGTGCACGGCCGATGTGGGCTGGGTCACCGGGCACTCCTATGTTATCTATGGGATTCTGCAGAACGGTGTGACCACGGTCATGTATGAGGGCGCGCCGAATTATCCCGAGGCGGATCGCTTGTGGAAAATCGTCGATGACCATCAAGTCACCGTCTTCTATACCGCTCCGACCGCGATCCGCGCCTGCATCAAGTGGGGCGACCAGTATCCGCAGCGGCACTCGCTGGCCAGCCTTCGCCTGCTGGGCACTGTGGGCGAGCCGATCAATCCCGAGGCCTGGATTTGGTATCGCGAGATGATCGGTAAGGGACGGTGTCCTATTGTCGACACCTGGTGGCAGACGGAAACCGGGGCCATCATGCTGGCGCCGCTGCCCGGAGCTGTTCCCACCAAACCGGGTTCGGCAACGCGTCCCTTTCCCGGCATCGAACCCGCCATCGTCAGCCGTGAGGGAGAAACCGTGCCTCCGGGCAGCGGCGGATTGCTGGTGATCCGCCAGCCGTGGCCATCTATGGCGCGCACCATCTTCAACGATCCAGATCGCTACGCCCAGACCTACTGGTCGGAAATTCCTGGCTGCTACTTTACCGGCGACGGTGCGCGCATGGACCACGATGGCGACTACTGGTTAATGGGGCGCGTCGACGATGTCATCAACGTGAGCGGTCACCGGCTCGGCACCATGGAAGTGGAATCTGCGCTGGTGGCTCACCCCAAAGTGGCCGAAGCCGCCGTGGTCGGGCGTCCTCACGAATTGAAAGGGCAGGCCATCGCGGCCTTCGTTTCGCTCGAAAGCAGCCATCATCCGTCGCCGCAGCTCAAAGAGGAGCTGCGCGAATGGGTAGCCAAGGAAATTGGTTCGCTGGCGCGCCCGGATGACATCCGGTTTACCCAGGCTCTGCCCAAGACGCGCAGCGGAAAAATCATGCGCCGCTTGCTGCGCGAGCTGGCGACCAGCGGCGAAATCAAAGGCGACACCACCACCCTCGAGGACTTCACCGTCATCGCGCAATTACGTGGGTCGGAAGAGTAAAGTTCGAACTCTCTCCTGCAGACAACTGACGGGTGCCCCACATCTCGCTCGTTTTTCGCGAGATGTGGGATACACCGCTCTTTCCCTCTGACTCTCGATTGACCCCATGAAATGAACGGTCAAACTCTGTGGAATCCCACATCTCGCGGAACACGAGCGAGATGTGGGGCACCCGTCAGCTGTGGTTAGGAAACCTTGTGGCTAGGAGAGCGTCTCGTCCTGGCTGGCTTCTGTCTTTGGTTCAATCACCACTTCGGGCTCAGCATCGGGCTTGGGAACGTATTGATCCACCGTGAAATAGAAGGTGCTGCCGCTGCCCGGACTGCTCTTCGCCCAGATACGCCCCCCATGCTGATTGATGATGCCGCGGCATAGCGCCAGGCCCAAGCCGGTCCCGCCTTGCAAGCGCGAATCCGAAGCGTCCGCCTGTTGGAAGCGCTCGAAAATCAAATCCAGTTTGTCCTCTGGAATGCCGGCGCCCTGATCCTGGACCTCGAACGTGACTTCCGTCTCGCTGGTCGCCCGTGCCCCCAGACGAATCTCTCCGCCCTTCTCGGAAAACTTGATCGCATTGCGGATCAGATTACCCATCACCTGCAGGATGCGATCGCCGTCCACCCACACGTCGACCGGCTGCACGTCGATACGGAAGGTAAGGCCCGCACGGGAAGCAGCGGATCGCTCCGGGTCCATGGCACGCCGCAACAGGTCGATGGCATTCCATTCGCTCTTGTGCAGAGGCAGAGTTCCGCTGCCGATGCGTTCGAAGTCGACAATGTCATTGACCAAACGAACCAACCGGTCACAGTTGGCCAGCGCGATATCGAGCATTTGCGGAATCTTTTCCGGACGCTTTTCCAGCGCTCCGCTGGCGACCAACCCCAGAGCGGCCCGCAGCGAGGTAAGCGGCGTGCGTAGCTCGTGGCTGACGGTGGCGATAAATTCGTCTTTCATCCGGTCCAGCCGGCGCCGTTCCGTAACGTCGGTGAAGGCAACCACGATGCCGTCCGTGTGGTCGCTTTCCACCAGCGGGCACGCGACATATTCGACCGGCAACGCTTTGCCATCCTTGCGCCAGAAGACATCGTCGTCGACGTGCAAGGGAGCCTCCCGCTTGGCGCTGCCGAAGATGTCAGACTCCTCCGCCGGGTACGGCGTGCCGTCTGCACGCGAATGATGGATCAGGGCATGCATGTTTTGTCCCAGCAGATCCTGCGCAGAGTAGCCCAGCATCTCGGCTGCGCTGCGATTGATGAAGGTGAGGCGGCCCTCCATATCCATGCCGAAGATGCCATCACCGACTGAGTCCAGTATCGATTGCCGCTGGCGCATCAGCGCTTTGAGTTCCTCTTCGGCGTGCGTCTGCTCGGTAATGTCGATGCCGTGACTGAGCACGAATGGATCCACGCCCGGCAGGTGCAACAGCTTGTTGCGATAGGCGACGATGCACAGCTGCCCGGTTTTCCCCCGCAGATAAAAGCGCCCCTGGTGATCCTGTTCCGGATCTTGCTTCAGCGCCTCAAAGTACGCGTCGTAGTCGGCCAAATGATCGTGATCGATATAGTCGCGCAGCGGAGTGCCGACCAGATCTTCCGGCTCGTAGCCCAAGGTGGCGGCAGCATGCGAGTTGATGGAGAGCAGAACACCTTCCAAGTCGTGGGTGCAAATGAAGCCGAGGCTGCTTTCCACCAGCTGCCGGTAGCGCAATTCGCTGGTGCGCAGGGCCGTCTCCGCTTCGCGCTGCTCGGTTACGTCCACGCCGGTCATGATCACGAAACCCACTTCGTCCTGGGCATTCACCAGGGAGGTTGCGGTCCAGGCAATTCTCCGCATCCGTCCTGCTTTGGTACGCCAGTCCATCTCATACGATTGGTTCGCGTTGCCTGCGCGCACCTCCTCAAAGATGCGGATGGCCGTCTCGCGTTCCCCTGGGGGGAAGAGCTCTTCAGGAAACGAGCGCCCCGCCAGGTCGGCAAAGGTGTAGCCGGAGATGGTCTCGCAGGCACGATTGAAGCGCACGATACGGCCCGCTGTATCGAATACCAGCACCAGTGCGCTAATGGTATTGAGCACAGCGGCGACAAAATTTCGTTCGACCGTGAGCGCTTGTTCGGAGCGTTGACGCGAGCGAACAACATTCTCCTGCGTATGACCCGTGGCGTAGAGTTCGAGGCGGGTGACGACTTGACGAGCGAGAACCTGGAGACTCTCCAGGTGGTTGCGGCCGAATGCGTCAGGCTCGGTGGAGCAAACGGCGAGCGTGCCCAGAATGGTGCCCGAGGCAGAGATCAGAGGAGCACCCGCGTAGGAGCGGCACTGGATGCCCTGGTCGAGCACGATGCCCGACGCCGCAAAGCGGTGATCCGATGCGGCATCGCTGATGATCAGAGGCTTGGCCTCGAGCAGCAGAAACTGACAAGGCGACCCGTTGCGGCGTATCTGGCGGCCGCTGAAACCGATACTGGATTTGAACCAGACGCGCGACCAATCAAGAAAGCCAATGAACGCGTACGGCGCGTTGCAGACGGCAGCCGCCATGCGCGCGATCTCATCGAAGGCGGGGTCGGGCAGCGTATCGAGAATGTCGTATTGCAGCAGAGACTTGAGCCGCTCCGTCTCGTCATGCTGCACGGTCGTTGAACTTGAAAGCATCGGAATTCTCTGCATCCTCTGATCACCACATCACGATCGATGATCAACCCACAACGATCAAATCAACCAAGTACCGGGGGCAGATGGAACGCGAACGGGAAATTGTCCGTGGCATCCAACGGGGGTATGCAATCGCCTTGGGGGGTGAGCGACAAGAACTGAAGACATCGTAACCTGAGATTGGTCTTCGTGTATGCGGGAAGCCGGCAACAATCTCCCGAAGTTGCAGACAGCTGGTTACCGATGTTCGGTTGCGTCCCTCGGCGAGGCTTTCTCTAACAGCAAAGTAACGGCCGCCGGTAACAGTCGCGTCACCAGCGGCACTAAATCTGAGGCGTTCCATCCTTGCTGTACACTGCGCCCGTGGATATTTCGGGCCGGAAAAAAATGTTGGGTGCCCCGTTCAAGCCATCTGTTGGCTTGCGGAAAAACTCTCTACGAAGGCCACGCCTTCACAGGCTGCGGAAAAACTCCGGTTTCTGAAGGGTACGAGCTTCAGCTCGTACGTAAGTGTTTGCAAACAGGTCCAGCTTTAGCCGCCGAGGGATGATTTCTTTTATGTTCAGCGACTTTTTCCGCAACCTATTCAGCCGTGCCACACTGGGCGAGGATTGATGAAGACTTTACAGGCTGCGGAAAAACTCGCTGAACGACGGCACGGCTTCACAACCCGCGGAAAAACTCATGTTTCGTATCAGGGCACGACTTTAGTCGTGCCGTACACAACGCGCCTCACGAGGGCTTTAGCCCCTGAGGTGTTATTTTCTTGCCCGGTTCAGAGTTTTCCGCAGCCAGTTTAGCCGGGCCACCTTGAGCTGTGGCAGGTGAGAGCTTTAGCCTCTGGGGGCGCCGTTTTTCGGACCGAGCGGAGAGAGCATGGTGATGGCGCGCAAACATGCAGCTGCAGCAGCAGGACTAGCCCTCTACTGCGCTGGCTTATTGGCCACTCTGAGCCACTTTACGGGTCACGCCTCCGTGCCCTTGCGGTTGGCCGGGCTGGTGCTGCTGGCGTGGAGCGCCTGGCGGCAGCGTTCGTTGACCGTCTGGATCTTCTGGGCCATGATCGCGGGTGGCGAGTTGGGAGCCGACGCTCCGGCCTTCGCCGTCAGCCTGCGTGTATTCAGCGACATCTTCCTGCGGCTCATCAAGACGATCGTGGCCCCATTGATTTTAGGGACTCTGATCACCGGCATCGCCGCTCATGGACAGATGCGCAGCCTGGGAAGGATGGGGTTGAAGGCCCTGGTCTATTTCGAGGCGCTTACCACTATCGCCATGCTGATTGGCTTGGCAGCTATCAACATCACTCACGCGGGTGTGGGGTTAGAAGTCCCGCAGCAGCATGCGGCGGCAAATCTCCCGCTTCCCGCCCAGGCGCCTCCTATGCGCTGGGATGAGGTGCTGCTGCACACTTTTCCTGAAAACATCGCGAAATCTGTGGCCGACAACCAGATTCTCCAGGTAGCGGTCTTTGCCATCTTGTTTGGCGTGGCCATGGGCCGGTTGAGCGCCGAGAATCGCGCGCCCTTGTTGCGGGTGATCGAATCGTTGACCGAAACTATGTTTGCTTTCACCAATGTGGTGATGTATTACGCTCCCGTCGGAGTAGGGGCTGCGATGGCCTACACGGTAGGGCAAATGGGACCGGGAGTGCTGTTTCATCTCGGCCGCCTGCTACTTACGTTGTATGCCGCGCTGCTTGCCTTTGGGCTGCTCGGCTTGTTGCCCGTCGCGTTGATTGCGGGCGTGCCCGTCCGCAGATTTTTGCGAGCGGTTGCTGAGCCGGCGACCATTGCCTTCGCCACCAGCACTTCAGAAGCGGCGCTGCCTCGGGCCATGGAAGCGATGGAAGCGCTGGGCGTGCCGCGTAGGATTGTCGCCTTTGTGATCCCCGCGGGCTATAGCTTCAATCTGGATGGTTCCACGCTCTACCTGGCGCTGGCGTCGGTCTTCGTTGCCCAGGCAGCCGGTGTGCATATGGGTTGGAAGCAGCAGATCTTCATGGTGGGCACGCTCATGCTCACCAGCAAAGGGGTGGCCGGCGTACCCCGCGCTACGCTGATTGTGCTGCTGGCCACGGTGGCCATGTTCCACCTGCCCGAAGAGCCCATCTTTGTCATCCTGGGTATCGACGCCCTCATGGATATGGCGCGGACCACCGTCAACGTGGTGGGCAATTGCCTGGCGTCGGTGGTAGTCGCGCGCTGGGAAGGCGAATTCGGCTCCGAGTTGCCGGCGACGGAAACCATGGACGCCCTGCCGGTGGCAGACGCCTGAAAACCGGGAAGTGCACAGGAACCAAACACCCGGCCCAAAGATAGTGTCGGGGGCTTGGGCAAGCTTGGTATACTTGCAGATCAGAACAGCTTCAGGCGCACAGTAGGCCCCAGCCGGGGTCTTTTTTGATGGGGCGATGAAGCGATGGCGGTAAGGGCATACACGAGAAACCATGGGGAAACTACTCGATACGATTCACTCGCCCGCGGATATCAAGAGCTTTACCGTGCCGGAACTGGAGGCGCTGGCTCAGGAGATACGCGAGCAGCTGATCCTCGTACTATCGAAGACGGGCGGCCATCTTGGGCCGAACCTCGGCGTCGTCGAGCTGACGCTGGCTATGCACTACGTCTTCAACACTCCTACGGACCGGTTTGTCTTTGACGTTAGCCACCAGGCCTACATTCATAAACTGCTTACCGGCCGCCGTGAACGGTTCCGCACCATGCGTCAGCCGGGCGGCCTGAACGGCTTCGCGCTGCGCACGGAAAGCGATCATGATTGCTACGGCGCGGGACATGCGGGCACTGCGCTCTCCGCCGCTCTGGGCATGGCGGTGGCGCGCGATCTGGCCGGGACCAAGGAGAACGTGATTGCCTTCGCCGGGGATGCGGCGTTCACCAACGGCATAAGTTTTGAGGCGCTCAACAATATCGCCCAGCAAACCAAGCGCCTGATTGTGGTGTTGAACGACAACGAGTGGTCGATCGACCGCAATGTGGGCGCGATCGCCAACTACCTGCACAAGATTGTCACCAACGAGCGCTATACCAATCTGCACGATTCCGCGGCCCGTCTGCTGGAGAAACTGGGCGGCAAGACCGCCCGGCAGATGGTGCGCAAGGCGGAAGAAGCCGCCAAGGGTATGTTGTGGCCCTCTTTGCTCTTTGAGGAGTTTGGGCTCACTTATTACGGTCCGCTCGATGGCCACAACATCGCTCTGCTGATCGAAACATTTCAGTTCCTCAAGACGCAGGAGCGTCCTGTCCTGCTACACGCCATTACGCAAAAGGGACGCGGCTTTCAGCCGGCGCTCGACAAGCAGAAAAAATTTCACGGCCTTGGCCCCTACGACCCGGACACAGGCGAGACGACGCCTGCGGGGCAACGCACCTATTCCGAGGTTTTTGCCGAGACCCTGGTCAAACTGGCCGACGAAGACCCCAAAGTGGTGGCCATCACGGCGGCCATGCCCAATGGAACAGCGCTCGACCTCTTCCGCCCTCATCACCCGCGCCGGTATTTCGATGTGGGCATTGCCGAGGAGCACGGCGTGATCTTTGCTGCCGGCCTGGCCACCATGGGCTTCCGTCCCTTCTGTGCCATCTACTCCACCTTCCTGCAGCGCGCCTTCGATCCCATCGTGCACGACGTTTGCCTGCAGAACCTGCCGGTGGTCTTCTGTATGGATCGCGGTGGACTTTCCGGCGATGATGGACCGACGCATCACGGCCTTTTTGACATCAGCTATCTGCGCGGTATTCCCAACATCATCCACATGGTCCCCAAAGATGAGGATGAGCTGGCGGACATGATGTACACCGCGTTATTGCAGCCTGGGCCGACCGCGGTGCGTTATCCCCGTGGCACTGGACCGGGCGCCACGGTCAAGGCTCATCCGGTGGCCCTCCCGATTGGCAAGGCGGAAATCATCAGCGATGGCGATGAGGTGGCAATTTTTGGCTTGGGAGCACTGCTGCCGCTGGCGCAGCAACTCGCCGCCGAGCTCCGGCAGCAGGGCGTTTCCGCTGCCGTGATCAATCCCCGCTTCGTCAAGCCGCTGGACCGCGACTTAATTGCTGAGTACGCTCGGCGCGTGGGTGTAATCGTCACCCTGGAAGATCACGTTCTGATGGGTGGATTTGGCAGCGCCATTCTCGAAGCGTTGAGCGAAATGCAAATCGAAGTGCCGGTGGTCCGCATCGGCTGGCCCGACCGTTTTATCGAGCACGGCAAAGTCGACCAGTTGCGCGCCAAGTACGGCATCAGTGTCGAAGGAGCCATGGAAAAGCTGGCTCCCTATCTGCAGCACCGAACCCGCAAGCGCCTCGTCGCCCGCTAAGTACGAACGATACCCCCTCTGCCCTCTCACGAAGGACGGGTGCCCCACATCTCGCTCGTTTTTCGCGAGATGTGGGCCCCACGATATTGACCGCTAAGTATGTCGGATGAATCAAGAGCCAGAGGGAAAGAGCAGTGGAATCCCATATCTCGCGAAAAACGGGCGAGATATGGTCCACCCGTCCTTCGTGAGAGTACCGAACTCCACTCGTCCTATCGCTTTATAGGCCCAAGCATAAGAGAAAAGCAGGCGCCGTTGGGCGCCTGCTATCGAGAACCAAGGGAGCAGAAGTAACAATCCGGACTTTAGTTGGCCATCAGCACGGAATCAATTACGTCGATCACGCCATTCGATTGATAAACGTTCGCGATCGTAACCGTCGCTGTTCCACCCTTCTCGTCGGTGAGAACGAGCTTGTCGCCCTGCATCATCGCGGTCAAGGTACCCCCCTCGACAGTGGTCAACGTTGCCTTCCCGCCGCCCGCCTTGATGTGCTTGGCGATATCCTTCGCGGTGAGCTTATCGGCCACTACGTGGTAGGTGAGGATCTTCTTCAGCTGAGCCAGATTTTCCGGCTTTAGCAGCGTATCCACCGTCCCTGCAGGAAGCTTGTCGAAAGCTTCGTTCGTGGGTGCGAACACCGTGAATGGTCCGGGGCTCTCCAGAGTGTCGACCAGGCCCGCGGCCTTTACCGCGGCCACCAGTGTGGTGTGATCCTTGGAGTTGACGGCGTTCTCAACAATATTCTTGGTGGGATACATCGCCGCACCACCGACCATGGGATCCTTTTGTGCGGACGCGTGGAGAGCGGAAAATCCAAACATCAGGGCTACGGCAACTGCGAGCACACTTCTCTTATTCATTGGTATTTCCTTTCACTTGATATTGCGTTTTGATTCACTGGTAGTACGGCCCGGGGTGGCCAACGGATTTCCTGACGGATGGCAGTGCGCAGCGCAGCGTCGCTGTAGAGGAGGCCGTTACAGAATTTTCAGTTCTGGTTTACACAGACAACGGTTCCCGACGCGGCAGGGTGTATCATCGCCTTGAATGCAGGGTTAATTAATACGGCGCTTTGACAACGCATTCCCATCCAAACCGCAATCGCTGGCTGATCGCAATTGGCGTTTTGAAGCTTCTGAAGGCGGTGCTCTTCGTCTCCATGGGTTTCGGCGTCATCAATTTATTGCACAAAGATGTCGCTGACGTCCTGTTGAGGGCCACGACCGCCCTCCGCTTCGATCCCGAGAATCGCTTCGTCAATATGCTGCTGGAGAAGTCGGCCTTACTCAACCCTCACCGGCTCAAAGAGATCAGCTTCGCCATTTTCCTCTACGCGGCGCTGGACATCATCGAAGGTACCGGGTTGGTGCTGGAAAAGGTGTGGGCGGAATACTTCACCCTGATCCTGACCGGATCGTTCCTGCCCTGGGAGTTCTACGAGATCATCCGCCATGTCACGGTGCTCAAGATAGTGCTGACCATCCTCAACCTGCTCGTCTTTGTCTATTTGGCCATTGTGGTCAACGAAAAGGTGCGCGCACGTCAGCAGACTCTCGAGACGACCACTGATTAAGAAGGACTTCGGCACGCCCTACAACTTTAGTACCGTATGGCTTGCCTGACTTCCGCCTTCTTGACAAGTACATCCAGCGCAACCTGAATCAACGAAGACAACACAACCTGTTGTAGGTAAGCTTCGTGATTCCCTGACAGATTGTATTTTTTGCGACTGGCCCACAAAACCCCCTATTTTCGAAGGATTTGCCGGAATTTCCCCTTTGACAGTCCCTACAGCTGATCTAAGATGTGGACAAAAGTGGTCCAAAGTGGGAACAAAGAACCAATTCAGACCAGAAAAAACAGATTCCGTCATTCGCTCGAGGCAAAAGCGATGAGAACAGGAAATCCGGCCTCCAGGGAAGTGTCAAACCCGGCCACCCGGGGGCGAAGGCAAGTGAACGGCAGGGAAAAGAAGGCAACTGGATGTTTCGTGGCAATCACCCAACGCGCGTGGACGAAAAAGGGCGGCTCAAGCTGCCGGCGGAGTTCAAGCGCCTGGTCGACGAGCGTTACGGAACGCAGTTTTACATCACCAGCAAGGATGGACGGCGGGCCGAGATTTACCCCTTGTCGGAGTGGCAAAAAATTGAGGAGAAGGTGGCGCAAATACCCAGCATGAATCCGGCCAGAAAGAAGTTCCTGGACCGGGTCAACTATTACGGGCAGATGGCAGAGATGGATGCGCAAGGCCGGGTCCTGCTTCCCCAGATCTTGCGGGAAACGGCAAAGCTGGCAGGAGATGCGGTGGTTTTTGGGCAACAGACGTATCTCGAAGTGGCCAACCACGACGAGTTCAAGCAGTCCATGGAAACCGATCCGTTGACCGCGGAAGACCAGCAGACATTAGCAAGTTTTGGACTTTAGCTTAAACCCCCCAGGGGGAGCACATGGTACCGAGTAGCGAGCGGCATGTGCCGGTTCTTTTACAAGATGCGATCCGATATCTGAATGTGCGGGCCGGCGGGACTTATGTGGATGCCACTCTGGGGTTGGGAGGGCACGCCACAGCCGTTGCCCGGGAATTAGGCGGGGCAGGGCCATTTCATCGGCTTCGACCGCGACCCCGATGCGCTGGAGTTGGCGCGGGGAAGGTTCCAGGCGCTGAGCGAAGAGCTGGGCGAGCGGATGCCGCAATGGGAGCTCCACGGCGAACCATTCTCCGCCATGAGCCGCTTCATTGACGAAGGCAGCCTGGATGGGTTGCTGGCTGACTTTGGGGTCAGCTCGATGCAGCTGGACTCAGCGCACAGAGGATTTAGTTTTCAGGCGGACGGGCCACTCGACATGCGGATGGATCCGCGGAGGGGCGCGACTGCCGAACAAGTGGTAAACCAGGCCGACGAAAAAGTTCTCGCCGACCTGATTTACGAATTCGGAGAGGAAAGGAGATCGCGGAGATTTGCCAGAGCCATTGTCAGGGCGCGGCCGATCAAGACCACGGCACAACTGGCCAAAGTCTTATCGACCGCAGCCCCGGCGATGAAATCTGAGCGAGGCCGCCATCAAATCCATCCGGCGACCAGAATTTTTCAGGCGCTCCGAATTTATGTCAATGCTGAGCTGGACGAGATACAGGCGCTGTTGCAAGCAGCGCCGAGGCTGCTGAAGCCTGGGGGAAGGCTGGTGGTGATCAGCTTCCACTCACTCGAAGACCGGCTGGCAAAAGATGCCCTGCGCGAGGGTGCGCGGCAAGGGATTTTTGAGGTGCTTACGCGCAAGCCGGCGACGGCGAGCGAAGAGGAGACGGATCGCAATCCACGAGCACGCAGCGCCAAGCTGCGGGCCGCGGAGAGAACCGGGAAGCGAATGGAACAGAGTACGTAAGGGTAAGCAGCAAGGGTTATCCAGAACGACAGGGACTAAGGCGGACGGAAAAATGGCGACACAGGCAATCGCAGCATACGACCTCAACTACGGATCGAAAAGAAACAGCCAGCAGGTGGCGGAGCGGAACCTTTATCTCTTCGCTGCGCAGCAGCGCGCCCGGCGAGGGCCCACCCCAGAGGTCTTTTGCTGTAAGCGGCTGGACAATTCTCGCCTGGTAAAGGCGGCCGATCCGGTGCGTGTGCGCGAGATGCGTATCTTCACAGCGGCCATGACCGTGCTTTTCGTCTGCATCATGTTTTATGGGTGGCAGCACTTCAGCGCCATTGAGTACGGATATCGGGTAGAGGCTGAGAAGCAGCAGCGTAACTCGCTGGAGGAGCAGAACCGCGAGCTGCGTCTTACTGAAGCGCAACTCTGCGACCCGCACCGCATCGATCGTATGGCCCGCAAGCTGGGTCTGGACGCACCGCGGCCTGGCCAGGTGGTTCGCGGAGACAGCGCGTTTGACACCAATGCGCCTGTCATTGCAGAAGCATCACCGCTGCCCCATTTGCGCTAGTTCCGGAACCGTCCCGGCAACAAATGACGGGTGCCCCATATATCGTGCAGTTACGAGATGTGGGATACCGCGAACCTTAACCCTTGACGATCAAGGGCGCAACGAGCTCGAACGATTGAGCAATGGCAGGTCCGGGTGAAGCAGTTCTTGTTTTTTCGCCAACCAACGCGCACTAAAACTCCTGTACAGCGGGCGGGTGCTTCGCCGGCTGGTCCTGTACAAGCGGGAACCATCCATCGCCGGCTTGGCTTACTGCATATATCCCTCTTCTTTGTCTGCTGGGTCATGCTTGATCTGTGGCCGTCTGGTATGGCTGCAGGTAATCCATTACAAGGATTTTGTGGACCGCGCTGCCCGCCAGCAGCAGCGCACCTTTGAGGTCGCGCCGCGCCGCGGAATTCTCTACGACCGTAATCTGCACGAGCTGGCCATGACCGTGCTGGCCGATTCGGTCTACGCCGTGCCCTCGGAGATCGCCGAGCGGGGTGACAAGGATGGGGACGCCAAGCGTCTGGCCGTTGCCAATGCCCTGGCCAAAGTGGTGCACACCGACCCCACGGACCGCTTCACTTCCGCGCATCAGATTGCGGCTCGCCTGAACGCCTCGAGAAACTTCGCCTGGATCGCACGCAAGCTCGAGCCCGCGGAGATCGCGCGGGTGAAAGCCCTCAATCTCAAGGGCGTTTACTTCCAGAAAGAATTCAAGCGCTTTTACCCCAACAGCCAGCTCGCTGCCCAGGTGCTGGGATACGTCGGCACCGATGACAACGGTTTGGGGGGAATGGAGCGCAAGTTCGATCGCGACCTGCACGGGGTTCCCGGCCGCAAGCTCACCGCGCTCGATGCCCGCCGCCACGTGCTCGATAGCCAGGAGCATGAGCCCGACCCGGGACAAAACCTGGTGCTTACCATCGATGAAAATATTCAATTCATGGCTGAGCGCGCGCTGGACTCTGCGCTCGAACGAACCCATGCCCTGAACGGCACGGTGGTGGTTCAGGATCCGTATACCGGGCAGATTCTTGCGTTGGCTATCCGCCCCACATTCAACCCCAACGACTTTCGCCATGCCACCACCAGTTTGCTCAAGAATCACGCCGTGACGCGATGTCTATGAGCCAGGTTCTACCTTCAAGCTGGTGACCTACTCCGCAGCGTTGGAACAAAAGGTGACCAACCCGGATCAGATGATCGATTGCCAGGGTGGCAAGATGGAGCTGGCGGGAAGGATCATCCACGACAGCCATGCCAACGGTGTGCTCACCGTCTCCCAGGCCCTGGCGGAGTCGAGCGATGTAGCGGCGGTCAAGTTGGCCCTGCGCATGGGTCCGGAAAAGTTCACCCAATACATTCACGACTACGGTTTTGGGTCGCGCACCGACATTGAACTGCCGGCCGAGACGCGAGGCTTGCTCGCGCCCATCCGGCGCTGGTCAGGATCGAGCATCGGCTCGATTGCCATCGGGCAGGAGGTCGCGGTGACGCCCATCCAATTGGTCACCATGGTATCGACCATCGCCAACGGCGGCGTCTACCTGCCTCCGCACATCCTGATGCAAGAAACAGGCAAGTCTGCGGGTAAGCTGCAGCCAGCCGCGTTTCATCCTCAGAGAGAACTTCCCGATTCGTTGCCGACGGGTGCGCACCGCGTAATCTCCACCATGACCGCCGCGCAGATGCGCAAGATGATGGAGGGCGTGGTGCTGTTCGGTACAGCCAAGAACGATGCCGGACTGAATGGCTACACTTCGGGAGGCAAGACGGGTACCGCGCAAAAGATCGATGTGCTGACCCATCGCTATTCCAAGACGAAATACATTGCCTCCTTCGTCGGCATAGCGCCCGTGAACAGCCCGGCAATCAGCGTTGCGGTCGATCATTGATTCCCCGGAAGGCAACCACTATGGGAATGTCAATGCAGCGCCGGTCTTTCGCGAGGTGGCACAGGAAGTACTCGAATACCTGGGTGTGCCCCACGACACCAATCTGGCTGTGCCGAAAGATCTGGCCAAGGCACAGGCGGCCCCGGAGATCGACGAGGCACCATCGGACCACACAGGGGATCTCGACGCTCTGTTTGCCGAAGTCAACAATCTACCCGCGGATGATCCACTTCGCGAGCAAGGGAAGTGGCCAGCAGCCGGTGCCTTCCGCAGCCAACGAGCTGACATCGGGTACCGAGCAGGCGCAAGCGGCGCTCCCAACCGACGCGGTGGGGAAGACGCCCGGGAAAATCATCCCGGAGAATGCTGACGCCATGGCTGGGGTTTCGCCTCCTGCGCCACCTCCACCCAAGCTTCTCCCCGTGCATGCAGCCGAGCCGAAGAAGGAGACACCCTCGTTTGCGGCTACGGTCGCCGCGCTCGAACCGCATGTTTCCGGCCATGGTGTCGTAGTCGATGCCGCGAACCGGATCGGAGTCCCCTCGTTTCTGGGTGAGCCCCTGCGTGTGGCCGTCGAGTCGGCCAGCACAGCCGGCTTGGCGTTACAGATTGTAGGCAGCGGGATCGCTAGGGAGCAGGTTCCCGCGCCCGGGAGCAAGGTGCCCCCCGGCACCGAGATCGTTGTCCGCTTCACCCGCTAGACCCGGATTTCCTGTTACGCCGCACTGAATAAAGCCGCGCGTGCGCCTTTCCGTAAAGAAAGGCGCATGAAGTGCGACAACGCCACCAAGTTCTACAGGAAAACCGGGGAAGCCGCGCACTGCATTTCTCATACACTGTTCCGAGTACGCCAACGGGCGCTGCTCGTCCGGTGAAAGGCATGACAGATGGGACGCGAAGCTATATGCCACTGCAAGTGGGGCGATGAGGAAGGCGACTGCAAGGTACTGCTGGAAAGTGGTGAGCTGATATTGCGCCTCGGCTTGCGCAGGCGGATTCCGTTATCCTCACTGGCCGATGTCTCGACTCATGGGGACAAGCTGGTATTTCGCGTCGGACAGGATCCGGTTGAACTGCGCCTCGGTCCCGACGTCGCGCAGCGATGGGCGAAAGCTATCGCCACTCCTCTCCCCAGCCTCGCCACTAAATTAGGCATCTCACGCGCGACGAAACTCGTGGTCCTAGGGAAAATCGAGAGCGATGAGCTAAAGGGCGCAGTTGCTGAGGCGGGCGCTGTGGGCGGAAAGGAAGCGAACCTGATCCTGATCTGCGCAAGTTCGCGATCGGAGATGGATCATGCTTTGGCTCAGTGGTTTAAAAGCAGCTCCTCTAGTAGTCCCTTATGGATCGTATTTCCCAAAGGAGCCAGCAGCGAGGTCAAAGAGTCGGCGCTGAGAGAGCTGCTTCGCAGTCGCGGCTTTATGGACACCAAGGTATCGTCGGTCTCGGCAAAGCTAACAGCCATCCGTTTCAACAAGAGTAAAGGATAGATTTCGAGAGCTGGTATTGCAGGATACGAGCTTCGCATGCCGCGGAAATCTCTGAACGAAGGGCGCGGCTTCACAGGCTGCGGAAGAACTAATGCTTTGTGTCAGGGCACGACTTTAGTCGGGCCGTAAACGATTGAGAATATGACGGGCTTTAGCCCCTGAGGTACGGTCTGCACAAAGGGAAAGGGATAAGTGGAGCTCAATAGCGTCTTGCGTGGTGTCGATCTCATCAGACGCGCGGGGCCCAGCCCCGCGGTGATGGGCGTCGAATATGACTCGCGGCGGGTGGTCGACGGCTCGCTCTTTGTCGCCTTTCGCGGCGGCACCACAGACGGTAATCGCTATATCCCGCAAGCAGTCGCACAAGGTGCGCGCGCCATTGTCACTGATTCCGCTACCGGCTTCGCCGCCGCGACCGCGTATCCTTCGATATCTGTAATCGAGGTGGCGCATGGACGGCGCGCCCTGGCTGCCATTGCGGCAAATTTCTTCGCCCACCCCGAAGAGCAACTCAAACTCAGCGGCGTAACCGGAACCAACGGCAAGACGACAACCGCATTTTTGTTGGAGGCGATGCTACGTCATCAAGGCCGCAAGACTGTTCTTGCCGGCACCATCGAATACCACGCCGCGGGCAGAGTCTTTCCCGCGCCCCATACCACGCCCGAATCGCGCGACTTGCTGGAGCTGTTTCGTGAAGGCGTGAACGGCGGCGCGACCGAGGCGGTGATGGAGGTATCCTCGCACGCTCTCGACCAGGAGCGGATCTCCGGGCTGCATTTCGACGTCGCCATCTTTACCAACCTCACCCGCGACCATCTCGACTATCACGGCAGCATGGCCAATTACTTTGCTGCCAAGCGCAAGCTCTTCGACGGCTCCGCTGGACCACCGCCACGCGCGGCCATCCTCAATCATGACGATGAGTACGGCGCCAGCCTGAAAGAGACCGCGCGCGCGGCGGGGTCCGAGCTGGTTTACACCTACGGAATGGACCACGGCGACTTCTGGGCCGACGGGCTGGAGATGGAGCCTGCGGGCATGCGCTTCACCATGATCGCACCGCACGGAGTAGTCCCCATCACAACCCGCCTCACCGGAGGCGTCAATGTGTATAACCTGCTGGCCGCCAGCGCAGCTGCCGTTGCCCGCGGCCTGACGCTGGACGAGGTGGCTCAAGGCGCAGCTTCCCTGGACTATGTGCCGGGTCGATTCCAGTCTGTCGATTGCGGGCAGAAATTTGCTGTGGTGGTCGACTACGCCCACACCGACGACGCCCTGCGCAATATCATCGCCGTAGCGCGTGCGTTTGTGAGCAGTGGAGGCGGCCGGGTCATCACCATGTTCGGTTGCGGTGGTGATCGTGATCGAACCAAGCGCCCTCTGATGGGGCAGGCGGCTGGAGAGGGCAGCGAGGTGGTTGTACTTACCTCGGACAATCCACGGGGAGAAGACCCTTTGGCCATCATCGAGCAAGTGCTGCCGGGCCTCAACAAGACTCCAGCCATGGTTCTGGTCGAGCCCGATCGCCACCGCGCCATCGCCTTGGCCATCTCCGAAGCGCGGCCGGGCGACCTGGTACTGCTGGCCGGCAAAGGACACGAAAAGACTCAGACGATCGGCGACCGGGTGATACCGTTCGATGATGTGGCCATCGCACGGCAGATATTGCTGGCCGGGGAAATAAGCAAATGAAGCTGCAATTGCAGGACATCGCTCATTGGATGGGGGCCGATCTCAGGCTGCGGGCCGGGGATCCGGTGGAGCAGCCGGCGACGGGATATTCCATCGACACGCGCACGCTCGCGCCAGGGGATCTTTTTTTCGCCATCCGCGGTGAGCGTTACGATGCACATGACTTTGTCGCCGCTGCGCTGGAGCGAGGCGCGCGTGCCGCGGTCGTCTCTCGCAGCAAGGTGGTTGATCTTCTTGACCTGGCGCATACCCACACGCTGCTGATCGTTGACGATCCGCTCGTCGCCCTGCAAACGTTGGCCACCGCCGTGCGCAGGCATTGGAACAAGCGCGTCATCGGAGTCACCGGCAGCGCCGGCAAAACCACCACCAAGGAAGCAGTCGCGGAAGTTCTCGGGGCCCGCTTCCACGTCTTGCGATCGCAGGGAAACCTCAACAATGAATTCGGTATGCCGTTGCAACTGCTCAAACTCGAGCCGGAGCATGAAATTGCCGTAGTTGAGATGGGGATGTCGCACGCCGGCGAAATTGCGGCGCTGGCCCGCATCGCTCACCCCGATTGGGGAGTGATTACCAACGTCGGCAGCGCCCACGCGCAGAATTTTCCCGATGGCGTGGCCGGCATCGCGCGCGCCAAATATGAGCTGGTGCAAAGCCTGCCTGCTCATGGGATCGCATTTCTGAATTGCGACGACCCCTACGTGGGCCAATTCGGGCGCGATTTTCACGGCCGTTCTATCTACTTTGGCATCGGTCCGTGTGCCGATCCGCGCGCCGCAAATATCGAGGAGCTTGGCGCTGAGGGAGTGCGGTTTCAGGTGACGGCCGGCGAAGAACAGGCAACCGTGACGTTGGCCCTGCTTGGCCGCCACAACATCTGGAATGCGATGGCAGCGATCGCGACCGGTTTCGAAGCGGGCATTCCTTTGGTAGAGTGTGCTGCCGCTGCCGGCCGCCTCCGTCCTCCTGACAAGCGAGGTGAGGTGTTGCACATCGGCGGGGCCACGGTCATCAACGATTGTTACAACTCCAATCCGGAAGCGCTCAAGTCCATGATCGCAACCCTTGCTTCCATGCCCGCCAAGCGGCGCATCCTGGTGGCTGGCGAGATGCTGGAACTGGGCCGCGAAGCAGTTTCGCTGCATCAGCAGTGCGGCGCTGCCGCCGCCGAAAGCGGCATCGATCTGGTCGTCGGAGTGCGGGGAAACGCCCAGCATCTAGTCCAAGCTGCGCGCGAGGCGGGCGCCTTGGCCATCTTTCTCGCCTCGCCCGAGGAAGCCGGCGAGTGGCTGAAAGCAGAGCTGAGAAAAGACGATGCAGTGCTGCTCAAAGCATCCCGCGGCGTGGGTCTCGAACGAGCGCTACGCTTCCTAAAGGGCTGAGCTAGTTGCCGCTATGGTTCGCGCGAAAATGCAAAACGCATCCGCGCCCGCGATCGCCTGTAAGATAACCCCAAACGCTTGAATTCTTTGCGCGGGTAGCGGAGGAAGTTTGCTTTACTGGCTGCTGTATCAAAAACTTTTTCCCTACTTCAGACCCTTCCGCATCTTCCGGTATCTGACGTTTCGTACTGCCTTCGCCAGTCTCACCGCGATGCTCATCGCTCTCCTGATTGGGCCGTTCGTCATTGAGAAGCTGCGAGAGTTTCAAATCAGCCAGTACATTCGCGACGACGGTCCCAAGGGCCACCAGAAAAAGGCCGGCACTCCAACCATGGGCGGCGTGCTCATCTGTATCGCCATCCTCTTGCCTACGCTGCTGTGGAGCGACCTTTCCAACCCCTTCGTCTGGTTGGTGATGCTTTCCACGCTGGCCTTCGGCGCGATCGGTTTTGCCGATGACTACATCAAAGTCGTCCAGCGGCGGAACCTCGGCCTGACCCCGGCGCAGAAGATGGGCCTGCAGATCATCACCGGAGTGGCCATTGCGCTGGCGCTGCTGGCTATGAGAAGTGAGGGCATGTACTCCACCCATCTCATGGTGCCGTTTCTCAAGCGCTTCCGCCCCGATCTATCCATCCATGCGCTGGGCGCGATCCCGCATCTGGGCGTACTCGCCTTGTTGCCGTTCGTGGCCTTCGTCACCCTGATCGTTGTCGGCTCCAGCAATGCAGTCAACCTTACCGATGGATTGGACGGGCTGGCCATCGGTTGCACCATCATTGCCGCGGCGGCGCTCACCATGCTCACCTACGTCAGCGGAAACGCCGTCTTCTCCGATTACCTCGAGCTGCAGCGCATGCCCATGGTCAGCGAAGTCACAGTCTTCTGCGGAGCCATGGTGGGCGCCAGCATCGGCTTCCTGTGGTACAACGCGCACCCGGCAGAGGTGTTTATGGGTGACGTGGGCTCGCTGGCGCTGGGCGGCGCCATCGGCACGGTGGCGGTCGTCATCAAGCAGGAGTTGCTGCTGCCGTTTATCGGGGGCATCTTCGTGATTGAGGCCATCAGTGTCATCCTGCAGGTGGGAAGTTATAAACTGCGCAAGAAGCGTATTTTCAAAATGGCGCCGCTGCATCATCACTTCGAGCTGATGGGGTGGTCGGAGTCCAAAGTAATTGTGCGCTTCTGGATTGCCGCGCTGGTGTTTGCGCTCTTCGCGCTCACCACGCTGAAACTGCGTTGAAATTCAGGTGGATGGCTGGATGGAACTGAAGGGCAAAAAAGTACTGGTCGTTGGGCTGGGTAAATCCGGCCTTGCCGCGGCGCTCTTTCTGCGCCGTCGCGGCGCCCAGGTCACGGTTTCCGATCTGCGCAGCGCCCAGGCGCTGAGCAAAGAGATTCCCTCTTTGCTCGAGGCGGGCATCCTAGTCGAAGCCGGAGGCCATGGACTGCTGACCTTTCGCCGGCAGGATCTGATCGTGGTCTCGCCGGGCGTGCCCTTGAATACGACGGAGCTGGTTCAAGTGCGCAACCTGGGCCTGCCCATCATCGGCGAACTGGAGCTCGCAGCGCGCTTTCTCAAGGGAGAGGTTCTGGCCATCACCGGCTCCAACGGAAAGACCACCACCACCACCCTTTGCGGCGAGATCTTCAGCGCCGGCGGGTTGCAGACGTTGGTCGCCGGCAATATCGGCCTGCCCGTGATCGAGACGGTCGATCAGAGCAAGGCCGGCGCCTGGTCGGTGCTCGAGGTTTCAAGCTTTCAGCTCGAGACCACGGAGAGCTTTCATCCCCGGATCGCCATGATCCTGAACATTACGCCTGACCACCTGGACCGGCACGGCACCTTCGAGAACTACGTAGCCATGAAGGAGAAGATCTTCGCCAACCAGACTGGGGATGACTATCTGATCCTCAACGGAGATGATCCTGTCGTCCAGCAGGCGGCGAGCCGCGCCAAGTCGCAGGTCTTATGGTTCAGCCGCAGCAAAATTGTCCGGCGTGGAGCCTTCCTGCTGAATGGCATGGTGATGTTTCGCGCATCGGAACAGGCCTCACCGATCCCCATCCTTCCCCTGGCCGAGATCCCGCTCAAAGGCGACCACAATGTCGAGAACGTGCTTGCTGCTGTTTGCGCCGCCTGCGTTGCGCAGATACCGGCCGCGGTCATTGGACGTGCGGTCGCAGCGTTCCATGCCGTCGAGCATCGGCTGGAGTGGATCGCCAACATCCAGGGCGTCGACTACTACAACGATTCCAAGGCCACCAATGTGGATGCCACGGCCAAAGCGATTGCTTCTTTCCCGGGAAATATTCACCTGATCCTTGGCGGCAAGGACAAAAACTCCGACTATACGCAGCTCAATGCCTTGCTGAGGGCGCGGGTGAAGGCGGTGTACACCATTGGCGCGGCGGCGGAAAAGATCGAAGGGCAGATCGCCGGAGTTGTCCCCATAACTCAATCGGGTACGCTCGAGGCGGCTGTCAGCCAGGCAGCAGCTCAGGCAGTGGCCGGCGATGTGATCCTGCTGGCGCCTGCCTGCTCCAGCTTCGACCAGTTTGAAAACTACGAACATCGGGGAAGAGTCTTCAAGCAAGCGGTGATGGCTCGTCAGGCAGCAGGAGAGGGAGCAGGCGTATGGCAAAACGCGTAGGAGTCGACAAGTGGCTCTTCGGCGTGACCGTCCTGCTGACCTTCATCGGCCTGTTGATGATCTTCAGCGCCTCCGCAGTCATGGCCGAAGACCGCTATGGTTCGCCCTATAAGTTTGTCAGCCAGCAGGTCGGTTGGGCGCTCCTCGGCCTGGTGACCATGACCCTGCTGATGCGCATCGATTACCGCAAATTCAACCGGCCCATCGTCGTCTTTCCCGCAGTGGCCGTCACTACGCTGCTGTTGCTGGGTGTCTTTCTTCTGCGCGACTCGCACAATACTCATCGCTGGATCCGCTTTTCAGGTCTCTCCTTTCAGCCATCGGAGATTGCCAAGCCTGTGCTTGTGCTCTTCCTCGCCTGGTTTCTGCAGGACAAGCTGCATTCCATTCGCGATTGGCGCCACACTCTCTTGCCCGCAGCTTTGCCCACCCTGGTCTTTATCCTGCTCATCGTCAAGGAACCCGATCTGGGCACCGCCCTGGTCTGCGCCGCGGTCGCCGCGCTTATGTTCTATCTGGCGGGCGCGGAAACGAAATACTTCGGCTACGCCGCGCTCGCTGCGGCCCCCGTGCTCTATTTCCTGCTCTTCCGCGTGCCCTGGCGGCGGGCGCGTATGCTGGCCTTCCTCAATCCGGAGGCTGACCCGCAGGGCTCCGGCTTTCACACCATTCAGTCTCTGATCGCGGTCGGCACCGGCGGGATACGTGGGCTCGGCTTTATGGAAGGCCGGCAGAAGCTCTTCTACTTGCCGCAGCCGCACACTGACTTCATCTTTGCCAATATTGCCGAAGAGCTCGGCCTGATTGGCGCGCTGGCGATCATCGCCCTGTTCGTCGCCCTCGGCTATCGCGGCCTGCGGGCGGCCAGCCTTTCCAAAGACGTCTTCGCGCGCTTTCTCGCTTTTGGCATCACCGCGACCATCCTGATCCAGGCCTTCTTCAACATCAGCGTGGTGCTCGCCCTGGTTCCGACCAAAGGCATCACTCTGCCGTTCGTCTCTTACGGTGGCACGTCTCTCTTCATCACCCTGGCGAGCATTGGCGTGCTGCTGAGTCTCACCCGGGAGATCGACTGACGGGCATGCGGGTCATGATTGCCGGCGGCGGAACCGGCGGCCACGTAATTCCCGCCCTGGCGATCGCCGGCGCACTCAAGTCCGCCTACGCAGCGGAAGTCTGTTTCCTCGGCACGGCCAGGGGCATGGAAACCCGCCTGGTGCCGCAGGCCGGCTACGCGCTCGAACTCATCGATGTCGGTCAGCTCAACCGCGTCAGCCTAGCAACTCAACTCAAAACGCTGGTCGCTCTGCCGCGTGGCATCTTCTATTGCATGCGCCTGTTACGACGCTGGCAGCCGCAGGTGGTGGTCGGTGTCGGTGGGTACGCTTCGGGGCCGGGGATGCTGGCCGCTCTGGTGCAGCGCGTGCCGACCCTGGCCTTTGAGCCAAACGCCGTGCCCGGTCTTGCCAATCGCCTCATCGGCAAACGCATCCGCGCAGCCGCGGTGAATTTTGCTCCCACGCTGGCCTACTTCCGCAATGCCGAGCTCACCGGAATCCCCGTGCGCGCCGAGTTCTTCGCGCTCGCCTCCCCGTTCCAAGGAAAGCCCGCCCCGGCTACTCGTCATGGGCGGAAGCCAGGGTGCCCGCGCGCTGAACCAGCGGATGCCGGAGATTGCCAAGGCGCTCTTGGATTCCGTTCCCGGCCTCACCATCCTGCACCAGGCTGGAGCCCGCCACGCCGAGACGACAGAAGCGGCGTACGCCGCCAGTGGGGCGGCGGCGGATCGCTGGAAGGTGCAGGCTTTTCTTGAGGACATGCCCAACCAGTTTGCGGCTTCGGATCTGATTCTGGCGCGCAGCGGAGCCAGCACCGTGGCGGAGCTTGCGGCCAGTGGCAAGCCTTCGCTGCTGGTGCCGTTTCCCCAGGCTGCAGACGATCATCAGCGAAAAAATGCGGAAGTGTTAGTTGAAGGTGGGGCCGCCAAAATGCTGTTGGAGCAGGACATGAGCGGGGTCGCACTGTTGGCTGCGTTATCCGGCCTGCTTAGGGATCGGGAGACGCTGAGCGAGATGTCAGCGCGCGCCCGTACCTTCGCTCATCCCCGGGCCGCCGCGAGAATTGCGGAGATGGTCGCTGTCCTAGCATCGTCATCCCACTGATTCACCTGGCGCAAAAAGAAAACGGCTGGCGAATATCGCCAGCCGTTCCCCGTGGATCGTTTTAAGTCTTACCGGTGTCCACCACCACCACCGCCGTGTCCGCCGCCACCGAAGCCGCCACCACCGCCGTGGAAGCCACCGCCACCACCGAAGCCGCCACCGCCGCCGTGGAAGCCACCGGCGCTGCCACCGTGAAAGCCACCGGCGCTACCACCGCCCACTGCGTGTGAAACACCGCCACCTGCGAACGCATGTCCACCGCCCGCATAGCCGGCTCCGCCGCGAGCAAAGCTGTTACCGGTGCGTGCATAGCCGACGCCGCCACGGTAGCCTACGCCACCGCGATAGCCAACTCCGCCGTATCCACGACCGTAGTATCCACCGCGACCATAGTATCCACCGCGACCCCAGTACCCGTGATACCACGGGCCGGCGCCGATAAAGATGCCACCGACGAACCAGCTCGGTCCGTAGTAGCCGTAAGGCGCGCATGCGTAGGGATAGTAGTTGTAATACCCCCACGAACAGACAGGAGCAGGATACCCATAGCCGTAATCCCCGTATCCGGGTCCGACTCCAATACCGACACCGACCTGGGCGTTGGCGGGAGTAGCGAAAAGTAACGCTGCGGGAACCACCAGGGCCGTTAGCAGCACAAAATATCTAAGGAAGCGCATTTTGGGACCTCCTCGCCAAGGCATTCTGCATTGCGTAACCAACCGCTTTGGCGTACTTCGAGCACCCCTGGTTAACTTTTGGTGCCTACTACTTAAAACCACACCTTCTGTAAAAAGTTGCGCCTTTTTTCGGGCTCTGGCGAGCAAATTGCTTATCTTTCGATCAGCAAAAGCGATCCGATCGGACACCCAAGTCTGCGCCGCCATTTTGCCCCACTGGCTCAACCTTCACAACATATTAGATGCGCTGCCTGCCAAAGGGGAAGCAGATCCGCCGGCTGATACAGTAAGGGGGAGTGAGCCTCACCAACCTACCCTCCCCAGCCATGTTTGCGAAAGCACAACGCGTTCATTTCATTGGTATTGGCGGCATTGGAATGAGCGGCATAGCGGAAATCCTGCTCACCCTGGGCTATGCCGTTTCCGGCTCCGACCTGCGCCGTTCCAGCATTACCGACCGCCTGGGCAGCCTGGGGGCGACGGTATTTCAGGGCCATGCGGCCGGCAATGTCGTCGGCTCCGGCGTGGTGGTGACCAGCTCCGCCGTCAACGAGCAAAACCCGGAAGTGGTGGAGGCGCGGCAGCGCAAGATACCCGTCATCCAGCGAGCCGAGATGCTGGCCGAGCTCATGCGGCTCAAATACGGCATCGCCGTCGCCGGCATGCACGGCAAGACCACGACCACCTCCATGATTGCCACCGTGCTGGCCGCCGGGGGGCTTGATCCAACCGTGGTGGTTGGCGGCCGGGTGGATGCGCTGGGTTCGAACGCCCGTCTTGGCAAATCGCAGTACCTGGTTGCCGAGGCCGATGAGAGCGACCGCTCGTTTCTCAAGCTTTCGCCCATTCTCTCCGTGGTCACCAATCTCGATCGCGAGCACATGGACTGCTACCGCGACATGGAAGACGTGGAAGCCGCCTTCCTCGAATTCATGGAGCGGGTTCCGTTTTATGGCGCGTGCACGGCATGCATCGACAATCCACAGCTCGCGGCGCTGTTGCCGCGCGTGAAGCGGCGGGTGTTTACCTACGGCATGTCTTCGCATGCCGACTACGTGCTGCGCATCCTTCCCCCGGCGGAGGATGTGCGATCCCGCTTCGAGGTGGCGGCGGGCGGCCTGGTGCTCGGCCCTTTTGCCCTGAATGTGCCTGGCCGGCACAATGTGCTGAATGCCACCGCCGCGGTGGCCATTGGCACCCAGCTCGACGTGTCGTGTGAAGACATCGCGCATGCGCTGCGCGGCTTTCGCGGAGTGGATCGCCGTTTTCAGTTGAAGGGCACCGTTCGCGGCGTGACGGTGGTCGACGACTACGGTCATCATCCTACGGAAATCCGCGCCACGCTAAGCGCGGCACGGGAGTCCGGTTTTCGCCGGGTGCACGTGATCTTTCAGCCTCATCGCTACACCCGCACACGCGACCTGATGGCGGAGTTCGCCACTGCGTTCAACGATGCCGATACGGTGCAGATCCTGGACATCTACGCTGCCAGCGAAGAACCCATCGCCGGCGTCGACGCCCCTGCGTTGGTCCGTGCCGTGGGCCGTAAAGAGGTGCAGTATGCGGCCTCCTTCGAGGAAGCGGTGAGCCGTACCGTCGCTCAGGCCGCGGATGGCGATGTAATCGTCACTCTGGGAGCCGGTAGCGTCTCGCAAGCCGCCGGCATGGTGCTCGAAGCGCTCGGCCCAGTGCCCGCGCAATCCTAGACGCAAGCACTCAGACGAAGGACGGCTGTCTGGACGGGTGCCCCTCGCCAACTGCCCCGGCTTCGGCTTACCGTGGGCGCTAAATGGGCCGAAAAGACGGGGCGCAGCCCCATTAGCGCTAACTTGTTTGAGATTGGCCAGGATCACGTCCCATAAGCGCTAGCTTGTTTGAGATTGGCCAGGATCACGTCCCATAAGCGCTAGCTTGTTTGGGAGACACTAGAAATCCGAGAAGATGCTGATTTTTGCATCTCCAACTCGCCACAAAAACGTCATCCTGAGCGGAGCGCCTCATAGATTTATCGCGTGACACGGCGCTTATGGCGCGGAGTCGAAGGACCTCGAGGGGTGCTTGTCTGACCCATGCTGCTCAGAGCTTTTCATCCACCATTAGCCCGAGAACAGGATCGGCTAGGGTGCGCACTTGATGGTCACGGGTACATCCTTCCATGC
The DNA here is from genome assembly GCA_963813475.1 of uncultured Acidobacteriaceae bacterium. GTDB lineage: Bacteria > Acidobacteriota > Terriglobia > Terriglobales > Acidobacteriaceae > PALSA-350. The sequence goes on along the minus strand of CAWEZM010000026.1, from coordinate 486,587 downwards.
GCTGTAATCATCTTCCAGGGCGAGGCGGGTCCGCCCAGTGCGGACTTCAGCGGTTGAAAAGCTCTGAGCAGCATGGGTCAGACAAGCACCCTCGAGGTCCTTCGAACTCCGCGCCAGTACAGCGCCGTGTTACGCAATAGAATCTATGAGGCGCTCCGCTCAGGATGACGTTTTTGTGGCGAGTTGGAGATGCAAAAAATCAGCATCCTGCCACGGCCGCCCAAGGGAAATCAAATCCCGCAAAGCGTATAGGGACACGCTCAGAGTCCCGCGTACCAGTCGTAGCCGAGCTTGGTCCAGTAATCGTCCGGCTGCTGATCGGTGTAGGCGATGAGCCCGATCCGTTTGATCTGCTTGTAACCGTACTTGGTGGGTGCGTGCAGCCGCAGCGGAGCGCCGTGATATTGCGTGAGCGGGCTGCCGCTCATCTCAGTAACCAGCAGCGTTTGAGGATGCAGGCAGACCTGCATATCGTAACCGACATAGTAGTCGCCGTTGGGCGTCTCCATGTACACGTAGCGCGGCAGCCTTCCATCGGGCCCTTTCTCAGGCGGGTAGGCCGCAATGAAGTCCGCCAACCGCACTCCGCCCCAATGCACGATCTGGCTCCATCCCTCGATGCACTTGAATTGCGTGACCAGCTCATGTTTTGGGAGCTTCAGAATATCGTCCAAGGTCAGCAGCAGACCAGGTGTGCCAGGGGCCAGCGTGGAGCGGCTTTCGCCTGCCTCTTCGAGCCCGCGCGGCATGCGGCCGACGCGCTCCTGGCGGACTTTTTCACCGGCCACCATCGATGCCGGCGCCATCTTCTCCGCCGTGTCGGCGCTGGGAGCCACTTTGGTGTCGTGGCCCATGTCTTCATGGGTCTTCACATCCGCATAGCGATACTCCCATGCCGTGACATCCGTGGAGTATTGAGGATAGCTTTTCGCGTTCGCCACCCCGGTCAACTGCAAACGCCAGCTCTCCGGAACCAGGGCTTGCTTCAAGCCGTAAACGCCGTTCACGCGCAGATCCTCAGCCCGCTTGAGCGGGTAGGTCGGCGCCAGCGCGCGCTCGTCGAAAACCGTATGCGCAAGCTTGGCATTGGCCTGGAAAGCCCTGCGAAAGGGCTCCGGTTGCATGCTTAGGCGCTGGCTGCCATCGATCCATTGGTAGAGGCCCCAGCCTGCGGCCGCGCCGGCGGCCGCGATAGCGAAGCTGCGACGAGTGTGTTTGCGGCTCTCCCGCAATACCGCCGAGTCGACCGCCTCCTGCTCCGCTGCCACCGCTTCGGGAGAAGGCAGCTCCGGGCTGCGCTGAGCCCCGCTTGCTTATCGTCGAGATCGCTCATCCCCAACTCCTTCTTTCGGCTTCAAGGGATGGCTCCTGCACAGACTTCACTTCCAGTCCGCTGACCATGCTGCGGAAATTGTTCCAGCCCGCCAGCACCACCTGGGTCACGTGAACGAGGAAGAAGCCGCAGAAGCCCATGGTGAGCAGGAAATGCTCCCAGCGCGCCATCTCGTAGCCGCCCAGCAAAGTCGTCACCCAATGCGCCTGGGTCGGTTTGTAGATAGCCAGGCCCGTAATGAGACTTCCGGCTCCCATCAAAATGACAGAGGTGTAGGCGATTTTCTGTGCCCCGTTGTATTTAGTCTGCGGCGGAAGGTACTTAGTCAGGTGCAGGTCCTTGAGAGTTACCTGGATCGCTTCTATCAGGCTTTTCCTATCAGGCACCACGAAGCGCCATTCCCCGGAGAAGATCGTGTACAGCACATAGAGGATGCCGTTGATGGCGAAGAGCCACATGAAGAAGAAGTGATATCCCAGCCCCTCGGTCACGTGGTAGGGAGCATTCATCGCCTTCCAGAACCACGGTGGGAAGAAGCGAATGATGGTGAACGGGCCCACGCCAATCCGGTAGACCGCATGAGGATGTTTGTAGGCGTTGTCCGAGTCGTTCCAGTAAATCAGCAGGCCGCTCCATATCATGGTGAAGAGCACGGGGAAGTTGATCCAATGCATCCAGCGGATCGCCAGAGGATGCTTCTTATCCAGGCGAATGCTGGGTGATATAGGCACGCGCAGTGTTTCTACGGGGGTGAGAGGGGCCGGTGGCGGCGTTGGGTTCAATGCAACCCGATCGTTTTCAGCCAACTTCGCAGTTGCCGGCTCGCTGGGCGCCGTTGTGCTTACTTCAGCATCAATCGCCGGTTTTTCGCCTTCGGTGGGCGCCTTGCCTTCAGGCATCGGGCCACTCATATGTTCGTGCTCGTCCATGATGATCCACGCACTTGTGACAGCATTCGCCCGCAAAGGTTACGGGGCGAGGCTAGTTTTGGGCGTGAGCGCCAAGTTATGTTCAGGCGGGACTGTAGTACCGCCTAGGCGGCATCCGGCTTCGCTCCGGGCAGCCGTTTTCTGAGCAGTGCAATTTGTCCCGTGTGATGCGCTTCGTGCTCGCAAACGTGGAACCACTTGCAATAGTTGTTGGTCGGACCCCAGGGCCAGTCTTTGTCGACAGCCATCAACCACGCATCATCCCGCTTGCGAAACTCCTCCAGGGACTTCGCCCGGACCTTCTGCAGGATCTCCACGTAGTACTCCCGGTCATGCCCCTTGATTGTCTTCCGTCCCGCATCCCCGAGGTCCATGGCCGGGTCCCACTGTTGCTTCACCGCATCGGACCAGCTGTCCCACTTTTTCCCGTCGAATGTATTCATCTGGTAATACGTTTCGGTTGCCGCCAGATGTAGCATCAGGGCGCCGATGGTGTTGGCATTCTTATCGAAGAGAACATCCAGATCGGCCTGCGTCAGCCCCTTGGTGGCACTCAGAACTCCGTTGGCCTCACGCATCCAGGTAAGCATGGAAACGAAGGTGCCAACCTGAGGAGAGTACCCCGGCCTGGGGCCAATGATATTAAGCTCTGCGCTATCGGCCTGCGCTGGTTGAGGAATCAAAAGTGATCCACAAAGGCCGGCTGTCAGAGTGACCGCGGTCCCGCTAAGAAAGCTTCTCCTGTTGGGAAGGGAGGCATTTGCGAAAATCCTAAGTAGGTTCATTGGTCCTTCTGCCCTCCGGCGAAAGTCTGGACTTTTCCCGCGCGCTTTTTCTCCCCTGCGGCAGGCGGGGGAAGTATACCTTCTGTAGAATCAGAGGCGATGCGCAGAGCGAAACAACCGTCCCCGCTAGTTCGATTCATCTGGACGCTAATGGTCGCGTTTGTGATCGCTTTGGTGCTGGCGCTGTCGATCGCCATCACCTCCGGCGCTGGCCATAGTTTCGACCAAATCGCGCTGTCCCTGCCCATCTTCTTTGTCCTTTTGTTTTTGGCAGCATCGATCGGCGACTGGCTCCAAGCGGAAGACTCGGGCTTAGAGCCCCAGTCCCGCTTCTCTACCGCTCTCACCCGCGCGCCCCCAGCCTAGCTTTCCTTCCAGTCATCTCATCAGGCCGACCTACTTCTGAAGTCCCGGCTTGCAATTGAGCGTTCGAAAACAACTGGTAAATCCAGGAAGGAAGCGTGTCTCTTGTCCCAACAAGATGGTGAGAATACGTATGTCGTTGTTCCCGGGGAAAACGCTGGGCTACTCCGCCGTGTTAAGGATTTCTTTGAATTTCTGGGAAAGGTGCAACAGGAAATGAAGCTGGTACATTATCCCAATTGGCAAGAGGTTCGTTCGACGACCCTTGTCGTCATCGTTTTTGTATCTCTGTTTGCGGCCTACCTGCGTGCCCTGGAATGGATTTACTCTCCGCTACAAAATTGGCTATTTTCCCGTTAGCGCTTTGACTCTTTTCGGGGAGCCGTCCGGTATTCGGCGGCTCCTGCCTTCATCGTCTCGTTCCTATTGGTTCTTGGCTGCAGCCTTTTCGGCATTCTCCACGGCCTTTTTGAACGCCGCCACCGCGGGAACCGAATGAGGGCTAAGGCCATCGATGGCCACATATCTCCATGCAGGAGGCGTGTCGAGCGGCTTTTCGTCGCCGCCTTTGTAGACAACAAATGAGTCGTCCGCCTGGCCGCTCTCCGTCCGGGGACTGGGAGAGGTCTGGCTCGATCCCGTGCCAGGTCCACCCGGTCCACCCGACATACCGGGCTGGGGACCGTGTTGCCCGCCCATGGATATTCCATTGTCAGTTTGTGTGATGGAGCCTGGACGGTCGTTCTGCCGAGGATCGGGGATGGTCTCATTCATCATGCGCCCGTTTCCTCTGCGCACTACGATGATTAAGTCCGCCATTCGCGTTGACAGGACAGGCTCAAACCTACCCCAGCTCAACAGCGCCGCCTCGACATCCTTTTGCGCATCTTGGTTTGCCCGTGGATCGTCGATCGAAATGCCTGCAGTGGGATCGATGATGACGGCTACGGTTTTAGCACTCAAAACATAGGCCGGTAGCACAACTTTTTTGTCCTTGGCAAATCCGAGGGTGACCAGCAGACTCACCACAAAAAGGGTAGACGCGCGCCTTAACATCTCCGGCTCCTTCACCACGACGCAACCAGCATACGCCGATTCAGTAACCTTCGGCGCAGCCCGGATTTAGAGTGCACCAGGGCACTAGCCCACGGGTACGCGGAGCGATTTTCCGCTGCCAGGTTCCAGAAAAGTCTGGTTTGCGGTAACTTCGGCATGGAACAGTGGAGATGGCCGTCGATGGCGGATGAAGAAAGCTTGGTACGGAACTCACTGAAGGTGAACGGGTATGCCTTCGACTCGCTTTCAGCGGGCTCTAAAGACGGCGAGCTGGTGCTCTTCTTGCATGGTTTTCCCCAATTCGCGGACGCGTGGCTGGAGATCATGCAGCCTGTCAGCAACGCTGGATTCCATGCCGTGGCCGTCGATCAGCGCGGGTATTCTCCCGGCGCGCGTCCTCCGGCGACCGCGGATTATGCCATCGATCGTCTCACCTCAGATGTTCTGGCCTTCGCGGATGCCTTCGGCGCTAGCCAGTTTCATCTGGTCGCTCACGACTGGGGAGGCGTCCTGGCTTGGCAAATCGCCGCCCAGCATCCCAATCGCCTTCTCACCCTTACCGTGCTGTCCACGGCGCACGTCGACGCGTTTCTCCAAGCTATGGAGACCGATGACGAGCAAAAGGAAAAATCGAAGTACATCCCATTTTTTCGCATGCCAGGCGGCGTGGTGGAATCGTACCTGCTCGCGGATAACGCTCAGCGTCTCAGGAGTGTCTACCAGGGAAAGCTGTCTGCGGCGGCTGTCGAAAGCAACGTGCGTCGGCTCTCGGAAGAGGGAGCGCTGACGGCAGCATTGAACTGGTATCGGGCGTTGGACCTCGCCCATCGGATCGGTCCCATCACCGTACCCACGTTGTACGTGTGGGGAGACAAAGATCTCGCTTTGGGTGAGACGGCCGCCATGGAAACAGAAAAATACGTTACCGGCCCTTATCGCTTCGAGAGGCTCAAAGGGGCGTCGCATTGGCTCCAGCAGGAGGCAACCGATCGCATCGTCGCCCTTCTGCTCGCTCACTTGGGGGTTAGTCCGCACGAAAAGCCTGGTGAATGACATGTCAGGCAGGAGATTCATCATCGGAGATCTTTGGAGGCTGGCTTCATGACCGAGAGAATCCTGAGCTTCTACGAATCGCTCGCAGATCACTTTCATCTGATCTTCGACGATTGGGATAAATCGATCGAGCGGCAAGCCCAGATTCTGAATCCGCTTCTTGCCGAGCAAGGTTTCCCATTGAAAATTTTGGACTGTGCCTGCGGCATCGGGACGCAGGCACTTGGCTTCGCGAGCTTTGGCCATCGTGTAGTTGCCTCTGACCTGAGTCGAGCGGCGGTGAGCAGGGCAACGCGCGAGGCTGAGAGGCGCGGGTTGGACATCTCGTTCCACGTCTCGGATATGACCTCGCTGACGGAGATTGCAGATCGCGACTTCGATGTCGTGGTAGCACTAGATAATGCTCTCCCGCATCTCACCGCCGAACAGCTCGTTTGTGCAATAAAAGCCATAGGCTCAAAACTAAAGTCAAATGGGTTGTTCGTTGCGAGCACACGAGATTACGACGCGCTCATCTTGCAAAGACCGCCCATGCAACAACCCGCGTTCTACGACAGCGAGGGAAAACGGCGAATCGTACATCAGGTCTGGGATTGGATCGACGAAGCGAGGTATACATTGCATCTGTTCATCACTACCCAGTCTGACCAGGCGTGGACTACCCATCACTTCGTTTCGGAATACCGCGCTGTACAGCGCAGCGAAGTTTCCAAGGCGTTGCAATCGACCGGCTTTCAGGATGTACGATGGCTCATGCCCGCCGAGAGCGGTTTCTACCAGCCCCTCATTGTGGCTAGATGGCCGTAATTGCCGCCGCCTTCGTCCGGTGCTGCCACAGTCCAAGCCCCCCTTTATACTCTTAAAGGCAGTTAACGAATACCTCTGGTAAGCCATATATATATGTCAAAACGTGAATTTCAGACCGAAGTCAATCAGCTGCTGCAGCTGATCATCCACTCTCTCTACTCCCACCCTGAGATCTTTCTGCGCGAGCTCATCTCCAACTCCTCGGATGCGCTTGATAAGCTACGCCACCTGACCCTCACCGACGAGGCCTATAAATCCATTCCTTTCGAGCCCCGTATCGATCTGGAGCTTGACGAGGAAAAGAAAACCCTCACTATCGCCGACACCGGCATCGGCATGAACGAGGAGGATCTGATCGAGCACCTTGGCACCATCGCCCGCTCAGGGACCAAAAACTTTCTCGCTCAGCTCTCCGGGGACGCCAAAAAGGACTCCAACCTCATCGGCCAGTTTGGCGTCGGCTTCTACAGCGCCTTCATGGTCGCCGACAGCGTCGAGGTAGTCTCCCGCAAGGCCGGTGAAGACAAGGCCTGGCGCTGGACCAGCGACGGCAAGAGCGGCTTTGACATCGAGCCCGCCGAGCGTTCCACGTCCGGCACCACGGTCCTGCTGCACCTCAACGAAGAAGGGAAGCAGTACGCCAATAGCTGGCGCCTGCAGGAGATCGTGAAGAAGTACTCCAATCACATCGCCTTCCCCATCTTTCTTACCTACGACAAGAGTGAATGGAACGAGGCCGAGAAAAAGTCGGAGAAGAAGCGCACCACCGAGCAGGTCAATGCCGCCAGCGCCCTCTGGCGCCGTTCGAAAAGCGAACTCACGGATGAGGATTACAAGGAGCTCTACAAATCGCTTACCGGTGATTGGGAGGATCCTCTCTTCTGGTTCCACACCAAGGCAGAAGGGAGCCTGGAGTACACCACGCTCTTCTTCATTCCCTCCAAGGCTCCGCTCGATCTCTACCAGGCGGAATACAAGACCGGCGTAAAGCTTTATGTGAAGCGCGTCTTCATCATGGACGACGCCAAGGAGCTTCTACCGCAGTATCTGCGCTTCGTCCGCGGCGTCATCGACAGCGAAGATCTGCCCCTGAATGTCAGCCGTGAAATCCTGCAGCAGAACCGCGTGCTTACCAGCATCCGGACCGCCAGCGTGAAGAAGATTCTCTCCGAACTGAAGAATATTGCGGCCAACCAGCCCGAACAATATCTGAAGTTCGTCACCGAGTACAACCGTCCCCTTAAGGAGGGTCTGTACGGAGACTATGCCAACCGGGAGACGTTGCTCGATCTCGTCCGCTTCAAGTCCACCAAGGTGCAGGGCCTAACCAGCCTCGCGGACGTTAAGTCGCGCATGAAGGAAGGGCAGAAGAGCATCTACTACATCACCGGCGGCGGTGAATCTCTGCTCCGGACCTCGCCGCTTTTGGAGATCTACAAGAAGAAGGATCTCGAAGTTCTCATTCTGGACGATGACTTCGACGAGATCGTCTTCTCCGGCATCGACAAGTATGGCGACGTGGACCTCAAGTCGGTCAACAAGACCTCGACCGGCGAAGACCTGAAAGATGAAGCCGAGCCCGACAAAGCCGAATCGCTCAAACCGCTGCTTGACAAGCTAAAGGCAACGCTTGGTGATCGCGTGAAAGATGTGCGCGCTTCGGTGCGGCTGGCCGATAGTCCTTCATGCATCGTCTCCGACGAAGCGGAGCCCTCGATGCAGATGCAGCAGATGCTCCGCGCCATGGGACAGAAGGATATGCCTGCGCTCAAGCCCACTCTGGAGATTAATCCCGATCATGAGATCATCCGCAAGCTGCTGGCACGGCCCGATGACGCCACCCAAGAGGATGCGGCCTGGTTGCTTTTCGATCAGGCCCTGCTAATGGAAGGCGTGCCGCTCGAGGACCCAGCTGCCTTCGTGCAACGCCTCAACCGCGTCCTGAATCTGTCCATTTAAATTGCAGGTGGCGTGCGCGACGCAGCCACCTGCCGCCTTACGGCACTGTGACCACTACTTTGCCAACCTGCGCGTTCGATTCAAGATACCTGTAGGCGTCGACCGTTTGGGCAAAGGGAAACGTCTTCGCGATCTTGGGACGGAAACGCCTATCTGCCAATCGGTCATAGACGTATTTCTTCGCCAGGGCCAACTTTTCCGGAACGCGGGTGATGGACATCAAGGTATAGCCGCGAAGGGAAAGGCCCTTAGTGAGCGCCGTAACCAGGGGAAATGGGGTTGGCTGCCCGGACAGTGCTCCATAAACAAAGATGATGCCTCCGGGTTGCGCGGCTTCGGTCAATTTCTCTATAAATGGCCCGGCCACCGGATCGAAAGTCACACGGACGCCTTTTCCCGCGGTAATTTCCGCGACTCTGGCAACATAATCTTCTTCGTCCGTGGCGATGACATAGTCGGCGCCCAGTTCCGTCAGTTGTTCCTTCTTGTCGCGGGTGCGGGTCGTTGCGATGGAGATGCCCCCTTCCGCCTTCACAATCTCAATGGCCGCAAGCCCAACGCTACTGGAGGCGGCAGGGATCACAACGAAATCACCGTTTGTAACGCCGGCGATGGCAACGAGGGCGCCATAGGCGGTAACATACTGCATCCAGATGGCAGCGCCTTCGGCGGGAGACAAATTCCCCGGATACTCGGCGACCGCTTCCACCGGCACCACCGCCGTTTCGCCCACCATGCTGTAATCGTTAAGAGTAAATGCAGGAATAGTCGAGACCTGCTTGCCTATCCAGCTTTTGTCGACATCCGGCCCCACGGCCTCCACTCTGCCTGCCGCTTCATAGCCAAGACCGGCAGGCAACTTTGGGGGATAAACATATCGTCCGTGATAGAACATGGACTCCGCACGATTCAGCCCGATCGCTTGCACTCTCAATCGGACCTCGCCCTTTCCCGGCTCCTGCAGTGGCACGTCCTCGAATTTCAATACTTCCGGGCCGCCTGTTTCATGAAAGCGAACTACTTTTGGCATGTAATCCACCTGTAACGACTTGGATGGAAGAGGGCCTGGGAAAGATTCCATTGAATTCTATAAACGGGCCCACCGTCTGGGCGAGAATCGGATGATGCAATTCTTCTTGATGCCATTAGAGAATCTTTGCTCGTGTGAGAGCTAAATAACCAACAGGAAATCCGGATGCGTGTGGTTCGCGCGGCGAGAGGCTACACTCTTCGTTATGGATCGCCAAAATTTTCACGGAACCAGTCCCTTTGAACCCGTCATCGGCTTTTCACGAGCCGTGCGCATCGGCAAGGTTGTCCATGTCTCCGGAACCGGCCCGGTGGGTGCCGATGATCTTTCCGCAGCCGAGCAAACACGCACTGTATTGAGGCTTATTGAAGCCGCGCTCTTACAGGCAGGAGCGAAGTTCGAGCATGTGTATCGCACGCGCATGTATATTGCGCATCAGGAAGATTGGGAAGAGATCGGCCGCGTCCACGGCGAAGTGTTCGGTGAGATCCGCCCAGCAGCGACGATGGTTGTCGCCGCGATGCTCAACCCCAAGTGGCGCGTCGAAATCGAAGCCGAAGCCGTTCTTCCCTAAGTAGCGCCGGCCTCTCTTGCCGGGTTAAGACTTACCCTTGCGAGATTTGCTGCCAGGACCCTTGCCCGAAATGGCGTAGAGTGTGCGGACAACGCGAGGATCGAGCACAGACTGCAGAGTCGTCGCGCTGGGAGTCAAACTCAACCTGGCGAGGGAGCCCTTACGAAGTCGGATTCGAGCTGGGCTGGCGACCGCCGGAACAAGCAGGGCACCCAGAAAAATGCTTAGGTTAGGGTTATGCCCTACCACGAGGATGTTATCGCGTTCGCGATACTCATCCAGCAGCTTCTTAAAATCCTTGAGAGTGGCTTCGGGAGCAAGGCTGTTGGATTGCACGACTCGTCCCTTGTACCCAGTCTCAGTGGCGACCAGATTTGCCGTCTGAAGGCTACGCTTGAGCGGGCTTGAGACGATGACATCGAAACCTATTTTCATAGCATTCAGGACGCGCGACAGCTGAAGGCAATGGCGAACACCCTCCTTATCGAGAGGGCGCTTCCGGTCTACTTCAGGGTCTGCAATGCTGTTGCCGGCGCTGGCGTGGCGAAGGACGAATAGATTCATAAGCTGTGATCATTGTAAGAGCCGGCGTAGAGCCCGAAGAAGCGCTTCGCTGGTCACCAGTGATATGCGGGGCTTTTTTCACACGGCATTCATACTGAGTTACGATGCGGCATTAACGGTAGGGAGAGGTGTCTGGCGGCGCGACATCGATCGATAATAGGCGAAGCGATTTTTCTCAGATGGACGATGCGGGCATGTCCAAAGAGCATCGGAGGACCATGTTCATCTCCGGTAATGGGCTTCTTCACGGATGCCTTAGTGTTACTGCACGGTAAGAGTCACTGTGAAAGATTGAACTTTGTTTCCCGAGTTGGAAGCGGAGATCTGTACAGTCGAAGTTCCCGCCGGGGTCGCAGGCGCACTTGGAGAGGTGGGTGGAGGGGGCGTCGACGCTGTAGACTGAGGCGAGGAACTTCCACCTCCGCATGACATCATTAATCCGGATCCAGCAAGCAAAGCCAGCAGAACCGGCAGGTGATAATTACACAAAAGTCGTCTCCGCTTCCTGGTGGCCAAGGCCATCGTTAGCAATCCCGAACCCCAGAACACAACCGCCGGTAAAACAGGACTATTTTGCGCGGGCGGAGGGCTTGCCCGCCGTACTCCTGCTGTGCTGCCGGCGGTCTGTATGGTGGCGACGACTGTTTGGGGGCCACCTGTAGCGGAGAGTGTCAGGGTAGATGGCTGGAAACTGCAGGTTGCGTTTTGTGGCAGGTTGGTGCAGGAAAACTGCAACGTTCCCGCATACCCGCCAACCGATGTAAGCGTGAGTGTGTCAGTTACAGAACCGCCAGCCGCGACGGTCAGGGAAGTATTGCTGGGCGAAATGGTGACCGTCGGCGGTATGGCCTGGCCCACTGAGAAGATACGCGTGGCATTGCTATTGCCGAACTCGACGGAACTGCTGGTGTAGACAGCAGCGATGGTGTGTGACCCCACCGCCAGCGCGTTCGAAACCGCCGAAGGCAGGATGGCCACTGCCGAGGCATTGAGGGTGACTGCCGGCTCAACCGCCCCGTCTACGCTGAAGACCACTGTTCCCACACGCACCGCCGTCCCGGACGTGGCCAGGACAGTGACACTCACTTGCGTTTGGCCAAAGTTCGGCGTGGCTACATTGATGGTGGTGGTGGTTGCCACAGTTTGTGCGTTCCCACTCAACTGCACGGTTTGTACTGTGTTGGCATTCAGATTGTTGTCTGTGATGGTCGCCGTCCCAGTGCTGCTGCCCGCTGCTGCCGGCATGAAATCGATGACGAGGTTGCAGCTGGCGCCTGAGGACAAAGTTGATGCCGGCGAGCCGGGGCTCAATTGGGGACAGGTACTGCTGCTGTCTGGCGTGAACCCGGTCGAGACGCTGGGATTTTGCCCGGTTGCAGGGGGCGCGAAGGTGAGAGGTGCGTTGCCGATATTCGTCACCGCTACCGTTTGGGTGTTCGTCGAGCCCGCGGACGTGTTGCCGAAATTGAGCGCGCTTGCCGAGGTATTCACCTGGCGCACAGCGACGACTGGACTTGATGGGTCACCGATGTAAAGATTGCCTGCACTGTCGATGGCTACGCCCACGGGAATGCTCATCTGCGCACTGGTTGCGGGGCCATTGTCACCGCTGCCGCCACGGGTGCCATTACCCGCCACGGTGGTGATGATGCCTGCCGCATTCACCATACGGACGACACTGTTCCCGGAATCCGCCAAATAGATGTCGCCTGCGGCATCGACGGCCACTCCCTGCGGATAGCTCACCTCCGCGCTGGTTGCCGGACCGTTGTCTCCGCTATAACCTGCGGTACCGTTCCCGGCCACGGTGGTGATCATGCCGGAGGCCGCCGCTACCTTGCGGATGCGATTGTTGTTGGCATCCACGATAAAGAGATCGCCTGCGACGTCCAGGGCCAGTGCCAGAGGGCCATTCAGCTCCGCGCTGGTGGCGGGACCATTGTCCCCGCTGTAGCCTGGAGTGCCATTTCCAGCTATGGTCGTGATGATGCCGGATACCGCCGCGACCTTGCGAATGCGATTATTGTTTGTATCGGCTATATAGAGGTTGCCCGCGCTGTCCAGCGCTATCGCAGAGGGGAAGTTCAGTTCCGCGCTGGTGGCCGGCCCATTATCACCGCTGTAGCCGTTATTGCCCGCAAAACTGGCGTCTGAGAAGGGAAGCCCGGCGACATCCGTAGCAGTCGTCGAGCCCGGCGCTACCTTCACAACATTAGAAAAATTTGGGTTCACAACATAAACGTTTCCCGCGCCATCGACGGCGATGCCAAACCCAAGATCGGTCGAACCGTTGCCAAATGAGAACACAAACGTTGGGGTGCTCGTGCCTGGCGCAAGTTCGAGAACCTGATCGCCGTCCAGCCCGCCATTGACGGCAAAGTAGAGGTTGCCTGCACTGTCGACGGTTACGCCGCCCGAGATGAGGCCGGCGGCTCCAGCAATGTCACCACTCGTTGCCGGCACAGTCGTGATGATGCCAGGCGACAGGGCAACCTGGGGAGCGGTCCCTATACCGGTCATGGCAAAGGCAAATGTCCCGGCCGAGCTAGCTACCTGCAACGGTACCGGCCGCTGCCCGGAGAAACCCGGGCTGAATGTCACCGACACATTACAAATCGTGCTCACTGTAAGCGCTGTGTTGAGGCCGCATCCGGTAGTGGTTACTGAGTACTCCTGCTTTCCTCCTTGTGACACAGGGGCACTGATGCCGGTAATCGTCGTTTCCCCGGTGTTGATCACCAACGGGATGGTCACCGCTGCACTGGTTGAACCGACCGCAGTAGTGGGAAAGAGCACACTTCCGGTGGGCGTGTTCACCTCGCGGACACGGTTGTTGTTTCGGTCGGAGATATAGAAATTTCCCTGGGTATCGAGCGCCACGCCCTGGGGATTGCTCAACGCCGCGCTCGTCGCCTCGCCGCCATCGCCACTGTAGCCATTGGTGTCATTGCCCGCTATGGTCGAGATGATGCCGGCCGTATTTACCATGCGGACGACGTTGTTCATCGAATCCGCAACATAGATGTCGCCCGCGCTGTCGAGATTCAAGCCGTAGGGACTATTTAACCTTGCGCTCGTTGCTGGGCCGCCGTCTCCGCTGTACCCGGCCTCGCCATTCCCCGCGATGGTGGAGATGGTACCTGCGGTCACTATCATGCGGACCACATCATTGCCAGTGTCGGCGATATAAAGATTACCTGTGCTGCCCACTACCACAGCAGCGGGTTTGTTCAAGGTGGCGCTTGTTGCGAGACCGTTGTCGCCGGTGTAGCCCGCGGTGCCGTTACCCGCAATGGTGGTGATAGTGCCTGAGGTGTCTACCTTACGGATACGATTGTTATTTGTATCTGCGATGTATAGGTTGCCCGCACTGTCGACGGCCACGCCGGTGGGCGTATAGAGGGTTGCGTTGGTGGCCGCACCGTTGTCTCCGCTGTAACCCTCAGCGTTATTGCCGGCTACGGTGGTTATGGTTCCGGAGGTGTTGACTTTGCGGATGACATTGTTGCCCGCGTCCGCGATATACAGATTGCCTGCGCTATCGATGGCCACGCCGGAGGGCAGATTAAGCTCCGCGCCGGTTGCCGGACCGTTGTCGCCGCTGTAACCCGCGGTGCCATTGCCTGCAACCGTCGTGATGACGCCTGTGCCCGCCGCCACTTTACGAATGCGGTTATTGCCGGGATCCGCAATATAGAGGTTGTCCCCACTGTCCACCGCGACGCCAGAGGGGCCGTTCAGTTCCGCGCTGCTTGCCAAGCCGCTGTCGCCACTGAAGCCTGGGGTGCCATTGCCCGCTATGGTGTTGATCGCGGGGGCGCGAGTGATGGCCTGAGCGGCCGCGATGCCGCAGCCACAATAGAGCGACAGGATAACCCCGAGCGCCATACTCATCCACGGCTGGATCGAGGCGTGCCCACAGTTGTTCGTTCGCAGGAACATTACTGCACCACGATCTGAAGGGTGACGGAGTGAGTGAGCTTGCCGGTCGAGTCAGTCGCCGACACCGTGATCGTTTGCGTGCCTGTAGGTGTACCGGGCGTACTCGTCGTCGTGCTGGGCGCACTACCACCGTTGGCCGACGCGTTGGCTCCGCCGCAACCCGAGAGCGAGATCAAGCCGCCCATCAGAAACAGCACGATCAGAACGGAATACATACGGTGCCGGTAGCGTTTCGCCGCGCGCCCCGGTAAGAAAAGCAGGAATGTTACGCTTAACCACGCCATTGGTTCCAGAGGTCGAATGGCTCCTCGCTGCGTTGCCGCGGAAGGTGCGGTCGTCGTAATCGTAAGCTTGGTGGTGGCAGCCGCCCCGTTGCTCGGGGTCACCGAAGATGGAGCGAATATGCAGGCCGCTAAACTCGGCAGCGTGCCACACGAGAAACTCACGGTTCCGCTGTATCCTGCAACCGGGGTGATCGTGAGTGTGGCTGCTACCGGCTGCCCCGCGGTGACGGTTGCAGTCGCCGGCGAAACGGCAACCGTAAAGTCCGGCGCTGCCACTGCGATCGGCGCTGCCACCGCGATCGAAACTGAATTGGAAGTGCTGGGCTGGTTTTCGGCGTCCCCCGCGTAGCTGGCGGTGACGGTATAAGTGCCGGCGGCAGCAAATGAGGCAGAGAGGGTGGCAGCACCATTGGCCACAGCGACGGTTCCCAGCGTCGTGGCACCGGAGGTAAACGACACGTTTCCGGTAGGTGCGTATCCCGTGACGGTGGCAGTGAAGGTGAGTGCCTGATTTTCGCTGGCAGTGTTTGCAGAGACGGCAAGCACGGTGCTAGAGCCGGCCAGAGTTGGAACTACCGGCTTAGGATTGGTCTGGTTGAGCAGGGGAATGACAGCCCCCGTAGAAAAACTCAAATAGTCCAGGGCATTATCGTTGGCCAGCTTGGGCGCCTGGTTGTTCAACCTCACAAGCGCCCCTCGAAGAGATCCATCGTTGAAAAAGCTGGAGTAGTAGTTATTGGTATCGAGAGTGAAGTTTCCCGTTCCATCTCCGAAAAGAACGATGACTTGGTCGATACTTGCGCCCGTGGTGTATTGCAAGACTATATCCGGGTGGCCGTCCGCATTGACGTCACCGATGGAGGCCGACGCTTTCGCTAACGATATATCCGACAGTGGAAGGGTATAGAACGGCGTGGGTTGGAAGGTGCCGTTGCCGTTACCGGCATATATGGTGCCGGCCCCGGCGCCAATCGATCCCATAAACAAGTCGGGTATTCCATCTCCATTTAGATCAGCAACGGCTAAGGCCGTACCAGTGAGGCCGAGAGGCGCCTGCTGAAAGGTTCCATCGCCGTTGCCAAGATAAACGGCGCCATTCCACACCAGGTCCAGCTTCTTATCGTTGTTCAGGTCGGCGACCAGAACCTGCTGGCAGATAGAGGTATTCTGCTGAGAAAACAATACCGGACTGCCAAAGCTGCCATTTCCTTTGCCTGGCACAAAGATCAGTCCACTTCCACTCTCAGGGAAATAAAGGCAATACGGAAGCACGACATCGAGATTGTTGTCGCCGTTGAAATCAGCAACGACAGGGACCTCTGCTCCGGCAGTCTTCAGGTCGACTCCAGGAAGGCTTGGCTGAAAGGTGCCATTGCCGTTTCCGGCATAGAAATAGAGTGCTGAATCCTGGGGCCCGGAGAGGATTATACCGTCGCCCTGGGTGCCCCCAGAGCTGGCTACCACGTCGGTCTTGCCATCTCCGTTGAAATCTCCCGTGGCAACGTTCTCGAGAGGACTGCCGGCGGTTGTGTAGGCGGAAGAAAATGTTCCATCGCCTCGTCCCAGGGCACTGACAAGGTTGAGGCTGGCACTTATGCCGACCACGTCGGTAAGGCCGTCCCCATTAAGGTCCGCAGTGGCGAATTGCCCATTGCCATTGGTGGCGGTGAGGTTACCTTGTCCCAAAAGTATTCTCAACGTCCCCTGAAACGTGCCATCGCCATTGCCCTCCAGCACAGAAAAGCCGGGTGAAGCACTGAAGATGAGATTCGTATTCCCATTCGTTCCAGCCTCTGTTGCAGAAGGGAATCCACTCAGGGCGTAGGAGTTTCCATAGGTAAACCCGCCGTTGCCGTCGCCGAGAAGAATCGAGGTATAGTTGCCAACCACTGCAACGTCAACATTGCTGCCCCCATTGGTGGTTCCAGCAATGAAGAGTCGCGGGTTTCCCAGCCATGAATCGAGTGGCACGTTCGCGCCAGTGGTGAACTTTCCGCTGGAAGCGCCGAGCAGCACCTGGAAGGAGATGAGTCCAATGTCGGTCTGTCCTGCGATGTAGGCTACATCGGTCAGGCCATCGTGATTGAAGTCTGCGGTAACCAGGATCGGCCCGCCGGCAGTGGTTTGCGCCGTTTGCAGCGTTCCGTCACCGTTCCCGTAGTAAACCGCCAGCGAGGAGCCGCCGACAACGATGTCCTGCTTTCCATCTCCGTTGAAGTCGCCCGCAGCCGTTGATCCAGGATTCACTCCCGTGGGACCGGGATAGCCTTTGGCCGTCGAAAGCGTTCCCGGTGCCCCACTGCCTTGATTCAGCAGGATCGCTACGCCTGAAGCATTATTGAGCAATGTGGATACGGCAACGTCGGGATAGCCGTCTCCATTCAGATCGACCGGAGGAGCCAGCGCCACCGGCGCTGACACCGCATAATAAGCCGGGCTCTGAAAGCTACCGTCCCCATTGCCGATCAGCACAGCAACGTATCCAGCGGGACAGGTGAGCACCAGGTCGAGCTTGTTGTCTTTGTTCATGTCGGCTGCAACCAACGAGTAAAGCTGCGTAGCCCATGTGCAACCGCTCAACGAATTCGTAGTAACCGCGACCGGAGGTTTGTTTGCTCCTTGATTGAGAAGCACGGTCAGTGTCGGTGGTGGGGTTCCGGCTCCAGGCACGGAAAGGTATGCCACATCCGGCTGGCCATCCCCGTTAAAGTCGCCGGTAGCTAAGCTCGACACCACCACACCCGCTTGGGGAGTGAAGCTGTCCGTAGGAAAGATCGGCGGTTGCGTCTGTGCGGCGGCAGCCACTAGCAGTAGTGGCGAGATCAACAAAGGGACGAGGATGGAGCGCAAGCTGCCAGGAATCTTGAACCAAGGGTCTGCAGACACGGAGCCAGTCCTTCAAGCCGAAACGGTCTTTCTGCGAACGAGCAGGGCGAGTCTAACAAAAGGCAGCGGCAACTTGCTAAAGATAAAATCGCGCAGAAGGCACCAAAGAAATGTTACCCGGCGCCGTTGAGACCCGGTGGCGCGTCGGCTCGCTGATGACCGGTAACCATCCGAATCGGGATCGCGTTTATCCCAATCAGGGCCTTTATAGACAAGCTGAAAGAGGGAGATAGCTGGGTATCCCTGCTCTTTCGTTCAAGCTGGAAACGGACGGCACATGCCCGCACAGCGGCTCTTAACACGCTTCCGCGAGGCGCGGAATCTCGGACCAGCTTTCCACGATCGACATCCAGAACAAAGCGACGAGTCGGCCTTCTGAGTCGAGCATGACGATATGATCCCCCTGGATCTCAGCGCGAGACGCGACGACCGGTTGAGTGCTTATAGCGGGGTTCTTGAACCGCACCAGATATGTTTTGCTTCCCATTTTCATCTTCCGGGTAAATCCTCCGCGAACCCCGACTTTCCTGCACGTGACACTCACCAAACATGTGCGGTCTTGCAAGGGAAAGCCGCATGAAGATCCCAAGCGCCGCCAGCAGGAAATCCGGGAGCCTTTGCTCATGGCACCTGTCGCCGAGGCGGACCTCGAGCCAGGTACCAAATGGATAGTGTTGCGATTCCGCAATCCGTATCAAGGCTTGGTTTTGTTTTTTCGTAGCCTAAGCACGTAGTAGCCTTGGGTTTGCTGGTTGCTCTCACTTCAAGGAAGTACATGCCATATGGGTAGATTCACGCGCCGCCGCTTTCTCGTTGTAGCCTCTGCCGTTGCCGCGACTCGATCGCTGGCCAAACGCTTGGGATGGGCCCAGGCGCCGGAGAAAGAGGCCGGCGACCTCAAGCTGTGGTACACGAAACCAGCATCCCAGTGGGTGGACGCGTTGCCTATCGGCAACGGGCGCCTGGGAGCGATGGTCTTTGGCGGAGGAGCAATCGACCCAATTGATCCCAAGGACCCCAAGACCGATCATGCGGGTCCCGTTCCCACTGATCCCGCGAAAGAAACCCTGCAGCTGAATGAAGACACGCTCTGGTCGGGCCTTCCCGTTGACGGTAACAATCTCGAGGCGAAGAATTACCTGCCCGCGGTGCGCCGGGCAGTCCTGGAACAGAAGGACTATCACCTGGCCGACGAGCTTTGTCGCAAGATGCAGGGCCTGTTTGCCGAGGCATATCAGCCGATCGGCAGCCTGCATGTGGATTGCACTCACACCGGGCCGGTGACGGATTATCGCCGCGAACTGGACCTTGCATCCGCCGTTGCGACGACGCGCTACCGGGTGGCGGATGTCGAATTTGAACGCGCTGCATTTTCCTCTGCCCCCGATCAGGCGATTGTGCTGCGCGTCTCCGCCGGCAAGCCCGGCCAGTTGAACGCAACCCTATGGATGGATGGCCCGCTGGTGAAAACGGTGCAGGCCGTCGGCGACAATCGTCTGCTGTTGACCGGCAAGGCGGCTAAGCATATTGCCGGGGCGGGGCATCCAGGCAGCGAGAATCCGGTGGTACTTTCCGATGTGCCGGGTGAGGGCATGTACTACGCCGCCGTGCTGCAGGTGAATGCTGAAGGCGGCCGGGTATCCACGCATGGAGACAAACTTGTCGTCACCGGTGCGACGGCGTTTACTGTAGTGCTGACCGCGGCTGCCGGTTACCGCGGATTCGAACAGAAACCCGATACGTCGCAGGCCGTGGTGACGGAACGCGCTACCCGGCAACTCGATATCGCACTCCAGCAGAGTTACTCTGCCTTACGCCAGCGCCACATCGCGGATTACCGGAAACTCTTTGCCCGCGTGTCTCTCACGTTGGGGTCAAAGCCGGCAGCATCGCAACCCACCGATCTGCGGCTGGCGAACTTTGCCACGGCTCCCGATCCGTCGCTGCTGGCGCTGTATTTTCAGTACGGGCGCTACCTGCTCATTAGCAGTTCGCGGCCGGAGACGCAGCCGGCGAATCTG
Organism: uncultured Acidobacteriaceae bacterium; assembly: GCA_963813475.1. Taxonomy (GTDB): domain Bacteria; phylum Acidobacteriota; class Terriglobia; order Terriglobales; family Acidobacteriaceae; genus PALSA-350. The sequence continues at coordinate 467,001 of CAWEZM010000026.1, read as the reverse complement.
CAGGGCATTTGGAGCTACCAGGTGCAGCCGCCGTGGAGTAGTAACTGGACGGCAAACATCAATGTGCAAATGAACTACTGGCCGGCGGAGACGTGCAACCTGAGCGACTGCACCCAGCCGCTGCTGGCATTCATTGAAGATCTCAGCCACACCGGCGCGCGCGCTGCACGGGAGACGTACGGCCTGCCTGGCTGGGTAACCCACCATAATATTGATATCTGGCGGGCTGCCAACCCTGTGGGGATGGGGGTTGGCGCACCGACCTGGGCCAATTGGTGCATGAGCGGCCCCTGGCTCTGCGCCCATCTGTCCGAGCACTATCGCTTCACGCGCGACCGCGAATTTTTGCGTGCGCGTGCCTATCCCTTGATGAAGGGGTCGGCGGAGTTCTACCTGGCATGGCTGATCGAAGATGGCAACGGGCATCTAACCACCTGTCCTTCGGAGTCGACCGAGAACAATTTCATGGCTCCGGACGGCAAGCCTGCCATGACCAGTGCCGGCTGCACCATGGATATGGCCCTCATCCGGGAACTGTTCACCAACTGCATTGACGCAGCGAAAGAACTGGGGATCGACGAAGAGTTCGCAGCCAAACTCGACGCCGCGCGCGCACGGCTCATTCCTTACCAGATCGGCAAATACGGCCAGCTGCAGGAATGGTCCGTCGATTTTGACGAGAGCACTCCCGGTCAGCGGCATATGTCGCACTTGTACGGGCTGTATCCGGGCGGTGAGATCACGCCGCGCGGTACTCCGGAGCTGGCAAAGGCGGCGCGCATTTCGCTGGAACGGCGCTTGGCCAACGGTGGAGCATATACCGGTTGGAGCCGCGCCTGGGCTATCGATTTCTGGGCTCGCCTGGGCGATGGCGATAAGGCGTGGGAGTCTCTGGGGATGCTGATGCAGCACAGCACGAATTTGAACCTCTTTGACACTCATCCGGCGGGGAAGACATCGATCTTTCAGATTGACGGCAACTTTGGCACAACTGCGGCGATTGCCGAGATGTTGATGCAAAGCCACTCCGGCACGATCGATCTGCTGCCGGCCTTGCCCTCGGCGTGGCCGGCGGGTGAGGTGAAGGGTCTGCGGGCACGCGGTTCTGTCGAGGTCGATCTCCGTTGGGAAAATGGAAGGGCCGTAGCTGCTGTGATTCGACCGGATTTCCCGGGCGAATATCAGTTGCGCGTACCACCTGGACAGAAGATTCGCAGTATCGCGAGCGCAGGCGAAGTTCCATTGCGGGCCCACTCCGACGGTAGTATAGGCGTCACGTTGGAGGCGGCACGGAGTTACCGCGTAGAGTTCGCCTAGTATCCGCATCACGACGGACATCATTCTTGCCTCAAACTAACCTTCGGTCGGCCGATTCGTAGAGCACTCGCTGAAAACAAATCAGCGAATCGGGGCAAATCGCGATCAGTCCCGAAGGAGTCTGTGCCGTAGCAGAACCCTATAGGAACAGGACGAGTGCCCCAGGTTCGCCCACCTGCCCCGGCTTGCCGTGGGAGCGTACCTGGGCTGAAAACGATATGTTTCGATTGCTTTTTCCAGCCTCGCCATGGATTTGCGGAGATTCAGCGAATGCGATCGTGGGGCTATCCCCGGATTTCCTGTGCAGCTTGGTGGCTCCGGCGCACTTCATGCGGCTTTCCTTAAAGAAAGCCGCACACACGATCGCGTCCAATGCAGCGTACAGGAAATCCGGGACGCCCCATCTTTTTCGGCCCACGTACGCTCCCACGGCAAGCCGGGGCAGGTAGGCGAACGGGGCACCCGTCCTGTTCCTATTGAATCCTGCTATGACACAGATTCCTGCGGGACTGCAGGTCCCTCCACCAAATTTCGCAGGAGATTCCGGGGAGTGGATCGCCCGGCATTTGCGTGCAGGGAAAGGCGCACAGCAGGTCCCTCGGCTTCCCCCGGATTTCCTGTGGGACTTCGTGGTTTCGGTAAAGCTCATGCGGCTTTCCTTCAAGAAAGCCGCATACGTTGCCGTTGATGAGTGCAGCGTAGTAGGAAATCCGGAGTTCCTCGGGATGACAAATTTTAGGGCGGTGGCTGGATGGACAGAGTCGAAAAAAAGCTAATTTGGACAAGTTCCCAGCATTGCTTCATTGGTCAGGAGGACGTGCTCGGTGGCGGCTTTAGCTGGCAGCTATTTTTAAAATTTGATATTTTTGGGTCGTTTTTGGGGATTAGCAGCTTCAGCGAGGGTGGACAAAGGGGTTCTTTATAGGGAGAGGAACTCCCAGGTCTGGAATAGAAGTGAACAGGGGGACCCGTGGCGGTGCTTGCGAAGGGCGAGGGGGGTTGGCGGCGGTGGGGTGGCTGGAGGCAGGGTCCGGAGGCGCCTCTGCCGCCGACGAGCCGGGAGCGGTCTGGGCAGGGCTTGGCTGCGGGTCATTTATTGTGCGATGGGTTGAGGGCTGGTGCCGGGCGAGCCACGCGGCAGTATGGGTTTTTGGGGCGGGCGCTGGGAGGGATTTCTTTTCCGAAGAGATGGCGAGACGGTCGACGGCGCGCCGGTCTGGGATGAAGTTTTCCATGGCAATGATCATGGCGAGGGCTTTGACCTGGCCGGTAATGCTGCCTCGGGTCATTTCGGAGCTGAGGTTGGCAAGTTCCCAGAGGCGGTTTAGTACTTGTTCGCGGTCCAGGTTCAGGCGGTGCAGTTCTTCAGCCTCTTGCTGGACGAATTGTTGCTCGACGGCGGCGCGGTGCTCGAGCATGTAGGCGCGGACACGGGGTTTGGCTTTGGTGTAGGCGGCGGAGTCGGCGTTGAGGCCGACGGCTTCGGCGGCTTGACGGTCGGTCATGGCGCCAGAGAGGACCAGGCGGGCAAAGGCTATTTCCTGGTCGGTGATGGGGTCGCTGACTTTATTTTTGGGCATAGGTGGCTCCGGTTGAGAGAAGTTAGGGACAGAGGTTTACCACTGCGCTTGGAGGCGCAATGGGACGAACAAAAAATCCCGCCGCGGCGGGATGCATTGGATTCCGTTATTTTGAGACAGGGATCGGGTGTGCCACCGGACAGCAGTAAACTGTCCTTCGCTCGCCTTAGGCCGAAACTACCGGCAACTGCCGACCAGCGGGAGGGTGACGAGAGGCCGCCCGTTGTGCCGAAATCATCTGCCAACAGCATATAGCGCACTGCGGAATCGGACCAGGCCGCCGAATCTCTTTTCTTGAGTCGACGGTTATCGTTTCGGAGGTTACTTTGGTTTGACTGGAGACGTGAAGCAGTTTCGCAATTACTGCGGCCCTCAGGGGGCTAAAGCCCGTCATATTCTCAATCGTTTACGGCCCGACTAAAGTCGTGCCCTGACACAAAGCATGAGTTTTTCCGCAAGCTGTGAACCCGTGCCCTTCGTTAAGCGTGTTTTTCCGCAGCCTCTTCCTTCCGGGTTGAACCTAGACCGCTGATTGGCAATCATCCTTTATTCATTGTTTGGACAGGTATGGGACTGTTCTGCATGACGGTTGACAGTTTAATACGTACGTACGTATTATTTTGCTATGAGCAAACCCTCCCTTCGCGAAGACATCCTCGATGCCGGCCTGGAAGTGATGTTTCGATCGGGATACCAGGGAGCAACGGTACGTGATATCTGCGCAGCCGCCGGCGCTCCGCACGGTTCCTTCACCAATCATTTCCGTTCCAAAGAGGCGTTTGCCCAGGAAGTTCTCGACCGCTTTTTCGCTAACACCAAGGGATTTGTCCGGCAGGCTTTGGACGACAAGTCGCTTACCCCCAGGCAGCGACTGAAGAGATTTTTGGACATCATCAGCGGACAACTCAAGAGTGAGGAATGGAAACGCGGGTGCCTGATTGGAGATTTCAGCCTTCAGGCCAGCTCTGAGAGCGAACTCTTGCGCCACAGACTCCAGGCGATCTTCCAGGAATGGCGCGTGCCGTTTGCCTCGTGCATCGCCGAGGCGCAAAAGCGCCGGTGAAATCGATGCCGCGTTCGATCCAATGGATCTGGCTGAATTCCTGCTGGCCTCCTGGGAGGGTGCAATTCTCCGCATGAGGGTGGAACGCGGCCCAGCCGCGCTCGATCGCTTCAAGAACATCATCTTCCAAACCGTCTTCAAGGAGCAGAAATGACCGTACTCTCCGATGTTGCTTTGCCCCATGTAAACGTTGTCGATTCCACGATGGCCTACCGGGAGGCTGGAGATCGCGAAGCGCCGGTTGCGCTTTTTCTGCACGGAAACCCTACCTCATCCTATATATGGCGGAATATCCTCCCGCTGGTTGCACCGGTGGCCCATTGCATAGCGCCGGATTTCATCGGCTTCGGGCAGTCGGGAAAGCCGGACATCGAGTATCGGTTTGCCGATCATGTCCGGTATCTCGATGCGTTCCTGGATCGCGCCGGAATTTCGTCCGCGTTCGTCATCGCGCAAGACTGGGGAACCGCACTGGCATTTCACCTGGCGGATCGTAGACCGGAGTTTATCCGTGGGCTTGCTTTTATGGAGTTCATCCGGCCCATGCCTACCTGGAACGATTTTCACGCGGATGCAATTGAAATCTTCCAGAAATTCAGGACCCCCGGAGTGGGCGAAGAGATGGTTCTTGGAGACAACGTTTTTGTGGAGGGCGTTCTTCCTCTCGGGACCGTGCGCAAGCTCACGGATGAAGAGATGTCAGCTTACCGAGCACCCTTTCTTACTCGAGAGTCGCGGCGGCCCACCTGGCGATTCCCCAATGAAATACCGATTGCAGGAGAACCGGCGGATGTCTATTCGAGCATGGAGAATGCACAACGTGCTCTAGCGGAGTCGTCCTACCCGAAGCTGCTCTTCACGGGAAATCCTGGCGCCCTGGTGTCGCCGGCTTTCGCTGAGAGCTTTGCGAAGACGCTTAAGAACTGCCGAGTGGTTCAGCTTAGCTCCGGCATTCATTACTTGCAGGAGGATCACCCTGATGTGATCGGCGCCAATGTAAAAGAATGGCTCATCGAAGTGGGTGTTGGTTCCAGCCCAAAACAGAAGCTGACCTTGTAGTGGCTTCTGTTCCCCTTAAGCGTGGCCAGCCGTGACCTTGCCGAAGATGCGGCAGAAGTTTCCGCCGCCGACTTTGCTGATTTCGTCCGGCGTGAACCCCTGTAGCAGCATCTCGCCCACAACCGCAGGAAAAAATCCTCCACTCAGGCCCGGCCACGCCTTGTTGGTGCCTTGGCCAACCCGCGAGGAGAGCAGATCACTGTCGGTGCCGATACCGACGTAGTCGACGCCGACCGCGTCTACCATCGCCTTGATGCTTTCCACGAAGTCTTTCAGGGAGTCAGCCAGGTGAGTCCACACGCCGATCACGCCGCCGGCATCGGCCACGACCTTAGCGTGTTCTTTGCTGATCAAGTGTGGCTTCATCCTTGCCGCCATCGCAGGGTCGCTGCCTGTTCGGCTGTCGATGCTCGTGTGCGACACAAGGACCGGCTGCGTGGCCACCTTCAACGCGCCCAGCACCGTCTCGGGGCTGGCGTGGGCGAGGTCCACCACGATCCCTAATCGATTGCACTCCTTCACCACCTTTGCGCCAAAAGCCGTCAGACCACCAAGGTGAGCGGGGGCCGTGATCACATCGCCCAACGGCGACACGATGTCGTCTCGCTCGTGAAGCAGTTGAAGGTCACGGACACCGCGTTTGTACACCTCTTCCACTCGCTCCAGGCGCCCCTCGATGAACTGTGCCCCCTCGACTGTCTGGACGATGGTTGGTTGACCATGGGCGTGCGCGGCCTGCAGGTCTTTCAGGTTCAGCGCGCGGTGCATATGTCCCTTTTCCAACTGTGCGTCCATCGCCGTGAGCCAACTAAGATAGTGGTCTCGCGCATCGCCCGGCTTGGCAAATGGCGCTGAATCCAGCACGAAGCTCGCGCAGACCGCGGTGAGCCCCGACTGTTTGAGCTCTTCTGCCAGGCCGAGAGCCTGCGGTTGCCCCTCCTGCCGCGCCGGCTGGCCATTCTGCGTATGCGGTTCTGTCCCCGCGGGATAGACATGGTTGTGCATATCGATGCCAATGGTTTTGGACATGACTTGCGCAACGCGCGGATCCATCGCATCGCCCGCCGCCGCCAGCCCCGCCGGCCCGAGCAGCATCGCACCGCCGGCACACGCGGCAGTGGTCAGGAATTCTCGTCGCGAAAGACTGGGATACCTGGTTTTCAACATACCGCTCCTGGTAGACACTTGGGATGGTGAGGGGTGACCGTGAAACCCTCATCTTACTACCGGATCAGAAACCCGCTGTACGCGGATCGGGGATAGTGTCAAGTTTAACTTGCCCGTCCTGACCCTTCCTGTTGCGGGAATTTACCGAAACGCGACTTTGCAGGTAGCCGGATCCGGTGCAATCGGGATCGACTGTCCGATTGCTTCCATGAGCACAGTTGCCGGTACTAATCGTTGTCATGCAGTCGGGCCCTTCCAACGATGAGCGCCAGGCTGGATCCGGGCTAAGTGGCTTTCTCTCTCTCTCGGTATGTTATTTCTCCGTTGGGGCACAGTATGTTCAACACACGCGACTCCGAAAATTGGCTTCGCTTTTTCACCTTACCTGAAGGGAACAGTTCGCCGGTCCCGGCAGCGCCTGTCGCAGAGTGGCGGATTTCGCCGAATCGATTCGACTCCTGCCGTGAAATCGCGCGGCGTGGGCGCCCAAGAGCCTTGCGTATTGCGTCCGCCTTGTTGGCGCTGCTTGCCGCTTCGACTCTTCTCAGTCAGACCAAGTTGAATTTCGAATCCCGCATTTCCCCTAATGGCGATGGCGAAGCCGTTATCACCAATTCCAGCAATCTTCCGATGGTGGCTTGGATTTTTGAGATACTCCGCGAGCCGTGCAACCCGATAGAAGCTGAGCGCCATATATTTGCGGGATACGATTCGACCTTAGAACCTGATGGCGCCGCTCTCCAACCCCTCGCGTCGCGCGTCCGAGACATCGGCGCCTCGCATTGCAATAAGGCCGGCATGCATTCGCCCAACCGGGCGTCCCTCAAAGTGGCGCTTTTCGCCGATGGAAGTTCGGTGGGCGATTCCGGTTGGCTAGACATCCTGCGACGGGACCGCGAGATCCGTTTGCAAAGGATCGGCTATGCCATTCAGGCCTTAAAAGAAGAGCACTGTGCCCAAACGCGTGAGCGATGCCTGGCGTTCCTCGAAAAAGCGCGAGACCCGCTTCCTCGAGCGGAAGAACCACAGGTGGATTACTTCGCCCCCGACCCCTTCGAGGCGGCAATTCGTGATCTTACTGACAATCGATCGGCGCCGCTCAACACTCAGATTGCCGGATTGCTCTCCCAACTAGAGACTGAGCGCGGCCGTCTGGAGAGACAGCAGTGACGCCACGCTCAGTCTATAGGTTAACCGCTAACAGTTACCGCCTGGTCCGCCGTAGAACTCCGTCTCAGACCACGTCGGAGCGTATAAGATAACCTGCGATGTATAACAATTCGGCCACGCTTGCGAGGGCGTCAGGCTAGCGTTCACCTGTCCACCATTGGTCGGAAAGTAAGTGATGTCCCGTTGATGGCAGGCCTTGGTCCAACCCTGGTTGGCGAAGTGCCCGCTCCCCATTGGTGGAAAGCTGGTTGTGCCTACCACTTCACCGCCATAGTCGATTTCCGAGGCTTGCGACGCCATTGCCCCTCCTCTGTAGAGAGAGGTCGGATAGTAGCCAATGGCGTTGCTCGCCGCTCCACCGCCCCAGTACAGCCACCAGTTCCCCTTGTACAGATAGTAAGCGAGCTGGATCTCGTACTGCGCTCCGCCGTATACGCTTGAAGGGCTGATGGTGCCCCCGATCGTCGCGGCGTGACTGGTCTGTACAAACGCCGAGCAGTCGAGGTTGTAACATCCAGTATTGTTGTAATCGTCCGCCGTCCAGTAAATGAAGAAGACCGGCAAGCTGGTGTTGTACTTGCCTGGATACACCTGCCAGCCGCATTCGGCGGTTTGCAAACCTGAGCCGCTTCCTCCCACATACCAGTGTTGCGACAGCGAGAATATCTGGTTCGCTCCGATCGCCGGATCCCAGAGGTTGATGTAACTATGTCCTCCGAGATTATTGACATTCTGAAAGGCATGAGCCCAGCGATGGGTCGCGGCTACAGCGGGAGAAGTCGTTGGCTCCAGCACAGCCCTTGGGTTACCTACGGTCCGAGGCGGGCGGCCTGCCCCCTCCGGGCTCTTTTGAAAGAACTGTTTCATGGATTCGAATCGCGTCAGTTCTTCCAAAGTCAAGCGCCGCATCGGAATATGACCCGCAGGACACGATATCTCGTTTCCATGTCGGTCGGTCTTGCCGGCGCGGAACGCCGGTGTGATTTCGATCGGCCGCCGGTCGCCCGTCGGCTCACCTTGCGCGTTAGCGGTCTTATCCAAGGTGGGCAGATCCGGCGCCTGCGCCGGTGCAGCCCCCCTCAGCGCGGGTTGCTGAGTGACCGGAATGCAGTCGAAGATAGATCCGTTCTGATCTTCGAAACTATGCACTTCCGTCACACCGCGGTATAACCCCGTGATATGTGCCTTCATCGCCGTGAAGTCTGATTCATTGGCCTTCGCCTCGGCTTTGAGTGCAAAATTCCCGTGTTTGGCGCCGTCTATCGATTTTCTGAATTCATCCAGTGAGGAAATGTTCTTTCCTGCCATGGCCGTTCTCCTTTGTGTAGATTTGGCCCGTCCTGTAGGTTAGTGACGGTCCTGATGAATGCGTTTCTGGAAGTCGCTGTCCGGAATGGGTACTACGGTTTTCCGGTGGTGACCCGCATTCTGTCGATGCTCTCGACGGCTGCCCGCAGAGCGGCTTGGCGCGCCTCCGCCTCGGTGAGGTAAGTCATTTGCGGTGCTTCTACTCGCACGTGCTGCTTACCTGGGACCGGATATTCGGCCTGGGCGGTCCAGCTTTGGTCTGAGGTCTGGGTCGTAGAAATCGCGATCTCCGTTCCCTTGTAAACTTCAGCCATGGCACGAGAGTATGTGCCCGAACTTTGGGGAAGTCAAGATGGCAGGCAGAGCGACATGTTACTTCTATCACCAGACCGAATCCCGGTTCTGTTCCCAATTGGAGAGAATCAAATCTATCCCGTTCTCGTTTGCAATCGTGGCTCCGAATAAAAACATCCCTCCGAGCGCGCCACTTCCCAACTCCGAAATCTATGAACATCGAAAATGATCCCAGGCTCCGCCGAGTCGCAATTCCGGCGTCTATGCCTTCCCGGCCAGCATCGCCCACGCCGCGAGCGCGCAATCAGGAGTGTCAGCCTGCTGCCGTGGCGAACCTGATGACGCCTCGCCCGTTATCCGCTTCGCCGTCGAAGATAGTGAAATAGCCGTTCATCAGCGGCAGACCAAGAATGGCTAGTCCAGCTTGGCCCTTGGTGATCGCGGCCATCGCCGCGCCGACTTTCTCAGTGTTTACCTGCCAGTAGTCGGAGGGTGCTACCTGCAGTGAAACATCCCCCGTATCGCCCTGCAGCACGAAGGTCAGGGCAGGCCAACTGGGCAGATTGAGGCTCTGAACCGAGACGAGCTTGCCGTCCAGGACCGATTTCGTCAGCAGCGCCTGTTGCGCCGTGGTGAACTTGGAGATCAGGGCCATCAGGATCTGCGGTGCCAGGCTAAGGCTGTTTGTCCCGCTATCAACGATGGAGTTAGATGGCATCCCCATCGGACCGTCGATGCGGGCGACGATCGGATCGCTATTTCCCACTGTCACCGACTTCAAGTTGGTGCAGTACCACTCGTCGGAGAGGACCGACACGTTCTGGAAGGTGCCTGTATAGAGATCGGTGCTCTCTTCACCGCCGCCAATAACCATAATGCCCTGGTTCAGAGGATCGTCGGCGCCTGCGCCGACATGCGCGAAAGAACGGCGCGTGCGAAACGAGATCACGTCGGAAACCACACCCTGATTCGCAAGCTGGGTGAGATACGGCTGGATGTCGCCTTTCTTGCCGGTGCGAACCTGCACCGCAGTGTATTGATTCGTCCAGGTATCCTGCGGCATCGTAAACGCGTCATCGAGCGGGGCATACGCAAGCCCCAGGATACCGTCGGCGGACCGGAACAAGTCGTCCGCGTCTGTGTACGCAATCGCAGCATTCCCGCCGTGCAGAGTAACCGCGGGGCCGCCCGATCCCATCGTCAGCTCCGTCTCGATGACAGCGCCGACCCAGCTGCTTCCGTCACCGTAGGAGTCGGTCTGGGCGAGATCAGTCGTCTTGTCGCCTCCGGCCAAATTCGGTTTGTACTTAGTGACGTCAAGCGCGAGGGCGCTGCTGCCGGTATCCAGAATCACGTTCATTGGTTGCTGCTCCGGACCAACGAGGATGAGGCCGGTATAGTCGCCGCCCATATAGACATTGGTGATAGGAACACGAGCGATCGGTGCCATCAGAATTGCCTCCAATTGTGATTAGCGAAGTTACCCTGGTGCTATCTGGCCGGTAGACACAGATTTCGTTCGGTCTCTCCGAAGCAACTTCAAACGATTCCTGTCTCAGCAATGGGGAAGGGGCGCGGCCATGAAAGGAAGTGCGACCATTGCCTCCTTCCCGTCACGTATAATGGTGCTCCAGCTAGTCCAGACGTTACAACGACTGACCTTTATTTGCACAGCGCCGTGAGCCGCCCGGTTCCCCAACTCACCAGAACAGTAGACTTATCTTGCATGAAGAAAATTGGCTTCCTCTCATTCGGCCATTGGACACCTTCACCGCAGTCACGAACGCAGTCGGCGGCTGACGCGCTCCTGCAGTCCATTGACCTCGCCGTGGAGGCCGAGCGCCTGGGAATGGACGGAGCCTACTTTCGTGTTCATCACTTCGCGCGGCAACTGGCATCACCGTTTCCACTGCTCGCGGCGGTCGGCGCTAAGACGCGAAGGATTGAAATTGGCACCGCAGTGATCGACATGCGGTATGAGAACCCTCATTACATGGCGGAGGACGCTGGCGCTGCGGATCTCATCGCTGGCGGGCGCCTGCAGTTGGGAATCAGCCGCGGTTCCCCCGAGCAGGTGATCGATGGTTGGCGCTATTTTGGCCACCGCCCGGTGGAAGGCGAGAACGATGCAGACATGGGCCGGCGGCACGCCGAAGAATTTCTCGAGCTGCTGCGCGGCAAGGGCTTCGCTCAGCCGAACCCACGTCCGATGTTTCCCAATCCGCCAGGGCTGCTGCGTCTTGAGCCGTACTCCGAAGGATTGCGTGATCGTATCTGGTGGGGGGCGGCTTCCAATGCGACAGCTGCCTGGGCCGCCAAGCTCGGAATGAACCTGCAATCCTCAACCCTCAAATTCGACGAGACCGGTGAGCCGTTCCACATCCAACAAGCCGCCCAGATTCGCGCCTTTCGCGCAGCCTGGAAGGAGGCTGGCCACACTCGCACTCCGCGCATTTCCGTCAGCCGCAGTATCTTCGCGTTGATCGACGACCGTGATCGTGCCTATTTCGGACGAGGAGGTCAGGAAGAGGACAAGATCGGCTTCCTTGACGAAACCACACGGGCGATCTTCGGCCGTAGCTACGCTGCCGAGCCGGATGTCCTGATCGAACAGCTCAGGAAAGACGAGGCGATCGCGGAGGCCGACACGCTATTGCTAACCGTCCCAAACCAACTAGGCGTTGCCTACAATGCGCATGTCATGGAGGCAATTCTGACCACTGTCGCCCCAGCTCTCGGTTGGCGCTAAATCGCTGATATGCGCATTGGACATGGCTGTTAGCCGATTCAGGTTGCGGCCGCAACACTTCCGAATTCTGCCGCGTTGGCTCTGAAGAAGTCCTCCAGGGTCTGCGCAGGGCCTCCCGTGACGGTGCGAATTGTATCGGTAACGCCGCGAGCCTCTCCATCGCTCCGTCTTTCAGTTGATCGAAAGTATCGCCAAAGATGCGAAAGATGATCGAGCGCGTGAGGATTGATGTGGCCTCTCATGGCCTCGGCCCACTGCTCATCCGTGATGGCGACATACCGTATCGGACGCTGAAGCGCGGCGCTCAGTGTGTCGACTATCTCCTTCACTGTGGGAGTTGCAGCGATCAGATCATACGCGCCTGCGGAAGGCGTCTCTGGATCAGCCAGCAGCGTAGCCGCCACACGAGACACGTCCTCTGCGCCTACCAGCGGGATTGTGGCGCTCCCGTCGCCCCATGGCAGTAACACGGTGCTCTGTTCGGCGACGCTCTTTCTTACCAGCGCTCGCACGTTTTCATAGTACGGCGGCGCGTGCAGATGAACCGCTCCCGACCTCCGCCCAATCGAAGATGCGATCTGCCAGTCCATGTTGCATATTGCGAAAGCTTGGCGCCTTACGCGCGCCCTGGAGTTGCGAATTGTTGACGACAAGCTCGGTCTCTGCTTCGCGTGCGGCCATAGCGAAGATCGTTGTAGCTTCCAGCAGCCCATCCGATACGGGGTAGGTAAAGTAAGCGCGTTTTATCCCTCTGAGAGAAGCGCGGACGGAGTCTCGGTCCAACAGATCCCCTTGCACAACTTCCGCACCGAGTTCCCGGAGAGCATCGGACCTTGCATCCAGCTTATGGACGAAGGCACGAACCGGAATACCCTTTTCCAGCAGAAGGGCTGCGATTCGGCGTCCCGTGGAGCCTTGGGCTCCGCCAGCCGCACCGGTGACGAGTATAGGTTCAGACATTGTTCTTCTCCTTCATGGTTTCCCCGTTCTTGATGTGGGGTTGAATCAGAATTCAGTCGCATGGCCGATGAGGACAGGCACCGTCTTGGGCTGCGGACGCAGCAGCCAATAGAAAGCGAGGATGTGCGTGATCATCAACACTGGTACATAGATAATCGGGATCACGTATGCGGCGCCCAACTGCCCCGCCAGCGCAGGAAGACCGCCCTCGACGGCGTGGTAATAGTCGAAGAGGATGTCCACCGTTCCCACGAGATTGAAGGCGACGACGAACAACCAAAAGAGCGGACGTACCCTCACCGTGAGAAGGGCCAACAGAGCCAGGATTCCGGTCGCAAAGTCGCCGTAGGCGGCGAAGGCGGCGAAGCCGGCTGGCAGATTGGGGCCGACGACGCCCGGAAGAATAAAGACGAGCCCGAAGAAGCGGAAGCTGTGTATCGTAGCGATGACCCGTTGCGCTTCCATCCGGTCCATCGACTTGAGCCTGGGCAGAGCATACGTGCTGAAGCACAGCAGGCACGCGACATAACCTAAAACGAGATGCACTGGGAAGAGAATTTGGGGTGACATGGATCCTCCTGTCGCATAGGATTATATGGATCATCCTATGGATTCAGATTTTCTTCTCTCGGATCGGGAGCAGACAAATTGCAGCCTGAGATGATTGCCGACATCCTATAATGAGCCATGCGCTACCGGCCCGAACACAAAGCAGAAATCCATCAGAAGATTGTGAAGGACGCCTCTCGGCGCATTCGCAACGAAGGGATAACCGGCGCCGCAGTTTCAGCCGTTATGCAGGACGCCGGTCTGACCCACGGAGGTTTTTACAAGCATTTCGGCAGCAAGGATGAGTTGCTCATGGAGTCGCTGAGCGAGGCGTTCCAGGACATAGCCGACCGCCTTGCTCAAGCCGCCGAGCAGTCCCCACCCGAGACGGCGTGGAAGGCGATCGTGAAAACCTACCTGAGCCTGGAATATTGCGACCACCTCGAGTACGGCTGCCCCTTGCCGGCTCTTGCGCCCGAGTTGGCCAGGACCGATGAGGCGATGAAGCCCCGGATCTTTGAGGAATTGAAGAAATACAGGAGTCGAATGCTTCCGTTCATGCCTGGCCGGCGAACTGCCGACAAAGAGCGCGCTTTCTTTGCCATCTTTTCAACGATGGTCGGGGCAGTTGAAATTGCTCGGATGCTGCCCGAACCCGTGATGCGAGAGAAAGTGCTGGCCAGCGCAAGAGACCTTCTGTTGCGGAGCTTTTGATTTTCGAGCCGATTCGGCAGACTTAGTCACTGAGCGGCTTCGTGGGGGTGTCTAAATAGGTCGCCTGCCTTACACTGAGGGCGTACCATTTGCGGGCGCGGCCGATTCAGCGCAGCCAGGTTCAATGCCAAGAGAAGCCTCGAGTCAGCACAAAACTGAATACAATCCGCAAGGTCCGATCCACGGCAACAGCCGAATGGCCGAGTTAATTCGGACTCACGACTGGACTTTGACTCCGCTTGGACCGCTCGAAGATTGGTCCGAAGCCCTCCTCTTGTCCGCAAATCTCATGCTTTCGTGCGCTTTTCCCTCGCTGGTTTTCTGGGGTAAGGAGTTGGTGCAGCTCTATAACGATGCTTTTATCCCTCTTCTCGCCGAGCGGCATCCCTCAGGCTTGGGGCAGAGAGCGAAAGAGTGCTGGGGAGATGCCTGGCAGATCGTCGGCCCGAACCTCAAACGGGTCATAAATGATGGAGAGACGGTTTTTCACGAAAATACCGTCGTTCCGATCGTCCGAGATGGCAGGTTGCAGGATATCCGGTGGACCTACAGCTATAGTCCGATCTTCGGGGCAGGCACAGACGCGCTTGGTGTATTTGTAGTTTGCTGGGATGTTACAAGTGAAGTAACGGTTGCCCAGGAACTTCGGAAGAGCGAAGAGGGAACGCGAGAGAATGCGAAACGGCTTGGTGAACTCGCGGCGATCGTCGCATCCTCGGACGACGTAATTTTGAGCAAGGACCTGAACGGCACGATCACGAGCTGGAACCATGCTGCGACACGGGTCTTTGGCTACTCGCCGGAAGAGATGATCGGCGCTTCGATCCTCAAGCTGATTCCGGAGCACCTTCACTCCGACGAGAAGACAATCCTGGAAAGCATTCGCGCTGGGCGACGAATCGAGCACTTCGAGACGGTGCGGCGCACGAAGGACGGAAGGCTCATCGACGTCTCGCTTACCGTCTCCCCAATCAAGGACGAAGAGGGCCGGGTGATTGGAGCATCCAAGATTCTTCGTGATATCTCAGGCCGCAAGCGAATAGAGCAGTCACTGCTACAAGCGGAGAAGATCGCGGCGACGGGGCGCATGGCTGCGACGATCGCGCATGAGATCAATAATCCGCTTGCCGCGGTGATGAACCTGCTCTATCTGCTGCGGGAAAAGATCACAGACGAGGAAGGGCGCGGCTTTCTGGCGACGGCGGAGGATGAACTCGGACGTGTGTCCCATATCGCCAAGCAAACGCTAGGGTACTATCGCGAGCACGCCGCGGCTAGCCTGGCGTCTCTCAGCGATATCGCGGAACATGCGCTTACCATCTACGAACCGCGCTGTACAGCTGCCGGTATCACCATCAGGAAGTCAATCGCTCCTTCGACAAAGATCGTCCTTCGCCGGGGCGAGATGATGCAAGTGGTCTCTAACCTGATCGTGAACTCGATCTACGCTATGCCGCACGGTGGAACACTCTCCATTTCCGTTTGCGATGCTTCGAATGCGGGAAATGGCGTTGTCCTGACAGTTGGAGACGATGGAGTGGGAATTGAAGCGAAGAATTTGCCCAAGGTTTTTGATGCCTTCTTTACGACGAGGGCCACGGTCGGCACAGGGATTGGACTATTTGTCGCAAAGCAATTTGTCGAGGGGCACGGGGGGCGGATCAGCATCGAGAGCGATACCGAGCCGGAGAAGCGCGGCACGACCGTCCGCGTCTTCCTGCCACTTCATACAGCCTACGAGCGATCTGGAATGTAGCTCCGCCGGAGCCTCCCCCGAGTCCCATTAGTCTGTCCAGCGGCTCGCGTATAGGCTGCGGCGTAAATATGTTTCCCATTGGGGCGCAGGCGACTGCAGCGGGATACGCTGGAAATGAAATTCGGAGAAAGACATGTTCCTTCATTCAGGAAAAGGCAGTGCACGTACCCGCGGAACAGCTCTGAACCCAATCCTCGGCGCACTCCTCTTCGCCACCGCTCCACTCGCCTGCGCGCAGTCCCCGCTGCATCTCATTCCTGTCCCGAGGGAAGTGCACACAATCGCGGCCTCACCCCTGCCCAATGGCGTCCAGATACTCTGCTCGGGCTGTGCAACCAGCGAAGAGGACAGCTTCGCAGCCGACGACCTCGCTGCGACTTTCCAATCCCGCAACATCCCCACCACGGCCGCCGGCGGGTTCCGTATCGAACTCGCCCGCCTGGCCAACCATCCCGTCCCCGAATTCACCGATGAGATGAAGCCCGAGGGCTACGTCATTACTTCTACGCCCGCCTCCCTCATCGTCGTCGGCGCCACCGCGGAAGGCCTCTTCTACGGAGTGCAGACCGTCAAGCAACTTATCGAAGGCGAGGGTGCCGCCGCCACGCTTCATACCGCCGACATCCGCGACTGGCCGGCGATGCGCTATCGCGGAATCAGCGACGATTTCGCGCGCGGTCCGCTTCCCACCGTTGAGTTTCAGAAAAAACAGATCCGCACCATGGCCGCGTACAAGCTCAACATCTACTCGCTCTACTTCCAACACGCCATGGAGTACAAAGGGATCCCGCTCATGGGACCGCCCGGCGGTGGCACTTTCACTCAGGCTCAGGCGCGCGAGCTCGTCGCCTACGCCGCTCGCTATCACATCACCGTCATACCCGAGCAGGAATCATTCGGCCATCTTCACTATCTGCTCGACTGGGAACAGTACTCTCCCCTCGCCGAAACCCCGCACGGTGACGTCCTCGCGCCTGGCCAGCCAAGCGCTCTGAAGCTCACCCACCAAATGTTCGCAGAGATGGCCGGCATTTATCCCGGCCCCTTTCTTCATATAGGAGCGGATGAAACGTCCGACCTTGGCCGGGGCCGGACCAAGGCGCAAGTGGACGCCCGCGGCGCCGGGGCCGTCTACCTCGATTACCTGCAGGAGATCGTGACCGACCTCGAGCCGCTCAAACGAAAGCTGCTTTTTTGGGGAGACATTGCCATGCACGATCCCGCCCTCTTGAAACAACTCCCCGATAACTTCAAAAGGAACACCATCGCGGTTGCCTGGGAGTACGAGCCTCATCCTGAAGGCTTCGCCCCCTTCATCACTCCCTTTACTGACGCTCATATCGAGACCTGGGTATCCCCCGGCATCAATAACTGGTCGCGCGTCTATCCCAACTACAACAAGGGCCTTACGAACATCGAGCAATTCACCGCGCAGGGGCAGCAGCTCGGCGCCACCGGCCAGCTCAACACCATCTGGGATGACGATGGCGAAACGCTTGCCAACAACAACTGGTACGGGATCCTCTTTGGCGCCGAAGCCGCGTGGCACAAAGGGGAGGCCTCTATCCCCGGCTTCCAGTCCTCGTACGGCGCGAGCTTCCATGGTGACCTGACCGGAAAGATCGATCAGGCCGAGCAGGAAATCATGACCACCGTTCAGATTCTTGGCGGCGCGCTCGTTCACGCTGATGAATCGGACCACGCTTTTTGGATCGATCCCTGGTCCGTCGAAGGCCAGCGTAAAGCGGCGCAGATCCGCCCCGTCGTCTCTGAGGTCCGTCTCCACGCCGAGCGCGCCATTGTCCTCGTCGCCGAGGCCCGCGACGCCAACCCCGCTCTCCGCGAAACCGCTGCTCTCGACGCTCTCGATCTCGGGGCCCGCCGCTTAGATCTCATCGGCCTCAAATTTCAGGTCTGCGATGAGATCGCCGGCCGCTACGGCGCGGCCTGGGCGCTCCGGGACTCCACAAAAAATGAGGACCGCGCAGAGGCTTCCCGACAGTTGAGCGAAATCCAATGGAGAATGCAAGACATCAGCCAGACCTATTCGCTGCTGCGCGATCTTTATAAGGAAGCCTGGCTCAAGAGCAACCGGCCGTACTACCTGAGCTACAATCTTGCGCGCTACGACCTCGCCACCCAACTCTGGCTGCAGCGCATCGATCAGGTCGGAGCGGCGGAACTACCGTGGGACAACACCCATACCATACCTGCCGCCGGCAACTTGGGCATCCCGCCCGCAACGACAACAAGTAATTTTCAATGAGCGATTGCTGGGATTTAGTCACGGCTATCCAAATCAGCCGCTTCAAATTTCCGGTAATCAGGGTTTGGATGCTTTGTATCAGGGCACGACTTCAAGTCGGGCCGTTCGCACAGGGTCCAGCAAAATCTGGGCTTTAGCCCCTGGGCATTTTCTTTGCGTCCTGAAAAAAAACAGTGTGCACCGCCGAGAATTATCCGCGGACAAGCATTTCGCGGGGGATGCGCCGTAGCAGGGGCTAAAGCCCAATTCTTTTTTAGCCCTTTACGGCCCGACTAAAGTCGTGCCCTGATACAAAGCATCCAAACCCTGACTACCGGAAATTTCGAAGAGGTCAATTTGGACAAGACTGACTGAAACGCAGGACGTAATCCTGGGTTCCAGCACTCACTACGGAGCAGGGATTTTGGGGTTCTCACGCAGACTCTTGGCGCCGCTCCTCGGCGGCAATGCTCAAAATTCCCTTTGTTGGATGACCCTGACAGATAAGGCAAGCAAAAGGCCCGCTAAGAAAACGTAGATCGCTGCGCGGAGCCAGGGTATCGGCAGCAAGAGAACATTCGTCTGCCTATTCAAGTATTCTGACCCTGTCATGAATGCCCAGGGGTCGTAGGGACGCAAGGCGGCACTACTGAGCGAGACCGCGGTGACGACGACCGCACCAAAACTAACGACTGGGGCGGTGTACTCACCACTTATCAGAGAAGAAATCAGGACCGCCATCGCGAAAAACACCAGGCCGCCTCCGAGCAATAAGACCAAGTAGAAGGCGGCTTGGGAGACGGAATGGGTCTTGCCAAAAATGCTACCCACCGTAAACATCGCCGTCCATGGGACAATCGCCAGCACGATGGCCTGAGCGAGGCCCATGCATATACGAACGATCATGAGGCGAGCCCTGCTGACCGGGAGCGCCAGCGTGAATGCGGAAGACCCAGTCGCTTTCTCGCGAAGGAGGCCGCCCATCATGATCAGAGTGACAGCTAATGCCCACATCATCACCAGTATCTGGTGGCCTGCAAAGAACACGTAGTTGTAGTAATCCGCTGATACCTCGTCGATAACATTGCGGTCTCCATGAAGAACAAAAATCGAGCAGAGAGCAACCATCCCAACCAGAGAGATCAGGAACCGCGATCGAGTCTCCAACCACGCTTTATACCAAAGCATCGCTCAATTCTCCTTTACCTTGTTCAGAAAGATCTCTCGCAGTCCTACGGGAGTCACGTCGATCGAAGTGGCTTGGAAATCGTGCGCCCGGGCCACAACACCTTCCGTGTTCCTGCTGGCCAGCACCCTCATCTGATGGCCGCGGGTTCTCACGTCTTCGACGCCCGTGATGCGAAAGTCACGTTCTGCCGGAATGGACGGAAAGACGAGATCGATTTGCCGATACGACTGGCGTAGATCATCCAGCGAGGAATCCAGAACCAGGCGTCCCGCATGGAGGACGCAAACCTGATCGGCAACGCGCTCCACCTCGGCGATCTGATGCGATGAGAAGAAGACCGTGGTGCCCTCGCTGCACCGCGTTACCAGGATCTCCAGGAGCTCCTCAATCCCCACTGGATCGAGTCCCTCGCTTGGCTCGTCCAGAATCAACAACTGCGGCCGCCGTGCGAACGCCAGTAATAGTCCGAGCTTCGTTCGCATCCCTTTGGAAAGCGATTTAACTTTCCGGTCGAGGGGCAGCCTATATTGCCGCAGAAGCTTCTGCGCCTCGTCCGGACGCCAGTCCGGGTAAAACCCGCTCGTGAAGCGGATCATCTGCTCTACGGTCATGAAATTGTAGAGCTGTTTATTCTCGCTTACATAGGCGATCTGTGAGCGGATACGAATGCTCTCCGTTGGGTCGCTGATCCGCTGGCCCAAAATCGTGCCATCTCCGCTGCTTGGCCGAATCATGCCCAGCAGCATCTTGATCGTGGTGCTCTTACCCGCGCCGTTTAGACCAAGAAACGCGGTAATGCTGTGCGGCCGGACCGACAGATTGATTTCCTTGACCGCTTCGACCGTTCCGTATGACTTGGCAAGTCGCTCCGTTTGAATGGCTAATCCATGGGTCATCTTTTCCTCACCGTCTCCGGCTGATGAAGCAAAGCCGCTTCGAACATTCTGCGAATCTCTTCATCGCGAAAATCCCGTTCACGGAGATCTTCAACCAGATCGATCACTCTTCGGCTTGCAGCTTGAATATGATTCGATAACGAGCGGGCACGGTGATTCACGGAGATGAATGCTCCCGAACCCTGACGCAGTTCCAGGAGCCCCTCATGTTCGAGTTCCGAGTACGCTTTCGCGATGGTGTTGGGGCTGACGACCAGCTCCTGCGCTAATGTCCGGATGCCGGGTAGCTGGTCCCCATCCCGGAGCGCGCCACTCTCGACCGCATGCCGGATTTGCTGCACCAGTTGAAGGTAAAGAGACTGCCCCGAAGTGGGCGCTAGTTTGAAAAACATAAGAGGTCTACTGTATCAGTGTAAAGGTACACCAGTACAGTATTCCGTAAAAGAATTCTCTAAGCGCCGGGGTGCTACCAAAGCTGTCCAAATTAGCGAATAAACCGGTGCCTGGTATGCAGGTAATCCATTGGTTGAACCGGGTTGATCTCAGAGAGAATCGGGTTGGGTTGTGGATCGCCTGTCGGCATTTGCGTGCGGTCCGAGTGAAACTGCAGGTCCCTCCCCTACGCTCCCCCGGATTTCCTGTCCAGCTTAGTGGCGTTGGCGAACTTTGTGCGGCTTTCCTTACGGAAAAGCGCATACGAGGCCTTGGACGGCACCGTGGTATAGGAAATCCGCGTCCGCTCCAGTCGGGATGACAAAGTTGAGGGCGGTGGCCCACCTCGGCATGAGTGGAGGTGGATGGAAAGAGTCGAAAAAAGCTAATTTGGACAAGACTGGGGTGCTTGACCCCATCCGTTGTACGCCCGGGTTGGAAGTTTGGCCTTTATGTGTCACCGTACCTGTACGGAGGCTGTGGAATCGTGCTTCGTCGCTCTCTCCTGTTGATCGCTGTCTTAGCTTTCAGCGTCACTGCCCGGCCGAGGCGTGCCCAACCAGCGGATCCTGCGGCGGCGATCAATCAACGCATTCAAGCCGCGATTCAGGGCTTTCCCGGCAGCGTCAGCCTGTATGCCACCAACCTCGACACCGGCGTCAGCTATGGGCTTCGCGCGGACGCACCCGTTCCTACCGCCAGCACCATCAAGCTCCCGCTTATGGTCGAGCTCTTTGCTGAAGCGGAGGAGGGAAGGCTCGACTGGAACCAGAAGCTCCTGCTGACCGATCAGGACAAAGTCTCGGGCAGCGGTGTGCTCACGGAGTTCTCTTCAGGAGACGCCTTACCTATACGCGATCTTATGCACCTGATGATCGTCGTGAGTGACAACACGGCGACCAACCTGATCCTCGATCGGATCGGCGGAAATGCAGTGAATGTTCGCATGGCTCAGTTGGGACTAAAACAAACCGCCGTCATGCGCAAAATCATGCAGGCGAAGCTTTTTCCCGATCCACACGCGACACCCAAGCCGGAGGGCATGACGGACGAGGGTAACAAGCCAGGAAACGAGCAATGGGGCACGGGCAGAAGCTGTCCCCGCGACATGGTCCTTCTTCTTGAAAAACTCTACCGTGGAGAGCTGGTGAGCAAAGCGGCTTCCCAGGAAATGATCGCCGTGCTCAAACGCCAGCATGACCATAGCGGCGTGGGTAGAGATATGAATAACACCATCATCGCCAGCAAGTCGGGCGCGTTGGACCACCTGAGAAGCGATGTGGCGATCGTCTATTCGCCGCACGGCCCCGTAGCTATGGCGATCACGGTAAACAATATTCCAGAAGTCGACTACGGTGTAGACAATCCGGGCAATCACCTTCTATCTAAGCTCTCCGGGATTCTTGTGGAACAATTGGCGCCTGCTAAGTAGGCGCACGCAAAAAAGCCATAGAAGACAAACGATTGTCACACTGAACGCCTCGCGGGGGCTGGACCGAGAATGGCACCAGAAAAAGTGCTATTTTTCCCGACAATCGCGCTTGCATTGTTGTCAGGCTATGCTTATATTGAATTACTGACCTTCATAAGGTTCGTTTAGAAAGCAAAACCTGGAAGAGTGCTGATTGTTGTATTTGTAGGGCCCTGTAGATCTTGGAGGCGAGTATGAAACGATTTACCTTATGGGGCGTAGCCCTCGTAATGGTCCTGGGGCTTTGTAGCGCCAGCCAACCCCTGTTAGCCCAGACGATCACCGCCAGCATTACCGGCACAGTTGAAGATTCGGCTGGGGCAGCTCTCAACGGCGCCACCATCACGGCACGTGATACTGAGCGCGGCACGACCTCGACCGCCCAAACCACGCAGGGTGGCGTATTTACCTTTTCCAATCTTCCCATTGGCACCTATGAGGTTAAGGCAGAGGCCGCGGGTTTTGACACAGCCGTCGAGCCGCCTATCACCCTGGTGCTCAATCAGGTTGCACGTCTCAGTTTCAAGATGAAGGTGGGCGCGGTTACCAATACCGTGCAAGTGAGCTCTGAAGCTCCCCAGTTGCAGGCCGACACTACCCAGGTCAGCACTCTGATCGATTCCAAGACCATCACTGGGATCCCGCTGGCAACCCGCAACTACGTCGAGCTGACTCTGCTGTCGCCTGGCAGCGTCACAGTGGATAACACCACCTTGAACAACGGAGATAACGTCAACAGCGGCGGCCGTCCCTACATCAATGGACATCGCGAGCAGTCCAACAACTTCATTCTGGACGGTATGGACAACAACCAAACCTCCGAAAATGACCTGGCTGTCACGCCTTCGCCCGACTCCATCCAGGAATTCAACGTCATTACTGCCAACGCCCCGGCCGAGTTCGGCAACTTCTCCGGTGGTATCGTCAATGCCTCCATCAAGTCCGGCACCAATCAGTTCCACGGCGACGCCTGGGAGTTCTTCCGCAACAATGTCCTCAATGCCAACCAGTGGGAAAACAAATTCCTCGGGCCGGGCGGCGAATTGCCTCGCGAGGCTTTGCGCTGGAACATGTTCGGGGGCACGGTTGGCGGGCCGATTCTCAAAGACAGGCTATTCTTTTTCTTCGACTATCAAGGGCAGCGCTTCGATCATCCCACGACCAGCTCGAACATGACGGTGTTCACCGACAAGGAGCGGGCCGGGGATTTCTCCCAGCTCACGACCCAGTTGAAGAATCCGGTCACGGGTGCGCCCTACGCGGGAAATCAAATTCCCATCGCCCAGCTAAATCCGGTTGCCGCGGCACTCTTTGCCTCCAGCTTCTATCCCAAAGCAATCAACGGCAACTTGACCAACAACGCGATCAACCTGACCAACTCGGCCTTCAATGCCGATCAGGGCGATGCCAAGGTTGATTGGAATATCACGCAAAAGGATCGCCTCTCCGCCCGTTACACGCAGGCATACCAGAACGACCCCGCGACCAACTCGCAGCTGATCCTCGGCAACAGCTATACCAAGGTCCCAATACACAATACTGTCGGAACCTGGACCCACACCTTAAGCCCCAACATATTGAACGAAGCCCGTGTCGGCGCATCCTGGATCACGATCCTTAGCGGAGCCAGCTTCACCCCCAGCATCGGTGATCTGGGCACAGAGCTGGGCATTGCCAATGCCAATACCGTAGGGCCTGGCCTGCTGTTGCTCGGTTTCGACGGCGGCACCGCTCCCTCGCCCGGCAGTTCTGGCACACTCACCAACGTCGGCAACAACATCATCAATCAGAATTTCGCCGACACTGTGATTCAGTTCGATGACGGTGTGGTCGTTACCCATGGCAAGCACGTCTTCAAGGCGGGTTTCCAGATGTGGCGGTTCCGGATCAACACCTTTTACAGCGGCAACAGCGGTGAGTACGGCTCCATCTTGTTTGCCGGCTCATTCACCGGTGATCCCGCATCTGACTTTTTCACCGGCTATCCGGAAGCAACCGGCAAGGGTGTCAGCACCGGCGGCACCTGGCACCAGTTTTCCTGGAGATTTGGCGGATACGGTCAGGATGACTGGCGTATCACCCCCACTCTTACTCTGAATCTTGGATTGCGCTACGAAGCGAGTACCCCCTGGGTGGAACTTCACAACCTCCAGGACAACCTGGATCTGACCACCGGAGCCCTCGAGTACGCAGGTGTGGACGGCAACAGCCGCTCCCTCTATAACTCTGTATACGGAGTGCCGGACTTCCAACCCCGCATCGGCTTCGCCTGGTCGCCGGCAAACTGGGGAGGCAAGACGGTCCTCCGCGGCGCATATACCATCTCGTCTTACCTGGAAGGAACCGGCACCAACTTGCGCCTTCCGCGCAATCCACCCTTCACCCCATCGGAAGTTACCGCCACCTATCTCACCCCCACTTACCAGACCCAGCAAGGTCCAGGTGGCTCCGTCCCGGGGGATCCGTTTGCGGGGGCTGTCATGTATGTTTGGGATAAGAAGGTACAGCCTGCCATGGATCAGCAGTGGAACCTGACAGTGCAAACCGAAGCCAGCCGCAACACGACCCTCCAGCTCGGTTACGTAGGTAGCCATGATACGCACTTGATGGTTCCCACGCCCTACTTGCAGGGCACTCTCAATAGCGGCGTGGTCGGGCCTAGCTTGTACTTCCGGGATAATCCCACTTTGATCAATGATCTTTCCCAAGTATCCGGGACAGCCTCGACAGGTTTCACCACTTACAACGCACTTCAGGCTGTGTTACAAAAGCGCGCTTCCAATGGCCTGCAGGGGCAGGTTGCTTACACGTGGTCCCACTGTCTGACCAACAACAGCGGATACTATGGAACCTGGGGCGCAGCCACGCAGGGGTCGCCTTCATCGCCGTACTACCAGAATCTCTACAATCCTCACGGCGACTACGCCAGCTGCTACTCTGACGCCAGCAGCATTGTAGCCGCCTATGCCACCTACGATCTGCCGGTTGGCCACGGTAGGGAGTTCGGCAACAACATGAATCCTGTCCTAAATGGCGTTGTGGGCGGCTGGACGGCTTCCACGATCGTCTCCCTTCACACCGGCTTTCCTCTGGCGGTTTCCACCGGGAACGACACCTCAGGAACCAACGGACGCGGCCCGCGTCCCAATTGCGGACAGACACAAACCCTCGGTCGCTCACCCAGCATTGTCGGCGGAGCCTTTCAAGGCTATCAATGGGAGAGTCCGAATGGGTACTCAGTACCAGCGAATGGAACCTTTGGCACTTGTCCGGCGGAAGGTCCCGACAGAGGACCCGGGTACACCGATACTGACATCGGGCTGGTGAAGGCCTTCCACCTGACCGAAGCCAAGTACTTCGAGTTCCGGGGCGACTTCTTGAATACCTTCAACAATGTGCAATTGGGGGCTCCTGCAGTTAGCTACCCAAGTGCAACCTTCGGTTTGACAAGCCACTCGCAGACGGCAAGGCAAATCCAATTCGCGCTGAAGTTCTACTTCTAAGGCGGTTTCGCAATTACTGTGGCTTGATAAAGATCGCGAGGTGTGGTCCCGGCGCGCCGGGACCACGAAAGGCGACGTAGCTTCGGTCTACGCCATTGCGAAACTGCTGTAGCGGCCTGATAAACTCGGGGGCAGACGCTGTTCCACCAGCGTCTGCCCCTTTTCTTTTGGAAGGTGAATGTCGCGTACATTGTTTAAGTTGGGTCCCCCGATCTGCTTGGTATTCGCAGTCGGCTTCTCCGCTGTAGCGCAGGTTTCGAGCAAGACGGCAGCCGTCACCCCCGCAGCGGCCGAGCACGCCGCGTCGCTGGCCGAGAGTGGCCATTGTGCCGAGGCGTTGCCCCTGCTATTGAAGTCATCTCACGTCGCCGACAAAGAGCTGCAGAAGAGAATCGGCCTCGACGGCGTGCGTTGTGCAACCGTGCTGCAGCGGCAAGATGCCCTGTTTGAGTTTCTGCGCACCTTGAGCCGGCAGTTTCCCCGCGATCCCGAAGTGTTGTATGTCTTAACGCACGCTTTTTCCGATCTATCCACTCATGCTGCGCGAGAGCTCGCCACCACCGCTCCGAATTCGATTCCTGCGCTCGAAATGGACGCGGATACAAGCGAGATGCAGGGCAAGTGGGACGACGCGGAGAAAGCCTACCGCAAGATACTGGAAGAAAATCCACGTTATCCCGGCATTCACTTCCGCCTGGCACGGCTTCTGCTCTCCAAGCCTAACCCAACGCCGGATTTCGCGGAGCAGGCAAAGAAAGAGCTGCAAGCGGAACTCGCCATCGATCCCTCGAACGCCGGTGCGGAATACGTCCTCGGGGAACTGGCGCGCCAAGGTCAGGATCTAGCCGCTGCGGAGCAGCATTTCTCCAAGGCCACGCAGCTCGAGTCCAACTTCGCCGATGCCTATCTTGGATTGGGCATGACGCTCGTAGCCGAGAAAAAATACGCGGAGGCCGTGGCTCCTCTGGAAAAAGCGGTTAAACTGCAGCCCGGCAACCCTGCCGCGCACTACAGCCTGGCGACCGCCTACTCCCGTACCGGACGCAAAGAAGATGCGGATCGTGAATTCGCTCTGCAGCAGCAGGCCACCGACCACGCAGGCGGACAGGGAGCCCAGAATCAGCAGTGACCGGCAATTGCCTCGAGCTATCTCGCCGGCGTTTTCTTAGGGCCCTGGCATGCGCCACCGGATCCGTCGCACTCAGTCGCATCGCTCGCGCTTCCACGCCCTATCCCTTCGAAGAAGTGCCGTCCTCCACCAGCCACATCACCTGGGTCCACACTGCCGGCAAGTCTCCACAGAAGTACCTTCCCGAAACCACCGGTGCAGGCTGCGCCTTTCTGGATTACGACAACGACGGATGGATGGACATCTATCTCGTCAACAGCGGCAAGTGCGACTTCTACGATCCCAATCCACCCTTGCGCAACGCGCTCTATCGTAACAATCGGGATGGCACTTTCACTGATGTTACAGAGAAGGCGGGCGTCGCTGCCGGCGGCTATGGGCAAGGCGTCGCCGTGGGCGACTACGATGGTGACGGCTTTCCCGATCTGTATGTGACCCAGTACGGAAGAAGCATCCTGTATCACAATAACGGCGACGGAACATTTACCGACGTTACGGAAAAAGCCGGTGTCGCAGCGCCTGGATGGGCTTCGAGTGCGGTGTGGTTCGACTACGACAACGACGGGCGCCTGGATCTGTTTGTCTGCAACTTCGTAGAATTCAGCAAATCAAAAAACCTTCCTTGCACCGCCGACAACAAGCCTGGATACTGCGTTCCCAAGCTCTACAAGCCGTCGCCCAGCTGGCTTTTCCGTAACAACGGCGATGGTACCTTCACCGATGTCAGCCTTTCGTCGGGCATTGCGAAGCACTTGGGCAAAGCCTGGGGAGTTGTCGCTACCGACCTAAAAAACGACGGCAGGATGGACCTCTTCGTCGCCAACGACACGACGGCGAACTTTCTTTTCATGAACCGGGGCAATGGCAAGTTCGAAGAGATTGGCGCCATGGCGGGCGTTGGATTTAGCGAAACAGGCAAAGCCCGTTCGGGCATGGGTTTGGATTCGGCAGATATCAATCAGGACGGCTGGATGGATCTCTTTGTGGCTAACCTCGACCACGAGAGGTTTTCCCTCTACCAGAACAATCATGACGAAACATTTGATGACCAGGCTGACAAGACCTCAATCGGTGCGGCGACCCGCCTGATGAGCGGCTGGGGGCTGAAGTTTTTCGACTACGACAACGATGGCAATCTCGATCTCTTTCTTGCCAACGGCAATCCTGACGACCTGATCGAGACCATGCAAAAGGATGTAACGTACCGGGAACCGCTGTTGCTGTTTCACAACGATGGGAAGACACTGCAGAATGTCAGCGCGGAAAGCGGGCCGCTCTTTGCCCGCAATCTCTCTGCCCGCGGGCTCGCCATCGGTGACTTCGATAACGATGGCGCCGTCGACGTCCTTATCTCCGTGAACGACGGTGCTCCGTTGCTCTTACGCAACGCTGCGGCCAAAGGCAACCATTGGCTGGGAATCAAGCTGGTGGGCAAGAAGTCGAACCGCGACGCCATCGGCGCGCGCATCACCTACCAGGCGGGAGACCTCAAGCGCAGCAGAACCAAGGTGGGCGGCGGAAGTTATTTGTCGTCGCACGATCCCCGAGTAGTCCTCGGCCTTGGTAGCCGGACGAAGATCGACTGGCTGGAAGTGAAGTGGCCCGAGCCCAGCGGCAAAACGGAAAAGTTTAGCGCGCTGCCGATCGACAAATACATCACCATCACTGAAGGCGAGGGAAGTGCGGCCAGGTAGCCCGGTCAGGCCAGCACCGCCAGCCGCATCCAACACTATGGCAAACGCATCTTGATCAGCGCCCGCACCAGCACAAAGGCGAACAAC
Organism: uncultured Acidobacteriaceae bacterium; assembly: GCA_963813475.1. Lineage (GTDB taxonomy): Bacteria > Acidobacteriota > Terriglobia > Terriglobales > Acidobacteriaceae > PALSA-350. The sequence goes on along the minus strand of CAWEZM010000026.1, from coordinate 438,669 downwards.
ACCTGCGTCGCCAGAAAGATGGGAAGCGTAGCAAGGAACGACAAGGCCAGCGCCTGGCCGGTTATTCCCAAACGGGGTTCGGTTTCGGCTCGCGCCGCCAAATAGAAGACGACCAGGCCGATGATCCACCAAACCACGCAGCCAAGACTCAACCAGAAATGCCATTGGACGATGCGGGTATCGAAGGGGATGTAGCGGATCGAGTACACGCAGGCGAAGAGGCAGAAGAGTGTCGCGACCCCGTATAAGGGCGTCTCCCACGACAGACCAAAGGAAGTGTTACCCACAATGACAGACCACCCTGTGTTCAGCGGGATATAAGGTGTAGATATGCCGGCGATCAGCAGGATTATGCTGGTGATCACGCAAAGATTCTCGACTCGCGCCATAAAGCCATCTCCGGGTTTATGAATTTTATATCTGCCAGCGGAAAGGGCCTCTAAAAAACCAATGCACGGGCTGAGCTCGGTCGACCTATCTCTGGTAGCCATCTATCTGGCGGGTATCACCCTGTTTGGGCTGCAGTTTCGCAGCAAGGATCGTTCCTTAAAGAACTACTTTCTTGCGGATCGCAAAATTCCCTGGTGGGCCATTGCCCTATCGATCGTCGCCGCGGAAACCAGCACGCTGACTATCATCAGCGTGCCCGGCCTCGCCTATACCGGTGATTGGGGATTCCTGGAGATTGTTCTCGGATACCTCCTGGGCAGGATCGTTGTATGCATCATTTTCCTGCCCCGCTATTTTCGCGGCGAACTGCTCACCGCATACGAAGTAATTGGTGAGCGTTTTGGGCCACGGCTGCACAAGCTCACCGCATTTCTTTTTCTCTTTCTGCGCGCGGCGGCGGAGGGCGTCCGTGTTTTCGCTGTCTCCATTGTGGTGGGCATGGCGATAGGCACGCGGGATGTGGTTTCGATCGCCATCATCTGCGCCCTGACGTTGGTCTACACGCTCGAAGGAGGAATGGCCGCCGTCATCTGGACCGACGTAGTCCAGATGGCGCTGTATGTCGCCGGCACCCTCGTCGGAGTCATCCTGCTGGGAGATCGCATTCCCGGCGGCTGGCACGCCATCCATGGGATGGCCGCTGCTGCCGGCAAGCTCACCATCTTCCATTTTGCTTTCAGCCTGAGCCAAACCTATACCTTCTGGGCGGGTCTGGTTGGGGGTTGTTTTCTGACCATGGCAAGTCATGGCACCGATCAGCTCATGGTGCAGCGTCTGCTGGCGGCCAAGAACCTCCGCGAATCGCGCATCGCCTTGTTGAGCAGCGGCGGAGTTATCCTGGTTCAGTTCGCGCTCTTCCTCGCTATCGGGACTGGGCTCTACTATTTCTACGGTACTGTGAGCAAAGGTATGCCCCCCGGGAGCCCCGACCGCGTCTTTCCCTCCTTCATCGTGGCGGAGATGCCGCATGGTGTGGCTGGACTGATGGTTGCGGCGATTTTGGCTGCCGCCATGTCGAATCTGAGCGCAGCGGTCAACTCGCTGAGCTCCAGCAGCATGGTGGATTTCTACCTGGCCTGGAAGCCGGATGCCGATGAACGTCAGCGCGCTCGCTTATCGCGCGTCATGACGCTGTTCTGGGCAGCGCTGCTTTTTGTGCTCGCACTGCTGTCGCGCGGCGGCGGTCATGTGGTGGAGGTTGGCCTATCGATCGCGTCCGTCGCCTACGGAGCTCTGTTGGGGGTCTTCCTGCTCGGCACCCTTACCAGGAGCGCAACTGAAACCGGCGCCATGATCGGCATGATCGGCGGTTTGGTAGCCAATATACTGCTCTGGAAGCAGCCTCACGCGTTGCCCTTTACCTTTGGCAGCGTGCAGTTCCTGTTTCCTAAAATTGCCTGGACGTGGTTCGTGCTTATCGGATCTCTGCTTACGTTTGTTCTAGGATGGGCAATGAGCAGAATCCTGCCCCATAAGAAGCGTGCTCAGAAGATCGCGGTTCTGCTTCTAGTCCTGCTCGCCGGGACCACACCGTTGAAAGCGGCGAACGAGCCCGGGTTTCAACAAATCGACAGGATTATCGAACTCGGGATCGCCACCAAAAAGTTCCCCGGTGCGGTGGTGATTGCCGGTCACAATGGCCGCATCGTTTTTGAAAAAGCCTACGGACACCGCTCTCTGACCCCTGAACCCGAAGTCATGACCGAGGACACCATCTTCGATCTCGCATCGTTGACCAAGGTCCTGGCGACCGCGCCTGCGGTCATGCAGCTTTACGAGCAGGGGCGCTTCCGGCTGAATGATCCGGTGGCAAATTATCTGCCCGAGTTCGGGGTCAACGGCAAGCAGGACATCACCATACGCCAATTGCTTACCCACTACTCCGGCCTGCCTGCGGATGTTTCCCTGGAAGATCAGTGGCTCGGCAAACAGGAGGGACTGCGCCGCGCATTCGCATCCACGCCGGTTACCGCTCCTGGAGTGCAATTTCGCTACAGCGACATCAACTTCATCGTCCTTGGCGCGTTGGTCGAGAAGCTCTCAGGTCTTACGCTCGATGAGTACCAGCAGCGCTACCTGGCCCAACCGCTGGGCGTGGAGCACATGCGATTTCTGCCCCCCGAAGCCTGGCGCAACCGCATTGCGCCCACACAGTACGATCACGGCGTTATGCTCCGCGGAGTGGTGCACGACCCCACCTCGCGTCGGATGGGAGGCGTTGCCGGGCACGCCGGACTCTTCAGCACCGCCGGCGATGTCGCCATCTACGCACAAAACCTGCTCGATCGCCTTGCCGGCAAGCCGAGCAGCTTTCCTCTGCAGCAGTTGACGCTGGAAAAGATGACCACGCCCGGTCAGCCCGCCACCGGCACTGCGCTTCGCGGACTCGGTTGGGACATCGAGTCGCCGTTTTCCAGCAACCGGGGCGAGTTGTTCCCCGTCGGCTCATTCGGTCACACCGGGTTCACTGGAACCTCCATTTGGATGGACCCAACCAGCGATACCTATGTCGTCTTCATGTCGAACTCCGTTTATCCCAGCGGGCCTACCGGGATCAACGCCATCCGCGGAGCGGTCGCGAACGTGGTGGCCGCGTGGGTGAAGCTCCGGCCGGATAACGGAAGCCTGGCTGCCAAGCTGACCGGCTACAACGAATCCATTGCCGGTGAACGCCTTTGGCATGACCGCAATGGAGAGGTCACGACCGGCATCGATATGCTCGAAGATGACAACTTCGCGGAACTTGCCGCTCTCGCCGCCAAGCACGGAGGCACGTTGCGTGTGGGGCTGCTGACCAATCAGACAGGTCTCGACGCGCATGGTCGCAGAACCATCGACGTCCTGGCTCAAGACGCGCAAGAAGCTGTTCCCGGGCTCAAGCTCAAGCTTCTCTTCAGCCCGGAACATGGCATCAACGGCGCACTCGATAAAGAAGGCATTCAGGACTCGACAGACCCGTCGACCGCGCTGCCGGTAATCAGCCTTTATGGCACCGCGGCCCAGCGTCGTCCCTCGCAGGAGACGCTGCGCTCGCTGGATGCCGTCCTCATCGATATCGCGGATGCGGGCGTCCGCTTCTATACCTACGAAACGGTCCTCCGCTATTTTCTCGAGGCAGCTGAGAAGACCGGCACCGAGATCGTGGTCCTTGACCGTCCTGATCCATTAGGAGGCGCTTTGGTGCAGGGTCCCATCTCCGACGCCGGCAGAGAGAGCTACGTCAACGTGGCGCCGATTCCTGTGCGCCACGGCATGACGCTGGGTGAGCTTGCTCGTTATTTCAATGGAGAATACAAATTGCGCGCGCCGCTGAGTGTCATCGCCATGAACGGTTGGCAACGCGGCGACTGGTTCGACGACACCGGCCTCCCCTGGACGAATCCCTCTCCCAATCTCCGCAGCTTGCGGGAAGCAATCCTATATCCCGCCCTGGGCCTCATTGAGGGTACCAATGTTTCCGTCGGCCGCGGAACGGACACTCCTTTCGCCTATGTAGGCGCGCCCTGGATGGATGGTCCGGCGTTAGCGCGCGCGCTGAACGCCAGATTCTTACCAGGAGTGCGATTTGTCCCGGTGGATTTTAACCCCCGGTCTCCGTATCCGTACGCCGATCAGCTCTGTCATGGAATCGAGCTGATCGTAACCGACCGCAATGTGATCGACTCGCCGGAGCTAGGGCTTGAAATCGCGACCCAGCTGCACAAGCTCTACGCAGACAAATTTGAACTCAACAAGATCGATACCCTGCTTGCCAATCAGAGTGTGCTCAAAGCGCTCCAAGCCGGGCGCGACCCCCAGCGCATCGCCGAGGACTGGCAACAGCAACTACAGGATTTCGACACCAAGCGAAAGCCCTATCTACTCTACTAACCCGAAAACTTAGCGATCCCATTAACAGACCTAAAGGTCCGGAACCAACCTTGAATCGTCACGCTAAACAGGCTGCGGAAGAAGCCTGAACCGGGCAGGAAAGCAAAACCTCAGGGGCTAAAGCCCGACGTATTCTCACGTTTATGGCCCGACTAAAGTCGTGCCCTGATACAAAACATGAGTTTTTCCGCAGCCTGTAAGTCGTGCAACGAATAACGGGTGCCCCACACCCCCCGGATTCTGCGAAGTTTGTTGGCGCTGATGAACTTCATGCGGCTTTCCTCACTGAAAGCCGCACACGTGGATGTTGCTGGTGCCGCGTACAGGAAATCCGGGCATCTCGCTCGTTTTTCGCGAGATGTGGGGCACCCGTCAGCCGTCGTAAGGACAGTTCCGCAGCGTGTGGGGCATACTCTAACCGTGAGTCGTTCCCTCCCAATCCTCATTCTCTTCCTCTTAACCGCACTGCCAAGCCACCCCCAGACCCCAGCGTCGAGAAGCGGCTACGTGGGAGACGAAGCTTGCCGCTCCTGTCATACCCTCCAGGTCGATTCCTTTCATCAAACTGCGCACTTTCTAACCTCCGCCGCCCCGACCGAAAAATCCATCCTGGGCAAGTTCACGCCGGGCGACAACATCCTGAAAACCATGAATCCAAATCTCTATTTCCAGATGGACACCAAGCAAGGCGGTTTTTTTCAAACAGCTGTGGCGGGTACCCACCCGCGCGCAGAACGCTTCGCGGTGGTGGTCGGCTCCGGCGAGAAGGGCCAAACTTACTTATTCTGGGACGAAGATCAGCTCTTTCAGCTCCCAGTCTCGTATTGGACCGATCTAGGCTGGGTGAATAGCCCAGGCTATCGCGACGGCTTTGCGGACTTCGAGCGCCCCATCATTCCCCGGTGCTTGGAGTGTCACGCGACTTACTTCCAGGCACTTCCTCCGCCATCCAACCGCTACGCCACCACCGGCTTTTCCCTGGGCATCCAATGCGAAAAATGTCACGGCCCTGGACGCGAACATGGAGAACAAGAGAAATCCAAGCCAGCGTCTTCTACGGCCATCCTGAACCCGGCGCGATTTTCGCGCGACCGGCAAATGGATCTCTGCGCCTGGTGCCACGCCGGCCACGGCCGGCCTCTGTTGCCCTCGTTTTCTTACCTTCCCGGCAATCCGCTGGACAAGTACATTCATTTTCCGCCGGCCGATCCCAATACACCGCTGGATGTCCATGGCAACCAGGTCGACATGCTCAAGCAGAGCCGTTGCTTCCGGGAATCGGCCATGACCTGCCTCACCTGCCACGATGTGCATGCCCCGCAGCACAATCTGGCTGAGTTCTCCCAGCGCTGCCTGAGCTGCCACAAACCAGACTCTGCGACCTTCGCAAAAGCGGACCACCCAGTCACTAACAACTGCATTGATTGCCACATGCCCAGGCAGGAGACCAACCTGATCGTCTTCGACTTTGCCGGCAAGAAAGTGCGGCCGCAGATGAGGAACCATTGGATCAAGGTTTATTGAACCTATTTCCAACACAGATACCCCTAAGATTCCGTGAATTTGCCCCGTTAATCCCAGGAAAACCACGCTATAGTTTGGATGGCAAATCTCACGACCTGACTCGGGCGTGGTAAAAATCGACTCACATGCAAGCCGTGTAGCGGTGTACGCGGGTGATGAACCAGATGAACTGATGGGACAGTTCTATCGTCCCACAGCCCCATCGCCGGCGCGCGCCAAAAAAACGCAGGACAGCGCATCTGAGCGGAGCGCATCGCGCAAGCCGGCCGAGCAGGCCAGCGGTGATGGCGACGACCGCGAGGAAGATGCGTTTCTGCGCTCACGGCGCCGAGTTCCGGTTCGTCGCGGGTTCATCCCCGCCACCCGTGCTGGCCGTATTGGCGCCGCGGCAGCAGTCGTCCTCGCGATCGGCGTACTGCTGCTGTTGGCGATCGGTATACGCAACTTTTTCCGTGACGATCCCCGCTTCCGTATCGCCACCTCTTCTTCTATCCAGATTATGGGCAACAGCCAGGTAACGCGCTCCGAGCTCCTCTCCGTTTTCGGATCCGACCTGGGCCGCAATATCTTCTTTATCCCCTTGGGCGCGCGCCGCGCATCCTTGGAAGAGCTGCCTTGGGTGGAGCATGCAACCGTAATGCGGCTGATGCCCGATCAGATGCGCGTTGCGATCGTCGAACGCACGCCGATTGCATTCATCCGCCAGGGCAACACCATCGGATTGGTGGACGTTCATGGAGTCCTCCTGCATCTGCCTCCTGCGGCGATGGCTGCCAAGCACTACTCCTTCCCCGTGGTCACCGGGATCTCCCCCAAAGATCCGCTGCCAGTCCGCGCCGCGCGGATGCGTTTGTACCAGCAATTCATCAGCGATCTTGACTCCGGCGGAACCAAAGTCTCTACCCAGCTCAGCGAGGTTGACCTCTCCGATCCGGAAGATCTCTGGGCCCTCCTGCCGGCTCAGGGCTCGGACATCCAGGTACACTTTGGCGATTCCGATTTTTTGGCCCGCTACCGCAGCTACCAGCAGCATCTGCCTGAGTGGCGGCAACAGTATCCTCATCTGGCCTCGGTCGACATGCGTTATGAGAATCAAGTCGTGCTCGACATGGCCCATCAGGACTCCGGGCAGGATGGGGCAGCCGTCAGCCCGCACCAGGCCGATGCCGCAGCGACCAAACACGCCGGCCACACCACGGTAAAGCCGGCCGCAAAATCGCTCAAAGCGGGAAGAGCGAAGGGCTAAATGCAAAAGGGCGAAGAACTACTCACGGTATTGGATGCGGGCAGCTCCAAGATTCGGGTCCTGGTAGCGGAGCTGCACGAGGGAGCACTGCGTTATCGGGCGCACAGCGTCGTCAACGCGGAAGGGATGCGGAAGGGGCTCATTAGCGATCTCCAGCCGGCCAGCAGAGCCTTCAACCACGCTGCCACTGAAGCCGAACAGATGGCCAACGCGGTGATCGCCAATTGCGTTGTCGGGCTGGGCGGTCCACACATCCGCGGCGTCAACAGCCAGGGCGGCATCAGCCTGGGAAACCGTCTGCGCGAGATTACGCGCGAGGATGTACGCGCCGCCGTCGACCGCGCCCGCTCTGTCTCCCTGCCGGCCGATCGGGAGATTATTCACTTGTTGCCGCAGCAGTTTATTCTCGACGAGCAGCCTGGTATCCATGACCCGGTGGGTATGGTCGGCAACCGGCTGGAGGTGAATCTGCATATCTCCACCTGTTCCGCCAGCGCCTCACAAAGCGTGATCACCTGCGCCAACAAGGCCGGCCTGGAAGTGACGGACACCGTTTTTGAGGCCATCGCGGCCGCGGAAGCCACCGTCTCGGCGGACGAACGCGAGCTCGGCGCCTGCCTGCTCGATATCGGCGCCGCCTCCACCGAACTGGTCGTTTTCTTTGAGGGCGCGGTGGCTCACACCGCCGTGGTGCCCATCGGCGGCGACCACTTCACCAACGATCTCGCCGTGGGCCTGCATGTCTCTGTGCAGGAAGCCGAAACAATCAAATTGGACTACGGGCATTGCGTGGTAACGTCGGTTCCTTCCTCCAACGAACTGGAGTTGATCTCCGGCGGAAGCCAGGAGATCCGCACCATCAAGCAACGCTACCTGAGCGAGATTCTTGAACCCCGTGCGCGCGAGCTCTTCCACATGGTGCGGGAAAATCTCCGCCAGGGCGGCGTGCTGGGTGCGCTTGGCGCGGGCTGCGTGCTTACCGGCGGGGGCGCCCGTCTAGCGGGCTTGCTCGAAGTGGCCGAAAGCCTGTTGCGTGTCCCGGCCCGCCTGGGTTATCCCGTGCCCCTCTCCAGGATGCCGGACGAGCTGGTGCAGCCGGAGTTTTCGACGGCGATCGGCATGCTGCTTTACACCCACCGCACCAGCGTACTGCGGGCGGCGGAAGATCAGGGCCTGCGGGCCAAGTTGCGCGCTATATTCGCAGGAAGTTTGTAGTCCAGGTTTTCAGGACGGCTGGATCTGATTACGATACGAGAATGGAGCTAAACCCGATGAGTCTTTCCGACGAAATACGCATTCACTACAACGATGAAATTGCTCGCGGAGCGAAGATCAAGGTCATAGGCGTGGGCGGCGGCGGCGGGAATGCCGTGAACCGCATGATTGCGGCCAAGCTGGAGGGCGTCGAGTTTATCGTGGCCAATACCGATGTGCAGGCGCTGCAGCTCTCCCAGGCGCCGGTCAAGCTGCAGTTGGGCGTCAAGCTGACCAGCGGACTGGGTGCCGGCGCCAATCCAGACGTGGGCAGACGCGCGGCCCTGGAAGACTCGGAAAAGATTATTGAAGCCCTGGAAGGCGCGGACATGGTCTTTGTGACCGCCGGCTTGGGCGGCGGCACCGGCACCGGCGCGGCGCCCGTCATCGCCTCGCTCGCCAGCGAAATGGGTGCGCTTACCGTCGCGGTCGTCACCCGCCCCTTCAGCTTTGAAGGCAAGCGGCGCATGCAGCAGGCCGAGCGCGGCATGGAAGAGCTGCTCGAGGGCGTTGACACCATGATCGTCATTCCCAACGAGAAGCTCTTGGCCGTGGCCAAGGATGCAGGCTTCTTCGAGTCTTTCCGCGTGGCTGATGACGTTCTACTCCAGGGGGTGCAAGGCATATCCGATATCATCACCATCCCGGGCATCATCAACCGCGACTTTGCCGACGTGAAAACCACCATGGCCGGCATGGGCTACGCGGTCATGGGTACCGCCGTGCGTAGTGGCGACAACCGCGCCATTGCCGCTGCCCAGGCAGCCATGGCCTCTCCGCTGCTCGAGGCCGGCGCGATCGACGGCGCCAGGGGCATCCTTATCAACATCAGCGGGTCGAGCTCATTGAAATTGAGCGAGGTGAACGTCGCCTCGACCTTGATCCAGAATGCGGCGCACGAAGACGCCAACATCATCTTCGGCGCGGTTTTGGACGAATCCATGGGCGACGATGTCAAAATCACCGTGATCGCCACGGGCTTTCGCCAGGATCATCTCGGCCGCCGCCACCGCGTGGCCAGCGATGCTGTGCCCCGCGTTTCGACCCAGGAGCGCTCCTCCATGCCGCGCTTCGCCAGCGAAGAGCTTGCCGACCAGGAATTTTCTCCGCTCTTCGAATCGCGCAAGGTAGCGGAGCAGGCCCCGGCTCCGGAGAAGCATCCGGTGAAGCAAGCGGCTCCGGAACCGGCGCCCTTCGCCCTGGACCCTCAACCGGTCTTGATCGAAGAGGCCCCTCAGCCCACGCGTCCTACCCCTGCGCCTGCCGCGGCAGCGAAGCCTTCCACCCCTGTTAACCCCGTGCCTGTCACCCCCCTCCACATCAATTTCGATGAGCCGTTTGAAGAGGAGTATGCTCGCCTGATTCCCAGCAAGCCGGAAGAACGTGCTACCGTAGCCGGGGACGCTGCCGGCCACGAAAGCGCCAATCGTACCGAGGGTGAATCGCATCTGGACAACCTGGATATCCCTGCATTTCTGCGCCGCCCAGTGAATTGAAGGCGAATTGAACGGCTCATGCCCCGCGCATGGATTTATTCGCTCTAGCGTTACGCGCGTGTACCCAATTGTGGTACGGACACGCCGAAGACTTTCTTGGAATATGGAAAAGCGGACAGACTTTATGTCAGAGTAGGGTTAGTAAGGTTAGGTTCGCGGCAGGGAATCGAGGGTCTTAAGGAACTCGACTCTGTGGTGGCGGTGAGATTACTGGAGTACCCGGCATTCGGGGCACGTATCATATTTAAATGCCATGGTTTCGAGAGGACAATTCGCGGTGAACCGACAATTTCTACAACGCATCCCTTATTTTCTTCTGATCTTGGGCCTGGCCTCGGTTGCTTTCGCGAAACCTGCCTCTGCGCGTCCCACGCACCCTACTACTCATCGCAGCCACGTTGCCCATGTTCAGGAGAGCGCCCACGCTCGCCGGCACATGGCGCAGTTGCGCCACACGCATCCGGTGGCTACTGAGCGGACGGCGGTCACGGTCCGCACTCGGTCCGGGCATCTCCGTCGCGCCATGCTGGTGCGCCATCGTTCTTATGAACACTTCTCCGCCAGCTCCTTTACTGACTCCGACCTCACCCAGGGCGATGTGACAACGGGCGAGGACCCCGTGGTACGCCAGGCGGCGATCGACGCATTGGGCAACATGTATGGCACCGTCGTAGCCATCGACCCCAGCAATGGCCGCATCCTGGCCATGGTGAATCAGAAGCTTGCTCTCTCCAGCGGCGCCGAGCCTTGCTCGACCATTAAGGTGTCGGTCGCGTTGGCTGCCCTGCAAGAGGGCATCGTCACCAAGGACACCCCGGTAAATCTGGGCGGCAGCTACCGCGTGAACATGACCGAGGCGCTGGCAAAATCCAACAACCTTTATTTTGAGACACTTGGCCGTCGTCTCGGCTTCGAGCGCGTGCGCCACTACGCGAATTCCTTCGGCTTGGGCGAGCTGGCTGGTTGGAACATTCCCGGTGAGCAGCTGGGCATCTATCCCGAGCAGGTGCTGCCCGAAAAGGAAGGCGGCGTAGGCCGCATGTGCTCCTTCGGTCAGGGTATCTCGATGACGCCGTTGCAGTTGGGGGCGCTGGTGGCCTCGATCGCCAACGGTGGAACGCTTTACTATTTGCAGCACCCCACCTCCACTGAAGAGGTTTCGAATTTCCAGCCGCGCGTGAAGCGGACCCTGGATATCGCCAACCTCATCCCGGACGTCACGGTGGGCATGGAGGGAGCTGTCGATTACGGCACCGCCCGTTCGCTGCGCGCCAGCTTTAGTCAACTTCCCATTCTGGGCAAGACCGGCACCTGCTCCAACAACGGCACGCGTTACGGCTGGTTTGCTTCCTTCGCCAACACCGCCCACGGCCGAATCGTCACCGTCTTCTTCCTCGAGGGAGGCCGTCCGACCTTCGGTCCGAAGGCAGCCGCGCTGACCGGTGTCTTCTACCGCAATCTCTGGGACCACAGCTACTTCGCGGAGAAGCTCGCATCTGAGCCGGAAACCAACACCGCCACCGCCCAGACCGTCACCCAATAACAGCAATTCTGTCGCAGCAAGAAGGGCCTCCCTTGGTGGGAGGCCCTTCTTCTTGCCAGCGGGAACCCGCGCTGTGGGTGGCCCTAGTCTCTCTTTTGAGACTTCGATTTAATGGTTGCTTAGTTTCTTATTTGCAACGGCAGCACGCGCACCCGTGTGCGTTCGGGGTCAACAGTGACTAATGCGCCTTCCTCGAGTTCCTTTGCCATCTGGCGGAGAGCCAATACGACCTGCTTGCCGATAACCTCTGGATTCAGTTGCTCCGAACGAATCTGCACCACGCTTGGTTTTCGCCCTGTGTAGCAGCGAGTATTGCGGCAAAGTCCAGGTCATGTGTGAGGACGACGTAATCGTTCGTCTTGGCATAGGCTAGGAACTCCAAGTCCGGCGCGTTCCCCGCTCCAAGCGCTGACCAATGAACCGCCTCCAGACCTGCTCCGGTCAGTAGGTCTAACCAGCGCGGCGAAAGGTTCATGTCAATCAGCACCTTCATGCAGTGGCTAGCGTAACCTCGCGTTCCTCACTCCGCCAGGCTGCATAGCGAAGCGCCTGCATGATGTCTTCGCGTTCCAGGTACGGGTAATCAGAGAGAAGCGCCTCGATGCTCTGTCCGGCTGCAATCTGACCGACGATCATGCCGACAGTAACCCGCAAACCGCGGATGCACGCCTTGCCACCCATCACCGCAGGCTCTTGCGTAATGCGGTCCAGATGTCCCATGTGCCGCTCCTCACTCTTATCGAAGCTGGTCTGCATAGCAGAAGCTTCAAGATGCCCATTTCAGGAAGACGTCAGTTACGCAGCGTCCCCAGTCTTTGGTTCCCATGACCACAAGGGCGATCGTCCGATTCAGCGCCTGCGACAACAATTATATCGAGTGACCTGGGGCGTGCCCGCGCTTGATGGGTGGAGGGGCTCCAGCCCGCATTGCCTGGTAGAGACCAAAGCAGGCGTCCCAGGAATGCTCTACGATTGTCTGAATGAAGATCCTGACCGCTGACGAGATGCGGGTCGCCGATCGGGTCACCACGGACCGCTTCGGGATCTCCGCGCTGGAACTGATGGAGCACGCCGGGCGCGCCACGGCCCGCTTCATTTTGCATGAATTGCCCCAGTGCCGGCGCATCGTTGTGCTCTGCGGCAAGGGCAATAACGGCGGCGACGGCCTGGTGGCGGCGCGGCATCTGGCGGAAGCCGGCTGTGCTGTCTCCGTCGTGATCCTGGGAGATCCCACCGGGACGCACGGTGAAGTGAAGGTCAACCTGGAGCGGCTCCCGGTCGTACCGATCACCATCGCGGAAGAATCCGACCTCTACCGTGACCCTTGCAAAGGCCTCCTGGAGCGCGCTCAGCTCTTTGTCGATGCGGTCCTGGGCACCGGTTTTCAACCCCCCATGCGCGGTCTGGCGGTCGCCGGCCGCAACCTGCTGGAACGCTATCCACGAACCCCCGTGGTTGCGGTGGATCTCCCTTCGGGCTGGGATGCGGACTCACGTGCGTTCTTCGCACCCGACGCCTATCGCGCCGATGCCGTGGTTACCTTCACCGCGCCCAAGCTGGCCCATGTCTCCGGAATGCTCACCCGCGGCGCCAACCTCCCCGGCAATTACCAGCAAGGACCCATCGTGGTGGCGCCCATTGGTTCCCCGGCAGAGGCAGTCGAGTCTGCGACCGGCCTGACCTGGGCGGGCGGCTCCAAAACGATTGCGGACCATCCTCGCTCCGCCGACTCCAACAAGGGCCGTTTCGGCCATGTGCTCGTGGTCGGCGGAGCCAGGGGCAAGTCCGGGGCCCCCTCGATGAGTTCTATGGCCGCGTTGCGCGCCGGCGCGGGCCTGGTCACCGCGGCCATCGCGCAATCGATATTGCCCACCGTCGCCGCGGTCACGCCGGAGTTGATGACGCTTGCCCTGCTGGAGGGCGATAAGGGCGAAATCTCCAGCCGGAACCTCGAAGCTGCGCTCCTCGACCCGGTTCTGGAAAAGAAGTCGGTCATCGCCGTGGGCCCGGGCATGGGCCAGGAGGAGGAAGCGGTCAAGTTCTTCCTCGGGCTGCTCGAGCGAACCAAGGTCCCCATGGTCATTGACGCGGACGCTCTCAACGCGCTGGCGGCGCATCCTGACCATTTGAACGGCCGTGGGCGATTACTCGTGCTTACCCCGCATCCAGGCGAGATGGCCCGCCTCGCCGGCATGACCATCCCCGAGGTGGAGGCAGACAGGGAGGGCATCGCCCGGCAGTTCGCGACCAGCCATGCGGTCACCCTGGTGCTCAAAGGGTGGCGCACGCTCATCGCCCATCCGGATGGCCGCATCGCCATCAACACCACCGGCAACCCGGGCATGGCGAAGGGAGGAAGCGGGGATATTTTGACGGGGATCGTCGCCGCCATGATCGGTCAATATCCTGAGCAGCCGGCCGAAGCCGTGGAAGCTGCGATATATCTTCACGGACTGGCAGCCGATTTTGCGCTACGTTGGCAGGACCAACATACTCTGCTGGCCATGGACACGGTATCGCATCTCTATGAGGCATTTCGCTTCCGGGCCGAGGACCCGGCAGGATATGTTTGGTTACAGGGCATCCCGGGCATGTTGAAGGAGAGGGAATGAGCGTTCGGCGATTCGTCAGCAACGGGCCCAGGGAAACGATTGAGATTGGCGGCGAGATAGCCCGCAGTCTCTCATCGCCCACCTTGCTCTTTCTGCGCGGAGACCTGGGTGCAGGCAAGACCACTCTGGTGAAGGGAATTGCCCAGGCTCTCGATGCCGCCGATCCGGATGAAGTGACCAGCCCCACCTTTACGCTGGTTCACGAATACGACGGCAGGCACAAAGTGGATGGCAAGGAGCACGAGTTCAAGCTCTACCACATCGACCTCTACCGCATTGAAGACGAGCGCCAGCTGGAAACCATAGGCTTTGACGAGCTAGCCGCGCAAGACGCCATCCTGCTGGTGGAATGGGGCGAAAAATTTCCCAACGTAGTCAAGCGAAGCGACGGAGAAATCCTCATCGAACACGCCGGCGGTGACACCCGCAACATCACCCTCACCCTCAAGGAAAAGGCGCCCGCTAATCGAATAACCTGAGCAGGTCTCCTCGTTCCCCCGCTACCGCTGAAGGGTGCCGAGCCTACGGCGCTCGTTGCGTCGGATGATTGACATCCCAGGCCTGCTGGGCGGGGCTCCCACGGCTGGCCGGGGCAGGTACGTTTAGCGGTCGGCCCTCCGGGCCTTGGCGATTGGTGGGATCTTTCGTATCTTCTAGTTCTCGCAGATTCTGTAGCCCCTGAGGTCCCCTACCTCCGACAATCACCGCAATCCCGCCAGCAAAGAAAAAGGCCGGAGTTGGCAAGCCAACTCCGGCCACAGTGGTTGTTGCTAATCTAAAACTTGAACAGGCTCATGAGGTCGTCGATGGCCGGACTATTCATCGGCACATAAGGGTTGTCTGCCGTGGCAATCGGGTTGGGGAAGTTGTCGCGGCTGCGGGTGGTAACCGGTCCGATCCTCCAGTTGGCCTCGATGAACTTCAGGATAGAAACATGGTCAGCATAGTTGTGGGCGATGTGACCTCCCGTTGAATAAGGAGACACAACGATGAGTGGGATACGGGTGCCGTCGCCGAAGAAGTCCAGCGGTTGCACGTATCCTGAGTCGTAGTAACCGCCGCCCTCATCCTCGGTGATAAAGATAGCGGTGTCCTTCCACAGCGCCGGATTCTTCTTCACTTCATCCACGATCTTCTTGGTGAAGCCTTCGAACAGATCCAGCTTTGACGAGGATGGGTGACCATCGACCAGTCCGCTCGGCTTGACGATGGAGACGGCCGGCAGTGTTCCGGCCTTGATGTCGCTGTAAAGATTCGCAGTGTCCTGGATATGGGCAGTGCGGACAGCTGGCATTGGCCATGATGGAGGTGTCGTACTGGAACGGATTGCAAATGTTGCAGTACTCGTCCGTATCCTTGCCGATGGCGTCGTAGTTGAGCTGATAGGGGTCGGGCACATAGTTGTTCCACTGGTCGCCGTAATACTTCCAGGAAACATTATTGTCGATCAGGTCGTCGCCAATGCTCGGAGTAGAAGACGGAGGAATGGTAAAGACCGTGTTGTTGGCGTTGGTGTCGGTGTAAGCATTGTTGCCATTGCCGAAGTACCCGGGGTTGTAGTTGTTCAGCAGGTAGTAGTGGCCCGCTTCACAATGTGGATCAATGGGTTTCGGCAACGACTTCAGGTAGTTCACGATAGGAGCAACACCTGGCTGCGTGGTGTCGGCGCAATCGCTGTAGGAGCCGCCCCCGTACGACGCAGCACCAAAGGAGCCGCCGCCGTAACCGTCTTCTGTGTACCAGTTGTTGGTATTGGCAGCCGGATTGGGGTTCTCAACCTCGTCCACGATTCCGGCATTGGTTGTGCCCGCGGCAACTTCAACATTGTGAGGAGGGGCCGCCGCGTTGCCCTTGCCGTCGCTGAACCAGATCGCGTCGCCATGGCCGAACATGATGTGATTGGCGCCCGTTCCACCGTTTACCGACTGGTGAAAGTTGTCGCTCATGGAATAGGTATCCGCCAGATACTTAAAGTATGGAGCGTCACCGTTTTGCACGTTATAGAAGCCCATGGCGGTCGAACCTTCGCCAGTGGTTGTGGCGTTGGGCGAGTAGTCGGTGCTGAAAGTCGCCGCTTGCTTCAGGCCGTTTGTGCCCGCGCCCACAGTGGTTTCCACCCAGGGAAACAGTGCTGAGTCGCAGCCAGAAGGATTGGTCGCCGTCGCGTGGGCGATGCTGCAATCCAGCTGCTGCCACATCTGATAGAAACGGTGCACCGGGCTGGCCGCGTAGTCGTTGTAAGTAAACGTGTCTCCATTCGTCAACTGAAATGGTCCTGGAGGAAGTGCGGTCACGTTCTTGATGCGTGTGTCGGGAACCTTACCCGTCAGACCCGAGCCACCGGTCACCAGGTAGGCGTAATAATCTGCGGGAAGGCCGTTTTCCGATTGCCGCGCCAGCTTGAGATCGTCGTTCTTGACATAGGAGTCGGTGGGTCCACCATTGATGGGGGCGGGAAGCACATTTCCGGCGAACGAGGCGGTGACGTCCGGGCTCAACATGAATGCGTCCGGCGCTACATCGTACGCTGCTTTCTGTTCCGCTACCGGAAAGTTCGGACCAGGCGTACCATCGGCCTTCACAATTCCCTCGGAAAGAAGATTGAATACCGTCTGTCCTTTCACGGGTACATAGGTGGCGAAAATATGATCGAAGGTGCGGTTCTCGCCAATGATGACGATTACGTGTTTGATTGGAGTGGCTGTCTCGTTGTCGCGTGAGGACGTTGAGGCGGCGGTCTGGGCGTTCGCGAATGGGCTCCCGATAGCGAGCTGAAACACCACGGTGGATAAAAGTCCCGTACGTACAGCCCGCATGGCTGTGGATGCGACGTGCTTTGCAGTCATACTTCCTCCCGAGTCAGAGCTCTTAAGCGGTTCACACTGCTGGTGCCACACCAGGATCGCGAGGTGTGTGGTCCCGTGGGGGGGCCACGTAAAGTTTTCGCTTTGATGTAAACCGGCAGTGGGCCGCAATTTGCCCAACCCGTTCGAGAAATAGGCTTTAAAAATTAACACCGCATCTTTATTCGATGAACACGCAGTGAATTCACTTGGATGTTCCAGAAAATACATTGTGGAAATTATCGTGAACCAGCAATGTGCTCTGCGCTCGGAGACGCGGGCTTCACCTCGATCGACCCCATCATTCCTTTGTCCTCGTGCTCCAGGAGATGACAATGATAGACAAATGTGCCCACTATATTGGGATCGCGAAAATCCATGCGCAGGCGAACGCTGGGATAAGCAAGCGACCGGCCGTCGTAGTAGGGCACGTTCACCGTGTCCCGCAAAAAGTCTTCATTGACTTGTCTTCCTGAATAGTCGAGCAACAGAAAGTGCAGCTGATGAATGTGAAAGGCGTGTAACTCTCGCGAACGATTTTCTATAATCCAATCTTCGACCGTGCCCTGTTGTGCGATGATATTCGGCATCTCCGAGCTCATGTCGAACATCTTCGGTTCTTCACCGTCCACGGTCAGATAAAACTCCACCGCACTCGTCGGATCGTTAGGATCGATTAATTTTTCAGAAAAGTATAAATGGCGTACACGCACAGGTAACACAGCTCCGAGCCATGTTTTGCTTGCTGGAGGAAGAGGTTCCGGCGAACTCTGTAACCTTGATCGGGCTTCTGGTGCATCCGACGAACCAACGATCTTCGCCAGCATGCGGTTGGGGTCGTTTTCCCCGCCAGGGCCGGTGTCTACCGTTCTCGTGACCAGCAAGCCAGTCTCGCCTTCGGGCGGACCAGTCACGATGAATTCCACGCGCGCGCCCGGCGGCAGGCCGATATGCGTCTGCGGGTCTACGGAATCTTTCTCCGCATCATTCAGGTTCATCGGTACTCCATCCATGGCGACCAGTCCCAAAGATTGCGGCACGCGGTTAAACAGGACCGCAAGGTTGAGGTAGGTGATGGCCGAAGCATTCAACACGCGCCATAACTGACGTTCTCCGGGCCTCATCTCGATCGTTGCTGGTGGGTAGTCCGGGTAGGGAACCGGTACGTAGTTAATGGAGAGATCTTTCGCCGGCTTGCCGAAGCCGGTGCCGTTGTTGGCCGCGTCTCCGTCGCGGTCAATCATGAACTTTGGCACCACCGGTTCCGATTTAGCCGGCGGCGCATTGGGGTTCATGAGGTCCTGATCGCGGATAATGAACACCCGTTCCGGCAAGCCTGCTGTGGCTTTCTTCGCGCGCTCGATCCCTTCCACAATCAGCGCGCCGGAGGCTCCGCCGAGCAGCTGTTCTTTGCTGAAGCCGTGGATATGGGGGTGGTACCAGTAGAGCCCAGGTGGCTCATCGTCCGGAATACGAAAGCGATACTCAAAGGGAGCATCGCCCGGCTGCACGGACGTCTTCAGGACGTCATCCTGATGACAAACCGGAGGAATAGTAAGGCCGTGAAAATGAAGGTTGGTCGACACCGGGCTCATGACTCCACTGGTGCAGGTGTTCCCTGAAGGATGAGCATGTGCATGCATGGGCGCAGCACTACTTGCGTGGCCAAGGTCGGTCAGCGCATTGGTCAGATGGAGAACGACCAGGTCGCCCGGATGCACGCGCAAATTCGGTGATTCGTGACCGGATGCATCTGTGTAGCAATAGCGAATCGCGCCGTTTGCATCCGCAACGTCATTCGCGGTCAACCGCGCTTCCAGAACACCATTCCGGCTGCGCAGGTCTTGCGGTTCTTCGACCACGCTCCCCGGCTCCGGGCGTGGACATTTGCTCTCGGCCCGTACCAACCCGTGCGTGAGGCACAAAACGACAACAGTAACCCATAAGGATATTTTCATTCGACGATGTCTAGTTTTAGACAGTGACGTTAACCTACGGTGAATTGCAATGTAGGCCTGGCAGAATTCGTTGGATAGCGCTACTTGTCGGGCAGGGCGAACGACAGGATATTGGATCCTGAGGCGATGGCAACGTATTGGCGCCCGTCCACCATATAAGTCATGTGCGATGCCTTCCACGGCTCGCTGGCTTCAAAATGCCAGAGGTATTTTCCGGTCTTGGCATCCACAGCGGCAAATCCTCCGCTCGTCTCACCGAAAAACGCCAGTCCTCCAGCAGTGCTGAGAACACCGGAATAGTTTTTTTCCGGCGGTCCTGCGAGGGGAAGTTCCCACGCGATTTTCCCCGTCTCCAATGAGAACGCGCGCAGGACCTTCATTGCCGGGTCGGTAGAATCTTCGACCGGCCCGTACCCGCCGTCGTGTGCCTTGCGATAGATGCTGCAGTCTTCCACCGTCATCACGTAGTAGAGTTTGGCCGCCGAATTGTATGCGGTGGAATACCAATTCGTTGCCCCTCGTACGGCGGGACAGGTCTGTACACCCCCGAGCGTGGTCTCGTTGTTAGGCAGCAACAGTGGGCGTCCGTCCGCTCCGATGCCACTGGCCCAGGTCAGCTTCCCGACCATGGGAGTCGCTTGTAAAAACTCTCCGTCAGTCCGGTCTAGAACATAAAGGAAGCCGTTGCGATTGGCGTGAAGAAGCAGCTTGCGCTCGCGGCCGTGGAACGGCGCGTCCACCAGCACCAGCGGTTGATTGGCGTCCCAGTCGTGGATATCGTGGGGGGTAAATTGAAAGTGCCAGAGAAGCGCTCCTGTCTTCGCATCGAGCGCCACGTCGCTTGCGGTGTAGAGATTGTCACCGCCACGGTGCTCGCCATCGGTGTCAGGATAAGGGTTACCGGTCCCCCAATAGAGAACGCCGGTTGCTCCATCGTAGCTGCCGGCTGTCCACGTCGTACCGCCTTGTGGAAGGGGATCGCCCTTCCACGTCTCCGACCCCGGCTCGCCGGCATGGGGAACCGTCCAGAAGTGCCACACCTCTTCGCCCGTGCTTGCTTTGTAGGCGGCAATCACACCTCGAATCCCTTCGTCGCCTCCGGAGACTCCGGCAATCACCAGGTCGCCCGCAATCAAGGGGGGTGAAGTTCCGCCATAGCGGGGCCCACCCAGAGATACATCCCAAAGCAACGCGCCGGTAAGGCGATGCAGGCAGATAAGGTGAGCATTCTCGGTGATAAAGAAAACACGGTTGCCCAGCACGGCGGAGCCGCGGTTTGCCCCCTTCTCGGCGTCGCCCGGGATGCTTCCGGCCGCCGCGCGTGGCCGCGAATAATTCCAGATCTCTCTGCCGGTACGGGCATCGATTGCCTGCACCTGGTTCGGACCGGTGAGATACATCACTCCATCGATCACCAGGGGAGTAGTTTCCAGGCCGAAGTAGGGCAGGGAATGGACCCATGCGGGCCGCAGCGAGCTTACGTTCTTCACATCGATGCTATTAAGGGAACTGTAGCGGTTGCCATTGACATTTCCGGAATAGGTCGGCCAATCGCCGGGTCTGGGGTGTAGGACCTGGTCGATCGCCGATTGCTTCACGCTCTCTAGCGCCGCGGGATTGGGCCCTACGGGAACTCCTCCCAGGGTACTCAGGAATGCAACCAGATCCAGGTATTGCTGGGGCGTGCCGTCGAACGCGGGCATGAGAGATCGCTTTTCCCCAACCACTTGTTTGTATTGATCTTCGAGCAGCAGGTGGAGATGCCCGTCAAACGTCTGCAGTTGGAGATCGTGTGCACCCTGGTTGCGGGCAAATCCGCGCAGCGTGCTGCCATTTCGCAGCGTGACCTCGACTACCGTATAGCCTGTCGCAATGTGCGCGTCCGACTGGCGCAGCGACTGTTCGAGTTCCGATAGCGTGGCCTGCCGCCCGATACTGGATAAATCGGGACCGTTGGAGCCCCCGCGTCCCTGTGCCGTGTGACACGAGGCGCAGCGGCCACTCCCATAAAAGATCTCGGCCCCCGCGGCTACATCGCCGGCCGGTTTCGTTTCGAAGGCGTCCGCGTTCATGGAGCGCACAAAGTGAGCCAACTCCTGAATCTGGTCCGCAGGCAAAAGTGAGAATGCAGGCATATTGCCGCGGCCATTCCTGATCAACTCTGCAATCTCTTTTTCGCTCGCGCCGCGCAGCTCGCGATTGTTGGTCAACGCCGGAGCACGGTCCGTTCCTTCCCCACCGCCGCCATGGCAAACGGCGCACGTTTTTCCGAATAGCGCCGGCTCATGAACGGCCGGAGAAGCCGCGTTCTGCGCACTCACACATGAACTGTGAAGCACCCACACGGCAGCCGTCATGGCCCAGCAATACGCTTTGTAGCGGGACCCACGCACACGAAGAGAGAGTATTGGATTCGAAGGACTGTAAAGTAATACATTCCGTGCGATGGAGCGGTCAACACCAAAAATGGAACCTGCATGCAGATCCAACCACCCGTTCCATTTATTGACTTCCCTATTCCGTCTTCCTATAATCCCCGGCAGTGTGTTCCCGAGAGGATTCCAAATGGCAGCAGCGGAAAGTCCCACGATGTTCAGTCTTGCGGGAAAAACTGCCATCATTACCGGAGCCGCGACCGGCATCGGTGAAGCGATCGCCACCCGTCTGGCCGAGGCGGGAGCGACCGTGGCCGTGATCGACCTTAATTTAGCCGGAGCGCAGAAAGTAGCCGCGGCTCTCCCCAATGGCTCGTTCGCCGTCGAAGCGGATGTTGCCAATGCGGCCTCGGTGGGCCGGGCTGTAGATCAGGTACTCAAACAAACCGGCCAGATAGACATCCTGGTAAACAACGCTGGAATCGCCGGGCCCGCGGCCTTTATCTGGGAGCAGACGGATGAAGACTGGCAGCGCGTGATCGCCGTCAATTTGACCGGCGTCTTCAATTTTTGCCGCGCCGTCGTCCCCCACATGCGCAGCCGCTCCTATGGGCGCATCGTCAATATCGCTTCCATTGCCGGTAAGGAAGGGAATCCCCGGATGATCCCGTACTCAGCGACCAAGGCCGGCGTGATCGGCCTGACCAAATCGCTGGGAAAAGAATTGGCCACCGACGGCATTTGCGTGAACGCCGTCACGCCGGCAGTGGTTCAGACGCAAATACTCGATCAGCTTACCCCGGAGCAGGTAGCGTACATGACGGATCGCATTCCCATGCGGCGCACAGGTAGGCCAGAGGAGATCGCCTACGTGGTTCATTTCCTGGCCAGCACTGAGTGCTCATTTGTCACCGCGCAATGCTACGACGCTAGCGGCGGCCGCGCGACGTACTAGCTAACTCAGGCGACTGGGCGGCCCGGAAGTCTGCGGAAATCTTATCCGCCGTGGCGCGCAGCGCAGCGACGATCGCTTTCTCATGGTCCTGGTCCCGCACCCGCATCTTGGGCAGCGATGAACTCAAAGCCACATTCACTTCACCGGCAGCGTTGAAGACGGGAACGCCAAAGCAAATCCCATCGGGCACACACTCTTCGCGGTCGGTGGCGAACTTGTCGGCCCGCACCCGGTTGAACTCCTGTTGTAGTTGCAATGCGTCGGTGATGCTGCGCTCGGTGAAGCGCCAAAAGCCATAACTGCGCAGCAGCTTCTCCCGCTGCTCCTGCGTCTGAAAAGCCGTAATCACCTTTCCCAGGGAACTGGCGTTAGGAGGGACGATGTGGCCGACAACGTTGCTCATCCGGATGGTCTGCGGGCTTTCGATCACCGCAACCACCTCGATCCGGTTATCGAAGAGGGCTGCCATACTTACGGTTTCCCGCAGGTTGGCATTCAGCTCCTGCATGCGAACCGTGGCCACGCGCAGTAGGCGGGCAAGCCAAAGCGTGGGCACAACCGAATAAATTCCCGGGGCCAGGCGGTATTCGCCGGCGCCCGCAGCTACCACGCAGTCTGCAGCTTCGAGCGTACGCAGCAGGCGGAAGGTCGAAGTCTTTGAGAGTTGAATGCGCTTGGCAATCTCATGCAGCGCTATGGGAGATCGAGCCGACTGCAATAGTTCCAGCACTTTCAGGCTCTTGCTCACTGCGCGCGAGAGGTACTGGTTGCCGGCACTGCTCTTTGCGGATTCCGTCGGTTTCCCGGGAGCAGCGTCGGTTTTCGGCATGAAAGCAGCATAGCATGGGTAAATTCCGGAAGATTTCAAAAAGAACGAAGGCGTTTCATTTACGGAACATGCTCGCTGAGCTTAGTATGCTATGCGTGGCGAGAGTCATCATCCCATTCAGCTTTGGAGCAATTCATGAATCGCAGGCAGTTCTTAGGCACTACGGCGGCCGCGCTGGCTACCGCTCCGCTATCTATGCCGGCAGCAGCACAATCAACTTCGCAGGATAAGCCGGCCGCTTCGAGAAAGAGCTTGCCTATCGGCGTCTTTGACCCTCCGTTCAACAAACTCTCTTTGGACGAGATGCTGGACAAGTTTGCCAGCTTGGGCATTGAAGCGGTCGAGGTCGGCGCGGCTGGTCCGAACGGCTCATCGCACTGTCCTCGTCCGGAGCTGGTAGCGGACCCGGCCAAGGCGCGCGCCTGGAAGAAGAAGTTTGACGACCGCGGCATTCCTGTCATGACCTTGAGCTGCCACAACAACGCCCTTTATCCGGATCCAGCAAAAGCCAAGCAGGCCACGGAGGAATTTCGTCAGACGCTGCAGCTCGCCGGCATGCTGGGAATTCCCACCGTCGTGGGGTTCTCCGGCTGTCCTGGCGGATCGCCCACAGACACTGTGCCCAATTGGGTGGTCTACGACTGGCCGCCGGAGCACGGCGCCGCCCTCGCCTGGCAGTGGAAGGAGCGTGTCATCCCCTACTGGAGTGAGACGGTAAAGTTTGCCCGCCAGCAGGGTGTTCACCGCATTGCGCTGGAGATGCACCCTAACTTCGTAGTCTTCAACCCGCGGTCATTGTTGCGCTTGCGTGAGGCGGTGGGCGAAGAGATCGGCGCCAACTGCGACTTGAGCCATCTCTTCTGGCAGCAGTGCAATGCGGTCGAGGTCATCCGCTTTCTGGGCAAGCAGGGAGCGATCTATCACGCGCACATGAAAGACACCGCCTTTTTCCCTCAGAACGTAGACCGCTTTGGCGTTTTGAACTTCGGCAAGAAAGACGACCACGAAGCATCGGAATTCTTCCGCGCCGTCGGCTATGGCCACGGGGCAAGCGCCTGGAAGGACATCATGGCCGCTTACATGGAAGTGGGCTACAACGGAATGCTCAGCATCGAAAACGAAGATCCGATCCTGAGCGGAGAAGTCGGAGTCCAGCGATCCCTGGCGGTCCTTAAGAACGTTCGCGAAGAAATCCTGACCGACCAGCCAAACCCCGGCTAGGGATTGAGAGAACCGCAGGTCCCTCCACTCCGCTTACGCTCCGGTCGGGATGACAATTCTGTTGCACAATAGGCGTTATCTTTGCAGAGTGATCGATCTAAAAACAGAATTGTCATCCCGACCGGAGCGTAAGCGGAGTGGAGGGACCTGCGGTTCTCTCGTCCATTATCCAAGTCTTCATGGAAGCACTATCCCACCCTTTGTCACCCTCCCGCACTCCCCTACATACCCGACTCCAACGTAGCCGCGGCCCGGACCAACGCAGCCGTAACATTAGCCATCTGCGCCTGCGCAAGAGCCGGATCGTGGGCGTCGATTGCCTCATTCACTCCCGGCACAACCACCGCGGCATAACCCGTGTACTCTCCCGGGGCAAAAATAGTGTGTCGGAACCACGACCGGCCAGGCAGCCCTTCCGTCGTAAGCAGATCTCCTTCCACCGCGCGCAACGAAGCATTTAGCGCATTCGGGTTGCCAGTTGCGGAAAGTTGCTTGGAGTACATCACGGTAGCTGCGGCCGTGAACCGGGTGGCTGCGCCCAGTGCATCGCTGAAGTCGACGCTCGCCATGCCGGCGTCCTTGGCTCGTGCCTGGGCGGCAAATAAGTAGGCTTGTATTTGCCTGGCGTAGGTGATGTAGTCGTACGGCAACACGTCGGCATCCGCCATATGCAGCGCCTCGAGTCCGAAGACGCGGGCCATCTGCTGCTCATAGACGAAGGTCGGGTCAGCGTTCATGACGAACCAGGCGTAGTTGTCAAATGCAGAGTGATAAACGCCGTAAGGGCCGGTAGAGCCGATATCGGTAGACGGGACGCCGAGGTGCTGAATAAAAGGCGTGTAATCCGAACCGCTCCCCAGATCGCCCACCCGTACCTCCCCGCTCACCGGTGCCGCTATCGAAGAGTCGTTGAAAACGTTGTGCCGCCGTCCAGCAGCGTCCCCCTGATCCTTTCTCCATTCATCGAAGACGGAACCGCCCTTGGGGCTCGCGACCTCCATCGTGACCTCGCGGATGAATTGTTTGAGCGAGGGTACTGCGGCGGCTTCAAAGTGAGGGCCGGAAACGCTGGCGTCGGTATTGATGTAAACGACGGCATGGGCGAGTTGTTTGGCATGGTCCTCGGCCCATTCCGTCGAGCCGATCAGACCTTCCTCTTCGGCATCCCAGCTGCAAAAGAACATGGTGCGGCGGGGCTTCCAGCCTTGCGCAAGCAGGGAACCGACACCATGGACCGCCTCCAGCATGGCTGTGGTCCCGCTGCTCGGATCAACGGCTCCGAAGACCCACGCGTCGCGGTGATTGCCGGCGACAACCCACTCATCCGGAAGCTCGGCGCCGGGGATTTTTCCAATCACATCCCATATCGTGCGTTCGGCATAGTCCATCTTGAGCCGCAAGTGCACCTTGATTAAACTCGCTCCGCCAACGTGGTAGCTGAAGGGCAGCGCGCCCTGCCAATCCCGTGGTGCCACTGGCCCCCCCATGTTTTCCAGGATGGGCGATGCATCGTGATAAGAAAGCGGCATCGAGGGGATGGTGGGTAGGCTGGTGATCTGAGACAGCGGCAGACGCCGCGATGCCGACAGACCTGGCGTCGAGGCCACATCTGGAGTGGTGGCATCGCCTGGATATTTGAACATGTACTGCACCGAGCCCCGCTGCACGCCGGTATCCGGCCGCCAAGGGCCGTGGGGATATTTGTCCCCCTGGAAGTAGCCATCGTCGGCGGGATCGGAATAGATGATGACGCCGGCGGCGCCACGCTGCTGCGCCAGGTAAACCTTCACTCCGCGGAAATTCATCCCGTACCGGGCAAGAACGATTTTTCCCGCAACACTGATGTGCATCTCTTCCAGCTTCTTGAAATCCTCCGGGCGCGCGTAATTCACATACACCGCGTCGGTGGTCACGTCACAGGATGGAGAGGAGCCATTAAAGGCGGGTAGCACACGGGGATCATCCTGGTAGGGATCGCCGTCGACGTGTTCCCGGGTGGGCCCGGTCATGAGAACTTTCCCCTCCGCGTTGACGGCCTGCAGAAACACTTCCTGGGGCAGATTCAGCCAGGCCTTGTAGGGAACGATCTGCGTATCGAGGCCGGCAGCCTTGAACTTGCCCGCCACGTAGACGGCGGTATCGTAGTCCTCTTTGCTGGCTGCGACGTGGGGAGCAGCGGTCAGCGTTTTGAGCTCTTCCTGTGCCAGCTTGGTATCGGGAACCGCCAAGAAATCCTGATCGATCTTTGCCTGCTGGCTGAAGTCGCGATAGCCCAGAACACGGTCAGGGAAGGGAGAAACCTGGGACAGCATGGGTGCTTGCAAGAGGACAAGCAGGGAACAGAAGACAAATCGTTTTGCCAATGAACTATCTCTCCCGTAGGAAAGGGACTGCTGCCGGTTGGCCCGGCGGCAGTCCCCTGGTATTTACGCCACCAGTTGGGCGCAATGCGAACAGCGCTTGGCGGCAACCGGGATATCGCTCAGGCACTCCGGACAAGGCTTGGTGGTCGGAGCCTCGACTACCTTGGGCTTAAATCTGGCCATTAAGGTATTGACTGGCAACACGACCATAAAGTAAACCGTGGTGGCGATGATCAGAAAAGAGATCGTGGCGTTGAGGAAGTCGCCGTACTTGATAGCACCGCCGTGAACATGTAGGACCAGGAACGAAAAATCCGGCTTGCTGACGATCGCTGAAATCAGCGGATTGATGATGTCGGCCACCAGAGCGTTGACGATCGCCGTGAACGCGGTGCCGATGACAACGGCTATGGCAAGATCGACCACATTGCCGCGCAGAATGAAATCGCGAAATCCTTTGAGCATTTTTTTCTCTCCTGAGGGGAGGGATTTTGTTTGGCCGGTCTGCCCGAGAATTCTACTTCAGCACGAGCGGGTGCTCACTGCCTAATGTTTTTTGCGCTTGCACCGGGTGAAACAGGGACTTATCAGGCGGTCTATAGGAGCCAGCGGCCATAGGGATACAGCAGCAGGAAGAGAATCATGCATAGGGCCATGATGTCCATATAAATCAGCACCACCACTGCGCCGTGATACAGGCTCCAGCGATGCTGTAGGCAGCGGATGGTGTCACAGGTCCCCAGCAGGGCCAGGAGAGTAGGGATGAGCAGCTTGAGCGAGGCCCGGTCCTCGGGAAAGCCGGAGAGCGGGAAGGCAAGAATCAGGCTGCCGAGAACCAGCGCCGTGCCTCGCGGCAGCGAGCGATTGCGCGGGTTCAGAGCGCTGAAAACCATTGCGTGAGCCGCCATGCCGTCGCCTTTACTCTACCGAAGACGGCGGCCGGGTTGGGGAGCCGGCCGGGATGAGATGGAAAAAATCCGGCTGATTGTTTGAGCTAAAGCACGTTCACTTCTGCTGTTTACGTAGAAATGGACATGCGTTAGCGGGCGGAGGCTGTCGCCGCTTCCAGGCCTTGCAATGCCTCTCCGTAGGGCTGTCGCAGAACGCCCCGCTCGGTAATGATGGCGGTGACATACCGGGCCGGGGTCACGTCAAAGGCCGGATTCTCGATGCCGACTCCATTCGGTGTAAGTTGCTTGCCGCCATGGTGCGTTACTTCGATCGCGGGACGTTGTTCGATAGGGATGGCGTCGCCGTTCGGGGTTGCCAGGTCGATGGTTGACCACGGACAGGCGACGTAAAACGGGATGCCGTGTTCCTTGGCCAGGATGGCTACGCCATAGGTTCCAATCTTGTTAGCGACGTCGCCGTTGGCGGCGACACGGTCGGAGCCGACGATCACCGCCTGAATCTTACCCTGGCGCATGAGGCTGGCGGCCATGTTGTCGCACAATACCGTGGTTGGGATGCCATCGTGCATCATCTCCCAGGCGGTAAGGCGGGCGCCCTGCAGGAATGGCCGCGTCTCGTCGGCGTACACATGCAACTGGTGGCCTTGTTCGACTGCGGACCGGATCACCCCCAGCGCCATGCCGTAACCGCAAGAGGCGAGGGCTCCAGCGTTGCAATGGGTGAGCACTCCACCCGAGGCCGGCATCAGCGGTGCGCCGTAAGCGCCCATGGTGCGGCAGGCGGCGATGTCCTCGTCGTACATGATGCGAGCCTCCTCGACCAGTCCGGCCTTAATCGCGTCGAGAGTGACGCCGGGCTTGGCGGCGAGGGCGAAGAAACGTCTGCGCATGCGTTCGATCGCCCAAAACAGATTGACTGCCGTAGGTCGCGTGGCTGCCAGCGTCTTGGCGATGCTTTCCATCTCGCCGGTGAGGGCCGCAATCGTTGTGGCCGAGCTATTCTTGACCCCCAACGCAAACCCCATGGCAGCGGCGACGCCAATCGCCGGCGCGCCGCGAACTACCATGGTAGTGATGACG
The DNA here is from genome assembly GCA_963813475.1 of uncultured Acidobacteriaceae bacterium. Taxonomy (GTDB): domain Bacteria; phylum Acidobacteriota; class Terriglobia; order Terriglobales; family Acidobacteriaceae; genus PALSA-350. Next base: position 410,139 of record CAWEZM010000026.1, on the reverse strand, counting down.
TTAGCCACCTGGTCGCTGGTAGTGGCCAGCACGTAAGTCTCTTCAAGCGGCAACCGAGTCTGGTCGAGAAAGCGGACGCCGTCGGCAGTCCATTCAAGCGTAGGTATCATGCTGCTTACAGTCTAAACCTCCAGCTCGAATCAAAAACCTCCATCCCAACCACAAACGTCTGTCCCTGACCGCGGAGTACACGCGAGGTTGAACGCTGCTCACTTGGGCAGTTGCGTTTGGGAAAGACGCACCGCAGGTCCCCGTTCGACTTCGCTCAGGGCAGGCTCTCGGCTCCCTCCGGATATCCTGTCAGGCTTAGTGGCGTCGGTAAAACCTCCTGCGGCTTTCCTCAAAGAAAGCCGCATACGTGGCCGTTGGTTGGTGCAGCGTGTAGGAAATCCGGAGTCCGCTCCCACGGCACGCCGGGGCAGGCCGGATGACAAGGATGGGGTAGTGCCTCCATGGGGAAGTTATTGACAGAGAGAGAACCCCTGCTAACCCTCCAGCAACTCCGCCATGGCCAGCAACTTATTGACGGTATTCCAGTTTCTCCCTGTGGACGAAGTTGCAAGCACCTTTTCAATCCGCGCTATGGGAATCTTCGGGCGAGCCATCCCGTTGGGATAGTAGATGTACAGCTCTCGTCCCTTGATATGCAGTTCCTCAGGCTCGCAGGGCATAGCAAGGACCTGCTCCCGGGCCTGCCGCGCCGGCGCGCTCGCCATAAACACGACGAGAAGCCTGTTAGGCGCGACTTCCGGGCGCCCCGCGAAGGGATTGTTGGCGATCACCTTCTGCAGCTCAGAAGTCGTGCGAACGATCACATCCGGCCTGAAGCCATATTTTCGGTGGATTCCATCCTCGATCTTCCGCGCAAGAGCCGCTGGATCCGCGGTATCTTCGCGGAATACCAAGTTCCCGCTCTGGATGTAGGTCTGCACGTCGCGCAGCCCAAGCCCGCCACACAGCGTTCTCAGGGCCTCCATGTTGAGTTTCTGGTAGCCAGCAACGTTGACCGCGCGCAGCATGGCGATGACCACGGACATGGTGACCATAGTATCGGTATACGGTGAACAGATCGATGCAGGAGGCCGAAATGCAAGACCCTGTCTGGATAAGGTCCCTCTTAGGAGTGCACATCGCCGCCGGGTTCACGGCCTTTGTGATGGCGCCCCTCGCCTTGATAGCGGCCAAGGGCGGCAAGGCACATCGGCGTTGGGGCAAGATCTATTTCTGGTCCATGGCCGTGGTTGCATCCACAGCGATGGTGCTTGCCCTGTATCGGCCGGTGCTCTTTTTGGCGTTGGTGGCAGTGTTTAGTTTTTATGCGGCGTTCTCCGGCTACCGGGTCTTATTCCATAAGAACCTGCCGCGTGGAGAAAAGGTGACCTGGCCCGACTGGGCCGCCGCCATCTTTACCTTTGCTTCCAGCGTGGCCCTGGCTTTGCTGGGTGTGTTCAAGCCGGCGCTGGTGCGGCACCTGAGTATTCCGGCGATCGTCTTTGGCATCATCGGCATGTGGTTGGCAAGCAAGTCCATATGGCAATTCCTGCATCCACCTGAGGAGAAGATGTTCTGGTGGTTCGCGCACCTTAGTAACATGCTGGCCAGCTACATCGCCGCTTGGACGGCATTCAGCGTAACGACGATTGGCCGCTTTTTCCATGGCAGCTGGGTCATCTGGGTGCTGCCCACTGCTCTTGGTGTTCCTGCGATTTCCTTAACCACCGCGTACTACAAGAGGAAGTTTGCCCCGCGCAAGAAGCTGGGTGCGACCGCCTGATGGCTGCCGGAATTGTTTTTCGCGCTGCGGCTCCGGCCGACGCCTATGCGCTGGCCGAGCTGTCCATCATGGCCGGCGACGGCATGTATGAGTTTTTGTTGGAAGAAATGGCGCCCAGGGAAATGCTCGCTGGCCTGATGGCGCGCAGCATGAAGCAGGATGCAGGTGGCTTTTCCTGGCGCCACTGTTTTGTCGCCAACGACAAAGGCGTGGTAGGAATGATTAACGCCTTTCCCGCCGCATGGCTGCGGGAGGAGGAGCGCGATATCCTCCCCCAGGACCGGGTGCAGATCCTCGACCCGATCGACCGGGTGCAGGACTGGGAGAGTTTTCTAGTGAACAGCGTCGCGGTTCGGCCACAACACCGGCGGCAGGGCATCGGCACAGGGCTCATGAAGATGGCCATCGAGCAGGCCAGGGCGGGAGCTTTTGCCCACCTCAGCGCGAATGTGTGGGCCGACAACGTAGCCGCCCGTGCTCTGTTCGAGAGCCAGGGCTTTGCCGTGCAGACGCAGGTCGAAGTACCGCCCCACCCCGGCCTGGTGCACACCGGCGGAAGCTTGTTGATGGCACGGCAGATAGAGGCCGTTTGATCCACATTCGTGGGACAGCAAGCGACACATTAGTAGAGCACTTTCTGCGTGAAACCACATTACCGACACGGAAGGGGCATTGCGGGTTTTTCTATGGCCGATAAGCTCTGCACATGACTCTCCTACACAATGCCATTCGGAGTCCACGCTCTTTCCAGATTGCTTTATTGGCGCTCGGCGTCCTCGTCTCAAGCAGTGGTTATTCATCTCAGGCGCAGGTCTCCGCGGCGACCTCCAGCTCGACCCCAGCCGCGCCGGCACTGCCCAGTGGACTCGCTGCGACGAGCCTATTGGTGGTGCAACGCTCGCAGTTAGCGTTGGATAGCAATGGAACTCTCTTTCGCTCAGACGACCAGGGGAAGCATTGGCATCAGGTTCGCCAGCAGTGGGACGGGAAAGCGGTGGAACTCCTGGGCATTCCGCCCTTGACCGCCGCGCCGGGAAGCGGTCAGGCTCCGAGATCAGATTCCGATCAGCAAACCTATGCTGCCGTATTGCTGCGGAGTACGACCCAATTGCATTGGGTAAGCGTCGATCGCGGCAAAACCTGGACGCCGTCTACCCTCGACGACGTTCGCCGCAACGACGTGAAGTGGTCAGGCAACTGATGCCGGTCACTGGCTGTCCTGAACAAACCGGGCCCGCAGCGGTGTCCAGATAAGCCGGTAACCCATGCCCTTGCGTACATTGCCAACAACGCTGGGGCGAAAACAGGCAATGCACGTACCACCTTCGCGCCGGACGCTGGGATAAATAACACCCAGCGAGCCAAGCTCGAGCAGCTCCACCGCCAATTGCTGCGATCGCACATAGCTGCTGGGGCTTAGGGCCTCGTCCTCGACCTCCCTCAAATCGTGGAAGGGCGCAGTGAAATCCGCCAGATAATCGTCATACCCAGTCTCCTCACGCTCCTTCCAATCAATCTCCGCGAACTCGATGCTCTTGTGAAAGATCACCTCGGCCTTGGCCGTCGCCAGTTCAAAAGCGGCATACCAGGCGCCGCGCTCCGGGGTGGAGAAGCGTGCCCCCAGCGGGTTGGGGTGGGTGAAGGCAGCGTTGATCACGCGATAGTTCGGGATATGGAAAACGAGTTCGCGTTGACTAATGCCCGGGCTCCGGTTTTCTTCCGCCAGCAGCCGGGCATTGGTCGCATTGTCGAGCTCGAAGATTCGTTGCAGATCCTCATTGTCATCGGCGATGCGCGTAAGCACCGAGTCGTAATGAGGAGAGTACTTGGCCGGCAAGAGGCGGTGCGTATCGAAGCGGCGCAGGTCGGTCAGCGGAAGGGGCATCAAGACTGATTGCTCTAGCGGCCGCCGCGGCGCGCATCGAGCAGCCGGCGCACGACGTCCATTGCCGGTGTACCTCCGCGCAGGATGTAGTCAAGCGGTGAGCGGCCGGCAAAGATCGGGTTTGCGTTGGGTAATTGCATCCACTGGTCGGCGAGGCGCTGGCTGTAAAGGATGTTGAGCGACTTGAAGATTCCGATCAGATACGAAATACGCAGCAGCCTGTCCTGTTCCAGGGTCTTTACCGAGGCGCCGGTGCTCTGTTTGAGCTGATAGTAAGCGCCGTTGGAGATACCACCCAGCAGCTGGCGCGCGTCCTCATCACGAATCCGCCAGTGTTCAACAATATTGAACAGCGCCTTCAACGCCGCCGCCGAAAGCCGGCGCCGCTCCTCCAGGCGAGACAGGTCGGGCAGCACGGGGGCCGAGTAGTAGGTGTCAGGATAGGCGAGAGCGCCGGGTTGTGGTCTGGCCATGGACCTCTCCAACTATGGAGTAGTATAACTCCATTCTAGTCCTTAACTAGAAAGTAAACCAAGCCGGTGATGGCTGCGGTGAGGAACACCCAGGCAAACTGGTACCAGTAGAAGAAAGGGAAGCCAAACAGCGTGGGCGTCTCCCGCGCGTAGATGGCTGGGAAGAGCAGGCCACAAGCAGGAAGGATGAGCAGCCAGTTCCAGTAGGCGTTGCGCTTCTTGTTGCCGGAGTCGGCCATGCGAAGCATTATAGAGCGGTCCCCTGGCGAGCCTTATTTCTCATAGTTCGCTCAACTCGCTCCTTATTTGGGGAAACCGGCCAACCGGTAGACTGAAAGTATGAAGCGGCGGCTCATTGAGCACTACGAAGTGACTCGCAAGCTGGGCGCGGGCGGCAGTGGAGTGGTCTATCTGGCCAACGACACGCTGCTGATGCGGCCGGTCGTGCTGAAGATATTGAAGCGCGGCGCGCTGACCATCGAGCAGATGCGCAGCACGGTGCTGCGTGAGGCACGACTGGCCTCGGCCATCGAGCACCCGAACGTCTGCGCTATCTACGAAGTGGGTGAGTCAGAAGACGAAGCGTACATCGTTATGCAGTACGTGCCCGGCGAGTCGCTGGACAAGATCATCTCCAACGGCGCCGCCAGCGTGCAGCTTGGCCTCTCGGTAGGCATTCAGATCGCGGACGGCCTGAGTGCCGCCCACCGCTTGGGAATTTTCCATCGCGATCTAAAGCCCGCGAACGTGATGCTGACCGACGGCGGCGTGGTCAAGATTCTGGACTTTGGACTGGCCCGGAGACTGTCAACAGCCGAGGCCGAATTCGATCCGTCGAAACCGCGCCAGGATGCCTCGAAGAAGCAAGTGCGCACCACCTACACTGCGCGGGGCGGCACCATCGCCTACATGGCGCCGGAGCAATTCGTGACCGGCCAGACCAGCGTGCAGAGCGATATCTTCGCCGTCGGCGTGACCCTTTATGAACTGCTCAGCGGCCGTCATCCCTTCGTACGGCCGGAGGCGGAGGAGTTTCAGATCGTCCGGGCGATTCAATTTGCCGATCCCGCGCCCCTGACCGAGGTGCCTGCCGAGCTGGCCAGTGTGATCGCTACCTGTTTGCAGAAGACGCCCAGTGGGCGCTATTCCTCGGCGGCCGATCTGCGCGAAGCCTTGAAGACCATCATGAAGACGGTGCAATTCGAGACCGGCATTCTACCCGGCGAAACGGCAACCAATATCCATGTGCCGGCTGCCGAGCGCGAGAAACGTGCGACGGGATTTCTCTCCATGTTGGCCGAGCGCTTTCGCGAGTCGGCCGATTTGCAACAGAAGCAGAATACGATTCTCGTGCTGCCCTTCCAGAACTTCGGGCAGACGGGCGAATCCCCGCTCTATGGCTACGCGCTGGCGGATGCCATTGCCGCGCGGCTGGCGCGCATGTCGTCGCTGGTGGTGCGCCCTTCGAGTTCGCTGATGCAACTGCCCGTGCCCATGCAGCAGATGGACCCGTTGTCCGTAGGAAAGAAGCTGCTGGTGCAGTTTGTGCTGGCGGGCAATTTCATGCGCTCGGAGCAAGGCTTCGACCTGAACTGGCAGTTGCTGGACGTGCCCGGGCAGAGCGTGCGTTCTGGCGGCACCATCAGCGTACCTTCCTTCGACCTCATCGCCGTGCAGACGGAGATTTGCAATGAAGTTTTCGCCACCCTGCAGGGGCTGGGGAAACTACAGCAGAACAGCGAGGCGGCCCACAGCGCACCCCTGGCAGAGGCTTTGTCGGAGCAATACTTGCAAGCCCGGGCGCTGCTCTCTTCGTTCATGTCGCGCTCCGGCGCCCGCGGCGACCTGGACAAGGCGCGGGAGATGTTTGAGAGCGTGGTGGCGCGCGATGCGGAAGTTCGCTCCGGGATGGAGCGGGCTGGGCATTACGCAACTGCAATATGTGCGCCACGGATTGGGCGGGCAACTGCATCTGCTGGCAGCGCGGCGCAGCTTTGACCGCGCCCTCGAAATCGATCCGGGATCGCTGGAGGCGAACCTCTATCGCGTCTACATGCTGCTTTCGCGGGGAGAGAAGGAAAGCGCCCGGCATGGCATCGAGCACCTCCTGTTGACCGCGGACAATAACTGGGACGTGCACCTGGTGGCCGGCCAGACACTGCGTCTGGATGGGATGTATGAAGAAGCGTTGCAGCAGTTCAATCGCTCCCTGCAGCTGAATCCCTCCAACGCGCCGATCATTTATAACCACCGGGCGCGCGTCTACCAATATCAGAACCAGCTGGAACTGGCGGAGGAAGAGCTGCAGAAGGGACTGACCCTGGAGCCCCGGCATCCTTTGCTGCGCACCTCGATCGCCTACCAGAGAATGCGCCAGGGGGACATGCAGCAGGCGATCGGGATTCTGGAAGCGGTGATCCACGACGATGAGAGCATGCGCATTGCCTTCCCCACGCTGGCACTGTGCTATGTGCAGGTAGGGGAGCGCGAGCGGGCTACCTCGCTGATCGAAGAAGATTCGCTTTCGGCTGCGGAGGTCGATAGCGAGATGGCCTACCGGCTGGCGACCTACTTCGCTGTCGAGGGCGATGAGAGCGAGGCGCTGCACTGGCTGCGGCGCGCGATCTATCTGGGCAATGAGAACTATCCCTGGTTCTCAAAAAACCCGGCATGGAACAGGCTGCATGGTCACGCCGATTTCGAACGCATCCTGGAAGACCTGAAGAAGAGCCACCGAGTCAACCAGAAGACCTGGCGTCGCCTGCTGGAGCGGGTTCCGACAGAGAAACTGACTTAGGGGGTTGGTCGCCAGGGTACAGCAAACCGCAGGTCCCTCCACTTCGCTGCACTTCGGTCGGGATGACAAAGTGGAGGCTATTGGCGGACCTTGGGGTTGGTTATTGGGATGGAGAGTTCCGAGAGTGGTCGCAGCTGAGGGGCGCACCGACAGGTCCCTCCACTCCGCTACGCTCCGGTCTGGGATGACAAGGTTTAAATCGTTGGTGAACCTTGGCATTGGTTATTTGGATGGGTGGGCTGAGAGTGATTGCGGCCGAGAGGGCACCGCAGGTCCCTGGTGGAGCAGAGGGACCTGCAGTTTCTCTCAACCCCCTCAGAATGTCTGCGGCAGTAACTCTGTCTTCTCGTCCTGAACCGGGCTAAGAACCATGGGATCCGTGAGGCTAAAGATCAGGACGGAAGAAGCCGGAAGATTGGCCGACCTCTGCACCAGCAACCAATGTGTGGTGGCCGCGCCGGCGCCGATAGCCGAGCCCACGATCGCGCCAACTCCGCCGCCAATGGCAGCGCCCACGATAGCTCCGCCGCCGGCGCCCGCGCCTAGTACAGCGAGGTTGCGCTTCACTTGCGCGGTGGGGACAATGTTCCCTTCGCCCTTGGCGTTGGTGTCAGAGCCTTGCGTATCGATGACTTGAGCGTGCACGTGGTAGCGGGTGCCGTCGGGTAGGACGAATTCATCGGCACGGAGGTGAAGAACAGAGCCGCCACGGAGACGGCTGGAGGATGTGGCGTACACGACTCGGCCGTGCAACTCCGAACCCTCAGGCACAACGACCTTGCCGTTGCGCATGATGTCCTGGGTGACCTTGGCACTGAAAGGTGTATTCGGGGTGACGGCGTAGGAGTCGATATCCTGCAGCATGCTCACCCGGAAGACTGTTCCTTCGGGTAACGCGTTCGCCGGTCCGGGAACATAAGTAACGATACCGTCGTCGGTATTGTCCTTCGAAGAGTCGAAGCTGGGCGCATGCAAGGCCGCCGAGCTGTGAGGCGCAGATCCCTCCGCGGACGGCGGCAGCGGCGTTTCGACGATGCCAGCATCCGGATTGCTTGGCGCAGCCGGCGCTGGTGCCGGGGCAGCCGTAGGCGCAGGGCGAGTTACGACTGCAGGCGCGGCGGGAGCCTGCTCAGTGGTGGTGATCGCGTCGTTCGACGGCGGCACGGAGACACCCTGATAGGGACTTGGTTTGGCTGCCTGCCCAGCATCGGTTGGGGCAGATTGCGCCGAGAGAAACGTTGTGCTCAAAACCAATGTGGCCGCTGCTGTCAGGGAAAACCGTGTCTTTGTCATCGCTGCACCTAAGCTGTTTCTACAGTAGTAACACTGCACTTACAGATTAGTTCAAGCTTGCATCTACTAGTCTAACAACAAAACGAAAGAACCACGGGGGTAACATGCGCCGTGCCAAATCCGCGCTTCACGGGAAGCCGCGACGGCCTTTGTTAGAATTCGATATGCCCCGGATTTCCTGTACGCGGGCCTATGAGACGGCCACGTGTGCGGCTTTCCTTAATGAAAGCCGCATGAACTTCATCAACGCCGATAGACTTAACAGGAAATCCGGGGTCTGACGCGCAGATGGGGAGTTTCATCAGCACAATCGGCGGAGTGGATGGAAAAACAATTGCCGTCGATCGCCGCCCTCGTCTCCAGGACCGCCTACGACATCGCATTTCAAGGAGTGATATGACCGAGATTGTTGCCATTCACGCACGCGAGATTCTGGATTCCCGGGGGAATCCTACGGTAGAAGCCGATGTGCTTCTCGCGGGCGGAGCCATGGGCCGGGCAGCTGTACCGAGCGGTGCCTCCACCGGCGAGCACGAGGCGGTGGAGCTGCGTGACGGCGACAAGGCGCACTACCTGGGCAAAGGGGTTCTACACGCGGTCGAAAATGTGGAGAGCGTTCTGGCCCCTGAGCTGACGGGCATGGATGTGACCAACCAGCGCCTGATCGATGCCACGATGATTGCGCTGGACGGTACGGAAAACAAGGGCAAGCTGGGTGCGAACGCGATCCTGGCGGTTTCCATGGCGTGCTCGCGGGCGGCAGCCAACGCCTTGCAGATCCCGCTCTACCGATACCTGGGCGGGGCGAACGCGTCGGTGCTGCCGGTGCCGATGATGAACATCATCAACGGCGGAGCCCATGCCGATAACAATGTGGACTTCCAGGAGTTCATGGTGATGCCGGTGGGAGCGGAACGCTTCAGCGATGCGCTGCGCTGGGGTGTGGAAGTCTTCCACACCTTGAAAGGAGTATTGAAGAAGCGGGGATACAGCACCTCGGTGGGCGACGAGGGCGGATTCGCCCCATCGCTGAAATCTAACGTGGAAGCTATCGAAGTCATCCTGGAAGCGATTGGGTTGGCGGGATACAAGGCGGGTGAAGAGATCGCGATTGCGCTCGACCCGGCATCCAGCGAGTTTTACGACAAGGAAAAGAAGCTTTACGTCTTCAAGAAGAGCGACCGCAGCGAGAAGACCAGCGAAGAGATGACCCGATTCTATGAGAGCTGGGTGCGGCAATATCCCATCATTTCGCTCGAAGACGGGCTGGCCGAGGATGATTGGGACGGCTGGAAGGTGCTGACCAAGGAACTGGGCGACAAGATCCAGTTGGTGGGCGACGATCTGTTTGTGACCAACACCGAGTTCCTGCAGAAAGGCATTGAGCAGGGCGTAGCTAACTCGATCCTGATCAAGGTGAACCAGATTGGCACTGTCAGCGAAACCTTCGAAGCGATTGCGCTGGCGCGCCGCTACGGATACACCTCCGTCATGTCTCACCGTAGTGGCGAGACGGAAGATACCTTCATCGCCGACTTGGCCGTCGCCACGGGCGTGGGCCAGATTAAGACCGGCTCCGCCTCGCGCACCGATCGTATTGCCAAGTACAACCAGCTGCTGCGCATCGAGGAGGAGCTGGGACAGGGAGCAGAGTTCCTCGGCCGCGAAGCCGTGAACGCCGGGGAGTAGACGTGTCGCTGAAAAAGCCGGTAGTACTGACGATTCTGGATGGCTGGGGTTACCGTGCGGAGCAATTCGCCAATGCGGTAGCGCTGGCCCGTAAGCCAACCTACAACAAGCTGTTGGCGGAATTTCCTAACAGTCTGCTTCATGCTTCGGACCACTTCGTGGGCTTGCCCGATGGCCAGATGGGCAATAGCGAAGTAGGCCACCTGAACATCGGTTCGGGCCGCGTGGTGCACATGGACATCACCCGCATCGACGATCTGATTCGCTCCGGCGAATTCTTCCGGCATCCGGTGATTGTGGCGGCACTGAAGCATGCCGGCGAGAAGGGACGCGCCCTGCACTTGATGGGGTTGGTCTCCGATGGCGGAGTGCATTCCCAACAGGCGCATCTCTACGCCTTGTTGAAAGCAGCAAAAGAACATGGTGTGGAGCGCGTCTTCGTGCACGCCTTTCTGGACGGCCGCGACACGCTGCCCACCAGCGGAGTGGGCTACCTGGAGAAGCTCCAGGCAAAGACCAGCGAAATCGGCGTAGGAAAGATAGCCAGCGTGAGCGGCCGCTATTTCGCCATGGATCGGGACCGGCGCTGGGAGCGGTCGAGGAAGGCCTTCGACGCAATCGTTGGCGTTCCCGAGGGTGGGGCGTATACCGATCCCATTGCGCGGGTGAAGGAGTGCTACCACAACGGCATGACCGACGAGTTCGTGGAGCCGTTTGTGGTGCTCGACGAACAAGCGAAGCCAATAGGCCCACTGCGCGATGAAGATGCAGTCATCTGCTTCAACTATCGCGCCGACCGGGTGCGGCAGATCACGCGCGTGCTGGCGCGCAACAGCGGCCTGACCAAAGATGAGGGTAGGACGCTGCCCGGCGCCGAAGATCTCGACCAGGCCATTCCACGACCCGAGGTGCCGAAGCGGCTGCACTACGTGTGCATGACGCAGTATGACAAGCAGTTCACCCTGCCCATGGTCATCCTGCCCGAGTCGATGGAAAATCTCCTGGCGGATTTGCTGGCCCAGGCGAATCTGCGCAACCTGCGCATCGCCGAGACGGAGAAGTATGCCCATGTGACTTACTTCTTCAATGGCGGCATCGAAACGCCCTTTCCCGGCGAGGACCGCGTGCTCGTGCCTTCGCAAAAAGTGGCGACCTATGATCTGGCGCCGGAGATGAGCGCATCGGGGATTGCGGACGCGGTGATCAAGGCGATTGGCGACCCTGCCTTCGACCTGGTGGTGGTGAACTTTGCCAACGCCGACATGGTGGGGCACTCGGGCAAGATCGAGCCAACCGTCAAAGGTGTGGAGACGATCGACGCTTGCCTGGGACGCATCTATCAGACGCTCAAGCAACGGGGCGGATCGATGCTAATCACTGCGGATCACGGCAACGCTGAATTGATGATCGATCCGGTCTCCGGAGGACCGCATACCGCGCATACCACCAACCCGGTGCCGGTAATCCTGGTCAGCGACGATGCGGGCAAGTACCGGCTGCGCGAGGGCGGTTCGCTGCGCGACATCTCACCCACCTTGCTGGGCATGCTCAACATGGAGAAGCCAGGAAGGATGAGCGGCGGCGATCTGCGGGTGGAGATTTGAAACAGATCCCAGAGACCTTGTTTCTAGTCGGTCTGTTGCTGGGAGAAATCCCAACTGCTATTTCTTCTTTTGGAAGTCGTCTATCTTCTTATCGAGCGCGGTTCCGAGACTGGAGTCAACTTTGAAGACTCCGTCGACGACGCTCGATTTGGCGTAATAGTCGTCCTTGCCTTTGCGCACTTCGAGGGTCTGTACGCCCGTGTCGCCAGTGAGTTTTGCGGTTGCAACCGGAGTCGCCCGCGCAAATTCAACTGCAGGATCGCTGGTCGCGGTGGCGCCGAGTTGCATTGTTGCACTGGTCAAACTGCGCACAAGGTCGTTGACCGCCGAGCCATCCACGGGCGACGACGCGGGCTTAAGGATCTGCCAGCCATCCTTCGTGCGGTCGAACTCTATCTCCTGACCCTTCCTGAGCAGTTCCACCCGGCTGACCTTATCAGGGCTAACCGTCAGCAGGCTCTTGTCGCGCAGGTCATTCAGGCTTTTGGCGAGACTGGTCTTGTTGTAACTGGAGACCGTGTAAACCCTGGGATCTCCGGCCAGCGCAGCGTAAGCGTCCCCGCCGGCAGGCGTGTCGTCACCGAGAAGCAGCTGCCGGGTCCCTTGGCTTTTGCCGGTAATATCCAATTCAACCGCGGCCGGATCCAATCCATATTGCTTGCGATCGGATGCCTTGTCCTCAACCACTCGATCTGCACTCAACCCCGACAGGGTGGACAGCATGCTTGCGACCGTTTCCTGGTCGGCCCGGTACGGCTTAGGTTCGGTGATCTGCCACTTATTAGCGTCCGCCTTTTGCAATGTGACAGGATCGGATTGCTTCTGCTTAACGGCGATCTGGTTTACGTCCGCCGCATTGACTTTGAGGATCACCGGCGCAGCACTGGCTGGTGTGGCCGCAGTCTCTTCGGGCGGCTTCCGGTTCTGCGACCAGTAAAGGACGCCGCCGAGTCCGGCAAGAATAACAACAGCAACAATCAAACCGCGGAAGTTCATAAGCCGACTCTTATCGCCTCTTCCACCAAACCATGGTTCCGGCAATGACCACGATCAGAGGCAGCACAAATTGGCTGACAGTCCTGACCAGGATCAATTGCGCCCGGGTCATCGTGATGCGGCGATCTTCCTGCTGTTTGGGACGAATGGAGATCAGGTCTTCGTCCGAGGAAAGCCAATTCATCGCGTTTAATGCCAGGTCGCCGTTGCCGTTGAAACCGAGGAACCGGTTGGCGGCCCAGGAGGAGCTCCCGATCACCACGAAACGGCCTTGCGAATTCTCCTTACCGGTGTTGTAAGTGCCCGCCGCAGCGATGGTGAGCGGCCCCTTCCGGTTCTTGGGATCGGCGACGCTGACCTCGGGGGAACTTAGATTGGCGGTGGCCAGGCTGCTTCCCGACGAATCGAATAACTTCTGCACACTGGTCTTGCCCGTATCCTTTATCTCCAGAGAGCGGGAGAGGGGAATACCCACGGCGCTTCCCCGCATGTCAGAGACAATCGGCTGCGAGCTGTACGTGGTGACCAGCACCACCTGGGGACCGAGCCCGGCAAGCTGTCCCACTGGGTTCAGATCGAGGACCATATTCTTGTCCAGGGTTACACCCCAGCTCTCCAGCACGCTGGCGAGGGGATCATTCGCGGCGATGGCAGAACTCCCGAACTGAATCGGCGGATCGAGCATAAAGAAAGCCCGGCCGCCACCTTCGACGTAGTTCTTGATCGCATCTACCTCTTGCTGCTGGTAATCGTGCGTGGGGCCCGCGATGACCACCGTCGTGCAGTCCGCCGGCACCGCAGCGTTTTGCAGCAAGTCAATCGATTTGGCCTGGTATTCATCCCTGGCCAGGAGGTCTTTGAAGTGGGAAAGGCCGTCGCGCTCGGTGTTGTCGATCTGATGCTCTCCGCTGCCGGTCACAAAGCAGACCGTACGGGTGGTGTCTTTAAGATCGCGGATGAAGGCTCCGGTGATGCCCTCTTCCGTCATATCCTTCGCAAGCTCTTTCTTGGCGCCCACCTGCACCACCGCGGTGCCGAAGTTGCGAATCCCCGCTGCGCGCGCTAACTCCGGACTCTTATCCGGATCGACATACGCGACGTGTACCTTGGGGGAGAGATTGGCATACTCGTCGAGCAGGTCTTTGCCTTCGGCAAAATGCGTGCTTTGGTTGAAGTAGGTGATGGTCGCATTCTGCTTCAGCCCCTTCACGATCTTTTGTGTCTGTTCAGAGAGGCTGTACCGCTTATTCGATGTGGTATCGAAGGACTTGTTATAGCGGTTCGCAAGGACATTCACCACCACAATGATGGCCAGCACCACCAGGAGATAGATGCCCGCGTATGCGCCGTACTTTGTCTGTCTCGCTTTTAGCCATTGACTCGCCATCTATGACCTCCAGCGCAGGGATTCCATCGAGCGCACGGTAAGGAAAAGCCCGAGGAAGATTCCGCTGAGATAAAAGATGACGTCTTTGGAATCAATCACCCCGCGTGCGAAGGATTCGAAGTGGGTGATGACGGAGAGATAGGCAAGCACTCGCGCCCAACCGGCCGATTCATAGCCGCTCGACCATTCCAGCACCCACAGCAAGAGGCAAACGCCAAAGGTGGCAGCGCCGGCGATGATCTGATTCTTAGTCAGCGTCGAAATGAAGGTTCCCAGCGCAAGCAAAGTTCCGCCCTGTAGCAGAAGACCCAGGTAGCCCACCGCCAGCGGCTTCCAATCCGGGTTACCGTAACGGAAGAGAAAGGCAAAATTAAGTGCAGTAAACAGCAGCAGGCACGCGTAGAGGATCATGGCCGCGAGCCACTTACCCAGGATGATTTCGACATCGCGGATGGGGGAAGTGGTCAGCAGTTCAATCGTCCCGGTGCGCTTTTCCTCGGCGAAGAGGCGCATGGTGATCATGGGGATAAAGAAGAGCCCGACCACGCTGACGTTGGAGAGCAGCGGCCGGATGATCTGCTCGTTTACGTTCATAGGGAATGTCTGGCCCTGCAACTGCATCTCCATCCCCTGGATCACGAAATAGCCGAGGGCATTCCAGAAGAAGAAGCCGAAAATCAGGCCGAACATCGTCAGTAGCAGATAAGCGACGGGGGATACAAAATAACTCCGCAGTTCTTTGCTGCAAATGGTCCAGGTATTTCTCATGCTTGCGGCTCATTCGGAGTGGTTTTCTCAGCTTCAGCCGGCGCCTCGCTGCCGGTGAGTTGGAGGAAGATCTCTTCCAGGCTTCTTGCGGCGGGACGAAGTTCATAAAGATCCCAGCCGGAACCGACCACGGCACGTGCCAGATCTCCCCGCACCAACTGTCCCTTCTGGCTCTCCACTTCAAAGACCAGGCCTTGCTCTTTGTGCTCGGCACACGATACGCGGCTGACTCCGGGGACCCCTTCGAGCTTCTGTTGCACCAGCACGGATTCTGGTTGGCCGTCGCGGGCGGTGACCTCGAGCAGAAGCGTTTCGGCGCCGCGTGTCCGGGCTTGCAGGTTGCGCACGGAGTCGGTCGCTACCAGCTTGCCTTTATTAATGATGATTACCTGCTCGCAGGTCTGTTCGACCTCAGGCAGGATATGGGTGCTGAGGATGATGGTGTGGTCGCCGGCCAGGCTCTTGATCAGGTCGCGCGTTTCATTGATCTGCTTGGGATCCAGGCCCGCCGTGGGCTCGTCAAGAATCAACACGTCGGGGTTATGGATGATGGCCTGAGCCAGCCCCACCCTTTGGCGATACCCCTTGGAGAGTTTGCCCAGAAGCTTGTTTCTGACATCCGCCACAAAGCAGCGTTCGCAGACATAGTCGATACGCTTTTCGAGCTCACTGCCGGCCAGGCCCTTTAGCTTGCCCACGAAGCGCAGGTATTCGGCAGTCTCCATCTCGGGATAGAGGGGAGGGGTCTCGGGCAAGTACCCGATGCGCTTCTTGACCTCGAAGGGCTGCTCGAGAACGTCGAAGCCTGCAACCGAAGCAGTTCCTGCCGACGGAGGGAGAAAACAGGTGAGAATGCGCATCGTCGTTGTTTTCCCCGCGCCATTGGGCCCGAGGAATCCAACGATCTGGCCCTTGTCAACGGAGAATGAAATGTGATCGACGGCGACCGCGCGGGCGTACCGTTTTGTAACGTCTTTGACTATGATCATCGCGTCCAAGGGATTTGACGGCGTCTTTCGATAGTGGTGATCAGTTCGGTCTCGATAATTTCCCGACAGGTCCACCACAAGCGCTGCGGAAACCCAAACAACATCCTAAAAAGGAGGCTTTGCCGATGTCAATTTCGCGGAGACCCTCCGGTCTCCTTCCGCGGGAGTAGTAACCTAGTCAGTGAAGCAGAATTCGAATCAACTTTTCTCTTTTTGCATCCTTAAGGTTAGTTGTCTGCCGCTCATCGGGCCTGTGTTGAAAGCCGAAAAGGTGATCTTTACCGCACCCGCACAGGCTACACCAAAGGTATAGAGACTGAATGAGCGCCGCCGCTGCTACCACACTGACACAAGCAGACCATGATTGGAAGCCCAAAACAAACCCCTGGCTGATCGCCTTTGTGGTTTCGTTGGCGGCCTTCATGGAAGTGCTCGATACCAGCATTGCCAACGTGGCCCTGCCCCATATTGCGGGAAACCTGGGCGCCAGCCAGGACCAGAGCACCTGGGTGCTCACTTCCTACCTGGTCTCGAATGCCATCGTTCTGCCCATTAGCGGCTGGCTGGTGAGTGTCTTCGGGCGCAAGCGTTTCTTCATGACCTGCATCGTCATCTTCACCATCAGCTCTCTTGCCTGCGGCATCGCGCCCAGCCTGGGGATTCTATTGGTCGCCCGCGTAGTGCAGGGCGCCGGTGGGGGCGGGCTGCAGCCCATGGCACAGGCCATCCTTGCGGACACCTTTCCACCCCGCCTGCGCGGGCTTGCCTTCTCTCTCTATGGGGTAACGGCGATCTTCGCGCCTTCGATCGGTCCCACCCTGGGCGGTTGGATCACCGACAATTACACGTGGCGCTGGATTTTTCTGATGAATCTGCCGGTGGGTATCCTGGCGATTATTTTGGTTTACCAGTTGGTGGAAGATCCGCCTTATCTCACCCGGGCGCGGGCTCTGGGCAAGCGTGTCAAGCTCGACTACATCGGTTTCTCGTTGCTTGCCCTGGGTGTCGGCGCTTTGCAGATTCTGCTCGACAAGGGACAGGAAGACGATTGGTTTGGCTCCCACTTTATTGTCACCTTGACTGTGATTGCTACGGTGTGCCTGGCGACCCTGGTCATATGGGAGCTCTATCAGAAGAACCCGATCGTGGATGTGAGGCTGTTTGGACATTTCAATTTCACTACCTCCAGCATGATGATGTTCGTGGTGGGCGGCATGTCGTTTGCGACCACGGTGCTGGTGCCACAGTTTCTGCAGGCCAACATGGGTTACACGGCCGAGTCGGCGGGCATGGTTCTTTCGGCCGCGGGCTTCGTTTTGCTGGGCGCGCTGCCGTTCATCGGCATGTTGGCGGGGCGTTTTCAGGGCCGTTATCTCATCGCAGCCGGATGGCTGTTGCTAACGGGCAGCATGTTCCTATCGACACGTCGAATCGATCTCCTGATCAGTTTCAGCTCGGCTACGTGGCTGCGCATTGCCCAATACGCGCCTTTGGGCCTGGTCTTCATCCCCACGACGGCCGCTGCTTATTACGGCATGCCCAAGGAGAAGAACAACGCCATTGCCGGGTTGGTGAACTTCATGCGAAATATTGGCGCCAGTGTGGGGACCTCCGTGGTCACCACGGTGCTTGCGCGGCGCGACCAGTTCCATCAGGAGAGGATCGGCAGCAATATTACAGCGGGCAATCCGGCCTTCCGCAGTACCGTAAACGGCCTGGCAGAACAGTTAAGGCACGGCGGCTATAGCGCGCACGATGCACTCAATGGGGCTTATGGGCAGGTTTATCGAACACTTCAACTACAGGCTTCTACGCTTTCCTATATCGACACATTCTGGCTTCTGACGGTGGCCGCGGGCTCCATGTTCTGCCTGACGTTCTTCTTGCAGAAGAACGATCCGCGCGGTGGTGAAAAGGTTATCGCCCACTAAGCTAACGCATTTTTGCTAATACCGTGGTCCGGTGGGATCAGCTATGTGCGGCCATTCTTCGGCGGAATGGCCGCGTTGGGTTCGGTTTCCTGGTCTACACCATTAGCAAAAATGCTCTAAGACGGTTGAGTTGAGCGGACGGCCGATGTTAGGCTCCGGAGATGGAACCTGTCGTCGGAACCCTGGATGCACATGGCATGTTGGCGGTCGCACTGGAACAAGCGCGCATCGGGTTTGCCGAGGGTGGCGTTCCCGTTGGCGGGGCCATCTTCCACACCGACGGTACCTTATTGGGAGTGGGGCACAACCGCCTGGTGCAGGAGGGCAATGGCTCGCTGCACGGGGAAACCGATGCCTTTCGCGCTGCCGGGCGGCGGCCGACCTGGCATGACACGATCCTGGTCACGACGCTTGCTCCGTGCTGGTACTGCAGTGGCTTGATCTATCAATTCCGCTTCCGCCAGGTGATTGTGGGCGATAGCGTGAATGCCCAGGGCGGAATGAACTGGCTCCGCGAGAAGGGCATCGATATCGTCGATCTGCACTCGCAGGAGTGTATCGACCTGATCGCCAGGTTTCAGCGGCTCCGTCCGGATTTGTGGAAAGAGTGCATCGGCGAAGCCTGAGCGGTTACTGGCCGCACTCCGCCAGCGGTGCAAGATTGCGGCCGTAGTGGCGCAGGGCCGTTTCGAGCGTGGCCGCGGTGTGTGCCCAGGTCTCATCGGCAGCGTCGACGTGCCCATGTAGTCCGTTGAAGTGCAGCGTTTTGCTGCTGCCGCAAACCTCGAGCTTCTCAGAGGGACGCGAGGGCTCCATCTTTTCCAGCAAATCAGGATCGCCGTACAACGCTTCGCCCCCCACCATCACCAGCATGACCTGAGCGGCGGTTGCGTGAGTCAGGGTCCAGTAGGCGTCATGTTTTGCAGGCTCTGTTTCCGGACGAAGGACGAGCACATCGGCATCATGGCCGGGCTCGAGCGCGCCCAGGCGATCACTCGCCCCGATCAACTCGGCAGGCGTGGAAGTAGCCATAGCGACCAACTCGCGATCGGTGAAAGGATGAGGGGTCTGGGTGTCGTTCCAGGCGGCGGCGTAGTTCAACTCGGCGAGCAGGCCGTCGCTGCCGGTAGGGCTCCAGTCCGGCGCCACCGCTATCTTGACGTGTGCGGCCTTAGCCGCGGCCACGTCGGCGGTGCTGCCATAAAGCTCGAGGTTGCTGCGTGGCGACCAGATCAGACTCACTCCGTGCCCAGCCATCTCGACAAAGTCAGCTGGCTGCAGTGCGACGCCATGAATGAGCGCTACCCCGGGAACCAGCAGGCCGCGGCCTTTCAGCATGGCGAACTCTCGCGCCGCGGAGGCATCCTCGCGGCCGCCCTCGCAGAGGTGAATCAGAAAAGCATGCAGTTGATGGCTAGCCAGCTGCTGGCGAATCGGGGCGAGGTCCCCTTCGGACATCTGCAAAGGGAAGACGTTGTAGGCGACATGCCAGTCCGCTTCAGCATCGAGGTTATGCGCCAGCCCCGAGCTGCAGCCATCGTTCAAACTGCCGACTGCGGAGGTTTCACCTTCGGAGAGCGCCTTGATCTCGGCGTAGCGCTCCATCTCGCATTCCAGGCCGTCTGCCACCATGGAAGCGTGCGGGGACTCGATCAAAGTCTGGTAGATCGGCTTTTGCTGCCAATCGTAGCGGTTGCCAAACTCTTCGATCGGATGCCAGCGAGGAAAAACATTGTAGGTGAGGTGGTTGTGCAGGTCGATGAACCCGGGCGCAATGACGCCATGGGTATCGATAACAGTTGCATTCGCCGGCACTTTTACCTTGGCCCCGACGGCTACGATTTTGCTTTGTTGAATGAGGACGGTTCCGTTTTCAACGATGCCGGCGGGGGTGACCAGGGTGCCGCGCAAGGCGTAGCTGGGTTCCGTCGATTGCGCCCCTAAGTAGTGGAAGCCAAACAGGCACAGGGATAACCCCAGCGCCCTGCAGGTTGGGAAGCGATTTGCCATGTGTCTCATGGTAAAGTCTGCTCCCGTTTCATGCCGAAACAATACAGCCATTGCCCTAAAATCGGCGAGGCTCACAGTTCTTTTGCCAGCAGCACTTTGGCCAGCGGGATCAGCATGCGTTCGGGGTTGGCAGCGACCCGCATGGTTGTGCCAGATTCCAGGCGTTTGATGAATTGAGGCGCCCGCAAATCATTTCGGCCGCCGTCCAGGCTGCCGGCAAGGGTAGGGAAGACAGAAGCACGCGAGAAGGCCGCCCAGCGAGCCGCGAACTTCTGGGCATCTCCGTCCCGTTCGAAATCCGACCTTCGGTTGCAGGGGAATCTTATTAGACTTAGCAATTAGGGTTTTTGTCACCCATGATTTCGGCATCGTGATCACGTCAACATTGCTTGATGAATATTTGATTTCAACATAGCGATTCGATTCGTCATCCCTGGTGACTCGCAACTTTTGGCGCCGTCCACACCGTCTAGAAACAGGAGCTAGCTAGCCCGCCATCGGGTAGGTCCAATCTTTCTTTCTGCGTTGGTCATGAAAAGAGTTGGACTACTCCTGTGGCTGCTTTGGCCCGTGACCGTAGTCGCGCAGACGACGTCTGCGGGACCGGAGGGTTGCTCCCATTGTCACGTGGAGGCCTTAACTCAGCCGTCCACGTACATGGCGCAGGCTCTCGAATCGGTTGAGAACAGCAAGGTGCTTAAGGAGCATCCTGTGCTGGCGGTGACCGTGGGCAAATACTCCTACCGCATTGAACGGCGAGGCGCCGAGAGTGAGTACACGGTGACCGACGGCGGGAGTACCGTCACGTTACCTGTTCGATGGGCAATGGGCGCTAGTTCGGCTCTGGGCCAGACCTACATCCTGGAAAAAGACGGCCAATTGTATGAGAGCCGCGTGAGTTGGTTCCGGGAACTGAATGGTCTTGATCAGACCATGGGTTACGACGGCTCGGCTCCGGCGGACATTAACGACGCCGCCGGGCGCCTGATCCATCAGGATGAGAAACTCCGCTGCTTCGGCTGCCATGCGACCAACGCCGTCCAGGGCAGGCATCTCACTTTGGACAAAATGATCCCTGGAGTGCAGTGTGAACACTGTCACGAATCCACTGAAGCACATCTGGCAGCTTTGCAACTGGGGCAACCAGCGCCAAAAGAATTGTCCGCGTTGATCAAGCTCTCCGCGGAGGAAGCTTCAGAATTTTGTGGGCAATGCCACCGCACGTGGGCAGAAATCGCTGCCCAGCCCAACCCGAGTATTGCGAATATTCGCTTCCAGCCGTATCGGCTCACCGGCAGCAAATGCTATGACCCGGAGGACGCGCGCATCAGCTGCCTGGCCTGCCACAACCCGCACCACGACTTCAAACCGCAGACCGTGAATTTCGACCCCAAATGTCTGACCTGCCACGCTGGGGGAAAACCTGGCGCCAAAGCTTGTCCGGTCTCCAAAGACAAATGCGTGTCCTGCCACATGCCGAAGATAGAGCTACCCGGTGCGCATTACAAGTTTACCGATCATCGCATCCGAATCGTGAAGCCCAATGAGCCCTACCCGGGCTAAGATGGCAACTTAGCGTCCCCATACCCGCCAAAATAAGAATCAGTCCTAAGAGCCGCTGTGTGACAAGATTGGGCGGGATAAGGGATTCCCTCACGTTATCTCGCTGTTGCTGGTAGCGCCGCTCGGGTTGGCGCTGGGCATCCCCTTTCCGCTGGGCCTGCGCCTAGCGAGTGTGCAGACTACTTCGATCGGCGCCTGGGCATGGGGTGTCAACGGCTTTTCCACGGTCATCGGCACCGTGTTGGCCCATATCCTGGGTATGATTTTCGGGTTTCGCGTCGTTCTGCTGCTCTCCGCCCTGTGCCACGTGGGGGCTCTTGTCGTGGCTGGCTGGCAGGCGAGGGCTTCCACGGAGACGCCTCCCACACACCGCGTAAATGCGTGAGCGTGTCGCCAAGGATAGAAATCAGCATGGCAAAACGAAGCGCGGGTTTGTTGATGTATCGGCGGCATAAAGAGCAGCAGGAAGTCTTTCTGGTGCACCCGGGCGGCCCTTTTTGGGCGAAGAAGGATCTGGGAGCTTGGTCTATCTCTAAGGGTGAGTACGTGGAAGGCGAACTTCCGCTCGATGCAGCGAGGCGTGAATTTGAGGAGGAAACGGGTTTCGCTGCAGCAGGGGATTTTCTCGAACTGGGCACAGTGCAGCAGGCCGGGGGCAAGGTGGTGTCGGCATGGGCATTCGAAGGGGATTGCGACCCCAGCAAGCTAGTCAGCAATCGGTGCCAGATAGAGTGGCCGCCGCGATCCGGCCGCCTGATCGAGATTCCTGAGGTAGATCGTGGGGGCTGGTTCTCCATCGCCGAGGCGAAAGAGCGCATTCTGAAA
This sequence comes from uncultured Acidobacteriaceae bacterium, assembly GCA_963813475.1. Taxonomy (GTDB): domain Bacteria; phylum Acidobacteriota; class Terriglobia; order Terriglobales; family Acidobacteriaceae; genus PALSA-350. The sequence goes on along the minus strand of CAWEZM010000026.1, from coordinate 388,155 downwards.
AGCCAAGCACCTTTTCTCGAAAGGCTCTCCCGTTTGTTGAGTCATCCCGAAACGCGTGGGGAATAGGACCTTTCTATGCGCCTTTTTGCAGGGATTCCACTCGCGGCCGCGGTGATCGATGAGCTCTCTGCGATCTCCGTCCGGTTGCGATCGAACGAAGACGGCCTACGCTGGTCGGCGCCGGAATCCTGGCATATTACTCTGCAATTTCTGGGCAATACCGGCCCGGAACAATACGATTGCACGGTAGCGCGACTTGGGGAGCTGCGCTCGCCTGCAGTTCCTATTCGACTGGAGGAACTGGGTTTGTTTGAGCGCGCGGGAGTTTTCTTCGCGGGCATACGTCTCACGCCTGGACTGCTCTCATTGCAACAACGTGTCACTGCTGCGACGGGCTTATGCGGTTTCATCCCTGAAACCCGTCCTTATCATCCCCACGTGACGCTCGCACGCACCAAGGGCAAGGGACGAATGCGCGGGCTGCATGAGCTGAAGGCCAGGATCCATCGCCAGCCTGCATTTACCGGTTTTGTCGCTGAGGAATTCGTTCTTTACGAAAGCGTGACCAGGTCCACCGGAGCTCTCTACGAAGTTCGCGAGCGCTTTCGCCTTGACTAATTATCTAGTCTGCGGCGAAATCGCTTTTTTGCGGGCGCTTGCGGTGAAAAAGATTCCACGGCCATGGTCCCTTGGGGTTCTCGGCGCGGTAGACGATGTTTGCCGGAACCTGCAGATCGATCTGTGTCCCGCCCTCGCTCGAGGAGCGAACGCGTAACTCGCCACGCATCTTGTTCGCACGCTCGCGCATGCCTGGAAGGCCCCAGTGGCCGCTGCGATAGCCCGCCTTCAGAACTCCCTCATGGATGCCCTGGCCGTCATCGCGAACGAGCACGTGCAGCGCGCCGGGCTGGTAAGCGACCTCGACCACAATGTTCCGCGCCCCGGAGTGGCTGAAGGCGTTGGTCAACGCCTCACGCCCGATAAGCAGAATTTCCTCCTGCACGATTTCGTCCAGCGGCCGGGGACGGCCTTCCACGGCGACACGGAAATTCGCCGGATGAATGGCCCGTAGTTGATTGCCAGTCTCGGCCAGCGCGTCAGCTAGGTTAACGCCGTCGCTTCGCCGGCCGCGAAGATTCAGGACTCGTTCGCGTCCCTCCTGCATCACCCGGTCCGATTGCTTCAACGCCTCATCCAGAGCCTCCCGCGCAGGATCACCAATTGGCAGGCGGTTGGCCGCGGTGTGAAAGCGGAGCGTCAGCCCGAACAGACTCTGCAAGAGGGTATCGTGTAGTTCCCTGGCGATGCGCTCCCGCTCCGCCACTCGTTCGGCGAGCCGGCCCTGAAACTGATGCGCGATGCTGCGGATACGCAGGCGGATCAACCACGAGAGCAGGGCGACCGCGGCGAGCAACACCAGGGCCGTGAACCACCACGTCTGATAGAAAGCCGGCTTAATCGAAACTCCCAGACTCGCTCCAGCTTCGTTCCACACGCCATCGTTGTTGCACGCGATCACGTGAAATCGATACTGTCCCGGTGGCAAGCGGGTATAGAAGGCCTGGCGGCGTGTTCCCACGTTCTGCCAATCAGAATCGACGCCATCGAGCTTGTAGCGGAATAGCACCCGGTCGGGAATCGCAAGGCTGAGGGCGGTGTAGTTAATCTCCAGGCTCTCACTATGGGCAGGAAGCGTGAGGTCGTTGGAACCGGAGTAGGTCTTTCCGTTGGAAATGATGGAGGAGATCAGTACCGGGGGCGGCAGGCGGTTGCGACTCTTGTGCAGCGTCGCCGGATCAAGCCAGGCGACGCCCCGGGTGGTGGCAAACCACATCCGGCCGTCGCGCGATTCGGCCAGCGAGGGCTCGGGAATTCTTTCGGCGGAGAGCCCGGGAAGTCCATCCAGCGCATCGAGGCGTTCGCCGGAAACCAAGTAGCTCGGGTCGCGAAGCCACCGTGTTAACTCCGCGGCAGAGACATGGGTGATGCCGGAGGATCCATTCATCCAAAGCTCCCCGGCCTCTGTTTCCACCACGCCGGAGATCCTGCCGGGCAGGTCCTGGTTTTGCCAACCCAGAAGGTAGAAATGGCCCTTGCTAAACAGCTCGACCCCGCCTGATCCACCGAGCCAGACGTGATCCCCCCGGATCGACATCGTAGATTCCGAGACGCCGCGCGCGCCGTTAGGAAAGGAGAATCGGTGGTAATTGCTTCCATCCCACTGGACCACGTAGTTGGAGAAGCCAAACCAGACATTGCCCGCCTCGTCGCCCATCATCGTGCCCAGAATGCCAGGCTTCTTGCCCAGCGCTTCGTTTTGATTGCTCCAAGAGCCTTGGGTGAAATGGTAGGCTCCGCCGGACGCGGTGGAAATCCATAGGTCATTGTTGCGATCGACGGCGAGAGAAATCACCGGGCCCACTTCATCCTCCGGGTAGTGCATGGGGGCGAATCCTGCACCTGAAGAATGCCAGAGGGTGGAGTCACCACCGACGGCGGACCAGATGGTCCCATTACGATCGAGTCGCAGACAGATAGTCCCTTGTGTTTTGGGGAAGCTGGTGAGGCGGCCGTCGGCGGCCACATGGGTGAGTGGCAAGCTCAGGTTTCCCGTCCAGATGGAACCTTGATCTGCTGCCAGAATGCTAAAGTCATGCTCTTGTGCCGGCGGAAGCGCCACAGTGGAAAGCGCCGTGCGGCGAAGCCGGTCGAGGCCGGAGTTGGTTCCTACCCATACGCTGCCTTCACGATCGATCAGTACCTTCCATACCGCGTCGGAGCTGAGTCCTTGTCTGTTGGTGAAGGCCATTCCGGGGGAACTCACCGTCGCCCGGGGTGTTGGCCACTGGTCAACATGATCGAAGCGCCGCAGGCCTTTATCGCTTACCGCCCAAATAGAACCGTCTGCGGTGAAGGTAAAATCTCCGAACTGAACATTTTCTTTGCGCTCTTTGCCGGGGACGGATGGGACGGGTGTGCGGTCCGGGTTGATCACACGGCGGAGCCCATGATCATCCGAGAGCCAGATGGAACCATCCGGGGCTTCATGGAGATAGGTGTTGTGTGTGGCGGTGGCCAAAACAAAAGCGGCCGAGGTCGCACCGGCATCGTATTCCATCCGTTTGAACGCGGATTGACCTGGGGGCATAAAGAGTAGAGCCCCTTCAAGCGTCCTTACCCAAACCGTTCCTTCACGGTCCACCAGAATGGCTGCGGGAAAACCGCCAGGGTATCCATGTTCCGCACCAATCTGTTCACACACGGATCCATGCATGTGGAAGAGACCACCCGACGCCTGCAGCCACAGAGAGCCATCCCGGTCCTCGGCGATTCCTTCCATTTGCAAGGCTGGTGTGCAACGCCGGTCAGTGAAGGTGGTCAAGTGTCCAGATTTCCAGAACAGAAGCCCTGCCGCTCGAGTCTTGAGCCAGACGCCTCCCGAGGAGGAGAGGAACACTGCGTGAATCTCGCTATTGTGAACAGCGCCGTTGGTGGCTTCTTCGACGGATTGAAAGCGCACTCCGTCAAAGCGGAAGACCCCGGTCGAGGTAGTGAGCCAGAGGTATCCATCAGCCGCCTGCTGGATATCGACGACCGCACCTAGACCATTGTCTGAGGTCCACATATCGTGATGGAAGTTTGTAGCCTCAACGACCGGCGCCGCCCAGGTTGCTGGTCCACGCACGCCGTTATACAGCGTAAGCAGCAGGGCCACAGCGAACAACCATCTGGTCTTCCGGAAAAGTCTACCCATACGGCGACGTGCTGATTTTACTGAGCGATTGGTCCCAACAGATCAGGCGTGGCTTGCCGGCATGACGATGTCGACCGATTGCCAGCCCTATGATGATTGTAGCCCCATATGATTGCAGCAAGCCTCCGCTGCAGTCGCCATGCAGCACACGACTTCGGGTTCAAGGATCTGTCCATTGGGTCTTTATAGCAAGTGCTGTGGACTACTCTTCGTGCTCCTGGCCTCGACCGCAGCACTGAATGCACAGCTGAGTGGCACGATACAGAACGGGCAAACCACCCTGGTGCTGCAAGCCGGAAGGGAAGAGCCGCGCCTAGTCAGCTTGCAGAGCGGAAATCTTCCCGCCTGGCCCAACGGCATCTCTGAACGCTTGATCGATTCTGTGGAAGAAGGCGGCCGTACCATTTCTTTGCACTGGAAGCTCGATGAGCGAGCCAGCCACATAACCGAACGTGTTGCAATGTTTGTCTATCAAAACTCGTCACCACGCCTGCGCTTGATCTGGAAATGGGAGGCACGGGCCGAATTCGGGCCAATCGAACACTCCATTACCATCGAAAACCTATCGTCCTCAGGGATATGGTTGCCACTCCAGGATAGCTTTCGCTTCCGCTTCCCGGTGGAGGCGAGCCACCCGCTGCAGCATTGGTATGTAGAAAAGGGTGCCGGCAAGCCGTCGGACGTGGGTACGCACCAAGTGCCCGTCTGGGATGGGTATCGCTGGAGAGGCAGGTCGAGTACCTACGCCAGAGATCAGGACGAACGGGAAATCATCCCCTGGTTCATGTTGGCGCGGGACAATCGCACTCAAGATGGCTGGTATGTGGGGATCGAGTTCAGCGGACGCACGCGTTTAACATTGCAGCGTGATGCGGCTTTCATCTATGGGGCCGCCGGCCTGGATCCTGATCCGGGGCCTTTTCGCACTCGTCTGTTGCCCCATGAGACATTCGCAACTCCTACGGTTTTTGTTGGCGGCTTTGGCGGCGGTGCGGACGGTGCGGGCAATATTCTGCGTCCATGGGTGAGGCAGGTGCTGAATAATCCAGCAACCTGGAAGAACAGCGCATATCCACCGTTGGTGAATAACAGTTGGGGAAGCGGCATGCAGATTGACGAGGCACTCGCGCTGCGTATGGTGCGGGATTCCGCGGAGCTTGGCCTCGAACTCTTCCACATCGATGCAGGTTGGTTTCGCGGCGTCGGCGACTGGTATCCCAGCCCGAGTAAGTTCCCGCACGGATTTGCACCCATTGTCAGTGAGGCCCATCGCCGCGGGCTGAAATTCGGCATCTGGGTGGACTGGGCACAAGCCGGTATTGATAACAACCCGGGCGCTCTCAGCGCGCACGATCCTAAGGTCAGGGATTGGCTGGTTGCCGACGTGCCGCCGGGCTGGCAGCCCGCGGATTTCGTCGGAAGGACCATCGACCTGGGCTTTCCGCCGGCCAGAGACTATGCCCGGCAAGAGGTGGAACGCATCATCACTCAGTACCACCTGGACATGTTGGAACATGACGGATACGTGGTTGCGAAAAATTGCAGCCGCACGGATCATCCTCATGCCCCCGCAAGCCCGACGCAGATGTCGACGGTTGCCGGAAACGGCATTGCGATGGCGGATAATGCCAGCTCGACCGACGTAAGTTATCACGCGGTGCGCGCCTACTACGAAATCTATTCCCAGGTTCGGCACGAGCACCCGGAGCTTTTGCTGGAGATATGCAACGATGGGGGGCGAATGGTGGACTTCGGGAGCGCCTCGCACGGCGACTACTTCTCCATCACTGACAGTTACGATCCAGTTTCCAACCGCCGCGCGTTCTATGACGCCAGCCACGTTCTGCCCACAGCGATGCTGGAAGACTATGTGGAGAAATGGCCCACGCCCAAGATTGAAAGTTTTCGCTACATGCTGCGCAGCGGCATGATGGGTATGCTCACCATCATGCAGGACACGAATACGTGGACTGCCGAAGAACATGCGGCCGCAAAGGCGGAGTTCGCACTCTACAAGCAGAAGCTGCGGCCGCTTATCCGCGATGCGCAGCTATACCACGTCTCAGAAAGGCCCGATGGCATCCACTGGGATGGCATGGAGTACTTTGACCGCAATCGCCGCAGAGGTGTCCTCTATGCCTTTCGCGGTTCGACCAAAAATGAGAGCCAGCATCGCTTTCCAGTAGAGGGTGTTCAGTCCAGTCACAGTTACCGGCTGCATTTTTCTGATCACAGCGCACCGGATCGAACCATTTCCGGTCGCGAACTGCTCGAGCGGGGCCTGACCGTGGTTTTGCCTTTACCGATCAGCTCGGAAATCGTCTTTATAGATGATTTGCAATTGTGACCGGTCGATATAGGCTCAAGGTGTCTTTGCTTGCACCCTATCTCCAGAGTGAATGGCATCGGTTGCCATCTTGACCACCTGGTCCTCGGCTTTCAAGTCTCCATAGACCTCGATCTCTCCATTGACGGTCTGGCCCGTTTGCACCGTCACCCATTCCGCTTTGCCATCTTTGACCCGGATGACAAAGGTGTGCTGCTGATCGCTGGTCACCGCGGAAGCGGGGACGAACAGCGTGGGGTAGCTTCGCTCCAGAGGCCAGGAAACGGTAGCGAAGCTGCCCGGGGCGAGCTTTCCATCGCGATTCAGGACGTCGAGTTCCACCGGCATGGTGCGCGATGTTTGCGATACTTCACGAGAGATACGCTCGATCGGAGCCTTGAAGCTCTGACCAGGGTAAGCAGGAACTATGAAAGAGACCGGTGTGCCGGCTTTCATCTCTCCTACCTGTGCTTCAGGGACAGGCGTGACCAGCCGTAGTCGGCGGTCGTCAATGATCTGCAGGATGGGCTCAGCTCCTGGGGATGCTGGACCAATCAGCGCGCCGGGGTGCAGGTTCCGCGTGGTCACCACACCATCGAAGGGCGCGGTGATGATGAGGTACGACTCCATCTGGCTGACGCTGCGCGCTGCGTCGCGCGCCGCGGATACGCTCTGTTCTGCTGCTTGCACGGTGCCTTGATCGGCAGAGACGGTCTGGCCGGCCACCATCACGTCGTTCTCGGCTAGTACACCAGGTGTCTTGGCCGCAGCCTCCATGTGCAGATAGGTGCCATGATCGGAGGCGAGCTTCGCTTGTGTGGCAGCCAGCTGAGATTGCGCGGTACGGACGGCTGCGTCTGCCTGCGCCCGTTGGCTGTTGAGTTCGGGAGCGGTAAGACGGACGAGAAGCTGCCCTTGCCGGACACGCGAGCCGCGATCCACCGTCACGGTTTGCACAAACCCGGTGACCTTGGGATAGATATCTACGGATTCATAGGGAATCAGCTGCGCCGGCAGGCTGATGGTCGTTTGCAATTTGCGCGACACAACGCCCACTGTGCTCACCGCCGCGGGAGCATTGGGAGGAGGCGTGGCTGCGGCTGAATTTCCACCGTTGGTAGAAGGGGACGTACTGCAGCCGAGCGCAGCAAGCATCAGGAGATTAGAAACCAGCAACCACCTTCTCATCGCACCGCCTCGGAGTGCTCTTCGAACCATCGGCTCTGCGGATCCTCGGGATCGAGCGAGCGTGAGCTGAGGCCAGCTTTGCGCTGAACGATGGCGAAAATCATGGGGAGTAAAAACAGGGTGGCCAGCGTGGCGACCAGCAGACCGCCGATTACCGCGCGGCCCAGGGGCGCGGTCTCTTCGCTCCCCTGGCCAAAGGCGAGCGCCATTGGGATCATGCCGGCGATCATTGCCAGGCTGGTCATCAACACCGGCCGCAGCCGTTCAGCCGCTGCTGTGCGCGCCGCTTGATCAGAAGCCGCGCCCCGCAACCGGTTCTGCTCGGCAAAGCTGACCAGCAGAATTGCATTCGCCACCGCGACCCCAACAGCCATAATCGCGCCCATGAAGCTCTCCAGGTTGAGCGTAGTGCCGGTGATGAGCAGCATGAGGATGACCCCGGTCAATACCGCCGGGATGGTCGAGAGCACGACCAGCGCCAGCTTGAGCGATTGAAAGTTTGCCGTGAGCAGCAGGAGGATCACACCAATGGCGGCGATCAGGCCGATAGATAGTTGGCCGAAGATCTGCCCCAGCGCGCGGACCTGTCCGCGTATCTCCGTCTTCACCCCACGTGGGGGTGTTCCGGCGTCCGCAAGCGCCCGCTCGATGGCCTTATTGGCGAGGCGAAGATCACGCGTTCCTAAATTCGCGGAGAGCGCGAGCATCCACAGTCCGTTCTGCCGATCGAGTTCGCCGGGAACCGTAGTGGAGCGAAGTTGCGCCAGCTGATTCACCAACGGCTGTGCATCGCTCGCGCTGCCAACAGGCACGTTACCAATGTCAGCCAGCGACGTCATCATCGCCTGCGGCACTTGCACCTGCACCTGGTAGCTGACACCCGATGCCGGATCGCGCCAATAGCTTGGAGCCACAAAACGACTGGAAGCTGTGGAAGAAACAATCGCCGCGCCGACATCATTTGCGGTCGCGCCCAGCTGTCCAGCCATCCAACGATTCACGCGAATGTCAATGTTTGGGTAATGCTGCGGTTCTTCATACTCCAGATCGCGCAGCGCAGGAACGCCGGCCAGCTTCTTCCTGACCTGTTCCGCGTAACTGGCCACGGCCGCATATTGCGGACCCGTGATCGTCACCTCAGCCAGTGAGGAGGAGCCGAAGCTGAGGATCTGGCTGATGAGGTCGCCTGGATCGAAGGAGAAGTGCGCCTCAGGGAACTGCTGCGCAAGCTTCTGCCGAAGCTGCCCTTCGAGGTCCGCCAGCTGGATGGATGTGGATGGCTTGAGGCCGACATTGATGATGGCCTGCTGCGGACCACTGGTCCAGAGGAAGACGGCATTGATGGGGTAGGACGAGCCCTGGGTGCCGACGTAACCCAGGCTCAAGTCAAGATTCTTTTCCCCCGCCACCTCCTGGATCGTGGCCAGTACCCGGCGCACCAGGTCCTCCGTTACCGGCACCCGCGTACCGTCCGGGGCGTCGATACGCAGACGAAACTGGGTCGAGGCGGCGGAGGGAAAAATCTCTTGCGCGATCTGTGGAGTGACCAGCAGCAATACCAGCAAGGCGATCACGCTGTACGCGCCAAGCAGCAAACCTGGAATCTGCATCGCCCGTTCGAGAGCATGCTCGAAGCGACGACGGAAGCGGTCGAAGCTGCCTTCCTCTTCCTGTAGCCGGTTGGCGTTCGGCTTAAGCATCCAATTCCCCAACACTGGGACAAGCGAACTGGAGAGCAGGTAGGATGCGCCCATGGCAAAGCCAACCGAGAGTGACAAGGGTAGAAAAAGAGACTGCGCGGGTCCGGTCATGAAAAACGAAGGAAGGAAGACAGCCATGACGCTCAGCATGGCAAGCAGCCGGGGAGTTGCTACCTCGCGGCTGGCCAGAGAAACGGCGACCGCGGTATTTTCGCCGCGATCCAGGTGAACGTGAATGTTTTCGAGCAGCACTGTTCCTTCGTCCACCAGGACGCCGACAGCCAGAGCGAGACCTCCAAGCGTCATGATGTTGATGGTCTGCCCGGTAAGCCTGAGAAGCAGGACTGCAGTGAGCAGAGCGAAGGGAATGGTAATGACGACGATCACAGATGACCGCCAGTCGCGCAAGAAGAGGAGCAGCATCAGCCCGGTGAGAATGGCTCCGGCGATACCTTCACGCAAGACAGACATCAGGGCATCGCGAACGAACTGCGATTGATCGAGTTCATACGTAATCTTGATGTCTTCTGGGACCAGGGACTGAAACCGCGGGAGATTCTGGCGAACCTCATCGACCACGGTAAGGGTAGAGGCATCCGGCCGCTTGGTGACCGGGATGTAGATGGTTCGCTTGCCGTTCAGCAGCGCATAGCCCGCAAGCAGGTCGGACGAGTCGGAAACGCTGCCCACATCGCGTATGTAAACGGATGCTCCCGAGCCCAGCCGCAGGGGGATACTCAACAGGTCATCGATCCGGGTCACGGTTGTATCCGTGGTGACCATGGTATGCGTGGTTCCTATGTCCGCATTGCCCGCGGGCTGGATACTGTTACCCGAACTCAGAGCCTGGACGACATTCTCCGGCGATAGACCGTATGCCTGCAGCTTGCGCGGATCGACGTTGATAACGATCGAGCGTTGGTTGCCGCCAAACGGCGGAGGAGACGATACACCGGGCAGCGTGGCAAAGACGGGGCGCACGCGATTGAGGGCCAGATCCTGGAGCTCTGCCAGGGTTCGTGACGGGCTGGAAAAGACCATGTAGCCGACTGGCAGGGTGCCGGTGTCATAGCGGATGACGAACGGCGATACGGTTCCGGGGGGCATAAAAGCGTGGGCGCGGTTGACGTAGGAGATTGTCTGCGCCAGCGCCTCGCTCATATTTGTGCCGGGATGGAAGGTGAGCCGGAGGAGAGCTGTTCCCTGAATCGATTTTGCCTCGACGCTCTCGATTCCGTTGATGTAAAGGAAGTGATACTCGTAGTAGTAGGAGATAAAGCCCTCCATTTGCTGGGGGCTCATACCTCCGTAGGGCTGCGCTACATAGATGACCGGCAGGTCGAGATTGGGAAAGATATCGATCCGCGTGCGCAGGATCGCCAGGATCGACAAGACTGCCAGCGCGACCACGAGAACGAGAACCGTAACCGGCCGGCGAAGCGCTGCGCGAATGAGCCACATAGATCGCTATTTCCCCTTCGTCGCGCTTTGCAGCAGCAATAGAAATGGCTGTAAGTCGCCCTGTCCAGCGGCAATGCCGAGCTCGGCGCGCCAGACACTGAGGCGGGCAATTGCATCGTCGGCCTCGGCTTGGGCCAACACACATTCGGCAGCGGCAACGTCAACCACGGTTGCTAATCCAGAACGATAACGGGCCTGCTGTTGTTGCTCACTCGCCTGCGCGGCAGCTAGCTCGACCGGAGTGTTGGCCGCCATCCGGCGTGCGCCGACCAGGGTCGCATGAGCTTGTTCCATCGCCGTGGAAACGTCAGAGAGCGATTGGTCATAGCGGGCGTGTTCCGCTTCGACGTTCGCCTGCTGAACTTTTTGTTGCTCTCGCAGACTGAAGTAGTCGAAGGCCGCAAACGTGACCTGGACGCCTGCAGCCCAATTGAAGGTATCGGGGGCCAATCCTGCGGTGCCGCCGGGGAATTGGCCGTTCAAGGCTGTCCCAGCGCCTCGTCCGGAGACTGCACCCAGGGTGCTGAAGACGGGAACGTAGCTGCGATCGAGGACGCGCTTTTGCGCTTCCTGCTGTAGAGCGAGCGCGCTTTCTTCAAGTACTGCCGGATGATTCGCCGCCGCTGCCTGACCAAGATCAGAGGGGGGAAGGGAGGCGATCACCTGGGACGCATCAATCTCCAGTTGCGCCCCCGGGGCCTGCAGGTATTCCGCCAAGGCAGAACGCCGCAGTGCCTCTTGTGTCTGTGCTTGAATCAGCTGGTTACGGGCAAGCGCCAGCTGCGCATCTGCCTGGGAGGCGTCCGCACCCGGGCGAAGCGTGTTGTCGACCAGCACATGAACGGCTTGATGGAACGCCTCCGTGCGGCGCACATTGGCCTGCGCGACGACCACCAACTGCTGCGCCGCCGTAAGGTCGAAGAAAGCGCTGCCGGCGTTCGCAGTCACCTCGAGTGTGGTGAGCGAGGCTGCTTGCCGCGCAGCTTCACTCCCCTCTTGTGCAGCTTTGACCTTCGCGCTCCTGGCGCCAAAGTCGAAGGGTTGCCAGCTGAGCAATGCACCGCCGCCACTGCTCCAGGCGCTGCGCGTGTTATCGGAGGCGGTGACAGGTCCGGAGATGTTGGGGATCACTCCTTGCAGTAGGAGAAGGCCATAGATGTTGTTCGCTGTAGCACGGTTTGTTTGCCAGAGAAGATCCGTCCGGGGCAGATAGGCTGTCCGCGCGACACCCACCGCTCCCTGGGCCGCCTTTTGTTGTGCCTGCGCGGCCCGAATAGCGGGGTACCTCGACCTTGCCGTCTCGATTACCTGGGTCAAGGTCAGAGCCGAACTGGTCCCGGAAATCTGGGCAAGGCAAGTCGGCGCGCTGAGGATTGTCGCGGAGGCGATACACAAGAAGGCGTGGAGCGGCTTACGCATACTGTGTCTGCAGGGATCATATCATCGAAGTTCGATACTATGGTTTCACCCGGCCGGAACGGAGTATTCTTTTGGCTGTGTCGACGCATCAGCGGGAACTCTTCTACGGTCTGATACGTATCCATGTGCTTGTGCACGCCTCTCATGAGCCCATTTTCGGGCTGGCCATGATGGAGGAGCTGGAGCATCACGGGTATCGCATTGGCCCCGGAACCCTCTATCCGCTCCTGCACGGGTTGGAGCGCAGGGGACTTCTTCGCTCAGCACTAAAGAACGTTACCGGCCGCAGGCGGAGGGTGTACAAGATCACGGCGGAGGGCAGGAAAATGCTGGATAAAGCGAGGATAAAGGTCGACGAACTGCATCACGAGCTGCACGAAGAAGAACCAAGGAAGATTTCGGATTTGACGTAGAGCGCTGCCCCTCTTATTGCCCTGTGGCAATACCACAGAAAATATGGCATTCTGATGTGGTGTTAACACAGGAGCGCTGAATGGCGGAATCGAAACTGGATCTATTGCAAGGCACGCTTGACCTGATGGTCCTGCAGACGCTGGTGACCATGGGGTCCATGCACGGCCACGGCATTGCCCGGCGCATCGAGCAGGTAAGCGGCGATGAGAGTCTGCTCAACCAGGGCACCATATACGCTTCGCTGGTGCGGCTGCAGGAGCGGGGATGGATTGCCGCGGAGTGGGGCACCTCCGATAACAATCGCAAGGCAAAGTACTACTCGATCACCCGGAGCGGCCGCAAGCAGCTGGCTGAAGATGCCGCGCACTGGCAGAGATTGTCGCGGGTGATGGGCCGTGTATTGGCCGTGCCGGCGGAAGGGAAGCTGCGATGGGCGCCCTTGGGGAAGGACTGCAACGCCTGCGCTCTTTCTTCAAAAAGCCGCAGCGGGACTCGGAACTGGATGCGGAGGTGGCAGAGCATCTAGAGCTGGCGGTGGAAGAGAATATTCGCCAAGGCATGACTGCGGAAGAGGCGCGCCGCCAGGCGTTGATTCGCTTCGGTCGAGTGGTGCAGGCGAAGGAGCAGCAACGCGAGGCACGCGGTTTGCCCTGGCTCGATGTGCTGCTGCAGGATCTGCGGTTCACCCTTCGCACCCTGGGGCGCGACCGCGGCTTTACTCTGATCGCGGTGGTCATCCTGGGGTTGGGAATTGGCGCCAACATCACCGTCTTTAGCGTGGTAAACACCATCCTGTTACGGCCGCTGCCGCTGCGTAATCCGCAGGAGCTAGTCCGAATTCTCTCCAAGGACCCGACCGGTGGCGAATCCGGCATGACCTATTCGGCAGATGCAACGGAGGAATTTCAGCGGCTAAACCGATCGTTCGAATCGATCTCGGGTTACTACGCCTTCTCCGGACCCGACAACCTCAAGCTCATGGGCCACGGTCAGCCGATGCCGGTCACCGACTTGATGGTGGGGGGCAATTTCTTTCATACCCTGGGCGTGGAGCCCTCACTGGGACGGGTCTTCACGGCAGAGGAATGCCTGCACAACAGCCGTCCCGTGGTGCTGCTGAGCCATGCGTTTTGGAAGCGGCAGTACGGCGGCGATCGGAGCATCGTAGGCCAGGCGATTGATGTGAATGCAACGCCGGTTACGATGATTGGTGTGTTGCCGGAAAGTTTTGACTTTGGCTCCATTTTCTCTCCCGGCTACAAGGTGGATATGTATGGGCCGGTGATCTACGACGACATCCGGGACGAGGGCAATGCCATGGCCCTGGTGGGCCGCCTGAAACCAGGAGTTAGCCTGGCGCAGGCGCAGGCTGAAGCGGATCTCCTCTTTCCTACTCTTCATTTCAGCGTCAAGCATCCGGAGTATGGCGGCGGCTACACCGGCGCCCTCTTCGGGTTGAAGGACTACGTGACCGGCAAGCTGCGCCGTTCGTTGATTGTCTTGTGGTGCGCGGTGGGCCTGATTCTGCTCATCGTGTGCGTGAACCTGTCGAATCTGCTGCTGGCGCGCGGGGCGGCGCGCAGCAAGGAATTTGCCATGCGCACGGCTTTGGGTGCTACTCGCGGCCGGTTGCTGCGGCAGTTGCTGACCGAGAGCCTCATCCTGTCGTTTGCAGGTGCATTGCTCGGCTTGGGCATTGCTTTTGCGATTACCATTTATCTCGCCCACCAGGGTTCGATAGCGCTGCCGCTGCTAAGCAGCGTGCATATCGATGCAGCCTCGTTGGCCTGGACTCTGCTGGTGGCCTTGACCGCGGCGGTTTTGTTCGGTCTTGTTCCGGGCCTCAGAATCTCCAGCGGCAACTTGCAGGAGTCTCTCAAAGACTCGGGCCACGGGGCGAGCGACGGCAAGAAGCATGATGGGCTGCGCTCGGTGCTGATCATTTCGGAGATTGCCCTGGCCTGCGTGCTGCTGGTGGGCGCTGGCCTCCTGTTGCGGAGTTTTCTGCGCATCCTCGATGTCGATCTCGGTTTCGAACCCAGCCGGGCGGCTTCGATCAGCCTGGATTACAACGATGGCGGCAATCCGGCCATGAGAAGCGTCTTCTGGCAGGAAGTTCTGCGTCAGGTGGAGGCAATTCCGGGAGTGGAGACAGCCGGCATCACGGACAACCTGCCCATGAGCCGGAATCGAAGCTGGGGCATCTCGGTAAAGGGCAAAGAAAAAGACTACCGCAAAGGGGAATTGAAAGCCACCTTCGTCTACATTGTTTCGCCTGGCTACCTCAACGCGATCGGGATGCACATGGTGAAAGGCCGCGACATTCGTTGGGACGACACGGATAAGAAAGTAGGAGTGGTCATCATTAATGAGACGATCGCGCGCCGGCTTTGGCCGGGCGAAGACCCGATTGGCCGCATCGCGGATGTGATTGGAATGGATGCCCGCGTCATCGGAGTGGTGGCCGATGTCCGCGAGAGTAGCGTCGAAGGCAAACCGGGTTGGCAGATGTACCTCTCCGGAGCTTCGCCGCAGTTTGGGCCAGAGGGCGCGCAGCTGGTGGTGCGCACCAAGTTGCCGCCGCAAACGTTGGCTCCCATCGTGATGAGCACGATTCGACAAATCAATCCCGGTCAGCCGGCGACAGAGTTCCGGCCGGTGCAAGGGCTGGTGGATCACGTGGTTTCACCGCGCCGTTTCTTTGTCATCCTGGTAGGCGTCTTTGCCGGGCTGGGACTGATTTTGGCTTCTCTAGGTATCTACGGAGTGATCTCATACTCGGTGATGCAGCGGACTCAGGAGATCGGTATTCGCATGGCACTGGGGGCAAGCCAGGGGCGAGTACAGGTGGCAGTTATCGGAAAGACACTGTTACTGGCACTGATCGGGATTGCAACCGGGACGGTGGCATCCTTGGCAGTCTCCAATCTCATTGCGTCGCTTCTGTTCGGAACGGAGGCCACCGACCGGGCTACGTTCCTGAGCATGACTTTGTTGCTGCTGATCGTGGCGCTGCTCGCCGGATACATACCAGCGCGAAGGGCATCGCGCATTAACCCGATGGTCGCGCTGCGCAACAATTGAGTTATGGGTTTCTTGACTCTGGTTGCCTCACAAAGGACGGGTGCCCCACATCTCGCTCGTATTTCGCGAGATGTGGGGCACCCGTCCTTGGCGAGGCAACCAGAGGGGCGGTTAGTTCTCAGCGTTTTCCTTCCAGATTTGCCCATTCGCCCACCTGGATGAAGCTGGCCCAATAGAAGGGGTGCTCTCGCCCCTTCCGATTCAGCATAGCCAGCTGGGCTTGACGCAGGGCATCGCCTCTGCCCAGCCCAGCCTTAAGGCCGCGGTAATAGGACGTCATCAATTCTCGGGTGACATAGTCGCTGACCGGCCAAAGACTCATCACTACAGTCTCCGCGCCCGCTATGACAAAGGCGCGGCGCAGCCCGTAGACTCCTTCACCATTTTTCACTTCACCGACCCCCGTGTCGCAGGCCGAAAGCGTCACCAATTTTGTTCCCCAAAGGTTCAGGTTAGAGGCCTCGAGTGCTGTGAGGATGCCATCCTCGATGCCGTTTTTGTCCAGGTTCGCTCCGGCCAATGCCAGGCCGGAGCGCAGCAGAGGATTGTCTGTATTAAGTCCCGCATGAATACCGCGGGTGGCACCGGGGGAATTACCGGCACGTTTGTTTGCCTTTTCGTCCGCTGCGTTCTCGAGGAAAAATCCGTGGGTTGCTATGTGCAGGATAGCCGGTGAATCGACCCGCTCGAGTTCTGCTTTGCTCGCTTGTGATCCAGTGAGAATCCTTGCATCAGGAAAGAGCGATTTAAGTTCACGAGCTTCCAGCGCGGTACCCGCCAAAGGTGCGAAGTAAATACTTTCAGTATCGTCGCCGCTTAGGTCGCGACGTACGGTAGTGGCACTGGCAGGTCTGACCTTGGCAGGTGGCGAGACGGGAACCGGCGTCGTTTCAGGGTTTCCGAAGGAAGGATTGGCGATGACTACGGGTTCCGTGCGGCTGGAACGTGCTATCTGCATGCGCAATAAGTCTCGGCCCGCGGTGACGTAGCCAATCTGGTAATTCTCGATCAGGTAGCGGCCCTGCTCGTCCACCAGCGACTCAAAAGATAGAAGGTTCAGTTCGCCATCGGGCGAGATGATGACGTGTTTGGCCGTAATCCCCATCGATCGCAGCGGAAACATAAGCCTTTGATCGAGCGCTCGCGCCAGTTGCCGGGAGTCGGTGCGCTTTGGATCACGCAAGCTCTGACGGTACAGATCGATCTGGTGATCGATTTCCTTTGCGTCTCCAAGCTCTTTTAACCTCACTGTTCCTTGCGCGGGGATGGCGTATACAACGTAGCGCAGGGCGACGTCCTCTGGCCGCTTGGGCTGATGGAAGTCGTAGGGTTCGTAGACCGCAAATTCCAACAAGACACCATCAGCAGGGATAGCTTTGCGAACCGCAGCCAAAGTGACCGAGCCAGTCGGTTGGTAATAGCCGGCGGTACGACGGCTGATCTCAGTCTCGAGCCGTTCCCGTTTGCTTTGGAGCGCTTCGATCTGCTGCTTGTATTGCTCCGGGGGTGTTTGTCCCGGGCCTCGCAGGGCAGACCTGGCGAGCACGGCGATTGTGCTGCTCAGCTCACTGAGCAACTTCTGATCTTCCGGTTCCAATCGCTTGCGAAGCGCGGTCATGCTGTCAGCAACCGCATCCAGCACCCGCCCCTTGCGTTGCAGTATCATCTGCGCGGCAAGCTCGGTCGCGGCGGGGTCCTGTGGAGCTTCTGTGACGTTCAGAGAGATAGCGCGCCCGGTATGCGGGTAGTACTTGTCGACATAAGCCAGCCGCTCCGCTTCTGAGCCGATGGCAAGGTTGAGCGAAAGGTTTGTTTCGGCCGCTTCATTCAGACGAACCATATAGCGGACTGCATTCGAGGCGTCTCCTTCGGCCGCGTAGGCCCGCGCAAGATTGCCGAGAGTCATCGTGGTCCACTCATGGTAAGGACCGGCAGCCCGTTCCAGAACGGCGAGGGCCCGCAGGTATGTTTCGATGGCCCGGGGATAGTCGCCCTGTGCGGTGTAGACATTAGCAATGTTTACCAGGAGGGCAGCGGTGGAGGCGTGCTGGCTGCCTAAGCTGTGCTCGCGAATCTTTTCTGCGCGCCACAGGTATTCGAGGGCGAGTGGATACTGCTGTTGTTCCCTGGCGATGATGCCCAGGTTTTGCAGGGGATGGGCCACCAGCGGATGATCTGGGCCGAGCTTCTGCTCTGCCGGATGCAGTGTCTGTTGCAGTGCTGGTATCCCGCGGTCGAAGTCACCCGAATCTGCATAGGCATCTGCAAGGCTGTCCATCACCTTGATGATGGCAAGGTCATCCGGGGCAAGTTTTTGTTGATCGATGGCGAGCGCATGTTGCAACTCTGCCAAAGCACGGGGAAACTCACTTCGCCGTTGATGTAAGAGCGCCAGGACCACCAGGCAGTCAGCAACCGCCGGACTCTCGCTTCCTTGGGCATCCTGCAGCATCTTAAGCGCCCGTTCCAGCGGATCCTGTGCCCGCGGGTAGTCGCTGGACCCTATGTACACATTGCCCATTCCCTCAAGGGCGACAGCGAGCCGCTGGCTATCGCCGCCTGGTATTGCCTCACTGATTCTCACCGCTTCTTCGAACGACGCCCGGGCACCGTCGCGATCACCCGCGGCAAACTGCGCCGCGCCGAGATTCGATTCCGATCCACCCAGGTATTTCTTGTCGTCGCCCCTCGCCTGCGGGCCCACAGCTTGCTTAGCGAGGATGACAGCCTTTTGCGCGAGATGCAGCGCCTCAACGTAATTGCCCGCGTCGCTCTGTGCCTGCGATTGTGTGCTCAACTCCCGGCTCTCGAAAAGAAGCCGGTCGGTCTGCGTGGCCGGGCGAATTTCTATCAGCTCGATGGCGTAAGCAGCCACCGGGTCCCGAGGATATTTTGCTCGCACTACTACCTGGTAGCGACCGCTCGACTCAGCAACCAAGCCGAAATGCTCTTTCTCCTTTGACCAGCTTCGGCTATCAAACTCTGCCAGGGAACTGCCGGCTGGACTGACGATGCGGACGACGGCGTCAATGCCTTTCTGTTCGACAGCGATGTTGGCGTATTGGCCGGCAGAGAGCGAGAGTCGATAGCTGTGATTTTGGCCCCCAGCCAGTGTGCTTTCAACGATTCTGCCCGGTGAGAGTGAGGAATCCACCGCGGAAGAGGATGAACCAGTCGACGCTTGTGAGGGAGAGCATGCCCAAGCAAGGGGGGCACCCATTGCCGGCTGGGGTGCAGCGAGTACAATCGCGGCGATAAGCATCACGCCTGCCGTCTTGAACCTGGTCCATCCTGTCCAGCGGGAATAGGTTCCCGCCGTCCCGATCTCCACCCGCATCTTCTTTCTCCAAAGCGCTTTTCCGGGGCCCTATTTGGTCACAACTCTAAAGACATAGCTGCTGACTAACTCGCCCTCGCCGCCCGATGGCGTTCCCGTAAGGTCCAATTCATAGCCTTGCGGTTGCAGGAGCTTAGCCGGCACGCTGGTCGATAGTGCACTGTTTTGACCCTTCGTTACGGCTGTCAGTTGGCCACTATGCCACAAGACTTTGTCGTCCTGCAGGCTCTTGAGTGCGACGCGGTAGTGGGGGAAATCGTTGGTCTCGAGGTCCAGGTGAAAATCTACCCGGGTGGTCCCTTGGGGTAGGGAAAGGACAGGCATCTGCGTACCACCCCGTACCTGGGGCGCAAGAACAAAGGCCAACACGCTCACCGGCAGCGACGTCATTTGCGAAGCTACGTGCTTTGCGGTGGTGCTGTTGTCAAGCTGGGCAAGCGACTTCCGTACCTGCTCCAATTCGCTTGCGGTTTGTGCATTCGATGCGTGCTCGTTGTCGAGCTGGGTTTGCAGATCGCTTTCCCGTTGCTGCAACGCCGCACGGTCAACGGTTGCCTGACGCATGCTGTCACGAAGATGCAGGTTATCGACCAGCAGGGCAGCGATGGCCAGCAGCATTGCCAATCCTCCTGCCAACGCCAAACGCGGAAATGCGAATAAGCCCAACCATCTTCCGAGTGCCGATTTTGCCGGCTCTACCCGATTCGTTGCGGCCTGGGAAAGGTGCTTGCCACCCAACGAATAGAGGCTCTCGGCGAAGGCCACTCTCTGGCGCCTTCTCGGGGACGACAGATAGACAGTCTGAAACTTCGCCAAGGTATCCCCGGAAAGCTCTCCGCGGACGTATGCGTCGACCAGGTCGCTCTCGACGGTGTCGAGACGTGCGGCAAACTCATCATCGACCACGCTCAATTCGTCCAGCCGCTCGGTTTGATCCCGCGGCAGCAGGCCAAAGAGGTAGGCTCTCAGGGTTTGGTCGTCCACTCGCTGCTGATGTGAGAAGAGCATCATCTATCTTTATGAGCAGAAACCAGAAAACTATTTCATTGTTGGCCGGAACACTCTCGAACACATAGTTCGAGTTTATTGCGAATTCTGCAGGCTCGGATGCTGAGAGCATTTACGCTGAGGCGCAGGGTTTCCGCCAGCCCCCGGCGACTTTCGATTTTGCTTCGCTGTTCCCCTCGGTAGTACTCAAGAATCAAGCCCCGGTCATTCGATGGCAGCTTGGTTAGGCACTCCTCCAGGCAGGCGGAGAGGCGCTCCTTGTTTTGCACTTCGTCATCCGTTACGGAAGCCGCGCCCAGCACGGCGTCTGCCTTTCCCGGTGACAGTTCCGAGAGGCTGGTGTGGGAGCGTGAGTCGCCACGGAGGTATTCGAGGAAGACGAATTTTGCGGTGATGTAGCAATACTGGGCCGGGGCTGTGCCGGTGATGGAGCCCTCCTCTTCCAGCCTTCGCGCCACCCGGTTCAGGGTCTCGTCCGCGAGATCATCGGGGGCAACGCAATTCTTGCGGTCAAAGTAGGCAACCAGCCTGCGCCGCATTTCGAGATACTTTTCGCCGCGAGAATCGGCGCCGTCGTCGAGCCAGTTGAGAAATTGACGGAAAGCGCTGGGCGATGTCGATGGGTCCCGGTTCAGGCGCTCTTTTGCCATGTGAACCTCCCGGCAGCGGAGCGGCGCGGTGCCTGCTCCGCCACCTGTCCTGCACTCTGCATGTTCTCGAATGCGCCCGCCATGAAATGTTTTCGGTTCTCGCTCTTATAGGAGTGAAAGGCAGAAAAGACAGCGGGGGCGGAGTCTTTCCGTGCTCAGGTTAGCAGCAACACCATGCCTCTGTCTTTTGTCTGGCCGCCAAATTCAGCAGGAGTGATTCCCATGTCGAAAGCTCTTGTATTCCTGATTGCCTTGTGCTCAACCATGATGGCCTTGGCAGCAAACCCCAACTCTGTCCCATTTGAACGGCCAGTGGTTTTTGAGCCGAATCTTGGCCAGGCGCCGGCGCAAGTCTCCTGGACCGCGCGGGGCGCCGGCTATCAGCTCTACCTGACCTCGACGGGAGCTTCGATCGTACTGGCCGAGCCGTTAGGGGAGTTTGCAGCGCCTACCCCCTCGTCGTTTCCCGGCAGGCCTGGCGTCCAACTGTCCGCCTTGCCCAAAGCCCGGGTAAGCGTAATCGGCATGACGCTGGCGGGGAGCCACTCGTGGAGCTCCGTTGAGGGGTTGGAGCCTACGGGCGGGGTCAGCAATTACCTAATAGGTAAAAGCAAAGACTGGCGCTCGGGCATTCCTCAGTATGCTCGTGTTCGGGTGAAGGGCGTTTACGACGGCATCGACCTGGTGTTTTACGGTCATGGGCGCGATCTGGAATATGATTTCGTGGTCGCGCCGGGTGGCGATCCCAACCAGATCCGGCTCGCCTTCGACGGTGCGGGCCCCATGCGTGTCGACAGCAAAACCGGCGACCTGATGATCAAGACCAGGACCGGCGGGGAGATGCGCCATGTGCGGCCCAGGGTCTATCAGCAGGTCGGCGACCATAAAGTTGAGGTCGCCGGCGGATACCAGGTTCTGGACAATGGAGAGGCAGCCTTCCGCTTAGCGGCTTATGACCGGGGACGTGCGCTGACCGTCGACCCCTTGGTTGAGTTCACGACCTTTCTCGGTGGCAGTGCAGAGGATTACACCACCGGAATGGCTATACTCGGCGCGGGCTACACCTACGTCACGGGGCTGACTTACTCGACCGATTTTCCCACCACGACTGCCATCGGCACCCCGGCGAAGACTTGTGTCAACAACGTCTGCCCCGCTTACATTTTTGTGACCGAGCTCTCACCGGCGGGTGCGGTGCTTAACTCCACGCTCATCGGCGGCAGCGGCACAGACACAGCAACTGGGATAGCCGTGGACGACACGGGAGTGTGGGTGACCGGCGCTACCAACTCTACAGATTTTTCCACGCACACGGGTCTCGGGTTTGGCTTCTGGAATGGTTTTGTCGCTCAGCTCAGCCCGGACCTGGGCAAACTGAATTGGTGCGTCACCTTTGGCGGGACTGGGGATCAATATATCTACCAGAGTTCGAACGCGATTGCCCTGGATGCGACTCACGCGGTTTATGTGGCCGGTGAGACGTCCTCGAATAGCTTCCCGGTCTCGCAGGATTTCTCTTCGACGTTGAAAGCGAAACAAGGGGCCTTTGGCGGCGGGAGTGACGCGTTCGTGGTGAAGGTTGGCTCGGACGGATACTTGACCTCGGGATATTCCACCTATCTTGGTGGCTCCAACCAGGACTCCTCCAGCGGCATTGCAGTCGATAGCGTAGGGCATGCGTTTGTAACCGGGTATACGACTTCGAAGGATTTCCCCACCAACGCAGCGCCATCGCACGGTTCCTTAACCAACGGTGGCTCGGTCGCTTTCATTACCGAGCTTTCCAAAGACGGATCCAAATCGCTCTACTCAGTTTTATTGGGAGGCACGAAGTCTGTGCAACATCCGTATCCATTGGACCAGGCCTCGGCGATCGTGCTGGATGTGTCCGGAGAGGCTTATATTACCGGCACCTCCTGCACTTCGGACTTTCCCACCAATGCGAATTCCTTTCAGCCTACGCCGCCTTCTGCCTGTTTGCCGCAGACCGCGGGCCAGTTTTATCAAAGTGCCTTTGTGGCGAAATTGGATGGCAGCGGAAATCTTCTCTATGCAACTTATCTCGGGGGTACGAATGGCTACGTAAACGGCAACAGTATTGCAATCGATCAGGACAAAAATATCTATGTCGCTGGTCTTACATCAACCAGCATCTTCCCCGGTGCACCTGCCGTTCCGCTGAACCCGACGGCGGGCTTTTTCACCAAGTTTCATCCCGAGCTTAAGACCATAGACGCCACCACCCTGTTGGGAGCTGACATTACCAACATCGCCGTGTTCACACCGTTATTGCAACTGGTCAGGAGTGATTCAACTCCGGTGACCGCGCAGCCTCAGGTCATTACCGCGGGTTACCGGTATGAGCCGGGCTCGCCTTCAGTAGCGAACATTTATCTTGATGCCTTTGTTGTGAAGTTGAGCTATGAACAGCCGTAATTGAGCGAGCATAGCAAAACGCTGCCCTGGTTCTTCTCGGTTGCAACAGCCGCAAAAGCCCACTCCTCAAAGAGACCGGAGTGGGCTTGCGGCGTCCAGGTCCGGTTTTCCGAATTACCGGCTCAAAATTCGATGAAATGGTTTTCTTCTTTTCTCTTATCAGAGTGAGACGAGTAGCAGCTTCACTCGAGGAGGAACGATTTCATGTTCAAACTTTTCTTGCGCTCGATGGTATTGTGCTCCGCCATGCTGAGCCCAGCTTTGCTGGCTGCGGCCCCCAGCCCCACCGCGTTTGATCAGCCCTTGGCCTTCGAGCCCAATCTCGGCCAGGCCCCCGGGCAAATTTCCTGGACGGCGCGCGGCCAGGGCTACCAGCTCTTCCTCACCTCGTCGGGAGCGTCGATCACGGTAGCTGAGCCGGTCGCGCCTTCGCCCGCAGACGCCGCCTTTTCTATCCCCGGCAAGCCGGCGGTGAAACAGGCCGTGTCGCTCAAAGGCCGGGTGAGCGTGATTGGTATGAACCTCGTCGGCAGCCATTCATGGAGCAAGGTTGAAGGGCTGGAGCCCACGGGTGGGGTGAGCAATTATCTGCTGGGAAAAGATCGCAAGGACTGGCACACGGGCATTCCCCAGTACGGCCGGTTGCGGGTGAAGAACGTATACGACGGCATCGACCTGGTCTTCTATGGGCAGGGCCGCGATTTGGAATACGACTTCGTTGTAGCGCCAGGAGGAGACCCCAACCAGATTCGTCTCGCCTTCGATGGGGTGGGACCGCTGCGCGTTGATAGCAAGACCGGTGACCTGGTCATCAAGACCAGTTCGGGCTCGGAAATGCGGCATGTTCGGCCCCGGGTATATCAACAAATCGGCAACGACAAAGTGGAAGTCTCCGGAGGCTACCAGATCGCGGACAATGGGCAGGCCGCCTTCTACTTGGCGGAGTACGACCGGCGGAGTTCCCTGGTAGTGGATCCGACAGTGGAATTCACAACTTTCCTCGGCGGCAATTCTCAGGACTATGGTGTAGCGGTAACGGTGGATCCCCAAGGCAATACCTACGTTACCGGCCAGACTCTCTCCACCGACTTTCCCGATAACGTAGGAGCTCCCGTTGCGAAGAATTGCCCCAACATGGTTTGTCCAGCTCATATTTTCGTGACCGAACTCTCACCGGCAGGCGCGGTGTTGAACTCCACGCTGATCGGCGGCAGCGATGTCGATTTAGTCAGCGGGATCGCCGTTGACTCAACCGGAGTTTGGGTAACCGGCGGTACCACCTCTCCAAATTTTGCTACTCACACCCAATTTGGCTACGGGTTCTGGAACGGCTTCGTTGCCAAACTCACCACCGATCTTACGCAACTGCAGTGGTGTGTTAACTTCGGTGGTTTTGGCAACGATCAGGTCTTTCAAATGTCGTATGCCATTGCTTTGGATGCGAATCACAATGCCTATGTGACGGGCCCGACCCAATCCGTCGACTTTCCCACCTCGCTATACACCACGGCTACGCTGAAGCCGATGCAGCAGGCTCTCAACGGATCGATGGACGCATTCGTAGTCAAAGTTGGCTCCGACGGATATCTAACCTCCGGATACTCCACCTATCTGGGTGGATCGGGCTACGAGATAGGCCAGGGGATTGCGGTGGACAGCGTTGGACACGCCTACGTGACCGGCATCAGTTCTTCCATCGATTTTCCGGTCAACGGCGTGGTCTCCCGCGGATTCCCCGGGGCCCTGGGTCACGTTGCGTTCGTCACCGAGCTTTCGCAAGACGGGTCGCAATCCATTTACTCTGAGTTGTTGGGCGGCACCCAAACTGCTGAGCCTTCTGACCCGGAAGACGAGGGCTTGGCGATCGCTCTGGATCCGGCCGATGAGGCATACATTGCGGGCATTGCATGCTCCTCAAACTTTCCTACCACTCCTCAGGCCTTCCAGTTGACGCCGTCTTCAGCATGCTTGCCCGGCGGCACGAACTATACCAGCGCGTTTGTGGCCAAGCTGAGCAATACGGGTGAACTTCTTCACGCGACCTATCTCGATGGCCCGGACGGCGCGGTGCAGGCTAATAGCCTCGCCATCGATCCTGCGGGAAATATTTATGTTGCCGGTTCTACGACGACTGGTGCGTTTCCGGGCGCCCCTTCTACTATCGTCAATCCGTCAGCGGGCTTTCTCACGGAATTCGGCCCCAAGCTGGAGGCTCTCAAGTCCACCACCTTCCTGGGAGCATCGATCAGTGGCATTACCGTATTCACTCCCGGCACCACTTCCAATAATCCAGCTCCTCAGTCCTCTGTCTACACCACGGGCTATCGCTATGTGGCTGGCTCAAACACAATCATCGTCAACAACCAGGACGCCTTTGTTGTAAAGCTAAGCGATACTCCTTAATTTAAAAACAGTAACTGTTGCTAAGCTCTGCCAAGGCCCGGTAGGGCCGACCGCTAAACGTCAGCCCAGCCCGGAAGGGCTGGGTATCGATCTGTAGGGCCCGCATGTTGCCGCGCCGCTGGCGCTCACAATCATCATCCGGGTCGAGACCCAGCCCTTCCGGGCTGGGCTCACGTTTGGTTGCGGCCCTCCGGGCCTTGACGATTGGAAGGGATCTCCTGTGTCTTCCAGTTCTCACCCAGACTCTTCAGCTCGTGCGTAAATTTAAGAGCCGCGCACCGGCCCAGAACCCTAGAATCGCCGGTCGATACGGGGATACCAAGTTAGCTGGAAGCCGATGCTGGTATCGGATTGCCGCCCGGGTTTGTATAGCGGAATCAGCCATTGCTCGTACTGCACGTTGGCTTTCAACTCGACATCCGACGTGAGGCGCTTGACCACATCGAAGCGGAAATCGGTCTGCGTGGTGCCGCCGGGAATAAAATCCTTGGCGGCTTTGTCACTGCGGTAAGAAACCTGCAACCATTCACGCGGTGTGAGGTGGTAAGTGAGCCAAGCCTGGCCTCCCTTGTTTTCACGCCCAATCCAGTCTCCCATCAGCAAGCCGTTGCTGGTGTATCCGTTCCTCTGCACCACCTCGATGTACTGATCCTGGCCGCCGTTGCTGAGGCCGGTGTCGGGATCGGTGGAGACAGCCTCGGCGCGCAGGTCGAGTTTCGGCGCGCCAGGAAAATGGGATAAGTAAAGGCCGGGACGGATGGCGGCGTGGCGCGGCGCGGTGATGGGGAAGACGTCATCGTGTACTTCGGAATCGCAGTAGAAGGTCAGCCACTTGCGGAGATAGGGCAAACGCCAGGAGAAGTCGACAGCGCTGAAGCGGGCGCCGGGGTCATTGCGCGAGAATTTTTCCGCCCCGTTGGTATCGCTGATGCTGTAGAAGCTGCGCCAGAACGTACCCAGCGTAATGGGCGCGTGTCCCTTGCCTCCCCAAATGACGGTGCGTTGAAAGCCGAATTCAAAGTTAGGTGTTGGCTTAAAGGAAATTTTCTCCGCATGGGCCCAGGGGCTGACGGGATCGTTGTGACCCTTCAGCGGGCCCACGAAGAAGTCGTATCGGATCAGCCCGGCGATACGGGAGATGTATGGGATATATAACGGCTCAACCCGGTTGATGCGAAAGCTCCACATGTTTTCCGCGTTGTTGCTCCAAGCCATGCCGCCGCCCACGCCCGGCCCATACCAGTTGTCCATTTTTCCAAAGGAAATTTCATGGCCTACGACGTGAGCCGAAACATAACCTTCGAGCACGGTGAGGTTGTTGACGGAGGAAACCGGACCCAGTGGGATGGTGGTGTTTCCGTACAGGGGAACGGAGCTGAAGGTAGCGAAATCATCGATTGTGGCCAGGGTCTCTGATAAGGGAAGCGAGTAGCCCTCCCACGACGGGGCGGTCTGGAATTCTCCGCGAAAATAAATAGAAAACATGCCGTAGTGGCCGCGGGTGCTGAAGCCGCTGTAGCTGTTGAAGCCTCCTGCGTAGGGGCGGCCAAAATCATTGATATCGGTCTGCCCCAGATGGAAGCTATCGCGTAAGGGCGTTCCGGCGATACCCATCACTCCCTGGTACACCGAGTCGAGCCCAACTCGCCCATACCTTTGGTCGAGAGGGATGCGCATATCGGGCTGCAGGTCTCTTTCCAGAGCCGTAAAAATGTCGATGGCTTCATCGTTCGTACTGTCGGTGATCCTATCTGAGCTTTGCTCCAGCATGTGGGCCACGCTCAGACGCGTCCATGGACGCATACCGAGGAAGACTGTGTCGACAAAGCCCATCCCATAGAGCCGCATCACCGCGGGGTAGATCCAGCTGTCCAGCGGGACATAAGTGGAACTCATGCCCTCGATCGATTTGAGCGGCGCGTAGGGCGCAAAGTGAATGGCCTCGCGCGGAGCGGGAAGTTGATCGGTAGACGGCGGCGGTGGAGCGGTGGCCGGCGGAGGTGTCTGCTGCGGCGCCGGTTCAGACTGCGTCGCCTGAGTCTCATCTGGAGCAGAAAGGGTGGAAGCGGCTGAGATTCCCGGGGTCAATAAGACCAACGCACACACGACAGCAAGGAATTCCACTTACACCTCAAAGCCAAAAGCGGTTGATGCCGGATATGACCTGTGGCGGAGGCAGGTATCGGGCCGAGAGACGTGAAGAGAATCGTTCACCTCTTCTCAAGCTAACGAAACGAGGACTAAGGGTCAATCGTTTGCAGCAGGCCGAGAAGCGGGAAGATAACGGGCAGGTGGTGAAAGGCTGACATTACTTCTGCGGCGGTTTCTGTGCTTTTTTCGCCGTCTTCCCTGACTTCTTCTTTGCATCCCTCAGGGCGGTGTCCAGTTTCCGCGAAAACTCTTGCACCACTTGGTCTTTCCAACTCGGCGTGAAGAGTCCCTTGGCCTTGAGGTAACGTTCCATGTGGGTGAGAGGATCGCGTTCGTTGCGCCACGCCGCGGTGTTCGCTACGCGTCGCTTGGTCTGGCTGGACAGGCGATATGGCTTGCCTTCCAGCAGCACTGGGGCGCCGCCCTGGCGCACCCGCTCCACGCTTTCGCAGGCAACTCGGTAGACGGCCACAACATCGTTGGCGTCGACGGTAATGATGGGAAAACCGTAGCTCCGCGCTCTCTCGGGTGGGTCGTTCTCTTCGTTACTTGCCTTGAGACTGGCCGGATCCGTCCGAGGATTATCCTCTACGACAAAAATGATGGGTAGGCTCTTCCTCGCGGCTAATTCGAGCGCTTCATGCCAGCAGTCAAGAGTGGTTGTTGCCTTATCGCTAAAAGCGACGACGACGTTGCCTTTCTTCTTGTGCTTGGTGGCCAGGGCCACGCTGGTTGCCAGCCCGAGCTGCGTGCAGTGCGTAGGGGAGGGCATGATGATGTTGGGCGATTGGCTGTGTGCGGTGGGGCGCGCGTAAATCTGGGCCACGATGTCACCCAGCGGCACTCCTTTGACCAGGCCGGCGATTGCGTTCTGAGGCCCCAGGGCGATCGTGTCTTCTGGCTGCAGGTCAATGGCGCACCCGGTAGCAATGGCCTCCTGGCCTATCGAAGCAGCGTAGAGACCCGCGGATCGAGGCTGGCCACGCAGCCGGCACGCACGTTCGGTGAGCAGCCGGCATTGGACCATGGTGGCATAAAGCTGCTTCAGCTTGGCGTCGCTGATCAGCGAGCCGCCGGTGGAGACGGCCGCAGCGGCGGTCGCCTGCCCAACCTTACCAGCCATGGTTACGGTTTTCTCCTGAAGATTGAATGACGATGAGCGAGTAAAGCATTTTTGCTAATGGTATACACCAGGAAACTGAACCCGACGCGGCCATTCCGCCAAACCGGGGCCCCCGAGGCACGCGGTCTTTGCGTCCCCGGGGTGGAAAGAATGGCCGCACATGACTGATCCCACCGGACCACAGTATTAGCAAAGATGCGTTAAAGCGCTGATTGTAAATCACACCGCTCCCGATCTGCGTGCCCGACTTCCTCATAACGGTGGAAAGCAGCCCGGACTTTTTCACAGAAATGTGAAAAAGCCTGTGTATTTCCTGGGCTTCGATGCCGCGCAGTTCCTGAAACGATAGGAGTTTTAGCTCTCTGCACTGCTTTCGATGCTCGGGGCTGCGAAGTTGTCATGTGGAGTAGTCCGAGTTGATGCGCACGTACTCCGCCGTGAGATCAGTGGTCCAGAAGCGGCACTTGCCTGATCCGAGACCGAGATCGATATGCACCGTCAGATCGCGTTGTTTCAAGTATTCATGGGTGGCATTTTCATCGAAGCGCGGTGAGAGGCAGCCCTCGCGGCAGATCTCGAGCTCACCGAAAGAAATGTTGATCAGCGCGGGATCGATGGCTACGCCGGCATAGCCGATGGCGGCCAGTATGCGGCCCCAGTTGGGATCGCATCCTGCCCATGCTGTCTTAACCAGGGGAGAGTGGGCTATGGAGCGAGCTACGCGCAGGGCATCCGCATCTGTAAGCGCTCCGCTGATGTCCAGCTCGACCACGTGTTGAATGCCTTCTCCATCCTCCACGATGCGCATGGCGAGCGATAAACAAACGCTCTCCAGTGCGGAGGAAAAGGACGCCGTGGGCGGATCGTCGACGGGATGCGCTGTGGCGTGGGAGTGACCCTGGATGGTGACTCCGCTGGCCCCGCTGGCGAGTAGCAGGACGGTGTCATTGGTGGAGGTATCGCCATCGATGGAGATGCGATTGAACGAGCGCTCGACGGCGTGATGAAGCAAATCAGAGGCGACTGCAGGTTCGAGGGCTGCATCGGTGAACAGATAAACCAGCATGGTGGCATGCAGGGCGGCTGGCGGAGCGGCTTGGAGTTGGGGATGGATCATGCCCGCGCCCTTGGCAATGCCGGCAATGCGAACCGTTACTCCGCGCACCGTAAAACTTGCCACGGAAATCTTGGAGCGCGTGTCGGTAGTCATGATGGCTCCCGCCATCTGTTGCAGGTGAGCAGCGGTCGAGCCCATGGCGGCGTGCAGCGCAGGCAGCGCCGCGGTTAGCTTGTCGACTGGAAGCGGCACACCGATGATGCCCGTTGAGGAGGGAAAGACGGAATGCGCATCGCATCCGAAGATGGTGGCGGCGCTGGCGCAGCATTGCTGCGCGGCACTCACGCCGGCCTCGCCGGTGGCGCAATTTGCGTTGCCGGCATTGACCAGCGCAACACGGAGGTGATGTTGACTGCGTTCCAGGTGGCGCTGTCCGACGATCAGGGGCGCGGCGATCACTTTGTTGCTGGTGAACATGGCGGCAGCGGTTGCCGGCTGCTCGGCCACTGCGCAGGCAAGGTCAGGTTTACCGCTGGCTTTGATGCCGGCGCGCACGGCGGCGAAAGAGAAGCCGCGCGGCACCTGGTCGTCGTTGAGTGGGTTATTCAGGGGAGGTGTGTGGTGAGCCGGAGACGTTTCAGCCATTGCCCTTTACTCTATCAAGAGAACGCACCATTGTTCACAGCCGCCGGGACGACGATCGTTGCGGCTTAGGATAATCACGAATGAAGCAAGAAGAGGGCGCTGGGGCCAAGGAATCTCCTGAGTTTCTCCGCATGCGCAACGTGGATGTCGCGCGCGGCCAGAAGGTGGTGCTGCACGATGTAAACCTCAGGATTGTCGCCGGAGAACACATTGCCATCCTGGGCCCGAATGGTTGTGGGAAGTCGACCCTGATCAAGGCCATGACCTGCGAATGCTATCCCATCGTGCGTCCGGGGATGGAGATGAAAGTCTACGGCCGAGACCGTTGGGAAGTGCAGGAGCTGCGCAAGCATCTGGGCGTAGTGGCCACAGAGCTGCCGGGCGAACGGACCGCGGTGACGCGGGGGCTGGACGCCGTGGTCAGCGGGTTCTTTGCCAGTTCCACCTTGTGGCCGAATCTAGTAGTGACCGAGAGCATGCGCAGCAGCGCACTGGATGCGCTTGGCATGCTCGGCGCCGAATACCTGCGCGACCGATGGGTGGGTGAGATGTCAGCGGGTGAGAAGCGCCGGGTGATGATCGCGCGAGCCTTGGTGCACCGGCCGGAGATGTTGTTGCTGGACGAACCGAGCAATGCACTTGATCTGGCGGCGCAGCGCGAACTACGCGAGATCTTGCGTGAGGTGGCCGTGGGCTCCGGCGAGCGGCGCGGAACAGGGCTGGTAATGGTCACCCACCACCTGGCGGATATCTTGCCCGAGATCGATCGCGTGGTCATGATGGGCGCGGGCCGTATCGTGGCCGATGGACCAAAGCGGGAGTTGCTGCAGGCATCCAGGCTGCGCGAGCTCTTTGGCGTGGATCTCGAATTGACAGAACGCAATGGCTACTGGCATTCCTGGTGAGGGTTCCGTCCTATCAAAGATCGCAGCTTGACCTCGGCCCCGTCGTCGTTTTAATTTATGGCTACACGGGAAAGGAGGATGATCCAGCTGATGAAAAATTCTGATGGTAGTAGTTGTTCAATACGTGAGGTGACTGAGGCTTAGAGCGTGCGCTCTAGACCTGGCGGTAAAGTAATTCGTCCGCCGAGGCCCACTTCGTAAGAAGAGCGGACGCCTCAGCCAAACTCCACAGCTTCACCGGTGAAAGGCCCGCGACCAGAAATGGCGCGGGCCTTTCACGTTTGGCGCAGTGGAGAGCTTGCCCTGAGCGAAGTCGACCGAGGCCCCGCGGTTCTCTTCATCCATGCCTCGCTTCCAGCCGCCGCGCAGGCTTACAATCACTTCATGGAACCACTGGTGATTGCGGGAAAAGCCTTTCAGTCCCGGCTGATTGTGGGTACGGGGAAGTACAAGGACGGTCCAGAGACGCAGGCGGCGATTGAAGCTTCAGGGGCGGAGATGGTCACGGTGGCGGTGCGGCGATTGAACCTGGACCGCACCCGGGAATCACTCCTCGACTACATCGACCCCGAGCGCTATTTCCTGCTACCCAATACTGCCGGTTGCTACACCGCAGATGAGGCGATTCGCGCCGCCCGGCTGGGACGCGAGGTGGGGCTCTCCGACTGGGTGAAGATCGAGGTCATTGGAGACCAGGCGACCCTCTATCCGGATGTGCAGGCAACCCTGGAAGCAACTCGAGTTCTGGTGAAGGAAGGTTTTACTGTTCTCCCCTACACCTCCGACGACATTGTGTTCGCCCGCCGGCTGATCGATGCGGGGGCGGCTGCGGTCATGCCTCTGGGCGCGCCCATCGGAAGCGGGATGGGGTTGCAGAATCTTGCGACCTTGCGCATTCTGCGGGAGATAATTACCGAGGTTCCGCTTATCGTTGATGCCGGCGTGGGCATGGCGTCGGATGTGTGCCTTGCGATGGACATGGGAGCGGATGCAGTCTTAATCAACTCTGCCATCGCGCACGCAGCCAAGCCGGTGCTGATGGCCGAGGCGATGCAGCATGCGGTGCTCGCCGGACGGCAGTCGTTCCTGTCCGGCCGAATGCCGAGGAAGCTGTACGCGACTGCCAGCTCGCCGCTCGAAGGCCTTTCCAAGTAACTTTTCTGCACCCACAAGACTATTACGGGCGTCCATTCGAGTGGGATAGACTCGGTCACATGCGTGTCTTTGGCATCGATTGCGGAACCAATTGCACCGGGTATGGAGTCGTGGACGTGCAATATGGGCCGCGTGAAACACGCCTGATCGCGGTGGCAGCGGGCGGTCTCAAGCTGGCCAAGGAGCAGCCGTTACCTATGCGGCTGGCCTATATCTATGCGGAGCTCTCAGCGTTGCTGGAATTGCACCGCCCGGAAGTGGTGGCTGTGGAAGAGGTGTTCTACTCCGTGAATGCGAAGTCTGCGCTGAAACTGGGACATGTACGTGGAGTGGCCTTACTGGCAGCAGCCATGCACGGGCTGCCGGTGGCGGAATATGCTCCCCTCACCATTAAATCCGCCGTGGTTGGCTATGGATTGGCGCAGAAGGAGCAGGTGCAGTTCATGGTCGCACGTCTGTTGAACCTCGATTGCGCGCCGCAACCTGCCGATGCCGCTGACGCCTTGGCCATTGCGATATGTCACATCCATACCGCCCAGACGCTTTCATTGCAGGCGGAATCCCGCGCTTGAGGTTTGGGTTGAATCCGCTGCGGAGCATGGCGTGGGTAGTGTTGCCTTTCGTGGTTGTGCCCAGCGGAACGCAGGCTGCTGCGCAGGGCGCGGCTCAGGCGCAGATCCGCTTTGCCTACGAAAACCCCAAGCTGCAGCCGCCAAAGTATGTCCTGACGGTCAACGAGGATGGTAGCGGGCACTTTCGCTCGGAGGGCCAAGGCCCGGCATCCAATGATCCCGAGAGTGTACCGTCGGAGCCCCAGGATCGGCCAATACACATTTCGAAAGCGATGCGCGAGGCCATGTTCGCAGCTGCACGCAAGAACAAACTCTTTGCCTTTGCCTGCGATGACGGGGCGAAGAATATCGCCTTCCAGGGTACCAAGACGTTGCAATACGAGGGTCCCGAAGGCCAGGGAAGTTGTACATACAACTGGAGCAAAAACGCGCAGATTGATAAGCTTACAGACCAGTTTGAAGGGATCGCTGCAACCCTGGACGAGGGCAGCAAGTTAGAGCGCCAGTACCAGCATGGGCGTCTTAGCCTGGATGGGGAACTGGAAGCTCTGGATGAGATGGTGCGCGATGCGAGGGCGCTTGAGCTGGAGAATATCGCCCCCATCTTGCAGAAGCTGGCCGGCGACGAGGCAGTGTTACAGCGGGTGCAGCGGCGCGCGCGAGCGCTGTTGGCGCAGGCCAAGAACGATTGACGGCGCCGACGGTATTCACAAATCGTTCCCGGCCGCGTCCAAAGAAGTAGGTAAAGTGTTGAATTCACGTAAGGAAACTTATTGCGTGAATTTTGGTTTAAGTCAGCAGGGGACTTGAACGCAGGGTCCCATCAGGAATGGAGGTGCTCCGTCATGCAGCACCCAGGAAATAGAAAGATCGTTGCCGGGCCCTTGGCGCTCACCGCGCTTTGTCTGCTGTGGATGGGATTAGGAACCGGCTGTGCGTTAGCGCAGGCTCAGGACCCTGGCGCGCCCAAT
This sequence comes from uncultured Acidobacteriaceae bacterium, assembly GCA_963813475.1. GTDB lineage: Bacteria > Acidobacteriota > Terriglobia > Terriglobales > Acidobacteriaceae > PALSA-350. Next base: position 354,396 of record CAWEZM010000026.1, on the reverse strand, counting down.
GTCGCCCGGGTTAGTTTCGTGCAAGGCTCTGTGCAGCTCCTTGCCGGCCAGGGGAGCGATTTCCAGCAGGCAGTGATGAACATGCCAGTGGTGGATGGATCGCGTTTGCAGGCCGGGGGAGACGGCCAGGCGGAAATCGAGTTCGGTGACGGCAGCGTGGCCCGTTTGACCCCAAACAGCACCCTGCAGTTCGATCACTTGGGACAGGATCGCGTTCAGTTGCAGCAGTTGGCTGGATTGGCCTATTACGAGTTCAACGTGGGCGATGGACATCCGCCCTTCAGCGTGCAATTCAACAATTTGTATGTGCAGCCGACTGCCAACTCGATCCTGCGCGTGGGTCTGGACGCCGGATGGGAAGTTGCCGTGATCAGCGGCTCGGTGAATGTGCAGGGAGATGGCATTCCGGGCGTCACTGTGGCGGAAAACCAAAGCATTCGTTCCGGCGCCGAGAACAGCGGGGCTCCATACACGGTGGCCCAGGGAATCAATGGCGACTCCTGGGATAACTGGAATCAGGACCGCGACCAGGCAATCGCCCAGGAAGCCTCCCAGCAGACGCCGGTGCGCGATGACTCGGCCAATCCGCAGAATGAAAACTGGAATGATCTGGATGCCGACGGCAACTGGTATCCCGTCGAGGGAACCGGCAACGTCTGGGTTCCCGCCGGCGTCGGTCCAGGTTGGGACCCGTATGGATCCGGCTACTGGGCCTACTACCCGACGATCGGCTACACCTGGGTTTCAGGTTATCCCTGGGGCTGGCTTCCGTACCATTGCGGCCGTTGGGGTTATTATCCCTTCGGCTGGGGATGGGCTCCGGGCGGCTGTGGCCGAGTCTGGTCTCCCGTGATTGTGGTGCGCAACTATCCTGCCGGTTGGATCATGCCCGTACGGCCGGTCTTTCGCGGCGGTGCGTACCCGCTCCCCCCACAGCGCCTGGTTGCGGTGGATCGTGGACCGGTGGCCACAGGCCCTTGGGGACTGCGTGGAGCAGTGCCCAGGCCAAATCATCAGGAGGCTCTGAACTTTAATGGGCGCACGATTACACCCGTGGGTCGGGTCGACGTGCGTGAGCAGGGATTTCTCGCGGCGAAGGGAACGGCGCCGGGGACGCGCGTTGTGTTGTCAGGCGCTCCTGCCAGGCCGGCGCAGGGCCCAAATAGCGCATTTTGGGGCGCCAATCCGCCGCGTGCGGTCGAAAGCCCCAATCAAAGGCCCAGTGTGGGTTACCCCGCAGCCGGGTCGTACAACCAGCGTTCGACCTACGTTGCCCGGCCGACGCCGACGCCCCACTATTCGGCTCCGCCTCCCCCTCATTACTCGGCTCCTCCGCCGTCGCATGCGGCGCCTTCCGGGGCTCACCGTTAAGGGCTGACCGGATTACGCTGAGGCGAGGGCGCGAAAGAGACACGCCATCGCCTCCAGTGACACCGCCTCGGCCCGCACCTGTGCATCCACGGCGCACTGTTTGAAAGCCCCGTCGACCACGGCGGGGTTGTATCCTGCGGAGCGCAGATTGTTGGCCAGTGTCTTGCGTTTCAGGGTGAAGACTTGACGCAGCAAGCGCAGGAAGCCTGCCGGTTCCACTCCCAACTCATCGAATCGAGCGCGCATTGTGAGCCGAAAGACTGTGGAGTAGACCTCCGGGGGCGGTGCGAATGCCTCAGGCGGCAGGGTGAAGAGGTTTTCCACCGTGGCGTACATCTGCGTGGTGGCCGATAACAGTCCGTATGCGCTCGAGCCCGGAGGCGCCACGATGCGCTCCGCGACCTCACGCTGGGCCATGAGCACGGCGCGCTCGATCACCGCGCTATGGGCGAAGAGATGCGTCAGTATGGGGGACGAGATGTAGTACGGCAGGTTGCCGATGATCTGCAGTTGAGCCCCGCGTTGGGCAGCCAACTCAGTCAGGTCAAGGGTCAGAATGTCCCGGCAGAGGATTTCGACGGAGGGTAACGAGTGCTGCAACGACGCCGTCAGAGCAGGATCGAGTTCGACCGCGATGAGCTGCTTGGCGCGAGGTGCGAGCAGGCTGGTAAGAACCCCCGTGCCTGGGCCAATTTCGAGCACCGTGGCCTGACTTAAATCGCCCAAAGCATCTACGATCGCGCGCGGTGCACTCGGGCTGACGAGAAAATTCTGACCCAACTTGGGCTTATGGCGCGATGAGCTTTGCTTACGATTGGGCATGGCGCGCTCGCCGTAGATTGCTGGCGCCGTTTCTCATAGGTAGACTACCCATTTGCGACGATTCCTTCTCTGCATCATACGGAAGCGGGTCCACGTCAAAAAACAAAGGGGTGTTGGCGATGCATATCGTTTTTGCCGCGTCGGAGTGTGTTCCTTACGTCAAGACGGGAGGAGTTGCAGAAGTAGTTGGCGCGCTGCCCAAGGAACTTGTTCGCCAAGGCCATCAGGTCACGGTCTACATACCTCTCTACCGGCAAGTGCAGAAGCATCTGAAGGAGCGCCGGATCGCCATTCGCAGCCTCACCATTCCTTTTTCGTACTACAACCGCTTCGTGACCGTCGTGAATGGAGGCACTCCCGACGGAGTGCAGATTTATTTCATTGATTGCCCCGAACTCTTCGATCGGGAATTTCTCTATGAGACGGCGTCCGGCGATTATGCCGACAACGCGGAGCGATTTGGGTTGTTTTGCCGTGCGGTGCTCGACAGCACCAAGATGCTGGGTGTGCCGGATGCTTTTCACATCCACGGATGGCCCGCTGGGGTGCTCGCGATCCTGCTGCGGACGGTCTACTACTTTGATCCGGTGCTCAAGAATGTTGCCTGCCTGCTGACGATTCACAACTCAGATCGCCAGGGGTGGTTTCCACGGGAAACGGTGGAAAAGCTATTGCTGCCCTGGGATGTGTACACGGTTGAGCGGGCGGAGTTTTACGGCACCTTTGATTTTCTCAAGGGTGGGATTGTCTATTCCGATGCGATCAACACGGTGAGCCGCAAGTACGCTGAAGAGATCCAGACGCCGGAGTATGGCAATGGACTGGAAGGCGTCTTGCGCGCCCGGGCGCAGGATCTGCACGGCATTCTGAACGGTGTCGACTACCAGGTTTGGAATCCGGCAACCGACAGCAAGATCGCAGCCCATTACACCCCGGAACGGCTGGAAGGGAAGGTGGCCTGCCGCAGGGACATGCTGCATGCCTTCGGTGTTTCCAATCTGCCTGACGAGACGCCGGTGGTAGGCATGGTTTCACGCCTGGCGACGCAGAAGGGTTTTGATCTGCTGGCGCAGGCATTCGACCAGCTGCTGCAGGAGAACGTGTTTTTGGTAATCCTGGGCACCGGTGAACCTTATTACGAGAACCTGCTGCGTGGTTGGCAGGAGCGGTATGCCCATAAGGTCGCAGTCGCAATTACGTATGATGAAACTCTTGCTCACAAGGTGGAGGCCGGATCCGACATCGTTCTGATGCCATCGCGTTCTGAGCCTTGTGGGCTGAACCAGATCTATGGCATGAAATACGGCACCGTACCGGTGGTGCGTGCCACCGGCGGCCTCGATGACACGGTGCAGGAGTGGTCTGCCGAAGCGGAGACGGGAACGGGCTTTCGCTTTAACGACTACCGGCCGGAGGAGTTGATGCAAGCGCTGCGCCATGCCTTCGCGGCGTTCGCCGATAAGAAGCAGTGGATTAAGCTGATGCGCAACGGCATGGCGCGCGATTATTCCTGGACCAAGCCAGCCAAAGAATACATCCAGCTTTACGAGGAGATCGTGCGCAGACGTTCGTGAGGACTCCGTCAAAGAGTTGTTGCGGGTTGAATAGAACTGCAGATCCCTCGGCTACCTCCGGATTTCCTGTCAGGGTTCGTGGCGTCGGTAAACCTCGTGCGGCTTTCCTTAAAGAAAGCCGCATACGTGGCCGTTGATTGGTGCGGCGTGTAGGAAATCCGGAGTACGCTCGGGATGACAAAGTTTGGGGTGGCGCTTCCAGAGGGAGTCAGCTAGTGGGATTGAAAGAGCGGTACGCAAAGCGCGAAGCAACAGGCCCTTCCATCCAAATCACAACTGTGAAGGAAAGAACAAACCTAAATTTTGTCATCCCGAGCGTAGCCGAGGGACCTGCAGTTTCACTTTACGGTTCGCAAATGCTGGGGGCTTAAACTGCCTTTTGCTTCGCAGCGCGGAAATAAAAGTACACCGGTAAGCCGGCGAGGATGATAAGCGTTCCCACCAGGGAGCCGCGCACATTGCTGGCGAAGGAGTAGTAGAGCAATACGGCGGCCGCCAGGATGAAGAGCGCCGGCAGCACCGGATATCCCCAGATCCGAAAGGGGCGCTCGGCCGCGGGAATGCGGCGCCGGTAAACAAAGATGGTCGTCGCCGTAAGCAGGTAGAAGAGCCACTCGGCAAAGATCGCAAGCTCAAAGAGCTGTTGAAAGCGTCCCACCAGCAACAGCAGCAGCGTGCTCAAAAGCCCCTGGGCCACAAGCGCGGTGGAAGGGCTTTGAAAGCGAGGATGAATGTGAGCCATGCGGGCAGGAAAGAGCCGGTCGCGCGCCGCCGCAAAGGGCACGCGGGCGCCGGACATCGTGGTTCCGTTAAGCCCGACGAGGATGCTTAGCGCCATGGCAACCGAAACCAGGGATGCGCCCCAATGTCCGGAAACCACCGACATAGCGAGGACCGCCGGGCGCGAAGAATCAGCGATCCGGGCCGCCGGCAGGATGTACTGAGTGGCCGCGTTGGTAGCCATGTAGAGCACGCCCACGACGCCCACGCCGGCGATGAGCGCAATGGGCAGGCTGCGCTCCGGCCGCTTCACTTCGCCCGCCACCATAGTGAGATCATTCCAGCCGTCGTAAGCCCACAGCGACGCGATGAGCGCGATCATGAACCCTTCCAATCCGCCTTGAGCGCCGGGAAAACCGGTATGGAAATTGGCTGCGCTACCAAGCGGGCTGGCAAAGCAGAAGCCGGCGATGACCAGAATCAAAACCACCTTGAGCCAGGTGAAGAAGAGCTGGAAGTCACCCGCCTTCTTGATGCCCAGGTAGTTGAGTCCGGTGATCAGCCAGGCGGCGCCGATGGCGAAGATCTGCGACCAGGTGATCAAGACAGGAGCCCGCAGCACCACTCCATCAAGCCATGCGAATGCTGGGAAGACGCCCATAACGCGGGCCAGGCCGGTGGTGACACTGGCGATGGAGGCGGGTTTGGCGACCGCAAACCATGTCCACATGTAAAGAAATGCGGGCAGGTCGCCGTAGGCGTTGCGCAGGAAGACATACTCCCCGCCGGCGTGCGGCATCATGGCGCCGAGCTCCGCGTAGGTCATGGCGCCAAACAGCGTGAGCACTCCACCGACGATCCAGGCCAGATACACCATGCTGCTGGAGCCGACGGCCCGCATCATTTCCTGGGGTACGAGAAAGATGCCGCTGCCGATGATGGTGCCAACCACAATCGCGGTCGCATGCCAGACGCCGAGCACGCGCGGAAGGTCCGGTGCCGAGGACGTTAAGCCGCGCTCCAATGGGGATGAAATATTCATCGGTGGTACGCGAGTCTAGCATTTCTAGAAGCCGTGCTTACACGGCTTGCCCGGGTGGCGACGCCACCGTATCCGCGGGATGGAAGTACTCATGGATAGCTGCGGCCAAATGGGGCGCCACGACGGAGGCAAGCGCCTGCAGGGTCGCTTCCCGTATGCCGCGCACGCTGCCAAAGTGCGCCACCAGCCGGTTGCGTGTCTGCGGGCCGACGCCGGGAATGGAAAGCAGCTCAGACTCGCGATCCCTGATCTCTCGCCGCTTGCGGTGGTAGGTAACGGCGAAGCGGTGCGACTCATCGCGGATCTTCTGTACTAGGTGCAACACCGGCGATCGGCGGTCAAGCACGATGGGTTCATCCTCCTGCCCGTAGAGGTAGATAATCTCCTCTCGTTTGGCAATCGAGGCCAGCGGCTGTGTGGTGATGCCAAGCAGTTCCAGAGCCTCGGCCGCGGCATGCAACTGACCCAGCCCTCCGTCGATGAGGATCAGGCTGGGCATCGCTAACTGTTCCTCTTGCACCCGGCGATAGCGCCGGCCGACTACTTCGCGCATGGATGCGAAATCATCTACACCCTCGACGGTCTTGATCTGATACTTGCGGTAATCGGATTTCTTCATGGCGCCGTCCTCCCAAACCACCATGGAGGCGACTGTCTCCGCGCCTTGGATGTGGGAGATGTCGAAGCACTCAATGCGCCGGGGTAGCTCCGGAAGGGTCAACAGATCCTGCAGCGATTCCTCGATCACTTTGCGCGTGGGCTGCAACACGCGGAAGCGCTGGTCAAAACTTTGCTTGGCATTTTGCCCCGCGAGGTCGACCAGAGAACGTTTCTCGCCGCGGCGGGGCACGGACAGCTCGACCTTGTGCTGGGCGCGCTCGCTGAGCAGCGCCGCCAGCGATTCGCGATCGGCAAAATCGACAGGAATGTAGACGGTCCTGGGCACATACTGCTGGTCGATATAGAGTTGCTTGAGCAGCGCCGAGAAGAAGAAGGGAGCCTCAAAATCAGCCCCGTACGATTGAGCCTCCGGCGCAGGAGCATCCGTTTCTGCCTCAGGCGAAACATGCTCGGAGGCGTTCAGTTCGGGCGGGTACTCGGGCAGCTCTTCCCAGAAGAATTCGCGGCGATCCACGATCTTGCCGCCGCGCATATGAAAGAGGTTGACGGCCAGCATGCCGTTCTCGTGGTGATAGCCGTAGACGTCTGCATCGTCGCCGTCCGCCGTGGCCATGCGCTGCCTTTCCTGCACCTGGCTCATGGTGATCAGCAGATCGCGGTACCTGGCGGCGAGCTCGAAGAGCTGCGAGGCCGCTGCTCCCTCCATGCGCTCTTCGAGCGAGCGGCTTAATTCTGTTTGCCGGCCTTCCAGAAACATCTGCGCATCGCGCACTGCTTGCCGGTAGTCCTCGGGCGTGGTGAGGTTCTCGACGCAAGGTCCCAGGCAGCGCTTGATGTAGTACTGCAGGCAGGGCCGGGGATGATAGCGCGAAAGATCGACCTTGCAACTGGGTAGGAGAAAGCTGCGGTGGATCAGGTCGACCACCCGGTGCGCCAGGTTGCCGGGGAAAAAGGGTCCGTAGTACGCGCTTCCGTCTTTGCGCAGCCTGCGGGTCACAAAAACCTTGGGGTACCGGTCGGCCAAGGTCAGCTTGACATAAGGGTAGGTCTTATCGTCGCGCAGCAGGATGTTGAAGCGCGGCTTGCGCTGCTTGATGAGGTTATTTTCGAGCGCCAGCGCCTCATGTTCGTTTTCCACCAGGATGTAATCGATGTCCACGGCCTCGCGCATAAGAGAACCTGTCTTGGCGTTGGCTTGGGCTGCTCCGAGCAGGTACGAACGTACCCGGGAGCGAAGGTTCTTGGCTTTGCCGACATAGATCACGTCGCCCTGGGCATTGCGGTACAGATACACTCCTGGCCGGGTAGGCAGGGTGCGTATCTTCTCGTGCAGATCCATGAAATGTCCCTGACTAAAGTTTAGCTGCTATGCACTTCAGGTGCAGTTTGCGCACCCAAGCAGGTAAAACTTGCGCTCTTTGCTCGATAAATGGAGCACCAAGGTTTACACTTCTACCCGCAAGTGATTGCAGCGAAACTAGTAAAGCGAGATTATTGTTTTGGCAATGATCGTGCTAGTAGAACCAGGATGGGCGAAGTACGGGAGCAGAACCTTTTATGATCCGAATCGATAAGACGTCGCAGCAAGCAGCTATCCTTTTGGGAGCCGTGTCACTGTTTGTCATCGCCGGCTGCTCCACCAAGAATTACGTCCGCTCGCAAACCACGCCGCTGGTGCAAAAGACCAACGAGCTCGACGATGCCACAGCGGCCAACAACCGCGCGATCCAGGGCACCAATGACCGCGCTCAGGCGGGCATCCAGCAAGCGCAGGCGTCGGCCAATACCGCCACGCAAAACGCTACGGCTGCAACCCAGGCTGCGACCCAGGCACAGGGCAGCGCACAGGAGGCGGTCAATCGTGCCGACTCGCTGGCCAGCGTAGTGGCCAACCTCGACAATTACAAGCAGATCGGCGATGTCTCGGTGACCTTTGGATTCGACAAGAGCGAGCTGACCAAAGCGGACAAGGCGCAGTTGGATGGCCTTGGGACCCAGCTCACCACGGCAAAAGCTTACATCCTGGAGGTTACCGGGGGAACGGACTCGGTAGGCAGTGCGGACTACAACTACCAGTTGAGCCAGCGCCGCGCCGAAGCAGTGGTGCAGTATGTTGCGTCCAAGTTCAACGTGCCGCCGCACAAGTTTTATCTGATCGGGATTGGCAAGGATGTGGAAGTAGCAACCAACAAGACAGCCGCTGGACGTGCGCAGAATCGGCGAGTGGAAGTGCAGATTCTGTCCAACATGGCGCAGACGAACTCCAGCGCTGTCTCACAAGTTCGGTAGCTGTAGGCGTCTAGACCAGGAAAGGGCTGAGCCCGTTCCCTTCAGCGAGATTGAAGGGGACGGATCTCAGCCCTTTCGTCGCTTAGAGGTAGTCCCGAAGGGACAGCTGAAAACGCCCTAGGGACGTGAGAGTCTGCGTGAGAATTCTGACAAGCTCAGGGCAGGCTCTGCGGGACTTCGATTAGTTGGACACAGATAGCTTCCGGTTGGACGTAGAGCCTTCTCTGCTTGGAGGCCACCCTACATGGCCAAATGCCGAACATGTTCCGCGCGCACATCCGCGGCGCTGAATAGCCGATAGAACGGCGCTCCTTGCGCCGTGGCTTCAACCGCCGGCCGCCCCTTGGCTTCTTCCCGCTCCACCAGGCATACGACCCCGATCACACGCATCCCGGCCTCGCGCGCGACCTCAATCGCCGTGATGGTGGAAGCGCCAGTAGTGCACACGTCATCGACAATAATCACGGGCGCGTCCCGCTGTTGAAAGCCTTCGATACGGCGCCCGGTGCCGTGCGTCTTTTCCGCTTTCCGCACCAGAAAACCATCCAGCACCGGCGAGCCGGGAGCCTCCAGGGCATGCCATGCGCTAGCCGCCGCTACATTGCAGACAATGGGGTCAGCGCCGAGGGTGAGACCACCCACCGCGCGCGCCCGCAACTCGTGTTGGCGAATGAGGTCGAACACCGCCAAGCCGGTAAGGCGCCCGCCTTCACCCGTGAGGGTGGTGGTGCGGCAATCGATGTAGTAGTCGCTAGTGGCTCCGGAAGAGAGTTTGAACTCTCCCAGGCGGAAAGAGATGCGGGCCAGCATCTTGAGCAGCGCGTCGCGATGGGCAAGAGTCATTAGGTGATTTTATCCAGGTGGCGAAAGCCGCCGGTGGCGAAAAACAGGATGGTAAAGATGGTGCCGTTATAGGTGGCGTGGATGAACGTGCTGGCGGCGAGGGAATGGGTCCACAGCCGGACCCCGCAGAGCACCAGGCTGACGCCGAAGAGCACCGCCAACGGCGCCCAGGCGTGGGCTAGCTGATCGGCATGGACCAGTGCAAAGGCGATGCTGGTGATGGTGCACGAAACCAGCAAAGCCGCGATGCTCCAGCGGGGATCGTATTGCGCTCCTCTGTCGGTGCCCACGAGACTTTCCTCTGACATGGGTCGAAGGCCGCGCAACCAGTCCCAGGCGGAGGCTAACGAGGGCAGCAGGAAGCCGCGAAAAGCGAGCTCTTCACAAACCGGGGCCAGCAAGGTGCCAAACAGCGCCACCATCCAGACGTCGGCAGGCGTTCGGAAGAAATCGTCGATAGGGAGCGTCTTGGGAATAGGCAGGAAATTCGACAGGAACTGCACCGCAAGGCTCAAGGCAACTCCACCGGTCAGCAGGGGAACCCAGCGACGGCGAACAACGGAAAAATTCCAGTGCAAGCCCTCAGCGAATGGCTTCTGCCATAGGTAGGTGAAAATGGCCCACACAATGGCCCCGGCGATAAGGTAGCCGGCGGCCATGCTGGGAATCAGCAAACGCGGCTCGCGCAGCAGCTGCTCCGGCGTCTCCGGTCCCATGAGATGCAGGCCCATAACCAGGGCGAAGGCGGAAACGCTGGTGAGCAAAAGCACGATGATGGCCACCAGGAAGAAGAGAATGGTGTGACCAAGGTTCGGGATTCGGCGTGGACGTGCGTAAGGCTCGAGATTTAGCGGGTCGGGCGCAGGGGAAGCCGGGGGCTCAGGCGGCGGGTCGCCGGGGACGTAGGATGAGGACAAAATCTCCGGATCAGTCGACATGGCTCAGAGCGGGCTTCCTGCTGCGGACGGAGCTCTTTGCCCGGCCCGCACCTTTGCGCGGAGCGTGAACGTGGTTGCCGTTGGCTTCCGGGGAGAGCGCCACGAGGGGCTTCAAGTCAGCCACTGGAAAATAACGGCGGAGGAATTCCCCGGTATGCGAGCCGAGTGTAGCAGCTATCTCCGTAGGAGTGCCCTTGGCCACCAGGAGGCCGCCGTCCTCTCCTCCCTCCGGGCCCAGGTCGAGGATCCAGTCCGCGCTGCGGATCACATCCAGGTTGTGCTCGATGATGATTACTGTGTTGCCCAGGTCGGTCAGACGATGCAGCACTTCGAGCAGCCGGCGCACGTCGTCGAAGTGCAGACCGGTGGTGGGTTCATCGAGCAGGTAGAGGGTCTTGCCGGTTTGCCGCTTGGAGAGTTCCCGGGCCAGCTTCATGCGCTGAGCCTCGCCTCCGGATAGCGTAGTCGCGGCCTGGCCCAGATGGATGTAACCGAGTCCCACATCCACCAGGGTCTCCAGCTTTTGCCGTACCAGGGGGATGTCCACCAGCACCGGAAGCGCGTCCTCGATGGCGAGCTCGAGCAGGTCAGCGATGGAGTAGCCATTGAACTTGACCGCCAGGGTTTCCTGATTGTAACGGCGGCCGTTGCATACCTCGCATAGCACGTAGACATCGGGCAGGAAGTTCATCTCGATGCGGCGCTGGCCTTCGCCCTGGCAGGCCTCGCAGCGGCCGCCGGAGACGTTGAACGAAAAGCGGCCTGGCTTGTAGCCGCGCTCCCGCGACTCCGGAAGCCGCGCGAAGAGATCGCGGATGGCGGTAAAGACTCCGGTGTAGGTGGCCGGGTTGGAGCGCGGCGTCCGGCCGATGGGAGATTGGTCGATACGCACTGCCTTATCGATATTCTTAAAGCCCTGGATACTCTTGTATGGCTCTGGTGTTTCGCGCGAGCCGTAGAGCTCCTGAGCCAGGGCACGATAAAGGGTGTCGTTTACCAAGGTGCTCTTACCTGAACCCGAGACGCCGGTTACCACCGTCATGACGTTCAGCGGAAAGCTCGCGGTCAGGTTCTTAAGATTGTGGCCGGTAGCGCCGTCGACGGTGATCCAGTTGCCTTTCAGCGGGCGCGGCGCGTCGCGGCTGATGGTCTGCAGTTCGCCGGAGAGATAGCGGCCGGTCAGGGAAATGTCAGTTTCCATGATCTGCTGCGGGGTCCCGGCAGCGACCACGTGGCCTCCGAGTTTGCCCGCGCCGGGGCCCAGGTCGACGACGTAATCGGCATGGCGAATGGTGTCTTCATCGTGCTCCACCACCAACACGGTATTACCGAGGTCACGCAGCGACTTGAGGGCTTCGATGAGCCTTTGGTTGTCGCGCTGGTGCAGGCCGATGGAAGGTTCATCGAGCACGTAGAGCACTCCGCGCAGACGAGAACCGATCTGCGTGGCCAGGCGAATGCGCTGGCCTTCGCCACCGGAAAGGCTGGCGGCATTGCGATCCGAGCGAGAGGTAGCTCAGGCCGACAGAGTTGAGAAACTCAAGCCGCTCCACCACCTCGCGACGAAGCCGCTCGGCGATCAAAGCCTCGCGGCGAGTAAATTCGAAGCCCCGGGCCGCCTCCAGGGCTCTGCGCAGGGGCAGCGCCGTGAAATCGGCAATGGACAAAGAGCCCACCTTAACCGCCAGCGATTCAGGCCGCAAACGCTTGCCCTGACAGGCCGGGCAGATGCTTGCCGACATGTAGTTCAGCAGCCAATCGCGATAGCTTTCTGACTTGGACTCCTCAAGCGAGTCGCGCAAGTAGGCGAGGATGCCGTGGAAGCCGGTGCGCGGCGCCTCCTCACGTCCCGGCCCGTGGAGAAGCAGCTTCTGGTGCCGCTCACTCAGCTCCTCGAAAGGCTTGCTCAGATCGATCTTGTAGCGTTGCGCAGCCAACTGCAGCAGGCGGTTGAGATACTGCGACCCGCCGCCCGGGCCGAGCGCGCCGTCGGTCAGCGGCTTTGACCAATCGGTAATCACTTTAGCCGCGTCGAAGTCATAGATGCTGCCCAATCCATGGCACTCGGCGCATGCGCCGTAAGTGCTATTGAACGAAAAGCTTCGAGGCTCCAACTTAGGGATGTCGAGTCCGCAATCAGGGCACGCCATGGAAGAGGAATAAAGCTGCTCCTCTTCACCGGCAACTGCAGTAAGAACCAGGCCATTGGCCAACTGCAGAGCTTTGGCGACGGAGGTTTCCAGGCGCTTTTCAACGCCGGGTTTCAGAACGACGCGATCGATGACGGCTTCAATGGTGTGTTTCTTGTTACGTTCGAGACGTATGGAGTCGGCGAGATCGCGCATCTCACCATCGATGCGAGCACGAAAGCCTTGCTGATCCAGTTCGTCGAGCAGGTCTTTGAACTCGCCTTTACGGCCGCGCACGATCGGCGCATAGATGATGACGCGTTCTCCGGGAGCGAGCGAAAGAATACGCTCCACGATTTGTTCGGCGGATTGGCGGGAAATCGGTTTGCCGCACTTGGGGCAGTGAGGCACTCCGATCGATGCGTAGAGCAGCCGCAGGTAGTCGTAGATTTCGGTAATGGTGCCGACAGTGGATCGGGGGCTTCGGCTGGTGGTCTTTTGTTCGATGGAGATGGCCGGGCTGAGACCTTCGATGGAGTCGACATCCGGGCGCTCGATCTGGTCAAGAAACTGGCGGGCGTAGGCGGAGAGGGTTTCCACGTAGCGGCGCTGGCCCTCGGCGTAAATGGTGTCGAAGGCCAACGAAGACTTGCCTGATCCCGAGAGGCCGGTGACCACGGTAAGCGTATTTCGGGGAATTTGGATGTTGATGTCGCGCAGATTATGCTGACGCGCTCCGCGCACGGTGATATGAGTAATGGGCATGAGGCTCAGCTAGAACTTTAGAAGCAAAGTGCAGCAACGATGGATATGGGCCACGGGCAAGGAATACGCAAGGCGCATGGCACGAGTAACTGCTACATGTATCTTATTCGGCAATAGAAACGAGGGTCAACGTAGGGCTGCTGGTCTGTCACAATGACACACTGATGATACGAGCGAATAAACGCTTGTCGATGACGGAAGTGCGCACACGACGCACGATGGGTGAGCAAAAACTCTGGTGTAAAGGGCCATTATGGGAATCGATGTAAGTATGCTGATGGTGTTTTGTGCGGCGATTGCCGCCCTCGCGCTTGGTGTCATGCTGGGCTACATGTGCTGCAAAACCTTGTTCGACGTCTTGCGTTTCACCGCCCGGATGTCCCCGGCGAATGGCGCCAAGGCCGAGGCCCGCGTGGTTGCCCAGGTTTGAAGTGGAATCCGCGGTCATGCGGAGATCTCGCTTCTGTTGCTTAGACTGATCGAAACGTGCAAGGCCAAACCTATTGGCCTTCATCCTTAGATTTTCTCCCCCTTTCTTTTTCCGACTTATTGAGAGCTCCGGCCGTTCAGGCGAGAGCCAGCTCATTTGCGCATGGATACTGCAGTGATCCTCTACTGCGGCGCTTGCTGCTGCTGTGGATCTTGCGGTGTAGTCACCTGTTGCTGCTGCGCCGAGCGCATGCGCTGCAACTGCTCGAACAATTGCTGTGGAGTCTTTACCCCCGGTGTGGGGGGCGGCGTTGTTCCCGATGGCGGAGGCTCTGGCGGCGGTGGCGGCGGCTCCGGTTCCGGTTCGTTGCTCGCCTCATCCGTATTCGCCTGAGGAGGTGACGGCAGAGCTGCTCCGCCATGCGTAGCAGGGGTGAGGATGAGTTGTCGCGGAGCGCCGTTGCTCAGGTCTCCCAACAGAACCACGTTGTATGCAGTTCCGTTGAGCAGGTCGGCCAGCACATCGCGGGGCGCTCCAGGGCCGAAGGTGCCAAAGACCCGCTCGTCTCCGCTCAGTCCTTCGATCTGCATGCCACTTTTGCCGGCCACCTGGTGCAGAATGGCGCTCAGGCTGGAATTATCGGCGCGAATCGATAGCGTGTCGCCGGAGAAGACAATCTGGGCTTCGCCCGCCGGCTGCTGCAGCATGGAGGGTGCAACCTGGGGCACGGGGGCAGCGGGATTGCGGCTGCTGCGCCGCAGCTGGCTGGGCCGGTGCGCCAGATTGCGGCTGCTGTGCCGGGGCCGGTTGGGCCGGTGTTTGCGCAGCTGGATCTCGGTCTGGGCCGCCGCGCAGGCGAGCGGGAACGTTCTGCGCGTAGAGCTGGGATGCCGCCAGGACGAGGACCGAGACCAGGAGTGTCAATCCGCCGCTCGTGACGATGCGAGCAAACTGCCGATTCAAGCACGCCATGCCCATACCTCTTGAACTACCCGCGAACTTCAGCCCGCCGGGATGAAACGCCATCCGCTGCGAAGATTGGAGCTGCTGTGTACTAGACTAGCAGTGGTTGCACCGGAGAGCGAGCCGCGGTTACTGGCGTCTTGGGCTCCCTGGTGCTTCGATCAAACGGTCTAACCTGTATGTCTCTGCTTGCCCGCTCGCACCCTCGCTTTGCACTCGTAATCTCTCTTTTTACGCTATTGGCGCCCGGCCGGATCTTTGCCGTGTCGTGCACCACACAGGCGCAGATGGCCGAGGCCGACCGCGCTACCCTGGTGAAGACCGCGACCACCCTCGCCTCCGCAGTCCAGAGCGGAAACGTGGCCGCGGTGCAGGCGTTGACCATTCCCAAGGTCAAAGCACAATTTGATTCCATCGCAAGCACCATAGAGCAGACAGCTCCGCTGCTGGCCGGCGCCACTGTAACGATAGACGCACTGTATGGTCTGGACGCTTCCGATTTGAAGTCGTCGGCCGAGGACACGCAGTTTTTCTGCGGTGTCCCCGGTTCTCCGCTGCATGTTGACTTCACCATACCGCAGCTTCCCCAGGGTCGATATGCACTGGCTCTGGTGCATGCGACGGGGGTGCGTCAGCCCCAGCAGATGGCCTTCCTGTTGCAGAAGAACGGAGACTGGCAGATGGCCGGCTTCTTTGTGAAGCCGCTCCTGGTGGCGGGGCACGACAGCCTATGGTATTGGACCCGGGCGCGCGCCTTTGACCAGAAAAACCAGAAATGGAACGCCTATTTCTATTACACGACCGCAGCCTACCTGGCGAGTCCGGCCGATTTCCTCACCAGCACCAACCTGGAAAAATTGAATCAGGAGACGGCCAATTCCAGGCCCGACGGCCTGCCTGGCGTCCAGCCCATGGTGGTTACCGCCGGAAGTAAAACCTACTCCGTCAACGACCTGCATACCGATGGCTCTTTGGGCGGCCTGGACCTGGTGATCCGCTATGCGGCTACGGATGTGGGCGATCCGGTGGCCACCCGAGCCCAGAACCTGGAGGTCATGAAGGCGACGCTTGCAGCGCATCCGGAGCTGCGGGAGGGATTCCACGGGTTGTGGGTCTTCGCCGAGGCCCCGCCGGGACGGCCCTTCGGTAATGAGCTGGCGATGAGCGACATTCACTAGGACGGGTTTGCATCCTAGCCAAGAACCATGTGAAGAATGGGCCACCCGTATATCTGCTGCACTTTCCGAAAAGAACATCTGAAATGCAGGCTTGACGAGGATACGTTGCTGTATGGAATACGAGAGAGAAAAGACGTTGTCGACGGGCGATTGCCGAGAGAAGGGCATCGCCCAGTTTTGATGGGAGCCCGATCCCGGATTCGGACCTGAGGGGGATTCTGCAGGCCGGATTGCAGGCGCCCAGCGGGTACAACCTGCAACCATGGCGCTTCATCGTGGTGCGCAGTCCGGACCAGAAGAAGAAGCTGCGCGCGGCCTGCTACAACCAGGCCAAGGTGGAGGAGGCCTCGGTCATGATTGTGGCTTGCGGCGATGCCGACGGTTGGCGCAGTGGAGATTTGGACGAAATGCTGCGCCTGGGCCGCCTGCACGGCATGCCGGAAAACTACGCTGAGCAGGCCAAGGTCACCATTCCCAACTACCTCTCCAACCACCCCAATATGCCCTTGTGGCTGAATCGCCAGGTGATGCTGGCCTTTACCCACATGTTGCTGATGGCGGAGGTGCTGGGCTACGACACGGCGCCCATGGAGGGGTTTGAGGAAGACAAGGTGCATGAGGTTCTCAAGCTTCCCCTCAGCTACTCCGTGGTAGCGCTGCTCGGCATCGGGCACTTGAAGGGACCAGACAAGTTTTACGGCGAACGCTTCAATATGGCGCGCACCGTTTTTGCCGAAGAGTACGGTAAACCCATCAGAGTTTTCAGAGTAGAATTAATCTGGCTGTAACAAACCTCTTCTCCCCGGTAAATAAGGACGGGTTTTCCACGGCAAACGCCGTTTGCAGGAGCAGTTCCTTGCGTCGAGAGTACCCAGAGGCGCCGATCATAGGTGTGGGCGCCGTGGTGATCGACGGTGGGAAGGTTCTGCTGGTGCGTCGCGGCCAGGAGCCGCTCAAGGGGGAATGGTCACTCCCCGGGGGCGCCCTGGAGTTGGGGGAGACATTGCAGCAGGGCGTGGTTCGAGAGGTGCTCGAGGAGACCGGCCTGACCGTAGTGCCGGACGGGATTGTCGAAGTCCTCGACCGGATTACGCAAGACGACCTCTCGGGGCGGATTCGTTATCACTACGTGCTGGTCGACTTTCTATGCCACGTTGCGAGCGGTACGCTGCGCGGCGGCAGCGATGCGGAAGAGGCGCGCTGGGTGGGGCAAGAGGAATTGCAGGAACAGGGTGGTTATCGGCTGGCGCCGTTGACCGTGCAGGTCATTGAGAAGGCTTTCAGGCTGGGCCTGGCGAGCGATCGATCCGATGATAAGGAAAATGAAGCATGAGCTGTTGATGCGAGAATGAGCTATTCTACGAAGCGAGTCCGCACGGCAATCGGGTTGGCGCGGCTTGTGTTTGTTCTGCTTCTGCTGACGTTAGGTTTTGGCATCCTGGCTTGGAGAAATCCGCTGTGGCTGGTGGACAGACAGGTCGACGCGAGGTTGCGGTTGCAGGGCGTGCATAGCGAGTTTGTGACCGTCAATGGTTACAAAATGCATTACCTCGTGGGTGGGACGGGCCGGCCCCTGGTGCTGGTGCACGGGCTGGGTAGCCGGGGCCTGGACTGGGCTAACCTGATTCCGCGGCTCATCCAGGGTGGCCACCGCGTATATGCCGTGGATTTGCTGGGATATGGACGCTCGGCGCAGCCCAAGGATGCGAGCTACTCGATCTCGGACCAGGCACTCATGGTCGAGGGGTTTCTCGATAGCCAGCACCTGCAGCAGGTGGATATGGCGGGTTGGTCCATGGGTGGATGGATCGCGATGAGGGTCGCGCTGCAGCATCCCGAGCGCATCCGCCGGTTGGTGCTGCTGGATAGCGCAGGCCTGCGCTTTCAAGCTGGGTTTTGATCCCGCTCTGTTTCAGCCGGAATCGCCGACGGATTTAGCGGCGCTGGAAGAGTTACTGGTGCCGCATCCGCGGCCGCTGCCTGGTTTCCTGGCCATGGCGATGTTGCGCCGGGGCGATGACATCGGGTGGGTGGTCCGGCGCAGCGTGCAATCCATGATGACCGGAGAGGACCTGGTGGATGGAAAACTAGGGGCTTTGACCATGCCGGTGCTGATTGGCTGGGGAGAGGAAGACCGGTTGATCCCGCTCTCAGTCGGTTATCGACTGCACGCCGAGATACTCCAGTCCGAGCTGGATGTTTATGCCAACTGCGGGCATCTGGCGCCCGGGCAGTGTGTCGGCCAGGTAGCGCCGAGTGTGGTGGATTTTCTGAATGCCCAGCCGGCGCGAATGGCAATGGTTCGGCACATCCCGGGTACCGCCACCAACGACAGCGTATTTCCC
The DNA here is from genome assembly GCA_963813475.1 of uncultured Acidobacteriaceae bacterium. Lineage (GTDB taxonomy): Bacteria > Acidobacteriota > Terriglobia > Terriglobales > Acidobacteriaceae > PALSA-350. The sequence continues at coordinate 336,366 of CAWEZM010000026.1, read as the reverse complement.
GGTCAGTGATCGCCTTTCCAGATATAGGCATCTGGTTGTGGCAATCCAATGTGCGCCAGCACCCGGCAGACGAATTGCTCTGCCATCTCGGTTGAGTCCATGGGCCGGTTGTAAAAAGCGGGGATGACGGGAAAGATCACCGCGCCGGCGTCCGCTGCCAGGTTCATGTTGCGCAGGTGGATCTTGTTGAACGGCGTCTCGCGGATGCAGAGAATGAGCGGGCGGCGCTCCTTCAGGCTTACGTCGGCGGCGCGCTCGATCAGGTTCGAGGCTAGTCCATTCGCAATTCCCGCCAGGGTCCCCATGCTGCAAGGCAGGATGATCATGCCATCCGAAGGATAACTGCCGCTGGCCGGCCCGGCGCCAATGTCGTTCTCCGCCAGTTGCTGCACTTTCCCGGAAGGCTTACCCAGCAGTTTCGCCACCAGGTCACTGCGGCCGCTGAGTTGCAGCTCCTCGGCCATCACCCGCAGCGAATTCTCCGATGCAATGAAGTTGATGTGGGCGATACGCTCGTCGCGCTCCAACGCACGCAGCAGATACTGACCAAAAATCGATCCGCTGGCTCCGGTGAGGGCGACGGTAAGGTTCTTCACACCAGAACCCGATCGAAGATCGCATCCACATTGGATAGCTGGCGCTGGAGATCAAAGGTCTTCTCCAGGTGAGGAAGCCTGCTGCTGATTGCGGGATCGCGCCGCCACCAGCTCGCGGAAGACCAGGTCGTTTCTCCAGGCATGCATGGCGTGCTTTTGCACCAGGCGGTACGCCTCTTCCCTGGACATACCGGCCTCGGTCAGATCGAGCAGAAGCTGGCCGGAGAAGATGAGTCCGCCCGTGCTCTCCAGGTTCTTGAGCATGCGCTTGGGATAGACCTGAAGCTTCTCGATCAGAGTAGTTGTCTTGGCCAACAGGTAGTCGGCCAGGATGGTTGAGTCGGGAAAGATGATGCGCTCGACGGATGAATGGGAGATGTCCCGCTCATGCCATAACGCCACATTTTCCAGAGCTGCCTGGGCATTGGAGCGCATCACGCGCGCCAGCCCGCTGATCTGCTCTGAGGTGATGGGGTTCCGCTTGTGCGGCATGGCGGACGAGCCCTTTTGCTTCTCAGAGAAGAACTCTTCCGCTTCGCGGACTTCGGTGCGTTGCAGGTGGCGAATCTCGACCGCAATCTTATCCAGGGTGGAAGCCAGCACCGCCAGCGTGGCGATATAGGCGGCGTGGCGGTCGCGCTGGATCACCTGAGTAGCCACCGGTGCAGCGCGCAGCCCGAGCTTGGCGCAGATGCTCTCTTCGTGCTCTGGCTTGAGATGCCCGAAGGTGCCGACGGCGCCGGAAAGCTTGCCTACCCGCATGTCCTCGGCGCTCGCGTCGAAGCGGACCAGGTCGCGCATGACCTCGGCATACCAGTTGAGCAGCTTGAGGCCGAAGGTCGTAGGCTCGGCATGGATGCCGTGGGTGCGCCCGATGGTGGGTGTGTGCTTGAACTCCAGGGCGCGCAGCCGGAGCACGGCGGCGAGGGCCAGTATGTCCTGGCGAATGAGCCCTGAAGCGGCTTTGATCTGCAGTGCCTGGGCCGTGTCGACCACGTCGTTCGAAGTGAGCCCGTAGTGCAGCCAACGGGATTCCGGACCGATCTTTTCCGCCATGGCGGTGGTGAAGGCGATGACGTCGTGCTTCACCTCGGCCTCGATCTCCTGAATGCGTTCGACGTCGACATCTCCGTAGGCGCGGATGGCGCGGGCGGCGGAGTGGGGCACGATGCCGGCCTCGGCCAGGGTCTCAGAGGCGGTGGCTTCGACTTCGAGCCACATGCGGTATTTGTTTTCCTCACTCCAGATCCGGCCCATGGCCGGGCGGGTGTAACGACTGATCAACCAAAGCCTCCACTAGCATTTCCACTTCTGGTGTTTACCGAGCAACCGCTCCCGGCGCGGGTTTTCCCCAAGAAAAGCCGCACTTCGCTGAGCTCGCCTGCGCAGCGTAGAAGTGGAAATGCTCTCGCAACGTACTATTCTATCGTTGCTGCATCTCACCAGTAGGGAGAACACGATTTATGGAAGAAGAACCAGAACTGATCACAATTGAAAGCTATCGCGATGCCTTGGAGGCCGACATGGCCAAGACTCGCCTGGATTCTGCCGGAATTACCAGTTTTCTGGTTGGGGAGAACGCTGCCATGCTTTACGGAACCGGGCTAGGGGGGCTGCAACTACAGGTGAGCCCTGAGGACGAAGAGGATGCGCGCAGCATCCTGAATGATCCCGGACCGCCGGACGGCGAGGTTACATCGGTCTCGTAAGAGGAAGCTAGCGGGGGTGCAGCGAAGTCTGTGGGGCGCGCCCCCCACTCCGAATAGCTCACTCATCTCCTGGTGCAGGAAACCTTGGCCGGGACGGTAGGGCTGAACCCATTTGCCATCGATTACGAATTGCGGGATGGCTCGCTTGCCGACGTGTTGGATAACCTCTTCTGCGGCCCCGGGGGTGGACTCGATATCGATCTCGCTATAGGAGATCTGGTGTTTGTCGAGAAATCGTTTGGCCTCGCGGCAATCGCGGCACCATGTCGCGGAATAAACCAACACATGCATCCCTTAATCATACCTTGGACGGAACGTTCACTTCAGTAACGTTACATCCGGCGTTGGCGGAAGAATTCGCGCAGCAGTTCTCCGCTTTCTTCCGCCAGTTCGCCACTCGTTACCAGCATTTGATGGTTCAGCTTGGGGTGATTCAGGACCTCGAGCACCGAACCGGCCGCGCCTGCCTTAGGATCGGCCGCGGCATAGATGAGCCGGCTGAGCCTGGCGTGGATCATCGCTCCGGCGCACATGGCGCAGGGTTCGAGCGTGACAAAAAGCTCGCAATTCCCCAGGCGATAGTTGCCCACGGCGCGTGCCGCTTCACGCAGGGCGACGATCTCTGCATGCGCGGTCGGATCCACATCGCGCAGAACCCGATTTTGTCCCCGCCCGACCACAACGCCGTTTTCGACCACAACCGCGCCCACTGGCACTTCGCCGGCCGCGCCCGCGGCACGCGCTTCGTCCAGGGCCAGCGTGAGTGCTTCCGCGTCTGTCATTACCCGGCTGGCTGCTGCTGAGTCATGCAGTGCAGCGTCCCCAGACCCCAAACCAGATCGCCGCAGTGAATCCCCACCACCTGGCGGCCGGGAAAGAGGTCAGCCAGCAGATTGAGCGCCTTGCGGTCGTTGGCGTCGTTGAATGTAGGCACCAGCACCAGCCCGTTCGCTATATAGAAATTGGCATAGCTTGCGGGCAGCCGCTGGCCTTGAAAGACGACCGGCGAGGGCATGGGCAACTCAACGATGGTGAATGGCCGGCCCTCCGGGTCGCGAGCCGCGCGCAGCCGCTCCAGGTTCTCGGCTAACGGCAGGTGATTCTCGTCGGCGGGATTTGGCTCCGTGACGGTGACGATGGTAACGGGACTAACGAAACGAGTGATGTCGTCCACGTGGCCATGCGTATCATCCCCGGCGATGCCGCGATCCATCCACAGCACCTGGTCAATGCCGAGATAGTCGTGGAAGACGCGCTCCAGATCCTCGCGGGTAAGGCCAGGATTGCGCTGCTGCACTGGGCTCAGCAGGCACTCCTCGGTGGTGATCAGGGTGCCGCGCCCGTTTACGTCAATGCTTCCACCTTCCAGAACCACGCGGTGGTCAGGCGGGAACACCGGAGTCCAGCTGGGCAGGCGGAGCAGTTCGGCAGCTTTCAAAGGAAGCTGGTCGTCCAACTGCCAGTCGGGTACTTCGCCCAGGCATTGAAGTGCCAGTTGGTGATACCGACCGGCGCCCCAGCTTTGGTCACAAAAATCGGGCCGGAGTCGCGCATCCACACGCGGTTGGTAGGCCACTGGTGAAAGTGCACGCGATCGAGGTGTGCGCCCACCCGGGCGAGCATCCCGCGCGCGCGCTGCTCGGCAGCAGCATCCTCCACCAGGAGGTGCACGTCCTCCACCCGGGAGAGATGGCGGATTATGTCGCAGTACACCCAGGGAATCGGGTGAAACCTACCGGGCCAGTCATTCGCATTGTGAGGCCACGCCAGCCAGGTTGCGGCATGGGTCTCCCACTCCGCCGGCATGCGATAGCCCTGGCTGCGCGGAGTTGCCGATTCAGCGGCCATCGCCGGTCTTGGCCGGCTCGTCGAGAAAACGAGCCGTAATTGGTGGATAGAAGTCGATCCGGCGGTCACGCAGGAAGGGCCAATTGCGCCGCGTATCCTCGAGGTGCTTGAGGTCGACTTCCTCAATCAGGATCGCTTCGCTGTCATGCGGCGCCTGGGCCAGCACGCGACCAAAGGGATCGGCAATAAAGGATCCACCCCAGAATTCGAGCCCGACGCCGGGAGCGCGGTTGCCGCGGACGTCTCCCTGTTCATGCCCGACGCGGTTGACGGCAGCGACGTAAACACCGTTAGCGATGGCATGGGCGCGCTGGATGGTCTGCCACGCCTCATACTGCGCCACGCCGAAGGCTTCCTTTTCCGCCGGATGCCAGCCGATGGCCGTGGGATAAAACAGCAGGTTGGCCCCGCGAAGTGCGGTGATGCGTGCCGCTTCCGGGTACCACTGGTCCCAACAGATGAGCGCGCCCACCTGGCCGACCGAGGTATCGAAGGACTTGAAACCCAGGTCGCCGGGTGTGAAATAAAACTTCTCGTAGTACAGGGGGTCGTCGGGGATGTGCATCTTGCGATAGATCCCGCCCAGCGAGCCATCACTCTCCAGCATCGCCACCGTATTGTGATACAGCCCGGCCGCCCGGCGCTCGAAGAGGGAAGCGACCACCACTACCTTTTCTTCCCGTGCGACGGCCGAGAGCCGCTCTGTGGAAGGGCCGGGAATGGGCTCCGCCAGATCGAAGAGCTCCGCATCTTCGCGCTGGCAGAAATACTGAGCGCGGAAGAGCTCCGGGAGGCAGACGATATTTGCGCCGCCGCGCGCAGCGTCACGCACCCGGTCAGCGGCTTTGTCGAGATTGGCGTCGGGGTCGGGCGAGCAGGACATCTGCACCGCACCCACGCGGTATTTTGTTTTGCTTGCCATATTCACTTCTCCAGGGGACTACTCGAAGATCAGGATTGCCGCGGCAATGACCGTCGTCCACAGGCCACGCTTATCGCCGACGGCCGACTGAGTGATATTTGCCGTGCGCACGATCTTATTGGAGATGCGATACATCTCCTTTTTCTCGTCCCAGCTTTTGTCGGGATCGAAGTCCACGTCGAGCGTGGTGGCGAGCATCTCCGCCGCCAGCTCTTCGGCATACTCGCCGGCCTGTTCTTCCGCTTCGCCGAAGCTGTGGTGCTCGCTCAGGTAACCGTAGGTGTTGCGATCTGTCGGAATCGCAACACCGATGGTGGAAACAACCAGGCGATGCGGCTCGCGCGTAGAATTCTCCGCCACCACGGCAAAGACGACCTCGCCGGGCGAGAGATATTTCAGCCCTTCCTTGCGGGTAATGAGCTTGCACTGCGGCGGAAAGATCGAAGAGACCCGAACCAGGTTCTGCGCCGCGATGCCGGCGTCGCGCAGAGCCAATTCAAAAGAGGTTAACCGTTCTTTATGCTTCCCGACGCCCTTGGTCAAAAACAGACGCTTCGGGACCATGCTTTTACCCAATGCTTGAATCCTCCAAAACGAACCTAACACAAACCTATGAATGGATGCGGCTGGGCCTGCCATTGATTGAAAAAGATGCGCGTTGAGGCACAATAGCAGAGAGATGGCTTACTCAATCAAGGTGGAATACGCGGAAAACCGCAATATGCGCCAGCGCAACACCACGCGCTATCGCATTGCCCACTTGCCAATCTGGATCTGGGTCTTTTTCCTCGCGCCCGGACCGCTCACCTTCGACCTCTTTGCCCACGGCGGAAGCCGAAGCAACCTGGCGTGGCTGTTGTTGGTAATCCTGGGAACCGCGGTTGCGGGCTACTTCGGCCAACTTCCAGGCGTGGAGCCGCGGCCATACATTCTTCGCTTTACCGAAGACAAGCCAAATCCGCTCTACCGCAAAGTCTGCTACACCTTCGCGTGGAACGCGGTCATCACCTTTGCCCTGTTGAACCTGGCGGGGCTGGTGATCGCCGCCGCGACGGGGAAGTGGGTGATGAAGCAGCTCTACCTGGAGGCATATTTCCCGCTCTGCGCAATCGTGCTGCTGCTAGGTTTATTCGGGCTGCTACCCAGGGTGGGGCGTTCGACCAAGGGTGAGGGCATCGAGCGGCGGTATTTCTACGGAGCGGTTTGGGCCGTGGCGATTTCGCAGACCATTCTGCTGCTGCTGTGGAAGACGTTGCCCAGATCACCGGCCACGAACCAGATCAAACTGGCGGTCTTTGTGCTGAGCTTGTGCGTGGTGGGCGCGGCAGCGGCTCTGGGGATGCTGCCCCGCACCCGGCCCATCGTTCCCGGCCAACTGATGGTCGCCGACTAGTTGGTCCGGCTGAAACCAAATTAGCTTTGTATCAGGGCACGAACTTACAAGTTGCGGAAAAAGTCATGTTTTGTATCAGGGCACGGCTTTAGCCGGGCCGTACAGCCGCGCCGGATGAGGGCTTTAGCCCCTGGGCTTTCTCTTTGCGTCCCGTGGCAAAACACCGTGGACTGCTCCAGAATAATCTCGTCGACAAGCATTTTCTGCGGGATATGCCGTGAGCAGGGGCTAAACCTCAATTTCCTGTACGTGGGTGCTGGATAGATCCGCGTGTGCGGTTTTCTCTCAAGGAAAACCGCATGAAGTGCCATGGCTCGTTAGGCCTATACAGGAAATTGAGGGCAGCCCGTCATATTCTCAATCGTTTACGGCCCGACTTAAAGTCGTGCCCTACAAAACATCGGAGAGGTGACGATCGGAAAACCCGATCTGACCGGCGAACATGGTTTACGCGTGGCTGGCGGTGGTTTTGGGCTTGCGGGAAAGCGCGTAGAGCAGCGCCACCAGCATAAAAAGCGAGCCCATGGCGGCCAACCCCATCACCCGCAGGATCGACACCGTGTATTTGCCGGCGCTGGGACTGTAATTGCAGCAATAAAGCAGGATCAGGTCGCTAAGCGACCCGATGTGGTGATTGCCGGCCTCAATCACCGCCAACCGTACATCGCGCGGCTGGTAGTCAATACCGAAGAGATACTTCGACATGCGGCCGTCCGGTGTGGCGATCATGATGACACTGGAGTGGGCAAACTGATCCATCTTCCCATCCGGCCCGGGTATCCGCACGTAGTTGAACCCAGTGGCGTGGGAGAGATCGGCAATCGAAGCCTCCGGTCCGGTCAGGAAATGGACACTCGATCCTGCGTCAGGCCTTCCCAGCGACTCCAGAAAGCGTGCCTTCTCGGCTGCCGCGTCGGCCGGTGTATCGGCAGGATCGATGCTGGCCACGACAACGTCGTAATCCTTGCCCGGCGTGAAAGCCACCTGGCGCAGAGTCTTGGCCATGCCACTGAGAACCTGCGGGCAAAGCATGCGGCATTTGTAATAAACCAGCGCCATCACGACAGGCCGTTGCTGATAGAAGGTGGCCAGCGGTACTTCAGTACCGCTGGAGTCGACAAAACGATCGTTCAGCGGGAGCTGCTGGCTAAGGTTCTGATTGATGTTGGCTTTTTTGAGGAAGGCGGGGGTGGATTGCGCCATGGCGCCCACGGGTTTGTCCGCTGAATACTGCTGCGCCCAGGCGGGCGCCAGAAAAGTAAGAGCTAACGCAACACCGGGCAAGGTCCAACGACGCATATACATAGATTACTCCTCGGGCGCGGAAAATGGCTCCGCCGGCGGCCGCCGATTGCCACTGCAATTCGCATGGTGTTAGCCTGACTATTCGTCCTGGCTTCCACTTATCCCTCTGCGGAGAGAAACGCATCCATGCAAAAAAGCTATAACGGTCTTTCCTTGCCCAACGGGGGCGAGGTGATTCAATATGCCGATGGCAAGTACACGATTCCTGACCATCCCATCATTCCGTTCATTGAAGGCGATGGTACCGGGCGGGATATCTGGCGTGCATCCCAACGGGTTTTCGATGCCGCGGTGCAAAAGGCCTATGGCGGCCAGCGGTCGGTGAAGTGGTTTGAGATCTTCGCCGGCGAGAAGGCATATTCGCAGTTTTCCACCTGGCTGCCGGACGATTCTGTGAACGCGGCGCGCGATCTGCGCATCTCCATCAAGGGACCTCTGACCACTCCCGTAGGCGGCGGCATCCGTTCGCTGAACGTTGCCTTGCGGCAAATCCTCGATCTGTATTCCTGCGTACGACCGGTGAAGTACTACCAGGGCGTCCCTAGCCCGGTAAAGCACCCTGAGAAGCTCGACGTCGTGATCTTCCGTGAGAATACGGAAGACGTCTACGCGGGCATCGAGTTCAAGGAAGGGACGCCGGATGCCAAGCGGCTGATCGACTTCCTCAACAACGACATGCTCAAGGGCGGCAAGAAGAAGGTGCGCGAGGACTCGGGCGTTGGCATCAAGCCGATCTCCATCTTTGGCACCAAGCGGCTGGTGCGCTACGCGATCAAGTACGCGCTCGAAAATGGACGCAAATCCGTAACCCTGGTGCACAAAGGCAACATCCAGAAATTCACCGAAGGAGCCTTCCGGGAGTGGGGATACGAGGTGGCAACCCAGGAGTTTCGCCAACAGACCGTGACCGAGACGGAGAGCTGGATCCTGGGCAACCTCGAAGCTAATCCAAAGCTGACTGTCGAAGAGAATGCCGCGCTGATCGAACCAGGCATAGCCTTCGGATCCGATGACTTCCGCGCCGGCCTGTACAAGAGCGTGAAAGACGTGATCGATTCCATCGGCAAAACGCATGGCAATGGGCAATGGAAGAAGAAGCTGCTGATCAACGATCGAATCGCGGACTCCATCTTTCAGCAGGTGATCATCCGGCCGGAGGAGTACAGCGTACTGGCGTGCCCCAATCTGAATGGCGACTACATCTCTGACGCTTGCGCGGCGCAGGTGGGCGGCCTGGGTATTGCGCCAGGGGCTAATATCGGCGATGGCTTCGCGGTCTTCGAAGCTACCCATGGCACGGCGCCCAAGTATGCGGACAAGGACGTTATCAATCCCGGGTCGGTGATGCTCTCGGGCGTGATGCTGTTCGAATTCCTGGGCTGGAAGGAGGCGGCCAAGCTGATCGAGAATGCTCTGGAGAAGACCATCCTGCAGAAGTATGTCACCTACGATTTTGAGCGTCAGATGCCTGGAGCCACCAAGGCGAAGACCAGCGAATTTGCCACACGAATGATCGAGAACATGGGTTAGCGTTTTCACGGTTGGTGCAGACCAGGAAGATGCCCTTTACGCAGACTTTCCATCAAAAACGCCTGCACATACCACTCTCACCAGATCTGAGTAACCGTTAAACGCATTAGGGAGAGATATGCGAAAGAAAGTAACCATCGTGGGAGCAGGGAACGTGGGTGCGACTTCGGCCCACTGGATTGCAGCCAAGGAATTGGCTGATATCGTCTTGGTCGACGTAGTAGAGGGCGTGCCACAGGGCAAGGGCCTCGACCTGCTGGAAGCGCTGCCCATCGAGAAGCGCGACGTGCACGTGATCGGGACCAATGACTATGCGGACACGGTAAATTCCGACATCGTGGTCATTACCGCCGGCATTCCCCGCAAGCCCGGGATGAGCCGGGATGACCTGCTGCACACCAATTACAAGATCATGTCGGAGGTGGTCGGCAAGGTAGTGGCTGCGTCACCGAACGCCATCCTGATCATCGTCTCCAATCCCCTCGATGCCATGGCCCAGGCGGCCTTTAAGCTCTCGAAGTTCAACCGCGAGCGGGTGATCGGCATGGCCGGGATCCTCGATTCCGCCCGCTTCCGCACTTTCATTGCCGAAGAACTGAAGGTCTCGGTGGAGAATGTAACTGCATTTGTGCTCGGCGGCCACGGAGATACGATGGTGCCGCTGCCCCGCTATTCCACGGTGGCTGGTATCCCGATCACCGAGCTGATGGACGCGGCCACAGTCGAGCGCCTGGTGCAGAGGACGCGCGACGGCGGAGCTGAGATCGTCAAGCATTTAAAGACCGGGAGCGCCTACTATGCTCCTTCCGCGGCCGCGGTGGAGATGGTCGAGGCCATCCTCAAAGACAAGAAGAAGATTGTGCCCTGCGCCGCTTATCTTGAGGGCGAGTACGGCATTCATGGACTCTATGTGGGTGTACCCTGCAAGCTGGGCGAGCGCGGGCTGGAACAGATCATCGAGATCAAGCTCACCAAGGAAGAGGCCGCAGCGCTCAAGAAGAGCGCCGACGCGGTGAAAGAGCTGTGCGCCGTGATCGGGGTCTAGCGTGAAGGGTCGCGCCCGCCAGGTAGTAAGCACGAACATTGCTGATGCTAAGGCAGTGCTGGAGCAGCTGGCGGACCTGGAGTCAAGAATAGAAGCAGCCGCGGAGATGATCGCGGCTGCTTTGCTTTCGGGTCATAAGCTGCTGGCATGCGGCAACGGTGGCAGCGCTGCGGATGCCTCGCATCTAACCACAGAGTTCGTGGCCCGCTTCGATCGCGAACGCCGTGCTTACCCGGCGATCTCCTTAGCGGCCCACGGCGGCGATTTGACAGCGATCGGCAACGACTACTCCTTCGCCGATCTCTTTGCCCGCCAGGTACAAGCGTACGGAACGCCAGGCGACGTGCTGGCGGTGTTTACCACCACCGGCAAGAGTGAGAATGTTGTTCGCGCCCTGGTCGCAGCAAGAGATTTGAGCGTAAAGACGATCGCATTCCTGGGCCGCGATGGCGGCAAATGTGCCGGCCTCGCCGACGTGGAGTTGTTAGTCAGGGGCAAAGTGACCGCGCGCATCCAGGAAGGCCATAAGTTCTTGTTGCACACCATCTGCGAGCTGGTCGAAGAGCAGCTATCACCGCCCTCCTGACCCTTCCCCGACAACCGTCATCGGTTAGGGAACGAAGCGTTAATCCGCAGAAACCTGTTCCGCGGCGAGCGGCGCCGGAGCCCGCCATTGAAACGCGAACAGCGTGAGCACGTAAATAGACCCCGCCGCAAAGAAAATCAGCAGCGCATAGTTCGTCCACAACAGCCCCACCAGGAATGTGAACAAGACGCTGCCCGCGGCGCCCACGGCTCCTCCGATTCCCACTACTGTGCCCACGGAGCTCGAAGGAAACATATCCGACGGCGTGGAAAGCAGATTGGAAGACCATCCCTGGTGCGCCGCTGTCGCCAGGCAGAGCAGCGCGATCGCCTGCCAGAGTGGATGAACAAAGGGAACCAGTGCCACCGGCATGACGCAAAGCGCGCACACCAACATGGCGAATCTTCTGCCCATCCGGACCGAGTGCCCGCGGCGTATGTAAAAGCCCGCCAGCCAACCCCCGAAGATGCTGCCGAACGTGGCGCCGATGTACACAATGATGAGCGGCAGCCCCAGGTGCTGCATATCCACATGGAAGCGCTCGTTGAAGTATTTGGGCAGCCAGAAGAGATAGAACCACCAGATCGCGTCCGTCGTTCCCTTGGATAGCGCGAACCTCCAGGTATTCGGGCTAACCAGAAGTGTTTTGTATGCCGCTGGTGGCGCGACGGCCACAGCCTTCGTTGTGCTGCCGTACTTGGGTTGTAGCCGGTTGTAGGGAAACAACAGCCAGCCGATGAACCAGAGCAGTCCCAGGCTACTTGTGGTGTAGAAGGCGGCCTGCCAGCCATAGCGCACAGCGACCCAGGGAATCATCATGGGAGCGATCAGCGCCCCGGCGCTGGTTCCTGAATTGAAGATGCCAGTGGCCAGCGCTCGCTCCTCGGCAGGAAACCAATCGGCCGTCGCCTTGAGTGCCGAAGGGAAGTTGCCGGACTCTCCGATCCCCAGCGCAAAACGAGCCAGTCCGAAGCCAACTGGAGTTCGGGCAAAGACGTGGCTTAGCGAAGCGAGAGCCCACACACCGATCGACAAGGCATAGCCCTTCTTCACGCCGATGCGATCGACCACTCGCCCTGCAACCAGAAACCCGAGACCGTAGGCAAAGATGAAACAGTTAACGATGTCGCTGTAGCGCCGGTTGTAGAGCGCTATATTCTGATCGCCTCCGAGGATGTGTTTCAGCATGGGCTCAACCAGACCCAGGGCAGTGCGATCCATGTAGTTGATGGTGGTGGCCAGAAATAACAAGCCGCAAACCACCCAGCGCAGATTCGATTTGTTCGCAGGTGAACTCATGCCAGGGTTTTTACACGCTGCCGTAAGAAGTGATGCTGTTGGTGAAGGTCAAAACCCTGGCATTCTTTTGCGCCTTCAACACAAGCTCCGCAGCCAGCAGAGCCTGTTCCTGGTCCTGCCCGGTATGCGTCCGATTGACGATGTCGGAGACAAACTGGGGACCAAACGGCAGCTCCACCTTGCTGCAGTCCATATAGGTCACCTGTTTCTGGTCCACCATGTACAGATGATTGCCGCCGGGCTTACCGGAAATGTCGATGTATTTGCGCAGCTCAATGTAGCCATCGGTGCCCAGAATGAAGAGACGCCCATCGCCCCAAACGCTGAGGCCATTGGGCGTGAACCAATCCACGCGAACATAGCCCGCTCCGCCGTTGCCGTGCATCATCATGTCGCCAAAATCCTGAAACTTCGGGTGCGTGGGATGATTCACATTTGCGATCTGTGACGCTGTCACCTCGGCCGTAGTCGAGCCGGTGTAGTAGACAAACTGGTCCGCCTGGTGGGAACCGATATCGCAAAGGATGCCACCGTACTCGGCCGGATCCCAAAACCAATCGGGGCGAGTAATGTCATTCACCTTATGGGGAGCGATATTGACCGTCTGCACCACCTTGCCAATGGCGCCGGCCTTGATCAGGTAACCGGCTTGCACGGCCGCCCGCACTTCCAGCCGCTCGGAGTACATGATGGCAAACATCTTGCCCGTCTCCGCTGATACTTTGCGTACCTCCTCCAGTTGATCTAATGTTGTTACTGCCGGCTTGTCGCTGAGAAAATCCTTGCCTTGCTTCATCGCACGGATGCCCAACGGAGCACGCAGCCGGGGAATCGGCGCGCCGGCGATCAGCTTGAGCGAGGGGTCATTCGGGATCTCGTCTTCGCTCTTTGCCGGCTTGGCATTGGGATACATCTTCTGGAAATCGGCGACGGCCTTGGGCAGGTTGGAGTAAAAAGAGACCAGCTCGCCGCCTCCGCGGATGACCGCCGCGGTCATCCCCATGATGTGGTAGTGATCGAGGCCGATCACCCCAAACTTGATTGAGTACTTTGGTTTTGTGGCCGCGTCTGGGCCCGCTCCGGCAGCCTGCTCGACTATAGGCGCGCTGGCGGGATGCAAGCCGAACGCCGCCTCCGGTAGCAGACTGGATGACATGCCGACGGCACCCATAACCTTTAGAAAAGAACGCCGATCCACATGCTCATCCTGCACTTGTCCCGCTCCTCGGTACGGCTCCTCATGATAAGCTGCGGGATCATCCTACTTTGTTCGCATCCTGGAGTAAACATTGGGTCCTGGCCGGTTTGATCTAAGCGGTAAATGCGCGGTGGTGATTGGCGGTACGTCGGGTTTGGGAAAGGCGATCGCCCTGGGAATTGCAGAGGCTGGAGCAGATGTGGTGGCTACCTCCCGCCGCCAGGAAGAGACGGAACAGGTTGCGGGCGAGATTGAGGCTCTAGGGCGACGCTCGATGCGCGCGACGGTCGATATTCGCGACCGCTCTTCCATCGAATCGCTGCAGCAGAAGGTGGTCGAGAGTTTCAGGAAGGTCGACATCCTGGTCAATGCCGCCGGAATCACCCTCAAGACGCCCACCCTCGAATGTTCTGAAGAAGGCTGGAATAGCGTCATCGACATAAACCTGAACGGCACCTGGAGGGCCTGCCAGATCTTCGGCAAGACGATGGTCACCCAGGGCTTCGGCAAAATCCTGAACATCGCGTCGCTGACCAGCTTCGTTGCCTTTAACCAGGTGGCCGCTTACGGGGTGAGCAAAGCGGGAGTAGGCGCCCTGACAAAGTCGCTGGCCATCGAACTCGCTCCCCACAACATCTGCGTAAATGCAATTGCTCCCGGAGTCTTTCCGACTGCCTTGAACCGCGAGCTGATTCAGCATACGGCCCGCGGGCGCGAATTGAAGATGCGCACCCCCATGAAGCGCTTTGGAGAGGCGGATGAGCTTGTCGGAGGCGCCATCTACCTGGTCTCCGACGCAGCCTCATTTGTGACCGGAGAGATCCTGGTCATCGATGGCGGATTTCTGGCCAGCGGAGTGAACCAATAGATGAAAATTCACAGCGCGAAGGTGATTGTCTGCAGTCCTGGCCGCAATTTTGTGACCTTGAAGATCGAGACCGACCAGGGCATCTACGGCCTGGGCGACGCAACTCTGAATGGACGCGAGTTGGCGGTCGCCAGCTATTTACAAGATCACCTCATTCCGTGCCTGATCGGGCGCGATCCTTTTCAGACCGAAGACATCTGGCATTATTTCTACCGTGGCGCCTACTGGCGGCGAGGGCCGGTGACGATGACCGCCATCGCCGCCATCGACATGGCGCTATGGGACATCAAGGGCAAAGCGCTCGGCGTCCCGGTCTACAACCTGCTCGGCGGCAAGAGCCGCAACCAGGTTCTGGTCTATGCTCACGCCACCGGACGCGATATTCCGGAAACGATTGATGAAGTCGAGCGCTACCGGCAGATGGGCTACACCGCCATTCGCGCCCAGAGTGGAGTACCTGGGCTCAAGTCGACCTATGGCGTGTCGAAAGATGACAAGTACTATGAGCCGGCCGAGCGCGGCTTGCCTTCCGAGAGCTTATGGTCCACGGAAAAATATCTGCGCCATGTTCCCAAGCTCTTTGAGGCGTTGCGCAAAACGCTTGGCGACGATCTGGATCTGCTGCACGATGTTCACCACCGGCTCACTCCCATAGAGGCAGCCCGCCTGGGCAAGGAACTGGAGCCCTATCATCTTTTCTGGCTGGAGGATCCAGTTGCGGCCGAGCTGCAGGATGGCTTCAGGCTCGTCCGCCGCCACACGACCACACCGCTGGCCGTCGGCGAGGTCTTCAACACCATTTGGGACGCGGAACAACTGATCCGCGAGCAGTTGATCGACTATTTGCGCATGAGCGTGGTGCACGGCGGCGGCCTGACCGCGATGAAGAAGGTGGCCGACTTCGCCGCGATCTACCACGTGCGTACCGGTTGCCATGGAGCGAGTGACATGTCCCCAGTGTGCATGGCCGCGGCGCTGCACCTCGATATCGCGATCAATAATTTCGGCATTCAGGAACACATGCTGCATAACGCCCAGACGGAGGAGACGTTTCCTCATGCGTATACCTTTCGCGAAGGCTCGATGTATCCCGGGGACGGGCCTGGTCTCGGCGTCGACATCAGGGAAGATGTGGCTGCAGGTTTTCCGTACGAACGGGCGTATTTGCCGGTCAACCGTAAGGAAGATGGAACGCTCTTTCATTGGTAAACAGGTGGTCCGCTAAACTTGAAATGAGGAAATGAGGGGATCCTGCTATGTCTGATGATGTTTCGAGGCGCAAGTTTCTGGGGGCCGCACTGGCTACGGCGGCGATGGCGCCACTGGCGAATGCGCAGCAGGTGCGGTCGGACGATCACTCGCAACCAAACGAGAAGCAGCCGGGAGAGAACAATACCCCGCTCGATCAAGAGAATCCAAGCTCCGTCTGGTCGCCGGAGACGGATAACGGGACGGTCGAGCCCTTCAAGTATTCCTTTGCGCTGGCGCACAAACGCATTGAGGACGGCGGCTGGACGCGGCAGGTTACGGAGCGGGAGCTGCCCATATCGAAGACCATGGCCGGGGTGGAGATGCGGCTGGTTTCCGGTGGAGTGCGTGAGCTGCATTGGCACACCAGCGCCGAATGGGCATTCATGATTTATGGCAACGCGCGCATCACGGCGGTTGACGCGCAGGGGCGCAGCTTTGTCAATGACGTGACCAAGGGTGATCTGTGGCTGTTTCCTGGCGGTATTCCGCACTCCATCCAGGGGCTGGGACCCGATGGTGCCATGTTCCTGCTGGTCTTCAACGATGGAAGTTTCAATGAGTTTGAAACCTTTCTGCTTACCGATTGGTTCAAGCACACACCCAAGGAGGTTCTGGCCAAGAACTTCTCTGTTCCTGCGTCGACGTTCGACAAAGTTCCGAAGAAGGAGCTCTTTATCTTCGCCGCCGATTTGCCCCGTCCTCTGGAGGAAGAGCAAAAGGCGGCAGCGGAGGGAACAGGCGCGATCGACGGCGACTACGTCTTCCGGGCCAGCACGATGGCGCCGACCAAAGTGATGGCGGGCGGGGAAGTGCGCATCGTGTCGAAGAAGGAATTCCCGGCAACGGATATCGCCGCGGCGATCGTCCGTGTGAAGCCCGGCGGCATGCGCGAATTGCACTGGCACCCGCTCTCTGATGAGTGGCAGTACTACGTAAGAGGCAAGGCCCGCATGACGGTCTTTCAGGCAGGCGGCAAGGCGCGCACCTTCGACTTTCAGGCGGGTGACGTGGGCTACATCAAGATGTCGCGTCCGCACTACATTGAAAATACGGGGACGGAAGATCTGCTATTTCTCGAAGTCTTCCCCACCGGGACCTATCAGGACATATCAGCCGCTGAGTGGCTGGCCCACACCCCGGCTCGGCTGGTGAACCAGCACCTCTTCACCGGCGAGGAATTCGTCGACAAGATCGCCAAAAAGGAATCGGTAATCACGCCGATTTAGAAACGGCCTGTAAGCCCCTGAGCTAAGCCTTCCCGCCTCCGGCAGCAACCCTGAACGAAGGGCACGGCTTCGGTCGCGACCATTATCTCAGGAGCCCGTACTCTCCAGGCTAGACAGCCTTTGCTGCCACAACCCCATACATCTATGGCACACTGCTCCTACCATAGTTGTTTAGGGATGGCGCTTTTGTGGCGAAGAATGATCTGCAGGGAGCGCTGGATTTGTTGGTCCTTAAGAGCCTCGCCCAGACCGGCAGCCTCCACGGGTACGGAATCGCGCTCCATATTCAAAGAGCCTCTGACGAGCTTTTGGCTGTGGAAGAAGGATCGCTGTATCCAGCACTGCACCGTATGGAGCAGAGCGGGTGGATTGCTTCTTCATGGGCGCAGACGGAGACGAAGCGGAAGGCGAAGTATTACAAGCTGACCGCCGCGGGTAGGAAGCAGTTGGGTAAAGCCGAAGAGAACTTCGAACACTTGGTGAAAGGTGTGCGCGCAATTCTGCGCTACGCGTGAGGGCTTTGATGCTACGTATTCGGCGTCTGGTCAATTTGCTTTTCAGATCAACCTTAGATAGGGAAATCGAGAGTGAACTTGAAGCACATATCGAGATGCGGATTGAAGACAACATCGCTCGCGGAATGTCTCCTGCGGACGCGCGGCGCGATGCGGTGATTCGCTTTGGGAATTCGGCAGCCGTCAAGGAAGGCATGACTTCCATCGATGCATCTCTCTGGTTGAGCAGCGTTTGGGCAGATCTCCGGTATGCGGTCCGGCAATTGATCAAATCGCCAGGTTTCGCCTTGACCGCAGTGCTGACGATGGCGTTTGGCATCGGCGCTAACCTCGCAGTCTTTCAACTGCTGTATGGCGTAATGTTCGCCCATCTTCCAGTCAGGGAGCCCGCGCAGATCTATTCGATCCACGCGGCCCCGTCACCGTACGATGGGGAATGGTTCTTCTCCTATCCCGCCTATCGGAAGCTGCGTGATGCCACGAAGAATGCGGTGCCAGTGTTTGCCCGCTCTGGAATCGGCGACGGAATTTTGCAGCAAACAGATGGATCAGCCAACAGGATCGATTTCCAACTAGTGTCCGACAACTTCTTCGAGACGCTTGGTCTGTCCCCGGTTGCCGGCAGGTTTTTTGAGAATGGAGAGGATGAGAAAGGGGAATCGGAATTTCCCGTTGTTCTTCGCTACGGATTTTTCAAGCAACACTTCAGCGCGGACCGATCGCTGATTGGGCGACGCGCTACGCTGAACGGTGTTCCTATCGTCGTGACCGGTGTCGCACCCGACGGCTTCAATGGGGTCGTGCAAGGCATGGCGCCCGACGTGTGGCTTCCGCTTGCCGCCCAAAGTTCAGGGAGGTTCGGGACCTGGTTCGACTCGCTGGGACATGGCTATGGAGTGCACCTTGAAAGTCTTTACCAGAGTCAGCCTAGTATTTTCTGGTTGTGGACTCTGGCGCGCGTCCCTGAGGGAGCGAAAGCCACGGCGATTACGCGTTGGATGCCCTCGATAGCGCCGGATATCTCCATGATGGCTGCGGCCACCAAGGATGCACATGTCCGGGCACAGGTCCTGGCATCGCACGTTGAGCTTGTCTCGGCTCAGAATGGCGAAGGCTCACTGAGCACGCATTACTCTCTTCCTCTGATGGTTCTGATGGCTATGGCCGGTTTGATTCTTTTGGTCGGATGCCTGAACCTGGCGAATTTACAGATGGCGCGACTCATGCAGCGCGAGCGGGAAATCGCTACACGCATTGCACTTGGCGCAAGTCGCACAAGAGTGCTTTGCCAGGTCGCGACAGAAGCAGCATTACTAGCTGCGCTGGGTGGACCATTAGCTCTTCTAACTTCGCGGGTCTCGAGCGTGCTGCTCTTGCATTGGGCATCGGGGCGAGGTCGCAGCATTCCTATCAATCTGAACATGAGCCCTGTGGCCTACCTGGTGGCGGTCTTGGCGCTGCTTGGGACGCTGATCTGTTTCGGCCTGCTCCCTGCATGGTTCCAGACACGTAAGGGCTTCTCTGCGGCGGCGAAATCAAGAGTTCGCAGCTTGCCCAGCCTGAGCAGGGCAGGGCAGCGATGGTCCAATCTCCTACTGGCGGGCCAGGTCAGCTTATCGCTGCTGGTGGTATGCACCGCGATGTTGTTCGGGCAAACCCTTCGAAATCTCTCTCATATTGACGTAGGGATGGATCGTGAACACCTTCTCTCCGCCCATGTGGACATGAGAAGTACCGGGTTCGCAGACCAGCAAAAGAATCTATCTGCGTTTTACAGCGAGCTTATTGAGCGGCTCAGCACTCTACCCGGGGTGCGGAATACGGCCATTCAGATGTGCACGGTCCCAAAGTGCGGCTGGAACACGGCAATTCATGTCTATGGAAAAGCCTTATCGGAAGCGCAGACCCATGGTGAAGAAGATCATGTGGGTTTGGGTTATTTCCACACAGTGGGCATTCCTCTTCTGCAAGGCAGAGATTTCACAACGGGGGACACCGAGCACTCACAAAAGGTCGCCATTCTCAATCATGCCTACGCGCGCAAACTCTTCGGGAACGCGAATCCGATTGGGCAATGGATTGCATACCAGGAAGGAGAGCGAGACTTCCTCGTTGTGGGTGAAGTGGCTGACGCATTGGTTGATGGTCTGCGGGCACCGGCGCCACCCTTTGTTTATCTATCTCTGAACCAGAATCCCCAGCCGGTCCAGACGATTGTTCTTCGGGCACAAGGGTCATTACTGCCTCTGCCTGCCGAGATCCGGGACACTCTTCACGCTCTAGCTCCGGCTTTACCTATCACTGACATTGTATCCAGCGATTTGGAGTTTCACGATGGTCTCTCCACAGAACAGCTACTGGCAAAGCTCACAAGTGTTTTCGGCGCACTCACCCTTGCGATGGCGGCATTGGGGTTCTATGGATTGCTGTCGTTTCGCTTGGCGCGGAGAACGGCCGAGATCGGTATTCGCATGGCAGTTGGAGCTACACGTGCGCAGGTAGGCGCGCTCTTTATGCACCAGACTATGGCCATTCTGTTGGTCGGCGCCATCCCTGGGGTAGCGCTGGCTATTGCTACCGGACACATGGCGAGGAAGCTTCTGTACGGCGCGGGAACGATGGATCTCTGGGCGGTTGCGTTCGCCTTTTGCATTCTCGCAACCACCGGTGTATTCGCAACACTTGTGCCGGCGTACCGCGCTTCGTCGATCGATCCCATGCAGGCTTTGCGCAATGAGTAAACCGCGCAGCAAAGAGGACGGTATATTCGGTGAGCAAGAATTCTCGGCGCAACTATCCTTGAGACGGCTTATTTCCACTCGTAATCTCTTGGTGGTTCTTCTCACCGCAGGTCTGTTCGGCGTGGCGGTACCTTCTGCGTGCGCACGCAAGGGCGAAGTCCGTCGGCACTCCAAGCTCCGCGTTGTTGTCGCGCATGCGTTCGTGAACATAGCTCTTCCAGGCATCGGCACGCTGCCTTTGGACGAAGAAGGCGTGCCGTCCGACGGCCAGAGATACGAGTTGAGGCTCGCCCGTGCTCACACCGACGAAATGATCGACGTGATCTACCGCGTCGGCGATACCTATGTTCCAGAGGCACTCGATAAGCTGAACCAATTTCTCCGAGACAGTCATAATGAGCGGGTACGCCCATACGATCCACGTGCGTTCGACGTGCTTCACACCTTGCTCACGAAACTAGGTAAGTCCAACGGACTGATAGACGTTCTCTCTGGCTACCGATCTCAGGAGTCAAACGACATCCTGCGAGAGAGCAGAACGACCAATGCTGCCAGACACTCCCAGCATATTCTTGCAAAAGCCATCGACATCCGCGTACCCGGCGTGCCGGCTACGTTGGTCCGAGACGCCGCACTGTCACTCGGAGCGGGCGGCGTCGGCTACTATCCACGGAGCCAGTTCGTGCATGTGGATATAAGTCCTGTCCGTCAGTGGACCTTCTCACCGCACGCAGCCCGAAAGCACTCGCATCGGCCTAGGCGTGCCTAAGGTAGTCATGTGCCTTTTCTCGCGCACTGAAAAATCGCGGTATTCCTCACTTTCGGATCGCTGGAAACTCGTAAAGCGCCCTGCGCTCCATTTCTGCTTGTTTTTCATGACCATTATCCAGTGCGCCTACGGGGCGGACTTGCAGCACAAACAGCTTGATCAAGGCCTCAATCAACTCTCCTCCGGTTTTCCAGGGCGAGTAGGAGTGTGCGTACTGGATAAAACCGGAGCCTCATGTGTGCATGGTGGTCAGTCGTTCTCCCTGCAAAGTGTGATGAAACTCATTGTCAGTTTCGCTGTTCTAGATGCTATCGATCATCAACAATTAAGTCTCGACGATCAGGTAATTGTGCATCGGCAGGATCTGAGTCTTTACGTGCAGCCAATTGCCGATCTCGTCGGACCCAACGGATATCGCACCACAGTCCGCGATTTGATACATCGAGCCATTGTGGACAGCGACAGTGCAGCTAGCGATATTCTAGCGAGAAAAATCGGTGGTACTCGGCAGGTGCAATCCTTTCTAGATCGAGCGGGCATTCAAGGCATTCGCATCGATCGTGACGAGAGACAATTGCAGACGGAGATAGTAGGGCTCACTTGGCGACCTCAATACGTAGATCCACAAGTCTTACGCAAAGCCATCGAGTCCGTCCCAGTCAGGGATAAAGAGGCTGCGTATCGTCGCTATCAAGTAGACATTCGGGACACTTCAACACCATTCGGAATGGCATCGCTTCTGCAGCGCCTCAGCAACGGTGATCTACTGTCTCCCACTTCAACTCACTTTGCTCTTGAAACGATGGCTGAAACAGTGACATTTCCGGATCGATTAAAGGCGGGCGTTCCTACCAGCTGGGTTTGCATGCATAAGACCGGTACCAGTGGTAGTTGGCACGGGGTTACCGCGGCAACGAACGATGTCGGCATACTCCGAACCCCTGACGGCACGTATATAGCTATTGCTGTTTTCGTTGCCGATACCAAAGAGCCGTCCGCAACACGCGCTCGTTTAATAAAAACCATCGCAGCGGAGACGGTTAAGAATTTTCGCTAATCTCCGATGTCCTATCGCGCTAGTGTAGTGGGTCATGATGGATGTTTATCCATCCAGACCAGGAAGCTTGAGCGGTTACGTAAGAGGCGAGGCCCGCATGACGGTCTTTCAGGCAGGCGGCAAGGCGCGCACCTCGACTTTCAAGCGGGTGACGTGGGGTACATCAAGATGCCGCGTCCCCCCTACATTGAGAGCAGGGGGACGGAAGATCTGCTATTTCTCGAAGTCTTCCCCATTGGGGCCTCACGACATATTAGCCGCTGAGTGGCTGGCCCACACCCCAGCGCACCGGGTAAACCAGCACCTCTACACCGGTGAGGAATTCGTAGACAAGATCGCCAAGAAGGAATCGGTCATCACGCCGACTTAAAACTCGCAGTGAACCATGGACCACAGGGCATTGCGGCAAGGGAGCGATCCTTCCAGCCAGTAGCCAATTCCTCATGGAAGCACAACCCTCCCCTTGTCATCCCGAGCGAAGCCGAGGGACCTGCGGTGCGCCCTTCCATGTAACGACTGCCTATGGAAGCACCACCCTCCCGCTGTCTCCGGGTTCCGTTTCTCCGTCGAGGCGCACTGCAGGTCCCTCCGCTGCGCTACCCCGGATTTTCGGTCCAGCTTGGTGGCGTTGGCAAACTTCATGCGGCTTTCTCTAACGGAAAGCCGCATACGTGGCCTTGGGCGGTACCGGGTCCGCTTCGGTCGGGATGACAAAGTTAAGGGCGGTGGCCAACCTTGGCAGCAGTGGAGGTGGATGGACAGAGTCGAACAAAGCCAATTTGGACAAGTCTGATTCTCAGCCGTCCCCTTCGACAAGCTCCCACGGAACGCCGGGGCAGGCAGGGCAGGCTCTGCAGGACTAATCGCGATACGCGCTGATAGCTGATTTGTTTTCAGCGAGTGCTGTCCAAATCAGACTGACAGCGACCATAAAAAGCCAAATCTCCGAATGCCTTCCGTTGTCCAGCCCTGCGCGTTCATCGCTCAAGCTCAGAGGGCTCCAGCGGCAACCCAGGATAGCTCACCTGTGTTCCATTCACCTGGGCCCAGGAATGCAAGCTAAACGGTTTGATTTGTGACGCGCTTGCGATCTCCGCCACCTCAATACCACGCGCCAGCAGGGCGTCGGCGATGAGCGAGCGATGGCATCTCCAAGGAACAGCCTCCGCACACATCACCGCGACTTGCTCCAGACGCGCCATTTCAATCAGGTCCTCCAGTTGGCCTGCAAATTCTGGAGTCTGCATGTAGTCGGCGTATCCCCGAAAGCTCGGATTGCGCCAGCCCAGATTCGTCATCGCGCCTTTGCGGGGATGACGAAGCCCGCCAAGCCCGGGCATGTGTGTGTAACCTAGATGGTCGCGCCTGAGCGCCTCGGAAAGCGCGTCGCGCTCGTACTGCGGATTGTGGCGTGAACGGGGTACGGTGCGCACATCGACGAGCCGCTCGACCGCGTGCGCTTTAAGCATCGCGGTAAATTCCGCGAACGGCCGCGTCGAGTGTCCGATGGTGAATATACGCAGATCCAAATTGTGGCGGCTCTAGAGCAGTTTCGCAATTACTGTTGCCTGATAGAGATCGCGAGGTGTGGTCCCGGCGCGCCGGGACCACGAAAAGGCCCGAAGCTTCGGCCTACGCCCATTGCGAAACTGCTCTAGTCGCCGGCTACAGCCTCCAAGGTCTCAGTCGACTGGTTCCGAATGGTCTGCTCGAACGCAGCAAGCTGCGCTTCGATATCAACTTCCAGGCCGCGACGCTTGACGATGTCCTCACGATAGCGACGCAGGAAATAGTCGATGGTCTCGACGCGGATGCGAATCGACCCGGACGGCTTATTCTCATCCAGATCCTTGAATGAGAAATACGGCGTCCCTGATTGCTCGATGATGCCTTCGATCACGCCATAGATAGGCGCATCGTGGCCGCACTTGAAGCTGGAAACTTCCAGCGCCACAAGGTTCGGATGGCGCGCAGTGAATTTGGCCGCCCAGACCTTGTGATTCGTGCTGGTCGAATAGCGGTTCTTCCAGACATCCTGAATGTCGAGAGGATGGGTGATAAGGCCTGCCCGTACCTCCTCGCCAAAGAGACGGTCGAGTATGTCCTCATCGATCGGAAGCGTACTTTGCGAGAACACGGGATAGCCGAGCTTCTGGAACTCTTCCATGATCTCGTGGTTCAAACCCGGGTCATGGTGATAAACGCGGCCCAGCATGACGATGCCAATCCGATCTTCACGCTCAAGCTGATCGAGCGTCTCTCGCGCCTGGCGGCGAATCTCAGCTTCGCAGTCGAACAGAGCTTTGAATCCGGCTTCGATGGCACGCTCATTCTCTTCACGAGAGAGGCCCAGCACAGGTCCCCACGCTTTGAACATCTGGTCGGCGCATATTTTCTTGTCTTGCAGGTCCAAAATCGGATCGATGTAACTGATGCCATTCTCGGCGAAGATCTCACTTTCCTTGGTAAAAGCGGCCTTCACCACCTCGGGTGTAGCGGTCACCGTAGGGCAGGCATTCGAGCCAGTCAGGTTGACCAGGGGCGTATGCAGCCTATCGTACATAGGGAACCAGATGGCGTTTAACGGCTTCTTGCTGTGCTTGGTTGCGATCAGGTTATAGACATGCGCGATGCCGATCTTCGAGGGATAGCAGGGGTCGATTGCGCCCCGGCTCGCCCCAGCGCGGTAAAGCTCCGGCGTCGTGTAATCGGAGTAAATGAGATTCTCAGCCTTAAGTCCCAAGCTCGCGAAGTAGGCATTGAACATCGGCGCATAGGTGTAGGTATTGAGCAGCCGAGGCATGCCAATGCGAAAATCGCTGCGCTTCTGCATTAAGGCTGCCCGTTCCTTCACTGCCTTGCCAATGAAGAGTCCCTTGGTGCTGGGAACAGCATCGGCAACCAACTCCACCTGGCGATGACGGAAGACGTCGCGCGCCGCGATATCGACAAAGTTCGGATTCGCATCCTTTATCTTGTCGATGTCCGCCTTGATGTCCTTCATGTCCGCAAGATCTTCCACCGTGCCTTTTTCGCAGGTGGCAATGATCAGCCGTTGTTCCCCGACGCGTAGAGGCACCTTGGTCTTGCGCGGCTGGAAGTCGACCGGCTTGGGAAGCTCGATCACTTTGCTCGATCCGGGAGAAATCTGGATCTGGATCAGCGGTTCCACCTTCGCCTTGAACGACCCTTTGCTGCTGCCGGTGCTGCAGGAAGATCCGCCGTCCGCATTCGCCTGGATTTGTTCTAGACTCGGCAGCTGGTTGACGACCTTAGCCGAGTGATCCTCTGCAACCGCCAGTGCCGGCGCCGATGAGTGGTCATGATCATGGCTATGCTGGGCAGCAGTCACATCGACGTCGATAAAGGTACGCAGGCAGTTGTTTTTGCAGAAGTAGCACCGTGTGTCTTCATTGCGCGTGGTGCGATAGCGAATATTGGCCACGGCTTCCAAGCCGATAAACGTAGTCTCCTTGCCGTTCGTCCACAAGCGCAAGGCTTCTTGCGCGGCGCCGATGGCGCCCGACTCGCCGCAGTGCTCGTGCACGATAATCTCCGGCACTTTGCCCTTGGCGCGGAAGCTTGACTTGATGAAATCCACCTCGGCTTTCACCACCGCGAGGTTGTTCTGCGTGCCGCCCTGGAGAACAAAGCGCGAGCCCAGCGAAGCCAGGTTGGGGATACTGGCGACGTAGAGAAATACATTTTTCGGCAGCACATCGGCCAGGCCGGCGAGAATTTCCTCGGCCCGCCACCCCTGGCGCTGGAAATTTACAATGTCGGACTGCATGAAGACGGCACAGCCGTATCCAAAGGAGGGCATGGATGTGGCGGAGAAAGCGATATCCGCGAATTCTTCCACCTTCTTGCCGAATCCCTCGGCTGTCGATTGCAGGAAGTACCCGTTTCCCGCCGAGCACTGCGTATTCAGCTTGAAATCTTTAACCCGGCCGTCCTTGAGGACGATGAGTTTGATGTCCTGGCCACCGACATCGATGATGACGTGAGGATCCTCATAAAACTTGAGCGCGGATTCTGTGTGTGCGACGGTCTCGACCAGCGCTACGTCTGCGTTCAGGACATCCTTAAGGATGTCCTTCGCATATCCGGTGGTTCCTACCCCCAGAACCTCCAGCTTGGCGCCTTTGGTCTCGATTTGCTCCCGCAGCTTCTCAAACATCTCAATGCCATCCTGAATCGGATTGCCATTGGAAAGCTGGTAGGTTTTGCAAAGGATTTCGCCCCCCTTGCCGAGCAGGACAGCCTTGGTGGACGTAGATCCGCCGTCGATACCGATAAAACCAGAGATCGTCTGGCCGGGCAAAAATTCCGCGGGGATGAACTTCTTCCTGCGATATTCCTCGCGAAAGAGTTCAAGCTCGGACTTATCTGCAACCAGGCCTTTGCCACCGGACTGCGCCTTTTCTTCGGCGCGGCCATAATCGATGTAATAGAGAAGCTTCTCTATCCCTAAGTATTGGCCCACTTCCACTTCTTCGTCTTTGCCGAACTCCACTGCGCCGAGAGCGGCAAAGTACTGTGCATTTTCCGGAACCTTAATCAACTCCTCCGGCTTCACTCCTTCCGGGATTTCAACCTTCCGCTCCTTCCACATGCGGGGGATGTTGACCTGCCATGCTTCGCGCATGCCCTGGATGAACCCGTTTGGACCGCCAAGTAGCAGAACATGGGGACGCAGCGTATGTCCGCGTGTCAATACACTCAAGTTCTGCAGGACGATGGCTTCAAAGAGCGATGCCATCAGCTCGTGCGAAGGCGTGCCGGTCTTCTGCAGGCCGTTGATATCGGTCTCGGCAAACACGCCGCACTTGCCGGCCACTTTGTGCAGCTTCACGCCGTGGTAGGCCTGGTTGGCAAGTTCAGCCGCAGGGATCTTCAGCTTGGCGTTGATCTTGTCAATGACAGCGCCCGTACCGCCGGCGCACTTGTCGTTCATCGAGGGGATCTTTTTCTTTCGCCCGGTCTCTGCATCATCTTTGAAGATGATGATCTTTGCATCCTGGCCACCCAACTCGATGACCGAGTAGACCTCGGGATGGAGCTTCTCAACGGCGAGCGAGACCGCGTGCACTTCCTGGACGAATTTGGCGCCGACCATCTCCGCGATGGTGCCGCCCCCCGAGCCAGTAATAAAGATCCGGGTGTTTCCCGGGGCTATACCAGCCTCCGCTTCCATGCGGCGCAGAAACTCGAGACACTTTTCCGGCTGTCGTGTTTCGTGGCGCTGGTAATCCTGCCAGATGGTCTTATCTGTGGCGGCATCCACCACGATCGCTTTGACCGTGGTGGACCCGACGTCCAAACCAACGAAAAATTGCTGCATCACAGTCTCCCCGAAAGGCTGTCTTCGACAACAGTGGGATCACAGGCGGCAGACGTGCGCCGGTCAAACCGCTTCAGGCTACTTGTGCTGTGGCCACGGAGACCTTGGGACGCCGGGCGTATGATCGATCCTTTTTCATGAGGTCGTTCACGTGCCAGGCGAACTGGGCAGCCGTTCCCGCAAGACCGTGCCGATGAGGGAACTTATAGAGCGCATGCTTGAGCTCCGGATGCTCATCGACATAAGCTCTTAGCTCCTCCAACGTCCTTCCAGTTTCGCTGAGCACGCCCTCAAACTCCGCCCGAGCTTTTGCTTTAGCTTCTGCAAGGGCCATCTGCACGCGGCTGTGAGCGTTGACTTCGCCTTCGCCTGAAGTCTCGACCGGCAGGAAGATCATGTCCTTAAATTTGTTGACTACCCGCGATTGCACACCATCCGATTGCGTCGAAGGCATGCAGCCAAAAGGCTTGAGCGCCAGCACCATATGGCAGAGGTGATTCACCGTGTAGTACACGTTCTTGCCCACTTCCATGTGGCCTTCGCCACCGCGGGCAAGCTGGTGGTAGAAAGGATGAGCCAGCCGTGCAAGCTCCTTCTGCGGAATCAGGTGATGCGCTGTGTCGCCCATGTGCCGGATGGTGCGGTGATAGAAATGGTTCCACATCACGCTGCCGGCGCTGAGGCCTCCCGTCTTTTTGAAAACTTTCAGCCGGTTGGCGAAGTGCTTCTTCACCTCGTACCACTTGGGATCTTTGTAGGGAGCCTCCGCGTCTGCACGAGCCCTGGCCCCTTCCTTGGCCACGTACATCATGTAAGCGATCCAGGTCGCGATCGGTTCCACCAGGACTTGCGCACCCTCCTTCTCCAGGAAAGCGAACATGTTGAAGTTGCCGTCGCCCTCGGTCGTCTGCGCCCAGAACTCGCCCGTGATCTTGATCACCGGCTTCACCCGCAGGCGATCCACCTCGATCGCGTTGATGCTATCCCGGCAGGTGTGTAGGGCACCCACGTATTCCTTGCCATACAGATTGTGGGCGATCTTTCCCAGCGTGCAGCCCAGCCCTTCGATCTTCTTGTTCTTTTCAATGTAAGGTTTGGCCCACGCGGGAGCCGCCTCGAGGATGTGCCAACGTTTGCGGTCGCGCAGCGTATCGGTCAGCGTTTTCACTGATTCGCGAATCACCCGGTCGGTTTCCCCCTTGGTCACCTCATAGGGCCGAACCTGGTATACGAGCTCATTGATTACATCGCCGAGGTTGAGGGCATTGAGCATGCCCATCCCAAAGTCGACTGAGAATTTCAAGCCCGGTTCGCCGCTGGCCGCTTTGATGCCGTCGGTTTGCTGGAAGAGCAATACGCGGAAGCCTTCAAAGCCCGCATTTTGCAGCGCAAAGCGATACTCCGCCTCGTACATGCCAAAGCGGCAAGGACCGCAGGAGCCGGCGGTGAAGAAGACGTAGTTGTCGATGATCTGCTGGCGCGTCTCCCCCTGTTGCTCCAGCTTCTGCAGGTACCGGACCAGGTTGCCGACCGTGAAATAGGTCGGGTTGCACTGGCCATTGTTTCCGAACTCCTTCCCCGCCTGGAAGTCGGCTACCTCGGGGGTGGGGATGTTCTCACACTTGTAGCCGCTGCCGTGGAAGACGGCCTTGATCATCTCTTCGTGTTTCCACGTGAGACCCCCGAAGAGGATGGTCACGTAGTCGCGTTCCGGCCCCGTGAACGTGCGCTCTTTTGGTTTTTTGAACTCGCGCATGCGGGCCAACCCGGCTTGCGCTCGGAGACGCGCCCGTTCGGCATCGATACGGGCTTGAATCTCTACTTCGAAGTCGGTTTGGACAATCTCGTTCACCACTACCGCCATGGGGGATCTCCTGTTCTTCGTGCCTAGCGTTGATTGGTTCCGGTTGTAGGGATGAAGGGCTACATCTGTCCCGACATTCCCTGGAATCCATGTGCGAGCTGCTTGAAGAAATATTTGATGACCCGTTGATCGTTGTAGCACCAGCCCAGAATATGGTTGAGGGTCGAGAAACAGTGCGTCTGGCACGTCTCCTTCTGGTGGTCCAGCTGTTTGGTTTCGAATTTATGATTGCCGACGACGCCCCAGTCGTAGCTTGCCGTATACATCGGGAAGCATGGTGCAAGCGTTCCATCGACGCGAATAATCATCGAGTTCTGGCCGGCGCGGCAGTTCCAAGGGAAATGATTCCCCTTCATAAAGTCGACCATCTGCCATAGCCGGGTATTCGAGTTGACCATTTTGTAACCGCTATCTTGTTTCTCTGTCAACCACTGAATCGTCTCTTCCACCGCCGGCCAGTCATCTTTCGTGATGTAGGTGACATTGTTGTCGGCGTGCTTGAAATGCTCGTCCTGTTCCAACAGAGGCGACTCATTGATGTGGTAGTCGGTCGCGATGCCACAGTCATGGGCTATCTCCGTCAGCTGCCGCACGTCGTCCAGGTTGTTGCGGCAGATGTTGATGTTCAGGAAAACTGAATAGCCGTACCCGTACTGTTTACGAACCAGGTAATCGAACTGCTTCCGAATGGGAACCAGTGCCTTTGGAAGGCCCTGTTTGATATCTACCGCATCTACGGCAATATTGAAAGTGGAAATTCCAGCATCCGCCAATTTATCTATTACATCAATCCGCAGCAGGCGGGCGTTGGTGGGGAGGTAGATCCAAAAATCCTTCTTGGCCGCGTAGTAGGTGATGCGCTGGATCAGGTCCGGCCGCAACAGGGGCTCTCCACCCATATAGGCGAGCACCCGGCACCCGGTTCCGTGCAGCCAATCGATGGATCGTTTGGCCGTATCTTCCGTCATCCCTTTGACTTTGTTGTCGAAGGCCCAACAGTAGTGGCAGTCGAGATTGCATTTGAATTCTGTGAACAGATAAGCGATGAGTGGATGGAAGTCCCCTTCCGTGACCCGGGAACGGATGTACGGAAAGAGCCAGCCGCGCATCGCATGGTAGACCTGGCCGGCCGACCAATGGCGTTTTTCAGGTGGAAGCCATGCGGACTCCTCATCGATAGCTCCCAGCAGATCGGGGTGCTGTGGAAAAACTGGATCTGGAAATCGCTGCGGCTCCCCGATCGGCTGCAACCCGGGGAGAGGAGGTTGGGACTTGGTTAGAAGGCTGTGCAGCGGAACATCGAGCCGAAAGCTCGTAGATTGTTCGCTGGGTTCGGTGAGATTCATCGCACCCCCACGAGGATCAAAATAGATAGTTGGACCCGAAAATCAAGCGATTGCTGGAGGATCGCCAGCCTGTCAAGAGCAAGTAGCGTGCCACATGGCGGCCGCCCCGTTTATGTCTGGGCAAGTGATTGATAGAGCAGGAGACGTGGAGGCAAAGGCTCGCCGAAGCCGGTCCGGTCCCCGCTCGTGAGTGCCAACAAAGCAACGGCAGTGTCAGCCAATTGGCACCATGCGCGGGGCACCGCCAATTGAAAAAGCCATATGGGCGTCAAATGGCGCCATCCCTTTGCTGCTACTTCTTTGTCTGAATTGTCATCTATCAAACATCCGGGGAAAGGAGCTCGTCCTGCTGGATATGCTGAGGTCGCCTAACCCAAACCTTCATCAGTCGAATGGAATGCCCCCCAGTGCAGAGCAGGTTGAGGAAGTTCTGCGCTTTGCACGAAAACTGGAGATGCACAGCGATCACGAGCAGCTCTTGCGCGTGCTGCCGGCTGAGCTTTGCGTCCTGGTGGATTGCTCTACGACGGCCCTCATCCACTGGCATGAGGGGCAGCTCACGACCCACGTGGTGGATAGTGATGGCAGCGCGCTGGACAGAGATCATTTACTTGTCAATGGGGCAGCCATCAATGGGGCGGCCGGCAATTGGCCGGAGGCGGTTTGGCAAGCGATCTCCGAGCAGGAGAAGGCGCTCGTCCTTCCGGAGCTCGACCAGCCCTCACCCGAATTCTCCGAAGTGATCCGGTTTTTCCGGGAACGTGGCAGTCAATCTCTTTGCCTGCTTCCGTTGAGCACCGCGCTTCATCGCCTGGGCGCCCTCTGTATCGGGCGCAAGCATCGCGATGCCTTTTCAGAGCAGGAGGTCAGTTTTCTTTCGCTGATAAGCCACTACGCGGCCCTGGCCCTCGATGACCGGCTCAATTTTGCCCAGTCCGAGCAGGTGCGTGCTCAGCTGGAGAAGGAAAGGACCAAGCTCAGGCTCATCCTCGACTTGAACAACAGCGTGGTTTCCAACCTGGAACTGCGCGACGTCATCCAGTCCATCTCGCCTGGGATCAGAAAGGCGCTGCGGGTGGACGGGGTGGCTCTGTTCCTCCCCGACAGGGAGGGTCAAGAGCTCCAACTGTGCGCATTGGATTTTCCCGACGGCAATTCCGCGGTTCGCCAGAATCTGCCGGTTTCGATCCACGATTCGGCTGCAGGGCAGGCTTTTCGTTCCGGAAAACCATGGATCGGCGATATCGGGCAGTTGCAAAGGGCAGGCCTGGACCACAGAATCGCGTCCGCGGCGGGAGTGGAGACCCTATGTATGTTGCCCTTGCTCCGGGGCAACCGTGTGCTCGGCGTGCTCTGCCTGCTGCGGACCGAGAAAAACGCCTTTAACCAGCTTGAGCTGGAGTTTTTATCGCAGATCGCCGGGCAGGTCGCGATCGCCATCGACAACGCCTTTGCCTATCGTCAGATCACGGAACTGAAGGACAAACTCACCCAGGAAAAGCTCTATCTAGAGGATGAACTCCGCAGCGAAATGAATTTTCAGGAGATCATCGGCAACAGCCCGATATTGCGGCGTGTTCTCCGCCAGGTCGAAGCGGTAGCTCCAACGGGCTCCACGGTACTGATTCACGGCGAGACCGGTACAGGCAAGGAACTGATAGCCCGGGCGGTCCACAATCTCAGCCAGCGTCACGACAACTCGTTTGTCAAACTGAACTGCGCGGCCATCCCGACCGGCTTGCTCGAGAGCGAACTGTTCGGGCACGAAAGGGGAGCATTCACCGGCGCCGTCACACAGCGGATCGGACGTTTCGAATTGGCCAATCATGGAACCATCTTCCTCGACGAGGTGGGTGAGATCCCCCTCGATCTACAACCGAAGCTGCTGCGCGTTCTGCAGGAAAAAGAGTTCGAGCGTTTGGGCGGTTCACGAACCCTTCGTAGCAACGCTCGCCTGATCGCCGCGACCAATCGTGATTTGCATGAGATGGTCGACGAGCAGAAGTTCCGCTCCGATCTGTTTTATCGATTGAACGTCTTTCCCATCCACGTTCCCCCGCTGCGCGAACGCCCGGAAGATATACCGTTCCTGGTCCGGCACTTCGCGCAATACTTTGCGTTCAACATGTCCAAGCAGATCGACACCATCTCTTCCGACACCATGAACGCGCTGGTTCGATACCCCTGGCCGGGAAACATTCGGGAATTGCAGAACGTCATCGAGCGAGCCGTCATCCTTTCCAAGGGCCCGTCGCTCAAGGTCCCGCTCAGTGACCTCAAGCCCCGCTCGCTGGACGGGGCAAATGGGAATGGGCATGGGTTGGCGACCCTTGAGGAAGTGGAGCGAAGGCATATCCTGTCGGTCCTGGAGCAAACCAACTGGGTCTTCGCCGGCCCCAACGGGGCGGCTGCGCGGCTGGGCATCAAACGGCCGACCCTGCAATTCCGCATGCAAAAGCTGGGAATTTCCCGGCCCGCCAGACCTTAAGAAGCTGGACCACGTACAAGTCGGCGGTACTTTTAGTTGGACTGTAAGGAGCTTAGGCTATACCAGCAAATAGAGTCCCACGGGGCGGTCTAGGTTTACCCAGGACTGGCGTCCTGGGGCACACGCAGCCGTCCCTTCGGGACTACCTGACTCTCATGACTAACCCAGGACTGCGTCCTGGGCTACTCTCAGTTACTCTCAGTCGTCCCTTCGGGACTGATCGCGATCTGGCCTAGTAGCTGACTTGTTTTCGGAGAGTGCTGTCCAAATCACCCAATCGAAAGGCACGAGAGCAGACACAGTCCCGCAGGGACGGCTGAGAATATCCCAGGACTGCGTCCTGGGCGCCCTCCCCACGGCGGCATCGACCCAAACTGTTCAATGTTTGAAATATCCATCCCCGGTGTCGTGCCAACAAGCTGGCAGAATGCCAACCATTTGGCGGTGCGCCGCTTTATGGCAATCGCGCCTCATTATGGATGACCCTCGTCAACGGAACACGAACTTCCGTCGCATCTTGATTATTCCGCGTTAGGCACGCGGATTGCATAAGCCAATCACAAGTACTAGGTGCTGTCGAAGCAGCAAAGGGATCGGAGGAATCGCCGTCGGGCACAGACGGCCGCTCTAAAGAAGGAAACCTAAAAGATGTTGAGAATCACCGTTGTGGAGAATGCCTCGGAGGACCAGTGGACCCTTCAAGGCACGCTGACCAAGTACTCGGTAGCCGAGTTGCTCTCCAGTTGGAGAGCGTCCACCTGTCCCTCAGGCAGGCGCCGCATCGTCAATCTCGATAAGGTGACCTCCATCGACAAGAGCGGCGAAGAAGCTCTCTCCATGATCATGCGCGACGGAGCGACCGTAGTAGCGTCGGGCGTCTACACCAGGCACTTGTTAGACGAGCTGCGAGCACGGAAAGCAGAACCCGAGGATTCCAACTCTTAAAGCGGCTTCACAATTACTGTGGCCTGATAAAGGTCGCGAGGTGTGGTTTTCCTTGGGAGAAAACCACGAAAAGGGTTTTCGCTTTCCCAGATTTCCTGCAGCACGGCACTCGTTGAGAGAAGCGATGTGCGGCTTTCTTCGCGGAAAGCTGCATGCAGTTCGGTGGTCCCACAAAGCTCCACAGGAAATCCGGGTTCGGTCTACACCAGTTGCGAAACCGCTTAGCCCGGAACTTACTCCAGCACCGGCAGCGCCAGTGCTGGAGAAGCCCTCAAACGGCTCTCAGAAGAGGATCTTGAGAGCCAGTTGGACGTTGAAGGGTTCGCCAGGCCCGATGCCTGGTGAGTAGTTGCCGGCCCCGATCGTCGACCCAATCTGCCCAAAGCTGTCGGAGTCTGTGTAGGCGTTGTCCAGCTGTGTGGGTCCGGGGTTGGCAAGATTCAGGTGGTTGAACAGATTAAACATCTCTACCCGGAACTGCGCATTGACCCGCTCCGTAATGTGGGTGTTCTTGAAGACCGAAAGGTCCACGTCTTCCAGGCCAGGGCCAAAGATGCTGTTGCGGGTGTAGTTTCCGTAAGTCCCTGCCGGCGGATCGACAAACGCTGACTGATTAAACCATTGCACGACGTTGTTCGTTATCTTGTGAGAGACGCCGGCAAACGGATTGCCTACGATGTTTGGCCGCTGCGTATATTCGTTTGTGCCAGTGGTGTCAGTACCCGTGAACAGGTTGATCGGTTGCCCGCCCTTTAGGGTAATGACGGTGTTCAGCTCCCATCCATCGGTAAGGAGCTTCGGTCCGGGAAACGCTGGAACCTCGTAGTTAGCGTAGCCAACGAAGCCATTTCGGGTATCGAAGTCGCTGTTGCCGTAGTCACCTTTGAAGTTGGTGCTGTCCTGCGGCAATTGTCCACGATACTGCGTCACCTCATCCAGGTTGTGGCCCCAGGTATAGCTGAACTGAGAGCTTAGTCCATGGTAGGACCGGACCTTGAATGTGGTCTGAAGAGAGCTATAGTTCGAGGTGCCGATGCTCTCAATCTGATTGATGTCACCATATTGGGGGTAGTTGCTGATATAAGGCCTCTGGGTAACATCGTTATAGACAGCGCCCTGGTAAAGCACACCGTCCGTTGTCGGGCCGCCGAGGTAAGGTTGGTTGATATTCAGCAGGCTAAGCAGCCGGCGTCCTTCGCTGCCTACGTAGCCGATTTGAAAGAGCGCATGAGAACCAATGGCTTGCTCAATCTGCAGGCTGAAGTTGAAGTTATACGGAGTTTTGAAATGGCGGTCCACGGAGAAGACGCCGCAAGGATTTGCCGGATTGCACAGGTTGGTTGTCGTGGGCGTGACCACCGGGAAAATATTCTGCCCGGGCACAATGGTGCCTCCATACGAGGAAAGCGTGTAGACGGGGTTTGGACCGCCGGGATTGCCCTCAAGGCCGTTGGGCGCATTGTTGCCCGGCCGGTTGTCAAGGAACGGATTAGCATTCGGCGTATCGAAGTACATGCCGAAGCCGCCGCGCACTACGGTTCCTTTGGTAAATGCGGGTGAGTAAGAGAAGCCGACACGAGGGCTGAAGTTGGCCCAATCGCTGGGATAGACAGAGCTGATCTGGTTGCCCTGGAAAGCGAGCCCATTATCCGCGGTCAACTCCGGCCGAAACACGGAAAGGTTCTGATACTGGCTGTGCATCGGCTGCAGGTAGTCATAGCGAATCCCATAGTCGATGCTCAGATTTTGCATAAGCTGCCAGCTATCTTGCGCGAAGAGGTCAAAGGTATTGATAAATACCTGCCGTTCCGCGTTGCCGCGAGCGATTGTGCCGGAAGCCAGGTCGCCTGCTAAAAAGTCGGCGAGTGCGAGCACGTTACCCAAGCTTTGGGCTTGGCAGGCAGCCTGAACGGTAGGGTTGCTGGCGAAATAACCCGTGCATTGCGCGGCTCCGGTAGAGCTCTGGTAGTCCGCGGCCCAGGGTCCGGTAGCCCCCGTGAACTTGAAGCTGCCCACCGAGTGGCGTTGGTAGAACTCGTCCACCTGCGCCTGCCGGTACTCACCTCCAAAGCGAAACTCGTGCTTACCCTTTACCCAGGAGAGTGCCTCGTCCAGATGTCCGGTGATGTCGTTACGGCCCTCTGGTGGGGTCTGGCCTATCGTCTCAAATCCAGTAATCGCGATATTCGGCGAGTTGCTGTAAGGCGAGCTGGTTACGAAGCCGAGAGAGTCGACGTCGAAGCCGGTCTTTTGATCGCTGAACACCTGGTTGAAGTAGTTCACACCGATGGTGATCTGGTTGGTTATGTGAGAAGACAAGGTCAGATTGTGAACAATCGAGTAGTTATACACATGGATGGGAGCGACTTCGAAGTAATAGGGAATGGTGCAATTGCAAACCGGCGCGATCTGATTGCCCTGACCAAGAAAGGCACGCCCTGAGAGGGACTGACGGTCGCTGAAGTTGTGATCGAGTTTGATCACCCCGTTGTAGCTGTAGCCGGTTTCCGGGGCAGAGGGTAAATAGTTGGGGCTGGACGCGGGGCCAGTTAATGAATCGGATGGCCAGAGAACCGGAAGCAAATTGCTGGTAGCAGAGTTTTGTGCAACTCCATAGTAAGCGAGCAGCGGCAAAGCAGCTGCCTGGTAAGCGGCTGACGGCTCGGTGCCCTGGTTGCCGGTAGCGATCTTGAAATTCTGCTTCTCAAAGTTTTCAAACCAGAAGGTGTGATCTTTCCAGAACGGACCGCCTGCGGACTCACCCCACTGTTGATTGCGCAGAGGTGGGTTGCCCTGCTGAAAAGGCGAGACCTCGGCGAGTGCCTCGTTGCGGTTGTAATAGTAAGCGCTGCCGTGGATTTGATTGGTGCCCGACTTAGTAACCAGGTTCACTGATCCGCCCGGGTTGCGTCCGGTCTCAGGCGAGCCTTGCGTTTCCAGCGAAAACTCTTCCACCGAATCGATGGGCAAGGTGATACCGGCGATGTTTTCTACACCGCCCTGGTTAACCGCGGGAATGTTATGCCACAGATCGTTGTTATCTGAGCCGTCAATCTGCCAGTTGATCTGGTTTGCGCGCGTGCCATTGACTGATCCGTAACCGCCCAGAGAGTACCCCGCGAAGCCGGGAGCCATGCCGATCATCTGGGTGAAGTCGCGGCCGTTCAGCGGAATATCCTGGATCGTCTTGCCGGACAAGACGGTGGTTTCTGTCGGAGTCGTGGTGTCGAGTGCGACGCCGGCCGCATTCACCTCGACTGTAGTCGCCTGCGAGGCGACCGCAAGTTTCAGCGGGAGAGTGTAGATCGTACCCGCCGAAACCTGTACCTTTTCTACCTTAAGTGTCTCAAAGCCGGACGACGTTGCCGATACGGTGTACATGCCAAGCGGCAGGTCCTGGAAGGCGTACTCGCCTGCGCTGGACGTGACCGATGAGTGAACGACGCCCGTAGAGTCGTCGGTAATCTGCACGGTCGCGCCTGGAAGAGAGCTGCCGCCCTGGTCCGTCACCGTTCCGTTGATGCCACCACGAAAGTTCTGAGCTGAGGCGAACGTCACGCTGAGCAGCAGCATGACCAGCAAAGCGGGTAGGGGGAAAGATCGAATGCGGGTATTGCCAGATGCCATGAGACAACCTCCAAAGGATTGCGCGAAAAAAAAGTTCTTCCAGACCCTCTGAGACCCTGGGGCGGATGAGTATCACTCGACTTATCTTCGACTTGGAAGGGTGCTACAGGCCTATTCCGACGAGGAAGGCACATTGGAGGTGAACGATTGGGCTTCGACAAGGAAGGCGTTCACCGCTAGCGCTACAGATTCGTAGTGTCTGACTAAACTAACCGTAAGTTGGGTTGAATGCAACCAGAAAATGAAAACCTTCTTTGGGATGCGGCACGGTTACGAATCGATGGAGCTTACCCCCCGGCGCCGGGTGAGTTCGTAGTACACGACCGGAGTAACCACCAGGCTTAGCATAATCGACAACGACAGACCTCCGATTACCCCGACGGCCAGAGGCTGTAACATCTGTGACCCGGCGCCCAGGGCCAGCGCCAAGGGAAACATTCCGCATACCGTGGCAATGGCCGTCATGAGGATGGGGCGCCTGCGCCGCATCACGGCCTGGAGCATGGCTTGGCGAGCATCGAGCCCCCCGGCGCGCAGCTGCTCATCGGAGTCGAGCAGCAGGATTCCGTTTTTGGCCACGATCCCAATGACCATGATGAGGCCCATAAAGCTGGCTACGTTGAAGTCGGTGCCGGTGATGAGCAGAGCGAAGAAGACCCCCGAGAGCGAGAGCACAGAGCTGGTCAGCACGGCGACCGGCGCCGAGAAGTTGCGGAACTCGGCCAGCAGCACTCCAAAAACGAGCGCCAGCGCCAGCACCAGAACGCGCGCCAAATCCGCAAAAGAGCGTTGCTGCTCTTGATAAGTTCCGCCATACTCGACCCGAACCGATGAGGGAAGCTGCAGCCGGTCGACGACATTTTTCACCGAGGCCATGGCCCCTCCAAGGTCGGAGCCTTCGAGGCGGCCGCTCACCAGCACCACCTGCTCCAGGTTTTCACGGCGAATCTCATTTTGTGGCGGCAGTTGTATCACCGTGGCCATCGCGCCGAGGGTCGCGGTGTGGCCGCTGCTGCTGTTGAAGACGGTGTTCTGGATCGCGTCGAGCGAAGCGCGATTGGCCTCCGGCAGGCGCACCCGGATGGTGTAAGGCCGTCCGCCCACGATCATTGGATCATTGGTGGGCAAGCCATCGAGGATCGAGGTGGCATCCTCCGCAATCTCGGCCGGAGTAAAGCCCAGACGGCCGGCGACGATGGGATCGATCTGGAAGCTGGTCGCCGGACCGCTGATGGTGTTTTCCACGCCATTCTGGGTATCAACGACACCGGGAATCTTTGCGATCGCCTGCTGTACCCGTGGACCGAGCGAGAGCAGCAGATCGCGGTCGTTGGAGAAGAGCTTGATCTGAATAGGCTCGGGCGAATTGGATAGGTCCCCGATCATATCCTGCAGAACCTGGGTGAACTCGATATCCAGCGCCGGCTCAGCGGACTTGATTCGTCCGCGCACGTCGTCCATTACCTCTTCAATGGAACGCGAGCGATCGGGCTTGAGGCGAACGGTGAAGTCACCGCGGTTGGCCTCAGTCACGGCAGCGAGACCCATTTCGAGGCCGGTTCGACGGGAAGTGATTTGCACTTCGGGAGTCTGCTGAAGGATCTGCTCCACGTGCTGCAGGATGCGGTTGGTTTCGGTAAGCGAGGCGCCGGCGGGAGTGAAGTAGTCCAGGATGAACGCGCCTTCATCCATCTCCGGCAGTAGATCCGA
The DNA here is from genome assembly GCA_963813475.1 of uncultured Acidobacteriaceae bacterium. Lineage (GTDB taxonomy): Bacteria > Acidobacteriota > Terriglobia > Terriglobales > Acidobacteriaceae > PALSA-350. The sequence goes on along the minus strand of CAWEZM010000026.1, from coordinate 297,184 downwards.
CCCCAGCACGTTATAGCTGAAGTAGCCCGCAAGGATGAGCACCGCGCAGGCCGCGACCAGGGCGATAGGACGGCGGAGGCACCAATCGAGCGAGCGCTCGTGCAGCCGGAGCAGGCGGTCGAAAAATTGGCCCGCCTTGCGTTGTGCGGCGGCGAATTTTCCCTCCCGCTTTTCGTCCGTCTCGACGCCTGCATGTAAGGCAGCCGCCGGGTGGATCTTACCCGTGAGCCTGAGCGAGAGAGCAGGCGTGAAAGTGAGCGCGAGCAGCAGCGATATCAAAAGAGCCACCGTCATGGTGACAGCAAGAGCGCGGAAAAAACTCCCCGTCACTCCAGTGACGGAGATGAGCGGAAGAAAGACAATGACCGGGGTGATGGTGGAAAAGACCAATGGCCGGCTTATCTCCCGGATTGCCTTCCTCACCGCTTCGACGCCGGAGTCTCCGGCCTCACGATGCACCGCAATGTTCTCCACCACGACGATGGCGTCGTCAATGACCAGCCCGATCGCTGCCGCAAGGCCTCCCAGCGTCATCAGGTTGAAACTTTGTCCTGCCATGCGGAGAAAGAGAATAGTCACCGCGACGGTGACAGGAATGACCAGGCCCGCGACCAGCGAGGAAGTCCAATCGCGAAGAAAGAGAAAGAGGATGATGCAGGCCAGCACCAGGCCGATGAGAATCGCGTCGCGGACACTAAGGATGCTCTCGCGCACAAGCTCTGACTGATCGTAGAAGGCCTGGAGGTGAACGCCTTTTGGCAGCTTCGATTGCAGCTGGGCTATCTCCGCGGCCACGCCCCTGGCCACGGCAACCGTATTGCCTGAGGGCTGACGGGCGATATTGAGCAGCACGGCGGGCTTGCCATTTGCCGTGACCGAAGTGTAGACGGGCATGGTGGAGGGTTCCACGGTGGCCAGGTCACCGACGCGGATGGGCACTCCCGCAGTCGAGGTCTTCACCACCAGGTTGCTTAGCTCCGCGGCACTGTGTGCCTGGGCTCCTATCAGGGCGAGAATAAGTTCATGGTTCGCTTCGTAGAGGCCAGGCGAGTCGATGATGTTCGACTCCTGCACTGCATTGACCAGCTCGAGCAGGGTTACTCCGGCGGCCTGCAGCCGGGAGAGATTGGGGACAATGTGGAACTCAGGCACCTGTCCGCCCTGTACGGTCACCGTGCTGACCCCGTCAACACGATTCAATGGCGGTTTCAGATCGTACGTGGCAATCTCCCATAGCCGTGTTTGTGAGACCGTATCCTTGCCGCGGTCCTCTGCCGTAAGGGCATAGCCCAGGACGGGAAAGGTGGCAAAGGTGAGGCGGTTGGTCGTGATACGCGCCGTTGCGGGCAATGACTGGGCAACCTTGGAGAGCGCCGCGTCCGTCAACTGCAGGGTATGGAACATGTCCACGTTCCAATTGAAGAACAGGCTTATTTCCGCCGAGCCACGGCTCGTGGTGCTGCGTACCGTAACCAGGCCGGGAACGCTGTTAATCGCATCCTCAATCCGCTTGGTGATGGTGACCTGCATCTGCTCGACGGGCATCACGCCGTTGTCGACCCCGATCACCACGCGGGGGAAGCTAGTTTCCGGAAACACGGAGATCGGCACCTGGAACGCGGCGTATATACCGGCCAGCGTCAATAAGAACAGGAAAAAGAAGATGGTTTTGGCAGCGCCTGCGAGCCAGAAGGATCTCTCGTCAGGCGCCTTTGCAGGCGAGTCGGGCATCAGTCCTTGTCTCCCGCGGCCTTCTTCGCGGAATCTTCCGCTGGAGCCGTGCCGATTTTTACCTTGGTTCCCTCGTCTAGCCCATACGCGCCGGTGGTGATGACCGTGTCGGCCGGGCTTAGGCCGTTGAGCACCTGGACAGAGGTCGCCGCCTGGATGCCGAGGGTCACGGCACGCTTGGCGGCCGTGCTTTCCGGCGTAATGATCATCACGGATTTGGCGACACCGTCGGGCGCGGTCTGTACCGCTTCTGCAGGAATGAGGAGCGCATTAGACGCAGTGCGGCCCGTGATTGTGGCGTGAACAGGAGTGCCGGCTTTCAAAGTTCCATGAGGATTTTCAATGCGCAGCCACACTTCTACAGTCGTGCTTCCAGGGTCGAGCGCGGGGCTGATGAGCGAGACCTTTGCCGGGACCGGGTTGGGAACACCCGGAACGGCGATGCTGGCCGATGCGCCGTTCGAGAGCTGCTGAGCCTGGGTTTGCGCGAGGTGAAGCTTAGCCAACAGAGCTGACGTATCCATGACCGTGATCACTGGATTGCCGGCCGCGGCCGTCTCTCCGGCGAAGAGCGGCCGGTCGGTGACGACGCCCGAGATAGGACTGCGAATCTCGGTGTAGCTCAACTGGGCTTCCGCGCCCAGGTACTTGCCCTTGGCGGAGGTGAGTTGACCCTGCGCGCTCTCGAGCGCTGCCTTGCGGCTGATCTTCTGCACCGCTTCGAGATGTTGCTGCGCTATATCATGCGCGGCCTTGGCCTGAACCAGGGCTGCTTTGGCCGTATCCAGGTCCCGCCCCGGGATCGCTCCTTGGGTAAAGAGCTGGGTACGGCTGTCCACAATGCTCTGCGCCAGGTTCAGGTTGGCACTCGCCTGCGCCAGGTCGAGTTCAGCCTTGGCTGCGTCCTCAGGAACCGTGGCGCCGGTGGCGATGTCGTAGCTTCCCTGGGCTGCGTTGTACGCGCCCTTGTTGTCGAGTGCGGCCGCCTCGAGATCGCTGTTCTCAAGCGTCGCCAAAAGCTGACCGGCCTTGACGTGAGACCCGCGCTGGACATAAAACTTCTTGACTGGCGCCGTGACCTTCGGCGAGATAGCGGCCTGGGCCAATGGCGCCAGCGTGGCATCCGCGGTGATCGGCTCAGAGATGGCGCCGCGTTCCGGATGGACCGCTTGCACGTAGACCTCAGTGGGAGCAGTCTCCGCAGACTTGCTGCAACCAGTGACAAGCAGGGAAACCCCGCAGAGTACAAGGTAGAGAGCTCTCAATCCCCAACGGAGACGGGTGCCCCACACCCCGGATTTCCTGTGAAGTGTGGTGGTGTTGATGCACTCGATGCGGCTTTCCTCAACGAAAGCCGCACACGGGGTCGTTTCCTGGGCACGCGTACAGGAAAATCCGGGGGCAGCCCCACGATCGCTTTCCCTGTCTGTGTAACGAAAAGCATTTCCTTGTCCATCAAGCCCAGACAAGCGATTCGCTGAAAGCAGTCGAAACCGATCATTTTCGGCCCAGGTACACTGAGGCGAACCTGGGGCACCCGTCCAGACATCTGACGTCGTGTGCATTCCGGAGTAATTGGAAGCGAGTGAGCTCATCCCTCAGATCGCTCCTGTCAGCAGTTGCAGATTGGTGAGAGCCAATCGGTATCGGATAGTTCCGTCCTCGCGCGCGATTTCTGCCACCGTTAAAGAATTTTCCGCGTCCACTACTTCCAGCACCGACGCTTCCCCCGCGGTGTAGCGCAGCCGTGTAAGCCGCAAACTCTCGGTCGCGGTTAGCACGCTTTGATCGAGCGACTGCAATTGATCCCGCGAAGTACCCGCCTCGGCGTAGGACTCGTCCAGCTGCGCAATGAGCCGGCGCTGGGTAGCGGTAAGCGCCGTGTGTGCCGCGTCCCGTAGTATTTCGCTCTGCCGAACCCGGTGCTGCGTCGACAACCAATCCCAAACAGGAATATCGAGCGTCGCGCTGGCCGAGTAACCGAGATTGCGCACCCCGTCACGCCCATTGACCGCGAACTGCACCGCATCGATACCGTAAGTGAAGTTGAGAGATAGATCGGGAAGATACGCCGCCCGTGCCGCTGTCACGTCGAGAGAACTAACACGCAGCGAAGCCAGCGCCTGATGCAGTTCCGGATTCAGTTTCATCGCGGCCGCATCCACATCAGCCCGATCGGGCAGCGGCACAACCGCGCCCGGCACGAGCGTGTAAGCAGCCCGAGGATCCGTAAAGAGGAGCACCCCCAGATCCAGGTGAGCCTTCTGCTTCTCAAGCAGCGCATCAGCCAAATCGCGATCTCGTTGCTGTTGTAGCAACTGGGCCTTCACTACGTCGGCATGGGCCCCTTCCCGTACGTTCTCCCGCTGTTGCGTGAGTTGCGTAAAGTTGGCCGCTTCGCCGGCGGCACGGCGCCCCACATCCACCTTACGATCGACAGCTAAGCTTTGGTAGAAGAGGCCGGTCACGGTGGCAATGAGGCCGCGTCGGGCAATCTCCAACTCCGCCGCGGCCACCGCATCCGCGGCGCTGGCGCGCGAGACGGCAGTCAACTGTTGCAGTCCGAACGTTTCCGTGACCACGCCCTGGCTGGCGTATTCACGCACCGCGTTGTTGGCGATGAAGCGTGGAGCAGCCTGGCTTCCCACCGGGCCGCCTCCGTTGATTGCGCCGTTGGGCTGCGTGTACAGAACCTGGTTGTGATAACTGACACCGGGCAGCAGGGCTGCCTGGGCGATCGAGTGATCGAGTGCGGCAACGCGCTTATTGGCCGCCGCAGCGGCGAAGTTAGGTTCGTTCGCACGCGCCAGCGCGATGGCCTGCTCCAAGGTGATCGAAGTGGGCGTTTGGGGTGCTTGTTGCGCCAACGCCGCGTTCAGGAACAATGCAAACGCAATGAAAGAAAGCCGGCTCGTCATACTGGGAAGACGCATAGACCCCCGAAGTTATTTCTGCCCGACGACCAGGATAGTGAAACTACCAGGAACAATCGCCGGCCGCGGACGGGGGTTGTCGGCCGTGGGGGCAGGCCGCTCGCCGAATGTGGCGGTGGCCAGGTAAATGCGCCCGGTTGCCGTATCCAGGGTCATGGTTCTCGCGCCTCGCTGCGTAGCCAGGTTCTGCAGTACCGGATAGCTGTCTTTGCCCGCGTCAATGACGGTCAGCGTGCCGCCGCCGTTGGAGGAGAAAGCTAGCTTGCGCGTGGGATCGTAGCGTGCCGCATCCGGACCATCGCCGATAGAGGGATTGGCCAAGGTCTTTCCCGAGTTCGCGTCCACCACCGCCATCTTGCCTCCGTCACACACGGCGAAGAGCCGGCGGCCTGAGGGATCGATGGCCAGTCCGGAGGGCGATTCGCAGTTGGCCAACGGCCACGTCGCGGTAATCTTCATGGCTGCCGCATCCAGGCGGACGATCTCATTTTTGCTCTCGATATTGGCGAAGACCGTGCCCTTGCCATCCGCGACTGGGAATTCAGGCTTGCCGTCGAGTGGGATGGTAGCCACCACTTTGCGTTGCGCGGTATCGATCACAGTTGCATTACTACTGCGGCCGTTAAAGGCCCAGACCGTTTTGGTTACTGGTTCGAACGCAATGCCATCCGGATTTGTGCCTGCGGGAATCGAGGCTACCGTTGCCAACGTCGCGCGGTCGAAGACCACCACCACATTGGCTCCGCCGTCGCTCACGTAACCATACTTGCCGCTATCGTCGAGCGCCACGCCGTGGGTGCCTTTCAGCCCGGTGATGCTGCCCACCACCTTCCCGGAATCGGTGTTCAGCACTTCCACCCGCGGTCCGTGGGTGACATAGAGGCGGTGCGCTTTAGGGTCGGACGTGAGGTAGTCCCAGCCGCCTTCGCCGCCGATGGTCCATTTGGTCAGGACACTGTATGGCGTCTGCGCCAGCACAGCGGAAGGCGCCAGCAAAATCGACGCGGAAAGGGCGAGAGTCTGCAGAATATTGCGAAGGCAGTTCGGTCTCATAGAACCTCCCATCAAGCTCGGTCTCAATTTCGCACAGCTACCTTAACCGAAGCTGAAGGCACTCCAGAAAGCGGCAAGTGCACCACCACCCTGGTCCCAACCCCTAACTCGCTCGTGATCTCAATCGTTCCCTGCCACCGGGATACGATGGCCTTGCAGATAGAGAGCCCTAGGCCGGTGCCACCCGTGTTGCGGCTCCTCGAGGGATCGCCGCGATAAAAACGATCGAAGACGTGGGGTAGATCCTGGGGTGCGATCCCGTCGCCATCGTCCTCTATGGCAAGCTCTCCATCCTGCTCCGCCATGGCGCGTATCGAAGAGCCGGCGGGACTGTGCTGCAAGGCATTCAAAAGCAGGTTGGAGCACAGCAGTTGCAACTGCTCCGCCTCGACGTCGACCATCACCGGCTCTTCAGCCGTCACCAGGATGCGCAGTCGCTTCAACTCCGCCATGGAATCAAATTGCTCTGCCACTTGGCGCAGGATCTGGGCCATATCCGTGGCAACGCGCTCCGATGGCAATTCGGCCTTTGTCTCCACCCGCGCCAGGGTGAGCATTTTGGCCACTGCTTCTTCCATGCGATCGCAATCCAATTGGCAGCGTTCGATCCCCTTCTCATACTCGGGTGCTGTTCGCTGCTTCAGCGTGAGCAGTTGTAGCGAAGACTTTAAAACCGCGACCGCGGTCTTGAGCTCATGCGCGGCATCCCCGACAAAGCGGCGTTGCTGCATGAATGAGCGCTCCAGGCCCGTAATTGCTGTTTCCAGTGCGACGGTGAGGGGTGCGAGCTCCCTGATCATGCGCGCACGTTCAGGCGGCGCGAACTCCCATGAATCCACCGACACGCCGCCTGCTGCCGCCGCCAACTGACGCAGAGGAGCCAATCCACGATTCAGAAGCCAGAAAATCAGCAGTCCTGAAACCGCGAGCAAAGCTAAGCTTGTAGCCGCATAAAACCCGACCGCCTTCCAGATATCTCTCCAGACGCCATCGGTCGGTGAGCCATAAAAGATGCTTACGCGCCGCGGGATGCCTCCGCCTTTATCGCCGGGATCGACGATTCGCAGGCCCTCAATTCGCATTGCCCGATAACGGATACCGTTGACATGGACTCTGAGGAACTTCCCGGTCTTTGCCGCCAACAAGCCTTCATCCGGTCCATTCCAATTCGGCGAATGGCCCAGGACCCGGCCGCTGGCGTCCTGTACCTGGTAGATATCCTCGGCCGGAAAATTCACTTCCGTTCCATCCAGCATCACGTTGTCTTGGGTATCTTCCGCATCCTGGACCGCGCCCAATAGCGAATCGGCCCGGCCGCGCAGCATAATGTCAAAGGCGCGAAAGCGCTGGTGCCGCTCATACAGCATGGCCGCAGTCGATATCGAGAGCGCGGCCAGCAGCTCTACCAACAGAATCGTGGTAACCAATCGACGGGTGATGGAGTAGGGCTTCATCCGTTCTCCTCGAAGCCCATCAGCAGGCGGTATCCCCGGCCGCGCAGGGTTTCGATGCTCGGCTGCTGGGTGGCTGCCTCGAGCTTGCGGCGCAGGTTCGAGATATGGGCTTCGATAACGTTGGAGTGGTGTTCCCAGTTGTAATCGTAGAGATGCTCCAGCAACTCGCGCTTGGATACGATCAAGCGTGGCCGGTGGATCAAGTACTCGAGAATGCGGTATTCCGTCGGCGACAAGTCAACGAGCTTGCCGGACCGCCGGACACTCTGCTCGACCGTATTGACCTCCAGATCGGAGAGGCGGAGCAGGGGATTGGCCACTCCTTTGCCGCGGCGGATGAGCGCCTTAGCCCGGGCGATCAATTCGCCCAGGTCGAAGGGCTTGCTCAGATAGTCGTCTGCCCCGGCATTGAGCAGGGAGATGATGGAACTAGCCTCGCCTTTCGCGGTGAGGATGAGCACCGGGGTCGCATCCCCGCGAGCTCGCACCTTTCTTAGCAATCCGAGGCCGTCTAATCCTGGAAGCATCAAATCCAGAATCATCAAGTCATAGCAGCCGTTTTCAGCGAGGTCCAGCCCGATGAGCCCATCTTCGGCGCAATCGACAGCAAAGTTCGGCCCCTCGCGAAGGGCGGAAGCGACATTCTCCGCCAGCCGCACCTCATCTTCGACCACCAGAACCCGCATGAGTGCAGTATCCCCCAAGCAAGGTTAAGCCAAGCTGAAGTCCGCGGCATGGGGGTGGGCCAAAGATTCTACATAGGGCTCCGATGGCTAAAGCCTCATGGGCTAAAGCCCTCATCAGTGGCGTTGGGTACGGCCCGGCTAAAGCCGTGCCCTGATACAAAGCTAATGTTGCTTCAACCAGATCCTCACAGTCCATTTAGCCAGACCATCCCAGCCCGATGAATCGGTAGCTGCCTTGGGGTTGGAATAATGTAGAAACTCGAGGGCAAACGGCAAAAAAAACGGGTGCGGGAAACTCTGTTTTGTATCAAGGCACCACTCTATAGGCTGCGGAAAAACTCATGTTTTGTATCAGGGCACGACTTCAGTCGGGCCGTCCCCCACGCGCCCAATGAGGGCTTAGCCCCTGAGGTTCGTTTTTTCTGAAGGGTATAGACTTCAGCGCGGACATAAAGCACGCAAAGACAACGGGGAAATCTTAGGAATACGCGAGTTTGCTGGTCGTCACTGCCCTCATGTTTTGTATCAGGGCACGACTTTAGTCGGGCCGTACCCACGCGCCTGATGAGGGCTTTAGCCCTGAGGTGTTGCTTTCCGGCCTGGTGCAAGGTTTTCCGCGGCTTTTCTCCCTCCTTCTACCTCTCCCCCGGCGGAGGAGCATTCACAGGAGCCCCACTCTTAGGAGGCTGCCAACCATCATTGGAAGGGCCATTCTGAAAAAACACAGAATCCTTGCTGTACGGCCCTGTCGCATACGTCGCGTTGGCCTGCCCAAAGTACTTCCCCGCCCGCAGCGTGTCTGCGCGAACCTTGTCGACCAGCTGGTGATACCGTTCATCCGTCTGCGCATACCCCGAAAACCAGCTCAGGTCATTGTTGCCAATAATCACGACATCCACCCCAGGAACCGAGGCAATGTCATACGCATTGGCCACGCCCGTAGGGGTCTCAATCATAATCACCACCAGCATGTTGTCATTAATGGTGTGGTGGTAATCGACACCGTTGACACCCCAGATGCTGGGCGCCTGGCCCTGGCCCGAGCTCCGTCGCGCGACCGGAGGATACCGCGCCCACTTCGCCGCTTCCCGTGCCCGATCGACATCGTCGACAGTAGGAATAACCACGCCAAGCGCGCCAATATCGGTCGCATGCTGGATGTGCCACTCCTGCGCGTCAGGCAGCCGAATCATAGGAGTCGCCTTAACATGCGGGCACGCGGCAATCATCTTCTCAATATCCGCGAACTCCAGCGTGCTGTGTTGCATTTCGAACCAGGTGAAGTCGTAATGCTTGGCCCGCTCGCAATAGTCGGCGATGTCCATCTTCGATTGCGTAAAGCTGAAAACCTGCTTGCCGTCGAGAAGCTTCTGCTTGGTGGTGTTGTAAAGCTTTGCTTTCGCGGCGCCGGAGTCCGGGCTTTGCGCCCCCAATTGCACACCAGCCACCGCCAGGGCCAGAAATGAGCAAACAATTGCCGACCAGGTCTTCATCCGCGCTCCTTAGAAAACAACAGCCATCCTTTATAGCCCCAAACTCCATTCCATGGCGATGGGGTATAACTATCACCGGGCTTTCGTACCAGGAGATCACCGTGCACCGTTCGTGTTTGCTTTTGTTCGCGGCTACTTTGCTTTCGACCGCCGGTGCCATGGCCCAAGAGGGCGCGACGTTGACCATCGACCTGGCGCAGGTCAAGGCGAAAGCGAGTCCTCAGCTATATGGGCTAATGACAGAAGAGATCAACTACTCCTACGATGGCGGTCTCTACGCCGAGCTGGTAAGGAATCGAACATTTCAGGATCGGGGCAAGATACCCCCCAGCTGGTTTCTCTACGAGTGGGGCAGTGCGGATGCATCGATGGATATCGATCGCACCACCGGTCCCAGCGCAGCCCTGCCGCTGAGCCTGCAACTGACGGTCAAGAGCGCCGGCGACCACGACCAGGCCGGCATCAGCAACCTGGGCTACTGGGGCTTTCCCGTACGTCCGCAGACCACCTACCACGGTTCGTTCTACGCCAAGACGAGCGATGCGTCGATCGGACCGGTGACCGTGAGCCTGGTCGAGGATGAAACCGGCAAGGCAATCAGCACCACCGTGCCCGCACTGACCACCGCGTGGCAGCAACACGAGTTCACGCTTCATTCCGATGCTGCTGCCAGATCTTCGCAGTACCACCTGGTTCTCTCGGTGGCTAAGCCAGGAACGGTCTGGTTCAGCCTGATATCTCTGTTTCCCCCAACCTACCACGACCGTAATAACGGAAATCGCATCGATCTGATGGAGAAGCTGGCGGCGATGAAGCCGGCGTTTCTGCGCTTCCCCGGAGGCAATTATCTCGAGGGCGACCACATCAACGAGCGCTATGAATGGAAGAAGACCATCGGTCCGTTGGTGGATCGTCCGACCCATCCCAGCCCCTGGCACTATCGCTCCAGCGACGGCATGGGCCTGCTCGAGTTCCTGGAGTGGTGCGAGGACCTCAAGATGCAGCCCCTGCTGGCCGTGTATGCCGGCTACTCCATGCAGCAGGAGTTCGTAAAGCCTGGACCGGATCTGGAGCCATACGTCCAGGATGCTCTGGATGAAATCGAGTACGTAACCGGCGACGCCAACACGAAATGGGGCGCGGAGCGGGTGAAGGATGGTCACCCGGCGCCCTTCAAGCTGAGCTACGTCGAGATCGGCAACGAAGATTGGTTCGACAAATCCGGAACCTATGGTGACCGCTACGCGCAGTACTACAAAGCCATCAAGGCCAAATACCCCGATCTGCAGCTGATCGCCACCACGCCCATCACCACCATGAAGCCGGATGTGGTCGACGATCACTTTTATCGCCGCGCGCAGGAGTTCTACGACGACGTACACCACTACGATCAGACCGATCGCAACGGCCCCAAGATCTTCGTGGGCGAGTGGGCCACCCGCGAGGGTCTGCCCACACCGAACTTCGGCTCAGCGCTGGGAGATGCGGCGTGGATGACCGGCATGGAACGCAATAGCGACATCGTCATCATGGCCAGCTATGCTCCGCTGCTGGTCAATGTGAACCCCGGCGGCATGCAGTGGGAGTCCGATTTGATCGGCTACGATGCCATGAACAGTTACGGCTCGCCCAGTTACTACGCCCAGGTCATGTTCAGCAACCATTTCGGCGATCAGATTTTGAACGCCACGCTAGATGGATCGGCCCCCAAGTTGTTCTACTCCGTCACCCGTAAATCGAGCGATGGAACCATATACCTGAAGCTAGTAAACGCAAGCTCCACGCCGCAGCCGTTGCGCCTCCAGTTCAAGGGCGCTTCCACCATTGATAAGACGGGAAAACTCATCACCCTGTCGGCCAAAACCACGGCGGCTACCAACAGCATCACCCAGCCCACCGCGATCGTGCCGGTGGAGAGCGAGTTGCACGACGCAGCGGCTGAGTTTGCGCATACGATTCCCGGCTTCACCATTCAAGTTCTGGAGTTGAAAGCGAAATGAGAACGCGTTGGTTTCTGGCCCTTTTCCTGTTGCTAAGCCCCTGGCTCAGGGCAAAGGCGGACATTCAGTATTTCCCCGAGCGCAAGGTTTGGGTTCTGCAAGCCGGTGAAACGACCTACGCCTTCGGAGTCAACGAGCGCGGCGAGCTGCAACCCATCTATTGGGGGCAGCGGGTCATGCGCGATGCGGATTTTCCTGCCGCGCACATCAGGCCAGAGGTGGCCTCGTTTGACCTTTCCGTCACCACCACCCCGCAGGAGTACCCGGGGTGGGGCGCTGAGTTCTACAACGAACCTGCGCTGAAGGCGACCTACACCAACGGCAATCGCGACGTGGTTCTGCATTACGTCGACCAGCACATCGATGGCAACACGCTCGAGGTCACGCTGAAGGATATTAATACAGACCTCGAGGTCCACCTCTACTACCGGATCTATCCCGAGACGGGCATTCTCGAGCGGTGGTCACGCATTGAAAATAAGACCGATCAGGCCATCACGCTGGAGAGCGCGCAGTCGGCCTCCTGGACCTTGCCCCACGGTGAGGGTTACGGCTGGCACTATCTCACCGGCCACTGGGGTGCGGAGTGGCAGCTACACTCCGAGCCTCTGCAAACCGGGGCGCGCGTCATCGAAAGCCGCCGCGGCAGCACCTCGCATCAATCCAACCCATGGTTTGCCATCGACCGCCCGCAGCAGACCACGGAGGAGAGTGGCCCGGTGTGGTTTGGCGCTTTGGGCTGGAGCGGCAGCTGGCGCATCACCGTGGAGCAGACCGCCATGCAGCAGGTGCGCGTGACCGGCGGCTTCAATCCCTTTGATTTTGGCTACCACCTCAAGCCGGGCGACCAGCTCGAAACTCCGCCGTTCTACGGCGGATTCACGAATGGCGGCCTGGGCGAGGCGTCGCGCATCTTGCATCGCTTTGAGCGCCAATCCATTTTGCCTGGAGGAGAGAAAGCGCCGCTGCGGCCTGTCCTCTATAACTCCTGGGAAGCCACGGAATTCGATGTCAGCGAGGCCGGGCAGATCGCTCTGGCGGAAAAGGCCGCCAAGCTGGGCACGGAGCGCTTCGTTATCGATGATGGATGGTTCGGCCAACGCAAAGATGATCACGCAGGCCTGGGTGACTGGTATGTGAACCAGCAGAAATTTCCCCACGGGCTGAAGCCGGTGATCGATCGCGTGCATGCACTGGGCATGGATTTCGGCATCTGGGTGGAACCGGAGATGGTCAACCCAAACAGCGACCTTTATCGCAAGCATCCCGAATGGGCGATGAATTTCCCCGGGCGTCCACGCACCGAGGGGCGCAACCAACTGCTGCTAAACCTGGCCCGCGACGACGTAAAGGAATACGTCTTTAACTGGCTCGATCAGCTAGTCACCAACAACGACATCGCTTTTCTTAAATGGGACTACAACCGCAACTGGGCGGAAGCCGGCTGGGACGCGGTTCCCGTCGAAGATCAGAAGAAGATCTATGTGGCCTACGTTCGCAACCTGTACGACATTCTCGATCGGCTGCGAGCGAAGCACCCCAAACTGGAAATCGAATCCTGCTCCGGGGGAGGCGGCCGGGTCGATCTTGGCATTCTGCGCCGTATCGATCAAGTGTGGACCTCGGATAATACCGACGCCCTGGACCGGCTCACGCTGCAGGATGGATTCACGCAGGCTTATACCCCCGGCATCATGATGGCCTGGGTCACCGATGTGCCCAGTGGCATCGATGGGCGAGTGGTCCCGCTCAAGTTTCGCTTCCTGGTAGCGATGACTGGCTCACTGGGAGTGGGGGGAAACCTGAACAAGTGGACGCCCGAGGAGATGGATGCGGCGGCCCAGTTCGTTGCATTCTACAAGCGAGTGCGCGCAACGGTGCAGAGGGGTGGGCTCTATCGCCTGATCGCACCCGAGGGCAGCGAAGTTTCCGCCACCGAGTATGTATCCCAGGACGGGCGCCAAGCGGTGCTCTTTGCCTTCCTGCATTCACAGCAATTCGGGACGGCCTTCCCGACTGTCTTTCTGCGCGGCCTGGATGAGAACGCCATGTACAAGGTGGAGGGGATCGATCCCAAGCAACTGACGTCAACGGAGACCGTAAGCGGCGCCTACCTGATGCACCATGGCATCGACCTCACGCTCCATGGTGATTACGACAGTACTTCGGTCATCCTCGAAAAGCAGCCCTAAACTGGGAATAGGGCTGCTTGCATCCTCTTTCCCCGGAAGATCCATCGAATCAACCATATAGACATATCTTTCGGCCTGCCCGGGCAACCGATGATGGTTCGGACCCCATCTCTCTTGAGAACTTAGCGAGTAATCGCGGGTTACGATCGAGTGAAGGCTGGTTGCGGTTAGCTGAGCGACGGCAGAGGAAAGAATGAAGACCCCCCTAAAGCTATTTCTTTTACCCGCGTTGTCGTTGGCCATGTTGACCACCGGTTGCCGTAAGAACGACAGCGATCAAGTGGAGGCGGCAGCGAATGGAAACCTCGCACCGGTCAGCGATAACAGTGCCGCTGCCCCCGTAAATGAGAGTCAGGCCGCCCCGAGTACCGCGACCTATGCAGCTCCGGCCCAGCAGGCAAGCACCGCTCCTGCTTATCCTGCGCAGAGCCCGCAATACGCTCCACAAGAGCAACAGCCGCAGTATCAGCAGCCACAACCGCAATATCAGCAACCGCAAGATCAGGCGCAGCCATACCAAAGCCAGAGTAACGATCAGGGCTACGACGAGGGATACCAGGATGCGGTCGCGGATTACGCTCCTGAGCCTCCTCCGCCGCTGCCGGAATATCAACAGCCGCCTTGCCCCGAACCAAACTACATGTGGACACCCGGCTACTGGTCTTATGCGCCCGCCGGCTACTATTGGGTGCCTGGAGTTTGGGCCGCCGCTCCCTATATCGGAGCGCTTTGGACTCCGGGATTCTGGGGCTACAATGGAGGCCGTTACGGCTGGCATCAAGGCTATTGGGGCCGCTACATCGGCTACTACGGCGGTGTGAACTACGGAAACGGCTATGTGGGCCGCGGCTACTATGGCGGATATTGGAATAACAACCAGTTCAACTACAACCGCCAAGTCACGAACATCAACACCACCGTCATTCACAACACCTACATTCGCAATGTCACGAATGTCACTACCTACAACCGCGTGAGCTATAGCGGCGGCCGTGGGGGCGTAAACCTCCAGCCGAGCCCTGCGGAATTGGCCGCTCTACGTCAGCCGCGCTTGGCGCCGCTAGCCGTTCAACAACAACACCGGATTGAGGCGAGTACAAACCGCGCCCAGTTCGTTGCCGTAAACCGCGGCCAGCCGCAGACGGTCGTAGTGGCGAAGCCGCTTCCCGTAGAGCATCATCAGCCCGCTCTGGTCCCGGTGCCGCGCCAACAACCAAGACCCCCCATCCAGCGGGCTCAGCAAGAGCGGCCGGTCCAGCAAGCAGCGCCCGCCCAGCAAATGCGGCCAGCGCCCCAGGAACGGCCGGGGCAGCCCGTAAGGCCAGTTCCAGAGGAACGCCCCGCTCCACAGGCACGTCCGGCCCCGCAACAAGAGCGGCCGGTACAGCAAGTACACCCTGCCCCGCAGGAACGCCCAGCTCCGGGGGTAAGGCCAGCTCCGGAGCAAAGGCCGGCCCCGCAGGAACACCCAGCCCCGCAGGTAAGGCCAGCTCCGGAGCAAAGGCAGCAGCCCGAAGCAAGGCCACAACCTGAGGTCAGACCACAGCAGGAAGCGAGGCCGGAACAGGAACCGAAGCCAAGGGAAGAGAACCCTCATCCCGAGCAACCCCGATAGGGAACTGGAGCTAACTCGAAACTCTATCCGACCACGGTACCTCAACGTCCTGTGCCAATAGGGCCACGAAACTCCGCCGATACAGCTCAGTGGTATCCCATTTCTCACGAAAAAACGAGCGAGATACCCAGACTTCCCGGTGCTGGACGGATGCCCCAGGTTCGCACCAGCGTACTCCGGATTTCCTGTCGACCTTGCTGGCGTTGGCGAGCCTCATGCGGCTTTCCTTAATGAAAGCCGCACACGCGGGTGTTGGTGGCGCCTCGTGCAGGAAATCCGGATACCTGGGCCGAAAATGGTTTTTTCGAATGCTTTCACACGATGGGCAACTGAACCCACTCTGGAAACCCGGCGTTCACTTCGAGCGTTTCCTACCCTCAATCAGGGACTGATACAGTTCAATCGTTTGCTCCCCAATGCGCGTCCAACTGAACTTCTCTTCAGCTCGTATCCGGCCCGCTTCCCCATATCGTTTGCACTTAGCCGGATCACCAAGCAGATCACTCAATTTCGCAGCCAGATCCCGGGCAAAGCGATCGGGATCCACCGGAAAACCGGTGACCGGATCCTGATCAAAGGGGACCAGATACCCAGTTTCCCCATCCACCACAACCTCTTTGATGCCGCCCACAGCACTGGCTACGACCGCCGCCCGGCAAGCCATGGCTTCCAGGTTGATGATGCCGAACGGCTCGTAAACCGATGGGCAGCAAAACACAGTCGCGTGGCTATAGAACTGGATCGTCTCCGCCTTGCTAAGCATCTTCTCGATCCAGATCACTCTTGGATTGAAGGTGCGTGCCTCCTCCACTTTGCGCTGCAGCTCCGCGGCAATCTCCGGAGTATCGGGAGCACCCGCGCACAGAACCACCTGGGTCCCAGCGGGCAGGTAGCGAATCGCGTCAACCAGATGGGTCACGCCTTTCTGGCGCGTGATGCGTCCCACAAAAAGCACGTAGGGGACGGCCGGGTCGACGCCGTAGGCCGTCAACGCCGAGGTCTCCGGAACACGCTGGTATTGCTCCAGGTCGATTCCGTTGTAGATAACGTGGATCCGCTCGGGAGCTACCGGGTAGGCGCGAAGAATATCGTCCTTCGTGCCGTTGGAGACGGCGATGACCGCGTCCGCGTCGAGGATCCCGGTTCTCTCCATCCACGAGCTCATGGCGTATCCGCTACCCAACTGCTCCGCCTTCCATGCGCGCAACGGTTCCAGGCTATGGGTCGTAAGCACAAAGGGAATGTCGTACAGCTTCTTTGCCAGAAAGCCGGCCATGGATACATACCAGGTGTGGGTATGCGCAATGTCGATTCCGGCCAGCGCTTTAATCTGGGTCAAGTTCAGGGATAACGCTTCCAGGGCTGCCTTGAATTTTTCCTGGGTGCCCTGGCTGATTTCTTTCCACGGTTCCTGGCCGCGCACATGAAGGGTGCCTTGGTCCGAATACTGTTGGCCCCAGCAGTGCACTTCCACGGAAACCTTGCGCGCCAGCTCGCGGCTCAGATACTCCACGTGTACGCCGGCACCGCCGTAGACGTGCGGTGGGTATTCCCGAGTGAAGAGTCCAACTCGCAATGCTTTCTCCTCCGCAAAACTCGTACGACGTCTGGCCCGACTAAACGGCTGCGGAAAAACTCATGCTTTGTGTCAGGGCACGACTTTAGTCGGGCCGTAAATGGTGGGCTGGTGAGGGCTTTAGCCCCTGGGCTTTTTCTTTTGCCAATGTGCAGAGACTCTATAGACGCCCCCATTTTAGGGGCTGCGAAAGAAGTCCGCACCGAGCAGCAAAGCAATACATCAGGGGCTAAAGCCCATCCTATTCTCAATCGTTTACGGCCCGGCTGAAGCCGTGCCCTGACACAGAGCATGAGTTTTCCGCAACCTGTAGTGCTATTCCCTTCATTGAGCGAGTTTTTCCGCAGCCTGTTTAGTCGGGCCGCCGATCTCACCGACGACTTACAGTAGTATGACGGGGATGGAAAACACAAGCCGCCGCTCCTTCCTGGCGAAAATCTCGGCCCTGGCCTTTTCAGCACGCGTCCGGGGATGGGCCGCCACACCGGCAGGGCTGATTTTTGCCGGCACCTATACAGACAAAGGCAGCACCAGCCGGGGCATCTATGCTTCTCGTTGGGATGCTGACTCGGGAACCATGACGCCCCTCGGGCTGGCGGCGGCCACTGTCAATCCCAGCTTTCTGGCGCTCTCGCCGGATCGCCGCCATCTCTACACCGTCAACGAAGTAGATGACTTCCACGGGGAAAAAAGCGGTTCGGTCTCGTCGTTTGCCGTCGCTGGGGACAAGTTGCGCTTCATCAATGTTGTTTCCTCAAGGGGTGGCGGACCGTGCAATGTCGCGGTCGATTACACCGGGAAAGCCGTCTTTGTCGCTAACTATGACGGCGGCAGCGCCGCATCCTTCCGCGTGCTGCCAGGAGGTGGACTCAGCAAGGCAGTCTCCAGCTTTCAGTACACGGGCCACGGCGCGGATCCGGAACGCCAGGCCAATCCTCACACACATTGCACCACCGTATCCCGTGACAATCGCTACGTGCTGGTCAATGACCTGGGCCTGGATCGCGTCTCCGTCTATCACCTGGACCCGCGCACGGCGCAGCTCACTGCGAACACTCCTCCCTGGTACGAGGCATTCCCCGGCTCCGGCCCGCGCAATTTCACCTTTCATCCCAGTGGACGATGGGCGTACTCCCTCAACGAGATTGCCAGCACACTCGACGCCCTGGCCTGGGATAGTGAGCGAGGAACTCTGACCAGAATCCAGAACATCTCAACCCTCCCTGAAGACTTTAAGACTTCGAATACCGCGGCCACCGTCGCGGTCGATTCCGAGGGCCGGTTCGTGTATGCCTCGAACCGCGGCGCTAACAGCATCGCGGTTTTTTCTATCGACGATCGCCAGGGAACGCTCAAACCAATTCAGCATGTGGACTGTGGAGGCAAGACCCCCCGCCATTTCGCCCTCGATCCCGGCAATCAGTGGCTGCTGGTGGCTAACCAGGACTCCTCCAATATCGTCGTCTTTGCGCGCAACGCGCGATCTGGACTTCTGACGCCAACCGGCAATCAATACCCGCTGAGCTCCCCCGTGTGCCTCGTCTTCCGCTGAGGGGAGAAGAATGCCTTTACCACTTCTGGTACACGGGTAGGAATAAACCCCGGGTGACGTATCGCGTGAGTAGAATGCCTCGTGGAGCCGTTTCCCGGTGAACGGAACCGGCTCGAAAGGTAGCAAGAAAGACCATGCGACCCAACTCCTTTTCGTGCCGGAAGCACGTATTTTCCCCGGCTTTGCTGCTGGTATGCCTTGGGGCAGTCAATTCCATGATGGCGCAGGAAGTGGCGCGCCTGACCCAGCCGGTAGATAACCACGCCCGGGTTACCCTGCCCGGTACCGTCCACCCGCTGGCCAATGCCCGTAACGACCGCGGCGTGGCTTCGCCGGATATGCAACTGGACCGGTTGCAGATAATTTTGAAGCGCAGCCCGCAACAGGAGGCGAGCCTGCAGCAATTGCTGCGTGACATGCACACGCCGGGCACCGCAAATTTCCACAAATGGCTGACCCCCGACCAGTTCGGACAGCAGTTCGGACCCAGCGACCAGGATGTGCAGACCATTGAGGACTGGCTCCAAACCCAGGGCTTCCAGATATTAAAAGTGAATCCCGGCAAGCAGACGCTCGAGATCTCCGGTACGGTAGGCGCTTTGCAGCAGGCATTTCATACTTCGATTCACAAATACGACGTCAACGGCGAGCAGCACTACGCTAATGCAGTTGCTCCGCAAATTCCCGTCGCGCTGGCGCCTGTGTTGGGGGGCTTTGTTTCGCTGAATAATTTTCACCTTCGCCACTACAGCCACCTTCTGGGAAGCGCACAATACGATCCCAAGACGCACCGGGCAACACCGCAGTGGACCTTGCCCGGTGGAGCCCTGGGCAACACGTACGTTGTCGCGCCGGAAGACTTCGCTACCCAGTACGACGTGACCCCGCTTTACAGCGCTGCCAAGCCCCTCAATGGCACCGGCCAGACCATCGCGATCATCAACGAATCGAATATCAACATCAACTTCGTCAACAATTTTCGTACCCTCTTCGGGCTGCCGGCCTCGACCCCCCAGGTGATCATCGACGGCAACGATCCGGGGATCGATGGCGCTAATAACCCGGATGGACTCAACGGCGCCTCCGCCGAAGCTTACCTGGACGTGGAGTGGGCCGGGGCCGTGGCTCCAGGCGCCACCATCGACCTGGTGATCGCCGGGGATACCAGCATGGAAGAAGGTTTGTATCTGGCCGCGGAGCGGGCGGTGTATTCGAACATCGCGCCCGTCATCAGCGTCAGCTTTGGTGAATGCGAATACTCGCTGGGCGTGGATAATTCCTTCGTCACTGGACTGTGGGAAGAGGCGGCGGCCCAGGGAATCACCGTCATGGTTTCGACCGGTGACAACGGGTCGGCGGGTTGTGACAATCCCGACACCGAAACAGTGGCGACGCAAGGCCTGGCAGTGTCTGGCTTTGCCTCAACCCCTTTCAACGTGGCGGTCGGGGGCACGGATTTTTACTACGCCAACGCAGCTGCGCTCGCCAATTACTGGAACAGCACCAATAACAGCAACAACGGCTCGCTGAAAACCCCTATCCCGGAGCAGGCTTGGAATGACAGCCAGTATGGGCTCAACCTCCTGACGGTAACCGGCGGCTCCATCTCCGGCGGAAGTGGAGGGCCTAGCACCTGTGGCAATCCAACCCTGGACTCCAGCAACACCACGGTGACCGCTTGCGCGCCTACTCCGAAACCTTCATGGCAGGTTGCCACCGGGGTGCCCACGGACAGCGCCCGCGACCTGCCCGACATTTCGCTCTTTGCCGCCAACGGTTTGAACGGCAGCTACTATGCCGTCTGCGCCGCGGATGGCGACTGCCAAAGCACGACTAACCCTCAGATCAGCGGTTTCGGCGGAACCTCGGTCGCTTCTCCGGCCTTTGCCGGCATCATGGCGATCGTCAACCAGGCTTATGGACCGCAGGGGCAGGCGGACTATGAGCTTTACCCCTTGGCCGCAAAGAAGCCCAGCGCATTTCGTGACGTCACGCTGGGCACCAACCAGATGCCTTGCCAGGCCGGGTCGGTCAATTGCACCAACGGTGAGTTGACCGGCTACGCCGCGGGTCCAGGTTACGATCTGGCCACGGGCCTGGGCTCGATCGACGCCAATGTACTGGTGACCAACTGGAATAGCCGCAGCAATGGCACCGCGACCACCACTAGCCTTACCACGTCACCGACCTCGTTCGCCCACGGTACGGCCGTCACCCTCAAGACGAGTGTGACCGGCAGCGGGGGCACACCAACCGGCGATGTGGCGGTGATGACGGATAGCCCACTGATCTCAGTACAGGGGATAGGCCTTTTCACTCTGGCCAGTGGGGCGGCATCGGCGAGTGCGACCACGCTGCCGGGAGGCAGCTATAACATCTGGGGTAGCTACTCCGGCGATGGAACGTTTGCCCCGAGCACGTCTAGCAAGACGCCGATCACGGTGACACCGGAGGCGAGCACGCTTTCTCTTCAGGTAACTTACAGCGCTGGCGGCCAGTCCAACAATCTGAGCGGGCAACAAGTGCCTTATGGTACGTCCGCCATTCTTAACGGGTATCCGGTCCCAACCAGTTATTACAATTGTTCCTCCAATTGCAACGCCTACACCTATGCCACCGGTACGGTGACGTTTACCGACAACGGCAATACGTTGAACACGGTAGTGGTGAATTCGGAAGGCGATGCGGAGTACACCATCGGCGCTCTCCCCGCCGGCGCCCATTCGATCGCCGCCTCCTATTCGGGAGATGCCAGCTATAACAAATCGTCGAGCACGCCGGGAACCGTGGCATTCACGGTCACCAAAGCATCGACCGCAGTTTCGGTAAGCGCAGCTGTTTCGACCATCGCCCAGGGACAGACAACCACGCTCACCGCGCTGGTCGCAAACACTCGGCGCCGGCATCGCTCCGACTGGTTCGGTGACCTTCATGGCAGGGTCGACAACGCTCGGATCGGGAACCGTCAGCGCTTTCCAAACATGGCTACGGGGTCGCGAGCTATACCATCACCAGCGCGCAGAGCACAGCGCTGCCGGTTGGGTCGGTGGCCTTGACCGGGACTTACTCCGGTGACAGCAACTACTTCACGGGCAATTCACCTTCGCCCGGCACGCTGACGATCACCGGACCCAGCGCGCTGCTAGCCTCGACCACGACGGCTACGGCAAGCAGTGCTACGGCCTCACCTTCCGCGCGCATCAACCTATCGATCACGGTGACTGGGAAGACCGGTTCCGCGGCGCCCACGGGCACAGTCGATCTTCAGTCGGCGGGATTTGACCTAACCCCTGCAGGCATCAAACTCTCCCCTGCGGCATCCGGTGACACCTCGACGGCGACCTATTTTTTTGACAACGTCAATGCGTCCCTCCCGCAAGGTAACAATACTGTGACGATTACGTATTCCGGAGACACGGTCTACGCCCCCTCTCAAGCCAGCTTGTCGCTTGCCAATCCCCTGGCCGACTTTTCCATGGTGGCGCAAACACCGGTCGTCACCCTGGCTGCGGGCGCGACCGGGACGGCGACGCTGAACCTCGGTTCGATCAACGGCTTCAACTCTTCGGTCGCCCTCGCGTGCACCGGGCCTACGGGATTGACCTGCACGCCTGAATCCCACCTCGGTCACGGTCAATGGAAACACCACGGCGACGCTTACCATCGTTGCCTCCACCCCTGCCGGCAGCGCGGTCAAGGCTGCCGGTTTTGCTCCCCGGCGCATCGGCTGGTTCGCCGCCGGCAGTAGCGCCACGCTGGCTTGTGTATTCCTGTTGGGCATTCCGGCACGGCGGCGGAAATGGCGCGCCTTGCTGAGCCTCGTCGTTCTGGCCTTTCTCACAGCCGGAATAGGCTGCGGCGGTGGCGGCAGCTCGCCTACTCCAACCCCGACCCCTACTCCGACGCCCACTCCCACGCCCACCCCGACAACGGCCGGCACCTACACCATCGTGGTGACGGGCACGCAAGGTACGACGATCTCACATGCAATACCGATCACAGTAATCGTGACAGCGGCCTCCTAGGGTTCGTGGCGCGGCTTTACTGAGAGGCCGCGGCAAAGTCTGGACCTGGCAGGCATCCTCACCAATTCTGTGCGATTTCAGCAAAGGGGGAACTTTTTCTAGCCGCTAGCCCTTGCCCGGGTCGTACTGCAGCAAGAATCTGCCCACGGAGAAACCACGAGTCAGCGCGATGTGATGCGAGCGATTCACATCCAGCCGTTCGAAGCCGCTGCTGGGCCAGTGTTCAATCAACGAACGCATGCGCGCCAGGTCAAGCATACGGCTCGCCAGTGGAGAGCTCTGCAACCGCTCCACTTCCGCCGCCATCCGGCCGCGGACCACCCCCATGTTCACGTACCAGTCCGCGGATTGACGGCCGCGCTGCGTCCTGCGCAACGTGCTGGGCGGTAGACGCCCCACCATGGCGCGCCGGGCGAGGGAACGCAACTGGCCTCCGCGGAGAAACTCTTCCAGCGGCACGGTGAGACAGAACTCGACGATGCGGCGGTCATAAGTAGGATCGCGAAAATCCAGCTGCCATCCCCCTTGCGCTGCCACTGGAGTGTCGCTTATATCGCCATACTCAAGCAGCGTGCGCAGCATGGTGCGCCCGTCGGGAGAGTTCTGGTTCAGATCGTGAAAGGCAGCACGCTCCAGATCCAGACGCTTGGCGATCTCAGGATGCAGAATGCTGTAGTCGAGAGAGAAGCCGCGCATGTGCGGATCGGTTATGCTGCGCAGCCAGAAAGGCAGTGACGGCCAGACAGCATGGCGAACAATCGAGCGCATGGAGGTGTTTCGTGTACTGGCAAATTGCCGCGCTACCCGTGCCAGCGTTCCCCAGTGGCCGGAGCGAAACCATGCGGAAAAGGCGGACATGCCGTCATAGCTGAGCGTTGAGTTGCCGCAGTTCCCATTGAGCAGCACAGTAATTCCGTTTGCGCGCGCGCGGTCTAGGATGGCGTTTGACCAAACCTCGTTACTGGGTCCAAAGCATGGGTGGTCGTAGAGATTGTTATTGAGATCCAGGATGTCGAGAAACGATGTCCCGCTCGAGTCCACCAGCACATGGCGCATGTTGGGGTAGAGCGCGGCCACTTCGGATGCAGGCCCTCCCTCATCGTCAAAGTGAGTCTCGCCGCCCATGCCTGCAAAGCCGGGGCGAGGCACTGCGGTAAAGCAGGTGAGCTCGCGACCTTCGGCGCCGAGTAAGCGCGCCGCAGTCGCGGCGACCGCCCCGCTATCCAAACCGCCGCTCAGTTGCGCGCCAATGCCCCCTGTTGTGCGCAGGCGCGCGCGTACTCCGTGGTCGAATTTTTCGCGGAAGCAATCCAGGTACTCCTCAGGAGAGCGCAGGCGAAGATCTTGCAGTTGGTCCGTGCGCCAGTGACGCCAGAGCTTCGTCTTCTCACGGTGCACGCTCAGCGCGCAGCCGGATGGCAGGCGCCGCATATTGCGGAAGATGGTTTGTTCGATGGGGATGTTCGCCAGGGTGAGGTAGCGCGCCAGGTAATCCTCGTCCACCTCTGCTGCTACAAACGGCAGCCGATGCAGACCCTTGGGCATCGATGCGAAGGCGAAGCTCTTCGCCGTTGACGTATAGAAGAGAGGACGTTCCCCGGTGTGATCGCGCGCCAGGAAGAGATGCTGTTCCTGCTCGTTCCACACCGCAAAGCTGAAAGCTCCGCAAAGATGATCAACGCACTGCTCGCGCCAATGCTGCCAAGCCGCCAACAGCATATCGCTGTCGGCCATCACCGCGGTCTGTTGCGCGGAGAGTCCTAACTCTGCCCCAAGCTCGGCGCGATTATCGAGACGTATATCCGCCACCAGCGCGCTGACGCCGGGAGCCGAGAGCGGCTGTTGGTCGAACTGATCTTCGGGGAGAAGACGGAGGAGACAACGGCCCATGGCAACTGACGAACCGGTGTATTGCGAGCGGTCATCCATGCCATACACGCTGAGCGCCTGAAGCATGTCATGGCAGGCTGAGGAGACGGGAACTCCGCCGTCAAAGGACCAGATTCCCGCAATTGCACTCATACGAGGAAGCGGTGTGGTTAACCGTCAATCTTGAAATTTTAATCTGCTGTAATCTTTCTCGAACGAGAAATATTCTGAAGAAGCCCACAACGATGGGAATGGAATGTTCTAAGAGCGAGGACGATTGAAAGTGGCCGCCGGCTCCGTCAGCGTGCGAAGGTTTGGTACCACCCTCGGCACTCTTAAGGGCGATTATCTCGAGCGACGGAGTGACCCACGGCTTTTTCGCCTGGCCTGCAACCCGGTCAGATGCGCCGTGATCTTTAGCGTCGTAGCTCTTCATTGAAAGCTCCCTGGACCCCGTAAATTTGAAACTAACGCCCTGCCACCCGGTACAGCTAGAGCGTAACGCAGGAGGTAACCAGCGTCAATGCGTTCCTCCCCGTGTTAGTTACTAGAGTAGATACTAAACCCTGGAGTGTGGGTTTTCTACCATCTAAAGGTTAACTGGCAATGGACGTGGCTGACACTTTTTGGGGATAGTAGATGATAAAGGTTGCTGCAGTGTATCTGCTCGGCGAGATTACTCTTTTCTCCGAGATTGTGCTCCCGGAATTACCCCTCATACAACACGAAAGCGCTACCCCGCATCCGGTCACCATTCGACTGGGAGATGTCCCGGATCATTTGCCCGGCGCCGTAGAAATCGATCCCGATTGCTTCGCGACCGCATCGCAGTACTTCTTGCGCATCCACGGAATTGCCCGCTACCTGGTTACCAATGGGCGGGAGATTGTTGTAAGCCCGGATAACGGTGCGCTGCCGCTCGATGTGCGCGCTTACCTGCTGGGGACCATCTTCACCGTGCTGTGCCAGCAGCGAGGGCTGCTTCCTCTGCATGCCAGCGCGGTCAGCAGCCACCCGGTCGAAGGACGCCACGGAGCGGCGGCCTTTCTGGCTCGCTCCGGCCAGGGTAAGTCATCGTTAGCCGCGCATCTGGCACAACGAGGCTTTCGCGTGCTGGCCGACGACGTCTGCCTCGTCGATCCCACCCAGCCAGATAAAGCGACGGTGATCCCAACCGCTCCGTGGTTGAAGTTGTGGCGCGACTCTTTGCAGCACCTGGGAGAGCAAGCTGATGGGCTGCAACGAGTGTTCAGCGAGGACGACAAATATCGCTTGCCCCTGGCAAGTGGTCTTGCGCCCGAGCCGATTCGCAAGCTGATCTTTCTGGAGGACACGGAAGTGTCCTTCCAGTGCCATAACGATGGAAGAAGTGTCAGCGGTCGAGGCGATTCCGCTATTGATGAATCTTACCCACCAGGCTTACCTGCTGGAGGCTACGGGTCAGCGCCAGAAAAGTTTTTTGCTCTGCGGCCGCGTCTCATCGCAAGCCAGGGCGTATCGTCTGATCCGTCCCTGGGGCCTCACGCACCTCAAGTCGACCGTGGACACATTGGAGAGATTTTTGCTCGACGACTAGACAGCTCGCGGGAAACTCATGCTTTGTATCAGGGCACGACTTTACAGCTTGCGGAAGGACACGCTCAACGAAGGGCGCGGGTTTAGCCATGCCATACCTAGCCGCAGCGTAGGAGGGCTTTAGCCCCTGAGGTCTTGCTTTCGTGGGTGAAGACTTTTCTCGCAGCCTCTAAAGACAGGCTTTCACGGGAAGGTGGTGAGCACCGTGAAGCGCGACTCGAGGTCGCCGCCCACCACGGTGCGATCTCCGACTTTGACCCAGGTGTGAGCCTTGAGCTGATCCGCATCGCGCGTGACCCCGTAGAAGAGTTTGCTCGCGATGTGGCGGCGGCGAAGCATGAAGTAGGCCGCGAGGCATTGAGGAAAACAGACAAAGGTGACGGGGAGATGGCGCACCACTGCGTCGATGGACCACTCAATGCGGCGAAGCGTCTGCGCCGGCTCCCTTTGCGCAAGTGACGATTGTTGGGCTTTGCCCATCCAGGCCGTGAGCGTTTGCACAGGGAGAAAATTGAGCGCAATGCGGAAAAAGGTGAGCATGCACGCGGCTTCGATTGCCAGGGCAATGTCCGCAGCGGGCAGTTCCATCATGCGGCGGAAGAGCATGCGGGTGAATGGAGCGCGCTGGGTAGCGTGCGCGGGGAGAGCCGGCTTGGGCCGCCTGAGCATTGCCAGGCGATGGCTGAAGTGAAAGCCTAACGACTCAAAGGGACTGAGCAGTGCATAAAGAGGGAAGAGCGCGTCCGGTAGATCAAACGTGTACCAGATCCGCGGACGAAAGAGCGATCGCTCTATCAGATTCCAGCGATAGCGCTGAGAGCTGTGAAGGCGAAATTCATTGAGAAACCATCGCCGGGACGCTATCCGCTCTCGTACGGGACGATATTGGTTTGATGTCAGCAGCTGTTTTCCGAAGCGCAGAATGTGCGCGACTCTGCGATCGTTCCGGTCAAGACACCCCTCCGGTAGAGAGTGTGGGTCATAGCCTAGCAAATCATGACAAAGAAGAAGAGCGGCGCTGAGTTGCGGTAGCGCTTGCTGCTCTGCGGCGGCCGTCGCGGCAGCGTTGAGTTGCTCCGGCGTCATGGTGTGCAGCAGGGCGCCGATATCCGCCAACCACTTCAGGCGCAGCCATCCGTCGAGTGCTCCATGCACGCAGAGATAGAGCAACAGCCGTAGAGCGGGCAAGGTTGGAAGACGCTCGGAGCCAAGGGTGATCCAGTCCTCGCCAACCTCCTCGAGTCGGGCGTTGGCGGGCAGGAACGAGTTCCGAAAGAGCCGCCAATGCAGGTCGATGACCACGCCTGCAGCGGGGTGCTCATAAGAGAAATCTTTCTGGTGCGCCAGGTAAGATCGCAGCCGGCGCGGGGTCAGCCGCGCCTGTGGCTCGAAGCGCACGTAGCCCTGTGTTTCGAGAATCTCGCCGGCTTTGAAAATGTCCTTCTCTGCGACCAGCAGATCGATGTCGCCGGCATCGCGCAATGTGGGATCTTGAAAGGCAGCGATGGCTAGCGGAATGCCCTTGAAAATCCGCAGATCGATCTGTTGCTCGCGGAACAGCCGATGCAGGGCGACAAGCTCCGCGGTACGCCCCAGGCAGGTGTGCGCATTGGCCACACGGTTGGCACGCAGCACTGCGGCTTGCTCGTCTGGCATGTAGCCGGGGGCGAAGGTGTCCAGATTGCGAGAGAAGAGCGGGACCACTTTATGATGGTCGACAATCTCGAGCAGATGAGGCCAACGGATGGGCTGCTGCGCAAGCGACCGGATTCGATCGCCGTCGACTGTTTCCTGCGGCCAGCGAAGGCAGGCCACCACAAGATCAAATTCAGGTGAGTAGATGGTCCCGCCCGGCTTCATTTGCTCTTCCGTTGCTCTACTCTTTTCTCTACCGCGCTTCCCTCAGTATGTTGGAAGCACCAACACGCGACAAGTCGTAGAAATGATTCCCTTAACCCGACGAGCATTCATCGCATGGGCCTCAGTGTCTGGTGAGGGGTCCGCCTCTTGTGTCCTTCGTCAGGGAGTCAGGGGCCCATTTCGTTCTGGTTCTGCTAGGGGCAGACTCTAAAAGCGCAGGCTTAGGGCATTCCACCAGGGCTTGACGTTCTGGGCTTCGGCTTCCGCGGCTAAGTGCTTGTAAACAGGTCCGGCTTTAGCCGCTGAGGGTACCGCCTCCCGGCTATTTCCCCGGCCCGTTCAGCGCCTTTGGCACATCCGCCCGAAGCGGGGGCCACAGCAAGCCAAGCTGTCCCTGGCTCACCACGACCGTAGCCGGAGCCGACTGCGACCCGTAGTAGGTTGCGGTTCTTCGCCGGCAACTCTGCGCCCCTCCCGCAAACGAGGCAAATATATTTTGATAGCTCCCGGCTCCTCCCAGGGTTGACCCGCTCACCTGCAGCCCAAAAATTCCACGCAGCGAGCATTGGTTGGTGACTGAACCCAAAACCGTGTTCCCCGAGTAGAAGGTAACCGTGCCCCCCAGGACCGGCAGCCGCCCCTGGTCGGTCACTGTAGCCAGCAAGGTTACACTCTGCCCCGCGGAGATCGTTGCCTGGCTGAGCGTCAGAGTCACATTGGTTGCCAGGCCGCCCCCCGACCACTGCGGGGCATTCACTAGGCTATAGACGTTGGGGCTGCCCAGGCCGGTGGCCAGATCGTAGCCCGGACCCGCTGCGAAGGCAGGAGAGGTTGCATTATCCGCCGAGCTCAGCACCCCATAGTAGTCAGGCGTCGTGGTCAGCGAGCCGCCGTTGGCGGTGACAGTGATTTGGTATCCGTAGCAGTTTTCATTGTTTGAACCAGTGCTGCTATCCGTGAACGTCCCCGCGCTGGTGGCCGTGCCGGTGCAGGGTACGGACGTGGTGCCGGTGATAAATGGCGTTGACGGCGAAGTCCCCGTGTTGGGCGTGGCGCTGATGTCATGGAAGTAGCACTCGCTGAGCACCTGGGGACCTAGGTAAGCAGCACAATTGGCCAGGCTGGGCTGGGTGGAGCTGCCATAGCTCACATACTGTTCCCCAGCCAGCGGGTAGAGGACATAGTTGGCCTGCCCCTGGCGATCACCGCTCTTTTGATTGATCAGCGCCATGATGCCGGCGAAGGCCGGAGCAACGAATGAGGTCCCGCCCCCATAGTTTGCAAAAACGTCATTAGCATTGGTGTAATCACACGCAGTCCCCGCCGGCATCGCCGCCAGGCCGGAGTCGCAAAGAATCAGCGTTTGCGACCAGGTATAGCCTCCGGAGGCGAACATGGAGATATCCGGAACCGTCCTCCCACCCTGCTGTGGAATCCCTGGAACGCCGGTCTGCCAAGCCGGCCGGGGGGACACAACACTCAGGCCGCCGCTCCCCGCCCAGGCATTCGCGTAGGGCGAGAAGCCGGTGTTGGGATCAACCGGCTGTTGCGCCGCCCAGGTGCAAAACCCATTGGGCCCTGAGCTGCTAGCGAATCCCTGGCCAAAATACTGAAGCACCAGGGGACTGGCGCAGCTTTCGTTCCACGTCATCTCCGGAATATATGATTGCGCGCTCTCAAAGTTGGCGCCGTTCACCGCGGACCAATAAGTGCTGGTCGTGCCGCTGAAGACATCGCTGAAGTCGGTGCCCCCGGCAGCAATGTTGTAGGGCGTAGAGGCTTCGTTCACCAGCGAGAGGCCGTCGGTCGCGTAGGCTTCAACATCCTGGCAGCCATCGGCGCCGGTATCTCCGGTTGCGACCACCACCGTGATCCCTTCTACCGCTGCCTGCTGCCACAGCGCGACGTAGAACTGGTTTGCTTCGCTCTGCGGTTGGGCTTCGCAATCGCCGTAGCTGGTGCTGAGCACCGAAATCCGTTGTACATGCGCCGGGTCCCCAATGACATAAGCGGCAGCCAGATCGGCCCCGGAGGTGACACCCTGCTGTCCGCAGGCTACATAATCAACCGTCGCGTCCGGGGCCATGGCGCCGGACCACTCCGCGTCGAGGTAGCCTTCTGGTTCGTTATCGGATGGGTCGGGCGCTGCGCACACGCTTGCGGGCGGATTCTCCATCTGCACCGACCCGTTAGGGCCGAGCGCGGTGATCCCGAACGTATCGCGAAAGCTCTGGATATCGGCGCTCTCCAGGTTCGTCTCGCCGACCACGGCAATGGTCTGTCCTGTGCCAACGATCGGCGGCGCCCACGACCTTGCATCCGCCCTCTCCTGCCAGACCTTGTCGACCCCGTAGATCTTGGCGTAGTCCTGGGGGCCGGTGATATAGAGAGCGTTTGCAGTCGCGGTCAAGTGCCCGCTCTCCGCGCTCGCCCGCGACCACTTTCCCGTGGTCCGATCCAAATGGGCTACTCCAAGATGGTGGACCATGGGGCGGGGATGGAAGTCGTTGAGGGCGCGAAAGCCGGAGACCACCGGCGCTAGGCTAGCGGGTATATAGGGATCGCTGGCGTTAGCGTAGTGGTCTTGCCCGTTAACACGATAGCGATGGATTTCGGTGTGGAATGCCTGCGCCACCTGGCCCGCGGTGCCGCTAAAGTCCACAAAGAGGCCTCCGGCGGGTACTCTGTTCAGCCGGAATCCATACTGCGTGAGCCACTGGGTGACCTTACGGATGTCGTCGCTCGACGGCCCGAACTCCGCGCCGAATTGCTGCGGCGTAAGCCAGCGGTGAAAGTCAGGGGATTGCGGGTCGTACTGCCGGCTGATGAACTGCTCCAGGGCCTGCTGCTGCGGCTCACTGCGCCGCAACATCATAAGGATGTGTTCCTGGGGCAGGCTATCGGGCGCTTGGCCCTGGTCAAACTTCCGCCGCGCACGGCTGCTCATATTGCCGGCGAGCCTGCTCAGGCTATTGTCATCCGTCTGCACGGTGACCCTGTCCGCAGCCCAGGCAGAGCCGCAACACAAAGCCGCCAGCACAGCCACTCCAACCCACTTGGCGAGGGCCTGCACAAGGCTCTTTTGCTGCATGCTTGGAATGGTTCCCACGCCCTATGAAGTCTAGTGGAATCATCGCTGCAGTGAATCCACCTTTGGTTACGGGTAACGGTGAAGATAACCCTTGACCCGAATTTCCTGTCGTGTTGGTTGGCGTTGGTAAAGTTCATGGGGCCTTCCTTAATGAAGGCCCCACACGCGGTCGCGTCCTGTGCAGCGTACAGGAAATTCGGGTGACCGCTGCCTGCTATCCTGCCCATATGTTCGATCCGATGGCTGGCAACACCTCAGCGCTTCTCATTACCGAGCAGGTGCTGGTCTTTGCCGTCTTCGTCGGCTCCGTAGCCGCCTTGCCGGCATTCATCGAGTTCATCACCGAGGTGCGCAAGCGTAAGGAGCGCATCGATCTGAGCCTGGAAGACGAATTGGTGAGCACGCTTCGGCCCCGGGTCGCGGGCATGGACGATTTGCTCAACAGCATTGCCGACCTGATCGATCGTGCGCGCAATCCAGCTGCCTATCAGGACCTGAAGATCGGCAATGAGGTGCTGATTATCGGCCCTAACCAGACAGGCAAGAAGAGCCTGGCGCAGAAGATCGCGCAGCTGGCTGGGATGGACCGCGTGGTCACGGTCTTCAATCCCCGGGACAGCGACGCCTTGGCCAAGGCAAAGAGCCTGGTGCGCGGCTATAAATGGCAGAAGGTGATGCTGCTGCTTCCTCGGATCGACCTTGCCTACCAGCAGGGTGATCCCGAGGTTCTTACCGAGCTCGACGCTCTGATTGAGACCACATCTGAGCGGCAGAATGTTCTGGTCGCTGCCACCACCGTGTCCTTCGAGGCCAACAGCGATCTGGACAACATCTTCGGCATCAAGCTGGTGCTTCCGGGAGCCAAGGTGGGCAAGACGCATCGCGAAGAGATCCCGGAAGACGCCCAGCGAATGCTCGCGGATGTGACGACCTTCTACCTCAGCGAAGCAAAGCGCCGCGGTTTCGTTTTGCAGGGTCTCGACGAGCAGGTATTTTGCGAGCGCATTCTAGAAAACGTAATCAACCCAGCCGAGGTCGAAGACATCGTAGCTCTCTGTGAGACCACGGCCCTTTACCGCAAGCGCAGCAAGCAAACAACGGACCTCGTCTTTACGCCGGAGATCCTCGATCTGGCAATGGCCCGCGTCGTCGTCGGCTGAGTCCGCCTGTCCCGGCGTGCCGTTGGACCGAATGGGCAGTTGCGTTAGGGACCTGCGGTTTCTGCTCTTCTTCAACCGCTGCTCTGGTAAGAATCTGCTTCACCGCAACGCCGCTTTACCTCAGCGGCCTGGCAATGCCCGCCAAAAAACCCTGTCCGGGCGAAGGATAGTGAATAACCACAGTCTGTATCTCAAACGGTGTAACCGGTACAGTTACCTTTTGTCCCCCTACGACTGGCAGCGGCGAACCCTCCGGCGTCTCCATCAGGTTGGCCAAGCTCGCGGAGAGGATGCCCGGAGGCAGCGTCAGCGTAACGTTCCCCCCTTTACCAGCCCACTCATAGAACCGCACCAGCAAGCCGTCGCCGTCCTCCGTCTTCTTCATCGCGGTCACCACCACGTTGTCCTGATCCACATCAAGAAAATGGAAGCTGCCGGGCAGCTTTCCCGCATGGGGCAAGACCTGCATCGCCGCCAACCGATAGTTGAAGTCATACCCCTGGCGGACGGTAAGGGCGTCCTTCCAAGTACCGGCATGGGGGTACAGCGCGTAAGAAAAATGCTGGTGTCCCTGATCGGCCTCAGGGTCAGGCCAGGTGGGCGAGCGCAACAATGAGAGGCGAAGCACATTTCCCTTAGCGTCGTATCCATACTTCGACTCGTTAATCAGGCTGAAGCCGTTCTTCTCATCGCCCAGATCCGCCCAGCGCAATGCCGGCACCTCAAACTTGGCGTCTTCGACACTGTTGTTGCGTGTGGTCGGCCGCTCAATACTGCCGTAGGGAATTTCGTACGTAGCCTGCGCGCTGCTGGCAGCGAGAGGGAAAGCAGCCTTGAGCAGCTTGTGCCGCTCGTGCCAGTCGATATCCATAACGACATCGACCCGCGGAAGGCCGTTGTAGAGCGTGATGTCCTCGACGAAGGTCGACGCCTGCCAATGCCGCGTGACGCGGATCACGGCGCGCAGCGAATTGTGCTCGGCCAGTTGCACGGAATCGACCATGTCCAGGTTAGTGACGACTTTGTCGAAGTCCGCGTCGATGTTCCAAGCGTCGTAATCTTTGGGCGTGTCCACGAAACGCCTGCAGCTGGTTGCCGCATCCTCCAGGGGCGATGGAGTCAAAATTGGTTTTCTTATTCACCAGGCTGCTAATGCAGCCAGTCTTCGCGTCGACCGTAACCCGCAAGAACTGATTTTCCAGCGTATGCCCGTCTGCGCTGACCTGAAGGCTCGAGACGCCTGCAGCCCGAGCCGTGGCGGGCCTGGCATAAATCGACATGTAGCCCAGGCGCTCAACATCCGGCACCAACGCGTGGACGGAGAAGGTGTGGGTCGCAGCGTTCGTGAGCGAGCTTTCAGACGGGAGAACCTGCCCGATCTGGTCGACAATCTCAATCGCAGGAGCCGCCTCCGGCAACTGCACCGTGAAGTCGACCACGCCGCTGCGCACCCAGGCCAGCGGATTGAAGACCAGCACCGGGACACCCTTGCTGCGGCTCTGCGTATCGATATATCCGGCGATCGCGCCGAGCGCCTGGCTGGTGGCCGCGTCCGCGGTAAAGCGGACCATGTCGTAATCCTTCTGCGCATCCTTATAGATGACGCCAATCCCCGATCCCGCGGCGAGGTCATGGAACTGGTTGAAGAGCACCTTCTTCCACGCTTCATTGAGCTCCGGCGCAGGGTAGGGAGTTCCGCTGAGCCACGCGATCGAAGACCACTTCTCGGCGTTCAGCATCTCCTCTTCGCTCTCGCGCATATTGCGCTTATGGGCCGCCTGGCTGGTCATCACGCCGCGATGGTACTCAAAATAGAGTTCATCGTTCCACACCGGGAGGCTCCACAGCCCGGCGGGGGGTGGGGGCAGTTTGGTGTCGCCGGCAGCCAGGGTCTTGTAGTTCCAGACCGGCGCGTGCGCCGTGTCCAACTCTTTCTCCACTGCGGAAAAGAAGCTCTGTGCATCGCCGAAATGGAGCTGCGCATAAGCCTTGTCGGGTGCGAGCCAGCGGTCGCCCGCGTCGAGCATGGCGCGGGTAGGGCCGCCCCCGTGATCCCCAATGCCATAAAGATGCATCATCTCCGTGGTCCCGGGATTGTCCTGACGCGCGTGGGCAAATGCTCTGGCCATATCAACGGGATCGATCTCATTGACGTAGTCATGAGGAAAGTAAGTGAGCACCCGGCTGCCATCCGGAGACTGCCACCAGAAGAGCTTGAGCGGAAGCTGGTTGGTATCGTTCCACGCCATCTTCTGCGTGACGAAGTAGTCGACCCCGGAGCGCTTGTAGATCTGCGGCAGTTGCCAGTTATATCCAAAGGAATCGGGGTTCCACCCGATGCGCACATCCACGCCGAAGCGGGATTGGAAGTAGCGCTTGCCGATCAGCAGTTGCCGCACCTGCGACTCACCGTCGGGCATGTTGAGGTCAGGCTCTACCCACATGCCGCCCACCATCTCCCAACGGCCCTCTTTCACTCGCTTTTGGATTTCCGCAAACTCCGGAGGGTATTTCTGCTCGATCCACTCGTCGTAGGCTGCCGCCGACTGCGAGTACGTATATTTCGGATACTCATCCATCAACTGCAGGGCAGTGCCGAAGGTCTGCCGCACCACCTCGACGGTCTCTGTCCATGGCCAAAGCCACGCAGCGTCGATATGAGCGTTTCCGGTGAGGTGAATGTCGGCTTGCTGCAGCAACGGCCGGAGCGTCATGAGGCCCTTCTGCGCCTCCCGCAAGGAGTCGTCAAAACCAGCCTGGTTGGCATCACTTAGGGCAGTCAAGCTCACTTCATGGATGAAGGATTGCAGCTTCTGCGCCGTGTCGCTGCTGCCATCTCCAAGAGCGGGCAGCAGCAGGGAAGCGGAAACCGCCTCCTGACGAAAATCCTCGGGATTAGGTCGGTTGGCGGCAAACTGAATGGTCTGATCCGAGCCGCGAAATCGCTTTTGATCTTCGCTGTGCAGCAGCTTCACGGCGACCAGCACCTTGTCTCCCGGGTGGGCCTCTGCAAAGAGTGTGATTGGCTCGAGGTCTGGGCCCATGGCCACGCGGCGCCCGTTGAAGTACACGATCTGCGTCACTGGACCATTGGCCTCGACCCGCAGGCGGAAGGAAACCTCCGTGCCGGTCAGGTCGTATCCGTTAAGGTTCTTGGGCACTTCGATGGTGGCCCGCATCCATAGGGCCTCGGGGGGCAAGGTGGCGGGCGCGCTTACGGCTTGCCAGCCGGCATCGTCGAGAGAAGTCGACTCCCCGTGCGGCAGATCGCCGGCATGATAGCGCCAGCTGGGCGCGGGGAGAGTCGATAAACTAGCTAGCTTGTCCAGGACGTTTTGCGAGTCCGGGGTCAGAATGGAGGGCAAGGGCGCTTCCTGGTTCTGGGCAGGCGCCCGCAGGCAGCCGGCTAGGCATAGGAGACAAAGGAGTCCGTGCAAACGCTTGGCAGAGAGCATGATCCGGGAATCCTCGCAGGCGGAAGTTCAAACGGGCACCAGCTTAACATTGACCAGGGCGAAGAACCCACCACGGCATTCCTCGGGCGAGCAACCCTGTGTTAACTTGGGGTGCGACCGGCGTTCCCGGTCTGCATCCAAACTATGCTGATCCGCCCGGTTTGAGACGGACCACAGAAACCGGCGGAGCTCCTACTTCATGGTTCAAGCAGCCGTAACCAAGACATCAGTCAGCAGCAGCGATTACCCAAGCAACTATCGCGCCATGGCGATGGTGACCACACTATTCTTTGTGTGGGGTTTTCTCACCGCGCTCAATGACATTCTTGTTCCCCACCTAAAGTCGATTTTCGAGCTGACCTATGCCCGGGTCATGTTGATCCAATCCGCATTCTTCGGTGCTTACTTCGTGTTCGCCATTCCCTCCGCCATGGTGATCGAGAAGATCGGATACAAGAAGACCATGGTGGTCGGGTTGCTGGTTATGGCGGTCGGGGCAGTGCTCTTTGTGCCCGCCGCCAACGTGCCTTCCTTTGGGCTTTTTCTAGCCGCTCTCATCGTGCTGGCTACCGGCGTGACCGCACTGCAAGTGGCTGCCAACCCTTACGTCACCGTGCTTGGCCCCTCGCGTACGGCTTCCAGCCGTCTCAACCTTACCCAGGCATTCAATTCGCTGGGGACCACGATTGCTCCGTATGTGGGGGGAATTCTCATTTTGGCTGGGGCGCCGTTGGCGTCGAGCCAGCTGCAGCAGCTCTCCGGTCCGGCGTTGCTGGCTTACCGTCAGCACGAAGCCTCAACGGTGAAGATTCCCTATATCGGCATCGCTCTGGCGCTCACCGCCCTGGCGCTCGCGATCGCGATGTTCAACCTGCCTAAGATCGAGACCACCCGCGAATTTCGCCCCATGGGAGATACTGATGCTGCCGCCAGAGACTTGTGGAAGCAGCGACAGCTGGTGTTGGGCGCCCTGGGCATTTTTCTGTATGTCGGGGCTGAGGTCTCGATCGGAAGTTTTCTCATCAACTACTTCACCCAGCCCGAGATTGGCAACATGAGCGTCAAAACCGCCGCCGGTTTGGTTTCGCTTTATTGGTTGGGGGCCATGATCGGTCGCTTCATCGGCGCGGCCGGACTGCAGAAGTTATCCACGCGAGCGGTGCTGGGCACGGTCGCGGTGGTGGCCTGCATCCTGGTAGTGATTTCGATGCTGAGCACCGGCTGGCTGGCGATGGGCAGCATCATTTGCGTAGGACTCTTCAATTCGGTCATGTTCCCCAGCATCTTTGCCTTGGGTGTAGACGGGTTGGGGCCGCTGACAGCCAAGGGCTCCGGCCTCCTGGTGCAGGCGATCGTCGGTGGAGCGATTATCCCATTGGCAGAGGGCGCGCTAGCGGACCGCATCGGCATTCACCACGCCTTCATCCTGCCCGCGCTCTGCTACATATACATCGCCTATTACGGCTACAGAGGCTCTGTGCACAAGGACTCGTTCTCAGCCCTGCCAGCAAGCTAACGAGAGCTTGATCGTGCCAGCCCCGGACTTCAGTCCGCGGAGGGGGTTTTCCAAACCACGAGAACGCTCTCCCTCCCATGACTGGGCTTTACAGGCTGCGGAAAACTCATGTTTTGTGTCAGGGCACGACTTTAGTCGGGCCGTAAATAATGGGCTAGTGAGGGCTTTAGCCCCTGGGGTTCGTTTTTTGAAGGGTACGGGCTTCAGCCCGTACGTAAGTGGATATAAACAGGTCCGGCTTTAGCCTCCGAGGGAGTCATTTCATCCGCCCTCCCGACTTTTTCCGCAACCTGGCCGCCCAATCCATCTGCACGTTACTCGTTCGCGGCGTACTCACTGTATCGGTCTGCCACATGCGCCTGCTTGTAGTTGCCGCCATGAATGAATACACGATAGCGAAACTGAATCGACTTCCCCGCGGGAACCGTATAACTGCCATCCTGGTGAGTATCGTGTAAGAAGTCTTTAAGGCCGAAGGGATTCGCAGCGAGCAAGCCATAGCCGCGAGCGTGCCAATAGGTGGGATGACGAAAGCTTTTCGGGCTATCCAAGATAGCGACGCCGAGCGCCTGCCCATCGATGACGCCGTCAACGTCCACCCAGTTGGCGCGCTTACCCCATATCCGAGCTTCACCTTCGCTGCCTTCCGAACTGACCATGGTTCCGTTGGGCGCATCCAGCTCGGGAGCGAGACGCAGGGCGAAAATGCCCTCTTTTGTATCGCCAAACTTGACTGGTCCTTGACGGGCACGAACGATAAACTCACAGTCGATCGCGCGTGAGTTACTGTCGCCGCTGAACGTGAACTGTTGCACTTCCTCGGCAAACGGTATGCGACCCGGACCCTCAAGATCAAACGTAGCGCGAATGGTACCGAACAGCCGGCCACCGCGGACTGCCTCAATCTTGCGCAAGACCATTCGCCCGAATGCTGAATGGTATCCGTCGCCGTAATATTTCGAAAATACTTCTTCACTCCAAAAGTTGAAGCCGTTAATGTCCCCATGCGCGAAATACATGGCGCGCTGGTGGGGCTCCAGGTTGCGATCATGTTCGTGCCCAGCGGGAATCGTATCCCCGATTGGAAAGTCCCGCGTGACGATCACGCCGCTCGCGTTCCGTAAAGGCTGGAGATAAGCCTTCGCCGTCTTGGGATCAAAATTGTAGGTGGTGAAAGGCTTACCTCCAATCGTAACCTGAATGGTATCCCCCTGGCGCGTAAAGCTCACCGCTTCCGGCTGACCGTGGACCCGTAGAGTGACAGACGCTAGTCCCAACAGGACAGCTATCCAGCTAGAACACCGCCTCATAGTTCCACGGGGGGCATCACAATGTGCCGGCCTCGAGGTAAGGCAGCATCGCCGCCCCCAGCAGCCCAGCGTCGGGCCCAGTGGCCGCCGGAACGACGTAGGTCTTACCCGTCGTAAAGCTCTGATCCGCCCCCGGCTCGGTAAGCCCATAGATGTAGCTCAGCCGGCGCAATTCTTCGAACATCCGCGGGGCAAACAGATCCCAACCGCTGACGACTCCGCCGCCGATAACATACAGCGGCAGGTTGAAGACATTCACCAGCATAGCCAGGCCCATGCCCAGGTACTTGCCCGCATCGGCAAAAATCTGGCGTGAGGGCTCGTCCCCTTCGCGGGCCAGGCCGGCCAGATCACGCGCGGTGAATTCACCCTGCGCTTCGATGCGCCGGGCGATCAGTTTGGCGATTCGGTCGGCGCCGCCGCGGGCGGCAGCCCGGGTCGCGGCCCGGCAAATGGCGGTTGCGGAGGCATATTGTTCTAGGCACCCGCGGCCGCCGCAGCCGCACGGGAAGCCATTCTCAACCACCGGAATGTGTCCTCCCTCCCCACCCATGCCATTCATGCCGTGCCAGATTCTTCTTTCCAGAACAATGCCCGCGCCCACGCCTGTGCCCAATGTCAGCATGCACATGGAATCGCCCGGCATCTCTTTGCCCACTCCGCTCTTCCACTCCGCCAGGGCCGCCGCGTTGGCGTCGCACTCGACGATTACCTGGGTCTGCAGTTTCGACTCCATTGCGTCCTTAAGACGGAAAGCATCGAAGCCAGGCAGGTTGGGAGGACGATGAAATCTTCCCGAAGGCAGTTCGAGCGGGCCGGGAGCCCCGATACCGACGCCCAACAGCTCTTGGTTAGGCCCGCACTGCTCCAGCACGCGGCGGATCGCGTCGCACATGTCGGCCACCACCGCGTCGGGGCCTTCGCTCACACGAGTAGGCAGGTTGATGTAGGCCAGACGGTTCCATGCAGGGTCGAAGGCGGCAATGCGCAGATTCGTCCCCCCCAGGTCGACCCCGACGGTGAGACGGCCCTTCTTGTCGCTCGATGCGGCGAGCGGGCTTGCTGGTGATGGAATCTCCTGCCTGTTCAAGACTTAACGCCCCTTGGATGCCGGTGTGGCTTGCATTTCGCCTTCATAAGGTTAACAAGCCGACCCGGATTTCCTGCCACGCCGCGCTGGATATGGCAGCGTGTGCGTCTTTCCTTAAAGAAAGCCGCATGAATTTTGCCAACGCCACCAACCTCGACAGGAAATCCGGGGAAGCGGCGCAGGCTAATTCAGAGATAAAAGAGGGTTGGCGAGCCCGGTCGGGATGGAAGTGAATGCTTCCGATTCCGCCGAGCTCCCGGGTCTAACGTTTAGGCGTTGCTGCCGAAGATTTTGGACGCCAACCCAGCCAGGCCGCCGGCTTGCGCAGGTTGTCCGCCGCCGCCAGAGAAGTGGGAGACGACCAGGGGAAGCACTACAGCAATGATTGAGCTCGCGACTGCGGGGGAGATGCCCGCCCGCTGTGCAATGTTTTCCACCGTTGAGGTGCCGAGGCCCTGCTGCACCTGCTCGGGGCTGACGGCTTTGTTCTCTCCCGGGTTAACCCAGGACTGCACCTGATCGGCGAGGCCGTTTTGCTTCAGTTGGTTAAGGATGCCGTCCATTCCACCGGGATGCTCCTGCATCACCTGGCTAAGTGCGTCCGCTACACCGTTGTGTTCCGGGGAAGCTCCGCCGGCAATGGATGTCAAGGCGTCGAGTAAGCCCATAATTGCTCCTTTTTGTGCAGTGAGGTTCGCGCCCATAATACGCCGTTCGTGTTGTCGTTTGTGAATTAACCAAGCCCGCTTTTGACAAATGAGAGTGCAACCTGCCCCACGGACGATGCAACAACTCTTTATAGAAGTCATCACCCTCCCCTTGTCATCCCGCCTGCCCCGGCCTGCCGTGGGAGCGTAGCCGAATTTCCTGCCATGCTGCTCCGAGACACGTTCGCGTGTGCGGTTTTCTGTAAGGGAAAACCGAATGAAGCTCGCCAACGCCACCAACCTCAACAGGAAATTCGGCAAGCCGAGGGACCCGTTCGACTTCGCTCAGGGCAGGCTCTGCGGTGCGGCTCTCCCCTCAAGCAACTCCGATACGTAGCAAGACACCGTGTTACCATCGTTCCAGTTGGGCGGTTAGCTCAGTTGGTTAGAGCGCCTGCCTTACAAGCAGGATGTCGGGGGTTCGAGTCCCTCACTGCCCACCAACTCATCCCTGATTGCCCCGCAAGAGAATAATCCTATCCGCAGCGACGCTCGCTCATGCCCTTAGCATCAAGAAGTTGAGGAGATGAGACTTGACATCCGATAGACTGCGCTCCATCTATGAGATCAACACCTGGGTGTGGCTCTCTGATCTGAGCCGGAAATGGAACACGCCGATCGATCTAGCTTCTGTCCCTGCGGCCGAGTGGGACAATATTGCAGACTATAGCTTCGACGCGGTGTGGCTCATGGGCGTTTGGGAACGCAGCCCGGCGGGCATCGCCATTGCCAACCACAACAACAATCTTCTGGACGAATTTCGGCGGACTCTGCCTGATTTCGCAGTCGCAGATAACGTCGGCTCGGCTTACTGCATACGACGCTACGTAGTCGATGGACAGCTGGGCGGCCCGGCTGCTCTCTCCGTTGCCCGGGACGAGCTCGCCAAACGCGGCATCAAGCTAATACTGGATTTCGTGGCTAACCATGTGGCGCCGGACTCCCCTTGGGTCACAGAACACCCGGAGTACTTCATTGCCGGGAGTGAGCAGGACCTGAGGAATGATCCTGGCTCGTACGTGAGGGCAGGCGGACGAATTTTCGCCGCCGGACGAGATCCTAACTTTCCCGCGTGGCCTGATGTGTTACAGCTCAACGCTTTTCACCCCGGCCTACGAGCAGCGATGGTGGAGACTCTGCTCAATGTCGCGAGCCAGTGCGATGGGGTTCGATGCGACATGGCAGAACTCTTGCTCAACGAAGTGTTTGCGCGCACCTGGCAAGGGCGTGCAGGGCAGACGCCTGAAATGGATTACTGGCGTGCGGTCATCTCGCCAGTTCGTAACGCCTACCCGGGCTTAATCTTTATGGCCGAAGCCTACTGGGGCAACGAGCAGAAACTGCAAGAGCAGGGCTTCGACTTCTGCTATGACAAGCTTTTATACGACGAGCTCCGGAGTGCGGATGTAACCGGCGTTCGTCGCCATCTCTCGGCGCCGGCTGCTTACCAGGAAAAGCTCGTACGGTTCCTCGAGAACCATGATGAGCCCCGATCCGCGAGTGTATTCTCGCCCGCTAAGGTACGAGCAGGAGCAACGGCAATTGCCACCCTGCCTGGAGTGGCCCTTTTTCACGAAGGACAGTTTGAAGGCCGGAGAGTAAGAGTCCCTGTCTTCCTGCGGCGCAGGCCGGAAGAGCCGGTTGATCTCCCATTGCAAATGTTCTACGAGGAGCTGCTACAGGCTGTCAAAGATCCAATATTCCGCCATGGCGAATGGCTGCTCTGCGAGATAACGGGATGGCCGGATAACCACAGTGCGGACAACCTCGTCGCCTGGCGCTGGGTGATGGGAGAGGATCGACGGCTGGTTGTTATCAACCTGAGCCAGGGAGAGGCCGAGGGCCGGGTCCATGCGCGGTGGGAAGGCCTGGGCACCGGGCAGGCTCGGCTAGCGGGAATCTTTCCCGGGACGAACTATTTGCGCGATGTAGACGAGATGGAATCCGTGGGACTGTACGTAAAACTAGGCCCCTGGGGTTTCCATTTTTTCGAGGTTCATTCACAGACCGCGCAGCCAATACCATCCACTGCAAAAGAGACTTCCTAACCAGGAGTCTCATGTGAGCCTTTTCAGCTTACGTTCTTCGCTCTTGCCGCCTTGGTCAGAGCTTCTTTGCCTTGGGCCCAAAGCTCATCGACATTCTTGACCGGTTTTCCTGCCAGGAGCTGGTTATAAGACTCCCATAGACGCTCCAGTGCGGTCGCCAGGTCATCGTTGCTCTGCACGAGGCCGCGAATGCGGCCTTCAGCTTCGTCTTGGACGATTTCCTGTGGAGCAGCCGGCGATGTGCCGGAACCCACGAGCGTCGGTCCTATCAGCGAATTCTCAGCAACGATAACGGCGCATTCAACGAGATCTTCCAGAATCTGACTGGAGATGTGTTCGTAACGCAGACCGTTAATTACGACAGACCAGTCTCCGGCCTCTTCGTTTCGCGAGATTTGAAGATGGAGTTCCTTCATCCTGAAGGAACGTTAGCCCGCCGGGACCACAGCAAGAAGGGAAAAGCCCGTATGGAATTACACTCCGGTAATTAGCCGAGGTGACTCCAGACGGGCCAGACGGGCTCGCGTAGTATTACCTCTTCTATCTCCCGCGACCTATCGACACTGCTTACTGTAAACACGAGTCTCAATTAATCCCGAGTCTGTGCCGATGGCTCGAAGCTGCGCCCCATCCTCGTCGATCACAAAATCCGCATGCACCACAGAGTCGAACGGAGATACATTGAGCGTCATCGAGCCGGTGCAGTCCGAATTTACGATATATGTGCCTTCGACCGTCACCGGGGCGATGTTGCCGTTTGAGCTTGTGGTTGCCTTTGCGCTCGTGTTACCCCTCCCGTCGAAGGTCTGCCTGCCGACCTCCCCGAACGGGCCCGCATAAGGGGCTGGAACATAGGAATCCAGTAGAGTCCCTGTGCTGGAGTATCCGAAGCTGCCCGATAGGGTCGCCTTTGAGCATTCTTTAGCCTTGCTAGTAGCCTGTTCCTCTGCGACCACGCTTTGCGCATAGAACAAGGAAACTGCCAGAAGCAGGGCTGCCTGACAACGAACCAAAAGTCTTTTCATCACCAATCTCCTTTTCGCCTTTATCGATCTCTCTTGCCGGTGCCATCCGGCTCACCTGCCACGAATAAGGAATCGCGGGACCGAAGGTTACAGCGCATGGGGCAAAAAGCATAAAATTGCTGCTGCGATCTTCCGTCACAGATGCCAAACTGCCCCCAGTGCGAAGCGGAGTTGGGTTCCGGTGATCCCGCCGGATTGTGCCCGAATTGTCTGATCCATGGCGCATTCGATAGTTCGATTGGGGCGGATGAATCCAGAACTCAGACCATCGATACAGCGACGGCTCCAACCGCGATGACGACTTCGGCCGTTATCACATCGTCCGCCCTTTGGGCGAAGGGGGTATGGGCACCGTGTACCTGGCCGAGCAGCGCGAACCGATTCGCCGGCGTGTCGCCCTCAAAGTCGTAAAACTCGGCATGGACACCGGCCAGGTACTGGCGCGTTTCGCCAACGAGCGCCAGGCGCTGGCGATGATGGACCACCCGAATATAGCGCGGATCTTCGACGCGGGCGCCACACCCAAGGGCCGGCCTTACTTCGTAATGGAGTACATCGAGGGCGTGCCCATCACCCAGTACTGCGACGCCAAGCGGATGACCATCGGGCAGCGGCTGGAACTGTTTCTCTCCGTGTGCCGGGCCGTCAACACGCGCACCAGAAAGGCGTGATCCACCGCGACCTTAAACCCTCGAATGTGCTGGTGACGGAACAAGAGGGCAGGCCCGTGGCAAAGGTGATCGATTTCGGCATCGCCAAGGCCACTGACCAGTGGGCCATAGAGAACACTCTGCTCACGCAATTCGGCGAGATGGTGGGCACACCGGAATACGCGAGTCCTGAGCAGGCCGCGGTGATGACCGGAGACGTGGATGAGACCTCCGACGTGTATTCGCTTGGGGTGCTGTTGTACGAGTTGCTGATCGGTACGGTCCCTTTCGACGCGGCCAGAATGCGGCAGGCTGGTTTAGCCGGAATGCTCCGCATCATTCGTGAAGAAGAAGCTTCGCCCCTTTCGCGAAAGCTGACCAGTATGGGTGCGACAGCGACCGGCATCGCTGCGCACCGCCAGACCGACCCGGCCTCCCTGCGCCGGCTAGTGGATGGCGATCTCAACTGGATCACGATGAAGGCTTTGGAAAAATCGCGGGAACGGCGATACGCTTCGGTCGCTGAATTTGCGGCCGATATCCAAAGACACATTGAGGACCGGCCAGTGCTCGCGTCGCCGCCGAGCAGATGGTATCGAGCCGGCAAGTTTCTCCGTAGGCATAGGCTGGCTTCTCTCGGTTCAACCGCCGCGCTCGCATTGATCTTGCTCAGCGGGGTCACGGTTTGGTTGCTCCTGCACCGCGCTGCTCCGCCGCGACTTAGCTCAACCGAAAAGAAAACCATCGTCCTCGCGGATTTCGCGAATGCCACCGGTGATCCCGTCTTCGATGGAACGCTGGGCCGAAACTTGGCAGGGCGGCTAGGAAATTCACCGGATATCGCCCTGCTTTCCGACGCGCGCGTGAGCCAGACGCTCCGCCTGATGGAGAAGCCGACGGACGCCAAGCTCACACCGGCCGTTGCCGCGGAGGTCTGCGAGCGGACAGCAAGCGCAGCAGTCGTGGAACCCTCCATCACAAGCCTCGGAAACGAGTACGTGCTGAGCTTGCGCGCAAGGAATTGCCGCACCGGAGATGTCCTGGACGAAGAGCAGGCTCCGGCGGCCCAAAAAGAGGATGTCGTCCAGACGTTAAGCCACTTGGCAGGCCGGTTCCAGACCCGGACGGCTGAATCGCTTCCAGGCGTAGAAAAGGAGCCGAGCCTACCGGCCGAGGCAACTACGTCTTCGCTCGAGGCCTGGAGGTCCTACAGCGCGGCAATGAAAGCACACCAGAGTAGAGCACAGGCACCGGAAACCATCCCGCTTCTGCGGCGAGCCGTCGAGATCGATCCTCAATTTGCTATGGCTTATGCTTA
Source organism: uncultured Acidobacteriaceae bacterium (assembly GCA_963813475.1). GTDB lineage: Bacteria > Acidobacteriota > Terriglobia > Terriglobales > Acidobacteriaceae > PALSA-350. The sequence goes on along the minus strand of CAWEZM010000026.1, from coordinate 252,200 downwards.
TCTGGGCCGGCAATACGCCTCCCTGGGAGAGACCGAACTTGGAGCGCAGAACATAGCCAAGGCCTATGAACTACGCAATCGGGTCAGCGATCAGGAAAACTATTTCATCACCTTCAACTACCACCGGGAGGTAACCAGAAACCTGGAACAAGCGCGACAGACGCTTGAATCGTGGGTCCAGGCGTACCCCCGTGATCTGGAGCCCCACGGATTCCTGGCGGCCTTCACATCGCAGGGGTCGGGCCATTACGAGAAAGCCGTCGAAGAGGGACTAAAGGCGCTTGCAATCGATCCGGATTATTCCATCGGTTACGCAAACGTAGCTTTTGCCTATATCTACCTCAATCGTCCGTCCGAAGCCGAGGCACTGCTTCGCAAGGCGTCGGAACGAAAGATCGAGGCGACCAACTTCTCGCTATGCCGGTACTTTATCGCATTTCTGAGGGGCGACCTGGCGGCAATGGAAAGGGAAATGACCCAACGGCAGGCGAAATTGGAAGCCCAGGGATTCTTCGAGCACCAGGAAGCTCTCACCACGGCGTATCAGGCGCGCCTGAAAGAAGCGGCCCGGCTATCGGACCGCGCGGTACTCTTATCTCGCCAGGCAGGTTTGCGCGAGCGGGCCGCCCAGTTTGAAGGCGCTCGCGCAGTATGGAACGCATTGTTCGGGGTTCGGGAGGAGGGACAAAGAAACGCAGCCACGGCATTGGCGCTTCACCGAAGCCGGGATGCCGACTACGGACCTGCCTTTGCGCTGGCGGTTCTGCGCCAGTCCGCGCAGGCTCACAAGATCGAAGTGGACCTCGAAAAGAGCTACCCGGAGGATACATCTGTCCAGTTCAGCTACCTGCCTGCGCTGCGGGCACTCGAAGCTCTCAACCAGGGCGACGTAGCGAAAGCGCTCGAATTAACACAAGTGGCAACTCCGTACGACCTCGCTGTTCCGGGTACAGCATTCTACGCGGGTTCCTTCTTTGGAGCGATGTATCCGGTTTATGTGCGCGGCTTGGCTTATTCCCGGCTGGGCCGTCATCGCGAGGCAGCAGGGGAGTTTCAGAAAATTCTTGATCATCCGGGTATCGTGCTGAACGATCCGATCGGACCCATGGCGCGTCTCCAACTGGCCAGGGCGTTATCCGCTTCTGGAGATCGCGCGAAATCAGCCGCCAACTACAAGGACCTGCTCGCTCTCTGGAAGGATGCCGACCCTGATATTGCGCTCGTCGAGCAAGCAAAGGCTGAGTTCGCGAGCTTGCCATAGTTCCGCTGTAACCTCCGAGCGCCCGATTCCTTATCTCATTTAGCGGACGGTCACCTGACGAGAAGACGGCGATAAGACCATGACAAACGGCCAGACCATGCACACGCTGCCCGGATCATCCCAGTTTCCAGTCACGCGCTGGAGCCTGGTCGTCGCCGCGGGCAATCCGCAGCGGAAGGAAGCCCGGTCTGCTCTCGTTTCTCTCTGTGAGCACTACTGGTATCCGTTGTATGCCTATCTACGCCGGCGCGGCTATCCATCCCACGAGGCGCAGGATCTCACCCAGGACTTTTTCGTCCGGGTGTTGGAAGGCCGGTATCTCGATCGCGCTGACCCGGAAAAAGGCCGATTCCGGTCGTTTATTTTGACTTCGTTGAAATTCTTTGTAGCCGACGAAGCAGACCGCCGTCGCGCGGGCAAACGGGGTGGCGGCATGGTGGCGCCGCTTGAATTCTCTTCCGGCGAAGAGCGCTACCAGCGCGAACCTGCGCACGATGAGACGCCGGAGCGGATCTTCGAACGGCGTTGGGCCCTTTCGTTGATCGATCGAGTAGTAGAAAAATTGCGAGAGGAGTACGTGAGTCACGGTCGCCCGGAGCACTTCGAGCGGTTGAAGCTATTCCTTCTTGCGCAGTCTGACGCGCCCTATGCCGAGTTGGCTCAAGAAATGAACACCTCAGAAGGAGCGCTCAAGGTGGCCATTCACAGGCTTCGCAAAAGGTATCGCGAACTCTTCCGCCAGGAAATCGCCGATACCGTGGCCGATCCCGCAGAAGTCGAATCCGAACTCCGGTATCTGGCCGCCGTGCTAACGAGGAAATAGCGTCGGCGGGTACATCTCTATACCCAAGACAGACGTTAGTCACCTGGACGGGTGCCCCACGTTCGCACCAGCGTGCCTGGGCCGAAAACGGCTTTTTCGAATGCTTTCAGCAGATCGGTAAGTGAATTCCAACCGGATCTTGGCTCCTCACGGAAAACGTCTTGTATTGGGTTCTGCTAAGGCACAGACAGACACTGAAAACCGTACCCTTCGTCAAGGCCCGGAGGGCCGGGGCCAAACGTCAGCCCAGCCCGGGAGGGCTGGGTTTACGTTTCCCGATGAAGAGCGCCGTAGGCGCGGCACCCTTCCACCCCCTGCTAGCTGCGATAAGCATGGATCTGGTCGCAAACCAGGCGCAGCCTATCTTCAAGATTGCCAAAAGCCGTCTTGAACGCGTTGGCGGCTAGCTCAATAGAATTGGGAGCAGCATGCCCAGACCGATGGCAAACATCCACAATGCGGGGGCGGGAGTGCCACGCTGACGCGCGCGAAGCATCTCCTGGCTCGCCAAACGTGGATTGAGCATGAGGCGCCGCGTGTATTGTCGATCCAGCAGCAAAAAGACAAACGCTGTAGAGCCACCATAGAGCAAATGACCGATCAGAGTCGGTAGCAGCGATGCGATTGCCTCTGCCCTCCAATCGATCTGACCCGTAAGGATGAGCGGGAGCAAGGTCAATGGTCCGGCGTACCACCAGATCAGCCCAAAGACGCATCCCCACAGCACACCGAAAGCTAGGTTCGACGCCTCGTCACGAAAGAGAATTCCAAAACTCATGCCGATCAACGTGCTTATCAATAAATGTATGACCAAACCGCTGGAAAGCGAAAGATGCGTCTCTGTTCCTGCCACTCGCGACAGCACGCCGGTCGCAATCATAACCGGGCTTGAAACCAGGCCGCCTGCGAATCCGGCGGTTGCGCCCCATTGCAGTGACCTCAGAATATGCAGACCAGGTCCATCGGCCCGTCTGTTCAAAGGATCAGACTGGATGAACAAGCGCACCCAGAATCGATCAAAGGTGGCGTAGCTGACCCCCAGTATCAGTCCATAAAGGATATGGCCGATCAAGGGGCCGAAGAGGTCGCCGGCATGCTCTGCCGACCAATCGATAGGAAGTCCCTCGATCGCGGGGAAGAGGGTAAGCGGACCAATGAACCACCAGAGAATGGCGAATCCGAGACCCCAACCCATACACGAGCCATAACTGCGAACGTCGCCCTGGAAAAGTAGCCCAAAGACCGCCCCGAGCATCAATGCAATCAAAAACTGCAACGCTACGGCAGCAGAGCGGTGGGGAGCGGTTCCTAACCCTGCCAACAAGGGAAAGAAATTTCCCGCTAGCATCCAGTATCCAAATATAAGACCACTGAATGTGCCGGCAAGTCCTCCGGCGACGATGGCGCGGCCCCAGTGGAACAGCGATCGATCGGAATTGTTTTGCCTGGAACCGTAAAGGCCAAGGGCGAGCCCAATAGGCATACCTAAACACAAAAGCTCCGCAACCAGCTCAGGGAATTGCAGGCGCGCGTCCGGAAGCATCGAGTTCAGTCCTCCCCCTCCAATCAGGATTGGTAGGAGGCGAGCCGGCATCAACAGCCAGATGGTGAACCCAGAGCCTAATCCCCAGATCAAGCCCGCACCGGCACTGCTAGCCCGCTTGGCCAAGAGAAATGCGAAGAGCAGACCGATCGCTCCTCCGAGGAGAGCAGAAAGCAATAGCGGGCGGTGAAGAGCTAAGCCTCTTACGGCTCCTCCTGCTATGCCGACACCCGTGCCAAGCAGGGCGTTACCCCAAAGCCGTTCACGCGATGCGTTGCCCATCGTCGAAGGCAGTTCCTGAAGGAGTGGGATCATCCAGCTATCCGAGGTCAATCGTTTGCACAATGTCTTTGGGGAAGAACAGCTCCAGCGTCCAGTTCATCAGCACGCGGATCTTTCGCTCGCGGCCGGGCAGTTTCGACAAATAGATCCCTCGCCATAACAGCCAAGCGGATAATCCCGAAAACTGCAGTAAGCCGGAACGGGTGAAAGGCACTGCCAACTCCGCACATGCCGTCTGATGGCCGACGACACAGAGAGAGCCCAGAGAGTTAAAGTGAAATGCCTGCTGCGCTTGACCATTTAACAACGCAGCAATGTTTTTCGCCACCGTCATAGCCTCACGTAGGGCAAATTGGGCGGTCGGGGGGCAGGGCTTGCCACTCTTCGCATCGCTGACAGCGGCACAATCTCCCAGCGCCCAGACGCCCGGAGAGTTAAGGACTGTCAAGGTGTTATCGACCAGCACGGCGCCTCGCTTGTCCTTCTGCAAATCCAGGGAGTTCAATAGCGGGTTCGGCGCTGTACCAGCTGTCCAGATAAGCGTGTCGGCATCAATCGTCCCGTCACTTAGCTCAATGGCTCCTGGCGCTGCATCTTTCACCCGCGCGTTCAAGCGGAACAAGACGCCCCGCTCCTCCATCCGCCTTCGCGCGTACGCAGCGAGAGTCTCGGTCAACTCCGGCAGGATGCGGTCTCGAGAATGCACCAGGATGACTCGCACCTCAGCGGGCTGCACGTTGCGATAGTCGGCCAGGATGCCGCGCGCAAAATCGTTCAAGGCCCCGGCCAGCTCCACTCCGGCAAATCCGCCGCCGGCAATGACAAACGTAAGATGTCTGCTGCGAACACCCGGATCCGTTTCGCGATCTGCACGCTCGAACATTTCGATGGTGTGATTGCGAATGCGGATAGCATCAAGCAGGCTCTTGAAACCCAGTGAAAGCCGCTCCGCCTCTTTCATTCCCAGATAATTGGTGACTGCTCCCAGGGCCAGCACGAGGTAGTCATATTCAAGGTGCCGCTGCGTGTCGCCGTCCATATTGTCCAAAGCAACTCTGCGTTGCCCCAGGTCAATCCCGATGGCGCGCGCTCGAACGAAATCAGTTTGCCGCAGACTGGTGCGCAAAGGCGCACTGATGTGGCTCGGCTCCAGACTGCTTCCCGCTACCTCAGCTAGCATCGGGGTGAACAGGAGGGCGTTTGTTTCGCTTACCAGGGTGATCGATATCGAGGTGTCACCCGCGAACTGCTCCTCCAAATGTTCCGCCGTCTTCATGCCGGCGAAGCCACCGCCCAGAATGACGATCCGTTTTCGCACCGGCACCGGTGCGGAGCCGGCAATCGTTTCAGGACCCAGGACCCGGTCACTCAGTTGGGTGAGCACCTGGAGCAGAGCGCCAAGAACCACGCCAAAGAAAATCCAGGCGACGAGTGCAGGGAAGTCGGCTCGCATCGCTTCTGCGCTCCACTGCATACCTCTGTTTGACCTGAAGGGCAGGAGCAAGCCCCAGACGGGAAAACCAAGCGCGCCGGCTGTCATTGCCTGCTCCAGGTATGCACCACGTGCCGGAGTCATCATGACCGAGTAGCCGATCCCAATTAAAATCCGCGCGAGTAAACCCAGCCCAGGGCTTCCGCCAAACGTTGAGACCAGGAGAGAAGCGAGGACTGCAGCCAGTGCTCCCAGGCAGGCTCGACGAAGGAATCGGCTCCCCGATAAAACACTTTGCACCATCACTTATCTTCCTGAACATCTATACAAACTTAGACTCTGAGTTGCAGACGGGCATCTGCAACTCAGAGGAGTGTCCTTTAAAGTGCTGCAATTCCATTGAAGCCGGCCGCTTTGGGCAAGCCCTGAACGTCGCCGACATTGTTGAGGGTGCCATCGCTTTGAATAGCGAATACACCGATAGCCCCCGTGCCGGAGTTTAAGGTGAACAGGTACTTACCGTCGCCACTTACCGCGAGGTCAAGATTCAGGCTCCCTTCCGGATTGGTACCGACCACCGTATCAGCAATCGGCGTCAGGGTTCCTCCCGTACCGATGGCAAATCCGGATACCGTTCCGGAGGCGGAGTTCGATGCATAAACCCATTTTCCGTTCGGCGTCACAACATTCCAGCAATTTGCCGCCCCCAGCGTAGGCACGTTCAAGCTCAGAGGGGAAAGGGTTCCACTGGCTTGAACCGTGTAGGACGAAACAGTAGCAGTGTTCGATGTAGGATCGGGACCTGTCTCCGCAACGATAAGCGAGCCATTCGGGGCGAAAACCGATGAAAAAGTACCCGGATCGGAGTCGTGATTCACGACAATCGTCCCCAGTGTCCCGTTGGAGTTGATGGGAAAGATATCAATGTTGTTCGGCACACGCTCCGTAACGGCAAGAAACTGGTCATTAGGGCTGATTGCCAGTGACGAGCCGCCGGTATTTGCACCGGTGAGGTAACTGATCGCATTCTGCATTTTTTGTAGGTGACCGTTGGGACTGAGACTGAAGGGAACCACGCTTCCATCACCCGCGGAATTCAGTACATAGACGAAATTCCCCCATTGCGCTACGGCTACGGGCTCACTGCCGCCCGATGGCAATTGGTCGATCAAAATCAGCGAGGAGTGATCCACAAAAAATTCTGAGACTGTTCCGCTCCCTGCGTTTACCGCAAACAGAAATGCGTGATTGCTGCTAAGGGTAAGTGAGCCTTGCGATTGCAGAGGATCGGCTGTTCCTCCGCTGCCCCTTCCCCCCGTTGCATAGTGCTGACCCTCGTAGAAGACGCCGTTCGCGGACTGCTGATAAACGATGACCTCGTTCTTATCGGCCGCGTTTGTCATAACAAACACAGCCTCCCGCCCTGTTTGTGCAGTGGCATTCATCACTGGCCCAAGTACACCAGCTCCCATCATGATCGTAACCAGACCACGAGCTACTCTGATCATTGCTTGCTCCTTAGTAGGGAAATCGCGCATTGTGGAAGAGCCAGCAGGACATATTCATCGGACAGAGCATCCGCCGGCGCTTGCCGGAATACGCGACCATTGGAGCCGGCGAGGCCATAAAGGTTACAGAGAGCACAGTAATTAATTTGCCAGCAAACTTCGCGTCATCCTCGCTCTTACAGCCCACCAGCCGTGGTAGGCTTTACTTGTGCTGCATGGCCTCAGGCACACGGTCGCGATCAAGCTGCCGCAGATGAATGTTCCATGCAACGGGAACGGTCACCGGAGGAAAGCAGACCTTCGGTGTGCAGGACTGATAATTGACCGTGCCCTTGATTGGTAAAGTGGGATCCGCGGCAAAAGCCTGCAGCGTCTCCTTGTTAACGGTAGCGGCTATCGAGGTCGTAAGGACAGTCCTGCCGGTGTAGACGGGTACGGTCTGGGCAAGTTCGGGAAACGTCATCATTTCTGATTTGGGGTAGCTTATCGCTCTCACGGCATACAACGTGGACGGAGTAATCGTGAGCGAAGCGACATGGTAGTTCAGCTTTTCAGCGCCGGGCGCGTAAATGTGGGTGTTCGGCCCCGGCATGATCGCCACGGCAAGTTGGAAGACAGCGCCGGGCGTGACCTCGACATCGGACTGTATGGTCTGGATGGCTACATAGGGTGTGGAGGGTAATGTTTTGGAAGGTGCGGGAAGCGCGTAGTCGCCGAAAAGGTTGTTATATAGGCTGCTTGCAGTCAATCGATTGTAGTAGGCGGTTTCGAAGAAGCGCTTCTCGATCGTTCCTTGCCGATCGATCAGGTAGTAACCCGGGTAAGGAATACCCTTCTGCATCCCAGTGGCCTCCTCGTTGCGAATTCCGAAGGCATCGATGACCGAGGAAGAAGTATCGGAAAGCAACGGATAGGTGATGGAACGGCGCTTGGCGAAATTCTCCAGAATTGCCGGCGAGTCATAGCTTACGGCAGCAACGTTGATCCCCTTGGCAGCGAACGCCTTTTGCATGCCTTCAAGATCAACCAGCTGTCCCTTGCAGAAGGGACACCAGTCCGCCGAGCGAAAGAAAAGCAGCAGCAGCCCGTTGCGTCCTGCGAGCGTAGAGAGGCTTTGTTGCTTACCCTCCTGATCCTGAAGTGCGAAACCTGGCGCCTTTTCGCCCGGCTGTAGACCCTTTACCGTCTGAGCGAAAACACTCAAGCTCGAGAATGAAGCTGAGATGACGACAAGCAGGAGGTGCCTGAAAAGCTGTTTTGATCGCAAGATGGTCTCCATATATGAGACTGTGAACGCTGAGATCGCAGCGCGATCGCGGCTGCTTGGTGAGGTCAAACGGTCGAGGGAGCCAGGAACCCTCCCAAATCGCTGAAATTCATTCATGAGAGTCGAACGGAGCCGAAAGGTTACACATTACGACGCTCGACTGCAAATCTGTTGTCAATGTCCTCCATGCCGCGAGGAGATGAATGGACTTGACGTCAAATAGACTGCGCTCGATAACGCAGTGCGGGCCCGCTTTGCACGCTATGGCGTCGACGCTGGGAGGCAGCTACAGATTATGGAACTGGTTCATGTGTAAGCATTCTTCGATTGCGATGAGAATAAGAGTTGCCAACGACAATACCCACTGGATACGTTCCATTCGAGCCTCTTTTGAACTCAATGGGCGTTGGCGCCAGCGTGAAGCCGGACGGTTGCGCAGGTTGCGGAGTTGTATAAGAACCGCCAGGTTCAATAAAGAACCCAGAAGCGCGAGACCCATCATCGGTAATCGAATCCAGTTGGCGTGGAGTTTATCTAAAGTCGCCGCAATGCCGGCACTCAACACCACCGAACCTATCCCAATCACCAAACGGACGCCGCTAAGCGCAAGAAATAATGTGCAAATACTTTGCAGGAGGGCGAAGAAGAAGCTGGACCAGGCGATTACGCCTCGAGTACGGCCATCTTCGCGAGGGATGATTTGCCGCAAACCGACTTCGGAATGTAGCGGTTTAGAAGAAGAGCCAGACATCCGACAACGAAATCCTTACCACAGAAGCGGCCACTTGCTCGCTGTATCGCATTATAGCGACGAGCGGCGTGGCTTCTTCTCGGATTCCGGCAAAAGTACGTTTACCTTCTCCAGAGCCTCTCTAAGAGATGGCGTGTAGGAATCAAGGGGTAGCGGTTATAGCGAATCAAGCCCAGCAAATCAGGTAAGGTCTTCTCTGAGAGGTTGTGATCGATCAGATGTGTAGGCAGAACCAGCCCAGCTCGGATGCGTGCGCAAAATACTCATGAACCTTGCTTATCTGCTTATCGGGGCCAAGCCTGCTCCGCGCGAAGGCGGTGCTGATTGCCGTCGCGATCGAGTCACCCCTGCCGAGTGCACTCAGCAGCAAGAATGCTTCGCGGTCGATACGCCGATAGTAGACAGAATTATCATATCGATGCACAGCGAGGTGAACCGTAGAGCGACGCATGCGAGGCAGGCCCGCGCGCCAGAGTCTGCTTCCGCTTGAGCGCGGCATTGCTTACGATATCCCCCTCCGGGGTCTGTTTGCGAACTGCAAGTACAATCTCATCTACCGGATAACGCAGCTCCAGCAGTTGCAGGTGCGGCTGCAGACGTAACCTCGGAATCTGCCCCGATGCCGGCGAGGTCAGCAGCGCTGACAGGAGGAAGGCTCGCACCATCAAATGCCTCGACGTAAGCCCATTCGAGGCGGGCGACATCCACTGCAAGTTGGTGCCGCGCCCCGGCGAATTCTGGATGATTTACCAGCCAGCCGGGCAGCTTCGCTCCTAAATCGCGGAGAGTAAATGAGGTCGAGGGATTCTCCCGCAGATAGGCCAACACCAGCGCATCGAACCGCGTCGAGCCGAGCACCGCCTCGAGAGCCGGGAAGTCTTCGGATACCGAGCCAATGACACGAAACCAGTACTGCCGATTGTAGATCTCAAGACGTTCAAACGAGGTAAGGCGAGGATTGGGCTTCACATAACCGGCGGCGATCTCGCCCGTAGACAATCCGTCCTCCGTCGTCGTCTGCATCTGAAAATCAGGAGTGAGCGGACGCCTCACGTCCTCCGACATGCGTCTCTGCAGTTCCAGAAGGTTCATGCCCCGACCTCCTCAGGCTGTTCTTCGTAGGCGGTGGTCTTTGCAGTAGCAAGGTAGCGGTTCGCTTTCAGCGCTTCCGCATGCACCTCGTCGAACGATGGAATATTGTCGTCCCACTCGAGCAGCGTCGCCGTAGGGCCTACACGCTCAATGGCGCGCGCGTACAACTTCCACACAGGATCGAGCACCGGATGATCGTGCGTGTCGAGCGTGTACTTCTCAAATTTGGAATGGCCGGCCACGTGTATCTGAGCGACCCGGCCCGCTTGGACACTGTTCACATATTCCATAGGATTGAACCCATGATTCTGCGAGGAAACGTAGATGTTGTTCACATCCAGCAGGATGCCGCAATCGGCCGCGTGCACCACTTCATTGAGGAACTCCCATTCTGTCATCTCCGATTCATGGAACTCGGCATAGCTGCTTACGTTCTCAACGGCGATGGGGATCTCGAGAAAGTCCTGCACCTGGCGTATGCGCGCCGCGGTGTTGCGCACCGCTTCAAACGTATAGGGCAGAGGCAGCAGATCATGCGTGTATCGTCCATCCACGCTGCCCCAGCACAGGTGATCAGAAAGCCAGGGCGTTTTGGTGCGCCTGGTCAAAACCTTTAGACGTCTCAGATGCTCGCGATTGAGAGCCTGCGCCGAGCCAAAGTACATCGATACGCCGTGCTGAACCACCCTGTACTGCTCCAGAATCTGGTCGAGCATCTTGAGCGGACGTCCGCCGTCCACCATGTAGTTTTCCGAAATGATCTCGAACCAGTCGACCACCGGCTTTTCGGAAAAGATGTGATCGTAATGAGGTACGCGTAGTCCGATACCGACGCCATAGTCAGTAAATCCGTTGAATCGATTGGCTGGCATCGTAAGCTCCTGTAGTGAGGCAGACAGAGACGTTGGAGGCTTGAGCGATTTCGAGCCCCCAACACAGATCGGTACTAGGCCGCGTGGGGAGCAGGGGCAGGCGCGGGAGGCGTGCTGCCATCGGTGGCGCAGCCACCTTGACCCTTGCAAGCGTTCTTGCCAGGATCTTTGCCGCCACCCTGACCTTTGCAGTCGTTCTTGCCTTTGCAGGAGTGCTTGGTGGTATCGGGCGTGGTGCTCTGCGCGATGAGCAGCACACCGGCTTGGGAGGATGCACTGGCGGTAGAGCTTTGCTCAACCGGCTGCGCATGCAAGCGGGCTGTCGTGCCGCCGAGCAAACCGGCAAACGCAGCGGCGAGGGCGAGGCTATGTGCGGAATTGTTCTTCATGATCAAACACCTTTCTTGGTTGGGCCGCGCACCGTGTGCGCTGGACGTTGTGAATGCCGAGTGCCTTCCCTGAAACTTCTGGGCGCGGGTGGAGAGTCTTGCCCTGCGAGACGCGGGTGAGCCGTAACCCTTCATCTCGTAGCGCATGTTTGAGCAAGTAGCGGAGCGAAGGTTACAAACTTTTGTCGCTGCTCATTTTTCGCTGATCAGCGACAATCGTCTCTTGTAACTATTTCCGTTGCAGCTTCTCTAATGCCGTGAACGGCGTTGCTCGCGGAAAGCCGGAAGGACGAAATGAAACTACTCATTCAGCTCTATCATTCCACTTCAGAGAAATTGTCAAGCCTGCAATCACCCTTTCTCCTGGCAGTCCGGCTTTACTGGGGCTGGCAATTTATGGGTACGGGGTGGGGCAAGATGCACCATATCGCTAAGATCACAGGGTTCTTCACCAGTCTTAACATTCCATTTCCCTCGTTTAATGCCCACTTCATCGCCGGGCTGGAATTCTTCGGTGGTTTATTGCTGATTCTCGGGCTCGCCTCTCGCCTGACAGGTTTATTGCTGGCTGCTAACATGTTTGTTGCTTATTGGACAGCCGACCGTGAGGCGCTTGTTTCTATCTTCTCTGATCCGGGAAAGTTCTATGTCGCCGATCCCTACACCTTTCTCTTTGCGTCGCTGATGGTGTTGATCTTCGGGGCGGGATTGTTTTCGCTGGATGCTCTTTTCTTCAGGCGTTTGAGCGGCCGGCTGGTAGACGTTGCCCGATCGGATCATTTCTTCGCACGCCCATACGGCGTAGTTTGTAACCACGACGTCGTGGGACTTACATCCCGGATACGCAAAGATAATTATGGTTGATCATTGCTCGAATCCCATGTGCGCTAAACCACTTCGGTATCTGCGCGAAGGTCGAATCATTGTCTTCGACACGGAAGGGAAGAGCGATGCCGACGGAAAGCGCACGCGTCATATGGAGCACTATTGGCTCTGTGGACCCTGTGCACAAAGCTTTACGCTCGCGCGTACACCGGAGGGTCTACGCCTGGTGCGGCTGGTTCCGGCGGAGCGGGAGCATCGACAGTGAGACCCGTCCTATTCCTGGTCGATATGCCTTTTGGCCGTTGGTCAGGTTCCTGATCAAATTGCCATCTCTTCCATTCCAGCAGGCATAGTGATCGCCTTCATCTATATGGTGCTGGGAGGGATCTACGGGGCGATCCTGTTATGCCACCCATCACACCAACTTATTGCGATAAGCATGGACCCGGTCGCAAACCAGGCGCAGCCTATCCTCAAGATTGCCAGAAGCCGTCTTGAACGCGTCGGCGTCGATCGTGAGTGGAGCCCCGAGCACGACAAGAGGAGCTCCGAATTCGGGAGTGCGGATTGCGTCTTCAACAGAAAGACCGCCCACCGCCTGGACCGGCACCTGCACCGCCGCAACGACCTCTCGCAACTGATCGAGCGGGCTGGGATATGGTTTTCCCATCGCCGCCAGGCCGCGGCGTTCATCATAACCAACGTGATGAATCACGAAATCACATCCAAAATCCTCTAGCCGTCGTGCCGCCGCGACCATGTCCTCGGCCGCAAGATTGTCGCCCATGACCTTAATGCCAAAATCCTTTCCCGCCTTCACCACCACTTTGATCGTCTCCGGGTGAGCACGCTCCATCACCACCACATGCGTCGCCCCGGCTTTGGCCATCATCTCGGCCTCCAGCCAACCGCCGTCCATAGTCTTTAGGTCGGCGACGATGGGAACGCCGGGGAACTCAGCGCGCAGGGCACGAACGCCATTCATTCCCTCAGCGATGATTAGCGGAGTGCCCGCCTCCAGCCAATCAACCCCGGCACCGAGCGCGAGCCGTGCGGTTTCGAGTGCCTCGGGAATCGAGGTAATGTCCAACGAGATTTGTACGATGGTTTCCATGCTTAGTCTTTGAAATGGCAATCTATCTTGGCGCGCAGAAAGCGCACCGACTCCCGCAGCTCGTCCATCCCATCCAAACCATCTTCGATGGAGACCCAGGAGTGAAACCCAACCGAATCAAGGATGGAAAAAATCTTGTCGTAGTCGTTCATGCCTTTGCCGATCACGCCATGGGAGAGGCGGCTGGCGTAGCCTAGCGAATTCTCCTCTTTGCGCAGATCCTCAATCGTTCCACTCTTGAGATAGCGGTCGCTGGCATGCATGGAGACGACGCGGTGCTTCACGCGTTCCAGCAGCACCAGGGGGTCCTCGCCCGCCAGGATGGTGTTCGAAGGATCGTAGTTCACGCCGAACCATGGCGAATCGATCTGGTCCACAATTTCGACGAAGACATCCATCTTCTGAGCAAATTCCGGGTACTGCCAGTAGTTGTCCTTGTAGTGGTTCTCCATGGTCATGACGACGCCATGTTCTTCAGCAAACGGCAACAGCCCTTTGATCACCCGGACAACCTGGGCAACGCCATCTTCCCGCGTGAGTTCGGGCCGGCGCTGACCCGAGAGGACGCGGCAAAACCGGCCGCCAAAAAAAGCAGTGATCTCGATCATCCGCTTTTCGCGCTCGATCTCTGCCTGCAAGAGAACGGGATCGGGCTGAGTGAAGTCGGGAGAGCAGCAGAGCATCGGCATGGCAAGATGGTGCTTCTCGAGCGCGGCCTTCACCTCTTTGAGAAAGGCCTCATCGTCCTCCACAAAGCCCGCATAGAATTCGAGTCCGTCGACGCCCAGCGTTGCGGCAAGCTCGATCCATTCGAAAACAGTCATGGTGCGATGGACGCACAGCTCATCCATGTAGCACTTCGGAAATGCCGCAAGCCTGGGCTTCATGAAAGGGTTCCGTCAGCGCTTTCCTTCACGGGATTCCGGCCAACGACAGGGTATTGCTCCACATCGAGAATCGCGCCGTTGATGAGTGCGGCCTCATCCGACAGAAAGTAGACCGCGGCCCAGGCGATGTCCTCCGGCGAGAGCAGGCGGCCCGAGGGAGCAAATGTTCTGGATACCCTGCTGGGCCAATCTTCGGGCAAGCCCTCTTTCATCTTCAAGGCGAATTCATTGGGGGTCAGAGTCCAACCGACGTTCAACTGGTTGACCCGGATGCCCTCGGTTCCATGCGCGTCCGCGAGGTTGCGCGTCAGCGTCATCAAGCCGCCCTTGCAGATGGAGTAGATAAATTGATTACGCTCGCCACAATACGCATTGATCGACCCGATATTCAGCACCCGGCCTGTGCCCTGTTTGCGGAAGTGGGGAAGCGCGGCTTGAATCAGAAGAAACGGCGCCTTCAGGTCGACAGCGACCGTCCGGTCGAATAATTCCGAATCGGTCTTCTCGATATTTCCCCGTACGATCGCAGCCGCATTATTGACCAGGCCATCGATTCTTCCAAAATGATCGACCGTTTCCGCGATCAGCCGCGCAGGCACCTGCGCATCGTCGAGCGCCCCGATGCAGAAGAACGCTGCTTCTCCGAGTTCAGCAGCCAATTTTTGCGCAGCATCTTTCCGTCTTCCATGGATCATGACCTTCGCGCCTTCACGCGCAAAGACCCTCACCATGCCCTCCCCGATGCCGGTGGTCGAGCCGGTCACCAGGATCACTTTGTCTTTCAGGCGCTGGCTCATGGCCGCAGCACTCCTTTGACGATTACGCCGGAATGCATCTCCTCAAAAGCCTCGTGCCACTCGTTGAGAGGGGAGATGCGATTGAGTATCAGATCGAGATCGATCTTGCCGCTCGCCAGCAACGAAATGACTTTCTCCCAGATGGGCCAGTTGTGAGAAAAGCTGCCCTGGAGCGTGACGGCTTTCTGTACCAGTGGATCGAGAGAGAAATTGAGCGGCTGTGGTCCCCATCCAACTTTGGTGATCTGGCCCGCGGGCCGCACAATGTCGAGCGCCAGCTTAAGCGATGCGGAAACACCGGCAGCATCGATGACCAGGTCGAGACCGTAGCCGTCTCCAAAATTCCTGACCCATTCGGCAACATCTTCGCCTTGCGCTCCCAGAATCGTGTCGGCCCCGATTCGCTTGGCGACCTCAAGCCGCTTCGCGTCGGCGGGAATGCCGATCACGATCAGGTGTCCGGCTCCGGAGAGCTTCGCCATCATCGCGCAAAGCAGTCCGATCGGCCCCGGCCCAATCACTGCAACCGTATCCCCGGGCCGCAGGTGAGAGTTGACGCACACCGCATTGTAGGCAACGCAGCATGGCTCAGTGAGCGATGCCTTCTCCAATGCCAACGAGGCAGGAACCCGGTGCAGACAGCGCGCAGGCACTCTCACAAAAGGCGCCATTGCCCCGTCCACCCCATATCCGAAACCGAGCCGCTTCGGATCCAGGTTATACAGTCCTTGACGGATAAACGCCGAGTCGGGCGGCAGCAGGGCAGCGGTTTCGCTCACCACGCGGTCACCCTCTTTGAATTCGGTTACGCGGTTGCCGGCTTTAGCAACGTAACCAGCGAATTCGTGCCCGAGAACGACGGGGTAATTGACCGGCCAACTATGCTTGCCGGCGTACTGATGCAGATCGCTGCCGCAGATGCCCACGGCCTCCACCTTGAATAGAACGTCTTCGTCACCAATGCCAGGAACGGGGAGTTCACGAAGCTCAACCGAGTGCGGATCCTTTGCGTAATTCACCAAACCGACCATAGTCAACCATTTTGCGTAATCGGTAAGGCACAAAGCAACTGGACGCGGAAGATTTCCTTCTTCCTCGTATCTAAGCTTCAGACTTCAAAGGTCGAGATCGTCAGCCTTTTCCTGCTGTAGCCAGCCATATAGCGCGAGTAGGCAGCCACTCCCAGGTTTCCGTAGAGGGGAATCTGGTAAGCCAGCGCGGTGCTGTGGAGGAACTCGGCGAGCAAGCCCATCAGGGGTGTCAGCACCGCTCCGCCGACGATCGCCATCACCAGGAAAGAACCAGCGATGTTGGTGTTGGGGCCGAGGTCCTTCAACCCCATGGCGAAGATGGTGGGAAACATCAGGGACATGAAAAAACTTGTCAGCAGAATCCCCATGAGCCCCAGCCAACCCGGCGAGAGAACCCCCACCAGCAACAGAACGGCATTGGTCAGGGCGTAGGTCGTCATAATCTTGCCCGGTGAAAAACGCCGCATGAGGGCGGTGGCTACGAAGCGTCCGATGCCGAAGAGGGCGATGCTGCACGCCAGCAGAATTCCGCCGATGCGGTCGGTCGTATGCGCATATTCTTTCGCGTACTGAATGAAGTAACTCCAGGTGCAGACCGATGCGCCCACGTACAAGAACTGCGCGAGAACAGCGAAGAGAAAATGAGGCCGATGCAACAGCTCGCGCCAATCTCCGCTTACCACGGCTGCGTGAGACCTCGCCTCGAGGAAAGCAGGAAATCGTGTGACACCGATCATGATTGCCCACAGCAACGCGAGGCCGGCCAAAGCAAAATAGGGCGCAACGACCCGCATCGTCTCTTTATGCAAATAGGCGGCATAAGTCCCTGCGGCCTGCATCGCGGCGACTTGCGCGTGAGAGAGCTCTACTCCGGAAAAAATGAAGGCGGTTCCGACCAGGATGCCCGTGATGCAGCCCAGAGGATTGAACGCTTGCGCCAGGTTCAGTCTGTGCTCTGAGCTCGCTGTGGGGCCAAGCTGGGCAACGAAAGGGTTGGAGGCAGTTTCCAGAAAAGCAAGCCCGCTCGCCATGACAAATAACGCCGCCAGGAAAAAGCCATATCTTCCAGAGTTTGCCGCGGGAAGGAACAGAAAGCATCCTGTCGCAAAGAAGAACAAGCCCGTTAAAAATCCCGATTTATAGCCGTGGCGTTTCATGAGCAGACCCGCGGGCAGGGCGAGCAAAAAATAGCCAAGGTAGAAGGCCGACTGTACCAATCCAGCCTGAAAACGGCTGAGCTCTAGAGACTTCATAAACTGCCGGATGAGCACATCGTTCAAGTTGTTGGGGATGCCCCAGAGAAAGAACAGTCCGGTGATGAGCACGAACGGACGCATAACGCCGGGCGGAAGCCAAGCCGCCGAAGATGCCGCTCCTGCATCTGGAGGTCGTTCGTCGACTTGGGTCGGTACAGGCAATGAGTCTCCGCGGATGATGGGATGGCCGAGTATCGATGCTACTCCGGAAAGCGCGATCCATGAACCGGTTTTCTTTTGTACAGGCGAAGGTACACTAATGCCGCTGGGGAAGGACGGAAATGAAGCGCCTGGAAAGACTCAAGATTGCATCCCTCTGTGCGTTAATGATCTTCGCCCTCAACCTAAGTGCGTTCGGGCAGGGAAATACCTACTTCACCAACTGGCCTGCCGGCCTCTCTCCCCAGGAAGTTGGCAAAAAGGTAGCGGAGCACTTCGTCACCAGCCCGCACCAGTATGGAGCGACCATCCATTACTCCGAAGTCGGAACCTGGTATGGCGGGCTCACCTTCGCTTCGCTGACGCACGATGACGCTCTGCGCACAGAGTTGATTCATCGCTTTGAACCGCTGATGCCTGGTGGGGCAGAGGCGGCGCGTATCCCGGTGCGCCACCATGTGGATGATTCCATCTTTGGCGTTGTGCCGTTGGAGATCGCTATAGAGACCAAGGATGCGAAATACCTTGTTACTGGAAAAGCATGGGCGGATCGGCAATGGGAAAATCCGCGGCCAGATGGATTATCGGCCGAGACCCGCTTCTGGATCGACGATATGTATATGCTGACGATCCTGCAGTTGGAGGCCTATCGCGCGACTGGAGACAAAAAATATCTGGATCGGGATGCGGCCGAGATGGTGGCCTATCTCGACCAGCTTCAGCAGCCCAACGGACTTTTTTTTCACGCTCCGGACGTCCCCTTCTACTGGGGCCGCGGAGACGGCTGGGTAGCAGCCGGCATGGCAGAGATGCTTCGTGAGCTCCCTCAGGATCACCCCCAGCGGGTGCGCATTCTTAAAGGCTATCTGGCGATGATGACTGCGCTCGTCAAGTATCAAGGGAAGGATGGGATGTGGCGTCAGCTGATCGATCACTATGAGGCGTGGCCTGAGAGTTCAAGTTCCGCGATGTTCACCTTCGCTCTGATCACGGGAGTAAAAGACGGCTGGCTCGACGCCAAAACCTACGGCCCAGCCGCTCGCAGCGCCTGGATAGCCGTAGCTGGCTACATCGATCAAAATCAAAACATAACCAGCGTCTGCGAAGGCACCGGCAAAAAGAACAACTACGATTACTACATGCAAAGAAAGCGCATAACCGGCGACTTCCACGGACAAGCTCCCGTCCTATGGGCCGCCTCCGCCCTGCTTCGCTAGCCCAATAAGAACTGGGCGGAAACTGGACGGGTAGGGGACGGGTGCCCCAGGTTCGCCAAAGCGTACCTGGGCCGAAAACGACGGGGTGAAGCCCCACCATAGTTTTTGCCATACCGGCAACAAATGCTGGGTGCCCCATTCAAGCCTTCTTTTGCCTGCCCCGGCGTGCCGTGGGGCTTGAGTGGGATACGCAGCACCTAACGCCCCAGCACTTCTCTCATTTCCTCACCAAGGATGGGTGCCCCACATCTTCGAGAGCGTGGCTCTATCCATCCCTTGGTAACGTCTGTTGAGGTGAGCGCAGCTCTCCCCTTTGTCATCCCGAGCGAAGCCGAGGGACCTGCGGTTCACTTGATCCCTAACCAATGTCCACGTAAGCTCAGCCCCCGTTATCATCAGTTGATCCCACACCCACCCCTCCTATAGGGTTGTTCTGGAGCTCCGCCCTGAACGTCCACCTCATCGACGGCACCTACGAACTGTTCCGCCACTACTACGCGATGCCCTCGTCACGCGACGCCGAGGGCCGCGAGGTCGGAGCCGTTCGCGGCGTCCTCGCCTCCGTGTTGGGCCTGATGAAAGAAGGCGCCACCCACGTTGCCGTCGCGACCGATCACGTGATCGAGTCCTTCCGCAACGGTCTCTGGCAAGGCTACAAAACCGGCGAAGGCGTCGAACCTGACCTACTCGCGCAATTCCATCCACTAGAAGAAGTCCTATCCGCCGCGGGGATCGTCGTCTGGCCCATGGTGGAGTTCGAGGCAGATGACGCCCTCGCGGCCGCCGCCGCCATGGCGGCTCAGGACCCGCGAGTCGAGCGCGTGATTATCTGCACACCGGACAAAGATCTCGCGCAATGTGTGCGCGGCACGCGTGTCGTCCAGTTGAATCGCAGAACACGCGTCACCTTCGACGAGGCTGGGGTCATCCAGAAGTTCGGAGTAGCCCCCGAGTCGATCCCCGACTACCTGGCACTGGTGGGGGACACAGCGGATGGCTACCCGGGGTTGCCGGGCTGGGGTGCCAAGTCCTCGGCCGCAGTGCTGGCCAAGTATCTTCATATGGAATCCATCCCCAAGGATCACCGCGAGTGGCGCGTGAACGCGGCGAGTGCGAGCACTCTCGCCATCACGCTCGCGCGAGAGTGGGAGCACGCTCAGCTGTTTCGAACCCTGGCCACGCTGCGCACCGACATCCCACTCTTCGACGACGTGGACCAACTGCGATGGAACGGACCCACACCTGCCTTCCCGGCGATCGCAGCACGGCTGGATGCGGCGGTCACCGAGACCACGCGCCGCTCCCCGCGCCGTTAGCGGTCAATCGTCAACCTCCGAGGAGCGCCGGCTCTTCGCGATCTGTCCTAACCGAGTGCATGGCCTCGAAGAAGCGCACTACCGCTTCAAGATCGGCCTGCGGCAGCGTTGCCAGCAGGCGGCGCGTCTCGTTTTCGACTCCTTCATACATCGCGGCAATTTTGCGTAAGCGCGTGGGTATGAGCGTGATCAGCAGGCTGCGCCGGTCTGCAGGATTGGCCTCGCGGCGGAGGTATCCACCCTTCTCCAGGCGGTCGAGCGCAACCGTGACGCCTCCACTGCTCAGGAGGGTCCACGCTGCCAGGCGGCTGGGCGTGGAGGGGCCGTAGAGCTGCAGCATATGGAGGAGCTGCATGTCCGTGAGGCCAAGGCCGGCCTTTTCCGCCGCTTGGGCATTGAAGAAGATGCCCGCGGCGATGAATTTGCGGATTTCGAGTACGACACGGTCGGCGGTCGTGACTGGCGGCGGCACCTTGGTGAAGTCCGCTTTGGCAGCCGAAACACGGCGCGATTTCCCTTGAGTGGATATAGACATGCAAACTCTCTTATGCTTTACTATCCATGTATCTTAGTTTATAAGATATATGGAGGAGAAGCAAATGAACCCAACAGTCAAAGCTTACAAGGGAATGGGTATGGAAGGCAGCACTGCGCGCTGGTATGACCGCACCACGCGCAAAGACATGCCGGAGTTCAAGGGATTGGCGCTGCGCATCGCGGCGTTCGTGCCTCCCGGCGGAGCTGTGCTCGAGGTAGCGCCGGGCCCCGGCTTTCTTTCGATCGAACTGGCCAAACGCGGATTGCAGGTGCGGGGGGTCGACATCAGCAAGACCTTTGTCCAGATCGCACAGCGCAACGCTACCGCGGACGGTGTGCAAGCGCAGTTCGAGCTCGGCAACGCGGCGGCTCTGCCGGTAGAGGATGGGAGTGTGGACTTCGTGGTGTGCCGGGCGGCCTTCAAGAACTTCAGCGAGCCGGTGAAGGCACTCTCGGAGATGCGGCGCGTTCTGCGTCCGGGTGGAACGGCGCTGCTGATCGATATGCGGCGGGACGTTAACGTCGGCGAACTCAAGCGGTATGTGGATGGGCTGGGTGTAAATCTACTAAACCGCTGGTTCATGATGGCGGTCTTCCGCGGTATGTTGATCAAACGCGCCTATCGGCTGCAAGAGATTCGAAACATGGCGATCGAAGCTGGCTGGACCGACCCGCGAATTGAATCCTCTCCCGTTGGCTTCGAAGCCTGGCTGACTCGCCGATGACAAAGTAACGTCTTTTAACCGTGCCGTACCGCATTGGGTTGACGAGGGCTTTACGGGCTGCGGAAAAAACTCCGGTCCCTGAAGGGTACGGGCTTCTAACCGACCTTACCAGATCACAATATTAGGAAAAATGCTTTAGACTTCGGGAACCAAATGAACCGCCAACCACGAGCGTTGGGAACCAGGTCTTCATGCGTATCGGCGTGGCGAATCATCGGCCTTGCCGGATTCGCCATGGTCCTTTCTCTCTTGCGCGTGCATGCGCAAAGCGACTGGCCTGACGTTGGCCACGATCATCAGGCGCAACGATACTCCCCGCTGAAGCAGATCAATGCGCAGAACCTTTCCCGGTTGGCTCCGGTGTGGACGTACCCGCTCACCCACCCAGCCGACGGCACTGGCAGCAGGACGATAGAATCCGTGCCCCTGGTGGTCAACGGTCGCATGTACGTCTCATGGCCCTTCTGTCACGTCGCTGCGCTCGACCCCGAAACCGGTCAGCAGTTTTGGCGATATACCGCACCGAATTGTCCTTACCGGGGCCCCGGGCTGTCATCGATGCGAAGCGTGGCTTACTGGCCAGGGGACAAGGTGCGGGGAGCGCGCATTCTATTCGGCACGGAAGAGGGCGAACTCTATGCGCTGGATGCGAAGACGGGCGTGCCGGTTGATGAATTCGGGGTGAAAGGCATCGTCAACCTCAAAACGCCGGAGGTGATGAAGAGCTATCCGCGCATGCATTACGGGGTCACCTCCGCGCCGCTGATTTATGAAGACCTGCTGATCACTGGCAGCCACATTGACGACGAAACCGGTTCCAAGGGGCCTGCCGGGGACGTCCGCGCCTGGGACGTCCGCACCGGCAAGCTAGTGTGGACCTTTCACACAGTGCCGCGGCCCGGCGAGAAAGGGCACGAGAGCTGGACCGGCGACACCTGGAAGGACATTGCCGGGGGCGATGTCTGGTCCTTCTTTACCATCGACGAGAAGCGCGGAATCCTCTACATGCCGGTCGGCTCGGTCAACAACGATCACTATGGCGTCGATCGTCCGGGCCCTGACCTTTTTGCAAACTCCCTGGTTGCCGTCGATGTGAAGACGGGAAAGCTGAAGTGGTATTTCCAGGCGATCCATCATGATCTTTGGGATTACGACATGCCCGCGGCGCCAATGCTCTTCGACGTTGTCCATCAGGGTGAGAAAATCCCCGCCGTCGCGGTCATCACCAAGAATCCGCTCTTGTTCATTCTTAACCGCGTCACCGGGAAACCGATCTACGGCGCCGAAGAGCGCCCCGTACCCGCGGGAGACGCGTCCGGCGAATGGTATTCGCCGACCCAGCCGTTTCCCCTGAAACCTCCTCCGTTATCCCGGCTGACCTTCACAGAAAATGACTTCGCCAAGATCACTCCCCAACACGAGGCTGCATGCCGAGAGTGGTACGCAAAATTCCTGCAGCGCGGCGGGGTGAACAAAGGCCCGTATACTCCGTCTTCTCCTAATGGAACTCTGCAATTTCCCGACCACTGGGGCGGAGCCTGGATGTGGGGCGGAGCCTTTGATCCCGAACTCGGCTACTACATCATCAATACAACGGATTCCGGTGCGCTTCATTTCATTGAGAACCAGCCCAATCCAAAGCCGGCGCCGCTGTATGGCGATCCGGATGGTCAATCGCCGATCCTGTACAGCACGAAGCCGAGCAAGGCCCAATCGGCCATCTCGTTTTCGGCGTACTCATTTTCGGCCAACGGCTGGCCTTGTTGGGCTCCGCCCTGGGGCCGGCTTACCGCGGTAGACGTGAACACCGGTGACATTGCCTGGCAGGTACCGTACGGCACCATGGCCGGAATTCCGGCAGCGATCAAGACAGGAGCACCGAGCTCGCGCGGAGGTCCTACGACTACGGCGGGCGGCCTCATCTTCATGACCGGCACCCTCGATCAGTATTTTCGGGCTCTGGAAACGAAAACCGGCAAAGAGGTGTGGTCCTACAAAATGGATCAGGCTCCTTTGGCAGTTCCCATTGTGTATACCGGCAAGAGCGGAAAAGAATACGTCGCGGTCGCGGCGGGCGAAAACCTGGTCGCGTTCGCGTTGGACGGCAAAGCGTCCACTGGAACGGGCCCGAGCATTTTGAATGTGCAATCGCGTTTGCCAGAAGGCAACGGAAGGGAACTGGTGCAGAAGGTCTGTAACAGCTGCCACTCCGTTGACTTGATTACAACCCATCGCCAGACTCGAGACGAGTGGACGGGGACGGTGCAAAGAATGGCGCAGCACGGCGCCTCCGCGACCGATGAACAGTTCAATGAAATCGTAGACTACTTAACCAACAACTTCGGTCGTAATCCAGATCCCAAGGAGTAGATCGATCTACCCCTTGATGCTCTTTCAGCCACAAGCCAATTGCCCATGGAAGCACTACTCCATCCTTGTCATCCCGAGCGCAGCGCAGCGAAGCCGAGGGACCTGCGGTGCGCCCCTCCCCCAAACAACTGCCTGCAGCTCTTTCAACCACTATTTACTTCCCATGGAAGCGCCACCTTACTCCTTGTCATCCCGCCGGCGTGCCGTGGTAGCGTAGCCGAGAGCCTGCCCCGAGCGAAGCCGAGGGACCTGCGGTTCCACTCGATGACGCCACGAAGCTCTCGTAAATCCACTCTGTGCAGCAAGGCCAACCACGCGCCCTTAGATCGCATGCAATACCCGAGGACAAATCTGTCATATTAAATTCTATGGAGCACACGCTGGCCGCGCCGTCCCAATGGAGTCGAAGGACCTTCCTGCGCTGCGGCGCCGCGCTGGCCTCGCTGCCGTGGCTCAGCTCCTGCAAATCTTTGAACCGGCAAGAACTCATCTTCGCCCTGGGCTGGGTGCCCAATGTGGAATACGCCGATCTGTGGGTGGCCCTGGAAAAAGGATATTTCGCCCAGGAAAAGCTTGCGGTAAAGGTGTGGCCCGGCGGTCCGAATGCACCGCAGCCAGTGATCGAAGTAGCGGCCCGCCAAGCAAACATCGGAGAAGCAGAGTGGCTGCCGTTGTTGGATGCGTGCCTCCGCGGCAACGACTTCGTCATCATTGCTTCCATCTTTCCTGTGCATCCCGCCGCGTTGATGTCTCTGCCGCGGCGGCCAGTCCGCCGCCCTGAGGATCTTCCTCATGCTCGCTTTCTCATCCAGGGCCCGAGCGAGCGAACCGCCATTGAAGCGATGTTCAAGCTGAATCATCTTCCGCCGGACTATCAGCTGATCCCCGTCGGCTTCTCCCCCGAAGCGCTGCTCAATGGCGCGGGAGATGCGTACTACTGCTTCATTACCAACCAACCCCTCATGCTTGAGGACATGGGCATGCGTCCGGGTGTCGATTTCATTGTGACCAGGCTCGACCAACTCGGCTACAAGGTCCCATCGACGCTGCTCTTTGTCGAACGGCAAACGTTGCATGCGCGACGAGCAGAGCTGATCGGGTTGCTCAAGGCGAGGCTTCGGGGCAAAGCAGAAAATGATCTTGATCCGGCCTATGCAGCGCGGCTCGCGGTGGACAAATTCGGTGCCGACCTCGGGCTCACCTTCCAGCATGAGCTGCGCACCAATCAACTGCAGTTGCCGTTGTACCAGGCGCCCGGATCACCGGGTCCCTTCTGGATCTCGGAGCAGGACCTGGTCAACAACATGTATGGCGCCGCAAGCGCCGCCGGTCGAACGAACCTGCCTGATCCGGCGCGGCTGATGGACATGTCATTGCTCCAGGAGGCATACCAGAGCTTGGCAATGGAGAGGAAAGCATGACTGAAGTGAGAGAGGCGGACCTGCTGATTCATCACGCGAGCATCGTCGCCTTCGATGATGCCGGCACCGAGCTGGGCGACGCATCCATTGCCATCGTCGGCAACAGCATCGCCTGGATGGGGCCCACGGCGGAGAGCGCGAAACATGTTCGCGCGCGAGAGACAATCGATGCCACCGGGCTGATCGCCATGCCCGGCTTTGTCGATGCCCACGTTCATACCGCGCAGCAGTTTCTGCACGGCAAGATCGCCGCCATTCGGCGCAGGGGCGAGTTGAAGAGCCCCATGTGGTCCCGCTACCTGATTCCATTCGAGAGCGGGTTGGAATCCGAGGATGTGTACTGCAGCGGACTTGCCGCCTACGCCTCGATGATCAGCAGCGGCACCACCTGCTTTCTCGAAGCGGGCGGGCCTTTCCCGGATGAGATGGGAAGGGCCGCGGACGAGATCGGCATCCGCGGCCGCATCGCGCTCTCCACCATGGATATGGATGAGAGCATTCCCAGAGGCTCGCGCTTCACCACCGAAGAGGCTCTCAGTGAAAATGAGGAGCTGGTCCAGCGCTGGCAGCATCATCCGCGTGTGAACGCCTGGCTCTCGCTGCGCCAGATCATGGTCAACACCACGGAGCTAACGCGCGGCATGAGCGCATTGGCCAAGCAGCTCGACACGCCCATCCACACCCACCTGGCAGAGGGAACTTATGAGGTGGACTATGCCATCAGCAGATGGGGTCTGCGGCCGGCCGAGTATATGGAGAGCATCGGGGCTCTCGATGCGCATGTTCACGCCGCCCACTCGGTGCTGCTGAGCCTGCACGAGCTCGACCTCTACCAGACACGCGATGTTTCCGCCTGTCACTGTGCCTTCAACAACTACACCATGGGCGCGCCGCGAGTGTTGGAGATGCTGCAGCGCAAGATTCGCCTGGGACTGGGCACTGATGGCGCGGCGACACGCGGCAGCCTGGATATGTTCGAGGTGGTGCATGCTGCCACGGTTGGCCAGCAGGCGGTGGGAGGAACTCCTTACCACATCGATCCGCCCATCACGCATGAGCAAATGCTACGTGCCGCGATAAGCGGAGGGGCACGCGCAGCGCGGCTGGAGCGGCATATCGGGTCGCTTGAAGTAGGCAAGCTGGCCGACCTGATCCTGGTCGAGTCAACCGGCCATGCTCAGTTCCCAAATTACGATCCCATGATTACGCTGGCGGAGAGCACGGTCGGCCCCAACGTGAGGACAGTCATCATCGATGGCCGGGTGGTGATGAAGGATCGCATTTTGCTGACGGTCGATCTAGCGGCCATGAAGGAGCGGCTGCGCCGGCAGTACGGCATTCTGATGGACCGCTTCGAGAGGGCCATCGCCTGAGCCATGGCCAAGGTTGAGATTCATGGCGTCAGCAAGTCGTATGCTCTCGATCGACGCGCCTCCGTGCTCGCTCTCAAGGACGTGAACCTGACCATCGAAGATGGCGAGTTCGTCGCCCTCCTTGGCCCCTCCGGTTGCGGAAAGAGCACGCTGCTGCACCTGGTGGCTGCACTGGAGGAAGCATCGACAGGGTCCATCCTGGTCGACGGCGAATCACCGGCGCTACTGCGCGACCAGCACCGGCTAGGCATCGCGTTCCAGGATCATGCGCTGCTGCCCTGGCTTTCGGTGACTGCCAACGTCGCGCTGCCGTTCAAGATTGCCGGCCGGCCCGTCGACTACGCGCGGGTGCGGCACTTGATCGATCTGGTAGGCTTGCAGGGCTTCGAAGAGACACGGCCCAGCCAACTCTCCGGCGGCATGCGTCAGCGCGCCGCAATTGCCCGTTCGCTCTGTCTCGAACCAACGCTGCTGCTGCTCGATGAGCCCTTTGGAGCCCTCGATGCCGTCACCCGGCGGCGTATGAATCTCGAGCTGCAACAGATCTGGCTGGAGGGAAGCCTGACTACTCTGATGGTGACCCACTCGGTGGACGAAGCGCTCTTTCTGGCCGATCGTGTGGTGGTGATGAGCGGCCGGCCGGGCTTGATCGTGGAGGCTGTCCAAGTGCCGTTCCCCCGGCCGCGCCGTATAGACTGCATGCGCTCGGAGCAGTTTCACCAGCTGATCGATCACCTGACTTTGCTTCTGGAGCACTGAAGTGCAGAGCGCGAGCAAAAAGAAGGTCGTCTATGTCGTCCTGGCGCAGCTGAGTCTGCTGGCCGCCTGGCAGGCGTTGGCCCATTCGGGCGTCGCCGGGCTTACCGTTCCTACACCAGCCAGCGTCGTGCGCGTTTATCTGCAGCCGAGATTCGCCGCTTTGCTCTACCGGTCCGCACTGGCCACCCTAAGCTCGGCGGTCGCGGGCTTTGCCGTGGGAGCTCTGTTGGGAACGGTCACCGCGATGGTTGCGTATGTGCTTCCACCGCTGCGGCCGGGACTGGATCGCCTGGCGGTAACCGTCAACGCGATTCCAGCGATTGTGTTGGGACCGATCTTCATCCTGCTGGTGAGCCGGGAGCTGACGCCGGCCTTGCTTGCGGCCATCTCCGTCTTCTTTCTCATCTACGTTGCTGTGGCCTCCGGCCTGCGCACTGCCTCCGCCGGACTGACCGCGATGATGACCACCTTCGGGGCCGGCAGGTGGCAGCGCTTGCGCTACCTCGATCTTCCTTCGGCCATCCCTTCCTTGCTCAGCGGAGTGAAGGTTTCGGTCACGGCGGCGATGATCGGCGCCGTCGTGGGGGAGTGGTTCGGCGCCCCGACGGGCCTGGGCATCGTTATTTTGAACACCATGCAGAACTTTGAGATACCACTCATGTGGGCCGCCGTGTTGCTCGTGGCATTGATCTCGCTAGCGGGTTATGGTGCGGCGCACGCTGCGGAACGCTATGCTGCGCGGAGATTTCTATGATGCGGCGCTTCTTCGCCCAGAGCTGGGGACTATTGCTGATCTTTGCTGCTTGGCAGGTGTGGGTCATGTCCGCCCACTACAACAGCATCGTGGCTGTCTCGCCTGTCGCGGTGGTGCGCGATATCGTGCTGCATCCAGTGATCTATCTGATGCCGGCTTTGTGGACGCTCGGCTTCGCGCTCAGCGGACTTGCAGCGGGGTTAATCCTGGGGCTGCTGCTGGCGATCGCCGGGTGGAGATCACAGATCCTTTCAGCGACCATCAGCCCGGCTGCGTTGCTACTCAGCTCGACGCCTGTGGTCTGCCTTATACCGCTGTTGGCGCGCATCTTCGGTTACCAGAGCCGGACGGAGTTTGTCACCGTGGCCATCATGACTTTTTTCCCGGGCTTTGTTTTTGCCAGCAAAGGTTTGAGAACGTTGCCGCCCGGGTCGGGCGAGTTTTTCGCGGTGCTGGCGGCAACCCGGCGCCAGCGGCTGGTGTGGCTTGCTCTGCCTGCCGCTGTGCCTGGTATGGCAGTGGCGCTCCGAATTGGGGCGGCTTACAGCGTCATGGTGACCATGATCTCGGAATACCTGATGCAGACCGGAGGCCTGGGCAATATGTTCGCCCTCAGCAGTCAGGCCTTCGAGACGGAACGCGCCTGGGGAGCCAGCCTGGTCGCCATGACGCTCTCGGTTGCCCTTTACAACGCTGCCGGCGCGGTGGAGACGAGGGTGCGAGAGCGCTACCGCTGAGCCTGCCCGTCAGCTTTTCTCGCCCGGCCCCGGATCCTTTCTTCCCATGTAGAGATCGTCCAGATACTTCCCCCACTTGGTTTGCGCCGGATCGAGCTTGTTCTCGAGTTTTGCGCCTTGCGTCCACCAGTGGACGACATCGCGACCCATCGCAGCGCCCCGGCGGGTATGCATGTCCACTTGGAAGTCTTGTACTTCGACCCGGCGCTCTCCGCGGGCGACGGCAA
This sequence comes from uncultured Acidobacteriaceae bacterium, assembly GCA_963813475.1. Classification (GTDB taxonomy): domain Bacteria; phylum Acidobacteriota; class Terriglobia; order Terriglobales; family Acidobacteriaceae; genus PALSA-350. Next base: position 223,475 of record CAWEZM010000026.1, on the reverse strand, counting down.
ACTGAGCCCAGGTGGCAAGTTCCATCGTGGTGTTGTCCTTCTTCGCGGTCGCGAGCAGGCGCACGGCATGCACCGAGTACATCCAGCGGTCGCCACGATCGGCCATGCGCAGCCGCTGCGCGTTCAGAGCCTCGAGGATGGCAGGCGCCTCCATCAGTCCAAAGCCAACATCTTCGGCGGCAATGATCTCCAGCCTGCGCCATAGCACGTCCTCGGCCTCGGCGCCGCTCGAGAAAAACTCATAGGCAGCGAGCACAGCCTCCTCGACCCACCCGCGGCGTATCGACTTCTGCAGAACAGAGCGGAGTTCGTCGAAGGCATAACCGTTGACCGATGTTGCCCGGCTCCATACATCCTGACTCTGGTAGTTTTGCGACATGACGCTCCTTACTCCACGAGGATTTTAAACTCGATTAAAACCGGGCGGACCCAACCCATGCAAGTTCGGGCGGTTTACACGCAGCCCAAGGTCAAATAGAGTGAGTTGGCAATGTTAGGGAGGTCAAAATTGAAGTGGCTGCTATCGTTTCTGCTGCTTAACCTTTCCGTCTTCGCGCAGCAAGCTTCCGTGCCCGTGATCGACTACACTTCGGTGGCAAATTTTCTCAAGCTTCCTCCTGACATGTATCTGGGAGAGATGGCCGGCGTGGCGGTCAACTCCAAGGGACACGTCTTTGCGTTGTCTCGGGGCAATACGACTGGTCCTGCTTATGGGGCGGCTGCATCGCAGCTGCTCGAGTTCGGCTCCGATGGCAAGTTCATCCGCGAGATTGGCCACCATCTGTACGCGTGGTCTTTCGGCCATTCGGTGAAGATCGACGCGGAAGACAATATCTGGGTGGCGGACAAGGGTTCCGACATGGTCATCAAGTTCGATCCCGAGGGCCGAGTGGTCATGGTCTTCGGGCGCAAACAGGAAGCCTCGGACGAGGGCACCGAGCCACTCAAGCATCCCAAACCGCCCTTGCCGCCTGTGGACGGAATGTTTCGCCAGGTGACCGACATGGCTTGGGATGCGGCCGGGAACACATACATCAGTGATGGATACATCAATTCGCGAGTGGCGAAGGCGGATAAGGACGGCAACTGGCTTAAGTCGTGGGGCGCGCCCGGAGACCAGCCCGGCCAGTTCAGTGTGCCTCATAGTATCGCGGTCGATGCCACGGGAAATGTCTACGTAGCGGATCGCGGCAACCGCCGGATACAGGTCTTTGATGGCGATGGCAAGTTCCTTCGCCAGATCACCATTGATGTTCCGTTCGATCCCAACGCTCGTCCCGCAATTGGGCCCACGCCAAGTCAAGCCACTTCTGCCAACGGGACCATGAAAGCCGGATCCCCCTGGGCACTCTGCATTACGCCCGGCCCCCATCAGGTGCTGTTCAGCTCAGATGCCTATCCAGGCCGGATCTACAAGCTGAGCCTGGACGGGAAGGTGCTTGGCTACCTGGGCGAGTCGGGCAAGCAGCTCAAGCAATTCGGATGGATTCACGAGATTGCCTGCCCATCAGAAAACGAGCTTTACGTGGCCGAACTGCTGAATTGGCGGGTGCAAAAGCTGATCTTAAAACCCACTCGCTAACTAAAGCGGGATTGGGTCGGGTACAGGTGGCCGTAAGCGCCAACCAAAAACTGCCGCCATGCCGGCAATGCTTAGGATCCCTATGACCAGCGCGACACAGCCGGGCCAACCGCCGTGTTTCCACAGCAAACCCGGAACGATACCGCCCACCGTACCGCCGATATAGTAGCAGCAGATGTACATGCCCGCAGCCGAGACGCGGCTGCCGGCGGGAGCGGCATCCCGCAGGAAGCTATTGGCGCAGGTCTGCGCTACGAAGACACCCGAGCCGGCAATCGCCAGCCCCAAAGCCACGATCCACAAAGAATGGATCAGCGTCAGGCCGACACCAGTCATGCAGAAGGCTATGGCGGTTATCATTCCGTGGCGCAGCCCCACTCGTGCCAATAACGTCCCGGCAGCCAGCGTCGTGATCAGTCCACAAAGATAGACGGTGAAGAGGTAGCTTAGCTGTTGGGTCGAGAGGTGAAAGGGGGCAGCCGCAAGGTAAAAAGTTATATAGCTGAATGTCGCTACCAGCGCAAAGAGCATACAAAAGCCGATTGCGAAGGTGGCCAGCAGACGAGGATTCCGCAGGTTATTCAGCAGGGGAGCCAGCTTCGACGCAGGTTGTGCCAGTGCACGCGTTGTCTGCGCCGGTCGCAATAGCCACCGTGTCAGTACGGCGCCGCCCAGCCCCATAAGGCCGAGCACCACAAACACCGTATGCCAGCCGTAGCAGGCGGCAATCACGCCACCCAGGATGCGGCCCAAAAACCCTCCAAAGACTGTGCCCGCCACATAAAAGCTCATCACCCGGGGTACCAGCAGTGCGGGCCACTCCTCGGTGATGTAGGCGATGGTGATGATAAAAATCCCCGGAGTTACCAAGCCCTGCAGAAACCTCCAAACCGCTAGCATAGGGAGACTGGTCGCCGTTGCAGTCAGCAGCGTGCAGAGCGCAAGCACCGTCATAGAGCCCACGATCATCCGTTTGCGGTCGACTCTTTCGGCAAAAATGGCCAGGAGCACCGCCGACAGGGCGACACCGAGCGTCGAGGCGCTGATGGTCAGGCTGACGTCGGCTTCGGACGCGTGGAAAATAGTAGCCAGCAGGGGGAGAAGTGGCTGGGTGCAGTACAAGTCGATAAATGCGAACATGCCGCACAGAAATGGCGCGAACACCTGGCTGTAGGGTCTAAGGCCCCGTCCGTGCAGGACCTCTGACACCGCAGTCACCGGCTCATTGAGTGCAGGACTAACGTTTCGAGGCATAGGATGCTTCAGCGCTGAAGGATTTCGGCGGTTTCGACTGCGCAATGGGAAGCCATACTCGCGTAGGCTGCTTCGACTACGGCAAAGGTTTTCTCCAGGTAGTTGCGGGCTTCGGTCTCAAAAGGACGCCCGGTTTCCAGGCAGTCGATGAAGTGGGCCTGCGTTGCGTAAACGCTGTCCCCACGGTATCCGACCCCGAAATCCCGCCAAACTCGCTCGTCCCCGGACCAGATTTCGCCTAGGCTGCTGATGCGGATCGATCCAGCGTCTCCCTCGAAAGTAGCTTCGTCCAGCGTGGACTTGCTGTCATCGTGCTTCAGAAAGCTATGGCTCTCAACCCATCCCATCGCACCCTTGAGGTGGCGTAGCGTCAGGATTACGTGATCTTCGGCCAGGATGTGAGGGTTTCGTCGCGCGCCCTCGGCATAGATAGAAGCAATGTCTCCGAAGAGGAAACGCGCGGTGTCGATGTGGTGCACCAGGACCTCATCGATCATGAAACGCTGCAGTTGACGAAAATAGGCCTGTTTCGGATAGGGCTCCTCGCCTGCGCCATGGCTGACCCTGGTGTGGAATCCATAGGCTAGCGGAGTTCCAATATCACCGCGGGCGATCATTGTGCTCGCCTCGCGATACCAGGACTGCCAGCGCCAGTTGTCATGAATCATGACCCGGGCGCCATGGCTCTCAGCGATCTCGACCATGCGGCGAGCGGTTTCCCAGTCGGGCGCCATGGGTTTTTGACAAATGATCGCCAGCCCTCGCTCCGCTGACAGAGAGATGAGCTCCAAATGCGTGGTCGAGCGAGTGGCAATATCGACAAAGTCCAGCTCTTCGGCCTTCAACATCTCTTCCGCCGAGGTATAAGCTCGCCGGGCCGCGGCCCGGGCTCTTTCGATCGATAGATCGCAGGCGGCTACGATTTCGACATTTGGTATGCGGGACCAAGCCGCCTGGTGATGCTGGGAGAAGAAGCCGCATCCGATCAGGCCACCCTTGAATACCTTCAAGGTCACTCCTTGGATAGACAGCAGGTGGGCCGGGTTGGTGCACATCATCTGGCGAATGTGATCGACGGAAAAGCCCGAACTGCGCAACCGCTCCGCGTAAAGCCGAAAGCCTTCCGCCGGCGGAGGTGTCTGCGGTTGGCCGAGGTCGGTCGAAAGTATGGTTGTCTCCACGCCCGCTTCGATAATCGCTTGTTCGATCACCGGGAAGGGCACGTTTCCGCAAAGATGAGTGGTAGAAACAAAGCACCGCTCAAACCACACGTTAGCCCAGCGCCGCCAGCTCTTTTTGCTGTTCAAAAGGATAGAAGGTGGGAGCCCATTCCGGATGGGTCACCAGCACCTTTCGCACTCCGCATTGCCGCGCCTCGTGAATCAGGACGACCGCCTCACGGGGACTCAAGTGCCCGGTACTCAGGATGCAATCCGTCTGCGCGATAGCTTCGAGAATAGCCCGTGCCGCTGGAACCAAGCCGCCGCTCGCGTCGAGAACCGTAATGCCGCCAGACTCACCGTGATACGAACGGTGATTCAGCGCGGACCGGGTGGGCATCCAGATTTCCTTCGCGCCCATAGCCAGCGCGAGCTTCACGGCGGCAACGTTCAGCCCGCCCACCGTCTCGTTCAGAACCAGGCCGCCGAAGACCTGGATGCCGGTGACTACCTTCGACACCAGCCAGGCGCGCTCGACCGTCGAATTTTGATGAGACTTGATAAGGATGGCGCCCATGCCGGCGCGCTCCGCTTCGCGGGCGAGATCCAGATCGTTGAATCGCCGCACGTCCACATCCGGCGCACTGTGCACGTGCAGGTCGATCGCATCTTCAAGGAAATCGGGCAAAGCATTCATCAGGTGCTCAGCTCTCGAAGAGGAATGTCTCCTCCACGTGTCCATCGCGCAGGCCGTACATATGGCGATGGAGATTGACGGTGGCATCGCTGTAGTGGACCCAAATCTCCAACTGGTCGCCTACCTGCGCGGGAAAATTGGGATCGACGATATCGACGATGGCATGCTCGGCGTTCAGCCTGCGCAGCCGCGCGCCGTCGGCATTCTTCAGCACGGGGAGTCCGCGTTCGCCGCTGATCTCTTTCAGGCCGATATCGAGAATCAGCCGCTCGTTGCCGCTCCTGCTAATGACGGTTCCAAGCAGGCTGATCGCCGGGTCGAAGTCCGGGCATACGGTTTGGTAGTCGGTATCCATCAACAGGTACGATCCTCCCTGGATCTCAGTGACCCCGGGAAACCTGCCGGAGATGGAATAGGTTCCGGTTCCCCCGGCGCTGACAATTTCCATCGCGAGACCGTGCGCGCGGATCGAGATTCGCTGAATCGACCAGCTTCCCCATCGCCTCGTGTACAGCCTTGACCTTGTCTGGCCCGGGCGCCAGGCGGACGCAATGCCCTTCATAACCGATCACCCCGCGGAACGCGCAGACCCTGGGCCACCGCAAGCTGGGCCAGAGCGAGAACCGGCTCTCCTGGGAGTACTCCACAACGGCCCATCCCCGTGTTCACATCAACGACCACACTGAGCGGCACTTTGGCGCGCGCCGATGCCGCGGAGAGTGCCGCGACGGTCCGCTCATTGTCCACGCCCACCATGATGTCCGTGACGCGCGCGACCTGCACCAGGCGTTCGATCGCGGTCGCGCCCGCGATCTCATTGGCCAGCAGGATGCCCCCGATCCCGTTCCTGGCCAGTGCTTCTGCCTCGCCCAACGTGGCGCAGGTGATTCCAATGGCGCCGGCCGCCAATTGCCGCCGGGCAAGGGCCACGCACTTGTGGTTCTTATAGTGGGGGCGCAACCGGCTTGTGCCCTGGGCAAAAAAGGCAGCCATCTTTTTGACGTTGGCTTCCATTGCGTCCAGGTCGACCACGAGCGCCGGTGTTTTTATCTGCGATTTCAACAAAGGAATTGCCCTGCTTTCTGGTGGGTATTGAAGGCTTATCTTAACTTGCATGTCCGGCCGTATCCACCAGGTAGAGCACCGCGTCTCCGCTGAACGGCGCGGTGAACGTCTGGGTGGAGGAGCCGGAGTGAATCGGATGTTCGACCATCGTCGCGCCCGTCGCCGGGTTGAACCACTCCACCTTCAAGCTTCTCGACCGCGGCATGGCTGATAGATCGACGGTAAACGATCCGCCGGAAGGAGCGTACACCAGGTACTCCGCCCCAGCCGGCGGGGTTTGCGCTAAACAATAGCCTGTCGAAGTGAGAGCTGGATGTGGGGTCACCTTCACAAGGTTTAACCTGCGCGAATATTTCACCGTGTACCCGAGATTATCTCTGAAGTTGTCATAGCGCTTGTCGGGAGCGTCGCAAATTCCCCTGGTGGGAGAGGCACACAGGTTCCTGTTCTCGCGCGGGTAGTAGAGCAGGTAAGGGTCCATGAACAGCACCTGGCTGCCGTTGGCGAAGTTTTTCCATACGTAGTTGCGATTCTGTTGCGGGGTGTCCTTCCACGCTGCGCCGAAGTAGGAATGATCGCTGTCGTTGACGTTCACCTTGCAGGCCGGAGTGCCGCTTCCGCAGGAGGTAATTGGGGAAATGGTGCTATTTGGCGCCACCCAGTCTGCGTTGGAGTTGTAGAGAATCGCGTCGGTGGCCGCTTTCGAGGGCAAAAGCCCAGCCAACCCGATCGGATGTTGGTGCGGCTTTCCCGCCTCGTATTTTCTGATGTGCGCGATCTGGTAGTAGTTAAACCACTCCGTATTGCTCGGAGCTTCTTCGGAAACGATCCACAGCACATTGGGCAAATCGTTCAGGGTGTCGATCACTTTCTCCACGTAGGCGTCCTGATAGCGGGTGATGTCGTTGGGCGCTGTCATGGTCATGGACGCCATACCTTTGGGGCCGCTGGTGTAGCCGTCGTCGATGCCATTGATGTTGTTGGCGCCGGTAAAAGGATAGCCGTCGCTGGCACAGCGGAAGAGATTGATGAACTCCCCGGTAAAGAGGTAGATCCCGGCATAGATGCCGGCGTCGTTCAGAGCCTGCGTCCTGGCCCGCAGGCGATCGAAGTAGCCCTGGTCGAACTTGGCAAGGTCGAATTTCAAGCCGCCGTCGGTCGCATTGCCGGGCCCTGTCCTCTGCCACGGTTGCGGGCTCACTCGTAAAATCCGGTGGCGCGCCGCTGGTAGAGGGCAGGGAGCAGAACTTCGGCATTTCCACCCGCCATAGCAGGGTGAAGTTCTGTCCGTGCGCGGTGAGGAACTTGACGAAGGCAGGGAAATCCAGGGCCCGAACGGACCCACCGCTGCCCCAATCCTGCAGTGTGTTCCACGTCTGCGACCCGGCCAGGATGAGAGCCGTGCCATTGGCATCTTTAAAGTAGTGAGGGTTGTTGGAGACCACCAGCGGTCCCGCTATCCTGACAGTCTCTTGAGGATGCGCGCAGTGCACCAGACTCAAGAGCAAAAAAGGAAACAGACCAAGCTTCAAACGGCCACGGAGCATCGCTTTCCTCTCCACATTACGGGCCCAGGGATTGAACAGGTTGCGAAAAAGTCGGCTCGAGGGGAAATACCGTCCCCCTAGCGGCTTCACGGGCTGCGGAAGACCTCATGTTTTGTATCACGGCACGACTTTTAGTCGGGCCGTTGACGTGGCGCAAAAACTGGGCTGTAGCCCCTGGTTTTTTCTTTGCCTCCTCGCGGACAAGCATTTCGTGCGGGATGCGCCGTAGCAGGGGCTAAAGCCCAGATCTTTGTTATGCCTCAACGGCCCGACTGAACAGGCTGCGGAAAAACTCATGTTTTGTATCAGGGCACGACTTCAGTCGTGCCGTAAACGTTGAGAATACGTCGGGCTTTAGCCCCTGAGGTTTTGCTTTCCTGCCCGATTCAGGCTTTTTCCGCAGCCTGTGAAGTCGTGCCCTGATACAAAGCCTCAGAGCGGTGATTACCAGAAAACCCGCGTATTCCGCAAACCTTACCTCCAAAAAGCCGGATTTTCCGCAGCCTGTTTAGCCGCCGCGTTCCCTTAACCGCGCCCGACATAGGGCATATTCGTCGCCATCACGGTCATGAACTGAACATTTGCGTCTAACGGAAGGCTGGCCATGTAAACGACGGCTTCCCCAACGTGCTTTGCATCCATTCTTGGTTCTACCACCATCTGTCCGTTCGCTTGCAGTGAGGCAGATCCCGGCTCTCCGCTCATTTCCTTGCCTGCATTGCCGATATCGATTTGACCGCAGGCAATGTTGTAGGCGCGGCCATCGAGGGAGATGGACCGGGTGAGCCCGGTGATGGCATGTTTGGTAGCCGAGTAGGGTGCAGAGTGCGGCCGCGGCACATACGCCGAAATTGAGCCGTTATTGATAATGCGCCCTCCCTGCGGCTGCTGTGCCTTCATCATGCGGAACGCTTCCTGGGCGCAGAGAAAGGAGCCGGTAAGATTCACGTTCACCACTTCGCACCATTGCTCGTAACTCAGATCTTCAAAGGGAGTTCCCGTGTTCACGCCCGCGTTGTTAAAGAGAACATCCAGCCGGCCGAATTTCTCCCGCGTGCCGGCAAACAAGGCGCGCACCGAATCAGGTTGACGCACATCCGTGGATATAACATGCATATCGCCGCCCGCCATGGCTGCTGTTTTTTCCAGCTCCGTCACGCGCCGCCCAGCCAGCGCTAGCGAAAATCCGGCAGAAGCCATCTCCAGCGCAACCGCCCGGCCTATACCGCTGCCGGCTCCGGTAATGATCGCTACCTTGCCCTGACCACCGCTCTTTCCTGCGAAGATCCGTGCTCAATTGCATCCCCTCCATAGGCTCATGTACTCGATCGATATGCGGTTATTTGGCATAGAAGCGATAGCGGATGTTCCAACGTGCCGTTTGTCCCGGCGCAATCACCAGGTGAATATAAGCCTCGGGACAAAGCGTGGTCCGGATGGACCAGAAGTTGAAACGCGAGATCGGTGACATCCCCAGTTTGCTCCACTCCGACGCCCGTCTTTTGATTCTCGACCGTAATGTCGTAGTCCGAGGTGCAGCTGGAATAGCCAGTCAGAAAACTTTCCACGTACTGCTCCCCTTGCAGTTCCTGCCGATAGACGATTTCCTTACCGTCGATCCCGGCCAGCGGCTCCATCGATTTCTCCGCCTGGGGCGCAAAGGGAAACCGGACCACCATTCCCGGTCCGCTAGGAGCGCCATCCAGCATAAAGAAGTCGTGGTCGTAGACCTCGGTGTCGATGGTCTTCGTCCCGGTGTTTTTCAGTCGGTGCTCAAGGATGAGAACGGGATCGTGCGGGTCGAGCTTTACTGTTTTCTCATAATCATAGGCGATGCCAATCGGCGATTGGAGTTGTTGCCGGAAAGACACCTCGCTGGGCTTGGCGTGAATCGTCCACTTGCCACCGTCGACCAGAGGATAGGTGTACATGAATTGGTAGGCGGAGTCATCCTTCTTCCGCAATACGCCGACTCCCAGTTTCACGAACAACTCACCAGGCTTTGCCTGGCCGTAGTCCAGGGCGCCGTCGCTCGACCTGAATTCTTCGACTGGGCCGGCAATGGCATCAGCCAGCAACGGATCGTAATGCGGAAACCAAATGCCAAAGTATGTGTGGCCTTTGTAGGCTAAGCACGGAATGACCCCGGACCAGTCAAACCTTGAAGCGCGGTAGTAGCCATTCTTTGCATCCGGCAGATAGAGAACGGCTTGGACCTGTCCGTTTGAGATGGATGCTTTTGGGTAGTTCGCCTGCTGTTGGGAGGAGCACCCGGAGGAGGCGTTCTCCGCCGCGGCAGATAGAGCGCATAAAGCCAAGAGAAATCCTGCACTGAGGAGTGCTTTCAACGCAGCCGTCCACCTTCCTTGTCGCCGACTGCATCCGCAACCTGGAGCATGTCAGCACGTATTTTAGTATCGCCTCCTATTGAGTGCACAGGCTGAAGGCCCATTTAGGGCACAAGCTGAGGGCTCGCATACATCCAAAAAGGCGGAGATTGAATCTTCATAAGTGTTTTGGTGGTACAAAATCGGGCTGCATTGCAAACGGTGATTGGGAGTCCCGCGTGCAGTAAGCCTTCAACGCAACGCGGTTATTACGAGGTGGAACGCGGATCCCTCGCCGCGAAGGAGAACAGTATGTCGATCCTTTTGATTCTGGTTATTTTGCTTTTGGTCTTCGGATTCGGTGGATATCGCCTGGGACCAGGGCTCGGCTATTACGGTGGCGGCGGCATCAGCCTGATCATTCTCATCGTGATCATTCTGTTGCTATTGAAAGTCATTTGACGATCTGACGGTAAGGGCGCGGCGGTATTCTCCGCATGGATGCCGCCTGGGGAAGACTCACGCCGATAAAACGGCGAGGCAATCAGGCGGGTTGGATATTGCAAACGGTGATTTTCCCAGAATCGCCGCCTGGGGCCCTCCCCCGAGGTACCAGAACAACCATTCTGCAGAAAATCACCGTTTGGCCAAACAATACAGTTTTTTGCCGGTTTACGGAGGTACCCAGTGGTAACAACTTCGTAACCGATTTTTTTCCCCGGCCAACAGCCTTATCCCGACTCCTTTCGTCTCCCCGCCTACTCAAACAAAACGAGTGCGCCCCGCCTCCCTTAGCGGGGTGTGTTCGATCCGAAGAAGGCGGTACATTAGTCACATGGAGCAACCATATTCCGACGCTGTTGTTTTTTTTGGCGCTACCGGCGACCTTGCTTACAAACAGATCTTTCCCTCACTGCAAAAACTGGCAAAACGAGGCAAGCTGACCGGTCCGGTCATTGGCGTTGCCAAAGCGGGCTGGAACCTTGAACAATTCAAGGCGCGAGCCAAGGACAGTGTCGAAAAACACGGAGGAGTCGATCCAGTCGGCTTTCCCATCCTGCTGGACAAGCTGCGCTACGTCGACGGGGACTATAAGGATGCGCAGACCTTTGCCAATGTCCGCAAAGAACTAGGGAGCGCCACAACATCCCATCCACTATCTGGCCATTCCGCCCTTCCTCTTCGGCGAGGTTCTCACCCAGTTGAAGGCGTCGGGATCGTCGCAGGGCGCGCGGGTGGTGATTGAAAAGCCTTTTGGGAACGACCTGCCTTCTGCCGTAGCGCTCAACAAGACAGTTCATGAAGTATTTGCCGAAGAAGATGTCTTTCGTATCGATCACTACCTGGGCAAGAACACGGTCCAGAACGTGATCTTCTTTCGCTTCGCCAACTCCTTTCTGGAGCCGATCTGGAACAACCTCTACGTGGAAAGCGTCCAGATCACCATGGCTGAGCAGTTCGATGTTCTGGATAGAGGAAGCTTTTACGACGCCGTGGGAACCGTGCGCGATGTGGTGCAGAACCATTTGCTGCAGATACTTTCGAACATTGCCATGGAGCCTCCGCCGACCCTGAGCGTCGAGAGTTTGCGCGACGAGCGGGTGAAGGTGCTTAAGAGCGTCCCGCCGTTGACCGGCGAGAATGTGATTCGGGGGCAATACACCGGCTACCTTGACACACCCGGAGTCAAGAAAGGCTCGACGACCGAAACCTACGTGGCGCTGCAGCTGGCCATCAATTCCTGGCGTTGGAGAGGCGTGCCCTTCTTCATCCGGGCGGGCAAGTGTCTGCCTAAGTCGGAGACCGAGGTGGTGGCGAAATTGCGCCCGCCTTGCGCGATCTTTGCCATGGAACCTCCGCCGCCCAATTACGTGCGCTTCCGTATTAGCGGCGATCCGGTCATCGCGATTGGAGCCTCGATCAAGACCGCGGGCGACCAATTGCGCGGCTGCCCGATCGAGCTGATTGCCGACCAGGAATGCGGGGAAGACATCATGTTGCCATATGAGGAGCTGTTGGGCGACGCCATGGCTGGAAACCAGACCTGGTTTGCGCGCGAGGATTACGTCGAAGAGGCCTGGCGCATTGTGGACCCGATCCTGGACGATTCAAAGGTGATCCCGTATAAGCCCGGCGGGTGGGGGCCTGCGGAGGCCGACAAGCTGACTGCCTCTGTTGGCGGCTGGTCTGATCCTAAATAGCGGTGCTCCTCAGGCGAGCGCATCCTGCAGCCGGAAGAGCGAACCTACGCGATGGGAGGGCCTTCTGCTTAGGCTCTCCCAGTCGCCTAATTCGGCTACGCTTCCGTTTTCTATGACATAAATCATCTGCGCGCGCTGAATGGCGGAGACCCGGTGGGCGATCAACAGAACCGTCGTCCGGCCTTGCAGGTGTTCGATCGCGTCCAGGATCCGTTTCTCATTGTCGAGGTCGAGACTGCTGGTCGCCTCGTCGAGAATGAGCAACCCGGGTTTGCGCAGCAGGGCGCGAGCCAAGGCGATGCGCTGCCGTTGCCCATGCGACAGGAGCATTCCACGGTCCCCAACAGTCGTATCCAAACCCTGCGGTAGTTCAAAGACGAACTCGGCGGCGGCGAGCCTGAGACTCTCCCTCATCTCCTCTTCCGAAGCGTCCGGGTTGGCCCAGCGCAGGTTCGCTCGCACCGTATCGTGAAAGAGCACAGTGTCTTGGGCAACGTAACCAACGTGGCGCCGCCAGGCGCGCGCGCTTTGCGGCGTGAGCTCGGCGCCGTCGACCAAAACCCGTCCGGTGAGGGGGGAGAGCAGGCCGTTGACCAGATCAGCAACGGTGCTTTTTCCCGCACCGGAAGAGCCCACGATGGCGGTGACCTTTCCCGCCGCGATGGTCAGGGATAGATCCTCCAGTACCATGGGCCGCTGCGCGTCGTAGCGGAACCCAACCCGCTCCAGGCGGATTTCGTGGGCCAGGGAAGGCCCCGGGCCGGCGGCGCCAGGTACTTCGGCGTTGGCCACGCATTCCCGGTAAATCGTCATCACGTTTTCGAAGGCCGGCAGCTCGCTGAGGAACGCCTGCAACTGGCTTTGGCCCGCAGCCAGCCGGGGGATAAGGCGGGTAAAGACCGCGAGCAACAGAAGAATGGAGGCTGGAGCTACGTTCAGAATCTGCAGCGAAGCGAAGACGATCCCGCCCAGCAACATGAGCGATCCGGCTTCGAACCAGAAGGCGGCAGCTGCCTGGCTCCTGGTGCTCTCGAGGCTTTGCTGCAGGGCTGAGGACTGGAGCGAGGAAAACATTGCCAGATCGCTGCTTTGCGCGTCGTAGAACTTCATCGCTTTGAGATTCTGCAGGTGTTCCGTCGCGGATGCGTAGACTTCGCTCACGCTCTCCGAGACCGCGGTCCCGCTGGCATGAACGGCGCGCATCCAGCGGCGCGAGACCAGCAGCAGAACCGCGCCGGTAGCCAGCACCAGCGAAGTCATTCCCGCGGAGAGCTTCAGCGCGATGGCGATATAAACCACGGCGAGAATGGCGTTGGACAGAGTGCCGATGAGGAGGTAGGTGCAGGTCGACACCCGGGTCAACTCGGCGGTAAGCGCATGGGTAAAGTCGGAGGACCGGCGACGCACCAGGAAGAGCCAATCGGCGTTAATGATGGCCTGGTAAAGACGCCTGCTGAGGGCCAGTTCATAGGTGAGTACGGTGCGAAACGTAAGCACCGACTGCACCCGGCTGAACAACGACCGCAGAGCCATAAGCAGCATGAAGATCAACAGCAAGGTGGCTAGCCACAGTGACGGAGACAATCCGCTTCGTACCAGGAGGGCGCGTACCTCTCCGGTGTAGTGGCCGACATGGCCTTGGTTGGCCAGGTTGAAACCGGCTACCTGCAGGATGGGGAAGAGCAGGGCTACGCCCAGGCCTTCCGTCAGGGAGGTAAAGGCCATGATGAGCACGGCGGCTAACAGCTGCCAACGCGCAATGCGGATCAGGCTGGAAAGATATTCCAGAATGGGGCGCCTGGAGGCGGCCAACTGATCCGCAGAGAACGCGGCGAGAGTCCTCTGCCCATGAGGCTTGGCAGGGGAATCGCTGCGGGGGGCCGGCATGCCTCAAACGATAGCAGAGGCAGGCCGCCGTGCAGATTGTCAACGTGGGAACCGGGGTGGGAGGGCCGGGCCGGTACCAAGGGGTAGGGATGCGCTTCGGATGTCGGTTGAGAGAACCGCAGGTCCGTCCCTGAGCTTATCGAAGGGGACGGCTGAGAATCAGGTCTTGTCCAAATTAGCCCCTCTTTGATCGGCTGTTTTGGACAGCACTCGCTGAATACAAATCAGCTATCAGTGCAGATCGCGACCAGTCCCGCAGAGCCTGCCCTGAGCTTGTCGAAGGGGACGACTGAGAATGCCCCAGGACGTCAGTCCTGGGTGAACTTGGACCCCACGCATGCCGACAAGCGATCCACTAACCCAACCCGATTGTCTTTGAGATTAACCCGGTTCCACACAATCAACGGATTACCTGCACACCAAACCCGAATTATCCGCTAATTTGGACAGCTCTGGCTGAGAATAGCCCGGGATTCCAGGACAGGGATTCCAGGACGAACTAGCCCCCATCGTTTCGCACTCAGGATCGGATCGAATTTGCGCGGCCAAGGCCGCCCTAAGAGACCTCGCGTCCCGATCTAAACTGGAATTACCGAGTCGTTAGTTGTCAGGGTAAGGACGCTCGAACTTGTCGTGCTGGTTGGGCTGATCGCCGCGGTCGCGCCTTGAGCCAGTTTCCCGGCGAGAGAAAGGTTTACGGTCCCTGTAAAAGTCAGCTCTGATTTTCAGCCATGATCGCTTTGCGGCCATAATAGCTGATCAGATAGAACGCAACTCCGAAAGAGATAATGTCCTTGAAGAGAAACAGGCCGAGATTGTTCATGTAATGGATGCCGTGAACCACGACGGTGTCATCCGGAGTCGTGATCAACATGGAGCTTGTGGTGAAGAACATGCCGACTAGAATGATCCCGCCCAGAATGCCTGCTTTAGGTTTAAAGTAGCCAATGATCAGTAGGATTGCTGCTGTCCATTCAGTGGCCCCGATCATATCCGACCCAATATATGGTCCAAATACCTTGAATTGCCAACTGGTAAGTGGGCTGTTAGTGACGAGCGGGATGATGCCCTCTGCCCCGGGTGCTGTCATTTTGAACTTGCCTGCCCACAGCAACATCACGATCATTCCAATACTGCAAACAAGGAAAGGGATATTTCGATCTGCAACAAACGCTGCAATCTTCGTTAGAACACTCTTCGCCTGCAGTTTGTTACCTGTGTTCGCTTGAGATCCGCGCACACCATCACCCGACGCCTCAGGGGATATGGTTTCAGTCATAAAAGGACTCCTTCATGTGATGATCCATCGTTGTCAAATATTGAAGGCCGATTTGAAACACCGTCAACACCCTTGGCGGTGACGATCCGACAAGAGTAGCCGGCTCAAAATTATAATGCTGAACTTCGCCACCTTCGGCGGGTGGCCCATACATCGAGACTAGTTCTAATCCGCTGTGGAATTGGGCTGATTTCCACGCATATCTCCTGCGAGCTTCGCTTGGCGGCATTACGACCCCAGACGGCCAGGTCTCGGGTCAACCAAAAGTAACCTGCGAAACGATAACCGTCGATTCAAGAAAGGACTCTCGGCGGCCTGGTCCGATTCCGCAGTGCGCGATATGCTGTTGGCAGATGATTTCGGCACAACGGGCGGCCTCTCGTCACCCTCCCGCTGGTCGGCAGTTGCCGGTAGTTTCGGCCTAAGGCGAGCGAAGGACAGTTTTACCGCTGTCCGGTGTCACACCCGATCCCTGTCTCAAATAAGGAATCCAATGCATCCCGCCGCGGCGGGATTTTTTCTTGCACCCCATTGCGCCTCCAAGCGCAGCGGAAACCTCTGTCCCTAACTTCTCTCAAACTCCAGGAGTCACCTATGCCTAAAAATAAAGTCAACGATCCCATCACCGATCAGGAAATAGCCTTTGCCCGCCTGGTCCTTTCTGGCGGCATGACCGACCGTCAAGCCGCCGAAGCCGTCGGCCTCAACCCCGACACCGCCGCCTACACCAAATCCAAACCCCGTGTCCGCGCCTACATGCTCGAGCACCGTGCAGCCGTGCAGCAACAGCTCGTCCAGCAAGACGTGGAGGGACAGCACCGCCTCAACCTGGACCGCGAACAAGTACTAAACCGTCTCTGGGAAATCGCCAATCTCAGCCCCGAAATGACCCGAGGCAGCATTACCGGACAGGTCAAGGCCATTTCCATGATCGTGGCCATGCAAAACTTCATCCCAGACCGTCGCGCCGTCTCCTCACAGAAGCAATCCGCCCCTGAGCCCACTTCGCATACCCCTGCCTGGCTTGCCCGGCATCAGGTCAAAACCATCAACCCGCAGCCAAGTCCCGCCGCTGCCCAGCAAGGACAAAAAGATTCGCATGGTGTACCCGAGCCCAAGCTCGCTCCCGGCTCGGTGGCAACTCCGCCCCCGGAGCCTCGTCCCAGCCAGTCCACCTTCGCCAACCGCCTTACCCCCGCGGAAGCCCCCAAACGTTCCGTCCCACTGTTCGGCTCTGTTCCAGACTTGGGTGTGGGTTTCCCTATAAAGAACCCCTTTGTCCACCCCCGCTGAGCTGCCAATCCAAAAAAGGACCCAAAAATATCGAATTTTACAAAATGTAGGTGGCTGCCCACAGCCCGGCATTTCCTGCGAAGTTTGCCGGCGTTGATGAACTTCATGCGGCTTTCCTGAATGAAGGCCGCACTCGCGCCGTTGGATGGGGCCGCGCACAGGAAATCCTCGCCTCTCGCTCGTTTTTCGCGAGATGTGGGATTCCATCGCGCCAAACCCGTGGTTTCCGAACCCTTCCTGCAGAGCGTTTTCGGCAGGCTGTTCACTCATTTTGGGGAGCGAGATTTCTCAACCTGCGCTGTAGTGGAGCGATATGTTGCTAACATTTCATTAGTCATGGCGGATTTAAGCCTCACATCGATCGTTTGTCACACGCCCAATCCGGTGGCAGCGGATGTGGCCGGTGAGACGGTGCTCATGAGCCTGGAGCGCAGTCGCTGTTACGGACTGGGCGGAATCGGCAGTGAAATCTGGAGCAAGCTGGTATCGCCGGTGCGGGTGGCGGACCTGGTCGAAGAATTTAGCGGACGCTACGAAGCTCCTCCTGGGGTTATCGAGCGTGACGTGCTCCAGTTGCTTACGCAATTGGCGGATGAAGGCCTTATCAAAATCTGCTGACCTAAGCTGCGCGGGCAGAGAGGTCATTCGGCGTGGGCGCCGAAGCCCGGCTGGGCACGTTCTGCATCTGCTGATTCATTCGTGGCGATCAGAGATACATCCGCGCCGCGGCCATCTCCTGCGTGCTTAATTCCGCCTTTTCTTGTTCATGTTGACGAAGGCGATTTAATCTTCGCCTTAAGCTCTTTTCACTTTCCCAGCTACGATGCAAACCCATGAAAACCACGCTCGACCTGCCACTTTTTCCGCCACTAGCAGCACTCGATAAAACCGCGCCACCCTCCACCTTGTCATCCCGAGCGCCGGCGAATTTCCAAAGGAAATTCGGCAAGCCGAGAGCCTGCCCTGAGCGAAGTCGAACGGGGACCTGCTGTGCGCCCCTCCCCCTAGAAAACGCCAACAGATGTTGACGAAGGGATTTAATCTTCGCCTTAAGCTCTTTTTACTTTCCCAGCTACGATGCAAACCCATGAAAACCACGCTCGACTTGCCACTTTTTCCGCCACTAGCGGCACTCGATAAGACCGCGCCACTCTCCACCTTGTCATCCCGAGCGCCGGCGAATTTCCAAAGGAAATTCGGCAAGCCGAGGGACCTGCTGTGTGCCCCTCCCCCTAGAAAACGCCAACAGGCGCAAGTAGCCGCCCAACCCCATAGGAAAGCTTTCGCCTTTCTGCTGGCGCTGCTCCTCGCCGCGGCCGCCGTGGCCCAGCAAGCAGAGCAAAAGCTCATCTTCCGCTGCGACTGCCAGAGCTCCCGCGCCCTGCAAATGGCCACCGCGGTCCGCGACGAGATAGCGAGAAGTCCCCGCTACACGCTCGTAAGTGACATCCCGGAAAACCAGGCAAACAGCTTCGTCGTCGGTACGATCGATATCGTGGACAACGGATGGGATCACTTGGCCGGTTAGAGCAGAGTGGCCTAATAGAAACGAGTGAATGAGTTGCCACGTCAGGAGCTTCTGAACTCGCGTAAAACAGAAAGCCAACAGATCGGCGCAGACAACCGGTAGCCAAAGGATGGAGTTCTCCCAAAAGAGCGCGTAGTCCTACGCCAGAGGTCGCGCATCGATTCGATCGTAAAGGAGTTAGAGCGGACTCACCACCACCGTATCCCGCCTGCCCTCCTCCGCAGGCGGCTAGAGACTCGGCTAGATACCTTGACAAAAGAGCGGCGGGACGCCAGAATGCCCGCTGATTCGCTTTTTCAATAAACGGCATGCCATCTCACAATGCGGTACAGGGAATCAGCGGCGTTTACAAATTGCAGGCGCTCGATCGCGCCTTCGCGGTGCTGGATCTGCTCTCCTCCAGCTCAGCGCCGATGGGCCTTGCCGAAATTGCCGCTGCCCTCGAGTTGCACAAGAGCACCGCGCATCGCTTCCTCATGGTGTTGGAGCGCCACCGCATCGTGGAGCGCACGCCCGCGGGCAAGTTTCGTCTCGGCTTGCGGTTATGCGACTTTGGCAGCCGCGCCATCGAGCAGTACGATCTGCGGGATCGCGCCCAACTCCATCTGAAGACACTGGTCGCCGAGGTCGAGGAGACCGCCCACCTGTGCATCCTGGAGAAGACCCACATGGTCTACATCGACAAACAGGAGCCGGAGCGCACCATCCGCATGATCTCGAGGGTGGGAGCCAGCAGCCCCATCCACTGCACGGCCGTGGGCAAGGCGATTCTGGCCACCATGTCGCGCCCCCGGCTGGAGGAGATGTTGCAGGCGGTGCAACTGGAAAGGTTCACGCGGCGAACCATGACCAGCCGGGAAGCGTTGCTCAAGGAGCTGGATCGGACCAGCCGCCGCGGATACGCAGTCGACGACGAAGAGCGGGAAGAGGGCGTGCGCTGCGCCGGAATGGCTATCCTCGATGGACGTGGCGAAGCCGTCGCCGCGGTCAGCATCTCCGGCCCCTCATTTCGCGTGACCATGCAAAAGATTCCCGCGATCGCCGGTAAGCTGATGACTTGTGTGAAGGGAATTCAACACGACCTGGGGTTCACACCGTTCGCACGCTAACGCATTTTTGCTAATGGTGTAGATCGGGAAACTGAACTTGACGCGGCCATAGCAAAAATGCTCTAGGCGCAGCGGAATCAACCCAAATAAGGAAAGAGGCCAATGGAAGAGTTATCGATCAAGGGCGCAGAGACCAGCCGTTGGGACTGCGTAAGTTTAGGCGAGGTGATGCTGCGCCTCGATCCGGGCGAAGGCAGGATCCACACCGCGCGGCAATTTCAGGCCTGGGAGGGCGGGGGAGAGTACAACGTGGCGCGCGGATTGCGTCGCTGCTTCGGCATGCGCAGCGCGATCGCGACCGCCTTCGCCGACAACCCCATCGGCAGGCTGGTGGAGGATTTCATCCTGCAGGGTGGGGTCGATACATCGCTGATTCGCTGGGTTCCGTATGACGGTATCGGCCGCACCGTGCGCAATGGGCTCAACTTTACCGAGCGGGGTTATGGAGTGCGGGCCGCCGTCGGCTGCTCCGACCGTGGCAACACCGCCATTTCCCAGGCCCAGCGCGGCGACTTCGATTGGGAAGCTATTCTTGGCCCCCAGAATGGCTCGCGTTGGTTGCATACTGGAGGCATCTTCGCGGCGCTCTCGCCCTCAACCCCCGAGGTTGCCGTCGAGGCATTGGATACAGCCCGCAAGTATGGGACGATTAGTTCCTTTGATCTGAACTATCGCGATTCTCTTTGGAAATCCATTGGCGGCAAGGCCAAAGCGCAACAGGTGAATCGAGCGCTGGTGAGCAAGCTGGACGTTCTCTTTGGCAATGAAGAAGACTTCTCCGCGATGCTCGGGATCAAGCTCGAGGGCGTGAAAGAAGATTTCGACGAGTTGCCAGTCGCCAGCTACGAGACCATGCTGCGCGAGGTCGCCGCTTCGTATCCCAACCTGAAGCTGGTGGCCACGACTCTGCGCACGGCGCAGACGGCTTCGCGTAATGCCTGGGGCGCCATGGCGATCTACAAAAATGAGATCTTGTACGTGCCGCAACGGGATATCGATATCCTGGACCGGGTGGGCGGTGGAGACTCATTCGCCTCCGGCCTGGTCTTTGGAATGCTCATGGGAAAACCCGCGGCATGGGCCGTCGCTTGCGGAGTGGCCCATGGAGCGCTCGCCATGACCACCCCCGGGGACACCAGCATGGCTACCCGCGCAGAAGTAGAGCGTGTGATGCTGGGCGGCTCCGCGCGTATTGCCCGTTAACAATCGGACCCTGGGCGTCTAACCCCGGGACTAAGGGAAGAAGAGAATGTCGAAGGAAGTGCAGCAGCAACTGGAGGAAGCAGGAATCATTCCTGTTTTGCGGACCCGCTCGGCGAGCGAGGCCATGGGCGTAGCGGAGGCGATGGTTGCGGGGGGCATCACGGTCATAGAAGTAACCATGACGGTGCCCGGTGCGATCGACGTATTGAAGGAGTTGAAACGCGTTTACGGCAGCAAGCTGCTGCTGGGGTCGGGAACCGTGACCGATGGCGCGGAGTGTGCCGCCACCATCGAGGCCGGCGCCGAGTTCGTGGTGAGTCCAAGCCTCCACATGGACGTGATCAAGGAGACCAAGGAGCGAGGTAAAGTCTCGCTGCCCGGTGCGTTGACGCCGACCGAAGTGATCACCGCCTGGCGGGCCGGCGCGGATTTCGTCAAGGTATTTCCCTGCTCAGCGATGGGAGGAGCAAGCTATTTGAAATCGCTCAAAGCTCCTTTTCCCTATTTGCGGTTGGTGCCTACGGGCGGTGTAACCCTGGAGACGGCCGCCAGCTTTCTTGAAGCTGGAGCCTCGGCCCTGGGCGTGGGCGCTGACCTGGTCAACGTCGCAGCGCTGGCCAAGGGCAAGCCCGAGGTCATCACCATCGCCGCACGCGCGTATCTCGACATCATTGCTAAGACGCGCGCGGCAGCCAAAGCGTAAACTGCTTTTTCACACCAATGCCGCATCGCGGCAAGAAAGAACAAGGTATAGATCGAATGACACTCAAACAGAGGAGCTGGGCAATCCCCGTGATCTTGTTGGCGATCGGCATGGTGACTGCTCCGGGGCGAGTTTCGCTGGCGCAGGATGCCGGCTCAGGCGCCGCAGCGACGCCGGACGTGTACTCACAGGATGACTTGCTGGGCATGGAAAAGAAGCTGAAGGAGAAGACTGACGCTTCCGGACTGGCCACGCAGACGATCAAGAAATACTCCACCGACTATTCGATGCTGGCGTATCGCACGCAGAGCGGAAAGGCCGAGCTGCACGAGAAGTTCGCTGACTTCTACGTAGTGGTCGCCGGCAACGCAACGCTGGTCAGCGGCGGAAAAATGGTCAACGGCGCTACCACGGCGCCGGGCGAAGTGCGCGGTGACTCAATACAGGGGGGTCAGGAAACCAAGCTGAAGAAGGGCGACATCGTTCATATACCAGCTAATATTCCTCACCAGTTGGTGCTGACCAAGGGAGACACCTTCCAATACTTCATCGTCAAGGTGAAGGAAATCGACTAGCAGCCTGTCGCAGTGAATTCGTTACCAGTGCGGTAAATCAAGTCTGAGCGCCTCCACTGGAAGGGTCGAGCGTTGGCCGATCAGGCATTCACCTGCGAGGATGCAATACACGGAGTTCCGCGTGACATCCCTAATCAACCGAGGCGGCGGGAAGTCGTGTCTCATTACGATGTCGCCTAATTTCTTTGCCGATCATTTCTATGAGTTCGGCTTCGATTTCATAGAGGCATCTAGATTCCCGGAGTGCTCAACGAGCGAAGTCATCCGAGAACAAATACTAACCCCGCAAGACAAGGCTGTCATCGCAAAACGGCTTTGTAATGAACTCGGCTTTGAATGGAAGAATTGTGTCGCCTTTGGCGATTCCATGTCGGACTATTTGTTGTTTAAAGAGCTGCAGCATACGGTGTCAGTGAACGGCGATCCACGCTCCGAGGGCTGGCACGTTATCAATATCACGGAACCGACCTTCATGATGCTCTCTTATTGGTCTGTGGAGAGATCTAGCGCTTGACCTGGCGCAGTGGATTCGTCAACTGACGATGGATGTCATTCGTTTGCCTGTCTCCTTGACAGTCTAGGGGTGCGTCGCTAGACTTCTCCTAGTCACGCTAGGGGACGGCCTTCGTGCCCAAACAAACTGATCTGTTACAAGGTACGCTCGACTTAATGGTGCTGAAAGCGGTTTCGTTAGGTTGGCTGCATGGCTACGGTGTGCTTCTCCGTATCCAGCAGATTTCTGGCAATAGGCTTGAGATCCCGCAAGGATCACTCTATCCGGCACTTTACCGCCTTGAGCACGAAGGCTGGATCGCAAGCGAGTGGGGACAAAGTGACAACAACCGCAAAGCGAAATACTACCGGCTCACCGCACTCGGGCGACGGCGCCTGCAGGCTGAAAGCAAAAAATGGAACCACATGGCAGACGCCATCGGCGCGATTCTGAGCGCGGCCGCGGAGCAGATATGAGCCTTCTCAGTCGGTTCGCTACCTGGTGGAAAGCTGTCAGGCGCTTGGATCAGCTTAACAGCGAAATTGAACACGAGCTCGCGCTCCACATCGAGTCCCACGCCGAAGACTTAATGCGCAGCGGAATGCCGGAGCATGAAGCATTTCGACGCGCCCGTGTTGAGTTGGGCAGCCTGGCAGCTCAAAGGGAGAAATGCCGCGCAGCATGGGGAACGCGACTGTGGGATGAACTGCGGTCCGATCTTCAATATGCAGGGCGAATGCTTTCGAAGAGTCCTGGATTTACTGCGATTGCCATCGCCTCTCTCGCGCTCGGCGTCGGTGCCAATACGATCGTCTTCACTGCAACGAAGTCAATACTGCTGAATAAATTAGCCGTACCCCGTCCCCAGGAACTGCGGCTATTCGCGCTGACGGAAGGTAACAAGGGAGTTGTTCACGGATCCTGGGGTTATTACGAGGAAAATCCCTCCGGAGAGACGCTGATAACCTCATTCTCCTATCCCGTGTACATGCAACTCAGACAGCACAACCGCGTGCTTCAGGATATCTTCGCCTTCAAGAATTACGGGCGTATGACTGCAACGATCGACGACAAGGCTGAAGCAGTCACAACAGAGATGGTTTCCGGCAACTACTACCGGGTTCTCGAGATTCAGCCGATTCTGGGGCGTCCGATCGTAGAGTCAGATGACGCCGGAGTCGGCAGCGGGCCTGTCCTAGTCATTAGTTACGGATACTGGTCCCGTCGTTTCGGCCGCTCGTCAGATGTCATCGGTAGAAAGATTGATGTGAATTCCACGCCCATGACCATCATCGGCGTAAATCCGCCCGCATTTACAGGTGCTTACGCAGTCCAAAACTCGCCCGATCTCTTCCTGCCCTTCAGCATGCAGCCAATCGTTGCGCCAAAACTCAAGTCGTCATTGCTTACCGATAAGAACCTCTGGTGGGTAATGATGATGGGGCGGCTGAAACCGGATGTTTCTGCGCAGACTGCGCAAGCAGCACTAGACGTAGACCTGAGCGCGGCCATCAGAGCGACGATGGTGGTTGGCAAAGACGATGAGATGCCGCGACTGTTATTGCGAGACGGCAGCCGAGGCCAGAATGAGGCGGGTGGCAGATTTGCCAAGCCAATCTATGTGCTCACGTCCCTTGCTGGTTTTGTGCTGCTGCTGGCATGCGCCAATCTTGGAAACCTATTGCTTGCTCGTGCGAGCAGCCGCCAACGGGAGATGAGTGTTCGTCTCGCCCTCGGTGCCGGACGCGCCCGCATCTTACGTCAGATGCTCACCGAGAGCCTGCTGTTATCGTCCGCCGGCGGCCTTGCCGGTTTGATTCTGGGTTATGTGGGACGCAATGCCATTCCACATTTGCTTTCCACTTCATGGCAACCCCCGGTTGCGAACAGCAATTTCGATTGGACGATATTCAGCTTTACCACCGCTGTTTCTATTTTGAGCGGCTTGCTCTTTGGTATGGCTCCCGCCTGGCAGGCAACGTGCACGCAGGTCAGCTCTGGACTGAAAGACAACCAGCAAACGGCGACGCGACGCAGCCAAAATTTAGCAGGCAGAACCCTCGTCGTCATTCAGATTGCGTTGTCGATGCTCCTCCTGATCGGTGCAGGGCTCTTTGTGCGGACGCTGATCAATCTCAACAATACGCGATTGGGATTTGACCCGAACAATCTTCTGCTCTTTGACCTGCAACCTCCGCAGGCGCGATATCCCGACGCGAAAGAGGTCGCTCTTTATCGAGAGATCGAAGAAAAACTCGCGGCCGTGCCAGGTGTTGACTCGGTTACGCTCTCGGAGTTGCCGCTAATCTCTCATAACAGGTCAGGGCATATATTCGATCCGGATGATTCGTCACAAAGGATAAAAGATCATCAGCACGTAGCGTTCAATATGGTGGGAGAACACTTCTTTACTACACTTAGTATTCCTGTCATCGCGGGGCGTGGTTTCGACGAGGAAGACACCGAGACCTCGCCGAAAGTAGCTGTCATTAACGAGCAGGTGGCGAAGAAGTTTTTCTCAACCGCCCAGCCTGTCGGGAAGACATTCCTGACAGGTGATCCTGAACATCCTGTCCGCATGCAGATCATCGGCGTGTGCAAGGACACAAAATACGACGACCTTCGCGGCGATGCACCTGCAACCTTCTATGTCCCCTACCGGCAGCAAGCGGGCTCTGAATTCATGACCGTGGAAGTCCACACACGGATGAAACCAGAGACCATCGTTCCCGTACTGCGTACCGCCGTCGCTTCGATCGATAAGGACCTTCCTATGCTCGACATTCGCACCCAGAATGAGCAGATTGAAGACAGAACTAAGCAGGAGCGGATCTTTGCATCGCTCACCAGCGGCTTCGGCTTGCTTGCATTAGTTCTTGCCTGCATCGGTATCTACGGCATCATGGCCTACAGCGTTGCTCGGCGTACCAATGAAATCGGCATACGAATGGCGCTAGGAGCACAATCACTTCGAGTGCAGCATATGATCCTGCGCGAAGCATCTTCGCTGGCACTCATCGGTGTCCTTGCGGGCCTTACCGTGGGAATGCTATTGGGCCGGCTGATCGCCAGCATGCTCTACGATCTCAAATCGTATGATCCCCTCACATTCACAGGCGCGTCTTTGTTGCTGCTCTTTGTTGCTTTATTAGCCAGTTGGATTCCGGCGCGCCGTGCCGCAAGTGTTGATCCAATCAAAGCTCTTCGTCACGAGTAGGTCAATTTCCGCTTAACCCGAGAGCAGCTGAACCAGTGAATCCATATTGTGTGAACTCCGGGATTTAAATTGCGCGGCTTCGGTTGGTGCCAAATCGCCGAGAATCAAATCAACAATCCCTGACGAAACGGGAAGTCATACCGTCATACCCCGAGCACAGAAGTCTTCATCTCCGAGAGGTATCATCGTCAAGGTGCAGGAGGTGAATTAAGGCCAAACGATGACCAAGTTTGGACCCGTAGCACGTCGAGTCGCTTCATTATGTGGAATCTGGGCAAACCGCAAGTCTTTCCTGCTGGCTCGTCGCCGCCGCAAATCCAGAGTGGAAAAAACCCGTTTCGGATCCAGGCCGTCTTTGAAAGGCAAAGCTGCGGCGGTCGAAGAGTGACTCGGACTGTTGGTGTCCACTGAAAACGGAAGCCGCTGTTGCCGCCGCCCCTGTTCATTCACGGACACCCTCCGGCGAAACCGGATACCCAATTCGGTCCCCATGCGCCTGCGAGATTCCGTAAGCCGCTTTGTTCTTATAAAGTTGCGTTTTAAGACACTTTGGCTCTCGAATTGCCCTTGCTTGCATAAAGACCTACCGTAACGCGGAGCCCGACCATGACCACCCTGCTTCAGGACCTGCGATTCGCCCTACGCCAACTGCGTAAGTCTCCCGGCTTCACCATCACTGCCGTTTTGACACTGACGCTGGCCATCGGCGCCAACGCAGTCGTCTTCGGCGTATTGAACGCGCTCATCCTGCGTCCGCTGAATGTGCCTCAGGCAGAGAGCCTTTTCATAGTCCAACATGGGAGCGGCGTCGGGGCCCACTCCTATCCCGATTATCTCGATCTTCGCCGGCGCAATCGCAGCTTCGACGATGTGGCTGCCTGGGCCATCTCTCAGGCAGGGCTGGACACGGGCAAAGATCCATCCAATGTCTGGGAATACGAAACCAGCGGAAACTACTTCGACGCATTGCGCATGCAACCGTACCTTGGCCGTTTCTTCCACGCTTCCGATGAGCATGGCCCAAACAGCGCGCCCTATGTCGTGCTCTCCTACGCATATTGGCATAGCCATTTTCAGGATGATCGCGGCGTGGTGGGCCGCGTTGTTCGGCTAAACAAGCATCCAGTCACCATTCTTGGCGTGGCGCCTCCGGGGTTCCAGGGGACCGTCTTGTTTTTCGCGTCGGATATCTTCGTGCCCATCGTGAACCACGAGCAGTTATCCGGCGAGAATATCTTGAACGCGCGCGGGGACCATTGGATGTTTGAGCTGGTGGGACATCTGAAGCCGGGAGTCACTCCGGCGCAGGCCACTGCCGATCTGAACTCCGTGGATTCGTATCTGAAAAGAAGCTATCCCAAAGAAGAAGGGAATGAGCCTTATACGCTGGCGCGGCCTGGTCTTCATGGCGACTATTTACGCCGGCCAATGCGGGCTTTTCTCGCCGGATTGATGCTGCTTTCGGGTTTGATACTGTTGGCGGCCTGTGCCAACCTGGGCAGCCTGTTTGCCGCGCGGGCCGCCGACCGTTCTCGCGAAGTGGCCTTGCGCCTGGCTCTTGGTTCAAGCCGCAATCGCATTTTGCGCCAGCTGTTCACCGAATCCGCGCTGCTTTCGCTCGCCGGAGGCGTAGCGGGACTCACGGCGAGCATTCTGCTTTTGCGCCGCTTGAGCGTCTGGCGGCCAGTTCCGCAATTTCCCCTCCATGTGCCGGTAAGTCCGGACGCTAACGTTTATTTGCTGGCTTTGGTCTTGGCGTTGGTCAGCGGAGTTCTGTTCGGAATTGTTCCCGTGCGGCAGATTCTCCGGGCCAATCCGTACGAGATCGTCAAAGCGGGATCGACGGGCGCGTTCGGGCGCCGAACTACCGTGCGAGACGTATTGCTTGTCGTCCAAATTGCGATCTGTGTCGTGCTGGTCACTTCATCGATGGTTGCTGTGCGTGGACTCATGCGCTCCATGCACAGCAACTTCGGTTTTGAGCCGCGGAACGCGATGTTGGTAGATACCGATCTGAAGGCCGCAGGCTACAGCGGCGAAACAGTACCCGCAATGCAACGGCGCATGATCGATGCCATTCAAGCGATTCCTGGCGTAGATTCCGTAGGATCGGTGCAATATCCGCCGTTAGAACTTCCCGGTAGTTGGCAATCGCTTGTCTATACCGACACAACCGAGGATCTGAGCCCATCGAATGCCGCGGCCGACGCTTGTATGTACAACATATCTCCAGACTACTTCCGCGCATCCGGGACGTCTTTATTGGCGGGCAGAGCCTTCTCATGGCATGACGACACAAACGCCCCGCGCGTAGCAGTCGTGAACCGGGAGTTCGCAAGCAAGATACTGGGCTCCATACCGGACGCGGTCGGCCGGTATTTCAAGCTGCGGGATGGCACGCGCGTGCGGGTGGTGGGCCTGGTCGAAGACGGAAAATACGCGAACCTCACCGAAGACCAGCAGCCCGCGATGTTCCTCCCCCTCCTGCAATCGCCGGCCAGTTGGATATGGCTGGTGGTGCGGTCGAGCCGGGACCCGCAGCAACTTGCCGCGGCCATGCGAAGTGTGCTCCGGGACCTCGACCCTGGGATGGTTCTGGCGATTCAACCGTGGAGCACAGAACTGGGGGGAACTTTGTTCCCTTCGCGCATGGCGACAGTGTCGCTGGGTGTGCTGGGCATGATGGGCGCGATGCTTTCGATCACGGGCATCTTCGGAATGGCTGCCTACTCGGTGAGTAAGCGGCTGCGGGAGTTGGGAATTCGCGTGGCTCTCGGCGCGCAACACAAGGAAGTGTTGCAGGCCGCGCTGGGACGTGCGTTCAAACTGTTGGCGATTGGTTCGGGAGTTGGATTGGTTCTGGGTCTGCTTGCGACGAAGGTGCTGGCTTTCATTGTGTATCAGGCGACGCCGCGCGATCCGCTGGTGCTGGCCGGCGTGGTTCTGGTCATGCTGCTGTTGGGGCTCGTGGCTACGTGGATTCCAGCCCAACGCGCTCTGTCGGTCAATCCTTTGATCCTGCTGCGCGAGGAGTGAGTCGGGGCTCGCTTCTAAGTTGCCTTACAACGGGCTTGTGGGCCCAGTGGCCATTCCATATGACCGGGAAACCGCGTTCCGCATTTTCAGTTGACGCTAAATCGCCGAGTATCAAATCAACAATCCCTGACGAAACGGGAAGTCATACCGTCATACCCCGAGCACAGAAGTCTTCATCTCCGAGCACATTCATGACTTGAATTGAGGGAACGCTGTAATTCGTAATTTCGCCGCGGCATAGGGAACTAGCATAATCGTCTCCTCCGGCTCGCTGCTGGCCACCGGGCTTTGCGGGACTGGATCGGCCACTCCATCGACGGCCAACCACGACGGCAACTTGCGCGCTTTTGCCCGAAGTTTGACAGGCGCAGCGGCGAGCGAAAAAGGCGAACCTTGTTGGGGGAGTTCCTGAACAGAATGCCTTTCGATTTCCTTCTCAGAAACCGCGAGCGCGTAGTTCCATTGCGAACTGGGAAAGACCTGCCAGTCGGCCGTCATTCCTCTATCTCGCAATTTCACCCAGCTTTCGTCAATCGGCAATGAAAAAACCAGAGGCCCGCTTTCGATGGAGATCGAATCGTTGTAACCCTTAACCACTCTCGGGGACATCGGGAAGCCGCAACTCCACGACATCCCCTGCCTTCCAGGTGCGTTCGATCTTCGCAAATCCAGCGTCATGTGGAGCATCGACCTGGTAGTCCGTTCACCAGGATCACTGGGACGCTGGCCCAGGCCGGGATCCTGAGCCGCAGAGGGAAGCTGAGCGCGATCGCCGGCTCTATCTTCATTCGGACATTTCCCTGGAACGGGTAATCAGTTTCTTCCAGGATGCGTACTTCGGTATTGCGGACCATGGTGCGGACTTCGCACGGTGAGTAGAGTGCTGCTACCAGGCCGTCATCGTTGCTGAACATCCAAAGACTCGCCGCAAACTTCGGCCATCCCTGGTGAAAGTTGGCCGTACAGCAGCCGAAGTTCGGTTCGAGGCCATAAAGGTTGGACTCAGGGCCGTTCGTCGTCCATGGCTTTGCGATGGAGGCTGACTTCTACCTGGTTCGGCTCCTGGTCATATTGGTGGGCCCACATATCGTCGTGAACGTGCCAGGTAAAGCATTGAAGGCTATCGTCTCGATCCGATCGCCGATCGTAGCATGGCCCAGGATGGCAAGCGAC
Source organism: uncultured Acidobacteriaceae bacterium (assembly GCA_963813475.1). Classification (GTDB taxonomy): domain Bacteria; phylum Acidobacteriota; class Terriglobia; order Terriglobales; family Acidobacteriaceae; genus PALSA-350. Next base: position 194,146 of record CAWEZM010000026.1, on the reverse strand, counting down.
TGCTCGAGCGAAAACAGCGTCTCGACGACAGTGCAGAGTTCGCTTCCCTGAGATGGATTGCGTCCAGCAAGATGTTCATCGCAGGAGAACATACCGTTCGGTAAGCCATGATATGTATCCAAAGCGGCGAGCATCTGCTGGAAACCGGCACGATCCACCTCGGTGTTTGACAGCAGTGACCAGACCGGAGCCGCCTTGAGTGCCTGCCCGTTGTTCACGCCGTGAGTGGAGAGTGCCAGGTCGCCAAGTCCGTGCCCCTCAACTGAGCTTGATCATCTCTGCGCGTCACAGGCTGAGTAAATTTGAAATCTGAGAACTGCGCCTGCCAATCGTGTCCCTGGGCGTGTAACAGGCGGACAAGCTCCAACAACTTGGGGTCACCGGTGCGGTTATAGAGCCAGATCGCAATCAGAGCATTATCTTGCCAGCGGAACTTACCCCAGTCGCGCAAAGGGCGAGCGGGAAGCGCAGCTCAACTGATAGGCGAAGTACCGCGACAATACCGGAATCACTCGTGGATCGCCGGTCGCTTCCTGGTATTGCGCCAGTGCCTTGAGCATGACCATGCGTGGCCACCAGTCGTGGTTGCCGCTCGGGCCAATCATTCCGTTGCTTGCCTGGTGCGTCAGAGTCCACTCAACGAACTTTTGTGCTTTGGCCTTCAGGCGATCGTCGTCCAGCAAATATGCGAGCGGAACAAGCCCGTCAAGGAAATAGGGGCCGCGTTCCCAGGACTCACCGGTTCCACCAAGCCAGCCGCTATTGCTGCCCACATCCGCCCACGTCTCATCGAGGTGGCCGCTCAAGCCATTGGCCTGGATTTGCATCTGCTTCTTCAGCCATCCTGCGGGACGCACGGCGCCGAGAGGTAACATATAGAAGGCATTTTGCGCCAGCGGCGCCTTGTTCTTGATAACGTTGGCGATGGATTCTCAGATCCTGCAGAGGCGAGGGCGGCCAACGCCAGCCGATCGCTTCCAGGCAAAGATGCAACTGCGACTGCTCCGGCTTGTTTCAGAAAGTGGCGGCGGCTTATCATATGGTGATCATTATTTCTCATAACGTCACATCACCTACCGATTCTGGTTCGAGATGCCGCTGTTAACTAACCTCTATCTTAAAGTGCGAAGTAGTGGCCAATAGGTCTTCTAGGCAAAGTGACGAAGCCGGCGTCCACCGTACCGGCGGATGATCGGCTGATCGGTTTCCCATCGTCAGGGTGGATGTGGATGACGAGGTCGCCGCTGAATCCCATGCGGTAGTCCACCGTCAGCTCCCACTGGCGGTTGGTCAGTGATCGTGTCGACCAGCTAACCGAGCCAAAGCGGGTTGGGCATTTTGACACCGAGATGGTTTCGCCGCTTGCGAACCAATGCTTCGGTGCCGCCTTTTGCAGATGGCAGACATCCCTATCCCACTCTTCATAGCAGAGCAGCCAGCGCAGGCCGAGCGTAGGTTGCAAGAGTGCTGTTGACGACCGAGGCCCAGCCGTACCGGCCGCCTTCTCCGGCAAAGCTGCCGGGAATGTAAGCATCCTCGGGTGCGTACCGGTTGCCGGAATCCGCGGCATAGCAAACCAGGGCATAGAGGTTGAGCAGGAATGGACGGTAATCCTGCTGCCGAATCTTGACCGCAAGGCTGCCGTGATCCATGAAGTTCGACGTGCGAGCCACAGCGCCGTCGGTGTGAAGGCCCATGATCTGCATGCCGGCAATCTCACGATGCTTCAGATGGCCGAGATCGAGCGCGGCATCGCCCCAGTCGGCGAGAAACCAGTCCTGCATGAAACGGTGATTCTCATAACTCGACAATTCCTTCGGCGGATGATTGATGTCATCCGGCGTAAAGGGCGTAATCCCGGTCTTCTTCATCTCCGGCGAACAGAGGGAGAGGGTTGCCGCGAGCGATGCCTGAATATTGGCGCGCATCTCTTTTGCAATCGCATCATAACGGGCGGCCGCTGACTGTCATCGTTTCATCATGCGTGGCCTGCGCCGCGAGCTTCAGGCATCGGCTGTGCTCTGCGATGCCGCGCCATATCCAAACCGAGTTTTGATAATAGAAAGGATGGGAATTGGGGAAATCGTTTGCCGGATCGCCCAGGTCGGCCTCGGGAGATCCATAAATCAGGCCATGCCTGCGGTCCCCGGCAGGCCACTGCTCCTTGCTGTATTCATAACGTGCCAGGGCAAAGCCTATCATGCGTTCGAGCACCGGCAGGCGCTTCTGAAGGCTGGCAAACATCGCGCGTGTAGTCGAAGGAACGTGCCGAGTTGGCAAGAAAAATCCCAATATTCAGAGGGTGCTTCCACCTGGTCCTGCGTGTTGTAGAGGAAGTCCCCATTGGGCAAGACATATTTGTCCAGGTAGTACTGAAAGTACACATCGGATTCGCTGGTCAGATTCCAAAGTTGGTGCGCCCACACGAATTCGTATTGCGCGACAGGAAACAGCGCATGACTGCGTTCCGGAATCTTGGTGTATGCGCCTTCGCCGATCTGGTAGGTGGGTTCCAGACCGCGATAGCTGCATCGGCACAGCGTGATGCCCGCGCGGGCGGAGTTCAGCAGCCATTCGTCCGGAATCTTCACCGGCATGGCTGTCTCATAGAGTGAGGACCAGCGGTTCCAGATTCCCACCAGCGCTTCATAGAACTGCTGCGGAGAGCAGTTCCAGTAGCGATCGAGATAGGTCTTGCCATCGGGAGCCTTTTGCAGCTTACCGGTCGCCGGCGTAACGCGATGCATGGTTCTCGAGCACGATCGAACGCACTCGTCCGAGCGGCTTGGCGTCCACTCCCGGCGGCAGCAACACCATCGTCTCGTAGCCACACTGATAATGAGGATTCCACACGCCGATGTCTGCAACCGGGAGATAGCCCCCAAGCAACGTGCGTTTGCTGTATCCGGCTCTGTATTCGTAGAGCTGAGGATTTTCTCCGGGCAGCAGAGATGCGGGATCGAAGTAAGCGCCGAGTTGATCCTGCTCCCACGAGCCATCCCCGTCCGGCTTACCGGCAATCTCCCGCGACTTACCGTCTGGTTCGAGATACAGCGAAGCCTTTGGGCCTCCCTGTTCATTTGCGACCAGAGTCCAGCCGATGTACTCCGCTCCGAGCGCTGCGACGTTCTCGTAGCATGGATCGTCCGAGGAATTCAGGATATACATTCCTGGAATATCCGGTCCGGGTACATAGTGAGCGGCACGCTCGAACCGAACTCCTTGCGAGGTACTCACAGGACGAGGGCGAACTTTGGACAGGTCGCCCACATGCTTAGGAATGTGCGCGATTGTCCCGCGTTCCTCGGTCACATAGGCAATGGCGCCTCGATGGGTGACATGTTTTTCAAATACGGCGGTCTCGACTCCATTCATGTTGCCAATGGCGAGAAGCTGCCAGCCTTCCATGAAGTCGCCTTGGCCAAGCGAGGTCGAACGGCCACCAAGGGTTGCTGTTAATTCACCGCCTCCTATCCTGCTGACCGAGGGCGCGGTCTTCAGCGAGTCTTCCTCGCCGGGCAGAAAGAGAGAGAACTCGTTCGGTATTCGTGCAGCCGCATAGCCTCCTCCGGCCTGTGCTTGTTCGCCATACACCGCGAGAGCGGATGCCGGGTCGATGACTGAAGCGGCGCCGGCGCCGGCAAGAAGCTGCAGGAATTCACGGCGGCCTAGCAATTCGGAGCGTCTCCTGGGGTATCTACGCGGCGTGGCCACTCAAGTTCGAGCGGCCGCGCGAAATCTGCGCTCGTTTAGTGTCACCTCTTGCTTGCCATCGGTCTATAGTCCACCTTGGCTACGTGGCGTCGCCTGGGGAGGAGTATGTTGGCCAGAGCCGGATCTTTTCTCAATCGTCTACGGAGATGAGGCCTCTTTGAATTGCGGTCGTAGCGGCTTCCGTACGGTCCGAGACCTCCAGCTTCTCGATGATGCTGTTTACGTGATTTTTCACTGTATTCTCACTGATATCCAAGCGCATGGCCGATCTGCTTTGTTGGTCGGTCCCTTGGAAAGCAGCTTGAGGATTTCGATCTCGCGCGGGGTGAGATCGGTTCGCATCATGCGCTCCGCGAGACGAGCGGCAATGTCGCGCGGGATATATCTTTTGCCGGCGTGCACCGTGCGGATCGCTTCCACCATCTCCTTCAGGCTGGTGTCTTTGAGCAGATAGCCGTGCGCGCCTGCCTGCACAGCGCGATAGATGTCCTCGTCGGTCTCAAAGCTGGTCAGGATGATGACCCGGACATCGTGCGCTCCGAACGCTTCATGGCCGAGAGCGTGTCAACGCCACTCATTCCGTGCATGCGAAGATCAAGAAGCAACACGTCGGGCTCTACCTGGCGGAGTTTGGCCAGCGCTTCCTCTCCGCTCGACGCCGAGCCGACGACCTCGAGCTCAGCCTGGGTACCGAGCATGCTGGTGAGCCCGGCACGAACGACGGGATGATCATCGACGATAAGGATGCGGATGCGGCGGATCGGCTGTTGTGGCATTGCGCAGGTGCTCCCTTAAGAACTTCGAACAGAATCCCGGCCATGAAATGAACGTGATGCGCGGCGGTAACGGCGCCGTTACCGAAACCTCGGTACCTCGGCCAAGTACGCTTGAAATATCGAGACGTGGCGGAAATGCTAGCAGCGCGCTTACGCATGCCAAGCACACCGAAACCGCCCAGTTCTTTCCCGCCCAGCTTTCCCTTGGACAAATCCCGTCCCGTCGTCACCGATCAGTAAACGCACCGAGTTTTTCTTGTATTCGAGGACTGATGCTGAGCGTGGTCGGGTGTGCGTGGCGCACTGCGTTCGCCAGCGCTTCCTGCCCGATGCGATAGAGATTATCGCTAATGCGCAGCGGTATGGGCTGTACTTCGCCCAGTGGATCTGGAGATGACCGCAACCGAACCTCCTGCCACCAGCCTGCGAGCGCAGAGGGCAAGGGCGCTGAGCAGTCCTTCGGACTCCAGTTGCCGCGGGCGCAGCATATCAACCGTGCGCCGCGCCTCCGCGTGGCTGTGCCGGACAAGGTCACTCGCTAAATCGATCTGCCGGTGCATACTTGATTGTTCGTCGGGAACTCCAGTGCGAATTGCCTCCAGTTGGAAGCCGATTCCGGCGAAGCCCTGGGCGAGTGTATCGTGCATTTCGAATGCCAGATGTTCGCGCTCTTCCACGATCGCGCGCAGGCGCCACTTATCCACCCGGTGATACACGAAGTTTGCTAGGAGCGCGAACAGCAGAAAGCCAATCGCCATGGCTACCAAGTAGGGCGCGCTGTACCAGGGCGGTCCGGCCAACTCTACAATGTCGTCAGTGGAACGTACGAGCAGGGTGAAAGGCGTTATATCCTGGGTGTAGGCAGAGTCGACCACGGCGACGCCGCGGATCTGCAAACGGCTGTCGAGCTTCAAATTGTCGTATAGATAATTGCCGCGACCGCGCTTCATCATGGCGCGAAATGACTGCGGTCCAGAATCGAAATCGAAGATTAGGTTGTCATCTGGTCCGTATTCCTTGTGGCGTAAGCGGCCCTCCACCTCGATGAAGGTTGCGTCAAACGCGCCCGTAGCCGCTTGCGACGCGGTCACCGAGAGGGCCGGCATAGGCGTGCCCCACCACAGTGAACGCACGCTCGCGTTTTCCAACGTGGCGCTGAAGGTGCCGGGGCGCACCAGACCGGTGGCTTCGATTTCATCCCCGACCCTTACCGGTTGGCCGCTTGATTGTTTAATCAAGATGCCGCCGGTCGCGTCCTGCACAAAAAGGGCAGGCGAGGTAAGAACGACAATGCCGCGAATGGTGGCGCTCTGCGGCCGGGTAATAGGAAAGAGTTTCAGGCTGCTGATTGGCTGAGCGTCCGGATCGGAAGACGGGGTATGCGGAGGACTCCCTGGCTGGGGCGCATGGAAGCTATTCTGAGAATCGTTGCCGGCGGCTTGATGTTGCGAACTTTGGCCATCTGCCGATTTTGCTTCCGCTAACATTTCAGCAACGTCACTTTGTGTGGCCTGGCGGATCACGACATTCCGCCAAACGCCGCCTGCCGCGTAGGAGCGCAAGCCGGCGCGGCCAGATCGCACGCAATCATCGTCGTTGACCTTGAGCGACGTCCGTGGGCCCTGCGGGAGAATGTTGGCTATCGCGACAAGTTGACACTCATAAGCCATAAATTTCAGGTGATACCACTTCGAAGTCAGCACTTGACCGTGATCGCCAACGAACGGCTTCGTCACCTCCATCCATCCATGCCCGGCTCTCCCCAAAACAAGGGTGTTGTCGAGGTTGCGAATTCCCGCATAATAGCCAGTGTAGGAATCGACTCCTTCTTCTTCATCGCTCGACCGCAGAATGAGGCCGGCGTTGCCGCCCTCTCCTAGCAGCATGACATCCGCTTCGATGGAGTAATCTTGCCACCGAGCCGCGCCAGTAAGCAGCTTGGCTCCCCGCTCGTCCGAGTCGTTCCGCATGGAGCCGTTCATCAGTTCCCAGGTGCCGCCGAGGGCCTTCCACTCTTCGGCCTTACCGATCGCGAATGAGTCGTGGTACGGCAAGCCGCGGTTTGGTTTTTGGCGATATTCATAGAAGCCGAAAAGTCCGGCCAGCAACGGGCAAGTGAGTAGCGCTACAAAAATCAGTCGCCGGTACTGAAATGGCTTTCTCACGGAGCAGCTCCCCACGTAGCAACTCCCCACGTTCGCCGCAGATGCTCCGGCCGCCAATCCATGGATGTGAGTTGACGCACTTCTACCGAATGCACGTTTTCACGCGTCACCAATAACGGTTCGCATTGGGTGACCAGAGGTTCCCTCTGCCCATGAATTTTCGCGACCACCAGGCGAACTGCGTCGACTCCCATTTTCTGGGTGTCTTCGAGCACCTCTGAGTCGAGGTGTGGATTTTCGAAGTTGAGAGAATCAGGATCGAAGCCGACGACACGAATCTGCCGGCCGGAGCGGAGGTTGCCAAGGGCCGAGAGGGCTCCAAAAGTTGACGTAGCTGTCAGCGCGACCACCGCATCCAGATCGGGATTGTCCTTAAGCGTTTCCTCGGCAACCTGCTGCTCGTGCGGCACGTTAAAAGAGCCGGTTCTCTTTATGATGCGAATGCGTGGGTAGTTGCTGACCAGGAACTGCTCCAGGCTGCGTGCGCGGGTCATAATACCGGTTATGTCACTATCAATGCCGAGTATCGCGACCGCACCTGTGCCGTGGAGAATGGTAGCAATCCGTTGACCGGCAATCCGGCCTCCCGCCTCGTCGTCATTCAAGATGTAGGAGAGTCTCTCACCCGCCGGCACAGGCAAGGGCGAACCGACGACCACGATGGACAGACCGCGCTGCATGGCCCGCCGTATCGGCGTTATGAGCGAGCGCGCCTGATCGGGCGCTAAGACGATCCCCTGGTAATTTTCGCTGCTGACTCGCTCCACGAGGGCGATCTGGCCTTCCACGTCGTCTTCACGAGTAGGGGCATTCCAGTAGATACGGGCGCCGAGCTCGAGAGCGGTGGCTTGGGCGCCGCTGTGCTCAGGCTCCCACATGATGGTGCCGCAAGTTCGCGGAATGACCGCGATCGCGATCGGCGAGTTGCGCTGGCAACCTGAAAGAGAGAACAGCGCCACCCCTGCCAACAGCAGGGGGAGAGCAGTTCTCAGTCTTGCGATCCAGCATTGCATTGGTCCTGCATTCAACATGGCACGAATGGCCGGAGTGTACTCTGCATGCCCGACAACAGCAACTCGATCAAAGCAGCGGATTTCATCACGTAGTCAATATGGACTATAGGGAACTGACCGGGATAGCTCATGCGCGAGCTGCAGCCGCAGCCCATAGTCTCGCGTGGATCGTGCGAGGGCTCCGGCGATGCTCGCGAAACCGGTTACACGCCCCGCCGTAAAAGAGCTTTCTCAAGAGATAAAAAGAACGCTTTTCCGGAAAAACTTTGGAGGATAAAGGATGGCACCGTTGACGCAAGGCTCCAGCAGTCTTATCAAGCCGGCCCGGAAGAACCCAGACCGGGCGATGACCACCTCCAGGAAATTTACATGGAAGCTCCTGTGGGTGTCTCTGTTGATGCTGGCCCCGGCGGCTCTCGCGCAATTTACCGCGGGCGTCCAGGGAAGCGTCCAGGACTCTACCGGAGCATCGATCGCGAATGCGACCATCACGCTTATCAACGTCGACGATCAGGTAACCCGGACCACGACCAGCGATGCCAGCGGTGTCTTCCGGTTTGCTAGCCTCGGTCCCGGCAACTACACGGTCTCAGCATCGGCGAGTGGATTCTCGACGACCAAAACGCAGATTGAGCTCAGTGCGGGAGAGAATCGAAATGTGCCGCTTACGTTGTCTGTCGGCCAGGTGGCTACCAATGTTACGGTGACCACGCAATCTCCCTTGCTCGATACCAGCGATAGCCGTAACCAGCAGACGCTTGACCAGGTGGCGCTTGAGAACCTGCCACTGGCAGCGCGCAACCCTCTTGCCTTGCTGATTCTGACTCCGGGTGTCACCGGTCTAGGAGCAGGAACATCCACCAACTTTAACCCCGAAAACTATGTCGACATAAGCGCCAACGGACGTGGGCAAAACGGCAACCAGTATGTCGTCGACGGGCTCGATGTCACCAGCAGTATTCGCCCGGGCGTCGTCAATCTCACTCCCAACGTCGACTCCTTGGCCGAAACCACGATACAGTCAAACACTTACAGCGTGGATTTTGGCCGCGCGAGCTCCATCCAGACGTTGATGACAACAAGGTCTGGAACCGACCATTACCACGGCTTCGCGAGCTGGTATTACACTTACCAGGGCTTGCAGGCCCGCGGCGAATTCGGCGTGCCGCAACCGCAAAAACTAGCCCCGTATCATGTCAACAATTTATCGTTTGGCGTTGGTGGGCCCGTGATTCCGAAGCACAAGTTTTTCTTCTTTGTTAGCTACGAACCATATCTCTCACTGGTTTCGAATGGCTCCTCGCTCCAGACCTATGAGGATCCCGCTTTTGTGGCCTTTGCTCAAGCGGTACAACCCACCAGCCCTGAAGTCACACTCCTGACCAAGTATCCTCCCAAGAACGCAACTTTCAAAAACATCTTCCAAACTGCTCAGCAGGCATTTGGCCCGCAAAATGTAGCCGCGAACACCGGATGCGGAACCCCGAGTACCGATAACATCCCTTGCGGCACGGCAGTTTTCGATCAGGGCAACTTCAATTCGTCCAGCTTCAACAACTCGAAGCAGTACAACATCCGCATCGACAAGTACTTCGATAAAGATAGGGTGTATGGGTTGTTCTATCGGGATACGATCAGCACCGGCGGCCCCTCAGTTCGTCCGGCATTCAATGAAACGAACAATTTCTACACATTTTCTCTGCAGGGCAATGAGACCCATACCTTCTCTCCCTCTACCCTGAATGAGGCATTCGGCGGATATCAGCGCATCGAGGGGTTTTCTCCTTCATCGGGACTGTTCACTGTTCCGACGGTCAATGTGACCGGACTAGGAGTGAACTTTGGAGACGGCTTTGCGCTAGGGGACTACATTCAGCACAGCTATCACTGGCGTGATGTGCTGACGCATATCCGCGGCGCCCACACTTTCAAGGCTGGGTATGAAGGATGGCATGGAGATGATGTTGCGCTGTTTGCCGGCGCATACAGCCAACCCACGATCAACTACACCAACATGATCGACCTGATCAATAATGCGCCTTATAGCGAAAGCGGACTGGCGTACAACCCTCTGAGTGGAGCGCCCGGAAACGAGAACTACGGATTTCAGGAAACCACTGGTGGGGTATTCGTTTCAGATACCTGGAAAGCGACTCAGAAACTGACGTTGAACTATGGCATCCGCTACGACAACTTTGGCAATCCTTATGTGAAGTTGCGGGGACAGTTCTGGCCAACTTCCATGTAGCCGGTGGCTCGAATTTTCAAGACCAGATTGCGGGTGGCGTCATGACCCAGCAGAGCCACGTCTTCAGCAACGACTTGAACTGGAACTTCAGCCCACGCGGCGGGTTCGCCTTTGATCCCACGGGAAGAGGGAATTGGGTGGTCAGGGGTGGCATTGGGCTCTACCACGATTACTTTACGCTGGGGAACGCAGAGAACGGACTCAAGGGCAACCCGCCCGGGCCGGTCGTTCCCACCTTCCTCAATAACGGCTCGACCGCCCCACCCATCTTCGGCTTTGGGACGCAAAACAAGGTTCCGTTTGGATTTCCCTACCCCGCTTTTCAAGGAGGTGCGCTCGATGCCAAGGGAGGTCTTGTCGGATCGCAGATCAGTGTGGGCGGCACTGACGTGAATCTCAAGGCCTCGTCCACTCTCAACTGGACCCTGACCCTCGAGCATCAGCTTACGCGTGACCTGGTCGCGAGCATTGGATACAACGGTTCTCACTCAGGAAATCTGGTGACCGGGGGCGGTAACCAGGGCGCCACGTCGTATGGGAATGACGTGAACGCCTTCTCAGGAGACTTGATCGAGAATCCCAACTTTACGGCCGCTGGGGCATATACGGGTTCGGGCACACAGACCCGCTTGAACACAAGCTTCGGTGGCATCACCTATGCATTTAATGGGGCGATCGCCAACTACCAGGCGCTCGTCGTTGCAGTGAAAGGCCGCTTCGCGCAGCGTGGATTTGTGACCGCCTCCTACACCCACGGCAAGGCGATGGACAACTGGCAGAATTACCCGATTGCTTTTCCCTACAGCCAGTTCTACGCGCCGTCGCCCTGGGATGTTCCCAACCGCTTTTCTCTAGGCGCGAGTTACCTCCTTCCAGGAGATGGTGTGTCCAATCAAATTGCCAGGCGCTTTCTTGGCGGTTGGACCCTGGCGGGCCTGACGATTCTGCAATCCGGGTATCCCTTCACTGTCAGCACCAACGCTCCACTCGCCGTCAGCACTACAGCGTCCGATGGAGCCACTCTCACCTCCGCGAACTATGCCGCCGAACAGGCTGCCGGGAATTTGGTGTTTGCCCCGGGAAGCGGCGATTTCAATGCGGATGGCGACAACAATGATTACCCCAGCGTGACTGGTTATCAGCAGAAACACAGCAGGAAGGATTACGAAGAAGGGCACGGAATATTCCCAACATGTCCTGGCGGCGTTCTTCCCTGCGGCCAGTTCGTTTTGCCTACGGTCGGACAAGAAGGAAACGAGACGCCGAATCAGTTCCGCAATCCGGGATATGCGGACACCGATTTCACCATCAAGAAGGTGACCCAGATCAGAGAGAGCGTGAACGTTGAATTACGCCTCGATATTTTTAATATTTTCAATCGCGTTAACCTGGTGCAATCCGGAAACAGTGGAGGTGTCGACACCAATTTGCCGGATGGCGGCTTTGGTCAAGCCTCTGCGACAGATCCTCCGCGCAACATGCTGGTCGGGGTGAGGATCAACTTCTAGCGTCTGTCACCATCCGGCAGGTCTTCGATCGATGAGCGGCAACGACATCAGCGAAAAGAGTTCCTTGACGGTAAGAGACATTGCTCGCTTGGCAGGGGTTTCTACGGCGACGGTATCGCGTGTCGTAAACGGCTCCGGAACTGTGTCGCGCAAAACAAAAACGAACGTCTTGGCGGCTGTTTCAAGACTGCAGTATTGCCCAAGCAACCACGCAGCTGAACTGGGACGGCAGAATGGCGGTATTCGCAGGAAACGGACTGCCTGTGTGAACGCTTCGTCCGCCGCGACCGCTGCACCAGGTCGCCGAGGCACGGCCGGACAGTTGCGTCAGCTGCAGGACGAAAATACTCGATTGCGGCGGCAACTGGCCGATCTAACGCTGCAACTGGAGACCTTGAAAAGGCTCGCCGAGTAGACCTGCCACGAAGCTGGAGTCGTTCGTCCTATCATTACTTCGAGCAGTGTCGAGCATGCAGAGACTCGGAGTTTGCGGAATGCGGTGGGGAAAGATGCCTCGCTCCTGCTTGAGCGGGATCGTTATCGGTGTTGTCCTGCAGACAGCGCACGGAGCATTTGCACAAACCAAGCCGGCCGTCAGCCCGGTTATTGCGATCTCTCAATCTCTCCGCAGCCAGAATTTCGATGATGCATTGCGTGAATGCGACGCCGCGCTTAGGGAGACGCCGAAAGATAAACGAATCTGGGCGCTCCGCGGAATGGCTTATGCGGGGAAAGGAGCATCATCATCGGCCTTGGACTCCTACCAGCATGCGATCAAGCTGGACCCAGCCTATCTCCCTGCGCTTGAAGGGGCGGCGCAGATTGCATATCAACAACGGAGCCCAACGGCAAAGCCGTTGATTCTGAAAGTGCTCGCTCAGTTGCCCGACGATCCAACATCGCATACCATGCTCGCGTTTCTTGAATATTCAGCGAAGGATTGTGTCGGCGCGATCCCTCACTTCGAGAGAGGCGGAGACGTGCTGGCAAAGCAACCCATTGCCTTGGCGGCCTATGGCGCCTGCCTGGCGCAGGGCGGCCGATACGACCAGGCGATTCCACTATTTCAACAGGCTCTGAGTGGCCAGCCGTCCATGGAAGGCGTTCGCTTTAATTTAGCTCTGGCCCAATGGAAGGCAGGTCAGCCTCAAGAAGCTCTCTCGACCCTACAGCCGATGACTGAGGTCGCCAAAGGCAACAGTGAAGCTCTTCTTCTTGCTGCCGATATCTACGAATCGACCAAAGGTACGGAAGATGCTATCGGGTTGTTGCGCAAGGCAATTCTTTCTGATCCTACGAATGTAGACGCCTATCTCGATTTTGCAGATCTTTCCTACGATCACGCGTCGATGCAAGTTGGCATCGACATTCTGAATGCCGGCATGACACAACTGCCGAAGGAAGGGCGCCTCTATCTTGCTCGGGGAATCCTCTATACGCAGCTGGGGAAATTCGACTTGGCCACCGAGGATTTCGCGACCGCCAATCGGCTCGATCCAAAACTAACAGTGCTGGGCGCGGCAGAGGGCCTGGTCGCATCGCAGCAACACAAATCCGCCGAAGCTCTCCGAGCATTTCGAGCCGCGGCCAAGGCCCAGCCAAAAGATGCTCTGACCCAATATCTGCTTGCCGAGGCGCTTTCTCAAGAAAGCCTACGCCAAGGCAGCTCGGACTATGCAGAGGAATTAAGGGCGGCCAATCTGGCGTGCCGCCTCGATCCATCGATGGTGGCGGCCCATGACCTGTTGGCAACGATCTACCTCCGGGATGGACGTACTTCGCTTGCCATCGAGCAATCGAAGGCTGCTCTTGCCATTGACCCAAAGGATCAGCAGGCGATCTATCATTTAATCCTCGCGCTACGCAAGACGGGACAAAGGGACCAGATATCATCCTTGCTCAAGCAACTGGCGGCTTTGCGAAATGAGACGCAATCCGAGGCCAGGCAGAATAAAGTCTATCAGCTGCAGGAGATACCAGTTGCCAACCCTGGCCGGTAGTGCTTCCTCCTGTACCATCTCGATATCTCACCGTTCGTTTTTAGCAGCATGGGAAAGGACTGCCTTGTGGGAGCCGGAATAGCCCGGCGTTGCCGGTACCAGAGCTCTTGGGTATTTACAGTTTTTTCGAAATAAGGGAGCCAAATGGGAGAAGTACTTGAGTCTGCTTCACGTGTATTAGGCCGTTGTCTTGGCGTGTTGTGTTCGCTGATCGTTTGTTTTTCTAGCGTTATAGTGGCAAACGCACAGCGGCCGCCGGCGGTGCCATTGGTGACGCACGATCCATATTTCAGCATCTGGTCGATGGCGGACCGTTTGACGGACGTGAATACACGCCACTGGACAGGTTTGGATCAACCCTTGATCGGATTGGTACGCATCGATAACACTCTTTATCGGTTTATGGGTTTGGATCCCCGTCAAGTTCCGGCGATGCAGCAGGTATCGCTTCGAGTGACCCCACTGCACACCATTTATGTATTCGAGGCTGCTGGAGTGCAACTGGAGGTCAGGTTCTTTACTGCGGCGCTGCCGCAGGACCTTGAAGCATTATCGCGTCCTGTCGACTATCTCACGTGGAAAATCAGTTCCAGCGATGGGCGGCCCCATTCAGTCAGCGTGCTGCTCGATGTGAATCCCCGGGTGGCCGTGAACACCGATGACGAGGAGGTGACGTGGGGAAGATCAAATCTTCCTGGAATGGAGGTGCTGCGGGTTGGGTCACGCGATCAGCGCGTCCTGAGTCGCGGGGGCGATAACCTGAGAATCGACTGGGGATATTTCTATCTTGCGGTACCGGACCAGGAGGACACAACTCTAGTCACCTCAAGTAGCGCGATCCCGGTCTTCATGGCCTCTGGCGAACTGCCGCAATCCGATGATATGGAGATGCCGCGACAGCCCCGTACTGGCGCGTCGCACTTGGCGGTTCGACTGCACGCAGAAGTCTCTGAAGGAAAGCCGGTAAGCCGGCATGTGCTCCTCGCCTATGACGAGGCCGATTCCATTGAATATCTTGACCGCAAGCTACCCCCTTATTGGCGCAGAAATGGAAAGACTGCCGGCGCCATGTTAGCTGAATCGGAGGCTCAATACACCCGCCTTGAAGAGCGTGGCAGCCGCTTTGATGAGGAACTCACGAACGATCTGGAACATGTCGGCGGCAAGTCTTATGCGGAGTTGGGTACGCTAGCGTACCGGCAGACACTCGCTGCTCATGGCTTCGTTGCGGACATTGACAACACGCCTCTGCTTTTTCCAAAGGAAAACTTTAGCAACGGTTGTATCTCGACCGTAGATGTTTTGTATCCGTCAGCACCGTTTTTTCTGTTCTTCAATCCCGCATTGCTCGAGGCCCAGCTAAAGCCAGTTCTTGAATATTCTGCGCTTCCGCGATGGCGCTGGCCTTTCGCGCCGCATGATCTGGGCACGTATCCGCTTGCAGATGGACAGGTGTATGGGGGCGGGGAACTGACCGAAGAGAATCAAATGCCTGTCGAGGAGAGCGCGAACATGCTGATCCTTGTGGACGCGCTTAGCATTGCAGAGGGCAATTGGCATCTCGCTGACGAGTATTGGCCGCAGTTGACGAAATGGGCCGACTATCTGAACGCCAACGGTCTCGATCCTGAAAATCAACTCAGCACCGACGATTTTGCAGGGCATCTTGCCCACAACGCTAACCTCTCAATCAAGGCTATCGAAGGCATCGCCGCTTACTCTCAGATGGCAAAAAAACTGGGTAAGGCCGATCTCGCGAAACAATACGCGGCCGACGCAAAGAAGATGGCCGAGCAATGGCAAGGCATGGCTTTGGACGGCGATCATTACAAACTGGCTTTTGATAAACCTGGAACATGGAGCCAGAAATACAACTTGGTTTGGGACAAGCTGCTTGATCTGGATCTCTTTCCTGCGTCCATTCGCAAGACTGAGTTGGCCTTCTATTTAGAGCACCTCAATCAATATGGCTTGCCGCTTGACAACCGTGCAGATTACACCAAGCTCGATTGGGAGCTTTGGACTGCTACGCTTACGGAAGATGCGTCTCAATTCACCGCTTTGATGGATCCCATCGGTAAGTGGCTAAACGAGACTCCTTCTCGTGTACCGCTGACCGACTGGTATGACAGCAAGACGGGCGTGATGCTTCATTTCCAGGCTCGGTCGGTGGTGGGCGGCGTCTTCATCAAGGCGCTCGCGGACAAGAATCTTAGGGAGAAGTGGAGAAAGTTCAACCCCTAAATGGATTCGATTCAATTGTCAACCGTGGCTAGCGCGCGCTTGTAGACCTCGACGGTGCGCGCGGCCATGGCCCTGGCGGTGAACTGAGCAGCCCAGAGGCGCCGGCCCGCGGTGCCCATGGCGACGCGCAATGCGGGGGCGGCGATCAGCCGAGCGAGCGCATCACGCAGGCCGGCAACGTCGCCCCGGCGTACCAGCAGGCCGGTCTCCTCGTGCCGCACAGACTCAGCAACGCCTCCCACGTCGGTAGCAACCACCGGCAAAGCGGCACGCATGGCCTCCAGGATGCTGATGGGCAACGCCTCGAAGTTCGTAGAGAGTACGAAGATCTGCGCTTCCAGGAGCAAATGATTCACATCGCTCTCCGGCGGCAATATGCGGACCCGATCGCAAAGCCCGAGCGCGCCGACTTGCGCGTCCACGTGCGGTTTCAGCTCGCCCGTCCCTACCAACAGCAAGCGCCATTCCATGCATAGCAAACCGGAAAGCGCCTGGAGAAGAGTGCCGTGATCCTTTTGCCATGCGAAGCGCGCTACCATCACGATCACCGGCGGCTGGGCATCGATCGGCCGCAAGCGGGCAAACGGGATTTCCGCTATGCCGTTATGCACCACCTCCAGCGCCTTTGCCGGGCAGACGCCGAATTGCTGGGCCAGCACCCGCTCGTGCTCACACACGTTAATGACACGCGTGCCCAGCCGGCCTGCCAGACGCTCTGCCCAGCAGAAGTGCGGAATCGTCCGCAGCGAGGTGCGATCGAAGATGGACCATCCGTGGGGGGTAAACACACTGGGGATGTGGTGCAGCCGCGCAGCTGCGCGAGCCAGCGATCCTGCTTTAGCAGTATGAGCGCATACCAGGTCCGGTTTTAGACGGCGTAAGGCGCACCAAAGCTCGATCAGCGCCGCCACATCACGATGTGGCCTCACCGGCCGGACCAGACTGTTCACCGGCAACCAGGGAATCCCCGCCTGGCGCAGCTGGTCGGTGAAGATGCCGGGCGCCCCAGTGATCACGGTAACGTCATGGCCAAGGCTGCGCAGCTCAAGCGAGAGCTCGCGCACATGGCTCTGAGCTCCGCCGAGAACATCGCCCCGAGTAAGCACATGAACGATTTTCATGGCCGCCCACTGCGATCCCTGTCGGGCGCCAGCAACGACGCCGGGAGGAAGGTCTCGCTCGATGGCCGCCCATACCAGGCGGCGAGCAGGTTCCACAGCGTGCGCCACTCAGCGAGCTCTGCCGCGGAAGGCGCTTGCGCTGCCTGATGACCCATGCGGTGCTCGAAGCCGGCGGAGACCGCGGCACAGTTGGCCGCAAACCTCGCGGCCGAGATACCCAGCAGTTGCAACTTCTGCCAGCCGCCAGGACTGCCGCCGGGCTGCTGGCAGACGTACTGTATGTGCAGCAGTTTGTAGCGCAAGAGCTTTTTCAGTGTGATCCGTTCCCGCCGGTATCCCAATAAAACCTGGGGAAGATTGGCAAAGCGGCTAAGCCGGTAGCTGCGCAATAGCAGCTCCTGATCCTGTGCGAGCCACGCACTTTCGTCGTAGCGCCAACGGCGGAACCACTCGATGCGCCCCATCCACACCGGATGCCATAAGGGAAAGCCCCGGAAAGGAGAGCGGGTGATGGCGGCATGGTCCGTTGCCGGGTTAAAGCGCCAGAGCGGGCGGCCGTGTTTGCCGAAGACCATGGCGCCGGCAGCGCATAGATCGATCTCCGTATGAGCAACCAGGAAAGCCATCTGGCGTTCCAGCCGGTCGGGATAGGCAATATCGTCGGCATCCATTCTGGCCAGGTAACAGCCGCGCGCCCGGTCGATACATTCATTCAATCGGGCCGCGAGCCGTAGCCGCCGTCCGTCACTCCAGCAGATCACGCGCGGGTCGCGGAAACTGCGGGCGATGGTCAGGCCCTGATCGTTTGAGCCGTCGTCGCAGAGTAAGAGCTCAAAGTCGCCGTAACTCTGATTCAGGAGCGAGCGGATGGCCAGTTCCAGGGTAGCGGCGCTGTTGAAGAAGGGCATCGCGATGGTGACGACGGGGTTGGTCATCGGCTGTCGGCAACCAATCTCGAACCGGAACCCCGCGGCAAGTCTCCGCCCAGGCAGCGAAATACGACCGCATACTGTTGCGCCAGCCGCTGCAGGCTAAAACACTCCTCAACGACAACCCGGCCGGCGGCGCCCATGCGCTGGCGCAGATCCGCATCGCTGAGCAGCGCGGTGAGTGCATCGACCCACTGCTGCTCACAACCTGCGCTCAAGCCCACCTCGCCCATTGCCAGTACTTCGATATTCATTCCCGCGGGGGTGACGACCACCGGCAGCCCCGCCGCCATATAGCACAGCATTTTGTAACTGCACTTGCCGTTGCACCAGGCGGTGTCCGCGAGCGGCATCAGCCCGATTGACATGCGCGCGAAGGCGTCTAACTCGGTTCGTGGCGTCCACAGCTCAAACTCGACCCGAGACTCCGGGAGGCGCTTGAAATGTGGTTGTCTATCGGCGACGATGAGCAGCTTGGCCCGGCTGCAGTGCTGTAACACACGCATGAGTGCTCCCTCGATCGAATAGAGGAAAGGAAAATTGCCGCTGGTGCCGGTCCAACCCAGCACTAATGCGGGCGCGCCCTGCCGGGCACGGCGCGGACGATACCACGAGGTATTTACCGCCGTCGGGATGACGGTGACGTTTGCGTTCCATCGGGAAAATTGGTCGGCCAGAAAACTGTTGCCGCACACAACCAGGTCGCTGGCTCTGGCCAGATCACGTGCGCGATGGCCGCCGGTATTGAGCCAAACGGCGTCATCGACGTCGAGGATCATCGGCCGCTTCGCCAGGGCTTGAAGGGGGGCAAACGCGGGAAGGAACTGGCGCGAGAGCCAGGTCACATCGGCTTTCCAGGAGCAGGTGAGAGCCGCCGTGCGCGCCGCCGCCGTCGCCGCCATCCACAGCGGGCGCAGGCCGCGTTGCGGGGGCAGTATGTTCCCCCAGGGCAGCGGGTATTCGCGCACCGCGATGCCGAGCTTGCCCAGCGGGTCGATGTATTGGCGCACGCGCGCCCTGGCGCTGGGCACCATTACGCCGCCGGTATACGCGGCTACGCGCACGATTGAGGCTCCGGTAGATCCCTATCTGTCGAGCGCGGATGACCGCGCAGGGTAATGTTGGGAGCGAAGTAAACCATGGTGGGGACCACGCCCGCCTTGACCCAAAACATGATCTGCGCGAAGTACTCCTCGGAGAAGATTGTCATGACCGTCGCGTAGACGAATGCTCCAAGGGTGAAGACCGCCCAGCACTTGCCCCGGATGGCGCAGCGATAAACATAGGCGCTGAGAAAGCCGACCAGGAACATCAGCCCGATAACTCCCAGCATCCCTCCGTGATCCATGTAATAAGGCAGGAACGCGGTATAGACGTTGGTTATCTGACTGGGGGAGATTTTTGTGTATTCAAGATTGCGATCGCGCTCAGAATAAGTCGCGCCGAATCGATTCGCTATCCGCTTGGCGAACTTACCCAGGTCCCAACCATATCGCAGCTCGGGATTTTGCCGATTCTGGTCGAAGGCAATGATTCCACCCAGCCAGTAAGTGCCGAAACCCTCGGCCACGCGGGGAAGATTCTTGGCCAACGATACTCCCGCATCCGCGCCATACTTGCCCATGGCAACCTGTCCGGCGGAGAAGACCAGCAGGAAGACAAGGCCCACGGTCCCCAACAGGCGGATGGGGGCAGCGCCCCGCTTGAGCCAGAGCATCACTACTGAGCTGATCAGTAAGAGGAGCACTTCGGAGCGGGCGCCATTCAGTAGTTGATATCCCCCGGCGAGCAGGACGAGGAAGAGAGTGCGGCCCGTCCGCCTGCCGGTGTCGGCGTACTCATACACGGCGATCAGGGCGACGATGCTCAACAACGGCAGGATGAAGGACTCGAACGAAAGAGCATTGTGGCCGGATACGTTTGCCTTGTTGGTCGCGATGCGGATTTGTCGCCACATACTTTCCCGCGGCGCAATGGTTTCGCTGAGTTGTTTGAAATAGAGGTAGGAGAAGGGGATATTCAGCAGTGAAAGTAACCCCGCGATGGTCAGCCATCGATCGACCTGGGTACGGCGCTGTGCGCTCACCGCGGTCAGTGTTCGCCCACTCCGTAAGGGAACAACGACGGCGCAGATTCCTCCCAGAGAGAAGGCAAGAACGCCGGTGAGGACGATTTCATCTGCCTTGGTGGTAAGAGGGAAATACAGATCCCCGCACAACCAGATGGCGAAGAGCGTGATCGTCCACACGATTCCCAAGGATGCGGGCGGAAAGAGGACGGAGTGCCCGTAGCGGTACATGGCCACGCTCCAAAGGGCGAGTAGTGCAACCGTGAAAGGCAGGGTCACGCGGCCGCCGATTTCGGCAAAGGGGTAGTCTCTGCCAAGAAGCGGAGGGAACAGCGATTTTTCGCGATGCTCTCTAGCGTATCGGGCACAATGTGTAGTCCTTGTCTTCAAGAGGGGGAACAGAGTGCGGTCTAGGCGCTGCTTACCGCGGTGTAGTAGCGGGCATAGGCTTTATAGGTGGCATCGGTCACGATCGCCGATTCGTTCAAGACGATGCCGGCGATCGGTACATTCACACGGCGAAGAGTTTCTACCGCGGCTCCCACCGCTTTCATCGGAGTATGTCCGCTGCGCACTGCGAGGACCGTTACATCCGTGGCGGCGGCCAGTTCCAGAGTCTCCGCGCACCCCAACAGCGGCGGTGAATCCAAGACGACCAGGTCGAACTCCTTGGTGGCCTGGGCCAATATGCCGCGCATCTGCGGCCCGATCAGCGCTAAGGCCAGCGGCAAGGGTGATCCGGAGCCAAGAACGAAAAGATCCGGGCGGACGGAAACCGCGCGTGTGGCTTTTCTCCAAGGAATGGTCTGTGCCAGCACCGAAGCCAAGCCGGCATCGGGATCGAGGCGTAGCATTCTCTCAATCGCGGGTTGGCGTAAGTCGCCGTCGATTAACAGCGTGCGTTTGCCTTGTTCCGCGTTGGCCATCGCCAGGGAGAGAGCGAGGGTCGACTTTCCTTCTCCCGGGAAGGCGCTGGTTACCAACACGCTCTTGGGCACATGCGCCTGGGTGGAGAGCATCAGAAAGCCCCGCAGGTGGCGTACGCCCTCATCGAAGAAACCGCCTTGTATGCTGCGCCAGCGGTTTCCAGCGAAGCGCACGCCTTGAGAATCAAGAGCCAACCGAAGATGCATGTCCATCACTTGGGGCAGCGCGCAAACCACGGAAATGCCAAGCGCTTCCTCCATCGGCTCGATCTCTTTCGCGGTCACGTCGGTTAGTTCGGCGGAGACAAAATATGCGCCGCACGCAAGAGAGAAAAAGGCCATGCAGCACCCGATAATCAGCGGCCAATTGGGGAAGATCGGCTTGGCGGCAGGCCGAGCGGAGTCCGCCAGCCGGATGATGTTGTTTTGCAGTTCGGAATTAATGCCTGATTGCTTGATCTTGGCGAAGAGATCTTCGTAAACCCGTTCCGCTGCATCCGCCTCGTGCTTCAGCTGCAGGTAATCAAACGACTGTGAGGTCAGATCGTCGACCTGCCGTTTGGTTTCAGCGACGGCCGCCGCTAGCATGCGCTCGCGCACCAGGGTCTGCCGGTAATCCACACTTATACGGGTGGAGACGTTGCGGCGGCTCTCGTCCAACGCAGCAGTCGCTTCCGCGACCTGGGCCGCCGCCTTGCGATACTCCGGGTGCTGGTCTCCATAGGTTGCGCCCACCAGCGCCAGATTTGCCTTGGCTACCTGCAACTTCTCTACATCTTTGGAGAGATCGCTCGATTGCGCCGAAACCTCGACCTCGGGCAGGGAACCGTCTTTTGCTTCGCGGTACACCGCCTCTTTGGCGATCCGATCCGCTTGGGCGACACTGTTCTCAGTATTCAGCGCCTGCAGCCTGGCCACCAGTACACTTGTCTTCTGCTCCGGATCGGCGGTTCCCAGGTCTCGCTGGTACACCATCAGTGCGCTGTGTGTCGACTCCATCTTTTGCTTTAAGTCAATCAGCTGGCGCTCCATAGAGGAGGTCAGGCGGCCGGCCTCCTTGGTGCGCGTTTCGAAAATTTCGCGCAGGTAGGAATCGGCAATGGCGTTGGCGACATTGGCTGCGACCTGAGGATTTGAATCCCGATAAGTGATCGTCAATAAATAAGTGTTGGGATTGCGTTCGACCTTCAGATGTTTCAGGACGATCGGCGCATTTCTGATGGCGGCTTCCTTTTCGCGCGAATAGCGCCAGAACCAGTACCGTGACAATTGATGTTCACGCTCCAGCAAGTTGTAGCGTTCCGCTACCGGGCGGAGGATGGTGTCGGCCTGCAGCAGGCTTTGCTGCGTCGCCATGAACTGGTCGTCCCCGGTCGTCATGAGGTGGTCGGATCCAACGGTCTCAGGAGCGGCTTGCCGGTCAATCGCTATCAACGCCGAGCCCACATGGATGGCGGGCGCCAAGGCACACCCGAGCGCCACCACGGCCGTAAACGCAACGCTGAGTACAAAAATCATTTCCCAATGGCGGCGTACGATCTCCGCATAAAAGGTGAGTGGCCGCTGGAATTCAGCGGGGTCGCTCAGCCTGGGCTGCGGCTTCCGTATCGCGATCGAATCGGGCATGCGCTTGGCTCCGTTCTGGCAGCAGATCTTGAGTTTTCTATCAACCTATAGGGCGGCAGTGTCGCCGGGCGAGAGTTCATCGTGCAGGGCTCGGATCAATGCGAGCTCCAGATAGCGGCCGACACGGCGGCGTTGCCCATGCCCGTCACATGATTCAGCACGCTCGCGCTGGCCTTCAGTTTTCCGTTGGTTGGAACGTAGAGAATGTCGTTGGGGGAGAGCTTTACATCCTCAGATTTTCGATCCAGGATGCGTCTCAGGGGAACCTCTATCTCTGTTTTCTGCGCATTGCCCGATTCTGTGCGGTAGATATAGGCCTTGTTACGGCTGAATGAGTCAAGACCGCCGCTGAGCGCGAGCAATTTGAGCACAGTGGTGTCGTGCATATCCTGATAGGGAAACGCTCCCGGCCGCTTAACATCTCCCACGACAAACACCTGTTCGCATTGCGGCACACGAATCTGGCCGCCTGCGGTGACTGGAATATTGAGCTGCGGGTGAAGCCCGTCGAAGAGCTGGCGTACGGAGATTCGTTGCGCGCTGCCGTTCGCTTGTTCGACGATGATCTCGGGCCCGGCTTCGGGCAGCAGACCCCCCGCTTGGCTTAACGCTCCTAGTACGCGCAGGTCACCTACCTCCTGGATGGTCATGGGTGTCTTGACCGCCCCGGCAACGGTGACATCGCGGCTGCGATACTCCACAACGGAAACATCGACGACGGGGTTTACCAATAGATGTTGCGCCTTGAGGGCGGCGGCTATTTTGTCGCGCAGCACATCCGGCAACAACCCCGCGGCGGATATGGGTTTGTTTAGCAGTGGCAGGTTCAGATTTCCGTGCTGGTCGACGCGGAAGGTCTGCGAGAGTTCCGGCGAATCGTCGACGGTCAAGCGAACAAGGTCGGAGGCTCCGATCGGCTGAAAGGGCAGATTGGAACCTCCGATGGCAACAGGTGTTGCAGGGGAGACTGGCCCAGGTTGGGGGGAAGACAAACGCTGCGCCGCGGTGGCGATAGAGAACAGGGCCGGAACCATCACTATTGCCGCAGTAACTTTTCTCATGGCTTCACGCTTGTATGAGGGCAGCTTAGTGCGACGGGATTAAACGAAAGTGGAGGCAAAGATTAATTATTTCTCAGCTCCCTGTGTGCTTCTTAGAAGCAGCGATGTGCAGCTTCTCCCATAAAAAGCCGCGTACACACCATCTGCTTCGGTTTGCATCCATAGGAACATGGCTTAACGCATTTTTGCTAATACTGTGGTCCGGTGGGATCAGTGATGTGCGGCCATTCTTTCGCGGAATGGCCGCGTCGAGTTCAGTTTCCTGGTCTACACCATTAGCAAAAATGCTCTAGCGTCGATAACGAATGACCCTTGCAGGCACACCGGCGCAGATCGACATGGGAGGCAAATTCGTGGTCACCACAGCTCCGGCTCCGACCACGGCGCCATCACCGATCGAGACGCCGGCCGTTACTACGGTGTTCGCTCCGAGCCATACATCATCGCCGATGCTGATAGGCGCATCCCGCCCGGGCTGATTGCGAATCAGTTCACCTCGAGCTATTCCATGATTGGAAGAGAAGATCGATACGCAAGGGCCGAGAAGCACGTTGCTTCCGATAGTGATTGGGCCCCCGGGAGAGGCCCATACGGAACAGAGATGATTGATAAAGGAATGGTCGCCGATCTGGATCATCTCCGGGTACTTGAAGATCACTGTGGGAGAAATCTTCACACCCTTGCCCAGGCGTTTCAGCTTTGCCTTGCGTAAATAGCTACCGCCCGTGATAAACGCCAACAAATAGAGCCAACCTCTCACTGTCTCTGCGATCGATCGGAACAATCTGCCCCCTTCGTGTACTTTTACGGCCGGGCGAGCGTGGCGGAGGGGTCTACGGTGTACCCATAACGACGCTGCGCTGCCATGCACAGCCTAAGGCGGGAGGTTAAACCTGTGCTGCGGCAAAGATTAAGTTTTCCTTAGAGCAGCCGTTGCGACGCGCGGAGCGCCTCCTCCACTCAAGGCCCACGGCACGCCCCACGGCGCGCCGGGGCAGGCGGGGCAGGCAAAATAAAGCTTGAATCGAGCACCCGCGATTGGCTGCTGGTAGGTAGAGCAGGACCATTACTTATGGTCTCGAATTTAATAACTAAGACAACTTATAGGTCCGCTCATACTTTTTGTTACATCAGTAATGCACACCAACGGTAATTGCAGCTGCCACCGCCAGATTAGATATTGGCCGCAGCTTATATAGGGATTATCACGCCGTTGCGCGCAATTCGTCCTGCTGCCAGGTGGTACTTGAGGACGCCGCTAGCGCGAGCAATCGGGGCCTGAGGGTCGTCGGGATACAGTTGCGTCCACAGATTATCGCTTTAAGATTTGCGGAGGGCTCAATTGAACAAGTTCATGGTGCTTTTAGTTTTGAGCACGAGCGTGCCGGCGCTAGCCACGACTTACACCATCCAGGCCGGTTCCAGCTCTGCAACTATTCAAGGAATTGTGAACACAGCTGGATCGGCGGCGGGCAATACGGTCATGTTCTCTGCGGGTTCTTATAGCCTGGCGTCCACGGTAATTCTGCCATGCTCAAACGCTACCGTCTACACTGGGCCAAACGTGGGCGTGGTAACCCAGGTCAATATGCCGACCGCCATCCTGACCAGCACGGAGACACTGAATTTTGCGCTCCAGACGAACAGCAACGGTACTTCTTTTACCGGGAATCAGGGATGCACGATTCAGTATCTACGCTTTTCCGGCACGCAGGGGGGCGTTTACGTTACCCATCCCTCCTCGGGAATTGTCATCCAGGACAACTATTTCACCCTCAATGATCCTCCGGTAGGTGGCGGGCAGTCGCTACAAGCTATCTATCTCGATGGCGATCACGATGAAGGCTCCGATCCGTCGACCGGCGCGTCGTACATATCCATTCTATGGAATGTTTTCTATAACAATTGCGCTCGGATCAATGCCGAAGGCGGCGGGAACGGGAACGTCGATTCCGGCGGCTATTGCGCCGCGACCATAGTCAGTGCATACAATAATCACTTAGTCTGGAATAACAATACGGTTAATAGCATTGAAGAGGGGCTGAAGTTACTCGAACAGGGTGTGCAGCAACAGACCAGCATGAATGCTGATGTCGAGAACAATAACATGCGGGGTAACTCCCGCATCATGATCGAGACGCAACAAGATACGAATGGTGTGGGCGCATACCATCACAATGCTTTTTATCAGCCTGACAACCCCAATAACTACACCTTCGAATTGTCTATGCCGGAGTTTACCGCCTCCGCAGCTCCAACCCACAGCGCGGACGATAACGTATACATCGGCGACGTACCGATCACAGGAGAAACCGGCTCGGGAGCGCATTATGGCATTGGTTTGGAGTTGTGGGGAGCCGGCAGCATAGCCACCAACAGCTTATATCAAGGCGGAAACGGCCCCGAGTCCTGCGGTGCCGGCTATGGCTGTTCGGGATGGAATATCGTCGTGGGGGAGCCGTTTACCAACGCAACTATTACCGGCAACTATTTTTCCGGATCAGATGCATGGACTGGTACTGTAAATAACCTGAACCGCGCGTTGACCTATGAGGACAGCGGTTCATCGTCGAATCCAGGGCTGGTGATAAGTTCCAACACAGTGGTCCAAACCAGTACTACGAGACCAACTGTCGCGCCTACAATTACACCGGTATCTTCTTCCACTGGGACCGTGGTTACGCTCAGCGACAGCGATACGTTGCATCGACTTTCTATTTTCTACACCACGAACGGTAGCACGCCGGCCATCTTTGGACCCGGTGGCGAGGCGGGAACGACTAAGCTCTACACCGCCCCGTTCACAGTGGCAGCAGGAACAACGGTGAAAGCAATCGCCTCCTGGGGGCAGGGGGCAAACCAGGGGATAGTATTTCCTTCCTTTGGATACGTTCCCAGCAATGTCGTGACTCTATCCACTCCCGGTGTAGCAGCGCCCTCCACTGCGGGTGCGAAGACCATAACGAGCGGATATCTGCGCCCCAAGTCGGGCGCGAATGCCATGGCGGTGGGGGGCACAATGCAGATGGTCGGATATGTGGCTTATTCCGATGGCTCGACCGGTACATTGCCGGATGTGCACGGCAATGTGGTGACCTGGTGGAATACCACCAACCATAAGGTGGCCAGAATCGCCGGCCAGGGCTATGCTACCGCGTTGACGGCGGGTTCGATAAAGATGGAGGCCATGGTCGGTTCCCTGACGTTAACTCCGTGGCCGGTGACAATAGGCGCTGCTCCGGCTCCCGCTGCCGAGTCTGCTCCGCAGGCTGCTGCCGAGGCGAGCCCTGTTGCTCATGCGCAGGCAGCTGTTAACGCCGATGATCAGGTTCCCGCTGCTGATGCTCAGGCTCCTGCCGCCGCTGATAACCAGGCAGCTGGAGCGCCAGCCACGCAGAGCGGGCTCACCGCACTTACTCCTGGGCCATCTCCGGCTGCTCCCGGAGCTGCTCTTCCGGACACCTTCCTGGGACCGTTTTGGACACTAGTGACAGCAACGGGTGGGTCGGCTTCCATCTCCAATTCTCACCTTTTCATCGGCGTTCCTGGAGGCGTGAACCATGACCCGTTGCTTCCGTCCAACCAGGCGGTGCGTGTCGTGCAAGCGATCGGCAACGAGGATTTCGATGTCGCGGTCAAGATCGACTCCCCACTTGTGGCTACGGATGGGGACACCAGTCAGGGTCTCATGGTGCTCTCCGATAACGAGGACTTCCTCACCTTTGCCCTGGTGACCAACGGAACCAAGATCGGCCTCAACGCTCGTATCGTTGCCCGTGGTGTGGCGACCACGGTGCTCGACGACACCGATTTCAGTTCATACCAGAATCCGATGTACCTGCGACTCACGAAGGCACACAGTGCTTACGTAGCTCTTTACTCGGTTGACGGAGTGAATTGGACACAGGCGGCCAGCTTCACTGATACCACTGCTCCCACCTCGATTGGACTCTTTGCCAGCAACTTCAGCGACACTCCTGCCAATGCCGCTCCCGTCGTCATGTCAGTGAACTGGTTCGATGTTCAGCAATGAATGAGCATGAGGATGACGGGTCGTACTAACTTCAGTAATGCACAGCAATGGTAATGGCCGCTGATATGAACTGAGAAGATAGTGGGCGAAGATGGCAGGGCGATTCTGTGTTCCGCCGGTTGGTTAGGCCTCGACGGGGCACTGGGGGTAACATCGATGTACAGAAATAGATCACAATATCTCTTCGCGATCATTGCCTCGCTCGCCATGGGGGCGGCCGCGCAGTCCGCCTCTGCGAACAGCCCGCTTCCGGGCGTTCCGGGAGCACCATTGGCAAGTAGTTTTCCTGGCCCGCTCTGGGAGGTGGTTGCGCCGCGAGGCGGGGCGGCTACCGTCTCGAACCAACATCTCTTCCTGAACGTACCCGGCGGTAGCAACCATGATGCACTGATTCCGTCGAACCAGGCGGTACGCGTGGTGCAGCCGATCGGCAACCTGGACTTTGATGTCTCCATCAAGATCGATTCACCAATCCTGGCGACGGATGAGGACACCAGCCGGGGCCTCATGGTGCTCGCCGATAACGAGAACTTCATCACCTTCGCGCTGATGACGAACGGCACCCACCTCGGCCTGAGCGTGCACACAGTCAGCAATGGAGTCGCGGCCACAGTGTTCGAGGAAGTCGATTTTAATGATTATCAAAACCCCATGTACCTGCGGCTTACCAGGACCGGCGTCGCTTACTTAGCTTATTACTCGGTTGATGGAGTCGTGTGGGTGCAGGCAGCCGGCTTCACTGACACCAGGGTTCCTACTTTGATCGGGCCCTTTGCCGGCAATTACAACCCCACTCCCAGCAGAGCTGTTCCGGTCGTTATGGCGATCCATTGGTTCAACATCATGTGAGGTGCGTTGGTAAAGTAGCTAGCCAATGGTTGCGGGAAGAAATTCTCTTATGAGAAAAAAGGTACTCCAGGTTCTTCTGGTCGAGGATAACGCGGGGGATGCTCGTTTACTGCGTGAGATGTTCAGCAAGGAGACAGCGGATAGCTTCGAATTGTCCCACCTGACGCATATGCGCGAGGCAGAGGCTCGGCTCAAAGCAGGTGGAATCGACATTGTTCTGTTGGACATGGGATTGCCGGATGGGCATGGCCTCGAGACCCTGCGACGAGCGCGGGCGGCGGCCCCTGATGTGGTGATGATCGTATTGACTGGAATGGAGGATGAAGCACTGGCTGCCGCAGCCATGAAGGAGGGAGCGCAGGATTATCTGATTAAAGGCCAGATCGAGAATCGCGCGCTTCCGAGGGCCCTTCGCCACGCGATAGAGCGCCAGCGCATGCAGAGGGAAGCCGATCTCATGCGGAAAAACGAGGTTCAGCTAAGGGATGAGTTCCTCTCCCATGTATCGCACGAGCTTCGGTCGCCCCTGACATCGATCTATTCATTCAGCACCATCATCGCGGACGGCCTGGCGGGCGAGACGACCCAACAACAGAATGAATACCTGCAAATCATTCTGAGGAATGTGCGCCAGCTTCAATCGATGATTGAAGACTTGCTCCAGGTCACCCAGGCGCAGGCCCATAAACTCAGCGTGGAGCTGGAGTCTGTTTCGCTAAACGAGGCCATCGAGTACGCCGTCGATACACTTCGCGGAGCCGCTAAAGGAAAAGAGATCAACCTATCTTTCCAACCATCGGCACGCTTGCCATCGGTCTACGCGGACGCGACGCGGGTGCGGCAGGTGCTGACCATTCTGCTGGATAACGCGGTCAAGTTTACGCCCGCCGGTGGCACGGTGAAGGTCGAAGCCGGCGAGTACGAGAAAGATGGGAGCATGATGCAGATAGAAGTTTCCGATACTGGATGCGGTATCGGCCCGGAGGCTAGCGAGCGGATTTTCGAGCACCTCTACCAAGTCACGGATCCCGGCCATGCCGGGCGCAGAGGCCTCGGGCTCGGCTTGCACATTGCCAAGGACCTGGTCACACGGCAGGGCGGCAAGATTTGGGTGACTAGCGAACTCGAGAAGGGAAGCCATTTCTTCTTTACCTTGCCGATTTTCTCGTTAGCAGGCGTGATTCGTCCGATCCTGACACACGAGAAAAGTGCCGGCGATTCCCTGGCATTAATCACGGCGGAAGTCGAATGCAGGGACGGCTCGCCAGATGTACCAAGAAAGACTTTAGATGTGGCGCGCATGGTTCTGCAACAATGTCTGCGCGCCGATTCGGACGTATTGCTGCCCAGTATAGGGCCGCTCAGCGAACACAAGCGATTCTTCATCGTTGCCAACACACTCCAGGATGGGGCAGAGAGCATTGGCCGCCGTATTCAAAGCCAACTCCGGCGCCACCACGGGTTTCAATCGGACAACTTCAACTTCGTCATTTCGCACAGCTTTCTGCCTCCACTCACAAGAGACGCCAACGAATCGATGGAAAGTTTTGCGGAAGAGGTGGCTAGCGAAGTACGAGATCAAATCAACAACGTCTGCTTACAAGGAGCTATCTAGCCGTGAGTCAAAAGAAAATCCTCGTTGTCGATGACGATCCCGACGTGCGATTAGGCCTTCAACTACGGCTCAACGCAAACCACTATGATGTTATTTTTGCCGGCGATGGAGTGGCCAGTATCGCTGAGGCACGCAAGCACATGCCGGACCTCATGATTCTGGATCTGGGCCTTCCGGCAGGAGATGGCTTCAGCGTTCTGGAGAGATTGAAGGCGAACGAAAAACTGTCTTCGATCCCGGTGATCGTGCTGTCCGGGCGGGACCGCGTCGGCAATAGGGATCGTGCGATCAAGGCGGGGGCCAGGACGTTCCTGCAAAAACCGATGGCGAATGAGAAGCTCCTGGCAGTCATTCGTATGGTCCTGGAGCCAAAGGAAAGTACTCCGGAAGTGGTGTATGATTTGGCCGATCCCTCTAGCTAAGTCTGGTCGCGCCCTTGTGGTTGGGATACCACGGTATTTCTTGCTCTTGACCCCGATGTAGTGCAGCATAGTCGCTGCGGCTCTTTGGAGGTCAACTTGTCTCATCGGCTTTCCTGGTGGGTTGTGCTTGCCCTGCTCTTCGCGGCCGGAGCGCCGGCGCAAGAGACGCGGGTGGTGTTGGACCGCGGCGGTAGCACCATCGTTCTCGAACCCTACGCACCCAACATCCTTCGCGTTACGCTCAGCCTGCTTAAGCAGCCGGCGCTCGCTCCTCCTGGATACGGTTTTACGGCCGCGCCTTCCGCCGCCGGATGGAGCCATCAACAAAGTGAGCAGGGAGACACCTACCAATCCAGCCGCCTGACCGTGACGGTCTCGGCCAACAGGCCAGGGTCAGGCAAGCCCCTGCCCACCCAATTGGACATCGCGAAGTACTTCAACGGCTCAGCTCCCGGAGCGCACATTACCTTTAGCGCGGCGGACGGAACCAGGCTGCTCGATATGGAAGGTTGGGCGATGGCGGTGCCCAACCATAAGGACGCCACCGCCGGCGTGCTCAACGACAAACGACCCGGGGATGAAGCCTTTTACCAGGTAGGCGCCACCTTCGCTTCCCCGGATGACGAGCACTACTACGGCCTGGGCCAGAACCAGGAGGGTTTTCTCGATCATCGTGGACACACCGTCGAATGCTGGAACAATTACACCGCGACCGGAGGTCCGACGTTCTGCGTGCCCCTGCTGGTGACTAATAAAGGATATGGCGTGCTCTGGGATAATCCGTCGCAGACCACCATCCAGCCGGGCTTCAACGAGCAGACGCGGTGGACTTCCCAGGTGGGCGACCGGGTCTCCTTTTTCGTGATCGCCGGCAGCAAGACAGACGAGATCTACTCCGGCTACCGGCTGCTTACCGGAGATACTCCGATGCTGCCGAAGGCGGCGTATGGATTTATCCAATGCAAGCAGCGCTATAGCACGCAAGACGAGGTGCTGGCTGTAGCTAAGGGCTATCGCGAGCGGCACCTGCCGGCGGATGTCATCGTGGTCGACTGGTTCTACTACAGCAAGATGGGGCAGATGGATATGGTGCCCGCCAATTGGCCCGATCCCGTGGCGATGAACAAACAACTCCACGCCATGGGGTTCCAGACCATGATCAGCGTATGGCCGCGCTTCGAGCGCGGCACTCGTTATTACGACCTGGTTTTGAAGAATGGCTGGTTTGAACATCTCGCGGATGGCACGCCCATGGATGGTCTTCCCTATGACCGGGCCGGCTCCGACATCGACACCACGAATCCCGCGGCTGCTCGCTGGTTTTGGGATGTGATCCGGGAGAACATCATCAGCAAAGGCTTTGACTCCATCTGGGCGGATGAAACCGAGCCCGACTTACCGCCGAATGGCGGCTACTTTTCGATTGGTCCAGGCACTCGCTATTTCGACGTCTATCCGCTCTTTCATACCGCAGCGCTTTATGAAGGTTTCCGCCGTGATGTCGATCATCGGGCGCTGATTCTATCCCGCGATGCTTATCCCGGGGCACAGCACAATGGGACGATCTTCTGGTCTTCGGATATTTATCCCACCTGGGACACGCTGCGGCGCCAGATTCCTACCGGGCTCGACGTGACTGCTTCGGGCATTGCTTATTGGGGGAATGACATCGGAGGCTGGCAGTATTTGCCCGCGGTGCATCATCCGGCTCACCCTCCGCTGCTCGATCCCTCCGATGCGCGCGACAACGTGGGTGGCTACGATGACTACCCGGAGCTGTACACGCGGTGGTTTGAATACGGGGCCTTCCAGCCGAATTTCCGCACCCACGGCAGCCGGCGGTACAACGAGGTCTGGTCCTATGGGAAGCAGGCGGAGCCGATCCTGGAAAAGTATCTGCGGCTGCGCTACCAGCTGATGCCTTACATCTATTCGCTGGGCTATCAGACGCACCAGACGGGCGCTCCCTATATGCGGGCGCTGTTTATGGATTTTCCCCAGGATGCGAAGGTGCAGGATCTGGGCGATGAATATATGTTTGGGCCCGCATTCCTGGTTGCGCCGGTGACGGAGCAGGGAGCGACGAGCCGCATGGTGTATCTGCCCGCGGGCACGGATTGGTACAACTATTGGACGAAAGAACGTGTGACTGGCGGGCAGACGATACGGGTGGATGCGCCGATCGATACGCTTCCGCTCTTTGTACGCGCGGGATCGATCGTGCCACTGGGGGAGCCGGTTGAGAACACCGGCCAGGTGCAAAAGCTAGCCAAGGTACGCGTGTATCCCGGCGCCAACAGCGACTTCACGCTGTATCAGGATGACGGCAAGACCTACGCCTACGAGAAGGGAAGCAGTAGCATCACCACACTGCACTGGGATGACGCTGCCGGCAAGCTTACGCAGCAGGGGGTTCCGATGGGCTCGGAGAGCGAGCTGCTGGAGGTTGTGGGGCGCTAGGGGGCTGTGTGAGTACGGGGGAAGAAACCGCAAGTCCCTCCACTACGCTCTCAGGCCCACCTCAAACAGATATCGATAGCCTGGACGGGTGCCCCTCGCCAAAGCGTACCTGGGCCGAAAACGATCTTTTCGAATGCTTTTACTAGACGCGTAACCCAACTCCAACCTCGATTGACTGGTTATCGAGAGCTTCTTGAGTTGAACATAAAAGCTTTGGTGGGGCCTTCGCCCTTTCATTTTCGGCCCATGTACGCTGAGGCGAGGGGCACCCGTCCAGGTGATTAACGTCCGTTTCAGGTAGGGTGTGTGGGAGCGAGCGCGCGATATACCATGGGGCATGCAGCTTCCTGTGAACCCGCCGGTCTTGCCCATGCTTGCCAAGCGAGTGGGCGAATTGCCGGTGGGCAAGAGCTGGATCTTTGAGCCGAAGTGGGATGGCTTTCGCGCTTTAGTCTTCCGCGATGGGGACGAGATCCTCATCCAGAGCCGTGATCAAAAATCACTGAATCGCTATTTTCCCGAGCTGCTCGATACATTGCGCTCTCAGCTACCTACCCGCTGCGTACTCGACGGCGAAATTGTAATTGCCACAGAAAGTGGTCTCGATTTTGAGACACTGCAGCTGCGCATTCATCCGGCCGCGTCGCGGGTGAAGCTGCTGTCGCAGCAGACTCCCGCGTCCATTGTCTTCTTTGATTTGCTTTGTGAGGGAGATCGCGATTTGTGCGGTTGGCCATTCGAAGACCGGCGCGCGGCGCTGGAGGCGCTGCTTTCCGCCGCCGCACCGCCGATTCACGTCACGCCGGCCACTCATGAAGCGGACGTCGCGTCGGATTGGTTTCTGCGCTTCGAGGGCGCCGGTCTCGACGGGGTCATGGCCAAGCCGGTCGCGGGAGCCTACGAGCCCGACAAGCGAGTGATGCTCAAAGTCAAACACGAGCGCGATTGCGACTGCGTCGTGGCCGGCTTTCGCTGGCATAAGACCGGCCAGGGCACCGCGGTCGGCTCCCTGCTGCTGGGTCTATTCGATGACTCCGGCTCGTTGCAGCACGTCGGCGTCTGCGCCAGCTTCACGCAGGATAAGCGCCGCGAGCTGGTGGAATTCCTCTTGCCCTATCGAGAGAATGCGCTCACAAACCATCCCTGGGGCGGGTGGGCCGACCCTGGATCCGCAAGCGACGGAGGCCCGCAGCGCATGCCCGGCGGACAGAGCCGCTGGAGCCAGGGCAAAGACCTTTCATGGGAGCCGCTGCGACCGGAGCTGGTCGTCGAAGTGGCCTACGAGCACATGCAAGGCAGCCGCTTCCGCCACATGGCGCAGTTTCGCAGATGGCGCACGGACAAGAAGCCCAGCGACTGCACCTATGCCCAACTCGAAGTGGTTCCACCGCAAGAGCTGATGGAGATCTTCGCCGGGAAACGCTGAGCTGGACTCATGCCTTTTTCCTGGAAGCACGGCCGGTACGCCATTCCCGCGTCGGATCGTCGTCAGGATCAGGAGTTTCCTGTGGCGGTCTTTGCTCTTCGGGCACATGACGCAGGTTGACCCGGATGCGTGTCCAGGTAGAGGAGGTGCCGCGCATCGAGTCCACCAGCACGTCATCCACGGCCAAAAGGCCGGCTACCTCCGCATACTTGCTCTTCCACCTTTCCAGGCCCGCCAGCGCAGCATCTTTGTCAGGGGAGTTCGCCACCACGATCAATGGCATCTTCGTCCGTGGAGCCTTTTTAACGGCGGACTTGGCGCGTGAGGGAGCCACCCGCGGCGCTTCGCCTTCCATCTTGCGGAAGTGTGGAGGCCATGGCGCATCGCCCAGACCTGCGGCCTCATCCTTTGCTGCAAGCTCAAGCAGCCCTTCGAGTGAACCGGCCTCGCCGTTCATGGCGGCGTGAGGATCGCCCATCTCCGCAAAACGGCTAGGCATCGTGAGCACAGTAAAGTCCGCGGGTTCGCAGTCCGGGACCTCGTGCCAGTACAGCGGTGCAGAGACGCGAGCGTCGGGGAGTGGACGCACGGAGTATGCAGAGCAGGTTGTCCGATCCTTGGCGTTCTGGTTGTAATCGAGGAAGACGCCGTGACGCTCCTCTTTCCACCATTTTGAGCTGGCCAGAGCGGGCGCGCGACGTTCCACAGCACGCGATAGAGCGAGCGCAGCGCGGCGCACTTCGCTGAAGCTCCAACGCGGTTGGATGCGCACATTCACATGCATTCCGCGTGAGCCGCTGGTTTTAGGCCAGGCGCGAAGTCCGAGCTCCTGGAGCAGCGCCTTCACTTCCAGGGCGACGCTGCGCACGTCCGCCCACGCGACGCCGGGGCCGGGATCGAGATCGACGCGCAACTCGTCCGGGTGCTCGAGATTGCCGGCGCGGACCGCATGGGGATGTAGCTCGAGGCAGCCCAGGTTGGTGATCCAGGCGAGGCCGGCGGCGTCATCGACAACGATCTCTTCGGCAGTGCGGCCCGAGGGGAAGGAGAGCCTTACCGTGCGCATCCAAGAGGGACGATCGGAGGGGGCGCGCTTCTGGTAAAATGCCGGGGCTTCGGCGCCATTCACGAAACGCTTGAGGACGATCGGGCGATCCTGGATTCCGTTGAGCGCGCCGGGCGCAACCGACAGGTAGTAGCGCACCAGATCAAGCTTCGACAGCTTGGTCTGCCGGGAAAAATAGAGCTTGTCCGGGTGAGTCACGCGGACTTCGCGGCCCTCGATCGAGAGCACCTCAACGGCCTCTTCTTTGCTCACGAAAACAGGCTACACGTTGGATCTGGATCTTGTCGAAGCTCGCCGCTTGTCCGCAAATTTGGAGAAGTCTGTCTGAGGAGCCAGTGGCGTCCCGACACCGCGCTCCCACATCTCAAAGGCGGGATGTGGGAGCGCGGCTGGCCCTTATTTACGCCATTCCCGGTATGCTGCGATGCTAGGATGCTGGCTAGCCTAGCTTTTCCAGTTTGTCCAGGCACCCGGTCCAGCCGCGCTCATGCCTTGCCCTTGCATCCGCAGAGCTGAAGCGTTCATGGGTCAGGATAAGCTCCGTTCCCTGCTCGAAGTCGCGAAACGTAATTGTTACCAAAGTCTCGTTGCCTGTGTCGCAACCGTTGCCCCAGGTGAACGAGAGCAGTTCGTTGGGAACAATCTTGCGGTAGACGCCGGTCGCCACATATTCGGCGTCGTCTACGCCGCGTATCTCAACCCGGTACTCGCCACCCTCTCGTGGATCGGTGCTGGCGCTGGCTACCCGCATTCCGTTTGGAGCGAACCAACGTTGCATCAATTCCGGTGTCGTCCAAGACGCGAAGACACGAGGCCGCGGAGCCTTGATCACTCTGCGGATTTCTAGTTTCAAGTCTTCACCCCTTGCTTGCTCTTGCACTGCTGCTTGCTCGCTCATGTTCTTCTCCTTCCAGGAAGTGCTGGAGAGCGTCAAGTTGCCGCCCCCAGAATTTTTCGTAATAAGCCAACCATTCCTCAGCCGGCCGAAGCGGGGCGGGATTGAGACGCACGATCTGAAAGCTGCCGCGTCGCTCGCGCGCGATGAGATCCGCGGACTCAAGGACTTTGAGGTGCTTGGATACCGCAGCCAGGGAAATGCGGTAGGGCTTGGCGATCTCGCCGACGGTCTTTTCCCTGGCAGTGATGTCGCGAAGAATAGACCGGCGCGTGGAGTCGGATAGAGCGTGAAAGACTGAGTCCAAGCGGGCGGCGTTCGACTTAACCATATGGTTGAATCTATGCCAGCACAGCCCTGGTGTCAACCGATTGGTTAAATGTTTTTGAGCCAGGCAGGTGCCCTAAGCGATCGACGGCGACAGTGTGGTTATGGTCTGTGGGGTGGCGGATTGCTTGCCAACCGGCAAACGAGTGAGGGTGAGGACGGTGATGTCATCGTCCTGGCCGAAGGCCTGGGCCGTCTTCGAAATGGATTCCGCGGATTGAGCGGCGATGGCCGCCGTGCGCTCGAATCCGAAGAGTTCCCCGGATGCGGCGCGTGCTTCTACTACACCGTCGGTGAGCAGCGTAATCTGCTCGTTTTCTTCCTAGTGAAACGTGGACTCGGTGTACGTGGACTCCGCGACGAGACCCAGTGGAAGACCGTTTTCCAGCGAAAGCTCCCGACCGTTGAGGTAGGGAGGGATATGTCCGGCATTAGCAACCGTAACTGTTCCGTATGCAGCAGCAAGCAGAACCAGGCAGGTAGTGAAGCCGCCTCGGGAGCGGCCCAGCATCCGCTGGTTCATCGCGGCGAGTATTTCGCCCGGGCTCTGGGTGTAGTCGGCCAGGGTACGCAGTGTGCCGACCAGCAGTGAAACGGTCATGGCGGCGGGCATGCCTTTGCCGCTGACATCGCCGATACACAACAGAACCGCATCGTGCTGGGCGGGAAGAATCTGGAAGAAGTCGCCGCCTACCTGGCCCGCCGGCTGGTAGATGGACTGAATCGTGAAGCCGGGAATTGGCGGCACTGCTTCGGGAATCAGTACCTGTTGCACTTCTTGCGCCTGCTTCATCTCCAGTGTCATCTGGCGCTGCGCCTGCGCAGAACGCAGCCAGCGTCTCACCAGGAGAGCGCACAGTGCCAGCGCCAGCAGGAACCCGGTAATCTGCTGCAGAGTCAGTGTTACGCCGAAAGGAACAAAGAGCCTGCGAATGTGCAGGAAGGTAAGCTGGCCCGCGAGCCAATCACCCCAGGCAAGGACCACCCCTGGCAACAAGAGCCAGCCTTCCACTCCCAGTTTTCGAATGCCGCGAAACATCATCCACAACATAAGCAACCCGAAGGTCGCTTCAAGCGCCTGGGCAAGGACGTAGGACATGGGAGCGAACGTAGCCGGGACGAAGAACAACAGATCGAACGCGCCGGCGAAGGCAAAAGCCTGTGCCAGCGATAGCAAAGCCGCGGCCCAGGGGAGCAAAAGCGGGCGGTCCAGGCGGAACCAGGCCCTCAACAACATGATCCACGTGAACTTGACCACCGGAATCAAGAGCACGTTACAAACCCAGAACTCGGCCGGAACGCTGATGGTCTGCGTCCAGGCGGCCAGCGCGGTTTCCGCACCGCCCAGGCCCATCAACAGGAGCAGAGATCCCATCCAGAAGTAGACCCGGTCCGTGCGGTTTATCAGGAACAAGCTGAACGCGATCACACCCAGCAGCAAATACAGCAACGCCGTCAGCGCCCAAATAGCATTTTGGCGCACCAGATCCAGCCAGCGGAGCTGATACGCGGCGTCTACCGCGTCCGCGGCCCCTACCAGGGGAGCAAGATGAAATCCTCCCGCGTCCGTTAGGGCCAGCAGGGATTGCGGCGACATCCAAAAGCGAAAGGCAATCACTTGCTCTTCTGTGCCGCTGGCACTCTCGGGCAGGGGAAAAACCATCGGCTGGGAATAGTAATACTTTGGTCGCTTTTCACGGAACCGCCCAAACGCGCCTAGGAGTGTTCCGTTGAGGAACAGTTGGTAGGCATCGTCAAAATTTGCCGGTCCAGCCAGGGCAAGCCTCTCGCCCGGCTGCGCTTGGACTTTCACCCGGATGCGATACCAGGCATAGCCAGAATAACCAGGATGACCCCGCTCTCCCCAGCCAGGCACATATCCTGATAATCCCTGGAAAGGGTTCACAGCATCTTTGGGCGTTAGATCCACCGTTTCCCACGTTGCGTCGTCAAACTCCGGCTGCGCCCACAGTGGCTGATTGTTCGCAGGGTCGATGGGCGAGTCTCCGACTTGAAACTTCCACGGTCCATAGAGCGGAACCATGGACTGACCCAGGTGAAGGGGTACTACGGCGTCGTTCGCGGGGTCAGCCTGGGCGCGCGATTGGGCTATCGCCCTTATGCCGCACACCAGAAACATCACGAACAGGAAGACGGGAGTGACTCGTCGTGCCATGGTCTACCTCACCTGCAGGGCCACTGCTGGCACTATATCCAGTCGACGGCACAATGCTCAATGCAGAAAGAAATATAGGCTAGAGGAGAGGAATCACTTCGACTAGCACATCCTTTTCCCGAGACATCTGTACCGGGTTGCGCAAAGGGCGGCCGAATCCTTCGAAATGCACTTCCATGACGTCCCCATCCTTTAGTTCAATACCCTGCCCAAAGCTCAGCGAATGCGCGCCCAGAAAATGGATGTGCACGTCTCCCGGGCGGCGATGCAACTCGAACTTGAAGTGGTGATGCTCCAGGTTGCGCAGGCTGTGGGACATCTCCTCTTCACCACTCGCAATCGGCTGTGACCAAAACGCCTTGCCGTTACGGGTGATGCTCACCGTGCCCGGCACGGCGCGAAAATCGGGATCTATGACCAGCTCCGGACCGATCGAACAAGTGCGCAACTTCGAGCCAGCCAGGTTGAGATAGTTCTTCTTCTCGAAGCGATGATCAGAAAACTCATTACCCTGGGCCATGCCGACTCGATATGGCTGACCCTGCGGACCAATCACATATACGACCGCGATCTCCGCCTCTTCGCCGCCGTCCTCCGCGTAGGAGGGAACCAGCAGCGGTTCACCCTGCGCGTGCACGATCGCACCGTAGCCCTTGTGAAACCACTCCGGGGCAATCCCTATTTCTCCTGCTTTGGGGCGGCCGGCTTCCATGCCCCAATGGAACATCTTCATGCTGTCGGTCAGCTCTTGCTCCTTGGCCATGTGCATGGAGGCCCGGTCGCGCGCGCTGCCCATATGGGTAAGCCCCGTGCCCGACACCAGGCATCGGGCGGGTTCCTGGGGATGATCGATGGGAGTATGCAGCTTCCACTTTGTGCTCCCACCGTAGATCGGGTCATAGTCGAGGGACTCATCTGTAAGATGATCAGCCACCACGCTGGTAAGTTTTCCGCCGCTCGCGATGGCCAGTTGAGTCAGCCCATACACGGAATCGAAGTCGCGCAGCAAACGCAACTTCGGCTCTTCCACCACAGCAACCCGGCGCGCATCGCCGGCCTTCAATTGCACCAATCGCATCGTGTCCTCGCCCCGTTTACTCAATGATCTGGAGATAGTGAAGATATTTCAGTTGGTTGGCCACGTCACGCGCAGCAGCGAAATACCCATGCGGGGCAGCTGCACATCCACCTGTATTGCTCCATTCTCCGGGGTAATCCAGCGCGGAGAGTCAAGTAGTTGCAGCTGGCCGGCTGCTTGCAGCTTTGCGTATTGCTCGGGCGTAGGGTTCTGCGGCGATCCCATATCTTTCCACACCGTGTAGGCATTGCTGTGATGATCGTCAATGCGGTATTGCTGCAGTAGCACGCGCGATGCGGAGAGTGGAAGGGATTTTATAGACATGACGATGGCAGCGCCGGGTGCAGCGACGTCATCATCGTGATAATTCCACAGCAGCACAGAAGCTTGGCCAGTTGCGCTGGTGGCCAGGGCATCAATGTCCGGATCCTGGCGCACACTATTTTTCAAAATACTATCCAGCGGCGCTGCTCCGCTGCTGGTCGTCGCAACGCGATCTCCACTCATCAATCCAGCCATGCGGAAGAAATTCAGCACTGGTTTATCGACGCCATTAGTAGCCAGCGTGCGATAGCCGTCGAAATAAGGCTTTCCTTCAAACTCGAATGCCCAGGTGACCATGGCCAGCAGGTTCATGTGATCGCGATCAGCCAGCTCGAAGAGTCCTTTCATCGCCGCCGCGGTATAGCTGGGATACAAGGGCCCATTGCGATAGGCATTGGGCGGGTAGAGCCGCGCGGAGCAGGCCGCACAGCCTTCCGGGTCTGCTTCACTCAAGATAATCGGCAGGTTACGAAACTGGGGGAAACTGCGCACGATGGCGAAGCCATCCGCAGCATTGTTCAGCTCGCCGTCGAGGCCCATCTGTACGTGACCATCCACGACGTTCGGGCTTCCCTTGACGTGGAAAGAGATAAAGTCCAGCGGGATTGGGCCGCCGGTTGCCGCACTCTTCTGGATCGCGCAGTGGGCGAGAAAAAGCTGCAAATACTGCGAAGCGTTTCCCTGCGGGCCCGGTCCTGTAGTCGCTGGCCCACCGACGCGCGCGTTGGGAATCGCCTGCCGTACGCCAGCGACGGCGTAATCGTAAAGCTTGTTGTACTCATCCTCGGTTCCTTTCCAGTAGTACTTGCCGTTGGGCTCATTCCAAACCTCCCAGTACCAGGTGGAAACCGTCTCCATGCCATAGCGCTGGACCATGTGCGCGGCCACTTGATGATTCAGCTCTTGCCAGCGCTTGTAGTCTTTGGGCGGAAAAGACCAGCCCTCCACTTCTCCGGGCTTGAGCGGCCATCCTATATGGTAAGGATCGGGATGGGTGGAAAGCGCCTTGGGCATAAAGCCGAGCTCGACCATGGGGCGCACATGGGCGGCAGCATACGCATCGAAAATCTGGTCGAGAATGGTCCAGCTATAAATGGGTTTCCCCTGCGCATCCTCGGTGTAGACGTTCGACGAGCTCCATTTGAGATCGGGCTTGCCATCTCCCGTGGCGAGCAGGAAATGGGCCCGAATATAGACCGGAACCGGGCTCAAATCGTGCAGCTGGCCTAGCAACGCCTTGCCATTTGGCGTGATTGTGTAGCCGGACTCGTCGTAGCCGAACCAGCTGTAGATGGGCGTGAGCTTACCCGCGGATTTCGCCAGATCCACGTCGACATGAACCGGGCTTTGCGCCCTGGAGACCGGCGTAGCCAGCAGAAGGCCGAGCAACGAGCGGTAGCAAAACCATCTCAACTGGGTGAGGCCCACCCTGGGCGTCCTTAACTTGCTCACGACAAACAGGCTACACCTTTTACTGGCCGCAATTACTGGCGACTGCATCTAACCGAGGTGTACGTCGCAAGGAGACACACCCTATGAACCTCGGCAGCCTCAGGACTTCGGCTTTGATCGCCACCCTCGCTTTAACCTTTCCCGTGCAGGCCGCGCTTAGTCAGAGTTCGGATTCCGGAGCAAAGCAGGATATGAAGAACGCCGGATCGGATACCAAGCACGCTGCGACCAGCGCAGGACACGGCGTGAGCGAAGGAAGCAAAACGGCCTACGACAAGACAAAATCGGGAACCGAAAAGGGTTACGACAAGACAAAATCGGGAACCGAAAAGGGTTACGACAAGACCAAGTCGGGAACAGAGAAGGGTT
The DNA here is from genome assembly GCA_963813475.1 of uncultured Acidobacteriaceae bacterium. GTDB lineage: Bacteria > Acidobacteriota > Terriglobia > Terriglobales > Acidobacteriaceae > PALSA-350. The sequence goes on along the minus strand of CAWEZM010000026.1, from coordinate 152,255 downwards.
ACGACAAAACAAAGTCAGGAACGGAAACCGGGTACCACAAAACAGTGCAGGGAACCAAGACCGGCTACAACAAGACCGAGCGGACGACCAAGACAGGGGTCCATAAGGTCGAGGGCAAGCCGGACACACCGAGCAACAATCCTCCTCAATAGCAGAGCGACCTTCGCAGGGGTTCACGGCATGGCCGCGAACCCCCGCAAACGCATGAATGCTACGTCGATTGCTTTTCGTAGATGACGGTTTCCGGAGCCTTGCCGTCTGGCGGAGCCTCCACTGCAGTCAGTGTTTTGCCGTCAGGGGACAACTTGTAGCTCGATTTTTCGAGCACCTTGCCGTTTAGTTTCTCAATCAGAGCCAGGCTATGCGGGCCCGTCTTGGTGAGTGACAGGGTTAGCCCTTTCGGCACCGTGGGACCGACGGGGGTACATTCCTTGCCGTCGAACGTAATGTCGACATAGGCTTTGATGTCCGGTAGTTCCCAACGCATCGAATCTGCGGTCGGTCCGGCCTTCCAGACCATGACCTGATCTTCCTTCATCTTCACGTCTGTATCTTTCCAGCTACCCATTAGGCCCTTGGTGCCTGCGACGCGGGTGTACGTCGTGGTGTCATCGAAGCTCTTGCCACTAGGAGAGTTGCCGGTTGTTTCTGTCACCAGGGTCTTGCCATCTGACGAGATTTTGTAGGTAGTCGTTCCCAGCGGAACGCCGTTTCTGGCGGCTGACCGTTCATAGTTGTTTGCGTCCGTCACCTTCCAGACAAATTGGGCGCCCGTGGAGCCGGTGTATTCCTTGCCATCGGTTTTGAAGGTGTAAGAACGGCCTTCGGCGGTGTGTTTGATAGCGCCGCCAGGAGCAGGTGAGAACTCAATCACGTCGCCGGTGAGATGGCTCTTTTCGTTGTTCATCTTCCAGGTGCCAAGAAATGGGTTTTGCGCGAAGGCGGCTGCTGCCGAGGTGGCAACAGCGACGATACACAAAAGCTGTATGGGTCGGATGCGCATCAAAGCTCCTCGTGGACTTGCTGGGAGAGCAGATGAGAAGGGAACCGAAGAAATGACTCTCCTAAGACCATCAACAAATTACGCCTGACCAGCGGTAGCGTAAAGAGCTTTGTCGGGTGCGTTTTAGGGCTCATTACTCCAGTCGCAGGTGATCGTGCAGCCGGTGCGGCTGCTCTCCATCGCCATTTCCAGCGTGCGTATAGTTTTCCAGGCCTGCAGCGGAGTGACCTCGAGAGCCGCGTTGCCATGGATTGCATCGCGCAGGTTGATATAGTAGCTGCGGTAGTCCCCAGGTTCGGTGGGGATGCGCGTGCTTATCGGTTCACCGCCCTCATCCATCGTGAGCGTGCCCCAGTGCTCTGGATTTTCCAGGCCCCAGGGCTTGGACGAAAACATATCTCCAGCGAGCAGATGGGCTTCCTGAGGATCGATGCCGAATTTGCGAAAAGTGCCTAGCGTGCCGTTGAGGGTAAAGCGCGGTCCGGGAGCCCGCGCCAGGCAGGTAGCGCGCAGCCATACACCCAGACCCGAGGGCGCCGGTCCTGAAACGGAAGACGAGACGGAAGACGCAGACAACTGCGCCAGCGATGCGGGGTAGTGCAGATAGAGGTCGAAGGCATCATCTGACCGGGCTCCCTCCCGCTCCACCCGCACACTGGCCCAAATGGATTGGGGAACACCAAAGAGCACCAGCGCCTGGTCCACCAGATGCGCTCCCAGATCGAAAAGGACTCCTCCGCCGGGCGAGCCGTCCTCCCGCCAGGCGTGCAGTCTGGGCGCCAGACGATAGCGATCGTAATGAGACTCGAACTTGACCAGCCGGCCCAACTGGTCGCTGTCGAGCAACTTGCGCACGGTCTGGAAGTCGCCATCCCAGCGGCGATTTTGGTAGACGCTAAGCAGGCGATGGCGCGCGCGGGCCAACCGGATCAACTCCGCCGCCTCGCCCGAGTTCAAGGCAAAGGGCTTGTCGATGACCACGTCGCGGTCAGCGAGCAGGCATTGCCGGGCAATGGGAAGATGGGTGGCGTTCGGGGTAGCGACCACGACCAGCTGGATGCTGGTGTCCTCCAGTAGAGCCTCGACGGAGGGCACGATCTTGGCGTGAGGAAAAGCAGTGGCGGCTTCCGAGCCGCTCCGCTGCACAATGGCGGCTAACTCCAATCCCTCCAGTGCTTCGATGACGTTTGACTGGAAGATGCGTCCGGCAAATCCAAAGCCAATCAGGCCGACCCGTATACATTTCATGAATCCCGCAGCGCTCCTATGACTCTTTATACGTGAGGGCAGTTGCTGTAGTCGCGGTGGCTGACCATCACGGGAAATTGGCTGGTTTCCGTGCTTTTTCAGGATTCCTTCTGGGGTGTCCTGAGCTTGACAAAAGGGCAGCCAGGCAAGAGTATTAAATCCTATGCAGGCAATACATTATCCCGCTGGTTGTTGTTGCTGTGACAAGTGTTGTTCGTTGTCACGGATAAGCGGGTGTGAGTTTTGCTAGCCGAGAAGTAGGGTTTCCCAACCAGACTTTCGCGTAACTCAGACGAGTATCACAACCGCTGCCAGACCCCTGGCGAGCGGTTTTTTTATTGGGACCGAGGGAGCAATCCACGGTCGGGACTGAAGGAGCCGGAGTGGCAAGCTTGGGAGTTCAAACGATGGAAGCAGGCGTCGCGCCGAAGCTTAGCCATCTACAGTTGTTGGAAGCGGAGAGCATCCACATCTTCCGCGAGGTCGCGGCTGAGTTCGAGAAGCCGGTCATGCTGTACTCCATCGGCAAGGATTCCTCCGTGATGCTGCGCCTGGCGCAGAAGGCTTTCTACCCCGGGCCGATTCCGTTTCCCTTGTTGCACGTGGATACCGGCTACAAATTCAAAGAGATGCTCTCGTTTCGCGATGACTACACGCGCCAGCTGGGGGTCAAGCTGCTGGTGTGGCGCAACGAAGAGGCCCTTGCTGCGGGAGCCAACCCGATCGCCTTGGGCACGCGCCGTTGCTGCGGATTGCTTAAGACCACGGCGCTGCTCGATGGGCTGCGCGCGCATGGCTTCGACGCTGCCTTCGGCGGAGCGCGCCGGGATGAAGAGAAATCCCGCGCCAAGGAGCGCATCTTTTCCTTCCGCGATGGCGCCGGGCAATGGGACCCGAAGAACCAGCGGCCCGAACTGTGGAACCTCTATAACGCGCGGGTAAACCCGGGCGAAAGCATTCGCGTCTTCCCCTTGTCGAATTGGACCGAGCTGGACGTTTGGCACTACATCCACTTGGAAAAAATCCCGGTGGTGCCGCTCTACTTTGCCCAGGAGCGCCGGATGCTGGTGCGCGGCGACAGCCTGATTCCCGTGGAGCAATCGTTCGTGCAGGGCCTGCCCGGGGAAGAGCAATGGGTCAAGTGCCGCCTGCGGTCGCTGGGGTGCAGTCCGTGCACCGGAGCCATCCGCTCCGATGCTGACACGATTCCCAAGATCATTGCCGAGCTGGTCGCGTTTCGCTCTTCCGAACGGGCCAACCGTGTCATCGATCACGATCAGGACGGATCGATGGAGTTGAAGAAGCGGGAGGGCTACTTCTGATGACTCTGTCGCTCGCTCGCGGCGCTATGGAAATGGAAGATATGTTTTCGATGGAGGAGTTTCTCGCCGCGGAGCAGGCCAAAGACCTGGTGCGCTTCAGTACCGCGGGCAGCGTGGACGATGGCAAATCGACACTGATCGGCCGCCTGCTGTACGACTCGCAGAACGTCTATGAGGACCACGTTCGCGCAGTCACCAAAGCAGCCACCGGGAGTGTCCCGAGCGCGATCGATTTCGCCCAGCTTACCGACGGCCTGCGGGCGGAGCGGGAGCAGGGCATCACCATCGATGTTGCCTACCGCTACTTCTCCACCACCCACCGCAAGTTCATCATCGCCGACACGCCCGGTCACGAGCAGTACACGCGCAACATGGCTACCGGCGCATCGACCGCCGACGTGGCCATCATCCTGGTCGATGCGCGCAAGGGCATTCTGACCCAGTCGCGCCGTCATGCCTATATCGCCTCCCTGCTGGGCACGCGCCACATCGTAGCCGCGGTCAACAAAATGGACTTGGTGGATTATTCAGCAGAGGCCTTTGCGGCGCTGGAGCGCGACTTGCAGCAGCTTGCGTCCAAGCTGGGCATTGACGGGTTGTTCTCCATCCCCATCAGCGCGCTGCACGGAGACAACGTGGTCGACCGGGGCACAAAGATGCCGTGGTATGAGGGTCCTACTCTGCTCGAATACCTGGAGACTGTGCCTACGGGGCGTGAATCGGCCGGCGCGCCATTCCGCCTGCCGATTCAGCGCGTTATCCGTCCTGACCAGCACTATCGTGGCTTTGCCGGACAGATTGCCGCCGGGTCGGTGTGGCCGGGCGATCGCGTGGTCGCGCTGCCTTCGGGCAGAACCAGCCGGGTGAAGAGCATTACCACCTTCGATGGCGATCTGGACCGGGCCGTGGCGCCGATGTCGGTGGCGCTCACGCTCGAGGATGAGCTCGATATCAGCCGGGGCGAGATGCTCGCGGCCGCGCACCAGGCGCCGGCAGTGTCAGCGAACTTTCTGGCCGCGTTGGTTTGGATGGATGCCGAGCCTCTCGATCCGGCGAAGAGCTACCTGCTGAAACATACCTCCCAGACGGTCAAGGCCAGCATCAGGACCATTCAGCATCGCGTCAACATTCAAACCCTCGAGCCCGAGCAGGCAACAACGCTCGAGCTCAACAGCATTGGCGTGGTGGAGATGGAAACCACTCGCCCGCTATTTCTGGATACCTATGCCGATCAACGGACCACCGGCAGCTTCATCCTGATCGACCCGGCATCGCACGCGACGGTAGCCGCCGGGATGGTGCGCGAGGTTCTAGCGGCCGCGCAGCCAGCGATAAGAAGGCCGTTGCAGCTGTGGCCATCCGTGATCCGGAGTTGCTGCGCCAGGTCGAGACCGCATTGTGGAAGAGCGGCATCGACGTAGTGCGTACGCGGACGGCGAATCGAGCTCTGCTGCAGCGGTTGTTCCAGGCAGGAGTCACGGTCCTCATCGAAGCTCAGGGCCTTGATGAGTTTCCCGGCGAAGTCTCGCTCGCACTGCCCAATAGAGATGCGTCGTTCGAGCCCATTACCGGATGGGCCGGTGAGCCCGCAGAGAAGCTTGCCTTTATCCTGCGTACGCTTCAGGCGGAAGGGAGCAACCAATGAGCACGTCCACATCCGTTTCTTCTGGGTCCATTGCTTCTGCGGCCTTGGGAGAGAAGATCGCCGCCGCCCGCAGCCTGGTGAACGAACAGATTGCTGCGGCCCACTCGGAGGAGGTCTGCGTGACCAGCAGCTTCCAGGCCGAGGACATGGTTGTGGTCCACCTGGTGCGGGCAGAGATGGGCGACGTGCCCGTGATCTTTCTCGACACCGGCTACCACTTCGCGGAGACCTATGCCTATCGCGATCGCCTGACCGAGCAGTGGGGCCTGAACCTGGTGAATGTGCTGCCGAGTCTTACCGTGGCAGAACAGGAGTCGCAATTCGGCATTCTGAATCAGACAGCGCCGGACCGCTGCTGCGGCATGCGCAAGGTAGGTCCGTTGTTTGCATCGCTCGAGCCCTACCGCCTATGGTTCACCGGGCTGCGCCGGGAGCAAGCCAAGACTCGGGCAAATCTTCAAGTGGTGGATGCATTCACCTTGCCGACTGGCAAGCAACTACAGAAGATAAGCCCGCTGGCGGATTGGTCGACCAAGGACGTATGGCAGTACGCGGAACAGCATGGCATCCCCCTGCTGTCTCTCTACGAAAAAGGCTACACCAGCATCGGATGCGAGCCATGTACCAGCCTGCCTTTCGATCCTAATGACCCGCGCTCGGGCCGCTGGGGTGGACGCAAGCAGGAATGTGGTATCCACGTGCAACCGGAATAGAAGAGAGTATCCATGCTGCAGTTGCTGATAGGGTTTTCGATCGCGGTGGTGATCGCGCTCACGGGAGTGGGAGCGGGCGTGGTTACGGCACCGTTATTGATCATCTTTCTGCATGTGCCGGTGGAGATTGCGGTCAGCACCGCGCTGGCTTACGCCGCCGTGGTCAAGCTGATTGTGGTTCCGGTGCAGATCTGGCGTAAGCAAGTCTCCTACCGGATCCTGCTATGGATGCTACTCGGGGGCATACCGGGAGTGATTCTCGGGTCGCTCTTCTTTGGGCACGTGGCGCAGCACGGCCCTAAGGCGCTGCTCTACATAGTGCTCGGATCCATCATCATCTTTTCCTCCGGCTGGCAGATCTTTCGCCACTTTCGTCCCGACGCTATTACTCGACCGACAACGGATCGGCCCAAATGGATCGGCTTCATCACGTTCCCCATTGCGGCGGAGGTAGGTTTTTCTTCCTCCGGCGCCGGGGCACTGGGCACCGTCGCCCTGCTTGGGCTTACCTCGCTCACCACGGCCCAGGTGGTAGGGACCGATCTTACCTTCGGCCTAGCGCTCTCGGTCGTGGGAACCGGCGTCCACATGATCGGTGGCGCCTACGATGCGGCGTTGTTGTGGAAGCTGGGGATCGGCGGCGTCTTTGGCGCACTTGCCGGCAGCGGGGTGGCCCCGCGCATTCCCAACCGGCAACTGCGCTTCGCGCTTTCGCTGTGGCTGCTGGTCATCGGGTTCCAGTTTGTCTATCAGGCAGTGTTCGCGGTCCGCTAGCTGAACCTCCCTCTAAACCGCAGGCAACCGGATCACAAAGCGGTTTCCCCGATCCTGCCCGGCTTGCAGGGTGATGCTGCCGCCGTTGGCCTCGACCGCCCACTTCGCGATGGCCAGTCCAAGGCCGCTCCCGCCCGCTTCCCGTGAACGGGAGGCATCGATTCTGAAAAACCTTTCGAAGACCTTCTGCCTAAGATCCTCTGGGATAGTTTCCCCGCTGTCTTCTACAGCAATATCCACGGTTTCGGAGTGTGAAACATGGATGTTGATCATGGTCGACGGTGGAGAATATTTGATGGCGTTCTCCACGATATTGGCCAACCCACGCTGCAACACCATGCGATCTGCGCTAACTAGCAGATTGGCGTTGCCTTCTATCTGGATATGCTGACCCTTGTCCTCAGCGAGGAGGCCAAGAAGGCCGACAACCTCCCGGGCAAGGTCCAATGGGCTGAAGGTTGTTCTGTGGAGCGTGACTTGGCCTGCATCAGCCCGGGATATAGAAAGAAGGCCGTCGACCATCTCGGTAAGTCGAGTTACTTCTTCCAGCATGCTCCCGATGGTGTCTCGATATTCTTCCGTTGTGTGCAAGCGCTGCAGGCCCACCTCTCCGACGCTACGGATGGAGGCCAGCGGTGTTCTTAACTCGTGGGAGGCATCCGCGGTAAAGCGCTTGAGGTTGTCGAAGGAGTCTTGAAGCCGCGCAAGAAGATCATTGAGAACCCGTGCCATGTAGCCCAGTTCGTCGTTGGGGTTCTCCACCGGAAGCCGCTGGTCCAACTGATTGGCGGTGATGGTTTCCGCGCGGAGGGCCATGTTCTTTAATGGCAACAGCACCTTGTAGGCCATGCGATAGCCGGCGAAACCCGCAATCAGCAACGTAGGTGGCACTGCCAGCAACAGCAGTCCAAGAAACTGCAGCACCCCGTGCTCGATCGGCTCGGTGCTGTAGGCGAGCCGGATGAGGAGCGGCCGGTCACCAATCGAGTGGATATGGCTGATGAGCAGCAGGCGGGTTCCATCCAGCAGCCGGACCCTCCGCTGGTCGTAGCCGGCCTGCCCCTCATTGGGGAATGGCGGGCCTCCCAGATCCTGCCACCGCAACTTGGCATTGCGCAGAAGAACCTGGCCTTTCGGAGTCATCACCTGCATGTACCGGTCGAGCAATAGGATATGTTCAGGATGGTTATGGTATTCCTCGTGGAGTACCAGGCTTCCATCCGGCGCAAATGCCAGCAAACCTTCCACGGTTTCAATATCCTGTATCTCTGCATGGTACAAACGGCTGCTGAGTTGCCAGTATTCCAGCAGCGTCGCTGCACAGATGAACAGCAGCAGCACCAGGCCGAAGACGCTGACGTACCAGAGCGTCAGGCGATGGCGCACATTGCTGTAACGCAGGATCATGGTTCGTCTTCGCGGAGCACGAAGCCTACTCCTCGCACAGTATGCAAAAGCTTCTTTTGGAACTCGCCATCGAGCTTACGCCGGAGCCTTGTAATCTGGACGTCAATCACATTATCCAACGGGGTGTAGCGCATCACCTGCTTCCACACCTCCCGCGCCAGCATCTCCCGGGAAACGACCGAGCCGCGGTTCTGCAGAAGGTACTCGAGAAGGTCAAATTCCCGCGCCGTCAACTCGAGTTTCTTTCCGCCTCGCGAAGCAGTACGTCCTTCCAGTTCAAGGGTCAGATCAGCGATTTGCAGAGAGGAGAAGACGGCCGGGAGCTTGCGCCGCATAAGTGCTCGAATGCGAGCCAGCAACTCAGGAAAGGCGAAAGGCTTTACCAGGTAGTCATCCGCCCCGGCGTCAAGCCCCAGCACGCGATCGTCGATGGAATCGCGCGAGGTCAGAATCAAGACCGGCACCTTGAAGCCTGCTCGCCGCATGTCGGCAAGCACTTCAAAGCCGCCGCGTCCGGGAAGCATCACGTCAAGAAGAATGAGGTCGACATGTTGATGGCGCAGGGAAGAGAGTGCGTGTTCCCCGCTGGGGGAGAGACTAACGGCATAGCCCTCTCCATGCAGCCCCTCAGCGACGGCCTCGGCCAGTTTGCGTTCGTCTTCTACCAGCAGAATGTTCAAAAGCCCGTGGACCTCGAGGACCCTGCTTAAAAATGTACAAGCTTGACCGCCGGGTTACGATGCGGGGTCAAAAATGTCAGAAAAATGTAAGGCAAACGTCAGGTTTGCGTAAGGCGGTTGGGTGCTCAAATCCGCTTGTGATCGGTCAAGGAGATTTACAACCATGAGCAACTACTCCCGTTCTCTTTCATTTCTCGCTCTGCTTGGCAGCGTGGCACTGGTTCCGGCAAGCCGCGCGATTACGCTACCGGCCCAGACGACAATCCCCGTCATCTTCACCCACACGGAAAACGCTGCGAAGGCAAAAGCTGGGGATGTGGTGACGGCCAAGACCATGCAGGTCGTTTTATTGCCGAACGGAGACCAGCTTGCGAAAGGGTCAATGGTCACCGGGCATATCGTCGAAGCACGTCCATTCAACTTCGATGACACCCCATACGCAGCCCAGCAAGCGTCGTATCTTTCCATCAAGATCGATCAGGTGGTGAATAAGAGCGGCCCTAGTTCCGTTGTTACCTCGGTGCGTGCCTTAGCGGACCCTATCTCTGTGGAAGAGGCGCTCACTCCGCATGGAATCGACGAGACTGATTATCCAGGGACAGTAACGTTAGTCGGCGGAGCGCACTACTCGCCCGTAGACAAACACGTCACGTATGGAGTGGACGACGACATTGTGGCCTACAACAAGAAGCAGGGAGTCTTTGCGCATCTTCTTCCCGGAGGCACGAGTTGCCCGGGAACACAAACCGAGCAGTCGGTGGGAGTATTTTCGCCAGACGCCTGCGGCCTCTATGGTTTCGGTTCGGTTCATCTATCTGAGGACAGCGCAAGCGGCACCTTTCGCCTGGCATCAACCCACCGCACGGTCGTCCTTTACGCCGGCAGCGCAGCGCTGCTCCAGGTGCAATAGGTCAGCTAAGAGAACTGCATATCCCCCGGTTCGCTCCGGGATGACAAAGTTTGTCGTCCCGGGGCAGCCTACATCAAATCTCCAAATCTATGACGGACTGTCATCTCCGCGCTGCCTGCCGCAGCGTACTGTGAATGCACTTGTTTCAGAATCGAGTCTCTACGGAGTCTGTGTCACAGCAGAACCCAATTAGAACACGACGGGTGCCCCAGGTTCGCCAAGGCGTACCTGGGCCGAAAATGATATGTTTCAATTGCTTTTCCTAGCCCGCCCTGAATCTGCCGGTTAATAACATTAAAAACTATGAGGGGCTTCGCACGTCTTCCTCGGCCCACGTACGCTCCCACGGCAAGCCGGGACAGGTGGGCGAACGTGGGGCACCTCGTCCTATTCAAATTGGGTTCTAGACTGATTTAGGCTCCTGAGAGCTGGGTTCGTAAGTCGGGTTCTCACGCAGAGACGAAAGCCCACTACCTAGGCCCGCTGCGTCTTACGCGCGTACACCAGGAAGAATCCCGCAGGAACGAGGAAGACCGTCAACGCAGTCGAGGCGACGAGGCCACCCACTAGCGCCCGCGCCAGCGGAGCATACGACTCGCTGCCTTCGCCAACCTTAAGCGCCATGGGAAGCAGACCGATCACCGTGGCCAGCGACGTCATCAAAATAGGACGCAGGCGAACCCGGCAAGACTCGATAATAGCCTCTCCCACCTGCCGTCCCTCGCTGATGAGGTGGTGAGCGAACTCGACGATGAGGATGCTGTTCGACATCGCAATGCCGGCTAGCATCACTACCCCCATGAGCGACATGACATTCATCGTTGTGCCTGTGAGCACCAGGATCAGCAAAACTCCGCTAATTCCCGGCGGCAACGCGAGCAAGATGATGAACGGATCGAGGAAAGAACGGAACTGCGCGACCAGCACCAGGTAAAGCAGGATGACGGACATGATCAGCCCAACGGTGAAGCTCCTGAACGAGGCGCTCATCGCATCGGCGCTGCCGTGCACCGTGACATGAATACCTGCGGGAATCTGCTGCCGGGCAATCATCCTACGCACCAGGTCGGCCGTTTTGCCAAGATCCTCCGTGCCTGGACGGACGTAGATATCAAGCTTGCGCCGGATCTGGTAGTGATCGACTTCAGTGGGAGCCTGAATCTGTTGAATATTCGCCACCATGTCCAGCCGGGTCGGTTGCACCGCACCCTCGGCATGAAGAGGAATCGCCTCCAGGTCCTGCACCGTGTGAATCTGGGCTTCGGGATACTGCACCGTTAGGAAGTAATTGTTCCCATTTTTGGGATCGATCCAAACATTCGGCGCGATCATCTGATTGGAGGTGAGGGAAGTGATTACATTGGAGATAACTTCCTTCTCCGTCAGGCCGAGCTTTGCCGCGTGGATGCGGTCGACGTTGATGCGCAGGGATGGATAGTCCAAATCCTGCGGGATGAAAACATCGGCCGCAAGCGGAGAGGAACGCAGGTTGCGTGCAATGCCCTGGGCCACCTGATTATCTGCTTGCAGGTTGGCCCCACTGATCTGGATGTCGATCGGCGCCGGAGCTCCCATGTTGACGACTGCGTCGACCAGACTTCCGGTCGAGAAGTAGGCTGTCAGCTCCGGCATTTCCTGAGCCAGGCGCCGCTTGATACGCGCGATATATTCGTAGCTGCCGATGCTGTGTCCCGGAGTTAGTCCGACCTGGATGAAGCCGGTGTGCATGGCTGCGTTCGGAGTGTAGATGGCGGAAAATCCATTGTCGACGCCGATGTTGTCGACAATGATGCCCAGATCAGCAGGCCGGACCACCTCTTTTATCAAGGCCTCAGCTTTCGCTACTTCCTGTTCCGTCACTAGGAGCTTAGTTCCCGACGGCGCCTTGATGTTGATGACAAACTGGCCGGCGTCAGTCTGCGGGAAGTAAGAGAATCCCAGCAGCCAGTAAAGACCGAGGCTCACAACAAACACCACCGCGAAGACAACCAACACCTTCGCCGGCTGCAGGAGCACTTTTTGTACCAGCACCTCGTAGCTCGCCAGCATCTTCTCGAAGCGCGCATTGAAGGCCGCGTTGAATCGAGCTGCAAAGCCGCTCTTCCCGCCTTCCAGTGTGCGCGCTTCGCCTGCGTGCGACTCGTCAAAACCTTCGGGGTGGTTCAGCTTGAGGTACTTGGAGCAATAGAGAGGCACAACCGTCATCGCAATGACATAGGAGGCGAAGAGAGCAACTACCACGGCCAGCGCCATGGCCGAGAAGAGAAACTTGCTCACACCCGACAACAGTGTCACGGGGAAGAAGACGATGGCCGTGGTGAGCGTGGAAGCAAGCACCGGCAGCGCCACCTCTCGTCCGCCATTCTCCGCGGCGACCACTGGCGGTTCTCCAATCTCCAAATGCCGGTAGATGTTTTCGAGCACGACAACCGAGTTATCGATGAGGCGCGAAAGCGCCAGTGCCAGGCCCCCCAGCACCATGCTGTTCACGGACGACCCATTAAACTGCAGTACCATAAACGTCGCCAGCACGGAAAGCGGAATGGAAAAGAAAACCGCCAGCGTAGCACGCAGGCTGCCGAGAAAGATAAGGATCATCAGGCAGGTGAGAAAGAGCCCGATGCCGCCCTCGTGAAGCAGGGTCTCAATCGCGGTGCGGACAAAGCGAGACTGGTCGAAGACCACGGTCGTCCGCATCTCCGAAGGCACATCGACCAGGTGGTGCAGGGCATCGCGAATACCCGAGACGACGGTGATGGTGTTGGAGTTTCCTCCTTGCTTCAGCACTGGAAGGTAGACCGAGCGTTGCCCGTTCACATGCACTACGTTGTATTGCAATGCGTGCGCGTCTTTCAGCACGCCGATGTCTGACATCAACACCGGACTTTCGCCGTTCATCTTGACCGGGTACTGGCTGGCGTTCTTAAGGTCAAACTGCGCGTTGGAGTAGATGTCATAGTCGAGGTTGCCGATCTGTACGTCGCCGGCCGGCAGGATCAGGTTGGCCTGGTTCATCGACCGCACCACGTCCATGGGGCTCATCTGCCGCGCTTCCAGCTTGTAGGGGTCGACATAGAGCTGTATTTGCCGCCATGGGCCGCCGAACGGCTGCGGGATGGACGCTCCTGGCACGCCCGCCAGCTGGTTGCGCACAAAGTTCTGCGCAATATCTTTGAGCGCCCCATCGGTCATGCCCGGACCATTCATCGTCACCAGGCAAACCGGCAAGCTGGATGCATCCGACTTGAGCACCACCGGCGGGAAGGTGCCTGGGGGCAAATCCTTCATGTCTGAGACTGCAAGATTCGCGATGGTCGCAGCGTCGGTATCAGCATTCGTGTCCGGCTGAAAATAGACGCGAATGATGCTCACGCCATCGAGAGAGCGCGACTCCATGTGATCGATGCCGCTGGCCAGCGTGAAGAAGCGCTCCAGGTGATAGGTGATGTTGCCTTCAATCTGCTCCGGAGGCATACCCGAATAAAACGTCGCCACAATGACTACCGGCACGTTCATCGAAGGGAACATATCGACAGGCATGCGAGCGACGCTGCTCACGCCGAGCACAAAGACCATGAGACAGACAACGATAATCAGATAGGGGGTGCGGATGGCAAAGCCGGACATGCAGCTCCTTTCTAACGCATTTTTGCTAATCCTATGGTCCGGTGGGGTCGGTTATGTGCGGCCATTCTTTCCACCCCGGTCACGCAAAGACCGCGTACCCGGGGACCCCGGTTTTGGCGGAATGGCCGCGTCGAGTTCAGTTTCCCGGTCTACACCATCTGCAAAAAATGCTCTAGGACGGCGGTGCTGGAACCGCGTCGGAGGTGGGCAGCAGTGGCTGAACTTTTTGCCCGTCATGGAGATCGGAACGGCGGCCGGTAATCACGACATCTCCTGCATTGGCCCCGGAGAGAATCTGGACATACTGCGGCGACTGTATCCCGGTGTGTACATTGCGCGTCTGTACCTCTCCCGCGCTGTCAACAAGAAAGAGCCGCTGGCTATCTCCCGTTCCATCGACAGCCTCAGGTGGAACCGCAGTAGCATCGCGAGCCTCCGCTGTTCCCAGCTTTACCTCCGCATACATACCGGGGATCAACGTAAGTTGAGGGTTTTTGACATCGACTTCCGCAGTCATTGTCCGGGTCGACATTTGTACCCGATCGGCAAAGCGAGTGATTGTGCCGTCAAATGTGCGATGCAGCGCAGGGACATCTACGGTTACGTGTTGACCGTTGTGGATGGCGGCAACATCCTCCTCCGGAACGGGAAGCATGAGACGCAGCGGGTTGTTCTGTGAGACCTTGACTACCGGCATCGCCTGAGTCTGGGAGGCGATACCGGCTTGAATCATGGCGCCATCGCTGGCATAACGCTGGGTGACGACGCCGCTAAACGGAGCAACGATTCTCGTATACTCGACCAGCGCAGCCTCATGAGCGAGGCTAGCGACGGCGCTCTGGTAACGGCTCTCCGCCGCCTGGACGCGCTGCAGCGCGGCGCTCACCTGGGCATCTGCTTCGAGATTGTGCGAGTGGGCCACATCCACTTCCTGCAGTGGAACAAGACCCGGCTCTTTCTTGGAAACGTCCTGAATGCGGGTATAAGAGAGTTGGGCAATCTGGCTCGCTGCCTGCGCCCTCTGCAGATCGCCTTTGGCTACCGCTCTTTCTGCATTGGCTGTCTGCACATCAGACTTTGCCTTGGTCAGGTCTGCTTGCAGTTCGGGAATCTCCAGAGTGGCGAGCAATTGCCCTTCCTTCACTCGATCGCCGATGTCCACCAGCATGTGCTTGATGTAGCCAGCCTCCTTGGCCATCACATCCACCTCGTAGAAAGGTTCGAACTCGGCGGTGAGGGTAATACTGTTTCGCAGATCAGCGCGGACAACCCTGGCTGCCGGAACCACCGGCACCGTGGCCGTGCCCTCGGAGACGGCGCTGTGGGAGCAGGCTGACAATGGCCAAGCCAGCGCGGCCGAGAAGATGACAAGCAGCCCCTGGCACCTCGATGAATGATATTTCGATGAACGCATCTCCCTGCCTCTCTCGCGCGGCCTAGGGCCGGACACCTAGGGCGTAATTGAGCGCAGCCCTTGCGCCGAGATAGTCAAAGCGTGCGCTGGCGGCCTGGATCAGCGCAGAGGTCTGGCTAAGCTCCGCCTGGTTGAGCTCGACAATGCTGCCCAGGCCGGCGTCGTAACGCGCTTGCGCCAATCGCACGGCTACTCCGGTCTGGTCCACCAGGTCCTGCGCTACCTGGATCTGGAGGTACGCGTCTCTTGCCCGCGCCCAGTCCGTGCGTACGTCGCGCTCGATCACGAGCGAGCGATCCCGCACGTCGCGGTCGGCTGCTTGTGCGCGGAGCTTGGCCTCGGCTATGCGACCGGAGTAGAGCCCGCCGTTGAAGACCGGCACCTTGATATTGATCCCGGCTGCTCCATAGTTCTGCTGCAGCGTATGATCCCGGTCCGGCACCTCGCCGGCCGTACCGAGAATATCGACCGTTGGATAATTCAGCTTGGTTTCCGAATTAGCGTACTGTTGCGCGGCCTGCGCCTGAAGATTCAGCGCTTTCAGATCGGGCCGATTGGCAAGGGCTTCGCGGATGTAGAGGTTGACATCGTCTTCAAGCACGGGCGGCTGTGGTTGCTCGGCAAGCACGTAGTCTGGATCATTGTCGTCGCCCATGGCGGCGGTCAGTTGTGCGCGCGCCTCCTGCACGTTGTTATCGGCCTGAACGACTGCCATTTGAGCTTCCGAGACAAGCACCTGAGCAAACTGGACATCAAGCGTTGACCGGAGCTGGTTTTGCGCCAAGGCCATTAGCTGGCGAAGCTCCGTCCTGCGGAACGCGAGAACGGCTTGAGCGGTTCCGCGCACGCTCTCCGCGGCCTCGGTTGCAAAGTAAGCCTGGTCGACATCGCGCAATATTTGCTGCCTCACGTCTTCGGTGCTCTGCGCGGCGCCCTGCGCTGTCAGGCGCGAGGAGCGCACAAGTTCGCGCGTCCGCCCGAAGTCCGTGACCAGCTGGGTGAGCGTGGCGCCGCCCGCAACGCGGGTGGAGATACTGGAAGTGGTGACCGCGCCTGCAGCTACAGCGCTATCGCCATTCGCTTTGACCGCGGTCAGGTTCGCAGTCAGCTGCGGAAAGTAGGCCGACCGCGTCTGCTGTACGCGCTTGCCCAAGGCCTGAGCTCTCAGGGCTTCTGCGGCAAGGCGGGGCTGATTCTTGAGCGTGCGCGCCTCCGCGTCGGGGAGTGAAAGTAGGGGCGCAGGGGCCGTTTGCGGCATCGCCGGGCAGGCGTGGCCAAGCAATGATCCCAGGGCGCCGAAAATCAGAAACATCCGCAACTTCATCTGTGTTCCCGGTCGGCGCTATGAGCCACTTTCAAGATGGTGGTCTCCTGTACTTCGACCATTCCATCCGTCACCAGAAGAAGGAGCTTGGGCATAAGCCGATCTACGACTTCTCGTTGGTCGATAAACTCCAATCGGATTGGAAGGTGCTGGCCGTCGCTGCCGGGCGCGCCCTTGGTGTGCAGGCGATGGTGGAAACCGAAACCCGCTTCGGGACGGAAGACGGTGGCCCCGGCAACCCCTCTGGCATAAAGAAAGGCCAGAATGTCGTTATGGAGAAACTCATGGCTGGAGCTGACGTCCGCGTTGAGGTGAACTATGACTCGCAGCGCCCGTCCAATCTCCAACATCCACACTCTCAAGAAACAGGGATTACAAAATAACTGTTCGGAGTATAGAAGTGCGGATCGCGCTCAGAACCTTACAAGTTCCTGACAAGTGTGTGGTGCCTGGAGTGGGATGTAAAATGAGCGGCATCATGAAGATACTTACTGGCGAGAAGCGCGGCTGCCGCAAAGGTCCAGAGGCGTGGTTTACCGGAACCGTGTGGCTCAACGAAATCGTCAACCCTACGGCGCCCTCGCGGCTCAAAGCAAACCATGTTTGGTTTGGGCCGGGAAGCCGTACGGCATGGCACACGCATCCTGTCGGACAAACACTCCACGTGTTGGACGGGCTGGGAGTAGTGCAGTTGGCCGGCGAACCGCCGCAGATGATTCGCCCTGGAGATACTGTCTTGATTGCGCCGCACGAACGTCACTGGCACGGCGCGGCGCCGGGACGAACGATGGCTCACATCGCCATGCAGGAAGCCGACGAGCATGGCGTCGATGTGGTCTGGCTGGAGAAGGTCACAGACGAAGAGTACCAGGCTATTTGATAGCTCCATGCTTGGTGGGGATATGCTTGGTTTGCTCCGCACTCTTCACCGGATCGCGATCCTGATTCTTCTGCCGGGGCGCACGATCGAACTCGCTGATATCATCCTGCTTTGATCGCGGATTGGAATCACTCGCGCGTGGCTGTGCCTTGTGCTTCGTGCTTTTGGGCATCGAACACCTCGGCGTTGTGAGATGGCGCTTGGAAGAAGCGCGTTGCCCACTAAATCATGGACTAACGGAAAGCAAACAGACTCACCATGAAAATCACAAAGATCAAAGCAGCGGGGCTGCGCGGCAGAACTCCGGAAGGTGGCTGGGCCAACGAGATCAAGCCGGACGATTGTGTCCACACGTTAATCGCGGTTTATACCGATGAGGGCGTCACCGGGTGGGGGTCCGCTTTCACCAATGACAAGCTGGTGCAGGCCGCGCTCGATGTGCTGGCGCCCTTATATACCGGGGAAAATCCTGTGCAGACCGAGCGCGTCTCGGAGAAGCTGCATGCCAATACCTTCTGGTTGGGCCGGGGTGGAAGCATCACTCATGCCATCAGCGGGATCGACATTGCCATGTGGGACATCCGCGGCAAGGTTACGCAGCAATCGGTAGGCACCTTGTTGGGTGGCCGCTATCGTGAGCGCGTTCGCCCCTACGCTTCCTTGCTGATGCAACAGCCTGAGCCGCTGGCCGATCATTTACGGGCTATTCGCGCCCAAGGTTTTCGCGCCTTCAAGATCGGCTGGGGGCCCTTCGGCCGCCACAGCCATGTTCTCGACGAGCTCATCGTTCGCGCCGCGCGCGAAGCGGTGGGCACCGATGCTCTGCTGATGGTGGATGCAGGCGCCAGCGACGCATTCTGGCGGCAAGGGTACAAATGGGCTCTGCGCACCGCGGAGATGTTGGCCGAGTACCAGGTGGAGTGGTTCGAGGAAGCTCTTCCTCCCGACAACCTGGCCGACTATGTATTACTCCGGCAAAACTCGCCCGTGCCCATTGCCGGCGGAGAAGTGTTGACCCGGCGCCAGTCGTTCCTGCCCTGGATCACGCAGGGCGCCTTCGATGTAGTGCAGCCGGATGCGACCAAGGTCGGCGGCTTGAGTGAGTCGCGCAGGATCGCTTGGATGGCCGAAGATCACGGCGTTCGCCTCATCCCTCACGGATGGAATACAGCCTTGGGACTGGCTGCCGATCTTCACCTGGCATCGGCCTCTCCGAGCACAGACCTGGTGGAATATCTGACTGGATCGCCCTTCATCGACGACATCGTCGACCACCCGTGGCGGCTGGATGGCGAAGGAATGTTGCCTATTCCACAGGGGCCGGGTCTGGGTGTTTCGATCAACCTCGATGCTGTGAAAGAGCACACCGGTCTCCGCCTGGAAGCCTGAGCGCTCGAAAGCAGATAGGTTAGTTTCTGTTATTTTCTTGCGCTCTTCGCCGCGCCTTATGCAATAATCCGTTCCATTCCGTTCTGAACGGGGTCCAGGAAAAGAGGAAATGCTATGGCGGTTGCAGGCGCGGCCCTGCCGGGCAAAGAAACAGATGCTCCGGGGGAGCCTGAATACGCGCCAGTGGCCGCGTTGCCTTCGCTGCCCGGGCGACGGCTCGCCTCGATCGACGCCCTGCGCGGTTTCGATATGTTCTGGCTCATGCAGGAAGAGTCGGGCCTGGTGCTGGCGCTGGCCGCTGCTTTGCATCTGCCTTTCCAGGCAGTCCTGGCTAAGCAGTTGGACCACACCCCCTGGGTGGGCATCACCTTCTGGGACCTGATTGCGCCGCTCTTCCTGTTTATCGTCGGGCTCAGTCTGCCGTTCGCGATCCAGAGCCGTTTGCGCCGCGGTGAGAGCCGCAAGACCATCCTCTTCCACATCCTTCGCCGCACCGCGCTGCTGATCGTTTTGGGCCTGGTCTTCAATGGGATCCTGCAACTCAACTTCTCTGATTTTCGTTACACCGGCGTCTTGCAGCGCATTGCCCTTTCCTACGTTTTTGCCGCCATCATCACGCTGATGACCAAGCTGCGCGGCCAGATCGCATGGACGGTCGCTCTGCTGGTCGGATATTGGGCCATCATGGCGCTCATCCCGGTTCCCGGCTTCGGGCGCAATGTGCTTACGCAGCAAGGCAATCTTGAGGGGTACATCGACCGCTTGTTTTTGCCAGGCAAATTCTGCTGCTACGTTTTCGGGGACAACGAAGGTTACCTCAGCACCATTCCCTCCATCGCGACCGTGATGCTGGGCGTTCTCTGCACCCATATTCTGCAGGCGAAGCGAAGTGAGCGCTTCAAGGTGTTGGCGCTGGTTGGGGGAGGCGTTGCCAGCCTGGCGCTGGGCTTGGCGTGGGGAGCGGTCTTCCCCATCATCACCCGGCTCTGGACCAGCTCCTACACGCTTTACAGCAACGGTTGGTGCATGCTGCTGTTCGCGCTCTTCTACTGGATCATCGATGTAAAGGGTTATACGAAGTGGGCTTTCTGGTTCAAGGTGATCGGGCTCAATGCGCTGACCATCTATCTTGTCCAGGAGCTATTCGACTTCAAACACATAGCCGACATATTCGCTGCCGGCCTGGCCCGCCATTCCGGCGTCTATGCGGCTTTGGTGATGGGCGTCGCCATTGTGGCGTCCAAGTGGGGTTTCCTGTACTTCCTCTACCGGCAAAAAATATTTCTTAAGGCGTAAAGTGAAACCGCAGGTCCCTCCACTACGCTACCCCGGATTTCCTGTCCAGCTTGGTGGCGTTGGCAAACCTCATGCGGCTTTCTCTAACGGAAAGCCGCACACGTGGATGTTGGTGAGGGCCGCGTAGCAGGAAATCCGGGTACGCTCCGGTCGGGATGACAATTTTGTTGTGCCCGCAAGAGCTTCAGAGAGAAATACTTGACCCTGCAGAATTGTCATCCCGACCGGAGGAGTCCTTTGGCCCACCTAAGGAGATGAAAATCGCGGATAACCTGCGGCTCTGTCCATCCCATGTAACGGCTGCTAAGGTGAGCGCTACCCTCCCCTTTGTCATCCCGAGCGAAGCCGAGGGACCTGCGGTGCGCCTTTCCAGACCTAAGACCTCTCATGGAAATGTTTTTCGACCGTAGTGTAGTGAAGCCCGCGGTTTCACTTCGCATTCAACGGCGTTTGCCTTCGTGCAGGGCGATGGCGGCCGGTACCTCTCGCCAACCGCGGACCCGGTAGTGGGTATCGTCACCACGATTGTGCGGAGCATCGAACAGCAAACCCACGCCGTTCAGGCCGGCAAAGTGTTGCGGCGTGTCGTCGATCAGGTAATCCACATTAAGAACAGACTTGTCCCCACAAAAAACCACCCGATGTCGCGGGATTTGCGGCAGATGGCGCTCCAGCCAGTTGAGCTTATCGACAAAGGAAGTAGGGAACTCCGTCGCCGCACTGGCGATGAAGATGTCGTGGGTAGCACATAACCTTTCCATCTCTTCCCGAGCACCGGGGATCCATTCCAGGTCAGCAAAGAAACCGGGTTGGTGCAGCATGCCCAACACCCACGGCCGGTGCTCCTGGGGAACGATGTCCGCGAGTTCCAACCCGTGCAGCGCCTCTGCGGTGACATGCGCGCCGAAGCGGTCATTGTAGGCGCGTAGTTGCTTGCCCAAAGCATCGGCCAGCACTTCATCCATATCGACCGCGATACGCAGCCTTCTCATATTGCCGTCAAGTGCCTTGCGCCAGAGCGGAGATGGATAAGGCCAACTCTACTGCCTTGGCCGAACTTTCCGGAGGACACTCGAGCGGAGCACGGCCGTTGCGGCAGCAGTCGATAAAATAAGCAAGCTGGGTCGCGTAGGGATCCTCTTGCGAGAGCGCGATCTCCGTGGCCGCTGCCGATGGACGCTGAAGCTGCAAATGATCATTGGCATAGCGAAGTTCCCCCTCGCTCGCCTTCAGATCGAATTCCATGGCAAAGGGAACGTTATCGGTGTACCAGCCGCCGGCAATGGCAACCTCCAACCCGCCCGGATAGCGCAGAGAACACTCGATGACGTTGGGGGAGCCCACCGTGCGCGCGGTGGCACTCTCGGGCGCGCCGAAAAGCCACAGCGCCTGATCGTAATCGTGCACCAATAGATCGAGCGGGGCGCCTCCACTCTCCTCCGGCCGCAACAGCCATGGACCCCAACTAGGCAGACCTGATCTGCGCGCGAACCTTGCCGAGCGAATGGCGCCGTAAGTCCCGCCAGCCACTGCTTCGTGAAGCACGCGGTAGGCAGGCCAAAAGCGCAGCACGTGGGCCACCATCAGGACGACCCCCTTGTTCCGCTTGCCCGCCTCCAGCATGCGCCCACAAGCCTCCACGGTGAGCGCCATGGGCTTCTCGCAGAGCACGTGTTTGCCCGCGTCCATCGCGGCGATGGTGAGAGGGGCATGCAATGCAGTGGGGAGGCAGATGTCGAGGGCATCCAATTCGGGATCCCCGATCATCGCCTCGTAGAGGGCATCAGGGTCCTGCAGGTGGGCGAAGCGAGCGCTGGTGCGCGTGACGACCTCCACTCCCGGCAGGGAACGGTAGGCCTCTATATGACGCCGGCCCATGAAACCCAGGCCCAACAATCCGACTTGGAACATTTTGTCAGCCATATTCAGTTAGACAGAAACCTCCAGGGGTGCTGGGCTGTTGCGGAATCCTTTGGAGACGATGGCGTCGTAAAGGATGCCGGCAGCAAACCACAGCGTGCCGACGATCTTGGCCTGCCGGCTTAGATTCAACCATATGACAAAGCAGAAGAGAAAGCCTAGAGCAGGAAGCACAAAGTCTGGGAGAATGCGCCGCTCATCCCGGGAACGGCGAAAGTAGTAGCTTCGCACCACGCTTGCGTTGACTCCCATGAAGGCAAGAAATGCGCCAAAGTTGATGAGCTCAGCCGCGCGCTCGTAGTTCAACAGCAGGCAGCCGGCAAACGCAAAGCCCCCAATCAGCAAGATGTTATATGCGGGCACGGCCCGCGTGGGGCTTACGTAGGCGAAGAAGGGCCGGGGCAAGATGCCATCGCGTCCCATGCCAAAGAGCAAACGTGAGATTCCGGCCTGTGCGGTAAGGCCTGAGCCCAGATTTGTCACAATCAGGATAACCGCCATTCCATGGAAGAGAAGAGGGCCCCCGACCACGCGGTTGATGTCCAGGAAGGCTGTCTCCGCGCTGGCAAAATCGTTGAATGCGGGATGCACGCGTTGCGCCAGATAAATTTGCAGGCCGCCAAAGACTCCGGTGAAGATGCAGACAAAGACCGTGGCCAGCAGAATATTGCGCCGGGGATTTTCCACCTCTTCCGAAAGCGTGCTGACTCCGTCAAACCCTCCATAGGTCAGTGCCGCGAGGGCGGTGCCGGCAGCCAGATTATTCCAATGGAAGGTCTGCGGATTATAGAAAGGCTGTGTGGAGAGCAGCCCGTGCCATCCCTCGCGCAGCAGCAACCAGCGGATGGCCAGGCCGATGAAAGGCAGAATCACGGCCAGCGCGGCGATCATCATTACCAAGTTTGCGGTGGCGGTAGCGCGGATGCCCCACAGGTTGATTGCGGTAATCAGCGCCGCGATCAGCGCGCACCAGATCCAGTAGGGAACGCCGGGAACAACGCGTTGGAGGGTGATGGCTGTGTACACGGTGCAGATGACGGGAACCAGCAGGTAATCCAGCAACATCGCCCAGCCGGCGAGAAAGCCGAGGTGAGGGTTTAGCCCGCGACCGACGTATGAGTAGACTGAGCCCGCGAGAGGATGAAGTGCCGCCATTCGGCCATAGCTAAAGGCGGTAAGAATCATGGCCACCATCGCCACCAGCAACGTGCTGACAGCCAGTCCGCCGGATAATTGCTGCACCACCCCGAAGAGTGGCACTGCGGCGATGGGCGAGATGAGCACGATGCCGTAGAGAACCAGGTCCCAGAGAGTCAGTACGCGGCGCAGCCGCCCGGCCGGCTGTTCATTTACGGTTTCCACTCAAACCAACTTTCGCTTCCAGCCCTGGTTGATGTCTAAGGGCGGCGGCCCCGCGAGTCAAGGACAAAATATCATTCCGTCACTTTTTGCCCTTAATGAGCGGCAAAACCGCGGACTAAATAACATTTTGCAACTAATGTTTGACTCGGCCGTTCCCTGGACCTTACCATCACCTTCGTTTGCACCCATGAATCGACTAGCCCTTTTTGGCGGTACGCCGATACGGCGCGATGGATTCCCCTCTTGGCCTATCCACGACCAGGAGGAGGAGCGTGCGCTGCTCGAGGTATTACACAGTGGCCGGTGGTGGAGCGGCACCCAGGCTTACCATGATGCCAACTCAGCGGAAGTTCCGTCGAAGGTGGCCGCATTCGAGTCCTCGTTTGCCGCCTACTGCGGAGCCACCTACGGGCTGGCTTGCGCCACCGGGACCGCGGCGCTGGAGATAGCGCTGAAGGCTGCCGGCATTGGTCCCGGAGACGAAGTCATTGTGCCGCCGTACACATTTCTGGCCACCGCCAGCGCTCCTCTGCTGGTGGGTGCGATTCCAGTCTTTTGCGATATCCAGGCGGATACCCTGAATCTGGACCCGGACCGCATCGAGGCAGCCATTACTCCTCACACCGCGCGCCATCATCCCCGTGCATTTCGCGGGACTCGCTGCGGATATGGAGCGGATCATGGCGATCGCGCGGGCGCACCATCTGTTTGTGCTCGAAGACGCCGCCCACGCCCACGGCGCCACCAGCAAGGGGCAGTACCTGGGCACGCTGGGCGACGCGGGCACCTTCAGCTTTCAAGCCTCGAAGAACATGACCGCCGGGGAGGGAGGCTTGATCCTCACCGATGACGCGCACCTGGCGGAGTTGTGCAATTCCTACCTGTGGGCCGGGCGCAAGCTTGGCTCCGCCTGGTATGAGCACTTTCGTCTGGGCTGGAACTATCGCCTTACGGAGTTCCAGGCAGCCATTCTCAGCGCGCAACTGACCCGCCTGCCGCAGCAGGCCGCCACGCGCATGAGCAACGGCATCCGCCTGAACCAGCTGCTCAAAGAGATCCCCGGCATACAGCCATTAGCGATTCCATCCTGGGTAACTCAGCACGCGTTCCACCTCTACATACTCCGCCTGGATGCGCAGGTTTTTGGAGTATCCCGGGAAGAGTTTATCGCCGCGCTCGAAGCGGAGGGCATTCCGTGCTCCAGTGGATACGCACATCCTCTGTATCGAAACCCGATGTTTCTCGAGAATCAGTTTCATGCCAACGGGGCCCCATTCAGTCCGCGAGAAGCCCACATCGACTTCGCCCGCTATGCAGAGAGCTGCCCAAGCGCGGAGCAAGCCTGCCGCGAGACTGTGTGGATTGAGCATCGTGTGCTGCTGGCATCGCCACAGGCCGTAGATGATGTGGCGCGAGCAATTCACAAGATTTACGACTGCCGCCACGAGTTCCAGCCCACCCTGGCGTAATCGGCGCCGCGACCCCGAAAGCTGACAGATAAAGTCCGAAACGCGCTTAACCCGCTCCGGGGCATGAATCAAAGCTCCCATTTCGTACGAAAACGATAAAAAGTACTTGACGCTTCGATAGCCACGCTCCATACTCGACCCATTCCATCGGTGTCTGTCTCCGGCCATGCGGTAAGACATCCGCTACCTATTCTCGGAGGCGGGATGCTGCATTCGTATTGATTGCGGGCCCCTGATCCAGTGCGCCTCGCCTGCGGCTTCCCACGTAGCAAGCAGCGGCATTTATTGAATTTGACTTATTCGTCATCCTCTTTCTCATTGGAGCCGCCATGCATATTCCCCGCGCCAGAGCACCCTTCTTTTCCCTCGCCAAGTTGCTGCTATGTTGTTCTTCCGCGCTCTCCGTCCTCTGCGTATCTCCGGCGGGCGCGCAGCTCGATCGCGGAGGCATCGTGGGTACGGTTTCGGATCTGGTGGGTGCTCGCGTAACGGGTGCGAAAGTGACGGTTACGAATACCGCCACCAATACGAACCAGGTGATGCAGACCAACAGCGAGGGCAACTACTCGGTCAACAACCTGCAGATCGGCGCATACACCATCACGGTGGAGAAGGCCGGGTTCAAGATCGCGGTCGAGAACCGGGTCGACGTCCCTGTGAACCAGGTGGTTAAGGTGGACTTCGCGCTTAGTCCCGGATCGGAAACCCAGACTGTGGAAGTCAGCGCCGCGGCCACGCAATTGCAGACGCAAAGCTCCTCTCTGGGCACCGTGGAAACGACGCAAAGGATTTCCGCGCTGCCCCTGAACGGTAGGAACTTTATCGCGCTGGCCTATCTAGGGCCGGGAGCCAACGGTGGCATGACCGGTTCCAACGTGGCGGGTGGGGTCTTCGAGAATGAGCGCGCCGACGAGGCCATCTCGGTGAATGGCCTGCGGGTCTCCAACAATAACTTTCTGCTGAATGGGGTCGACAATAACGAGTTCGGTCTGGGCGGCGTGATTATCCTGCCGCCGCCTGACGCCATTCAGGAGTTCCGCACCGAAGAGAGCGCCATGAGCGCCGAGTTCGGCCGCGGCGGGGCAGCCGTCAACGTAGTGGTTAAGTCAGGCACCAACCAGCTCCATGGCGGCGTATACGAGTTCATCCGCAATGACCAGTTGGACGCTCTCAACTACTTCTCCACGGATAAGACCCAGTTCCAGCGCAACCAGTTTGGCGCTTTCCTCGGATTCCCCATCGTCAAGAATCGTACCTTTGCTTTTCTCGATTACCAGGGCACGCGCGTCCGGCAGGGGTTGCCGTTCGTTTCTTCCGTTCCGACGGGGCCTGAGCGCACCGGCGACTTCACCGACAGGCTTACCGGGCAGAGCTTCTCCCCCTGCGGAAGTGGAGGGCCATCCTTCGATACCGGGGCGGTCTTCGATCCCTACAGCACCACAAGCTACACTTGTCCCGGTGGACAGACGATCTCCTTACGTAACCAGGTGAGTTACGGTGGGGTGGCCAACGTGATGAGTCCGGCGCAAATCGTTGCCGCGGGACAGAACGTCATCAATCTTTATCCCGCTCCCAACGGCCCCGGCATCGCGGATAACTACACCTCGACACAGAAGCAGATCAACGATCAGGATTCCGGCGACGTGCGGGTTGACCATACCTTTCGCGAGTCCGACCAGGCCTTTGCTTCCTATGGAATCGGCGATATCCGCAGCGTTGACCCGGCGGGACTGGGTAAGTTGGGCGGATCGGATTGCT
Source organism: uncultured Acidobacteriaceae bacterium (assembly GCA_963813475.1). Lineage (GTDB taxonomy): Bacteria > Acidobacteriota > Terriglobia > Terriglobales > Acidobacteriaceae > PALSA-350. Next base: position 126,114 of record CAWEZM010000026.1, on the reverse strand, counting down.
GCCCCAGCATCAGCAACATTCGTGCCCAGCATCTCGGCCTTGGCTATACCCATGTCTTCTCCCCGGGTTTGCTGAACGATCTGCACGGAGGGTACTTCCGCTACTCGGTCAATGCAGTGCCGTTCAACTACGGGAGCACTATCTCGAACCAGCTCGGTATCCCAAACTCCAACCGCGGAGATATTAACTCCAGCGGCCTGATCAATCTCGATATTTCCGGGGAAACCTCTCTGGGCGACTCGGAGTATCTCCCCGAGCACGTCTTCGAGAATATCTTTCAGCTGGCCGATAGTGTGACCCAGGTCCACCGTAAACACACGCTGAAGTATGGCGTGGACTTTCGCCGCCAGCAGAGAAACTTCTTCCAACTCGCCGTGCCTCGCGGGTATATGAACTTTGGCGGCGGCTTTACGGAAGATCTCTCCACTGCCACCGGCGGAAATGGCCCCGCGGATCTTCTCTTCGGCGTTCCCCAGGCCACGGAGCAGGACACGTTGGACGGCCTCTACCCCACTCGCTATTGGGACCTTGCGGAGTACGTCCAGGACGATTGGCGTATTCGGCAAAACCTCACCCTCAATCTTGGCTTGCGTTACGAGGTCACCTCGCCGGCCAATGGACGCGTGGCCAACTTCGATCTGACCAAGGCAGTCATGGTTGCCTCCTACGGGTCGGGCGCCGTATCGCATGCCGGCGTCGGCTTCGATAAGTCGGATTGGGCCCCACGCATCGGCTTCGCGCTCTCGTTGCCGCATAACACGGTCGTGCGCAGCGCCTTTGGCATCTTCTACTCGGCCGAGGCAAACACCTTTGACGATCTCGGCCTCAATCCGCCGGCGCTCACCGATCTGGCGCGCTCTTACTCCACTGGCAATATTCCCGCCGGCGGGCAGTTGATTTCGGCTGGTTTCCCCGCTACTTACCCGGTGCAGGAACTCGACGCTCCCCAAGGTTCGGTCAAGACCACGGGGCCAACGAGGATTATGCCCCGCATCCTGGAATGGAATCTTTCCGTACAGCGCGAATTTGCCGGCAGCTGGCTGGCCCAGGTGGCCTATGTGGGTACCCATGCCTACCGCCTGTGGAACCACGAGAACGCCGATCTGAACCAACCCTACCAGCCGCTCGATTCCAATTTTTCTGATGACACCGGCAACTTTGGCCGGCCCTACTTCGATGTGCAACCCAACCTGGCATCCATCTATCCTCTCGACCTGGGAGATCTGCACCTGATGTACAACTCGCTGCAGGCCTCGTTGAATCACCGCTTCAGCCATGGCTTCAATGTGCTGTTTGCCTACACCTATGCCCATGACCTGGGCAACGCGGACGGGAACGTAGCCGGCTATATTCAGGATTCCCATGATCCACAGGCTGAATACGGGCCGGTCGCGCCCGACATTCGTCATCGCTTTACCGCCAGCTATCTCTACCAGTTGCCGGTCGGGCGCGGCCGCACCTTTGCTTCCGGTATCGGTCCGCTGGTCGACGCAGTGATCGGGGGCTGGGACGTGGCGGGCATCACCACCGCGCAGACCGGCCAATCGGAAACCTCGACTGTGTCCAGCGATCTGAGCAATACGGGTAGCTTCAGTTATCGCTTCGACCAGCTCGCCAACCCCAAGGACTTCACCTACGACACCGCTGACCAGGCGGCCTTCGGCTGCGATCCCGGCAAACGCAACATCTTGTGCTGGTATAATCCGGCCGCTTTTACTGCGCCGCCCTTGGCCAACGGGCAACAATCTGCGCACGCCTTCGGAGATGCCCGCATCGGCAATTTGCGTGGCCCCAATCTGGTGGACTTCGACTTTGTGCTGCAGAAGCACTTCCAGCTAGCCGATTACGGACAACTCGAATTCCGTTCCGAGTTCTTCAATATCTTCAACCATCCCAACCTTGGTCTGCCAGGCAACCAGGTCGATGTGCCGGGCGGGGCGGCGATCACCAACACTGCAGCCGATAACCGCGAGTTGGAATTTGCGTTGAAGTACACGTTCTAACTTCCCGCATCACAAGAAGGGAGTCATCTTGCGGCGAGGACTATTCATCTTTCTGTCCGTTTTACTGGCAAGCACGAGCCTGCGGGCCCAGCAGACAAAGCTCGAGGATCTGCAGGGTAAGACCATCCTGATCTTCACGCCGCATCCCGATGATGAGGTTTTCGGCGCCGGGGGGACCATCGCGCTGCTCAATCGTCATCACAACAAAGTCATTCTTGCCATCTATACCAACGACGACAAGGGTTCGCTCGACCCGGAGATGAGCAGCCAGCGGCTGGCACGTATTCGCAAGGCGGAGGAAGAGAAGTCGGAGGCGGTGTTAGGCACGCCCAAGGAAAACATCATGTGGCTCGGCTACGACGACGGAATGCTCGAGTATGCCCCTCAGCCGCACCTGACGGAGCAGGCCACCGAGATCATCCGCCGCGTGCGTCCTGATGTGCTGCTGAGCGTGGATCCGGGGCAGTGGTACACACGCTGGCACAAAACCGATCATCGAATGGCGGCCTTCAATACCGTGGATGCCGTGCGGGCCGCGGAGTTCTGGCTCTACTTTCCCAACCAGAAACTACAATTGGGCCTGCAGCCTTATCGTGTGCCGGAGATGTACTTCTTTTATCCCGCTCCGGAAGAGGTGAATTATCGGGTCCCGATCGACGACGTGATGGATCTGAAGCTGCAATCCGCGGTAGCCCAGGTGAGCCAGTTTGCGCCTTCAGAAGATCGCTATCGCGACGATTGGGATCCAAAAGACCTGAAAGCCACCGAGGATGAGTTGAAAAAGATGCAGCCACACAAAGACGGCCATGCGGTAGAGGAATTCCGCTACTCTACCGGCTTCAATCAAGAGTAAGGAGGGCTGTGCGGTTGAACTACCTGTTCGCACAGGAAAAGCAATACCTCGGGGGCTAAAGCCCGTCGTATTCTCAATTGTTTACGGCACGGCTGAAAGCCGTGCCCTTCGTACATGAGTTTTTCCGCAGCCTCTTTATCACCTGCATGAAAATCGCTGGTTCGGGCTGGGGAGAGATTCGAGAGAAGAACCAGTCCCGTAGGGACGGCTGAGAATATCCCAGGACACGGTCCTGGGCATCTTTACCAATTCTGCGAGATCCAGTAAAACCGAGGACTGGCATGTTGGTTTGTTTTCATCCGTCCCTCCAGGATTTCGCAATCCTGGTTAGTCCATGAAGGAGATTCGTTGGGGAGTAGAGAAAAAGCCGGGACAGAACACGACCATCGCCACAGCCGACTGCTCGGCTTGCCGTCTACACTCTTGCTGGCCATTTGCCTGCATGGCACCCCGGCGCAAGCGGAGCACCCAATCATTCTCCCCACGCCGCAGCAGATCACCTACGGCAATCACACTTTGCCGCTGGCAGGGCTGCCCGTTCGCCTGCCGGCTGGTGCCACGGAAGATGACCGCTTCGCCGCCCAGACGCTGGCGGCCTGTCTCGCTTTTGCTACTGGTTCCCAGACGACCCCCATCCTGACCGATCCCGGTGAATCCGGCGTGACTCTTCATCGCACGGGCGCACTGGATCCTCTGCCCGTGCCGGGAGAAAACCCGGGCCCGGACTCCCGCGAAGCCTACTCGGTGCGCATCACAAGCAGCGGAGCCGAAGTGCGAGCGCGTTCTTCCGCGGGCATGTTTTACGGAGTCCAAACCCTCTGTCAGATGATCGAGATGCCAGGTGCTGTCTTGCCTGAGGCCCAGGTCACCGATTGGCCGGCGATGGCCTTTCGCGGAACGATGGTGGACATGAGCGAGGGGCCGCTGCTGCGGGTCGCCGATATCAAGCGTCAGATCGACCTGATGGCGCGCTGGAAAAACAATCAATACTACTTTTACAACGAGACCACCATTGCGCTCGACGGCCTGCCCCCAGCGGCTCCGGGAGCCCGTCTTACCAAGAACGATGTGCGCGAGATTGTGGCCTATGCGCGCACCCGGCACATCGACGTAGTGCCATGCCTGGAGCTTTACGGCCATCTGCACGATTTATTTCGCCGTGAGCAGTACTCCGGGCTGGCTGACTTTCCTCATGGGGTCGAGTTCAATCCTGCTGATCCGCGGGTCCAAAAGTTAATCGCGAATTGGGTGGAGCAATACACCGAGCTCTTTCCCAGCCCTTTCGTGCATGTGGGATTCGATGAGACGTGGCAGTTACAGCAGGCTGCGGCCAAGGGAACCGGTGCGCCGGCCACGATCTTCCTGCAGCAACTCAAGAACGTAAGCGGGCTCTTCCAGCAGCATGGAAAAACCATCCTTGCCTGGGCTGATATCATGGTCAAGTTTCCGGATATTGTGAAGCAATTGCCGCCCGGTATCCTTGCCGTTGCCTGGTGGTATGATCCGAGGCAAGATCCGGAATATCAGCACTGGCTCAAGCCGCTGGTCAGCAACCACGTGCCTCACCTGGTTGCTCCGGGCGTGAATGGCTGGAGCGAGATCGCCCCTGATTACAATCTGACTTTTGAGAATATCGATACCTTCGTGGCTGCCGGGCGCAGGTCTGGAGCCTTAGGCGTGATGAATACGATCTGGTCCGACGATGTGCAGATGTTGAAGCGGCCGGCATGGCCGGGGATCGCCTACGGCGCCGCTGCAGCCTGGCAGCACCAGCCGGTAGACCGCCAGCACTTTTTCCCCGTGTATGCCGCGCGCGAATATCCACCGGCTTCCGCGGCCAGCGTCGCCTCCGCCTTACGGCAGATGGCCGATAGTGAAACCGCCCTCCAGGAGGTCCTCGGCCAGGACACCATGACCTCCCTCTGGGGCAGCCCGTTTGACCCAAAAACCTTGGCGCGCGCGAAAGCGCATACTGCAGATCTTCGTCGTAGCCGGCTGCTCGCCGAGGGCGCAGAAGATGACTGGCTGCGCGCCATGGAGCAGGGGGCGGATCCTGCCGGCGCGCGCTCCTATCTCGTCGAGTGCCGGCTGCTGGACTATGCCGGCCTTAAATTCCAATATGCGGTGGAGATTACGGAACAGTGGAAGTTGCTCGGGTTACATCCTGATCCCCGCCGGCTGGGCAACGATTTTGACAATATCGTCGTCTCCCAGCAGCATGGTAAGCTGCCCGACCTGATGGAAACGATTACTGAGCTAAAACCGCAATATGAACAAGCGTGGTTGGAAGAATACACTCCCTACCGTTTGGCGGCGGCTCTGGGCCGCTGGGATGCGGAGTACGAATACTGGCGGCGTTTGCAAGCCAACCTCTTTCACTTGCTCGAAGATTACAACCCAACCCGTGGGTTACCTCCCTTCGACAGTCTTCTGCCCCCCGGATTTCCTGTCGAGGTTGGTGGCGTTGGCAAACATTAATGCGCCTTTCTTCACGGAAAGGCGCAAACGCGGCTCTGTCCAGTGCGGCGTGGCAGGAAATCCGGGTTCGTGGCGGTGACCATCGTTAAGAAAAAAAGCCAACGCGACAAACACCTGATCGAAGCCCTGGTTTATCAGCAGGGCCCTATCTCGCGCGTGAGCATCCACGCGCTCACCAACCTGCGCCGCAGCACCATCTCTCTGCTTACCCGGCAGCTTCTGACCGAAGGCAAACTGATCGAGGCCGGTCCTTCGGACAATCCCCTTGGCCGCAAACAGATCCTGCTCGATCTCAACCGCAAATTCGGTTTCCTGGTCGGAGTGGAGTTCGATGATGAGCAGGTTACCGCGGGAGTGATGGACCTTCAACCGTCCGTAACGCGGGTGATCTCCGAGGCCACCGACCTCTCCCACGGCAAGGAAGGGCTCTTGCGGCAATTGCAGTCTGCGGTGCGGCGCGTGGTGGCCGCCTCCAGGCTGCCGTGGACGAAGCTGCTGGGCATTGGCATCGCGGACCCGGGTTTGGTCGACACCCGGCGCGGCGTCACCACCAGTAGTTCCACTATCGACTTCTGGAATGATGTGCCGTTGACCGCCACCTTCGAAAAGGAATTCAAAGTACCGGTCCTGGTAGAGAGCAAGACGCGCGCCAAAGCGATTGCCGAGCAGAGGCTGGGCGTGGGCCAGCGGGAACCCAACATGATCTATCTCGACTATGGAACCGGCATCGGGGCGGGTGTCATCGTGGATGGCAAGCTTCTTTACGGTCACAACTGCGGTGTGGGCGAAGTCGGCCACACCAACATGGTCAGGTCTGGACCTACTTGCAAGTGCGGCAGCAATGGCTGCCTGGAGGCGGTGGCGGGCGCGAGCGCGGTGGAGAACCGCACCCGCAAAGCTCTCTCCGAGGGCGTCTCCTCGCGGCTTCTCGCCATGGCGCAGGAGGATCCCTCGCGGATCACGGTATGGCTGGTGTTGGAAGCAGCCAGGGCTGGAGATAAGATGTGCTGGAACATCGTGGCCGAGATTGCGGAAGAGATTGGCGTGGCAATGGCCAACCTGGTCAACCTCTTTAATCCCTCGACGATCGTCTTTGACCAGCGTCTGAGTGCGACCGGAGAAGAACTTCTGAATCTGATCTCGAGGGTAGTCAAGAGCAATGCGCTCGCCGGTTCCGCGTCCGGGCTTTCGCTGCGCTTCGCCACCCTGGGCAGAGAAGCGGGATTATTGGGTGTGGGCTTGCAGATTTTGGAGAGGCAGTTCTCCACCGCGAAGAGCGCACGCTAAGATGTATCGGATCTAGCCTGGGGCAGACGACTTTTAATCAGAACTACGACCTATATGAGGCTTCCATGCACGTACTAAGGCCCGTCCAGGTATTCATTCTCTCCGCCATTATTTTGCTGCTTGGAGGTTTGCTCCTAAGTTCGCAAACCAGCTCCGCAGTCCCGGCTTATCTTGAGCCCAATCAACCAGTCGAACGGCGCATCGACGATCTTCTCGCCAGGATGACGCTCAAGGAGAAGGTTGGCCAGCTGAACCTGCCCTGTGTCTACGTGGACGACTTGGGGAAAGATATCCCCACCAAGTTGGAAGCATGCAAACGCTTTGCCGCGGGAACCTATACCGACGAGATCGGACCGGGCAGCGGCTTCTTCACCCTGGCTGACACCATCCTGCATGAAGGCACCTTGCAGCAAGCGAACTACTTCAACGATCTGCAGAAAATTGCTCTTACCCAAACTCGTCTGAAGATCCCCTTGCTGGAGGACGAAGAAGGTACCCACGGCGCCATGTTTTCCGGAGCCACGGTCTTCCCCGAGGGGTTGTCAATCGGCAGCACCTTTGACCCGGACTTAGTCAAATCGATTTACTCCGCCTCGGCCCAGGAAGCGAGAGCGGTTGGCATTCACATGCTCTCCACCCTGGTCATGGAACTGGACCGGGATCCCAGGATGGGCCGCAATGCGGAAGCTTACACGGAAGACCCCTACCTCTACTCGCGGCTGGCCGAGAGCATCGTTCAGGGCGCGCAAGGCGACGATGTAAGTGCGCCGGACAAAGTTGAGGCCGTACTTACGGACTTCCCCACTCAGAGCGAACCGGTGAGCGGCTTGGAGCGAGGAGCCATTGAGTTATCGGAGCGCATGCTGCGCGAAGACTTTCTACCTCCCTGGAAGGCAGGGATCACCAAGTCAGGAGCCCTCGGGGTCATGGCCGGTTATCCCGAGATTGACGACGAGCCGGCGCACGGCTCGCGAAAATGGATGACCGAGGTCTTGCGTCAGGAATTAGGATTTCAAGGTCTGGTAGAGAGTGAAGGGGGCGGGTTTGCCACTCTCATCGATGAGGGGATCGTCGCTACGCAGAAGGAAGCCGGTGCGCTGGCATTGCGCGCAGGAGTGGACTTGAACATTACTTACGAGCCTGCCTATATGGCTCCTCTCATTCAGAACGTCGACGAAGGCCGGGTGCCGGTGTCGTTGGTCGATCTCTCCGTGCGCCGGGTCCTTCGCGAAAAATTTCGCCTCGGGCTCTTCGAACATCCCTATGTAGACCCGCAGCAGGCGCTGAAGATCGTACATTCGCAGCCGCATCAGGATCTCGCTCTCACTGCCGCACGAGAAGGAATCGTGCTGCTGAAGAATGAGCAGAATCTACTGCCACTGAAAAAGGATCTCAAGTCGATTGCCGTGATTGGTCCCGACGCGGATAACACCTTGAACCAGCTCGGCGACTACACGGCAAGGAAAGTTACCCAGCCTGTAGTCACCATCTTGCAGGGAATCAAGCAAAAGGTTGGTCCGCAGACCAAGGTGCTCTACGCCAAAGGATCGAACGTGCTGGGCGACGACAAGAGCGGATTTCGCGAGGCCGTGCAAGCTGCAAAGAGTGCGGACCTGGCCGTGGTTGTGGTAGGCGAGCAGTTCGGAAACGACGAGAGCGATCACAAAGAAAGAGCAGCCACGGATGGCGAGGGTTCTGATGTGGCGAGCCTCGATCTTACCGGTGTTCAGGAGGAGCTGGTTCAGGCGGTCTCTGCAACCGGCACACCCGTGGTTGTGGTGCTCATCAACGGCCGCCCTCTCTCTGTGCGTTGGGAAGCTGCGCATGTTCCCGCGCTGGTAGAGGCGTGGGAACCGGGTGAACTCGGCGGCACAGCAGTGGCGGATGTACTTTTTGGCGATTACAATCCGAGCGGCCGGCTCGTCGATCACCATTCCTCGCAGCGCCGCCCAGTTGCCCGCCTACTATGATTGCAAGCCCTCAAAGGTCTTTTGGGTGGAAAAGGGCTGGAGCAGGAACCATGGCTATGTGGATATGCCTTCCAGTCCACTCTATCCATTCGGTTACGGCTTGAGTTACACGCAATTTCAATACAGCAATCTGGTCGTGGATTCACCGCAGATTCGTGCCGGCGGCAATGCCCGCGTCCACCTCGAGGTAAAGAACGCTAGGCAGCCGTCCCGGAGTCGAAACCGTTCAGTTGTACCTGCATGAGCGTTTTGCCCCTGTATCCACAGCCATCAAGCAATTACACGGATTCCAACGAGTGGCCCTCGATCCGGTGAAAGCAAGACAGTCAGCTTTACGCTTACGCCTGAGGATCTGATGCTGCTCGACCTCGATATGCATTGGAGGGTGGTTCCCGGAACTTTCGACATCATGGTGGGCAGCTCTTCCGCGGATGTCCCGCTCAAAACCACCCTCGAAGTGAAGCCCAGCTTTGAAACGGTGGAGTGAACATGGGAACGAGATACCTGACTTACTCTCATCGGGGGGATGGTGTTCTGCACGCTCTTCTTGAACGCCCAAACGGCGAACGGAGGAGCAGGGGAAACGTTCCACTGGCCCGACGGGCACAGAGCGGCGGTGAGTCTGAGTTTTGATGACGCACGGCTCAGCCAGATAGACACTGGCCTGCCCCTTTTCAAGAGGCTCGGCGTAAAAGTTACTTTTTTCGTGGAGCCAAGAGGGGTTCAGCAGCGGCTGGAAGGTTGGAAACAAGCAGTGATTGACGGCCACGAGATTGCGAATCACACGCTTACTCATCCATGCACTGGCAACTACGCATTCTCGCGAAACAATGCTCTAGAAAATTATGATCTGCAGAAGATGGCCCAGGAGATCGACGGCGCCAACGATCAAACCCAAAAGCTGCTCGGCGTGAAGCCAAAAACCTTTGCCTATCCCTGCGGCCAGACATTTGTGGGTAGAGGGCTCGATGTCCAAAGTTACGTGCCGCTCATAGCGGAGCGTTTTGTCGTCGGCCGTGGCTACCTATCGGAGTCTTCCAACGATCCTACGATCGTCGACTTGTCGCAGGCCATGGGGACTGCTTTCGACGACATGGATTTCCCGCAAATGAAGAAGGTGGTTGATGAAGCCATCAAGCAGGGCCGATGGGTCATCTTTGTAGGACATGAGATTGGCCAGCGCGCATTCCAGACCACGGATACCAAAGCGATCGAGCTCTTGTGCGAGTATTTGCGAGCGCCTGACAACCGGATTTGGCTTGGTACGGTCGACGAAATCGGAGAATACGTTCGTCAGCAGCGAAAACTGCAATGAATAGCATCAGCCGAAGAAACTTTGTCAAAACGGTTGCCGTTGGCCTGCCGGCCCTGACTTCATGGAACCTCGGCCAGTCTCAACGAGCCGGGTTTCAGCGGATGAACGTTGGTACCGCACGCGTTGACGTCACTCCGGACAAGCCCAGGCTTTGTGCCAGCGGCGTTTCTCCGGATCCGCCACGCGCTTACGCGCCCCTCATTTGCCGATGCATGACATTGTTTGACGGCCAGCGGCGGATCGCCATTGTCAACTATCCATTCAATGCGCTCGATGTGGCCACTCCTATCTTGCGCGAGCGTTGTGAACGGGAACTCGGAATCTCCCCTGCCTACCTGGTCTTGCTGGCGACGCATAACCATCAATCGCCCATTCAGATTGTCAAGACAAATTGGGATTACGGCCGCGAGCTGGCGGAGAAGATGTTCGTGATGATCCAGAATGCCATCCGTAACGAAGAAGGTCCTGCGGAACTTTTATTCGGCAACGGATATGGGTACTTCACGCGTTCTCAGCTTAGCTCTCCGCCCGACTACGAGATCCAGCTGCTGAAGGCAGCGGTGGGCGATCGCACGGTCGCACTCTTATTCAATTATCCGACCCATCCCCAACGCGGTCCGAAAGAAATGTATGGGCCTTCTCATCCAGGCTTCGCCATGGACGAGCTCGAATCCCGTTTTCCCGATTCGACCGCAATTTACGCGGATGCCTGTGGGGGCAATCAATATACCTTTGCGCCGGAGGGCACTACCGATCTGTTAGCCGCATGCAAGACGCGTGGACATGAATTGGCAGAGGTGGTATCGGGGATCGCCAAAGGATCGCTGACGGAAGTCACCGGCCCGATAGAGGAGAGTCGCTTAGTTGTGCTCGACCTTCCGCTGGATAAACCTTTGCCATACAGTCGCGCACTGGAGCTGGCCGCAAGTGTTCCGATGGACGTTGGCTTTCGCACCTTTCCCGACCCATTGCGCGATACAAATTGGATCCGGTCCCTGATAAAGCACTACAAAGAAGGAATTCCGTTTCCGACAAAAATATCGGAGTATGTCTGCACCGATGATGAGCTTCTGGTGACCAAGCTGGACGATGCGCGTAAGTATCCCTGCCGCTTCGAAGAGGTGCTGGGAGTCAAAATAGGCAAGCTTACGTTCATGGCGCTACAGGGCGAGCCCTTAGCCCAGATTGGCATGCGGATCAAAGAGGCGCTGCGGCAGAGTGGACCTTCCATGCTCTTTGGCTATTTCGGAGAGCATAATCTCTACATTCCAACGCGTGATAATGTGCGCCTCGATCTTTACCAGGCTCGTTGCCTGCAGGAACAATACTCCTGTCCTGTTGGTTGGTCGCCGGATGTCGAAGACGAAATGGTCAGGGGGAGCCTGGCCGTGGTCGGGGCTGAAATCTATATGGATCCCCGGTCCCCAAAACACTTTGTCGAAACTTTAAGCCGGCGGAGACTGGAGTGCGTGCTTGAGAGTCCTGCGGGCCTCAGTTCGTAAGTGGAGTTCTCACGCGGACTTTGAAGTTCCGCAGCATAGGCGCCGAAGCGATCCAGGGGACAGCGAGTCTTCAAACCTGCTGTGGGCGGGTTTACGTGTCCAAACGAAACTTCGTCTCAGCCAAGCGGAACATCGGCCGCCATACCAGGCGGTTTATCGTGACTACCATCAGCGACATGATGATGGTAGCGAGCAGCAGAATGGAAAACTGACCATGATCGCTGGCTGCGCTGATCTGTGCACCCAGCCCTAGCGTCTGCAGGGTGCGATCTTTCAGGTGAAAATATTCGGCGATGATGCTGGCGTTCCAGGCGCCGCCGGACGCAGTGACCAGGCCGGTGACGAGGTAAGGAAAGATGCCGGGTAGAATCACGACCTTCCAGCGCTGCCACAGGGAGAATTTGTAGAGTCTGGCTACTTCCTTCAAGTCAGAGGGAATCGCGGTGGCGCCGGCAATCACATTAAAGAGGATGTACCACTGCGTGCCCAGCAACATGAGAGCAATAGACCCGATGCCCAAGCCGCCGCCCCAGCGGACGAGAGCGAGCAGCAGGATGGGAAAGATCGCAGTCGACGGGTAAGAGGCGGCGATCTGGGCCAGCGGCTGCGCGATTCTGGCCAGGCGGGGATGAAAGCCAATGGCGACGCCGGTGGGAATGGTCCAGGCAGAGGCAATCAGCAATGCGGCATTTACGCGCAGAAAGGTCGCGCCGGCGCCCTTAAGCAATTCCACGATCTCCGGCCAATGTATATAGCGCAGCAACTCCACCGCCCGGAAGGCAGCAAAGGCCACCAGCAGGCTGGCCGCAACGATGAACAGGACCGCCGCCAGCCCGGACCGTTTGCGCGGTCCGTGGATGGGTCGTGTGACCAACTCCCGCTGTCGCCGCGCCAGCGCGCCATAGATAAATTCGCTCGCCGGCGCCACGGTCGCCCGCTTCAACAAGCTGAGCGCAGTCGAGTTCTGCAGTACATAAAGGATGGGCGAGCTTTTGCGGCTGGTGCTCTCTCCCTGTTCGAACTTGAACTTATCGGCCCAGGCAATCACCGGGCGCCACACGAGCAGATCGGTGGCCACAATAATAAGGATCATGGTCACTGATCCCCACAGCATGCCATGGTTGTCGCCCGTGCTGGCCGCCGTCTGCAGGTAGGAACCGAGCCCGGGCAGACGGAAGTCGCGATCGCCAAGGACAAACATCTCGCAAGCCATGAGGAAAAACCAGCCGCCTGCCACCGAGACCATCGAATTCCAAACCAGCCCTATGGCCGAGTAGGGCAGTTCCAGCTGCCAGAAGCGCTGCCATGCCGAAAAGTGAAAAACACCCGCGGCTTCCCGAAGTTCCCGGGGCAGGCTCTTGAGCGAGGAGTAAAAGCTGAACGCCATGTTCCATACCTGCCCGGTAAAGATCAGCAGGATGGCGCCCATCTCGATACCCAACTGGCGTCCGGGAATCAGCGATATCATGGCCAGCATCACCGCGGGCAGAAAGCTGAGGACGGGAATCGATTGCAGAATATCCAGCACCGCGATCATGAAGGCTTCTGCTCGGGGCGTGTAGGCGGCGATGTAGCCGTACCCCACGGCGAAGGTCAGGCTCAGCAGGTACGCGACCCCGATGCGCACGATGGAATAGAAAGCGTAAAGCGGCAGCATCTTCGCCGAGGGCGAAATAGCGATCTCGGGCACCGGATGCCCCATCCAATACTGCGCAATGCGCAGCACAGCATAGAACAACGCGAGGCCGCACGCGGCCACGCTCAAGTCGAGGAAAAAAGGCCAGGTGCGCTCCAACACCAGCGATCGGGAAAGTGTGGGATAGCGGGAGAAGGGGGCCGGCGCGCTCATTCCGCCTCGTGCCTCTTCGACTGCTTCGGGTGTCTCTTCCTCCTCCGGCAGGATGAATCGCCGGCGGGAAGCGTCGAAGTCGAACAGCTCCGCGTAGCGGCCCCAGCTGATGGCTGTCTCCAACTGGCGCAGCGTCTCATCGGCGCTGAATTGCTCATCGAGCATATCGAGGAAAAACTCTTCCGGGACGGTGTGGTCCGACTTGGTATTGAGCGCGCGGGTGATCTGCCGCAGCAGGAGCACATTCTCGACCGCGGCTTTACGAAAGAGCTCCTTCTGCTGCTGGATCTCCGATTCGGCGTATTCCCTTCCGGCCGGAGTAATCGCGGCATCGCCCTCTTCTACCTTGAGAAAACCGAGCAACTGGGCCGCGTCCACAATGGGCAGCAGGTCATCGATTTCAAAGGCCAGATCGTCGGCCAGACGATAGATGTCGGCCCGGCCGTTGTAATCGATGAGCAGCTCGAGCAGGCCGGCAATGCCGCCGGGGCGGGCATGGGGAAGCATCTGGTAGTGCATCTGCCGCTGGTCCCGCACGGCCAGCCGCTGGGGCACGGCGGAGGGGGCCACGTCCGGCCGGGTCAACACCTTATATATGTAGTCCACCAGCTGGGTGAAAGCCGCGCTCTTGCGATCGCGCGGCTGGCTCAGCGTTACCGGAAAGTCGACCCGTACATGCCCCGGGTTGCGGCCCAGCACGATGATGCGATCGGCTAACAGCAAAGCCTCTTCAATGTTGTGCGTCACCAGAAAAATGGATTGCGTCGGGATCGTCTTCTTGTGCCACAACTCCAGCAGTTCGCTGCGTAGATTCTCCGCCGTCAGCACGTCCAGGGCAGAGAAGGGCTCATCCATAAACAGTACTTCCGGCTGTACCACCAGGGCGCGGGCGAATCCTACACGCTGCCGCATTCCTCCCGAGAGTTCCTTGGGATAAGCCGCCTGAAAGCCATCGAGGCCGACGGTGTTCAGGATCTTGAGGCTCTGTTCGCGCCGATGCTCACTGGTAATGCCGCGCGCCATGAGTGGAGCCTCGACGTTCTCGAGCACAGTCAGCCAGGGAAAGAGGGCAAAGCTTTGAAAGACGATGCCCACGTTGACTTCAACCTGGGAAATCGGCTTGCCGTGCCAGAAGACCTCGCCGGCGGAGGGTTGGGAGAGACCCGCCAGCATGCGCAGCAGCGTAGACTTGCCTGAGCCCGACGGGCCCAACAGGGCAACGATTTCTCCCTGTACGATGGCCAAGTCGGTGGGCGCGATCACCTGAATACGGTTTTCGCTGGGTTGGGCGTAGTACTTTTCCACCTGCTGGGCGCGAATGATCGGTTCAGCCATCGGCAAACGTCCAACGAAAAAAGTTTATGGTCAGATCAATCTTATATGGAGAGCAGGCCCCGGGGCCCTACAGCGGCCGCAGTCCGGGCAGTTGCAACAGTCAGCAGGAAGGCCGCAACGCCAGACCGGGAAACAGCATCAGAGACATGAGCGTATGATTCCAGTAATCCCCACTGGCTCAGCATTTTCCGTCTGTACCACCTTATCGCGATTTGCCCTGGTGGATCAGGATTATTGGGGCGCAGCGAACGAGCGTCAGAACGACTAAGGTCGTCATTCAGGAGCAAATGACCAATCAACAGGTAAAGCCCAAAGTGCTGGTGGCCGATGACGAACGCGTGATCGCGGACACACTGGCCATCATCCTAAACCAAAGCGGGTTTGAAGCCACCGCTGTCTACAACGGCGAAAAGGCCGTAGAAGCCGCGCGCACCCTCAAGCCCGATATGCTCATCTCCGACGTCATCATGACCGATATGAACGGCATTGACGCGGCGATCACCATCCGGACCATGCTGCCTAAGTGCAAGATCCTGCTTTTTTCCGGCCAGGCGGCCACCGCGGATCTTTTGGACCGCGCCCGTTCCCAGGGACACGAATTCGAGATTCTGGCCAAGCCCGTACACCCGCAGGATCTGCTGGCGCGTCTGCGCAGTTAAGCCGCGGGGTCGAGTGCTTCTTCTTCTTCGTCGCTCCTGCCGCCTCCTCCGGGAGGCGCCGGTGCGTCTGTCCCCGGACGGCGCGGCCGCTGCTTGGCCGAAATCGATTTGATGATGACGCGGGGAGCGCCCTTTGGAGGGAAGGGAATCGCCGCTCTTGCCGTGGCTTCCTGCATCAGCTTTTTTACTGACAATTCATCTAATCGTGCCGGCGACAAAAGGCGAATGTGGCGCGCGACCTTTCCTTCCCCTCGCAGCAACTTCTCCGGGTCGGGCAGGTCTTGGGCGTGCAAGAAAAACAGGCTCACCCATTTGGGAAAGATAGCCACAGAAAAAATCGCCTGGGATGGCCGTTCGGTGGCGCCGAAGCCGATCGCTAATGCGTTGTAGTTGTCATACACCAGCTCAATTGCCGTAGGATAGCGCTCTCTCATCGTGGCCAGAATGGAATGGGCGAGCGAGGCTACTTCGGGCGTGAATCTGGCGGTCAATGAAGCCAGTTGCTGTTCTGCCGAGTGTGCCGATGGCGTCATAGCCGAGTCGCGCCCCCGTGCAATCTGTTAGGAAATGGACCCGCAAGGAGCAGTAAATCACTAGATCCTAAAAAAGCGAAATCCGAAAAAAGAATGCACTTTGTGAGAGAAAAGAGAGATAAGCCCCCTCGGCCGGGGCTTTCGTGCAGGAAAAAGATTGAGCGATAAGCGAGATAAGCGAGAAAAGTCCCCCGATGGAGGCCGGCCCTTCGACAAGCTCCCACGGCACGCCGGGGCAGGCAGGGCAGGCTCTTCGGGCCTGGGGGGATGGGTTCTCTTCTGCGGTTTTCTAACGCAGGGGACTCATAAGGCATTGGCCAGCCAGCGCTAAAGCGCGTGATAAGAGTCGAGACCCTCTCCAAGAGCGCTAAAGCGCTTCTTCCCCCGCATAAATGCGGGGGCTCCCACCGCTATTTTCCAAGTTGTCAAAGACCACTTAATCAAAAGGACGCACTGAGCGCACCTTATTTACACAACGCTGATGTTTCGCGGTGGGGGGCGGATGCACGGGTGGAGAGAGCCGGTGCAAGGCCATGCAGGGCCGTCGTGGTAAGACAGCGCTGGTGTGGGTTCTTGGTTCCACAGTAGTACGGTTTTTGGACCTTGTCCAGACTGGGCGAGAAAAGATAATTTTGGTAACCGTGGCGGCGCTTTGTTAGTTCCTTATCGCGCGAGGATTTATTGCGGGAAGAGGGCAAGTTGGCCTTATCTCCCTGGTTTTCCCTCGAGGTGCGTGGCTAAGTCCTTTGTTTTACGAAGGTGCTCAAATTTTATTTTTCCCGCCCCCATAAGCTGTTTAGGGGACGGGTATTTACCGGATGCCGGCGAGGCTTTCGGCTAAACAGCTTGCGGAAAAAGTCCGCACCGAACAGGAAAGCAATACCTCAGGGGCTAAAGCCCGTCATATTCTCAGTCGTTTATGGCCCGACTAAAGTCGTGCCCTGACACAAAACATGAGTTTTTCCGCAAGGTGTAAAGCCGTGCCCGGACACAAAGCACGATGTGCCGCGGCTCATTCGATGAGCAGAATCTCAAATCATCGGAGTCCTGGTTAGGACGGTATTACAGTTCGGTTTTACCGTCCAGAGTTCTGGGAAAAAAAGATGTGGAAGAAGGGTAGGGGAACTACGGAAATGGGCAGTGCTTGCAATGAACCGACAGGAAGTCCTGCGTGTGAACCACTCAGTCTTTGTGGCGTACGTTTTCCGACAGAAACCGCTTCCAAAGACGCTGACCTTTAAGGATGAAGGAAAGATGCGTGAATTCGTGCGGCGGAGCGAAACCTCGGCGCAGCCGACTAGAGCATTTTCACTTCTAATCTACACAGTCAAATTCAGCGAAGTGCGGCTTTTCTTCCACCCCAGCAAGCTAGCTTGCTGGGGACCCCGGTCTTGAGGAAAAGCCACGTCGGAAGCGGTTGCTCTGTATACACCAGAAGCGAAAATGCTGTAGTCCTCAGAACGGCTTCGAGGAACAGGATCTGCCGCGCCAAATGAGGCCGCCCCGGTCAACTTTGCAGCATCTCGCTTTTTCGATGCCTTGCGCTGAAGCCCTCCGATTAAAGGAAGAGTATGGAATTGCTCTGATGCGGTGGAGTAAGAGCTTGTTTGCACCTCAGCTTGTGTGGGAAGCAGAGCGGGTGCCGCTCGCAGCCTTGGAAGCTCGCATGCACTCACCTGGTTGTCGTCCCTTCCATGCCAGGTGGTAACGGGCGCAGTGTAGACTGGCGAGCGCAGGTTGAGGAACGGTTTTCTATGAGCTGGAAGACGGCGAATTGGATTGGCGCTGCCCTGTTGACGGCAATGGTGGCGGTGAGTGCGGCTCCGGTACGGGCGGCGGATGCGAAGCTTCAAGTAAAGACGAAACAGGGCAAGGTCGAAGGGCGGATGGATGGGGACGTGAAGGCGTTCCTGGGGATTCCGTTTGCCGCGCCGCCGGTGGGGCCGCTGCGCTGGAAGCCGCCGATGCCCGCGGAGAAGTGGAGAGGGGTGCGGTTGGCGACCGGGTTCGGGTATCGCTGCATGCAGCCGTCGATCTATCACGACATGAGGTTTCGCGATGCGGGTATGAGCGAGGACTGCCTGACGCTGAACGTGTGGACGCCGGCGAAGAATGATCATGCGAAGCTGCCGGTGATGGTGTGGATCTACGGCGGCGGGTATACGGCGGGAAGCACGTCGGAGCGGCGGCAGGATGGAGCGGCACTGACGAAGAACGGCGTGATCGTGGTGACGATGAACTATCGGCTGGGGATCTTCGGGTTCTTCGCGAATGATGACCTGGCGAAGGAGTCGGGCAGGAATGCGGCGGGCAACTATGGTTTGCTGGACCAGACGGCCGCGCTCGAGTGGGTGAAAGACAACATCGCGGCGTTCGGCGGCGATGCGGAGAATGTGACGCTGTTCGGAGAGAGCGCGGGATCGTTTTCGGTGTGCGCGCAGATGGCGTCGCCTGTGGCCAAGGGATTGTTCAAACAGGTGATCGGGGAGAGCGGCGGGGCGCTGTATGGAAGCAGGGGCGTCTCGTTCAAGCCGTTGGCGGAGACGGCGGAAAAGGACGATGCGTTTGCCAGGACGGTGCTCTCGGCAACGACGCTCGAACAGCTTCGAGCGATCCCGGCGTCGGAGCTGCTTGAAGACATGATGAAGAAAGACGAGGCGGGCGCAACGACGCACTTCGGCCCTGTTGTGGATGGTTATTTTCTGCCGGAGAGCCCGGCGGCGATCTTTGCGGCGGGCAAGCAGAACGACGTGCCCATGCTGGCGGGATGGAACCGCGATGAAGGCGGCTATGATCCGAAGGTGACGGTGGAGAGCTTCAAGGCCGCGGTGGAGAAGCAGTTTCCTGAGCAGGCGTCGGAGCTGTTGGCTCTGAACCCGGTGACGGATGACACGAGCGCGATACGGGCGAGCGCGGACCTGGCCGCTGACCGCTTTATCGCCTACTCCACGTGGAAGTGGATCGAAGCGCAGACGAAGACGGGTAAGAAGCCGGTTTACCGGTTCTACTTCGAACAGGTAGCGCCTCCGGACCCGGACCATCCGGTGGGTCTGGCGGCGTATCACTCGTCTGAGATCATGTATGTCTTCGGGGACCTGGACCTGGTGAGCAGCATCGGCTTTCATTTCCGGCCAGAGGACCATCAGACCAGCACGGCGATGCAGAAGTACTGGACCAACTTTGCGAAGACAGGCGACCCGAACGGCGAGGGGCTGCCGAAGTGGCCGGTGTATGCGGCGGATACGCAGTGGCAGGTGATGCACCTGGGGCCGGAGCCGATGGCGGCGCCGGATAGGCACCGGGCGCAGGATCTGCTGCTGGATAGTATTTGGGGTAAATAGCGGTTGGGGAAACCTGGGGCGTATCCATTGGTGTACTTTTCGTCTGTCCCTCGGTTTTCCGGAAGGAATGCTGTCCCGCCGAGAGCGGCGTTAGACTGGCTATGCGAAGGCCGGCTGGGCCAAGCTCACGATCTATGGGGCGGGAGGACCAAATCAAATGAAGACGTTGATATTGACGGTTCTTGTTTCGTGTTTCTCTCTGGTTCCTGCATTCAGCCAAAGCCCGCATGACTGTAATGCGCAGAAGGACTGTCAAGCAGTTGTTGACGCAAATCCCCAAAATAGCTTGGTTCATTATCGACTGGGCCAAATCTTCTTCCAAAACAAGCAATGGCAGCTGGCCGCCGACGAGTTTCGTGAAGCGCTCCGCGGAGATCGAGACCCTGAATGGACGGTAGTGTGGTCGCATATCAGTCTGGGTAAGATCTTTGACGCCACGAGGCAGCGGGAGCGTGCGTTAAATGAATATCGCATGGCTCACGAATATCGCAGGGTCAAGGTCCTCAACGATGATGCGCAAGCCGAAGCGAGCAGATACATAGAATCGCCTTTTAAACCCGAATCGAAATGAGTGGACTGCCGATCACACGGCGCTGGTCCATGTGCGCCCAAATGGGGCAAGGTCGCGTGCAAATGGAACCCAGGGACGAAACGTAACCCGCTATGAAGGGCCGTGCTGCTATGTAGTGTACGTATCCATTGGTGTACTTTTCGTCTGTCCCTCGGTTTTCCGGACAAGCTCTGACCATGGTCACGCAAATGGACATTCTCGCGACCAAAAAGAGGAAGTAAGAGATGGACACGGATCGGCAAGAGCGGTTCGGATAGCAGGTGCGCCGCGAAGTTACCTATAATCCCGTTTTTCGTCCAACTGTGAATTCCGTGATCTCGCAATTCCAAACATCCAGGTTTCCCGCCCAAATTTTTTCCTAACCGCAGGCGGCAGGTGCTGTCTAATGTTACGGATGGATAAGGACGAAACTCCGCATTTCAGCAGTTCTTACCGGAGATGAAGATGCTTGCGCGACGGCGTTGGTCCCGCTTCAAGCCGGAACTCTTGCCGGCGGTTGAAGTGGTTGAGCACTCTCTTATTTGTTGAGTTTTGTTGTTGGGTTTTTGCTATCCGTCTCACCGATAGCGCATTCTCAAGGGCCGTAGGGTGATTCCTTTGATCAAATTGAACACGACCCGAATTGCTATCGTATTCCCGTTTATCGTCATTGCGTCTCTTTCGCGCCTGGCCGCTCAGACTCCTCTGGTTGCGGGTTCCACACCTACCTTTCATGCTGAGGTCAATCTGCTCTCTTTATCGGTCCGGGTCACCGACCACAAGGACAATGAAATCCACGGGCTCAGCGCCGCTCAGTTTTCTTTACTCGAAAACGGAGTTTCCCAGAAGATATCCTTCTTCGACGCGGAGGATGAGCCTGTCAGCCTAGGGATTCTGCTGGATGTGAGCGGCAGTATGGAGTCAAGCGGGAAACTTGATCGCGCCAAGGACGCCCTCTCTCGCCTAGTCGGCACGGCACGCCCTGATGATGAACTGTTCTTTCTGCGCTTCCACCGTCAGGTTGATCGGGTCGTGGACTTTACTAGCAACCGGCAGCGTATTTCTTCGGCCATCTCCGAAACCCGTGCAACCCAGGATGGCACCAGCTTGTACGACGCGGTGGCCGACGCGCTTTGCTACATGCGCAAAGCGCGGCATCACAAACAGGCACTCCTGGTGGTGACGGATGGCGCGGACCAGAACAGCCATCGCTCCTTGGAGGACCTCATCCCCATCGTGCAGGCGGCAAGTGCCCAGGTGTTTATCATCACCATATTCAGCCCGCAGGAATATCAGCTTTACCGGAATTCGCGTGAGGAGAAAGTCGCGCTCGTTACCAATCAGGAGTTTGACAATCCGATGATTGCGTTCAAGCGACTGTCCAACGAATCGGGAGCTGAAGCCTCTTTCCTGTCATCACCGGAAAAGCTTCAGGAGGCGGTTGATTTGGTGGCCCATCAACTCCGGACACAGTACACGCTGGCTTATTACCCAACCTCATCCGGCAGTGGCTTTCGTCGCATCGAAGTGAAAGTAGCGCAATCGGGCACGCGGGTCCGGACGCGCCGCGGTTTCGCGGCGGAACCAGTGGTGCCTTCAGAATCATCGGCGATGTGTGAACATCAAGTGCTCAAGCCTTACCCGTATGAGTCGAAAATCTCCATGAATCACGGGCTGACCGTGTACCACGACGACTTTCAGAATCAAGCCAGCGGTTGGCCCAGCAAGAAGCACTTCCGCTATAGGACCGGAACCTACGAGATCAACAGTGCAAGGCAAGAGCAAACGGATTACGGCACCTACAATTCCTCACCTTACGCATTCAAAGGAGTTGTCGTGGCCGCGGGCGACGGCGGTCCCGCGAAAGGAGTTCTGGTTGCGAACGGGCCGCACTTCGGGGATTTTAAAGCCTCACTCAGTGTGGAGGTGGAGCCGGCGGGAGGAAGCACGGATACAACGACGGCGGCCGGGCTGGTGTTCCGGCTTAATGATCTAGGGTACTATGCTGTTGTAGTCAGCCGGGTGAGTTCAGGATCTATCGCGTTTAAGCTGGTCAAGAAATACCACCTAGAAGATAAGACGCGTGATCTCTTATCCTGGCGAACTGTTTCATTGCCGCATGAGATGCCGGGGAATCAAGAGACAATCGCGGTGCAATGCCAGGGCGCCGTCATCTCAATTCTCGTCGAGGGCATTCCGGCGGCCAAATTTGAGGACAACACGTTCGAGGACGGAGTGGTGGGAATGGTTCTCTACGGATCAGGACGCGCTGTATTCCGAGACTTATTGGCCGAAGAATTAGGACCCGAGCGGTAAGGATTTGGTCTTCACGGTCGGGTCGATTCGGGTGGCCCGTTGGAATTCGCAGCCTTGACGGTTTCCATTTCCGGTCTCTCAAGTCACTCGTAGAGCCAAACGAAGGTGGACCGGGTCCCCACGGCTGGCGCGACTTGCTTCCTCCCTTTTGTGTTTGTGGCTGTTGCTATCCCCGCTGCGCGTCCTGAGAGGCGCCTGGCTTCACCGCGGCCAAGCGTAAGGCGTACCGTACCGGCCCCTAACGGAAATACATGGTTCCGCAAAGGGTGATTATCGAAACCATCAGGAGCCGGCTCCCGGGCATCTTAGGTCCAACGGATGCGAAATTCGTCGACATGATACCTATTGCAGCAATTTCAGCTGTACGCCGTCAACGCTGGCCGTGGCTTTGCGTCCTGGAGCGCGGCGCGCGATGGGCCTGCCCAGCAATCGTTCAAGGCCGGTGACAAAGTCTGCCGTGCCAAGCGGTCGGCCACTTCCTTCGGCTAGCCGGAGATCCCCAAAGTCCTGATCTTCAGTCGTCGATAGCAATTCAGCAAAGTGCGGGATGCGATCAAGCACTGGGCGAACGGTTACCAGTCCATCATCGGCTCCAATGATATGTGCTCTGACACTGGACCAAGGCCAGTCCTCGGCCCGTGCGACCAGCCGTGCCCGCACAGGATTCAGGCTGACATAACAAACCGCCAAAATCAGATGCGACTCGTCCATGGCCACCGACGCGAAACGGCTCTGAAACAGGTGCCCCGTCCAACGGCCCCGTGCATTGATGAAATTGGTGTAGCGGCGATGTGCTTCGCCCGCGGCACGGCCGAGCCCATCGGCTTGCCGCGGATTCAGGATCAGGTGCACGTGGTTTGGCATCAGGCAGTAAGCCCATACTTCCACGTCCGCCTTGCGGGCCTGCTCCCCAAGAAGATCGCGGTAGCAAATGGCCGCCGCCAGCAGTGACACCGAAGCCGCACGGCGCATGCAAGAGGCCAAACGCAAACTCTTTGACCAATTCGCAACCCCGGGCTAGAAGGCGGAGGAATTGACGGTTTGTGGAAAGCATGGAAAAACGATAAAACTGTTTTCCCACACTTCCCACAAACCTTGGAAATCGCTCCGCGATTTCCACATTCCCTCCACCCTGCGGCTGGTAATCTCTATCCAATTTCAAAATAAAAAGGAGCCTTCCTCAACCGCCTAATCCCCGCCCTTTCAGGCTCATCTTTCAATTGGAAAAGACTGGGCGAGACAAAGTAATTTTGGTAACCATGGCGGTGGTGTTACTTCCGTATTGCGCAGGGATGTATTGCGCGGAGAGGGCAAATTTGCCGAGGCCGAAACCGTGGCCCGAGAGGCCCTCGCGATTGAACGATGAGGCAGCCCGCAGTTTACCTACCCTTCTTCCTCATCTTTTTTCGTCAAACCGTGGACGGTCCCTACGGGACGCTGTAGGGCCGTAGCCAGCGGCTCCCTAGCTTAGGTTCTCGGACTCGGTAAACACCAATGGTTGGATCTACTGCGACAGAAGCCCTAGCCGAGTTCGAGAAGCCTTCAGGCACAAATTCATGGGGTACGTCCTGTCTGTCACCTTTCCGCACTAAGCCGATTTGCTGGAAATGCTGTACACTCGACGGGCCGCCGAGCTTAGCTGCCTGAAAGCTATGAACAAGGGGCGGCTTGCCCTAGCTACCTACCCAGGTAGGTGATCATGACTAGCAAAGCTACCTTTCCTGAGCTCTTGAACCAGCTGTATCTCACCGCGATTGGGGTCGCCCCCTGGGACCAATTCCTGGTCGCGCTTGCGGGTCGCCTGGAGGCAAACTGTGCAGCCCTCATGGTGCATGATCCTAATAACCGGGAATACTCGGTCGCAGAACAAATTGGAGTATCGCAGGCAGCGCAGCAGGAATATGCCGAACACTATGGAAGGTACGACATTCACTTCCAGGCTGCCATCGCTAGCCGAGGCAAGTTACGCGCCGGCATGGTCCAGCTTTCACAGGACGTTATTCCGGTGCCCAAACTGCTGGCAACCTACTACTACAATGACTTCCTTCGGCGGCACGACATCCTGCATCAGTGCGGCGCCGTTATCGCAGACGACGGAAGCAGGCTTTCCACTTTAACCCTTACCCGTCCCCACGGAGCAGATGCATTTGCGTCGAAGGAGCAGAGATTTCTTACTCGGCTCACTCCCCACCTTCAGGCGGCTTTCGCACTTCACCGCTTCCTTACAGACCTCCGTCTCACAGAGCTGTCGTTGCAAGCCGCGTTCGACGCTTCGCCTAATCCGTCGCTCATCGTGAACCGGGTAATGAAGATCCTGGCCATGAACTCTAAAGCGAAAGCCTACACCGATCGTTCCCCTACTCTCGCCGTACGAGCCGGACAGCTGGTCGCCCTGGCGCAACCCTACACCGATCAGTTGAAGTGTCTTGTTAGACTCAGCGATAAAACTATGGCGGGACAGCAGCTGCAGATCTCACAACCCGATGGCACGCTGATCACCATATCCGTCACCCCACTTCTTCAGGATGTCATCAGCATCGGCAAAGGCCCCGCAATCTTGATCGCTGTAGAAGACCCGCTTCTCCGCCAGGAGACATTCCAACGGAACCTGATAACGACCTATGGAATGACCGTAAGCGAAGCACGGGTCGCACAACTCCTTCTGGATGGAAAAACGCTGGCCGAGATCTCCGCGAAGCTGCACGTTACCCGGAATACTTTGAAGACTCACCTGAGCCGGATCTTCCTCAAGACCGCTACGAAGCGTCAGGCTGAGCTTGTTGGGCTACTCGAGCGTAGCCGGTAAGCGAACACTCTCGAAAAAACTCACGGCATCGCCCATATGGGTGATGACAGCACCCGCCGTCCTCTCTACCGTGTGTCCATCCATGGGCCACGGTTGGCTGTTGGGTCGTTCTTAGGCACAATCTTCGTCCGCCGGGCGACGCCTTCCAGCCAACGTTCTGAAAGGAGAAGGATCATGAAAAAGCATGTCAAGAAATGCAAACTGACCATCGCCAGAGCGGCTGCGCTGGCCGGAGGGAACGCAGCGCTTGTGGTTTGTCTTGCCCTTTTCACAGCAGGGCTAAGCGGTTCAGCCTCCGCTGAAAAGTCCACCATGCTCAGCTTCGATGCTCCGGGTGCGGGCACGAGCGCCGGCCAAGGAACCTTTGCCTTCAGCATCAACCAACGGGGGACGATTGCCGGCTACTACCTTGATGAGAGCAATGTGTATCACGGCTTCGTGCGCACCCAGGGCGGCCACATTACCACCTTCGATGTTGCGGGCGCGGGCACTGTCGCGGGCCAAGGCACATTGCCCTTTGGCAGTAACCCAGAGGGGGCAATCGCGGGCTTTTATGCCGACGCGAGCTTTGTTTATCACGGCTTTGTGCGCGCTCCTGACGGCAAAATCACCACCTTCGACGCTCCCGGCGCGGGCGGCACCTTTGCAGCTAACATCAATCCCGCAGGTGAGATCGCAGGTGACTTCTTCGACGTCAACGGTGTGCAACACGCCTACCTGCGCGCTCCTGACGGCAAGATCACCACCTTCGACGCTCCCGGCGCGGGCACTGGCGCCAATCAGGGAACCTTCACGGAATTCCTCGACTGTATCAACCCGGAGGGGGCGATGACGGGATACTACATCGACATCAACAACGAGTTGCATGGCTACGTGCGCGCTCGTGACGGAAAAATCACTACCTTCGACGCTCCCGGCGCGGGCACTGGCGCCGGACTGGGCACTTTAGCTACAGGCATCGACCCGGCGACAAGGATCGCAGGGGAATACTTTGACGCCAGCAATGTGTCTCACGGCTTCTTGCGCGCTGCTCACGGCGATATCGTTAATGTGGACGCTCCCGGTGCGGGTACTGGCTCCAACCAAGGTACCTACCCCGGGTACATCAACACGCAAGGAGACATTGTGGGCAATTACGTGGACGCCGGCGGCGTCAATCACGGCTTCGTGCGCTGCCTGCGCGGTGAAATTACCACCTTCGAGGTTCCAGGCGCGGGCAGCGGAAGCGGCCAGGGCACCATACCCGGCAGCATCGACCCGGCGGGAGGAATTACGGGATATTATGTGGACGCCAGCAATGTGTCCCATGGCTTCTTGCGTGTCCTCGATGAGTAATCAATACTTACGAGGCAACTACAACCTCTCTGTCTACGCTTCGCAATGGCCGTTACCAGGCGTCACGCAAGGCTTGGTACGCGGCTGCGAGCTAGGCTTTGCCGCGCCTACATTTCAGGAGACTGAGTTTCATGAGCTTTCAAGGCACGACCCGCACAAAGCCGTACGTGCGGCTTTCCCGCATACGGCTTCCACGTTGGGTATTTGACGGCGAAGCGTTGATTTGCCCACGGATGCTGGATGCGCGGTTGGGGACGCCAGAGAGGCGGGGGACAGACGAAAGGTGCCCCTAATAAGCCCTAAACATTCCAGTGCGATGCGGCTCTTCTTGACGGGTTACTTTTCGTCTGTCGCCGGGTTTTCGCCACGGAATTGGACGTCTCAGGCAAACGCGTTATCTCCCACCTCCGCAGGTAGTTGGTACGAGACGTTTTTGACTAATAGCGTGACCGCGCCGCTATATTCCTTTATGGCTTTGGTAAGGCGCATTCTCTCAAGATCGGAATCTGGTACGAGGCAGCCATCGCTGCCCTTGCGCCCGTGGCCATGAATGAAAAATTCATCGGTCCTGCCATGCGGTATTGGATGAGCAGAAAATGGTGAGTGGATCGCCTTTGCATCGTCACGTCTTCTTAACCACACAACGTCACCACCTAAATGCGGCCGGTGGGCAAAAATACATGCGTAGTGCCCGGCAGGCAACGTTCCGCCGCGTTGGGACGCAATGGGGGACAGCCTGATCTGCGGGATTTTTTCTGACCTCAGAAGAGCGAGAATTGGACCTTCTCTTCCTTCGCCATAGGAATTCCTGTTTTTTGAACGCCATCTTTCCGTGGGCGCCCACGATTCCACCGTCGGCCAAATCGAGCGCCGACCTCCGCCATAAAAGCCTCATCTCCAAACGGCCGTCCCGCATACGTGCTTGCCCGCAATGCTGCTACCGCATCAGAATCGTCACAATTTAGAAATTTCGGCCACTCCTTCTTGACGCCACTCGCTCCCCACCATAGCATATCGACTAACTCGAATTCGTCTGCTTCCGTCAAATGGGCTACCGCGCTCGACCATCGATATTCTCCCCCATTTGCTACCAGACCGGCCCGTACTGGATTCCGATCCACATACGCGAGTGCCCTCCACAGATGACCGGCACCCAAACTGCAAGCAAAAAAGCGATTCTGCCAAAGATGTCCTGACCGTCCGCTTCGGGCATTGTAGTACTGCGCATATCTTCCGTGTACCCGCCGGAAGAGTACTGCCAACGAATCTTCTCGACCTGGGATCGCTATTACATGCACATGATTGCTCATCATGCACCATCCCAGCAGTCGCACCTGTGCGTCGCTCAGATTGTCTCGCAACAGCCGCAAGTAAGTTTGACGGTCTTCCTCGGTCGAGAATGTCACGCACTTATCTACACCGCGCTGTGTAATGTGATGAGGCACACCCGATAGCACGCATCGAGATCGTCGGGGCATTCTTGCATTCTATTTCTCAGCACATTAAAAAACGCTTGGTTGGATCATTTAGATAAATTTACACAGTTCAGGCTGTCCCCCTTTTCCCGAGTCGGCTCCGGCGCGACAGACGTAAGGGGCAGCTGAGCTAAGGATGGTTCTCTGAGATCGAGAAGAACACATGCATTTCCGCGAATACCGTCGATCTGTCCTATTACCTTGCTCGCACACGCCGGATGCAGCCTTGCTTCTGGAGAGTCTGGAAGGAGCGTCACATACTTTCCCGGGAGTTCAGCGCTAATGCCAGCAGCAACCCACTCCGCGGCAGACAGATCCATCCTTGTCGTGTAAACCACATCGACCACTAGACCGATGACGAGTTCGTCCAGAGCTGTCTTAGTGAACAGAATATCCAACAGAATTTTGGGATAAACCCCTATGCGTCTATCCGCTGTAGCGAGAGCAGGGATGGATGCCAGCAGGCTGGGCTTTGAATAGTTGACGAAACCGGATCCTTTCTGCGTGAAACCAAGAGTCGTTAACCTCCTCTCCACGGCATTAAAGAGCATGCGCTGAAAAATCTGAGGCGATTCCTCCAGGTTGATCGTCACTTCATTGAAGCCAGGGGGCTTTTCGACCAGGGGTCTGTCTGGGTGCCAGAGATATAGAGCCCTTCCGTTCTCGCGATCCCGCCAAGTGACAGCTCCAGGATTGGCTCTCCTAATCGAATCGGCACCTTCGGAGCCGGCCCAAGGGCCACAGAGGCAGTTGATTGTCTCGGAGCTGAAAGTTGCTGGAAAGAAATTGAGAACTAGGGGAGAATGTTCGCCTAATCCACCTCTTACCGCCGGAGTCGCAAGGCCTTGGGTGGGAACAGTGAAACGGGGCCACGGCTGCATTGTTTGAACCTCCCAATGCTACAAGCACCATTCGTCCAAATACAGACGGGGGATGACAGAAAGTGTCTGCGGCTCGGGGGACCTGATCTCTAGTGAAAGGAATACATTCAGAACCGCTACACTCAGAGTATACCTTGCTTCATTCCCAGTCAAACGTGCTACACTTCGACTCATGGAAGTCGGGTTCACGTCACGGCAAGTTACGCATTTAACAGGAGTTCCATACTCAACGCTCAACCTTTGGGCGAAGAATGGCTTGGTGAGTCCCAGCATTGGTTCGGGCACGGGTACGGGAAGTGAGCGAATTTACAGCTTCAGCGACCTTGTCGCCTTGAAAGTCGCGTTTGAAATCAGAAAGGCGGGAGTCTCGACTGCTTCTCTAAAAAAGGTCGTTCGATTCCTCCAAAGCAGCCATGGCATGGAAAAGCCCTTGGCGGAAGCTCGCCTAGTGGTAAGCGGGCGCGATGTTCTTGTTGTGAGAAATGAGCATCAATTGATTAGCGCGCTAGCTAGACCCGGCCAGAGTTGTTTGAGTTTTGTCGTAGATCTTCCCCGCACCCTAGGCGAGCTCGTGGAAGTGACAGACGCGACAAAGGCTTTCGGTATGGCAGTGCTGCCGGAAAAACAAACTTCGAAACGCGCTAGAAAAAGGCCCATGTCCGCCAATCTCAACAAATCGCGGCAACGCGCATAACCCTGTGGCGGCTGGGGACGAAATAATCGCTAAAGGAAATATCGCGCACTTGGAAGGCTGCGCTAATGAGGGTTATTTCGTCCTTTCGACGCCGTCGTATTTCCCCAGTCTGGGGGATACCTATGTTGTGCCCTTCGTGCTACAAGCGGTTGCAGTCAAAAGACTTTTTCCAATGTGGCAATTTAGGACGCCCGAGGATACCGCCGAAGGACGGCTTCCAGAAGCGCCCGGAGATCTATGGAGACGGGACTGGGACTTTGCTAAGAGTGGTAAATCGGCCGTCATTTTTCAGAAGCTCTTCAGAAGCGAGGAACCCGCAAAAAGATCGTCTCAGACCTAAGGCAACGTGAGCTTACCTAGCTTTCCGAAACCGGCCCTCGTCAACCTCGCAAGCGTCGGCCCTACTTTGGGTCCATGGGGACGAAGAAACCTAGCTTGCTTCCGGCCGCCGAGAATTCGTCCCAAGCCTTATGATCACTGTTGTTTGTCCCCCAACGCTTCCCGGCGTCTAGAAACTTCTGAAGTTCGGCGGTCCATTCTGGACTGTAGGGAACAAGGACGTCGCTGGGTTGGGGTGCCTCAATCTCGCTTGGCAGGTATAGGCGTTCTACCTCTGAAATCTGAACGATGTACCGCCGCTGATCCTCAGGCAAATGGTAGTCGCCGGGGCGATCCCCCACGACGGTGCCTTCGAGCGCGCGAGGATTCTTGATTAGAACCTTCTGGCCTGCTGGAATTCGCATCCACGGATATTACACCGGGTCCGACTTCCGGCTGTCTGTTGAAATAACCAAATCGCCCAGTACGCGCGTCGCTGGCGGCCGGACGCGTAGTAGTGGCCTGCCTTTCAGGGAGGGGCGTTCAGTGAAAATAACGGTGAAAACGGCGTTGCAAACAAAGGTCCTTAGCCGTGCCACTTTTGGAAGGGAAACTGGGTCAGAAGGCGAAAACCTTCCACGGAAATTTTTGCTGCCTGCAGCTGCGCTGTGAACCCTTTTCGGGGACTGCAGCCGCAAGGCTTGACCAGTAGTAGTAGGAGTAGTAGGTTAAAAGTAGGAGTAGGAGTAGGAGGTGTAGCAGGTGGCCGTAGTCCGCAAAGAATTTGAGCTGACCTTCACCGTTGGTGGAAAAACCATGTCGTTGACCAAGAAAGCAGTAGAGGCCTCCGTCAAGAACCTGAAGCCGGGAACGATCAGGACCTACAGTGTTCGCATCGGGGATCGTGACTTTCCGATCAAGCAAGTGCTCTCGGCTGCTACCGGCTTGCCAGGTGCGGCATTCATTTCGACCGATGCATACCGAACTCTTACCCGTCTCGGATTCGACGTGAAAGTGGAGCAGAACTAAGCCACTATGCCAACGGGAGGTTTATGCGTTAGACGGGACTGGGACTTTGAGGAAGCAGCTTGCTAAAAGTACCAGTCCCGCCTGACGCATGAATTTAAATCCGCAAATGTCCTGATGCCTACGACGTGCTTGGTGGGCGTCTCCCATTTGGACCGGAAATATAGCACAGAAAATAAGGGGGGTGATACTATTCCGGCGTGGGCGACGAAGAGCGCGATCCTTACGAATATGCTCCCTTTGAGAAATGGGAGTATCGGCCTGTCTTATTCAAATCGGATAATTCCCGGACGTGGATCGGTGTTCGGGAGGGATACTATGAGGCAAGCTTGGGTCTCATCCAAGCCCTCGCGAAGGGAAAGCTGAGCGAGGACCTCGAAGGCATCGCCGCAGTATTCCTTTTCCGTCACTACCTTGAGCTGTCTCTCAAGCGCATCATCATCGAGGGGCGTTGGCTCAAAAGTGCGGACAGGAACGCGCGTAGGGGCGAGGTTGAAGTGTTAAAGCCGGAACACCGGCTTCGGGTGCTCTGGGAAATGATGGTCACCGACGCGAAACCAAAGATCGATACATGGAAACGCTTAGACATAGATTTTGTAAAGAAGTGCGTAGATGAGTTCGATAGTGCAGACATGCAAGGGGTATCGTTCAGGTACGACGGAGCTGGCGCGGAGCATTACCTTGTGAGCTTCCTGCAGCTTGCGGAAAATATGGTCCACGTTCATCAAGTCTTTGAGGGACTCATCTCCCATCTCGTGGAGACATATGGACTGAATGCGGAGTGGGAGCAGTACGTCAATTCGTACTGAGAGGTAATGGTGAAATGACGAAAAGAGAGGCGATGGACTCTCTGAAGAGAGTTAAGAAGCTTTTGAAAGAGCTCGAAACCCACCATGGGGAAATGATGCTTAACGAAACGAACTTCAGGCAGCGGGCGCGGAAGGACAGAAAGAAGATGGATGACATAATCCGCCTCCTAAAAGGAGAATGACAGGATTTCCGGCATGGGCGATGAGGAAGAGCAGGATGATAGCGGGTACGACTACGACCCGGAGGCGTCGGTTTACCCATTCGGCGCCCAAGACAAACGTGAATGGGCGCCCCTGTTCATTAAATCAGATTCGGCGCCAACGTATCGCGATCTCACCGACGGGTATTTCCGCTCAAGCGAGATTCTGGTCAAAGGCATTGTGGCAGGGGAGTTCAGCGCGTGGAGCGAGGGAGTTACGGCGATATTTCTCTTCCGCCATTATCTGGAGCTGTCCCTCAAATCTTTGATTTTCATGGGGCGGTTCATAAGAAGCGATGGGAGGAATTCGGAATTAGAAGAAGTCGTGCAGGTGAAATGGATACATAAGCTCGATGAGCTTTGGAAAATGGTGATTGAGGATGTAAAGCCCAAAATCGAATACACATGGAATGAGTGCGATATTGATTTTGTCGAGCGATGCGTGTTCGAGTTCAATACGGCTGATCCCAAGAGTTTTGCCTACCGGTATGATAGCGAGGAGAAGCAGCAGTACGAAATGGATTTCAACCAACTCCTCGTGGTCATGAAACACGTCCATGAGGTATTTCATGAGTTAAGGACCGAGCTCTCACTCATGTACATGCGGAATACGAGAGCGCCGAAGATCGATTGGCTTGAAAGTTTCGGACTTAATGAAGGCGATTCCTATATCGAGTAAGGCCCGGTTTTTCATATCGTGAGCGTTCTTTCCCATCGTGCGTCGCGCTCGGCTCGAACGCGGTCGGATACACGCTTGAACACGCCCCATTCCCCGGTTGCGATCAGTTTCGCGGAACCTGCACGACGCACGCACCGAAGTCCGAAGCCGCCGGGAGATAAGGGGACAGCATTATGTAGAGTGCGCTACAACGGTCCCCTTGTAGTACCCCGGGGCGGCACTGCTCTGATGGATGCCAGGATGTGTATTTCTACCGCGCCCCTTAAGCGTTTCGATTTGCGCGCGGATCGAAGGCAAGGTGAACTCACCTTCAATCCTTAGGAAACTCTGTTTTCCCAAGGTACCAGGCCCGTCTGACCACTAAACCTCGGGGATGTATCCGCTCAAAGCGCGAAACCCGCCTGGCTAACGCCCCCATTTGTGAGGGTGCTTGCATCACCTAGGGCCACGCATGGATACTGCCGTCATGGACGATGCTGTGATTACCTTCAAACCTCATCCGGACGCAAAGAGCCGTAAGAGTAGCGCTGTCGCGCTCATAAAATTCTTGCTCAAAATCAACACGCCAGAGGTCTTGCCCAAGCATCTTGAAAAGCTAATCGATGCGATGCTCTGGACAATCACCGAAGCAGACGGCAGATATAACACTCGTCATCGAAGTGATCGAGCGCTCCGATGCAGCGACAACAACATGCTCGCGCACGAGCATGTTTATCCAAAGAAAAGCATGATTAAGCGCCTGAAATCGGCCAAGTCGGAAGAAGAAGTAGATCAAATCCTATCGTTAGCTGTTGGGTGTACAGTGATGCGCGATGAGCATGTTCTTCTGCACGGATTAGACCATGGAGACGGTTGGGAGCGATATCACAAAGCCAATGTCGGCGTCGTGAACATCGAGACTGGTCAGCGAGTGGTCTAAAGAAATCGACAGGCGTGGAGCTTATGCGTCGGGAGGAAATGCGTCGACACGATACCTATTGCAGCGAGTTAACACTCTAGGGAGTGAATGGGTATCGGAATTTCCCTTGGTCATTGAAGGCGGGAACCCGGGGACGATACCTCTGCTCCTCTACTTGGACATGACGGATTGGAGTAAACTTCCCGTCTGTCCCGCATCCCTTGGGTGGTCCAGGGAGAGTATAAGGCGGATGAGCGGCTGTTCGGGTTTCAGACCGGGAATCCACAGAAACAACGCGCTTAAGATCTTCATGCAGGTTCTCGGCGCTGTAGAGTGAATCCAGGAGGCACCAGTGAAACCGAGTGAACTTATAAATGAAGGGCTAGCTATTATCGACTTGATTGACAAAGCAAAGAACGTTGACCTCTATAGACAATTGAGCGAGTACATAGAGAAGGTCCAACACCTTGAGAGAGATAAAGATACCCTAGCTGCGAAGGTTCTAGATCTCTCTGACCAATTGCGGTTCAAAGGCAAAGTGGAGAATATAGCGGGACACAACTTCATCGAGGGATGGGACCAGGAGATTTGTCCTGCATGTGCAGACATTGAACACAAGCCGATACGCCTGCAGGACATGAACCTTGACCGTCTGGGAATGAAGGCCACTTGTCCAAAGTGTAAAACGACTCTGGGAAATCGGCCTCCGATAACTCGACAGCAGGCTGAGAAAACGGCGGCTAGATTGGCGGCGGGTTAGCTCAAGTCAGCGGAGCGTTAAAGGAGCGGAGCGTTAAAGGGACAGAGAGCGCCGGGATAAACCGGCACATTGTAGGGGGTGAGAGAGCCCTACAGAAAAGGAGAAGCGACTCCATTCTGGCCTCGAGTCTTGCCTGGAGATTTGTGGTCATCCATGATAGGTAATGGTCAACGGGAATCTCCGTTTCCCCTTGACCATTTCCTATCATGGATGACCACAAATCTCGACCACAAATCTCCAGACATAATTCGTGCACCAATACGTAAGGAGAGAAATCCATGTCGCTATATTCGCGTCCCGCCGCCCGTATTGACCGGCGGAACTTTCTTCAGGGGGTCGGGTGCAGCCTGGCTGCCGGGGTTTTCTTGTCTGCGCCGGTGGCCGCCGCAGCGCAGCAGGTGACTCCCGAACAGATCGACCGAGCAGGTGCAGGCCGCCCGCTGACCGAAAAGGAGAAGATGTTCCGCATGGCCTCGAACTGCTGGCCGATCCGCTGGATCTTCAAAACCAATACCGAGATGGGCGATAAGGACACCGTCGCCAAGATGAAGACCAAGTACGGCGAGATCACCCTGCTCGACTTTCCTGAGTTCACCAAGGAACACTTCCCCGGCGTCTATCAAATGGACCTGATGTCGGCCCTCTTTGGAGACCAGGATGACCCCAGCCAGTACGTCAAAGGCGGCATCGACACCTTCTGGGGCAAGCCCTTCCCCATCGTCGAGTTTGACCCTTCGTCCCATTCCGGCAAGAAGTGGCTGGATAAGATGGCCAACAAGCTGGTGGCCACCGGCACCCTGTGTCATCACATCTCTAACGACGCCCCGCGGGACATCAGCGATCTCGATAACGCTAAGCGCAAGGCCGGCATTGAGGTCGCGAAGAAGTGGCTGGACGGCGCGCAGATGCTGGGCGCAAAATCGATGCGTGTAAACTGCGGCGGGCCACGCATTGCGCCCGCTCCCATCACGGGTCCCGGCGGTTACGCCACCAACGATCTGCTGGAGCAGTACCTGACAGCCTGCATCGAATCGTTCAAGGAAATGGCCGACTATGGAGCCATGCGCGGTGTGCGCCTGACCATGGAGAATCACTGGGGCATCACGGCCGATCCGATCAATATCAGGATCATCGTGGAAGAGGTGAATCATCC
Source organism: uncultured Acidobacteriaceae bacterium (assembly GCA_963813475.1). Taxonomy (GTDB): domain Bacteria; phylum Acidobacteriota; class Terriglobia; order Terriglobales; family Acidobacteriaceae; genus PALSA-350. The sequence goes on along the minus strand of CAWEZM010000026.1, from coordinate 91,089 downwards.
CTTCTGTGAAGCCAGCCCCGACTTCGGCAACTGGGAGCACAAATACCACGTCTACCACGGCCTGAACGCCCTGGCCCCCTACGCCCACACCACCTGCCACGTCAAATACTGGGACCGCTGGGAGGAAATCGACGTGCAGCGCAATGTGCGGATCATGCTGAACAACGGCTTCAACGGCGTCTTTGCGCTGGAGTATGAAGCGGGCCCGTGGAACGGAATCGAGGGCGCGCAACATCTGTACCAGGAAGTGCTGGCAGCGCTATAGAGCAAACACACGGCTGCAGCTCAATTGGGGGGGCCGTTTTCGCCTAATAAGCTAATGCGGAACCCCATGGAAACCAGGGGACGTTCGCCACGTTACCTGAATCTATTCCTTAACATTGCAGGTCCAGGTTTCGGGGATCGGCGAAAAGTAACCTATGGGCGAAAGAAGACCCGTTTGCGGTGAACTTTTCGTCTGTCCCTCCTCGGTCAAGTATTGTTCTTCCTAGTTCTTCAGTGTTCTAATGCCCGCTGGATTCAGTACAGGAACCTTCCTGGTCGAGAACAAGTTGCTCTGGACACCCGCGACCGGGTTTTTCCACCTGGCGGAGCCTTGGCACACCAGGGGGAGGAGGACGGATGATCAGGAAACCAGTGTCTGGCGGGCGCCTATTCCGCTTGGCGCTTTGCTCCATTTCGCTCATGGCTGCGAGCGGCAGAAACGTCGCCCAGTCCGCTCAACGGACGGACGCCGACGTTCAACATTTCGTGGACTCCCTTTTGCAAAGGATGACGACGGAAGAAAAGATCGGACAACTAAGCCAGCTGTTTGTCTTCGATTCTTCGGACCCAGTCGAAAAGCCGGTGGCCAGGGGCGAGGTGGGGTCCCTCTTGTTCATCACCGATCCAGCAATGATCAACCGCCTGCAGCATGTAGCCGTCGAGAAATCTCGTTTGCATATTCCGCTGATCTTTGGCTACGACGTCATTCATGGTTTTCGTACTATTTTTCCGGTCCCCATCGCGATGGCTGCTTCCTGGGATCCATCGCTGGAGACTGAGGGACAGGCGACTGCGGCCAAAGAAGCTCGGTCCGTCGGCATCAGCTGGGCGTTTGCACCGATGTTGGACATTGCACGCGACCCTCGCTGGGGCCGGATGGTTGAGGGTGCGGGAGAGGATCCCTACCTCGGATCCGCCATGGCCGCCGCCCAGGTCCGCGGATTTCAAGGTGAATATATCGGTGCCCCCGATCATGTGCTGGCCTGCATGAAACACTTTGCCGGCTACGGAGCCGCTGAGGGCGGCCGCGACTACGACGCCTCTTATATATCAGACGCGCAGTTGCAAAATGTCTATCTGCCACCATTTCACGCGGCCGTGAAGGCCGGGGTTGGCTCCGCAATGAGCGCCTACATGGATCTCAACGATGTACCGGCCACCGGCAATCGCTGGCTGCTCGACGACGTTCTGCGCCGGCAATGGGGATTCAAAGGATTCGTAGTAAGTGATGCCGACGCGGTAAAAAGCCTGGTGCAGCACGGATATGCCCGAGACCTTCACGATGCTGCTGTGCGCGCCCTGGATGCCGGCGTAGATATGGAGATGGCGCAGGATGCAACTGCCTATGGGCAAAGCCTGGCCGGTGCGCTTAAGGCGGGCGAAATCACTCTGCCGCAGATAGAGACAGCCGACCGGCGCATTCTTACCGCCAAAGTACGCTTGGGCTTGTTCGAGCATCCCTACGTCGATCAAGCCCGAATCGCCGGTGTATTGAGCGCTCCCGAGCACCGGACCCAGGAACGGATTGCAGCGGAACGCGCGGCCGTCTTGCTACGCAACGAGAATGGCTTGTTGCCGCTGAAGAAGAATGGGTACAAGACGATTGCGGTCGTTGGTCCGTTGGCGGATTCGAAGTTGGACACCCTTGGACCCTGGGCTTTCCAGCAAGATCTTTCCGAAACCGTTACGGTGCTGGATGGACTCAGATCAGAACTGGGCACCAGCGCGCAGCTTTCCTTCGCTCCGGGGGTGCAAATCGCGCGTAAGTATTTCTCGTTCTTCGACAAGATAGACCACACGACGCACCCGGCCGCCTGGTCCGCCGCACAAGCAGACCAGGAGATGAAAAAGGCGGTCGATCTTGCCGGCTCATCCGACCTGACCATTGTTGTGTTGGGGGAGCTGCATGATATGAGCGGTGAGGCTGCCTCCAGGCAATCGCTGGATCTGCCGGGAAGGGAAGAGGAGTTGTTGGAAAAGGTGGTAGCGACCGGCAAGCCCGTGGTATTGGTTCTAGTCAACGGTCGTCCGCTGAATATCGCTTGGGCGTCCGAACATCTCCCGGCAATCCTCGAGGCGTGGTACCCCGGAACTCAGGGTGGCAGCGCGGTTGCGCGACTTTTGTTTGGCGACGTTGTTCCCGGCGGCAAGCTACCGTTCTCATGGCCACGAGATGTGGGTCAAATCCCCATCAACTACGGCCACAACACCACCCAGGCGCCGCAAGATCAGGGCAAACGTTATTGGGACGTGGAGAGTACTCCGCTTTACCCCTTTGGCTTTGGCCTCAGCTACTCTCAATTCGCCTTCTCTGAGCTGCGTCTCAGTAAAGCAAAGATCAAGTCAGAAGAGAGTCTTGAGGTAACAGTGGTTGTTGAGAACACAGGGTCCGTCAGTGCTGATGAGGTCGCTCAGCTCTACCTTCATCAGCAATACGGCAGTGCATCTCGTCCGGTCCGCGAGCTCAAAGGCTTCCAACGAATCGAGCTTAAACCGGGCGAGCGAAAAACGTTGCGGTTCGCACTCAGCAAGGACGAACGGACCTACTGGAGTGCGGCGACGCGCAGTTGGGTGATCGATCCTTCCACCTTTGACGTCTGGGTGGGTCCAGACTCGTCGGCGTCACTGCATACATCCTTCGAAGTGATCCAATAAACCGCCACGCTAGAAGAAAAAGCAATTCTAGTTGAGCCCTCGTACGACCATAAGCACCAGGCGCTCGCTCAACCCAGAGAAAACCCGTGACGTTTACCTTATCAGCCGCGCATGAACGCGGAAAGGTCCCGTCACCAGCCTTCTTCTGTAGCTGTAGTGGTGCGGGTATGGGGTGAGCGCTATTTAAACCGCAGGGCTGTGGATTACGCGGGTGTTGTCGAAGCCGATTGATTGAGTTTCCACTGGTCGGGCAGCCAGGCAGAGAGCTCGCTTGGTTGCGTAGTGGGAAGATTGAACAGTAGCTGAGTGAAATAGAGTTGCGGGTCGATCTCATGACGGCGGCAGGTGCTGGTCAGGCTGGCTAGAATGGCCGCCGTTCTTCCTCCGCGTGGGTTGCCGACGAACAGCGAGTTTTTGCGATTTAGCACGACGCGCTTCATCTCCCGTTCGCTTGCGTTGTTGTCGATGGCCACTGCGCCGTCGGAGCAGAACACGTTCAGTTCTTGCCACTGGCTGAGCGCATAGCCGATCGCCTCCGCCATCGGATGCTTGGGCAATAACTGTTCTTTCCAGACCAGCATCTTCTCGCGCAGCTCGAGCAACATCGGCGCCGACTTCTCCTGGCGCAGCTTCAGCCGCTCGACAGCGGATAGACCTGCACCGTGTTTTTCGACGCCGTACAGCGCGCTGACCCGCTCAATTGCCTGGCGCGCGATCTCCGGCGCAGCCTTTTCCGCTTCAATCACCTTGCGGCGCAGATGGGCCCAACAGCCGGCGCGGGTGATCTCATTGCCGGCCACTACACCGTTGTATCCTCCGTAAGCGTCGGCGAGAACCACCTGGCGGTAGTCCTTGAGAAAATACTTTGGTCCGTCACGGCCTCGGTTAAGGGTGAAGTCGAACAGGTTGTAGGGATGAGCGTCGTCACCGAGGTAAACCCACATTCTGGCATTGGCGGTCTTGCCGATGCTCTGCATGGGCATGATGGTGTCATCGGTGGAGACAACGTGAGAGCCGCGCACGCGCTCGGCCATCAACTCGTATAGCGGCTCGACCAGGTCGGCCACATCCCCGCACCAGACCGATTGCGTGGCGCGCGAGATCTCGAAGCCTTGCCGGGTGAAAATATCTTCCAGCCTATAGAGGGGCAGGTAATCGGCGAACTTGCAGGTCACGATGAAGGCCAGCAGTCCCGGCCCCGCCATGCCTTTATCGATGGCAGCTTCAGGCTTGGCCGCGGTCACTATCTGTGGGCCGTCGCCGCCCTTTTCGCAAGTTGAGCAGGCATATTTCTTGCGTACATGATGAAGGCGCTCGAAGTGGCCGGGATGATACTCTACCTGCCAACTCTCCTCTGCGCCGATTTCCTTCCGCTCCGTACCACAGCAGGAGCAAGCCCGCTGTTCGGCGCTCAACTCGTATACATGCGTGGTGACAGGGAGATGGTCGAAGTTGGCAAGATGCCGGCGCCCTTTGCGCTGCTTCACCCAGCGCAGTTCTTTTTCTGGTGAGGCTTCGGCTGGAACATCGCTGGGGTTGACTGGCTTGCTCTCCAGTTGCTCGGCGAATGCCAGCAGCAACTGTGCCAGCTCGTCAGCCGAACGCAGCTGGTCGGCGCGAGGGCCGTAGCGGGCCTTCTTATAGCGGTCCAGCTCTACCTGCAGTCTCAGAACTTCCAGGTAAAGATCGTCGCGCTGGCCCAGCAGCGTGGAAACCATGGCCTTAAGCGCTTCTTTGTCGTCAGGTAAGTGGGACACAACGGTAGGCACTCCTAAGTTATGCCACACTTCGTCCGAGATAAACTAACTTGCTACCTTCTCCTTGTTGCTCGCGTTGGTTCGCCGGTAGCGCGGCGTCCGCTTGAGCTTCGTCATGTCGATTCCATCCAGCATCATGGCCAACTCGCTGGCACGAAGCTCCACCGAACGCGCTCCCTGTTCGACTCGCGGGAGCTTGAAAACACCGGCCTCCAGCCGCTTGTACCACAACACGTATCCGTCACGGTCCCAGGTTAGAATCTTCAGCCGCTCGTGGCGCCGCGAGGCAAACACAAACAGATGGCCGCTCAATGGGTCCTGGCTGATCACCGCACTGACTCGCTCGGCCAACCGATCAAACCCGCAGCGCATATCCGTCGCTTCCACCGCCAGCCAGATGCGGGTCGTCTGCAATCCATCCAGCGTGCGCAGACTCGGCAAACCCATCATGGCCGGCTCTCCAGCACCGCTAACAATGCGCGCAGGTGGCTCGCGTCAAACCCAGACTCGACCACAAGACTGCGTCCGCCTACGAGCCGCACCTCAATCCCGCTGCGTGCTGGCGCGACCGGCTCGGTCTTCACCGCTGGCGTTGCCCTCAGCCGCACAAACCCTGAGGCAGCCTTCTCCCCCGCGCACCGCCTCTTCCAGGAATATAGCTTCGAAGCCGCTATCCCGCGCTCACGACAAAACTCCGCCACTGTCTTGCCGCTCTGGTCTTGCTCAGAGATCAGCCCTCGCCATTTCGCCTCTGCTTCTGCTCCACGCGCTCTCATCCCTTCAGACTGACACCTCAAATGACAGATGAAAAGATGCGGTTCAAATAGCGCTCACGGTATGGGGTCCATCCTGTCCCCAAACTCTCAGACATGCGTTGGAAACCTGATTGTCTTGCATATTGGATTAAATAGCCTGTGCGACCACACGAAAGTTCGCAGCGGAACCTATTTCTGACTACGTTCTTTGTTTTGCAGGTAAACCAAGAAAGTCGCAGGCTAGGCCATTCAGCTTCTCGATCTGCTCTGGTGCAAAGGGGTCTAAACCGGTCATGATCTTGTATTCCTTGGCAGAGACCAGGCTCTTCGTCACCAGGCCAAGTGTTGCATAGAATAATGGCCCTGGATCACCTGCGCGCGCGACACCTGCTTGTTGGGCCATACGGAGGGTGTTTGTAAAAAACTCGTAGTAAGGACGTACGTAGTTCTTTAAAAGCCAACGCAACCGTTTGCTGTCCGTTTGAGCTTCAAAGGACAGCAATCGGTGGAATTCGGGTTTATTCGCGTTGAACAAGATCAGAGCATGTACGGCATTTCGTAGAGTCTCCGCTGGTCCTTCTCGCTGAACCTTCTCTGTCCAGTAGGGGACTGTTTGCGCTTGGGCATCCCCCTCTATGAGAAGAGAGAGCACCGCACTCCACAAATTCTCTTTGTTCTTGAAGTGATAGACGACGAGCTGGTGCTGCACGCCGGCATGCGTCGCAATCTGACGAAGGCTCGCTCCCTCAAAACCAAATGAGGAAAATATCTCCAGAGCAGCCACGAGGATGCGCGAACGTCCATCGTGCTGGCTTGTTGATTTATCTTTCGCAGTCACACTTTTGCTCGGCATAGCAAATCCCGACAACTTTCCATATTTGACTGTCCATTCGGAAAGTGTACTATAAAGCCTGACTTTCCGAATGGAAAGTCAGGGCTCCATACCTACCGTGGTGACTCGCATCAGCAGGCACTCACTCATGGAGGTCTTGGCTTGGGGCAAATTTCAACTAGGACGAAAGGAATGAACTCATGTTTGCAAATGCAAGAAAATATCTATTCATTGCGCTCGGCACAATACTCGCTCTGGGCGCTCATTCGGCTATCGCTCAAAGTGAATATCCTCCCGTGGCAAAGCAAGTGACGTCGGCGCAAACTCCATTAGGGTACGGAACCTACCAGGACATCATTGCCGGGGTAGACCAGTCGGACAATCAAGTGTGGTGGGCCATCCATAACCCGACTGGCTCGGAGCATCTCTACCTTAGTTTCAACACGACGCCCTCGCTCGGTTTCCCCGGGCCCATGCTGCTGTACATGGGGATCAACCCCCAGGGACAATGGTTCGGCGGCACTATCCCGATTGAGCCAGGCTATGCCATCAACCAGAATCCGGCCGGAATTGATTTCCCATTGGCTTCGGTCAACTGGAATCCTTCTACGCGGCAATATCAAATGGCGGTGAACGTCCCGAACGTTCTGACAGCAAATCTGAAGCTCTCCGGTCCCGTAGGCGGAGCGACCTTGCCTGCCAATTGGGATGGCCAGACCTCCTACTGGACGCAGTCGCTTGGAACCGGAACGGCCAACGGAGAGATCTTATTTCCGTTGATCAACTCCGACGACACCGTCACCGAAGGCGATTATTACCAGACCACTGTAACTAACTGGGGCGTGGAGCAGGAGACCCAGTACGGCAATTTCCAGATCGGTTCCGGACCGCTTGGACTTCCCAGCGCAATTCACGTCGGTTACGACTACGCGTCAACGTACAACCCGGATGGATCGACGGATACGCTCTACACCTTTCCGCTGCTAAAAGGCGGGTGGCACGGTATCATGACCACTACATTCGCCGACGGTACGGTGAGTCAGTGTACTGATCCAGCGCCGACGGAAAGCAACTGGCACACCGACTCAGGCGGGTTTAGCTATCCAACAGAACTCAGCGTGTCCTGTAATGGCAGGAACCTGGTTTTCACCACCAGCGTTCAACAGACTCAGGTGCTCTATACGAGCATCGCGGTTGACGGATTCGCGGCGGCGAATAGCAACACCACTTCGAACAAGGGTGGGGTGGGGCTCATTCAGCACATCCGCGATGTGGGCTACATTGGCGTTACACCCTAAATGAATTGGTGAAGCAAAGGGACGTCCTGCAAGGCTTCGTATCTGCGTGACCCCGGTGACCGGAGCTGTGTCAAGGCCGGAGTGAAACCAAGCCATCAGAATAGCATTAGCAGTGAAATTGTCAGGAAGTCGGGATAGAAGGGGCTCTGGAGCGTAGCGAAAGAGGCCCTTCGTGTTCACTCCGGATAAGGTGACGGAAGTACCCCCGAGATTCAAACAGACGGGAAACCAGGGGACGTTCGCCACGTTAACTGAATCTATTCCTTAACATTGCAGGTCTAGGTTTCGGGGATCGGCGAAAAGTAACCTTATGGGCGAAAGAAGACCCGTTTGCGGTGAACTTTTCGTCTGTCCCTCCTCGGTCCCGTTTGCGGTGAACTTTTCGTATGTCCCTCCTCGGTCCTTGTGCTCGTCCCCTTTGTCTCGCGTTTTCTCGCAACCGGCGGGCATGTCCATTCTGCGACCCTAGTTTGCAGCTCCAGTCCTAGAACGGACGTAGACGCGCAGATCCACTGAACCCGTGACTTGCGACAGGGTCGGCAGGCGGGCAACTAGTTCCTGAAGCTCCGCCGGAGAAATGTGACGGGCGGAGGGCCCCATGCTCGCCAAGGCAGCGACCACTGAACGCTCGAGCATCATGCCCCATCTCGCCGATTCCACTTCCACTTGTTGAAACCACGGCGATAATGACGCTGCGAGTCGAACTTCCTTTTCAGGGTCAACGTTCAAAAGGCGGAGGCTCTTGCGTACCTCCTCAAGATGAGCCTGGGTCGGCACGGCGACGATGAGCTTGCCATCTGGTCGCAAGGTACGGGCTAGTTCACGCGCAGGGCGTGGAGAAAAGATGCTCAGCGCAATGTCTGCACTTTCGTCTTTCAGCGGCAATCCAGCCATCGCGTCGGCTACGATTGCGCTGAGTCGGGGATGCGCTCGTGCCGCTCGCCGCGCAGCGTTCGTTGAAAGATCGAGAGCAAGCCCACAGGCAAGAGGGAGCGCGTCCAGCACGCAAGCGATGTAATAGCCCGTTCCTGCTCCGGCCTCGAAAACGAAGCTTGGATTAAGCGCATGACGAACAGTGACGGCTTTTAATGCTTGAGCCATCGGCACGTAATGACCCGCCATCAGAAACGTCTGACGGGCGGAGACCATCTCCGCGCTATCACCGAATCCGGAAGTGCGGCCTGCCCTGGACGAGGTTCACGTAGCCTTGCCGTGAGATGTCGAACGAGTGACCCTGCTCGCACACTAGGCGCGAGGTTTCACCCTTCAGACCTCTCCGGCAAACGGGACAGTGTAAGGCGTTGACGACAGCGTAATTCATGCCAAGATATTACCAGTTTGGAACCGACAAGTGCTCGAAGTGCGCCAGTGAGCAGAATCATCATTTCGCCAGACCTGCGCCTGAAGCATCCAGCTTTCGACATCAACTGGATGAATCCAGGACAGACGGAAATGACCCTAACGAAATCGTGGCCTGTTACCCGGGCTGAGTTAGCGTGTTTCCATTAGGGTCACTTTCCGTCTGTCCTGGTTTCTTCCTGGTTTCTCCTGCTCGAGCTAACTTTAGGGGCTAAATATCCGAGGCAGTCTCTTTTGCCTGAGATACCATATTTTGCATGAGTCGCTTGAAGCGTTCAGTCTTCTACATTGCACCCTTGATAGTTTCTGTCGGCCTCGCGTGCGTTCTTTTTCCCCTCCACTCACAAAATCCCACTGACTTTCCCTCCGGCTTTGACGCGCTACAGGCCGCTCCGGATTCACACAAGTTATTGTTTGAGAACGCATTTGTTCGCGTCCTTGAGGTTGACTTACCGAAGAGCGGCAAAGTAGTTCCGATGCATCATCATCGATGGCCCTCGCTGGTCGTCAACTGGGACACAGGCGGAAGCTCTGCTCATATTCACTACCTGCGACCGGGCCAGCCGGTTCGGGACATCCCTTCAGTTGAAGCTCCTACACATCGGGGAGCATGGGACATTCATTGGATGGGTCCCGAACCGATGCATTCGATTGAGCTTGTCGCATTGCCAAAGGACGCAGCGGAACATGCTGCTGACCCACCGGAGCTGCGGATTGAAATTAAGAATCGGCTTTGACCACGGGCTGCACAATGTCTTCCAATATTTTCCAAACTTAAAGGACTAGGGACAACTCGATAAGCCGCGACTCACAGCTCCTTCGACTACGCCGGTCAGTAACGAGGAGTTTAGGAGTTTCGGGCCAAGGAGTTTCGGGACAAGTCCGTCCCCTTTATCCCCCGGAAAAGCCGCACGGCACCGCGATTTTCCTAGGGTTGGAAACCAAACCATTCTATACTTAAGCGCTTTCCCCGCTATGCAGATCTCCGGGCTGTAGGAATGGAATCTCGCCGCGCGATTGGTTCATGCCCCTTTGAAGCAAAGGAGATTGCCAGTGAAGCGTCGTGATTTGCTCAAGAGCGCAGCATTCGTGCTTCCAGCAGCAGGTTTTCCAGCGGCAGGGTTCGAGGCTCTCGCCCTCGGTCAGAGTGCTGCGCTTCCGCCAACTGGCGGGATCCATCCAGTGGAAGCGGGACAAGACCGGTTTGGAGAGACGCACTCGCTGGGATACAGCACGATCCTATTTAAGGCGGTGCCACGCGAGACCAATGGCGGCTTATTCATCATTGAACACAAGAACCTGATGAAGGGTGGTCCTCCACGGCACTTTCATCTCCATCAGGAAGAGTGGTTCTACGTGATGGAGGGCGAGGTGCTGTTTGAGGTTGGCGACAGCCGGAAGACATTGCGCGCGGGGGAATCGGTCCTGGGGCCCCGCGGAATTCCGCATGCTTTTTCTGGGGTCGGCGAGAAACCGGCGCACATGTTGATTGCGTTTACTCCCGCGGGGAAGATGGAGGAGTTCTTCCGCTACGTGGCGGTGCCGAACGGGCCGAAGATGGACGCGGAAGTGTTTGCGAGGTACGAGATGCAATATGTTGGGCCGCCGATAGTGGCATGACGCAATTTACTCGTCAGACGGGACTGGTACTTTTGGAAAAACCCTTTCTCAGGTACTTTTGGAAAAGCCCTTTCTCAAAGTACCAGTCCCGTCTGATGAGTAAATTCAGACTGGGCTCCCATGCCAAACCAACTGGCTTTGCCCAAGCAAGCTGCGGGCTTCATCGAGACGATGGATTGCCTTCCGGTCTCGAAGCTTCCCGAAGGACCGAAATGGACGTATGAAATCAAACTGGATCCTGTTCAGGAAAATTCACAGTTCATGAATCGTGAACAGCGATCGACCCTGGCACCGGGCGGATTCCCCATTGTCGCCGACTACCCCCGTTGAGCGGCCGTCAGAACGTGACATGCCAGACATCTCGCCTAACGAACCACAAGTTGGCCGGTTGCTATGTGCGTCCCTCGGGACGCCGTCAGTAAGCGAGCTGGAGCAGGCTTGCTGAGGTCTACCCGGCGGGAGTGGATGGAGTTGCTTGTGGGTGCGGTCTGCTTGCTGAAGAGAGATTTCTTTTCGATGCGCATGGCGGTTCTCCTTTTGGAAGGCGTCTTACCAACCGCCTTCACTTACTAAGGCGCAACCGCCCCGCCAAAGGGGCCAAGTGTCCAATAAAAAGGTTGGGTGACAAACCGGAAGTTTCGGGGACGAAGTTTCGGGGACGAGATGAAGCAAATGCGCGCATCGGGAGGCTATCTTACGACTATCTAAGAATCCCACCAACGTCCGATTTCGTTGGGGGTACTTCCGTCCGTCGCCTTATCCGGTCCTTACCCTCATCCATTGAGGTATTTGATGAGCAGGACGTCATTCCCTTTTTCTCCATAAAACAACTCATCGACCAGATTCTTGGCCAGCAAAATCCCATATCCGCCCGGGCGAATTCCTTGCGCCTCGCGGTGCTTCTGATGACGCAGAGGATCATCCTGCGGATTGTTCGCAGCTGTATCGAGATTTTTCTCTAAAGAGAATCCTTCGCCCGGATCTTTAATGCGGATGAGCACCACGTGACGCGCGCGGAGATAGGCAATCTCGATACGCCGTTGCGGATCAAACTTCCCGCCATGCTCCATTGCATTAAGCAGCATTTCTCTGCTCGCTATCGCCACCTTATCCTCATCAACTTCGGGCAAATTCAGAAAGGCGCGAACGAACTGCTGCAGGCGATTGGCCGCGGATACGTCGCAGCGCACCGAAAGACGTATCCACGCATCCGTCCCGGACAGCATTTCAATCGCCTCCTCCCAGGCAGGACTCTCCATCGCCAGTTGCAGCACCTCCTCCATGGCCTGTGTCGAAAGCGGTCTCGTAAAATAGCTGAAAGCTCCCGCGCGGATCGCGGCAATCACGTCCGCAGGCGTACTTCTGTCCGCAACAATGATCAAACGAGTATGTGGCCTGACCAGCCGTACCTTTCGAAGCAGTTCAATATCTTCCCGGCCTGACCTGGCCTGGTCGGCGATAACAAGGTCGAAAGCGGACTTCTCCACCAGCGCGAGCGCTTCATCGTTATCCCGCGCGCGCTGCAGCTTCCACGAGGGCAGGACTGTCGACACCACACCCGTCACGGGCGAGTCTGAACACCCAACCACCAGCACCGTATTCTGCGACTGCGGATTATCGTGGGTCATGAGAAACGTATGGACCATGATAGTCCGATTAGGCTTGCAGGAGGGTTAACGTAATTCTCGAAGATGCGTGCGTTTTTCCGCAGCCTGTAACACCCATACCCACCAAAGCGCACCTCAGGGCCTAAAGAGTCTGCGTGAGAACCAGCAAAACCGCAGGTCCCCGTTCGACTTCGCTCAGGGCAGGCTCTCCACTACGCTACCCCGGATTTCCTGTCCAGCTTTGAGGCGTTGGCGAGCTTCATGCGGCTTTCTTTAACGGAAAGCCGCACACGTGGACGTTGGTGACGGCCGCATAGTAGGAAATCCGGTTCGCTCCGGTCGGGATGACAATTCTGTTGCAGGAAATGGCCTCGGCCCCGGTTAGCGGAGCTAGCAGCCGATGGCCGTCCCTCTTTTACCCTCCGCAGGGCAAGACCGCCGTTACAACTCATAGAAGCTCGTCGATTCGGTGTGAGAGCGACTCAGTGAGATGCTCGGACGAGTCATAGTCGAGATGGATCACCCTCAGTCTGCCGGAGCGATCCAGGATGTACAGAGCCGGAAGGCTGGTTACGTTGAGGCTCTTTGCGGCTGGTCCCCAGGAATCTTCATCGGGGGCAACGCCGAAGGAATCGATGGCTGGGTTGAGCATCAGATTTCTCTTGGTAAGGTAGGCTTGCGCTTTGGCGGGCGTTTCCCCGTGATTCCCCGAATTGAGGGCGAAGATCAGGACGTTTGGATTGTCACGGTATTTGGCTTGAAGTGCTGCGATCTCGGGAAGTTCGGTCTGGCATGGTGTACACCAGGTCGCCCAGAAGGATAGCACGATAACACGACCCTTCCAGTCTTCAGAAGATAACTTCCTGCCGGTGAGAGTCTCGATGGAAAACGGGCTTATTTCTTGATTGACGCTACGATAGGCGCCATTCTCTATCCAACGCGGAATCACCACAAAGACAGCGGCAAGTATTGCAATTGTAGACAGGCATCCAAGTGCTGCGGCATACCGGGTTCCCGCTCGCGCATTGAGCCACCGGATTCCCATGCCCAAGATCGAGGCAGAGACGCTCATCAGCAGGAATGAAACGATGAAGGGCTGCGCCGTGAAGGCAATCCCCAACCGGTTCATGGTGACGACTGGCGCAATTCCTCCCAGGGCGACCAGAAGGACCGTGAGCCACAGCCGTCCACGCCGGGGGTTGGCGCGTAGGAGTGCCGCTGCGAAGAAAGCGACACAGGTCGCCAACAGGAAGGATCGAATGTCTTGGTGCTCACGCGTGATGAACGAAACCGCGAGGACTACCGCAAAGGCGATGAAGCCCCATGCAAGATCAAGGACTGCCGTACCCATGTGCCAACTCGCTTTCGCAGCGTGATTTGATCACCTCGGTTGACTCTCGACCGAGCTTTCAAGTGTGTTTACGCTCGACGGGCAAAGTTTGTTCCCTAGGAAATCTTCGGTCAGATCCTTGGCAATGGATCGGTGGAGCTCCGGATTCTGGTCGAGTCGCCAGCCGTCGCCCTATCTCGTCACTAGCGGTTGGCCGTTTTCGGTTAGTTGCAGGAGCAACGTTTGGCTCTTCCGTTGCAGCTCTAGCGGCAATTTCGTATAAGAGAGCTCCTCCGCTGAGTCCTGCCCTGCGGTGATTGCGTAGCTAAGGAAGTCCTTGATCTGACCTGCGTGATGGCAAAGGTAGGGTCCGCTGGAGGCTTTCCATCATCGGAAACTCGATCAGGACACCAGGCGGTTAAAGGAAGCGATTGCCACTGGCTCCTGCACTATCAGCGAGTGGAAACCCTACTCCGCCATCGGTAAGGACAAGCCGCAACGCCCCGGCGCCTGAGAGCCGGGGGGCCTTGCACTGGTGGGCACTACCTCTAGGCCTTGATGTCAGTGAGACTGGCTTCCGGCAAAAAATACCGTTTGCGAAACCAGAACGCCACGTTGACCAGACCGATGAGCGCTGGAACTTCGATGAGCGGCCCGATGACTCCTACAAACGCCTCACCGGAGTTTAATCCGAAAACGGCGACGGCTACGGCGATGGCCAGCTCAAAATTATTGCCTGCAGCGGTGAAGGAGAGCGTCGCGGTTTGCGCGTAGTCTGCCCCCAGCTTACGGCCCATCCAAAAGCTGACCAGGAACATGGCCACGAAATAGATCAATAGCGGCACCGCGATGCGTAGAACATCGAGCGGGAGCTTCACGATCAGGTCGCCCTTAAGACTGAACATCACCAGGATGGTGAAGAGTAGCGCGAGCAGCGTGAACGGGCTGATGCGTGGGATGAATTGGCTGCGGTACCACTCTTCCCCTTTCGCACGGACCAGGGCAAAGCGGGTCAACATGCCAGCGAGAAAAGGGATACCCAGATAGATGAACACGCTCTGGGCGATTTGGCCGATGCCCACATTAACAACCGCCCCTTTCAAGCCGAACAAAGTAGGGAGAATGGTGATGAATAGCCAGGCGTAGAGACTGTAGAAAACTACCTGGAAAATGCTGTTGAGCGCGACCAGCCCGGCGACATAATCGGTGTCCCCCCCTGCAAGTTCATTCCATACCAGCACCATCGCAATGCAGCGAGCGATGCCGATAAGAATAAGACCGCGCATGTAGGCTGGCTCGCCACGCAGGAAGAGAAGGGCAAGGAGAAACATAAGTACAGGACCAATCAACCAATTTTGTGCCAGGGAAAGGCCGAGAACTTTTCGATTCCGGAAGACCTCACCCAGCTTGTCGTAGCGCACCTTGGCGAGCGGTGGATACATCATGATGATGAGCCCGATCGCGATGGGGATATTGGTAGTGCCCACCTGGAAGCGGTTTACGAACGATGCGGATGCGGGGATGAAGTGGCCCAACGCGACGCCGGCCGCCATGGCAAGAAAGATCCAGAGGGTGAGGAAGCGATCGAGGAAAGAAAGCTTCTTGCGCGGCAACGGGGCGCACACCTGGCCCTGAGTATAGGAAACACTGGACATACTTACCTCGCTGACGTGGGCGCGGCTAGGTCAATTTGGGCGGGAAGCGGGGCGCCCTGCAGGGCCTCAAACTTTCCGGGACTACAGCAAGCCTTGGAAAGGCGGGACCGATCGGCCTGCATTGCCCGCTCTTCCTTCAGCCAGGACAGCGTCTGCTGAAGTACTTGAGCTGCTCCTATATTGGGTGGCATCACGATGCGGTAATGAATCCATTTTCCTTCCCGGCGCGCGGCCACTATTCCGGCGCTTCTCAAGTACGCAAGGTGCCGGGATATTTTAGGCTGCGGTTGATCCAAAATCTCGACGAAGTAGCAGACGCAGATTTCCTGATCGCCCATGAGGTTGAGGAGACGTAACCGGGTGTTGTCCCCCAGGGCCTGGAAGAAGCGCTCGATATTGAAATTCCTGTCCTTCCCCCTCATAGGAATAATTATATACGTATTGACGAATGTGTCTAGGGTTAATATAGTTGCTTTAGCGGATATGTATCCCGGGAGGAGCTCAATGAAAGACCAGTTGCTTGAATCGGTGCAATCCAAGTACGCAGCCGTTGCCAACAGTACGCTCTCAACCAGAGACGCAGGTGTCAAAGCTGTAGCCGAGGCGTTTGGATACAGTGCGGAAGAGCTCTCGTCGATTCCCGCGGATGCAAATATGGGGCTTTCCTGTGGTAATCCTACAGCGATCGCTTCCATTCGACCCGGGGAGGTGATTGTCGATCTCGGGTCGGGCGGGGGATTGGATGTATTCCTCGCGTCGCAGTTAGTTGGTCCGACGGGCCGCGCAATTGGTATCGACATGACGCCGGCGATGATCGAACGTGCCCGGGCCAATGCATTGGCAGGTGGTTATAAGAACGTGCAGTTCCACCTGGCTGAGATTGATAAGATCCCTCTCCCGGACGCGTCGGTCGATTGTGTGATCAGCAATTGTGTGATCAATCTTGCTCCGGACAAGCCGGCGGTCTTTCGAGAGATTGCGCGAATCCTGAAGCCTGGTGGACGGCTCGCGGCAAGCGACATTGCGCTCAAGGGCGACCTGCCTCCTGCCGTAGCGCAAAGTCTGGCGGCCTACGTCGGTTGTATCGCGGGTGCGATCCATGTGGATGCCTATCGTGAAGGCTTGTCGGGAGCTGGTTTCGAACACGTGCAGGTAGTGGACAGCGGTGCCGACCTGAACGCCTATGCCAAGGTGGAAAACCAGGCAGGCTGTTGCTCGCCGGGCATGGAGAGCTCAAACGGCTCGACAGTAGTTGCTGACTCTTGCTGCTCGACGGAGAGGCCGGCGACGCTGCATGAAGACCTCGCAAAGCTGCTTTCTGACTACGACGTGAATGCCGCAGCAGCAAGTGTGAAGGTCTATGCGGTAAAACCGGCAGCGGCGACAGCTAAGGCTTGCTGCGGGCCAGCCTGTTGTTCGTAAATCTTCCGGCTTTCGAGAGGGTTTACACCAGAGCGAACCCGCACCAGGCAGCCCGGAGGGGTGGCTCATATGCAATCGCACTACAACGTGCTTTTTCTATGCACCGGTAATTCGGCGCGATCGATCATGGCAGAGGCCATTATGAACCGCAAAGGTGGGCGCACTTTCACCGCATACAGCGCGGGGAGCCACCCCAGCGGCATCGTGCGGCCGGAAGCAATCAAACAACTGGATTCGGCTCATTTGCCAACGCAAGGTTTGCGTAGTAAATCGTGGGACGAATTTTCCCGGCCCGATGCTCCCCCTTTGAGCTTCGTCTTCACCGTCTGCGACAACGCCGCTAGGGAGGTATGCCCGTTCTGGCCCGGCCAGCCGATGACGGCTCACTGGGGCATACCGGACCCCGCTGCCGTGGAAGGAACGCCCGAGCAGATAGAACGGGCTTTTCGCGATGCATTCACCTCACTCGACAGGCGCATCAGTCTCTTCATCGCACTGCCTTTGCACAGCCTGGACACTTTTTCCCTGCAACGGGAAATCGATGATATTGGGAAGCGGTGAGGCAAGTTTTGCAAAAGTGGAATGGCGTGCACGAAATTCATAATTTCTGATGCCTGTAGAAGGTTACTCCGCTTGCACGGTTGAGAACACCAGCTTTGATCACAAAGCCTACTATCCCGGAGCAAAAGAGATGCGGATTCGTGTGACCGGGGACCGTCAGACGCAACGTCTGTTGGGTGCTCAGGTGCTGGGACCCTGGGGAGCAGAGATATCGAAACGGGTGGACATCTTCGCGGCAGCGATCTATCACGGCATGACGGTCGAGGAACTGGGCGACCTTGATCTCAGTTACACACCGCCCCTGAGCAGCCCGTGGGACCCGGTTCAAATGGCTGCGCACCGTTGGGCGGCAGACCTGCGATTGGAGAAAGTGGAGGAGATGTGCAAACAGTAATTTTTGCGTGCGTACACAACGCGGGCCGTTCCCAGATGTCGGCTGCGTTCTTCAATCAATATGCCGATCCGGCAAAGGCTCTGGCAATTTCCGCCGGTACGCAACCGGCCGAGCGCGTTCATCCGGTGGTGGTGGAAGCCATGCTCGAAGTTGGCGTCGATCTGCGAGATGCGAAGCCCCAGAAGCTTACTTCAGAGGTGGCTAGCGAGGCAGCGTTGCTCGTCACCATGGGATGTGGTGATGATTGCCCATACGTACCTGGTCTTCGCCGCGACGATTGGCCATTGCCGGACCCAAAGGGGCAAAGTCTGGACTCTGTTCGGAAGACGCGGGATGAGATTCGAGAGAGAGTTTTGGATTTGCTTGTTAAAGAGAAGCTTTTGGGTAGTCAGCAGGGGCCGGGGTAGAGAGACGAGGCGCGTCCCCTTACCCGTCCGAAATTTCAGGACAGAAGTTTCAAACAGACGATCTGTCATGCTGGGGTTGGGGCTGATCGCCTCGTGGATTCCTGCACAGCGCGCGCTGGCCGTCGATCCGATGATCCTGCTGCGGGATGAGTAGGGGCAACGACAACCACCCCGCGAGCTGACGCTATCTCCTGTTGCCTACTGTCCACTGATGGTCAGCGAAAGAGTCGTGGTGTACTTCGCCGATCCGGCGGTCGCTGTCACGGTGACCGCGGAGGTAGCCGGTGGAGTCGTATTTGCAGGCGCACCGGAGGAAGAACCACCGCCGCAACCGTTGAGCAAAGACAGACCAGCCGCAAACACAACCAGCATGCACAGGGATAGCCAACGCCGGCGCTTCTTCCACCAAAGTCCGCCCACCGAGAGCACCAGGACCGACGGCGGCAACAGCGGCGCCGGGCCAGTGGGAAGAGCCGCAGTCGCGGAGGGTGCGGTAATGGTGACGGTGGTCGAAACGGGTTCGCCTGAAGGGGTGACGGTTGCTGGAGAAAAGCTGCAGGATGCGCCCGTTGGCAATCCCGAACAACTGAAGGACACCGCAGCATTGAATCCGTTGAGAGGTGTCACCGAGATAGTTACCGAAGCGCTTTGCCCGGGAGCCACCGTGAGGGACGTGGCCGACGGCGCAATCGTGAAACCGGAAGCGGCCGCGGTCACCGTGTACTGCGCACTGGCAATGGCACTATTGGCATAGCCCGCGGCTACCGCGATGGCCGAGATCGTCTCCGAAGCCGCCACCGAAATCGGCCCCGCATACAGAGTCGAAGTTGCGCTGGGCGTAGATCCGTCGGTGGTGTAGTAGATCATGGCGCCGGCAGTGGCGTCGGTCACGGTTAAGGTCTGCGGCGAAGTGTATGTCCCGCCAGCAATACTGAAGGCCGGCGTAGCGGCCGGTGTAGCCGCCCCAGCAGGCTGAATCGTGTAGGCCGCGGTGGCCAGCGCGCTGTAGGAATAACCCGGGGCGGCCGCGAAGGCGGAAATGGTTTCAGAAGTGGAAACCTGAATCGGGCCGGTATACGTAGCAAGGTACGGGCTTTCATTTATGGAGTAATAGATGCTTGCCCCAGCGGTCGCGTCACTCATGGTCACGGTTTGTGGCGAAGTGTAGGTTCCTGCAGGCACGCTAAAGGTTGGAGTCGCCGCGGGCGGGAGGACAATCGTGTACTGAGCCGTGGCGGTGGCGCTGTTTGTGTAATTTGACGCAGTCGCGTACGCGTTGAGAGTTGTCGACGCCGCGACCACGATTGGGTGGGTATAAATAAATTGGGCCTGTGGATAGTCGCTGGTGCTGTAGAAGATGGTTGCCCCGGCCGTCGCATCGCTGATGGTGACAGTCTGCTGCGAAGTATAGGTCCCTGGAGGAACACTCAATACCGGAGTCGCGGCCGGAGGAAAGTTGATGGTGTACTGGGCGGCAGCGGGCGCGCTGTTGGTATACCCCGTGGCCACCGCAATTGCCGTAATGGTCTCCGTCGCTGATACGCTAATCGGCCCTTTATACACAGTAGAGCTGGTCGTGGGCGTGCTTCCGTAGGTGGTGTAATAAATGGTCGCGCCCGGCGTGGTGTCGCTGATGGTTACTGTCTGGACCGTGGTGTAGGTGCCCGCAGGAACGTTGAAGGTGGGTATCGCGGCCGGAGGCAAGTTGATGGTGTAGGCCGCGGCGGCCACCGCACTGGGAAGCGCATCGCCGGCAAACGGAGTCCCCGGATCAACCACGGTACTGCCGAAAATGTAGGTAACGGCCACAGCCTTGAGCGTTTCCGACGACGAAACCGTAATGGGTCCGCTATAAACCGGCGAAATGCCCGTGGGCGTGGATCCATCCGTGGTGTAGTAGATAGTGACGTTCGGCGTCGCATCTGTAATCGTTACTGTCTGGATCGTGGTGTAGGTTCCCGCTGCTACGGAAATCACCGGCGTTGCCGGGGTCGGATACACCGTGTAGGTGGTGGCGGTTACGATGCTGTTGTCATAACCGGGAGCCGTCGCGATGGCCTTGACCGTCTCGGAGGACGCAATGGTGACCGGTCCGCTGTACAAATGAGAGGCCGTGGTCGGCGTGCTGCCATCCGTGGTGTAGTAGAACGTTGCATTGGCCATGCCGTTGGCCAAGGTTAACTGGCCCCCTGGCTGATAGATGACCGATTGCAAGCTGAAGATGGGCGGTGCAGCGGCCGGCAGTGTGGCGAGAGAGGGCTGGTATTGCCAGAGGTCGTTGATGTAGTTAAGGAAGTCGGTGGCACCCTCGGAGCCTACGCCGCCGCCAAACAGCCAGAGTTTTCCATTGTTGCCGGTCCAGTTCGCTGTGCCGGTACGTCCCGCGGGAACCTCTCCTCCAGTTGGAATACCCAGGCCGATTCCCTGGGGACCGTTGCAGGTCGGGTAAGAATAGACCGAGACAGTCAGTTGGCAGTTGCCGACGTAATTGCCGCCCATCCATGCCCATTCATTGGTTGATGGATTGAAGGCCCATAACTCATTGGCTGCGCCAAGATAGGAGTCCTGGTTGGCGCCGGTGATGCTGGCGCTGTCTCCTCCGAGCAGCCATAGATTGCCCTGCGCATCGGTCCAGTTGGCGGAGATGTTGCTAGTACCGCCCGGCGTATTCGCCGGCGCCGGAATTCCCAGCGTGCCGCGCACCTCCGGATGCAGATTATTGCTGGCGCCCGCCATCCACGCCCATTGGTGCGACGTGGGATCATATTTCCAGAGATCGTTGAGCGCGCTGATACCCTCTCCGCCGTATCCACCGAACAACCAGAGGTTGCCGCTGTTATCGGTCCACGCTGCAGCCGATGAACGGCTCGGCGGTATATTTCCTTCGTCGGGCACACCCAACATTCCGTACGCACCCCCTTGGTAGCCGAGCAGAACCTCGACGGATTCGCTTCCGCCCATCCAAGTCCACTGGTGCGTGGATGGATCGTACATCCACAAATCATTCAGCACGGCGCTCAGGCCATCGACATCCTGACCTGTGCCCCCAAAGAGCCAGAAGTTACCGTTGACATCGACCCAGGTGGCAGCGTTGTAGCGGCTTCCTGGAATGTTGGTTGGCGCCGGCACTCCTAACGTGCCATACACCCCGGGCTGCCCCATGGTGCTGTAGAACGACAGCACGGACTTGTTGCTTCCACCCATCCACGTCCATTCGTTGGTCGCAGGATCGTATTCCCAAAGATCATTCAGCTCGGCCTGCAAGGTGCCGGCGGCGTTCATTCCATATCCGCCGAAGAGCCATAGGTGACCGCCACTGTCCGTCCAGCCGGCGGCTCCATAGCGGCCCCCGGGCGTATTCGCGGGCGCCGGCTTGCCCAATGTGCCATACACACCAAACATACCTCCGCAAGACAACACCTGTACGTTGCTGGTGCAGGACAGAGTTTTGCTGCCGTCTACCCAGGCCCATTGCTGCGTAGAGGGGTTGTATTTCCAAAGATCGTTGAGATACTCGGTGGCTCCATTGCCGTCGAAGCCGGCGCCGCCAAAGAGCCAGAGATTTCCACTCGCATCTTTCCAACTGGTAGCGTTTTGCCGAGCGCCGGGAATATTGCCTGCGGCCGGCACGCCCATCGTGCCATACACACCCGGCTGTTCCTTCTGCAGGCTTCCGCCGGTCCACGTCCACTGCCCCAGAGTAGAGGCCGCGGTCGATCCGATGGTGTAGACGGCGGAAGCCACCGCGCTATCCGGTGCGCCCGCGACCACGGCGATGGCCTGCAGTACTTGAGAGGAAGATACTGTGATCGGAGTTTGATACGCGGCGGAGGCGCTCGTGGGCTGGGTTCCGTCGGTGGTGTAGTAGATGACCGCACCGGGCGTAGCGTCGCTCAGCGTGATCGTCTGGGCGGTCGCGTATTCGCCCGAGGCCGGGTAGAAGACCGGCGCAGCGGCGGGCACAGCAGACACCGTATAGGTTCCGGTTGCCACGGTGCTATTGGCATATCCAGCGGCCCCAGCGATGGCGGTGATGGTTTGCGACTCGGATACAGGGATGGGCGCCGTGTACTCCGTAGCCGGAACGTTGCCGTCGATCATGTAGTAAATGGTGGCCCCGGGTGTCGTGTCGTCGATGGTCACCGTTTGTGGCGAGGGGTCACTCCCAGGAGCCGGAGAAAACGTCGGCGTCGCGGTTACAGGTTGTCCATTGGTATTGGGCTGGAATTCCCAGAGGTCCTGAAGATAGCCCCAGGTCTCGGCCACATTGTTCCCGGTTCCGCCAAACAGCCATAGATTGCCTTTGCTGTCGGTCCAACCCATCGCGTTGTTCCGGCCGCCGGGAGTATTGCCGAACGCGGGCGTTTGCAAACTGCCATAGACACCAGGTTGGCCGCAGTACACACTGGCGCAGATAACGGTGTTGTTGCCGGTCATCCACGCCCATTGATTGGTGGATGGGCTGTACTCCCAAAGGTCATTCAGATAGCCCCACTTGCCAACCGAATCGATGCCGTCTCCACCCAGCAGCCAAACGTTGCCCTTGCTGTCGACCCAGGTGACCGCGCGAGTGCGGGCTCCCGGATCATTGGCGGCATGGGGTGTCTGCAGTGTTCCGTAAACACCCGCCAGCCCGCATTCATCGACTTCGATGGCGGTGCAGCTCGCGGGATAGGTTTCCGCCCCGCTTATCCATGTCCATTGGCCGGTGGTGGGATCGAACTTCCATAGATCGTTGAGTATGCCCAGCTTTCCCGCCGAGTCCGTAGCGAGACCACCAAACAGCCAAAACTTGCCCTGCTTATCAACCCACCAGGAGGCCTCGTACCGCCCTCCGGGAATGTTTGCGGCTGCGGGTATACCTTGCTGGCCGTATACGCCGGACTGCCCGCAGCCGCCGCAGGGAAGCGTATTGTTGCCGCTCATCCATGTCCATTGATTGGTGGATGGATCAAACTTCCATAAGTCGTTCAGGTATCCGGTGGATTGGGTCGAATCGTGGCCGTTGCCGCCAAAGAGCCAGAAGTTCCCTTGACTATCGACCCAGCTGGCCGCGTCGGTGCGAGCTCCGGGAACATTGGCTGTGGCAGATGCGCCCAGAGCGCCATATACGCCCGGTTGATTGCCCGTATCTGCTCCGCTCACCCAGGTCCATTGGTTGGAAGCAGGGGTGTATTCCCATAGGTCGTTGTACGAGTTGTAAAAGTCGGAGCCCCCAAATAGCCAGAAATTCCCCTTGGCATCGGTCCAGGTGGACGCTCCCTCACGTCCGAGCGGCACGTTTCCGGGCGCCGGCTGACCGAGCACCCCATACACTCCAGTCGCGCCGGCCGTGGTAGAGCTTCCGCCCATCCAGGTCCATTCGTTGGTGGCAGGATTGTATTGCCACAAATCATTCAACAGCCCGTAAACGGGAGTCGAATCTCTGCCCAGACCGCCAAAGATCCAGAAGTTACCCTTGGTGTCGGTCCAACTGGCGGCAAGCTCCCGGTTACCCGGCAAGTTGGAGGCAGCGGGCACCCCCAAGGTACCGTACACGGGTGGCTGCGGAGTCTGGGGACCGTTGATCCAGGTCCATTCGTTGGTCTGCGCTTGCAACGTTCCGGCGCATGCGAGCGCGCAGAGAAGAACCCAGCCAACCACGAGTAGGTTACAGATATTCCCCGGAAAAACTACGCCGTGAGAGAACAGGAAACGTCGCATCGATACCCTTTGGCCCATCACGATCGGAGCCTTCCCTGGCAGGGACTCGGGGGTATCCTGAAGCAAGGTGAATTGTGGCTTAATTACCAACGGAATTGTACACGACGTGGGGCCAGAATTGAGCAGGCGTTTGGAGAGGTAGTCCGCCTCGTAACCCGAGAGTAGTGCCCAAAGTATCGGCGATTGGAGGCGGGATCTGTGACTACCGTTGAGTAAGAGCTTCAGCCGATCAACGACGTCTTTGCATTTCGCTTTATCAGCGCTCTGAAAGAGTGCCTTTCGAGTTAGGTTCTTTGGTGGTCTGTTCGTGATTCTGGCGATTACGTGAGTGGAGAGAGGTATCTGTAATCGTATTGTTCCTCGTGCGCCGCAGGCTGTATTCTGGCGCGACAAGACGGTGTGTCCATCAGGGCACCGCGAGGTTGCATGTCTGCTGGCCGGCGAACAGAGGTTTCCAGAATAGGACCCGTGATGCTGCTCGCGGTTACTGTCCTGGTTCTGTTTTTCGCGCGCGATCTTCTGATTCTGTTCGCGTTTGCGCTCATGCTGGCATTTCTGCTGGCTCCCGCGGTGAGCCACCTGGAGCGGGCGCGCGCGCCACGGGTGGTGGCGGTGGCCAGCACGGGCTTTCTCGCGTTCACGATCATCTGTGGAGTCGGATACGTGGTGGCCCGGCAACTGCTGAATGTGGCCCGCGAGCTGCCGGCGTACCGTTTGAATATTCAAAAGAAGCTGGCCTCGGTCCATTCGCCGGCAGAGCAGTCGGTGGCAGCGGCTTTTACCGCTGTCGAAGAGATTGGCGCCGACCTCGCGATCGGCGCCGGCAACAGTATCGCCGCGGTGCAGTCACCAGCCCTGCAAGCCCAGCCGGTTCGCATCGTGGACGACAATGGCAGCCAACTGGAATCTGCTTTCGAACTTTTGATGCGCTTTGTGCGACCAGTGGGGACACTGGGGGTGGTGATTGTCTTCACCATCTATCTCCTGATGGAGCGCGAGGACCTTCGCAACCGCATTCTGTTGCTCGCCGGGATGAGCCGGATCCGGCTTATGAACCAGGCGCTGGAAGATGCAGCCAGCCGCATCAGCCAATACATTTTCTTTCAGGTGCTCGTGAATGCGGGGTACGGGACGCTGTTCGCCGCGGGCTTGTTTTTCATCGGCGTGCCGAATGCGACATTCTGGGGTGCGCTGACAGGCATTCTTCGCATTGTGCCCTACGTCGGCACCACGACCGGGTTGGTGCTTCCGCTGGTGGTGTGCGTGGCCACGTCCTCCTCCTGGAGCGCGCCGCTGTTGGTCATTGCGCTTTTCCTTACGCTCGAGCTCACAGCCACCAATGTTGTCGAACCCTGGCTTTTCCGCTCGCGCACCGGCATTTCTTCGCTGGCCCTGCTCACCATGGCTGTGTTCTGGACGCTGCTTTGGGGATGGCCGGGTCTTATCCTCTCTACTCCGCTGACGGTTTGCATCGTGGTGTTGGGGCGGTACGTGCCGCAGATGTCGTTTTTGCACGCGCTGCTGGGGGCGGATGCGGAGCTTTCCGCGGAGGCGTTGTTTTATGAGCGGCTGCTGGCGATGGACCAGCGGGAAGCGCGAGCGGTAGCCTATCGCTTCGTTGAGGGGAAGCCGCTGATGGAGCTTTACGACCAGGTTCTGATTCCGGCGCTGGCGCAGGTGGAGCAGGATCGCCATCATGGAACGCTGGATGAGGCGCGGTTCAACTTCTTCTTTCTTAGTATTGGTGAGTTGGTGGCGGAGCTGACCGATTACGCGCGGACGGTGAACGGAGCACCGGCTCCCGAGGCGCCGCACTTCGGCATGCAGCAGGAGTTTGGGGTGGTGTGCATTTCGGCCAGCGATCAAGCCGATGAACTCACCACGCACATGCTGGTCCAGGTGCTGGAGGGGGCCTCCCATCAGGTGCTGTACCTGGCGTCTCCGGTGGCTGATGACATTCTGGACTCGCTGGCCAATGAGCCGAGCACGGTGATTTTTATTTCCGCGTTGCCACCCTTTGCTTTTTCGCAGACGCGAGGCATTTGCCAGCGGGTTCGAGCTCATCTGCCGGAGAACCGCGTGGTGATTGGTCTTTGGAGCACCACGGAGGATGTTGACCGGACGCATGACCTTTCCGTGGAGCGTTTCGGCAGCGGCCACCCTACGCTGGTGGTCAATACGCTGGCACAGGCTGTGCACCAGGTTAACCAGTGGCACGAAGAAGCATCCCGGGCTTCGACCTACTCCCACAGTTCTTAGGGCTTAATTTACGTTGGCAGCTTTGGAGCCGGCGGCGCTTGCTGCCTGCTTGTGCTCCGTGACTTTCAACTCTAGGGGCGGCGAGGCGTGGTTGGTGGAAGAATCGGACTCGACTTCCCCTACGACATAGATTGGCTGTTCGATCGGTTTGGCCCAGTCCTCGGCGCGCAACGTGAAGGTGCGGCTAGTTTGGGTCTCGGTCACCAGCACGCCGTTCAGTCCGATATTGACCACCTGGACTCCGCGAGGAAGATTCCTGACAAAGCAGGGCACGCGGCCCGTGTATCCATTTTGACGCTCGACGTGCAGGGTCACGGTCACTTGCTGTCCGGGCTCAAGAGATAGCTGCCGGGGAGATAAGGGGAGATAAGGGGACATGTCCCCCAGTCCAGGCTGGCCCTCTTTTACCCCTCTTTTACCCGTCCCTCTTTTACCAGAATGCAAAGCATCAGCTTTTGCCCGCTGCCTTAAAGTTCTGCAGTTCAGGAAAGTTGAATTCCTGCCATCCAGGCACATCTGCAACCTTGAAAAACTCGTGGCCCTGATCGGCAATCGCTGGGCCGCAGACCGCCCCGGCAGGCAGATCCGAGGCAGATTGCTGGTCCGCTCCAAATGGAAAGGTTGCGTCGATGCCCATCGAGGATCCCAAACGCTTGTTTAGAGGGATCGATCCATCAATTGTCGGATCGAGCGTTCCTCCCGGTAAGTCGTCGACAATAATTACATCGCGTGCGGGCTGGGTACGGAATGTGATCGCCCATTGAACCTGGTCCGGATTGCGAACATCAATGTCCGGATCCACCACCACAACCGTCTTCGGCCGCTGGCTGCTCGCCATCGTTGTGGGAATCGCATGGCGCGCCTCCCCCGCATAGCGTTGCTTCATTGCCATGACAACATAAAACGCCACTCCGCCGGAAGCCGGAATCGCAAGATTGGTCAAAGTAGGATGTTGCGCCTTCAGCATCGCGAAGTACGAGGCTTCATAAGGCAACTGCTTCAGGATGTGGTTTTCCGTAGTCGGCACACCTGTCAACAGCGCCTGGAAATAAGCATGATTGCGATGCGTGATCGCCTTGACTCGTGCAATCGCCTTCTTCGATCCCGGCGAGTAATATCCTGTGAACTCACCCAGCGCCCCTTCAAAGGCCTCCTGAGTAAAATCGACCTCCAGCTCAATCACAAACTCGGCGCGTGCAGGAACATCAACATCGATTGTTTTGCAGTGGACCAGTTCCATGGCCGCGCCGCGCATCCCGCCTACCACCTCAAAATCATTCGTTCCATCCGGCACCTGAATCGGGCATGTATAAGCCATCACCGGGTCCACACCAATCCCCATGGCTGCGTGAAAGGTCTTTTGCCCCATCTTTCGAGCTTTGGCCATGTTTCGTGCAAAGCGATGATTCGGTAGAGCAAGAAACGAAAAAGTGTTCTTGTCTACCAATTCGAATCGGTAATGTCCTATATCCGGAACGCCCGTCTCCGGGTCTTTGCTCACGATGATCCCGCAGGTAATGTATGGCCCCCCATCATCAGGACTGTATTTTGCAATCGGCAGCTTTGACGTGTCGATCGCGTCGCCTGTAAGAACGTTCTCATGCACAGGACCATCCGCGACCATCACCGGCGGAATCCGTGACGCCATTCCCTTAAGCACCCGGTCGAATGCGTCCTTCTCCGTCGTTTGTAAGGCGATCAGGCATTTGGCGCGCGTGTTATAAACGCCGCCCACGAGGGGAAATGGCGTCCCATTGTTCCTGAACACTATCGCCGGTCCTGATACAGATGCGCTCTTTTTCATCGCCTTCGCAACATCCAGCTCTGGCGAAACAAAGCGATCAAGTTCAAGCAGTTCGCCGGCCTTTTTTAGCGCGTCAAGAAAGTCGCGGAAGTCCTGAAATGGGCTTTGCAATACCTCATTCACACCTGGCGATGCCAGGACGAGTATTTAAGTTCTTTAGCAATACAAACAATATACAAGTTCCGTTGCTGCAACTTGAGGCACACACTTGCGGCTTGGTCCCGAGAAGTCTTGTGTTTACCCATCGTCAACTGCATGATTCTTGATTGGTGACAACAGGCCAATGCGCTCATCGGCGGGCTCAGACTACTCTTCGCGCCGCTCTGAAACGAAGCTCTTCGGCATTGAGTTCCCCGATCTCAGTGTCTTGAAAGAAGACTCTATAAAACCCTGAAGTGATCAACTCAAACGCCAACTCTTCGAAGCGGAATACCTCGCTGATGAAGATTCTGTTTTTGTGCCACCTGATGTTGCCGTGTCCCGTGAGCTATTTGGGGGTTATTTCGTCTGTCACGCATCACTTAAATAGGAATTCAGATCGCTTTCAGACCTATGTGAGTTCAGCTGCGTGCAACGCCTTTTATCCAAACACCTCGAATGACACAGAGTGGTTCGAAGACTCAGATATGGGGGCACGATGACAGAAACCGCGATTGCAAGTCCGTCCTAAGCTTCGGGATGCGTGTAAGGCGCTCGATATTCCCGGCGTAACAGTGCGTTTGCCTCGGAATCTCCGACCACGAGCTGCTTCTCTGGATCCCACGCCAGGCTTCGGCCTAGCTTCATCGAGTTGTTCGCCAAAATGCACGACGCGGTTGAAATGTAGCCCTGCTCGATGTCGGAGACCGGATGGCTACGCGCGTCGATCGAGGCAAGAAAGTTCTGCATATGATGCCGGATGGCGGGCGCGACGTGTTTCTCGAGGTCCTTTTCAGTCTTGTCCTCGGGGTATTGTTCCAACTCGTAGGTAACGTCTTTATGAACAGGCTGTCCGCCGCCGACGGGAATAAAGTCATATCCCATCACGCTCGCCTTTAGCGTCCCTTTGTCGCCGTAGAATGTCGCGCCCCATGGATACTTTGGATCCGCGGCCTCGCCCCAACTGCGGTGCTGCCACACGACTCGAAGATCCTGGAAATCGAAGGTGGCTGTCTGGGTATCGGAAATGTTGGCCTTGCTCTTCTTATCGACAAAGATTCCACCGGTGGAGTCAATCTTCGTCGGCCAGCCCAATCCGAGCATCCACCGTGTCATATCAAACATGTGGACGCACATGTCACCCACAATGCCGTTCCCATACTCCATAAACGCGCGCCAGCCGCGGGGGTGAACCAAGCTGTTATAAGGCCGCATGGGAGCAGGACCAGTCCAGGCATCGTAATCCAGATTCGCAGGCGGCGCGGTATCAGGGGGATTTGCCGTCGCGCGCATGTGGTAGTAGCAGTAGATCTCGACCAGCGCGATCTTCCCCAGCTTACCCTCGTCAATGAAGCGCTCTTTTGCCTCGACCAGGTGAGGCGTGCTACGGCGTTGCAGACCAACCTGGACAACGCGATTGTTGTGGCGGGCAGCGGCCAGCATGGCCTTGCCTTCCAGAACGTCGCGGCTAATCGGTTTCTGAACCCAGATGTCCACGCCAGAATTTGCGGCTTCAATCATGATCAGGGCATGCCAGTGGTCGGGCGGTGCAATCAGCACCAAGTCCAGATCTTTCTCGGCAAGCATCTTTCGATAGTCCGAGTAGGTGCGAGGCCTCTTCTTGGAACGCTGCCGGGCGGCGGACATGTCGGCGGCGTTCGAGAGCATCTGCGAATCGACGTCGCATAAAGAGACGATCTCGACCGGCGATACCTGCACCAGCCGGAACAGATCCGATTTTCCATACCATCCACAACCGATCAAACCAACTCGCCGACGTTTGTCGCGATCATACTCTTGCGCGGGCGCTACGGCGGCCGCAGCCAACCCGAGGGCAGTGGTGTATAGGAATTCACGTCGATTCATAGGAATACCGGCAAAGCGAAATCAGTTTCCTAGTATATTCTTTCGTATCAATCATGACTGACAAAACCGTTTCCCACGCGATCGAGCGGGGAATCGATTTCTTGTTCGCCAATCGTGGGTTTTGCGGAAACGAGCGGCTATGAGAGGGTTTTGACCCCCTCGCTCGGCCTGAGCGATGGGTGGGTTACGGCCTACGCCGCCCGCGCGCTCCTTCATACCAACGAAGAGAGATTCGTTTGGGCAGCCAGAGAAGCGCTTCATGCGCTAGTTGATCGAGCAAAGCAGCACCGAATGGGATTTTGATACAACCGGCGAACAGGCGCGGATGGAGGGTGGCGGGCAAATCGTAGATTTGCGGTCAGGTTGTCGCCGATTTCGAACCACGACTCAGTGGACAGAATGTGGACAGTGACTCCTTGAAGCCGGCAGCACCGGTAGGAGTTCCAGTAAAACGGGATTCTCGGTAACTTCACTGCGTATCGATCAGCCGTTGGACTGGACCGATGAGGCGACCGGAGACGATATGTCGATGGTTACGATAATCACCCTTTGCGGAACCATGTATTTCCGTTAGGGGCCGGTACGGTGCAACTCCCGCCCAGCTGACAGGCGACCCCATTTATGGTGAGCGTCTGTTGCGCCGGTGTCGCCGCGGTTATGGTTGCCGTCCGGCAATCGTCTGAGTCTATACTGTGTCGGAACCAGGAAGCCGACTGTCGAAGCATCAGGATCGTGTAAACGGGAAATGAAATGCGACGTTCATTTTGGTTAGTCTCCTTTGTCGCACTTTTGGTTTTCAACGCTACGGCGTACGCCACTCATGAAGAGCTGGATGTCAGCAGAATCCTATATACACCTGAGGCTCAGAATGTCGGACAAGTGCGGGGTCAAGTCATTGACAACCCTGACGGGATGCGACTATTTTTGCGCGATGCCTCTTTCAGTCAAGACCAACCACTGGTGGACTGGAAACAGTCTGTTGTTGTCGTCTTTGTGAACAGCACCTGTGTATACCAAGACGGTCACAAGTCTCTTGCTTACCGCGTGGCTACAGCCGAGAGCTTAAACCTTAAGGGGCAAAAGCTTGTCTTACATTGGACCGACGCCAGTGACGCTGTGGATCGTGTTCGCTCTAGTCAGAAAGATTGCATACCGCAGATTGAACTCTTAATCGTTCGGGTACCCCGCAGTCTTTACAGTAATTCGAAGCTCTACCTCAAAAGACGGGTTCGACCTGAGCTATGGGCGTTTCCCACAGGCTCGCCGTGGAGCCCGATGCTGCTCAGGCGATGCGCGCCCTGTGCTGATGGTCAATTCGAAACTTCGCAAGTTCCGGTACAGGCCACGGTGTCGTCTGAGCCTGTCAAGATGCAGGCGGACGCACATCCGGAGGGCATCATCCACCTCGACGTTGCTGCGACAGACCGCGAGGGCAAGCCGTTTTCAGGTCTTGCTGCAAAGGATTTCACGCTGACGGACAACGGCGTGCCACAAAAGATCGTTTCCTTTGCAGCATCGAACCAACCCACAAATGAAGATGAACGACTTACTGAAGTGGTGCTGGTTCTCGATGAGGTCGACCTTTCGCCCCTTCAGTTGGAACTTGTGAAGGATGAATCGATAAAGTTCTTGCGGCAAAATCGTGGACATCTCGGGGAACCCACATCTGTTTACTGGTTCACGACCTCCGGACTGTACGCAACAGCAGCCCCGACGACCGACGGCAACGCCCTGGCCGAGGATGTTGCTCACCACCATTCACGACGCAAGATCTGGGCAGATTCGCGAACATATGATCCGTTCTTGAAGCCAGAGGAAAATGAGAGGTACGCGAGATGGAATCGAAGCGTGCGAGCAGTCTACTCCATGGCCATCGAGCGAAGAGGTGCGCCTGGCCGAAAGCTTTTGCTGTGGATGAGCTTCGGGTGGTTGGCAGTTCACGGGCTCGAGGATTACAAGGACGGTGCTTTTCCCTGGATGGTGGAGCTTTCCACGCGCATCCGTGAGGCGCGGATGGTCATCTCCGAGGTCACAGTACGGACCGAACCGAGGGCTTTCAACCTCAACTTATCCGAGGTCACAACCCGGACCGAACCGACAGCTTCCGACTTCAAAGACAGTTACAAGGGCTATCTTGCGGGAATTCGCACGCCGTCGGAGCTGGAAGAGCGGGGCTTTGGTCCGTTCTCACATTTTGCGCTTCCGGTATTGGCCATTCAGAGCGGTGGCCTTGTTCTGGATGAATTGTCAGAGATCTCGCGCTCTATCGAACATTGCGTTGAGGATGCGCGGGCGTTCTATACCTTGTCTTTTGACCCGCCGTATGCAGCCGGGCCGGATGAATATCACGGCGTCAAGGTACAAATCGAGGCGCCTGGACTATCTGCACGGACGAACACCGGCTATTACGATCAGCCGGTTTTCTACGATCAGCCTTCCATCCCGGACAGGAAAGTCAGTGTTAAGGAGCTGGAGCAGATCCTGAACACAGCCGACCATGAGCAGGATGGCGAGTTGGCAAATCAACTGGCGAGTCTGGAGCTGAGCGAACGTCTTAACAGTAACCTGCTCTCACTCTGGAAGAATCGTCTGCGCGGCAAGAAGTCAATTGCGGCATTGGTCACTCTGGCCGATAAGTCTGCTTTCCTGGACCCTCCCGCGGCCGAGATTCCCTCAGACCCAGCACCCGATCGTGACACGCAGCGGCAGATGATTTCGAGAACAGCAAAGTATGTGAAGGAGGTGAGTCGTGAACTGCCGGATTTTTTCGCAACATGCATTACCACCGAGTATGAACAACCGTCGCCCCGAAAAGCAGATATCTGGAAGACCGCTCCACCCGACCAGTCGTTGCACGAGGCGGTGATCGAGAGAGCAACTCTCCGCTATCGGCACGACCATGAGGAACAGGATGCAGAGAAGAGGAAGAGCAGCTCGAGCGCGAGGAAAAGAGACCTCAAGCTGTTCGGTGTTTTCAGCCCCGTTCTTACCTCCGTGCTCGGAGATGCCACGCGCGACGGCAGCATACTGACCTGGAGCCATTGGGAACAGGGCGAACGAGGGAGGGAGGCAGTCTTTCGCTACCTTGTGCGCGTCGAGAATCCTCATTACAACGTTGCGTACTGCTGCCTTACGGATGAGCGTACCTTCCGCGCATCGCCCAGATACCTCGGAGAACTGACGATTGATCCTGGAACCGGAGCGATTCTCCGACTGACAATGGAGGCCGAGCTGGGACAGGTTCCTGAGCCGAATCTGAGTTCTGTAATGCCCGCAAAGGCAGCGGCGACGATGATCGAATACGGGCCCGTCGAGATCGAAGGAAGAGAATATATCTGCCCGCACCGCGGCGTCGAGATCATGCGAGTGCGAACCGTGAACACTCTAAACGTCCTGGGTCAGACGTTTGATGTTTATGCGCCGTACGAGACGCGGTTGAACGATATCGTCTACACGAATTATCACAAGTTCGGGGCGGAAGCTCGCATGCTTCCGGGATACGAGATTGTACCGGACGCGACAACATCTCCGGCAGTCAAGGGCCAGTCCTCCACGAAGCCGCCGCCCAACCACTGAACTAGAGTCAGGCAAGTATTTGGCCAAGATTTCTTGTTGAGTAGCACGACGAATTCCCTGGAACCAGACTTCGCGGGAACGTCGTGATCCACGCCCTAAGAATGTGCTGAGGGGGCTATTCGCAATGCTGTACCGTTATTCCATATGGCATTGCGATTCTGTTTTGCGTTGGATGCAGTCGGAGTGCCTGGGAGAAGGCGAGGACCGAAAGCTGCACTGGTTCGGCCTGACTTCTGGCCGCTACTGGGTATCGACCCCTTTGGGTGAGGCACTCCGGGAGATCGGGGGACATGTCCCCTTATCTCCCATCATGTCCCCTTATCTCCCCGCGCAGTCTACCGGCTTTACAGCATGTTCCGCGCCCAGCCCTCCAGCCATGAGCGGGAGATCGATTTCCAAGTCTCGTTGAAGTAGAGGCCCGTGGCCGACAGGCCCACAGCTGTGACGAGCAAGGCTCCCCATAGGAACTGTTTCATGATCCGGTTGCGTTTCCAGTCCCAGAGAAACATGAGAAGGATAAGGAGCACATTGCCGCCCTCGTAAAAGAGGTAGGTGCCGAGAAAGGAAGTGGGTGCAGGCAGAAAGAGGCTCACGAAGCGGGAAAAGCCGGCATCGCTGATGCAGATAGTGGCCAGAATGAGCACGCGCCGATGGGCGGCGGAGTTGCGGCGCATGAGAACACCCCAGGGCAGCAGCACGGCCATGCAAAGGACTCCGCTGAAGGCGATGGAGAGGAATTGAGGAGGCAGAGCGCCGGGAGTGTGCAGGTTCAAGGCCTGCCAACTGAGCTCGGACCAGGGGGCGATCACCACGATGAGAGCGGCGTAGCCAGCCGCAAACCAGCCGAGACGACGATGGAAACGGACGTTGCCGGTTTCGACCATGAGCACAAGGGCGGTGGCAGTGAGCAGCCAAAGTGTGGTGGCGATGGCATGTACGTGGACGATCGTGGGTACAGGCGGCTGCTCCTGGAGGTAGTTGTGCAGATCGAAGCCGAAGCCGACGCCCACGAAGATCCAGAATATGGCGAGCCAGACCAGCGCAGCGCGGCGATCTTCACGTCCTGGCCAGGATGCGGTTGTGTGGATGTACACCCGCTTTTTCCCCCTTGTCAGTCAGAGAAACGTAAAACAATGGGATGGATGCGATGAGTCCATCCTTGCATAGAGTACCCGAATGGACAGAAATCACCAGACCCGGCTTCGGGCTCGGGCGGCCAAACCTCTCCTATAGGATCGCGGAGGATAGGGCAGATGGGGATCGGTATCGTATCTCCTCATCGCCCGCAGATCGAGGAGCCTTCTTCATGACGAGCCTGTTTGACCCAATTACGTTGGGGAGATCGGGGGACATGGAGATCGGGACATGATACCTTATCTTCCCCCTATCTTCACCTGCCCCTTATCTTCACCAAGTACCCGAGGTGGAAGCCGTATTCGGGAAAGCCGCACCTACGGCTTTGTGCGGGGGGCGCATAGCGATATGCGTCCCTAACGCGATCCTTATCTCCCCCCACCTTTCCTCCGGTCCGAAGCGTTCTCATTACAAAACGGCTCATTGTTGGCATCACGCAAAGTGATCTGATGCATCCCAGTAAATCGGGAGAGAAAGCGATGGATACGCGAGTCATAGTTCTGGTAGTCGTTGTCTTAATTGCGATCGTCGTGATCGCGTTGCTCTTACTCCGCAAACGCAAGAGCGATCGCCTAAAGCAACAATTCGGCCCCGAATACGATCGGACCGTGAAAGAACACGGACCTCAACGCGCAGAAGCCCTTCTGGCGGAACGAGAACAACGAGTCAAACAGTTTGCCATTCATCCGCTCAATCGCGATGACCGCGAAAGATACGCACTCGAGTGGACGCAAGTGCAGAAGGAGTTTGTCGACGACCCTTCTCTAGCAGTCGGCGAGGCCGATAAGTTGGTGACAACCGTGATGTCCGCACGCGGCTATCCCATGGGTGCCGACTTCGAGCAGCGAGCCCAGGATATCTCTGTCAACTACCCCGGAGTTGTGCAGAATTATCGAGCTGCCCGGAACATTGCACTACGCCGCAATAAAGGACAAGCCTCCACGGAAGACCTACGGCAGGCTTTGGTTCATTATCGGTCGCTGTTTGACGAGTTGCTCGATCTACCCAAAACCGAAAAGATAGGAGTTGTTTCTCATGAGCGAGCTTCGTAACGATCAAGAACTCACAACCGCAGATATTGCCAATCCACAACGGGGCAGGGAATCTCGGGCAGCGGTCATCGATGCGCGTCCTGTTCCATCCCAGGGCGTAAACTCTGTCTCTCAAGACATAGACGACGTCTCTGTTCCATCAAGGAGTGGCACTGGAGCGTTTAGAAGAGACGATATGACCGACGGTCCTCTGTTCCGCGAAGACGAGCTGCAAGGTTTTCGATCGCGCTGGGACCAGGTTCAGGCCTCGTTCGTCGATGAGCCGAGGCAGGCAGTAGAGCGGGCCGATGGACTGGTAGCGAACATGGTACAGCGGCTTGCCGAAGAGTTCGCAAGCGCACGCACAAAACTGGAAAAGCAATGGGACACGGGCAGCGAAGTCTCAACCGAGGACCTAAGGCAGGTACTAAGGCGGTACCGCTCGTTCTTCAATCGTCTGCTTCCCATCTAAGCGGGACGGGTTCCCAGGTCTCGCGCCCCGAGACCTGGGATCTTCCTTGTCATGCAACTAAGCCCGGCCTCTGCTGGGTTCAACCTAAATCCACCTACCCCCATCGACGTTAGCGAGGCGCTGCCAGTTCCCGGTAGGTGCGCACGTGCTTTGCGAGGAATGTTAACACTGTTTGGAAGGCCTTCGCGACTCTTGCGTTTTGCAAGCCGACAGGCGGTCCTTGTGGCGGAAAACCGTTGGGAAATACGTCGAACAGGTGGTTAAGGCCTTCCAAAACCCAGTGACAAAACCCAGTGACGGAACGTTTACCTTCCGACTGCGTGGAAACGTTCCGTCTGTCATTAGGTTTTTTGACACTCCACCGGAGATGGCTCTATATTCTCACCTAGAATGTCTACCAAGGATAAAGAGCGCATCGAACTTTTGCAGGGAACCCTGGACCTGCTGATTCTCCGGACTTTGCTGCCTGGACCAGCGCACGGCCACGCAATCGCAAAAACCATCGAGTTCAATTCCGCCGATGTGTTGCAGGTCGAGCAGGGTTCGCTCTATCCCGCTTTACACCGTCTTATCCGCCGTGGCTGGATTTCTTCCGAAGAGGGTACATCGGAGAACAATCGCCGCGCCAAGTTCTATCGCCTGACCGCCAAAGGACGCCGTCAATTAACAGTTGAGACCAGCAAGTGGGAAAAACTGGCTGAAGCGATCGCACGAATCCTGCGGCCGGCAGAGCAGGAGTGAAATAGATGAACTTTCGGAAACGAATGATGGCGGATTTGGATCGGGAGATCCAGGATCATATCGAGATGGAGACGCAGGACAATATCGGGCGCGGCATGTCGCCTGAAGAAGCTCGCTATGCGGCTATTCGGAAGTTTGGCAATGCCGCCAAGATAAAAGATCAAACATACAAAGTCTGGAGCGAAGCCTGGCTGGAGCGATGGTTACAGGACGTACGTTTCGGTGTTCGCACACTCTCAAAGAATCCTGGCTATGCGATAGCCGCAATACTTACCCTGGCGCTCGGCATAGGAGCCAATACTGCCATGTTCAGCGTGGTGCGTGGGGTTCTGCTTGCGCCACTTCCGTTTCATCAGCCTGAACGCCTGGTCATCATCGGGGAGAGCCGCCCAAACCTCAACCTCAAGGAACTGTATGTCTCCTATCCAGACTTTCAGGACTGGCAGCGTGATGCGCACTCGTTCGAACAAATGGCCACGCTCACGTGGAGCAGCTACGATCTGACCGGTTCAGGGACGCCACAACACATCGATGGCATGCAAGTTTCTGCCGGCTTCTTTGCCACACTGGACGTTCCGATGGCTCTGGGACGCGATTTTTCTCGATCGGAGGATCAGCCGCAAGGAGCGCAGAACGTCATCATCAGCAATCGTTTGTGGAAGGATCGCTTTCGAGCAACTCCTCAGGTTCTCGGCCAGTACCTCAAACTGGATGGCGCGGACTATACGATCATCGGTGTACTTCCGCCCGGCTTTCGTTTCTTGACCGAAGCGGATGTTTACACCCCGCTCGCGGTGAGTAATCCCAAACTGTGCGGCGATCGCACCTTTCGTGGCATCGTGAGCATTGCACGTCTGAAGCCGGGGATTAGCATTGCGCAGGCGCAAAGCGAACTGAGCACTGTACAGGCGCAGCTCGATAACCTTTACCCAGCCGCTGATCGCAATTTGGGGATCCACATCGATTCCTTGAAGCACGACTTTGTCGGCGATACAGCCGGGATGCTCTTTATGCTCCTGGGAGCCGTAATCATGGTGTTGCTGATCGCCTGCGCGAATGTTGCGAACCTCCTATTTGCACGGGCTGCGGCACGGGAAAGAGAATTTGCCGTTCGTTCTGCACTGGGAGCAAGCCGCATGCGAGTCGTGCGGCAGTTGCTGACTGAGAGTGTATTACTCGCTCTCACCGGTGGACTCATTGGCCTGGGTATTGCAAAGTTGGCGCTGGTTGTGGTGCTGGGCGGGATACGGGATAGTCTTCCGCGTGGAGAGAACGTTGGATTGGACTGGACAGTTCTGCTGTTCGCATTTGGTGTGTCCCTTGCCGTTGGGATTCTATTCGGGCTGGCGCCGGCCATGAAGAGTACGAGCAAGACCGTGTTTGGTTCCCTCAAGGCGGGAGGCCGGGGATCGACGCGCGCGCATCTGCGCTCTCAGGGCATCTTTGTGATCGTCCAGGTGGGACTTACCCTGGTGCTACTCACCGGATGTTCTCTGCTTCTCCGTACGGTTCGCGAATTGCGGAATGTCAATCCAGGATTCGAAGCGAAAAATGTCGTTATGTTTAAGGTCGGTCTTTCACCCTCAAAGAGCCGGACCGAAATCGACGTGCAGGTCGCCTTTCAGCAATTAGTCGATAGAATTCGCCAACTTCCCGGCGTCGAGGCGGCGGATGTTGCTGTTGCGCTATCGCTTCCTATGAGCGAAACGGACCACTCAGCTTCCTTCCGGGTAGGCGCACAGGAGCCGGCTTCCATGCAGGATGCACCTCACGCGGTCCTCTTTTGGGCAGGCCCGGATTATCTGCGCACAATGAGGATCCCGCTGCTTCGAGGCCGCTTCTTTACGCCGGCAGATACCATCAAGTCTGAGCGAGTGATCGCGATTGACGACGACCTGGCGCACACATATTTTCCCGGTAAAGATCCTGTGGGACAAACCATCAACGTCGCGTGGCAGAATTTCGGTCCTGCTCGAATTATCGGAGTCGTGGGGCACGTGAAGAATTGGGGACTGAACGATCCCGGGACCGACAACCCGAGTCAGATCTACATATCTGTTTACCAGCTTCAGAATCTGGTCGTACCCGATCTAGCTAAGTATCTGACGATCGTCGTCCGAACCCCCCTTGATACCGCGGCCGTAATGCCCGCGATCAAGAATGTTGTTTATGGCGCAGCGGAAGACCAGACAGTCTACAGAGTCCGAACCATGCAGGAGGTGGTTTCCGCCACGATGTCCTCCCAACGGTTAGCCATGGTGTTGCTGGCGGCGTTTGCAGGACTTGCGCTGCTTGTAGCATCCATTGGGTTCTACGGAGTCATTTCATACTCGGTGACCCAACGTGTGCAAGAGATCGGCGTCCGTGTGGCATTGGGAGCAAAGCCGCGGGACGTATTGCGATTGGTCCTCGGTCAGGGACTCCGACTCGCCATAGCGGGGCTGATCATCGGCGCTGTCGCAGTGTTCCTACTGGGTCGATCGTTGCCCAGCTTTTCCCAGCTGCTGTATGGGGTCAAAGCGACTGACCTCGTAACGCTGCTGATCGCATCGGGGGTGCTGTTAGGGGTAGCAATTGTCGCGTGCTACGTTCCTGCCCGGAGGGCGTTAAAAATTGATCCGATCGTTGCCCTCAGATACGACTGACGATGCTGATCGCCATTTTTCCATGGGGTTCAAACCTTGCTTTCATGGCTGGTAGTCACGACTCGGACAAGGCGGAGACGCCGATGCCGGGAGGAGGACATTTGGCGAGCCATGAAGTCCTGGAAAGCCTCGTCTGGTGACGGAAGCCAACAAGGAGGAAGTGATGCAAACCTACAGCCGGCGGCAACTTTTCCAGTTCGCGGCAGGGGCAGCGGCGGCTGCTGGTACCGGGCAGCTTTTCGGCAAGGCAACGGCTGGCGT
Source organism: uncultured Acidobacteriaceae bacterium (assembly GCA_963813475.1). Classification (GTDB taxonomy): domain Bacteria; phylum Acidobacteriota; class Terriglobia; order Terriglobales; family Acidobacteriaceae; genus PALSA-350. The sequence continues at coordinate 51,543 of CAWEZM010000026.1, read as the reverse complement.
GCCGGAAGAAGCATCAAAGAAGGCCCTACGGCTGGGCCTGCTGGTCAGGGTCTCGGATGATCCCGAAAAGGTCATGGCCCACGTTCACGGGCTAGGCTTGCCCACGGCCCACGTGATGATCTGGGACTTCTCACCTGCCATGGCTGCCCGGCTGCGAGGCGCACTCGACCGCTACGAAGTGGAGGCGACGGTTCTATACTCGTCCGGGCCCGGAGAGGAGAAGTACGACTTGGTCGATGGCCCCCCCGGCTTCGGACTGATCCCCTCCCGGTATCGGCGGCAAAGAATTGATCAGCTGAAGAGAGCCTCTGACTTCGCAAAGCGCGTGGGTGTGCCGGCGCTGTTTAATCAATGGGGCTTTATTCCCGAAGTTCCGAGCGACCCGTTGTACGAACCCACGGTTGAGGCGGTGCGCGAGATTGCCGGCCACTGCAAGGGGAACGGCCAGATGTTCTTCAACGAGACCGGGCAGGAAACTCCGATCACCCTGCTCAGGACGATTCAGGACGCCGGAACGGACAACCTGGGGCTGGTTCTCGACGCGGCCAACCTGGTGCTGTACGGCAAAGGCAATCCGGTAGATGCCCTCGATGTCATCGGAAGCTATGTACGGGCCATCCACGTCAAGGGCGGCTTCTATCCCACGGACCCCAAGTATCTGGGCCGGCAGGTTCCTGCCAGCCAGAGCAGCAAGGTGGACTGGCCGCGAATCTTCCAGCGCCTGAAGGAGCTCGGTTATGACGGCACGGCGACCATTGAGGCTGGGAACCCGGGAACCGGAGGCGACCAGGAGATTCTAGGCGATAAAGCCTATCTCGAGGGGCTAATCGCCCAGGGCTGAGCCAGGGTGTCCGGTGCCTGAGACATTGAGGGGACGGAGCGGGAAGATGCGGGACATCCATGATAGGCAAGCAATGCCGCAGTTTGGGAATGATCATCAGCGGAATTCTTACGGCCCCACTTTTAGTCGCGCCGCGGAAAAACTCTCTACGAAGGGCACGGCTTCAGTCGTGCCGTAAAAGCCATACGCGAAAGACGGCTTTAGATGGGGACGCTTTTTTAAGACGGCTCGGCGGAAATCGCCCCGCTTTGGCAGGCGAAACAACATCGATACGGTAGTCACATTCGCCCTGAATCAGCGGAAGCTGTACCTCAGCGGCTAAAGCCGTCATCGGTCGTTGCCCAGTGTGGCACGGCTGAACCCGTGCCCTTCGTTCGATGAGTTTTTCCGCAGCCTGTAAAGTTGTGCCCTGATACAAACGCGGGTTTTCCGCAGCCTGTAGACCGTGCCCTTATAAATTTCCGCTGCCATTGGATCCTCATGAAGCCGTGCGGTAGAAAAAGTGAAATTGGGGCTTGACATATTCCTATATGGGAATATCATTCTATCCATGCCCAGAGCAGCTACCACCGCGGACGTATTCAACGCGATTGCCGAGCCCCGGCGGCGGGAGATTATCGATCTGCTGGTGAATGGGAAAGAGCATGCGGTGGGGGATTTGGTTCTTCGGCTGCGGATGGCGCAACCGGCAGTATCGAAGCATCTGGGCGTGCTTCGGAAGGTCGGAGTGGTCTCCGTGAGCAAACGCGGGCAGCATCGTTTATACCGGCTGAACGCAAAGGAGCTGAAGCCTGTGCATGATTGGGTGAAAACATACGAGCGCTACTGGGCGCATCAGCTGGGCCAAATCAAGCAGCGGGCGGAGCTGAAGATGGCCAGCCAATTAGCCAAGCAATTAACCAAACGCGAGGAGGGAGAATGATGGCGGTGAGTACAGAACAGGAAATACGCACGTTCGAGATTGTGAAGGAGGAGGCGATCGCGGCTTCGATTGAGATCGTCTTTGAGACGCTCCTGGAGCAGATGGGGCCGTATAACCAGACTCCCGATGGAACGTCGCTGGCGATGAAGATCGAGCCGTGGCCGGGCGGGCGGTGGTATCGGGATTTGGGAAATAACGCGGGCCATTTCTGGGGACACGTTCAGGCGATCAAACCGCCGACACTGCTCGAAATTTGCGGACCGCTTTTCCTGTCGTTTCCGGCCATGTCGAATGTGCAATACCGGTTGACGGAAGAGAACGGCCTGACGCGCTTGAAATTTGTTCATCGCGCGATGGGGCTGATTCCGCTAGACCTTATCGATGGGCCCAGGAGCGCCAGCACAGGCTGGACGTACCTGTTGGAAAGAATCCGCAAAGGTGCGGAGAGCAGGAAGAGCGCTACGGGAAAGTAAGAGCAAGTAGGACGTCAACGGAAAAGGAGAGAAGCAATGCAGCTAATCGATGCGGTCACCCACAAAGTGATATCGGCAGCGGAATGGACAGAAGCGCACAAGGCGTTTTTGGCCAAAGAAAAGGAGCTTACGCGTCAACGCGATGAACTCAGCCGGCAGCGGCGCGAACTGCCGTGGGTGAAGGTCGACAAGAACTACGTGTTCGATGGCCCGGGCGGCAAGCAGACGTTGGCCGATCTTTTCGACGGGCGAAGCCAGTTGATCGTCTACCACTTTATGTTCGGCCCGGAATGGGCGGAAGGCTGCCCCAGTTGCTCCATGTCGGCAGAGCACATGGACGGGAGCCTGGTGCACCTGACCCAGCGCGACGTGACGCTGGTGGCGGTTTCCCGCGCGCCGCTGAGCAAGATACAAGCCTTCCAAAAGCGCATGGGTTGGAGCTTCCCGTGGGTATCGTCGCACGACACTGACTTCAACCGTGACTACTACGTCTCCTTCACCAAGGAGGAAATGGCGAATAGCAAAACGTACTACAACTTCGGCACAAGAAATTTCCCCGTCGAGGAGGCTCCCGGCCTCAGCGTTTTCTATAAGGACGGGAACGGTGACGTCTTCCATACCTATTCCTCGTATGCGCGTGGGCCGGAATGGTTGTTGGGCGCTTACAGCTACCTGGATCTCGTGCCCAAGGGCCGGGACGAAGGCAGCCTCCCATTCCCGATGGCGTGGGTTCGCCACCATGACCGGTACGAAAGCCGCCCCAAGACTGCGGCTTCGTCGTGCTGCTCCGCGGAGAGCCATTCGTGAGCGCCCATCGGTGCTGCGTTGTTCCTTCGGGGGGTATCGGGCAGAAGAACGCTGGAGTGCGGATCGCCGAGGGCGATCCGCATCCCCGGTCGTTCACCCGCCGATCTCTCGACCTGACCGCGAAAATCATTCCAGTTGCCGTTCTGGCAGTATTGCCGAAGTGCCCGGCATGCCTGGCCGCTTACGTGGCGCTGGGGACTGGAATTGGGCTTTCGCTGACCGCCGCAACTTACATACGGTTGTCTCTGGTTGTGCTGTGCGTGGCGTCCCTGGGATATTTCGCGGCCAAGTCGGTGCGCCCCAGATTAGCCGCGATGCGAGTCTTTCGATAGCGGGACGCGGGACTCTTGTAGCTTCAGTCCTGATTGACCTGCCTGGCAATTCTGATCATCGCCGCGGCGCTGCGCTCGACATCTTCGTCTGTGGTAGCCCAGCTGGACACGCTGATGCGCATTGCTGCCTGCCCGTGCCACTGCGTTCCTCCGCACCAGCAGGTCCCATCACTTTGCACACCCGCGATGACTCGCCGGGTTTCCTCATCGCTGCCGAACGAGACCAGAACCTGGTTCAAGACCACGTCGTTCAGGATGGTGAAGCCCGCCGCGCGGAGACGATCCGCGAACAGCTTCGCCTGTTGACAGTTTCGCTCGATCAGATCGGCCAGCCCGCTGCGTCCTAGGGAGCGCATCGCCGCCCACAGCTCAACCCCGCGCGCCCGGCGCGATGCTTCCGGTGCGAAATGCCACGGCTCGCGCCCGGCGCCTGGTGTCAGATAAGCCGCGCTCATCGCCATGGCGGCTTGGAGATATTCCGGCCTGCGCACGATGGCAACGGCGGAGTCGTAGGGCACGTTCAACCACTTATGGCAATCGATTGCCCAGGAATCGGCAGCGCCGGCGCCCGCCAGCAAAGATGCATAACGCGGGGAGACAGCAGCCCAGTACCCGAAGGCGCCATCCACGTGCACCCAGGAGCCTGCCTCTTGCGCACGAGCGCAGATTTCTCCTGCAGGATCAAAGGCGCCTGTATTCACGTTGCCTGCCTGAACACAGATGAGTGTGCGGCCATCGAGCGCAGGCAGCGCCTCAGGCCGCATCCGTCCCTGGGCATCGGCAGGAACCCGCGTCACACGCGAACGCCCCAGCCCGAGCATGGATAGCGCCTTCAGCAGGGATACGTGCACTTCTTCTCCCACCACCACGTGGATAGGAGGCGCCCCAAATAGTCCGTCCTCCTCGACATTCCATCCAGCACGCTGCAACAGTGCGGTCCGCGCTGCAGCCAATCCGGTAAAGTTGGCCATCGTTGTGCCGGTGACAAATCCCGCCCCCGATCCCAACGGCAAACCAAGCAAGTCGACCATCCAACCAAGGACAATCTCTTCCAGCTTTGCAGCTATGGGAGACATGATCTGCATCGCTGCATTCTGGTCCCATGCTCCAGCTAGCCAGTTGGCCGCTAGCGCCGCAGGCAGCGAGCCACCGATCACGAATCCGAAATAACGTCCTGCTGCGGTTGCCACGGTTGCGGGGGAGCCGAACTCATCCAGCATCGATAAAACTTCTGCGGGATCGGATGGCAACTCGGGCAGCGGTCCGGCCAGCGCCTCCAGTCGCGCCACGTCGGCGGGTAACGGCGCGACCCGCCGATGGGCAATTCCCTCTAGGTATTGCGCCGCACGTTCCGCGGTGTCTACCAGCAAAGTTTTCATGGTTGGGGCTTGGGAGTCTGATGCGCGCAACTGATTCACTGTTTCACCCTCAGCGCGCTCGGCGATTCCCCCGGGAACCACAACGGGTTGCCCGCTGGAATATGCTCGACCTTCATCGTGGGAAAAACCAACCGTAAATCTTCCGCGCACTTCTCCATGCCAGGTTCCTCGGACACTTCGTGTCCCAGCAGGATGAGCGCCTTGTGCCGCCCTTGCGCGCTCGCGTCACGCACATACTCCACCGTTTCCCACTCCGATGCTTCCCCGGCGATGAGCAACTCCACGTCGGACCGCAATGCCGTCACCTGTTTTTCCAGCCCCGAAGCGCCGGGTCTCAAAGCTACGTGCGTAATCACGAGGTTTGGATCTCCCACCACTCGCAGGGTGTTTGCCTTCAGCTTGGTCTGTAACTGCTTCGCCAGGTCTGCGAGGCTCATCGGCGGAATGGTCGCGTAAAATGGATCATTCGGCGTGGTATAGCTTTGCCAACCCAGGGCTTCGATCAACCCCTGTGCGATGTGATCAGGCGCCGTTCCGTGGATCTCATCGTGCAGTCGAAAGACCACCATGTGGTGTTGCTCGATGAATGCCAACTTCTCCTGGTAAACAGGATCGCCCGAAAAAAACGTAGTGTTGTCGCGATGATTGTAGAAAGTGGGTTCATGCGTGATAACGAGGTTCAATCCACGCCGGTTCGCTTCTCGCAAAACTTCCATCGTGTCCAGGAACGTGGTAGCGATTCCGGTCACGGGAGTGGCGGGATCTCCGGCCTTCACGGTGTCGACCGTGTCGGCAACCGGAGCAGGATACCGCTGCTGGATACGATGAATCACGTCGTTAGCTGTGGACGTCTGGGCCACTCCGCAGATAGGGAGCACCGTGGCACAAAGAAAGATCATCACCAAGCGCATCTATGAATCATGCACGCAACTGCCACCGGCGCACAAATCTTCTACTGCTGCGAGGCGGACGACGGCGGGCTGACACTTTCACCCGCCTTGAGGATCAGGGCAACAGACCAAAGACGGCAACACTGGTCTGCGTGCCCACGTACACCTTGCCATTGGCGATCGTGGGCGTAACGAACTTGTTGTCGGAAAAATTATCCCGGCCATTGGGAGCTTGATTGCTGTCGTAGAGCTCGGTGGGTATGTTGGTGGGGTCGTAAGCGTGCAAGACTCCCGCGCCACTCTGGTTTTCGATAGCCCACACGATGCCGTTCTGTGATCCATTGGAGCTTACGCTCGGAGTAGCGCCAGGATAGGCGAATGTGTTCGCAGACTCGGCCGCCGGAGTTGTAGCCAGCAACGCATTGGTGATGGGAAACGCCTTGAGGTGATCGCCCACGCCCGCGTAATAGACGGTGTTATTGAAGAGGGTAGCCATCGACCAGGCACCTCCACTCAGCGCATCCGGAATCTCCTGATAGATGGCATTGTTGCTGCTGGCATTAAACTTGCCCATGTTGTCGCGATTGACCACATAGATATTTGTGTCTTTGCCGGCGCCCACGGCGAGGTGGCGCACGGCCCCGTTGGCATCCGTTTGATCGGGCAGCAGCATCGCGCCGCCGGAGCCCAGATCCTGATCTGCGTCGCTCTCCGATTGCAGGTTGTAGGCGGCGAAGTAGTCCGCGGCTGCGAGCACGTTTCCGGTGGTCGATACTTTCATGAAGGAGTTGCCAAAGTCTCCGCTGGAAGGAAAGCCGTTGGTGTTCAGCGTCGAGTCGAAGGTTCCGTTTGCGTCCAGGAAAAAGATATTTCCTTGCGTATCCCCGGCCAGACCCGCGCCGCTCATCCACACCGCGCCCTCACCATCGCCATAGTGCGGAGTGGAAGGGCCGTTCGGGGTCAGGTTCAACACACTGGTTTGCTTTAGCGTGGTTTCACTGTAAGCCATCAGCCAGCCGGTATAAGGATCATCGTCGCAGTGCGAGGTCCATGCCAGATAGAGCTGGCTGTTCATCAAGAGCAACCCGACCCGCTCCGCGTATTGGCCGGGATCGAAGACCTGCGCTCCACCCGTGGAACCGTACCCGTTTCCGGGGAAGGTGGCCTGAATTTCCGACGGGCTGCCCGCGAGCTCCGCGCCGGTGGTGAGGTCTAACGCGTGCAGCCGCTGGTGGTAATTACTGCTCGCGTCCTTCGACATGGCCACAAAAAACACTGCCCCGTTCGGGCCATTGGCGCGGTCGATCACCGGGGTGTCGGTGATGCCAATCTGCGGCGAAATTTGGCCGCAGCCATGGTTGTCACTGGTCGTCTCGTTCGCGCCCAGGGCCGTGACTTTCCACAGCTGCGTACCCGAGTCGGCGTCGAACGCATAGGCGCTTGCATTTTCAGTAACTACGATGAGCACATTATGGGTCTGCCCGGCGATAGAAAGACCGCTTACGTACAACGGCTGCGCGTCTACCTTGCCGTCTACCGGCAGCTCACGAAGCTTGCCAAAGGTGTTGAAGTTGACGTTTTGCGGGGTGAGCGTGGTCTCCGAGGCATTCCATCCGTCGCGCGCATTGTCATTGTGATAGGTGGTTACATTCACTCCAGAGGAAGCAGCCAACGTAAGCGCCAGGGTCGCGGTGTGGCTCAGCGAACCCGAGGTGCCGGTAAAGACGACGCTGGCACTCCCCGGCTGGGCGCTATTACTCGCAGTGAGCGTGACGCTTTGCGGCGTGCCCGGGGTGAGAGAAAGCGTGGCGGGGTTGGCTGTCACGCCGGCGGGTAATCCGCTGAGCGCAACGCCGGCGGTCCCGGTGAACCCGTTAAGCGCGGTGGCCGTGAGCTGTACCGGTTGCCCAGCCCCGCCTGCGGTCAGGCTAAGGGCCGCGGGCGTGACGGCAAGCGAAAAGTCTGGTTGAGAGGGAGGCGGGGCAGCTACAGTGATGGCCACTGAAGCGGTATGCGTGAGGCTGCCAGACGTCGCTGTCAACGTGGCCGTCGATGATCCGGCCGCCGTTCCTTGAGGGGCAGTCAGAGTAAGCGTGGCGGCGGTCCCCGGAGTCAGCGTGATGGGCGACGGCTGCGCTGTCACCCCCGCAGGTAAGCCGGCTATGGTTACAGAAACATTGGCAGAAAACCCATTCTGCGCTGTCGCCAGCAGAGATACGGTTGCCGGCGTGCCATTGGCGGTTAAGTTCACTGTTGCCGGTTTGGCGCTGAGCGAGAAGTCGGGTGTCGTCGTCCCCGTGGCCGCCTGAACCGTAAGCGAGGCCTGGGTGGTCGCTGACTGCCCACTCACCGTGGCAGTAAAGGTGAGGGTCGCCGTAGTAACGGGCGCGGAGGAGGTGGCCGTAAACATCAGTGGCAGCGCTGCTCCAGGAGTAGCGGACAATGTCGACGGGGAGACTGTGACCCCGGTGGGAAGGCCAGTGATCGAAATGGTCGCCGTACCGGCGCCTGCAGGTGCGGCCAACAGCAGGGAAGCCGGTTGTCCGGTTGTGCCCGCCGTCAGGTTGATCGTCGAAGGAGTGAGCGTAAGCGTAGCCAGAGAGTCATTATTGCCGCTGCTGCTACTGCAGGAGGTAAGACCGCCGGCGAGCAGGCAGCAGGCAAAGAGCGAAACAATGCCCTTGGAGATTCGGTTGGGGCGATACATCGACTGGGGCATGGCTGCTCCGGGGGAGGTGGGCTGGTCTGCCTGGCAGGCCGCTCTGAGTAGTGTTCACAGGGAAGCTCATCACAAGCCTCGCAAGTTGGGTGAACGTTCCTCTACCATCCCGCCCAAGGTGTTACACCACAATCACACTTTAGGCACAAGGCTGTTGCAGGAACGAGCACCATCCCTGACGTACATCGTCAGGTTGATGGATTGGATGCTCGATTTCATTGAATCGGAAACAGTATTCCTTTACACCAATACCGTACGGATCTGAGGAATAACTCGGTGATAAGTGCGTTGATGTTAAGGAAAACTTAAGGAAAAGTTCTTGACTTCATAAAACTGTTCTGATATTGCTCAGGGACCAGTATCTCGCTTCTGGTTTTGTTTATGCGCCGCGCGTCACGTCACGCAGAGTATCGAATCCGCGGTTAGTGGAAATTGTCCGGTCTGCATCCGTAAGTGCTCACAGGGCGCTCCTATATTTCTTTCGTGACTTCCCAACGAGTAGTTGGGCGCTGAGGATTCGCCCACCGTGATGCCAGAGTGCATCTTTCCGCTATCGAGAAGTACTCATATCTCGTTAAAGAGATGCATTTCTGTCCTGCAGTGATCCCTGTGCGTTTTTGTTTCGGAGCAAGTTCTTTCGTCTTTTTGGTTTTGGAGCCAGTCATGAAAGTGCTCACCTTCCTCCCCCGTTTTGACCTTCAAAGACGTATCGCCGAGGCGCTCTGCTCGGCTCAGTTTGAGATGGAGACAGCAGTTTCAGCGAAGGAGTGCCTACAGTTCGCCCAATTCGCCCAGTACGAGGGTGTTTTGGTCGATTCCGATTCTCTTATCTTTGCCGATGCTCTGGCCCTGGTAAGGCTGCTGCGCCAGGAAAACTCCGATGCATCGCTCTTTGTCTTGGCCCGCTACCTGGATCTGGAGCAGCGCTTGTGCCTGTTCGAAGCCGGGATCGATGACTGCGTGCATGAGCCGTTCTATCCTTCGGAAGTGGCCGTGCGCCTGGGCCTTTCGATACGGCTGCGTCAGGCAGCTTGCGACCCGGTGGCCTTCCATGCCGTGAGCATGCTGCGCTCCGGCGATCTGGAACTGGATCTGGTGCGGCGGAGAGCGGCGCGGCTAGGCAAGGCCATCGATCTGCGGCCAAAGGAGTTTCTGTTGCTTGAATACCTGGTACGGAACGTGAACCGTCCCGTGACCCGCACCATGATCTTGGAGCACGTGTGGAACTTATCGTTCGAGGGTTTGACCAACGTAGTCGACGTGTACATCAGCGCTTTGCGCAGCAAGGTAGATCGGGGATTTCCGCAAAAGTTGATTCAGACCAATCGCGGCATCGGCTATACCTTTACCTGCGTGAACGCCCCCACGCCGCTGGCAACCGGCCGTTGCGGTTGAGAGGATCGAAGCGCAGCTGCTTCTTAAGCGGTAACATAAAGACACCGTTGGCCATGACCCGTGCACGCCACTCCATCGACTGAACCGATCTCCGAGATGAGGTTCGCGGCATCGGGGGACTTTGTGCCCGCGTAATGAATGGTCAGAAAGGTCTGCCCCATGGCAGGAATTGGTTTAAGGCTTCGTACAATTCGCCGACAGTGGCAACTCTCTTTGCGCGAGGTGGAAGAACGAAGTCTCCGCTTTGCCCAGCAGCAGGGCAACCAGTCCTACCAGGTATCTGCCAGCTGGCTGGACCGCCTGGAACGGGAAGAACACGAACTTACTGTCAACAAGCTCATTGTTCTGGCCGATATCTACAATCTCCCCGCCGAGCAACTGTTACGCTCCATCTATCCGGGAGAATCCCAAACCTTGTCCCTGCGCCAACTTTCCAGTCCCAATGCGACCATGTTGTTGACCGAAGGGCCTCTGGAGGAGCAGGCAAAGTATTTGCTTCCCGACGCGCTCGGTCTCGATCAGCCACCGGATGAGACTACGCTACTCGCGGTCGAGAATACCTCGTCTCTGGCGCCCTACAGGCGAGGCATCATCGGGAAGCGCGACCGCACCCTGGATCCTATGATTCCCGCCGGCTCGATTGTTCAGATCGACACTCAGAAGCGGGCCATCTCTTCTCGCAGAGACTGGACCCATGAGTTTCAGCGGCCCATTTATTTCTTAACCACCCGGGACGCTTACGTCTGCGGCTGGTGCGAACTGGACAGAGATTCCGATTGGTTAACGCTCATACCCCACCCTCTGTCACCCGCTTCCAGCCGGCGATGGAGGTATCGAAAAGAAATAGAAACGATAGGCCGTGTCACCTTTGTGGCCATTCGATTGACCCCGTGAGTCTCCTTTGATCAACACTTGCTCATTCCAGCTTAACGAGAAGGCGTTTACAACGTTTTTGCTAATGGTGTAGACCAAAAAACTGAATTTGACGCGGCCATTCCGCCAAAACCGGGGTGGAAAGAATGGCCGCACATAGCTGGTCCCTCCGGACCAAGTATTAGCAAAAATGCTCTAGAGCGCCTCTTGTAACTTTGCCAGCATAGAGAAGTTCACCGCCTGGTAGAGGTCAAGGAGACGGCGGGTCATGAGGTAATAGGTAACCACCGCACGCTGGGCATAGAACGGAAAGGAGATTTGCAAGTTCCCGGTCTGGGCTGCTCCCTTCAGCCGAGCCACATGCCATCTCAACTCGCGGGCATCGAGGCGTAGCTGCTCTGCAATAACCAGCGCCTCCGGATACCAACTCTGGAGGTAGAAAGCCAGATCGATCAGTACTTCACTATTCTTTTCCAGCGCCTCAAGCCCCTTGAGTCCACCAATCAACCTCCAGAGTTGCGCTGGCTCAAGATTCGCAGCATCAGCGGTTTGCTTGGGCTGACCAGATTCGTCCACCAGGTCGAGGGCAACCTGGGCGATGGTATTGCGGTCGATCCAGGTCAGCTTTTTAACCAGATCTTCCCAGCTCACCTGGGGCGATTGGCGGCCCCGGGAGTAGTAATATCCCGCAATCGAGAGGAGAACGCCAAGAAAAATCCCGATCGCAGATAGGAAGTAGAAATTATGCGTAGTCACAATTTTTTCCGTGATCGCAAGTCTTGAAGATCGTATTCCACTCGTCTTTGCAAAGTAAACAGCCTTTCTCGCATTTCCCGTGTCATTTCCCGAGACGGCTGTTCCTTACGCCATAGCACGACGGCCCAGTAAGCAACACAGACTACGTACGCAGTGATACGAATATGCGACAGGAAAACAAACGCACGTACTTCCCGGCCGACGCCGAAGTAACTATGCCCGGTCTCGATCAACAAACTAACCAGGGAATAGGCGCCGAGTCCTTGGGCTATCTTCGCCACGTGCGTTCTCCAGGGAAGCCGCGCACTTATGGAAAGAGCCATCATCAGAACGAAGAGTTCACTTATCAACGCCGCTGCAAACAGGGTGCCCTTGGTGACAAACGATTCCTTCCACGTGCGCGCCAGAGGGCTTGCCAGCCAGCTCAGTCCCAAAGCTACGGTTGCGCTCAGCCCTACCATCCAGATGAAACTGTCCCGCACGTCGCGCGCCCATACGCCGACGGGCCGAAAAACGCGACTGGCAATCTCGTAGACGATGCCCAGTTCCAGAGCCGTGTCGAGCAATGCCAGGGACCAGTAGGTGTAGAAGTAGTTCTCCTTCGTCCCCAGCTTCATCACGAAATACAGAACAATGGTTCTGACGACATTCAGCGTGATAAGCGCAGTAAAGAGGGGAAAGCTCTTTGCCCGGCGTCGATGCCAAAGGACGAAAAGCAACCCGAGATTCCCTAAAAACGAGACCGCCCAGAAGAAGAAATCTAGCCCCGTCAGATGCATCGTCTGGAGTTCCCTTCAAGGCGGTCATGGGATATCGCTGCTGGAGAGTATTTTACGCCAGGCCCAGGTAGGCAAGAATCACGTGAACCACTCCCGGCTCCGGATCTCCGCCGGTTTGTGCGAGAGCGGCTGGGGTAACTAGCGCCAGGAGTGCTGCGCCGATGATGAGTTTCGAAGCCAGGTGCTTGAGCATGGTGTGTCTCCTCAATGAGCGCAAATTTGCGCTGCACGGAGACTACGGAACCAATTCAAAAACTCCGAGATATTAGTGTCTGCTGTTGTGTATCCGTAACATGGTGCGGTGTTTCATAAGAAGGAACTCCCTGTCGTTAGATGGCCCGTAAGTGACCGTGATTTGAATAACTCCGCGCGCCTCACCCGGATTGGCGTTTCCGATGCGCAACAAGAGGTGATGTCCCCTCGCGCTTCCGCAGGCTCTTGATTTATTGCTTTCGTGGGAGAAATTCCGGCCATCGCAGAGCAGGAAATAGTTGGATATATCCCGCCACTGTCCACTTGGAGCGGCACTCGCTAATTTGATATTTCAACTGACGCCTGCCGCGCCTTCACCCGAGCCGCTGCCTATTGTTCGACTGTCTTTTTTGTTAGTGCTAAATACTAAGCGGTTGCGAAACAAATAAGACACAGTTATTGACAGAATCAAGGTTGTTCTGATATTGCTCAGTCACCATGTAATGTCTTGCTTTCTGTCTTGTGTCTTTGCGTCGCGCATCACGTCAGGCTGAGTATCGGATACGTTGGTTGAGCATAAATGTGCGGCCTGCATTCGTAAGCGCTCACCAGGGCGCTCTCACATTTCCTGAGCACTCCCTGCGAATCGCTCGCATGGCGCTTAGGACTCACCTTATACCGTCGAATGCTTGTGCGGTGTTCCTCTCGGGCCCATTCGATCGCCTATTCAGTCTTGGAGCTACTCATGAAAGTGCTCACCTTCCTTCCTCGATGTGATCTTCAAAGACGCGTTGAAAAGGGGCTCAGCTCGGCGCAGTTTGTCGTGGAGACGGTAGTCTCCGCGAAGGAGTGCCTGGAGTTTGCCCAGTTCGCACAATACGAAGCTGTTTTGGTCGATTCCGATTCTCTTATCTTTGCCGATGTCCTGGCCCTGATCAGGCTGCTGCGAGAGGAGAATTCCGACGCATCGCTCTTTGTCTTTGCCCGCTATCTTGATTTGGAGCAACGTTTGCTTCTGTTCGATGCCGGCGTAGATGATTGTGTGCGGGAGCCATTCTTCGCCTCGGAGTTGGCCGTGCGCCTGGGCCTTTCGATACGGCTGCGTCAGGCAGCTTCCGACGTGGTGGCATCGAATGCGGTGAATGTGTTGCGCTCCGGTGATCTGGAACTGGATCTGGTGCGGCGAACGGCCGCGCGGCTGGGCAGGGCCATCGATCTGCGGCCGAAGGAATTTCTGTTGCTCGAATACCTGGTACGGAACGTAAACCGTCCGGTGACGCGCACCATGATCCTTGAGCATGTGTGGAACTCATCGTTCGAAGGTTTAACCAACGTAGTCGATGTGTACATCAGCGCTCTACGCAGCAAGGTTGATCGGGACTTTCCGCAGAAGTTGATTCAGACCAACCGCGGGATCGGCTATACCTTTACCTGCGTGACGCCTTTTCCCGGGCACCAGATGGCCGTGCAAGGTGACCATGCCAACGGATTTCCTGTCGCGTCAGTTGGAACCGGCGCACTGGACAAGCGGCGAGTTTCGAAAGGGCGGGGGTTCACCCACGCCGAGAGACTTGGGCAATGTGAACGGCTTTAGCCGTTTTTTGCGGAAACGGTCTGCTCAACACGCTGCCACCTCAGCCAAAGGGCAGCAAGACACCTTCGGGCCGGCCTGACTTTTGACACATCTCGATGAATCATTTTTAATCTCTCTCCCATAAACCCTTCAGCTTCCGTTATTACAGTCTCTGAATACCAGGATATCCCCGGACAGAGACTCGGAGGCGCAGATGGCGTCAGTAACTGTAGTTGCGACAGAGCCCGCTCTCCCGTTGCATCGTCTGTCCAATATTCCCTGTAGTCCCTGGTTGTGTTCGCTGGTGGTTCTTGCGTGCGACGCGATTGCCCTTACGTTTACGGCGAGCCTGGTGCTCCTGGGCAAGCGTGCCAGCGGCGGAGGCCTCGACCTCCATCGCTATTTCGCTCTCTGGCCGGCCCTGGGAGTGTTCTTCGCCATCTTTGCGGCTTCCAGCCTCTACCCGGGGATCATTCATAACGCGGTCACGGAACTTCGCCGTCTTGGCCTTGGACTAACCATTAGTTTCCTGGTCATGGGAGGCCTGATCCTGATTACCCGGAGTGCCGATGACTACCCCCGGCGGGTTCTTTTTCTATGGTGGTTGATGGCCATGATTGTGACCCCGCTGCTGCGATCCGTGGTGCGGGAGTTAGCTTGCCACAAGTCCTGGTGGGGAATCCCGATCGCTGTGTTTTACACCGGCGTTGAATCGGCTGACATCATTCGCGAACTGGAAAAGCATCCCGAGATCGGACTGAAGCCGGTGGTCATTCTTTCCTCCCCTCAAGCCGTCCGGCCCCGGCATGCACTGCCGGTGATCGACATGCGATTTGCTGCGGAAGTCAGGGCCTGCGGAGTGGACCGCGCGCTGATAGCCCTGCCCGATGCGGGTTGTGGAAAGTTGCTGCAGGATCTGGAGGTCTTTGAGAGCCTCTTCCCGCGTTTGCTGATTATGCATGGTTCGCCGGCTCTTTACAGCCTGAGCGTCGATGCCCGGCAGATTGGTGGTTCTCTGGCGGTTGAGGTGAGAAGAGATTTGCTTCTACCTCTTCCGAAATTTGCCAAGCGGCTCATGGACCTGTTGATCGTTTGCCTGGTCCTCCCGTCGGCGGGGATCATCATTTCTCTGCTGGGCATCCTGGTAAGACTTGAATCGCCCGGACCGGCCTTCTATGGCCATCGTCGCATTGGCCGCGATCACTCTTCATTTCGTGCCTGGAAGCTGCGCACCATGCAGGTCAATGGAGACGAACTGCTGCAGAAGGCCTTGGCTGAGGACGGCGCCCTGCGCGAAGAATGGGATCGCGATCGCAAGCTGCGGCGTGACCCGCGCATCACGCGTGTGGGCAGATTTCTAAGGAAAATGAGTCTCGACGAGCTACCCCAACTTTGGAACGTCTTGCGGGGAGAGATGAGCCTCGTTGGCCCCCGGCCGATCGTGGAAGAGGAAGTGGCCTCCTACGGCCAGAACTTTTCGCTGTATTGCAGAGTCACGCCGGGTCTTACCGGTCTGTGGCAGGTCTCCGGCCGGAACACCGTAAGCTCACGCGATCGGGTGCGCCTGGATAGCTACTACGTTCGCAATTGGTCTCCGTGGCTCGATCTTCATATCCTCGCGCGTACCGCGAAGGTTGTCTTAACAGGCCAGGGCGCGTTCTGATCCACCTCAACCAACGGAGGCAAAAAGGAAATGTTAAAGAAAGCAAAAGAGCGGCGAGTCCTGGTCACCGGCGCCGCCGGTTTCATTGGCGCCCATCTCGTCCACCGGCTTCTTGCGGATGGATTCGAAGTAGTTGGGGTAGACAACCTGAACAACTACTATGACCCCCGGCTTAAGGACGCGCGGCTTAGAAAGCTTTGCATAGGGCCCCGATTCTGGTTCATCCCGCTCGATCTGGCAGATGGAGAGGGTGTGGGAAGTCTCTTTGACAAAGGCGAGTTTGAGGCCGTGGTTCATCTGGCTGCGCAAGGGGGCGTGCGGCGCTCGATTACCAATCCCGACGAGTATGTGGCCAGCAATCTGGTTGGATTTGTGAATGTACTCGAGGGCGTTCGGGCCTGTGCGTGCCAGCATTTCGTCTTTGCTTCTTCCAGCTCAGTTTATGGTTCGCACAACAAGATCCCTTTCGCTGAAGGCGACCCCACGGATTTTCCGGTCAGCCTCTACGCTGCGACGAAGAAGAGCAACGAGGTTATGGCCCACGCGTACAGCCATCTGTTTCACGTCCCGACGACGGGACTGCGATTTTTCACCGTCTACGGTCCCTGGGGCAGACCGGATATGGCGATCTTCAAATTCGTCGATGCGGTCATGGCGGGTCGCGCCATTGAGCTTTATAACTTCGGCCGCATGCAACGCGATTTCACGTTCGTTGACGATGTTGTGGAGGGAATTGTTCGCCTTTTGCCCCTGCCGCCGGAATGCGTCAAGTCTGAGGGGGCAAGCGCACAAGCGCCCATGCGTCTCTGCAACATCGGAAACCAACGGCCGGTCCAGCTACTCCATTTGATTCGAACCATTGAGAGATGCCTAGGACGATCCGCCGACATTCGGCTGATGCCCATGCAGCCGGGGGACGTCTACGAAACGCAAGCTCGCGTAGATAAGCTCACAGAAGTCACAGGATATTGCCCACGCTTCTCGATCGAGGAAGGCATACAAAGGTTCGTGGATTGGTACCTCTGCGAGTATCTTCCGATGGGCCTGGCAGACCCGCCCCTCTATCATCAGCCTCTGCCGGTGCAGAACGACTACCAGGACGTTGCCCCGACTGCCCGGGAGGGATAGGTCTTTCCACCCGGCACCCTTTGGAAGGGATGGCCGTTTGCGTGTCTTTGCATATCGCAGTGTGTGTTGTTT
Organism: uncultured Acidobacteriaceae bacterium; assembly: GCA_963813475.1. GTDB lineage: Bacteria > Acidobacteriota > Terriglobia > Terriglobales > Acidobacteriaceae > PALSA-350. The sequence continues at coordinate 34,749 of CAWEZM010000026.1, read as the reverse complement.
CCGCCCAGCACCGGCGGTTGCCTGATCGGTGCAGAAAGGCTCTTTGCATTCATGGATCCGATCATCCTATATGTCCTTATCAGTCTTGGGTTCGTCCTTCTGCTCTTGCAATGGATGAAGCTCGCTGAGTTGAGCCGCAAAAGCACGGATCTTCGCCCCATCCTGGATACGCTGCATATCTTACAAAGCGACCGTGGACTGCTGGATCGCGGGATGCGTGATGAGAACTCGCGCAATCGCCAGGAACAAGCCATCGAGTCGCAGGCATTGCGCTCGGAGGTCGTTGCCACTCTCCTCGCCGTTGGCGACTCGGTTGCTGCCAAGGTTGGCGGGGTTAGCCAGGCAAACGACCTGAGGGCCGAGCAGCTTCGCTCCGGCTTGGAACATCGAATGGATTCGTTCGCGTCGGAGTCAGCGCGCAAGACCGACGGCCTGACGCAATCCCTGAATGCTTCATCGACGCTGCTTCGTGACGAGGTATCGGCGAGACTGAGTGACTTTAAGAATTCGCTCGAAGTCACGGTGAGAGAGGCGCACCAGCTTCAGTCGGCTCAAACGGAGAGTATTTCCGGAGCCATTCGGACTCTGCAGTCCAGTGTGGAACAGAGACAGATCCAGCAACAGAACGTGATCGACGCGAAGCTGGCGAACCTCGGCCAGTCTGTCTTATCGACCCTAACCGAAATTTCTCAACTGCAGAAGGCTGAGATGCAGGATTTAAAGGCGACGGTGGATTCCCGGCTCTCGACCATTCAATTCGAAAATGAGAAGAAACTGGATCAGATGCGGCAGACGGTGGACGAGAAGCTGCAGGGCACCTTGGAAGCGAGACTTGGAGAGTCCTTCAGGCAGGTCAGCGAGCGCCTGGAGCAGGTATATTCGGGGCTCGGCGAGATGAAAACGCTGGCTAGCGGAGTGGGCGATTTGAAGCGTGTTCTGACCAATGTCAAGACCCGTGGAACGTGGGGAGAGGTACAGTTGGGTGCGATCATCGAACAGCTTCTTGCACCCGAGCAGTTCGCCCGGAATGTGTCCACTTCGGTCACCGGCGAGCGGGTTGAGTATGCCGTCAAGTTGCCCGGCCGCGACAGTAGCGGCGAGCCAGTGTGGCTTCCCATCGACGCCAAGTTCCCCATGGAGGATTATTTGTGCCTGATGGAAGCGTCTGAGAGGGGAGACGGGGAAGCATCGGAGAAAGCCTCACGCCAACTGGAGATGACATTAAGGTTATGCGCAAAGAATCTTAGCGAGAAGTACCTTGCACCTCCCTTTACGACAGATTTCGGCATTCTGTTTCTTTCGACCGAAGGGCTTTATGCGGAAGCGATGCGGCGGCCTAGCTTCGCCGACGCGATCCAGCGAGATTATAGGGTTGTGTTGTCGGGGCCGAGCACGCTCGCGGCGCTCTTGAACGCCTTGCAGATGGGCTTTCGCACGCTGGCTATCCAAAAGAGATCGAGCGAGGTGTGGGAAACGTTAGGGTCGGTGAAGACTGAATTCAGTAAGTATGCCCAAGTCTTAGTGATCGTCAAGAAGAAGCTAAGTCAGGCACAAGATTCGATCGACAAGGCGGAAACGCGCACCAGGGCCATCCAGCATACGCTGCGGGATGTGGCGGTAGCAGAGGTGCTGGAATTGCCTGACGATACTGAGACCGAGGACGCAGAAGCGGACAGTATACCGATTCTAGCCAACGCGATGCAGGAAGAATAGGGAATTGGGCTGGAAGGCCCTCGTGGCTGTGGGTTTTATACGGTACGGCTAAACAGGCTGCGGAAAAGTCCGCATCGAACAGAAAATCAAAACCCCAGGGGCTAAAGCCCGTCATATTCTCAATCGTTTACGGCCCGACTAAAGTCGTGCCCTGATACAAAGCCTTAGAGCTTCGGCTACGAGAAGATTTGAGGCTACTATCGGTGTGCGGCACGGCTAAAGAGGCTGCGGAAAAAGTCGGTAGGGGATGAAAATGAGTCCCCTTAGCGGTTAAAGCCGGACCTGTTTACAACCACTTACGTACGGCCTGATGCTCGCTGCGGCGAGGTAGGCCGTACCATTCAGAAAAGTGAGTTTTTCCGCAAGCTGTAAAGTCGTGCCCTGATACAAAACGTGAGTTTTTCCGCAGCGTGTAAAACCGTGTTCTTCGTCGAGTGGGGGAACGATGGGGGACAGCGTGCACTGCAGGATTTTTCTCCAACTCAGAATTGGCAAGAAATGGGCCTTCTCTTTCTTCGTGTCCTCCCGCGGCTTCTTTGTTCCTGCGCAGAAATGTGCGAACTAAGCGAACTATGCGAACTATGTCCCCGCGACGCCCTTTGTTTCACGAAGATGATCCAGGCAATTAATTGATCATCTTGCCCGGTGGGTTGGGTTTTGTATGCAAAGAGCGAGGCCGCCCTCGGGGATCATTTTTTTTCAAATGAAAGTGCGCCATAAGCGCCATAAGCGCCATAAGCGACGGCGAAGGATCTGGCAAGGTTGGCGAATAAGTCCTTTGTTTCACAAAGGTGATCAAGATGAGCCAATTAATTCATTGATTGTCTTGCCTGAGTTGGGGCTGGAGTTTTTCTGACTGCAGAGGGCAACGCCGGCCCCTAGACAGCTCCTTTCGGAGGCCGGCATAGGGGACGGTGGCCAAAAAATATCAGCGCTAAAAGCGCTATAAGCGCTATAAGCCCCCCCTTTCCTGTTCCGGCTCGCCGATCGTTTGCGGATCGGGTGCAGATCGGGGACGCTTCTGCTCCGTCGGTCCGGCGACAAACGGGACAATCGCTCTGCCTTACACACTGCAGCCTGGCTAACGTCCCGCTCGTGATTCAGCGCCGTGTCCTCTGGCCGGATGGGCCTCAAGGCGCTGGCCGGAGGTGTTTTCCAAGTTGTCAAAGACCCCACAATCAAGAGCACGCACTGAGCGCACCCTACTTACACGACGCTGATGTTTCGCGGGGGGGGCGGCGGATGCACGGGTGGAGAGAGCCGGTGCAAGGCCAAGCAGGGCTGCCGTGATAAGACAGCGCTGGTGTGGATTCTTGGTTCCACAGTAGTACGGTTTTTGGACCTTGTCCAGGGACTGGGCGGGCGAGAAAAAATAATTTTGGTAACCATGGCGGCGCTCTGTTAGCTCATTGTCGTGCAAGGATGTAGTGCGGGAAGAGGGCAAGTTTGCCAGGGCCGAAACCCTAGGCATTTAGGCATTGAAGGGACGAAATAACCACCATTAGTCCAGTCTTTGCAGGTGCGCGAAATTTCCTTTGGTGATTATTTCGTCCCGAGACTTTCGAGACTTTATTTACGGGTGCGGTGTTCCCGTCCTGGTTTCCCTCAAGGTGCCGGCTAAGTCCTTTGTTTTACGAAGATGGCCAAATTTTTATTTTTCCCGCCCCCATAAGCTGTTTAGGAGACCGGTATTTGCCGGCGAGGCTTTCGGCTAAAGCCGTGCCCCGACACAAAGCACGATCTGCCGCGGCTCATTCGATGAGCAGAATCTAAATCATCGGAGTCCTTGTTAGGACGGTATTACAGCTTGGTTTTACCGTCCAGAGTTCTGGGAGAAAAAGATGTGGAAGAAGGGTAGGGGAACTACGGAAATGGGTGAGTGCTTGCAATGAACCGACGGGAAGTCCTGCGTGAACCACTCAGTCTTTGTGGTGTATGTTTTCCCGGGAGTTTTGTGGGCAAGTTTTGTGGACGGGACGGGAACTTTTGCGTCCCGGCGACGGTCAAAGTACCAGTTCCGTCTGGAAGATATGAAAAAATCGATATCCTTCAACCAATCGTGAGTTTTATTTTAGGGTGGGCGCTCGTCAAAATTATTGACCAGAAAAGAGTAAAACGAAATCAGTCACCAAGGCGGAACGTTACCCGTCACATTCATCTCCCAGAGGAGGGAACGTTCCGGAACTGACCCTTTCGCCTGAGGACGGCTTCCCCTTGCCTCTCGATTTTCTAAGGTGTCAGTCCCGTCTGGTCGGAGGAGAACGTTCTATCGAACTACGTTGAAGGATTGGCGGCGTCTGGGACCGAAGCGGAACACGGAGAAGTGCTCGTCGAGTGATGCGACATAGTCAATGCCGAGTCGGCGCATCATAGCGAAGCTGGTGCGATCAACGATGGAGAAATCCTGGTCACGCCAGGCGTTCCCGATTTCCCAGGCAACCTCAAGATCTGCCAAACCGACAGCCTCAATGATCGCCACCCCACTTCTCAGGCCATCCCAAAATCGCTCCGCGGCGCTGCGTTGAACCTTGTGATGGAGCAACGTCCAGGTCTCTACCAGGATGTGATCCGAAGTGACCAATGGAGCCCCAGACTTGAGGATAGCTTTGGCGCGAGCATTGCTGCGATCGGACGAATCTGCCGCGGCATACCAGATCGATGTGTCAACGAACAGGGTCATGGATAGGGCAGGGTGAGAGGAAAATTACCGACGTTGTGTCTTTCTGCGTTTCGCCTGGAAGGCCTCGGCGATCATGGAATCCTTGTCCATTGCGATATCCGCCCCGCCGGAGCTGCCGAGATCGAAAATGCGATCAACCGCGGGGGCGGTTTCGGGACGAGCCAGATCACGTGCCACAAGCCGCCGGACGTATTCCGCTAGAGATACACCGAGTTCGCTCGCTCGCTTGCGCGCGCGCCGCTGCACTTCGCTTTCGAGTGTGATCTGGGTTCGTGACATCATGATGGCTACATCATACCATCGCTCTGGCCCGCGTCTTTGTTTCAACCTGAGAGGTTCCGTGGACGGACCTGGCACTTTCACAAGGGGGGTACTCGCTGATTAGTTTGCTGCATGCACTCTCTCCGACTGACCCCAGCGGGCAGATGGCATTCATAAAATGGCTGAGGAATCACCTTTGAACATAAGGTGTTTTGTTTTCCCAAAGTGGCAGCTCCGTCCACGAAACTCCCCGCTTCTGTCCACACGTACTTCTCTGGGTTCAACGTTCCTGATTTCCAGCACGAGACGCTTGCCCAACACGTGGGCGGCTTTTGGTCCAGTGCCGTAGACGTGGATTTTACGTGGTCGATCATTTCTGAGGTTTCGATCCCGCAAATGAGGCGAGTATACTCGCCCCCATGAGAGAGTATCCTGCATCATTCGAGATTGCGGGTCCAGCCGCCATCTTCACGCGGCCCGACAGCGGGGCCGCTTTCGTCTCCTACCCTGTGCCTACCTACTCGGCCTTGAGGGGCATGTTCGACTGTGTAGCGTTCTGGAAAAGCGCGTATATTCGACCCGTGCGCGTCGAGGTTTGTAAGCCGATTCAATTCCAGCGTTACGCTACAAACTACGGCGGTCCACTACGCAAAGGGAATCAGATAGCCGGTGGCTCTTCATATCAGCTCTTTGCGACCATCCTCATCGACGTTTGCTATAAGGTCCATGGGGTAGTGGCGGAGTCTTCCCGTTCGCCCGGGGGCAATAACCATATGCACGCCCTTCAAGAGCTTTTCGAGCGCCGTTTGAAACTGGGCCGATTCTATCGAACCCCGTGCTTGGGCTGGAGTGAATTTGTTCCAACCTACTTCGGGCCTCTGAGAGAAACGACCCGCCCTCGGGAGGACATAGAAGTGTTTGTGCCCAGCATGCTCCGACGCGTGTTTGATCGCGACTCTGCTGGCCAGTACGGCCCGACATTCGATCAGGATGTCCGGATTGAGAGAGGGGTTCTTTCTTTTGCTCAATGAACTCTCTGCTCTCAGCCAAAGCCTCACTACTCGCGGCATTCAGACTCAGGCGTGGCACCCTTGGATTCAGACCTATAAAAAAGGGGAGGCAATCGTTGCAGAATTGAATGATTCGGGGGACCTTGCGCGCGTATCTCTGCTTTCAGGAGATCAGGTGGCTGGTCTCCGTAATATCGCGCCGGATTTTCACAATTCCTTCCCCGGTATCAACCTCAACTGTCCGGTGCTTAAGGTCCCCGATGCAGGGCTGTGGAACCAGCCCGACGAGCTCTGGAAGGCCGCGGTTGCAGTTACTCCGGAGAGCCCTCTTGCATACGAACCAAAAGACATACGGCGACTCAGCCGGCTGCTTGGTGATTTCCCATTGAAGGAGATCGCGCCCCGGTTGCAGGGCGAGGGGCCGAGACTCCTGGCGACTCTTGCGATTCTGGAACGTTTGGCCCGCAAAAAGCCCGAGGCTAAGTCATTTCTCCATGACATCTCGCTCCAGGTCGTCGCTGCCGCCCAGACTGGGCGCGTGCCGCAGGCCCTGGCTCTTGCCATTCTTTACGGAAAGCCGAACAAGAAGAAGTTGCGGCTTGAACCGTGGAAGACCACCCTCATTTTCGATGTTACCGACGTTGATCGCTTCCCCTACCGCGTTGCGGACCCCGCCGTCGCGGCGGAATGGAGTCGCATCCTGCTGGTTGCCGATTCCGCGTCTCCGGTCGGAGCCGCGCCATTCGTGTGCAGCCTTACTGGGCTTCCCGATACTCTGATGGACGATAAAATGCCGAGTCCCAACCTCAAGATTCTCGGACCGACGGTTCTCATGTCGATGAATGCCGACATACCTTGCCAGACCCGATATGGCCAAACCTCCACGGCAGTTTTCAGGGTGGGGAAAAACACGGTGCAGAACGCGAACGACTCCCTCCTATTCATCACGGACCCGGCGAGGCGCGAGGAAACATGGGCTGGCGTTCCCAACGGGTCGAAGGACCAGGGCGATTTACTGATCGCGTACCTCGAAGAGGAACCTGACATAGATATCCCTTTAACCAGCCTCTTTGCCGATATGGGGTCCAATCCAGCGCAAGAGCTCGCTACGTACGAAGCCCGCACGGCGCACATTCACGACGCGCTTCGACTGCGGGAAAGGCCCGGCAGGGACTCTCACATCAAAGTCATTGCACTGAGCAAGATCGACAAAGGCCGGGCGCAAGTGGTCTTCAGCGCGAGCTATCTGACGGCCGCGATCTACGCGGGCCGCGACCGCTGGCTTGCTGGATCGCGAAATGTTCCGAGTGTCGCAGTTCCTTTTCCTGTCGCGAAAGGAAAGCCTGCGATTTGGCGTGCAGGCTACCAGCCGAGCCCAGCTGAAGTTATGGTCAGCTTCAAACGGCAGTGGTTGCGCGCCGGTCAGACGAACCAAGCCATATCGGGCGTGGATCTTGGCAGTATCTACACCATCCTTCTCGATCCTGATGCTACGGCTCAAGCGTCATGGTTGCTGGACCGCTATTTGGCCCTGACCGAACCCCTTCTGATCGGGCTCGCTCGCTCATTGTCAAGCGGGGACGGTCTTTCAGAAATGGCTCGTAAAGAGGCGCTAATTGCAGTCGCAGTCTACGGGATTCTCTTGTTGCGGCAAGGTCGACCAAAGGAGACGTATATGGAAAGCCGTGATTACCTTCTGGGTCAGTTTCTGCAGTATGCGGATCTGCTCCACAAACTTTACTGCGTCCGCGAACGAAAAGGTTTGATTCCGCCACAGCTCATTGGGAACGCCGCGATTCCGATGGCGCTTCAGAGCCCGCGCCGGGCACTGCAGGTACTTGGCAATCGAATGCCTGTCTATCTCGCGTGGGCCGATCGATATCAAGACGAGGACGCCGGTCTGGCGAAATGGTCGCGCAGAGAGCTTGGACGGCTGAGCGCCGCATTGAAGGACGAAAACCTCGATTCGCGGGTGAGTGCCAACGGCAAGGCTGAACTGCTCCTCGGGTACCTGGCGAACACTAAGCAGAGTGAAAAACAGGAGAGATCTTAATGAACCGAGCCACTGGTCTTTTGCTTATTGAAGTCGTCAATTCCAATCCTAACGGTAACCCCGATCAGGAGAGCGACCCGCGCCTTCGCCCCGACGAACGGGGGATGATTTCACCGGTCTCGTTCAAGCGTAAACTACGCGACCTGATCGAAGATAAGGAGGGGCCAGTCTGGGAGCACACCGCCAAGAGTTTCAACCCGGTGCTGGAGCCCAAAGCATATCAAATCCTGGAGAGTAGGGGCCGGGATCGGAACGCAATCAAGGCGCTGGACGCTACGGAGTTTGTTAGCCGCTACTGGGACGGGCGTCTTTTTGGGAACACCTTTCTTGAGGAGGGTGCCTCTACCTTGATCCGTACTGGTGTGGTCCAGTTCGGCATGGGCGTATCGATCTCCCCTGTAGAAATCGAGCGAATGACCAACACGAACAAAGCCGGAGTACAGTCCGACAAGGACCGCGGAATGGCGCCTCTTGCCTACCGCATAGTCCTTCACGGAGTCTACGTCATGCCGTATTTCGTGAATCCGACGGCTGCGCGGAAGTCCGGCTGCACTGACCTCGACATTGAACTGATGAAGCGCCTGATTCCACACGCGTATACGCACACGGCTTCTTATTTACGGCCCATGGTGACCATTCGCCACGCTTGGCACATCGAACATAAGTCCGCTCTGGGCTCGTGCCCAGATTTTTCCCTGATTGAGGCGTTGACCCCGAAACGAGCTAACGAAGCCGACCAGGAAACCCCCAGCAAAAGCTGGAGCGACTACGTTGCCCCTACTGCATTGCCGGCGGAACTTGCCGCCCGCGTGTCGAGTGTGACGGATCTCGTCTCGTAACTATGGTGCCTCTTGCGCATAGTGGACGGGCTGCTCGCGGGTTGGGCCCACAGCCCTACTCCGCGCACGTGTTGGCGGTGAGAAAGCTCGCGCGAACACACGCATGGGCGGCTCTTGAATACAGGGCTGCGCCCGACCCCGCCTTCGAGGCCGCTGCCGAGTGGGCAGGCGCGTTTCACGATCTGGGGAAGCTGGAGGCTGCGAACCAACTCATACTTCGCACGAAAGAAAGTGGTGGTCTAGCTGTCAATCACGTAGATGCTGGCGTTGCCCATCTTGCCGCCCACCGCCTGGTAGAGGCCGCGATTGCCGTTTACGGTCATCACATCGGGTTGTGCGATCTCCCCACGGAGAGGGCGAAAGACCAGCGAAGCGGCCAGGATCGGGCCGAGGCAGCATGCCGCGACCCCGAGATCAATCTCATGACCGACGCGAGCCTTCCAGATCTGATTCGCCAGCATCATCAAGCTGTTCCGGGGGGTGATCCGACGGCTCCAACGATGTTGAAGCGGGGGTTCACTGGAATGGAACGCCGCTTGCTTCTGAGCTGTCTGGTCGACGCGGACCACACAGACACCGCCCGCCATTATGGAGACCAGCCCGATCTGTATCCCGGCGCCGGCCGTTGGGAAGAACGCCTGACCGCTCTTGATCGCTACGTGAGTAATCTTGGGGGCGATACAGGCAAGCGCTCGGCTCTTCGGTCAGAAATCTATCACGCTTGCCGGTCTGCCTCAACGGACCAGCTCATCTGGGCGTGCGACAGCCCGGTGGGGAGTGGGAAGACCACCGCGATCATGGCCTACCTGCTCCAGGCGGCAATCACACTGGGGCTTCGGCATATCTTCATCGTATTGCCGTACACGAACATCGTTCAGCAATTGGTGGACGTCTACCGCAAGGCGATTGTCCTTCCCGGCGAGAATCCAGAAAAGATCGTTGCCGCTCATCACCACCAGGCGGAGCTCAAAAGCGCCGATCTCCGGTTTCTTACTACGCTCTGGGACGCTCCGATTATCGTTACGACCGCCGTACAGTTCTTCGAAACGCTCGGGGCAAATCAGACTCCACGTCTACGCAAGTTGCATCAACTCCCTGGCTCCGCGATTTTCATCGACGAGGCGCACGCCGCCATGCCGATCCATCTTTGGCCGTTCATGTGGGAACAGGTGAAAACCTTGGCTCTCGGCTGGTCGTGTCGCTTCGTGCTCGGCTCCGGCTCCCTCGCGAAGTTCTGGGAAAATCCGCGAATTCTTGGTAGGACGGAGGCGATCCCGCCGATGATACCCGACGCCATTCGGGACGCCAGTTCGATCTTCGAGCAATCCCGCATCTCGTATCGCAGCCGTCCGGACACGTTGACGATGACCGGCTTGTGCGATTGGGTTCAGACGAGCAGAGGTGCCCGTCTCGTAGTCCTGAATACCGTGCAATCCGCCGCCGTCATCGCCAAGGAACTAAGTCGGCGCGGGGAGTTGACGCTGCACCTTTCCACGGCACTTGCTCCGATCCATCGCAAAACGATTCTGCGACTAATTCGAAGCCGCCTTAAAATGAAGCCCAACATGGACTGGGTTCTGGTCGCCACCAGCTGCGTTGAGGCAGGTGTCGATTTCTCTTTTGCCATTGCGTTTCGGGAACGCTGCCGGGTTAGCAACCTGGTTCAGATAGGAGGCCGCGTTAATCGCCACGGCGAGCGATCCGAAGGCGTTGTCTGGGATTTCGTCGTCAACGATCCGCTCCTCACGGTTCACCCCGACTTCAAATCCAGCCGGGACGTTGTCGATGACGTTTTTCGTAAGGGCATGTGGGACCGAGACCTCACAGAATTGATGACCTATGCACTCGATGAGGAGTTTAAACGAAAGTCTGAAGAGCAAAAAATTGCCGATCTCATGCGCGAAGAATCAGCGGGCTCCTATCCGAGTGTGGCAGAACTTACGCGCCTGATTACTGCAGATACACGGCTGGTTGTAATCGATACGGGCTTGATCAATGCGGTTCGCGAGGGCAGCCGCGTCGATCATCGTGAACTGGTCGCTCGCAGTGTGCAACTCTGGTTCACCAAGGTAGACGAACTGTCTCTCACTCAAATCGGCCATGGGGAGGAACTCTATGCTTGGGAATACGAGTATGACCCAAGGTTTCTGGGAATCATGGCTGGAATCCTTAAATTGAGTCAGATCGATCGGGACCGATATGCGTTTGTCTGACCATCCGTTCACAAAAGACGACCTTCTCCCGCTCGCCGGTCTCCAGCACCTGCTCTTCTGCGACCGGTAGTGGGCTTTGATCCACATCGAACGGCAGTGGGACGAAAACCGACTCACGCAGGAAGACCGGGTTCTGTGTGACGCGTCCACGAATCCGGCACTGAAACCCGGCCCAGCGTCGTGGTGGCGCGTCGGCTTCGCGTCCGTTCGCTTCGTCTGGGTCTGTCTGGCGAGACCGACCGTTCCGCCTTATGGCGCCGGTGAGGTGAATCGCCCTTCGGCATGAGTCGAAGCTCGGCAATGCGCGGGCGGACGAACGTTCTCTCAGGCCACGGCGACGCTCCTCCCTGCGGCTAAGGAGCAGAACAAGCCCGCGCGTTGCCGCGTCGACTATGCCATTATGTTCACAGGTACCGTCCCAGCGGCCATTTCCGTGGAGGAGTGCGTACCAACCTTCTCCGGTGTCGCTTAGACGGGAGCACTGTCCATGGTCAATTCCAGTTCTGAATCTCACGACGACACCCTGCCGCTGAGCGGGTTGCAACACTTGGTATTCTGCCCGCGGCAATGGGCGCTGATTCACCTAGAGCAGGTTTGGGTGGAGAACCTCAGGACCGCCGAGGGACGGCTGCTGCATGAGCGTGTCGATCTGCCGGGAGAGAACCGCCGTGGCGATGTCCGCACGGTACGGGGCATGTGGTTGCGGTCCGAAAGGCTGCGGCTGACCGGACGCGCTGACATCGTGGAGTTTCGGCCAGAGCCGTATCCAGTGGAGTACAAGCGAGGCAAGCGTAAACCGGACGATTGCGATACCGTGCAGCTCTGCGCCCAGGCGCTTTGCCTGGAGGAGATGTTGAAGGCGTCGATTCCAAGAGGCGCCATCTTTTACGGCAACCCGCGGCGACGGCTGGAGGTGGAGTTTACTCCAGCGCTTCGTGCGCGAACCGAAACGCTTACGGCCACAATGCACCGGTTGTATCGAAACCGCGAGACGCCGGCGGCGGTTCCCGGCCCCTACTGCCGCAACTGCTCACTAGTCGATGTGTGCCTGCCGGAGGCCACCGCGCAAGCAGAAGGGGCAGCGCACTGGGTAGCACGGCAATTGCGTTCGTTGCAACTGGAGGTCTAGTTCACGGCAATGCGAAAGCTGCTCAACACACTGCACGTGATGACCCAAGGTGCCTACGTGCATCGCGATGGTGAGACCGTGGCGGTCAAGGTGGCGCAGGAGTTGAAACTGCGGGTTCCTGTGCACACGCTCGAAGGTCTGGTCTGCTGGGGGCAGGTGGCGTGCAGTCCGCCGCTACTTGGCCTGTGCTGTGAGCGGGGTGTAGGCATCTCGTTTCTTACCGAACAGGGACGATTTCTCGCTCGTGTGAGCGGACCTGTCTCCGGCAATGTCCTGCTGCGGAGGCAACAGTATCGGATGGCGGACGACGGGGGCCGGGCGCTTCCCATCGTCCGCGTGATTGTGGCGGCGAAGATTGCGAACAGTCGTGTGGTGGTGCTACGCGCGGCCCGGGAAGTCGCCGATGAGGCCCGCGAGAGTTCACTGCGTGAAGCAGCGAATCGTTTGTCCTGGACAGGGCTGGAGGCGGCGCGGGCGGGGTCCATCGACGAGGCGCGGGGGCACGAAGGGGTCGCGGGGCAGGTCTACTTTTCGGTGTTCGATCAGATGATCGGCGGCGACCGGGAGGCTTTCCGTTTCGGTGGACGCTCGCGCCGACCGCCGCTGGACTCGGTGAATGCGCTGCTTTCGTTCGTATATGCTTTGCTCCGCCACGACATTGAGTCCGCGCTAGAGACGGTGGGGCTCGACTCTGCGGTCGGTTTCCTCCACACTGACCGGCCTGGCCGGCCAAGCCTTGCATTGGACTTGATGGAAGAGCTGCGGGCTGCGCTGGCTGACCGCCTGGTGCTCACGCTCATCAACCGACGGCAGGTAGAGGGCTCGGGTTTCACGGATCAGGAGGGTGGCGGCATTGAGATGGACGATGCGACGCGCAAACAAGTAGTCTCGGCATGGCAATTGCGTAAGCAGGATGAGATCGAGCATCCCTACCTGAAAGAGCGCATTCCGATTGGGCTTGTGCCCTATGTACAGGCGTTGTTACTGGCGCGCTATGTTCGCGGCGGCTTGGATGCCTATCCCGCTTTCTTCTGGAGATGATGCGATCATGATGGTTCTTGTCAGTTATGACGTAAGCACGCGCGACGATGCCGGTCGCCGCAGGCTCCGCCGGGTGGCGCGGTTGTGCGAAGATCATGGCCAGAGAGTACAGAACTCAGTTTTCGAGTGTGTGGTCGATTCAGCGCAGTGGGTAGTGCTCCGTGCGAGCTTATTGTCTGAAGCCGATCCCTCGCAGGATAGTCTCCGCTTCTATTTTCTTGGAACCGAGTGGAGAAGGCGCGTCGAACATGTAGGCACCAAGCTGGCCTATGACCCGGAGGGTCCGCTGGTTCTTTAGCACCCGAGGCGGGCCGGGCGGCGGTCGCGCGGACCCCAAGCGAGCACGACATCGCCCCGCAATATCCGCGGGTCGGACAAGGTCCATGATTTCAGTGGGATACGTATACCTCCTTTCGGTGCGATGACCGTTTGGCATGGGAATGAGTGCGGGATCCGCGTTTGTGGCAAGCTATTTAGCAAGGACATGAGCCATTTGGCGGATGTGCCGTCGCGCCCCGTACGGGCGCGTGGATTGAAACATGCACTAGGACTGGATGCGACGCGCGTAGAGCGCGGTGACACTAGAGCGCGTCGCGCCCCGTACGGGCGCGTGGATTGAAACATGACAGTCAGCATTGCGGCACAGGTGCACAAGCGACGATGTCGCGCCCCGTACGGGCGCGTGGATTGAAACATTTCCTGTGTAGCAAGCCGGGCTACGCCAGATGTCACAGGTCGCGCCCCGTACGGGCGCGTGGATTGAAACTCCAGCTCCCAACATCTCTCATTACTACGAGCAGTCGCGCCCCGTACGGGCGCGTGGATTGAAACAGCAGTACGTTTGCCATCACCGGCTGTCGCGCCCCGTACGGGCGCGTGGATTGAAACAATTCAGGCACACGCATAAGCTGCGCCGTCGCGCCCCGTACGGGCGCGTGGATTGAAACAGGTTTCCGGCGAGCGAGCTATTGAAGCCATAGGTCGCGCCCCGTACGGGCGCGTGGATTGAAACAGGCTTAGTAACAGGGGTATCGGCCGGCAGCACAAAGTCGCGCCCCGTACGGGCGCGTGGATTGAAACATCGATAGGATTGAGGTACTGGAAAAAGGCGACCAGTCGCGCCCCGTACGGGCGCGTGGATTGAAACAGCTAACCGACGTTTCTTCTTTGTTGATTACCAACGTCGCGCCCCGTACGGGCGCGTGGATTGAAACTGCAGCGGCTGGTCAATCACCAACCCTAACCGCTGTCGCGCCCCGTACGGGCGCGTGGATTGAAACATTTCCTCGTGTAGCGATGCGTAGGGATGCACGTGGTCGCGCCCCGTACGGGCGCGTGGATTGAAACATTCCCGCCTGCGAAGAAACTCCATTACAGGTGCGTCGCGCCCCGTACGGGCGCGTGGATTGAAACTGCATCGCTCATCACACACACGTTTCTAGGGTTTGTCGCGCCCCGTACGGGCGCGTGGATTGAAACCGCAATGCACAGCGGTTCGGCATAACTTGACGCATGTCGCGCCCCGTACGGGCGCGTGGATTGAAACTCATATGATCCTATGCCTTCCAGCGTTGGCTTCCACGTCGCGCCCCGTACGGGCGCGTGGATTGAAACCGTTGATTTCGGCCAGTATCCAGCCATCCGCCCAAGTCGCGCCCCGTACGGGCGCGTGGATTGAAACTGAAAACAGGGATGTGTCGTGGGTCACTCGCGGCTGTCGCGCCCCGTACGGGCGCGTGGATTGAAACACCAACTTCGGGTACAACGACAACAACCTGGGCGGGTCGCGCCCCGTACGGGCGCGTGGATTGAAACACGAAGTTAGCATTGGGCACCGATGCACCAGCACGGTCGCGCCCCGTACGGGCGCGTGGATTGAAACAAGCGCATTAGACCAGAAGACCTGGAGCCCAAACGTCGCGCCCCGTACGGGCGCGTGGATTGAAACAGGCCTTGGGCCTTTGCCTTGATGGACGATAAAGAGTCGCGCCCCGTACGGGCGCGTGGATTGAAACCGCCAGGTCGGAATACCTCCAACAGCGACGTGCGTCGCGCCCCGTACGGGCGCGTGGATTGAAACTGCTTTGCCTGGACTGCGACAAGCAGGTAAGCGCTGGTCGCGCCCCGTACGGGCGCGTGGATTGAAACTTTCCCGAACTCACCTCGACGAATGGCGGGTCGTGTCGCGCCCCGTACGGGCGCGTGGATTGAAACAATGGGATGCTAATCGTCGTCGAGTAGCTGTAACTGTCGCGCCCCGTACGGGCGCGTGGATTGAAACCGACAAACCCAGTGATAGGACGGAACGTAACCGTTACGGAAAGTTTTATTGAGAGCCCATCCTGGCGAGTCGTGGGCATAAAGGATTCAAAGGCGGTGACCATTCCGTGTTCACGCAGACGGATTGGAAACGTCCCGTCTGTCACCTCCCCGTTTGTCACCTCCCCGTTTGAAGGCCGAGGTGGCCGAGAGGCCTGGATACAATGAGTCGGGCGATCCGAGGGCGGTAGAAACTGAGCGGGAGGGGACCCGATGGAACCGATAAGCCTACAAAGTCTCATCAATCTTACTCAGGACGACGGCAGCGTGTTGTCGCCACAGGGCCCGTGGACATTGACTGACTTCAAGTCGTATTGGCCGTTCCTGAGGAAATATCAGACCAGCCATCAGACCTTTGCCGATCTGTCACGACTCGTCTACTGCATGGAACATGGGCTCAAGTTTGAGTGGTCGAGGGCGTGGGAAGCCCACCACGCCAAGGATTGGCCGGAGCCGCCCCTGGACGCGCAGATGCGATGCCTCGAACACAAACTGGTGTTCGACTCTCTGATCCGTGACCGAGTTTACGAGGAAACCATGTAATACCGATCGTCGCCTTAACTTCGGAACGCTGGACGTCCATTTGGGGTTATTTCGTCCGTCCCGCATCTCCCATCTGGGCGCGTAGCACCTCGTCGTTTGCCTTTTCCGCATTCGTATTGGTAGCGGCCTCGCCGTGAACTTCGCTGATGAATCCTTGCTTATCGGTCAGCAATAGCTTGATCTTGTCGAATTCGATTCCGCGCTCGATGTTCCATTCGACCAGGCGCAGCGAGGGCCCCATGCCCTTGAGATCGGGCCGCAAGGGCTTTACGCCGTTGAAAGAGGCTTCATTGTCGACAAAGGGAGTCGTTAGCAAGGTGTGTAGTTTAGCGGTGAGAGCGGGATCAACCGTTTCATGCTCACTGAGAGTGACAAGTTCCTGATAGCTCAGCATCGCAGGCTGGGATGTTCGCGTATAGTCGGCACCGGCTCTATTCTGGGTGGAAGCTCGGCAACACAAGATCAGTATCAGGAACACGGCGAGTGAGGATCCAACGGAGCGGGCACGAACGCCTTCCGCGAGAGATACTCCTTCGCGATGTGTTTTGAGCGTCGTCACAATCTTGAGTCACTTCTACGCACACAACGTTTGATTGACCTGATCCCCAAGCAGACCATTGCGCGAAGGGACATGCTACAAAGCAAGCTCGCGCCAAGCATACCAGTAGAACTGGTAGCTCGGCTCGGGAATTATCTAGACCTCGCGGATTGGTCCTCGGGTCAGTTCAATCCGGAAGCGATCTTCTGTAAATGCCTGTGAAATCGGGTTTCTGGTAAGTTCTCCGTATCGTTCCGTCCGGGAAGAGCTAAGTTACTCAAAACCCTAACGTTTCGCAGGCACATCGCCGAGGGTCCTGATACACCATCGTTTCCTGCATTCGGTCCGGCATTAGAGTCTTCCACCTGTCACAAGTGACAGTTCCGCGCCAACCTCACTTCCTGATGTTATGAACCCGAGCTTTAACAAAGGCCTAGTCGGGTGCGGTCTGGCTAAGCAAGAAGCCGGGCATTGGGTGGCTCAAATCGACGATTGGTATAAAACTCTTTCCCGTCGCCGTCCCTTCTGGAGGCAGCACGAACATGCAAAATCTAACCGACCAAGAAGCATTTCAGCTTGGGGTGGACGCCTATGTCTACGGGTATCCGCTGCTTGTGATGGACTCCGTACGGCGATCAACGAATGTGGTTTCGCCTCAGGGCAAGCTGGCTTCAATGGGACAATTTGCTCATTTTCGCTCGTTTCCTGACGCATCGAAGCGCGACCTTGCTGACTCAAATGTTGATACCCTGTATTCGTTAGGGTGGCTCGACCTTTCGCAAGGTCCCTACGTTTTGCACCTGTGAACACCCGTGAAAACCACTGGACCGTGGTCAAAGCCCACCACGAGCTCGCTCTTAATCCAGGAGAAATCGGCAAGCCGAACAGCTTTGATATAGAAGCGAGCGGGACGATCTGTACAACTGGAGCAGTCTTCGATCCGAGTACCTGGCTGAAGCAAACTCGCAGATCGCCGGTGTGTATCCCTATGCTGCGGGATATGCGCCGGGCTGGTTCTGGGATCAGTACGTGTACGGCTACACCTTGTTCGGGCCGGACCCCTTCTTCAGCCCATTTGGCTGGGGTTTCTATCCCCCGTGGTTCTACGGCGTCTTTTACGGCGGCGGCTTTTACCAGGGCGGCTTCTATGGCAGACCTGGAGTGGGCGGGCATCCGTTACCGCATGGAGAAGCGCGTGGCGGAGAAGGCTTCCACGGCGGTGGCTTCGACGTGGGGGGCGGATTTCACGGCGGCGGCGGCTTTGGAGGTGGAGGGCACCGCTAGCCTCTGCTCCTGACCAGCTATGGATAAGATAGGGCGGCATGATACCTATCCCCATCTGCTTTTTTCCGAAATTCTACGGGAGAGATAACGAGAGAGATCACGAACGACGGAGAGAGGATAGGTATTATGTCCCCTTATCTTTCCCGGTTCTCTTTCGCCGGGCCTCGGTCTAGAGCCATGATGAATCCAGAAGTCCAGATATTTCAGTGCCACAACTAGGACTTCTGCTAGTTGCGGTATACCTGCAATCGAGTAGCCTCTCTCGAAGAGAGGCTATTCGATGATCGGATCACAGAAATGTCGAATCGATCTCCTCGCCGCCGACCCGGCGATTGCATTTTTTGGCGTCCTTACAGCCCCATCGCAGACTGGCGCAGAGTCGAGCACTACGATCCCATCCTCGCCCTCGGCGGATAAGTGGCAGAGTATGTCTTATTTGTGATTCCGCGGGGGGGTGCAGGAGGCGCAATGAAATTGCACGGTAGGACTGTCCTTTTTGCGTTCGCATGGCCGCTAGCCGCGACGCTATGCGTGCCTGCGGTTGCCCAGCAAACAGCAGATATAGTCTCGCCAGAACAAACGGGGAGTGCTCCCGCGCCGCAGAAAACATATCCTGCGCAGACATCGTCCGGGAGCTCAATCGCAAGTTCCGATGCCGACCTGACGGATAACAAATGGCACGTCTACAGCACTGGATATCTTTGGATCCCGGGAATACATGGCACGGTCGGCGTTCGCGGCTTTGAGGCCAGCATGCACGTAACAGCGGGCGAGATCTTCTCGAATTTCAGAGGCGGATTCGTGGGTGTGTTTATACCCACCTACAATCGCTTCTCGGCGCCCATCGATATTATGTGGATGAGGCTCAAGGACAGCAAAGCGATCCCGTTTGCCCCCGCTTATTCGGTTCAGGCCCTACTCAACCAGGCCATCATTACCCCCAAAGTGAGCTATCTGCTGGTGAATAATCCCAAAGTGAAGATCTACGGCACCGCCGGTCCCCGCATCTGGCATGTGGGAACGACGCTCAACCTGTCACCAACAATTCTCGGCAAGAGCCTTTACAACGGGACAACCTGGGTAGATTTTGTCATGGGCGGCAGATTCAGCCTGCCTCTTGGCTCGAAAGCGTCGGTCGACATACTCGGCGATGCTGGAGAGGGTGGCGCAACCCTGGACTACCAGGTAGCAGGCTTCGTGAACTATCAATTCAAGCCGAAGTGGAGCCTGCAGGGTGGATGGAGATACCTCACGGTTCACTACGGCAACAACGGGAACCTCACGAACGCATCGATTCAGGGTATCGTTTTTGGCGCAACCTACAAGATCAAATAAGGGGTCGTCGAATCTTGGCCAAACTGAAGACCTGATTGAGTTAGCTATGTGCGGAGCTCGGGGCATGATCTTGGCAAACTGCGACGCCAAAACCAAGCTCTTTGACGAAGCCCAGTACCTGGGTAGCAAGATTTGGACAGTCGGGATGATCGCACAAGTATTCCGTGAGCGTCTCTTCGCGACCATCCGGCGTCTTCATGCCGGTCTTGATTGTTATCTGAGGAATAGCGAACCTCTTGTCGAAACACCTACAGATTTGGATGCACCGAGAGCTAAGAATACTTCAGCAGTGAGGAGCCTGAAATGCCAGATGCAACAGTAGACCGCGCTGTTTTGCCGATCCCAGATCGGCCACATATTGGTCTGACAACGTACGATGCCAAAGATCCCAACACGAAGTTTCCCGCCATCGAACCGCTACGTCCACCCAAAGGCGCGCCCAACGTATTGGTCGTCCTGCTCGACGACGTGGGCTTCGGCGCGTCCAGCGCCTTCGGCGGACCGTGTCGAACGCCGAATTTTGAGAAGCTCGCCTCCAACGGTCTGAAATACAACCGCTTCCATACGACCGCGCTCTGTTCGCCGACGCGGCAGGCGCTGCTTACGGGTCGCAACCATCATTCGGTCGGGATGGGTGGCATTACTGAGCTCGCCACCTCCGCGCCTGGCTATAGCTCCATACTGCCCAAGAACAAAGCGCCTCTGGCAATGACGCTCAAACTGAACGGCTACTCGACCGCGCAGTTCGGGAAGTGCCACGAAGTACCGGTCTGGCAGACAAGCCCGATGGGTCCATTCGACCAGTGGCCGACAGGCGGCGGTGGATTCGAGTATTTCTATGGATTTATCGCCGGGGAGACCAATCAGTGGGACCCGTCGATTTATGAGGGCACCACGCCGGTGGAACCACCGAAGACGCCGGAGGAGGGATACCACTTTACCGAGGACATGACCGACAAGGCCATCTCATGGGTGCGCCAGCAGAAAGCGCTGATGGCCGACAAGCCCTTCTTCATGTACTTCGCACCCGGTGCCGCGCATGCGCCGCATCACGTACCCAAAGAATGGGCGGACAAATACAAAGGTGAGTTCGACCAAGGGTGGGACAAACTGCGCGAGGAAATCCTCGCCCGGCAGAAGAGTCTGGGCGTCATTCCGCAGAACGCCGAGTTGACCGCGCGGCCGAAGGAGATTCAGGCTTGGGATGAACTCGACCCGAAGATGAAGCCTATGCTGGCCCGCCAGATGGAGGTCTTTGCCGGGTTTATGGAGCACACCGACCATCATGTGGGTCGGCTGATCGACACGCTCAAGGATCTCCAAATCCTGGATGACACCCTGATTTATCTGATCATCGGGGACAACGGCGCTTCCGCCGAAGGCACGCCAAACGGCACGTTTAGCGAGTTACTCGTGGGCAACGGATTTGCTGCCCTCGAGACCCCGGAGTTCCTGATCGAGCACATCGACAAGTTCGGCACCCCGGAGGCATACAACCATTACGCGGTGGGCTGGGCGCATGCCACGGATACCCCATATCAGTGGACCAAGCAGGTGGCGTCGCACTGGGGCGGGACGCGCAATGGTACGATCGTCCACTGGCCCCAGGGCATCAAGGCGAAAGGCGAGATCCGTTCGCAGTTCTCCCACGTGATCGACGTGGCCCCAACCATACTCGAAGTGGCCGGCCTGCCGCAGCCGACGATCGTGAATAGTGTGCAGCAGGCGCCTATGGAAGGCGTCAGCATGGCCTACTCGTTCGACGACGCCAAGGCCGCGGAGCGACATGAGCTGCAGTATTTTGAGATGTTCTGCAACCGGGGAATCTACTACAAGGGCTGGAGCGCGGTGACCCGGCATTCGACACCGTGGGTATTTGCCGCCAAGCTGCCCGCCTTCGACGACGACGTGTGGGAACTATACGACGGCAACAAGGAGTGGACCCAGGCGCACGATCTGGCGAAGGAGATGCCGGAGAAGCTGCACGAACTGCAGCGACTATGGTTGATCGAGGCGGTCAAGTACAACGTGTTACCGATCGACGACCGCAGAATCGAACGCTTCAATGCTGACATGGCTGGCCGGCCGCAGCTCGTCAAGGGCGACTCGCAACTGCTCTTTGGCGGGATGGGAAGATTGAGCGAAAACGCCGTCCTCATTATGAAAAACAAGTCGTTCTCCATCACCGCCGAGATTGAGGTGCCATCGCAGGGAGCTGAAGGCGTCATCCTTGCCCAGGGCGGTGCGTTCGGTGGGATGAGTCTTTACACCAAGGCCGGGAAAGCAAAGTTCGCCTATAACTTCCTGGCTCTTCAAACCTTCATTACGGAGGCGAGCCAGGCAATTCCAGCCGGTCAGCACCAGGTGCGTATGGAATTCGCCTACGATGGCGGCGGGTTAGCCAAGGGCGGCAACGTTAGCCTTTATTACGACGGCAAGAAGGTCGGGGAAGGACGAGTGGAACGCACGGTTCCAATGTTGTTTTCCCCAGATGAAACGACCAATGTTGGCCGCGATTGCGGCACAGCAGTCAGCTCAGACTACAAAACCAGCAACAGCGTCTTCAACGGAAAGATCCACTGGGTGCAAATCGACGTGGGTAAAGACAGCCATGACCACCTGATCAGTCCGGAGCAGCGACTGAACCTGGCGATGACGAGGCAGTAATCACGATGGTCGACACAGGCGGGCGATTCCAGCCTGAGCGTTCCCACATCCCGCGAAATCAATCATGTATTACCAATTGCTTGTAGCGGCCCGTCGTTCACTCTGCCTTTCTTGAGCACCCACGGCACTTGGCCTCAGTCGATCTGTATATATGGCTTCTGTTTACAGCGGGCTTGATACCGATGTACTTCAGCTCTATCCCTGCGGGGCATTCATAGCTGTTCGTCTCAGGATGATAGACAAAGCGATCCATGCCGTAGAGGCGATCATTCGACGGGTAATGCTTCCGCAAAGGAATATAGGAAACAATCTTCTGGGTTTCCAACCATGTGAGAAACTCTGCTTTCCCGTAGCCCGTATCGGCTGCTAACGTCTTCGGAACAAGTCCGAATTTGTTCGCGCAATTGCTGAGCATCTTACGCGCCGAGGCAATTTCCTGGCTCGGGCGCGCGTCCGTTGCCTCAACGGCAAGCACCACACAGCTTCCGTTGTCGAGCAGATAATTGTCGAAGTAGCCGAGCGTCGGCGCTCTGTCGCCCTTGCTGAAATAGGTCGCATCCGGATCAGTGGTCGACACCTTGTCTTGCTGATGCGGTTCTGGATCCATTGGATTGTCGCGCTCAAGATCATCGAGATATTCGCGGACGTTTCTCTTTACGTGCGCTGCCTCGCCGAGTTGCTCGCGCGGGATGCGGCTTCCGTTGCTTGCGTCGGCTTGAATAAAGCTTCCGTCTACGGATACATGATCACCCTGCACTAGCCCGCATTCGATGCAGCGCTGAACGATTTGTTCAAACAACTCCTCAAATATCTTCGACTCCTGAAAGCGACCGTGCCGATTCTTCGAGAACGTTGAATGATGCTGCACTTCTCGGTCGAAGGTCAGACCTGTGAACCAGCGCCAGGCAAGATGCATCCGAAGTTCCTCAATCAGCTTGCGCTCGCTCGTCAAACCATAGAGATATCCGATGAGCAGGATTCGGAGCAGTTGTTCCGGGTCAATCGACGGCCGACCAGTTTCACTGTAAAAAGATTTGAGCTTCTCTCGGACAAAATCGAAGCTCACGTAACGATCGATCGCACGCAGAAGATGGTTCTCAGGTACATGATCTTCGATTCTAAAATAGTAGAAGAGTGACTCCGATCGGCATTGCTGACCCATCATCTTGAGAGAGCCTCCGAAACCGACATCGCCATGATGCGTCAGAGGCTCGCGGAACTCAACGACAAATTGGCCCACTGCAACAGAGCAGTGGCGAGTTTTTCAACAGCCACAAAATACGTGGACACTTAAAGCCTCATCTAAACCTCAAGCCTGGCCCCGCCGTCAACACGGCGAGAACCGGCTTTCAATTACCCACAAGTGCGGCGTGAATAGCGGAGGTACCGGGGAAGATTTCGACTCAATGCAGGCGCTTATGCAAGACGAGGAATGCCGCTGAACTTCCGTTATGCAGAAGCAGCGGAAGAAGCTCCTCAAGCGGTGGGAAGGCACTCCTTGCAGCGACACATCGAGTAACAGATGGATTGACGTGGAGTTGGCAGGATGCGAATTTAGCGATGTGCGACTGGACAAGAGGTTTCGCAAGCTGATGGAACAGATCTCGGGCGGCATAGGAGAGAGCATTCCTTGGGCGTGTCAGGATTGGGCAAACACCAAAGCGGCCTATCGTTTTCTCTCCAATCCGCAAGTGGGCGAGGCAGAGATTCTAAAGGGACATTTCCAGGCCACACGAGATCGCCTTGCTCGTAGCCAGGCGCCAATTCTGATGCTGCATGACACGACCGAGTTCAACTACCACCGCGACGATATGGCAGCGATTGGCATTCTGCACAAGAATCCTGTCAGAAGGAAACGGGACGGGAGTTTGCGGCACACCATTATCTGCGGCCTTCTGATGCACTCGAGCCTGGCGGTGACCACGGACGGACTGCCACTAGGGCTAACCGCGATCAAGTTCTGGAGCAGGGATCAGTTTTATGGCTGCAATGCACTAAAGAAGAAGATCAATCCCACACGAGTTCCGATCGAGGTGAAGGAAAGCTACCGTTGGCTGGAGAATCTGCGACAGTCAACCGCGCTTCTGGACAATCCCCGATTCTGTGTCCATATTGGCGATCGAGAGAGTGATATCTACGAACTGTTCTGTACTGCCCAGCAAGTCGGAACGCATTTTCTCGTGCGAACCTGCGTAGATCGGTTAGCCGGAGATGGCAGGCATACCATCGCAGATGAAATGAAGGAAGTGCCTGTCCAGGGCCTGCATCGCATCCAGGTGAGAGATCAAAGAGGCCAGGTCGCGGAGGCCGTTCTGGAGATCCGCTATCGCCGCGTTTGCGTACTTCCTCCTATCGGCAAGCAGAAGCAGTATCCCAATCTGACGCTCACGATCATCCATGGCCAGGAACGTCGAACCCCGCAAGGAAGAGACAAGATCGACTGGAAACTGATCACCGACCTTCCAGTGACCTCGCGCCGCGATGCCCTGGAGAAAATTCAATGGTACAGCCAGCGCTGGAAGATCGATGCTTTGGAGAGGTCTCTCGCGTCTAACCGACCTCCAAATCGGTTTCCTGCTGGCTGCTCAACTTGTGGGTAATTGAAAGGAGAACCGGACGCTTACGGAGGAATCCTGGCTTCGCGCTAAATAGCCGAAGTGCGAATCGAGCGCCTTGCGGGCAAAATGTGGTTCCGGTCGGTTGACCGGCTATCCAGAAGTAATCCCCAAAAACTGCGGTTCCATCCGGGTTGGCGACAATCCACTCGTGAGAACAAACTGGATTGCTTATTGAGGAACTGAAGTGCAAGATTGAGTCTGTCACAGCACATTTCTTGAGGGCCGCAGCTGAGATGGCCCGAGTGCCCACTACTGCCCACCTGTCACCTCTGCCAGTCGCCCGATTCCCGCTCGCGAATTACCATACGACTTCTCAATGGGGCTACGCGGAGCGCCGCTCTCAAGGAGTGCCGTATGTCTTTCTACTGGATCTACGATCTTCCTACCTGGCTCTTTGGCATTCTCACAGTGATTGTGATCGTGGCCTTCGGTTTGGCTGGCCTCTTTCTCCTTCGCGGCTGGGTGCAACGCATTGACACCGGGCACCATGCCTACAACCACATCGTGGGTTTCTTCCTCGCTGGCGTTACTGTCTTGTATGCGGTTTGTGCAGGCCTGCTAGCGGTCGGAGCCTGGGCAACCTACGATGAAGTGCAGGGAAAGATCGACCATGAGGCCACTGCCCTCGGCGCTCTCTACCGTGACATCGGTGCGTACCCCGAACCCGTGCGCACCATCTTGCAGACCGACCTGCGCCGGTATGCTCGCGAAGTCATCGATGTGGGATGGCCGATGCAACGACGCGGGATCGTTCCCAATAACGCAAGCTCGGTGCTTAACGACTTTCAGCAGCATTTCATGGCTTTCGAACCTCAGGACCAGAGACAGAACATCGTCGCCGCAGAAGCCTATAGATCCTTCAATGACCTGACGGCAAGCCGAAGAGCCAGGCTCAACAGCATCCAGGCTGAAATGCCCGGACCTCTGTGGGCCTTGATGATCGTCGGAGCCGCAATTTGCATTGCGAACACCTGGTTCCTTCACTCAGAAAGTTTCATCATGCACATCTGGATGACGATATTGTTTTCAGGCCTGTTGGCTCTGCTGATCTTCTTGATCGCAGTCATGGACAATCCGTATCGAGGAAAGATCGGCGTCTCTCCAGAACCCCTCGAGCGCGTCTACGAGCAGATCATGTCACCGCCAAAGTGATGTGACTTCGTGTGCGAAGTAGAAGGACCATTTCAGGAAGCGCCAACGGCACGAACCTGGGTGCCCGACGTCTCCCGGTATTGGAGAGGTCGTATCCAGCGCACTTCATTGCTCCGGGCCAGTGACCGCCAATCCGGAAGTAATCCCAAAACGGGTATCAATGTCCGGGTAGGCGACCAACCGTTCAGAAGGGGTCCTGACAGCTGTGTTATTCATGTTGGATGGGTCGAGGACAAGGCTGAAACGATGCAAGTTCCCTAAGCGAAGAAGTGGCAGAAAGAAACAGCCAAGCTGCGCAAAATCCGGGGCCAAGAATGTGTTGGCGGCGCCGGATCTTTTCTTCCCGATGAGCGCGCAGCCGCTGGTGGAGCCGCGCGGAAAGGGCGGTTCGCTTGTTGGCGAGTCGAGTCCCGAGATGTGGTGGTTGAACATCATGGGGCGGGCGAAGCCTGGCGTGCCGGACGCGCAAGCGCAGGCGGCGCTGGATGTGTCGCTGTCAGCGGCAGTCGAGGCAACGATCAAGCCGGGCTCCGGAGATACTGTGCCGCGACTGATTCTGAGCGATGGGAGCCGCGGGCTTTTTGCTTCCAGGCAAATGTTTGGCGAGCCGATCGTGGTATTGATGGCGGTGGTGGGGCTGGTGCTGCTGCTGGCCTGCGCCAACATTGCCAGCCTGCTGCTTTCGTTCCTGGGACGCAACGCGCTGCCGGCACTGGTTTCCAATCCCTGGAAGCAGAATCAATTCAACAGCGATTTTGACTGGAAGATCTTCGTCTTTACCGCGGCGGTTACGCTGGCGACGGGGTTGCTTTTTGGCATTGCGCCGGCGTGGTCGGCAACGCGGACGGAAGTGAGCTCGGGGCTGAAGGAGACGGCGCAGACTACGACGCGGCGGCGTAAGGGACTGGGCGGCAAGGCGATTGTCGCGTTTCAACTGATGCTGTCGACGGTGCTGGTGACGGGCGCATTGCTGTTTGTGCGCACGCTGTGGAACGTCGCGCACATCGATCCAGGATTCCGCAGCGATCACCTGCTGCTGTTCGCGATCAGCCAACCGGAGGCGCGCTATCCTCCGCCGACGGATTTGGCGCTGCACAGCCGAATCGAGGAGCGGCTGCGATCGATTCCGGGCGTGGAGGCGGTGACGCTTTCTGAAGTTGCGTTCATCTCCGACAGCAAGGAGAACTCGAATTTTGTCCGTCGTTCGGATCGCTCGGCTTGATGGTGACCACTTCATAAGCGGGATCGGCATCCGACGCCATATGCGCAGCAGGTTCAGGAATCGGCCACTCCGTTTCAGCGGTGGCTCGCACAAGGTTAAGGGCATAGGACGCCTTACCCTGCGTCCATGCGCCCATGATGGATCTACCGTCGTGCCCCATCCTCCCCTCGTAGCGTGCCATCGATCGAAGCAATTGCGAACCTGAAATCGGCCCCCTGCACCGTGATCGAAGGGATGAGTCGCCCTTGCACTCCCTGGTCGATGCTGTAGTAGACACCCTTCCAGCCACCTCCGTCATCGCCGCCGTGACCATCGCTCGAGATAACCAAAACGATTCGCAGGCCGTTGCCCACCTGCATCGTTCCCTGCCAGGTGCCGCCTACATCCCGCGCCGTCTGCGCCATTACAGCTCGGATCGTCCAGCAGAATAGCGTCAGCGTTGCAAGAGACATCCATCCAGCCGCGCTGAAAATTGGCTTTCTTGCGAGTTTCCGTCTGCTAATTATTAATTGATGCATAGGATCAAATATCCTTCGAACGGCAATTCTATTCGACCAGCCAAGAGAAACTCCCGGGAAACGCGCTTGTCGCCAGAGATCGTTCTGGACTTCTGGGCTCACGCCAAATCGCCTGAGTGCGAATCCACCGCGTGGGAGCAAATTCCGGGGTTCCGGGCGAGTCACCGCCCAACCGGCCCAACCGGCAGTTACTAACGTGCGCAATGCACCCGTTAGCGGGGATAGGGCTCATTAGGCTTCACAATGCGAATGCGATGATCGGAGAACTTGTAGTGGGCGCCCGGCAATTCGATCTTGGGCATATGGCAGGAGACGCAGTTGTTTTTCGACACCGGACAGGCTTTGGTTTCGACCTTTCCGCCGCCATGGCAGGCCTGGCACTTTGCGTCATAGTCGGCCGCCTGTACGCTGAATTGCTTGTGCGGGTCGTGGCAGGCCACGCAACTGATGCGCGCGTCGTCGGGATCGTAGCATTTGCTTCCCCATAGGCGGTAAGGCTGGAAGCGAACGTTGTTGATACTGCGGTCTTCGTCCACCAGGACTTCTGCCCAGGTGCGGTGACAGCGGCCGCAGAAGTTAGATACGCTTTCAGCGGTGAAATCGCGCAGATCGCCAAGCCCGGCGGGCACCGCGGACTTGCCGCTGCCCCCGGCCATGGCTGCAAGATGCGCCTCAGCGGCTTCGTGACAATGACTGCACTGAACTCCCGGCGTCATCTTGTCCAACGTGAGCTGTTTGCCGGAAACCGCATTGGTTGCGTGGCATCCGAAACAGCGCAGCGTCTCGCTCTGGCTCATCAATCGGCCAGCGGCTTCATTTAGGTCGGCCGGGTGAGCGAAATGCCCACCGAGTGTAGGTCCAAAACCGTCGAGCTCCCGAAACCAACTCATGCGGCTCTCGTAAAACTTGCCGTCTTTCTCGAGGATGAAGGTCTGACCCAGCGCAGAACTGGCGCCCACGGCCCAGCGAATGGGCATCGTGATCGTGGCCGTGCCGTCAGTTACAGTGTAGAGGCTTTGATCGCCCTTGCGCTCGATGCGATACGAGTATTTGCCATCGCTCTCTGTAAGGAGGGGGTGGTCAATGAGAATGCGGGTTTGCTCGACGGTTTCGAGGGCGTGCGCCATATCGGTGGTGGGCTGTGTACGCCCTTCAACATGACACTGGGCACAACCCGCCGAGTGTTCATCGCCGACTTGCGCCCAGATCAACGTGGGTGCAACAAACAGCATCAGCAGTCTCGATAAGCGACGGTCCGGCAGAGTCATCACGGAAGCAGGACTACGAATCCCTAATTCTATATCGAAGCAACGCCGGCTACTGAAGTTTACGCCCGGCTGTTTTGACGCCGGGCTGTTTCGCCAGTGCTTCGGCCGTCAGCTCTGCATGATTTCCCTCTCGCGCTTGCTGTCGCCGGGACGCTTGGGGTGGTAACACCGTGGCCACGCGAGCGAACGTTGTCGTGTTCGCGATGATCGGTCACTGCGGGTCAGATTCCACTTGCGGAGACCCCATGATCACAGCTTGGTCATGTTCAAGAGAGCTGCGACG
The DNA here is from genome assembly GCA_963813475.1 of uncultured Acidobacteriaceae bacterium. GTDB lineage: Bacteria > Acidobacteriota > Terriglobia > Terriglobales > Acidobacteriaceae > PALSA-350. The sequence goes on along the minus strand of CAWEZM010000026.1, from coordinate 6,063 downwards.
AATATCCTGTGAGCGCGCCAGAGCCTTCTGCGCGAGTTCGGCTTCGCCGAGCTTTCGATACGCCTGGAACAACTGGTAATGGATGTTACCCATATGATCCAACGGCGCCGCCTTCTCGAGTCTCGGCACCGCTTCGGCAAACTTTCCCATGCGTATATATGCCGTCCCTAACAAGGCGTTGGCTTCACTTAAATTGGGTTGTAGTTGCACCGCACGCTCGAGAACGGGCACTGCCTTTTCGTTCTTGTTATCAAGCACGTAGAGACGGCCGAGCAGATAAAGCGTCTTGGTGCGCGAGGGATCAAGGGCCTCAGCCTTCTCCAACTCACTGCGCGCATCTTCGTCAGAGCGATTATCGAGGTAGAATTCTCCAATTGCTTCGTGAAGTTCTGCCTCATCCGGGCGCAAATGAAGTGCCGCCTCATACTCTTTGATGACGTCGTCATGATCACCGCGAAGGGCGAAGCCCTCGGCACGCAACTGGTGAGTTCGCCAGGAGCCGGGGAAAGAATTTTCAAGTTGCGCGTAGGACTCTGCCCCCAGGGCCTGGTATGTCCGCTCCAACCAATAGCTGGCCTCGGAATTTGTATTCTTGTCGCCATGCACCTGGGCTAACATTTCGGCCGCGCGTTCGTATTGCTGCAAGGTAAAATAGCTTTTCCCGAGAAGTAGATAGGCCGAATAGGTGAGAGGCTTCGCTTGTTGCAGCGATGTTATGCAGCGAGAGTACAGATGAAGTTTGCAGAAATCCGCATGTGCTTGCGAATGAACACGAGAGGTCTGTGGCCATTTCAACAGGTCGTTTTGGAAGGATTGTAATTCGCCGTCAGAACGATCGTTTTCATTGACAGAGGCGTACAGGGCGGACAATAGAAGATGTTTCGCCGGTGTTTCAGGCTGGTCCAGCAAGCGCGAAATGCAAGCTTGTGCAACCTCCTTGGTAAGTTCGATCGAGGGTAATTCCGGATGCGCTTTCAAGTATTCCGGAGAGTTTCGCCAGACTGTGGCAACCGAGCCTAGGGCCGCGAGCGCCTGACCCTCAGCCAGTTGAAGGTTTGCCAAGCCAAGCCAAGCCCGCTCGTATCGTGAATCAAGCTGGAGCTCGTGACGAAATTCCGTTTCAGCGTCCTCTAGCTTTCCAGTGTGCAGATAGGCTTCCCCGAGCAATGTATGCAATCCGGCTTGTCGTGGTTCTATGGCGAGGGCCTTTTTATATTCAATCGCCGCATCTTCCCAGCGATCACGTTCCGATAACATGTCGCCAAGGAATCGATGACCCCAAGCGGAGTCTGGATAAAGCCGCGCGCCCCGATAGGCCAGACGGGCCGCCAGATCCAGGTACTGGTGTCCAAGTGTAAACAAGGCCTCGGCCTGGTCGGAATTGAGGGCGGCGACTTTGCGGTACTGTTCCACCGCACCTTGAAAATTCTCCTGAGTCAAGTGATATACAGCCATCGCCTCATGGGCATCAGGGCTTGAAGGGTCGAGTTCCAATGCACGCCGGAGGTATGGAGCGGCTTTTTCCGGCAGGCCGAGTTTAAGGTAGTCCATCCCCACAATGACATTAAGGCCAGCCAGGTTCGGACGTTCGAGGAGGGCATGGGCCAGATAACGGACTGCCGCGTCATAGTCGAGGAGGCTCTGGTATGCGAGGCCCAGGTTGACCTGCGCCTCGACCAGGTTTGGGTCCAGGGCGAGAACCTTCTTGAATTGTTCGGTGGCGCGGAGAAAATCGCCCTGTCTGAGAGCTGCCTGACCCGCGCGAAAAGATATTTCGATGTCCTGCTCTGACGATTGTCCGGTTGCCAATCCGGGCTTCAGCAGCGAAAGCGCAAGCAGGGAGAGCACAACAGCTTTGACGTGAGGATGGCCGAGATGGCCGGGCCGGCCGAGCCTAAAGGCAAAAAGACCCGGAAGGAATCGAAATGGAAAGGAAGTCAATCGAAGTTCCCTCATATTTTCATCAAGCTGGAAAGATGATTATTAGATGAGGAACCCACCATGGCAACCCAACCGGGGGAAAGAAATAAGGAAAGAATCGCTGTGTCCGGCGGCCCTCAGCCCGCCGGACACATATCGTGAGGAAATCAGAAGCTCACTCGGCCCGAAAACTGAATGATGCGCGGCAAATTGTAACTGCCCGTCACCTGGCCAAACTGGGAGCCCCAGCCTTGTGGCGGATTAAACTGCGTCCGATTGAATAAATTGAAGAACTCACCCCGGAACCCAAAGACGAATCGACCATCCGGGCCAAACTTCGTGTCTTTGAAGAAGGCAAAGTCGAAGTTCTTTTGTCCGTCGCCACGTATGTTCGGCTCGGTACGCGAATCGGTGCCATACCCATAGTCGTTCGGAGCGCCGGCTGTGAATACAGAAGTGTCGTACCACTCAGCGAGTTTCGCGTTTTTGGAACCGCCTTCGAGGTGCGACCGGGCTGTTCTCGTCGGCCGTGCACAACCCGTTTCGGGAATACCCGAGCTGCTCAGCGCACCTGGGCAGCCACCGACGATAATCGGGAAGCCCGTCTGGAAAGTGATGATGGTGTTAATGCCCCACCCGCCAATGAACTTGTCGGTAACTCCGTTTACGTCTTTGCCAATCAACTTACCCTGTCCAACGGGCAAATCCAAAATGCTGCCGATCACCAGCCGCTGGGAAACATCGAAGCCATCCAGGCTGCGTTCTCCCTTGAGGTTATAGGCGTTGGCATCTCCCCAACTTGGAGACGCGGCCTCAAGCCAATTGATCTCATTGTTGGTATCGTCGATGAGCTTGGCGATGGTGTAGCTGGCAAGCACTTGGGCCCCGCCCGTTAACCGCTTCACCACCTTCAATTGCATCGAGTTATAGCTCGAATTACGGTTATCGTATTCAGCGTAGCTAAAGTCATCGAACTGCGGGAAGGGCAGCAGCAACTGGGCTACCTTTGCCGTCGCATTGGTCCCGATATTACCGGATTGCACCGGGCCGGTGCACCCGGTGCAATTGCCGCCAAACGGATTGGGGACCAGGGTGTTCAGAGCTGTCACGTCCGCGGCATTTTGCGGCAGGTTTTGCGCTTGCAACTGATCGATATCTTGCGAGTGCATGGGCAAATTCGTACCCTTGGACGCGGCATAGGCCACGTCCACTAACAGCTCCCCCTTAAATTGGCGCTGGACGTCCAGGTTCCACTGCTGCATATAGGGAGACTTTGTGTTGGGCGCGGCCGCTGAATTGCCAACGCCTTGAACATCGATCAGGGACTGATTTCTTTGAAGGGGCTCAGTGACTCCGCCCGGGAACGGATTGGACAAGGTGTTCTTTGGCGTGACCCCGTCGGACTGGGCCACCAGCCATGGCGATGTGAACGAGTTAATGAACAGGTTGTGAGGCGCATCGTTCCACCGTAAGTCCACCGGCAGGTAAACATCCCGTAGCCGGTCCGGATCACGGTGTTCTGGTCGAGTTGGTCACCAAACCCCAGTCGCGGGCTCACGTGGTTCCAGTTGGGAAAGGGAGAGCGGCTTGGATGACGGCTTGAGGCTACCAGGTCATAACCGCCCTTCAGGTTGGGAAACGCGCCGGACACAGCACTACTCATTGCCAGCAATGGGCTGGCTTCGGTGGGATTCAACGCGACAATGCGATTGTGGCGCTCAGTCCAATTGCCTTGCAGGTCGACGCGAGCTCCAAGATTGAGCGTGATCTTCCTGCTCAGGTTGAATGTGTCGCCGGCATAAAACGCCCAGTACTTGTCTTGATCGGCGGTCTTCACCACCTCCACCGCGTTGCTGTTGCCGGTGTTGGTGGTGCTCCCATATCCGAGCAGGAACGAAGCGTATCCATTGCCCCCGGCCGCCGCAGCGAGGCCCACCGTGCCGTTGGTCGGGTTTTGCGGGTTGGCCGCCGTCATCCCGGCGCAAATCTGGAACTGGCCTGCAGGTTCGTTGGTCTGGTAATAGTTGTTCTGCAGAACGCGATATTCCATCCCGACCTTCACCGTGTGCTTGCCGATAATCTTCACGAACAACGGGTCGAAGCTGTAGGTATTGTCATGTGCGCCGATGCCGCTGCCGACGGTTCCGTTGCACCAGTGGCCATCGTTCGAGGCTTCCGAAGATGCACACAACGGGGACGTGCGTGTACGTGAACCGCGTAGCGTCGCCCAGTTCGCGCCAAACTTCGACAAGTCGATGCCCTCGGTGAGAGGTGTGCGCAAGTAGATATAACGCGTGAAACCAAAATGCAAATCCAGGATCGAGGTGGGGGTAAGCGAGATGGAGTCTCCGAGAGAAATCTGCTTAGCCGTGGTGGTTTTCGTGCAGCGGTCGGTCCAGAGTCCGGGGTAAGGACTGTCGGGAAGCGAAAGGATTCTTCGACTGGGTGAAACGTCGAAAATCCTCTGCTTCTGACTCAGGGCATAGTCCCCGCGCATTGTACTGATCGACGTTGCCGCCGGTGCTGTAGCTGGTTGCGTAGTTAGCGGTACCGCTACCGGTCAGGTTAGGGAGCGGATAGTAGTTCAAAAGCGCTATCGTGGGGTCGAGCCGGGCTTGGGGATGATGTTACCCGGGAAGGGCGTTCTGCAAACGGCATTTACTCCGTTACGAACCCGGGTTCCCTCCCACGCCGCTCGTCGTTGCATCGTAAATTTGGAATGCCGAAGCAGTGTTGGCCGATCCGACTGCGGAAAAATCACCGCCGCGCTCGGCAGCGGTGGGAACATACCCTTGGAACGGGCTCCCCTTGCGCAGGCGAAAACCCTCATAGCCGCCGAAGTAGAACAACTTGTCCTTGAGAACAGGCCCTCCGACGTTGCCCCCAAATTGGTTTTGCGTAAAGGGAGGGCGCGGGACACCATTTCTGTTGTCGAAGAAGTCATTGGCGTTCAGCACCTTGTTGCGTATGAATTCGTAGACCGTACCATGGATCTGGTTCGTTCCCGACTTGGTCGTAAGGTTGATGACTCCGCCGGCAAACCGGCCGTACTCCGGCCCCAGGTTATTGGTTTGCACCTTGAATTCCTGGATGCATCCTGGGTCCGAATCACGGTAACTACATTCAGGTACGCTCCATTCGTCGGTACACCATCAATCAGAATCTGGCTTTGACCGGACTGGCCTCCGAATCTGAAAATCTCCAAGCGCGAACGGATTGGCGCCGACCGGGTTGCCGGTCGACGAGTTTCCGGCCGAAGGCTGGCCCTGCGGCACAACGCCGGGCACCATTGCCGTCAAGGCAATCGGGTTGCGGCCGTTGAGGGGCATATCGGTGACGGCTCGTTGGTCGATGACTTGCCCCAGCGAGTTCGTCTCCGGCTGGAGTAAAGGCGTCTGAGCGGTTACCTCAACCGTCTCGGTGGCCGTACCAACCGCCAGAGTAATGTCGATTTTGAGTCCGCTTTCGATCTCCACAACGATCGGTTGTTGGACGAAAACCTTGAACCCGGTCTTCTCTGCCGAAATCTTGTAGCGACCCGGCGAGATATTGGGAAACGAATAGTTGCCGGATCCGTCACTTGTAATCTCGTTGTGTTCAGCGGTGTCCAGATTGGTTAACGTGACGGTGCACCCACCAACCGCGGCGCCCGTATTGTCTGAGACGACACCGGAAATCTTTCCGTGCACGTTCTGGCCAAAAAGGGCTGCCGGAGTGACCGCCCAAAGGAGAAAAACCAATATCCAACTTCCCGGCTTTCGGATCTTCATATCATTCCCTCCTTGCGTACGGGACTGATCCAGGGATGCTGTTCAAATTCGGACGGAAGATACGTATCACAGTGGGGCTTGTCAAGGGAAAAAATCGCTATATCGCTAAAGGGCCCTTCAGACAATAGCGGCCTCCGATGTGCAACCTGCGAATGCGAGGCGCCTCGGTTGAGAGCAACACCGTCTTGCCCGTACGCTCTGCGTCATCCACTATGGAAGGAGAAGCGCGGGAATACTGCGGCCAGCTGGCCTCGTGACAGTGTTAGCCGGCGTATCGCTGAGCAAACGTTCTGTTCCAGCGCACTTGGAACTTGAATCTCACGCTTTCGACCAGCCGCGGCTGGCCACTGGCCCGACCTCCTCTTTGAGAGTA
>CAWEZM010000025.1:0-186964 GCA_963813475.1 uncultured Acidobacteriaceae bacterium | reverse complement strand
CGGGCACTCGTTATGCACGCGACGCTCCGCAACGACGCGATGACTCCTGCTCATTATTTACCCGCTCGCTTCAATGCACAGGGTTGTGCACGTGTTCATCGGTTGTGGTGAGTGGCTGAGGTTCGGCGAACACCCTCCCGCCCACGACAACTCGCCAGGTGGTCAGAGTGTTCGCAATGTCATCCAGAGGGTTCGCGTCGAGAAGCACGATATCAGCTACTTTGCCGGGTTCTAAGCTACCCAACAGATCTCCTGCGCCCACCGCTGAAGCGCTGCGCTGCGTGGCGATATGTAGTGCCTCGATCGGTGAAATGCCGGCTCGCACGAAATACTGGAGTTCGGCATGTAGCGATTGGCCGTAATTGTCTTTGGGATTGAGTGAATCGGTGCCCGCAAGCAGAGGTACGCCCGCTTGATAAGCACGCTTCAGTTCGGCAATCATAGCCATGCGAAGCGGTGACCCGTCCGGGAACAGCCCGAACACGACGGCAAGGGTTGGGGTCCAATAAGTCCCAGTTGCGGCAAGCAGTTGCAGGAGATCGTCATAGTAAACGTTAACGGGGAGCATGTGCGCCTTCATCAAGTGGCCGATGAGAGCCCCCCGGACAATCTCCTCACTGAAAAGGCCGTGAGCCGACACCGGCAACCCCTGCTTGAACGCCTCCGAAGCAAGGGCACGGTGGAGCGGCCACGACAACGTGAAGTAAGACTTCACGCCCACCACACCCTCTTTTTTCTCCAGGTGAACAATGTCTCGCAGTTGCTCATTTGAGGCGCCATAGGCCGAGCCGCCCCAGATGAAGGGTGTTGCCTCAATCATGCTGCCGTAATGGAACACCCGTGGTACAGGCGCCCCGAACCCATTGCGGCGGTCCGCCCAGGCCTGGAGCGTGCCAGTGTCGCTCCCCATGTCTGCCACCGAGGTGACGCCGTACGCAATCCAGAGCTCCATCTGGCTGACATCACGGGCCGACTGGGAATGGATGGGAGTTGCGGTGTGCGTGTGCATGTCGAACAAGCCCGGAATAGCGAACCGGCCGCCGCCGTCCACCACCTTCAGGTCTCCCGGTAGCGCGTGACTCGCCTCGGTTCCGATCCACTTGATTCGTCCGTCCTCGATCAGGAGCGAGGTGTCCTCAGTGAAACCACCAGTCTTGAAATCGAGAATGCGCACGTTGCGGAGCAATACCGGTGGTGGCGGCTCTGCCGACAATTTAAGCTGGATAGGCACTTGTCTCTGCCCGCCATCCTTAAGCGGATGGAGCCACACGTCGGCTCCCGTCGAGTAAATGAGCGAGGCACCGTCCGGCGTGAAGCTGAAATTGTGCCCGCCCAAAGGGGAGAAGCGAAACGGCGTCTCTTCCTTTATTGGTTGCGAGGTGAGCGGCGCTAGCCAGATCTCGTCGTTGCGACGGAAGGCAAGCCACTTGCCGTCCGGCGAAACCTTTCCATTGGCAGCGAAGGCTGTAAGGGCGGTGATCGGTTCGCTGGGGCCGGTTGTTTCGGTCGGGTAGCGATGGACTTGTCCGTTGGCGGTGAAGTACACCCACTTGCCATCGCCCGAAAACTGGGCGGCTGGCTGCCAGCGAGGGGAACCTTCAACAAGCTTCTGCTGTTTGCCGCTAACCAGATCGGCCAGGTAGACACAGGGCATCTTCGGCTTCAAAGGTCCCGCGGAGGGCTCGAAGTATGTGTAAACGAGCTTCGTGCCATCGGGGCCCCAAGCAGGCTCGTAGCGCCCGGTACGATCTTCCGATATCAAGGTGGAGCTTTGGCCGGTCGCCAGGTCTAGGATCCTAAGCTGCTGCGTTTCCCCTTCACTGAGTTGATAGGCGAGCATCTTGCCGTCGGGGGAGAGCGCCGCCGGGCCCCACTCAAAGCCGCTGGTGTCGAGCGAGCGCTGGGCCACGCTTCCTGAGACGGGCTGCCGCCAGAGATATCCGGCGGCGGTGAAGATCACGCTTTTGCCATCGGGAGTGAGGCGCGGAGTCAAAATGCTTGTGGGGGAGGCGGAGCGCTTTTCGGAATACGCGGGTAACGGCGAACCCGGATAGAACTCGAAGGAAATTTCTGCGGAGAACTTCACCTCGTCGCGTTTGCCTGTCGCTGCATCGATGCGCCAGAGCTTGCCCTTTTCACCAAAGTAGATCGCGTCCTTGGCGGCGCCGAATAGCGGCCGCGGTTTCGGATTTGCAAGCTGGGACAAATAAACGCGCGTACCTGGGCCGCGACTTTCAACTGCCTGCGTCAAGTCTGTTGGACGGCCCAACAGTCCTTTGACGGTGGCCTCGCCACTGTGGGGCAGCGTGACGTAAGCGAAGTATTCGGGCTGCGGGACAATCCCTGCCATTGGTGAGGCGGACTTGTAGAGCCGGAGATAGATACCACGAGGATCTCCGGGGTCAGCCGCAATGTAGTCCACTACACCTTCAACCGTTAGCGCAGTCGTTACGTCGCCCTTTTCGTTCGACACCTTAAGTTGGCTCATGGCGGGCCTCTCTTTGGTCTCCATGGCCAGGACCGACCACACGGGCTGCCCATTGGCGAGAAAAGAGGCGGCGGACACAAAGCCGGGCTCGGTCAAAGTCTCCAGCGCTTTGTCAGAGAACCTGATCCTGCGAACCTGGGTGTTCATGGTCATGGGGCCGACGAACTTGAAGTTGCCCGCCGGGCCAGTGACCTGATAACTCAGAAAGACAAGGCTCTTTCCGTCCGGCGACCAGACTGGCCGGTCAACCCACGCCTCGTTGGTGAGTTGGTGAATCTGACCACTCGCGAGATCAAGCACAAAGACGTTGCCCTGGCTGCTCACATCGCGGTCGGATATGAAAGACACACGCGTGCCATCAGGTGAGATCGCGGGCGCTGAGTCGTAGTAAGGACCGAAGGTCAGTTGCTTGGCCACACCCCCTTTTGTAAGCAGCTGAAACAGGTGGCCCAACGCGGTGAAGACCAGCCAACTTCCGTCAGAGGACACCCCCACGTCGGGATCAGTGACCTCTTTGGTTGAGATTTTTATGGACCGCGTTGGTCGATTCTGAGGATCTTGCGCCAACACCGGCGCGGCAGCGCCAGGTTGCACAAATGTCGGGGACCCGCTCATCGGTGATGTGAGCGGGGTGCTAGTCTGGTCGTTGAGCTCCATTGTTTCGTCCTCTTTATGTAAAGTCGACGTTCAGCTGGTCCTGGCTCGCCGCCCACGCTGCGTTAACCCAAAACCTGGGCTTTTTGTTCGTTCACCGTAGGCGTGTAAGGATCGGGTGTGCCCATCGGGATGAGCGGATACTGTTTCACGCTCTGCTCAAAGCCACCGATGATTTTTAGCGCCGCATGCAGCACCCAGGTGTCGAGTGTTGGTGTCTCTTCGAGCGGATCGCTGTAGAGGTTGATGATGAAGGGGACTAAAAGCTTCAGAGGCGGATCGATTGGCGTATCCTGCTTAACAAAATGCACTTTCCAGTTACGCCATTTCACGGCCATCAGGATATTTGAATTCCAGATGGGGAACCCTTCGCGGGCTGATTTCTCGGATTTTCCGAGGAAGAAATCAGACTGATCCAGGCTGTCTATGGGACGGTCCTCTGGCACTTTGGCGCCGGTGAACCTGGCAAGGGTCGCGAACATATCTACTCCGTGCACGATCTCGTCGCTGGTGCGGCCAGCTGGAATCTTCCCGGGCCAGCGTGCAATGAAGGGCACACGAAGACCGCCTTCGAGTGCGGTGACATACGTGCCGCGCCATGGGCCTGCCCAACCGTTCCAGGGCTTGAAGAATTCCGCGCCGTTGTCGCTGGTGAAGATGACAATGGTGTTGTCACGAATACCGCCTTGGTCTATGGCATTGAGCACCTGCCCGACGTTGTAGTCCATCTCGGCCAGCATGTCCGCCCAATCGCCGTTGCCGGTTTTGCCGGCGAAGGCAGGGTTCGGCAGAGTGGGCAAGTGTGGCTGGGTGAGAGCCAAGTAGGCGAAGAACGGCTTGCCCGTCTTGGCTTGCCGTTCGATGAACGCGACCGAGCGCTTAGTGATCTCAGCATCCATCAGCCGACGTTGCTCAAGGTCGTAGTCTTTTATGGCGCCGCTTCTTTCTCCCCTTTTGCCCTCCATGATTTTTTGCATTGGGACAAGCTGTGGTGAGTAGCCGGCCGAGGATGGCCATCTGGCCTCGTCCGTAGTACGCGGGATGCCGTACCACTCGTCGAAGCCCCGATCGTTCGGCAGCCGTCCGTCCTGACTGCCGAGGTGCCATTTGCCCCACATACCGGTGGCGTAGCCCTCATTCGACAGCGACTGAGCAATCGTGATCTCCCACTGGGTCAATCCCTCGGGAACGCCACCAAGCGGCACTGCATAAGTACCCGAGCGCATGGAGAATCGGCCGGTCAGGATGCTGGAGCGGCTCGGCGTGCACTGCGCCTCCATGTTCATGTTGGTGAGGCGGAGCCCCTCGCTGGCTAGCTTGTCAAGGCACGGCGTAGGCGCGCCACGGAGAATGCCCCCTCCATAAACGCCCAACTCGCCGTACCCCAAGTTGTCCGTCAGGATAAAGACAATGTTGGGCTTTTGTTCCGCAAGTTTCTCGTCTTGTTTCATCTTGGATTTCCTTTAAACCCTGGGTCAGGCTGGCACCAAAACCATTTGGTTTGCAAACGCGAAATTCTCCTCGGGCTTGGAGGGCATTTATTTCTGACGTAAGAATATGTTTGTCGCAAGTTGCGGGTCGACTAGCAGTTTTCCTAGTCGCCCCGCAAAAGATTAGCTGAATCCCCGTCCGGGAATCGTTGTGGACGGACTAACCGGAAGTAACCCGCCTGAACTTGTAGGGGCTTCTTGGAACGTCTGAAGCAGGCGCATGCATTGCCTGTATTCCTGACACCGATTCAGACCGATCAAAGTTCGGACATCTCCTTCGACTAATGGTCCGCCCCGCAAGATAATAGCGGCCCGGAGCGACTTGTTGGAATTGGTAAAAGTATCAGTCTTTAAGTGACAAACTATGACTAGACCGGGGTCTCGATCTTTTGCAGACTAGACTCAGCTATGCGGAATTTTGTCGCTCGATACCGGTAACACAAAACAGGCATGGAAAGTCGGTGACGAATGAACTCTATTAAAACGAGCATTTTGGTTTTCTCTTTGCTGTTCGGTGGTGCCTTGTTGGGCAAGTATTTCGGGCCATTTCTCTCCATCGAGCACCTTAGAGGTGTCCAGTTAGGTGTCGGGCTGCTGACCTCGATGTTCGGCCTTCTCCTTAGTTTGCAGTTGTCTGCTGGAAAGACCTACTTCGACAACCAAGAACAAGATGTGGTTCTGATGTCGTCAAGAGTGGTTCTTCTGGATAATCTCTTGGCTCATTACGGTCCTGAGGCCAGAGAAGCCCGTAAAATGCTGCGAGACAAAGTGGCGGACGTGTTAACGCGCGCTTGGCCGAAAGAACGGTCCGCAACATCAACATGGTCTCCGCCCGATGAGATTGGGGTTTTCGACAAGATTGAAGAGTTGTCACCAAGAGATGAGGACCAGCGATCAAAAAGGACGCTGGCTCTCAGGATGGCGATAGACCTACTGCAGGCGCGTTGGCAAACCGCCATTAGGATAAGAAGCTCCACCGCGCTACCATTGATGATCGTCGAGACCGCATGGTCGACCATCGTTTTTGTTAGCTTCGGACTGTTAGCTCCAGCAGGCCTAAAGGCTATTGTCAGTCTGGCGATATTTGCGTCTGCGGTGTCCAGCGGCTTTTTCCTGATCGAAGAAATGAATACACCCTTCACTGGCGTGCTGAGAGTGTCCAGCGCTCCGATTCGAGAAGCTCTCGAACGTCTGGCGCGAGAGACCAAGCCTTCCAGTTGAACGATTCGACAGTTGCGATCATCGATTTCGACGTCCTTGATAACACAGCTGGGCTCTTCCATTTGCTCAACATGACGCAGAAGAATTGCCTGCGTTTGAACACGGATTTATGTCGATTTGACGACGCTTCAGCCCCGTCTTCGGAGGCTTAAACCAACAGATTCGAAATCCCAGGTACCCCCGAAGGCAATGAACTGCCTGCGAAGTCGGGTTTCTATGAGACGGTCACGAATGTCAACAGCGATCTCCGTTTTTTCTTTTGTTAGGGAGAGGTTTTTGTTCTTTGCTCCGGTTGCAACGCATGTTGTTCTCCACCGTGTTTCTATTCGCACTTTAAGTGAGCCGTCTTGGCTTTGTGCCGGTTGGGGTTCAGTGGGAGAAGTCGATGCTGCCAGTTTTCGGCCGGCCTTTTTAAGGCCAAGCACGACACGCAGTCAGCCGAAGCCTGCAATATCGGTCTGGAGCCGCTTGTGCGCAACGACGTACCGGCATTGAGACGTTCACGTTTGTCGTGGGTGAATCAAAACTTCATCCGAAACGAAACCCTGACCGAGGCGAATGCCTGCCTGGTTGCCGCGCAGAACCGCATTCCGCTCGTACAGGCGTGGGGCGGCGGTGAAGTGGCGTCAGCTGACGGACTCCGCTTCGTCGTTCCTGTCCGGACCCTCCATGCAGGACCCAACCCAAAGTACTTTGGCTACGAACACGGTGTGACCTACTACAACCTCGTTTCGAACCAATTCACCGGCTTGAACGCCGTCGTGGTTCCGGGCACTCTGCGAGACAGCCTGTTCTTGCTTGCTGTGGTTCTCGAACAGCAGACAGATCTCAATCCCACAGAGATCATGACCGATACCGGCGCTTACACCGACGTGGTTTTTGGTTTGTTCTGGCTATTGGGCTATCGGTTCAGCCCGCGAATCGCCGACATCGGCGGCGCCCGGTACTGGCGCGTTGATCCCCTGGCGGATTACGGTTGCCTCAATGGCATTGGACGGCATCGCATCAATACAAATCTCATCAGCGACAACTGGGATGACGTGCTTCGCCTGGCCGGCTCACTGAAGCTCGGCGTGGTCCAGGCAACCTCGATCATGAGAACGCTTCGGATTGATGACCGCCCAACGAAGTTAGCTCAGGCAGTCGCTGAACTCGGACGGATAGACAAGACCATTCACAGCCTCACGTATGTCGATGAGGAGTCCAAACGGCGACGGACTCTTATACAACTGAATCGTGGAGAGGACCGCCACAAATTGGGAAGGGCTGTGTTTCATGGCAAGCGGGGCGAATTGCGCTAGCGCTACCGCGAGGGGCAGGAAGACCAGCTTGGCGCACTCGGTCTCGTCGTGAATATCATCGTCCTCTGGAACACGCTCTACATCGATGCGATTCTCCAACAACTCCGCTTCCCGTCCAGCCGGAAGATGTCGCCCGGCTGTCGCCACTGATATACGAACACATCAATCTACTGGGGCGGTATGCCTTTTCAGTGCCGGAGGCGGTTCAACGTGGGGAGTTACGACCACTCCGGAGCCCCTCGGACTCTAGAGAAGAGGTCGCCTGAATCCTGAATCCTTAAGCGAGTTTTCTGTTCCGTTGCTCCCCAATACCCAACTTCTGTACTCGGGCTGGTCGATCCAGGCACGCCTGGAGGTCAGATCGTCACGGGCCTGTTTACCTTTGGAGGGAACTTCCTGCTCTATGGCCTCGCAGGCGTGGTGGTAAGGTACGTCAGTGTGCGGCTGCAAGGGCTGTGACTCTCGTGCGTCTCACTCAGCCTGTCGACGTGGCACCCATTAGTACATGATTTTAAGTCCGCTGCGTCTGCCGATTTCGCCACCGGGCATTGTCGGTTAGGCAGCTGATTGGCTGCGAAGCCTAATTTGTACCACTTTTCCACGTTGGGAATCCGAGTAATCATCAAAGCTACTTCACACTCTTGCCCAAAGCGACTGTAATCAGTTACCGACGGTGCAGGTGAGATATGAAGACAACGTCAACCAGGTGCGCGGACTGTGGGCTGAAAAGCGACGACCTCGTTAAATGCAGCAAAGCAGGCTGCTCGAATCGACTCTGCCCAGAGTGTGCCGTTCGATACTCAGGCAAACACTGCAATAAATGCTACGTTAGCCGAGACGTAATGGCCGTTCCGTGGACTCTTGTCCAAAGATAATCCGCGACGGTCTGAACGCCAGGCAGCTAGACGGAGAAAGTGAACGTCACTGTACGTTACTGTGCAGCGAGGGAGCCGAAGTGTCTTTGTGCCGGACCTATTGCTGCAAGGTCGTCAGTTTCGGACCGGTTGCAACTGAAACTCACCGCAGTGACAGGCGTCAACAAACTTCATATCGACGTCTTTCCTGGTCACGATCGTTGTTTTGTAATTCTGAGTGCCCTGCTCTTGCTCTGCCGCTCCGAATTCCTTGATCTCACGATAGCGCCAGACCTCGTATGGCTGCGGTACGCCACCAGGGTACGCTTCGATCGAGTTGGGCGCCCCATACATGATGTATATTTTGCCCCGATCTGTCTTCCATCCGGGAATGCCGGCCGCAAAGTGCTGGTTTGCATAGGCCACGCGTCGATAATGCTCCGCTCTCACGTTTATTCCGGCTGGTGCTCCCGCATCCCGGCGTTGCCAGAACTGGCGGATAAACTCATCACGCTCCTCGTCGGTTGACAGCTTCAGAAACGCTGCGCGCTCCTGCGGGGCAATGATCCAAAGAACGTCTTCATCCACCCAGTGCTGATACTGCGGATTTGCGGAATGGGCGGCTCCATTGCTTTTGATGGATGACTGGTTGTCTGGACTGGTTTGCGCGCCGGCAAATGTACCGATACACAGTGCGGCCGCGGCAACAACGACCGCCAATAGCGTAGTGGCCGTCAACCAGGAGTAGGCGGGTGGTTCCTTGTATCCGAGGAGCCGTTTGATGCGCATCGCAAGTACACCTCCATTTGCACCCAGAGCTGCCACGGCTAAGGAGCCGCGGCGCTCTTCCAGGAACGACAACGCTTTCGCGTAGGCCAGGGAGTCCCCACTGATCTTTACTGCCAGGTCATCACAGCAGTCTTCGCGCTCTCTGCGGACTTGTTTGGAAACCCACCAAACGAAAGGATGATAGAAAAGCACGGCCTCCACGATGGACTGGAAAACAGAGACCAGATAATCGTGCCGCCGTATATGCGCCAGCTCGTGGGCGAATATGGCTTCTATCTGGATGGTTGATAGTCCCGCGAGGCAGCCCACGGGGAGCAGAACGGCTGGGCGCAGCCAGCCAATGACGGTAGGCACCTGAACGAGCGCTGAATTCACCAGGCTCACCGTGCGAGCGATTCCGAGCCGGCGGCTCAGATCGTGAAATGCCGCCTGCAACTCGATTGGTGGTGGCTGAGTTGCGATTGATTTCATTCTCCGGGCGACGATCAGTCCTATATTCAAACGGCACAAGAGGAGGGTCGTGCCTGTGAGCCAGGCGGCTAGCACCCAGGGCAGCGAGCGATCGAATGATTCCGCTAACCGGTTGAGCCATGGCATCGTTGGCTCACTCAGGCCGGTGAGAGGAATCAGGAGCTGATTACCTTCCGCGATTGCATGCGAGAAGGCCTGGTCCGCAGCGCTGGAATTAACTTCAAGAAACCAAAATGTGACCAGGGGAGAAGCTGCCATCAGCACCAGGGCACAGCAGGCAGCCGTGTAGCGCAGTTGAGATGAGCGGTTGCTAAGGAGTCTCAGAGCAGATGTTAGTAGAAGCGCGACGATCGCGCCTTCCCAGAGGAAGTGCAGTAAGCTCCAGCCGACAGCATGTATCAGTGGCTGTGTCATGCTGATCCTTTCTCGAAGTCGTCCAGCATTCGCCGGATCTCCGCTAACTCGGAAGAGGACACACGCTGCGATGAAAGTGCGCCTAGAACGAGGTTTTTCGCCGAGCCGTTGAATGCGCGGTGCAGAAGATTGCTGGCTAACTGCTGCTGGGTTTGCTCTTTGGGAAAACGGGCTTCGTAAACATGCGAGCGATAACGCTCGTTGCGCAGCAGCAGACCTTTTTCTGCCATCACCTGCATTTGCTTCAAGACTGTGGTGTAGCCGGTTCGTTTGCCGCTCAAGGCGTCGTGGACCTCGCGCACTGTGCTTGGCCCGATGGTCCATAGGGTGTTGAGAATTTCTAATTCCGCTTCCGTGGGAAGGGGTGCAGAGGGCTTCGTTGGACGTCGCAACTTCATGGTCATGAAGTTAGTACGATGTTTGTCGTATGTCAACGATTATTATCGTAGATGGGTGCACTACCAGAGAGGCGATGTTCGTAAAGGGCGATTGGCTTGACGTTGGCCGTTCAACAGCGCGGATAGCCGGACCAGGGCAAGAACGAGGAGGCCGAGTCCCGGGTCGCGTGACTTCACTTTCGAGTTCCTGCGCGATGGGTGAGCGAGGAAGGCCACTCCTACTCCGAGCAAGTAGAGAACAAGCAAGGGACAAGCAAAGAGGCACATACTCCAGGGGTCGGGCAGGGGGCAAATCGCGCCCGCAATTAGGAAGATAAGGATGATGCCGTAATTGAAATTGCGGAGGAGAAACCTGGCGTCCACGACACCGAAGAGTGCCAGAAAGAACATCAGGATGGGGAGTTCAAAGGCAATGCCGAGGCCAAGGATGATTGCCAGGAAGAAGCCGGTGTAGTCTTCGATGGTAAGAATCGGATGGAAGCGATGGCCGTAGTCGAGCACCAATACCTTGATCGCACCCGGCAGAACCCAGCGGTAACCGAAATACGCGCCGGCAAGAAAGAGGCCGATGGTGGCGGACATGAAGGGCCAAACGTAGCGCTTCTCATGCGCATACATGCCGGGCGAGATGAAGAGCCAAATCTGAAACAGCACAAAAGGACTGGCCAGGATCGCGCCACCAACAAATGAGGTCTTCAGATATAGAGTCAGGCCGTCTGTGGGATGAGTAAAGTTCAGGGGAATATGAAGCTGGTCGAGGGGCGCCTGGATGAATCCATAGAGCCGCTCGTGGAAGGCATAAGCGACAGCAAATCCGATCACGAGATAGACAGCCGAATGGATGACACGCTTGCGCAGTTCTTCCAGGTGTTCTATGAGGCTCATGCCGGGAAGTTCGGCGCGGGTGAGGGCTGAGCGGGCACTCTTGATGGGATCATCCATGGAAGTGAACCTCGATCAAAGCACCATGTTACATCGGGTTCGCAACTGGTCCCGGCCGGCAGGCGGCATAAGGTAAACCCTGACCTGCCAGGCCGGATCTCAGTTCATGCCTACTTCCACTCCCAGATTTTGGAAATTGTGTTGCCGGCGGGATCTACTTCGTATTCGAAAGCTCCGCAAGCAGAGCCGAGCGAAATCTTCTGGGAATTGGTTCGGAAAAACAGCATGCCGCGGTAGCTGACGGCGCCATCGGGACCGAATTTGCCCACGCCCGTTCCCGTCCAACTAATGCCTTCGCCATCCTGCGTCATGCTGATTCCTTGACCTTCGCCATATATGGAACCATCCGGACGGATGACCGATGTGTACGTCCCCATGCCGGTGGTGGAAACACCGAACAACTGACCACTGTCTTCGAATGACACTTCTACGGTTGTGGGGTCAGTGGAAATGACCCGTCTTACAATTCTCTTGCCTTTGGTTTCGCCAATCTGTGCTCCAAGCATGAATTAACATCCTCTTTCACCCCGCTTTTGATTGCCGTGCGCGGGGTGGGCAATTGTACGCCCGATGGTGCTTCCATGAAAAAAGGGGCCGCCCGATTTTATCGAGGGCCCCTTTTGGCTTTGCCGCTTTTCTAATCTTTAGTGGGGTTTTCGGTATTCAATTCCTTCATCGTTCAGGTAGTACTCCGAGGAGCAGTAATCCGAGCCGCAGATCATCGATTCCATGCCAATATATTGCGTTTTCGTGATCAGGCCTAACGCGCCGCAATGAGGACAAGCCAGCACGGCTACGTACGGGTTGTTCGCCTCACCCATCGTT
Source organism: uncultured Acidobacteriaceae bacterium (assembly GCA_963813475.1). GTDB lineage: Bacteria > Acidobacteriota > Terriglobia > Terriglobales > Acidobacteriaceae > PALSA-350. The sequence continues at coordinate 175,117 of CAWEZM010000025.1, read as the reverse complement.
CCCGTGTTTTCCAGCACAAACAGGGTTCCAGGTTCCATCTGCTCTGGAATCCACTCTCCAAGCAATTCAAGCTCTGTCAACATGCCATTCCTCCTGTGCGATCCTGTTACCTGTGCTCCACCACACTTATGTAGCGTGCAGGCCTGCGCTTCTTGCTCTGTGCCTGCAAAGACGCCGTCGCTATCTTCTTCCTCCCTCCTGCGGTGCTACTTCACATTCGCTATGCCAACGGACGTTGCCGTTAGGTTTCTTGCTCGCGAAGCTCTCTTCTCCCATCGCGCGACGGAAGCCCGGCGCGAGCCCAGCAGGGCGACGGAACGACAGAACGGCCGCACTACGCCGGCGCTCTGCTCCGGTGACAAAATAGCCGCGCAGAAAATTCCAGATCCAGGCAATCGCCACGAACCACAAGTTACGCGACAGCGTGGGCATGACGGCCATCCGGATTTCATGGCATGGCACCTGTGCTGTCTGGGCTGCCTGCTTCAGGCTAAGGTTTCGCGAGCGCTGCGGGCCCCACCACGGCAGCCCTGCAGCCTGCTGCCGCGGCTTTCTATCTGTCGGGCCCACAATCGCAAGCCGGGGGAATCTGTCGTGCTGATGCTTATTCATTGGCCGAGTCACCTACCGAGGTGAAGTTGTTTCTCATATTCCGGATTCCACCAGCGGAACATTGACCTCATTCTTTCCGCGAGTCTGGTTTTCGTCAATCCACGATTCGTTCGCCAGATCAATTCTCCCCGGCGCATGCACCAAAGATGCACATAGCGCTACTGCTGCGTGGCAGTCGACTTCTGCTGAGGCACTGCGCTGGCCTGCTGCGCCGGTGGGGTTTTTCCGCTCACCTCACGCGCCGCATTCAACTCACGATAGATCGACTCGTTACGCACAATGGCCTGCACATACTCGCGCGTCTCAGTAAAAGGAATCGATTCCACAAACTCATCCATGCCGTGATACTTGCCGATCGACTGCCAATCCGTTACCCGGCTGTCGCCCGCGTTGTAGGCGGCAAAGGCGTAAGGAGCCTGGCCGTCAAACTTGTCCAATGTCTGCTTGAGGTAGCGCGAGCCGAGGCGGATATTGGTCTCCGGATTGAGCAGCTCGACCTCGTTGAAATGGCGGATGCCCTCTTCCTTCGCCATCGAACGACCCACCGAAGGCAGCAACTGCATCAGGCCCCAAGCATTGGCGCCACTAATTGCCCCGGGGTTGAACTCCGATTCCTGGCGGATAAGCGAGGCCACCATGTACGGATCCAACCCATTCTTGGACGCCCCCTCCTCAATCGCACTCCAGTACTGCTGGGGAAAGAGAATCTTCCAGTAGCCCATGGGGATGGTGTCGATCGGCGCCGAGGTGTAGAAGGGCAGAGCGCGCTTCAATACGCGCATGGCACGAAAGGTTTCGCCGTCCGAGGCGTAGATGTCCGCCTCCGCAAATGCTCCCCACTGGTCGCTGCCGTCGGCCGCTTGAATCTCCGCCGGGATGTACTCGTTCAATCCCGCGTTGGCCAGCAGGCGCGCCTTGATCACGTGCTCGTCATCTTGTGGAACATCGTCAGTAAGCGCGGGAATTTCCTCGCGATGAATGTTACTCAGCATGGCCACATCGGCGGGGGTGACCTGGCCCAACTCCGCCAACCGCTCGCGCGCCATCTGGGCGTAGTAATAATGCTCGAAGGCCCGGGAGACGGTCTGGTAGTAAGCCGCGGCCATCGCGGGCTGATGCTCCTGATCGGAGTACAGACGCCCGCGCCAGTACAGAGCCGCGGGGATCTCCTTGCCGCCCTCATAGAGCGCAATCTGCTTGTCGAAGAGCAGCGCTGCTTCGGAGTAGTTTCCCAAACGATAATTCAGCCATGCGGCTTTCCAGTGGCTGCTGGGCGCATAGCGATGGCTGGGAAAGCGTTTAGCCAGCTCACCGTAGTAGACAATCGCCTGGGGATAGTCTTTGCGCAGCAGATACATATTTCCCGAGGTGTAGAGCGCCTCCGCCAACCAGGGGCTGTCTGGGAATCTTTGTTCCATCTGACTCACCAGGCTCTGCTGCGCGCTGCCATCGTCCTTGTTGCGCGCCAGTTCCACGGCCAGATACATGCGGCGGGCGCCGCTCTCGTCCTGCGTATCCGGCAAGGCATCCACTTGTTCCTTGCTCAGCCGCTTGGTCTTCAGATCGCACTCCGCGGCAGCCACGAGCAGCGCATTCCTTGCCGTGGGATCCTGTGCGGAGTCATTCGCCAGTGCGTGATACTCCTCGCCCGCTTCGGCGTAGCGGCCCCCCGCATAGAGCGCGTCCGCATGAGCCCTGCGCTCACCCATCGTCAGCGGCGGCGCGGCGCCTACTACGGCGAGTTGTGCCTTGGCTTGCGCGCCTTCGTTGCTCAGAGGAAAGCCGAGGAAAATGTGGCGATAGAGCCGGGCCGCCTCGTCGGTGTTTCCCGTCATCTGGTAGGCCCGCGCCAGCGCCAACTGAAAGTCCGCGTGGGTTGAGATTGCGTCCTCGGCATGTTGGTGAAGAACGCGCAAAGCTGTTTGCGGATCATTTTGATCGAGCGAGAGATTGGCAATCATCACCGGCAAGCGGCCGACAAAAATGCTTTCCGGATATTTGGCGGCAAAGCCGGTCAACAACGCCTCGGCATCGGGGAGCTTGCCCGCTTCCATATATGCCTGGGCAGCCAGGAAGTCGGCGTAATCGTCCAGGGTCTTACCCGCGGCATTGGCTTTTTGGAAACTGCTGGCTGCGTCGGGATAGCGATGATCCAACAGATAGGCATGGCCTAAGGCCAGGTAAGCCGCGGAGGCTGCTTCTCCGGTGTGCGCGTGGGCATAGGCAGTGACTCCAGCGTAGGCGGCGGGCGACCGCATCGTGGTCAGTTCCTGGGCCATCGGCCGCAGTTGCGAGGAGGCGACAAAGGCCATTTGCAGCTTGCGGCTGCGGGCGATGCTTTTGGCGGAACGCGGCTTGCGGCGCGTCTTGACGTGGCGAACACGGGTCTTTGCCCGCGTGGTCGCCGTCTTGGCATGCCTGGTCGAAGTGGCGTGATGATGAGTCGCAGGCTTAGGCTTAGCCGCAGGCGTGGTTTGGGCTACGGTACCATTCACGACGAGCAGCAATGCCCAGGGCAGAAGGGTGCGTAGCGACGCCATGCGATGGATGATTTCCGCCAACTTGTTCACTTCCCTGCCTGCAGCGGATTTGCTATCAACGGATGCCAAAATCACCGGCCAAATGCGCGGTTTGACCTGCTGCCCAGTGGGCCACAGGCAAATCTGCTCCTATATAAAGACTCTAAGCGGAAACTTTGGTTGCAGTGATGCTTTCCCTCCCGCCCAACCCCGACAGGAACCCAATCAAACACCGCTGTCAGCCCACATCGGGAGTGGCCATGCACATGGCGCAAATCAGGTCAGTCAGGCCGTTACGGGGCTCTGCTCCCCATTGACACTTAAGCCTACTTCGCAGATTACCCATTTTGCCGTGCGCCGCCATGCCCATTTAGTATGAGGTAGACGCGCAGCGCCTGCGGGCGGCCCATCCCATGCGCTCCTGCATCGATACCCCTTCTCCCCCGCATCCGCAAGGTGCAACAACCGGAGAATGGTCTGGAAAGGTCGAATTTCTGAACCCGACTGACATGCCTATCATCCAAGCACAAGGGACCGAAGAAGTTCATCCGGACATCTTATTGGTCAACCGGGCGCGCGAAGGCGATGTGCAGGCCTTCGAACAACTGGTAAAGCAATACGATCGCCAGGTGTTCCGCATTGCTCAGCACATCACCCAGAACCGGGAGGATGCAGAGGATGTGGTTCAGGATGCATTTCTGAAGGCCTACGAGAAGCTGGATCAGTTTCAGGGGAATTCCAAGTTTTATACCTGGCTGGTCCGCATCGCAGTGAATGAGTCGTTGATGCGGCTGCGCAAGCGCCGCACCGGACGCATGGTGTCGATCGACGAGGACGTGGAGACCGAAGAGGGCTCGATGCCTCGGGATCTCGCGGAATGGCGGCCCGACCCGGAGATGATGTACGGGCAGTCGGAGCTGGCGGAGATACTGCGTAAGACGATCCAAGGCTTGCCCCCTGGATTCCGGGTAGTTTTCGTTTTGCGTGACGTGGAAGGACTTTCCACGGAAGAAACTGCGGAAACGCTGGGGCTGAGCGTGCCTGCGGTCAAGTCGCGGTTATTGCGGGCGCGGCTGCAGTTGCGGGAGCGGTTGAGCCGCTACTTCCGCAAGAATGAGGATGGGACCAAATGAACTGCTCAGAGTTTCTGGCGCAACTCGGTGATTTTCTCGATAACCAGGTTCCTACTGGCTTGGTCGCCGATTTGCAGGTCCACCTCGAGGGATGCGAGCACTGCGTGATCACGATGCGTACGACGCAAAAGACCATCGAGATTTACCGCAACCACGAGATTTATGAGTTGCCGGCCGGACTAAGGGAGCGGCTGCAGGCTGCGATTCTGGCTAAGTGTAAGAAGGGCTGCTGAGGGGGTTTGCAGCGGCGCTGACTGTCTTCTCCGAAAGTCTCAAGCGAAGATAGCGAAAGCATTCGAGGGGCTTCACCCTTAAGCCCTAATAAGCCCTAACTTTCTTAGGGTGTTTTTCGTTAAAACTCCCACGGCAAGCCGGGGCTTGTGGGCGAACCTAGGGCACCCGTCCAGTTCTGTGGGATACCACCGCTCCGCACCCGAATGGGCCATTGGGTAGACACTTTAGAACGAGGGTTGGCTAGTTCTCGTCCCTGCGCTGGAGCGTTGGCCGGTCGTTGCCGGGCTGCGAAGAGTCGGGCGACGCATTGGGGTCGCTGTTCGTGGAGGTGGCGCGGCGCAACGTAGGTTGGTTGCCCTTGCCATCGTTCAGCTTGCGCTTGTTCTCGATGCGCGCCAAACGAGCCTTGACGTCATCAAACTCAGAGGTCGTGATTACGTATTCCGCCCGCGAGGGCAGCAGGGTGGCAATTTCCTTTTGCGTCGCCTCAATCCGGTCCGGGGTCTGCGGGTGGCTGGAAAATGCTTTGGAAATCAGGTGCGGCTTGGTTTTTTCCAGATTCTCCAGCTTTTCGAAAATAGTTACGAATGCCTGCGGATCATAGCCCGCACGATACATATATTGCACGCCCAGAAAGTCAGCCTGCGCCTCGAAGCCTCTTGAGAACTGCAGGAAGGTCAGCGGAATGCCGACCTGCGCTGCCTCGTAAATGCCGTACCCCGTCCAGCCGCCAATAAAGATCAGCGGAATCGTGCCCAACTGCGCGTAGTTCATCCGTGTTTGCTCGCGCACCGCGTGGTGAGCCGCCACGTGCGATATCTCATGCGCAATCACGCCGGCCATTTCAGCTTCATCGTCCGCAGTCAGAATCAGACCGCTATTGACGAACATGAAGCCGCCCGGCAATGCCATGGCATTCACTTCATCGGAATCGATGACCTTGATGGTAAAGGGAACCTTGGCGTCAGAATTCTTGACCAGGTTTTGCGCGATCCGGTTCACGTACTCAACCACGACTGGGTCGTTGACGAACTTGACGCTCTTCGCTAACTGGGTGGCATAGGCCTTGCCCATGCCTATCTCAGTGTCGGTGGAATACCAGTTGCCTAGGCCGCGGCCGCCAATATCGCGCGTGCCCACGGCGTTTACGTCATCGATGCTGCCTGGTTTCACGCCCGGCATAGTCTGGTCAGCCGCTGGGCTTGGAGGAGTCGATGTGGCGGGAGGAGTATCCGACGGAGCGGCCGTTGGCGGGCTGCTTTGCGCAAACCCGGGAAGCGCCAATGAGGTCGCCAGCAGCAAGCTGCTCGCGACCAAGAATTCCACCGGTATCAGCCTCTTGCTCATTGCCACCCCTCGATAGAGCGGTTAGCGATCGCGCGCTAGTTATTGTCGTCCCTGCGCTGCAGCGTTGGCCGGTCGTTGCCCGGCTGCGAAGAGTCGGGCGAGGCGTTGGGGTCGCTGGTCGTGGAGCTGGCACGGCGCAACGTAGGCTGATTGCCCTTGCCGCCATCGTTCAGCTTGCGCTTGTTCTCGATCCGCGCCAAACGAGCTTTGACATCGTCAAACTCGGAGGTCGTGACCACGTACTCCGCCCGCGGCGGCAGGATCGTCGCAATCTCTTTCTGCGTCGCCTCAATACGGTCCGGGGTTTGTGGGTGGCTGGAAAATGCTTTGGCAATCATGTGCGGCTTCGTTTTCTCCAGATTTTCGAGCTTTTCAAAAATGGTCACGAAAGCCTGCGGATCGTAGCCAGCGCGGTACATATACTGCACGCCCAGAAAATCAGCCTGGGCCTCGAAACCTCTTGAGAACGACAGAAAGGTCAGCGGAATGCCGATCTGCGCCGCTTCATAAATGCCGTAGCCGGTCCAGCCACCAATGAAGATCAGCGGAATCGTGCCCAGCTGTGCATAGTTCATGCGCGTCTGCTCGCGCACCGCATGGTGGGCGGCCACGTGCGATATCTCATGCGCAATCACACCCGCCATTTCCGCTTCATCGTCTGCGGTCAGAATCAGACCGCTATTCACGTACATGAAGCCGCCTGGGAGCGCCATGGCGTTGACTTCGTCGGAATCGATGACCTTGATGGTAAAGGGAACCTTGGCATCAGAATTCTTGACCAGGTTTTGCGCTATCCGGTTCACATACTCATTCACGACCGGATCGCTGATGAACTTGACGCTCTTCTCCAGCTGCATGGCATAGGACTTGCCCATGCGAATCTCAGTTTCGGTGGAGTACCAATTGCCCATGCCGCGGCCGCCAATGTCGCGGGTGCCAACTGCATTCACGTCGTCAACGCTGCCTGCTTTTACCCCCGGCATCTTCGGGTCAGTCTGAGGGCCTGGCGGCGTCGAATCCGCGGGAGGGGTATCCGAAGGAGCGGCAGCGCTGGCGCTGGGAGCTGCCGTGGCTGGGGTCGGAGCGGCGGTTGGTGGGCTGCTTTGCGGGGTGCTCTGCGGACTGTTCTGTCCGTACCCAGTAAGCGCCAAGCAGGGCGCCAGTAGCAAACTACTCGCGACCAGGAATTCCGCCGATATCAGCCTCTTGCACAGCATTTTGCTCATCACTGAACCTCTGTCTCGTAACCGTAGGCACACCACCCGGATTTCCCCGTACGCGGCACCCACTATGTTCGCGTGTGCGGCTTTCAGTAAGGAAAGCCGCATGAAGTGTGCCAACGCAACAAGATTCCACGGAAAATCCGGGACACGCTACAGCTATTAGACCTAGTATGCGCGCATTCGCTAGCCGTAGGCCTGACATTTCGACCGAAAATCAAAAGTGTTTCACTACCCCAAACGCGCCCTGCTTTGTACCAGCTGGGGACCGGCCTCGTCCTGCCCGCGCATCCGCACCAAAAAGGAGTTCACCAGCCGGGTAAGAGTCTCCGGGCATTCTTCGTAGGGCAAGTGCCCCGTTCCGGGCAGCTCCACCAACTCCGCCCGATCAAAGCAGCGCCGCAACCTCTGGGCAGACTCCAGAGAAACGGCCCGGTCCCGGTCTCCCCACAGCAGCAGAGTTGGGAATCGACGCACGTGTTGGAGAGCCAACTCCAGCTTGCTCATGTCGTCAGACCATGTTTTCAGAATGCTAAGCACGTACGCGACGGTGCCCGGAACGCGCAGGGAGTTGATGTACTTTCCCAGGGAGCCGTCGCGTAACTGCGTGGGATCGCCGTACATACGGCCCAAGGCAAGCGCCTGCATCGGTTCGGGCAGGCTGGCGACGCGGTGCGCGAACCAGGTCCCCAATCCCGACAGGTAAAAGCGGACGAGGGGGTCAGCCAGGTGAGAGAAGGGATTCGCCGGCGCGTGCAACAGAAGGTTTTTTACCCGGGTAGGATATTTGGCGGCCAGTGTCAGAGCTACGGCTCCGCCGTGAGAAGTGGCCAAAAAGTCAGCACAGCGGATGGCCGATGCATCCATGAACTTTACGATCCGGGAAGCCTGGGCCTCCAGCGTCGCATCGATGCCAGGTACCCGCTCCGACTCGCCGATGCCCAGTGCATCCACGGCGTAGATCGTGGATTCTGCGGCAAGACTGGGTATGGTCGGCTCCCAAGTGGAAGCTGTACCCAAAAGGCCGTGGAGCAGAATAAGCTCGGGCCCTGCGCCCGCCTTGAGGCAGTGCATCTGGTGCCCTTCTACCTGGACCCAATGCTTTTCAATCTGGACGCGCCCGAAGGCGTCTAACATCCACCGCGCCAATGCCATGGTGACCTCTAAACTCCAGCGCGGATCCAGCATCTTCCTTTCGCTACCGAATCAGCAGGAGAAAGGTACACCAGGCGTTGGGGATACACGTTCGAAATTCACATTCTATTCAAATTAGTTGGGAACACAATGGGGGCGGTAAGAGATGCCCGCAAATACCCGCAACTATGGATGGTTTCACAAACGATTCTGCACCATCTCAGGAGCAACGATTACTTTCTAGGTAACCCCACAATTTCCCAAAAACAGGATTAGTCGATATGTCCCGTCATATCTGTCTGGTGGAAAACAGCAGCCCCCGCATCCGGGGAGTGACTAAGCGGATAGCGGCGTAATCGGGCGGCTTATATCTCTTCTTGAATCAAGAGTATACTGTGGCTGCAATTGGGCGATGCCGCGGGGAGCGGGCAGGGCAGGAAACTTTCCTGTTGGTCCGCAGCGTGCTCTGTGGCTATCGGGGGCTCTCACTTCGTTCTCGCACCAACGCGATGCTTAAGCCGTTTCAAATTCGGGTAGCTGTGGTTCTTCTCGCCGGGTTTACGTTGGCGGCTGCGATTCTTGCCTCGTTGAATTTCGCTAAAGAAGGCTCCTTTTCCCTGCCCACCGACCAGATTTCCTGGCTAGAGGCGCCAGGCGGCCTCAAGGCCCAGCGGGTGCTGAAAGATGGCCCCGGCGAGCGGGCCGGGATCAAGGCTGGGGATCTGCTGGTTTCGGCCAATAAGGTGGCCACGCCTCGCGTATCGTTCCTGACCCATCAGTGGTTTGCCGTAGGCACTTGGCGGAACATCGACTATCTCCTGGTTCGTTCGGGCGTTCCCATCCACGCATCCGTGTTGCTTGAGCCCACGGACCGCAGCCAGGACCAGGGCCTGCGGCTCATCGCACTGGTTTACCTTTCCATCGGACTCTATGTCCTCTTCCGGCGGTGGACGGCTCCGCGGGCGACTCACTTTTACGTCTTTTGCCTGGCCTCGTTTGTCCTGTATTCGTTCAACTACACCGGCAAGTTCAATACTTTTGACTGGACCATCTACTGGGGCAAGATCCTGGCCGGGCGCTCTGCAACCTGCGCTGTTTTTGCATTTCGCGTTAGCGTTTCCAGAGGAAAAGACGGCCTCCCGGCGGCACTGGATCTACTCCCTTATTTACCTTCCGGGCCTGGCCGTGATCGTGCTGCAAGTGGTGGCCATGCGGCAGTGGCAGGCCACGGAACTGCTGGACACCCGTCTCAACCAGCTCGCCATGGGCTACCTGGCGCTCTACTTTGTCGTGGCTGCCGTGGTCTTCTTCCGCAACTATGTGCGGCAGAAGAACCCGCTTCGCCGCCAGCAGTTGAAGTGGCTGACCCGGGGAACTTTGCTCACCGTCATTCCGTTCACGGTGCTGGACGTCATTCCGATTCTCACCGGCATTCAGGTTCCCAGCGTTCTGGTCAGGCTGGGTGGCATTTGCCTGATCTTCCTGCCCTTGACCTTTAGCTGGGCGATTGTCCGTTACCGCCTGATGGACGTCGACTTGATCTTCAAGCGCGGCGTCACCTACACCCTGGCGACGGCTTCCCTGGTCGGCCTTTATTTTGGTGCGGTTGCCTTTGCGGCAGAGGTGGTTCACACGCGGCTGCCCAGCGCGGGAGCGTGGGGCCTGATCGCCGCCATCATTATCACGGCGCAGCTTTTCGAACCGCTCAAACGCGCCATTCAAGACCGGGTCGACCGGGTCTTCGACCGTAAGCGCTACGACTATCGCCAGACCCTGATCACCTTCGGCCGCGGCCTGAGCTCGCAGACCGATCTGGACAGACTGCTCCACTCGATCGTGGACCGGCTGTCAGAGACGCTATTGGTGGCGCGCGTCGCCATCTTCTTCCCCAACGCCGACGGCAGCTATACCTTGAAGGCTGGCCATGGCCTGCCCGCGCAACTCCTCGCCCCGGAAAGCCGCCCTGCACTCGACTTTCTCGATTTCGATCAGCCCGGCGCCGGCACACACCTCTTCCTCGAGAACCCGCAACAGGTGCTGCACTTCTCCGGCGAGGAGCGGCATGCGGCTGCGCTGCTCGACCTCAACTACTACCTTGCCGTGCCGCCTGCAGCAGAAGACCATCGCCATCATCGGGCTGGGACGCACTACGCATGGAGACTTCCTCTCCAGCGAAGATGTCGAGTTGCTCGAATCCATGGCCAGCTACATCGGTATCGCGATCCAGAATGCGCGCCTGTACGCCAGCCTGGAGCAGAAGATTATCCGAGTACGAGCGGCTGAAGGAGTTCAACGAGAACATCGTCGAGTCGATCAATGTTGGAGTCTTTGCCGTCGACCTGGAAGAGCGCATCGAAAGCTGGAACGCGCAGATGGAAGTGATGTATGCCATGTCGCGCCAGGAGGCGGTGGGGCGGTATCTGCGCGACATCCTGCCGGCGGAGTTTGTCACCGAATTTCTACGCTTGAAAGATGAGCCTGGGGTACACAACCTCTACCGCTTCCGGCTGCAGACCCGCAGCGGCGAGAACCGCTGCGCCAACGTGGCTATTGCTCCCCTGGTCTCGCGCAACTTCGAGGTGGTCGGCCGTATCATTATCGTGGATGACATTACGGAACGCATGGAGCTCGAAGCGCAGCTGGCGCAAGCTGATAAGCTCTCTTCCATCGGACTGCTGGCGGCCGGCGTGGCCCATGAGGTGAACACCCCGCTGGCGGTGATCTCCTCCTACACCCAGATGCTGGCCAAACAGGTTCGGGGAGATCAGCGAGTGGCTCCGCTGCTGGACAAGATCACGCAGCAGACTTTCCGGGCTTCGGAAATCGTCAACGGCCTGCTCAACTTTTCCCGTACTGGCGCGGCGGAGTTCACGGCTCTCGATCTCAACCACGTCATCATGGAAACGCTGAAGCTGCTGGAACACCAGTTCCGTGCATCCCAGGTTCTTTTGGAAACTTCACTCGAGGATGACTTGCCGCCGATTCTTGGTAACTCCGGCAAACTGCAGCAGGTCTTTCTCAACCTGTTTCTGAACGCCAAGGACGCGATGGCGGCCGGTGGGACGCTGCGGGTGGCCACCCAGGCGAACGGGCACGTGGCGGTCGATGTCTCCGACACCGGCTCGGGCATCGCGCTCGAACACGTGCAGCGCATCTACGACCCGTTCTTTACCACCAAGTCGACGGTCAGCGAGGGCCAGCGGCGCGGCACAGGACTGGGACTGGCAGTGAGCTACGGCATTATCCAGGAGCACGCCGGCAAGATCCAGGTAGACAGCCAGGTGGGAAGCGGAACCACCTTCCATCTGGAATTCCCTATGGCAAGGAAGCCCGCCCATGTCTGAGGTCGGCATTCTCGCCCCGCAAAGTAAGGCCAACGTTTCGACCGAACCGGCACCCCGGATTCTGATCATCGACGACGAAGCGGCTATTCGCGAATCCCTGGAAACGCTGCTGGTGCTCGAAGGCTATCTGGTAGACCTGGCTCCCGAGGGTCAGGCCGGACTCAAAGCCATCGATACCCGGAGCTACGACCTGGTTCTGCTGGACCTGGCGCTGCCCGGACAAAATGGGCTGGAGATTCTGGCCCGTATACGGGAGCGCCAACCCAACCTGCCGGTGATCATGATCACCGCCTACGGAACCGTCGGCAATGTGGTCGACGCCATGAATGGCGGGGCCCAGAACTTTGTCCAGAAGCCCTGGGACAACGAAAAGCTTTTGGCGGATATCCGCGCCGCCACCGCCCGGCAACGCGCGGAAGAAGAGAATGTCCAGCTCAAGCGGGCGCTGAAACAGCGCTACAACTTTGAAAATATCGTCGGCAAGAGCGAGCCGATGTTGCGCATCTTCGACCTGGTGGCGCAGGTGGCTCCCACTCGCTCCACCATCCTGATCCAGGGCGAAAGCGGGACCGGCAAGGAACTGATCGCCAAGGCGATCCATGCCAATTCACCCCGCCGCGACAAACCCTTTGTCCCCGTCAATACGGGCGCTATGCCCAGCGATCTGCTCGAGTCCACCCTCTTTGGCCACGTCAAGGGGGCGTTCACCTCGGCAGTCTCGGCCAAGAAGGGGCTCTTTGAGGTGGCTAATTTTGGCACCCTCTTCCTGGACGAGATCGGCACCATGGGGATGGATACGCAAGCCAAGGTGCTGCGCGTGCTGCAGGATCGCCGCTTCATGCACCTGGGCGGAGTGCACGAGATCCAGGTGGATGTGCGCATTCTGGCGGCCACCAACGTCGATCTACGGCAGGCGGTGCGTGAAGGCAAGTTTCGCGAAGATCTTTACTACCGGCTCAACGTCATCACCATCGATCTGCCTCCGCTGCGCACCCGGCGGGAAGATATTCCGCTGCTGGCGGCGAGCTTTCTCAAGCGCTACGCCGAAGAGAACGACCTGGCTCCGCGCACGCTCGCGCCAGAAGCCATGCGCGTGTTGATGGATTACGACTGGCCCGGCAATGTGCGGGAACTGGAAAACGTAATCGAGCGCGGAGTGGTTCTCTCGTCCACCCCTAGCATTGGTTTTGACCTCCTTCCCGGCCACCTCACTGGCCGCAGCTACTCCTCCAGCCTGCTGGAGCACAACCCTGACGCTTCCTTATTCGACATTCTGGAAGATATCGAGCGGCGCATCATCATCGACAAACTGGAGCGCTGCAAGTGGAACCAGACCGACGCGGCGGAGCAATTCCGCATCCCGCTTTCCACGCTGAACCAGAAGATCAAGCGCCTTTCGATCGAGATCAAGAAACGCCTGAAGGACTAACGGGCTGAATAGTCTGCACTGAGCAGGAAAGCAAATACCTCAGGGGCTAAAGCCCTCATCAGACTAGCCATTTACGGCCCGACTAAAGTCGTGCCCTGACACAAAGCATGAGTTTTTCTGCAGTCTTTGAGGCCATGCCCAGATACAACGCATGAGTTTTCCGGAGCCTGAAAGGGCGAATTCTTGGCATAGCATGTACGTAGGGCCTAAAGGCCGTACCCTTCAGAGAAGATTGCCCTGTGGTACCCTCGGCTAGCGTCCCAACGATTTGAACTATGCCCATCGACTCGATTGAAAGCGTTGCAAAAAAGGGCGTCGTCGCGGTGCAGAACTATGCCCTGCTCGCCGGCCGGGCCCTCGGGAACATCTTTCAGCGTCCTCACTACTTCGCGGATCTCATTGTCCAGGCTGACTCGATCGGAATAGGCTCACTGCCCATCGTCATCCTCACCGGCTTCTTTACCGGGGGCGTACTAGCTCTGCAGTCCGCGTCTTCCCTGGCCCAGTTCGGCGCCACCGCCATCACCGGGGAGCTGGTCAGCCTTTCCATGATCAAGGAGCTGGGCCCGGTGCTCACCAGCCTCATGGTTTCCGGCCGTAACGCATCGGGAATGGCCAGCGAGCTGGGATCGATGATGGTGACCGAACAGATCGATGCCATGCGTGCGCTGGGCACCGATCCGCTCAAGAAACTGGTGACCCCGCGCCTTTTCGCCACCGTGATCATGCTCTTTTTCCTCACCATCATCTCGGACACCGTGGGCACCATGGGGGGCGCTTTCGTGTCGGTCGTCATGCTGGGGCAGGACGGTTCCCAGTATTTCCATACTGCTTACCAGACTTTGCGCTATCCCGATATTCTTCAGGGCCTGGTGAAACCGATTGTTTTTGGCTTCATCATTGCCAGCATCGGCTGCTTCTATGGCATGAACACGCGTGGAGGCACCCAGGGTGTTGGCCGTTCCACCACCCAGGCGGTCGTTTGGTCGTCGGTGCTCATCATCTTTGTCGACTTTGTCATCAGCCGATTCATGATCGGTATTTTTGGCCGCTGACCTGATGAGCACCGCGCCCCAGTCCACCGCCTCAGCAACCCTGGAAGATCCGGCGCAGCCGGTCGTTGTCTTCGATCATGTCTCGATCGGTTTTGAAGGCAAGCAGGTTCTGGAAGATATTTCGCTGACCGTCTCCCCGGGCGAAACCCGCATTCTGCTGGGCCCCGCCGGCAGCGGCAAGAGCGTGCTGCTCAAGCTCGCGAATGGCCTGATGCGGCCTGACTCCGGGACCATCACGCGTCTTCGGCGAAGAGATCAACGACATGCCGGAGGAAGAGCTCTTCAAATTGCGGGGACGCATCGGCATGGTTTTTCAGGAGGGCGCCCTCTTCGATTCGCTCACCGTGCGCGACAACGTGGCCTACCGGTTGATGGAGCAGAAGGTGCCGGAAGCGGAAGTGACCCAGCGCGTGACCGAGGCCCTGCGCTTCGTGGAGCTGGAACAGACCCTGGACAAGTATCCTTCCCAACTCTCCGGGGGCATGCGCCGCCGGGTTGCGATTGCCCGGGCGGTGGTTAACCGGCCCGATCTGCTCCTTTACGACTCCCCCACCGGGGGACTGGACCCGATCACTTCGACCACGATCATTGAGCTGGTCATGAAGCAGCGCGATGTTTACCACACCAGCTCATTGCTGGTCACCCATCGCCTGCAAGATGCGTTCACGCTGGCAACCCACACCTTCGACCGCGCGGAAAACCATATGGTCCCGATCCCCGACGGCAAGCTGGATCCCAAAACCAACTTCCTCGTGCTGCATGACGGTCACATTGTTTTCGATGGCTCCACGCATGACCTGGTGCACAGTGACGATCCGTTTTTGAAGGAATATTTGTCGTAGGGATTTCCAGGGCTGCTCGGGACATGATTTCCACAATTGGCAGAGAAAAAGCCCAGGGGCTAAAGCCCGTCATATTCTCGATCGTTTACGGCTCGACTGAAGTCGTGCCGGGATAGAGCAACAGAGTGGCAATTCCAGCATCTCGCGCATCCACAGGTTTGGATCGATCCGTCCTCGATGTGCGGGCACCCGCAGGATACCAGTAACTGCCACGGACGGCTCCTGGGTCAGGACGATTGTTCACGGGCTGCCCAATCTCTGCTAGTCTTAAAGGTTTGCTACCAGCTTTCCGAGGTGCCTACCGGCATGGCGTTCAAATTCAAAGGCGTTGATTTTATCCAGTTTGACGGGCTGCTCTCCGGCGACGAGCTACTCTCGCGCGATACCACCCGGCAGTTTGTCGAAGACAATGTCATCCCCATCATCGAGCAGTGCAATCGCGATGGACGCTTTCCCCGCGAGCTGATCAAGCCCATGGGCCAGCTCGGTTTCTTCGGCGCCAGCCTGGAGGGCTATGGATGCGCCGGCATGTCCAACGTGGAGTATGGCCTGGTGATGCAGGAGCTGGAGCGAGGCGACTCCGGCCTGCGCAGCTTTGTCAGCGTGCAGTCCGCCCTGGTCATGTATCCCATCTATACCTTTGGCAGCGACGCGCAGAAGGAGGCATGGCTGCCCCTGCTGGCGACGGGAGAAAAACTGGGCTGCTTCGGGCTCACGGAGCCCGATTTCGGATCGAACCCTGGCGGCATGCGCACGCGCGCCCGCAAAGACGGCGACGAATACATTCTTAACGGCGAGAAGATGTGGATCACCTCGGGCTCCATCGCCGACGTCGCCGTGATCTGGGCCAAGGTGGACGACGAAGACGGCAAAGTCCGCGGCTTTCTGGTGGAAACCAATCGGCCCGGTTTCTCCGCCTACGACGTGCACGGCAAGTGGTCGCTGCGCGCCTCCGTCACCTCCGGCCTTTCGCTACAGGATGTGCGCATCCCGGCATGCAACCTGCTGCCCGGCTCAGGAGGGCTCAAGTCGCCGCTCATGTGCCTCAACCAGGCGCGCTATGGCATCAGTTGGGGAGCCCTGGGCGCCGCTATGTCCTGCTACGACACTGCGCTGCAGTACTCGTTGTTGCGCAAGCAATTCCGCGAAGAACCGATTGCCAGCCATCAACTGGTGCAGGAAAAGCTGACCTGGATGATCTCCGAAATTACCAAGGGGCAGCTGCTCGCACTCCAGGTAGGTCGGCTGAAAGACACCGGCAAGGTGGGTTTCGAACATATCTCCATGGCCAAGCGGAATAACGTCTGGATGGCCCTGGAGTGTGCGCGCATGGCACGGGACATCCTCGGCGGTAACGGCATTACGGACGATTATCCGGTCATGCGGCACATGATGAATCTCGAATCGGTGAAGACCTATGAAGGCACACACGATATCCACGCGCTGATCATTGGTCAGAGCGTCACCGGGATCCCTGCCTATTGAGCATTTTCGCTCAACGATATGCGCCTGTTTCCTGAGAGATGGACGTGTCGCAAGCGGTTGCTTGGTCTACGCCAGAAGTGAGAATGCCGTAGGTTTACTCCGGGAATCCCTGGTTTTTCAACAGCAGTCCCGTTTTCCGCCATTCGGTAGAATCAGATTAGGGGTTGCAGTCGAGCACAACCCTTTCCCCGCTATTCCGCAACCTCTGGCTCCAAACTGCGTCTCTAAAGAGTAGTAGTTGAACCAATTGAGCATCATAGGTATGTGCGCATGGATGTAAAGTCAGCGTCGAGGAAAGTACTCCTCCTGGGAAAGATACAGCGCCGTCCGGAGCTGGACGCCTTGCGCGGACTTTTCCTGGTCTGGATGACGCTGACCCACCTGCCCACGCGTCTCAGCGACGTGGTGAATCAGCCCTTTGGATTTGTCTCCTCAGCCGAGGGCTTTGTGTTTTTGTCTGCCATGCTGGTGGCCACTCTCTACATTCACCAGGCTGCAGAAGACAGCGAAGGGGTACGCTCCAAACTCTGGAAACGTGCGCTCAGGATCTACGGCTATCACCTGATCATGCTCGCCATGGTATTCACCATCGTGGCAGCATTCGCCGCGCACACGCATCGCGCGGCCATTTACAACCTGCTCAATTTTTACCTGGCCCACCCGTTCACCGCGATCATCGGATCGTTGCTCCTGATCTACTGTCCGCCGCTGCTGGACATCCTGCCCATGTACGTGACTTTTCTGCTGCTGACGCCGTACGTGCTCAATACGGCCGTGCGCCGGGGGTGGAACCGCATTCTCATCGTCAGCGGCCTGATTTGGCTTCTCGCCCAGTTTGGCTTGCGCACCTGGATGCATAACCTGGTGGTGCATGCCACTGGCCTGCACATACCACTGCAGGAAACAGGAGCGTTCAACCTTTTTGCGTGGCAAGCCATCTGGGTTCTGGCCTTGTGGCTGGGCGCCAAATCGGCACAGGGCGAAAACCCCTTGAGCAAGCTGCCTGGTTACGTCTTTCCCCTGAGCGGGGCCGTTTGCCTCTTCTTTCTGGGTGTGCGCCATGACTGGCTGGGCGCTCACCTCACCCAGGAGAGCCTCGGCCTGTCATTGGATAAATGGCAGATTGGTCCGCTGCGCGTGCTGAACCTGTTTGCCTTTTCTTGCGTGGTCTACTGGTCGCGGAAATACCTCACCCGCCTGGTGCTGGTGGAACCGCTTTTGACCCTGGGCAAAGCTTCGCTCGAAGTCTTTTGCGCCCATATCTTCTTTGTGTTTGTGGGGCTTGCACTGCTCTACGGCGAAGTGACGGAACTGCATGGCCGCTACGCCATCATCCTGTTAGCGATTACCTTCACCGCGCTGATCCTGGTGGCTGTGCGCGAGGTTCGGCGCAAGCAAAAGGCGCGCCATTCCTCGCCGACGGCGGGAGCGAAATGGGTCGTGAAACAGGATGCTGCGGAAGCTTTCCGTCCGGTATCGGGCTTGAACCCTCCCACCGCGGAGAGTCGGGCGGAAGGGTAGGAGCGTTCAAACGGCGACGGTGAAGGTGTCTTCGTGGCGGACGACGTTGCGGTAAAGCGTGTCGCGCTCTACCGGTTCGCGACCCGCCTCACGGATCAGCCGCATCAGGTCAGAGCGCCGCATGCCCTGCGGAGTGGTGGCTCCGGCGTCATGGTAGATCTTCTCTTCCACGACCGTGCCATCGATATCATCGGCGCCGAAGCGCAAGGCGATCTGCGCGATCTTGGCCGTCATCATCTGCCAGTAGGCCTTGATATGGGAAAAATTATCCAGCAATAAACGGCTCACCGCGATCTGCCGGATATCGGTGAGACCGGTGGTGGTCCGCAGGTGATCGAGCGCAGTATTGGCCGGATGGAAGGCCAAAGGAATAAAGGTTTGAAAGCCGCCGGTGTCGTCCTGCACAGCGCGCAGGCGGAGCATGTGATCGACCCGGTCCTCATCGTTCTCGACGTGCCCGTAAAGCATGGTGGCATTGGAGCGCAGACCCAGCTTGTGGGCTGTGCGCGCGGTCTCCAGCCATTCGTCGCCGTCGATCTTGTGATCGCAAATAATGTGGCGCACGCGATCGGAGAAAATCTCGGCCCCGCCGCCAGGCAAGGAATCCACGCCGGCATCCTTCATCCTGGTCAGCGTTTCGGCAATCGTCAGCTTGGCGCGCCGCGCCAGGTAGGCCACCTCGACCATGGTGAAAGCCTTGATGTGCACCTGCGGAAAGCGCTGCTTCAGACCCGCTACCAGGTCGAGGAAATACTCGAACGGAAGATCGGGATGCAGGCCACCGACGATGTGAAACTCCGTGACCGCTTCGCTGTAACCGGAGGCCGCAACCTGCCACGCTTCCTCAAGGGCCATGGTGTAGGAGCCTTCGCTGCCTTTTCTGCGGCCAAAGGCGCAGAGCCGGCAGGCGGCCACACAAACATTGGTGGGATTGATGTGCCGGTTGACGTTGAAATAAGCAATGTTGCCGTGCAGGCGCTCGCGCACGTGGTTGGCCAACCAGCCCACGGCCAGAACGTCTCCCGACCGGTAGAGCGCGACCCCGTCGTTGAAATCGAGACGCTCGTTAGCTAAAACCTTTTCGGCAATCGGCTGCAGGCGGACGTCGTCGGTTTGAAAGCTGTGCCGCGCAGGCGCGAAGGACATGGGGCTGCTCACTCCCTTATGATACGCGATCACGCTAGTAGCCCAGGCGTTTCGTTGCGCTCCATTAAAAGATTACTGCAACGATTCCAAGGGCGGCGTCCAGGGATGCTCTGGGTTAAGATTTGGTAGATAGTGGTCTGGTGGTGGCTGGCCACCCATACAGAATGCGACTGCTTCGAACTCTGGGCTTTATCCTCTTTGCAGTTCCCTGCGCGCTGGCGGCCCCGCAAAATTCCCCGGTTTCCTCACCGGCGGTTCTCCCGCGGGTCACCGCGTATGCGCTGGACAGGGCAAAGGTCACGCTGCCCACGGATTTTGCCTCTCCCCTCAACCTGCTCATCCTCTCGTTTCAGCGGGACCAGCAATCTGTGGTCGACGGCTGGCTGCCGCAGCTGACTGCCGAGCGTCGCTCCCAGCGTGCAACCCTGGCTGCTGCCGGTCTCTGCGCCGGAAAACGGCCTGTACCGCTGGTGGTTGAACGCCTCGTTACGCAGCAGCCTGCCGGCATCGCAGCCGCGTCGCTATACGGTTCCCTTGTATGTGAACAAGGTGCAATTTCTGCGATCCTTACAGGTCAGCTCGGAGCGGGAGGTTGTACTCCTGCTCACCGACAAGACGGGGCGCGTGCTATGGCGCGCTACGGGACCGGTGACCGATGCAAAGCTGGCCGCGCTCACCAGTTTCCTGAAATCGGCATCGCACTAAGTCTTGGCTACGCGGGCGGCAATCATGTTCACTGCGCGATGGGCAGAAAGCGCTGCACCCTCCTGCCAACCGACGATATGGCTGGTGTGGTCCCCGGCCATGAAGATGCGGCCTTGCGGCTGGATCCATACCTCGTAGCCCTGGGCAGAGGTGTTGTAGTCCGGCACTGAGTAGTTCTGGCTCACCCAAGATCCCAGGTTGTAGGGGATGTGTCCCCAGCTGACGTAGATGGGGTTCTTCAGCTCCTGCGAACAGCCGGGATGCAGAAGTTCAATCGAGTGGCGGGAGGCAGCCAGCTTAGCTTCCGGATCCGGCAATTTGCCGAATTCCGAGCCGTTCTCAATGCCGTAGCCACCCAGAATGATCCCGGTTTCGGAGAAGAAAGAGGCGCTGGGATACCAGACTGTGTCCACGGGCTGGCGGAGGAAGGAAATGCCGCCGTAGATGTTGGCCTCCTGCTCCCAAAAGCGCCGTGACTCCCAGGCAATTTTGTAGGCGGAGTCGTAGGTGCAGCCCTCGATGGCTGCTTTCAGCGGCGGAGCGAAGTCGGTGTCCATGGTCTTGAGGATGGTGAGCGGTAAGGCGCAGATGCAGTAGTCCGCGCTTACGGTCTCATTTTTGCCGGATGCCAGATCGCGGTAGACGACCTTCACGCCGGACTCATTTTGGCGGATCTGGACCACTTCCGCACGCGACCGAACGACGCTTCCCAGCTTTTTCTTAAAGGCCATGGGAATCTGGTCCATGCCGCCAATCGGCTGAAACATAGTTGCCTGCCAGTCGATCTCGTCCTCTTCCATCAACTCGCGCCAGAGGTGGGCCGAGAGCAGGGCACGCATATCCAGGGGATCGTTGGGAACGCCTACCGTGTCGCCGGCTCCAGGGCTGACTTTGTATCCGGCGCGGGCCGATCCCTTGTAGAAAAGGTCGGGCGAGAGGTCGCCGTATTGCTTTAGAAACTCGACCATCTGCTCTTTGTCGGCGGCGGTCAGTTCCTGATCGAGCGCTCCCCTCTGGATACACTTGCCCAGCAGTTCCGAGACATGGCCGCGGGTGTCGTATTCCACCTGCCGGTTTTGCACCGCCTTGCCGCCGTCGAGGCGACTCGACTGCAGGAAGGCGCTGCGCGAGGTGTTGACCTCAACCTCCAGGGGGACACCCAACTCGCGGCAGTAGCCGAGCATCGTCTTGTGTATCGACGGCAACCTTGCCGGGCCTACATTCTGGTAGAGGCCTTCCCCGAAGGCGCATTTTTGCGTGAAGCCGGTGGTGAACTCGACCTTGGTTCCATTGCGGACTGTCCAGTTTCTGCCGCCGACACGCTCCCGGGCTTCGAGCAGGGTGCAGGTGTAGCCAAGCTTGCCCAGCTCGTAACGCTGAGGACAACCCGGCGATGCCGCCACCCAGGATGACCACGCTGGTCCCTTTGCCGGAGCCCGCGGGTTGCTCGACCGTGGCCGCGGCTGACGCGGTGATGGGCAGCAAGCCCAGGGACTGCATCA
This sequence comes from uncultured Acidobacteriaceae bacterium, assembly GCA_963813475.1. GTDB lineage: Bacteria > Acidobacteriota > Terriglobia > Terriglobales > Acidobacteriaceae > PALSA-350. The sequence continues at coordinate 153,889 of CAWEZM010000025.1, read as the reverse complement.
TAGTGAAGGCGGCGCTGTACCCGCCAGCCTGCCCCACCCTCATGAGAAAATCACGTCTGCTCAATCCCATTTTTAAACCTCTCTCGACCTCGCCAATATTTGATCGCGACTTTAGGGCTGGATCAACGTGGTCGGGCTACGTTCGCCGCTGTTTGAGGAGATGGTAGAATGAACACTTTCGGGATTGCGTTTGATGTGCGAGCATAGGCTCCGCAACCGTAGTGCGGGGACGACTGGCCACGGTACCACTCTTGGCGCCGCAGGATATTTTTGTGCCCGCGCTCGCTATGCGCACCCCGGAAAAACACCTTGCCCCGGAAAACCGGGAGATATTGAAGGCTCAGTCTTCAACTTGGAAGCTGTCACAGCAAAGAAGTGCGACGAGGAAGGCAAATCTGTGGTGAAGGTTTACGTTTCAACGGGGAGAACGTACACCAACCGAACCCTGCAACATGGTGCTCGGGAACGGAAACGAATTTCAGGGTAACGGTAGCGGCGCACGAAAGCAACTCAAAAGTTACGTCCTTATTGTTTATGGGTGTTGGGTAATGACCGAAGAAGGCTCAAGGGCCGAAGAGATTTTGGACATCGAGTTTCTGCATGAGATCGGCAGCCGCATGGCAGCCGCCGACCCGTTTCATGCTGTGCTCGAGCGGGTAGTGGAATTTGTCTCCACGGTGGTGATGTGCGATTCATGTTTCGTCTATGTGCTCGAACACGACAAGCTGGTGCTGCGCGCTTCCAAGAATCCGCATGCCGACCTGGTGGACGAGCTCGACCTGCAACTGGGCCAGGGAATTACGGGATGGGTGGCGATGCACCAACAGCCTGTGGCCATCGCCTCCCAGGCGTGGAGCGATCCCCGTTTCAAGATGTTCAATGATCTGCCGGAAGATCATTTCGAAGCGTTTCTTTCCGTGCCCATTCTCTGCCGGGGCAAGGTTGTGGGAGTGATCAACGTGCAGCATCGCAAGCCGCACCACCACAGCCGGCGGCAGGTGCGCCTGATCTCGACGGTTGGCTTTCTGGTGGGAGCCGAGCTGGAGATGGCGCGCCTGGAGAGCGAGCGGCTGATGCTTGCCGATCGCCTCGAGGTGAGGAAGCTGATGGATCGCGCGAAGGGCATTCTGCAGCGCGAATTGCATCTGGATGAAGAAGGCGCTTACCTGGCCTTGCAAAAACAGAGCCGGCAAAAGCGGAAGGCCATCCGCGAGATTGCCGAGGCTATTATTCTCACCGAGGAAATTCGCCGCTCGCGCAAGTAAGCGTATTCTGTTGCGAGCCCGCGAGCTGGCACGCTGCGGAAACAGCGGATTCGCGGGATTCAGCAGATGCGATCGTAGGGGCTGCGCCCATTAGCGCCAACTTATTTACGATGCTTTTCGTCGAAACTCCCGCAAGACCGTTCCCGGCCACAGGAAAAGACCATAGTGGGTCCGCTCGATGAGGGCTTCGGTGGTTGAAAAGCTCCAAGCGGCGTGGGTAAGATAAGCACCGCCGGGGTCCTTCGACTCCGCGCCACAAGCGCTGTGTCACCCGATAAATCTGTGAAGCGCTCCGCTCAGGATGACGGTCTTGTGGGAGTTTCGACGAAAAACATCCTAAACAAGTTAGCGCTTATGGGGCTAACGCCCCATCGTTTTGCTCCTATCGGGTTTTACTGATAGGTCAGCGCGATTGGTCTGCGAGGAGGTGGCTTCCGTTGTAGTGTTCCAGGCGGATCACGTCGGCAAGAGGAACACGCTGTTCCCATCCCAGCCGTTCCAGTTGCGGACGGGCTTCGAAGCCGTCGACGTAGCCGAGGCATAGGTACGCGACCAGTACCATGTGGGCGGGAATGCCGAGCAACGTCTTCAACGCCTCAGGATCCAGAATGCTTACCCAGCCCACGCCGATGCCTTCCGCCCGCGCGGCCAGCCAGAGATTTTGCACTGCGCAGACGGCAGAGTAAATTGCGGTTTCAGGCATCGACTGGCGGCCCAGGCGATGACCTCGCTCGCTGACCGGGTCGCAGGCAATGCATAGATTCTGCGGCGCCTCGAGAATGCCCTCGAGCTTCAGCCCGCGATAGAGTTCCGCCTCGTTCGCCTTCATAGGAATCGGCAGCCAGCTTCTGCGCCTGGGAAAAAATGTCGCGCACTGCGCCACGTACGCGCAGGCTGCGAATGACAATGAATCGCCAGGGCTGCATGAGGCCGACCGAAGGCGCATTGTGCGCGGCGCCCAGCAGGCGCAGCAGCACATCATCGGCCAGCGCTTCGGGCAGAAAGCCGGAGCGAACATCGCGCCGCTCGCGAATAGCGCGGTAGACACCCTCCAGTTCGCGATCGCAGAAAGCTTCAGCCTTGGTTCTGATCATGCTCACCAGCTAGGCTACTCCCTTTCCCGCGGTGATAGCATCTTGGCAGTCCCGAGACCCTATGAGCCCTATCGCAAAACCCACTCGCGCACCCGGATTTCCTGTACGCAGCACTGGACACCGACCGCGTGTGCGGCTTTCAGTAAGGAAAGCCGCATGAACTTCGCCAACGCCACCAAACTCCACAGGAAATCCGGGGAAGAGCGGGAAGAGATTCAAGCCCAGCGAAAGCCAAAAAGAGCTCTTGGTCTCTTCGACTCCACCATGGTCGTGATCGGGGTCATGATCGGCTCCGGAATCTTCATCGTTCCCGCCGATATGGCTCGCATCCTGGGCGGCCCGGGATGGTTTCTGGCGGCCTGGGTTTTCGCCGCGGTCCTGACCATTGCGGCCGCGTTCTCCTTTGGTGAGCTGGCATCGATGATGCCGGGCGGGGGCGGAATGTACCTCTACCTGCGCGAAGCCTACTCACCCCTATGGGGCTTCCTGTATGGATGGACACTCTTTACCGTGATCCAGACGGGGACAATTGCCGCAGTCGCGGTGGCGTTTGCCCGATTTCTCGGGGTGCTGGCGCCTTCGATTTCCGAATCACGTTACCTGATCACCCCGATACGCCTGTCCGCTCATTACGCGCTCACGTTGTCCACTGCTCAACTGGTCGCTGTGCTGGTGATTGCCCTCTTGACCGCGACCAATACGCTCGGGATCGAGTACGGCAAGATCATACAGAACTCCTTTACGGTGGCTAAGCTGGGCGCTCTGGGGGCGCTGATTGTCCTGGGTTTGACGGTGGGGTGGAATGCCTCCGCGGTGCACGCAAACCTGGCCGCTTTTTGGCAGCGGCCGGCTACGCCTCATCCGGTATCGTCCATGGGGGCCATCTTGAGCCTGCTGGTGGTCTTTTGCGTTTCCCAGTCGGGGTCGCTCTTCGCCGCCGACTCGTGGCACGACATCACGTTTGCGTCAGAAGAAGTGAAGGAGCCCAGGACCACGCTGCCCCGGGCGTTGGCCATCGGGGTGGTGATCGTGATGCTGGTGTACCTGGCCGCGAACATCGCCTACCTGGCTGTACTGAACTTCTCCGCCATCCAACACGCTGATCATGACCGCGTAGCCACTGCGATGCTGCAACAGATTTTTCCTGCGTGGGGAGCAAAGGGCTTGGCTGTGCTCATCATGGTCTCGACCTTCGGTTGTATCAACAGCCTGGTGCTGGCGGGACCCCGCGCTTACTATGCCATGGCGCGGGATAGGCTCTTCATTCCCGCGGCCGGGCGGTTGAATTCGGCGAGAGTGCCTGGCTGGTCTCTTCTCATGCAGGGCGTGTGGGCGGCGGCTGCTGGTGCTGCTCACCACGTATTCCCCGGTTAAGGGCTATGGCAATCTCTATAGCGATCTGCTCGACTACATCATCTCGGCGGCGCTGCTGTTTTACATTCTTACCATCGCCGCGGTGGTGGTTCTGCGATACAAGCGGCCGGATGCGGAGCGCTTGTACCGCACTCCGGGTTATCCGGTGGTTCCGGCGATTTATGTTCTGGGCGCCAGCGCGGTCGTACTCTGCTTGTTCATCAACCGGCCGGCGACGACTTGGCCGGGGTTGGCGCTGGTCATCTCCGGGCTGCCTGTGTACTGGTTGATCCGGCGCAAGGGCGCAAATTAGGTCGGTAAGTCCTTTCTTTTCAACAAGGTGATCAAGGTCTCAGAGGATTTGCGGCTAAGTCCTTTATTTTGAACAAGGTGATCAAGATGATCAAATTAGTTAATTGATTATCTTCGTCGGGGAACAACAGACCACCTTTTCAAGAGATCCGGTGATGTCATATAGATGCGTTTCCGTGGAGTTTCGGTTATCGTTCCAGAAGATTTTTTTCAATTGAGGATTAGCGGTACTCCGCGGCGAATGCGTCTGCGTCGCGGTTCATTTCTCCCGGGTAGTGGAGCGCGCGGCAGCAGGAGAATGCGGTACGTGAAGGTTACGTTTTGATTCTTCTCTACCGTGTAGTCCAATTGTGGCGCCTTGGGGTCGAAGATGTGCTGCCCTAGCGGATTTGCAGCAAATAAGCCATAGCCTCGCGCATGCCAGTAGGTTGGATAATTGGGATTCCCCGGGTGATCGAAGATTGCGATGGTGACTTCGTGCCCGTCCGTGTTCCCGGTCAAGGCGCACCAGCGGCCGCGGGTGCCCCAGGCCTGATCTCCTTGCTTGCCCTCACTGGTCAGATATACACCCGTGGCGCCGGGTGTATTGGAAGCCGGAACCTCCGTCGGCCGGCCATTCGCGTCGGTAAAGGTGCCACCTTTCTCGTTGGCTGACTCCAGCCAACGAGCTACGCGTATGCCCAGCAAACCTTCCTTGTCGTCGTGAAAGACGACGCGATCGAGCGCGTGCAGCGTGGTGACCGTGTCGATCATCCGCTGATTGTCCTTTTGCGAAAATACGTAGCGAGTCTTCTGCTCGAGAATGTTCTGGCCGCTGCCTGTAGTCCATACCGAGTCGACAACCAGTTCCCCGCTGTCACGCCCGCTTTTGGTGGAGACAATTTTCTGTTGATGAATGGTCCCCATCTTGGCGCGGTCTTCAGGCTTGATGGCGTCGGAGTTATTCCAGAAGTCGAAGCCATTTACGTTACCGTAATTGAACCAAATTCCCGCGTGGTGAGGATGATCGACCCGTTCGCCGGGACGCGGCGCGAGAGGAAATCCACGGACCACGTCGATGCCATCGGCCGTGATCAGCGGATAGAGCACCGGTTTCTTCAACGAACTCGGCCAGACGTACGAGGTGAAGGGCTTGCCGTCGATGGTGATGTCTACGCGCTGATGCGCCTCGTCGGGAACTACCTGCACGCCCTTCTCAGCCATTGCCTGCAAAGTAAAGGCTGCCAGCAGACAGCCGACGAACAACCTATTCATAGACCTTGTCTCCGGCCATCACCTTCTGTGACTTGTCATCAAAGGTGACGCGCTGACCGGTCTGAATGGCAGCGATGTTCATACACAATGCGATCGAATGGCTGTACCCGGCCTCGATGCTGGCGTTGGGCTGCTTGCGCGAACGGACACACTCCATCCAGTTGCGCATATTGGCGGACGTCATGGGATCGTTGCCGGTGTTGGCGGAGGTCTCCGCTTTCATCACCGTATCGCTGAGAGAATAGTCGCCCAGCAGGTTCGGCTTCATGCCCATCTCCGCGGCTGCTTTCGCGGTCATGCCTCCTTCGGAGGTGACGCACTGCTTATCCATATCGAGCATTCCGCCGTTGGAGTAGTAGATCTCTTTCACCCCTCCGGCGGAGTTGGTCATGCGCGAGGAATAGATGACCTGGAAGCCCTTGGTGGGATCGTCGAGCGGGCCGTAATCGAAGACCGCGGTCATGGTGTCCCAGTTCTTGCGGCCGTCCTTCCAGAGATAGACACCGCCGTTGGCCACTACGCTGCGCGGATGAGGATAGCCGGTGAACCAATGCACGGTGTCGATCTGGTGCACCAGCCATTGATCGGGAATTCCGGAGGAGTAAGGCCAGAAGAGACGGAACTCCAGATACTTGCGGGCGTCGAAGGCTTCGTACGGCCGATTGAGCAGGTAGCGCTTCCAATCAGTGTCCTGCTCCTTCAATAGAGGGACGACGTCGGGACGGCGCCAACGGCCTGGCTGGTTGACATTCCAGGTCATCTCTACGGCTACGATGTCGCCAAACTTGCCCGACTGAATATATTCGTAGGCCTTCTGATAGCTGGGGGTGCTGCGGCGCTGGGTGCCGACCTGGACGATTTTCCCGGTCTGCTTCACGGCGGCGCGGAAGGCTCTGGCGTCCTCCATGGTATGAGCGGTCGGCTTCTCCACGTAGGCATCGCGTCCCGCCTGCACTGCTTCGACGCCATGCAGCGCATGTTGAAAATCGGCGGTGGCGATGATGACCGCATCGACGTCTTTGCGCGCATAGAGCTCGTCGTTGTTACGCACGCTGGCGATGGGACTGCCGCACTGCTTCTGGATGAAAGCCGCGCCTTCATCGCGGCGACGGTTCCAGATGTCGGAGACGGCGACGAACTCGAAGTTCAGCTCCTTGGTGTGCTCCTGGAAGGCGGGCACCAGGGCGCTCTTGGCTCGATCCCCGGCGCCGATCAAAGCTACCCGGACGCGATCGTTGGCGCCCACGATGGCGGCGTAGCTGGTCGCAGTCCAGGGAACGACCGTGCCAGCGAGCGCAGCGCTACCTATCTTCAGGAAATCCCTGCGGTTCTTGTCCTCGATAATCATGGCCAAACCTCACTCTCATCGTCGCAGAGAGTTTACAGGGATGGCCTAAGGGTCGTCATCCGTGTGGACCGGATAGCGGGACGCCGAGGGGTCTCAAGGAGAATCGGGTCGGCTTTCGCCTGTCAGCATTCGCGTGCGGTCCGGGTTCAGGGCTGTCCAGCTTAGCGAGGGTATTGTATGTGCAGCTTTGCGAACGAATCGGACAGGGTGTGCAGGTGACTCACCTACGCAGTTGCGTTCGGGAAAGGCGCACAGCAGGTCCCTCGGCTTCCTCCGGATTTCCTGTCAGGCTTCGTGGTGTCGATAGACCTCATGCGGCTTTCCTTACTGAAAGCCGCATACGTGGCCGTTGATTAGCGCAGCGTAGTAGGAAATCCGGAGTTCGCTCCTAATGAACAAAAAATAAAGCCAATAGAATCAATCTCGATTTCCAGCGTTCATTTCAGTCTTAACTTGCCGCAGGCAAGTCAGCTCCTCGGGATGACAAGGTAGGTTGGTGCTTCCAGGAGGAAGTGGCTAGTGGCTGAAAAAATCACAAGCGTAGCCGATTTGGGTTTCAGCGAGTGTTCCTAATTTGGACAAGGTTGACTCTCTGCCGCCCCTTCGACAAGCTCCCACGGCACGCCGGGGCAGGCAGGGCAGGCTCTGCGGGGCTCGCTTACGAATCGGCAGATTGTCACGCGGGCGCCTAGGCGGAGGGGTTACGGGTTCTCTCTCCGTCGACCATGCGCATGATTCCCAGCGGGTTAGTGCTCTTCAGCTCATCGGGCAGCGCGGCGTCAGGAAAGGACTGATAGCAGACCAGCCGGGTGAAGCGGAAGATGGCCTGCGTGCCTACGGAGGTGGAGCGGCCATCGCTGGTGGCGGGGAAAGGACCCCCGTGCACCATGGCGTGGCAGACCTCTACCCCGGTGGGATAAGCGTTCAGGATCAGGCGACCCACCTTGCGGGTAAGAATGTCGATCAGGTCGCCGTAGTCGGCCAGTTCACTCTCTTCCCCCTGCAGGGTCGCGGTGAGGTGGCCTTCCAGTTGCTCGGCAACGGCCAGCAATTGCTTCCGATCCTGGTAACCGACGACGACGGTCGTGGGACCGAAGATCTCCTGCGCCAACTCCTCGTGTTCCATCAGGTCTTTGTAATCCGCGACAAAGAGCGAGGCCTGCACGGTCGCCGCGTCGGTGCTGCCATCCACTTTCGCGCCTTCGGCAAGAACGTTGGCATCGGACATGCGGCCCTTGACCGCCGAGGTGTAACGGTCAGCGATGGCTTTGGTGAGGAGAGTTTGCGTGGGCGTACCGGTGACCTTGTCACCCAGTTCCTTCATAAAAGCAGGTGTACCGTCTTGCTGCGGGACCAGCACCAGGCCTGGCTTGGTGCAGAATTGGCCGGCGCCCAGGGTAAAGGAAGCCTGCAGCCCGGTGGCGACGGCGCTTCCCCGCTGCTTCAAGGCCCCGGGCAGAACGAATACGGGATTTACGCTTCCCATTTCGGAGTAGCAAGGGATCGGCTCCGGGCGGGCGGCAGCCAGCTTCATGAGGGCGGTACCGCCGGCAAAGGATCCGGTGAACGCTACTGCTTTGATTGCCGGGTGTTTCACCAGCTGGACACCTACATCCACACCGGCATCGAAGAGCATGGAAAATACGCCTTCCGGCAGGCCGCAGGCCTTAACGCTCTCGCGAATGGCTTGGCCGACCAGCGCGCTGGTACCCGGATGCGCCGGGTGGGCCTTGACGATGACGGGATTGCCTGCGGCGAGAGCCGAAGCGGTATCTCCACCGGCGACGGAAAAGGCCAGGGGGAAATTGCTGGCGCCGAAGACCGCGACCGGGCCGAGCGGCTTATGCATGGAGCGGATGGAAGGCTTGGGCAGCGGCTTGCGATTGGGGTCGGCATTGTCGATGCGCGCGTCTACCCAGGAACCTTCTTCCACCACTTCGGCGAAGAGTCGCAGCTGGCCGCAGGTCCGGCCCACCTCGCCGGTCAGGCGTGCCTCGGGTAACGCTGTTTCCAGGTTGGCCCGCTTGATGATTGCCGGCGCCGCGGCTTCGATGGCTGCGGCGATCTGGCGCAGAAAGGCGCCTTTTTTCTTGCCGGAAAGCTTGCTGTAAATGGGAAACGCGCTTTGCGCCAGCGCTGCTGCCCGCTCCAGATCTTCAGCACTTGCGGCGAAAAACTTTGGCTCCAGCGGTGAGCCTGTTGCCGGGTTCATCGCGGTAAAGGCGGCTGCTTCCGCACCATCGCCAAAGCCGATCAGGGATACGGGTTTCAGTTCCAATGCAAGCTCCATGGTGTGCTCCTGTCACTTCAGTCTAAGCCATGGAACACGGCAGGCGTTTTGCCGAAATGCAGGCCGAGACAGCTTGACGCGGGATGGCAAGTAGGGCTCGATTGGGATGGCCGGTGTTCTGCCCGCCGATCAAGTCCGCCAGCAGTTGGGCGGTTGCGAGCGAGGTGGTGATGCCGAGGCCCTCGTGTCCGGTGGCTAGAAAGACGGTCTTGTCTTCTGCCGAGGGGCCGATCAAGGGCAGCTTGTCGGGTGTTGCGGAGCGAAAGCCCGTCCAGGTGCGCTGGATGGTGAGTGACGGCAGCGCGGGCAGATATTCGGCGGCGCGCTCGAAGATGCGGGCTAGTATCTTGTCCTCCACTTCCCTGCCCTCGACACCATACTGGCGCGAAGAACCGATAAGAAGCTGGCCGTTCGCCCTGGGCTGCACATTGCAGGCTACGGAATCAGTGGTTGTGACATGAGCGCTCTTCAGATATCCGAGTTCGACCACCTGGTAGCGCAAAAAGCCAGGATAAGGATCAGTGATCGCCAGATGGCCCTTTCGCTTGGCCACGGGAAGGCCGGGCGTCAACTCCGAAGCCCACTCCCCGGCGGCATTGACGAGAATCGGCGCGTGCACCTGGTCGCCATTGCTTAGTAAGACTCTGCCCGATCCCATGGCGGCAACTGTCTCTCGCAGCAGCGTGACTTTGCCGGCCTGCTCAAGAAGAAAGCGGGCGGCTACCTGGGGAGAGACGACCGCGTCCTCATGCATCAGCAGGCCTCCGGCGAGCCCGGAGCGCAGGGCGGGCTCAGCCTGCGCGACCGCCGGCGCATCGAGCACCTCGGAAGGGATGCCTTGTTCCTTATAGACACTGTGTTTGCGACAGATCTCCTGCATCTCCTCATCGTCCGCGGCCACCCAAAGGGTGCCGCGCTGCGTGTATTCCACATCGGGCGGCAGCTCGCTCGCCAACTGATGCCAGAGCATCTGCGAGTAGCGGGTCAACGCCAACTGGGCCGGCGAGTCGTCGAGAACGACGACGTGCCCCATCGCTGCAGCGGTGGCGCCGGCCCCGATCTCCGATCGCTCCACCAGGGCGACGCGCATGGCAGATCGAGAAAAGGCCAGGGCACATGCAGTGCCGACAATCCCACCGCCAACAATGACTGCGTCAAATGTCATAGAGCTCCGATGCCCCAACAGAAAGCATCACGAGGATCAAGAATGAGAGTCGATTCCGCGGTAATGAAAGCCGCGCCGGTGATGCTGGGCAGCAGCTTCGCGTCACGAACGGCGATGCGGCCTTCGAAGACGCTTCCGATCACGCTTTCCTGGCGCCACACCTGGCCGGGAGCCATCCGCCCATCCGCATACAGGCAGGCCAGCTTGGCGCTGGTGCCGGTGCCGCAGGGCGAGCGGTCGTACTCCTTGCCCGGGCAAAGCACAAAGTTCCGGCTGTCTATGCCCGGAGTCGGAGAGGGGCTGTGGAGCTCGATGTGATCGATCTCCGCGCCCTCCGCGCCTTGAATTTTGTTGGAGGTGAGCGCCTGGCGAATGGCCCAGGTGAACGCGATGAGCTGGTCCAGATTTTTCCGGTCGATGGTGTAGGGATGATGCTTGACCAGGAAGAACCAATTGCCGCCGTAGGCGACGTCTCCCGTCACTTGGCCGTATCCAGGTACTTCCACGTCCACCGCGGCGGCCCATCGGTAGCTGGGTACGTTCTCGATGGTCACCGAACCATCGTCGTTCAGCGTGGCTCCCACGATGCCTACCGGGGTCTCGATACGATGGTGTCCAGGTTTGATCCTGCCCAGGTAGGCGAGTGTGGCCACGACACCGATGGTGCCGTGGCCACACATGCCCAGGCATCCGCTGTTGTTGAAGAAAATGACTCCGGTGATGCAGTCGGCATCGCTGGGTTCACAGAGCAAGGCGCCTACCATCGCGTCCGAGCTACGCGGCTCGGTCACCAGGGCGCGGCGGAATGCTTCGTGGTCTCGCTGAAAGAGATCCCGCCTGGCCCGGAGGTCGCCATTGCCTAAATCGGGGCCTCCCCCAATGACGGTCCGGGTGGGTTCACCCCCGGTGTGTGAATCGATAACCTGGACTTGCTTCAGGGAGACGCTCCTCCTTTGCCCTCTGAGCTGATTGTAAGGGGGCGATGGAATATAGCGCGGAAAGAGTGGCTGCGGAGACACTCCGCACCGGGCAGGAGAGCAACAGCTCAGGGGCTAAAGCCCGACGTTTTCTCAATCATTTATGGCCCGACTAAACAGGCTGCGGAAAAAGTCGGGAGGGGATGAGATTGGTCCCCTCAGCGGCTAAAGCCGGACTTCATTGCAAAGGATTTACGGCACGACTAAAAGTCGTGCCCTGATACAAAACAGAGTTTTTCCGCAGCCTGTAAAGTCGTGCCCTGACACAAAGCGTGAGTTTTTCTGCAACCTCTGAAGCGTGCCCTTCGTTTAAAGAAACCGCAGGTCCCCGTTCGACTTCGCTCAGGGCAGGCTCTCGGCTTCGCTCGGGATGACAAGGGGAGGGCAGCGCTCACCTCAGCAGCCGTTACCGAAGGATGGACAGACCGGCCTCGGGTTATCCGCGGTGGCCGCAGGCCCATCACAGCACTCCGGTCGGAGGCTGTGAAACTGGTCCATCATGTTCTGACGATCCTGATCAGCGGTGAACGTGACCGGAGGTGCGGTTGCAGGAGCTTGCGGCATTGCGGACGCGGACACCGCGAGCACGCACAGGAGGCAGAGGAACGGGGTTGATGACCTGAAGGAAGGGGGCACCTGGATGCTCCAGGTTAGATTGATTCAGATTTATAGCGCTGTATACTCTTTCTTCGCCTGAGCCATCACGGGCAAGCCGGGGTCGGCGTTCTTCCACTCAGTGAAGAAGCGCTCGTACGCCGCCTTCGCTTCTGTCTTGTTTCCGGCCATGGCATACGCCCGTCCGAGCCCCAGCAGCCCCAGCGCATAGTTATTCATGGGAAACGGCACGCTGGTTTGGTTCAAGTAAGCGGCGCCCTTATATTTAGTCGCGATCTTGAAGGCCGCAATGGCATTCCCCGCGTCGTGCAATTGCAGATAGGCCAGACCCCGCAGATAGGATCCCGGCGATACCAGGTCAAAGGATTGACCCTTCGTCAGCAGATCCAGAGCCTTCTGCGCGTCACCCGCCTGGAGTGCCAAATACCCTCGCCCCTGGGGCACAAATACCTGCTGCACCAGGGTGTCGTCGGGATAATTCTTCTCCAGCACGTCTAGCGCCGGCAGCGCCAGCTTTGCCTCGCCACAGAACGCCTGGGCAGCAGCCACAGCAATCTGCGTCGGCTTGCTCTTGTCCACCGCCAGGGCCTGCCTCACGGCGGCCTCCGCGTTCTGGCACTCCCCCACCGGCCAGCCAATAAAAGCCGCAGTCAGCACAAACCCCGCCTGGGCATCGGGCGCCTTCACCGCCGCGGCCTGCCCGGCGGCCTGCTGCAGCGTCACCACAGCGGCCCGGAATTGTCCCCACTGTGCCTGGACGCTTGCCCATTGTCCCGTCACGAGAAACTGATCCGGGCGCCCAGCTCCCTCCGCCAGAATTTTTTGGATGCCGGCCATATCTCCGGTCACGCCGTCCATGGTCAACAAATTAGACAGCATGTCGGTGCCGTTCAAGCCCAGCTGACTTGCCTTCAGAGCATACTTTCGCGCCTCATCGTACTGGTCCAGTACCGTGTACCCGGTAATCACATCGGACAGGCCGATCCCTTCATCCGGCTGCAGGGCCAGTGCCTTGAGCAGAATTTCCTGCGACTTCTCCGGCTTGCCCTCTGTCTGATACAGGGAGCCCAAGTTGATGTAGTTGTCCAAGTGCAGCGGATACTCCTGCACCGCCACCTCCAGCGTTTCGGCGGCCTTGTCCAGGTCTCCCACCACCTCGCCGTAATAGTGGCCCTCAATGTAGAGCCGCTCGCGCTCGCTCACGTCCCCGCTCAGCTCGTGCGCCCTGGTCAAATACTCCATGGCTTTGCCCGTCTGCCCGCTGTTCAGATAGACGACGCCCAGCCGCGCCCATGCCATCGCCAGCTTCGGATCCAACACCAGGGCTCTCTTGTAGTGGTCCACGGCCTCGGGGATATCGTTGCCCATGATATGGGCTTCATCGCCCAGCGCGTAGGCCCGGAAGGCCTCCAACGAGGGCGTCGTTGCCTGCCCAAACGGCGTATTCAGCTTTTGAATGCTGGCCAGGCTCTCCCCCAGCTTGGCCCGCATCTGGGCCGCGGCCTGGTTCAGCGCGTCCAGTACCTTCTCCTTGCTCGCCGCCTGGGTCTGCACGCTGGCAATCTGGTCACCGGTGGCTGTGTTCTGCGCCGAGAGGGTGATGATGTAATCGCTCCCCAGGTTGGCAATCGTGCCAGTGAGGATGGCCTTGATGCCCTCGCGCTCCCCGATCTCCCGCGCTATTGCCGGGGTGATGGCATCCTCCGGTTTTTTGCCGAGATACTGCAGGCTTTGCCGCAGATGCTGCTGGCTCACAATGTCCAACACCGGAGACTGGCCCAGTTGCACCACCAGCGCCTGGTTCAGCGTGGTCTGAAAGACCGCATCGCCGGTGTTGTTCACAAAGTCGGCCACAATGATGGCGTTCTTCGTCGCCACGGCTGAGGATGGCGCGGCCGGAGGAGCTGTTGCCGTTCCCGAAGCGCCTGCGGCTTGGTGCTTCCACCACGCGAATGCCCCAGCCAGCAGCAACACGATCACCGCTGCGCCGACCAGCAGCAGGATCCGGCGCCCCGGCGTCTTTTCCGGGCTGGCTACATTCTGCGCCGCAGGACGTGCATCAGCCGCCGCATGGGTTCCACTCGCCGCCGCCGTCACCTTCCCGCTGGACCCGGGGGAGGCATGCACATCCAGCGCCTCCAGATCCTGCGACACCTCCTCAGCCGTTTGATACCGCCGTTCCTTCTCCTTGGTCAGCAGCTTCGCAGTGATCCCATCGAGCTCCGACGGCATGGCTGGATTGATCACGGTCACAGGCGCCGGATCCTTGGTCAGCAGCGCGACAAATATCTCCGCCGTGCTCTGTCCCGCAAACGGCTTGCTCCCTGTCGCCATCTCGTAGATGACAGCTCCCAGAGAAAACAGGTCGGTGCGCGCGTCCAGCGGTTCCCCCTTGGCCTGCTCCGGAGACATATAGGCGACGGTGCCCAGGGTCGAGCCTGGAGAAGTAAGGTCGGGATTTGCCTTTCCACCGTCGGTTCCCGCCGAGGTTGCCATCCCGCCAAAGGTCGCCGTCGCCTCGCCGGAGTCCTGCAGGTCGCCCGAGCCTTGCTGCTTGGCGAGGCCGAAGTCGAGGATCTTGATCTGCCTCGGCCTGCGCGGCGCCTCGCTGACAAAAATGTTAGCCGGCTTGATGTCACGGTGAACGATTCCCTGAGCATGGGCGGCCGCCAGAGCTGCCGCAGCTTGCCGCGAGAATGTAATTACTTCAGTTACAGAGAGCGGGCCCCGCCGCAGAGTCTCCTTCAGGGTCTCCCCGCGAAGCAGCTCCATTACCAGGTAGGGCCGCCCATCTTGTTCCCCGATGTCATGGATGGTGCAGATATTGGCGTGGTTCAGGACGCTGGCCGATTGCGCCTCACGCAGAAAGCGGCGGTGAGATAGTGTTCCCGGGGTCGCCGGCGTTGAGCCTGCCGGGGTCGCGGTTACCGGGACTTGGCTTCCGCTGCCAAAGGCCTCGGCCAGATAGCGGGTCGAGACCAGCTTGATTGCCACTTCCCGCCCCAGCCGCGTGTCCAACGCGCGGTAGACCTCACCCATGCCCCCGGAGCCGATCGGTTCCAGGATCCGGTACGGCCCGAACTGTGTGCCTTGCGGTATCGTCATGCGCCCTGGGCAAACAACGACAATAAGAAGTGATAGAGGTTGGGGGAAGTCTAACAGCGTCTGCCGCCGCCCGCCACGCTGTCATTTTTGAGCGAATGCGAGTGCCCATGACGAGAATTTCCCAGGAGAGAAGCTGAAACCCAGGACTCACGAGTCTGTGTGAGAACTCGACAGACAAACTCAGTCCCGCAGAGCGGGACTGATCGCGGTACACCCCGATCGCTGATTTGTCTTCAACGAGTGCTGTACAAATCGGGCGCTCGAAAAAAAGCTAATTTGGACAAGTCTGCCTCTCAGCCTTCCCCCTTCGACAAGCTCAGGGCAGGCTCTTCGACAAGCTGCCACGGCACACTGGGGCAGGCAGGGCATGCGCGGGTATCGCCCTTTCGGGTCTTTCCCGTCCGGTCCCTCAATTGTCTAAAGGTCTGCTACTGGGGACTGGCAGACAGTACTGAAGCAGGGGGAGCCACCTGATTCCTTACGAGCGCTTTCAGCTCGTGCCGAAATGCCACCCGGAGTTCCTGCTCGGAGAGAGGCACCTCGGTGGTAAAAGCGATGGTGCCAAGATGCCGTTCGTTGTCCAGGTACACTTTCCAGTTATACCCGTAGGTCCCGGTTGAATACTGGTCGACGGTGATCTTGGGGAACTTGCCGGCTTCTTCGGAGAGAATGCGGGTCAGGCGTTGAATCTTCTCTGAAATTTCCGTTTCCATCTTCAGTGCTCCTCACAGTCAAGTTTGTCTCCGATAGGAAGTACAAGTCCAGCGAAAGTGAAGGAAAATTTTCCACCACCCCGCGAGCGGCGCCCCAAAACGGGGTCGCTCGCGGATCCGGGAAGGACTGCGGCTCACTATTTGTAGGTGGCTTGGGAGCGATCCAGGTTATCGTGGTGCGCGCTCAGGTCCACCTCGGAAGTAAAGGCTACTCCGCCCAGCGGGTCGGCCTTGATAGCCTCACTCAGCGCCGCGTTGACCTTATCCAGGCCGTCGGCGTTGGCTGCAAGGTAAACAATCGTAAAGGTGCCCGGCGCTTCGGTGTGGATCTCCTGGGTATCTACTTCGTACTCCCGCAGCGTGCCGTCGGCGAAGAGTTTCTCCAGCAGCGGCACGATCAGCCTCTTGCTGAGCGTCTCCACCGCGTCGTCCGGCGCATCCGGCTTTAACCGGTAGGACGCCTCATAGGTGTAGCCATCTTTCACCGCTCCGGGATGCCAGTTGTAATAGCGGCTGACATACACGTTATCGAAGTGATTGGTGGCGCTGTCCAGAACGGAAGTACTAGAACCTCCGCCCTTCTCGAGCTGGTCCAGCACGTTGAGCACACCGGCCAGGGACATGGCCGACCACCAATCGTCATGCGTGACGCCGTCCCCCTGATGAACCAACGTCACATCGCTGCCATATCCCACAATGGTTCCGTCGCTGATGGCCTTGTCCATCAGCTTCTGGGTAGCCGCGTAAGACTTCTCCATGTCCGCCCACTGTGCCCGGGGAATATTCCAATCCGCGACGTACGTGTACAATGCCGGTTTCTCTTTCACCTCAGACGTTTGTGCGCCTGCCTGCCCGGCCCAAACGGCGGACATCCCGAGTGCGCACAGGCCTGCGAACACTTTCCACACTTTCCCGTTCATGGTCTTTCATCCTCCGTAAATTACCAGGGTCGACTTTTCGGTATTCCTGGCCACCGGAAGTGTACAGGGAGAAGCTAGAACTGCGTTGTTTCAAATGAGAAGAGGGATAGGTATTCTTGTCGCTGTACTGGGCCTGCTTGTGGGTTGGTTGATCTCTCGATGGATAGGAAAAGGAGATTCCGATGACGCACCGCATGAGGTACCTCTCTTTGTTTTGCCTTCTTGCAGGCTCCCTTTTGTTCTCAACATCCGCCTGGGCACAGAACGTTCTGCCGGGACCCGGTTGGCAGGTGGTAAAAGCGGACTGGGGCGCGGGCAACCGATGGATGGACGTGACGAACCAGCTCCAAAGGCTGCTGTCAGGCAACGGTCCAGTCAGGGTGAACAACGCGAACATGGGAGGCGATCCAGCTGTAGGCGCTAGCAAGATCCTGCGGATCCGGGCGGTGAATTCCAGCCGTCAGTCGCGACAATTCACATTCAAGGAAGGCGATACGATCGATTCCCGCCAGTTCTACAACTATGCTCAGGGTCCCGGATATCGACCGAATCCCGGGTATCCTGGTCCCTGGCCCCGGATATCCCGGAGGCGGCGATTTGCAAATCGTCCGCGCTTACTATGGGTTAAACAATCGGACCATGGACGTTACCCGAACACTCCAGAGCATGGCGCGGAACGGATCAATCGTAGTGCCGGTGAACAATAACACCATGGGCGGCGATCCTGCCAGAGGCGCTGACAAAGTACTCACCGTCATCTATCGCTTCCAAAGACGAGAGCAAACCTCGACGGTCAAAGAGGGTAATGTGCTCAGAATCCCCTGAGGATTTGGGGCGTTCGTTGATCGCTTGTCGGCATTTGCGGGCGGTCCGAGTGAAACTGCAGGTCCCTCGGCTTCCTCCGGATTTCCTGTCAGGCTTCGTGATGTCGATGGACCTCATGCGGCTTTCCTTATTGAAAGCCGCATACGTGGCCGTTGATTAGCGCAGCGTAGTAGGAAATCCGGAGTTCGCTCCTGATGACACGGTCCGAGAGGGCCCTTGTTTAGTGCCGCACCTACGGCGCTCCCACGGCGCGCCGGGGCAGGCGGATCATCTGCGGGATTGAGCCCCAGCCCTTCCGGGCTGGGCTCACGTTTAGCGGTCGGCCCTCCGGGCCTCGCATCCGTGGCGATTTTGCAGTGTCATTTCCCTCTCAAATTGCCATAGGCAAGTTTGGCTGTTCCCACGACACGCCGGGGCAGGCGGGGCAGGCTCTTCCGGACTGATTGCGATACGCCCTGACAGCTGATTGTTTTCAGCTAGTCCTGTCCAACATCAGCCGAATCGAGAAAAGCATTTTGGATAAGACCCTTGCGGAGACGTCTCCCCAGGGCGGCCAGTGCGATGTGTTTACATGGGAACGGTCCCATTTCTCCTCCGAAGGAAACAGTCTTTGATGAATTTGAAGGTATTTTCCCGCCTGGTCTCAAATGTGATTCCGGTCGCCACCATACTCGCAGGGGTGGCGATCAGCCTCTCCTCACAGGCGCAAACCGGCCGCATCTATACGTCCGACGATTACGGCCGGGCCGCCAATCTGCTGAATGCGAGCACCGTTTCGCTGGTCGATCACGCGGTAAAACACGCCACCTTCATCAGTGGCGATCGCTTCTGGTACCTGGACAGTGAGAATGGGTTGCCGACTCTCATGGTCGGTGATGCGGCGCGGCGAACGAAATCCGCGGCGTATGATCCGCTGCGCATGGCCGCGGCATTGCGGGCGGCTGGGCTCAAAGAGACGGATGCGAAACACATCCGACCGGAGCAGTTTGATCTGCTCGACGACGACCGGATCGCATTGATCACGATCGGTGGAAGCCGGTACAGATGTGCGCTTGGCGTTGAGTATCGATGCTCGCTGGAGCTGTGGGGTCCGGCCGGCACGCCGAAGCCGAGTTTAAACGACGCCTCGTTGGCCGATTTCTCTCCAGATGGAAAGCGTGCAGTTTTCCTCCGCGATTGGAACCTGTGGGTGCGCGAGATTGCTACCGGGGTTGAGAAGCAACTCACCACAGATGGCGTGAAGGATTACGGATACGCAACGGACAATGCTGGTTGGATCCATAGCGAACACGCGATCGTAGTGTGGTCGCCGGATTCGAAGATGCTCGCGACCTTCCAGCAGGATCAGCGTAAGACGGGCGAGATGTACACGGTCAGCTCCCGCATCGGACATCCTCACCTGGAAACGTGGAAATACCCATTGGTTGGCGACAAGGACGTGACCATGATCGAGCGCGTAATCATCGATGTGGACACAGCAAAGGTGACGCGGCTGAAGATGCCTCCGGACCAGCATCGCTCCACTTTGTGCGACAACCTGGTTTGCCACGCGGGATGGGAGGACGTGCAGTGGGCCGCTGATGGGAAGACGCTGGCGTTTGTTTCTACCTCGCGCGATCACAAAGTGGAAACCATGCGCATAGCGGATGCGGCCACCGGGGCGGTTCGCGATGTGTTCACAGAGACGGCTCCGACTTTCTTCGATAGCGGCTATGAACATGTGAACTGGCGCTATCTGTCCAAACGAAATGAAATTCTCTGGTTCTCGCAACGCGAAAACTGGGGAAACCTGTATTTGTACGACGCAGGCACGGGAAAGTTGAAGCATGCGGTTACGGAGGGCGACTGGAACGTCGATGAGGTCCTCCACGTGGACCAGGAGACGGGCGAGATGATCCTGACGGGCACGGGCCGGGAGCCATCCGAAGATCCCTACTACCGGCGCATCTATAGCGCGAACCTGGACGGCCAGCACCTGAAGCTGCTAACGGCGGAGGACGCCGATCACGTGGCAACCGTATCCAGCGATGGAAAATATATTGTCGATATCTACTCCACGCCGCAGAAGCCGCAGGTCATGTTGTTGCGCGATGGCTCCGGTCAGATGATCGAAGAGTTGGCACACGGCGATATCACACGCCTGAAAGCCGCGGGATGGGTCGCGCCCGAAACCTTTCACGTAAAAGGACACGACGGCAAGACCGATGTCTACGGGCTTCTCTTCCGTCCCGCCGATCTTAACCCCTCGCTGAAGTACCCGATCATCGATTTCATCTATCCCGGGCCGCAGGGCGGATCCTTTGGAACACACGGATTTCAGGCCTCCCGGCGGGACTGCAATGCGCTCGCGCAGCTTGGCTTCGCCGTGGTTCAGATTGAAGGCATGGGGAATCCCAAGCGGTCGAAGGCTTTTCAGGACGAGTACCTCAACGACATTGGCATCAATGCCATTCCGGATCAGATCAGCGGCATACGAGAACTTGCCCAGCGGTATTCGTGGATCGACCTGGACCGTATTGGCATGTGGGGGCACTCGGGCGGAGGCAACGCTACGGTGGCTACGATGCTTCGCTATCCGGACTTCGTGAAGGTCGGCATCGCAGAGAGTGGCAACCACGAGAACCGGAATTATGAGGACGACTGGGATGAGAAGTGGGTCGGCCTGCTCGAAACCAAAGCCGACGGAACCACCAACTACGATTCGCAGGCAAATGCGCGCTACGCCGGGAATCTGAAGGGAAAGCTGATGCTGGCCCACGGCATGTTGGACGACAATGTGCCGTTATCGACCACCATGCTGCTGATCGATGCGCTGGAAAAGGCCAACAAAGATTTTGCGCTGGTGATTTTCCCTGAAGGGCACCATGGATACGGCAACACCGCGAGTGCTTACATGATGCGGCGGCGATGGGACTACTTCATCACGGAACTCATGCAGGCCACGCCTCCGCATGAGTTCGCGATGCCGGCGTTGCTTCCGGCGACGCCGTAGCTCTATTGAGAAAGTTTCCTGTCACACTCCACGACGCCGGCCTCTACGTTGCATTTCGCATATAACTGGCGCGCTTCCTGCCAGAGCGATCTGGATGCATCCGGTTTGGCCAATGATTCGGTCACCGAAGCTAATCCACGCAGGGTATTTGCCAAGTCAAGCGTGGCCTCATCGCCCTGTTGCCGGTAGATTTTCTCAGCTTCCAGGTAGAGTGGTTCGGCATCCTTAGGCCGGCACTCTTTGCGAAATATGTCCGCCTCGTGCCGGATCGCGTATGCCAGCCTCACCGGCGGCCCGATCTCCCGATACAGCGTCGCTGCGCCAGCGTAGTGGAGACGCGCAGCCTCAAGGTTCCCAATATCACGCTCAGCCTGCCCCAGGCCGCAAAGCGCCTCCGCCAAGGATGGCCGATCTCCCTCTTCCGCGGCGCTGCGAACTCCTTTGATGAAGATCGCCCGAGAATCCGCGATTCGGTTTTCTCTTCGCGCCTTGTAGCCTTGCGCAAATAGCTCTTGGAAGGTCTCGCCCATGGTGCCTGTAGCTTAGCATCCAGAGGTGAATCGACTTTCCCCTTCACTACACGCGTTGTTCGCCGAAATGGGGTATCCTATCGCCGCAATCGTCCCGGTTTTTTGTGACCGATCGTGCTATCCGGCACAAGGCCATTTTTGCATTCCACGTTCGTACTGGACGACACACATGATCAATCGTCGAAGTTTCCTTCAGGGTTCCGGGGCTGTTGCCGGCTTGAGCGCGATGGGTTTGTCGGGGTGCACGCGGCATGTGATGGCCCCCACTGCGCCCACGGTCGCGGGCGCGCCGGCGTTGCCGTTTTATGACGCGGTAGGACCGGTCATCCCGATCCGGGCGGACATGGACCGCATCTTCCGCATTACGGTTTGTACCCGGCCGTTTCGGCCGGCGGGTCCGCGGCAGGACGTAGAGCGGGTAGGAGATAAATTTGTCGTGCACAACTACGGCCACGGTGGGAGCGGCTGGTCGCTTTCCTGGGGATCGGCGGATGTGGTGGTGCGGAAGGTGCTGGCGGAAGGAAGTGCGCAGCGCGAAGTGGCGGTGATTGGAGCCGGTGCGCTGGGACTGACGGCAGCGCTGACGGCGCAGCGGGCGGGACTGAAGGTAACGATCTACGCCCGGGAGAGAGCGCCCTACGTGCGGTCAGTGCGCGCGACGGGCTCGTGGACACCGGATTCGCGGATCGCGCTTTCGTCGGCGGCAGCTCCGGATTTTCCCGCGCAGTGGGAGGCGATGGCGCGGACTTCGTTTGCGATGTATATGAGCTATATCGGGGTCGCAGGTACTCCGGTTGAATGGACGGATCGGTACTCGCTTTCGGATGGGGAACACCATGTTCATGCCGGGGAGGGACGCGACTATGTTGAGTACTCGGACCGCATCGCGGACCTTACTCCCGGATCCCATGACCTGCCGCCGGGGACGACTCCATTTCCGACCAAGTATGTTCGGCGTTCCACGTCGTTGACCTTCAACGTGGCGGACTATGCGCGACAGTTGATGACTGATTTTCTCATTGCAGGCGGGACGATCGAGACGCGAGAGTTTCATGCTCCGCAGGAGCTTACGGCTTTGCCGCAGCGCGCCATCATTAACTGCACCGGATATGCCGCGCGGCAGCTTTGGTCGGACGAGAGCATTGTTCCGGTGCGCGGGCAGATCGCCTGGCTGATTCCGCAGGACGGCGTCACGTACGGGTTGTACTACAACGGTTTGAATGTGCTGGCCAGGCGTGACGGGATTGTACTGATGCTGAACAAGCCCGGAGAGGACGCCGGCTGGAATGACAGCACCGAGGTGCCGGACCGCGCGACAGCGGAGGAAGCCGTGACTGTGCTGCAAGAGCTTTATGGCCGGATGGCTAAGATGCAGCAACAAAGGCCCGCGTAACACGCGAGCGCAGGCCTTTTTTTGCGATCGCTTGGTGAAATCCAGACGGCATACGTGCGGCTGATTACGAGAGTTTGCTGTTGGACTCGTTGGCCGCCGATACACACATCTGTATGATATGGGCGGCCAGGCAGGTAAGCTGGAGCCAAAACAGGCTGCCGACATCTAATCAATCATGACTTCACCAGATGCTCCCGCGATCGCACCAACCGCAAGCGGCCATGCCGTCCGTTTCGGTTTCGAAAACACCTATGCGCGATTGCCAGAGCACTTTTACGCGCGGCTGGATCCGACACCGGTAGCGGCCCCACGGCTGGTGAAGTTGAACGTGGAACTGGCGCGGGCCCTGGGCCTGGATCCAGAGGCGCTGGCAAGCACGCGAGGAGTGGAGATTCTGGCCGGCAACCGGGTGGCCGAGGGGGCCGAACCATTGGCGCTGGCCTATGCCGGGCACCAATTCGGGCACTTTGTGCCGCAGCTCGGCGACGGCCGCACCAATCTGCTGGGCGAGGTGTTGGGACGCGACGGGGTGCGCTACGACATCCAGCTCAAGGGCTCGGGCCCGACCCCGTTCTCCCGCGGAGGCGACGGTAGAGCCGCGCTCGGTCCGGTGTTGCGCGAGTACATCGTGAGCGAGGCCATGGCGGCGCTGGGCGTGCCGACCACCCGGGCCCTCGCCGCGGTAACCACGGGAGAACGGGTGCTGCGCGAAACAGCCTTGCCTGGAGCGGTGCTGACCAGGGTGGCAGCGAGCCATCTTCGCGTGGGCACCTTCCAATACTTCGCAGCCCAGGGGGACACGGAAGGGACGCGAAGGCTGGCAGAGTATGCCGTCACCCGACACTACCCCGAGGCAGCACTGGCGAAGCAGCCTTACCGGGCGCTGCTGGATGGCGTGATCGGCCGGCAGGCGAAGCTGGTCGCACAGTGGTTGCTGCTCGGCTTCATCCACGGCGTGATGAACACCGATAACACTTCCATCTCCGGCGAGACCATCGATTACGGCCCCTGCGCCTTCATGGAGGCCTACGACCCGGTCAAGGTGTTCAGCTCCATCGACCATAACGGACGCTATGCCTATGGTAACCAACCCCGCGCCATGCTTTGGAACCTGACGCGCCTGGCGGAGGCGTTGCTGCCTGTTCTAGAGCAGGAGGCAGGAAACGAAGAGGCTGCGCTGGCCTCGGCCAAAGAGGCGCTCACCGCCTTCGGGCCGCAGTTCCAGGCGGCTTACGGCGCCGGCCTGCGGCGCAAGCTTGGTCTCCTCACGGAACGCGAGGGCGATGAAGCGCTAAGCCAGGACCTGCTCACGCGCATGGCTGCTAACCGAGCCGACTTCACCTTGACCTTCCGCCGGCTGTGTGATGCCGCAGCAGGACCAGAGGGCGATGAGGGTGTACGCGCGTTATTCGCCGACCCGGGCGCATATGACACGTGGTCTGCTGAGTGGCGCCGGCGCCTCAAGGAAGAGCCCGCTTTCGGATCGGGGCAGGAAGAGGCCCGCGCTGCGGCCATGCGGATGGCAAGTCCGGCATTCATCCCGCGCAACCACGTGGTGGAGGCGGCACTCGATGCAGCGATGCGTCGGCAGGACTTCGGTCCGTTCGAGGAGCTACTGGACGTGGTGTCGCGCCCATACGATGAAAGGCCTGGGTTGGAGCGGTACTCCACGCCGGCCCGTCCCGAGGAATGCGTACTTCAGACGTTCTGCGGCACTTAGAGCGGTTCCCCGATCACTGTGCCCCAGCCGGGCTCAGGTATGTGGGTCTTTTCCTGGGGAAAAGCCCGTCTGAACCATCTTTACCGGTGACACCTATCGTGGAACCGCTATAGGCGACGTGACCGCTAGCTCATTTTTGCGTCTGAGGCTGCCAGGTGTCACCGGGATGCAGGGCGATCATGTTGGCTCTATCAAGAGATGCCAACCGAACTGCTGCGTTGAAGCGCTCCTCCGGTTCGCCGTAAGGCTCGTCAGTCAAAGAAAAGGTGTTCCAATGAATACCCAGGACTTGTTCCGCTCCGCAGTCCAACGCAATTTGCACCGCTTCTTCCGGATCGATGTGCTGCGTCTGCATGAACCACCTCGGCTCATACGCACCAATCGGTAGGATGGCAAGCGCAAGGGGTGAGAAGCGTTCACGAATCTCGCGGAATTTCTTGCCATCCCGGTACGCAGTATCGCCGGCACAGTAGATGATACCCGCGGGCGTTTCGAGCACAAAGCCTCCCCAAAGAGCCATGCGCCGATCACCAAGCCCGCGAGACGACCAAT
This sequence comes from uncultured Acidobacteriaceae bacterium, assembly GCA_963813475.1. Lineage (GTDB taxonomy): Bacteria > Acidobacteriota > Terriglobia > Terriglobales > Acidobacteriaceae > PALSA-350. The sequence goes on along the minus strand of CAWEZM010000025.1, from coordinate 129,466 downwards.
GATAGGCGGGCACGATGGTGGCGCGGATTCCATGCGGCAATAGAAAGCTGTCCCACCAGTCCCCTGTCTTTACCTCCGCCTGAGCTACCGCGCTACGAATCACCGTGCCGTTTCCAAGGGGGCTGAGGATAGCCGGGCGATGCACATCCCACAGGTGCTTGATGGTCGAGAGGTCCATGTGGTCGTAATGATTGTGGGTAAGGAGAACGGTATCGATGGGCGGGAGATCTGCCAACGCAACGGCAGGTGGATTGTGGCGGAGCGGGCCCATGCGGGTGAACGGGCTGGCGCGTTGGGCCCATACGGGGTCTAAGAGAATGTTGCTTCCGGCAACCTGAATCAGCAGAGACGCGTGACCGATCGCTGTGACCAGTAAGCCCTCAACATGAGCAGGCGGGCGCAACCCGGAGCGCGCGGGAACGCTCTTAGGCCACGCCGATCTCTTGCCCAGGATTTTCCAACGCAGGAGGTCGAGGATGGTCTTGTCAGAGGCAGGCAGGCCGGGATGGAAGAAGCGTTGGCCGTCGAAGTGATCGGACCGTGGTCCATGGTAGTAACGATTTGCCATCGTTTTTCCTGTGTGTGCGAAAGGCCCGACGCTGGCGGCGAATTTCGCGGGAGGCTTTACGCCAGAAGGGATTGTCCTCCGAGTCCCATGATTCGTCCGGCAACGCGCTACCTGAAGGTTGGCTTCGGTGGAGAACACACTGACTCAAACCAACGGCTGATGTACACCTGAGCATGAGCTTCACCGCAGTAATGGCGAGCTTCCGCCGCGTTGGCGGTTTCGGTGTTCCATCGGTGCACAGTCAGTTCGGATTCTCCGCATCGAATCACGAACCAGTGAATGGGGTTGCTGGTCACCAGTCCACAGACTTCACATCTAAATTCCTGTACGGTTGCCATGCGTTCGTTTCCTCAGGGTGGGGCGGTAGGACTTCGTCACCATAATTGAAACACAGCGCGCAGCGTGAGACCTGCAGTTTGCATTGATGGAAAACCATCCAGGAAGCGATTCGCCCACGGCACATTCGCTTGTGCCGAAAGTGAAACTGCAGGTCCCCGTTCGACTTCGCCCAGGGCAGGCTCTCCCCTCCGCTCCCCAGGATTTCCTGTCCAGATTAGTGACAGAGTCAACACTCCATCAACCAAGCCGGTTTCGCTGGCCGCCTTCTTTTCAACGCATTACGATCGACTTTTCAAAGGTTCCCTACCCACAAAATCTCTCCTAACCGGGGTGGGCAGAATGCGGTCTAATGTTGCGCATGGACATGAACGACCAGGCGGCGATTCAGGCAGTTCTTGCTGGAGACAAAGAGGCCTACGCCGCATTGGTCGTGCGTCATAGCGGGAGGCTTTTTCGGGTGGCATTTCGCATCACCGGCAATGAGGCCGACGCGGAAGACGTGGTACAGGAGGCGCTGCTGCGCGGTTATCGAAAGCTGGAGAGTTTTGAGTCCCGGTCGGATTTCGGCACGTGGATTTACCGGATTACGGTGCGCTGCGCGTTGGACAGAATTGGGGGCAGCAAGGTAGACGAAAGCAGCCGGATCGGCGAGACAACGGATGGAGAGCAGGACAGAGTGCAGATTGCGGACCAGGCGGCAGGCCCGGAACGCCTGTTGTTGAGCGGCGAGATCGGAGCCATGCAGGAGATTGCAATGCATGCGCTGTCTGCTACAGAACGAACGGCCTTCGTGCTGCGGCACCTGGAAGATCGCACCACGGAAGAGATCGCCGCCGTGATGGGCATTCCACCCAACACTGCCAAACAATCTGTGTTTCGCGCCGTACAAAAACTACGACGCAGGTTAGCGACCTTAAAGGTAAAAACATGACGCATCTGAGTGAAGAAGAACTGATCGCACATGCCTACGGCGAGGGCGAGACGGCCGCGGTGAAGCGGCATCTTGAGGGATGTGCGGAGTGCTCGAATACCTACACTGCGCTTGAAAGCGACCTCGCTGAGATGACGTTCGCAGAACCACCGGGCCGCGACGCCGGCTACGGCGAGAAGGTATGGGCATCCCTCTCCGGGTCGTTACCTGCATATGAATCGGCCAAATGGAACTGGCTTCGCGGGGGAGTGTGGAGCGGTTTGAGTTACGCCGCAGCGTGCGCCTTGCTGTTGGCATGCACCTTCGTCGGTGGCCGGCTATGGGAGCGCAAGCAGGCGCAGAGCAGTGCGAAGATCAGCCCCCAGAAGAACCCGCAACAGGAGGCGCATGTGCCGCAGCCCGCGCGCGTCGTGGTGGTGGTTCTTAGCGATCACCTGGACCGTTCGGAGCGACTGCTGGTGGAACTAAAACATGCCGATGCCGAGAGCGTCGAGATGGCATCTCCGCTGCGCGATGAAGCGCGGAGTATGTTGGCGGCGAATCGCATCTGCCGGCAGAATGCCCGGCATCAAGACGATCCAAGGTTGGCCACCGCGCTTGATCGCCTGGATCATTTGCTGGAGGAGCTTGCAAACCAACCCGGTAGCTTGAACGCGGCAACGCTCGCCCGGCTGCAAACGCAAGCGAACGCGGATGGCTTGCTCTTTGAGGTGCGTGTGCTGCGTTCACGATTGCCGGATCAACAGACGGCCGGAACCGGCCACACGAAAGGGGGCACGATATGAGTCGTGGAGTCGTTTTTCGTTTCGCTCTTTGCGGAGCATTGGTATTTGTGCCGGTTACGGTACTCGCTCAGATGGGTCCGGGAGAGAGTTTTTCAGAAGGCGCAACGTCGTCTGGAATAGAGGGCCTCCGCAGCCGCATCACAGTCTCTACTCGGACGGTATGCGCGCGATCACAGATGCGCGTTGGCCGGATGCGGAGGCAATTTTCACCAAGGTCGTCGCGCAACATGCTGAGCACGCCGATGGGGCCCTTTACTGGAAGGCGTACGCCCAAAACAAACAAGGGCAAGGGAGTACTGCCCTTGCAACCTGCGCTGAACTGCGGCGCGACTTTTCAACCAGCAACTGGGTTCATGAGTGCGGCGCGCTGGAGATAGAGATTCAATCGAAGGCCGGGAAACCCGTTGAGCCAAAAGTTTGGAGCGACGACGACCTGAAACTGCTGGCGCTCAATTCGCTGATGCTGAAGGATGAACCGCAGGCCCTGGCGCAGCTTCAGGAAATTCTCAATGGCGACGCCAGCGAAGATCTGAAGAAGAAAGCCATATTCATCCTGGGACAACATTATTCGGATGCCACCTATGCGCAAATCGTCCGCATCAGCTATGTCGAGGGCGACGTACGCATTGCGCGAGGCGAACAGCACGAGAAACCTGCCGGCGACACATGGGAGAAGGCGGTTACCGATCTGCCGCTGGAAACCGGCTTCAGCCTGGTAACCGGCAACGGGCGCGCGGAGATCGAGCTTGAAGACGCCTCGATGCTCTACCTGGGAGAAAACTCGGTTCTCAGCTTCAACGACCTGCACACAACGAGCGGTGTTCCATACACTGAGGTCGCGCTGCTTACAGGCACTGCATCGGTCGATATCAAGCCATATATCTTTGGTGAAAAGTTTGTTCTGAGGACGCCCACGGATCTCTTCGGGACCAACTATCCGCACAAGCTCTTCGCTCGAATCAACAGCTATATTGACGCCGCGACGGTCACTTCGCAGGAGCCCGAGAACATTCAATTTCCCCAACTAGTAGGGAAAGAACTCGGCGAGGGCCAGACGTTCACCTTGCACGAGGGGCATCTTGTCGACACGCGCGGGCCTGATCCTTCCGGTCCATTTGCCGAATGGGACAAGTGGGTAGCAGACCGGGTTGCACAACGAACGTCGGCCATGGCCGACGTGATGAAGGCTGCCGGACTGACCACGCCGCTTCCCGGCCTGGCAGGCATGAAGGGACAGGGTACATTCTTTGCCTGCGCGCCTTATGGGACTTGTTGGGAACCGGCGACCGCCGATGACCGGCAGCAAGCGGCCAACAACGTTTCCAAATCGCGGCCGTCTTACGCTATGGGGTGGCAGTCCGCACATGTAATGCAGGTGAACTTCGTCCGCTCCCCCGGGTTTCGAACAGCACAGTTAATCGATCCGCTTAAGCCCCTTGATCCGATTTATCCAGATGCCTTCTCTCCTTGTCTTCCGGCAGCCGTTCGTTACCGGGTGCAAAGGGACCCGATTACCGGCGCGCAGAGGGTTGTAAGTACGGGACTGGGAGGCAACACAGTCCCATGGGGCTGGGCGGTGTGTCACGCCGGAGGCTGGGTTCAGAGACGGCATCGCTATGTCTGGTGTGTGGGTGTAAAGAGACACCACCTGGAGCCAGTTCGCTGGGTCAAGAGCGGGCATAAGGTGGGTTTTGTCCCCATCCATCCCTTCGACGTCAAAGGCAGGCCTCCGATCAACCGCAGGGAAGAGGTCTTCGCGCTGAATAACAAGAACGGCTTGTCGCTGGAGCGGCTCAAATTCGAGCCTGACCACAAGGTTGATGTTCTCAAGTCGCCACCGCGAGAGTTTCGCAATGCGTATCTTCGTCCGCTGGCACGTGCCGACGCTCCGCGTATGGAAGCTCACGTGATGAAAGAACCGCTTCCCGGAAACAAGGGCGCGATTGCCAAGGTAGCCAATGTTCCAATTCGATTAGACTCCAAATCGCAAAACTTCATGATGTCCAAAGAAGTGGTGCATGGAGGCAAGAGCGTGACCGTCTCCGCACCGATCTCGAACCGCGGCGGGACGCTGCAGGCGCGGGGGGGCAGCTATGCTGGTGGGCACGGGGGCTTCAGCGGCGGGAACGCTTCGCGGGGCGGCGGTGGAAGTGGGGGCTCAAGCGGCGGTTCCCACGGAGGCGGTGGCGGTGGAAGCTCTGGTGGCGGAGGCGGCTCTCACGGGGGCGGCGGAGGCTCCAGTTCAGGCGGCGGTGGTTCCGGTGGCGGTGGCGGAGGAGGTTCTGCTGGTGGCGGCCATCACTAGGGGCTACTGAAGAGACCCGTGCAACACTGGGGGAAGAGCGGGAGCCTTCCCCTGGTTTCAGGTATTTGAAGGGAGGAATATGTCGAGGCCATCCTATGAATCCCCAGCAATCGATTCCGACGCGATACTCGCAACTTCGTTAAAGAAGTGGTGGCCGCATAGAGAGCACGAATCAAATAGCGTGAAGGCGTTTTTTTGTCTTTGCCGCATACATCGGTGGCGCGAACTCAAGATCCAGCAATTCTTACCGCAAGGCAAGGAAGTGCGGTTTTGTCACTGGTGTTCGAAAATTCGAATCAACGGAGTCGTCTACGAACCTTAGGTTGCGCACAGGGCGCAACCTATGTTCTCTACTGCGTCTTCAATCGGCAAATGGACCATTAGACAAACATCCTAATGAACCGACACCTTTGCGCTTTTGCCTGGTTCATTTCTCTTCAGCAGAAATGAGGCGACAAACATAATCATCGAGCCCATTGCCAGCAGCCAATACACATCGATGTAAGAGAGAACTGCAGCTTGGGCCTGAACTAAAGCGTACAGGCGGCCCAAGGCCTGTTGCTGAGCGGCATGCGCACTCAAGCCGGAGCGCGTCAGTCGTATTGCCAGAACTGTGATAGAGCTGTGAAACCGGCCAGAAGCTGTGTATTCCGCCAGGACGGATTGATGATACTGACTGCGTCGAGCAATCAAGGTCGTGACGGCGGACGTGCCAACGCTCTGCCCCATGTTGCGAAAGAAATTCATTAGCCCGGCCGCAGCGTTGGTTTTTTCAGGCGCCAGCCCGACATATCCGGCAAGCGTAAGAGGGACAAATAGAAAGGCCACGGGAATATACTGCCACACACGTAAAAGGGTGGCCGAGCGGAAACTCATAAGGAGATCAATCTGTTTGCTCGATATGTACATGGCTGCCGCCAGACCTATCCAACCGAAGGCGATAATATGACGCGCTTGAAATCGGGTGGTGAGTTTGCCTACCATCGGGAGCACAACCAGCACTACCAGGGCACCGGCGGAAAGCACCATCCCTGCCTTTTGTGCCGTGTATCCCATAAGGGTCTGCAGGAGTTGCGGCATGAGAACCGTGGAACTGAATAAGGCCGCGCCCAGCATCAGGAACATTAGATTGGTGGTCGCAACGTTGAAGTTCTTGAACAAACGCACATCCACGATGGGTTGTTTCTGAAACCATTCCCAAACCACCAGGGAAATGAGGCCCGCGACGGCGATCACAACCAAGGTGGTAATGAAATGAGATCCGAACCAGTCGTCTTCCTGTCCCTTGTCGAGGACGATCTGCAATGCACCTACGCCCAGGGTCAGCAGAGAGAATCCGATAAAGTCGAAGCCGGAGAGCCCGGCCTTCATGCGGGCTATGTAGGGTGGATCTTCGACCAGCTGATAAACCAGTATGAGCGCAAGAATGCCAACCGGGACGTTGATGTAGAAAATCCAGCGCCAGGAGTAGTTGTCTGTGATCCAGCCACCCAGCGTCGGACCAATGGCAGGAGCGCAGATGGTCGTAATTCCATACAGCGAAAAGGCCAGCCCTCGCTTCTCGGGAGCAAAGCTATCGCCCAGGATGGACTGCGCCATCGGCTGCAAGCCTCCTCCAAACGCGCCTTGCATAACTCGAAACAGGAGCAGAAACCCCAGACTGGGTGCGATGCCGCAGAGAAAGGAGCTCGCTGTAAAAAACGTAATGCAGATCAAAAAAAAGCGCTTCCGGCCCAGCGATGCGACCAGCCATCCACTTAGCGGCAGAACGATTGCATTGGAGACCAAATAGCTGGTCAGCACCCATGTGCTCTCGTCATTGCTGGCCGCCAGACCGCCGGCGATGTGCGGCAGGGCTACATTGGCGATGCTGGTATCGAGCACCTCCATGAACGCCGCCAATGAAACCGAAGCCGCAATGATCCAAGGGTTAACTTTGGGCTGCCAGAGATCCTCTCCGGCGGCACCAGATCCGGCAGTGCTCATCGCACCCTCACCTCGGGTTCAACGGACAAGCCCGGTTTCAGCAGTCCTTCCGCGTTGAAGTCCGATCCTGCAGAGCGATCAAAATCGAGGCGCACTGGTACCCGCTGCACAACCTTCACGTAGTTTCCAGTGGCGTTCTCGGGAGGTAACAGGCTGAACACCGAGCCTGCTCCGGCGCCCATGTTAGTTACATGTGCCTGCCATTTGCGGCCATAGGCGTCCACCTTGATTTCGACGGGCTGCCCTGGCCGCATATGGGCGAGTTGTGTTTCCTTAAAGTTGGCCGTAACCCAGACATCGTCGAGTGGCACTACTTCTACCAATTCCTGCCCGATGCCGACGTTCTGGCCCACTTCGACTGTCCTCTTACCGATAATTCCTGTGACTGGAGAACGAACGACTGTATAGCTGAGGTTGAGGTCTGCTTGATCGAGCTCCGCCTTGCGTTCTCGCGCCTGGGCATCGGCTGCGTCTGCCTTGGCGAGGGTCATCGAAATCTGTTGCGGTGCGGTCTGAGCGCTGCGTAAATCGGCCCTCGCCTGCAAAAGTTTTCCTTGTGCCTGGCGCACTGCTTGTTCAGCCGCCTGTACATTCGCTCTGCCTGACACGACGCCGGATCGATTTGCCTTGGCCGCGGCGACTGCTTGATCGTACTGCTGACGTGAAATATCATCCTTTGCGACTAGTTGTTCATAGCGCACCAGGTCCGCGTCGCTTTTCGCCGCATTCGCCTCGGCTTGGTCCAAAAGGGCTTTCGCAGACTCGAGGTTCTGCTCGGCAGCCTTGAATCCGGCCTCTGCATTTTCCACCGCAGTACTTGCTGAATCGACGTTGCTATGCGTGGTGACGGAGGTGATCGGTATGTTAAAGCGAGAACTTGCGGCACTGGCCTGCGCGTCCTCGAACGTCGCCCGGGCCTGCTCGAGCGCGATCTTATAGTCCTTAGGATCGATGGTCACGAGCACATCACCAGCATGAACGAACTGGCCCTCGATCACTGGAACTTCGAGCACGTATCCATTGATCCGCGCGCTCAACGGCATGATGTGGCCATTTACTTGTGCGTCGTCAGTCGACTCCCACGCCAGGCTATTCCATAAGAAGAGCCCTCCACCTACGATCACAAAGGCGAGTAGCAGCAACGCCGCGGCCCGAGCGCCCACCGGATGCTCGTTAAACATCCAGCGGAGGCCCTGCTTCTTTTGGTTGCCGTGGGACAGTTCTGGTTTTGCCGTCGCCACCGGGGTGGAATTTGTTTCCTGGAACTCCGTCTGTTGTACAGACACTTAGTGTCCTCCGAGATATTGGCTGAAACTGCCTCGTGCAATACCGAGGGCACGAGCGAGCGCCAGTTTTGCGAGATTGTGGCTATAGAGGCTGGTGATGTATTGATCGTTGGCGCTGGCCAGGGACTGCTCGGACTGCACCACCTCGACGCTGTCGGTGACGCCTGCCGCAAAGCGTTCCTTGGAACGAGCGACGTTGTCGTTGGCCAAGCCTACATTCTGATGAGCGACGTCAACCTGCTCCCTAGCGGCATTCAGATTGAGAAATGCAGTGCGAACGTCGTAATCAATCTGCCCACGGATATTTTCCGCTTCTGCCTTCCTCTGGCGCAGAGTCGCTTCCGCTTGGGTTATGTCGCCCTTGATCCGGCCACCGGTGTAGATCGGTACATTGATCCCCGCTTGGAAACCGAACACTCCGTGGGACTGACTAAACGTCGGTCCCTGGTCGCCGTAATCGCCACTTATAGCCACGACGGGATAACGTTCACCCTTGGCGGCAGACAGCCCCTGCTCCGCTGATCTCGCCGAATCGAGAGCTGAGCGGAGGTCACTGCGCGAGTTGTAAGCCATCGTGAGAGCGTCTTCGACGGTAGGCGGATTGATGTCCGCATACGGAAGTTGGTCCGCAAGCTCGAAGGTTTGGCCAAGAGGTAATCCGATGGCGCGGCCGAGAGTGAGTTTCGCGACTGCGAAGTTGTTGTGTGCAACGCTCAGGTTGTACTCTTCGGTATGAAGCTGGACTTCTGTCCGAGTCATGTCGATCCGTGGTCTTGTACCAGCCTGGAACTCGTCTGCCGCCTGGTCGTAAAGAGCCTTCGCATTCTGCACTTGCGCCACTTCGGCTTCAATACGGGAGCTGGCTTCAATGACTTGCAGATACGCGTTGCCCACGGTGAGCGTAATTACGTCGAGCGTGTCTTTGTAGCTGAGCTGGGCGGCCTGCTCGGAGGTGCGGGCAGCACGGAAGCGCTGGATCGATTCGTAGCTGAATAAGGTTTGGCTAAGACTCGCACTCGCCGTACTGTAACTGAACGGGCCAACAACAGCAGGGACACCGGGTATTTTGATTGCGCCGAGGCCCAAGGCGGTGAGATTCACTTGGTCGACGTTCTCATTAATCCCTGCACTTATCTGGGGAAGGAGGTGGCTTAACGCGAGCAGTCGTTGCCCACGCGCCTCCCTGGTATTCTCGTCACTCTCGATTGCCCCCAGGTTGTAGCGCACCGCCCGATTGATGGCTTCGCTTAGCCTGAGGCGCAACACTTCGTTGGTGGCAGGGCCGCTGGGAACACTACCAACGTTCGGCGACACCACCTGCGCCCAAGATGCAGTCGTCGCGACCAGCAACATTAGGCTGCACAATCTCGCGATACCGAAGGCCCCTCTGCTTAAGGTGCGAGCGCTCTCCGCGCGATCCCTCTTTACCATTCCGTCCGGTACCTTTTTCTTAGCTTCGCCTCGTTTATTCGTTGCACGGCTTCTCTTTTCCACCTGTCGTGGGTTGTGTTTGTGCGGGTTCAATCAAAGTCGAGAGGCCTCCCATCTTCATTCGGCGGTCCGTGCGCACCCGCACGCTCGTCAATCCAGCGGAGAGCCCGGCAATACGCGGCCGCGACAATTCGCCGGGGCATATCCAACAGGAGCGCGCAATCAGTAATCGAGAAATGTTGTATTCCCCGCAGCACCAATGCGGAGCGGGCCAGTGGGTCAAGCGCCGCAATGATGTATCGTGTATCGACATGCCGAAGCGACGCGATCTGATCGTCGGAAAGCACGTCACTATCAGAGTGCTCGTAGGAGGAATCGATATAGCGGCTCGCCGATGCAGAAATGAGGTCGCGAACTTCTCTTACCGCGGCGCGCACCGTTGCAGTATTCGTCCACCCCATAAGCCAGTCGCGAAATACACTGCTATAGCTCGCGGACAGATCGCTCGCACTTATCACTGCTCGGTCTGCGAGGGCGTGGTCTCCCGTAATGATCAGCGCTATCCAGTTCAAATGATCGCGTTGCTCGACAAAAGCTGCTTGGATCTCGTGGCTCGAAGCAAGGTTGTCTTGGGGCCGTTCCTGTTTGTCTTGTTCTGCCGAATGAAACCATTCCATGGTGGACTTCTTACCTCGGAAAAATGCCACGGCTTTCCCTCTGCGGACGGGCAAACCGGGCTGAAGCAGCAGCTCCGCAATCTCGCGGATTCCGTTGTCGTCGTTGTCCGATGCATCCACGGGAGCGGACGCGTGAGTGAATACGCTAAATCAGGAAAACGTATGCAGCCACGGCTACGAGAGCAATCGCCACTAATGTGCCAGACACATACAGCAGATAGGAGACCGGATAGTCGTCAGTATCGTCTTTCATGTTGGTTTCCCCTAACCATTCACGCGCGGACGAACTTCTAAAACGTCCGCGTTCGCGTTACATCAGCCGGCAGAAGTCCCCGGCTCGTTTTCGGCACCATCGGCAAACGCAGGCGTTCGCAGACGTGCAGGGGATAGCAGTTGTCGGCAATAAACCTCCCTCCGATTCGAGCTAACCACGACAATATCTCTTCACCGGCCGCATCGACGAATGTCACCTCGGACAAATTCACCACAAGTCGCGGCGGAATCTTGCAGTGCGTCACAAGATCCCTTGTGTCCTTGGCGAATGGCCCAACGAACCGGCCTTGTAGTCGCATGGTCACCGTGTCCCCAACGTCCTCAAATTCGACACGCAACATTGGTGGTCTCCAGTCGACACACAGCGTCTTTCAATGTCTTTCGGGGAGCCTTTTCTCAATCTCACCGCATAACGTAGTGCAACTGGCATGCCATTGGAAGGCGGGTGTAAGTTGTTGTAGCCGCGGGAGTCTGGATGTGACGCGAGTGTTTGCCATGCCCTTTAACGGGCAGTGCCTAAATGTGGGCAGAGTAGAGGAAGCGCAGGTGGAATCGGGTTAATCTCAAAGAAATCGGATTGGCTTTGGATGATCGCCTCTCAGCATTCGCGTGTGGTCCAGGTTCACCCAGGACTAACGTCCTGGGACATTCTCAGTCGTCCCTGCGGGACTGGTCCTTCGCTCATCTAAACCCAGGACTACGTCCTGGGCTACTCTCAGCCGTCCCTTCGGGACTGATTGCGCAACTCCGTCATAGCTGATTTGTTTTCAGTGAGAGCTGTCAAAATGAGCCGATCGAAAAAACTAACTTGGACGAGACTGCTGCTGGATACTCACTGGCGAGAATGCTGAACTCATCCACATCCTATGTTGGTCTTGGGTGAGTGTAAGTTCAGACCGCTGCGAGATTGTACTGAAGCTGTATGTATTCATCCGAGCAGCATCAAAGATGCAAAAGGCGCGGATTGTAGGAAAAAGATGAAGCCCAGATTTCGAGGTCGTGATCTGGGCTTCGCAAATTGGTGGGGATGTTAGATTACTGGTCGTTACCCACGGTCAGTTCGGTCGAGACGGGTTTGAGGTAACCAAAGAGGCCGCCTGTGCCGTGGTTGGGGCCGGCGGTGAAATAGAGTTCGGAGCCAGGCGAGCCGGCGGGATCGTAACTGCCGGCGGAGGCGCTGTTGCCGGGGCTGAGAGCCCAGAGGCCGCTAATGGAGAGCGCCTTTCCGGTTGCGTCCTGGACGAGGCCGATGAACTTACCAGAGTCGAGATCGTAGGCGGCAATGGTGCCGCTACCATCAGAGGTTCCGGCGCCGGCGAACTGGCCTATGAGCAGGTCGTGGCTAAAAACGCCGAAGTCGAGAGGCGCGAGGGCTACGCCCCAGGGTGCATTGAGCCAGTCTCCGTGTTCGAGGCGTTTAAGGAGTTGACCATCGGAGGAGAAAATGTCGACGTACCCGAGACCGGGGCCATCGGTTTCCAAGGGGTTGCCTTCCTGGTGGAGGACGAAGGTGACCACGATGTCGTTGCCGATGGCCTGGACGTTGAAGGGCACGAAGTACTGAGGAAGACGATCGTCCGTGAAAGGCTTTTCGTTTTCGGAGCCGTGGTCCCGATCGGGATCTGCATACCCGCTTGGCTGCAGGGTGACTTTGTTGAAGGCGTTGTCGTAGACGTCGACCGTGCCTTTGTTGAAGTTGGCGGCGTAGAGGTAACGCTTGCCGTTGACGGTGGCGCTGGTGAGGCCGGTGTAGCTGGACCCGTCGGTGGTCTTTACTACCACCACGGCGTGCGTGGACGGCGCCGCAGCGCCGCTGGCTACTCCGACGGTCGGGTTCCATCCGGAGATTGTGCCGTCAATGGTGGAGAAAAGAAAATCCGCGGGCGCGCCTGCGGCCAGGAGGAAATCCGTGAGACTGGCATTGGCGATGGTGCCCGTGGGAGTCCCGGTGGGGAAGGTCTTGCTGGTGGGGTCTGCTTTAGGAATGGTCACAACGAGTGGATTGATGGCTCCAGCGCCGTTGTAGAGGGTACTAAGGCCAGTGCCGTTGTCGGAGATCCACCAAGGGCTGCTGGAAGTGCGCGAGACTCCCCAGGGATTGACGAGATTGGGGTCGGTGACGGGGGCTACGCCTGACGTATTGGCTACGAGATTGACTTGGGTGTAGTGCTGCGCGTAAGCAGATGATACACCAGACAAGGTCAGCGATGCAGCTGTGGCCAGGGATAGGAACATCTTCATGATTTGAATCTCCTGAATCAGTGAGGCCCACTTTCTCGGTGGCTGTCGCGTTGACCGACAGAGCTGGATGCAACGCAAGGATCTTTTCATGCAAGCGGGGGTAGCAGAAAAAACCCTCACCGAGGGTAAGCCGCCACCGCACATTGGATGTCATGGAGATGTAATAACTTTGTCACCGCATGGGGCTTCTACTTATGAGCGTCGCGAATTGTCGTAACCGAACAGAGTTATTCCTTATAAAGGCAATTGGTAAGATACTTACGATAGCGCTTTACTCTCCACATCGTCAGGATGCGCACCAAACAGGAGAATATCTACCGGCATTGCGTCCCCGGGAATGCTGATTCTGTTTTTTTTCACCACTCATCTTGGCTCGATATTACATCGACGTGTTCCGCTACGATCGTCGGGAATGAAACGCTTCTTCGCGTGTTGTTCATTAAAAGCTCAATGCATGCATGGTTCGCATGCAAGGCTACTGAAAATACGGCACCAGGCAAGTGGGAATCAGATAGGTTGTTGATCCTCCCGCAGTTAGAACATTCATTTACATACGGGCGCCGGCTACAAACTGAAGGGAGACATTGTGCCACCAAGGGAGGCGATTCCGAGGGCATGGCGTAAATGCGGCCAGACCGATTCTAGCGGCGACGCACAATGCTGGCGGGAAACATCGGCGTGAGGGGATCGTTGTCGAATTGAACAATGAAGGAGAACATTAGATTGAGCAGGTCGTTGTTTTGAGTCGTGAAATCGAAGCATAGGACGTGACTGATGGGTCCGATGGGCTTCGAGTCCTTTTTGCGAGCCTTGACCGGAATGCTGGCCAACGCGCACGCCTTGGCGGCGTAGGTTGTTCGCGCCACTTTGTCTGCGGTCTGAGGCATGGGAACCGAGGCCAAAATGATGGCGGCGGGACGGCCATCGATGTTGTAACGGGTGGGCTCTTGGGTGATGCTCGCTTCGCCATACTGCTTGAGTTGGTGCAGGATCTCCTCGCGGATGAAGGGACCGAGTTGGGCACCAGGGCGCAAGAAGTCGGGACAGGTATTGTCGACGGTAGAGAGGGCGAAAGAGGAAGTATCGATCTTGGTGACGGAGTTGGCGAATAGTGTGGTCTGAAAGCATTGCGGCGTGCCGGTGGTAAATGCTGTGCTCGGAGGAGATGGCACAGCCATGAAGCGGGACGGGTAGAAATAGGTGATATTCAGAGCGTCATCATGGAACCGCTTTAGCACGTCGGGATTACTTCGATTGTCAGGTTGGGGCAGGGCGGTCAGGCGGAGGAGGAGAAGCAGAAATATTGATACGTAACGAAGCATGGTTTGTCCCTGTCCTTGACCTTGTCCTTCGCCGCTCCATTTTGTTCGTACAGCAACTGCTTCCAGGTAACGCGACGGTTCCAGAACCCTAACCTATCGCGACACCGGGCTGTGCCCGAAGGCGAGTCTCATCCGATTCGGCCGCATGAGATAGTGCACGTAGCGTGCCATCGGAGGTTGGGCGTAAGTGGTTGGTGTGCTAGGCGCGGCAACCGTGACACCGATCGCCTGCCGTGCCCTACTGCGGGCGGTGCCCGAATGCGGGCAGGTGGGGATACCCCGAAGCCAGCCCATTTCAGGACGCCCCTGCATGGGAGGGCGTTCGGGCTTCAATAATCGGCTTTCGTGATGTTGAGTCGCCGCATTTTGTTTTGCAGTGTTGTGCGCTTCAGCCCGAGACGCTCCGCAGCCGCCCCCGGACCGGAGATTCGTCCCGACGCCGCTTTTAATGCGTCGATGATCGCCTGCCTCTCAGCTTCCTGGAATGTCGATACGGGAGAGGCAGATTGGACGGATGACTTCTTAAGCTCAGTGAGCGGGACATTTAACTCGTCTCCCTGCGTCAGAATGACGGCCCGCTCAATGAAGTTCTCCAACTCTCGTACATTGCCGGGCCATGCCGCATTAGTCAACGCATCCATTGCGCGCTTCGGGATCGACCTAATGCGCTTCTGCATCCGGCCCGACAACCGCGAAACAAAATAGTGAACCAGCAGGGGGATATCCTCGCGTCGCTCACGAAGTGGTGGTATCTCAATCGGAAAAACATTGAGCCTGTAAAAGAGATCCTCCCGGAATTGATGGTTGCGGATCATCAGAGACAGATCCCTATGCGTCGCCGCGATGAGGCGAACGTCAACATGAATGGTCTTGTTGCTTCCCAGCCGCTCGAATTCTTGTTCCTGCAAGGCGCGCAGCAACTTTGGCTGCAGGTCCAGACTAATGTCGCCAATTTCATCCAGGAACAACGTGCCGCGATCGGCAATTTCAAAACGGCCGCGTTTCTGCATCAAAGCGCCAGTGAACGCACCCTTCTCATGTCCGAACAGTTCGCTTTCGACAAGCCCGGATGGAATAGCAGCGCAATTGAGGCGTACGAACGTTCGGTCTCGTCTTGGACTGAGGTTATGGACTGCGCGCGCAATCAGTTCTTTCCCGGTGCCCGTCTCGCCGTGCAGCAAGACAGTAGATCCGGTTGGGGCGACAATCTCGATCTGGCCAAGGACTTTGCGCAGAGCGGCGCTCATGCCTACGAGATCCTCGAAGTTGTATTCCGCGCGGATTTCCGATTCGAGATATAAGCGCTCGTCTTCCAGGCGATTTTTTGATGCGCTGAGTCGTCCATACGCGAGCGCGTTGTCCAGCGCGAGCGAAATCTGCGCGCTAATTTGGGACAAAATGTCGAGATCTTCTTGTCCAAAATTGTTAGGCCGTTTGCTCCCCATGCCAAGAAGTCCAAGAGGTCCGTTCGGAGTCCCTAGGGGAGCTACGGCTAAGGCGGCGATCGATTCTTCCTTCATTCGTTCGAGAACCGCCGGCCGAAGCTTTTCGATATCCTGCTCCGACCAGATCTGAGGGGTCCGGGTACGCATCTGCTCAAGTTCCTGATCGGTGACTTCACGGCCGGGAATATCCGCAAGGAAGCCCTTGCCGCCGGGAAAATCGAGAACCGCACATTCCAGCCGATTAGAACGTTTATCGATAAGCCAGAAACCGGTGAAGTCATTGGCAAAGTATTTGCGAATCGACGATGAAGCGGAACGGAAAAGCTCATTGATGTCTAACTGGGTCACAACCTGATTATTGATTTCAAGTAGCAGTCGAAGCCGATCACGCTCGTGCGCTAATTGCCGTTGGTACAGTTCTGCCGCATCGCGGGCAACCGCGCCCTCAAGCGCAACGGCAACATGCGATGAGACGGAGATCATAAGTTCCATGTCTTCAGGGCTGAATTGCCCTCTCTGCACAGTCGCAAATGTCAACGCCCCGAGTTTCGTCCCGGATATCGAGATGGGAAATATGTATGCGCTATGCGGAACGAGAAGTTTAGCTTGCGATGCCAGTTGGGGAATCCTTGAAAGTTCGGCCTGCAGGTCAGGAACGTATATCGGTTTTTGTTCGTCGATTGCTCTTCCAACAGCAGTCCCAAGATGCGAAACCTCAGTGCCGATTTCGGCTTGATGAGCTTCCGGACTTCGGTCAAAGGCTATGAGTCGAACCGCGTTCCCGTTGTCGGACAGCAGGGAAAGGCTAACCGAGTCGAAAGGCACAACGCTCGATAACAGACGGCGCAAACTCTGCAGGACAGCCTTCAAGTTGGGCTGGGATGCAATGGCACCGGACACTTCAAGCAAGGTCCGATACCTGCCGTCCGCTGCGCTTCTTGATTCCATCACACCCACCGACATGATCCTAAGCTAGCACAGGGCTGGCAATAGCCGGGACGGGACCCAGCGTGTCTTGTCGAATCAGGACTTCGGTGAGGCGAACTATAGCCAGCCCACGATGGAAAGCTGCGACGCACGTTGGCGCAGCTTCCGGTCAACACAAGCTCAATCTGAAATGGCCTAATGGGGCCGGAAGGTCTTCCCCGTCTCCAGCAGAGTTTTCAATCGCGAGAGAATTCGCGGCCACCCATCGGCGTTCTGAGCATACGCCGGGTCGTCCTCCGCCCAGTCATCGTTCGTTACCACAACCTTCACCGCCTCCGTCTCCGGAGTCAGCTCCACCTTCACTCTCGACATCACCGCTCCATCGCCCATGCCGAACTTGTACTCCAACAGCTTCGGCGGCTCCGCCCGCAGCACCTCACCCGTCACATACCGCATCGGCTTTCCATCCTTACCCGGCCCCGACCAGGTCATCGCCCCGCCAGGCTTCAGGTCCAACTCAAAGTCCGCGCCCACGAAGATCTTTTGATTCGCCTCCTTTGAAACGAACCCATCCCAGACCTTCTCCACGGGGGCGGCGATGTAATAAGTAAAAATCAGTGGGGCCTTCGCCATATCAATCCTCCAAGCACTCTTCGAAGATCATGTAGCGCCTGCATCCGACTCTAGCAAAATATCCAATCGAAAGACCAGTGCCCTTACGATAGCGAGACGGCAATATAGGATCGTGATCAGGCCGCTTGATAGAGTGCCCGCAGAGAAGCTAGTGTCCTGTCCCGAAAGTTCGCTGATCAATTCGACGGGATAAATTGGCGAAAACCGAAAGCCTCAGGGGCTAAAGCCCTCATCAGGCTAGCCATTTACGGCCCGACTAAAGTCGTGCCCTGATACAAAACCCGACAACATTTGTTCAATGAACTTCCGGGACAGGAAGCTAGCAGCGTAGTGCTGTTTACTTCTGCGTCTTCATAAACTCACGCACCAGCGACGCGATCTCATCTGCTTTGGTATCAAGCGCGAAGTGTCCCGCTTCGAGGACGTAGACCTGCGCGTTCGGTACGTCTTTGCGGTAGCGTTCCGGCTCGCCGAGATCGAACGAGAGATCGTGCTTGCCCCAGAGGACCAAAAGCTTCGGCTGCGTCTTTTGTAGCCATGCCTGCCAACTGGGATAAGCATCGACGTTCGTGCGGTAGTCATAGAAGAGATCGCTTTGAATTTGCGCCTGCCCGGGCGCGTTCAGAAATGCGTACTCATCCGTCCAAAGATCCGGGTCATAGAGCTCAATCTTCGGATCATCTCCGACATGGCGCGTCTTCGTGGTGGCGAGCGACAGCAGGTTTTTGCGCAACGCCTCTTCATGAGCGGACCGATCCGCCCAAAAGGCTCGCCGTGTTGCCCAGTTCGCTCCCAGGCCTTCGTTGTGAGCGACCGCATCCTGAACGATGAGAGCCTGCACCCGCTCCGGGTGTGCCAATGCCATGCGAAAGCCAACCGGGCCGCCGTAGTCCTGCATATAAAGCGTGTAGCGCGACAAACCCAGGGCTTGCGTGAAGCCGTCCATCACGGAAGCGATGTGGTCGAAGGTGTAAGCGAACTGCTTCGGGTCGGGCCAGTCGCTATGCCCGTAGCCCGGATAGTCGGGGGCAACCAAATGGTAGTTGTCAGCAAGCCGTGTCAGCAGCGGCTGAAACATCCGCGAGGACGACGGAAGACCGTGCAGCAAAAGAATGGTGGGAGCGTCCTTCGGCCCCGCTTCCCGGTAGAAGATGGAGAGTCCATCGACTTTCACTGTGCGATAAAACACCTGCTGTTCCATTGCCTTCTCCTTTGTCTGGGCGCCCATACCCAAGGTGGTAGCGAGCACGACCGCGAGGACCGGAAGGATCGATTTCGCCGCACGCATACATCGCTCCGATTGCTACTCTGCCACTTCGAAGATGACATCGAGTTCTACCGGCATCCCCAACGGTAGGCTGGCAACGCCGATTATCAGCCGAACGGATGTTTTCTCTAAGCCAAAGACATCGCGAAAGAGGTCGGAGACAGCGTCGGCGACGCGGGGCTGGTCGAAGAAGTCCCCGGAGGTGGCTAGGAAGACTCCGAGGCGGACGACGCGAGTCACTCGATCGAGTGAGCCCAAATGCTTTTTGGCGGCGGCGAGGACGCTCAAAGCCGCAGTGTAGGCGGCTGCCCGTCCAGCCTCGACATCGAGTTCTTTGCCCAGCCGGCCAATAAACTTCGGCTTGTGGTCGACGACTGGGAGCATCCCGCTAAAGAAGAGCAGGTTGCCCGTCTGTACCGTCTCGACGTATGTCCCGAACGGCGTCGGGGGCGCTGGGAGTTGAATGCCGAGGTCGAGCAGCCGGCGTTCCGCACTGCCCTGCTGGACTGTCTTCCCTACTGTCATACCTGGCTCCTGTCGTCTTTTCGAAAACCTTCAGAGAATCCTGGCTCTGCGTGTCTCACATGGTAACGACGATCGCATGCTGTTCACTTGTACAAGTAAACAGATTTCCTTAACACTCGTGCGGACGCTTAAAACATGAAATTTAATTGTGAAAAAGCTCGGCTTCCTGCCATTTCCAACCGTTTGGACACCAAGGGCCTCAATCGCCGGCAGGAGCGGAGGAAGCGAGCGGTGCATCGGGGCGACGGCGTTTGAAACGATTGCTGAGGCGATCGAAGTAGAGATAGATGATGGGCGTGGTGTATAGCGTTAGCACCTGGCTGAAGAGTAGCCCGCCGGCGATGGCAACGCCGAGGGGCCTGCGCAGCTCGGAACCCGTCCCAGTGCCGAAGGCCAATGGCAGCGCGCCAAACAGGGCGGCCATGGTGGTCATAAGGATGGGACGAAAGCGCAGCATGCAGGCCTCGAAAATGGCGTCGCGCGTGTTCTTTCCGTGTTCGCGCTCGGCGATCAGCGCGAAGTCGATCATCATGATGGCGTTCTTTTTTACGATGCCGATGAGCAGAAAAATACCGATGATGGAGATCACATCGAGTTCACTGTGGAACAGGATGAGCGCAATGATGGCTCCCACGCTGGCCGATGGCAACGTAGTGAGGATGGTGATGGGGTGCACGAGGCTCTCGTAGAGCATGCCGAGCACGATATAGATGGCGAGCAGGGCGGTGAGGATGAGCAGCGGCTCGGTGGAGAGAGACTTCTGGAAGGCCTCAGCGGTGCCGGCAAAGGTGCCGCGCACCGAGGCGGGAACACCGATGCGCCGTTCCATCTGGTCGATCAATAACGTCGCCTGTCCGAGCGAGACTCCAGGCGCGAGATTGAAGGAAACGGTCACCGAGGGAAAGAACGAAGAGTGATTGATGGCCAGGGGCGAAGTGGACGCGGTGGAGTGGGTGAACGCATTGAGTGGGACGACGCCGCCCGTGTTGGAGTGCACATAGGTGGACCTGAGCGTGCTTGGGTTGAGCAGAAATTGCGGGGCAGCCTGCAGAACCACGTAGTACTGGTTGAGCGAAGTGTAAATGGTGGAGACCTGCGACTCCCCAAAACCGAAGTACAGCGAATTATCAATGAGCTGCGGAGTGATGCCGTAGCGCGCCGCCGATTGCCGATCGTAGGCAAGCAGCATCTGCAAGCCGCGGTTCTGCTGGTCGGTGGTCACATCCTTGAGCTGCGGGATCTTGAGCATTTCGTTGTAGAGACGCGGGCCCCAGATGCTAAGGTCTTCGACTGTGTCGGCAGAGAGCTGGTACTGGTAGGCGGCGTTGCTCTGGCGGCCGCCCACGCCAAGATCCTGCGACGCCTGCAGGAAGGTCGAGGCGCCGGTCAGCTTCTCCAGTTTGGGCCGCAGGCGATCGACCACAGCAGCGGCACTGATGCCGCGTTGGTCGAGCGGCTTCAGGTGAACAAAGGTGAAGCCGGTGTTGCTCGCGCCGCCGCCAGGGCCGCCCTGGCCTCCGGTGAAACCGATGACGTTGTCCACCGCCGGATCGGCCTGAATCACCTTTTCCACATCCAGAACAGAGTCGCGCATGGACTGAAAGGAAGCGTCCTGCGCACCCTGGAGCCCACCCTGGAGGCCGCCGGTGTCCTGCAAGGGGAAAAAGCCCTTGGGTACCCGGCCAATCAGGACGACGTTCAAGGCTAATGTCGCAAACAAGGTTACGATTACCAGCACCGGATGATTGAGCGACAAGGATGAGGGTGCGGCGATAGCCGGCGAGCAGCAGGTCAAAGGCGTGTTCAAAGGCGCGGTAGATGCGGTTGTGCTTTTCGGCTCCTGCCGGTTTCAGCAGCCGGGAGCACATCATCGGTGTCACGGTGAGCGAAACCAGCATCGAGACGGCGATCGAGGTGGTCAGCACAAAAGCGAACTCGTGGAAGATGCGGCCGACGATGCCCCCCATAAAAAGGATGGGGACAAAGACCGCGATCAGCGAAAGGCTCATGGAGAGGACGGTAAAGCCGACCTCCTGCGCACCTTGCAGGGAGGCTTCCATGGGGGGCACGCCTAGTTCAATGAGCCGGGTGATGTTCTCCATCACCACGATCGCATCGTCGACCACGAAGCCGGTGGAGATGGTGAGCGCCATCAGCGACAGGTTGTCGAGGCTGTAGCCCACCAGGTACATGACGCCGAAGGTACCGATCAGCGAGACACCGACGGCCACGCCGGGGATCAAAGTCCCGCGCGGGCTGCGCAGGAAGGCGAAGACCACGGCGATGACCAGGATGACGGAGATGAAGAGGCTCCGCTCGACGTCGTTAACCGAGGCGCGAATGGTGGTGGTGAGGTCGACCAGGACGTCGAGGTTGTCGCCGGCGGGAATGGAGGCGCGCACCGAAGGCAAAGCAGCCTTGATGCGATCGACGGTGGCAATTACGTTGGCGCCGGGAAGGCGGAAGACGAGCAGAATGATGGCGGGCTTTTGATTGACGAAGCCTGCGGAGCGAAGCGTCTGGACGGAGTCGTAGACGTTGGCGACATCGCGCAAGCGGACGACACCCCCCTTGCCGTTGGAGCCGATGACGAGCGGGTGCGTAATCCGCGGCCTTCGAGATCTGGTCGTTGGCGGTGATGTCGGCGGTGGTGGAGTCGTCAGAGATCTGGCCCTTGGGACGATTGGAGTTTTGCTCGCTGATGACGCGGGCTACATCTTGCAGGCCGAGGCCGTAGCTGTTGAGCTGCTGCGGATTGGCGTCGATCCGCACCGCGGGCAGGGAGCTGCCGGCAACCTGTACCTGCCCCACGCCTTCGACCTGCGACAGCTTCTGGGCAATGATGGAGGACGCGGTGTCGTAAAGATCGCCCTTGCCGCGGATGGGCGAGGTGAGGTCGAGCACCATGACGGGGGCGAGGGCGGAGTTGATCTTTCTATATTGCGGGTTGGCGGGCAGGTTCGCAGGGCAGGTAAGTGCGCGCCGCGTTGATGGCGGCTTCCACATCGCGGGCGGCGCCGTCGACATCGCGGGTGAGGTCGAATTGCAGGGTGACCGAGCAGACGCCGAGTGTGCTGGAGGAGGTCATCTGGCTGACCCCGGCGATGTGGCCGAATTGGCGCTCCAGCGGAGTGGCTACCGAAGAGGCCATCACTTCAGGGCTGGCGCCGGGGAGTGTAGTGGCCACCGTGATGGTGGCGAAATCGATCTGGGGAAGCGAAGAGACAGGCAGGTTGAAAAAAGCAAGCAGGCCCGCGAGCGCGACGGCAATGGTGAGCAGCGTGGTGGCCACCGGCCGGCGGATGAAGGGAGCGGAGATGTTCATGCGCCCGCAGCTCCGGAGCCCGGGTTTAGATCGGCGCCGCCTGAGGTAGCGTGCGGCTTATGCGAAAAGCGAGTGGCGATACGGTCAAAGAAGATGTAGATGATGGGCGTGGTGTAGAGAGTGAGCACCTGGCTGACGAGCAGGCCGCCGACCATCGCGATGCCGAGTGGGCGGCGCAGTTCGGAGCCGATGCCGGTGCCGAAGGCCAACGGGATGCCGGCGAAGAGCGCGGCCAGGGTGGTCATGAGGATGGGACGGAAGCGAAGCAGCGAGGCTTCAAAGATGGCTTCGACTGGGTCTTTGCCGTGCACCCGTTCGGCTTCGAGGGCGAAGTCGACAATCATGATGCCGTTTTTCTTCACGATACCGATGAGCAGGATGATGCCAATGACCGCGATGATGTCGAGTGACTGGCCGAACAGGCGCAAGGCGAGCAGTGCGCCTACCCCGGCTGAAGGCAGCGTGGAGAGGATGGTGAGGGGGTGGATGAAGCTCTCGTAAAGCACGCCCAGCACGATGTAGACCGCGAGCAGTGCGGCGATAATGAGCAGTGCTTCATTGCCGCCGATAGCTGTGTAGGCGGCTGCGGTCCCCTGAAAGCCGATGATTACGCTGGCCGGCATATGAAGGCGTGCTTGTGCACGCTTGACCGCATCGACCGCCTGGCCGAGCGAGGAGCCTTCTGCAACATTGAAGGATACAGTTACCACGGGAAACTGACCCTGGTGGGAGATGGTCAGCGGCGATGGCTTCATCTCAAAGTGGGTGAAGGCGGAGAGCGGCACGGGAGTGGGCATCGTGCTGGTGGAGGCGGCGCCCCCGCCCGAGACCTGACCCGAGGTTTGGCTCGCCGGTGTGGACGAGGATGAAGCCGCTCGAGGTCGACGACAGGGCGTTGGTAGGCGTACCCGTCGACAGATTGGAGCCGGTGGGCGAGGCGGTGCTCGACGCGTTGTTGACGGTGTTGTTCTGAGCGGTGAAGCGACGAAGACGAGCTGCTGCCGGAGGCAGAGGAAAGTTGTGTGCCCTGGGTGGTGGAAGAGTTTGCGGTCGAGGAAGCGGTGAGGGTATTCACCGAGCTGGCGGCGGAGGTACTTCGGCCGGAAGTAGAGGCAGCTGCGCTTGCAACCGTGGTGGTTGCAGAACCCTGGACATAGAGGCTGTCGAGCTTCCTGGGGTCTTTCTGGAACTCGGGGAGGGTTTCGAGGATGACGTGGTACTGGTTTGACTGGGTGTAGAGGGTGCTGATCTGGCGCTGGCCGAAGGCATCGTAGAGGGTGGAGTCGATGGTATCGGCGGTGATGTTCATGCGCGAGGCGGTGGCGCGATCGATGGCGAGCTGCGCGGTGACGCCATTGGGCTGATCATCCGTGGCCACGTCGCGGAGCTGCGGAAGCCGGCGCATGGCGTCGACCAGCTTTCCGGTCCAGATGCCTAGTTCGGCCGGGTCGGGATCTTCCAGGGTGTACTGGTATTCGGTGCGGCTGGCGCGGTCGTCGACGGTAAGGTCCTGCACCGGCTGCATGTAGAGCTGAATGCCGGGGACGCTCCTGAGATTACGGTCGAGACGGCGGATGACTTCGCTTGCGGTGAGGCCGCGAATGGAGGGATCTTTGAGGTTGATCTGGATGCGGCCGCTATTGAGCGTGGTATTGACGCCGTCGGCTCCGATGAAGGAGGAGAGGCTTTGCGACGGCCGGATCCTTCAGGATTTCGTGTGCCAGTTGTTGCTGCTTCCGCGACATGGCGGTGAAGGAAATGGATTCCGGAGCCTGCGAAATGCCCTGAATGATGCCCGTGTCCTGGGTAGGAAAGAAGCCTTTGGGGATCTCAATGTAGAGCACGACCGTGAGCACGAGCATGGCGAACGCGATGATCAGCATGGGTATTTCGAAGCGGAAGACCCAGCGTAGGCTGCGGCCGTAAGCGGCGATGATGCGCTTGAAGAGGCCTTCGGTGTAGTGGTAGAAGCGGGTCTGCTCGGCTTCCGGGGTGTGGCGCAGGATGCGCGCGGCCATCATCGGCGTCAGGGTGAGGGACACGAAGGCGGAGATCAGGATGGTGACGCTGAGCGTGACGGCGAACTCGCGAAAGAGGCGGCCGACAATGTCGCCCATAAAGAGCAGCGGGATCAGCACGGCAATCAGCGAGATGGTGAGCGAGATGATGGTGAAGCCGATCTGCTGTGCGCCCTGGAGGGCGGCTTGCATGGGCGGCAGGCCTTCTTCCAGGTAGCGGGAGATGTTCTCGATCATCACGATGGCGTCGTCGACGACGAAGCCGGTGGAGATGGTGAAGGCCATGAGCGTGAGGTTGTTGAGGCTGTAGCCCAGGGCTTGCATCACGGCGAAGGTGCCGATCAGCGAGAGCGGCACGGCGACGCTGGGGATGATGGTTGCGGAAAGGCTGCGCAGGAAGAGAAAGATCACCATGACGACCAGTGCGATGGTGAGCATGAGTTCGAACTCGACGTCGCGGACAGAAGCGCGAATGGTGTTCGTGCGGTCGGTGAGGACGGTGAGTTTTATGGCGACGGGAAGCGTGGCCTGGAGCTTGGGCAGCAGCTCTTCGATGCTGGTGACCACTTGAATGGTATTGGCGCCGGGCTGGCGCTGGATGTTGACAATGACCGCCGGGGTTTCGTTCATCCAGGCGGCCAGCTTGGTGTTTTCGATACCGTCGCTGACCCTGGCTACGTCGGTGAGCATGACCGGGGCGCCGTTCTTATAGGCAACGACGAGGTCCCGATAGCCGGCGCTCGAGAGCAGCTGGTCATCCGCATTGATCTGAAAATTCTGCGCCGGACCGTCGAAGCTGCCCTTGGCGGAGTTCACGCTTTCTGCGCTAAGCGCATTGCGCACGTCTTCAAGATTGACGCCGTAGGAAGCCAGAGCCGTGGGGTTGACCTGAACGCGGACGGCAGGCTTCTGTCCGCCGCTGATGGTGACCAGGCCGACCCCGCTGAGCTGCGAAATCTTCGGAGCGAGGCGCGTGTCGACCAGGTCTTCGACCCGCGAGAGCGGCATGGCGGTGGAAGTGAGCGCGAGGGTAAGGACGGGCGCGTCCGCGGGATTGGATTTGCTGTAGACGGGCGGGACGGGAAGGTCGGTGGGCAGGTAACCCTGCGCGGCGTTGATAGCAGCCTGCACTTCCTGCTCGGCGACGTCGATGTTGAGGTTCAGATTAAACTGCAGCACGATGACGGAGCTGCCGTCAGAGCTGGTGGAGGTCATTTGCGTGAGCCCGGCTACCTGGCCGAACTGGCGCTCCAGTGGAGCGGTGACGGCGGACGACATGACCTGCGGGCTGGCGCCGGGATAGAAGGTCTGGACCTGGATGGTGGGGTAGTCGGCCTCCGGCAGCGCGGAGACGGGGAGCGTGGTGTAGGAGGCGAGTCCGATGACCAGGATCGCGACCATCAGGAGTGCGGTTGCGACCGGCCGAAGTACGAAGGTGCGGGACGGATTCAACGGGTTTGCCCGGCGTCACGCTTTCCGGCCAGAGTGCCAGCGGCATCGCCATTGCCGGTAACCGCTGCTTGCGGAGATTCCTGGATCTCGACCTTGGTGCCATCCTGCAGTTTGTCAAAGCCGGTGAGCGAGACGATGTCGCCCGGGTTGAGGCCTTCGACGGCAGAGATGTCGCCATCGGTGGTCTGCTCGACAATGTTCTGGATGGAGGCAGTGTTGTTGCTGTTACCTTGTAGACAAACGCTTGCACGCCATTGCGCTGGACCGCCGCACTGGGGATCAGCAGGGTGTTATGCAACGTGTTTACCAGCAGGCGGGCGTTGACGAACTGGTTGGGATAGAGGGCGAGATCGTGGTTGTCGAACTGGGCGCGGAAGCGGATGGTGCCGGTGGTGGTGTCGACCTGGTTGTCGATGGTGAGCAGACGGCCGGTGGCGATTTTGTTCATCTGCGAGCGGTCGAAGGCGTCGACCGGCAGGTCCGTTCGGTGCAGAATTTGCGACCGGACCTGGGAAAGGTTGTCTTCCGCTACGTTGAAGACCACGGTGATCGGCTGCAATTGTGTGACCACGACGAGTGCATTCGAGTTGCCGGCGAAGATGGTGTTGCCGGGATCGACGAGCCGTAAGCCCACGCGGCCAGAAGCGGGTGCCGTGAGATGGCAGTAGCTGAGTTGGACCCGCTGGTAGTCGACCTGCCCTTCATCGTTTTTGACCGTACCTTTGTACTGCTCGACAGCCTGCTCCTGGTCGTCCAGGGTCTGGCGGGCGATGGCGTTCAGTGCCGAGGCTTTCTGATAGCGGGCCAGATCGATCTCCGCCTGCTTCAGCAGGCCCTGGTCGTGCTCCAGGGTGCCTTCCGCCTGCTTGAGCTGGGCTTCGTAGGGCCGGGGGTCGATTTCGATCAGCGACTGGCCTTTGCGGACCATCTGGCCTTCGCGATAGTTGACCGCGATGACCTTTCCCGTGACCTGGCTGTAGACGCTGACGGTGGAGATGGGAGTGACGGTGCCGAGGGCGTCGACGTGGACGCCGATGTCGCCCTCGCGGACCGTGGCCGCCTTGATGGTGACGACGGTGGGCTGATTGAGTGCGCTCTCGTCTGGTTTGGGCTGGGGTTTGTGGGCAACCAGCAGCACGACGCCGAGTACCAGCAGGACGATGAGGAGGATGCCAAGCCAGGGGCGACGTTTGCGTCTGCCGACGGGCGAAGCACCAGTGAAGGGATCAGGATGCAAGCTCGCTTCAGGACTCTCCATGGGTGCTGGACTCCGGCGGATGACTTGATTTGTTAGGTAGGCCTTACCAATACTTTAACAGCCGGCTGATTGGATGATGGAGTGCTCGTGGGGATCGATTTTTTTATTGGGCGCGTAGCGGAGTGGGGCGCATTCGGATCCAGAGTTGTCCAAAATAGCCCTTTTTCAATCGGCCGATTCGTAGATCACTTGCTGAAGGCGAATCAGCTATCAGGGTGAATCGCGACCAGTCCCGCAGGGACGGCTGAGAGTAGCCCAGGACGTAGTCCTGGGTTAACGATGAGAGCCGGAATAGTCCCGCGAGGGACGGCTGAGATTATCCGAGGACATCCGTCCTGGGTGCGCTCGAATGAGAACACGAGCCGCGGCGGAAGGCGTTTCTCACTGTCACACAGCATTTGCGTGCGGTCCGAGTACACCCAGGACTCACGTCCTGGGGCATTCTCAGTCGTCCCCTTCGACAAGCTCAGGGCAGGCTCTGCGGGACTGGTCTCGGTAGGAATGTCCACCCAGGACTACGTCCTGGGCTACTCTCAGCCGTCCCCTTCGACAAGCTCCCACGGCACGCCGGGGCAGGCAGGGCAGGCTCTGCGGGACTGATCGCGGTACACCCCGATCGCTGATTTGTCTTCAACGACTGTCCATCCTCGCTACATGTTGATCTTCCCCAGAAAGACGACGAGTGTTGTTGCGTGATTTGGCTTTGCTTAAAAATGCGAAATTCCCCTTAACAACCCTGAAATCAATCATGGATGGACGGGGCGATTGCTGCTAGATAAACTGTTAGCCTGCTCGCCTCAAATCCGGAAACGTGAGGATTCACTCCGACTTCATGGCGTCTTCACTGTCATTCCCAGGATTTGTGTGGAAGAATCTTAAGCGCCGACGTCTGAGGACCCTGCTGACACTTTTCGGGATTGGAATGGCCATCGGCGCATTTGTTGGCCTGGTGGGCTTTTCCCGCGCGTTTGAAGAAGGATGGCAGCGTATCTACTCGAGCAGTGGCATCGACATTGCCGTCATCCAGCAGACCTTTCTGAATACCTCGATGGACGAGTCGGTGGGGGCGAAGCTCAAGGCGGTACCTGTAGTGGCCCAGGCCACGCCCATGATCTACAACGTGATGGATCTGACGCCGGAGGTCAATGCGCTGGTCTATGGGTGGAAGGCGGACTCCTTCGAATTCCAATCATTGAAATTGCTCTCCGGACAGCCTTTTCGTGATGGTCAACCTGAGGTGATGCTGGGCGATCTGCTGGCCGAGGATCTGAAGAAAAAACCGGGCGATACGCTGGAGATTCAAGGCACACCCTTCAAAGTGGTCGCGATCTACCATGGCGGCTCCGGACTCGAGGCTGGCGCGGTCATCATGCCACTCGACCAGTTACAGCAGCTGAGCAGCATGCAGGGCAAAGTTTCGACGTTTCATGTACGGCTGCGCCCGGCGCGTCCCGGAGAAACAGCAGCCGGATATATGAAGCGCGCACAGGCACAAATCGAGGCTGCCCTTCCGGGACTGCGAGCAGTGCCCGCAGCCGAACGCGCCAATAACAACCAGTTTGTGCGCATGGCGCAGGCTTCTGCCTGGGGCACCTCCTTAATTGCCTTGCTGATCGGTATCCTGGGAATCGCTAACACCATGGCTATGTCGGTCTTTGAGCGTACCCGGGAAATCGGCATCTTGCGTGCGCTGGGCTGGAAGCAACGCCAGGTATTGGTTCTGATCCAGCTGGAGGCCTTGGTGCTTGGCTTGGGCGGGGGATTTGTTGGCGTCGCCCTTGGATGGTGCGCCCTGCAGGTACTGGCTCTCCTGCCGCAAACCGCGAGCATTGTCTCATCGTCGTTTCCCTGGGTGCTTTCCGCGGAGGCGATGGGTATCGCCGTTCTGGCGGGGCTGACGGCCGGGGCGCTTCCCGCGTGGCGCGGCGCCAGCCTTTCTCCGGTGGAGGCGCTGCGGCATGACTAGTCCTGTTCTGGAAGTGCGCAATCTCTGCAAGAGCTACGACGAAGGACGCGTTGAGGCCCTGCGCGGTGTGGACCTCTCGTTCTTTGCCGGCGAGTACGTTGCCATCACCGGATGCAGTGGGAGCGGCAAATCAACGCTGCTGCACATGCTAGGCGGTCTGGACAGTCCGACGAGCGGTGAGGTTCTTTTCAGGAACGCCAAGCTCGGCTCGGGTATCGACCTGGACACCTACCGGGCCCGGAACGTGGGATTCATCTTCCAGGCGTTTCACCTGATGCCGACCCTGCGGGCGATCGAGAACGTGCAGGTGCCGATGCTATCGTTAAACCGCGCCGGAGTTGACCGCGCTGCACGGGCGGAGGAGTTGCTCGGAGAGATGGATCTGAAAAAGCGAGCAGGGCAGTACCCCAACCAACTCTCGGCGGGAGAGCGACAGCGAGTCGCGGTCGCGCGCGCACTGGCGAATGATCCGGAGATTCTGCTGGCCGATGAGCCCACCGGAAACCTGGACAGCGTGAACTCGGCGCGAATCATGGAAATCCTTATTGGGATTCAAAAGCGGCGGGGGATGACCCTGATCGTGGTGACGCATGAGCGAGAGATCGCGGCCGCCGCGCCCCGGCTGATTTGCATGCGGGACGGAAAGGTCCTGGCATGAGATTCGACACTTTTGCGCTGGCCGCAACCATGCTCTTTCCAGCGCCTGCCCATAATGCGGATGTCCCACAGACGCTGGCGGCGGCACGGCAGCAAATCATGACAGCCGACTATCGCCTGAGCGGACATCTGGTGCGTGTGGATGAGAACGCGGCCCGGACCAGTTATGGCGTCAATATCAAGGCGCATTGGTTCCCGGGGATACTTCGAGTGCTCTTCGATGTCAGTTCTCCGGCCACAGCGCGGGTTCACGTGCTACTGGAGATGCACCCCGGGGGAATCACCACCATACAGATTGCGCATCCGGGCGACACGGCGGCGACTGCCCTGCCATTTGACAAGTGGACCGCCGGCCCGTTGGGAGAGGGATTCAGCTACGAAGATTTCATAGACTCGTCTTACTTTTGGCCAGGACAGACGGATATGGGAGAAACGAAGTTCGGGGCGCGCAATTGCGAACTGCTGAAGAGCACGCCGGGGGCAGGAGACAAGACCCACTATGCCGAGGTAAAGAGCTGGTTGGATCTGGGAAGCGCCTTTCCGGTGTACGTGGAAAAGACCCTGAAAGGCTCGGGGATGGTGAAAGAATTCACCTACTTCGGGCTGCGACGGACGGAGGGCGTGTGGTCGGCGACCCAGGTGGAAGCGAAAATCCGCGGCCGCGCCGGTTCCACCCTGCTTATCATCGATCACGGCGCGGCAAAGGCGCACCTCGATACGAAGGATTTTGATTCCGCACAACTAACGCATTTCTAGGATGGTGTATGCACTACTTTCTCTCTACGACTAGCTTGTTAGCGGCCTTGGCGACGACCGGGTTTCTGTATCAGTGGCTCGGCGCGCATTATGACCGGTTGCGCTATGCCAGCAGAGGACGGTGGATCGATATTGGAGACGGACGCAGGCTCTACCTGCTGGAAAAGGGCTCGGGCGATGTCACTGTGCTGTTTGAATCGGGGATTGCAGCCACCAATTTGAACTGGTGCCACATCCAGGAACAAGTCTCGCGGCTTGCCACCACAGCCTCCTACGATCGCGCCGGCCTGGGCTGGAGTACCCCGTGCCGAACCGCGCGCACACCGAGAAACATCGCCGGGGAACTGCATCAGATGCTCGATGGGGCCGGGATCAAGCCACCGTACATTCTGGTGGGACACTCGTTCGGCGGGCTGGTAGTGCGCAGGTTTGCGCAACTATACCCGGAAGAAGTGGCCAGCGTCGTACTAGTGGATCCAATGCGCTGCGACGAGTGGCCTCCGCTGGACCCGACAAAACAGGCGATGATCGACCGCTGCCTGAAACTCTCGAGTTATGCAATTCCGATTGCACGATTGGGATTGGCGCGGCTGGCGGTGACATCGCTGTTGTGCCGCTCCGGGCGCATCGCCGGGCGATTGGCTCGCACTGCCGGCGATGGGGGCAAGCATGTGCTGGGGCGAATCAAGAGCGAGATGAGTAAGTTGCCACGGGAAGTTTGGCCCATCGTGGCCGCCCACTGGTCGCGGCCGGGTTACTACGCGGGCATGCGCAGCCATGTGGCGGCCGTGCCGGAGACGGTGCAGGAAATGCGCGACTCTGAGCCGATCCGCGGGATTCCTGTGATGGTGTTAACGCCGGGAAACTCGAAGCCACTCTCAGAAGATTGTCTAAGGCGGATCGGCGACAACGTGCAGCAAGTGATCGCACCTGCGAGCGCGCATTGGATACATCTCGACGAACCCGGACTGGTCATTAATGCCATCCTGGAGAGGGTGACGGCCGCTGCTCCGGAGGCGATGATCGCCACCAGCTGACTGGCGGGATCCGCCGGCGTGTGCTTCCGGGCCAACCGGCAGGATCATCCATCCAACTCTGCTGAAAACCGCTCGCGCAGAACCCGCCGGAGCATTTTTCCGTTGTGATTCTGCGGCAAGCCACCTGCCTCGAGGATCCAAATGCGGCGCGGCGCTTTGTAGGCCGCGAGATTCTGCCGGCACCAGTCCAGCAGGTCTTTTTCGCTGGCCACGCAGCCCAGGTGCAGTTCGACCGCTGCGACGGGAATTTCGCTCTTCTCTTTATGGGGCAAGCCGAAAGCGACCGCGCGGGCCACTGTTGGATGAGCGAGCACGGCTTCTTCCAGTTCGCGGACGTAAACCGAATAACCGCCCGACTTGATCACGTCTTTCATGCGTCCCACCAGCCGGATGAGTCCGAGGCGGTTGCGGCTGGCCAAGTCACCCGTGCGCAGCCAGCCATCAAGCGTGAGCAAGCCCTTGCTATCTCCTTTGTCTCCCCAGTAGTGCGGAGTAAGTCCGCGGCGGCGGATCTGGCACTCGCCAGTCACCCCGGCTCGCACTGGCTTGCCATTTTCATCGACTACGCGAACGCGAAATGGAGGCACGGGAAAATAGAGGTCTCCGCTGCCGGGCAACAGCGACAAGTCCACACCCATCATGGCGAGGCCGCCCAGCTCCACCATGCCGTATCCGTTCAGGAGTGCCGGCGGAACGCGGCGGCCACCCGGCAACCGGAAGAGCGCGCCAAACTTCCGCAGGCGTTTGCGGACTTCGGAGGGCAGATGATCGCTGGCGGAGAGCCATGCGCGGACGCTCCTCAGACGGGCGGGTTCCGGACTGCTGTCGACCAGACGGATAAACATTTCGGGCACGCCAACAAAGGTGGTGATGGCAAAGCGTTCGACCAGGTCCAGCGCGCCCGCGACGTCGAAACGATCGAGGAAGCAGCCGCGAATGCCCGCCATCAGGCCGTAGAGCGCAATGCTTACCGCCATAATGTGGGACCAAGGCAGCGCGATGAGCGCGAGGTCTCTGGGTCCAAGAATGAGTCCGGCCAGCACCGTAGAGGCGCGCGCCCCCAGCAGTGCGTTGCTGGAAAGGGCAGCTCCTTTAGGAAAACCGCTTGTGCCTGAGGTATGGAATATCGCCACGGTCGCGGCCGGGTCTATTGCAGTCGGCGGAAAAGACGTCTTGGTGTTGCCGGCGCGTATAAATCCATCGAGAGTCTCTGTCT
Organism: uncultured Acidobacteriaceae bacterium; assembly: GCA_963813475.1. GTDB lineage: Bacteria > Acidobacteriota > Terriglobia > Terriglobales > Acidobacteriaceae > PALSA-350. The sequence goes on along the minus strand of CAWEZM010000025.1, from coordinate 96,840 downwards.
CGTCGTCCGCTTGTATCCAGGTGCGCACAGCCAGCGCCTGGCGGTCTGCGATGTTGCGTTCAAAGACTGCTCTGTCGGTCACCAGTATTTCCGTGCCGCTATCGGCCAGAATGCGGCGCACTTCGGTGAGCGAGAGAAGCGGATTCAGTGGAACGGCGACGCCTCCGGCGCGGATGATAGCCAGGAACCAATGAAAACATTGCTGGTTATTGGTGCGATAGATGCCGACCAGTTGGCCTGGACGCAGTGCGATCGAATGGCGGAGAAAGGCATCCATGGAGCATACGTCGGCATGCAGATCGGCGAGACGATAATGGCCGTCCTCCCCGACTGCGACTTCGCAATCTCCTTTGCGTCGAACCAACTCGTCCAGGAAATTGGCCACCGTGACGTTGCTGTCACGGGAGAGTTGCAGCTGCTTGAAAATGTTCATTGGGCTGCGGCAGGCTTGCGTCCCCAGTCGCTGGCGACACAATACTGGAAGAGGCGGTCCAGATAGTCCAGCACCGGTGGCGGGCATACTCCGGCTGCCTGCAGCAGCCGGTCGGCATTGCGGGTATCGAACTGCATGCGCATGGTGAAGTAGTCGCGGTAAGCACGGCCGTCGCGCAGCACGCGGCGCTTGCGTCCCCATAAAGATAGAAACAGCAGCGGGCGCAGCGCGGCGAAGAAGAATTTCGGGTCGACATAACGCGGCTCGGGCACGTGGAAGTAGTCCGCTGCGCGCCTGGCGACCTGCTGAATGGTCGCGCTGCCGCGTGGCCCGGCGCAGAGGTGGACGGTGCTGCCCAGGGCGGCCTCCTCGAAGAGAAGCTGTGCAACTGAGGTGGCGACAAAATCGACTGGCACAATGTCCAGCACGGCATCGGGATAGCCAGGCACGGTGCGCCACAGGCGCCGCGCGTAGATCTTGAGCGGCCAATACAACATCTTGAAGCTCGAGGTCACGCCGGTACGGGAATCACCCACGATGATGCTGGGACGGAGAATCACGCCCGGGAGGGAGCCGAGGCGCGACTGGACCAGTGCCTCAGCCTCCGCTTTGGTCTGTTCGTAGGTGTTACGGTAGCTCTGGCCTACCACAAGCTCGTTCTCACGCACCAGGTCCGCGCGCTCGCCGGCCACGTAAGCGGTACCGACGTAGGCCAGGCTGCGCAGTTGCCGTGCGCCGGCTGCGAAATCCAACACGCGGCGCGTGCCCTCGACGTTGATGCGGCGTGCGTCGTCCAGCGAATGATCGAAGCGCACGGTCGCGGCGCAGTGAATCACGCGCGTCGTCTCCGCGGAAAGCCGGCTCCAGGCAGCAGCGTCCATCCCGCAGTTGGGCCGGCCGACATCTCCGGAATAGACCTGGACACGTGAGCGGTCGGCTCGGGAAACAATCGCATCGGCGCGTTGCTCACCCGATTGGCCGGCTCTGTCACGGATCAGCAGCGCCAGCACGGCGTGCGGGTGCCGTTCCAGGAGCTCTTGCACCAGCCGCATGCCGAGAAAGCCGGTCGCGCCGGTGACAAAGATAAGTTCTTCACTAGTCATGCAGAAGCCAACCGCAGTGTTCGAACAACGAAGTCGACCCCCGGAGCAGAAGTGGTTTGAGGCATGATGCCGCGGAAGCCCGCTGCCAGAACTGCTTCGAACAAATTGTACCGTTTGTCGTTCAGGATTTGCGTGATGCGACCAGGGTCGCCCCCTCGGGAGGGCGCAGAGCAGGTTAAGCAGGATGGTGTTGTTCCGGTCCCAGGAGTCCTCAAACAGGCGTTGGTCTGGCGCTGACACCCCCGTTGAAATCCGCAACACTGCAGCGAATTTCAACGCCAGGCACAGCGCCGAAAGGGCTCATCGGAAATGGCGAATTTCACTGCATTATGGCGTGTGAACACTACTCGCTGTGTTTCCTGACATCCGCGTGGGGTGGATTGGACCTTGAGATAGGTGCGGGATTGCCCCAAGGGGAATGGCAAAAGGAATCGTGGCCTTGAATAAAGGTCCAGTCCCACTTCTCCCTTCCACGTAGATCTCCCCGCCATGATCCTCGACAATCTTCTTCACAATCGCGAGGCCCAGTCCGCTGCCTTCGGCCTTTCCATAGCTCACGAATGGTTGAAAAACGGAATCCTGTATCTCCGGTGGGATACCGGGGCCGTTATCCCAGACGCCAATTTGCAAGCAGGTGTGGTCTCCCATTGTGGTTATGACGACCAGTCCCGTGTCTGGAGATACCGCCTCACAAGCATTCAGGACGAGGTTGGCAACCGCCCGCTCGAGACGGTTGGAATCAAACCAGCCCACGGCCAAGCCCTGATGATGATGTTGGATGGTAATGCGCCGGAACTCCTGCCTCACTCTTGTCATGCGGATGGCGCGCTCGACTGTTTCAACGATGTTTCGGACGGCGGGGCGAAAAGCGTCACGATCCTTGGAGCACTCAAACAATGAAGTGACCAGTTCATTCATCCGCTCTATGGAGCAGCGGATTTCCTGGTAAAACTCGTTCCTTTCCGTCTCGCTGATATCTGACTGGGTGAGAAATTCTGCATTCGCCAGGATGGCGGTCAAAGGAAGACGAAGATCGTGGCAAATGCGGGCGACCATTCTGCTTACGCCGGATTGCGGCTCCCGAATTGGAATATCTCTTCGAACACTCCGCAAAGGCCTGGACAGCAATAACCGTTCCCTACACACAGCTTGCTCCAACATTGAAAACCTCTTCCGGTCTGCGATGGGCCGAAGTTCAGAGAGGGAGAGCCCTTTCCGGATTCGGCATGTACTCGTCTGTGGCCCTAGAATTCGGGATCTGAAGTCCCATCTTTGAGCTGTTCGGCCACAAACGGCGTAGTACGGATAAGACCGACGCCGCGGTTCCGCAGTTCTCTGAGGAGAGCGATCCCCGCGGCGTCGGCGAATGAGATGTCCGCCAGCTCGAGGGATAACTGAACATCATCGGGGAAAGTGTGCAACTTGCATGCAGTGCGAAGCTCTTCGACCCAGGGCCCCGTTATCCGGCCTTCTACCCGAAGAGTTGCCGCAATGTTTGATGATTCGACAACCGTGATCCTCAGCATCGCGGTTCACCTCATCGCCTCTGGACTCAGTAAAGCAATCGGCATGCCATCACGAGATCAGACCAGGCCTGAAGCGATCTCCCGAGACCCACCCGAGGCCGCCCGAGCTAATATCCCTTTATAATCAGTATGTTGGGAAGGTTTGCGGTCATCCGTCCGCGCTGCGGATCCCAGGATACGCAGACGGCTGTTTCCTCCGGGGGGCTGGACTGAGAGCCGGAGCCACCGCATTCGGTGATCATGCGCGAGTTGGTGAGGAGGAACTACGGCTGGCGGTGGCGAGATCCCTTGATGCCGAGCTTAGCCATCCGGTGGCGAAGCGTGTTTGGATGAAGATTTACGATCCTCGCCGCGCCCTTCGGACCATCAACCACTCCACCGGCATGTTGAAGGGCGGCGAGGATATGGTTTCGTTCTACCTGGTCCAGCGTGAGGAGTGGCTTTGGAGACTTGAGGTCCGTTGGCTGATCTTGTGGAGCATCCGCCTCCAGAGCCTCCAAGCCTTTCGCAGCGGCGGCAACCGGCATCAGATCGCGATCCAGCCGGAGGGTCGGGTCCGCCGATACGATAATCGCGCGCTCAATTACGTTCTGCAACTCGCGAATATTTCCGGGCCATGGATAATTCACCAGATTTTCCATCGATTCCCGTGAAACGCCGTCGATCTTCTTTCCCAACCGCTTGGAGAACTGGGACAGGCAGAAAGCCACGAGTTGGGGAACGTCGGAGCGGCGTTCTCGCAACGGAGGTAGCTCGATGGGAAACACGTTGAGGCGGTAGAAGAGATCTGAGCGGAATCGGCCCGCCCGGACGGCTTCATCCAGATTGCGGTTTGTGGCGGCAATCACACGCACGTCCACATGCAAAGAGTGGCTGCTCCCTACCGGCTCAAACTCGTGCTCTTGCAGGACGCGGAGCAGCTTCACTTGCGTCTCCAGCGAAAGCTCCCCGACTTCATCCAGGAAGATTGTGCCGCCGTTGGCAAGCTCGAAGCGGCCGATGCGCCGCTCGATCGCCCCAGTGAAGGCCCCTTTCATGTGCCCAAACAGTTCGCTCTCTACCAAACCAGCCGAGATGGCGCTGCAGTTCACACTCACCAGGGCACGGCCATTGCGGGAGCTGCGGCTGTGGATCGCGCGCGCCACAAGTTCCTTCCCCGTCCCCGTTTCTCCGTAAATGAGCACCGTGGAATCCGTGGGAGCGACCTGCTCCACGGCGTGGAGCGCCTTCAACAGTGCTGGACTATTACCCACGATCTCCTCGAAGTTGTGTTCCGCGCGCAGTTCCTCCCGGAGATAAACGTTCTCCTTCTCCAACCTTGCCTTCAGGCTGGCAATCTCCTGGTAGGACTGCATATTCTGAACCGCGAGTGCAACCTGGTTCGCCACTTCCTGCAAGAAAAAGGCATCCTCATCCGAATACCGATCCCTCTGCTGGCTCACGATGCTGAGGAGCCCGATACACTTTGCCTGAAGAACCAGGGGCACGACGCACATCGACTGGATACCTTCTGCGGCAAGACGTCGCTCATTGGGATACTGCTGCTCTTTTTCAAGATCGCGGCGCACGAGAGGTCGCTGATGGTCGAACACCCAACTACCGCAGGTCTCGTTGCGGCCCAACTCCAGCCCCGGATGAAAGTAGTCCGAGAGCAGTTCTCCCTCCAAGGCCAGGAATCGGAAAGAATCCCTCTCCGGCAGATAAAGGGTAATTGCGCATCGGTCAAATGAGATGAGAGGGTGCAAGGCCTCGGAGATAGAACGCAGGAGGGCCTTCTGGGTGAGATTCGTAATGATGGCATTGTTGATCTGAAGCAGGATGCGGTTCTTCTCTTCACTTTTGCGCAGCGCCTCTTCCGCCTGTTTCCGCTCCGTGATATCGATAAACGTGATCACGGCGCCTAGGGTCTTACCTTCGCGAATGATGATGTGAGACCAAAACTCAACGGGAAAGCTCGTGCCATCCTTTCTCCAATAAACCTCATCGTCCCCGTGGACGTTCACGTTTTTTTGGAAACCAATATAGATGGGACATTCTTCAATTGGATATGGGGTGCCGTCTTTTCGGGTATGGTGTTCCAGCGCGTGCATGTTTTTCCCGATTAATTCGGCGGGATCGTCGTATCCCAGAATGCGCGCCGCTGAAGGATTTGAGAAAAGACAAGTGCCTTCTGAGTCGCAGCCACAGATCGCTTCCGAAGCGGAATCGAGTATCAGGCGGACTCGCTCCTCGCTATCGAGAAGAATGTCTTCCGCCCGCATCCGCATGGAGCTGTCTTCAGAAAGCGACATAGCGAAATGTGGCTCCTCGGGGCCCGGAAAAAGAAGAAACGCCGTCACTTGCCATCAGGCTGCTGGACTATGCTTCCGCCAAGCATCGTGGGATAACACTATATAGAATAGTTCCTCAATTTTTCGTAAGGGTGAACGGACACGGTCTGCTTCGCTACGTGGCCAGCATTGTTGGGCGCAATTTACGTTGAATTGGTGCGCGGAGCGCTTGCGCCCCTCCGGATTTACCAGATTTGGGTCTGGCGAATGAAGGACACCTCCGCTGCAGCGAGCACCCCGCCACGGAGTGCTCGCTTTGGGGCCTGGGATACAATTCGTATCGCATCGCTTCCGGGCTTGTTCACGACCTATGCCTCTGGTAGGGCTCTCTGCATGAAAAACAAGGTTGCGGCTTACCTCTCTATGCCTTGGATCACTCTGGTAGTGCTCTTGGCGTTCACCGCAGGTGCGTCGCGGGCGATCTCTCAATCCGCCAGTGCTACTTCACCACAGTCAGCAGAGGCAACTCCGGCCCCGGAGCAAGTGGCAGCGGATACCTCGCGCGTGACTCCGGGTGGGGCGACGTTTACGATCCCCGCCGGCTGGTCGATGGCGACCGGTAAGGACTTGGTCATACTCAATCCTCCCGAGACGGACACTCACATCGCCATCTTCGACTCCGTGGCAACGGATGCTAAATCGGCGGTCGCCGCTGCCTGGGTGGCCTACAAGCCCGCAGCTAATCGGCCCCTGAAGCTGGTTACGCCACGTCCCGCGCGCGAAGGCTGGGATGAGCGGCAGGTATTCGACTATGAGACCTCTCCCAACGAGCGCGCCGTCGTCGAGGCTCTTGCCCAACGCGCCGGCAGCACCTGGACTGTGGTCATTCTGGACGGAACCGACCCAACTGTTGAGAAGCGCAGCGCCCCGATAGGGCTTATCTTCGGGAGCTTGCGCCCCAAGGGCTACAAGCGCGAATCATTTGCAGGTCGAACCGCGCAACCGCTGGATGCGGCGCATATTGAGCAACTGAAGCAGTTCGTCGAAACCTCCATGCAGGAACTGGGTATTCCCGGAGTTTCCATGGCCCTCGTCGACCGAGGCAAGGTCGTTTATGAGGGCGGGTTTGGTCTCCGCGAGCTGGGCAAACCCGAGCCGGTAGACAAAAATACGCTGTTCATGGCAGCGTCCAACACCAAAGGGATGACGACCCTGCTCCTCGCAGAACTCGTAGACGAGAAAAAGTTGAAGTGGGATGAGCCGGTGATCGATGTCTACCCGAGCTTTAAATTAGGCAACCCTGACACCACAAAAAAGGTCCTGGTCAAGAACCTGATCTGTGCCTGCACTGGATTGCCGCGGCAAGACTTGGAGTGGCTTTTTGAGTTCAAGAATGCCACGCCGGAATCCACTCTCGCATTGCTCGGGACCATGCAACCAACCAGCAAATTCGGAGAGGTCTTTCAATACAGCAACCTGATGGCGGCGGCGGCCGGATATATCGGGGCGCACGTGATGTATCCAAAGATGGAGCTTGGCGCTGCTTACGACCTGGCGATGCAAAACAAGATTTTTGATCCGCTGGGCATGAAATCGACCACTTTCGACTATGCGCGAGCGCTGGCAGGCGACCATGCCAGCCCACACGGTGACAATGTGGATGGCAAACCTGCGGTTGCGAAGATGGCCTTCAATTATTCCATCCGGGCGGCGCGCCCCGCTGGTGGAGTGTGGACTTCCGCAGACGATCTCATCCGCTACGTGCAACTTGAGCTGGCGCTCGGAAAACTACCTGACGGCAAGCAGTTGGTCTCCAGCGAAAACCTGCTTGAGCGTCGCGCCCCGCAGATTGCCCTGGGCGAAGATTCGAGCTACGGGATGGGATTGATGGTGGACCGGAAATATGGCGTGCCGGTGGTGAGTCACGGCGGCAGCATGGCCGGCTATAAGACCAACCTCTATTTCCTGCCCGACTCGGGCATCGGGGCGGTTGTGCTCACTAACTCGGATACGGGAGGTATGCTCATAGGGCCGTTCAGCCGCCGTTTGCTGGAGGTTGTCTTTGATGGTAAGCCGGAAGCCGCGGGGAATGTCGCGTCCTCGGCTGCAGCCTACAAAGCAAGTCTTGCCAAAGAGCGGGAACGACTCGTAGTCCCTGCCGATCCTGCGTTAGTCGCTGGTTTGGCCAAGAGCTATTCCAGTAAAGAGCTGGGTGAGCTTGAGGTACTGAACAAAGATGGAGTCACCACCTTCGATTTCGGCGAGTGGAAGAGCGCGGTGGCATCGCGAAAGAATGACGACGGATCCATCTCATTCATCACTACCGATCCCACCAATAGTGGGTTCGAATTTGTTGTCGGTGAACGTGGAGGCAAGCGTGTGCTGGTTATCCGCGACGGGCAGCACGAGTACGTCTTTACCGAGACCGCTTGACTGCGCCGCGTCTGACTCTGATTGCACAACCGTAGCTATGTCACCCCCGGACAAGGTTTGGGGAATGGTTGAACAGAGGTTAATGGTCGTGCTGCTTTTGCTTCAGGAAATTGACAGGAGAACGCGCTATGCCGCGTGCAGTGAGATTCGATCAATACGGCGGGCTTGAAGTCCTGAAAGTTGTGGAGGTCGACCGGCCGATAACGGGGCCGGGGACGGTCCTTGTCCGGATCAAGGCTGCGGGCATTAATCCGGGTGAAGCCTATATCCGGAAAGGACTGTTTGCCGAACGCTGGCCTGCAACGTTTCCTTCCGGGCAAGGCAGCGATCTGGCGGGGATCGTGGAGGAGGTCGGCGCAGAGGTGAAGAATGTAGCCGTGGGTGATGAGGTGATTGGATTCACCAACAACCGGTCGAGCCAAGCCGAGCTCGTGGTAGTCGAGGCCGACAACCTTGTGCCGCGTCCTGGAAACGTTTCGTGGGAGCAGGCCGGCGCCCTGTTCGTGGCCGGTACCACGGCATACGCCGCTGTGCGAAGCGTCGCCCTCAGCGCGGGTGAGACGGTCGTCGTCTCGGGTGCGGCGGGTGGGGTAGGCTCGATCGCAGTACAGCTGGCCAAGGATGCCGGCGCCAGGGTTATCGGCCTGGCCGGCGACGCGAATCACAAGTGGCTCACCGAACACGATGTCATTCCTGTTACGTATGGTGATGGTGTTGAGGGACGGATACTCGCTGCAAGTGGAGGAAAGGTCGATGCCTTCATCGATACCTTTGGGGGTGGGTACGTCGAACTGGCGCTCAAGTTGGGCGTCGCCAAGAGTCGAATCGACACCATCATCGACTTCGCCGCGGCGGCCAAGTACGGCGTGAAGACGGAAGGAAACCACGAAGCTGCGAATGCCGAGGTGCTCGCGCAACTGGCTGGGCTACTCGCCGCCGGCCGCCTTGAGATCCCGATCGCCAGGGTATATCCACTGGCCAAAGTTCGCGAAGCGTATCAAGAGCTCGAGCAGCGTCACACCCGCGGCAAGATTGTGCTTGAACCTTAGATAACTCCTCCATCCAGCGCGCTATTTTTTGTCTCGCGTCATTTTTTGTCTCGCATCCAGGGAGTGAAGGTAAGCCCGACCAGTAGGCCGTCTGCATCGAGAAATCGACTCACGGTCTGGCCCCAAGGTTCTTTCTTGTTCTTAATCAGCATTCGATACCCCATGGATTCAAGCTCCTCTGTGGCTCTTTCGACACTATCCACGTCGAACTCAAGCCAAGCGTGAGGCGCCGGCAAATTATCCGGCCAGGCACTGTTGCCAAAACAAGAATCCGCGGCTTGAGAGAGTGGCCAAAGAGCGAAATGCCTGGCGCCTTGCAGAGCATCCGTATGGAGATAGCCGCCACTCTCCTCTTTGAAAGGAATCTGGAGACCCTTAGCGTAAAGTTTCTGGCCGGCTTCTACATCGCGGACGATGGGCCCAAAACCCGCGATGAACAGAACCCTGATTTTGTCTGGTGCTTGCATGGCATCTCCTCTTCGCAGGGTGAAGGTTGCTGACGCAGCCGCTATCCCGGTCATGAGTTCTCTTCGCGTCATGCAGGAAACGATAACCCGAAGAGGACGACTAGCTCTTGAACAAATCGGACATTTGCAGGGTCGATTCAGTAGAACGTAGCAGGATAGTTGGCCGTAGGTTGGCGAGACGATGGACCTCACGAGTCATGTGCGCTTGATCGGCGTAACCCACACTCGCGGCGAGATCGGCCAGGCTTTGCTCCGCGCCCTTCTCGCGCGCGGTCTTAAGAAGACGCTGGAAACGCATCACTGACTGAAACGTCTTGGGACCATAGCCGATGGCTGCCGAAAACCGCCGATGAAGCTGACGTTCGCTTATCCCAATCCAACGGCTCAACTGCTCGATACGTCCGTGCGGACGGCGCGAAAGCCACCGGATTCCGGCTAATACAGTCTGGTCGAATGGGGCGGAATGTTCCAACGAGGGCAAGAGCAGTTGGCCGAGGACGGATCGCCGGGCTGTGGCGTTTGGCTGCTCAATCACCTTCTCCAGCCGTATGTTTCGCATGGCACCCTTGACGGCCGCCATTGGCATTGTCTGGTTGAGCAATTCCGACGCAGGCATGCCGAGCAGGCAGGATGCGCGGCCGGGATGCAGCCGCGCTCCTGTGATGCTGCTTCCAGCCGGCAACTGGGCCAGCAAGGGAACAGTCCATGGACCGACCACCACGGGAGGCTCATCGTTTACGAGAACGATGTCGATGCATGCGTCGGGCAGCACCCGATGCTCATAAACGCCCTGCGATCCACTGATCGCCTGAGTCCAAAAGCACACGAAGTGATCTGCCAACGCCGCGGGAGGGAGGAACTCCCTGTATTCCGCAAGCGTCCTGGGCACTTGGTCGCCGGGATTCATTGCAATCCTGATGTTCCCAACTGCCTGGATAAGTACTGGACGGTGGCCTCGTCCGCCTGCAACCAGTTCGCCCAGCGGAGGAAGCCGTGTATCTCGTTGGGAATGACGAGCTCTTCGAAAGGCGTATGCTGCTGCTCGAGACGGTGGGCCAGTTCGACCGTTTGATCGAAGGGCACATTGCGATCGTCGTCTCCCTGAATCAAGAGAACGGGCGATTTCCACTTTGCTATGTCTGCATCCGGCGACGCAGCAAAGGCGGTCTCGATCGCCCGCTTCCACTCCGCACTTGCCTCATACCAATGTTCAGGAAGAGCCTGGGCCTTGGACAGGAATGGAACCCAGTTCGCAATGCCGTGGAAGTCCACGCCTGCCTTGAAGACATCGGAGTTCCGAGCGAGGGCGAGGCCGGTGAGATAGCCGCCGTACGATCCGCCCCAGATCGCGATGCGATTCGGGTCGACGCCCTCCACGTGCTGGAGATAGCGAGCCCCGGCGAGCACATCCTGGTACTCCGCTGCGCCGGCTGGCCCGGCATGCTCAGGATGCTGAAACGCTCTACCGTAGCCGATCCCCAGCCGGTAGTTTACCGAGAGCACGGTGAAACCGTGGGCGGCCAGGTACTGGTTCACAGCATAGGCGTTGCTGTAATAGTCCATGTAATGCCAGCCCAGCAGCATCTGCCGCGGCGGTCCGCCATGGACAAAGATCACGCCAGGTTGGTGCGCACCGGCGCCGGCCTGACGAAATAGCTGGCCTTGGATGGTGAGGCCGTCCGGAGACTTGAAGCTGACTAACTTGGGAATGACGAGCGCGGTGGACGGATAGTCCTTGGTGCTCCCGGTGTCGAGCGTATGGCTTTCTCCCGGCCGCGCGAGAACGTCCACGACTGCCGGTTGTTGTGCTCCAGCCGCAATGTACGCGACCTTGCCTTCTGTCAGCGCAGCCGGCGACCACTCGAGCGAGTCGCCGCTGGTCAGCGGTTCAGGAGCATGCCCGTCCGTCCCGACACGAAAGAGGTGACGCCGGTCCTCATCGTCTGCGGTTTTTCCCGTGTTCGCGCTATACACCAGGCTGCGGCGATCGGGGCTCAACACCACGTTCTCCACCATGAAGTGCCCTGGCGTCAGGAGGCGCGCATCGCCTCCCGCTGTATCTACGGCATACAGGTGTGGCCGATTGTCAGTCTCTGCCAGGAAGACGAGCTTGTTGTCTTCCGTCCAGAACAGCGGCTCATTCTCATCGAGGTCTGGCAGTGAGCCGGCTAGTGTGTCGGGCGAGCTCCAAACCTTGCGGCATTTTCCGGTAGTCGCGTCAGCGATCCAGAAGGCAAACGGATGCGGTGTTTGCACCAGAAAGTTTTCGGGGGCATCGCCACGGCTTGGCTGGCGCAGGAAGGCGATCGAGCTGCCGTCGGGCGACCAGACCGGGTCTCCGTCAAAGTTGGTGGATGGGCCGAGGTAAAGCAGCGGCTGGCCCGACGTCATGTACACGCCCACGAAGCTGTGATCGCCGCGGTTGGAGACAAAGACGAGCCGCGTTCCATCCGGGGACCAGAGTGGCGTTCCATCCTTGCCGCGGTCAAAGAAAAGACGCTGGGCCTTGCCGGCGGCATTGCTTCCACCCGGAAGCGGCGTCGTCCAGATTTGCCCGTCCTTCACGTACGCCAGTTTTCCCGCGGAGGATAATGCGGGGCTGTCTCCTTCAGCTACCTGCACCGGCTTGCTCGCAGAGTCTGCCAGCGAAACCGACCAGATCGTGACTTTCGCCTCGGAGGGACTGTTATCGGGATTTGGCGCCAGATTGCCCTGGGCAGGCCAGTTCTCGTCGTGGTCGCCACCGCGCACGTAGAGCAGCTCCGTTCCGTCGGCGGAAAAGGTGAGCTGGGTCAACTCCTGTCCGTCGTCTGCGGTGTAATGCGTAAGCTGGCTCGGCTCGGTGTCTGCCGCGCCGGCTGACCAGATGTTGCGGACACCGCGCACGTTCTCCACCCAAGCGCATCGGTCGCCCTTCTCGGAGGCAACCAGACCGCTGACGAATGAGTAGCCGAGCACTTGATCCAATGTGGGCGCGGGAGTGAGTGCGGGGGCAGCAAGAGCCGGCGGAGCCGCAACAGCCATGACAAGCACAGCAGCTGAAAGCGCGGAACGGAGGATGAACGCGAAGGCCCGCATGCTATGTACGATACAACGATAAGTGCCGAGGAGATCGTCCGCGGTTGTCGTGATCGCCTTGCCTGCGAGATACTGTTGGCGCTCGTTGATTGGACCAAAAGCCATGGCGACGCAACGAGAGTCCGTCATCTTCGAGGCCGCGCTCGCCCTCGATCCTTCGAAGCAGCAAGCCTTCCTGGAAGAGGCATGCGGCAGCGACGTCGAGCTAAGGCGAGTGGTCGAGGATCTCCTGGCGACAGATGCACGCGCCGGTAGCTTTCTCGAACATTCGCCTCTCGAATTCGTCGACAGAGCGGGTTCAGTACCGGGACCCGACCAGGACAAGATTGCCGTGTCCAGCGCCGGCGATCTGATCGGCCGAAGCCTCTCACACTACCACGTTACCGCCTCGATCGGAGCTGGCGGCATGGGCGAAGTCTATCGCGCCACCGATATGAAACTCGGTCGCGAGGTCGCTCTCAAGGTCCTGCCTCACGCAATGGCCCGCGATGGCGAGCGTCTGGCGCGTTTCCAACGCGAAGCTCGCGCTGTGGCAGCGTTGAATCATCCACACATCGTGACGTTGCACTCGGTTGAGGAGGCCGAGGGCGTCCACTTCCTCACGATGGAGTTGGTCGAGGGTCATCCGCTTCACCACCTCATCCCGGAAACAGGACTTCCTCTCGGACGGGTCATCTCGATCGGTGCCGTACTGGCTGAGGCGCTCAGCGCGGCACACGAAAAAGGTATTATGCATCGCGACCTGAAGCCAGCCAACATCATGGTTACGAGTGAGGGCCGGGTGAAGGTACTGGACTTCGGCCTGGCGAAAGAGACCGGTGCGACGATGACTTCGGCCGCGCATACCGCAGTGGGCCTCTTGATGGGGACGCCGGCCTATATGTCGCCAGAACAGATAAGCGGTCAGGCAATCGATCACAGGACCGACATTTTCTCTCTTGGAATCGTGCTCTACGAGATGGCGAGCGGGCGGAAGCCCTTCCAAGGGCGCTCACCGGCCGAGACCATGTCGTCGATCCTGCGCGACACTCCGCCAGCGCTGCCCCATTTACCCGCTGATCTAGCCCGCATCATCCGACGCTGTCTGGAAAAGGACACGCGCCAGCGCTTCCAGACTGCCCGTGATCTCTGCGATGCACTTCGCGATCTACGGGGAGCGGGAGTGTCCTCTGATCCGGCGCCCGGCTCTACGTGGGCAACGCCGATTGTCTCTCACGCGGAACAGGGTTTCAGGGTAGCCGTGCTGCCTTTTAAATGCAGCGGCGGCCTTGCTGAGCTCTTGCCGCTGGCGGAGGGACTTACGGAAGACATCGTCACCGGCCTATGCCGATTCTCATACCTCCGGGTCACTTCGGTCGGTTCCAATTCTCGACACACCCATGAGGGTATAGATCTCCGATCCCTGGGCAAGGAACTCGGCGCGCGTTACATCATAGGGGGCAGCATTCGCCAAGCGGGCGCCAAGCTGCGCATCGCGGTGCAACTCGGTGATGCGAGCTCCGGCGCCGAACTATGGGCGGAGCATTACGACCGCGCCCTTCGCCGCAAAGCAGTCTTCGAGCTGTTGGACGAAGTCGTTCCTCGGATCGTCTCCACCGTCGCGGATACCCAAGGCGTTCTGCCGCACAGCATGAGCGAAGCAACGCGTCTTCGAGACCCCGAAGAATTGAGCCCGTATGAAGCCGTGCTGCGGAGCTTTGCGCACTTCCAGCGGGTGAATGCCAAAGAGCACGCCGCTTCGAGGCTGGCCCTGGAGCGGGCCGTTCAACAGGCGCCTGGTTACCCCGATTGCTGGGCTATGCTGTCCATGCTCTATAAAGAGGAATACACGCACGACTTCAATCTTCGGCCTGATCCGCTGGGACGTGCATTCGCGGCTGCGCGGCATGCTGTAGAGGCTGCGCCGTCCAGTCACCTCGCTCAGCACGCCCTCGCCGCTACCCTGTTCTTCCGTCGGGAGGTGCAAGCCTTCCACACCACGGCGGAACGTGCCATCGCGTTGAATCCCATGGACGGATTCACCATGGCTTACCTGGGGTTCTTGATGGCCTACAGCGGCCATTGGGAGCGTGGCTGCGCCTTAACAGAGCGGGCCAGGAGCCTGAATCCCCATCATCCGGGATGGTACTGGTTCGCTCCCTTCTTCAATGCGTACCGCAAAGGCGACTACGGTACGGCGCTGGACATCGCTCCCAAAATCGACATGCCTGGTTTTTGGCGCACAAAAGTCGCCCTTGCGGCAGTCTACGGACAAGTGGGGGAACAGGAAGGGGCCGAGCGAGCCCTGCAGGGGCTGCTTGCACTGAGGCCGGACTTCGCCGCGGCAGCGCACGAGGAACTCGCGAAGTGGTGGGAACCACAACTGGTGGAGCACTTGATCGATGGACTCCGGAAAGCTGGGTTGCAGGTTGTCGGCTAGCTTCCCCTTAGAGGTTGTGACTTTATTGATTTTTACGCTGTTTGGCAGCACCTAACCTTTTTGTTTTCAGCGTCGGCTTTTGTGTGCAACCAATAAAGTCACAAACTCTTAGTGCGTGCCCATGCGGCAGGCGATGAGAAATGCTTGCACCGTCGCCTCGACGTTGGCCTTGTTCTGGCCGGCAATGTCGAAGGCTGTGCCGTGCGCCGGGGTGGTGATCGGGACTGGCAATCCGCCGTGGATCGTTACTCCCTTGTCGAATCCTAATAGCTTGAGGGCGATCTGCCCCTGGTCGTGATACAGGGTGACAATGCCGTCGTATTGACCGTCGCGCGCCTTGAGAAAGATGGTATCGGCGGGGAATGGCCCCGCGACCGGGTAGCCTTGCGCGTTCGCCTCACTTACGGCGGGCGCAATGATGTCGATCTCCTCACGGCCGAAGGAGCCTCCATCTCCGGCGTGTGGATTCAGTGCGGCGACGGCTATCCGCGGATGCTCGAAGCCGGCCGCATGCAGGGCGGCGTGGAGCAACTTGATCGACTCGATGATTCGTTCCCTGGTGAGATAGAGAACGACATCTTTGAGAGGCACATGCGAGGAAACACGAGAGGTCCAAAGGTCACCCAGGGTGTTGAACTCGCAGACGTAGGAGGTGACTTTTAGATGGTTGGCAAAGAAGTGTAGCTCGTCGGTGAACTTCATGCCGGACATTCCCATGGAACGTTTGTTCAGCGGGGCGAAGCAGATGGCGTCGATCAGGCCGGCGGACGCGGCGTCTAAGCACATCCCCAGAACTTTGAGTACCGAGTCACCGGCGGCACTGGACACTGTTGAGCGCGGAGCTTCTCCGGGTCGAATGCTTTCTACCGGCAGGAACAGCGGAGCGCCGCCGGGGATCGAGCGGATCTCTTCAAAACGGTTGACAGTGCGCGTGGGAATGCTAACCCCGGCGATTGCCTGACCTTCTTCCCACAGCCAGGTATCGCCGACTAAGACCACGTTGGCTCGCTCCTTCACGTCACTGCGTGTCAATAGCTTGGCTATCAACTCGGGACCGATCCCGGCTGGATCACCCAGGGTGAGCGCCACGGTTGGTTTGGGCGAATGGTTCAAGGAGATCTTCTTTCTCTTTACACACTGCATGAAGGCGAGCCTGTCTGTCGAGGCGCCACTATGGTCCACGGCACCACCCCGAAAGTCATCCGCCGCCCAGCCGTCATCCCGCCAGCCCCGGCGTGCCGTGGGAGCGTAGCCGAGGGACCTGGTGTTCTCTTTCGGCCGCAACCACTCTCAGAACCCTCCATCCAAATAACCAACGCCAAGGTTTGCCAACCCTCTAAACTTGTCATCCCGAGAGTTTGTAACTTTATTGATTTTTGAAAAATCCAGTTCTCAAAACAAACGAGTTAGAGTTAGAACTTGTCTAAAGTAGCCAAAAAAGTCACAGGCTCCGAGCGTAGCCGAGGGACCTGCTGTGCGCCTTTCCCCCTAACGACTTCCTACCGCACTCTACCCGCAACCCGATGTCATTCTGTCTGCTGGCGCTCCTAACGGCTTTTCCCCCAAGCCAATCTCCCCTCTGCCCATTGTCGTCCCGCGCCACTCCGGAGCAGACGGAGTGACACAGGTTTGGACGCTAAAGTACACAGAGAGTCGTTTGGAAGAAAGGCGCACAGCAGGTCCCTCGGCTACGCTCCTCGGGATGACAAAGTTTAGAGTGTTGGCAAACCTTGGCGTTGGTTATTTGGATGGAGGGTTCTGAGAGTAATTGCGGCCGAGAGTAAACTGCGCGCCCCTGGGCTTCGCTCTTAATGGCAATGAGTGCCGTTATCCACTCAAGCCAAAAGACGGCTTGAATGGGGCACCCAGCCGTTTGCTGCTGGGTGAACAAAACACAAAAAAACCGGGGCTTTCGCCCCGGCCTTTTTGGCTTCGCTTTCGCTCAGTTGCTGAAGAGCAGGATGCCAGTGGACTTGTCTTCTCCCACTTCGCTCACCGGCCGGTAGAACAGCTGATTGTTGTCGAGATATACCTCGAGGAATGCAGGACGCTCGGAAATGCCGCCGGCGATCAATGCTTCCGATAGTGGATCCTCGACGTAGCGCTGTAGCGCCCGGCGCAACGGACGCGCGCCGTAGGTGCGATCGACTAACGTCTTTTCCAGAATCCACTTCTTGGCATCTTCGGTCACCGACAAGGTGATCGCCTTCTGAATCAGATTGGCGTTCAGCTGCTGTACCAACAGCTCCAGAATCTGGATCAGATCCGCATCCGAAAGCGAGAGGAAGATAATGACCTCGTCCAATCGATTCAGGAATTCCGGATTGAAGGTCCGCTTCACCTCGTTCTTGACCAGCTCCTCCATCTTGTCCATCAACAGGTCTTCTCTGTCGGACTGGAAGCCAAGCCCCTGCTTTCTCTGCAAGTGCCGCGCGCCGATGTTCGAGGTCATGATGATGATCGAGTTCTTGAAGTCCACGGTGTTGCCGAGGCCATCCGTCAATTGACCATCTTCAAAAACCTGCAAGAGGATGTTGAAGACATCAGGGTGCGCCTTCTCGATTTCATCCAGCAGCACCACAGAGTAAGGCGAACGCTTCACCCGTTCGGTGAGCTGACCACCTTCCTCGTAGCCCACATAGCCCGGAGGTGAACCGATGAGCTTGGAGACCGAGTGCTTCTCCATGAACTCCGACATGTCGAAGCGGATCAGAGCCTTCTCGCTGCCGAAGAGGAATTGGGCCAAGGTGCGCGCCATCTCCGTCTTGCCCACACCAGTCGGACCAAGGAACAGGAACGAACCGATCGGGCGATTGGGCGACTTGAGCCCCGCACGAGAGCGGCGAATCGCACGGGACAAGGCCGAAATCGCCTTATCCTGCGAGATGACCCGCTTGTGCAGCTCTTCTTCTACCCTGAGCAGCTTCTGAGTTTCTTCTTCCTTGATTGAGGTGATCGGAACCCCGGTCCAGCGGCTGACCACGTCCTCAATATCCTCGCGGCCGACAATGCCGGCGGTTGAGTCATCGAGGTGATACTTATCACGCAGGGCGCGCAGGTTCTCGCGCTCCTTGCGCTCTTCATCGGAGTAGAAGCGCGCCTTCTCAAATTCATGGTTGGCAATCGCATTTTCCATGCGATGGACGATGAACTTGATGCGCTTCTGCACCTCGGTGATCTCTTCCGGCAACGACGTCTGGCGCAGCTTGACGCGCGCACCAGCCTCGTCGATCAGATCAATTGCCTTGTCCGGCAGGAAGCGATCCGGGATATAGCGGTTGGAGTGAGAAACCGCGAAGTGGATCGAATCATCGGTGTAGCTGACCGCATGGAACTTCTCATAGCGGTCCTTGATGCCCATGATGATCTTGATCGCGTCTTCTTCATTCGGAGGCGGCACTTTGACCGCCTGGAAGCGGCGCTCGAGGGAGCGATCTTTCTCAATTGACTTGCGATATTCTGCCGGCGTGGTTGCGCCGATGCATTGAATCTCGCCTCGCGAAAGAGCCGGCTTGAGGATGTTGGCCGCATCGAGCGAACCTTCAGCCGATCCAGCGCCTACCAGGGTGTGCAGCTCATCGATGAAGATGATCGAGTTCTGGTTCTCCATCAGCTCTTTCATGATGGTCTTGAGCCGCTCCTCGAACTGACCGCGGTACTTGGTTCCCGCAACGATGAGGGACAGATCCAGGGCCAAGACGCGCTTATCCGCCAGGAAGCTGGGCACTTCGCCATCAGAGATGCGCTGCGCCAACCCTTCCACGATAGCTGTCTTGCCCACACCAGGCTCCCCGATGAGCACTGGATTGTTCTTGGTGCGGCGGCAGAGGATCTGCACCACACGTTCCAGTTCCTGGTCGCGGCCTACCAGCGGATCGAGCTGGTTATCCATGGCCGCCTGGGTCAAATCACGGGAAAACTCCACTAACAAGCTTGATTCACGGTTGCGCTGAGAAGGAGGAGCCTTCTCTTGCGTAGCCCGTGCCAATTCCTCACGAATCGCGAGCAGACGGAGGCCGCGTTCGTGCAAGATCTCCGCTGCGAAACACTTCTCCTCACGCAGCAGGCCCAGCAATAGATGTTCTGTCCCAATATGCTTGTGCGACAGGCGCTCAGCCTCTTCGGCAGCGTAGGCGAGCACACGCTTACATTCATTCGACAAGGGCAGATCAACAGAAGTAGAAACCTTCTCCCGAATCGTCGTGTGACCTTCAATTTGTTTCCGGATGGATTCAACCGAAGCATGGGAGCGGAGAAAGCGATTAGTCAGCGCTTTGTCCTCACGCAGAAGACCGAGCAACAAGTGCTCCGTCTCAATGTATGGGGAACCAAACTGGCTGGCCTCATACCGTGCAAAGAAGATGACGCGCCGCGCCTTTTCTGTATACCGTTCGAACATGTTCCCCCTTGAAAAGCTGCCCCTGGATCACTCTTTCGACCCTTGCGGATCCTGGGAGAACCAGTGGCAATTTTCTTCCTGTTCCATCTTCCCGGAGCCGTTAGCGCCGGAAAAACAACTCGGCTGGGAGCGGATATAAGCTTTTAACAATCTTATATCGGTTCAGCCCTTCCAACGAGTCACCCGTTTGGGTTAAACCGTTGGCACCGCAGCATTTCTCTGGAAATCGTGGTGGTTACGCCACCGCTTAAACCGCAAGCGGAGACAATTCTTCGACTTGCCCATGGGCCAACCGCAAAACCCGCTCACAACGCCTAGCCAAAGGGAGGTTGTGGGTAACCAGTATTGAGGTAAGACCATAGTTTGCATGCAGGCGTTCGATCAGGGCAAACAGGGCATCCGCAGTCTGGTCATCCAGATCTCCTGTAGGCTCATCCGCCAGCAAAAGCTTCGGCTTGGTAACCAGAGCGCGCGCTATCGAGACACGCTGCTGCTCACCGCCGGAAAGTTCTCCTGCGCGATGGGTTGAGCGGTCCGCCAGCCCCACCTCGCCGAGCCAGTGTGTGGCCTCTTGCATTGCCTCTTTTTTAGACTTACCGCGCGCAAGAAGGGGGAGCGCGACGTTTTCAGCGGCTGTAAACTCAGGCAGCAGGTAGTGAAACTGCCATACATAGCCGATCTCGCGATTGCGAAAGTCCGCTGCCTCACCGGGGGACAAGGATCGCAAGAGTGTTGACCGAAAGTATACCTCACCCGCGGACGACGTATCAAGCGCGCCCAGGATGTGCAGCAGTGTGCTCTTGCCAGCGCCCGACTGGCCCACAATAGCCAGCATCTGCTGCCGTTTCACCTGAAAGTTGATGCCCTCGAAAAGAACCAGCCGACCCCGACCGGTGGCATACTCTTTGCGCAGATTGCAGACCTCGACCAGAACCTCGTCGTGGCCGCGCGTCATCAGGCGGCCTGCGGAGGCTTCGTCTGCTGCTGCGGCCAATTCCATTCTCTGCCTCTGCGGTCAGTAGTCAATCGTGACCTATCTTCATTTATCACTAATGCACCCCTCTACGGAAGAGGGTTTATGAATGGGTTGCTTCATGAAGCATCAGCGCCTGTGTCTGTTTTGGCCTCCGTGCCAAACCTCTGCGGATGGGAAACGACTTGAATTGCTCGGCTGTAGTAGTCTCACGGGCCCAGTACATTACGTTCGTTTGATGCTACAGACGCCGATTTCGATTCCGAGGCAGCCATTGATCATTCGTAACGGAGGGCCTCGGCGGGTAAGATCCTGGCAGCGGAACCGGAGGGGTAGAGCGTGGCCAGCAGCGACACGGCCATCGCCACTCCGGCCACAACCACCCCGTCTCGTCCAGCGCGCAGCGAACGGCAGATAGTCGATGGAGTATACCGCGGCGGAGAGACTGAAGCGGTAGTGGCCGCCCAGCCAGGAGAGCCCGTAACCGCCGATCAGGCCCAGGATGGTGCCGGTGAACCCGATCAGCAGCCCCTGCAGCAGAAAGATCATCCTCACCTGGCGCGGCTGCACTCCAAACGACATCATGACCGCGATGTCCCGGGTTTTCTCCATCACCATCATGGTCAGCGCGGTGAGTATGTTCAGCGCGGCGACGCAGACAATCAGGCCAATGACGATGAACGTCACGATCCTCTCCAGCAGGAGCGCGCGGAAGAGTTCGCGATTCTGTTCCATCCAATTGGTGGTCAGGAACCCTGGCCCGGCAGCCTGCTCGATAGCACGTCCGATCTGGTCTGCGTGATCAAGGTCATCCACTTTAAACGAGATCACCGACACCACGTCCGGCTCGCCAAAGAGGCGCTGGGCATCCGCCAGGCTGGTAAACGCCCATGCCGCGTCGTACTGATAAAAGCCGGAATGGAAGATGCCAACCACCCGGAAATATTGATATTTGGGTAGCAGGCCGAATGGGGTAAGCGCCCCTTGTGGGCTGGTGACCTGGACCGCGCTTCCCACCCTGGCATCGATCGTGTCTGCAAGGTCGCGACCGATCACGATCGGGGGCGGCGCGTGGTCCTCGGTGGGGACCGCACCGTCAGGCTTGGGTTCGAGCGGAGCGACGCTACCCAAGGTGACGGTGGAGAGCAGGTCACTGACCCGGCGCTCCTGGGCGGGGACGATGCCCTCGATGAGTGCGCCACCGGAGCGCGCGCCCTTCGAGATGAGTACCTGCTCGTAGAGCCCAGGCGAGGCCGCCTTCACGTGGGGCAGTTGCTCCAGACGCGCGGTCAGCGGGCGCCAATCGCGGATTCCATCGCTGGCAACGCGCATCAACTGCACATGAGCGGTCGAGCCCAACAGCCTGTCTTGCAGGTCCCGGCGCATGCCGTTGGTGATGGCCATGGCCACGATCAACGAAGCCACACCCGCGGCCACTCCGACGATGGAGATGACCGTAATGATGCCCACCACTGCCTGGCGGCGCTTGGCCCGCAGGTAACGCACGGCGACAAAAAGCTCGAAGCGCATCAGGATTAGTGGACTACGGTCTTCGCTGCGCTCACGTTTTCGTACCGGTCATACACACGCACGGTAAGAATATGCTCCTGCGGGTCGATGACAGGGGGCCGGACGCCGGCTCTTCTTCGGGCGGGGTTCGTGCCGAAAGGGCCGAAAGCGGAACGGTAAAGTCGTAGTGCTCGGTCAACGAATCGGAGAGTTTCCCCACCGGTTCCAGAAACTGCCATCGGCCGGCGTCTAGGGAGTACTCCGCGCGGGTGATGGGCGAGATAGCATCCGTGGCCACGAAGCTGGCGTGAAGCGCCCCACCCTGCAGACTGCCCTGGAGTGCGGTAACCACGGGTGGAGTGGTATCGATGATGAAGTGGTCGCTCTCTTTCTCGCCCGTCAACGCATCGCCTAATACATGCGCAGGGGCGTCGCTGGCAACCACCCGGATGCGATAACCGCCATCGGGAATCCTTATGGAATCGAAGGAATAGAAACGCTCGGTTACGCGCGGCCTGAGCAGACGCCAATTCTTCTCTCCGTCCCCGCGGACATAGACGTCGAAGATAAGGTCGTCGCCATTGTCGTCATGCGCCGACCAGCGCGCCGTCACCGCGGAGCGGTCCCGGACCGCAGCCAGGGGAGCGGTGGACGGGTCTTGCGTGTAGGTGAGAGCATTCTGAGCTGAGGGCAGGTTGATGCTGATCTGCTGCGGCTGGCCTGGCTGTGGAGCAGCCTGGGTCGCCCGCGCACCCGGTTCTACCGCAATCTCATCCACCACCGGCGCGATGTTTACCGGCAGGTAATTCACGCCTACGGAGCCGACCCTAGCCCCCGGTTCCAGCACCGCCTTCCACTGAATGAAACGCGCCGCAGGTATGCCGGCCGTGCCCGCATTGGGGGTTACCTTCTGCCACGGGCTCCAGTTTCGCTCCGGATTCTCAACGTTGCCGGAGCGGGCGAAGATCTCGAACTCCCCAGTCGAGCCATTGTCGTTGGCATTTACTTCCACGCGGCCGAATTGGGAAAACACTCCGGAATCGAAGACATCGCTGAGGTAGGTGGCATGGGTCGAGGGCTGGTTGCTGAGCTTATACAACCTGCCGGTATTGCTGGTGGCCACGTAAAGGCCATCGGGCGCATCGGCGAAGGCTGTGGCTTGGCCGGTAGCGGCGCGAGCCAGATCGACGTAGGATCCGTCCTCGTGAATGCGATAGATCCTGCCCCGATTGCCAGTGGCTGCCAAAAGGCCCTGAGGTGTAGACCGCAGGCCATACACAACATCGTCGCGCGACACCCAGAGTCTGCGCGGGGCGCCCTGGGGGCTCAGTTCGTCTACTTCGGTGCCATCGGGAATGAGGGTATTGCTGCTGGAGGCTTGCACCGATCCGGGGGTGACGATGGTGATGGTGGCGGTAGCCACCGCAACCCCCTGCACCGGCAACGGCGGCAATGCGCTCTTGGTCTTCTCGCCCACGGCGGCGACGTACAAGCGGCCATCCGCGGACTCGGCCAGCGCCGTCACTTCACGCTTGGGCGCGTCGTAAATCACCAGGCCTTTGCGGTCTTTGCCGATGCGATAGACCAGTCCCCCACCATCGCTGCCCGCAATCAGGTTCCCGTTGGGCTCGACGAGGAGGCAGCGAATATGCTGCTCGTCACTTTCGAAATACACCTCCGCGTGGGGAGTATCTGTGGCCACAGTCGACGCGGTAGATGGCCGCCGGTCCACCGGTCGCGATGTATAGAGCTCCCTGAGCGTCGAAGGCAAGATCCCAAATGTACCGGGCCTGGTCGGCCTGCTTGGGCGAGGCCGCATTTTTACTCGTGGTCGCGGCGTCGAAGACGACGGCGGCGGTGCTCTCGTCAAGACCGGATTGGCCGGGCTTGATGCGGTAGACCTTGCCTCCCGGCAGCGTGGCCGCGTACACCGAGCCGTCCGGACCGACCTTCACTGTTTGTACGGTAAGGTCCTTGCTGGTAAAGAGCTTGGTCGAAGCGCCCTCAGGGGACACCTTGAGCACGGTCGCCGGCGAGCCGGTGGCTACATAGGCGTTTCCCTGTTTGTCGGAAGCAACGTCCCAGATATAGGTCGAGGGGGTTAACAACACTGACCGCAGCGTGGGCCCGGCCTCCAGGTAACCTGGGCTGGCGATGGAGGCGTTTTCCGGCTGACCTTTTTCAAACTCCTCGTAGCGGGTTTGCACCCATAGGCGGGTTCCCTGGGCTAACAAGAGGTGAGGATAAACAACCAAGGCCAATAGACTTGCGGTTACGACGCGAGGCATCATGCTGAACCGAGTCTACTAGCCTGCATTTGTCACCACAAATGAGGGGCAGGGAAAGGCGGCCTGTTTACAACAGCCCTGTCATCCTGCCCGCCGTGGGACCCGCAGCCAATGGACAACCCCAACGGCGACAGTGGAACCGCAGGTCCCTCCACTCCGCTGCGCTCCGGTCGGGATGACAAGGTTATTCGGACGCTTTTGGTTGGGGAGTAGTTGACGATTGGGAAAACAGCAGGTCGCTAGTTGGCCAGCACGGCGCGATAACGCACGCGGTTTTTCTTCACCTTCGTTACCGCGTCGTTGGCTTTGGACATTGCGAAGCGCTCAGTAATGGCCTGGACCTTGTGGCGCTCGGCCACACGCAGCATTTCCCGCATCATGCGCGGGCTTCCGTTCGGACTGCCGGTAATTATCTTGTTGCCGGAAACCAACGGATAGACCGCTACCCCAAGGACGCCCGGCGGGGCGCCGACGAAACAAAGCGTGCCGTGAGGGCGCAGAGCCGCGATATAAGCAGTCCAGTCCTGGTCTGCCTCCACCGTCGACAGGATCAAGTCGAAATGGCCGGCCAGCTTCTTGAGCGTCTTGGTCTCCCGCGTATTCACGAAGTGGTCTGCCCCCAGCGAACGGGCATCCGGCTCCTTTGCCGGGGAGGTGGAGAACGCCGTAACCTCGGCTCCGAAAGCACGGGCAAACTGCAACGCCATGTGCCCCAGGCCGCCAATACCGACAATTCCCACTCGCGATGAAGGATTGACGCCAAGACTGCGAATCGGGTTGTAGACCGTGATCCCACCGCAAAGCAAAGGCGCGGCCCGCTCGCTCTCCAACCCCTCGGGTATAAGAAACACGAAGCGGGCGTTGATGCGTACCCGGTCGGCATACCCGCCATTGCGGTGAACGCAGGTGCCCTGGAGATCGGGGCACAGATTCTCCTCGCCCTGCAGACACCACTCACAGTGCCCGCAGCAGTTGGCCTGCCAGCCAACCCCCACGCGGTCGCCGAGGTTTAACCCCAGTACGGCGGCCCCAGTTGCCGTGACTTTGCCGATAATTTCATGGCCCGGGATCAGCGGATATTGGCTGATTCCCCAATCATTGTCGACCAGGTGAAGATCGCTGCGGCATATCCCGCAATGGGAAATAGCGATTTCCACCTCGTTCAGCTTGATATCTCCGGGGTCGTACTTGTAGGGCAGAAGTTCCGCGCCAGCTGCATGCGTGGCGAATCCTTGGATCAGCGACATAAGAGCGTTGCCCTTGGCAGTTAGGATTGGGTACAAGGGCCCGCGTAGAGGGGTTTCACAGTAGGTGCAATTCGTGAGGGGAAGAAAACCACACCTGGTGATCTTTATGACGCCACAGTTACTGTGAAACCGCTCCAGTCTACATTATTCGATTTCTACGGACACGACCTGCATTCCACTGAGCATGGCGTCCACCGGAATCGAGGTTACGGGAACCACCGATTCGCCGTTGAGAGAAATGCCGCGATTGGTGCGCAACGGCTCCAGAACATTGGCCATGGAGATGGGAATCGACGCCAGGGTTCGCCCATCGACCACCGCTTGTGCATTGGGCAGCAAGAGGGTGACGTACAGTTTGTCGTCATCGTGCGCCGAGTTCATTTGGTGGATGATGCTGCTCAATTCCAGAGGGCCTTCAGTGGCCGAGGTAGTGCTGGTCAGCCGGTCGAGCGTTGCTCCGTCGCTGAGCAGAATCCTCAGTGGCCCAGGGTTCAAGGTCAATGGAAGCGGGATGGGAATGCGGAGATTTTTCGTGTCTCCGCGGAAGGGCCGCAACGTCGCTTCCACCATGACAGTGTCGCCAGCATGGGCCGCCGGCTGCGTCGCCTGCGCTCGCTCCAACTGGATGCTGCGCCGCCCGGGAAGTGAGTCGACATCCAGGTCGATGCGCTGGATATTCCGCACCCGCGCGGAATTGCCGTAGACAGCCTGGAAGCGCTGCCCCACGGTAAGCGCTGCGCGCATCGCGGAGGGCAGCTGATCGGTAGGCGCGATCAAGGAATCCACGTGCAGCGGTGGATAACCCTCGATCGAAACCGTACCCCGCAAACTGTAGGTGAGCTCCTCGCTGTAGCTGTTGGTTTCGAGCAAAGACTCATAGAGCGAGACCATCAGCGCGCCGGGAGTGATATCGGGATTATCAATGACCTCGACATGAAGGGTGCGGTCGCGCGGGCCGCCGTGGGTATGGATGGCCACCGGGATCATACGAGCCGACTCGCCCGGGACGCCTCGAATCGCCGAGGAGCGATCCTCGGTAAAGGCGCCGATGGTCTGGGTGGTGTTCACGATCTTGAAGGAATTCAGCGGCGAGGCCAGAGTAGCCACTACATCCGCCTTGGTCATGGGAATAGAAACATTGCCATAGCGGGTAATTGGGTGCCCGCAGGCCAGTACCTGATGCGGGTCTACATAAGTCACGGTACAGGTGGCAGCGATTTCCAAATCGCCGCGAACCAGCAGGGCGCTCACCGCAGACCCTGGGAGCAGCGGAGGCCCAGCGTCAGAGTGTGTGCCGTCCACTGAGCTTTCGGGGGAGCTGCCACCCAGGCCGGCGACCGGCATAGCACCCATGATCGAGACGTGATCCTGAAAGAACTTCACTGCGTCCGGGCTAAAGCCGGAGAGGACAAGCGGGGTTTCTATGGGATGGATATCAGTCGCGTCGGCGGTGGCTGTGGCTGAGCTGTGGGTGTCAGCCGCATTCAACTGGCTGGTGGTATGCATCCATGTGGCGGGCTCAGTCGTGCCGTTGACCGCGAGCATCTCGGCGATGGGGGTGATGCCGGCGATGGGTTCCTTGCTGAATTGACCTATCCTGTATGACAACGCGCCCAGCAGCTTGCCGTCTATGTAGACGGGGCTGCCGCTCATGCCGGCGACCACTCCGGTGTACTCTGGTTTGGAGCCCTTAAGACGCGCCAGGATCATATCCTGGCCGGGGCCGAGGACATTTTTGAGCACCCCGAGTATCTCCACGTCCATGGCTTCCGGTTGGGTGCCTTCAAAGACGGTATATGCCAAGCCGTGGAGGCCGCGGTGCACCTCCGAGAGGGGAAAGACGCCCGCGGTGGCAGACGAAGGCGGAGTAGCCGGGCCAACCTGGGCGACCAGGCTGCCCGCAAAGACAAAAACTGCGGTCAAAATTGAAAAGCGGGTTGATATACGGCTTGTAGACACGTCTACAGATTAGACGTTACTGGCCACTTGAGCATATAGCGCCAACCCTCTTATTTTTTGCAGCTAACGAGGTATTTCCGATGAAGTACGATTGTTCCGCCACCTTACCCGGTTACCGTCGCAAATTGGGTCAGAAGCTCTTCCCTGCCCTGCTGGTGCTCCTGCTTACCCCAGGGTTTCTTCCGGCTCAGGGCCAACAGACAGCCGAGCACGCCGCCGGCGAATCCTCCGCAGCAACCGGACCAGTCGGCGCCCGATTCCGGTGGTCCGGCAGGCGACAATGGCGCGATCGCCATCCCCAAGAAGGCCGAGAAACCGGACGTGCCTCCGCCGCCGCCCGAGCCCAAGGTGAAGAATCCCCAAGGCCTGCAGAACTTCTCGCTGCGCGTGGATGTGCCCGAAGTGACCCTCGATGTAGGCGTCATCCTGCAGAAAACGCATGAGTTCGTGCCTAACCTGCAGCCGACCAACTTCCGCGTCTATGAAGATGGCGTACCGCAAAAGATTGTCAACTTTCAACGCACCAAGGCGCCCATCACGGCGGTGCTGTTGTGCGAGTTCGCTTCGACCAACTGGTATTTCGTTCACGACATGCGGGAAGCCGCATATGCCTTTGCCCAGCAATTGCAGCCGGATGACTACATCGCGGTGGTGACCTATGACCTTAAAGACCCAGATCCTGACCGACTTTACCCAGGACAAGCGCCAGGTCTACGAATCCTTGAATTCGTTGACGATTCCGGGCTTTAGCGAGACGGATATGTTCGACGCGGTCTATTCCACCCTCGACCGGCTGAGCCGCATTGAAGGGCGCAAGTATGTGGTGCTGATTGCTTCCGGCTACGACAGCTTCAGCAAGATCAACCTGGATAAGGTGTTGGCCAAGATCAAGGCGACGCCCAACGTCACCATCTTCAGCATCGGAACCGGACAGTTCGCCAGGATCACCGGCAACGCCCGGAGCGGCATGTTCGGTCCTAAACAGATTGACTACCTGCAGGCGGATAACCAGATGTCCACCTTTGCGCGCATGACCGGAGGCATGTCATTTTTTCCCCGTTTCCAGGGCGAGATGCCGGACATCTTTCACTCGATTAACGACTCCATTCGCAACCAGTACGTGCTTACGTACACGCCGACCAACGCCAAACAGGACGGGAGCTATCGGAAGATCCGGGTAGAGCTGGTGGACAACGAAGGCCAGCCGCTTAAGATGCAGGACGAAAAGCACCACCCGATGAAGTACGACATCATTGCGCGGGATGGGTACAAGGCTAAGCAGCAGGTGGATTGAGGGGGAGAGGAACAAATTTCTCCGGTCCTGCTCTTGTTCCTCAACAAATGACGGGTGGGCGAGGGGACAAGAATCGCAAGGGTGGTTCCAACCTGATGGCTCGTTAGTGGGATGGGAAGTGCCACTGCGGGCCAAAGCTTCGTACAATCTAGGAACAGACTCCCAGTTCCTGGATAAGCGTTGGTCACAGCTACACTAGCTCCGCAGCCGAAGCCCGCCCGGCGGGTCCACCACTCTTCCGTGGAAGGGTGGCATCCCAAACACAATCCCTGGTTGATCGCGCTTACGGTAACGCTGGCGACTTTTATGGAAGTGCTGGACACTTCCATCGCCAACGTGGCCCTACCCCATATGGCAGGGACGCTTGGCGCCAGCCAGGAAGAAGCCACCTGGGTGCTGACCAGCTACCTGGTTTCGAGCGCCATCGTCCTGCCCATCTCCGGCTGGCTCTCCACCCGCTTCGGACGCAAGCGCTTCTACATGACCTGCGTAGCCCTGTTTACCGCGTGCTCGCTGCTCTGCGGCCTTGCCCCCACTCTGCCGTTCTTGATCCTGGCCCGTATTCTGCAGGGGTTGGGCGGCGGAGGGCTGGCTCCCAGCGAACAAGCCATCCTGGCGGATACCTTTCCGGTGGAACAAAGAGGACAGGCATTCGCCCTCTATGGCATGGCGGTCGTGGCCGCGCCCGCCATTGGGCCGACGTTGGGTGGATGGATCACCGACAACTTCAATTGGCACTGGATTTTCTTTATCAACTTGCCCATCGGCATCATCTCCCTCTTGCTCAGCAACCGGATGGTGGAAGATCCGCCCTACCTGGTTGAGCACAGGGCGAAAGCCAATCCGATCGACAAAATGGGGCTCGGGCTGGTGGCGGTCGGGGTTGGCTGCCTGGAGTTCGTGCTCGATAAGGGACAGGAAAAGGACTGGTTTGGCGACCGCAATATCACCTTCACCTTCGTGCTGGCCCTGGTCACGCTGGCTTTCTTTGTGTGGTGGGAATGGAGACATCCCGATCCGATTGTCGACCTGAAGCTGTTGAAGAATCGCAATTTCGGCACGGCGGTGGGCTTTCAATTCATCCTTGGCATGGTGCTGTTCAGCACCACGGTGCTGATTCCGCAGTTTCTGCAGGGCTTGATGGGCTACACGGCGGAGCGCGCCGGCATGGCGCTTTCGGCAGGCGCCCTGGTGTTGATGGTGATGATGCCAGTGGCAGGAAAGCTGGTGTCGATCATGGACGCCCGGCTCATGGTTTCGATCGGGTTCCTGGCAACCTCACTGGCACTCTACAACATGACCCGGCTGGACTTGAATGTGAGTTTCGGGCACATCGTGATGTGGCGCGTCTTTCAGGTGCTGGGATTATCGTTCATCTTTATCCCCATCAGCACCCTGAATTATGTGGGCGTACCGATGAACAAGAACAACCAGATCTCTAGCTTCTCCAACTTCGCCCGCAACTTCGGCGGCAGCATGGGCACTGCGCTCCTGACAACCTTTCTTGTCCGCACGCAGCAGACCCACCAGTCGTCGCTGGCGGCAAACTTCATTCCCGGCAGCGTCGGCTACGAGACTTTTCTTGCCCAGACCAGGAACGCCCTAATCGCAGCGGGACAGACCGCAGCCCAGGCCAAGGCCGCTGCCACCGGGTTCGCCTACCAGCAGTTGCTGCGGCAGGCGTCCATGCTGAGCTATCAGAACGCCTTTTGGGTGCTTAGTGTCATCGCCGCGCTGCTGGTTCCCTGGCCATTCGTCATGCGGCGCCCACCCAAACACAAGAAGCCGCCCGCCGATGCCGCGGGACACTAAAGCAGTTTCGCAATTGGTGTAGAGCGGAGCTATAAGCCTTTTCGTGGTCCCGGCGCGCCGGGACCACACCTCGCGATCTTCATCAGGCCACAGTAATTGCGAAACTGCTCTAGACACTAGACCTTGCCTGCCCCGATGTAAGGGCCCTGGCGATGGAAGCGCGGATCAGTGAGCTGCTGCAACATAAAATCGGCCACGTCCGCACGGGAGATGGTGAGGGCTCCGGGGGGAAGCGCGTCGGGCAGGACGCGGTAGGTGCCGGTGAAGGGTCCGTCAAGGAGCCGGGGGGCGCGCACGATGGTGTAGTCGACGTCGCTGGCGGCCAGCAGACGCTCCTGCGCCGCCTGGTCGACAAAGGGGTGCTTGAGCACGGTCTTCTTAGCCACCCAGAGGGCCGTGTTGGTAAGCGCATTCTGATACTTGCCGTGATCCTTGTGGACCCCCGAGGCGCCCAGCACGATGAGCCGGGTCACGTACTCCTGGCGCATACCTTCAAGGATGTTGGGGATGGCCTGGGAGAGCACATCTGTCTTTTTCCGCGTGCGCGCGCCCAGCGCGGAGAGCACTGCGCGGTGGCCGCGGACGGCGTTCACTACGGTAGCGAAATCGAAGACGTCGCCTTGAACCACACGGAGATGCGGATCTTGCATCAGCCCTTCAGGATTGCGAACAAAGGCTGTGACCGAATGGCCCTTAGCCAGCGCCTGCGAAACAATGAGCTTGCCGGTACCCCCCGTGGCGCCGAAGACGATGATCTTCATTTGAGCCCTGCTGTCCCTTTCCCACTAGAGCATTCTCACTTCTACGGTGCACTGTCGAGTCTAGCGAAGTGCGGCTTTTCTTGAGGAAAAGCCGCGATGGGATTCGTCGCTCTATATACACCAGAAGTGAAAATGCCTTGCAACCACCACACTATACAAGGTCGGGCTTCTGTTCTACCCAGCCCATGGCACAACCCTTCTACAATCCGGACATCTGAAAGAGCAGAGGGCAAAAGTACATGTCAGAAAATCTGGAAAAGACGGAAAAGAACCTGCGCGAACTGATCGAGACCCTACGCGATGGGCACCAGGGGTTTATTGAGCTCGAAAAGAACCTGAAAGACCCCGAAGCGCGCAAGCTGTTCCGCGAAGAAACGCTGGTACGGGCCGGGTTCGCAGCAGAACTCGAGAATGAACTGCATCACTTCGGGGTCAAGGACGTGAAGGTGTCGAGCTCAACCGCCGGTAAAGTGCATCGCGTGTGGGGCGAGCTGAAGGCCCGGCTGGGAGGCGGGGACCACGCCCTGCTGGCCACCGCCGAGAAGGGTGAGGACGAGACCAAGAAAGTCTATGAGGAAGCGCTGGCCAGCGAGGACTTTCCCCTGCCGCTGCGGGAGATCCTGCTGCGGCAGCAGAGGCACATCGAGACGGCACATGATCGGGTAAAGGCGCTGCGGGACAGACTGGCAGCGTAGTTCGCCTGCGTTTCCTTGCCGACGGGGATGGCTTGCGGCCATCCCCGTTGCTTTTTTAGTGGAAAATGCCGTCGGCAACGAGCTTGCAAACCAGGAAACCAACGACCCCGCCAAAGAAGACCAACGCCATGCGGATTCCGGGCTCCCGGTTGACCTCGGGCACCAAGTCAGTTGCAGAGACGTAGATGGCCACGCCCGCGGCCACAGGTAGACCGGCGCGCACCCAACCGGGGAAAAAATTGATCACCAACACCCCGGCCAGAGTGGCCGAGGCAACGATCACGGCCGAGTTGAGCGCTGCGACACGGCTGTGGCCGCTGGCCAGCATGACCGAAGCCACGGTGAAGCCTTCCGGCAGTTTATGCAACAGGATGGCTACGAAGATGATCCAGCCCAACCAGGAGGAGAGCACAAAGCCGGAGGCAATGGCTACGCCGTCGAAGAGAGAGTGGGCCGCAAGGCCGGCCACCACCGAGTTACTGGTGTGGGTGGAGAGAAATTCGCCATGATGCGTCTCTTCCCCAAAGTGAAAGTGGGGCGTGATGGTGTGTTCCAGCAGATGGATGAGGCAGTAGCCCCCTAGGACCAGCAGCGGGGTCCAACGGAAAGAAAGACGAAAGCTCTCCGGAATCATCTCCAGCAGGACGGCCGCGAGCATGAAGCCTGCGCCCAGGGCAACGAAGTAGCGAAGGTAGCGTTTCTCCCAATGAGTACGTACCAGGATCAAAGCCCCTAAGACGTCAGCGAGCGCCGCGACCAAGCCTAGTACCAGCGAGAGTGAGAAATTGGACATGCTTGCTTTTGAAGGGTACGGTGCCAAAAAGGCTACAGGAAACTCATTTTTTCCGAGAGCCGCGAGGGGATGCTCCTCTGGAGGAGAACAGGAGGCTGTGAGAACGGGGAAAGAAACTGCAGGTCCCTCCACTGCGCTTCAGACCATAGTGACTTGTCCCCGATAGAGTCCGGACCACTCAGAAAATGCTCTAGCCGCTGTGGCGGATATGCATGACATCCCCATCCTCGACCCGGTAGTCCTTACCTTCCAGCCGTAATGTGCCCTGGGATCGTGCGGCGGCTTCCGAACCGGCCGCGAGCAGCGTATCCCAGTGTATGGTTTCAGCTCGGATGAAATGCTTTTCGAGATCGGAATGGATGGCCCCGGCCGCCTCCTGGGCGCGGGAATGGACAGGGATGGTCCAGGCACGGCATTCATCCTCGCCTACGGTGAAGAAGGAGACCAGGCCGAGCAGCTCATAGCTCTTGCGGATGAGACGGCGCAAGCCGCTCTCTACCAAGCCATAGGAGGAAAGGAATTCGGCCGCTTCCTCGTCGCTCATCTCCGCCAACTCGGCCTCGACTTTACCGCAAATGGCGGTTGCTCCCGCGTTGGGCCGTGAGGCTACCTCTTCCAGCTTGTATCGCGATACGGCAGATTCAAGATCGGCGCCCAAGGTCGTGCTCTCCGCGATATTCAGCACAAAGAGCATTGGTTTCTGGGAGAGGAACATGAAGCCGCGAATCAGCTTCTTCTCCTCCGGCGACATTTCCATCTCGCGTAAGGGCTTCTCCTGCTCCAGTTGCTGCTTGCAGCGCAAGAGAAGAGCGTGCTCTTTTTCGAGGTCGGGCGTACGCATCTTCTTCAGATCTTTTTCCAGGCGCTCCAGGCGCTTCTCCACCTGGGTGAGATCGGAAAAGATGAGATCGAAGTCGACATTCTTGATATCACGCAGAGGGTCAATGCCTCCGACGCGGGGAATGGAGTCGTCTTCAAAGGCGCACAAGACGTGGATCAACGCATCGTTGTCGCGCAGGTGAGTCAGGAAGGCGCTCTCCTTGAGCGCTTCCTGCCCGACAGCGGCCACGTCAGCGTACTCCACCGTGGCGTAGACAACTTTCTTGGGTTTGTAGAGCGCGGAAAGCTTGTCCAGCCGCTCATCCGGAACCTTGGCCACACCGAGGTGCGCCTCGCGCGGATTGGAGTAGGCCGGAGTTTCCACCTTCGACCGGGTAAGGATTTTGAACAGGGATGTCTTACCTACTTGAGGCAGACCGATAATGCCAGTTTTCATGGGACTCGCCGTCCAGGCAAACGGCGCTTACGCGCCAGGGATTTTTGTTGTGTGAGGCCTTGCGGCGCAAAAGTTAAGTATATCGCCTGGAGAGAAATGGGCGCCGGTTAGGAGACGTTCAGCCTAGATTTCCCGCGAACAATGCGTGGTGGCAAACAACGCGGCTACTCCGCACAACAGGACCAGACTTTCCACGTGAACTGATCGCTGGTGGAGACGATCGAAGATCTGGCGGCCGGGATTATTGGCGGCAACCGCATCCACATTACCGCCTACGGACTCACGAGCCGTATCCATGCGAGGGATGATGGAAAACTGCGAATACGCCGTGAGCAGCATCATCGCCAGCACCAGGACTCCCTGCGGAATAATCGTCCGGTAATGAGCTCTGGCCAAAACCGAGACCACCAGAAAGATCAATCCGCAGACGAGCCCCATCCAGTGGAGACGCACCAAAGAACCGCCAACGATCAACCCGGCGGCGTGAATGCCGGCAGCCGGAGTGGGAAAGAGCGGCGGCAGTTGGCTGAACGCGATGGGCGCCAGAACGGTGCCAAAGAAAACCAGCGCGCCCAGCCAAAGGCCAAGCGCCAGGTAGATCAGAGAATGGAAGGAGGTTCGCACGTTGGCCTACATGGGAGCCCGGCCGGTAAGCCGCTCTATACGACGGGCCATCGGCGGGTGAGTAGAAAAGAGATTAGCGAAGCTTGCGCCACTGATAAAGGGGGCGACGATAAACAAGTGCGCAGTCGAGGCAGAAGCCTGCATCGGCAGCTGCTTGGAATAGGCATCGAGCTTTTGTAAAGCGCTGGCCAGGGCGTAAGGGTTTCCCGTGACATGCGCGCCGGTAGCATCGGCCTCGTATTCCCTGGACCGGGACACGGCAAGCTGGATAAGCGTCGCAGCAATGGGGGCGAGAATGAGCATGAAAATACCACCGCCGTCCATACCTCGGCGGCCGTCCCGGCTGCCGCCACCGCCGAAAATGCTGGCGAAACGGGCGGTTTGCGCGAGCAGGGTGATCGCTCCGGCGAGCGTAGCTGCGATGGAACTGGTGAGGATGTCGCGATTCCTCACATGCCCCAACTCGTGAGCGAGCACGCCCTCCAGTTCTTCGTCATTGAGCAGATTGAGAATACCCTGGGTGACCGCGACGGCTGCATGATGGGGGTTGCGTCCGGTAGCGAATGCGTTGGGCGAATCGCTGGGGATGACATAGATCTTCGGCATCGGCAACGCCATGCGCGGCAAGATGCGTTCCACAATTTGGTAGACCCGCGGCAGTTGCTCGCGCGTGACCGGCTGGGCGCGATACATCGATAGCGCCAGCTTGTCGGAATAGAAGTAGCTGAAGAAGTTCATCCCGGCAGCGACTATGAATGCCAAGATCATTCCGTTGCGGCCGCCGAAGTAGGCGCCGATGAAGATGAGAAATAGGGTGAGCGCAGTCAGCAAAAAGGCAGTTTTCAAGGTATTCATAGCGCGGCACCTCCCGCACTTAAACCACTACCTATCTATTGTGTCATGTTGCCGCAGGCTGCGCACGGCTTTGCGGTGAGCTACGACTTAAGGGGCTCAGGCGATTCAGGTTGGCTGTATCCATCCCTGCTTGACGCCGGGATTGCCAGCAGCATCCAGGCGGCTCACCTGCTCGCTGCTGAGGGTGATATCGAGGGCCGCGATATTCTCCTGCAACTGCTCGATTTTGCTGCCGGCGATAATGGGGAGGATCGCAGGGTCGCTCTGGCGCATCCAGGCGATGATGGCCTGCGAAGGGCTGCACCCCGCTTCTTTCGCTACGGCGCGCAATACACTCAACCGCTCATCGGAGTCGGGACCGGCGAACTGGGGGGGCACCTCGCGGTCAGAGCGCGTGTACGCGCCTTGCAGCAGAATGGAATAGCCAATCAGCGCAATCCCATGAGCCCGCGCATAGTCCTTCAAATCTTCGCTGATGAAGATCTGCGGTCCGAAATCGGCGCCGTGGCGAGGACGCAAGTATGTATATCTCTGCTCCACTACCGAATAGCCGCTCCACTGATGGACCCTGCTGACCGTGTTCGCTTCCGCGATGCGCCACAGGGCAAGATTGCTGGCGCCGGCGGCCCGCACCTTGCCGGCTTTGATCAAACGATCGAAGGCTTCCATGGTTTCTTCAAGCGGTGTGTCGCGATCGTCGCGATGCGCGTAGTAAAGGTCGATCCTATCCGTTTGCAGCCTTTTCAGGCTCCTCTCGCATTCGCGCTCGATCTCGGCCGCGCGCAATCCGCCCTCGCATCCGGGAAAGTCGAAACCCAGCTTAGAGGAAACAACCATTTGCTCCCGGTTGCCCCGCTCCTTCATCCATAGGCCGATCGTGGTCTCGCTCTCGCCGCCTTTGCAGCCGGGCAGCCAGCATGCATACATATTCGCGGTGTCAATCAGCGTGCCACCGTTTTCGCTGAAGAAATCGAATAGGTGGAACGAGGTCTCCCGATCGATTCTGCTGCCAATCAAGTCGCTGCCCATGGCCAGCGCACTCACTTCGATATTGGACCTTCCCAGCTTTACCTTCTTCACGAGCCAAGCTCCCCTGTCATGCAAGTCTCTAGCAGGCTGCGGAAAAACTCACTGCACGAAGGGCACGGCTTCAGCCGTGCCGTGCAAAGCTACATCTATGAGGGCTTTAGCCCCTGAGGTACGTCTTTTGGGAGATGCAGACGAAATCGCCCATCTTTCGCAGCCGCGGAGGTACTGGTGGTCACAAAGAAAATCGCCGCGAATCATTGAAAAAGCGTACCTCAGGGGCTGAAGCCCTCTCCGATCGCATACTCTACGGCACGGCCGAAGCCGTGCCCTTCGTGCAGTGAGTTTTTCCGCAGCCTGCTAGGCATCCGCTGTAACGTGAGTGGCCAGGACAACACCGCCAATCATGATCGCCGCGCCGACCAGGTTAGGAATGGTGATCCGTTGCACGGGGGAACCGAACCAGCCGAAGTGAGAAAGGATCATGCCCCCGAGCACCTGGCCTGCAATCAACGTGATGAACATGGCTCGCGCACCTACCTGGGGTAATAGCCAGGCGATCGCGAAGACCAGGCAAGCACCCAATGCACCCGCTGTCAGCAGCAAGGGATGGACATCTTTAAAGCCGCTCAACACACCCGCGCGCCAACCGGTGAGCCCGATGAGAACCGCGGTCGCGGCGCCGATACACCAGAACACGGCGTTTCCCACGCGAGGGTTGCCCAATGCGCTGCCCACTTTTCCATTCATCGCCAGATGGACGGCCAGAATGATTCCGAGGAATATGGTAAACAAATAAAATTGGATCTTCATTGCGTTCTCCGAGGTTGAAGTCAGCCATGGTTGCGGGCGCACTTCACGCTCATGGCGAATCACCCTTCCATTTGCGTTGGGCTAAGTAGGTTCCCTTATGAACTATCTGATAGCAACAAGCTGCCAGCGCCATGACACTACACCGATTCCCGGCCGTCTGTCAAAGACGATAGCAGTGACAATTGGAGACCGCGAGCCTGTCCTTCGCAGTGTTTTTTCATGAGTGGAAACCGCGAAGCTCAACGCTCAAGCAGGGCTTAAAATTCTTGACAGCCCACGAACGGCCGGTATAGTGTCGCACCAACTTATGTGTGGAATTAGTTCATAAGGGAACTTCGGTGAACCTGGTGTTATCTTACTTCCCGCCCGCAATCTATCTCCAGGGAGAGTGCTATCTCGGCAGTGGGCGACTCTACTATAAGTCCGGAGCGGAGCGAAGTTACTCCGAGGTTAGTTCATGAAGAGGCAGTCAGAACTCATTCTCCCCCGTAAGCTACTCTTTGCATCTCTTGCGCTATGTATGAGCGTGGCCTTCATAAGATCCTCACCCGCGCAAGTGCCGGCTGCTCCCGCGGCAGCTAGTATCGACAAGGCGGCCGCGGAACGCGGTAAAGGGGACTTCTCTTCCAGTTGCTCGTTCTGTCATGGGTCGCTGGCTACGGGTACGGAACAGGCGCCCAATCTGCTGCGCAGCCCGCTGGTTTTTCAGGATCACAACGGAGACACTCTCGGACCATTCCTTAAGCAGGGGCGGCCAACCCTCGGGATGCCTGCGTTCCCCACGCTGTCGCCGGAGCAGGTTTCGGATATCGCAGCGTTTCTGCATTCGCGGATTCAGGAAACCCGCGGCAAACGGCTTCCAGAAACCGCGTTGCTGGTGGGTGATCCCAAAGCCGGACTGGCCTACTTCAATGGTGCGGGCAAGTGCAGCACCTGCCACTCCCCTACCGGCGACCTGGCGCACGTCGGGTCGAAAGACCAACCTCTTGCTTTGACAACGGCCTTTCTAACTCCTCCAGCAAAACCGCTGCACGTAAACGTCGTGCTTCCGTCCGGCCAGACTGTTTCAGGGAAGCTGGAGTATCTCGATGAGTTTACGGTTTCGCTGGTGGACGATTCCGGGGTTTATCACACCTGGCCCAGAGATCGCACCAAATCCGTGGACGTAGTCGACCCGCTGGCCGCACACAAAGCCATGCTGCCCATCTATACGGACAAAGACATTCACGATCTACTGGCGTACCTGGTGACACTCAAATGAAGTGCAGGCCGATTCTGTTTTTGGTTTCACTGTTGATGCCTGTCTGTCTTACTGCGCAGACCCTGGACCCTGAGGCATTGCACCGGCCACCGACAGATACGTGGCCTACTTATAACGGCGATTATTCCGGTCAGCGCTATAGCACCCTTTCCCAGATCAATGCTTCCAATGTGAAGTCACTCGGGCTGGCCTGGACACATCATGTGGATTTCGGTTCCGAGTCGTATGCCCAACAGGCAAGTGAGGGGCGCAGGATCAAGTCGACTCCGCTGCTGGTGGATGGCGTGCTCTACTTCACCATCACCGACAACGTGTGGGCAATGGATGCGCTCACCGGGCGAGAGCTCTGGCACTATGCATGGCCCAACAACCGCGCAATCCATGTAGCCAACCGCGGCGTGGGGATGTATGGCAGCTGGCTCTACTTTATGTCGCCAGACAATTACCTGGTCTCCTTGAACGCGAAGGACGGCACCGAACGCTGGCGGGTGCAAGTCGCAGACGTAAAGCAGGACTTCTTTTCCGCCACCTCTCCGCTGGTCATCGGCAAGCACGTCATTGTCGGTCCGGGCAACAACGACAACATCCGCGCGTGGCTGGAGTCTCGCGATCCTGTAACCGGAGCACTGCAATGGAAGTGGTGGGTGGACCCGGAACCGGGCGCGCCAGGCTCGGAGACCTGGGTGGACAACGCCACCATGGAAAAGGGAGGCGGATTTCCCTGGCTCACGGGCACCTACGATCCGGAATTGAACCTCTACTATCTCGGAACCGGCAATGGGGTTCCGATGGACAGGGCTCCGCATCCTACGCCCGAGGGAGATAGCCTTTACACCGCGTCTATCGTTGCCTTGAACCCAGATACCGGAAAGCTCGTCTGGGCCTACCAGGTGACGCCCCACGATACCCACGATTATGATGCCGGCCAGACTCCGATTATTTTCGACGGAGAGTTCAAGGGAAAGAAACGCAAGTTACTGGCACAAGCTTCGCGGAATGGCTACTTCTTTCTCCTGGACCGGGCAACTGGGGAGCACTTATTAACTACCAAGTTCATGCCCGAGACTAACTGGGCCAAGGGCATCGATGCGGAAGGCCGGCCAATTCCGGATTACGCCAAGGACGCCAACCCACCCGGAACGCTAGTCTCTCCGTATCCCATCGGCGCCACCAATTGGTGGTCGCCGTCGTACGATCCGAAGCTCGGGCTGATCTTTGTCAATGCGGCTCGCACGTGGGCTTACTTTACGACCTCGGGTTATGGGCGTTTTCGTTCTCCTCCCGACTACGTACTGAACGCTATCGATTACAAGACGGGTAAGGTGGTTTGGACCCATGAGTTGGGCGACAAGAGCGGAGTGCTTATCTCCGGCCTACTTTCGACGGCAGGAAATCTCTTGTTCGGTGGCGACTCGTTTGGAAACTTTCTGGGTATGGATCCGGCTACGGGTAAGACTCTCTGGCATGCGAACCTGGGACAGTTCGTCACCAATGCTCCCATGACTTATGAACTCTATGGACGTCAGTATTTGTTGGTTGCTGCAAACGATACGTGGTTTGCGTTTGCGCTGCCTGAGTCTGAGGACAAGAGTCATTAGGACAGTTAGGAAGGAAGAAGATGGAGCGCCGCGAATTTTTGAAAGGTATGGCAGTCGCTTCTGCGCTTTCTGCAGAGACGCTGTATGGCGCACAGGCTAACCGGCCCGCGCCCCAGTTGCTGGCTCAGGATAACGCGCCCTCCAGGCCTCCGGATGATCCGTGGCCAGGCAAGAAACGGATTCTTGCCATAGCCGACCCACAGGAATGGTATTCCTCGGCCGGCTATCATCACGACTCGGCCTCACATACGCTGGCCACAGTCGAGCGACTGGGACGTGAATCCGGCGCCTGGATCACGGTGGTGCGCACCGACATGCATTTGCTGACCAAGCAGCCGATCGCCGGCTACAACGTGAGAAACCTGAACAACTTCGATGCCGTCTTCTATATGGGAGAAGGCCCCTGGAACATCACCGATCAACAGAAGGCCGACCTGCTCTCTTTTGTTCACGATGACGGCAAGGGCTTCATCGCCGGCCATGCCGGCAACGGAGGGCACCTTCTGCTCTGGCCGGAATATGCGGAGATGATCGGCGGAAACCTGGTTGGCGAATTTCCCTCGGCTGACATGCACATCGTGGTGGAAGATCCGAGTTTTCCTGGAGTCCAGGGATTTCCTCGCGAATTCACCTTTAAGGACCAGTACACCATCGTGGGACCGAACTATTCCCGCGACGTCGATCACGTGATCATGAGGATGGATCCGAGCAAGTTCCCCGAAGTCTTCGCGGCGCTCAAGCCGGAGCACGGTAATGGGGAACAACTGCAAGCCAATCTCAAGCGGCTGGCTGCCCTGCGAAGCGATGGAGATTACCCCATCGTGTGGGCGAAAAAATACGGCAAGGGCCGTGTGTGGTACTCGACCTTTGGCCATCTCGAGGCGACCCTGGATGACGCGCGCATCCAGCAAATGTACATTGGAGCGATCAAGTGGGCTCTGGGCTTGGTCGATGCCGACATCACGCCTCGTCCCTTCCCCGCGGCGAATCATTAAAGCCAAGTTACGAGGTGTAGATGCACATGAAGAGAATGTTCCTGGTGTACTGCTTAGCTCTCTGCACGATGGCTACCCTGCCATCTTCCGCCCAGGCGCCGGCGCACAAGATTCGCGTTCTGATACTCACCGGAAGCTCGGATTGGTCTCACCCCTGGCAGGGCACAGCGCCTTTTATGCAAGGTATACTCACGAATACCGGCCGCTTTGACGTAAAGCTTGAAGAAGAAGTCGCGGGCATCACGGCTGCTACGCTGGCCAACTACGACGTTTTGATAGATTACTATTATGGTCCTCGTTGGCCGGAGGTAACGGAGAAGGCAGTTGAGGACTTTATTCGCTCCGGCAAAGGCATGGTCGGCGTCCACGGAATCACCTATGGTCCCTTCTTCGGCCAAGCCGGCGGAAGTGCGACGGAGCAGCGCCGGTTGGAAGGTGAGCCTTGGGCCGCGTTTGCTGACATGATTGGAATGACCTGGAAGCTGGACAATATCGGCCACGCCACGCGCCATGTCTTCGCGGTGGAATGGGTCGACAAGGACCATCCGATTAGCCGCGGTCTCCCTCCGACATTTGTAGCCAACGATGAGCTCTATCACAAGATTGACCTCAAGCCGAACGCTCATGTACTGGCTACGGCCTTCGACGATCCCAACGTCAAAGGTGGAACAGGAAAGGTAGAGCCGGCAATCTGGACGGTTCCTTACGGTCAAGGGAGAGTAGTCATGATAGTCCTGGGCCACGATCTTCTGGCCATGAGTCAACCGGGCTTCATGGATGTGTTCGCGCGCAGCACGGAATGGGCGGCAACCGGCGATGTAGCGCCGGGCGCTCCAGTTTTAGCTCCTTCCACCAGCTTGGTTGCGCCCACACCCAGCCACTGAAACACTTATGAGAATCTTTCCCTATATCGTGATGACGCTACTAACTGCTTCCCCGGCCTTGATCGAAGCTGCGCCTGTTCCACCACAGGCGGAGATCTCGAATGCTTTGCTACACGTGAAACTGTATCTACCCGATACCGAGCATGGCTTCTATCGCGGCACCAGATTTGATTGGTCCGGCGTGGTGGCAGACCTGCAATACAAAGGGCATAGCTACTATGGTCCCTGGTTCACCGCCACCGACCCCAAGATTCCCGACTTTATCTATCAGGGCTCTGAGATCGTCGCCGGCCCGTGCAGCGCCATCACCGGCCCGGTGGAGGAGTTCGCAACCCCAGTTGGGTTCGACGAAGCCAAGGCCGGCGGAACCTTCCTAAAGATCGGCGTTGGTATCCTACGCAAGCCTGATGACGCAGCTTATAGCGCTTATCGCCTATATGAGATCGTCGACGGGGGTAAGTGGAGCGTCAAGAAGAGCGCGGACGCGGTGGAGTTTACCCAGGAACTCCACAATGCCGCTTCCGGGTATGGGTATGTTTATCACAAGAAGCTAAGCCTTCTTGCCGGCAAGCCTGTCATGGTAATTGAGCACAGCCTGAAGAATACTGGGACGCGCGCAATACATACCAGCGTCTACGATCATAACTTCCTGGTGCTGGACAAACAGCCGACTAATGCCGGCTTCACGATCACATTACCTTTCGATGTTGCTGCCACTCCATCGCCAGATAAGGCATTGGCAGAGATTGAGAAGAATAAGATTTTGTACCGCAAGACATTGACGGGGGAAGATCGCGTGTACTTCTCCATCCAGGGCTTTGGCAAGAGTTCCGATGATTACAAGATTCACATAGACAATACCAACG
The DNA here is from genome assembly GCA_963813475.1 of uncultured Acidobacteriaceae bacterium. Lineage (GTDB taxonomy): Bacteria > Acidobacteriota > Terriglobia > Terriglobales > Acidobacteriaceae > PALSA-350. The sequence continues at coordinate 54,134 of CAWEZM010000025.1, read as the reverse complement.
TCCACGCCGGGATGACGATCACTGGAGACCGTCCGCTGGCCAAGATGTCGCTCTGGTCCATTCGTTCGGTGATCGCGGTAGAACCGTTTATCGATATATCGCTCGAACCTGGCACCCAGTCGGACTGGCAATACAGTTATGAGTACTACACCCTTCCCCGGTGAAGCCGTTAACCCGCTGAGCCCCACAGCGAGGAGTGAAATTAGCTGATCCGTTTCACCTAGTGTGAACCTCGGTTTCGAGGCTCAGTCTTGCTATTCGAGTGGGTCGGCCTTATAGTGCAAAACATAGCGGTGAAGAAAGAGTTCAATCAGGAACTCAGGCTCAAAGGGGTGGCCTGGTTTTCTGAAACTACTTGCGTTTCCTAACCGTCTTCAAAACCCTAACCTGTTAGACGCCATTGGTAAGAGTAGAAAGGTCGATGGCAGCGGTAAGTTGTACCTGTCTTGAGTAGTCTAGGGACCTGCCAACATGAAAGCTCTTGTCAAATACGCGAGTGGCGAAGGGAATGTCGAAATACGGGAGGTTGAGGAGCCACGGTGTGGAGACAATCAAGTCAAGCTTGAAATTGCCTATTGTGGAATCTGCGGAACCGACCTCCATGTGCTTCACGACACGTTTCGCAACTATCCCCCGGTTATTCTCGGACATGAATTTTCCGGCACCGTGGTGGAAGTGGGCCGCAATGTCAATCACAACGCCACTCTAGGACAGAGAGTCACGGGCCTCGGCGCCACCGCCGTAACCTGTGGCCAGTGCGAGTACTGCCGCTCAGGATATTTCATCTTTTGCTCCAATCGCAGAGGGATGGGCCACGGTGTGAACGGCGGGTTTACGCGCTACGTGGTTATGCGTCCTGATCAGCTCTACCGGATTCCTGAGAATTTCTCCCTGGACGAAGCGGCGATGAGCGAGCCGTTTGCGGCGGTTGTACAGGCGGTCACGGAAATCACCAATGTGCGCATCGGTGACACGGCCTTGGTCTCTGGACCGGGACCGATGGGATTGCTTTGCCTGAAGCTGCTGGTAGCCGAGGGCATAAGGACCATCGTCGCCGGCGCGCCGGGAGATCAGGAACGGCTGAATGCCGCGCTTCGTATTGGCGCCGCCGCCGTGGTCAACATAGGGGAACAGAACCTCACCGAAGCGATTCAGGACCATACCAACGGAGTAGGCGTGGATGTGGCCTTCGAGTGCGCTGGGCACCCCAGCTCGGTGCGGGGATGCCTGGAATCGCTGCGTCCCATGGGGCGTTACACGCAGGTGGCCATCTGCGGGCAGGACATTCAATTTCCCATTGATCAGATTTTCTACAAACAGCTGACCATGTCCGGATCCGTTTGCTACACCGCGCGAACCTGGGAGCGCATGATGAGGATCTATGCCGAGGGTCGAGTGAGACTGAATGACTTGATCTCCAACAAGCTTCCCATATCGGACTGGCAAACAGCCTTTCGCTTATGCGACGAGAAAAAAGCTATTAAAGTATTGATGTACCCGGAGTAGTGGACGATTGCACAGCAAATCATGCTGATCTCTGGTGCCCGGTACAGGAAAGCGGAGGAGCGCCATGAGCGAAACACTTGAAAAAACGGTTGCGTATAAGAGCCCTTTATATGAAATGACGCAAACCACCCCCACTTGCCTGTGGAACGATTCGGCAACTCTTTCCGAGTTGACCTACTCGATCGAGCACGGTGCGGTGGGCGCGACCTGCAATCCGGTGATCGTTCTGGATGCGCTTAAGAAGGAAGCTCATCTGTGGAACGATCGCATCCGGGCCCTGGCGGTTGAGTTCCCGGTGGCAACCGAAGAAGAGATCGGATGGAAGCTGGTAGAGGAGATATCCGCCAAGCGATCTGAATTACTGCGGCCGGCCTTCGAAAAGTACCGCGGCCGGAACGGCAGGCTCTCGATCCAGACCGACCCTCATTACTATCGCAACCCAGCGGCTCTGTTGGAGCAGGCACTGCGTTTCGACGCCCTGGCGCCCAACATGATTGTGAAGATTCCGGCTACGCACGCTGGGATCGCTGCCATCGAAGAGGTGACGTATCGCGGTATCAGCGTCAATGCGACCGTCTCCTTCACCTTGCCGCAATGCATTGCCGTGGCCGAAGCGGTTGAGCGCGGGTTGAAACGTCGGGAGAAGGAGGGCCAGGATATATCCCGCATGGGTTCGGTTTGTACCGTCATGGGCGGCAGACTGGACGACTGGCTGAAGGTGGTGGCCGAAAGGCAGGATATTACCCTCGATCCCGGTTATCTGGAATGGGCAGGAGTCGCCGTCTTCAAGAAAGCTTACAAAATCTATCGCGAGCGCGGCTACCGGATCCGCTTGCTCTCCGCCGCATTCCGCAATCACATGCAGTGGAGCGAGCTGGTAGGCGGCGATGTCGTGATTTCTCCGCCCTACAAATGGCAGCTTCGCTTCAATGCGAGCGATGTGAGTGTCGCTTCGCGGATAGAGAAGCCAGTTAATCCTGAAATCGTAAATGAGCTGCTGCAGAAATTTCCTGACTTTGGCCGCGCCTACAACGAGGATGGGCTGTCGACTGTTGAGTTCGATACGTTTGGCCCGACGGTTCGCACGCTTCGCCAATTCCTGGAGGCGACGCACGAATTATCGGTGCGGGTCAGGGATTTGCTGCTCCCCAATCCCGACAAGGCCTAGTCGTAGGCGAAACAGCAGATCCCGCCTACTGTGTGTGAGTGCCGGGGAAAGAAACCGCAGGTCCCTCCACTACGCTACCCCGGATTTCCTGCTACGCAGCACTCACCAGCGACCACGTGTGCGGCTTTCAGTAGGGAAAGCCGCATAAACTTCGCGAACGCCACCAAGTTCGACAGGAAATCCGGGGTAGCGTAGTGGAGGGACCTGCGGTTTCTTTCCCCGGCACTCACACTCTCTCTTTAGCACCTGCTAGGGCACACCAGGCAGGGGAGCCGGATCGCAAACCTTAGTACAGTTTCCTTCCCGTCCCTAAAGTTTTCCACCTGGCCGCCCGATAAACCCGATGGGGTATCCCAGCGATAACTGCCGTGACAGAAAGCTTTCACTAAGGCCTTAGCAGGTTTCCGTCACCGCTTTAGTTACAAGAGTTCATTACGGAACTTGCTGTTCTAAATACTTCTTGACACATCTTCAACGCCAACTATATGACATTATCGCGCATAAAACTGACTAGCTAGCGTCGACTAATAGTTCGATGTGGAACTAGTTAGTTATCGACTGCGCCGGACATAGAGAAGCCATAGTCGGACCTTCCATGCCAAAGGCTTCATCGGCCATCGTTGACCAGACAGAGCAGTAACTTTAGGAGAGTCACCTGTGAAGAAAGCTCATAGCTCAAATAACCACAGAAGCATGCGTTATCTATTGCCAGTGTTCGCGCTGTTTCTCGCAATGTCGACAGCAGCCATGTGGGCGCAAGCCGGCGGCGGATCCATGGTGGGAACGGTTCACGATCCGGCAGGTGCAGTCGTTCCGAACGCTACCGTCACGATCACCAACACCGATACCAACACCACCTACCCGGTGGCCACTAACGGTGACGGCCGCTTCCTGTATCCTCAGTTGCCGGTCGGCAACTACAAAGTCACCGTAGCCGCGCCGGGCTTCAAAGAAGCCGTTCAGGCAGGCATCACGGTTTCGATTGGGACTACTTCCACCCTCGACATCTCCCTCCAGGTAGGCGAGACGTCGCAGTCAGTGACGGTCACCGCGAACGCGCAACAGATCCAGACGGAGAGTAGCGACGTAGGGACTACGGTCCCCGGGAAGCTGATCGCGCAACTCCCGTTGAATTTCAGTGGTGTGATCCGCAGCCCCCTTGAGTTCATGACGCTGACCCCGGGCTTTCAAGGAGATTCAACGGGCAACGCCCAATCGCAGGCTAGTTTTAAACTCAACGGCGCGGGAACGGGGCAAGCTGACGTGATCCTGGATGGTTCGTCGATTCAGCTGGCTTCCCCGAACTACCAGTGGAACTTCGGCATCAGCGTCGATGCAGTTTCTGAGTTCAAAGTACAGACCAGCACCTTCGCGGCGGAATTCGGGCGTACCGGTGGCGGCTTCGTCAACGTGGCCTCCAAGTCGGGAACCAATGAGTTCCATGGCGCCGTGTATGACTTGCTCAAGAACGCGGCATTTGACGCTAACAGCTGGCAAAACAACCACACCGGCGTCGGCAGGCAGAACGATACGCAAAACGACTTTGGCGGATTTGGCGGCGGCCCGGTATTTATCCCCAAAATCTATGACGGCCGTGGGAAAACTTTCTGGTTCTTCAGCTATGAAGGCTTTCGCTTCAAGTCCGGTGGCCCCGCCCTTACCTCGACGGCGACGCCGGCCATGTGGACCGGAGATTTTTCCCAGGTCCTGAACGGCGAAACCATCAATGGCGTCACTTATCCAGCGCAGAAAATCTATGATTACACCACTTGCTCAGGAGCCAACCTGGGCAAGCCATGCCAAGCCTTTCCCAACAACCAGATTCCAGCGGACCGGCTGGACCCGTATGCCAAGGCCTTCATTCCCTATCTCCCGGTAGCTACCAATCCCAACCAGCCTTTCCAGAACCTGGCATACACACTTCTGGCGCCGATCAACAACGATCTCTATTCGACCCGCATCGACCAGAACATCGGGCAAAAGCACAAGCTCTTCGGCAGCTATGCACAAGCCGACTTGCCGATTATCAACATTTACTCATACGGTCCGAAGGGACTCTACGACCAAAGCTTTGGCAGCACAACGACTCACTATGTGCGCATCGGTGAGGACTATGCCATCACGCCCACGCTTTTAAACCATTTCAATGCCGGCTATACCCGCCGCTTCCGTATCGAGCAGGGCGAAGGCGGAGTTGGATCATGGGCGGATAAGATCGACTTTCACGGCTACTACCAGGACATTCTTATCCCCAACAACGGCATTCAGTACATCCCTGCCAGCGGGGCAGGGATGCCCACACCCCCAGGCGACAACAGCTCCTTCATAGACAATAGCTACCAGTGGGACGACTCGGTGTCGTGGGTGAAAGGCAACCACAACTGGAAGTTTGGCTTTGTGTACCGGCGTCAGGGTTTCAACTCGAACTACAACAGCAATGCCGCTCCCGATTTCAGCTTCGACAACGTTTTGACTTCCGCTGGAAATCTGGCAAACGGCAACCCCATCGATCCGAACTCCGGGTCGGGCGCGGCAGCCTTCTTTCTCGGGGCAGCGTCGAGCGGGACGGTTGGTGGCCCGCAAACCGCTGCGATGCGCGTACACGGTTGGGGGTTCTACGCCATGGACGACTGGAAAGTTAGCCCCAAGCTCACCCTGAACCTGGGCCTGCGCTATGAGGTCCCACAGCCGGTATTTGAAGAAAAGTGCAGGACATCTCAAGTCAATCCAACCCTGGCTAATCCCGGTGCCGACGGCCTTCCTGGTGCGTACGAGTTTCAGGGAACTGGCCCAGGCAGAGACGGCAGATGCTCCCCGATGAACCAGTATTGGGGATCATGGGGTCCTCGCGTCGGCTTCGCCTACCAACTCGATCCCAAGACGGTGCTGCGCGCCGCTTACGGCCTCTACCAAACCCCTCTGAAGATATCCAACTTCGCGAACACCGACAGTCTGGGCTTCTTCGCCGCCGGATATAAATGGCCTTCCCAAATCAACCAACAAACACCTTCCGTTATCCCCAGCAGTGTGCAAGGTTATCCCGGATCCATCCCGCCAACCATCACCCCAACAGCCCTGAACGGTAACGGTGGCGGCGGTGGCGCGGCGAGCGGTGGCCCGGTTTTCCTACCCAGCAGGCTTGCCAGGCCGGGCGACGTGAACAATTGGACACTCGACGTACAGCGCGAATTCCCCGGCCAATGGCTCGTCGATATGGCATATGTCGGAAACCATGGAAGTCACTTGCAGGCGTTGCTTAAGGATCCCAACGTGGCTCCCGCATCAGCCTTGGTATACGGCAACTGCCTGGCGGTTCCACTAGCGGGACACGAGGGCAACCCAGCTTGCGCGGGACAAGCGGCTGTTGGCAACCCGTACACGAACTTCCAAAACGACTTTGGCTCTGGGGCTACGGTTGCTCAGGCTCTGCGGCCTTTCCCGCAGTACTCGACCGAAGACCTGGATACGTCGTTCAGCGCCAATCCATGGGGCAATTACAGTTACCAAGCACTGCAGATACAAGTAACCAAGCGCTACGGGTCTGGATTGACCATATTGAGCAACTACACCTGGGCGAAGAATCTTACCGACGCCGATTCAGACTATGCCCCGCAGGAGGCGTGGAATGGCGGCGTAGGCGGAATGTTTGATCCTTATGACCCCAGAAAGGAAAAAACTTACAGCGAATTTGATCAACCGCAACAATTCAAAATCGCGTACACCTATGAGCTTCCCTTCGGAAAAGGAAAGAAGTGGGGGGGCAATGTCAACAAATTGACCGATGCGGCGATCGGCGGCTGGACGTTAGGCGGTGTCGATACCTACGCGACCGGCTTCCCTCTCTTCGTGCAGGAAAACAACTGGACGGCAGGTACCTTTGCGGGTGCAGCAACGGGAGGCAACGCACGGCCCAATGTAGTCCCAGGGGCAAATCCCAATGCCTTCTTTGGTCATCTTGGGAAATATCAATTTGGGACGACTGCCAAGATCAGCGCTGCCGCTTTCACCCAGGCGCCGAACTATACGTTTGGCGACGCTCCTAAAACGCTGGGGAATGTACGCAACTTCACCCACAAGGAAGAGGACCTGCAAGCTTCCAAGCGCATCCCGCTATTTACGGAACGGGTCAATTTCCTCTTCCGGTTCGACGCGTTTAACATCTTCAACCGCCACAGCTTTGGCTGTATGGATTACCACATAGGAGATCCAGCGTTTGGGCAGTTCCAATGCGGTACTGGTCCCAACGCGGAAACCAACAATAATGAGTCGGGCATCGTCTCGTCGGCTCGGACTTTACAGGCTAACTTCCGAATAACGTTTTGATGTAAGCGGGATGCGGGAGGCCACAACCCACGGCTTTCCGCTTCCCGAAGTATGATATATAGATTGGCAATACAAAAGGGGGAGCGCGACCGAGCATTTCACTTCTGCACTCTTCAAGGCAACCCATGCCGACGCGGCTTTCTCTCAAGGAAAGCCGCACCTCGCTACGGTTGATTGTGCAGCGTGGAAGTGAAATGCTCCTAGCGCTCCCCCCTTATTCTTTTCGACCGTCGTCGCCAGGCAGGTCCATGCTGAGTTGCAGCCATCGGTTGTTGACCATCGGGTACACCGCTCTTTGGGCCTTCTCTACCCTGCTTTATGGCACGCCACTCGGTGCTCAGGATACCGACGCTGAGGTGGCGCAACACTTCGCCGCCGCTCACCAGGCACAGGATGCAGGCAACTTCGATCTCGCGGCAAAAGAGTATCTGGCCGTCATTCGCCTTCGCCCCGATGTGGCGGAAGCTTATGCAAGCCTGGGGCTGGTCTACAACGCGCAGGGGAAATTTGCGGAGTCGGCGCGGGCTCTGAGCAAAGCCGAAAAGTTGAAGCCTGCACTGCCGGGCGTGAGTCTCTACTTGGGCATCGACTACGAAAAGCAGCGCCAGGCAAGTCTGGCGGTGCCACAACTGGTCGAGGCTGTCCGCCGGGAACCGTCCAACAAAGAGGCACACACCTGGTTGGCGAGAGCCTTGTGGGATGATGGCCGAACTGAGGCAGCACTCGAACAGCTACGCCAAACAGCTCCGCTTTTTCCTTCCGATCCGGCTCTGCTCCTGGACTTGGGAGAGGCCTATCGCAAAGCAGCAGATCTGGGTATCGAGCGCGTGCTCAACCATTCGAGTGGTACTCCCCTGCTGCATCAGGTGTACGGCGACATCTATAAGGACGAGCACGCCTGGGAGAATGCGCTGGCTCATTACTATCGAGCGCTCGACCAGGATCCACACTGGCAGGGAGCGCATTTCGGATTGGGCGAAGTTGCTTTCCATCGCGAGAAGCTGGAAGCCGCGGCGCAGGAGTATCACCGCGAACTAGAGGTGAATTCGGCCTCTGCCGCTTCTTTGGCAAGGCTTGCCGAGATAGCGCTGCTCCAAGGAAAGCCCGACGACGCGCTGCCTTTATTCAGCTCTGCAATACGCGTCTCGGGGTATCAGGCAGCGAATGCTCTGGGCCTGTCGCGGCCATACCCCGCCGCAAGCGAGGACCTGAGCGAAGTGGCGCAAACGCAGTTGCGCGCCTGCCTTCCCACATTGGAAGGGGCTCCGGCGGGTCCTTCCCGCAGCCTGGCCCTGGCGCTTGTCCAGGCGCGCCTGGGCAACACGGATGAATCACGGGCGGCGTGGGATGACTTCACCAACAACGTGCCCCATTCGAACCCTTCTGATGCTTACGCACGTGGACTGGACAATTTCAGTCGTCAGAATTTCGAGAAGGCTGCCGGCGATCTGAACGCATGGATCAAGTTGCATCCCAATGACGGGAAAGCCGATTATCTATTGGCCCGGACCTATCGCAATCTATCCCTCTCTACGCTCGAACAGCTACTGGCCACCGCTCCGGATTCCTACGCGGCACATGAGCTCCTGGCGCAGACTTACCAAAACGCGGAGCAGGATGCCAAGGCCCTGGCGGAATATAAATTAGTGGAAAACATCGTGCCCAATTTGCCTGGGGTGCATTTCTCCATCGGTCATCTGCTTTTGAAGACTGGCCAGCAAGAAGAGGCACTGGCCGAATTAGAAGCAGAGCTTCGCTTAAACCCGGACCACGGGGGCGCCAATGCCGAGATGGGCACCATCCTTCTCAATCAACAGCAAGCAGCGAAGGCTATCCCCCACCTGGAAAAAGCACTGCAAGCCGATCCGGATCAATGGGCCACTTATCGCGACCTGGGCAAAGCGTATTACATGCAGAAGGAGTTTCCCAAGGCGGAAGCGGCACTGCAACAAGCTGTTCGCCACGATCCTGAGGGCCAGGCGCATTTCCAGCTCGCCCTGGTGTACCGCTCCCTGGGGAAGAAAGAGGCGGCGAATGAGCAATTCGAGATCGCCCGAAAACTCAAGCTCGAAGGTTTGGCTCATTCTGAAACACAAATGAACACACTGGAATCCGTGCACCAATGATCGGTCGCCGTGGGCGGTTTTTCAGTTCCTGTGCTTCGATAAGAGCCGTGACGTGTGGTTTTCTTCGGAGGAACACTACAACCCTGGCGCTGCTTGTTCTCTCCTTGGCCGCGCTAGGACAGACCGATTCCCTCCAACGTGCTCTTGAGTTATTTCGCCAGGAGAAGTACGAGGCGGCGCTGCAGCAATTTGAAGAGGCAAGGCGTTCGCAACCCAACAATGCTTCGATCGATAACTTTATCGGGATTACAGAGACAAAACTTGGCCGCATGGACGAGGCCAATAAAGATTACGAGACCGCCATCCGTGTCGACCCAAAACTTGCGGGCCCGCACACTAACCTTGGGTTTAACTATCTCAGTAAAAAGCAGTATGAGCTGGCAGAAAAGCAACTACGGACGGCTTTGGCTTTGGATAGTGCCGACCCCTTTACGCACTACTACCTCGCCGTCCTTTACCTGACTACGGCGCGCGGGAAAGATGCCATCCCGCATATCGAACCTGCCATCACGCTGCTCGAAAACGATCCCGCCGCAGCCTTGCTGGCTATCAAGGCATGCCTCACCTCCGGTGCTCCAGCGGAAGCATCGAAGCTTATCGATTTGGTGGAACAACATTCGCGGTTCTCTGCGGAGCAGGAATACGAGTTAGCCAAATTGCTCGAGGAGCGGCAAATGTACGCTGAGGCCGCGGCGCGCTTTCGGCGCATCGCAGAGATGCAGCCATCTTGGCAGAACCAGTACAACCTTGCTCTTGCCCTGGTAAAGGCCAAGCAAGCAAAGGAGGCGCTTCCGTTGCTGGCCTCCTTAACCGCGGAGCATGCAACCGACGCAAACCTGTTGAGCGATATCGCGTCCACCTACGAATCCGCGGGGGAGAGCTCGCTCGCCCTCGATGCCTGGCAGAAAGCCATCGCGGCCGATCCGGCCAACCCCGACCGCTATCTTGATTGCACGCGGCTCCTGATCGATCTGGACCGCTATAAAGAGGCAACCGAGATTGTGCAGCGTGGTATTCCGTTGGTTCCGGATGACTATCCATTGACCATCCGATTGGGTGCTATCGAGATGATGACCGGAGATCACGCCCAGGCCCGCGACACCTTCCGAAAAGCGATTGCGGAGCATCCGGCGCTTGCCTTGGGCTACGTCGCGGTAGCGCAGAGCTACATGAAGGACGGGAAAGATGAGGACGCCTTGAAGGTGCTTACGGATGCGCGGGCTGCGGTCCCGCGCGACTTTGCGCTGGAATATGTCTTCGGCCTGGTTTCATTTCAGCTGGGTCAACAAAAGCAGGCAATGGAAGCATTGAAAAGTGCCGAGGAAATGCAACCGACAGTGGTGGAACCGCACTACCAGCTGGGCCTGCTGCATATGAAGATGCAGGAGTGGAAAGAAGCACAGCAGGAATTTGAGCAGGTGCTTAAGCTGGACCCAAGCAACGCATCCACTTATTACCAGCTTAGCCGGACTTACCAGCGCCTGGGAGAAACCGCTAAAGCGCAGCAGACGGCTAAACAGGCAAGCCTGCTCACGAAGACGCAACGGGAAGATGCCATCAAGACGCAGCAACTGCGCTTCGGAATCCCTAACCAAAACTGACAGTTCATTACGGAACTGTTCCAGGAAAAAATCTCTTGACACCCTAATAAGTGCAAAGATATGAACTTATTGCACATGCAGTCGCAGCTTTCTTTAGTTCATTACGGGACTCAATGACAGAAGCACCGATCATCATCAACGCTCACATTCAGGCGGCCCCGGGTCACGAAAAGGAGCTGGGAAGCGAATTGCATGCGCTGGTTGCTCCCAGCCGCAAGGAACCCGGAGTGGTTGTCTACGAACTCCATGTTGATCCTGAGCATCCAGGTAGGTTCATGTTTTATGAGAAGTTCGCCAGCCAGGCTGCGCTTGATCTGCACCTTGCCTCGCCTCACTTTGAGAACTTCCAAAGTTACCTTAAGGCGAAAGGCAATCCGATTGCTGCACAGACGGTGAGCAGATGGCAGAGCTTCGATTGAAGGATGACCAGTGAGCCCCGAAAACGGATACACGCCTCCTGATGAAATGCCACCGTCGCCGATACATCGGGTGCTGGTGGGGCAAAAAGCTTTGGTGACCGGAGCAAGCAAGGGGCTTGGCCAGGCGATGGCCATCGGGTTTGCACAAGCCGGCGCAGATGTGCTGGTGAACTACAGCACGGACGAAGAGGGAGCACGGCAGACCGCTGCGATCATCGAGGAACACGGCGGTAGAGCAGTCATCTTCAAGGCGAACGTCTCCCGCGAAGACGAAGTAAAGGCCATGTTCGATTGCATGTTTAAAACCTTCGGCAGGCTCGATATTTGCGTGCCCAACGCCGCCATACAGCTGAATGCCAAGGTAGACGAGATGACGCTACAACAGTGGCAGACGGTGATCGATGTAAACCTTACGGGCATGTTTCTCTGTGCCCGGGAGGCGATTCGGGCGTTCAAACGGCAAGGGATCGATCGGTCGATTTCCTATGCCTGCGGCAAGCTTATCTTCATGAGCTCGGTGCATGACATCATCCCCTGGGAGGGCCATGCGAACTACGCCGCGGCCAAAGGCGGTCTGATGTTGTTTATGAAGAGTCTCGCCCAGGAGGTGGCTCACCTGCGTATCCGAGTGAACGCCATCTCACCTGGTGCGATTCGGACGCCTATGAATGTTGAGAAGTTGACCACGTCGGAGATCTTCGAATCGACACTGCTCAAGCTGATACCGGCCAAACGGATCGGCGAACCGGGAGACATCGGACGAGTGGCGGTGTGGCTGGCCTCGGATCAGTCGGACTACGTCTACGGAATCACCATCTATATCGATGGTGGTATGACCCTTTATCCAGGCTTCATTGGAGCCGGTTAAATGAAGTTAGCGGCGGTCTTCATACTTGGGGCAGTTTTGCCGGCGGCGGCACAGGCCGCGACCATTACGGTGACGATTACCGGCACTACCGGCGAGATCAAGGTTGGCGAGGGGCCGATCTTCGGACATAGCTCATACCAGAAGATCCCTCCAGGGAATCCTTTTGTGTTGACTTATACCTTCGATGACGAAAGAGGAAAACAAACTATCTCCGAGATAAGTGGCGATACGATTACTCAATCGGAGATAGAAAATACGCCCCCGTCTTCGCCTGGAACCAATGCAGTTCTACAGATTGGAAGCGCGGTATGGGAGTTTGGAGCATCCACCCGCTCAAAAATAACCCTCCAGACTTCCGCCAGCAGCAAGAACGAGCAAATCGTGTTCACCACCCAGGCGGGCAGCAACCGCGTCTCCTCTCAGATAGTTCCCGCAAAGGGTGGTTATTGGCCGAAGAACGGAGACTGGCGCTCGAGCTTCACATCTACTTCGCTCGAAGGCAGCACTATTTCCTTTTCCGCGGATAACGACCGGGTATCCGCCAGCGGGAGTCTGATCCCCTCCGTCATCACGGTCACGGGAATCGATCTTGACGGCCAGTGGCTGCGCGCGCCGACTACTGCCGGAGGGCCCGGTCTCCCGAACTGGGAAAGGAGGTGGCAGCTGGCCCATGCATCGCCCCATGGTGGCTACATCGTTGAAGAGGTAACCAGAACCATCCTGGGAACAAAACCGGATGGGTCGGCGATCACGCCGTCTTCCATCAAATACTGGCAGGCGTGGCAGGTTCCCGCTGGATCGAACGCCCCGGAGAATGCATTGGACAGCTTCCCGCCGCCGGTCGGCAGCACTGGAGAGGACAGCATATCCACAGTCGCGCGATTTTATGAGGGTTTGATTCTGCCCCCCGCCTTCGCTGTGGGAAACAGCCCCTACGCGGGTGAACGTCCGTCGACGACAACCGATCCGAAGCTATCCACCAGCAGCGCGACGCTGCCTGTCACAGCCAGCGCGAAGATGCAATTTTGACGGTGAGGGATCGAGATTCGTGGTATCCCACATCTCGCAAAAAACGAGCGAGATACCCTGATTCCCTGCACGCGGCACTAAGTGACAGCCACGTGTGCGGCTTTCATCGAGGAAAGCCACATGAAATTTATCAACGCCACCAGATCCCCACAAAGTTCCCAACCGAACTCTTTTCAGAAAATTGCCAAACAAGTGCTACTATACGTCGCGGAAGAAATCAGGACCTGAAAGATGAAGAACAAACCTGACACGAATCGTGAAGAGGTCTCTCGCAAAATAGATAAGTATTGGGTCCCTATTATTGCGAAGACTATTGAGCTCCTGGATTGTTTCGGTTCTGCGGCCGAATCGCTCACGCTGGAAGAAGTGGTCAAGCGGACGGGAATACCGCACACGACTGCCTATCGGATTCTGCATACCCTGGTATTGCGGGATTACCTGACCCAGTCCGGCCGCCAGTATCGGCTCAACCGATTGCGCCGCAGATTGCGCTTTGGCTTTGCCAACCTTTCTAAACACATTTGTATTGCGGTCGAGATCCAGCGCAGCCTGGAAAAAGCTACCGCCGCGGCCGGAATCGATCTGGTGGTGTGGGATAACGATCGCAACGCGGATACGGCGATTCGCAACGCCGAAGCGATGGCCGACAGCAAGGTCGACCTGGCCATTGAATTTCAGCTATACGAACACGTAGCGCCGGTGATCTCGGACATTCTTTCCCGTTCGGAGATCCCGCTCATTTCTCTTGTGAACCCGCATCACGGCACAGTCTATTTTGGCGTTAACAATTATCGTGCGGGATTCTCCGCCGGGGTCGCGCTGGCGGATTACGCCATCAAGCACTGGAATTCCGAAGTGGATACGCTTCTGCTTCTCGAGTCACCTCGTGCCGGCAGAACCATCCAGAGCAGGTTGGTAGGCGCGTTGCAAGGGGTTCAGGAACGCCTCGGACCCTTGCCTGAGAAATGCATTGTTCACCTCGATGGAGGCGGGGACAAGGCGACCTCTCAAGCCGCTGCAGCCGGCGCATTCAAATCAAGATCGAAAAAGCGGGTTTTGGTCGTCGGGATCAATGATGAAAGTGCGATCGGGGCCGTGGACGCAGCGAAGCAGGCGGGGAGCGGCACCGATATCGCGATTGTCGGCCATGGGGGGAGCATGGAGATCATGGACATTGTCGCTAAACCCGACAGCCCATGCATCGGCACTGTTTTCTTCCACGCTGAGCGATACGGAACGGATCTGCTGAGCTTTGCCTTACCGATCGTTCGCGGACGATCGGCGCCTGTTGTCCACTACGTGCCCCATGAGTTCATGGGAAAAGATGCCTTGATGCGAGAGCGCCGCGCCCTCCCGTCGTAGACCCTGGCGCCCCAAAGGCGCTGGTAAAGATAGGAATGTGATTTGGAAAAGCCAAAGGTAGCAATTTTTGGGATCGGCTTCATGGGCCGCGTTCATACCGAGGCGCTGCGCCGCCTGGGCAACGTAGAAGTGATCGGTGTTGCCGGACGCACAGCCGAGGCCGCGCGCAAGTTCGCCGACAACCTTGGCATTGAGCGAGCCACCGGCAATTACCAGGATCTGCTCGCCGACGCTGACATCACCGCGGTCCATATCTGCGCTCCCAATGATTTGCACTACGACATGGCGAACGCAGCCATGCAAGCGGGTAAACACGTCTTGTGCGAGAAGCCTCTGGCTTCCTCGGTCGCGGAAGCCAGCTCCATGATCGCGCTGGCCAAGCGAAAGGGACTTGCCAATTGCACTCTCTACAACGTGCGCGCGTACCCCCAGGTGCAAAATATGCGCAGCAGATGCGAAGCGGGTGAGTTTGGCGATATCTACGTCGTCCAGGGTACGTATTCGCAGGACTGGCTGCTCTATGACACCGATTGGAACTGGCGCATTGAACAAGGACCGTCGCGCACCTTCGCTGACATCGGGACCCACTGGTGCGATTTAGCCGAGCACATCACAGGGCAGCGCATCACCTCCGTGTGCGCCGATCTGCATACCTTCCACAAAACGCGCAAGAAGCCGAGACACTCCGTCGAGACCTTTACCGGCAAGACACTTCAGCCGAGTGAATACGACGAAGTGGCCATCAAGTCGGAAGATTTCGGCGCGATGATGTTTGCCATGGGCGAGAACACGCGAGGATCGCTGACGGTGAGCCAGGTTTCCGGGGGACGCAAGAACCGTCTGTTCATCGAAGTCTTCGGTTCCAAAGCGTCCGCGGCGTGGACTAGCGAAGCTCCCGACGACCTTTGGATCGGCCATCGCAATGCGCCCAACGAGATCCATATCAAAGATGCTGTGCTCATGCGCCCGGAGGCCCGGAGCTACACCGATCTACCGGGCGGCCACGCCGAGGGCTATCCTGACACCTTCAAGCAGATCTTTCGCCGCTTCTACAGAAGAGTCATGGATGCGAAGGCGCCGGTCGATTATCCCACCTTCGAGGACGGGATTCGCCAGCTGCGCGTTCTCGATGCGGTGCTCAGGAGTTCGCAAAAAAAGGCCTGGGTGACGGTGCAGGACTGAGCGTCTTCTCTCGCTCTCATGGGAGTACTTTCGCATGGTGCCGGTAAGCGTAACACTCCTCCTGGCACTTCTCGGATTCTTCCCCGCTCAACGTGATAAGTATGCGGGAGACGCAGCTTGCCTCTCCTGTCACCGGGATCAGAGCGATCCTTACCAGCACACCTCCCATCATCTGACCTCGCAGCTAGCGAACAAGGACTCGATTCTCGGGTCATTTCATGACGGGTCGAATGTGCTGATGATCGCGGATCCGGCAACAGCGGGCGATAACCCGGGCCTCTATTTCAAGATGGAGGCCAGAAACAACGGGTACTATCAGACCGCGGTCGCGGGCTGGCCGGGCCACTTGCAGCAGCGAAGCGAACGGATGGACATTGTGATTGGGTCGGGCGTGCGGGGGCAGAGCTATCTCTATTGGCACGGGGAACAATTGTTTGAACTGCCCGTAAGCTACTGGTCGGACGGAGGCCGGTGGATCAACAGTCCCGGCTACAAGGACGGCACGATGAACTTTACCCGGGCGGTCACACCGCGTTGCCTGGAGTGCCACGCTACCTATATTGAACCGCTCTCGCT
Organism: uncultured Acidobacteriaceae bacterium; assembly: GCA_963813475.1. Classification (GTDB taxonomy): domain Bacteria; phylum Acidobacteriota; class Terriglobia; order Terriglobales; family Acidobacteriaceae; genus PALSA-350. The sequence continues at coordinate 37,974 of CAWEZM010000025.1, read as the reverse complement.
CGATCCTCTGACCAATCGTTATGACCAGAAGAGCATGGTGGTGGGTATCGCCTGCGAACGCTGCCACGGCCCGGGCGCGGACCACGTCGCGCTGGAGCGAACAAAAGCGTCTGCCGGGAGAGAAGCAATCTTGAATCCAGCTAAATTCTCACGGGATCGGCAGGTAGATCTCTGTGCGCTTTGTCACAACGGTATTCGCAGGGAAGAATTCGCCCCGGCGTTCTCGTTTGTGCCGGGCAAACCGTTGGACAACTACTTGCAGCCAAACGCAGGCGAAATCGCGGCCCATCCTGACGTGCATGGAAACCAGGTGGGATTGTTGCAGAAAAGCCGCTGTTATCTCTCTTCGCCGAAGATGAGCTGCTCGACCTGCCACAACGTACACCAACCGGAGCGCCCGGCGGCGGCGTATTCCGATCGCTGCCTAAGCTGTCATCAGGTGGAAAGTTGTGGCATGTCGAAAACCATGGGGCACAAAATAGCAGACAATTGCATCGACTGCCATATGCCCGTAGAACCGACCAATGCGATCGCTTCTCAGACAGCGGGCGAGGTGGTCCGGCCGAAGATGCGGAACCACTGGATCAAGGTCTATCCCTGAGTATCGGAGAAATCGGCGACGCCATGGCCTGCGATTCCGACTCCTCGATGCATGGCTCGATGCAAGGCACTATCGGCTGCGAGGAGCAGGATTTCCGGCATCCTCGAGGTTCCCCCGGCGCGCGCGAGCACGGTAGAGATGCCGATGTTCACGGTGACCCAACCGTGGCCTTCCAGTTTCACGTTGAGAGGAGAACGGAGAGGCTCGATGGCGGTGCGCAACTTCTCGGCGACTCTGGCCGCACCGCGCGGGCCCGTCGAAGGGAGGATGATGGCAATGGCCTCGGCGCCGTAGCGCGCAGCGAAATCCGTGACCCGCAAAACGCCCAGAACGTTGGCGGCAGCTTTGGCAAGACAGCGATCTCCTTCCAGATGTTCGCGCCAGTCATGGAATTGTCTGAAGTGATCGAAGTCAAGCAGCAGCAGAGAGATGAACGACCCTTCTCGCAGGGTGCGATTCCACTCCCGCTCCAGGGCCTCATCGAACGCGCGTGCGGTGAAGAGTCCGGTCCGCGCGTCGGTCAACTCCAACACCGAGAGTCTCTCTTCCAGTGTCTTGCGCTCGGTGATGTCGCGAATAACGATGATATTTTCCCGGGGGACGCCGGTGGTGGAATCGCACACCATGCGGTGTTTGATTTCTACCCACGCCATCATGCCGTCTTTCATGCGCATGCGAACGATTGCGACCGAGTTGTCAGCAAGCGCAGAAGCATCTTCGGGAAGAAAGAATGCATCGGGTCTCTTGCCGGTCATCTCCTCCGGCTTCCAGCCCAGAACGTGGAAGGACGATGGAGAAACGTAGTGCAACACCATGTCCAGGCCGGCACGGCAGATGATGTCGATGCTATTCTCGGCCAGGAAAAGAAAGCTCGCCTCATCGTCGCCGGACATAATCTCCTCCCCGGTTCTCTCGATCACGAGCAGCCAAATCGTTTTGCAGTGCTAGAGTGTTTTTCACTTCTACTCTGCACAGCCGGGTTAGGCGGAGTGCGGCTTTTCTTGCGGAAAAGCCGCGTCGGCAGCGGTCGCATTATATACACCACAAGTGAGAATGCAGTAGCCGCCTGTCAGCCGGCTACGCGACGGCGGCTTGGAGCATTTCCCCGGTATAGCTTTCGATCGCCTGGCTAAGCTGGAAATCGATCTCATCGGCAATGGTCATGACGCCGATGAGCAGCACACTATAGTCAATATTCAGCAGGTTTTTATGCAAGGTGTTGAAGATGCTGACCTGCAACATTCGGGACTCTTCGACTAACATGGCAGCGGTATAACCCTGGCTGAAGCGGTTAACGCCGTGCCTGGCGGCGCCGGCAGATCTCGGTTCCTTGGTCCCCATAGGCTCCTGCGAGCGCAGACGGCATATCAGGTCAATGAAGACCAGAGGCAGATGACTGCAGCGCTGCTCGCGGCTCAACGGAATCGACATCAGCGTTTCCTCCGTTTGCACACGCCCGAACCACTCTTGAATGATGCTGTCCCGGTTGCGTTCAAGAATGGTTGCCACCGTCACGATCTCACGCCTGCGCTGAGGACCGCTGGCCACCCTCTGATTGATCACCTGGATGAGGGAAACCACATCGATTGGCTTGAGAAGGATCTCATCGGCCTGACGCAGTATGGCTTGAGCTGCGGCAGTCATCTCTGGGAATGCGCTTAATAGCAAAGTCACAGCCTTGGGATTGGCGTGCCGCATGGCGCTGACGACCGTGAGCCCATCTCCCGCTCCCGGCATATGCAGATCGGTCAGCAGCACGTCGAAGCTCTCGGCGATGATGTATTTGAGTGCCTCCGGCACATCGCGGGCGCTCGTTACCGTAAAGCCAGACTGTTCAAGCAAGAAACTCAAACTCATGCGCGCAACTTCATCATCATCAACGACAAGCACCCTGGTATCGGCCATTTGTATCTCTCATTCCGACTATCGGCGAATTCCAGCGATGCTTTAAGACAGTTTCGCAATTACTGTGGACTGGTGAGGACCGCGAGGTGTGGTTTTCCTTGGGAGAAAACCACGAAAAGGACGATCACTTCGGTCTATACCAATTGCGAAACTGCTTTAGCTCAGATGAAGTTGTGACCGGAGCTACCAGAGAAGGGGTATGCGGTCATGCATCAAGGGTGGAGGCGCGGGATGGAGTTGACATCTGATAGTCGAGTGTCTACCATCATTGCCGAGATCGGGGGTAGAATGTCTTCCATGGAAAAACAGACACATGAACGGACGGGCCTTCTTCAAGGCACTCTGGACATGCTAATTTTGCGGACACTCCTTTATGGCCCTGCCCACGGTCACCAGATCGGTAAGCACATTCAGCGGACCACGAATGATTTCCTGCAGATGCAACACGGTTCACTGTATCCCGCCCTCATCGTCTGGAGCAAAGAGGATGGGTTATCTCCAAGTGGGAGGCGGCCCCGGATCGCAATCGGGAATTCAAATACTACCGGTTAACAGATAAGGGCAGGAAGCAACTTGTGGTCGAAGAATCGCAATGGAAGCAGATGGCCGAAGCAGTCGGGCGAGCGATGTGGCCCGCCGTCGAGGAGAGTTGAAATGAAATGGTGGCAACTGACGAAGAGGGACGCCGACCTGGAACGGGAGTTGCGTTCCGATCTAGAACTGGAAGAGGAAGAGCAGCGGGAACGCGGCTTGTCACCAGAAGAGGCCAGCTATGCGGCTCGGCGCGCTTTCGGCAATTGGACCTTAATCAAAGAGAAAACTCACGAGGCATGGGGTTGGGCACCATTGGAACATTTGTCGCAGGACCTTCGCTATGCGCTCCGGCAGATGCGGAGATCGCCAGGCTTTGCGTCGGTGGTGGTGCTGGTGTTGGCGCTGGCGATTGGGGCGAATGCGTCGGTATTCAGCGTGCTGAACGCGGTGCTGCTGCGACCGCTGGAATTCCCAAATGCAAATCGGCTGGTGCAGATTACGTCCCTGAAGAATGGGAAGCCCGTAGGCATGTCGGGGCCGGACTTCAGGGATTTTGTCACGCAGAGCCACACCTTCGAGAAGATGGCGATCTACGACCAATGGTCCAAGAACGTGAGCACGTCGCCGGGCGGGGCTGATCCGGCGGAGGTGCTGGTGGGCTTGGCGCCGGCAGAATTCTTCGAGGCGCTGGGCGTTCAGCCACTGCTGGGACGGTTGTTCACTGCGGAAGAGGGGCTGGAAGGTCGCAATCACGTGGCGCTCATCACCGAGACGTTCTGGAAGGCCCACTATCAGCGTGATCCGAAGATCCTGGGGCGGACGCTGAGCATCAATGATCAGCCGTACACGATTATCGGGGTTTTGCCGGCGACCATTCCGGGATGGCTGCATCGAGCTCAGGCGCAATTGCCCGTATTTGAGCCATTCGTGCCAGGACCGGGACTGTGGGATGAACATTCGCGCGGCGGGCGTGGAAATGGATCGCTAGGGCTGCTGAAGCCGAACGTGACGATTGGCCAGGCGCAGGCGGATTCGGCGAGGATCGCGGAAAATCTAGCGACGACACATCCCGTAGATCGCGAAGTTGGCGTTGCGATAGCACCGCTGGCGACGATGCGGACCGGCGATCTGCGGCCGCTGTTGTTGCTGCTGGCGGGCGCGGTGGGACTTATTCTGCTGATCGCATGCTCGAACCTGGCCGCGCTGCTACTGGCGCGGAACACAGCACGGCAACGGGAATTCGCAATGCGCAAAGCGCTGGGCGCGGGACGCGCGGCACTGGTACGGCAGGTGTTGACGGAGACCTTGCTGATGTCGTTGATGGGGAGTGGTTGCGGGCTGGCGCTGGCATGGGGAACGACGCGCGCGCTGCGGATGACGGATCCGGGGAAGATTCCGCAGTTGCTGGAGCTGACGCTGGACTGGCGAGTGGTGTTGTTTACGCTGGCTGCGGGACTGGGGACGTGCCTGTTCTTCGGAATGGCGCCAGCGCTGCTCAGTACGCGGGTGGATGCGGCGGGTGCGCTGAAGGAAGGGGGTCGCACGAGCAGTGGAGCGTCGCGCCTGGGACTAAGGAAGGTGCTGGTGACGGCGCAGATCGGGCTGTCGCTGATGCTGCTGGTGGGAGCCGGACTGCTGATCCAGACGCTGGAGCGGCTGCAGAACCAGGACCTGGGGTTCCGGGTGGATCACCTGGTGGGCGGACATTTGTATCTTCCGCCGGCACAATATCCGACAGCGGAGTCAATTACGCAGTTCTGTGACCGGCTGACGGAACGAATTCGCGCGGTGCCTGGCGTGCGGGATGTGTCGGTGACGACGATCTATCCACCGAGCGACAGATGGCGGATGATGTTTTCGATCGAGGGGCAGGCGCTGTCGCGGCTGGAAGACGTTCCGTCGACGATTTTTGGTGTAGTGGATGCGAACTATCTGCGGACCGCGGGGATACCGGTGGTGGAAGGACGGGATTTTTCCGAATCGGACGGAGAGCGAACACTACCGGTGGCAATTGTGAACCAGGCCTTCGTGAAACAGTATTTTCCGGATGAGGATCCGCTTGGGCGGCGGATCGAGTTGGGCGCGCCGGCGAGCTTGATTGCGCAGGATGTGTGGATGGGGACGCAGCGCGAGACGGTAACGATTGCCGGGGTAATGCGCGACAACCACGATCAGGGGCTGGCGTTGCCGGTAGCGCCACAGTTGATCTCGCTGTTCCGACAGACGCCGGTAGTCAATTCCGGCTTCAAGGATGTGCTGGTGCGATCGAGCGTGAGGCCGGAAGCGGTGGAGCAGGCTGTTGCTCAGCAGGTACATGTGCTCGATCCGCAGCTTCCTCTGTCGGAAGTGGAGTCGATGAGCGAATACCTCGGCGACTTGACGGCGGCGAAGCGATTCACGAGCGTAATTCTGGCGAGTTTTGCCGTCATCGGGTTAGTGCTCGCGGTGATGGGGATTTATGGAGTGATCGCCTACCTGGTGGCGCAGCGGACGCAGGAGATCGGGATCCGGTTGGCGCTGGGCGCGCCGCGGAGTGCCGTGTTGTTGCTCGTGTCGTCACAGGGGCTGCGGATGGCGCTATCCGGTGTTGCGATTGGAATGATCGGGACGGTGGTGGCAGCGCGGAGCCTGGCCAGCCTGCTCTATGGGATTTCGGCGCTCGACCCGGTGACGCTGGGAGCTGCTTCCGTGGCGCTGATCGCGATTGCTCTGGCAGCATGTGCGCTGCCGGCGCGACGGGCAGCGAGGATTGACCCGATGCGAGCACTGAGAAGCGAGTGACGGGCGCCACCTGTGATCCGGCCGCGGGCACGACTGGAATACTATCCGGGATATTACGCCTCCGATGTTTTGGACCCGGAGGGTATTCGTTCGAGGTCGTCGATAAAAGTCAGTAATGGAATCTCACGTCGCCAGCACGACAACGGCGGCCCGTTTCATTTACTTCACGTCCGTCCCAGCCAGGGTCTTGCCGCCGAGGATCTTTTCGAACATGCCGGCCATCAAGCTGCGTACGACAAACGCCGGGACGACCGCGTTCATGATCCGGTTCACGTGCCCTGGAATAATCAGAGAGCGGTTATCTCGCAACGCATTGAGGCCTTCGCGGACGCATTGCTCCACCTTCATAGGCTTAATGGGCATGTTCTCGCGGTTAAAGCCAAACCTCTCAATCACGGGTGTGTCCGTGGGCCCTGGTGGCAAGACTGTCACATGCACGCCGAGCGGCTTCCATTCCACATGAAGGGCCTCGGCGAGGCTCTGAACATACGCCTTTGCACCCGCGTCGTTCGCCATGTAGGGGACTCCTTTATCCGCGCCCATTGCTCCCACGAACAGAAATCCGCCCCGTCTGCGCCTGACCAGCTTCTGGCCGAAATGATAAGCGATGTCCAGATGTGCGAGCGTGTTGAGCCGCAACAATTCAGCCATCTCGTGTCTGTCATTGGTGAGGAATTTGCCGGGTTTGCCCGTGCCAGCATTGGAAATCACAAGTCCGATGTCGAGATCGTCGGTGAAGGAGGAGAGTTGCTTGAGAAAGCCCTCGCGGGAGAGATCGAGCGCGGCCACCCGATACTCTACCCCATATTGCTTGCTGCATTCGGCGCCTAGTTCCGTGAGCAAGGTTTCACGCCTGGCCACAAGAACCACGTTTATTCCCGAGGCCGCCACTTGGCGGGCAAACTCCCGACCGATGCCCGACGATGCGCCAGTAATGAGCGCCCACGGCCCGAATGTATCTTTACTGATGCTGATCTTCATCTCTTCGCCGCCGTTGCGATCACCGGCTCGTACTCCGCGAGGTGGTCTTCCAGACGGACCTTGCCGAGATTGACTGCGAGACTGCCGCCCGCCCGCACGACATCTACGTCATGAATGCCCATGAACCCTAACGCCTGCCGCAGCACAGGCGTCACCAGGTCTGCCGCTTCGCTGGACTCGCCTGCCGCGTAGGTATCTCTCGAAACCACAATGAGTTTGGCCTTTTTGTTTTCCAGCATTCCCGGCCAGCCAGGCGCGAGGCGAAAGGTGAAGCCGGGACGAATGACATAGTCGATCCAGGGTTTGAGCACCGCCGGAATGGTGAAGTTGTACATCGGTGTGCTGATGAGCAAAACCTCTGCAGCTTGAAGTTCTCCGATCAGTTCGGCAGACAGGGCGAGGGCCTGCTGCGTCTCCGGTGTTCTCTGCACTTCGGGAGGAGCGTACACACCGGCAATCCAATCGTTGTCCATGTATGGAATTCGCGCTGCGTTCAGATCGCGAGAGACTACCAGCCCATCTGGGTTGTTTTGCTTCCAGTGTTCGATGAAACGCTTTCCGAGTGCACGGGAAATCGAGCGGTCGCCGCGAGGGCTTACTTCCAGGCTGAGCAGGGTTGGCATGAGTATGTTCTCCGAATGGTGATTGCCATTACGTACCTCGACGTACGATAATAAGGACGAGGAAAGCAAGATGTTTCGTACTCTGTGGTAGACAATTCCCTTCCGAAGCGATCACCGGGGCGTCCGCAGGCCTTCAATCCGGACGAGGCGCTGGATCGCGCCGTAGAGATGTTTTGGGCTCATGGCTATGAGGGCGTTGACGTCGACCGGATTGCGCGAGCCGTGAACGTGACCAAGCCCGCGCTTTACCGGGCCTTCGGTGATAAGCCCACGCTGCTGCTCAAGGCAGTGGAACGGTATGCGCAGAGCTACGGTGCTCCGATGATCCAGGCATTTCTCGCTGAACCAGACATTCGCAAGGCCGTGACGGGATTCTGCGAGGCGACAGTGAAGACGGCAACGAACCAACCGCGGATCGGCTGTCTGATGGCATCCGCCGCGCTCGGGCAGTCTGAGCGTGTCGCCGAGATTCGTTCCTATTTTGCCCAGGGGCTTACCGCAAGTGCGCAGATATTTGCCGAGCGGTTTGAGAAAGAGATTCGAGCTAAGCGTCTCTCGGGGAAGATTCCGGCCCACGTACGGGCGCGCGCGCTCGTCGACTTGATGCAGGGGCTGCTTCTCCGCGCCAAGGCAGGTATGCCCCGTAAGGAACTAGTCGAAGATGCCCGAAGCTACGTATCCATCGTGCTTGGTTAGTACGGGTACACTCTTGTCTTCAGAGTGAATATGAGCCATCGATTCGGCCTCCATTCGTCGTGGCAAACAGCATGGTTCAGAACACCATTTCGGCCTATTGCACCCTGGCTCGTTTATGCGTCATTCCAAGAGAGGAAGCGGCGGGAGTACAGCTTCTGGCAGGAACCGACCGGAATTAAAGGCCTTTAGGCCTCAAAGGCGTTGTAAATGGAGGTCCTTGGTCCAAAGTGTAACGAACGTTGCAAACAAACTGGGCGCCCGGCTGGTTTGCCGTGCGCCCAGTTTGTTCGAGGCATTGAGCATCAAAGCAGCCTCAAGCTCCCTACGGCATGGTTGTGGTCCAGAACAAGTACTTCACCTTATATCCCTTTTCCATAGCTGGCGGATGCGCTTTCCCCCACGCTTCGTGATCCCAGGTGACTGCCTGTAACTTATTGTGGACAACCTGGAAAACCATGGGAGACGCGACGGGCTCACCCGCGTCCGCATTGAAGGTGACCTTGATCTGACTTCCGTCGCTCGCCCAGTGCCCAAACGACGTAATGGATCCTGTGCCGGGATCTTCGGTAACTGTGGCAGTTCCATCCACTCCCAGGCTCACACTCATGGACGGCGCTTTCTTATCGACGCGGGCCACATAGACCCCGGCAAATCCCGAGTGGATGTCTGTATTGCCGGCGAGGGCGGCTAACGGCGTAATCAATAACGTCGCGCTCGCTACCAGAACGCGCAAGGCAGAAGTAAATGGCTTCTCAAGTACTCGCATTAAATCGCAAGGCATAATGAACACTCCATAACTGCAATTTGTTACTTGTTACTAGCAATGTAACCCGCCTACATCCTTTGTCGATCAGGCTTATTAGAAAGTCGTAGTCGGGGGTAATACGGCCGGGATGACTATCGGATCGGACCGCAGCAACGAACCCCCGGTTCTGGAGGAGCAACTGCCACTATTTGCTGGAGTTAGCGCTATCGGCAGCGCAGACGCCATGCTACAGTCGAGCGCATGAGCCAACGCGATGCCGGCCTGCTGCGCACCATCGGGACCCGGGGCCTGGCAGCGAACATCATTAATAGTGTCATCGGCGCCGGCATTTTTGCGGTCCCCGGAGCGCTGGCTGCTTGCATTGGCCCCTATGCGCCGTTGGCGTTTCTGGTCTGCGGGGTGGCGATCGGAGCGGTCGCCATCTGCTTCGCGGAGGGCGGCAGCCGAATGCCGACCAGTGGTGGACCTTATGGCTATGTCGAAGCCGTCTTCGGACCGCTCGCCGGCTTCATTGCCGGCACACTCCTGTGGCTGGGCAACGTACTTGCAGGCGGCGGCGTGGTCGCTGCCCTGGCCGAAGTAACGGTGAGCCTGTTGCCGCCGGTGTTCAAGGCGCCGGTACACGCCGTGGTGATCGTGGGCGTCATTGGTGCCATCACGCTGGTCAACCTGGGAGGAGTCGCGCGCGGTGCGCGGCTGGTCGATTGGGCGACCGCGGTGAAATTGATTCCCCTAGTGATTTTCCTGATCGCCGGCGTGGGAGCGATCCATCGTGCGAATTTTGTGCAGACAGTGGCGCCCACCACCCAAGGCCTGGGCCGCGCCATGATCCTCGCTCTCTTCGTGCTTACCGGCATGGAGGTTTCACTGAGTGTCAGCGGCGAGGTGAAGCAGCCGGCTCGTACCATTCCGCGCGCGCTGGCGATTGCCATTGTCATCGTCACCTTGTTGTACATCGCTATTCAGGTCATTGCGCAGGGGATCCTGGGCGCTTCGCTTTCCCAATCCACGGTACCTCTGGCGGATGCGATGGCGAAGATAAGTCCGGTGTTGCGGGTGGTGCTGCTGGCCGGCACTGCGCTATCGATGTTGGGCTGGGTCTCCAGCGACATCCTCGGCACCCCGCGCATACTATTCGCTTTCGGACGCGACGGGCTGCTTCCCCGGGTGTTTGGGCGGGTGCATGCACGCACCCATGTGCCACATGTTGCCATTGTCAGCTATGCGGCGGTGGCCATCGCGCTGGCGTTGACGGGAACATTTGCCGAGCTTGCTGTGCTTGCCACCCTCGCCAGCTCCGCACTCTATGCGGCCGGCTGCGTCGCGGCATGGTGGCTGGCGCGCACCGGGGTGGCGCAGGCCGGCGCACCGTTGAACTTTCGCTGGCTGGGCACGGCGACGGTTGTGGGGGTTGGAAGCATGCTGCTCATGATCGCTTTGGCTTCCCGCGCGGAAATCCTGGGCCTCTTCGCCGTGATCGCTATCAGCGCGATCGCTCACCTGGTGCAGTCCCGAACCGCGCGCGGGCGGCAACCGGCAGAGCTGTAACCCCTCTCCGGAGCCACCTGGTGCTTTTACACAGGGAGGCAGGAAATTCATGAATGGGGGGGTGCGGGAGCTGCATCCAATGGGAGGATCCACTGGAGGAATCATCAAGCATGGCAAAGTATGCGTTGTATGTTGCATTGAAGGCCAAGCCGGGCAAGACGGCAGAGGTGGAAGCCTTCCTCAAGCAGGGCGCGGAGATGTCAAAGGCGGAAAAGGGCACCTTGACCTGGTATGGCATTAAAGAAGACGAAGGGTCTTACGCGGTATTCGACACCTTCGAGGACGAGGCAGGCCGCGACGCCCACCTGAACGGTGATATTGCCAAGGCGCTGATGGCCAAAGCAGCAGAGCTGTTCTCAAACGAGCTGCAGATTCACAAGATTCAAGTGATTGCCAGCAAGTAGGGCTCCATGTTCAAGCGAAACGTCCCGTAGCCGCGTTCAAGCTACGGGCTTTTCGTTGGTGACTGCGACTATTTCGCAAACAGCTTAAAGCTTTCGAGATAGCCCTGCTCACGCCACTTGGCGCAGGTGTAAACCCTGCCTTCGTCAATCAGTACATCCATTGAATGGAACCAGGCAATCTCGCTCCGGATCTTGTCGTGATGAGACTGTATGAGTTCATTCAATTCATTGACGGTGAGGCCTTCAGGGTGCAGGCGCATCAAGCCCAAGACCGTCTCAATGGCACGGTCCTGCTCAGGAAATTTACGACTATACGGCACGATTCCACCTCACGGACTTCCATTGCTCTACCTGGAAGGGGGGACCCTTGGGTGTGGAGCCTTTTCTCGGGAAAAATCATCGATTCAAGACAGACGCTCAGTAAGACAACCACGATTGCAAACCGGGAAGGCAGACACAAACAACAAATGTATCAATCACAATTCCTGGGAAGCAGCATAGCACCAGAATCGCTCCTTATCGCAGCAAAAATTTTGCGCCCCGCGGCCCTGTGGGGCCCATAGCGGGACGCCAGAATGCAACCATCCCAGTTTGGATTCTCCGATTTTGTTCCCGGTTGTTACAAAATTGGTTATGCTTGCCGGAACTGCTTTTTTATCTGCAGTTGAGTGCAACGGTCACCAGAGCACATGCCAGGGACCATCTCCACTCGCACAAGGCAGCAGCAAAGACGCGCTTGGACTATGGAAGTGTTATAAGTGATTGATTTTCTTGGTAGCGTCATCGGGGATCGAACCCGAACTCTCCGCCTTGAGAGGGCGGCGTGTTAACCAATTACACCATGACGCCACGATGGGTTGAGGCAGGGGGGTTGACCTGCACCGCAGTCAACAAACGTTAGTATAGCAAAGCAGGGGCAAAGAACCGGTAGCCGGCTTAGAGGCCCAATTTCCTTACCTCGTCGTTGTAATACTTGCGGTAGAGTATGTCCCACTCCTGGCTTCCCTCGACAATAATCTTGCGTTGCGAGGCGATCTTCTGGCGCGCCGCCTGGTCGATCTTCATTTCTTCCGTGAGAACCTTTTCCAGCGCCTTACGCGCCTCCTGACGGATGGTATTCCGGTCATCCAGGAACTCACATTCGTCTGTCTCCGCAAGCGTATCGGCAACCACGTGCGCCAGCTTGTTGAGCTTGTCCCTGGAGAGTCTCACAGCACCGCCTTGTATTTCTTCGCCAGCTCCTGCTTAACCTTCTTAAACATCTCGGCGTAGCTGGCGCCGGTGCGGCGCATGTCTTCCTGGTAGGCGTCGAGGATGACGCGCACTTCTTCGTTGATGCGGTCTTCGAGAGACAGCTCTTCCAGGATGGCCGCATTCACCCGCTCAGCGACAACAGCAACTTTCCCTGCCCGGATCATCTTGGCTTCGATCAACTGGTTGACCGTTTGGCGCGCCAGATAATTCACGTACTCCCGCGAAAAAATCATGTGATCTGACTCGGACTATAGCATATTTGAGACGCTGAGCCGGGTCGCCCAGGGAGCCGCGACTGCACGAAATCCGGTGCGGTTCAGTACGGGCACAGCTGCCCAACACCGGTGCCAGCAGGCCCGGGTTTAGTGCCACGCCACGGCGCTCAGATCACCTTCGGGATTGATCCCCAGCCCTTCACGTCCTGGGCTACTCTAGGCTCAGATTGTCCAAATTAGGCTTTTTAGAATCTGTCCATCCATCTCCACCCATGCCAAAGTGGGCGGCTTACGGCAAATCCGGGGACATCTGCGACAATAGAGGCGCGAATATGCACCCCGACGATTTGATATCTCTGAAAGACGACATGGTGGCTTTTATTGAGGGGCATGCAATGCGCCGCCTGCCTGGGTTTATCACCGAAGATCTGCCAACCGTCCTGTGGGAAGACGATGACAATCCCGATAGCTGGAAAGACTTCGTGGAAATGGCCAAGACAGCCTCTGCGCCATTCGTCACCATGAGCGAAGTCATGCTGGAGAAGGATGACATCGCCATGCTGCTGGAGCAGATCCGCGACGACAATTTTCCCGATGAAGCCGCGGCCGAAGTCCATGAGGCGCAATACCTGGTCAATTACGTGGGCAAGATCGGGTATATCCAGCTGGGCTTTGCCCATCAGGGCATCGTCTTTGTGCACGAGAATGCCACCCCGTGGTACGAGCGCTACCAGCAATTGCTGGAGTTTGTGGAAGACTTCGGAGACGTCGTCTTCGGAGAAGATGAGGACGAAGAAGAAGGGTGAATGCTTCCTCCTCCCCTGCTGTAAGCTCCCAGGCCATCAAGTCTGACCCAGCCGTTCCGCGCACTGAATGGGTCCTGCCCCAGGCGAACTCTACCGCCACGGCGCTGGCGAAGAGCGCCGGGTTGCCACTCATCGTGGCCGAGCTGCTGGCGGAACGCGGCGTGCGCACCGCGGCCGAGGCTGATTTCTTCCTTAATCCCCGCATCGAACACCTGCTTGATCCTTACGCCATGCATGGTATGGCCGCGGCCGTCGCACGGGTTCAGGCGGCCATTGCCCAGCGGGAGAACATCCTCATCTATGGCGACTATGACGTGGATGGCACCACCGCCATCGTCCTGCTCAAGACGGCCATCGAGATGCTCGGCGGCCAAGTGGATTTCCACGTACCCCACCGGCTTCGCGAAGGCTACGGCATGCAGGCGGAGGTGCTCACCGCGGCCGCGGGGCGAGGCGTAAGCCTGGTCATCAGCGTCGACACCGGCATACGCGATTTCACCGCCGCCGAAGCAGCCGCCCGCCTCGGACTCGACCTCATCGTTACCGATCATCATCTGCCGCAGGAGCTGCCCCACCTTCCTGCCTGTCCCGGCCTGCCGCGGAGCCTGCCCACTGCCCTCGCAATCCTTAACCCCAATCAGCCGGGCTGCGGCTACACCTGCAAGCACCTCTGCGGCGCCGGGGTAGCCTTTAAGCTCGCCCAGGCTTTGCTCGAGGCGTGGGATTTGGAGCGGACGCGGAAGAAGATTCTCCCCTCCTTCCTCAAGATGCTGGCCATCGCCACAGTGGCCGATGCTGTCCCGCTGCTGGGGGAGAATCGCGTCATCGCCAGCGTCGGGCTCGAGCAGCTAAAACGACCGGCCAGTCCCGGCCTGCGCTCGCTGATGCAGGTAGCCAAACTCGACCCGAAACAGCGGACCCTTACCGCGACCGACCTGGCATTCCGCATCGCGCCCCGCATCAACGCCGCCGGACGCATGGATGTTGCCTCCGACGTGGTCGAACTCTTCACCACCCGCGATGCGGCCAGGGCGGTTGAGTTAGCCGCCAAGCTCGACCGCCTGAACGGCGAACGTCAACAGGCCGAAGCCGAGATGCTCGACCAAATAGACCGCCGGCTTCGGGAGGAACCAGGCTTCCAGTCGAGCCGCTGCATCGTGGTCGAAGGAGAAGGGTGGCATCGCGGCATCATCGGCATCCTTGCCTCGCGCGTCGTCGATCGTATGCGGCGTCCGGCGATGGTGATCGCCCTCGAAGGCGGCGAGGCCTACGGCTCCGGCCGCTCGGTTCCAGGCTTTCATCTGCTGCACGCGATTGAAAGCTGCAAGCAGCTCTTCACCCGCCTCGGTGGCCACTCCCACGCCGTCGGATTTTCTCTCCCTGCGTCGCGCCTCCCGGAGCTGAAGAGTCAGCTCGAAGCCTGGGCCGCGCTGAACGTGGAGGAGACGGCGCCCAGCCTGCGCTGCCACGCTGTCTTGCCTCTCGACCGAATTACCCAAGCTCTCTTCACCTGGTTGCGCCGCCTGGAACCGCTGGGGACTGGCAACGAAGAGCCCATCTTCGTCGCTTACAACGTGCGCCTGACAGCTCCGGTGCGACCCATCAAGGAGCGCCACATCTGCCTGCAGCTCGCCCAGGGGGCGCGTGGCGCGAGTTGGTCGGCCCTGGGATGGGATTGGGCGGCACGCGTCCAGGCGCTCGGCCTGGAGCAAGGCTCCGTCGTACACATTGCCTACAAGCTGCGGGAAAACGTGCATCCGGAATACGGGGGCCTGGAACTCGAGATCGCGGACTTGGTCCGCGTGTAAACTCCGGGCATGCCACGAGGTTTCTTCATCACCTTCGAAGGCCTGGATGGGTCCGGCAAGAGCACCCAGCTGCGCCGCCTGAAAGAGTGGCTGCAAAGCAATGGATCGGCAGTGACGGCGACTCGTCAGCCTGGGGGCACGCGCGTAGGCGATCGCATTCGCGGCCTGCTTCTTGACTCGCGTACCGACAGCCTTTCCTCCTTCGCGGAGTTGGGGTTGATGTTCTCCGATCGCGCGCAATCGATTGCCGAAGTCATCGAGCCGGCACTGGAAGCGGGGCGCATCGTGCTCTGCGACCGATTCACCGACTCCAGCGAAGCCTACCAGGGCGGGGGCAGGGAGTTGGGCAGCCAGATCGTGCGCGACCTGCACGCCAGCTTGTGCCGCGGCCTCCAGCCCGACCTGACCGTGCTGCTGCTGCCGGATTTTGATCGCTCGCTGGCGCGCGCCCGGCAGCGCAATCAGCGTGCGGTCGCGGCCACGGGAAGCGACGAAAACCGCTTTGAGAAGGAAAGCTCCGCGTTCTACCGCCGCGTCTTCGACAAATACCAGGAGATTGCCGCCCGTGAGCCTTTGCGTGTGGTCGCAATCGACAGCGATGGCTCCATTGATGAAGTCCACCAGCGCGTCGTACAAGTGGTAAGAGGACGTTTGCCGGCAACAGGCATGTTGCGCTGAGCGTCAGCGATTCTATGGGTACAACCTATTCACCGGCGCGCGACGAACGGCACTGGACCGTGCTGGAGCGTGATGGCTATCGCTTTCCCCCGGGCTTGCAGATGAATCTGCCGTTTTATCTGCTGCGCCGCTTCTTCAAACCCGGCAATCCAATCGCGCTCTTCGAGCACCTGACGAAAACCTATGGGCGCATGGCCCATTACCGTCTGGGCCTCTCTCACATTGTCTTTATCAACGAGCCCGCCTTCATCCACGAGATCCTAATCAACCAGCCGCAGCACTTCATCAAGGAGCGGACCCAGCGGCGCATGAAGATCTTGCTGGGCGAGGGGCTCATCACCAGCGATGGCGAGGTACACCGGCGTCAACGGCGCATCGCCGCTCCCGCCTTCCATCGCCAGCGCATTCAAGCCTACGGCGCCATCATGGTGGATCGCGCGGCGCAGATGCGCGCCCAGTGGCAACCGGGCCAGCCCATCGACATTGCATCGCAGATGATGCAACTGGCCCTGCAGGTCGTCGCCCGGACACTCTTCAACACCGACGTTACCGGCGACGTGCTGCAGATCAACGACGAGGTCAACGTGATCATGCAGCTGTACAACTTCCTGATCGCGCTGCCCCGCGCCGAAGCGTACTTGCACTGGCCCATTCCGGGGCTGGTCCGTTTCCGCCGTGCCCGCAGCCGTCTGGACAAGGTGGTGCAGCGCATGATTGCGGACCATCGCGCGGATGGAGTGGACCGGGGCGACTTGCTCTCCATGTTGCTGGCTTCTCGCGACGAGGAGTCCGATCACTCCGGCATGACCGACGAACAACTGCGCGATGAGGTGCTCACCATTTTTCTTGCCGGCTACGAGACGGTGGCCAATGCGCTCACCTGGACCTGGTACCTGCTCGCGCAAAATCCTCAGGCAGAGGCTCGCCTGCATACGGAGATCGACGCAGTGCTGGGCGGGCGCCTCCCCACGCTCGAGGATCTGCCTCGGCTTCGCTATACAGAGATGGTGTTTGCTGAGTCCATGCGTCTGTACCCGCCGGCATGGGCCATGGGCCGGCAGTCTACCGCCGATGTGGAGCTGGGGCCGTATCGCTTTCCTGCGGGCACTTATTTTTTCTTCAGCCAATACATCGTTCAGCGCAGTGCGGAATATTTTCCCGACCCGCTGCGCTTCGATCCCGAACGCTTTCTCCCGGAACAAAAGGCCAAGCGCCCGCGGTTTGCCTATTTTCCCTTCGGTGCCGGCAACCGGCAGTGTATCGGGGAGGCGTTTGCCTGGATGGAGGGGGTGCTGATGGTGGCCACCATCGCACAGAGATGGCGCCTGCGGTTCGTTCCCGGACAGACGGTCGATGTGCAACCCAAGATCACGTTGCGCCCCAAGTACCCCATGATGTTTGTTCCCGAGTTGCGGTAGCTCTTTTCATCCCTATAACCGCGGCTGAGGTGAGCGCTACCCTCCCCTTTGTCATCCTGAGCAGCCCAGATACTTTGCCTAATGGCAATTTGAGAGAGAAATGACACTGCAAAATCGCCATGGATGCGAGGCCCGGAGGGCCGACGGCTAAACGTGAGCCCAGCCCGGAAGGGCTGGGGCTCAATCCCGAAGGTGATCCGAGCACCGTAGGTGCGGCACTAAATTTGGGCACGCTCCCCCCTGTGTCATTAGGAGCGCAGCCGAGGGACCTGCGGTGCACCCATCGATTCGTCGCTGGGGAATCCCCCAACAGGTTTTTTGCTAGTCTCATTGATGTGGGCTTCGATCAATTTGCGGGGAATGTGGCCACGGTCCGCCATCTGCGCGAGGCGATCGCGGCGGAACGCATGCCTCCCGCGCTCATCCTTGCCGGTCCGCGCGGCGCCGGCAAATATACGCTGGCCATCATGCTGGCGCAGACCATGGCCTGCCTGCAGCACCCGGTCAGCGACGGCCTGCCCGATTTTTGCGGAGTTTGCAGCAACTGCACCCGCATCGCGCTCTCGCTGCCACTCACCGACCGCGTTAACGAAGCGATCGCCGCCCGGGAGGAATTGCGTGAGGTCGACAAGAAAGAGACCCGCATCCTCATCCAGACCCATCCCGATGTGGTAGTCGTTCCTCCCGACCCGCCCCAGTTGCTGATCAAGATGGGCCAGGTACGCAGTGTGCTGCAGCGCATCTATCGCCTCCCCGCCGATGCACCGCGCGCGGTGTATATCTTCACCAGCACAGCCTTCATGAAGGAGGCGGCTAATTCCCTGCTCAAAATTCTCGAGGAGCCGCCGGCCTACGCTCACATAATTTTGCTGGCAGAAAATCCCGGCGAACTTCTGCCCACCATTCGTTCCCGCTCCAGCATCTTTCGTCTCGGCGCACTGCCCCCGGAGCAGATCGAAGCGGTGCTTGCCGAGCATCGCAAGGATTGGAAACCGAAACAACGCGCACTGGTCGCGCGCCTGGCGGAAGGCGCCGTCGGTCAGGCCCTTGGCTTCGATCTGGAAGGCTATCTGGCGAGCCGCCAGGACGCTTTAGTGATGCTGTACAACGCCACCGGCGATAGCGCAGGTGATACGGACTATGGAGCTCTCTTTCGGGTAACCGAGACCTACCGCGCAGGCGCCGAGGGCCAGCAAAAGACCAGCGCCCTGCTGCACTCGTTCGCCAGCCTGCTGGAAGACCTCTTGCTGCTGCATGCGGGAGCCGGCCATTTGATTCGCAACATCGACCTGATGGCCGAACTGACACGGGTATCGCAAACCATCACTGTGGCCTGGATTGAGGCGGCTGTGCGCGGCCTGGATCAAGTGGAACAAGGCATGCGGAGAAACCTGCTACGGTCTTTGTCACTTGATGCCTTCGCCGTCGGCCTATCTGCTCCATAATCTTTGCCATGCGCCATTTTCCGCCGATTTTTGACATTTAAACCCTATTGGCCACATCCTGCATCCTACCCATTAGATTCACATTCACACCATGCCTGATTCTTCTGCCATTCCGGTTCGCCGCGTATACGATGCGCGCCCCGCCAAGGTGAAGACCAAAGT
The DNA here is from genome assembly GCA_963813475.1 of uncultured Acidobacteriaceae bacterium. Classification (GTDB taxonomy): domain Bacteria; phylum Acidobacteriota; class Terriglobia; order Terriglobales; family Acidobacteriaceae; genus PALSA-350. The sequence continues at coordinate 19,349 of CAWEZM010000025.1, read as the reverse complement.
CGATGGACCCGATCCATCCGCGTTGGCTTCTGTCAGCCCGGCGGGACCGCGCAAGCTCATTCGTCCACCCCTCTCGGCGCATGCGCCGGCAAGCCGCTATCCCGCCCTACTTTCCAGCATCGCTCCTATACATCCAGCCCACCATCGATGGGACTCTGCCGCGGAGAGTTCTCACGCCGAGGCGTTCTACTTTCAAAAGCAGATCCAGAGCCACACGTTGATGACGTTTGTGCTCGAAGATGGGGAGGAAATCGAGGGCACGATCGAATGGTACGACCGCAATGCGATCAAGGTGCGGCGGGGCAGAGTCCGTACGCTGATCTATAAAGCCGGCATCAAATACTTGTACAAGGCCGAGGACAATAGCCGCGTGTAGGCATCAACGGGCAGCTTTGAGCAGACGGTCGCGAATGGCAACGCCCAAGCCCTCATCTTGCGGCAATGGGCAAACGATGACGGTGGCCCCGGCTGTATCCAATTCTCGCAGTCCGGCAAAGAGGCGGCGGGCGAGCTGCTCCTGATCCCCCAGATCTCCCCAGCGGTAAATCAGGTACGGGTGCCCAATATTTACTTCGCCGGGCAACATGATGCCGACCGCTTCGCCTGCGGCTAGCAGCTGTTCAGCGACGCTCAACAGCTTGGCTGTGGGCCACTCCAACAGGATCAGCCGAGCGCGAGGCGAGTAGTGCTTAAGGCCTACGCCTGGGGAGGGCAGTGCTGTGGAACCGGCACCCTGGAATTCCCGATAGGCGATCAGCGATGGGCACAGGGCCTGCACCTGTGCGAAGGTCACCATACCTGGACGATAGAGAATGGGCGGATCTTCGCAGACATCGACCACCGTCGATTCAAGCCCCAGGGCCGTCTCCCCCGAATCGATGACCGCGTCGATGCGCCCATCCAAATCTTGCAGGACAAATTCCGCGCGTGTAGGGCTGGTCCGACCGAAGGAATTTGCGCTGGGCGCCGCCACCGGCACTTGAGCGAGCTCGATCAATCTGCGAGCCACCGGGTGACGCGGCATCCTCACGCCAACCCGGGGCCGCCCCGCGGTCACGATGACGGGTACGCGGGGGCCTCTCGGGAGCAACAGGGTTAGAGGACCGGGCCAGTAGGCTTCCATCAACAAGCGGCCGTTAGCGAGGAATCTCGCCGGCCACCATGCTTAGTTGTTCCTCGCTGACTACGTGGACAATTAAGCGGATCCCACGACGGCCTCTGCTTAGCCTCGAAGATAGCCTGCACGGCTGTCTCGTCGAGTGCATTCGCACCTAATCCATAAACGGTTTCGGTCGGGAACGCCACCGTACCCCCGCTGCGCAGCAGCTCGGCGCCCTGCAATAACGACGCCATGGATGCCGGAGAGTCGATGGCATTGGTATCGACGGCCAGCCGCAGTGTTTTTTTCCGATCACCTGTGTCATTTTCCCATGACAACCCCGGAGCTTGGGGAGCACTTTCACTTCTACTCTGCACAGGTGGGCGTAGCGAAGTGCGGCTTTTCTTGAGAAAAAGCCGCGACCCGATTTCCTGTAAGGCTGGATAGGGTCGATGAACTTCATGCGGCTTTCCTTACTGAAAGCCGCACACGCGACTCTTCTTTGGAGCTGCGAACAGGAAATTCGGGGGGCGAGATTAGTTGCTCTCTATACACCGGAAGTGAAAGTGCTTTAGACTCCGGCCTATGCAGGCCATGGAGACGGAAGTAAAGATACGGGTGCCGGACCGCGAGTCTTTCGAGCGCAAATTGCCGGCGCTTGGTTTCAAGCGGGTCACCGCGCGCACGCTGGAGCGCAACACTCTTTATGACACGCCCGATCGCCGCCTGCGCAACTCGCGGCAGATCCTGCGCATTCGCGAATATGGCAGCAAATGGGTGGTCACGCACAAGAGCGTCCCCAGCGGACAAACGGAAGAGGGCCCGCACAAGAATCGCGTAGAGACTGAGACCGTGGTCGAGGATGGCCCGGTGCTGGGGAAGGTCTTCGAGGCCCTTGGCTTCAGTCCCGTATTCGTCTATGAAAAATGGCGCACGGAATGGGCCGACCAACAGGGCCATTGTGTTCTCGACGAAACGCCCTTGGGACTCTATGCCGAGCTCGAAGGCCCGAGCGACTGGATCGATGCAACGGCGCAACAGCTCGGCATTGGCGAGAGCGAGTTCATTACGCTCAGTTACGGTCGCATTTTCGAGAGCTGGCGGGATGAGACGGGGTCTGGGGCGCAGAATCTTCACGTTCGAGGAGATCCCAGAGAAGTTTCGGTCTTAGACGTTCAGCAACCCGTATAAATCCAAGATATTCCAATTCGTTGAAGCACCTGCCTTCAGCCGCCATCGGGAGGATTATCTCGATGATGAGGGCTTCAGAGAACTCCAGGAGAGCCTCGCCGCCAATCCCGAAGCCGGAGACCTGATACCTGCCGCAGGCGGTATTCGTAAACTTCGATAGAAGGACTCTTGAAGAGGCAAAGGAAAACGCGGCGGTTTGCGTATTGTCTACTACTGCTTTCTGGCCGATGAAGAAATATGGTTGTTGACGTTATACGACAAGGATCAGGCGGTCGACCTGACCAAAGACGAGAAAGAGCAACTGCGGCGGGCACTGGAAGCGGAACGTGCTGTTCGAAAAGGTAGGAGCCGAAAATGAGCAAGCAAAAAAAGGTCAAACGGAACCTGTTTTCCGAACTCATGGAAGGCTTGGACGCGATGAAAGAGCATCGTGAAGGTAAAGTGACTCTTCGCACTCATAAACTTCCCGTTGCATCGATTGAGGAGTCGCCCGGGGCCGAATTCTTCGTTGCCGTACGTAAAGAATTCAATGTTTCACGCTCTGTCTGGGCAAATCTGTTGAGAGTCAGCCCTCGCACCGTAGAGAAATGGGAACAAGGGGGCCAAGTGAGTCCTTTAGCCGCAACCTTCGTTGAACTAGTCTCGCATTACCCGGATACTATTGAGCGCTTGCAAACCCTGCCTAAGTATGTTTCCCATTCCGAGGGCAGAACGAGTCCTCTCTCTAGACGGCAGAACCGACCGCGAGCGTTACCAACAGTGAATCCTGCATCGAATGCCAAAAAACTTCGAGCGCATTACCGTCCTACAAAAATCAAGGTGCTGTTCGTCGGCGAAGCACCGCCGGCAGGTGGAACATTCTTCTATGCTGGCAACAGTCAGATGTATCGCCATCTCAGCGAAACTCTGCAATCGCGGTTAGGAGACCCGCACGATTTTCTTCAGGCATTTAAGGATCGTGGATATTTTTTGGATGATCTAGTGCTGGAACCTTTCGACCAAATTCCCGCCGAAGAACGTACCCGATCTTTAGGAAAAACGTACCACTTTTAGCCCAGCGGTTGACTCGTTATCAGCCGCAGATCGTTGTCACGCTTCTGAAGCGCATAGGCCCTTACGTTCAAGACGCGATATCTCAGGCGGGCGCTGACGTGAAGCACTATTGCGTTCCATTCCCAGGAAACGGCCAGCAAGGCAATTTCCGCCGGGAAATGGCAGAAATCGCTCCACTTCTACCTTGATAGCTCCGACGTCAGCGTCGAAGTCATCCCGGAGTGCTAGGCGTCCACGCCGTGGCACTTCTTGTATTTCTTGCCTGAGCCGCAAGGACAAAGATCGTTCCGCCCTACCTTCTCTCCGGCTCGGCGCTGTTGCGCGGGCGCATCGGAACTCCCGTTGGCGCCGGCCATCCGGGCTTGTTCGAGCTCGCGTTTCTTCTTGCGTTGAAACTCCTGCTCCAGGGCATCGATCGTCGTCGAGGGCGCGCGGACCGGGACCGGAACAGGTGCGGACGGCGGACGCGGCGGCGTTGAAGCAGGAATGGCTCGTGCACCATTGCCTTCTATCGTGACCGGAGGGCCGACCGGAGAAGAAACCGGAGGAACGAATTCGCTGGAGATCTCAGGCGCCTGCCTGGGGGGTAGTTGGGTAATCGGCTGGCCGTCGGGTCCGACGATCTGCATCAGGAAGAGGAAGCGGACCGTGTCCTCCTGAAAGCGTCCCATCATGGCTTCAAACATATCGAAGGACTCTTTCTTGTAGGCGACCAGCGGATCCTGCTGGCCGTACCCGCGCAGACCGATGCCTTCCTTGAGGTGGTCCATGCTGAGCAGATGGTCCTTCCACAAGCCGTCGAGCACGCTGAGCATGACCATGCGCTCGTGATAGCGCATAGTGGTGCCGCCTAGGATGGCTTCCTTCATCTCGTACTTCTCTTTCAAACGCTCAAACACCGTCTCGCCCAGCTCATGGCGGTTCAGGGCGTTTAGATCGATGCCTTCCTTCTCCAGGTCGATGCCGAACTGAGAAGCCAGCTGGCTCTTTAGCCCGTTGATGTCCCATTGGTCGGGATGCATTGCCTCCGGAGCGTGCTGTTCCATCGTCGCGCTCAGCAGATTGGCAACATAGTCCTCGAGGATCAGCTCCTTTTGATCGAGCCCTTCGAGCAGCTGCTGGCGCGTTCCATACACCGCCGTGCGCTGCTTGTTCATCACATCGTCGTATTCAAGCAGGTGTTTGCGGGCTTCGAAGTTTTGCCCTTCCACTGCCTTCTGCGCCGCCTCGATGCGGCTGCTGATCATGCGCGACTCAATGGGCACACCTTCTTCCATGCCCAGCCGCTGCAGCAGGTTCGATACCCACTCCTTGGCGAAGATGCGCATCAGGTCATCTTCGAGCGAGAGATAGAACCGCGAAGCGCCAGGATCTCCCTGGCGGCCGGCGCGGCCGCGCAGCTGGTTGTCGATGCGCCGCGACTCGTGCCGTTCCGTGCCTACGATGTGCAGTCCACCGGCGGCAATTACTTCTTCATGCTCGCTCTCGGCGGCGGCCGCATATTGCGCAAAAGCCTTATCCCAGATCTCCTGGCTGGTCTCGAATTCCTGCCCCTGGTAGTAGAAGCGCATCATGCCCGGGCCAGCCATGGGATTGATGGCCCCCTGAGCCGCGTTCACCGCTTGCGCCATGCCCTTCTTCAACAGCTCCTGCTTGGCTGCGAACTCCGCATTTCCACCGAGCACGATATCGGTGCCGCGTCCGGCCATATTGGTGGCAATGGTCACCATGCCAAGCCGTCCGGCCTGGGCCACGATCTCCGCTTCGCGCTCATGAAACTTGGCGTTGAGCACCACATGCTTCACACCCTTGCGCTGCAGTATCGATGAGAGCAGTTCCGACTTCTCGATCGAAGTGGTGCCCACCAGCACCGGCTGCTTCTCCTCGTGGAGCCGCGAAATCTCGTCGGCCACGGCAAAATACTTTTCCTTGGCGGTGCGAAAGACCACGTCCGGATTTTCCAGGCGGCGCATCGGCTTGTTAGTCGGAATGACCACGATCTCGAGCTTGTAGATATTCTCGAATTCCGTGGCTTCCGTTTCGGCCGTGCCGGTCATGCCGGAGAGCTTCTTATACAGGCGGAAATAGTTCTGGAACGTGATGGTGGCCAGCGTCTGGTCTTCGCGGCGAATGTTCACTTGCTCCTTGGCCTCGATCGCCTGGTGCAGTCCATCGCTCCAACGGCGGCCAGGCATCAAGCGGCCGGTAAACTCGTCGACGATGATGACTTCGCCGTCCTTCACCACGTAGGCCACATCGCGCCGGTACAGTGAGTGCGCCTTGATCGCAACCTCGACGTGATGCTTTAAATCCCAGTTCTCCGGGTCGGCGATGTTGCCGATGCCCAGCAACTGCTCAATCTTTTCCCACCCCTCATCGGTCACGCTGATGGTCTTGTGCTTTTCATCGACCACGAAATCGCCAGTCAGGATCTTCTCTTCGCCGCGCTCGATCTCTTCTCCTTGTTCGAGCGACGGCAGGATGCGGTTCACGCGGGCATACTTGTCCGTGGTCTGATCCGTGGGGCCGCTGATGATCAAGGGAGTGCGGGCTTCATCGATGAGGATCGAGTCGACTTCATCGACGATCGCGAAGTAGTGCCCACGCTGCACGCAATCAGCGTGGTCGAACTTCATATTGTCGCGCAGGTAGTCAAAACCGAACTCGTTGTTGGTGCCGTAGGTGATGTCGGAGCCATACGCGGCGCGGCGCTGGGAATCATCAAGGTCGTGCACAATCACGCCGACGGTCAGGCCCAGGAACTCGTAAATCTTGCCCATCCACTCGGCGTCGCGCTTGGCCAGGTAGTCATTGACCGTCACCACGTGCACGCCATGGCCCGCCAGCGCGTTCAGGTAGCACGGCAGCGTCGCTACCAGGGTCTTGCCTTCGCCAGTCTTCATTTCAGCGATCTTGCCCTGGTGCAGCACCATGCCGCCGATCAGCTGTACGTCAAAGTGACGCATCTGGAGTACTCGCCGGCCGGCCTCACGCACCACCGCGAAGGCTTCGGGCAGAATCTCGTTCAGCACTACTTTTTCTTCTGCTACGCGTTCTTCGGCGTCGTCGATGCCGTCCAGCCGTGCGGCAATGCGGGCGCGGAACTCCAGCGTCTTGGCGCGCAGCCCGTCGTCCGATAGAGCCTTCATGGCAGGCTCGAGCGACCCGGCCTGTTCGACCATGGGCGCCATCCGCTTGATCACGCGTTCGTTACTGGTTCCGAAAATCTTGGTTAAAGTGCTTGCGATCAATGGATAATTCCTTTACTGCCCCCAGGGCCACGGTTACTACTCTAGTTTAGTTCACCCCGGGTATTTGGTGCAGAATACCCTGCTGGCGGAAGGCCAGATTCCGTATTTCCTACTACGCGGCGACACTAACGCCACGTGTGCGACTTTCTTCTAAGGAAAGGCGCAGGAAGTGTGCGGAACCGGCCACACCTGACAGGAAATACGGAAAGAAGTCCCCCATGTCTAAGGCAATTTCGCAATTACTGTGGCCTGATAAAGATCGCAAGGGGTGGTTTTCCTTGGAAGAAAACCACGAAAAGGCCTATCGCTTCGGTCTACACCAATTGCGAAACCGCTCTAAACGATTTTTCTTGATGTTGTTGATTTTGCTGCAGGCCGGGGCGTCTCCCGGCCAGATGAGGATGGCGATGCCCGATGCCGGGGATCCGGTACCTCCAGAGCAGCTACCCGCGCCGCAACGCATTGAGGGCGTTGGCAATGTGCGCTTTCCAATTACTGCCAATGCCCAGGCCCAGATGTGGTTTGAACAGGGCTACAACCTGCTTTACGATTTTTGGGATTACGAGGCCGATCGGGCATTTGAACAATCCATCCGCGCAGATGGAAATTGCGCCATGTGTCACTGGGGTCTTTACCAGGCGGAGAGCTTCAACCACAGCCTGACGAAGACCTACGCGCAGGCATCGCTCGAAAAAGCGGTTGCGCTGGAAGGCCACGTAACAGCGCGCGAGAAGCTGTACATACAGGCTGCCGAGGCCCACGAGGCAGCTGTTCGCGATGCGGCCGGCTCCGAAGACAAGGCAAAATTCGATCACGAGATCGAAATTCTGCGCACCCTGGTGAAAGACAACCCGAGCGATACCAATGCCCGCATCGCTCTCTCCGGCGCCGTCGACGACGGCTATGACGACAATGGAGAAGCGCGCAAAGGCAAGAAGGAGGCGCTTGCGCTGCTGCAAGGTGTGCTCAAGGATGAGCCTGAGAATTCCGCCGCGAACCATCTCTGGATCCACGCCGTCGAAGCCAGCCCACATCCAGAACAGGCATTGCACAGCGCGGAGATTCTGGGCTCGCTTGCACCAGCGTCGGGGCACATGGTCCACATGCCGGGACACATCTTTTACCGCAACGGAGATTACGCCCGGGCCCAGACTGCATTCGACGCTTCTGCCCAGGCCGATGAAAGCTACATGCGCCAACAGCACATCGCGCCGGACAATGACTGGAACTACATCCACAACCTGATGTATTCCGTCGCCAATCTGCTGGAGGCCGGGCAGTTGCAGGAAGCGGCGCAGGTTTCGGCCAAACTGGGGAAAGCACGCGGGCATCTGGAAGACACTCTCTACCCTTGGTCGCCCCGCGATGCCATTGCCCGCCTTAATCCCGCGCTGCCGATTGCTTTGCGCACCGCGGACTGGGCGCGCGTGGTGGAACTGGTCAATGCCGCAAATCTCTCCCAGGAGATGCCGCACATGGAATTCCTGGCCGGCGGCCTTTCCCAATTTGCCCTGGGAATGCAGTCTGTGGAGGCACATGAACCGGATGTAGCCGAACGCCACTCCGTGCTGCTCGATTCGAGCTTATGGCGCATGTCGGAGCAGATAAAAGATCAGGAAGCCAAGGAAAAGAAGGCCGCTAAGCCTACGGGGAACCAAAGCATGTCGCCTGATCCCCTGCCCCAGCCTCTACTCAAAATGCTCTCCATCATGTCGCTCGAGCTCCGTGCTTCCATGATGGCCACGCAAAACAACGTTCCCGAAGCGGAAAAGCTCTTCTCTGCCGCGCTCCGGGAAGAGAAAGAGCTCGGCTACCGCGAGCCGCCCTTCTATATCCGTCCGGTGGCGGAAAGTGAAGCGGCGGCAATGATGACGGCCGGTAAATGGCCGGAGGCTGAAGCCGCATTTCAGAAGGCGCTGGTGGAGCGTCCCAACTCTGGTTTCGCGCTCTATGGGATTGCCCAGGTGAAGGAAAAGACGCGCGATGCCGCAACCTCCGTGGCTTACAAGCAGTTCCTCAGCGCGTGGAAGACGGCGGACCCGGGATTGCCCGAGATGCAACATGCGCAGCAGTGGGTGAGCCAACACGCGGTGGCTGGCAATTCCGGTTCCTACTGAGTTGTTCCTCAGGCCAACAGGGAACCGCAGGTTTCTTTTCAACATAGTGGTTCAGTCTGCGTAAGATGATGAGGCACCTTTCAGGAGGCACTTTTGGACGAAGAAATAGTGCAGGCAGAGGCTTCTCCGCTCGCGGCTCCACCACCGCCGAGGCGCGGCGTGCACTGGATATTCGTTGGCGCCGAGGGTCTCCGGGCAGGATGGGGCGTTTTGCTGTTCGTCCTGCTTTTTATCGGATTTGGTTTTCTGGCCGCCCAGGGGTTGAAGCATTTACTCCCTCCCAGTCACCATTCAGCAGTGTTTCCCTTGAGATTGGCGTTCATTTCGGAAGGCGCGCAACTGGTGCCCCTGCTGTTGGCGACGGCGATCATGGCTCTAATCGAGCGGCGGCCTCTCCTGGCTTACGGATATCAAGGCAAAGCAAGAGCGGTGCGCTTCATTTCCGGCTTGGTTTGGGGATTCGTCGCCCTTTCCGCGTTGGTGCTTGTTTTGTGGAAGGCAGGGCTTCTGGCCTTTGACGGCGTGCAGCTGCACGGCACCGATATCTGGAAGTACGCCCTGGGCTGGGGCGTCCTGTTCCTGGTGGTCGCCGTTTTCGAGGAATCGACGCTGCGGGGCTATCTGCAATTCACGCTGACCCGGGGCATTGGATTCTGGTGGGGTGCGTTGCTGCTTTCGTTCCTGTTTGGGTTTTCCCACGGCACCAACCCTGGCGAGACGCCAGTGGGACTGTTCGGGGCGGCAGCCGTGGGCCTGGTCTTCTGCCTCAGCCTTTGGTATACGGGATCGCTCTGGTGGGCCCTCGGCTGCCACGCCAGCTGGGACTGGGCAGAGTCGTATTTCTACGGGACTTCAGACAGCGGCCTGAAGGCACAAGGCCACCTGTTTGGTGAACACCCAACGGGCCCGCTCCTATGGAGCGGCGGAACGACCGGCCCCGAAGGCAGTCTGCTGGTTATAGTGCTGCTCGCCATCATGGCGTTGGCCATGTGGCTTTGGTGGGGCCGCAGAGTCGAGTCCCCCTTCCGCGCCAGTGGCTGGAGACCGGCCTGGAGTAGAAAGCAGTCCGCGGAAAACCTACCAGTTCTTTAACTACAGGTGGGCTGGATCGGCTGTTTCCGTCTCCAACCCCAGTTCCGCGAAGGCCTCCTGGGCCCGCGCCTGGTCGAACTTGCCTTCGCGCGCCAGGCGGGAAAGCGTTGCCGCTACGACTGACTCCGCGTTCACCTCGAAGTGGCGGCGCAGAAATTCGCGATTGTCGCTGCGGCCAAAGCCATCGGTGCCGAGCGACACCAGCCGGGTCGATAGCCAGGGTGAAAGCTGATCGGGCACGACCTTCATGTAATCGCTGGCCGCAATGATGGGACCCTCGGTTCCCTGCAGGGTTTGAAGAATGTAAGGAACCTTTTCCGGTTGCGTCGGATGCAGGCGATTCCAGCGTTCCACGCCCAGCGCTTCACGCCGTAGTTCGTTGTAGCTGGTTACACTCCAGACGTCGGTCTGAACCCCGTATTTCTCGGCCAGTATTCCCTGGGCTCGGACGACCTCGTTCAGAATCGGCCCGCTGCCGAAGAGCTGCGCCGTGGCCTTGCCTCCAGGAGCGGCCTGGAAGCGATAGATCCCGCGAACGATGCCGTCGCGAGCCCCTTCGGGCATCGCCGGCATGGCGTAATCCTCGTTGTACATGGTGATGTAGTAGAAGATGGGCTCGTTTTCCTGGTACATGCGGCGAATGCCATCCTGGACGATCACCGCCAGCTCGTATACGTAAGCCGGATCGTAGCTGAGACAGGTGGGAACAGTGCTGGCCAAGACGTGGCTATGCCCGTCCTGGTGCTGCAGCCCTTCTCCCAGCATGGTCGTACGGCCTGCAGTGCCTCCCATCAGGAAACCCTTGCCGCGCGAATCCGCAAAGGCCCAGATCATGTCGCCGACGCGCTGAAAGCCAAACATCGAGTAATACATGTAGAACGGAATCGTCGGCACCCGGTAGTTGGAGTAGGCGGTGCCGGCCGCGGTAAAGGAAGCCATGGAGCCGGCTTCGGTAATGCCCTCCTCCAGAATCTGGCCATCCTGCTCTTCGCGGTAGTAGAGCAGCATGTCGTTATCATGCGGCGTGTACTTCTGCCCTTCACTGGCGTAAATAGCAACCTGGCGAATCGCGGACTCCAGACCGAAGGTCCGGGCCTCGTCGGGCACGATGGGCACGATTAATTTGCCAATGACCGGATCTTTCAGCAGGTGGCGCAGGATGCTGACAAATCCCATGGTGGTCGAAACTTCCCGACCCTTGGAGCCGCCAGTCCACTCTGCAAATTCCTTCAGCTTGGGAGCCTTGAAGTCCAGCTTGGGCACATCGCGGCAGGGCAAGTAACCGCCCAGGGCACGGCGCCGCTCCTGCATGTAGAGGATCTCCGGGCTAGTCGGCTCGGGGCGATAAGGTTTGCCCAGCTTTGCCTGCTGCTCCGGCACGGGGATCTTGAAGCGTTTCACGAACTGAGCCAGGCCGCTGTCAGTGAGTTTCTTCTCCTGATGCGAAGCATTGCGGGCCTGGTTCGCACCCATTCCGTAGCCTTTGACAGTCTTGGCCAGGATGACGGTGGGCGAGCCATGATGATTGATCGCTTTGCGATAAGCGTTGTAGATCTTCACCCGGTCATGGCCGCCACGATGCAAATTCTCCAGCTGCTCGTCTGTCTTGTCCCTCACCAGTTCGAGCAGTTCAGGGTATTTGCCGAAAAACTCCTTGCGCAGGTAGGCCCCGCCTTTTGCCTTGAACGACTGGTAGTCGCCATCAACACACTCTTCCATCCTCTTAAGCAGCAGGCCGGAGGAATCGCGCTCGAATAGCTCATCCCAATCGCCGCCCCAGACAACCTTGATGACATGCCAGCCAGCGCCGCGGAAAATGCCTTCCAGCTCATCGATGATGCGCTTGTTGCCGCGCACCGGGCCGTCCAGGCGTTGCAGGTTGCAGTTGACGACAAAGATCAAGTTGTCGAGTTTTTCCCGCGAGGCGACGCCCAGAGCGCCCAGCGTATCGACCTCGTCGGTTTCGCCATCCCCGACAAATGCCCAGATCTTGCGCTCGGTTTTCTGAATCAGTTTGCGGTTCTCGAGATAGCGCATGAAGCGCGCCTGGTAGATCGCGTTGAGCGGTCCGATGCCCATGGAAACGGTGGGAAAGCGCCAAAAATCCGGCATCAGCCAGGGATGCGGATAGGATGACAAACCAGGCTTGCCCCGCAATTCGTGGCGGAAGTGCAGCAGGCGGTCGTCATCAAACCGTCCTTCGAGGTAAGCACGCGCATAGACACCCGGGGAAGCGTGGCCTTGAAAGTAGATAAAGTCGCCCGGCTGATCTCCGTAGGTGGCGTGGAAGAAATGTTCGTAGCCCACTTCCAGCAGGGTGGCCAAAGAGGAGTAGGTGGAGAGGTGGCCACCGATGCCGGCATCCTTCTTATTCTGGCCATGCACCATGGCCATCGCGTTCCAGCGGATCAGGGCTTCCAGCCGCAGCTCCAGCTCACGGTTCCCTGGATAGGGCACTTCCTCATGCTTGGGAATGGTATTCAGGTAGGGGGTGGTCAACGCCCCTGGGGTGGAGATGCCGGCCTCGCGCGCTCGGTGCCGTAAGGCCGCAATCAGCTCCGCGCCTTGTTCCGGACCCTCGCCGACCACCACGTCGTCGAAGGCCTCAATCCACTCTGCTACCTCTTCGGAAAACTTCGATTGGATGGGAAGAGCGACTTTAGTATCCATAATTTTGGCCTTTACCAGTATATCGTCCTCAAACCGATCTCCGGGTTCGCCATCCTTGCCGTGCTTTGTGAGCAAGGGTGGGTTACCGCAAACCTGATCCCAAGGTTCCGAACGCTGTGCTAGATTGATGCCAACCTGCTCATGTCTACGTCTTCTTTCTCTAAGAGCCAAGTCGAAGTAATTGACCTGCAACAGCAGGTGGCCCGGTTGCAGGCGTTGCTCGAAGTCTCCCGCCAAGTGCACGCGGCCGTTCGGCCCGAAGAGGTGTTGCAATCGGTTCTGCGCATCGTAGTGCGCGAGCTGGAAATGGCCGGGGCCCACGTAACTGAGCCTGCTCTCACCGTAGGCGATATGCCGCCGGCGCCCTGGGATGGCTGCCCTCGCTATGCCATGCTCAGCAAAGACGGAACCCAGCTGACCGAGCTGGTGGTAAACCCCGGACCAGGCAAGACGCTCTCGCTTTACGAGCAGGATTTTCTGGAAGGGCTGGTGCTGCAGGCAGGGGTGGCGGTCGAGAATGCGCATTACCACGATCGGGCCGTCGAATGGGCTCGAGTGCAACAGGATCTGGACGCCGCCCGCGCCATTCAGCGCAGCCTGCTGCCGCAGAAGATGTCGGAGATTTCCGGTTATTCCGTCGCCATACGATCCAGCACCTGCTACGAGGTAGGCGGCGACTATGTAGATATCGTCAGCCTTCCGGATGGGGGCGAGATCATGGTCGTGGCGGATGTCGCCGGGAAGGGCCTGGCCTCTGCCATTGTCGCCACCTCCTTTCGCTCGGCCTTTCGCGCCATGGCGCTCGCCGGGCTTCCGTTGGCCGAACTGGCCGCCCGCATGAACCAGCAGCACTACGGCGAAGGGCAGGAAGCCCGCCGCCGCTACGTAACCGCGATCTTTCTCAAGCTGGACCCGCAGACGCATACCGTCGAGGTCGTCAACGCCGGCCACAATCCCGGATTTCTGATTTCCGGGCGAGAAGGCGGTGCATGAGATTGAGGCCAGCGGCACCCCGATCGGGCTGGTCCCGATGATGGAATACACCTCGGAAACCCTCGCTTTCCCACCCGGAGCGCGGCTGCTCTTCTATACCGATGGGCTCACGGAAGTCTTTCACGGCGATGATGAGTACGGTCCAGAACGTTTGCTGGCGACATTTCGAGAGTGCAAGTCGCACGACTGTACTGCTATCCTCAAGGTCCTGTGGCAACAATTGGCTGAATTTTCACGGGGAGAGCCGCAGCAAGACGACATGACGGCGCTGGCATTGGTGCGAATGCAAGCGTAAGCGAGGGAAGAGCAAAATGGTTGAGACCAGGGGCACGGCGGTGGAAGTCAAACTCCCATCGCGGCTGGGCTTCGAAAAAGTAGCGATGGGCACAGCGGCCAGCGTGGCCAAGCTCATGGGCTTTCCCGACGATCGCATTGAAGACCTGAAGACCGCCCTGGCCGAGGCGTGCATCAACGCCATTGAACACGGAAACCTCTTGAACGATAACCTCTGCGTGGGCGTGATCCTTTCCGCCAGCGATGAAGCGCTGGAGGTTAAGGTGATGGATACCGGTTCCGGCATCGCGAAAGCACCTTCCAAGCCGGACATCGACCGCAAGATGCATGGGGAAGAGGATCCCCGCGGCATGGGTATGTTCCTGATCCAATCCCTGGTGGATGAAGCCGAGTGGGTCAAGGGAAGCCCGGGAAAAGGCAGCTACGTAAGGCTGGTCATCAGGCTGGCTAAGGAGAATGGGTAAAGTGCAGACGGAGACAAAAGCAAAAGTGGATGAGGTTCTCGCCGCGAATGGGCGGCCGGTCACTGTTCTTCGCTTCACCGGCGATATCTCCAGCAGTTCACGGGACACTGTGCTTGGAACGTACGAGGGCGTGGTCAAGAGCCGCCCGGTACTGATCGATTTCTCCAAAGTGGAATACATCAATTCCAGTGGAATTGCTCTCGTCATCCAGATGTTGATGGAAGCCAGCAAGGCTGACCAGACGATCGCCGCCTTTGGGCTTACGCCGCATTTTCAGAAGGTCTTCACCATGGTGGGGATCACTAAATACGCTGCCCTGCACCGGGATGAGGCTACGGCCATCGCGTCGTTGTAGTTCGAGCAACACACCCTCCGAATTTTCATTTAACAGAGACGATGGGTGCCCCACATCTCGCTCGTTTTTCGCGAGATGTGGGATACCCGTCAGTGTTAGAAGAGAAAGATCTTAGAAGCCGGTTCCACTTGCCCTTTTTACTTCGCCCGCGGATGTGTCCGGTCGTAGACTTGCGTCACCTGCCCGACAGTGAGCTGGGTATAGCGCTGCGTAGTCGACAGCCGCTCGTGTCCCAGCAGTTCCTGAATAGCCCGCAGGTCAGCGCCCTCCTCCAGCATGTGCGTGCCGAAGGCGTGGCGTAGCGTGTGGGGGTGAATCTCTGCCGGCAATCCTTTGGCCAGCGAGATACGCTTGACGATCCGACCCACGCTCCTGGTCGTCAAACGCCCGCTTCCCTTCATCTGCAGGTTCAACAGCAACGCGTCGACTTGCTTCGGCCCCAGCTTGGCCGCGCGCGATGGAAGATACGCGCGAATCGCGTCTGCCGCCGCATCTCCCAACGGAACATAGCGCTGCTTCCGTCCCTTGCCCCGAACCAGGATCACTTCTCGAGCCCAATGCACATCGTCCACATTGAGCCCCACCAGCTCAGCGTTACGGATGCCGCATCCATAGAGCAGTTCGAAGATCATGCGATCGCGCTCCGGCCACGCCGCAACCGTCTCCGCCGAAGCCGTTTCCACCAGGTGATTCATCTGCTCAATCGAAGGCACCCGCGGTAGATGCTTGGGCAGCTTGGGAGTAGCCACCAAAGCGGCGGGATTGCTGGTGACGTGCCCCGCCCGGGCCATCCATTGAAACCAGGACCGCACCGCGGCCAGCGACCTGGCAACCGACGCCTTCGCCAAACCACGGCCGTAAAGCTCGCCCAGGTAGCCGCGTATCTGTAGATGATCGACGGTATGCATTTCGACGCCCTGCCCGCTCTGCTCGATCAGATAGCCGGCAAAATTGTCGATCTCGCGCTGGTAAGCCCGCAAGGTATGCGGGGACGCAGCCCGCTCATGAGCCAGCATGGCCAGGAACTCCTCCGCCAACTGCCTGGGTTGCGGCTTCATTTTGCAGCCCTTCTGGTAGCTCGGGGATGATGAGCACGATGCACGGCTTTCAGCCTGCCCAGCGCGAGGTGCGTATATACCTGTGTGGTCGAGATATCGGCGTGCCCCAGAAGCGTTTGCACGGTCCTCAAATCGGCTCCGTTCTCCACCATATGGGTGGCGCAACTGTGGCGCATCACATGCGGACTGGCTCGGCTATCCAGCTGCTTCACCAGATGCCACACCCATTGCCGGGTAAGTCCGGCGCCACGCACGGAGAGAAAGAGCCGTCTCTCCCGTGGGCGAATCGCCAGCGCCGGCCGGCCTCGGGTCAAATACGCGTCCAAAGCCTCGACCGCCGCCCGCCCCAGAGGCACTATGCGCTCCTTGTCCCCCTTGCCGCGCACCAGCATGCGGCCCTCCGCCAGGGAAAGATCTTCGACTCCCAGCCCGGTGAGCTCGGAGACGCGCACCCCGCCCGCATACAGCATCTCCACGATGGCGCGATCGCGCAGGGCCACCGCGTCTGCCTGAGGATGGTCTGCCGCCGTCCCGGCCTGCTCCATCATGCGCTCCACCTCCGACTGGGCCAGCGCCTTGGGTAGAACCTTCCACGATGCAGGCGACTCCAGGTTCACCGTGGGGTCGTGCCCGATCCTCTTATCCAGCAGCAGCCACTTGTAGAAGCCGCGCAGGCAGGAGAGCTTGCGCGCAATGGAGCGCGACTGTACCCCATGCTTCTGCAGGTGCTCCAGGAACCCCGCCACCTGGGCTTGGCCGGCGGTCATGGGCAGCGCGTGCGTACCTTCGAGATATTCCGCGAAGAGGCACAGGTCCCGGTGATAAGCCTCGCAGGTCAACGGCCGCAACCCCTTCTCCACCCGCAGGTAGGCAAGGTATTGGCGGAGGATACCGGGTTGGCTGCGGGCGAGCACAACCTCGATTATCCGCTCCCAGCGCGCCTAGCCAGCGCTGGCCTGCCAACGCAGGAACCAAGAGAGACAGCCTTGCCTGCGTTCACCTGCCGTTTACGCCGGAAGTGCAAAATTGCGTCAGATCGCGGACAATAGAAGGGGGCATATGCCTCGCCAGGAGCGACCTTCCGCTTTGACCAGTAGCAAGTCCGGCAGCAATATTTCTCTTTCCCCCAAAGAATTTGTCGACGCGGTTCTCTCCCGAGAGCCAGCCGTCGCCGTGTTTGATTGCGATGGAACGCTGTGGAGCGGAGACTCCGGCTACGACTTCATGGTCTGGTCGATCGAAGAGGGCATCGTCTCACGCAACGCGAGTGACTGGATCGACTCCCGCTACCGCCTCTACCTGGCAGGCAAGGTCTCGGAGCTCGCCATGTGCGGGGAGATGGTCCAGATCTACGATGGCGTGAGCGAAGCGGAAATCCGCCGGGCGGCTGCCGCTTTCTTCCGGTCACGCTTCCTGGATAAGATTTTCCCCGAAATGCATGCCCTGGTTACCTCATTAAACGACCGCGGAACCGAGATCTGGGTGGTCAGCTCGACCAACAACTGGGTGATTGAAGAAGGCGTTCGCGGCTTC
Organism: uncultured Acidobacteriaceae bacterium; assembly: GCA_963813475.1. Classification (GTDB taxonomy): domain Bacteria; phylum Acidobacteriota; class Terriglobia; order Terriglobales; family Acidobacteriaceae; genus PALSA-350. The sequence goes on along the minus strand of CAWEZM010000025.1, from coordinate 2,179 downwards.
AACATTCCGGCCGCCCGGGTCATTTCCGCACGTGCCCAGGTGGCCGGTGGAGTCATTACCAGCAAGCTGCTCGATATTCCTACCGGCGAGGGCAAGGCCGAATCGCTGGTAAAGGCCGGCGTGGCGGCTCCCGATGTGGTATTCGGCAACTCGATTCACGACGCGGCGATGCTCAAGATCGCGCGCCAGGCCTTTCCCGTGAACCCCACACCGGCACTGCTGCAGATCGCGGCCCGGCATGGATGGCCCGTCTTTTATCCGGATGGCACCTTGCCCGCGGCATGAAGCCCCCACATCGCATTCTGCGTATCGCCGCGCTGCAGCCCAGCGTAAGCGTTACGCTGGATCGACTAGGCTGCCTCGACTCGGTCGTCGCCTGCACCCGCTATTGTCTTGAGGCCGTCCCGGCCCTGCGCGGACATAACCTGAAAGTGATTGCGGACTCGTGGTCTTCGACTACGGAAGAAATACTCTCCGCTTCGCCCAACCTGGTCCTGGCCTCTGTTCCCTATCGACTCGAATCCCTGGCCGCGATCCTCAAATGCGGCGTGCCGGTGCTCACCCTGGCCCCTCATTCGCTGGCTGACATCTATCAGGACATCCGGCTTCTGGGCTCCATTCTCGAAGTACCGGATCGAGCCCAAGCAGTGATCGACGAAATGCTTTCCGCAGTTGCGGCAACGGAGCGGGCTGTCCATACTGCCGAACCACCGCTGGTCTACTGTGAGGAGTGGGGCAAGCCGCTCATCCACTCGCAATCCTGGGTGGCAGAGCTAATTGCCGCAGCCGGAGGTCGCTTTCTGGGCAAACCCGGCTCGGTGACAGATGCTGACACGGTCGCTGCCCTTGATCCTGACGTGCTCATCTTTGCCTGGTGCGGCGCCGGAGACCGCGTTCCGCTCGCTCGCGTGGTGGAAAAGCGGCAATGGCAATCGCTGCGCGCGGTGCGCACCGGCCGCGTCTTCTGTATTCCGGACGAGTTTTTGAATACTCCCGCGCCAACCCTTCTGCAGGGACTCCACGCGCTAGCCGGCGCCATCCATCCACAGATTTTTGGCACTGTAGAAAACGTTCGTTCCCTGCAGCCAGACGGTCTTGTGCGGGCAGCGTCTAAAATCATATGACCGTGCAGAAAGACTCCGGCCGATCGAGAACGGACGCGAAGGTTGTTCGGCTGGTTGTGGCCGCGCTTATCCTGCGCGAGCAAAAGGTTCTGATCTGCCAGCGCCGCCCGGACCAGCCGATGGCCCTGAAATGGGAGTTTCCCGGAGGCAAGGTGGAGGACGGCGAGAGCGCGGAGCAAGCCCTGCGCCGGGAACTCGACGAGGAGTTAGGTATCGCCGCCGAAATCGGCAATCGCGTGGCCCACACCCGCCATACCTACCGCAGCGGCAGTGCGATCGACCTGCAGTTTTTTGTTGTCCACCAATTTACTGGGGAAATGACGAACCGTATCTTTCACGACCTGCGCTGGTGCCCGCTGCGCGAGTTGACCCGCTACGACTTTCTCGCCGCCGATCGCATCCTCATTCGCGAGCTGGCTGCGGGCAAGCTGCTCTGATCCTCATTCAGGGCAAGCTGCTCCTACGTTGCCCAAATTAGCGAACAAGTCGGGTTTGGTGTGCGGGCAAATCCGTTGATTGTATGGCGCGGGTCAATCTCGAAGTGATCGGGTTGGCTTTTGTTGATCGCCTATCGGCATTCGGGCAGTTCAGGTTCACCCAGGACTAACGAGTCTGTGTGAGAACTCGCCAGACAAACTCAGCCGTCCCTTCGATAGCTCCCACGGCACGCCGGGGCAGGCAGGGCAGGCTCTTCGACTAGCTCCCACGGCACGCCGGGGCAGGCAGGGCAGGCTCTTCGACTAGCTCCCACGGCAAGCCGGGGCAGGCAGGGCAGGCTCTGCGGGACCAGTCGCACAACTCCGTTGTAGCTGATTTGCTTCCAGCGAGTGCTATCGTTTTCTTGCCAGCATTGCTTCATTGATCAGGACGACGTGCAACGGTGGCGTAGCCGGCAGTTATTTGTAAAATTTGATATTTTTGGGTCCTTTTTAGGATTTGCAGCTCAGCGGGGGCGGACAAAGGGGTTCAAGGGGGTCTTTTTTGTTGGGAAATCCACTCCCAGGTCTGGAATAGAAGTGAACAGGGGGACATAAGGTACGGGGGCTTTCGAGGGG
>CAWEZM010000024.1:0-79458 GCA_963813475.1 uncultured Acidobacteriaceae bacterium | reverse complement strand
ACCTCAGCTCAAGTTCAGCGCGATAAAATTCCGTCGCTTACAATCTTTGCGGCTGAACTTCCGGCTCGTGCAATCAAATGGTCCTATAGAGCCGGGCTAGTGTCAATACAATCTAAGCCCTATGGCTGCGCCAACTTGCGACACACCCAAATCAGTGCCCAAAATGAATTTTGGTAACTTCATATTGGCACTAAGGTCACCTGAGGTAACACTCAAGGCTTCGCCATCTCAGTCACATTGACCGATTTTTCAAATAACTGTTGGTTAGCCTGGTAAAGACATAAAGACCACCATCAGGGGGATTAACGGCTGATTGACGGTTCTGGCTATCAACGCCTCGTCCGTCGTTCCGGTCTTGAATGACTATACCTCGTAATCTAGCGGCATCGGTGACCAGTGTCAATACTGTAAAGTGCTGTGCATAACTCCAACGTGGGTTACTTTGGAATCCGGCAAGTTCGTTTGCTTGCAAGCGGCTTGCACACGCCACTCACCCCACAGTCACATCGATCGATCATGCCGACCTGTGACTGGGAACTTCTTCAAACTGAAGGCCTGTCATGTTGGTGGGGGAACCACTCGTCCCGTTGATCACCTCAGCAAACAACCTGTTCATGGCCTCTGCGCGACGCCTCCAGGTCTGCTGCTCTGCAAAAGCGAGGGCCGCCTCCGACATGGCCAGTAACGATTCCGGATTCTCCCCTAGACTCTCAAATGCCCTTGCCAGGTCGTCGATCACTTGGCTCGGAGAATTGACTGGCACTTTAATCGAAGCCTCTTCAGGAACGAATGCTTGAATGCCCTGATGGTTCAGCGCAACGATCGGAAGACCGTTTGACATGGCTTCCAGCACTACAGAGCCGAAACTATCGCGCAACGAGGTGAATACGAGAGCGTGAGAATTTTGAAAAAGTGCTGTCATATTCTCGCTCGGAACCTGTCCCAGGAACTCCACGCGACTGTCCAGCTTAAGGGAATTTGCCAGTCTTTCCAGTTTTGCTTGCTCGCTTCCGGAGCCAGCGACTAGCAAACGGATCCCACTATACCGGCACTCCGCGAGAGCACGTAAGGCGATGGCCAACCCCTTTTGCGGCTCGAGTCGTCCAGCCCATAGCAGTGTGATCTGCGCGTCGATCTGTTTTCGGGGAGGAGTAGTCAGACGATTCTCGACTCCGCAATCCAGGAACAACCGAACCTGACGGGCGCCGGCCCGTTCCAGCAGACGCTTCGTCTCCAGATTGGTAGCCAAGACCAGGCTGGTACTAGCCAGGGTTTTCCGCAACTTCGGCGAAAACGATAGACGTGTCAAATTTAACGTCCGAAAAGCTTCCTTGACTCGATTCTGACGCAGCTGCGAGATGAAAGCCAAAGGAAAAGACTGTCCTCCGCCGATTGGGCCCCAGACAGCGGGGATAGGCAATTTCCAAAACGGAGGCGGCACTGCAATCGTGGACCAGCTGACATGATGCACGAGGTCGAATTGCTCTTGATCGTGAAGTAGAACAGCTCGCTTGTAGGCTTCGCGCATCCAGAACCAGTAGTGAAGACGAATTCCTCGCTCCTGATTTACGCCTGGAGTCCAGTAATCAAATTTGCTCTTGGGAGTAACCCAGACGAAATGGATTCGGTCATTCGGGTGCTCTGCCAGGAAGCTATCGACCCGACTCTTGTATTCAGGGTGAGCAATGACCCACACCTGGTTTTCACCAGACAAGTGCCAACCCCAGTTCCAAGTGGATGCCGGTTCAGAACCCAAACCTGGACCGCATGCATGGCCTACTATCAGTATCTTCATGGATTGAGAAATGCTCCTTGTTCGCCACGTGCTTCGAGGAAAGGCCTACCGGCCAGCTCACGAATGACTCTCTGGCTTTACGACGGATCCGGCCATTCAAGCAGTTTCAGCGAACCTGTCTTTGCTTTACTATTCCCTTCCGTTAAAGTCGCTCCCGTTTTAAAAGTTCTCTTCCATTGATTCAGACGGCCCCACCACTCTCCGAAGACTCCGGTTGCTGTCACCTTGCCCCGGATCCCGAGCGAATCGCATACTGCCGATAAAGCTCTTGTCCGCCGGCCCATTGCTCGCCCCCCGGCTACGGCCGGCTGCGGCGATGGTGTTGGCCGCCACAAGCGGAGATCGGGAACGGCAGGCAACTAGACAACCACTTGTCAATCTTAGTCGTAGTCGAGCTTCGTACGGCAAATTCGCGCGCTATTTGGAACTTGTTTTATTTGCCCGCGTATGCCTCATCAAAAGCTCTGACGTCGGCAAAGGCACGGGACGGGTTACCAACGGAAACCCGTTCCCGCTGCGGTTGAGCCATTCTTGAAAGGTTTGGCCCAACCAACAAGCCCATCATGCAGTACAGCGGAATGGCGCCGAACGGGTTTTCGAGTACATTCCCGAAGAAAGCGGCGAATAGCGTAGCAGAGTACGCCGCAAGTCCAAAGGCTGACCCCGTTACCCTATACAGGCGCCACAACATCGATATGCAAGCAATCTGCAGCGCAAAAAATATGGAGACGCCGACCCAACCCGAGTAACCAAGAGCGAAATAGAAGATGTTGTGTGGCGTGCGGATGTCGTAATTCAAATACGTAACAAGCTTCTTCAGCTCAAACCCGTAGCCGGGTCCGATGATCAGATTCGTCTTGTTTTCTTGGGAATTCTCCCAGATGGCGTGCCACCACATTTCTCTCCATTTGATGGTCCCGCCATACATCGCAGTATCTTCCGAACCCGTCAGGTCTTTAGCCAGTTCAGGATTGACAGCCGACAATCCGCGGGCCACGATCTCGCGTGTGGATATCGCGCCACCGCGCGAGGAAGAGGAAGGTAGATCGACATTGAGAATGGCGCCAACCAGTAGAAGAGCTGCAAGGCCGAGAAAGAACGCCGCAACCCGCTTCATCTTCTTTTCCAGCACACCCCAAACCACGAAAGAGATCGCTGCACCAAACCAGTCAGCGCGCATTTGGGCGACCAGGAATGTTACCGCTCCCATAATCATCGGGAGCCAGTAGCGGCTCGGCTTGGGATCCAAACACAGCAACCCAAGGATGACGAATGCACCACCGGTAGCCTGGCCAAATATGGTCACTGAATCCGACCCCGGCATCGTAATCGTGATGTTATGCAGAAAGAAGTAATAAAACGGGCCGTAGATGCAGAGACCCCAAGCAAAGAATTGCAGTACCTTGAGCATCAGCTCGGGCCTGCGGGCTCCTACCCAAAGACCCAGGAAGAAGTAAAGCGGATAGAGATTAAAAACCAGGTTTTGTAGGGCAACGATGGGAGAGAAGCCGCTCAGGACTCCACGAATTACCTCGAAGCAGCCGTAAACAATCGAAGTCAGCAGAACCCAGCTGAACGCCCCCAGAGGACCGCCGCCGGTTAGGGCTCCGAACCAGCGATCGAAGAGCTGCCGCGGGCGGAAAATGATGAATACGGCGAGGGTAAGGTCACCAATAAAAAGCTTAGCCGGTGGAATGCCGAGATAAGAAAAGCTGCGGCCGGTGAGGTAGAACCCAAACATCAAAAACAGCACGTACTTCGACCAGAGGTCCCAATCACGCAGTCTGGTATATTGAGGTGCGGCTTCGAAGGTGCTCATGCCGTGATCTCCGTTGCCAGCAATGCGAGGGTCTCGCCGGCGTTTAAAAAGTTGCGGGCGGGTTTCCCGGCCGCTGTTTCAGTCGGTGTGAGGCTTCTTCTTGACCCAATCTCACCCGAAAGTCACCACTTGTGAAGTGACCTCGTAAACACAAAATCGGGGGAAGCTCTGCTTGGGGGGGCGGTGCAGGGCTCTCGATGACTGGACGGTAACGACCAATTTACCGCCTGTATCACGTAATTTAGCGGTGCCAGCCCCTGGTGTCAACTCCTTCCACCGCCGAAAGCACACCGCTCGCCCATCGGATATGTTACTTCTGGCGTTACTACGGTGCCCACCCTCTCAGGCTGATCCACGAGGATTGCAAAAGACTCCAGGTTACCGTTAGCGACTGCGTTCTTTTTTCGCCGGGGCATAGTAAGCGCTTTGCACCGCGCTCGGAACGAATCCATATCCCGGCGGGTAGCTTGTTGGATTTGCTCCGCTTCCCCACATTCCGATCGCCTTAACTGTGGTGCCCGGCATAACGAAAAAGGGGGCGGTATAGAGGATGGAAGCGGTGGTCGGGATACTGCCATCAGTCGTGTAGTAAATAGAGGTATTCCCCCGGGGTCCGGGCCCCTGGGTTGAGCCCACATCCATCAACGTTACCTTAATGCGGTCATCATAGGTACCAGAGGGACTGGGCGAGATAGTGGGGCCAGCGCTCGCAATTGCCTCGCATTTGCCGCTGGTCACATTCCCAATCTGCGCCGGCATCGTTTGTTTCCAGTTTCCCTCTTCCTTGATGAACTGCTTGTTCACTGGACTGCAGATGTAGTTGTTTTTGATTTCCCACGGCGGCTTCCCGACCCCCCACGCGATCATGGGCGCGTTGTTTAACCCCTCCACCAAATTGTTGTTATATCGAGCCCCATTTCCTCCTGCCTCGATGCCGTACCCGATGTAGGCCGGTGGCGGCCCTGTCGGGACGTTTTGGATAAGAACATTGTTTTCGTCAATCACTCCCGGCACGGCTGCACCACTATTGCAGCATGCCAGCGAGAGATCAAACGTGCCGTGAAACGGATGGAAGGGGTCGTGGAAGCTGTTGTATTCGAAAAGGATATTTTCGGTTGGCTGGGGTTGCTCCTCCCATCCCATGCGGTGAATCCCGCTAAAGTCGTTGAATTGCGCGGTCACGTTCGACGTAGTCACTGTGGTGGGAGGCTCGCATCCGCTGGGCCCATAAACGCACAGAAAATGGACCCCCTCTCCGAGGTGGATGAAGTTGTTGTTAGAGATGGTCATCCCTTTGGTAGTGCTCTGCACGATGATTCCAGCACAATTTCCGGCTGTGTCTGCGGTGTACGAAAGCAGCGGTTCGGCGTCTGGCGTTATGCAGGAAGTGGGGTCTCCAAATGTATTCCAGGTGACAGTCGCGTTTGACAGGATCTGAGCAGTTGGATCCTTGGGGTTTCTACCACCGTCAAAGTAGAGTGCGGGGCTATGTGCCTGGCTTGCGCAGCATGGCAGGCCGGTAAACAGATTGCGTGTGATCGTCAAATTTGCGTTTGTTGTTATGACGAAAATTCCGCCGGCGTTCTGGAACCACAGGTATTGAATCGTGGTAGGAGACTTGCATCCAGGAGCCAGATTGAAAATGTCTTTGCTGCCTCTGGTAAAGCTTGCTGAAAATACCGCGGTCGGGGGTGTCGCCACCGGCCCGGTGTAAGTTACCCCACATTTGAGCTCAAAGCCCGATGAGGCGTTGTATTTTCCGGCGGAGAACGAAATCGTATCCCCCGGCGAGGCCGAAGAGATCACACGTTGAATCGCCGAATAGCTCTGTTCGGGACTGACCCGGTATGTAGACGCATGCGCTAGAGCGCAGCTTGTGACTAGGAAAATGGCAATTCCCTTTGCGATCGTTGCCACAGCTAAGCAGCGTCGCAAGTGAAACAGAAAAACCGAAAACCGAGAACGGCGGTTTGGAAATCGTTCGCCTTGGTCATTGAGAAGTGTCGCTACAACCTTGGCTTGCATTTCCCGATACTAAAACTTTTGGGTTGAATTGAATTGCAGATTTGGGTACTCGGCCCCGGTTACCGATCCCGGGCCCGGAGAAATCGAGCACGGCCTCCGAGTTTAACTTGCACTTCATAGACGTGGATCAGGCCACGGTGCGATAATCCTCGGGATTGGCAGTAGCTTCTGACCGTCAAGACTTTCGCAATCAGGCCTTCAACTCCACAGTGAGCCTGCCCGGCACGTGGCCTCACAACCGGCCCAACTCCCAAGAAAATCGCTGACCAGCACGCCGGCTGAACATTTTCAATTGACTACGTTGTGGATACAATTCAACCGCTACTAAACAAGGAGAAAACGTTATGGCAGATCTCGATCAGTTGAAACAGAAGTATTCGCCCGTGATCCAGACGATTGAGGGATTCAGCGACTTAGGCGCGAAGGTGGACTCGGTTAGCCTGGACGGAGAAAAGCTATACCTAAAGGGTTCGGTGCCCTCAGAAGTGATTGCCAATCGCGTGTGGGATGTAATTAAACAGGTGGACCCGACATACTCCGACCTGCACCACGAAATCGCAACCACCGGCGGCCCCAACCAAAGCTACAGCGTGAAGAGCGGGGACAATCTATCCAAGATAAGCAATCGTTTCTACGGTTCGCCCAATCACTATTCCAACATCGCCGCCGCCAGCAATATCGCTGATCCAAACAAGATCCAGGTTGGCCAGGAAATCACTGTACCTGTCCTTGCCTAGAACCCGATTACGACGTCGGCTGTGTGCGCTTCCAACCTCACGGTTACGGAGCAGTACACAGCCGGCAGTCTCCTCTACGCCTCCCTCCCTCCCAGCCGACCCCGCCCAAGTACTTCGACGAGCCGCTCCGCGCCTGCCCTCGATCAATCCCTGTTGATCTCTTCGCTAGAAAGCTTCCATGCGAATCGGGGCATCTTTGTCTGGCCGGTTTCCTACCTTTTGCCACAGCCAGACTCCGTATTCCGCATGCAATACAAGTCTGAGGCTGGGCTCATCCAAAAGTAATGAAAATTCCACATGGCAGCGCCCCAAAATACTCAGCTGGCGAGCAAAAAATTCACCTCAAAGCCTTTGCAATCAGCAATTTAGAAAACTAACGTAATGGCCAGTCGGTGTGATTGCCCCAATTTGGGACATCCGCGAAAGTAACAACCATAGGACAGCAAAATTCGCCGGCGGCACAACGTGTCTCAAGGACGCGCTCGGTCGTTCGTGCCCTTGAAATGGCCTTCATCCCCAGGCCGCGGTGCTTCGAAATTCAGACTCCACGAGGCTCCTAATGCGTGTTAGCCCTTTTCCACAGGTGTGTTCCGGCCTCCTGTGTGTGTTAGTGATTTTGATCGCCGGGTGCAGTAACCCCTCGTCCCAGAACCTGGCTTCCCTGACCGTGACCGCCACCCCCTCCACTGTTAGCGTAGGCGGCTCGTCCGTGTTGAAGGCAATGGCCCATCTGAGCGATGGTACGACCCAGGATGTAACCTCCAGTACCCAGTGGACTCTATCGAACCCCGCTCTGGCTACGTTGGCCAACGGGGCAGTCACCGCCAAAGCGGCGGGCACGGTGATGGTGCAGGCGGCTTATGTAGAGGCAACGCCGGCGGGCACATCGCCGTCGTCGGCCAGCACCACACCACAGAATCTGAGCGCTTCCACCCAGCTAACGATCACCTCGTCGGCTTCCACCAACACTCCGGCCATCACCTGGGCCAAGCCCGCGGCCATCTCCTATGGCACAGCATTGAGCAGCACGCAGTTGAACGCAACCGCCAACGTCGCCGGAACCTTCACTTACACGCCGGCGGCAGGCACCGTGCTCAAAGCAGGAACACAGACACTTTCCGCCGTCTTCACGCCGAGCGGTAGCAGTACTTATTCTGCTGCCACAGCCACCGTGCAGCTCACCGTCAATCAAGCCACTCCAGCTATCACCTGGGCTGCGCTCGCGCCCATCGCGACAGGGACAGCCCTAAGCGCTACGCAGCTGGACGCTACTGCGAACGTGCCGGGCGCGTTTGTTTACAATCCTGCCGCAGGCAACGTTCCCGCCGCCGGCACTCTGCAACTGACCGCCACGTTTACTCCGACCGATACCACCGACTACGCCTCTGCCACGGCAAAGAATACTCTCGTCGTGGGTTCATCCAACAATCCGATCCAAGGGAAGACCTGCCCAATACCTTCGGGTGCAAGCCAGGCAACAATACAGTCAACCCTGAATTCCTGCGGAAGCGGAAACACGGTGGTGCTCGCTGCAGGCACTTACAGCATCGGCAGCACGTTAACTTTGCCTTGCGGCGTGTCGCTAAGTGGGCCGGTCGTGCCTTACTCGCAGACACACAACCAGACCGCTATCATCAACGGATCGTTCGGTGTCGGTCAATTTGGGCCTATAGTAACAACTGCCGGCTGCAGCGCGTCTCAAACGATCCAGTATCTAGAGTGGAATGGGGGGCGGCCAAACAACGGCAATCTTAATCCCGGTGGTAGCGGCTGTCTTGACCAAAACAATGGCTCGGTTCCCTGCGGCGTGGGGGGCGGCAACTTTATCTACGTCACTCCCGGCACGCAGAATCTTACCATTACGAACAACTATATCCACGGGAACTACTGCGGTTACTTATGTGCTGATGTTCATTCAACTCTAGTTTACCTGCCCCCCCACGGTAGTCAACCAGGCTGCTGCACATTCCCAAGCGGTTACCCCGTCGATAGCAACATCAACATCACGTGGAACATTCTGGCCGCTCCTGGTGATTGCGGGCCCGCCACAGTGTGGTCGCAAAACGAAAATACCGAAGGCGGAGGAGGTACCTGCGACGGCGTTGCGATGCAGGGCGCTTTCACTAACCTCAACGTCTCAAACAACAGGTTTCAGACCGGAGACGATGAGCTAAAGTTTTTTGAAATGTATGAGGCGGGTAACTCCGCTGGTTATTGCAATAATTGCATTTTTAACTACAACGACTTTCAGCAGTATGATCGTATCGCAGTTGAGATGCAGATCAACTGGGGCGGCCCGAGCGAGCCCGTTCTGGAGTATACCCAATACAACAGCTTCCACAACATGCTGCAGCCGAAGCAGCAGGACTACGACATTTCACAAGCAGACGGCTGTGCCTATAACTTCAACAATGCAAATGAGACCAACTGCGTCAGCCACGTTGACTATAACGTAACTGTAGCTGATACTCCAACCGAGGGCGCCGGTGATGCGGGCTACGAGTTCTGGGCCGGAAGTGGAAGTACCGCCAATGGCAACTTCTGGTCCGGGAACTATGCGTACATCAGCCTGCAGTGGGACCCGAACGGCAACTACACCTTTGCCAACGATACAGTTATGGCGGCCGCAGTCAATGGCAACGGCGGTACAGATTCAGCATGTGGTTTACTCTATGCGAATGTGAACGGGAGCCCGTACACCACCCCCACTTGCCCCGGCAGCTTCAACCAAAGCTCGAACGGCACCATCACCAGCGTGGCACCGGTGCTCTCGGCCTCTGGTAACACAGTAACTATTACGAATACGAATGTTTCCACTCCCAACGGCTCCAATCCGGGACGAGACTCGAATACGACGTTCTGGTGCACCACGGATGGATCTACCCCTGTTGCCGGTGGCGCGGCAGCTTCTGCAGGCAACACCGCGCTACCTTATTGGGCCGGAGCGGCATCGCAGACCGTAGGCACGATTAGCACAGCGGGCAGCGGTACGGTTAAATGCCTAGGCATGTGGGGAGCGCCTAATCAGCCTTATTCTTATGTTCCTGTTTCTAGCGGTGGAGGAGGCTATGTTCCCAGTGCGGTCGTCAGTGCTACCTATAGCGCCGCTGCGACGGCCGTCCAGCCTGCCGCGAAGGTCAGCTCGGCAGTAACCGGAACGGAAACGATTGCACCTGCAGAAGCTGCGGGCGCCAACGGAGCCGCGGCGGCAGCGGAGTTGACTTCCGTAGCCGTCGTTCCTGCGCAAGCAACAGTCGCCATTGGCAGCACCACCCAGTTGAAGGCCGTCGCGACCTTCAGCGATGGTTCCACCAAAGACGTCACGGCAAACTTCGCCTGGGCGTCGTCGGACACACGCACCATCACCGCAACCTCCTCCGGGCTGCTTTCAGGACTGGCTACCGGAAAAGCAACCATCACTGGTAGCTACCAGGGACACCAGGCCTCGGTGCCCGCGGTCAGCACCATCGGCCAAGTGGACTGGAGCGGTCCCATCGTCATCAGCGAAGCCGGCACCTACTCTGGAAACTGGCGCAGCACGGACAGCAAGACACCGGCCGTCACGGTGGCGACCACCGCTCCCGTGGTCATCGAGAGCTCGCACATCAGCAGTGTCGCGGGCTTGATCAAGACCAGCGTTGCAGGCGCTGATGTAACCGTCCGCAATAGTGTCGGTCTCGCGGTGAACCCAGCGGTGAAGGGCCAAGCTAACGGCGTCTTCCTCGATGCCTCCTCCCCGGCGCGGCTCGATGTAGAGAACAACTACGTTGAGAATGCGGGCGGTGGGGTACTGGTGCACGGTTATTCCGGCAATCGGGACGGACAACAGACCATCGTGATCCGTGCCAACCGGGCACGCAACCTCAATGGCCTGCTCAGCGATGGCAACGGCGGTTATTTGCCTGGAGTCGGCTCTAACCGCAGCGTGTCAGACTTTATCCAGTTGGATAAGGTGCAATCTGTGCCCGGCATCGACGTGGGATGGAATGAAGTCATCAACTATCCCGGCCGTAGCCTGGTGGCCGATAACATCGACGTCAAGCGCTCCAGTGGAACGCCCAACCAACCACTCGAAATCCACGACACCTACATTCAGGGTGCCTATCCCTACACGGCTGCACAGGCTGATTATCAAGGCGGCGGAATCAAAACCGAAGGCAGCCCCGACGACAGCGCGCAGGATGCCACGGCCTTCAACAACATCCACGACAACCAGGTGGTCGGCACCGTGAACTATGGCATCGCGTTCACCGCCGGGCACGACAACATAGCCGCTAACAATCGTGTCATCTCCAGCGGACGGCTGGCCGATGGCACCAGGATCGCTGCGCAATACGTGGGCATGGCTAACGGCGATGTCAACGGCGCCAGCGTCGCCAACCCGAGCATGTACAACAACACCATGCACGACAACCTCATCGGATGGACCTGCTGGAACTCCTCTTGCTCCCAGTCGGGCTATCGCAAGGACCAATCCTTCCCTGCCTCACCCGCTGACTACTCCACCAACTCCGTCCTGGCGGCTCAACCCATCACGCCTCAAATGGAGAACAACGAATACCAAATCTGGCTGAACAAGACGGCTTCCGCCGGCGTTTCGGTAGGCCCAGCCTTCTAGCCAACACAACCTGCAATCACCCGCGGCTCTTCCTTTTAGGAGGAGCCGCTTTTCTTGTTGGTGGAGTATTCGGAAATGAGCGACGTCTTGTGATGAAGAAGTCGTTAGGAGAGGAAGCTTACCAGGCCAAGGTGGCGACAGAATCGCGGGGTATAGAGAAGGAAAGCTGTTGTCCAGCGACGACCACGCGCAGATCTTTCGCTTCTCCCGGATTGGTCATAACCAGGGCGAAACTGCCATCAGGATTTTCCACCGCCAGATGCCGCAATCCTGGCACAGCGGTCTGGCTGGCGATGCGCCTGCCGTCCTTCTGCAGATGCAGCGAGAAGTGGCGAAGCGCATGGTATTGGCCGCTCTTCCATAAGCTCCCATCATCCTTGAGTGTTACTAGGCCTGCACAGTTGTAGGGCCCGAGGTTCGGCTTACCCCGCGGATCGAGCACCAGGTTCCACGTGATCGCGCAGCGGCACCAATTCTCAAGTACATCGGTGAAGTTGCCGGCCCACTTTGCCCAGCCCGTGCCGTAATCGGCGTCGTCGATAAAGGGGCCGCCCTCCGTCCAGTAGAAAGGGACGTTCGGATCTTTTTGGTTTAGAAGACTCATTTGATCCGGTGTACCCGAGTAGCCGTGCCATGCCACTCCGTCCACAAACTTGCACAACTGTTGATCCTGGAGCTGCCATGCCACGCGTTCGTAAAAATTGTAGTTATGATCGAGCAGCCAGATCTGGGTCTGCTGGTGCTGCGCGCGTAGCAGCGGACCTAAATGATCGCGGATGAACACTGCTTCCAACTCCGGCGACCAACGGCAGGCCGGCATTCTTCCATACTGGGTGGTCACAATCTCATTTTGCGTGCTGAGCGCATGCACCGGCACTCCCGCCTGCGCATAGCCCTGCAGGAATTTCCATAGGTATTGCGCGTACACACCGAGATATTTCTCTGACATCCAACCACCCTTCATCGATCCGTTGGATAGCTCCCAAAGGGAATGGGTGTAAGGGCCGAGATAGTTCTCCGTCGTTCGACCGCCGAAGGTTGTTCCATAGGTCTTCATCCAGCCTGGAGGACTCCACGGGGTCGCCATGACAAAAAGATCCGGTTTGATCCCGAGGATCTCGCGCAGCATCGGCAGGATGTAGGCCTCATCCTGCTTCAGGCTGAAGTGGTCCAGGTTCATGTCATCGGCAACATCGTCATAGGAGTAGACGCTGCGCGAGTAATCGCTCGAGCCGATGCAGCAACGGCCTAGATTCAGGTTCAATCCCGAGGGTGAATAAACGTCGGTCAGAAAAGCATGGCGGGCGGCAGCCGGCATTCCACTCAAAAGGAAACAGGAGGCGTCAGTGAGCGCCGCGCCAAAGCCGAGGATAGGCTGGAGTTGACGCGTGCTATCAATTTCGATAGCGGCGGCCGGCGCACCGCCTTCTGCCTTCGCCCACTGCAAGGCTGGGCGCGCGGCATGCTTCTCCGTTGCATCCGTAACGAAGAGGGTCGCCGTCTTGGTACGCGCGCGCTCCGCGTGCATCCACCGGGGCAGCACTGCCAACATCGAACTGGAGGCCGCGCGGCGAAGAAACTCCCGGCGATTTGTCACCAACAAAGGCCCACTCTCCATAGTTCCAACGTTTTACCTTACCACGGAGCTGCGAAACTAAGGCTAGGTCGTAAGTAACAAAAGATGCGACCGCAAGTACCACTGGGGATGGCACAAATAGGGTGACAGGACAGGCCACGGCGTGCCATCAAGGACGCCCTAAAAAGTCCTTGCTCCAGGTTGGCTGTAGGGAGCGCCACAACGTCTAAGAAACAGGCCACACCTATCAAACCTGATGATCCCCCGCACCTTCCTCCTCGAGCCGATTCTGCTAGCACTTGCGCCTGCCTGGATTTTGTCTCCACCAACGCAACAATCCGCGCCCATCGATCCGACCGCCCTGGTGCGCCGCGCCACACAACATCGCATGGGCGCCACCCGAAACCATCGTCCGCTCCGATATCTTCTGCGCAAAACGGATGGCCTGCACGATACCACCAAGGACATTATCGAAACCAAGGATGGAGATGTGGCTCGCCTGGTCGCCATCAGCGGCCAACCGCTAAGCGCCCAGGCCGGCCAAGCCGAACTGGACCGCCTGAATACCTTGGCCGGCCACCCCGAGATCCAGGAGCATCGTCGCGAGCGGGAGCAGAAAGATGCGGATCGCGTAAACCGCCTGATGCAACTGCTGCCAGATGCGTTCCTGTATCACTTCGAAGGCATGGTGGGCTGCGGCGCGGGACAATGCTATCGCCTGAGCTTCGCTCCCAATCCGAGCTTCGCTCCACCCGATATAGAGGCCGCTGTTTTTCGCGGGATGGCAGGCGAGGTCTGGATCGACCAGGCCCAGGAACGGCTCACCCGCCTCGATGCGCATCTCATCTCCAATGTAGATTTCGGATGGGGAATCATCGGCAAGCTCGACAAAGGGGGAACCATACAGATTGAACAGGCGGACATTGGTGGCCACGACTGGGAAGTGACAAGCCTGAAGTTGAACATGAAAGGCAAGGCCTTGATGGTCAAATCTCTCAGTTTTCAGATCACGGAGCAAGCCAGCCATTTCTCCCTGGTCCCTGACGGCGTGGATTACCGGACGGCGATTCAGCTTCTGGAAAAATCCGCAGGCCGGGTCCCGCCTTGATACCGTGATTGTGACAGAAAGCGGCCGCATGATTTGCGGCGAATTCACATAATCTTGCGATGATTCGCGCTCACGTCACAATTCTGGAAAAATTCCCAAAAACTGGCTCAACGCTCCAGTCAGAGGCCGAAAGGTTTTCCCGCCACCATAGCCTCGGCTAGGATGACTTGTTTGATACGGTGCAAAAGAGCCAAATTTAACAATCTGTTACTCCCTGATCACCGGTTTTTAATATTCCACCATTAATGCTGGATGGCGGCCGTAAAGCCGGTATCGAAGGGAGCACTGATGCAGAAGCTCGTAGCCACGTCCTTAGCCTCGCTGATGTTCGCCGGGACGCTCATCAATCCAACTGTTTTGGAAGCCCAATCGGGGACCACCACACCGATCAAGCATCTCGTCGTCATCTTTCAGGAAAATATCTCGTTCGACCACTACTTCGGCACCTATCCAAAGGCTCTCAATCCTGCTGGACAGCCGCGGTTTATCGCTAAGCCCGGAACCCCCGCGGTGAATGGCTATACCGACGGATTGCTCTACAACAATCCGAATGCCTTAAACACCGTGAACGCAGACGGGGCCACCAATCCCTTCCGCCTCGATCGTTCCCAGGCCTCAACCGCCGATCAGGATCACGACTACACTGCGGAACAGCAGGCGTTTCACGGCGGGTTGATGGATTCGTTTCCAAAATACACCGGCACACCCGGTCCTCCGCCCAACGGTCAACCGACCACTGGGCTGGTGATGGGTTACTACGACGGAAACACGGTTACCGCGTACTGGAATTACGCCCAGCGGTTTGCCATGAGCGACAACTCCTTTGGCACGAACTTTGGGCCCTCTACTGACGGCGCAGTCAACCTGATCTCCGGCCAGCTGAACGGTGTGAGTGACCAGGTCGCCGCCAGCGCGGATGTTGTGTCCGACGGTGGTGGCGGATTCACCCTGGTCAGCGACGCTGACCCCATCGGGGACGTTTGCTCCACCACCACCGGGGCGCAGGTTGCGTTCAGTGGACAAAACGTCGGTGACCTGCTCAATGCCGCTGGCATCAGCTGGGGATTCTTCGAGGGCGGCTTTGACCTGACGGTTAAGAATGCTAACGGAACCACCGGGTGCAGCCGCAGCACCACCTCCACGGTCACGATGACCAACAAGGCGGATTACATTCCGCATCATCAGCCCTTCCAGTACTACACCTCCACCCAGAACCTGAAGCACACCCGGCCGACCTCACCGAGCACCGTTGGCATCAACGGCGACCCGGCAAATCACCAGTACGACACGCACGACTTCTTCGACGCCATCAACGCCGGCAACTTCCCCACCGTGAGCTACCTCAAGGCGCCCGGTTATCAGGACGGTCACGCCGGCTACTCCGATCCTCTGGACGAGCAGACCTTCGTCACCACCGTCATCAACTTCCTGCAAAAGCAGAAGGATTGGGCGAGCACCGCCGTAGTCATCGCTTATGACGACTCCGACGGCTGGTATGACCACCAGATGGGTCCGATCGTGAACCAATCCGCTACTGCCATGGATGCCCTCACCGCCCCCGGCCAATGCGGAACTGGAACTGGCGCTCTTGCCGGTGTCACCATCGAGCATGCCCAGGGACGTTGCGGGTATGGTCCCCGTCTTCCTCTCCTGGTCATCTCACCCTACTCCAGACAGAACTACGTCGATCACACGGTCACTGACCAGACCTCGATTCTGCGGTTTATCGAGGACAACTGGCTGGGTGGTCAACGGATCACGGGCTCCTTTGATAACCTTGCCGGCCGCTTGAACCCGATGTTTGATTTCAAGAACCCCGACACCACTCCTTTGATCCTGGACACCTCGACGGGCCAACCCACGAACTAACCAAACGCACCAAACCGCAACACCGGCAGGGCAAAGGGAGCTCTTCTCCCGATGCCCTGCTTCATTTATGTTTTCCCTGAGGCTTTCATTTGATTACGCGTCGCAGGTTCCTGGAGCGAACCGGAATATTGGCCGCCGGGATATCCGTCAGCAAGTTGCCCTCTCTGCAGCAAACCACCCTTGATCCTGACAAGCTGACTCCCTACGTCGATCCACTCCCTATTCCGGAGATCGCGCAGCCCAGCGGCATGCGCCCCAGCCCGGACGATCCTGGGTTGCAACTTCCTTACTACCGCATGGCCATGCGGGCGATCGAATCGAAAGTCCACCGCGACTTGCCGGCCACCCGCATGTGGGGCTTTGGCTCGAGCTCACCGGGACCGACGTTTGAAACCCGCAGCAATCATGGCCTGATCGTGGAATGGGTCAACGATCTCCCGCAGCGCCACTTTCTGCCCATCGATCACACACTGCACGGCGCCGAAGCCAATCTGCCCGAGGTGCGCAGTGTGATTCACCTGCACGGAGGCAAGACGCCGCCAGACAGCGATGGCTATCCCGAGCACTGGTGCGTCCCCGGCAAGTCCGCAACCTTCCACTATCCCAATCGGCAGGATGCGGCGATGCTCTTCTACCACGACCACACCATGGGCATCAATCGCTTGAACATCTATGCCGGACTGCAAGGCATGTATTTCATCCGTGATGAAGTGGAAGACGCGCTGAAACTTCCTCAAGGAAAATACGAGATTCCGCTGCTGGTCTACGATCGCTTTCTTCTGCCCGACGGGCAGCTCGAATATCCCGTCTCTCCCAAGCCGGAGACGCCGTGGGTTCCCGAAGTCTTCGGCAATGCCATTCTGGTCAACGGCAAGCTCTTTCCGTACCTGGATGTCGAGCCGCGCAAGTATCGCTTCCGCCTCATGAACGGATCTAACGGCCGCTTTTACCGCTTTTCGCTGGGCAAATTACTCACCTTCCAGCAAATCGGGACAGAGCAAGGATTGCTGCCCGCGCCGATCGCAGCCCAGAGGGTAGTGATGGCTCCCGCGGAGAGAATCGATTTCGTCTTCGACTTCAGCGCGCATGCGGGAGAAAAGATTCTGTTGCGCAGCGACGCCTTCGACATCATGCAATTCCGCGTCGCGGTCAAGCCAGCGCCGGATGCCTCTACTCTTCCTCCGCAGCTGCGCACTTATGCAAAAATTCCCGAGAGCCGCGCCGTGAAAACGCGCCGTCTCACTTTGGATGAGCGCATGGACATGGTTCAGCAATCGATGGGCATGTTGTTGAACAACACTCCCTGGCACATGCCGGTAACCGAGAAGCCGGTGCTGAACACGACCGAAATCTGGGAGCTGGTCAATCTGACCGAAGATGCGCACCCCATCCATCTGCACCTGGTCAGGTTCCAGATACTCGACCGCAGGCCCTTCGATACATTCGAGTTTCAGGACAAGGGGACCGTGCGTTTCACCGGCCCTGCGATTCCGCCAGCGCCCACCGAGAGCGGCTGGAAGGACACTGTCCGCGCCGACCCCGGCCTGATCACCCGCATCATCATCCCCTTCGAAGGCTTCGCCGGTCGCTATGTCTGGCACTGCCACATCCTGGAGCATGAGGACAACGAAATGATGCGCCCCTATGAAGTACTAGCCGCACCCGAGCACGCCTAAACCCAAGCCACCAAATCGAAGTTCCGCGACGTAGAAGAAGCCCTTCGGGGCTGTGTGTCATCGGAGGAGTGGATAGATCCGATTGAATGCTTTTACTATCGAAAATCGATTTGCGGATTGCGCAAATGCGATTGTGGGGGCTACTCCCCATAAGCGCTAACTTGTTTAGGATGTTTTTCGTCAAAACTCCCACGAAATCGTCATCCTGAGCGGAGCGCCTCACAGATCATCGCGTGACAGAGCGCTTCGTAGCGCGGAGTCGAAGGACCTCGGCGGGGCTTATCTTACCCGTGCTGCTCGGAGCTTTTCAACCACCGAAGCCCGCACCGGGCGGACGCGCCAATCCCGAGTTCAAAAACGTGGAACAGACCTGGGGATGGAAGATGATTACGGTGCATGAAAAGATTTACCCGTGACCATCAAGTGCGTACCGCGCAGATGCTGTTCTCGGGCCTCGGTGGTCGAAAAGCTCCGAGCAGCATGGGTAAGATAAGCCCCGCCGAGGTCCTTCGACTCCGCGCTACGAAGCGTTCTGTCACGCGATAACCTGTGAGCGCTCCGCTCAGGATGACGATTTCGTGGGAGTTTTGACGAAAAACATCCTAAACAAGTTAGCGCTTATGGGGCTACCCCCGGATTTTTCGGCGCAGCTACGCTTCCACGGCGAGCCGGGGCAGGTTGGCGAACCTGGGGCACCGGTCCTGTTCCTATTGGGTTCTGCTATGACACAGACTCCGCACCCTCATCGCAAGAACGCCTCCGGCAGCCCGCCGTCGACGGGGATCAAATGACCCGAGGTGCACCGCGCCTGCGGCCCGGCCAGAAACAGGATGGCGTTTGCGCAGTCTTCCGGATCGATAGGTTGATGCGTCAGCGTACGCTGCGCATAAAAATTAGCCAGCAGCGTGCGCAGCTCATCATCCGTCATCGTTCGCTCGAAGGGCAGGTTGTATTTAGTCAGCGAAGCCATCACCCGGTCGCGCGGAAACATGGTCGACCCTTTGACCACCGTTGCCGGACTGATGCCATTCACCCGCACCCGCGGCGAAAGGGCAACGGCCATCTCACGCACCAGGTGGCTGACCGCGGCTTTGCTGACGTCGTACGCTTCACTGCCGCGCTTGGCGACCACCGCGTTGGCAGAACTTGTCAGAACCACCGAGACATCCAGCGCCTGCTCGGCAAATATCTTCGCCGCCTCATCCACCAGCAGATGGTTGGCCGTCACATTCAGCTGCAATGTCGCAGCCCACTGCTCATCGGTGACGTGGCCATCCGCGGAGGAAGGAAAGATCGCCGCCGTGTTGACCACGATGTCGAGGCCGCCAAACTCCGCCACTACTTTCCGCAGCAATGCGCGAATCGCCGCCCGGTCGCGGATATCAACCGCCGCGGCCAGTTGAAATTCTTTCCCCGCAGTGACCAGTTCCGCCGATTTTGAAGCGCCTGCGAGATCACGATCGGCGACCACCACATGCGCTCCTCGCCCTGCGCCCAGGCGAACCACTTCTCTTCCGATGCCACTGCCCCCGCCAACAATGAGCATGATGTAGCGGCTGAGCTCCTTCTCCGGAGGCTGGCGGCGCAGCTTGGCCTCTTCGAGCGCCCAGTACTCAATACGAAACGCCTCCGAGGGCGGCAGCGCGACGTAGTTGCAATGGACCTGGAACAACGCGCTCTCCGCAGCCGGACCCGCTTGCGGCAGAACCGCAGGCGGCGCGCCAGATTCCAGCGCCGAGGCCCCCTCCATGACGTGGATGGCATTGACATAAAATTCGCCGGTAATCCGCGACTCGGTCTTGCTCTTGCCGAAGCTGAACATGCCGATGCCGGGAATCAGCACCACCGTGGGGCTGGCATCGCGCATCGCCGGATCTTCCGGCTTGGCGTACTGCTGGTAGTAGTGGGCATAGTCCTTGCGATACTGGGCCAGCGCTTCGTCGATCGCTTTGCGCAAACTCTGAAGATCGTCTTCCGGATTCCAGGGAACATACATCGGCCGGATCTTGGTGCGCACGAAATGATCGGGACAGCTGGTTCCGAGGAACGCAAATTTTTGTGCTTCCTTTGCGTTGATGAAAGTAAGCACTTCGGGCAGCGCGCTAAACGTTCCGATCATGCGCTTGCTCACCGAGACCCGCCCGCGCAGATAAGGAAGGATATCGATCGCCAGCTCGCGGTGATCTTTGCGCGCCTGGTAGCGAGGACCGCCGAAGATCCGCTCGCCCCTGGCGTTCACCTGCTCCTGCACGAACTGCCCCAGCTGATCGATGATGGTGATGGTGTTGAGATAGCACTCGCGCTGCGTATTACCCCAGGTGAACAAACCGTGGCCGCCGAGAACCACTCCGTCGCACTCCGGATTGTCCCGCACCGCGTTGCGCAGCATCATGCCCAATTCAAAACCAGGACGCTGCCAGGGCAACCAGACCAGCTTGCGTCCGAAACGCGCATTGAACTCGGCCAGCTTCTCCAGGCCATTGGCGGAGGCCGCCAGCGCGATGCCCCAATCCGGATGAAGATGGTCGACATGGGCAAAGGGGAGAAACCCATGCAACGCGGTATCGATGGAGGCAGCGACGCTATTCCTTCCGAAGGTGCAGAGCGGATACATCTCCACCATCTCGTCTTCGTACGCCACCCCGCGATAGCTATCGGCCAGCGCAAGCAGCTTGTTGAGGTAGAGGGTGGCGAAACCGCTGCGTTTTATGCTGCCCAGGTCGCCGCCGCTTCCTTTCACCCATAAGACCGGCGTGCGGCGCCATCCAGCGGATCTTTTTCGACGATCTTGGAGCTGGTATTGCCGCCTCCGAAGTTGGTGATGCGCAGATCGGATCCGAGCAGGTTGGAACGGTAGCGCAACAACTCCTGCTCATCGAGAGTGCTCGCCACTTTATCGTCCCAGCGATCCTCCAGATAGCGTAGTTCGGTCATTGTACTGGTAGTCATCGTCAGCCCTCAGATATTCATTAGAACCGTTAATTCTATACAGAATCGCAAGCAATAAACCCCGTCCTCACCACGCAGGACGGGTGGGCGGATGCCGCCGCCCTAAACCGGGGACGCTAAATTTTCAAAGGATTCTCACGCGTAAGTAGTAGAGATAGTCGCGTTCTTAGCCGCCCGCTCCCGGGAGATGCGATCCACGTAGCCGCTCTCACTCAGCGCCCGCAATGGATCTCCCGGCAGGCTCTGCCCGAGCCGCCACGCGCGCACCAACGGCCGCACATCCTCCCAGAAAGCGGAGCGGAAAAGCTCCTCGGCCTCCACCAGCTTGCATTGTTTCTGCAGTGTATCCAGTTGCTCCAGATCCACCAGGGCCGCCTTGGCATACAGCTCCTGCGCCTGAACCACCGTTTGCACCATAGCCTCGACCTTGCCTTTCAGATTGTGGCTCTGGTCGATCATGAAGGCGATCTGGCTGCGATTGCCGGGCTCCGCGGAATAACTCAAAATCTCGTGGAAGATGCGGAAGATCTGGTAAGGATCGATGGACCCAAGCGTCAGGTCATCATCCGCGTACCTGCGGTCATTCAAGTGAAAGCCGCCCAGCATTTCCAGATGCAAGAGCCATGCGACAATCTGCTCGATATTCTGCGTCTGGTAATGATGGCCCGTGTCGACTAACACTTTGGCCTGCGGTCCCGCCAGTCGCGCCAGCTCCAGCGCCATGCCCCAATCGGCAATGTCGGTGTGATAGAAAGCCGGCTCGAATGGCTTGTACTCGATCAGCAGCCGCTGATCGGGCTGCAGAGCCGCATGCACCTGGCTGAAGATCTCTTCCATCCAGCCGATGCGCTGCCGCATACTCTGCGTTCCCGGATAATTCGAGCCATCGGAAACCCACGGGGATATGTCCTGCGATCCCAGTTGCCGGGCGATCTCCACACAGTCCAGAAGGTGCGCCAGAGCCTTCTGCCGCACTTCCGCATCCGGGTTGCAAATTGACCCGTACTTGTACTCCTGTGCCTGGAAGAGATTGGGGTTAATGGAACCAGCGCAAATCCGGTATTTCTTTTCCAGCGCCCGAATGCGCGGCACACTCGCAACACCCTCGGGAAGATCCCATTCGACATGCAACCCCAAGGTCGGCGTGACACCGGTGAGCTGATGGATCTCGGCCGCGTCGGCGAACTTCTCTTCAATCGAATTCGCTGCCGCAACCTGCATGAACTTGCCGAAGCGTGTCCCGGTATTGGCAAAACCCCAGGAAGGTATCTCGATGCGAAAGCTGTCTAAAGCCTTGGATACTCGGTCGGATTTTTCCTGCTGATCCACGGGCAACCCCTTAGTACTCAGGACAATACCAGTATAGACGACAATGGAAGCATGACCGAGTTACGCATGGACAAGTGGCTTTGGGCGGCCAGATTCTTCAAGACCCGCGCGCTGGCGGCACGGGCCTGTGAACTGGGCCGGGTAACCTCCAATGGACAGCCGGCCAAGAGCGCGCGCCCGGTGCGCGTCGGCGACCTCTTGCAGGTCAAGACCGAAGGTGGAGACTTTCAAGTGGAGGTCCTGCTGCTCAGCGAAGTGCGCGGCCCGGCCGCCGTTGCGCAAGACGCTTTACCGGGAGACAGAGGCGAGCCGCGCGTTGCGCCAGCAGCTGGCGGAGGAGCGCAAAGCGATGCCGCGCTTCGAAACCCTGTCGGCAGGGAAACCCTCGAAACGCAATCGCCGTGTACTTGACCGGCTTCGCGGTCGAGCTTGACCATCTACAATGCATCATTGCTCGGCGCTACGGGGTGTTACCGTTCGCCCAATCTGAGTTCACTTGGCAATTTGTGACCGCGAGTCATGAAGGATGTCCCTCTTGGCAGAACGCACCACAGCGTCACCCACAGCCGCGGTCCTGGGCGAGATTGGCCTTCCCGAGCCCATCTCTCAACTTGCCTCGCGCCTTGGGACGCCATCGTCGTTGGCGCCGGTCATAACGGCCTCGCCTGCGCCGCGTACCTGGCCCGTGCCGGCAAACGCGTGCTGGTGCTCGAAAGCCGCGCGCGCGTTGGCGGCGCTTGTACCATCGAAGAGCCCTTCCCCGGCGTCCGCATGTCGCCCTGCGCTTACCTCGCCGGCCTTCTGCATCCGCTGGTAGTCGACGAACTCGACCTGCCTAAGCGCGGCTTCCACTGGACGCCCGCGGTCAACGGCATGTTTGTTCCCTTTCTCGACGGCAGCAGCGTGCAACTCTGGGATGACGACGACGCCTGCGAAGAAGAGATCCGCCGCTTTGCTCCCCGCGATGTGAATGGCTGGAAAGCGATGACCGCCGTGGTGCGGCGTCTGCGCGATGCGCTGCGGCCTGCAGGCCCGCGCGATCTTTGGATCGGCGATGCGCCCACCCAGCGAGGAGATCGACGCCCGCCTGGGCAACGACGAAGAAGCCCGCAACGTGCTCTTCCATTGGTCCATGGCCGAGTTCGTCGAGCACTATCTCGAGGACGAGCGTCTGCAATACGCCTACCTGGGCCAGGGAGTCATCGGCACCAACGCCAGCCCCTTCGATCCCGGCACCGCCTCCATCCGCTATCACCATTCCTCCGGCCGGCTGGGCGGCATGCCGGGCATGTGGGGGTACGTGCAGGGCGGCATGGGCATGGTCTCTTTCTACTTCTGCGACGCGGCGCGCGAGGCTGGGGCCGTGGTCGCGGCCGGAGTTGCGGTGGCAGAGATTCTCCCCGGCGAGGGAGTGCTGCTGGAAAGTGGCGAACGCCTCTCCGCACCCGTCGTGATTTCGAATGCCGACCCTGTCGTTACCCTCCGCCTGCTCGGCAAATCAGCCACTTCTGACTTCCGGTCAAAAGTGGAGCATCTGGCCATACAAGGGTGCACTGTAAAACTGAATGTACTGTTGCGCGAGCTGCCCGATTTCATCGCTCGTCCCGGCCAGAACCAACCCCACCACTACGGCCAGATCAACGCGCCCTTGACCCACTCGGAATGGAAAGCCGGCTTTGCCGCCAGCCGCAAGGGAGAACTGCCCCAGCACCTATGGTGCGAGATCTACTTCCAGAGCGTGCATGATCCAAGCGTGGTTCCCGCGGGCCGGCACACCATGAGCGTCTTTGCGCAATATGTGCCCCACACCTTCGCCACCGGTTCCTGGGACGACCATCGCGATTGCGTGCGCAAGCTGGCCTTCGATTCCATCGGCCGCTTCTGCTCCAACCTTCCCGGCGCCGTGCTCGAGGCGCAGGTGATGGGCCCGCCGGATATCGAAGAAAAAGTCGGTTTGACCGGCGGTCATATCTTTCAAGGCGAGTGCCTGCCCGAAAACATGTGGAGCCATCGCTTCGCCGCCCGCACCTCCATGCCCGGCGTCTACCTTTGTGGCGCCTGCACCCATCCGGGCGGAAGCGTCATCGCGATGAATGGCCGTAATGCCGCCATGGCCGTGCTCAAAGACATGCAATAGATCGCAGGGCCCCGTTCATCCGCGCGAGGTTCGTTCATGGCCGCAGAGAAGCTGAAACGAGAACTTGGCTTTCGCGACGTTGTTCTCTTCTATATCGTCAGCGGCCTCAGCCTGCGCTGGATTGCCACCGCAGCCGCGTCCGGGCAATCGGCCATCGTGGTATGGCTGCTGGCCTGGTGCGGATTCTTCCTGCCCCTGGCCGGCTGCGTGCTCGAGCTCTCCTCCCGCTATCCGCAGGAAGGTGGTCTCTACGTCTGGACCCGCGAAGCCTACGGCGAATTTGCCGCCTTTATGGCCGGGTGGACCTACTGGATGAGCAATCTACCCTACTTCGCCGCGGTGCTGTACTTCGCCGCCAGCAGCCTGCTTTTCGCCATTCCTCGCGGTCAGCACCTGGCGGACACCAACATCTATTTCCTGCTCTTTACCGTAGGCATGCTGGCGCTGATTACCGTGCTCAACGTGCTCGGGCTCAACCTTGGCAAGTGGCTCAATAATCTGGGCGCAGTGGGCATGGCGCTGCCGGTATTGATCCTCATTGCCCTTGGCTGGCTGTCGTTTTCCCGCTTTGGCTCTGCCACTCAGTTCACCCTGGCGGGTGTCGTCCCGCATGCCCACGTAAAAGACCTGGTCTTCTGGTCCACTATCTTTTTCGCCTTCGGCGGGGTCGAGACCGTGTCCTTCATGGGCGAAGAGGTCAAAAACCCCCGCCGTGTCATCCCCCGTTCCATTCTGGTAGCCGGCGTCGTGATCACCCTCGGCTACCTGGCGGGAACAGTAGCCATGTTGGTGGCATTGCCATCGAGCAGCATCAGCGGCCTGGGCGGCTTTATGACTGCCATCGATTTTCTATGCCGCCGTCTGGGCGTTAGGCTTTTGGTTGCACCCGTCGCGATCCTGGTGGCCATCAGCAACGTCGGAGCAGCCGCCGCTTATCTCACGGCAACCGCGCGGCTCCCCTTTGTCGCCGGCATCAACCATTACTTGCCTTCAGTCTTTGGGCGTATTCACCCGCGATGGAAGACTCCTTATGTCGCCGTCATCTCCTACGGGGTGGCGGGGATGCTCTTTGGCCTACTCAGCCAAGTCGGAACCAGTGTCAAAGGCGCTTACGACATGCTGGTCAGCATGACTGTCATCACCTACTTCATTCCTTATCTCTTCCTCTTTGCCGCCATGATCCGGCTGCAAGGGCGGCCATCTGCGCCGGACGCAATCCGCCTGCCATGGGGAAGACGATTGGCCATCCCGCTAGCCTGCTTGGGATTTTTCTCCACCATGGCCGCCATCATCCTCGCCCTCTTTCCGGCGGAAGATGAGCACAACCCATCCGCGGCGCTCTTCAAGATTCTCGCCATGACATGCGTATTGTTGCTGGCCGGCGTGGCCATCTACCGCCGCGGCCAACGCTCGATAGAGCAAGCTCACCTGACAATCCCCATCTGCAACGAATGACGGGTGCCCCATATCTCGTCGTTTTTCGCGAGATGTGGGATACCGCTGCACCCGACTGGATGGTTCGCTTCGTAGCAGAACCCAATCGGAGCAGGGCGGCTCGGATGGAGCGCGCGCCCATCAGTGGGCCTTGGCTGCGATTCGGTGCTTTCTGACCGCCGGTCGCGGATTCCCAATCGCCCCTTGCAGCACCCGGAGAAAATGATCCATCCGCCGGGTGGTCTTTTTTTTAGAAATCCCAGCTCGATGGAATAACCCCGGGTCAAGTTCTTCCGTCAGCAACTCATCTTCAAATCGTTCTACCGTCCACTCCAATAACGAGACGATCATCTCGCTATCGACATCCCCTCGCAGCGCGCCTTCCTTCAATCCCTGGCGCACGAAGGCTGCGGTCCCACATGGGTCCTCCGCCGCCAGAAAGCGATTGATATCCCGCTTCAAGCGCAGGCCGGTACCGTAATTGCCTAAAAGCGCCACCCGGTACGGCTGCCAGTTCGCCCGCACCTGCAGCTCGGTGCGCATAAGCCAGTAGCGCAGCATTTCCCAAAAGCCTCTCGTTCTTATCTCCGGCGGAGCGTCCAGGTAGCGAAAAAACGACCCAGCCGCACGCTTGTACGCAGCCAGAAAAAGCCCTTGTTTGTTTCCGAAGTGCTGAAAGACCGCGCCTTTCGCGATCCCGGCCTCGCGCGCAATGTCCTCGGTACGCGCATCCTCGTAGCCGTGCTCGGCAAAGTGCCGCATGGCCACATCTACAATGTGTGCTCGCTTGGCCGGTACGGGTTGGCGTTTCGTTCGATTCATCGCTGCTCCCCGCTCCAGGAGTGCGTGTATGCTCCTGAAGGAAGGTTTCCCAAACCAGCCAGCATCGTGCCACCAATTTGACCTGCGGTCAATGATCCCTTTGAGGAAGGAACTCTATGGATTCCTCCATCGAAAACATCCTGGCGCTTTACGATCAGGATGCGCCTCTCGAAATGGCGTACACCATTCCGGCTGCCTGGTACGTGGACGAACGCATCGCGCGCCTGGAAAACCAGCAGGTTTTTAGCAGCAATTGGATCGCCGTCGGGCGAACGGATCAGGTGGCCGCCGCAGGACAGTTTTTTACTTTCGATCTGGCCGGAGAACCGCTCGTCATTGTCCGTGGAATGGACAACAAGCTCCGCGCCTTTTTCAACGTCTGCCGCCACCATGCGGCCGCCGTGGCCACCGCGCCGTGCGGAGTGGCTCAGCTTCTACGCTGCCCGTACCACGGCTGGACCTATGGTCTGGACGGTTCGCTCAAAGGAACACCCGAGTTCGCCGGTGTTTGCAATTTTGACCGTGCTGAGAACGGGCTGCTGCCCGTGCGCGTGGAAACCTGGGAGAACTTTATCTTCGTGAATCTCGACCAGCAGGCGCCGGCGCTCGAGGACTATCTAGGTGATTTTCCTCAGCGGCTCGCGCCGCTCTCCGTCGCCAGCCTGGGCTTCTTTGCTCGCAAAAGCTATACCCTGGCCTGCAACTGGAAGGTCTACGTCGACAACTATCTGGATGGCGGCTACCACGTTCCGCACCTGCACAAGGGTCTCAACAGCGTGCTCGACTACTCCGAGTACACGATCGAGAACGGCGAACACTATGCGCTTCAATCGAGCCCTTTGGTAGCGTCGCAAGACGCCTCGGTCGCGCATACGCGCACAGGCGACCGCGCGTATTACTACTGGCTCTATCCCAATTTCATGATCAACATTTACCAGGGGGTAATGGACACGAACCTCGTTCTCCCGCTGGGAACGGATAGCTGCCAAGTGGTCTTCGATTTTTTCTTCGCCGACACCTCTGCGGAAAAAACCCACTACAACGAGGAAAGCGTAGCCGTCAGTGATCGCGTGCAAGCAGAGGACGTGGATATCTGCGAGTCAGTACAAAGGGGCCTGCATTCCCGAGCCTACGGCGCCGGCCGTCTCTCCGTGCGCCGCGAAACCGGCGAGCACCTTTTTCATCGACTACTAGCAGCAGATCTCAAGCGCTGAAGCCGCGGATCCCTCCAACAGAATATTTTCGCCAAAACTCCCACAAAATCGTCATCCTGAGCGGAGCGCCTCTCAGATTTATCGCGTGACGCAGCGCTTGGCGGCGCGGAGTCGAAGGACCCCGGCGGTGCTTATCTTACCCATGCCGCTCGGAGCTTTTCAACACAGACCTGGGAATGGAAGATGATTACAGTGCATGAAACGATGTACCCGTGACCATCAAGTGCGTACCGCAGCAGCTCCTGTTTTCGGGCTTCGGTGGTCGAAAAGCTCCGAGCAGCATGGGGCAGATAAGCATCGCCGGGGTCCTTCGACTCCGCGCCGCCAAGCGCTGCGTCACGCGATAAATCTGAGAGGCGCTCCGCTCAGGATGACGATTTTGTGGGAGTTTTGACGAAAACATTCTAAACAAGTTAGCGCTTATGGTCGAAGCCCGACGATCGCTTGGTGCGATATCGATCAGCAACTAAGTCGCGTCCGCCAGAGAGCGATCTACCATGAACCGCTCCCGCGCAAACGGCCGCAAATCAACGGTGGCAACCTCGCCCAAGGCCTTCAGCGCCAACGCCTCCCCTACAGCCGCGGAATGCTTAAACCCGTGCCCAGAACACGCCGAAGCAAACCATACCCGCTCAGAGTCGACACCATGATCAATCACAAACCGATGATCCGGAACCACGGTGTAGAAACAAGTAGCACTCCGTAAACACCGGCTGCTCAGCCCCCTCAAGCTCTCCCGCACATACCCATCGTAAAAGCTCTCCGCCTGCGCCGGCGGCACGGTCATCGGACCATCATTTGCATCACTCACCGTGTCAAATTGCTCTGTCGCCATCTTGATGCTCACGCCGTCCAGGCTGGGAAAACCATAAAACCCCTTCTCCACCTTCGGAGAACTCCACAGGAATATCGGCATCTGCTCCGGCATAAATCGTGGACTGAACCCCTGCAGAGCGAACCAATAAAGCGTCTGACGATACACCGCAAAGCAGGCCTCCTCAAGGCCACAGATTTTGCGTGCCCATTCCGCCATCCAAGGCCCGGGCGACACCACCACGCCGGCAGCGGCATAGCGCGACCGATTCGTCTGCACCACAACCTGGGAGCTATCTGCAATCACCTCGGTGACAATCTCGCCCATGCGCACCTCAGCGCGATTTTCCCGGGCGACGCGCAACTGCGCGGCAATACACTTTTCCGGAAACAGAAACCCGGCGCCCGGCTCGAGATAACCCTGTGCGCCATCCTGCAGAACAAACTGGGGAAATCGTTGCCGCATCTCGTCGGCGGCGAGGATCTGATGGGCGATCCCGAATTGCCGTGCGCAATCCACCGTTTGCCGGTAGAAGGCCGCGCCCGCGCCCTGCGCGTCCGTGTCGTCAACCAGGATCAGGCCGCCGTTCTGGACCAGCAACCTCTCACCTGTCGCTGCTTCCAGTGCTCGCCAGAGCACGTTGGCTCGCAGGACCAGGGGAACAAATTCCGCTCCCTCCCCAACCGCCTGCCGGGTGATGCGTGTCTCTCCATGGCTGGAGCCAAATTCGTGTGGCGGGTGGAAGCGATCAATGCCCAACACGCGGGCGCGGCGCAACGCCGACTGGCATAGCGCCGCGCTGCCCACCGCGCCCAGTCCAATGACAATCAGGTCATACTTTTCCACTAACCGACCCTGGCTACTGCCCGATGGCGGCATCGGCGATGGCCAGGGATTGATCGAGCTGTTCGACCGCGAAGTCAATCTCTGACTTCTCGATGATCAGAGGCGGTGCAATGACAAAATGGCTGATCCACGCCTGGATGGAAACGCCCCGCTTCATCATCTCCGCCGCCACCTTTTCGACCACCGCGACCTTCCCGTCGACTTTATCCTGCTTGGTGTTGAACGGAGTTTTATTCACCTGGTCTTTCACCATTTCGAGTGCCCAAAAGAGGCCCAGCCCCCGCACTTCGCCGATGGACGGATGCTTGGGCTTGAGCGCGTGCAGCTTTTCGCCCACGTACTTGCCCATCTCGCGAGCGCGATTCACCAGGTCCATGCGCTGAAACTCTTTGATCGCCGCCACGGCGGGCGCCAGCGTTATGGGATGGGCCTCATACGTATGCCCATGGGAAAAGAAGTGGTCTTCAAAGTATTCGGCGATCTTGCCCGTTGTGGCGCACAACCCGAGGGGAACGTAAGCCGAAGTGATGCCCTTGGCGGTAACCAGAATATCCGGCTTAACGCCCCAGTGGTCCATCGCAAACCACTCCCCGGTGCGGCCCCAACCCGACATGACCTCGTCGGCAATCAACAGGACTCCGGTGCGGTCGCAGATCTCGCGCAGCTTGGGCATATATTCCGGCGGCGGTATCAGCACGCCGTTGGTTCCAACCACTGGCTCGACGATCACTGCGGCCACATCGTGTTCGTTCTCGATCATGTGCGCGAGGTAGTCGGCACAGGCGATTCCGCACTCCGGATACGTGTGCTTGATGGGACATTTGTAGCAGTTCACTTCCGGCGCGAATAAAAACCCCTGCCCCTTGCCGCCCGGCTCCATCGCCCAGCGCCGCGGATCGCCCGTTGCCGCGATGGAGGCCATAGTGGACCCGTGGTAAGAGCGATAGCGCGCAATGATCTTGGTTTTCCCGGTATACATGCGGGCAATCTTGAAGGCAGCCTCATTCGCCTCCGTCCCCGACGTAGTGAAAAAAAACTTGGTCAATCCCTCAGGCAATACCTCCAGCAGAAGACGGCTCAACTCTGCCCGGGTATCGGTCGCGTAGCCGGGCATGATGTATGCCAGCTTGCGCGCCTGCTCTTCAATCGCCTGAATGACCGCCTGATTCTTGTGCCCCAGGTTGCAGCACATCAACTGCGCCGAAAAATCGAGATAGCGCTTGCCATTCCCGTCCGTGAAGTAGCATCCCTCGGCATCGACAACATGCAAGGGATTCCAGCTCTTCTGATACTTCCAGGTGCCGTAGTTCAGCTTCTTGGTCCATGCGACCACTTCCTGGCTGGTCATCGTGGCTTCGGGAGTCGTGACAGTCTCGCTCATTATGTTTTCCCCTTGTCTTTAGCTACTTTACGCTGATCCTAATCCACCCAGGCAGAGATACTTCATCTGCAGGTATTCGTCGATTCCGTACATCGAGCCCTCCCGGCCATAACCGGATTCCTTGACACCACCGAAGGGCGCAACCTCAGTCGAGACCGCTCCTTCATTGACGCCAACAATGCCCGCCTGCAACTGTGCAGAGACGCGCATGACACGGGCCAGGTCACGTGCGTAAAAATAGGCGGCGAGGCCGAAGGGCGTCCCATTGGCTGCCGCAATCACCTCGTCCTCGCTATGAAAGCGAAAGAGCGGCGCCACTGGGCCAAAGGTCTCTTCGCAGGCGACGTCCATGGTGGCGTCCACGTCGGCCAGAATAGTGGGCTGAAAGAAATAGCCGCCCAACGCATGCCGCTTGCCGCCAAGCAGGACGCGCGCGCCACGCGCGACCGCGTTGGCAACGTGGCGTTCTACCTTTTCTATTGCTTTGGCGTTGATGAGCGGACCAATCTCGGCCTCTCCCCCGGCCCGCCCCACACACAGCGCAGAAACCGCCTTGACCAGCTTCTCGGCGAAGACGTCGTAGATCGAGTCCGCGATGTAGATACGATTGGCGCAAATGCAGGTCTGGCCCGCATTGCGAAACTTGGAAACGATGAGCCCACGCACCGCCGCACCCAGATCGGCATCGTCAAAGACGATGAAGGGAGCGTTGCCGCCGAGCTCGAGCGAGAGCCGCTTAAGCGTGGATGCTGAGCCCTGCGCCAGGTGCTTGCCTACCGGAGTGGACCCGGTAAAGGACAGCTTGCGCACGCGTGCATCGTTCAGCCATGGATCGACCACTGCCGCGGCGCGCTCTCGTGAGGCGGGAACCACGTTAATGACGCCGGCGGGAACGCCTGCCTTAGCCGCCAGAAACGCCAGTGCGAGCGCGGAGAGCGGCGTATCTTCCGCCGGCTTGGCGATGATCGTGCAACCGGCGGCCAGAGCCGGCGCGATCTTGCGCGCCAGCATAGCGATGGGAAAGTTCCACGGAGTAATGGCCGCCACGACACCCACCGGCTCTTTGGTCACGATGATCCTGCGCCCGTGAGCGGGCTCGGGAATCACATCGCCGTAGATCCGCTTGGCCTCTTCGGCAAACCACTCGATATAAGCCGCGCCATAAGCGACCTCGCCCCGACTCTCGCTCAGCGGCTTTCCTTCTTCGAGCGAGATCAGGCGGGCAAGATCTTCCCCATGCTTCCTTACCATCGCCAGCCACGCTTGCAGATGCTGGGCCCGCTCTTTCGCCAGCAGAGTACGCCAACTGCAGAAGGCTCGCTGCGCGGCGGCGACCGCGGCCTCGGCTTCGACCGGCCCGCAGTCCGGCAGCGTCGCCAGAACCGTGCCATCCGCGGGATCTTCTACTGTGAACGTGCGGCCATCACTCGACCCCGTTCTCTGGTTATCGATCCAGGCATGGCTGAGGATCAGTTCACTGCAATCGAGTTGCAACATCGGATCTCCACCTACGAAAGCAAACGATGAAAATACCAAAAATGCTCTTCGCGCACGTACCCAAGCTTCTTATAAATATGCTGCGCCGCCAGGTTATCGTGGGCGGTGGCCAGGGTAAGTCGCTCGGCGCCGGTGCTGCGGGCAAACTCTTCTGCATAGCTTAGCAATGCGGTGGCAACGCCCTGGCCACGAGCCGGCACATCCACATAAAGATCCTCAAGAAGCCAGATCGGCCGCATCGCCAACGTGTTCGTGGAAGGCATCAGATGCATAAAGCCGATGGCGGAAGAACTTTCGTCCCAAGCCAGAAAATATCGTCCAGATGATCGCCGGACGCGATCGCGAATAAACGCCGCCGCGCGCTCTTCCTCCGGAGCTTCGCCGTAGAAAACCCGATAAGCAATGTAGAGCCGCGACAACTCGCTCCAATGCGCATTCGACGCAGCTTCTATCCGGCAGTCCGGCCTATCCATAGGATTCGTGAACACATCTCTCAGACTACCAAGCTCGCAGCAGAACCCAATAGGAACTGGACGGGTGCCCCACGTTCGCCAAGGCGTACGTGGGCCGAACAAGATGGGCAAAGCCCCACAAAAGTTTTGTCATACCGATCACCAAATGCCGCTTAAGCGAGGAAAAGCGGTCGAAACATATCATTTTCGGCCCACGTACGCTGAGGCGAACGTGGGGCACCCGTCCAGTTCCTATTGGGTTCTGCTAAGGCACAGACTCTACTTAGTGAGCAGCACCGGCAAGCTCACCCAACTCCGCCGCAACCGCACTCAGGCCCTCTTCCAACACCTGCAGAGCATCGCCGAATTCCTCATCGCTGATATTCAGCGGCATCAGCAAGCGGATGACGTTGTCATACGTCCCTGCCGTCAGCAACAGCACGCCATGTTGCAGGCAATGCTGCACCAGCTTTTTTGCTGCCGGAGCGCAAGCAGCACCATGGGCATCGACAAACTCCATCGCCTGCATGGCCCCAACCCCGCGAACATCTCCAATAAAGGGATGCTGCCGTTGCCACCCCGTAGCCCGGCGTTGAAATTCCTCACCCAACCACCGGCCACGCGCCAACAGCTTTCCATCGGCGAGTTCCTCGAAGACCGCCAATGCCGCGGCGCAACACGCGGGGTTACCCCCGAACGTGCCGCCCAAGCCACCCGGCCCAGGAGCATCCATGATCTCCGCGCGCCCGGTAATCGCCGCCAACGGCATTCCGCCTCCGAGAGACTTAGCAGTGAGGATGAGATCCGGCTCGATCCCGAAGAGTGAGCTGGCAAATAACTCTCCAGTACGGCCAAAGCCGGTCTGTACCTCATCAGCGACAAAGACGATCCCGCGCTCACGGCAGATCTTCGCCAGAGCCGGCAAAAATCCAGCAGGAGGCACCACAAACCCGCCCTCACCCAGCACCGGCTCCACCACGACAGCCGCAATCGACTCGGCAGCCACTACTCGGCGGAACGTCTGGTCGAGCAATTCGGCTACTTGACCCTCGGTCATTGGACCCCGGCTGGAAAGCCGCGCATTCGCCGGAACCCCGTAAGGGATGCGGTAGACATCCGGAAGAAACGGCCCGAAGCCTTCCTTATACGGATGAGTCTTGCTGGTTAGAGACATGCCCACTAAGGTGCGCCCGTGAAAGCCATCCTCCACCGACAGCACCGCGGGACGTCCAGTGAAAGCGCGGGCAATCTTCACCGCGTTCTCCACTGCCTCCGCGCCGCTGTTCACCAGGAACGTCTTCTTGGCAAAGCTGCCCGGCGTGAGCTGGTTGAGCTTCTCCGTCACGGCGACGTAGCCCTCGTAGCCCGTCACCTGAAAGCAGAGATGAAGAAAAGCATCGAGCTGTGCACGCACTGCGCTGACCACTCGAGAATTCCGGTGGCCAACGTTGACGCAGCCGATGCCTCCACCCAGGTCGATGAAGCGATTGCCGTCCACGTCTTCGAGCATTGAGCCCTCGGCGTGGCGGACAAACAGCGGTGTAGAGGCATAAACCCCGCGCGGGATGGCCTGCAACCGGCGCGCCGTCAACGCGCGCGAATTGGGCCCCGGAATCTCTGTCTTCAGTCGGATATTGGCCATGGTTTCAATACCATCCAATCGGCGCTTCATTCAGATTGATGTACACCTGCTTGGTCTCGAGATACTCGTCAATGCCGTGAATCCCCAATTCCCTGCCGAAGCCCGACTGCTTAAACCCACCCCAAGGCGCTTCTACGCAAGTAGGCTGCATGTGATTGACCCACACAATACCGGCACGGATAGCCTTCACCATGCGCATAGCGCGATAGATATCGCGCGACCACACAGCAGCGGCCAATCCGAAAGAGGTGTCGTTCGCAATCTTGAGCGCCTCGCGCTCGTCCTCAAACGGAATCACGCAAGCCACCGGCCCAAAGATCTCTTCCCGAGCAATCCGCGCCGAGTTGTCTACGTCGTAAAAGATCGTCGGCTCGACATAATAACCGCGGGTCAAAGAAGCGGGCCGCCCGCCGCCCAGCGCTAACTTACCTTCGGACTTGCCCAGCTGCTGATAAGCAGAGACCCGGTCATACTGTTCTTTGCTGACCAGCGGACCCATCTTGGTGGAGCGATCCAGCGGCGGGCCCAGCTTGATCGTGCGCGCCTTCTCCGTCATGGCCTCGACAAACTTCGGATAAATCGACCGCTGCACGAGCACCCTGCTGCCTGCTGAGCAGACCTCGCCCTGGTTGATGAAAACGCCGAAGAGCGCGCCATCGATGGCTGCCTCAAAATCCGCATCCGCAAAAAAGATGTTGGGCGACTTGCCGCCCAGCTCTAGCGTCACCCGCTTAAGCGTATCGGCGGCCGATTTCATGATGATCTTCCCCACCGAGGCTGATCCCGTGAAGGCCACCTTGTCGACGCCAGGATGAGCCACAATCGCGGCGCCCGCCGTCTCCCCAAGTCCCGTCACGACGTTGACTACTCCCGCAGGCACTCCGCACTCCGCCAGCCAACCGGCCAGCTTCAACATGGTGAGCGGCGTTTGTTCAGCCGGCTTCAATACGCACGTGCAGCCAGCGGCAATCGCCGGTGCCAGCTTCCACGCAGCCATACCCAGCGGATAATTCCAGGGGATGATCTGCCCCGCAACCCCGACCGGCTCTTTCAACGAGAGGCTGAGTGCATTGTCGGGAACAGGATTCACCAGGCCGGAGACCTTATTGGCCAATCCTCCGTAGTACTCAAAGCACGTGGCGGCATCGGCGATGTCGTACTCCGCTTCGACAATCGGCTTGCCGCAGTTGCGCGACTCCAACTCCGCCAACTGCGGGGCTTCCTCACGAAGCTTGGCCGCGATGCGAAAGAGGATGCGGCCCCGCTCCTGGGCCGTAGTCTGCGGCCATCCACCTTCGTCGAAGGCATAGCGAGCCGCGGCGACAGCGGCATCGATGTCAGCCGCGCTGGCATCGGGAATCTCCGCAATCACTTCTTCGGTCGAAGGGTCATAGACAGGAATGCGCTTGCCGGAAGTGCCTTCCGTCCATTCACCATTGATAAACATCGGTTCAGAACTGG
Source organism: uncultured Acidobacteriaceae bacterium (assembly GCA_963813475.1). Classification (GTDB taxonomy): domain Bacteria; phylum Acidobacteriota; class Terriglobia; order Terriglobales; family Acidobacteriaceae; genus PALSA-350. The sequence continues at coordinate 44,257 of CAWEZM010000024.1, read as the reverse complement.
TCTGTGAGATCGCCATGGGGGATCCTTTCGAAAGCTAGCTATGGGCGGCGGCATAACCGCCGCCCATGAAACGACTACGCCCGCGCCATGCTTTCTTGCTGCGCCTGGGCCAGTGCCGGTGCAACTTCTTCAAAGGCCGACAGGTGCTTGTCAATATCGGCCATGGAGTGAGCGACGGAGATGGTCCACTGCTCATCCCACCAGTAAGGCTGCGCCATCACTCCACGGTTCAACATACCGAACCAGTAGAGCTTCCACAAATCCGTATCCACCTTCAGCCAATCGCGGTAATTACGAATCTTGTTGGGATAGAGCAACATCGCTCCATTCGACCCGGCGCTCTCTACGTAGGCTTCGAGGCCGGTCTTCTGCACAATTTGCTTGTACCCGGAAACAAGGGCATCGCTGACCTTCGCAATGTGCGCGTAGCCCGCGGGCGTGAGCACTTCACGGAAGACAGCAATCCCAGCCGCCATCACCAGCGGGTTGGTGGCATAGGTACCTGCGTGAAAGACCTTCTGCTGCGCGATCACGTTCATCACCTGCTTGCTGGCTGCGAAGGCAGCCAACGGGAAGCCCCCACCGATAGACTTGGCCAACGTCACGATGTCGGCCTTGATGTTGAAGTACTCGCAGGCTCCGCCCCGTCCCAGCTTGGCGCCCGTCTTCACCTCGTCAAATATGAGCAGCGCACCCTCGCGAGTGCAGATCTCACGCAATCCTTCCAGATATCCCGGCTCCGGCATGCAGATGCCGATATTCATCATGACGGGTTCCACAATCACACCGGCAATCTGGCCTGGATTCTCGGCAAAGAGGCCGGCGACAGCTTTGAGATCGTTGAACTGCGCCACCAGCGTGTTCTTCACCGTATCGGCAGGGACTCCACCCGAGGCCGGTACCTGGTTCGGCCGGTCAGGATCGCCGCACAGCTCGAGCTTGGGCTTCATGCTCACCAGAACGGAGTCATGCACGCCGTGGTAGGCGCCCTCCATCTTGATGATCTTGTCGCGACCCGTAAAGCCGCGCGCGATGCGGATCGCGTGCATGGTCACTTCTGTGCCGCTGCTGCCAAAACGCACCTGCTCCACTGGGAAGCGCTGGCAGATTTCATCCGCAAGGTCATATTCCAGGGTATGCGGCATGCCATACATCGTGCCGGTGACCAAACGCTCTTGCACCGCGGCCACCACAGCCGGGTGACAGTGCCCGGCCATCAGGGCTCCAAAACACAAGTTGAAATCGATGTACTCGTTGCCATCGAGGTCGTGAATGTGGCTTCCCTTGGCGTCTTTCACAAACAGTGGCCACGGCTCGTAACTGCGGAAGTTGCTGGCTACACCAAGGGGCATGCGTGGTTCTGCCCGCTTCAACGCAGCGCGCGAGCCGGGCGTACGGGATTCAAAGCTGGAGAGTTCTTTCTCAAGAAGGTGGTACATGGGATTTTTCCTTTGCCCAGGGGGCGGTCAATAGTAAAGAGGTCCGGGCAACAGCAGTAAGGTACGGACGCTTGTTCGTGACCTGACAACTGATGAAAAACTTCCCGGCAGACGCCGCGGTGCGGGTCTAGCGTTCGATGAGGATGGGACTGGACAGCCGGCACAGCCGGCCTTCACCGCGGGCATAGCGAAGAAACCAGCGCATCCGGCAGAACGTACCGGCGATGGGGCACTCTTCGTAGCTGGAAAGAACTGACATTTCGGGCAAGCCAATTATACGTTGCCACCAATAAACCCTTATAGTAATTTTTGAAAACTAGCCAGACCATCCATTGCGCCGCTACGCAGGTTAAGGAAAACTCTGGACTTTGAAGGGTACGGCTACCTCGCCGCAGCGAGCTTTACCCTGTGCGTAACGGTTTCAAAATGGGTACAGCTTTAGCCGCTGCGGGGACTCATTTCATCCCCGCCCGACTTTTTCCGCAGCCCATTTAATCGGGCCCGTAAAATGATTGAGAAGACTTCGGGCTTTAGTGTTTGCGTGAGAATCGCAGTTCAGAACTGAGTTCCGGAGGGACGGGCTAAAAGACGCCAGTCTGGGTTTGCTGAACATCGCGGAATTGGTGAGGATGCCCAGGACCATGTCCTGGGATATTCTCAGCCGTCCCTGGCGGGACTGTTCCGTGGTGTCAAATCCTAGCCAGGACTCACGTCCTGGGCTACTCTCAGCCGTCCCCTTCGACAAGCTCCCACGGCACGCCGGGGCAGGCAGGGCAGGCTCTGCGGGACTGACTTCTGGACCGGCAGGTTCGCGCGCAGACTCTTTGGCCTGATACATTGCTTTCCTACCGGTGCAGAGATTTTCAACAATCTGTTGGGCCCGTACATTTATGTTGTAAACGTGTCCGGCTTTAGTCGCGGAGGGCCAAATCTCCATCCCTCTTCCGACTTTTCGCAGCCCGTAAGGCCGGGGTGCCCCATACCCGGGTTCCATGCACAGAGCAAGATTTGGAGCACCATGAGCGCGAAGCCAACAAGATTTCTCCTACTGTGCAGCCTGGCCGCACTGTCCCTTCTTTCCAGCTGCAAAAAGGCCCCTCCCACGCTCAGCCTGCTGGTGTGGGAGGGTTATGCCGACCCTTCCTTCATCCAGGGATTCGAAGCCAAATGCCAATGCAAGGTGAGCGCGGCCTATATGGGGTCCAGCGACGAGCTGGTTGCCAAGTTACGCGGGGGTGCTTCCTCCAATTACGACGTGATCTCACCTTCCAGCGACGTGGCCACGATGCTCAGCCGCTCTGGCCTGGTAGCCCCACTCGACCTGACCAAAATTCCAAATTATAGTCAGCTTTCGCCAACCCTTACATCCATGCCGCTGGTCAGGCAAAACGGTAAAGTCTACGGCGTGCCCTTTACCTGGGGTCCCAATCCCCTGCTCTACGACATCGGGGCCGTCTCCAGGGCGCCCGCAAGCTGGGCCGACCTCTGGGATCCAAAATTCGCCGACAAACTCGCGTTCTGGGATGATCTTTCCACCATGTACATGGCGGCGCAGGTACTCGGATTCGGTAAGCCCGATCCAACCGCCATCTACAACCTGAGCGATGCGCAACTGGAGCAAGTGAAACAGAAGCTCATCGCGCTCAAGCCGAACATCCGCAAGCTTTGGACCACCGGCGGAGAGTTGACCAATCTCTTTCAAAACCACGAAATCGTCGCGGCCATGGGTTGGCCGCTGGTGACCAACCAGCTGCGCTGGAGCGGTATTCCCATCGAGGAAGAGATTCCCTCCGAAGGCACCACCGGGTGGATCGATCACCTGATGATTACGTCGTCGAGCGAGAACAAGGAACTCGCCTACCAGCTTCTGAACTACCTCATTTCCGCCCAGGCGCAGAAACAGCTGAGCGATGTGACCGGCTATATTCCGGCCAACCCGCAAGCCGCCCTGCTCATGACCGCGGACCAGCGCCGCAGCCTGCACCTGGACGACCTCAATAACTACCAGCGCCGCATCGTTTTCTGGCAAGACGTGCCCCGCCGTGCAAAGTACACCGAGATTTGGAACGAAGTGAAGGCCAGCCAATGAAGGGCGCAACATGAGTGGTGCCGTCTTCCTGCGCCTGGAGAGCGTAGGCAAACGTTTCGGCGAGCACACCGTGCTCGCATCCATTTCGTTGGACGTGGAGCAGGGCGAGTTTCTTACTCTGCTGGGCGAGAGCGGCTCCGGCAAAACCACATTGCTGCGCATTCTAGCTGGTTTCGAAGAGGCGACCTCGGGACACATTCTGCTCGACGGCCAGAGCCTGGATGCTATGCCACCCCATCGCCGTCCCATCCACACTGTCTTCCAGAGCTACGCGCTTTTTCCCCACATGAGCGTCTTTGACAACGTGGCCTATGGTTTGCGGGTGCGAGGCTGTGCGCGTGCTGAGATGACTTCGCGGGTCAACGAGGCCCTGGAAAAGGTCCGCATGGAACGCTTCGCCAGGCACTTTCCCCGGCAGATTAGCGGAGGGCAAAAGCAGCGTGTGGCCCTGGCCCGGGCGCTGGTCAACCGGCCCCGTCTGCTGCTGCTCGATGAACCGCTCTCCGCGCTCGACGCCAATCTGCGCCTGGAGATGCAGCGCGAGCTGAAGCTGCTGCAGCGCGAAGTCGGCATCACCTTCATCTTTGTTACTCACGACCAGAGTGAAGCGTTGGCCATCTCCGATCGTGTGGTTCTGCTGCGCCACGGCAAGGTGGAGCAGTGCGGCAGCCCGCGCGCCATCTACAACACACCGCGCACTGCCTACGCCGCGTCGTTCCTGGGCAAGAGCAATCTTGTCCAGGGGACGGTTCGACATGGTGTGGCAAACTGCGGGCCCTTCTCCGTGCCGGTAAAGGTGGCAGACGGCACGGTCACTTTTTCTCTACGCCCGGAGTGCATTGCGCCCGCCGGGCAGGCCGGCGAGCAGCTGGTGCAATTTGCCGCAGAGGTAGTTGCAGAACAGTTTCACGGCGCCGACTCTCTGTTGACCCTGCGCTGTGCGGGTGGCATGGAGCTTTCAGCGCGCATAGCCGGGCCGCTCAGCAACGGCGGGGGCTTTGCCTTTCAGGCGCCGGACCTGATCCCACTGGAGCAGGAATAAATGCGCCGGGCACGCCTCTCCGCATGGCTCGTGGCCTTTCCGCCCTTCGCCTGGATTGCGCTCTTTCTCTTTACGCCCTACTGTCTTCTCTTCTGTTACAGCTTCTGGAGCCTGGATGCTGGCCAGCAGTTGCTTCGCCACGCGACCCTGGCCAACTATCTGCACCTGGCGACGACTCCACTCTATGTCACCGTCATTCTCCGCTCCATGCGCATCGCCTTCTCGGTGGTGGTGCTCTCGCTGCTGATCGGTTATCCCCTGGCATGCTTTCTCGTTTTTCAGGCGGGCAAGTACAAGCGGATTCTCTACCAGGCCGTCATTATCCCGCTCTGGATCAGCTACCTGGTGCGCGCCTACGCGTGGAAAGTCATCTTCGGCAACGAGGGCGTGATGAATACCCTGTTGCTTTGGGCCCACGCAACCCGGCACCCTTTGCGCTTTCTTTTATACAGCCCCTTCGCCGTGATCGTGACCCTGACCCACATCTATGTGCCCTTCGTGGTGCTCCCAGTCGTGGCATCGCTCGAAAAGATCCCCCATGAACTGCTCGAGTCATCGAGCGACCTGGGCGCCACTGCCTGGCAGACGTTTACTCGCGTCATCCTTCCCCTCTCGCTGCCCGGAGTTCTCTCCGGCGCGACCTTCGCCTTTCTGCTCAGCTTTGGAGACTTCCTGGCGCCGCTGCTCCTGGGTGGTCCAAGCAGCGTGATGATCGCCAACATCGTCGCCAACCTCTTCGGTGCGGATTACAACTGGCCCCTGGGAGCCGCGGTTGCCGTACTCATCCTCATGATGGTGCTTGTCATTCTCACCATCACGCAAAGGCTGGAGCGCCGCTGGAGGATGGCATGAAGGCGCTCTCCACCACCTTCGCCTGTGCCGCGTATGGTTTTCTCTATCTGCCCATCGTGGTGCTGATCGTTTACTCCTTCAACCTCGATGGCGTAGGCGGATTTCCTCCACAACACTTGACCCTCAATTGGTACCGCATCCTCTTTGACGACTCCGCCATGTGGACTGCGGTGGGCAACAGCGCCATCGTCGCCCTATCCACCGTAGTTCTATCCATCTTGATCGGCTTTCCCGCGGCCTATGCGCTCGATCGTTATTCATTCCCCGGCAAGGCCGCATTTCAACGGTTGGTGCTGCTGCCGCTGATCGTGCCCGGCGTGATCACCGGCATCTCCCTCTTGTTGTTGACTGTCAGCGGTGGATTTCATCTCAGCCTGGTCACCGTGATTCTCGGCCACTCCACCGCCCTGACCGCGGTGGCCGCGACTGAAATCCTGGCCGGCCTGGCCAAGCTCGATCGCTCGCTTGAAGAAGCCTCCGCGGACCTGGGGGCCAGCCGGCTGCAGACAATGTTGCGAATTGTACTGCCCGGCCTGCGGACTTCGCTCCTCGGCACCGCGCTGCTGGTCTTCACTCTTTCTATGGATGAAATTGCCGTTACTTTTTTTCTCATCGGCAGGGAGAACACTTTGCCCCTCGAAATCTGGTCACGCCTGCGACGCGGCGCAACCCCGGAAATGAACGCCATCGCCACCCTTATCTTCGTGTTCTCCGTCATCACCATCTTTCTGTCACAATGGCTGACAACGCGCCAGCCTGAACACGCCACTTGATCTAGAACGATCCAACTCCCCGAGGGCATTCATGAATTGGACTGACAAAGAACTGGGCATGGACAGCCGCATTACCCGCCGCGACTTTATGCAGGGCGCGGCCATGGCCATTGCCGCCGCGGTCACGCCTCCCACCTCGCTCTTTGCCCAGCAGGCGGCCGAGGCGCAGAACATGCCGGGCTATGACCCACCGGCTACCCACGGTCTGCGAGGCAGCCACCCGGGCTCCTTTGAAGTCGCCCATCGTCTGCGCGACGGGAGTTTCTGGGCGAGCGCCGGACAGCCTGAAAGCACTGGCGAAAGCTACGACCTGATCGTGGTGGGCGGCGGCATCAGCGGTCTTTCCTCCGCGCGCTTCTTTCACCAAGCTGCCGGTAAATCGGCGCGCGTGCTCATTCTGGAAAACCACGACGATTTTGGCGGGCATGCCAAACGGAACGAGTTCCAGGTAGACAAAACCTTCATGCTTGGCTATGGAGGCACTTACTCGATCGAGAGCCCCGCTCCCTATAGCCCGGTAGCGAAAGGCCTGATCCGCGATCTCGGCATCGATGTCCCCGCCTACGCGAAGTACAACGACAAGAAGCTCTACCCCTCGCTCGGGCTGAAGCAGAAGATTTTTTTCGACCAGAAAACCTTCGGCGCCGATAAGCTCGTTGTCAGCCCTGAACCCAGGCATCGCAAGCACACAACCGTGCTGGACCCTGCCGTCTGGCAGGAGTTCGCCGCGCAGGCTCCGCTCACCGACAAAGCTAAGGCCGATCTGAAGCGCCTTTATCTTCTCGACGAAGACCTGATGCCGGGCCTGTCATCCGATCAGAAGAAAGCGAAGCTGGCGCGCATCAGCTACACCGATTACCTGACCAACCTGGTCAAAGTGGATCCTAAAGTCGTCGCGATCCTGCAGGCTTATCCGCAATCGCTTTATGGAGCGGGGATCGACGCCGTCTCGGCGCAGGATGCGTGGGGATTGGGTCTGCCCGGCTTCGACGGACTCAAGCTGGCGCCGGGTGCTGGGCCGGGTATGGGCCGCGACTCTATCCCCAACGAAGCGGCTGAAGAATTTTTCTTTCATTTCCCCGATGGCAACTCATCCATCGCTCGACTGCTGGTGCGCTCGCTCGTGCCTGCAGCGGTGCCCGGCAATTCGGCGGAAGATATCGTCACATCCCAGATCCACTACGACCAACTCGATCAAGCGGGCGACCCAACCCGCATCCGTTTGAACAGCACCGTGGTCAAAGTGCGCCACGATGGCGACCCAGCCACTGCGAAAGAAGTGGAAGTAACGTACGTGCAGAAAGGTCAGCTCTACACGGTAAAGGCCGCCCATTGCATTCTCGCCTGCTGGCATCCAGTCATTCCCTACCTCACGACCGAGTTACCGGCGGCACAGCTGTCGGCGCTGCGATCGGCAGAAAAAGTTCCCATTGTCTACACCAACGTAGCGCTTAAAAACTGGGAGAGTTTCATCCGCCTGCAGACAGCGGGCATATATGCGCCAGGCTCTTACTTCACCGAGGTCAGCCTCGACCATCGCGTCAGCATTGGTAACTACCACTGCACCAAGAAACCGGATGAGCCGATCGTGCTCACCATGAACCACTATCCCTGCTCTCCGGGCCTGCCGGCGCGCAGCCAGCACCGTGCCGGACGGGCTGCTTTGTATGCGACGCCATTCGAGACCTTCGAGAGGAACATCAGGGAGCAGCTTGCGCGCAGCATTGGCGCCGGCGGCTTCGATCCCGCGCGCGACATCGCCGCGATCACAGTAAATCGCTGGCCCCACGGTTACGCCTACCAATACAACTCCCTGTGGGATCCGTTCTGGCTGGAAGGCGGCCCGCTGCCCTGCGTCGAGGCTCGCAAGCCCTTTGGACGCATAGCCATCGCCAACGCCGATGCGGATGCCTACGCCTACACCGACTGCGCAATCAACCAAGCCCACAGGGCAGTTAACGATCTCAAGCTGACGCCGGGGTAATCGAGACCCGCAGTTATCCATCCCAATAGCCGCTTCCGATAAATGCCACCGCCCCTTGTCATCCCGCCTGCCCCGGCCTGCCGTGGGAGCGAACTCCGGATTTCCTACTACGCTGCACCAATTAACGGCCACGGATGCGGCTTTCTTTAACGAAAGCCGCACGAGGTTTGCCGACACCACTAAGCTCTGACAGGAAATCCGGAGGAAGCCGAGAGCCTGCCCTGAGCGAAGTCGAACGGGGACCTGCGGTTCCCCTTCCCCCAAGCAAACCTCACACAGCAGCGACCGGATGCCCAGGCCAAGCCTTCCCCCGCGATACAAGCCCCGCCAAAATGAGATACAACAACAACCCAATCGGTCCGAAGAGAAACGTAAGCACCAGGCACGGAAGCACCAGCAAAAAAGGCACGTGATTGCGCCGCGCATCCCGCACTTGCCAACTCCCAATAAAAAGATCGAAAGCCAGATAATGAACCCATCCCGCAAGCACCAGCCACCGGTCGGTGAACAGCAGCATGACGTTGCTAAGCGAGTTGAATCCTCCCCGATGCCCACCCCAGTGGGTGAAGATAAGCACCAGATAAACCCCGCACAGAAGTGCCGGCACCAACAGACCTGTTATCAACGAAGAGATCACCCGCGACGCGCGCGAAGACCATCCTGTAGCCACCAGCAGAACCCAACCCGCCAGCGCCGTGCTATTGCAAAGTCGAAAGAGAGAATCCGCGTTCATGCAATGCCTTTCTTACCTCGAATCACAATTACAGCAACCGCCGTAACCACCACCCAAGCAGTAAAGCTTATCAACGACAAGCTATCAGGTTGCGCAATCGACTGCCCCCGGAACGCCTGCCACAAAATCAGCCCGAAGAGCGCCAGGTAGCTGGCGGCTATAGCAAAAATGAGCTTCACTTGAGTCCGCTCGTCTCCAGCAATGCGGCGGCAACCGATCCACCACGCCAGCAGCGGCAGCACCTGCAAACCATGCATACCCAGGAAGTGCGCAACCCGCAGATCGCCATGATCCGCGCTCCATCCGGTAACCGGCAGCCCCGGCCCGCCATCAGGAGCACCCACCGTGTGCGCCCCCACAGTCGGAAGCCGTCCGCTCACATGCGCCTCCGCCAACTGCTGAGAGTTCGGCACTGTCATCAAGCCCCCCGAGCCTGTCCCAATCAGCGCCAGCACCATCCCCAAACGCAGCGACCAGCCCCAGGCCGCCGAAGCATAAGGTTGGCGGAACAGCACAACAGTGAGCAACAACATCGCCAGCCAGATGCAGAGGATACTCACCCCCATCACAGCATAGACGGCACCATCAAATGGTGTGGCAACGTTGAAGTGGCTGGTAGTGCCCCGCGCCGCCTGCGTGTCAATCAGTGCGATCTCAATAGCCAGGGCCGCAGCCAGCGCGATGTCCAGCGCCCGCGTGACCCGCGGCCAGATCCGGGTCGATGCGATACAGAAGGCGAAGCTCCAGGCCGCAATCATGGTGGAGAGGGCGAACTTCGCGGGTTTGAGCCATGCCGGCGCGCCGGTAATCACTCGTCGGTCCACCACCAGGCCGCATAGGGTGAACACCAGGTCAGCCGCCATAACGAACCCGAGGATGGTGAGCCCGGGCGCTGCCGCGAACAAAACCGAAAATCGATGCCTCATGTGAAAGAGATTAACATAGATGTTAAAGCGATTCACATTCATGTAAAATAAATCAGTGAGGACCCCCAACCTTGAAAGCCAAGCGCCCCTATCATCACGGAGACCTGCGGGCAGCCCTGATGACTGCCGCGCTCTCGCTCATCGACGAACACGGCGTCAAGGGTCTTGCCTTGAGCGACGCGGCCCATCTCGCCGGAGTCAGCGTAGCCGCTCCCTATCGTCACTTCAAAGACAAAGAGGCCTTGCTGGCGGAAATCGCAGCCGAAGGATTCACCATGTTTCGCGATGCCCTCGCGCGCGCCGCCCAGAGCCACCCGGATGACAAGGTGAAGCGCCTGGTGGAAATGGGTGTGGCCTATGTCGACTTCGCCTTACACCACCGCTCTCACTTCAAGGTGATGTGGGAGGGCGGGATCGTCAAAGCAAACTACCCGGAAATAGAACACACCGCCTCCCAGGCATATGTCCTGTTGGAAGAAGCGGCAAGGGACCTTCATCCGCGAGCGCACCCCAGCCGGCAGCAGGCATTAGTCAGGGCTGCCTGGAGCGTGGTCCACGGCTACTCCATGCTCACGCTCGAAGGCGAACTCCCAGCCCACGGAACCGAACAAAGTGCCAGGAACCTGTTGCGCCAGTCGCTCCATCTCCTGCTGGACCAATTCGCCACCAAGCAACCTGAAAAGATTTAATTCCATAAAGCGCCGCTGCGTGTATAAAGGCTACCAACCCCTATCAAAAGACTCCAGGCGCAGACATTGGCAAACTCCGCGGAAAACGCTGCTTGGACGTCCATCGAAGACCTTTTTGACCGAACGCTCGGCAGTCGACCCTCCCCGCATCATTTGGAAATCCTAAGAAACGCAGAGAACGAGCGGCCAGAGGTAAAGGAATTTCTCCAGCGCGCCTTTCGCCTTATGGCCATCTCCAACGCGGCCCCCGCGCACATGACACCCTCGCTCGCCTGGATCCTGGGCGTCATGATTCCCAGGCTGCTTCCTGGAGCGTGGGGAAATATCGTTCCCCCATTTACCTATGAAGACCGCCATAAGCAGATCAATGCCTACCTCAACGCAAATCCCTGGGGCCAATTCCCGGACGATACCGTTCTACTGGAGATGGGTTGCGGATTCCCACCGCAAACGGCTCTGGACGCTGCGCGCGATTTTCCCCATTGGCAGATCATTGGCGCTGACCTGCAATTTGACCCCTACGTTCTCTACGATTCTGACGGCAACTACGCGTGTATGGATTCCGACGGCGGCGTCCGGTATTTTCACCCCAGCTCGCCCAATCGAGCGACCTGGGCATCGCTTTACCATGACACGTCTATCACCTTCCAACGCTTTCGCACGACCTTTGCCGCTCTGCATGAAAAGCTACCGGCTGCCGATCCCGGACAATGCGTATCCGTCGAGCATGATGGTGCGCGCCTCGTGCGCCATCCCATCAGAAACTACGAACGTCCGAATCTTAAGCTAATGCAGGCCGGACTCGGCGCAGAAACGCCCCAAGCCGACATCATTCGCGTGTTTAATGTTCTGATTTATTTTGATGCAGCGTTTCGCAGCCGCGCGGAGGAATGGGCACTGCGCACGCTGCGGCCAGGAGGTCTTTTCCTCTGTGGTGCGGATGGAAACATGGCCTTCGAGGCTCGTTATTCTGTCTACCGCAACGAGAACGGAAACCTGGTTCCCAAAGAATTCGCCTTCAGCCTCGACAACCTTCGTCCCCCTACCGTGATGCCCTGGTTCTGCCTCCACGACGAAGAGAAGGAAACCTTTGCGCTAGCCAAGCTGCTTGGCGTTCTGCGCTCCGATGAGGCGTTCCGCCTGAACTATGATTCTCGTGTAGACGAGCTTCTGGCAGAGAACAGGATGTTCGTCCGCCAGGAAGACGGCTTCCTGGCAGCAGTCCCCGATCCCCTTCCCGCCCCCGAGTGGCTGCCGTCCTACCTCGCCATGCAGAACAAGTTGCAGCAGGAAGGTTTCGTGGACCGCGCTGTTTCTGTGCTGAAGCGCGCGGGCTACAACGCCTGGATCAACCCCGTGGGCCACGTAGCCGTTGACCCCAAGAGTATTTCTTCCTTCTGATAAACCGATAAGCCCAGAGTTACTACTCCGGCTGGGGAACCAGACGGATATACGGCTTAGGTGACTTCCAACCACCGGCGTACTTTTGTTTGGCTTCCTCATCGGTAACCGAAGGCAGGATGATGACATCTTCCCCCGGCTGCCAGTCGGCGGGCGTGGCTACCTTGTGCTTGGCCGTAAGCTGCATCGAATCGATCACCCGCAGCAATTCCGGAAAATTGCGGCCAGTGCTCATGGGATAACTCAATTGCAGCTTGATCTTCTTATCCGGGCCAATGATGAAGACGGTGCGGACAGTGGCATTGTTCGCGGCTGTGCGCCCTTCAGAAGTCTCCCCTGAATCGGCGGGTAGCATGTCGTACAGCTTGGCCACCTTCAGCTCGGTGTCGCCAATCATGGGATAGTTCACCTTGAAGCCGCCAGTCTCCTCGATATCGATGGCCCACTTGCCGTGGCTGCTCACCGGGTCAACGCTCAGCCCAATCACCTTGGTATTGCGCTTGGCAAACTCGTCCTGCAGGCCCGCGACACTCCCTAATTCCGTGGTACAGACCGGCGTAAAGTCTTTGGGGTGAGAAAAAAGAACAGCCCAGCCATCGCCGATCCACTCGTGGAAGTGAATCGTGCCCTGCGTTGTTTCGGCGGTAAAGTCGGGAGCGGTGTCATTAATTCTGAGGGACATTCGTGCGTCTCCTGCAATCGCTTGCGTTTTTCTGGGGTTTTGGGGCACGCCTGCTTGGCGCCCAGCGACGATTTTAACAGGCCCGTGCCCGGATTTCCTGTACGCGGGCGTGAGAGACGACCACGTGTGCGGCCTTCATTGAGGAAAGCCGCATAAAGTGCATCAACGCCACCAAACTTCACAGGGAATCTCCCGGAGAGACACCCGCCACCGGGCTGCCATTCACATTGACGCTATTCCGCTTCGACCACCCGGGAATGCGCACGAACAAGGTGAACTCCTGGGGCGAAGCCGGAGTTATCCATGCGCCCATGTTCGATCAATTGTTTTATGTTGGAGCACGAGATCACACGCCAGCAGCGGCTCATTGACTTCGTTGGCGGCACCTCGTTGTTGTTGAGAAGATATTGCCGGCCCGTCGAGCCCTGCACCGACATCTTTCTATGGCAGCCTTGCCTGCGCGCCACCCTCTGCAAACTCGTTATTCCGCACCTCAAACAGGACAGTATCTATAAACGCGTAAAGCAAACAAACGCCTAACCCAAAGTCGCTCCCGCACTGAAAGGCAAGAGAATCCTTCTGCGATCTCGCCCGATGAACCATGTATGGTGTTTCCACCACAGTGGTCTAAGTAAATTAGCGCCGGGCGAGCGATGAATCGGTTATGATCAAACCTTCCTTGGAACGACCACTAGTCCAGCCCTGCCGATACGGGATCCAAACCTGCGTCGCGGAGAGCTGGCGATTCGACCAAGATGCTCTAGTTTATCCACATGATGTTGAAATCCGGCTCTGGGCCCATCCGTTATACTGCGACACTTGTATCAGCCGGAGAAGTAAGTGAGCGCAGCTCGATTGTTAGGTATCGACAACGCAGTGCCTGATCTTACCGCCTCGCGGAACGAACAGCTCTGCCCTATCTTCGACAGCCGCGAAAGAACCACCGAGCTGGTAATCGGTGAACGAAATCTGCGGTCCTTTATCCCGGCGATTCGCGAACTCCGCCTGCGCTGCGGTCAGCAAGACGACTTCACAACGGATCTGCAATATTTCATTGCGGCAAACACCCAAAAAAATAGAAGAGTTGCTGCTGTTCTGATTCGCCGGAATCGTGACCTCGAAGCCTGCGTCCTGTTTATCGAACATTGCAGGTTCGGGATGGGTCTTGGCTTATGGCGCGGAGGAGATACCGTGGGCGATGGTCTTGTCGCCGGTCTCGAAGCATTCCGGGTGCAGTATGTCCATTTGGCAGCGCAGGCCCTCCTGAAACATTGGCGGATTTACGGCGTAAGCTTCGCCGTGAGGGCTTCTTTAGATGGCTGTATCGAGGTCATGGGGCCCAGGAATAAATACCGGATGTTCTCCGGAGGAACAATACAGCGCAAGCTTCCGCTGGAAAAAACCTACCGTGCGATGTTAGCCGGCATGGGCCCCCGCACGCGAAGGAGCCTGGCTGGAAAACGCAAGCAGCTGGAAACTCGCGCGCATGTCGCCTTCCTGCCTTCGCTTGAGCCTGCCCAGGCTCTCGAAGCGATGTTGAGCGCTTCAGCCAAGTTCAATGCCGAGATCGAATCACCGGCTTCTATCGTGCCCGGTATAACCTGCTTCGCGAGATTCCTGATTTCTTTTGCATGGGTATGCACCTTCCCGATGGCACGTGGTTGAGCCTCCTGAGTGGCTGGCGTCGAAATCGTGTCACCTACGTCGATTTGCAGATGAACGACATGCACTTCAAGAAGGAATCTCTTTCCGCCGTGATGCGAGCCTTCATGTTGGAACACGAGATTGCGTGCAAGCAGGAGCTCATCCAATTCGTTGGAGGAACCTCTTTGCTGTTGAGAAGGTACTGCCAACCAATCGAGCCATGCACCGATGCTTTTTTCTGGCGGCCTTGCCTTCGCGCCACACTCTTTCACATGGTGGTTCCGTTTATGAAGCCGGAAAGTCTCTACAAACGCGTCCAGGCCGGACCCGATCAAGTCAGAGTTCGGATCACTCCTAGCGGGTGCCCGCCATGACGACACGATTTTGCGTTGGCTGAGCTCGGGGACCAACGCTAGTGCACACCCCAGGTAACTGCTGGTCGCGATCAGGATCGACTTCCTATGGGAAAGTCCCAAGACCTACTTAAGCGAGTCCGTCTCAGCGGACGGAGTTTTGCGAGGCTGCTCGCCGGCGCTGGATTGCGCCGCCAAAACCGGGATGCGAATACTCTGACCGGTCTCGATGTGGTCAGGATTGTTGAGCGAAGGGTTAAGCTGGTGAATCTGTTGCAAAAGCTCCGCCGTACATGTTCCAAATTTCTCCACACAAATACCGAGCAATGTCTGCCCTGGTGCCACCTGAACGATGCCTACGGAATCCGGCGGTCGCGGAGTTCGATCTCCAATCAATGAAGATGGGACACTGGGGATGGCGATCGGGGTCGGGCGGTTCTCCGCTGCGGCGGCAGTGGTATCAGGTAGCGAAGTGGTCGGGTCGGCGATTGGACCGGCTCTATCGGGTAGCGAAACAGAAGAGGGAGCCGGCTGGACAGCGGCGAGCGGTTCGGGCTTCGCACTGACCGTTGGGGTGGGCTTCGGTGTCGCCGGGCGGCCTAGCCATCGCTGGCTCTCGAGAATCGCCCCGCCTACGATCGAGCAGGACCATAGCGGCAACCGCGACCTTTGGGAGCCATTCTGCAAACACGGATGGTGTGCTGGCCCCTAAACCTACTGCAGGGTTCTTCTCTGTGCCGCTCTCCCCTGCCTGCGGCGCTGGCAGGCCTTGCCGTCTCGACCCAATATCAAGGTCAGCTATCACTTGACGGACAACTTCACGATCGATTGGTTTCTGCTGCAGAGCACATCCCAGTGACAACGCATTAAAACAGAGATTGTTGATGTTACGCGGAATGCCTTCGCTGTTCTGGGCAATGAGTGCCAGCGCGTCCCTGGTAAACAACGGCATATCGGAGCTGTACCTGGCCACGCGCAGCCTATGAGCGATGTAGAGACACGTCTCTTCCAGAGTGAAGGGCTTAAGACGGGCGAATATTGAGATCCGCTGCCGTAGCTGCAAGAGCTCCGGCGAGCCGATATTGTCTGCCAGTTGCGGCTGCCCGGCAAGAATGATCTGGATGAGTTTGTCGCGCGCGGTCTCGAAGTTTGACAGCATTCGTACCAGCTCGAGCACGGAATCGTCTAGATTTTGCGCCTCGTCAACGACCACCACCACACGTTTTCCCAAACGGTATTGTTCGTTGAGGATGTCTTTTAGCCTGATCTGCAGGTCAACCAGGCTTCCCTGTAAGTCACGCACGCCGAGGCCGGAGAGAAGAGACCGCAAAAGATCCAGTGGAGTGGCTATCGTTTGAAACAGAAATACAATACGGGCTTTATCGCGAAGAATATTCAACGCTTCGAAGAGCAGCGTGGTCTTTCCTGACCCGGGCGCTGCGATCAGCGCGACAAATCCGCAGCCGGACTCAATCCCATAGATCAGAGAGGAAAGCGCTTCCCGGTGCGTGGGTGACAAAAACAGGTATCGGGAGTCGGGCGTAACTCCAAAAGGCTGCTCTTCCAGCTTGTAATAATCTAAAACCATCAGTGTGCCTGGCGTTGCCCAGCAGTTCTCTTTTGCCACAGCTACCGGAAATGGAATCAGGGGAAGCTGTAGAAGCGTTGAAGCACTTTGCCGGGAACTGTCAAAACCGTTAGCAGAAGCACAGCCAAACAACCGACTCTCTCGACGGCATTGCTGCGCTGATTTGGGCCCCACTGCGCGATCAGGTCTCCCACAATCCAACTTCTTCAGGAGCGGATCGCAGGAACCATCGAGAAGAATACCACGAGCTGGCCTGAAGGATTTGCTCTCCAGCTCGTGTGCTCCGCTTTCCGTGCAATCCGCCGCTAGGGCTTTCCGCGATCATGCGGGCACCTGCGCTGACGCTTTTCTCGAGCCGCCTTGCTTGGTCGCATGCTTGGCAAAAATCCCCGAATTATTCTGCGTCGATCACAAAAAACAAAACGGGCGGCGTCTTCGACGCCGCCCGCTCTTAATTCCCAACTAACCCGCTTCAGCCGAACCGAACCTCAGCCAGCGGAGGATCGCAATCCCCCAACTCCGGCCGCCACAAACGAAGCCACTGGGCAAGAAACAACCCAACGAACTGGCTGTTCGTGAACAGATAACGCCGCCAAAGCCGTCCCGGTTCCTGTGCCAACCGATAGAGCCATTGCAAACCAAACCGCTGCAATAAAGCAGGCGGTTCCTCCAGCAGACCGGCGTGGTAGTCGAAGGCGGCGCCCACGGCCAGCATGGGCATCGAAAGCTGCGTGCTCATCTCGTAAGTAAAAACTTCCTGTCGCGGACAACCCAGCCCCACGAAAACAATCTTCGCGCCCGAGTCGCGAATCCGGTCCGCCGCCAGCTTCTGCTCCTCCGCTGACAACTTCCGAAATTCCGAAGGATGCGCTCCCGCAATCCTCAAACCGGGGCACATCTCCGGCAAACGCGCACAGAGTTTATCCAGCACCTGCTGGCTGCTCCCGTAAAAATAAACTGGGATCCCCTGCAACGCCGCTTCCTTGCATACCTTCAGCGTCATGGTCGGTCCATAGACGCGGTCGCCCAGCTTGGTCCCATAAAGCAGGTTCAACGCCCATCGCACCGGTTGACCGTCTGGAGTCACCAGGTCAAACGTGTTCAAGCGATAGCGATGAGCGCGATCCAACGCGCCCGTGATCACACCATGCACTGCCAACGCCGTAGTCGCACAGCGGCGGCCTGCCTGTGCGTCTTCGATGATCTTGGCCACAGCGTACTCGTAATCCACCGCGCTGATCGCTATCCCCAGAAGATTTCTCCTGCCGCGGTCGATCATACGGCCTCCACGACCCGATCGCGGCTGTTCTCGAAGATCTGCTGCAGAATCGCTCGTACGTCGTACTTCTGTTTCCATTCGGGGTAGTGCCCGGAGAACTTGCCGGTGTCGCTGATCCACCAGATATGGTCGCCCGTACGGTTATCTTCTTTGTAAGTGTGGTTCAGCTTTTTGCCCGCAACCTCTTCGCATATCTGGATCGATTCCAACATCGAAGCGTTGCTGAAACGGCCGCCGCCGATGTTGTAAACCTCACCGCTGCGCGGCTTCTTGAAGAACTCATGGAAGCAATTGATCAAGTCGGCGCTGTGAATGTTGTCGCGCACCTGCTTACCCTTGTATCCGAATACAGTGTACGGACGCCCGGTCACCGTGCAGCGCATCAGGTAAGCCAGAAAGCCGTGCAATTGAGTCCCGCTATGGTTTGGACCAGTCAGGCACCCACCACGGAAGCAAGCCGTCTTCATCCCGAAATACCGGCCGTACTCCTGCACCAGCACATCCGCTGAGACCTTCGACGCGCCGAAGAGGCTATGCAGCGTCTGGTCGATCGACATCCGCTCATCGATGCCGACCCAGTACTCGTGCGTGGGATCGATCTCCCAGCGCGTATCCAGCTCGATCAGCGGCAGGCGGTTGGGCGTGTCCCCATAAACCTTGTTGGTTGAGGTGAAAATAAACGGGGCGTCTGGACAATGCTGCCGCGTCGCCTCCAACAGATTCAACGTTCCCACTGCGTTCACTGAAAAATCAACATGGGGATCCCGAGCGGCCCAGTCATGCGACGGCTGCGCGGCCGTGTGGATCACCAGCGCGACATTGCTGCCCAGGTCCGCAAAGAGCCGGTTGACACGCTCCGTGTCCCTGATGTCAAAGTCGGAGTGGCGGTAGGTCTTGCCCAGCTCGGATTTCAGCCGGCTTTGATTCCATGCGGTCGACGCTTCCGCGCCGAAGAATGTGCTGCGCATGTCGTTGTCAATTCCGACAACATCAAGCCCAAGCTTGGCAAAAAAGGAGGTTGCTTCCGAACCAATCAGACCGGCTGAACCGGTAATAATTGCAATGCTCATCGACCCTCTCATGGCAGTGTCGCCTTACTCCACGACTCGAAATAAACTGCAAATAACAAGAATTGGATGCTTCGTTTAGCGGGCAAGTCGACGGGGAGGGGGGTCCGGCGAATATTTACAAATGCCCCTTGGTAACCAAACCTTACCGTGATCCTGCCCATGTGGACAAGTTAAAAATGCTTTATCCACAGCTGGCGGCTGGTACCAGCGTAACAACCAAAGCCGTTACCCGCTACTCAAACATTCTAGGTGCTGGCGTGCCTGTAAATCCAATTTTTGCCGGTACTTGCAGACACATACTATGGGAATCAAATCCAGCTTCCCCAAATCACAGCCCGGGCTCGACAGCAGCAATCCCGTTGACTCCGGCGTGCAAGGCTTGTTCCTTGCCTTGCCAGACGAAGACCCCCTCGAGCCCTGGCGGCAGGGTCACCGTCCCTCTCAGCCCCTTGCCGCTGCGCTCGAAGTGCACCTTAATCATGCCTTTAGGATGTGGAAATTCCGCTGTCACTTCGCCCAGGTCGCCCATGTGCGGCCCAATTCGGACCGAGGAAAAGCCCGGCAATCCCGGTTTGATCCCGGCCACCAGCGTCAGAAGGTCGTACGCCGGATGCGCGCTCCAGGCATGCGAATCAGACCGCGTCTGGCCCGGCGTCTCCGGCCAGGTGCTGAAATGCAGCGGTAACAGGTCGCGCCACGGCTTCAGGCTGGCGAGATACTGGTCGGCCATCCCGGCATGGTCAAGGGCGCGCGCCAGGTAGAAACGAAAGTAATACGACGAGCTCAGGATCCCTCTAGCCGTTGTGCCCGGAGCAATCGTCATCACTTGCTGCAAAACGCCCTGCTGCTCCGCGCTAGGAACCACATCGAGAAGCACTCCCAGCACGTTCGTCTGCTGGCTGAAAGCATTGTGGGCTGGATTGTCGGCGAGCAGTTTGTGCCCCGCATCCCAGCATTTTTCATATAATCCGCTGCGCACGTGCTGCGCCCGATGGCTCTCCCGGGCAGCTCGATCCTGGTCGCCCAGCGCCAGCTCCAAGTCGGCCGCATCCTCCAAGGCTCCCAGGTAGTGCAGCGTCGTAGTGCACGATTCCCCGTGTTCGTCGTAGGTGGGCAACTCTCCGCTCGACACCCAGTCGACAAAACTCCACCACGGCAGCTTGCGCAGCAAACCGTCCGGCTGCTCGTATTGCTCAAACCAATCCAGCACCGTGCGCGTGCCCGGCAATCCAGCCTTCGCCGGCGCAGCATCGGGCCGGTACATCCAATAGTCGTGCAGCATGTCGATCCATATCAGGGAAAACGTAGGAATGATCTGCGGCTGCGCAGTGGGATAGCGGCTCTGCGTCAATCCCGCGGGAATGCGCGAGTCATCAAAGCTCCTGAGCGCCTGCTTCGCCAGCCGGTCGTCTCCTGTCACCGCATACGAGATCAACGCCTGGATCCGCGTGTCGCCCACATACTGTAGCTGTTCCCAATAAGGAGTATCCATATACGTCTCGTGCGCATCCAGCTGTGCCGTTCGCCAGCTGATATCCCATATCTGCGCCAGCTCAGGATCCTTGCTCTCGAACGAAGCTCGCTCCTCAAAGGGATAGGCCGTGTACTCCGCCTGCAGCGAGTCCAGTGTCAACGGCTCACCGGCCGTCTGAATGTCCAGGTCCAGATAGCGCCACACCCTCCACCACAGCGGCTCAAACGTGCGATGCGCACCGCCGTCGGGCAGAAAGCTATCGTGCACTCCTAACGCCTGCCGGTTGCCCGCTTCATTCCGATCGCCCTTCTGCTGATGGGCGTCGTAGAGTGCCTCCGCGTACGTCAAGCGGATGTTCGCACCCTTTCCCCCCGAAACCGTTAATTGAGGATAGGCGGTGGTCAACGTCTTGCGATCCAGCAGCAAATGCACGTGGCGATTCGCCGCAATCGTCACCGGCTTAGCGGGAAACGCGTTGGCGCCCGGCTCGTCCGACCGCACCACCGCACCCGCGTCCGTCGGGGCGTACGCCATATGCGGCAACTCATCCGGCACCAGTCCCCAGTAGTTGTCTACCTGTTCTCCCTCCAACCCGGCGCGGGCCGCCGAAGGATAAATATTTTCCCGCATCGGGCTCGCGGCAGCCACCCACGCGCCGCTTGGGTCGGCAGCATCATTCCACTGCCAATCGTAGGTCGCGGCGTTCAGCTCTTCTCCCGGCCCATTGGCCATGTAGCCGTCGACGCCGCCGGCCGTTCGCGGAATAGGGGCGCGGCCCGGTTCGACAGCCACCATCCATCCCGTGGGAGTGCTCACTCCGGCTTCTAGCGCGCCATCGCCCTGCACCAGGAAAGCCGTGCGGTCGGTGATCTGCGCAGCCGGCGCATAAATCCCGAAGTTCCAAACAGTTGCAGTTACGAGATTTGTGCCTGCGGAGAGATACGGGGCCAGATCGAAGGTCTCGTAGCGCCAATGCGGCAGGTCCCCGCGCGCAGGCCCATCGCCCACCCGATGCCCATTGACATAGAGGATGAAGCGGTTGTCCGCGCTGACATGAACAACAAACCGCTCCGGCTTGCTAGCCAGTTGCAACGTACGCCGAAAATGGAGCACGATCGGTTCCCGCAGCGGAGCGGTAGGATGCGTGATCCAGCTAGCCTTCCAAAGCGGTTCCGCCGCGAACCCAATCCCGGAGAGCGCCCCGGCAACCAACACCACCAAAGCAAGACCAGAAACACCACGCTTCATCCTGCACCACCAAGCCATCCATCACGCGACACCATGCTATCAGCGGCAGCAAGGAACATTCCGAGCGGGACCACGACGGGCACCCCACAGCATGGAAGCGCAGCCGAGGCAGCTACAGTTCTCTCAACCACTATTCCGCTCTCGATGGAGGCGCTACCAAAAACTCAGCCCGCAGGAGTTTGTGGTGCAGCAGATCAGAAGGAACAGGTGCGCCGGGTTCGCCGAACCAGCCCGGCATGCCGTGGGGCGAAAACGATGCCGCGTAGCCCCGGCGACGCCCCCACGATCACATTTGCTGATGCCGCAAACAGTTTTAGATGCCGAGAGGATTCAGTATCTATCGACTCCTGATACCACATGCTCCGAAGGGACGGCTGAACCTAACCGAGACGTAGCCTGGACACACCTCCATAGCTCGCCCTCGCGAGCGACTCTTTTATCACTTAGCTCCGCAGGAGTACCGATTGATTAGGCGCATTGCTGTTTACGCTGATGTCACCACCCACACAGCCGACCTGAGACTCGCCACATAGCTATGAGACCAGTTCAGGCTCAACGCATAGCTTGCAGCGTCGACCAAACTCGACGAAATCATCCCAGCTTTTTATTTCGCGCGCGAGGCCCAGTGTTCTCGCCATCGCTGACAACTTAAGCTTTATCCACAAGTTACCAAAGATTCACCGCGAGAGGGCCTGTCCTCGCGATAAAGTGTTTTAACGATAGTGGTCTTTGAACCGACAAGCCAAAACAATTCTCACGTAGTTACTTCGACGTTACCAAAGACTGTCTTGAGTCCACTTGATTCCCGGGATAGGGTGCAGATGGAACCCGAACTCAAACACTACTGAGCGACCTTTTTCTATTCCGCTGGGCCCCATCAATAGAACCCGAAGTTCTGAAGCGCATCTGAAATCGCTGCCAGCAACGGCCTGCAATCTTCTCGCAAACAAGCTCGACGGAGAAGAAGCGAGGATGCCGGCGACATAACTTGGAGCATTTCCCTCGTCAGAGACCTTTTGACGGCAATGCCGAAATATGTCTTCACCCTAATCAGATTGGTGAACTGCGCAAACCAGACGAAACATAAATCCCCCGTGGATTCACTCCACACTGCATCCCCAAATCGCACGAGGTTCGACCATGCATCCAACCGGCTTTGTTCCTTCCCCCTTGGGCAATCGATCAAGTGCTCCGCCAGGCCCGCCACCTAGGCAATCCTCGGTCTCCTGGCTTTCCGCGGAGCGGGCTTCTTCCACTTACATTGTCGACCGCTTCGGCATCCGATTACGGGAACTTCGCAAGGCTCGCGGCATGACACAGATTGAAATGTCCATCGAGTTCGGAATCGATCGCAGCTTCATCAGCGATGTCGAGCGCGGTAAAAAAGCGATCTCCTTGCCATTGCTGGAGGTCATCGCGATCGGCTTCGGCTTGAGCATGTCCGATCTCCTGGAAGGCATCTAGCCTTCTTCATGGGTCCCAGATAAGCAGGGCCGCAGGGTGAGCGCCCGCTTATCAGCTCGCCAAAACTCGGAGACCGCCTGTCGGCTTCTACGTGGCGAAGCCCCAGAACAATCCTTCGAGAGCATGCGTGGCTTCAGATTCCCTTCATGGCGAAGACTAGCGTGTGCAGCACAACTGCAATATCCAAGAAGAACCCGCGGTGTTCGATGTAGTAGAGATCGTACTCAAGACTTTCGTGAATGACGAACTTTCGATCAGCGCTCAGTTGCCAGAACCCGGTGATTCCAGGCAACACGCTAAGGCGCTGAGCCTCATAGGGTGTGTACTGTTCTACGACGTATGGCATCTCGGGACGGGGTCCCACCAGCGCCATCTCTCCCTTCAGCACATTCAGCAACTGCGGTAGCTCGTCGAGGCTCGCCTTCCGTAGAAACCGGCCTGCAGGCGTGATCCGCTGGTCGTGGCTGTCCACAGGCGAGCGTCCGTACTTGGGCACTGTCGTATACATGGTCCGAAACTTAAATATCGCAAACGCCTTGCCGTACCGCCCGATCCGCTCCTGCCGGAAGAACACCGGCCCGCTTGAGGTCGACCTGATCCAGATAGCGATTGCAGCCCACACGGGCAAGGTGATTATGACGATACCTGACGCAAGCACGAAGTCGATTACGCGCTTCAGAACCTCGTATGCCGAAAAGCCATCCGCATTTCCGCGGAAGAAGGAGCGCACCACCACGCCGTCCATGTACTGGAAAAATGACGGCCCGCGCAAACCGTTAGGATGCATGGGTCCCACGTCCGAGATCTGAATGCCCACAGTCGACGCCAGTTCGCCGACCTCAGCGCGCCGCGAGGGGCTCATCTGTGGATCAGCCAGAATGAGGTCCGAGATCTCCAGACGCGCCAGCAGCGCCTCGTCCAGGAGGCCGCAATGCACCGGCGCATGCTCTCTGAAGCGATAACCGTGGCTGTAGATGACACGATCACGCTCCGAGCCCTGCTCATCGAGAAAGCCAACTGGTTGAAGATCCTGATCGGGTGAATGGATGAGAAACGAAAATATTCTTCGCGCGTCCGATCCTGAACCCACAATCAGCACTCTTCGCTTTCGTAGATCAAGCGCGCTGTTACGAGAGATCAACGGTCGCATAACCTGTCTCGCCAACAAGATGACCGGGGTCGCCAACAACCAGGCGCCAAAAAACAACCGGCCTGCCGGTGCATGCGTCGTTACATAAATCCCTGCAAGCGCCAGTATCAAAGAGAACGTCGATACCCGCAGCACGGCAGAGCTCTCGAGCACGCGCAAGAGGCTGTGCTTGTTTCTATAGAGATTTTCACCCGTCCCCAGTAGAACGAATGCCATTGCGTACAAAACGCAAAAAGAGATCAGCTGCGATGTGCAATTACGGCCTGTGAACCTCCCAAAGACTCGCCCTATCGCTAAAGCTGCTGTTCCGCCCGCGGCAATTGCCAGCAGGTCCATCGCCACCGTTATCGGCACTGCCAGTGATAACGCCGGACTCTCCGTGTCTGCGACGAACCGCGGTCGTTCTGGCGAGACCGTTGCAGATGACACATAAGCACTCTCCATCCTCTTGCCTCCCGGTGTGTATCTACCCAGCGACATGATCAGGTTGTGCTCTACAGCGGGGCAGAGTGACTCTGCTCACCGTGGGTACAACCATCGTCACTAAGGACGGTGCTCTAACTTACAACTACCAGCTTGCACACGCCAGAGAATCGGCTAACGCCCACAATCACCAGTTCTGACGAGTCCCTCTAAGTGTCTAAGTGGCGACTGCAACATCCTGCAATACTGCCTGTGCATCTTCATGAAGTCAGCCTGTCGCCTATAGCACACAGACCGGCTCTTTATCCTTGCTGTCCGGCCGGTTCCCACGATAGATATGAAGCACAGACGGGATACACACGACAACTTCACCTAACCCGGCTCTCAGCACCGCCACCTCTATTGCCGCTGAAGCGATGCGGCCAGCCGACAATCAGGGCCCCGTAACGATGCTGTCCTGCTCCGCCGGATGGGCACACGATAAGGAATTTCTGTGAATGTAGTAATCATCAACGACAACGCCCATGTCAACGGAGGAGCAGCCAAGGTTGCGATCCAGGAGGCTGTGGGTTTAGCAGATTGCGGGCATAAGGTCTACTACGTCTGCGCGGTAGAACCCATCGCACAGGAGCTGATTCATCCCAACATCATTATCCGCTGCTCGCATCAGGACGATATTCTCGCCAATCCCAACCCCGCGGCGGCATTCGTCCAGGGTTGGTGGAACACCAGGGCCGCACAAATAATCCGCCGAATCGTCCGGCGCCTGAAGGGCTCAGAGGTAATCGTACACCTGCATACCTGGTCGCGCGCTCTATCATCCAGTGCGATTAGGGCTGCCATTGACTCTGGTATACCCGTCGTCTGTACGTTGCACGACTTCATGCTCGCGTGCCCAAGCGGGACGTTTTTCAATCACACGCAGCAGCAGTTATGCCACTTGCGTCCGTTAAGCGCGGCGTGCATTCTCACCAACTGCGACACTCGCAGTTATCCACAGAAGCTTTGTCGTGTTGGCAGGCAAGTCATCCAGAAGCAAATGGGCAATGCTCCCGCCGGAATAAACCACTTTATCGTGCATTCCAGGCTGGCGGGGGAAGTCATGAAGCCCTATCTTCCCCAGGATTGCACGGTCCATAGCCTTCCGATCTATGTCGAAGGCACCCAGTACCCCCCGGCCCAGCCGGAGACCAACCACAATCTCGTATATCTCGGCCGGCTGGTCAGAGAGAAAGGAGTGCTTCTTGCGGCCAGGGCTGCCGCGGCCGAAGCTGTTCCGCTGACCTTCGTTGGCTCCGGCCCTCTCGCTGAGCAGATTCAAGCTGCATATCCAGAAGCGATCGTCACCGGATGGGTGGACCATGCAACGAGCGTGCAGTACCTTCGACAAGCACGCGCACTGGTCTTTCCTTCACTGTGGTACGAGACGCTCGGTCTCGTCGTACTCGAAGCTGCAGCTCACGGTATTCCGTCACTGGTTCCGGATACGAGTGCGGCGCGGGAGATCGTCGTGGACGGTGTTACAGGCCTGCACTTCAAGTCAGGAGATGAACTCGATCTACGCGCCAAGATGAAGCAGACTGCAGGATGTAGACCTTGTTCGTAGTCTGAGCCGTGGAGCTTACGAACGTTTCTGGTCAAGCAACTACTGCTCTCTTAACGCTCATGTCTCCTCACTCGAAGTCATCTACCAGAAGATTGTCACGACCCAGACGATCGCAGATAAGTTCCCTACTCTACCTGTGGAGGTCCAGCGTGTCGGGTAATCACGAGACGGTATCCCCCATGAGACCACTCAGAGTACTTCATGTGCTCGAAGCCACTCTTGGGGGCACTTTGCGCTACATGGAAAACATTGCAGAAGCGACCGACGGACTCGACATCGTATCAGCGTTCGCTTACGGCACCGCACGAGCCGACTCGCATCTGGGGCCCTTTTTAAAACGAATTTCAAACCTTGGATGGACCTGTTATCCCGTCGATATGAGACGCGAAGTAAGTCCTTGGACTGATCTCAAGGCCTGGTTTCAGCTGCGCTGCGCGGTAGATCACTTCGCTCCGGATATCATCCACTGCCACAGCTCGAAGGCAGGCGCGCTCGGCCGCGCGTCTGTGTTCCTGCGAAGGGAGCACCCGGCGCGTGTCTACAGCCCACACGCCCTCGCAGCACCGCTGGGGAGCATTTACCTGAAAATCGAGAAATTACTCGCAAAGTCCACCGAGAGATTTGTTGCTGTGTCAGACACCGAACGCAAAGAGATCCTCGATTTCTCACTCGCGACAGAGGACTCCGTCAGCGTCGTCTATCCCTCGGTGGACGTCAGACACTTTCACCCCTCGTCGCGACACAATGCGCGCCAGGCGCTTGGTATCGGCTCGAGCCCACTCATCCTCGCGATTGGCCGTCTCACGGCGCAGAAAGATCCTATCGCCTTCCTTCGCGTGATGGAACACTTGCATGCACGGTAACCTGATGTTCGGGCAATATGGGTGGGATCCGGGGAAGGCGAGGGGGAGGCTGAGTTTCTCAGCGAGATCGCTGCTGCGCAGATGCAGGATGTGGTCCGCGTCGTTCCATGGCAGCGTGACGTACGCCTCTACATTGCTGCCGCCGATGTCCTTCTGAGCACCTCCAGGTTCGAGAGCTTCGGCTATGTGGCGGCTGAGGCTCTTGCCATGGAGCGGCCCGTCGTCGCCTCGGACGTGACCGGGACACGCGACATTATGCAGCGCAGGTTCGGCGAGTGGCTCTATCCGCGCGACCGCACGACCCTGGCTGCAGAACTGATCCTTAAGCTGCTAAACGATCCGGACCTGTCGGTTGCAACGGGCGGTCTTGGGCGGTCACAGGTAGAGAGCTTGTTCGGCATAGAACGCATGAGAGTACAGCCTGATGCAGGCCTACGGTGCTGTGCTAAATCAACCTGTTTCACAGCTCGCTAAACAACCCGCTGTCGCTTAACGCCCGAGATGGAGAGAGGCAACAATGGACCGTCGATCACAACCCATCCGTCTCGCCATCCTGTCGCATCGTTTTAAACGCAACGACGGTCAGGGCCGAGTGAACTTTGAGGTTGCGAATGCCGCTCTGCGGGCCGGCCACCACGTGACTATCGTGGCCACGGCTTGTTCGGAAGAACTTAGTTCACATCCAAGTTGTCGCTTCGTAAAGATCGGCAACGACCAATTGCCCACCGAATTATTGCGCAACCTGGTCTATGCACAGGGAAGCGCACAGTGGCTCCGCGCACATCGGCACGAGTTCGACATCATCAAGGCAAACGGTTTTGTAACTTGGGAACCGTGTGATGTTGTCGCAGCACACTTTGTTCATGCAGCCTGGGGAAGGAGCCCTTGGTATCCCTTCAGGAATCTGCGGCCGTACTCGCTTTACCACCGGCTCTACACCGTGCTGAATACCCGTTGGGAGAAGGATGCCTTCACTCGTGCGAAGCGGGTCATTGCCGTAGCCAGACCACTCGTTTCCCAGCTTACCGACATTGGTGTTCGCGCCGACAACATCAATGTCGTCTGGAACGGTGTCGATACAAGACAGTTTCATCCCGGGGAATCACACCGGCAGTCTTTTGGGCTCTCGCCTGAAACCACATTCGCGCTATTCGTGGGCGACATCAGAACACCGCGGAAGAATCTGGACACAGTGCTTCGAGCCATGCGACAGGTCCCCGATCTTTCCCTTGTTGTAGCCGGCGCGGTGGAACGGAGCCCATATCCTGCGTTGGCGCGCGAGCTTGGTGTGGACCAGCGGATCCACTTCCTCGGTCAGGTCAAAACGATCGACCTTCTTATGCGCTCTGTCGACATGTTTGTCCTCCCTTCGCGTTACGAGGCCCACCCTCTTGTGCTGCTCGAGGCAATGGCATCGGGTCTGCCGAGCATCGTCTCCGGGACTTTCGCTGCGGACGAATTTATCGGTGGAGGAGGATTCATTTTGGATGATCCGGACGATGACAAAACTCTGGCCGTATACATGAGGACTCTGGCCACTGATCCTGCCCTACGTTCGTCAATGGGCACCGCTGGACGACGTCGGGCGCTCGAGATGCAGTGGTCAACCATGGCTGATCAGTATCTCCGCATCTTCGAGGACGTCTTGGAGCAGAAGCATCCGACCCCGGTGCGGATTGTGGCTTGATTCATAACTCATCGATCTTATTTGCTGTATTTTCGGAGGCCTTGGATGCAAATGACAACAGCTGAACCATCACCTCAAACAACACAGCATCCCATGTCGTTGCATATCGGCATCGAGTGTGACCGTGGCGGCGCGGGACGCGTGATCTCGGAGCTGATGACTCACCTTCCGGACGCCGGCTTTGGTTTCAGAGGCATTGTGGCCAACCGACCGAACAACCCCATAGATCAGAGCACCGTCCACTCTTTCGCACCGCAACGGGCCGGCCTGATTCGAAGGCTCCACAGCGCACGCACCTCGATTCGAGCTGCCATCGATGAGTTCAGGCCGGAAATCGTCGCATCCCACTTTGCGATGTATTCCGCTCCCGGCATCGACTATCTAAAGGACACACTCACCATCTCCCACTTTCATGGTCCCTGGTCGGAAGAATCGCTGCAGGAGGGGGACGGAAACACCTCGGTCGCTGTGAAATCATACCTTGAAGCAGCCGTGTACAGGCGCTCCCATCGAGTCATCGTCCTATCGAACGCTTTTCGGGACCTGGTCACCACTCGATACGGCGTCGATCCCGACAAGGTGAGGCTGGTTCCCGGCTCAGTGGACACAAAGCGCTTCGCCCTGGATACTCCTCGAAACGACTCCAGGACTACGCTGGACCTTCCTCTAGACCGCCCCGTCCTGGTTACCGTGCGACGGCTTGTAAATCGAATGGGCTTGTCATCGCTGATCGATGCCATGACATATGTAGCCGCCGCCGTTCCCGACGTGCTTCTTTGCATCGCTGGTCAGGGACCACTGAAACGGTCTCTTCAAGCCCAGGCTGAGAGGCGTGGCCTGATGCGCAACATCCGGTTCATGGGGTTTGTCACAGAAGAAGCTCTGCCACACCTCTTCTACGCGGCCGACATCAACGTGGTTCCGACAATTGCGCTGGAAGGATTTGGTCTCGTGGCAGCAGAAGCGATGGCAGCTGGGACCCCCTCCATGGTTACTCCCGTGGGTGGCTTGCCCGAAGTGGTGGGCGGACTCTCGCAGAACCTGATCTTCTCAGGTACGAAGGCAACAGATCTAGCCGACGGTTTGATCGGTACTCTTACCGGTACCCTTAGACTTCCAGCTCGAGAGGAGTGTCGCGAATATATCGAACGCAGGTTCAATTCACGCCTCATGGCTCTTCGAACCGCTGAAGTTTACAACGAGTTAATCGAGCACGCTGCATAGCAGGCCCTGAAATCAACTCACCACGCCGTCTCTGGAATCATCATCATGAAAACACCTGAATCCATCGGTGTGCTGATCGCCTCTTATAGAAGGCCAGTGCCGCTCGTGACCTGCCTCCGATCTCTGACCCAGCAGATTCATCCACCTCATGAGGTGATCGTCGTACTGCGAAACGATGACTCTGAAACCAGGCAGGCAATAACGAACCTTCTAACTCCTTTTCCTTCGAAGATCGTTTTTACTAATCTTCCTGGAACTGTCGCCGCCAGGAACGCGGGCCTGGATGCCTGCACCTCTGACGTGCTGGCCATTCTCGATGACGATACCAAGCCACACCCGGAGTGGCTCCAACGAGTTCTTGCTCGCTTTCAGGAAGATCCTGCGCTCGGAGGACTAGGAGGACGTGATCGCTGCTTCGATGGTCACCAATTCGACGACCGCCAGGCCACGGTAGTCGGCCGGATCCAGTGGTATGGTCGAATGATCGGTAATCATCATCTCGGTTTCGGGGACATCCGCGAGGTCGACTTCTTGAAGGGAGCCAACATGAGCTTCCGTTCTGAGGCCTTCGCCAACCTACGCTTCGATCAAAGACTTAAGGGCAACGGAGCTCAACCACGCGAAGATACCGCGTTCTCCATCGCCGTAAAAGCCTCCGGCTGGAAGCTGGCCTATGACCCCGCCGCTGCCGTCGATCATTACGCCGCTGAGCGCGAGGAGGCGCGGTACTATGTCGATGTCCAGGCTTTGAAGGACGAAAAATCGTTCCGCGAATTTGCTTACAACGATATCTTGTCGATCTGGCTCGCCTTGAAAGGGATACGTAAGATCGCTTTCGTCACGTGGACGATTCTTGTCGGCACCGGCGTGTGCCCTGGATTCGTTCAAGCTCTACGATTTACACCAAGACTTCGTGGAGCTTCGTGGCGCCGCTTCTACCTGGCTCAGCAAGGCAAGTTCGAGGCATTTCGCGATCTTATCTTCGGCTAAACTGTGCACTCGATACTTCGGTTCCACACTCTCTCGCCGCTAGTTTGCCTTTGATGCACGACGCTTCCCAAAATAAAGAAAACGAGAGAACAAGTAGAGTACTGGCCCTGAATGAGCCAGCCGCCCAGCGTTGCAATCAGAATCGCAAGCACCGGCAGCCCGACGCTTCGTTTTCTTTCGCGAAAATAACTGAAGGCGGCACGCATACCGAAGCCGACCACACCGAGGTAAAGAAGGCCTCCCGCCAGCCCAAGCGAGATAAACATGTCGCTGAAGTCCAGCTCGGAGCTGCCCCCTTCGGTTTCGGTGCCGAGCTTCTTAGCAGCAAAGGTACTTGAGCCAAGTCCATGTCCCAGCGGGCTTGTAAATCCTTCCAGAAAGCCCGTCGTCACCATGTTGGAATGCAACCCGGCACTTGAATATTTTTTGTCGAAGGGATGAGCCAGGCCGCCTAGTTGATGTGCGAGACCATCCTGAGCGGCTGAACCACCGCGCTGTCCCGCATCGGCGGATTTCGCAAACTGTCCCGCGATCAAAGAGACACTGACGAGTGCCAAGCCACCCAACACTGCCATCCCAATCACCTTTGCCGGATTAAACCTGCTTCCCTTGCGCACAATCCAAAGGACACAGAGCGCGACCACAAGCTTGATCGTCAATCCCCTGCCGCCTGAGAGAAGGAGAGCCGTCGCGAGAATCGGCACAGCAGCCATCCAAAGGCGACGTAATGCGAAGGATGCTGCCACGACCAAAGCAATAGAGTACTCAAGCAGCGTCGCATATTCCGCGGCTGACACGGAGAATCCAAACGCCCGCACTGACGAGCCTACGTACAGCGAGGTGTAGGTCCTTCCCACTTCAGCGATCCACGCTTGCTGATAAGGTAGGAATCCGATGAAGTTCTGGCACAGTCCGAGGATCCCGGCGCAGATACCCAGCGGAAGCACCACCTTGTAGATGATTGTCTCCACCAGCGCGACAGATCCCAGGCTACGACCAATCCAAAACCACATCACGGGAATGATGTAAAAAAACGCGCCCGACAGACCGATGCTCAGGCTGCCCTGCTTGGGATTCAGAACTTCCAGTCCCATGACAACCAGCAGTCCAAACACCGCCTTCGACAGTGGCTCTCTCAGCCTCAAGCCAAACAGCAATGGAACCACAAGGACCATAGTGACCGCTGGGGCTATCAGAAGCAAAGGATCGAAGGTCGAGGGTGCAGCAATCTCGGCAACGATCCGTCGTATGTCCCCGAGCAGAATAAGATAGGCGAGAGTCCACAGCACTGCGGACTCCTTGTCGTACACCGCCAGCAGAAGCAGCGGTATCGCGATGACAACGGCGCAGAGAAGATTTACCTGCTCTGCAATCAGCATGGCCCATAACACAATCACGAGCAGGGCGCCCCCAAGCCACATCCAGATCAACTCGGTCTCCCTGCGAAGACCCGACATGACGAGCTCACGGCCCATATCGGTTCGATCCTCCCTATCGACCTAGAAGAATCATCGCCGCAAAAGCCGATCCGACGGCACTTGCCGTCAACGCGGGAAGAGTCGCGTCGACGAATGCCCTGCCCCTGCTGTGGGGGACCACGACGATGTCCTCTGCGGTCAGCACCTGATCGCCCTCCGCTGTCTTTGCCACGCGCTTGAGGTCAACCGGAATGACCCTTTCGCCATCGTCCGTCTTACGAATGATCGAGGCTCGCGAGAGCGCAGCGTCCACATTCGTTCCCTGCGCCAGCGCGATTGCCTGCAGCACTGTCAGCCGCTTGCTTCCCATCGAAAACTCTCCGGGATGCGTAACATCGCCCAAGACATACACCGAACCCGCACGCGAGACATAGATAACATCCCCTCCGGTTACATTCGTGAGACGTTGGACTGCTGCGAATAGTTCGGGGAGTCCACGTGAACTGTTTCAAGCTTCTGCGGATCAGCCAGGTGGGTGATCATGATGTCTCCGCCTGCTTTCTCCGTCGTGCCACCAGCGGCAGATAACGCATTATACAGAGAGTGAGGGCCGAGAAGGAGATAGTTGCCAGGGTTCTTCACCTCGCCCAATACACTGACCTCCTGCGTCGCATAGTCTGCGATCGTCACCGTGACCCTGGGATCAAGCATGATCTGAGCGTCCTTCAGATGCTTGGCGATAGCGTCGCCGGCGTCCTGCGGCGTCATACCCGACACCGGAGTGCTGCCGGCAACGGGAAGTTCTACGGTGCCGTCTGCATTCACGCGCAACTTCGCCGAGAGTTCGGGCGTGTCAAACACTGTCACCTGTACCATGTCACCGACTCCAACGCGGAGCCCCGTCTCCGGACGAGACTGAAGTACCGGTGTGGCATTCGAAGCCTCATTTGCTGTTTGCGCAAACGCTGTGGAACTCCGTTGACCAGACGGGACTAGGATGGCTGCGCCAGCTAGGATGATTGCTGCGAACCTTCGCAAGTTAGTCCGCCGCCTGCGCGTTTTTGGCCATTTCCGGATAGACATAACGGGTCTCCTTAGCCGGGAAGCTTTGCTCTCACTCCCCGGCTGGTGCGGCGTCTCGCTCAGCACCACTCCCTGGATTCGTGCGCGATTACGCAGGAGTGTGTCGCGAATCTCCTTCAGTTCCCGCACGCGCGAGTGACCGTTCTGCGCCAGTAGCACCGTCGCATCGACCCAGCTCGCCAGCAGAACACCAACGTTCGTGACCAGAAGAGGCGTGCCAATCAAAATCACATAATCGAATTCCTTCTTCCAGGTCACAAGAAGAGAGCGCAGCAACGCAGAGCTAAGCAGCTCAAATGAATTCAAAGGCGCATGACCACCTGTCACCATGAAGAGGTTCTGAAGATGTGCTACAGGCCGTATCGGTATCGGTGCTGGCGAATGTCCTGCCAGATACTCTCCCAGCCCCTGCCCGTTATCGATGCCAAACTCATCCTGAGCCCGGGGTTTATGCAGATCGGTATCGACCAGAAGAACCCGTGCGCCGCTGTGGGCCAGAAGAACTGCCAGGTTTACTGACACCGGAAGTGCACCCTCTTCAGGAGACCCACTCGTCACCAGCAAGGTCTTTGCCTGGCCCGCAAGCACCACAGAATTGCGCAATGCCCGGATCTCATCAGCAGCCTTGGAAGTAGGCGCGGTTAGAACCATCGGCGCACGTCGCGTGGCAATGCCGCCTTCTCGCTCAGGGATTTCGAGGTCTTCGCACACACTCGAAACATGCGCGAGAACCGGAAGGCCGAGCTCACGCTCTATGTGTTGGGCTCCGCGCACCCGGTCCGAAACACCATCTAATACCAGCGCTGCAACCACTCCGCCAAAGAGACCCAGAATCAAGCTGCCAAGCACTATAAATATCTTCTTCGGACCGGCAGGCTCCATGGGCACTCGCGCACCCTGGACCAGCATCGTATTCAATCCACCTACCTCTGCATCAACCGTTGCCTGTTGAAGTTTGCGCCGCAGCGCGTCATAGAGTTCCCGGCTCGCAGCCAGATCGCGTTGCAGAACAGAGTATGTCGCCTGGTTCCGAGTGAGCTTGAAGGCGAGCTCGACTTGCTTGTCGTATTCGACCTGCAACATATCCTGCGCCCGCCTGGCTGCTGTATAGTCCGCGTTTAAGCGATCGAGGACGGACTGCGCCTCCTGCCGGATATTCACATCCATTTGACCCATCTGTTTCCCAAGATCGACAAGGGGAGGATAGTTCGGACCGAACTTTGACGACAGCTGCGTATACTGCGCAGCCAGCGTTCCCTGGGCCGACTGCAAAGTGCTGAGCTTTGGATTTGGAAACAGCGTGGCCAGTTGGCTTGGACTTCCCCCCTTGGCGGCACGCAACTGAGCCTCCTTCATGATGGTGTCAGACTGCGCCGCCGAAAGTCTTTCGCTCAGAAAACGGAGCCGATCCAAAATTGAGTTGCTCGCCCCCGGTGTTTCTACTACTTCATTAGCCTCCTCAAAGTCAGTCAACTTCGCCTGGGCCACTTCGACATGACTCTTCAGTTCATCCATCTGGCTCGAGAGCCACGTGCGCAATTGGGCAACAGAGTGGGCGCGATTCTCAAACGTCTCCAACGAATAAGCCTTAACCACAGCGTTTCCAATCGCCGCTGCCACATTGGCATCCGGCGACCTGACCGTTAAGTTGATGAGCTGCGTTCCTTCGATCTGCTTTACGGTTATGGCTTTTTCCAGCTTTGCCATCCAGCCCTGCTGCTGATCAGAGAGACGTTGCACATCCAGAGGGATGGGGTTTGGACCTCTGCGCAAACCAAAAAACTTGGCAAAGTCATCGTCCGACAAAGAGTTCAGCGTTCTGATCGCAACATCGTCGCTTTTCAGGAGAACGATTTCCGTGTGGAGAGTCTCCCCTGGTTCAGTGGGGACGGTTGCCGGACGATCCGATATCGCCAGGGCCTCCGCTCGCCCCGGATCAATGCGCAACACCGCGGAAGCCTCGTACACCGACGGCCGCAGCTTGAGATACAGCAGCGAAAGAGCTACGCAGCCCACCGCACATGCCGCAATGAACCATCGATGAAAAAGAAGCCTCTGAAGGATATCTCCCAGAGTCACTCCCTCGTCGGGGCGCGCTGCCTGGGTCGTATGCGGCTGTCTATCGATGATTGAGATAGATTGAATTTCTTGATCTCTCATAGGACTCACATAGATCCGGAAGAAGTTGCCGCTACAAGGGTGGAGGGATGGATGCCCTTGATGGAGTGTTTAGTCGACTACGGCCATGTTTCCATACCGCTCCCGGCATGTCCATCGGATCTTGACCTAATCCTGTAGCTTATAGGCCACAATTGCTTGGGCCTCTGCCAGCGCCTTCCCGCGGCATACCTGCGTGACTTTTTCTTAGGTTTTGGCCGACATTTTTAAGGTCGAATCTGCGCGCCGGTATGCTACTCTGACCTCAATTACCGTCCATTGAACGGCCTTCAGTAATTTACCGGGACAACATGTATTCAATTCACCTTCTCCCGCAGCTTTAAGACTTGCCGGACTGAAGCCACCGACCTTTACTGCGCGCCAGCAGCACAAACAGCGATCTCGCTATCGTTCAGGAGAATCTACAATTGCCGATCATGACGGTTTCCGAGATCGACGCTCGCAGAGGTAGCCGAGTCCGGGAGCATTGCTCCGGCTACACAGCACAACGCGGCGCTCGATGGCCTCCAAGGGGTGGCAATCCTTTCTGTCATGCTTTACCACTTCACTGGATCCTACAAAGGGGCAAACCCTCTACTGCCACCTGTGGAGCCTTGTCGGCCCGCGGCCGGATGGATGGGAGTTGACCTCTTCTTCGTGCTCTCAGGTTTTCTGATGACAGGAATTCTTTACGACACTGCTCACGCAGAGCACAGGTCAGAAACTTCTGCGCTCGCCGGTGCTTCGATCTTTCGCCACCTCTCGGGAAGACTCGAACATCTCCTGCATTCGGGGCCTCTGGCTCAGCTGCTTATCGCCGTCTTTGGCTTTCTCTTCTCCATAGCACTGGCGGTGCTGAGCTACCACTTCTTCGAGGCCCCCATACTTACCCTAAAACGCAGATTCGCCTAAGCGAGGTCCACTCGCCTTTTTGGAGAGCAACTATGTGGCGTGGCATACGGCGATTCTTATCCGCAAAGTCTGGGATCATGGTAATCATCCAGACCGCGTGTGCGAATCTCGCTGTCCAGGGTGTGAATCTTCTGTGCGGCATTATTACCGCGCGAAGCCTTGGTGCTGACGGACGAGGATTGCTGGCCGGAATCATTATGTGGCCGCAGTTTCTCGCCTATGGCATGACCATGGGCATTCCAATCGCCTCCGTGTATTGGCTCAAGCGCAGACGGGACATCTCCAGCGAGCTGGCGGGCGCGGGCCTCCTGCTCACCGCTGTCTTTGGTCTTCTCGCTGCTCTCGTTGGGGCCATCATCCTTCCCTATTCGTTACACACCTATCCTGCCGCCGCCATCCACCTTGCGAGGTTATGGATTCTTGTTACCCCGCTCGAGCTTCTCGCCGTAACGCTGATAGGCCAGGCCCAGGCGGCAGACGCCTTTTCCAAGTACAACGTCTACCGGTTCTTATCCCCCTTTTCAGTCTTGATCGTTCTTGCTATCGAAAAAACTCTGGGCCGGCTTACATATTCCAGCGCGGCCTTCGCCTATCTGCTTGGCGGTACGCCTGCCACAATATGGACTGCGCGCTGGGCCTGGAGATACTTTCGCCCTACGCTCCGCTCCCCCGTCGCTGCGTCCCGTCTTCTTCTCAGCTACGGAGTGCGGGCGTGGGGAGCGGATCTACTCGGCACCGTGGCAACTCAGGTGGATCGCGTGCTCGTGGTGGGGCTGCTGAACCCGGAAATGATGGGACTCTACGTCATCGCGCAAAGTGCAGCGGGAGTGCTCGCCTTCATTCCCACCGCAGTCTCGCCCATCACTATGCCGCGCTCCACGAATCTGTCCACGGGCGACACTGTTGCACTCACGGGCCGCGCAGCCCGCGCAACCCTCTGTCTCATGCTCCTGGCTTCGCTGCCTCTTCTCTTCTGCGGAGATTTTCTCCTCCGCCTCGTCTATGGCCACGGATTCGCCGGCGCGGCTGCCATTCTTCCATTCCTTGTTGTTGAGGCCATTGCCGGCGGCCTGACCTCCGTTCTTTCGCAGGCGTTCCTGGCCGCGGGATTTCCCGGAACCGTCAGCATGCTGCAGGGCTGCGGCGTGCTTACCTCGATCCCTCTCATGTTTTGGCTAATTCCCAGATTCGGACTAGAGGGTGCAGGTTGCGCACTTATGCTTTCAACTCTCTGCCGGCTGCTGTTCGTACTTCTGAACTTTCCGTACAAGCTCAAATCGCGTCCGCCGGGACTCATTATGGGCTACGCCGAGTTCATGGGACTATTTGCCAGCATGTGGCAGCGGGTCACTGCTGGATGAGTCGTCAACGCTGTCAGTGACATCCGAGAACGTATAAGTCACTCAAGGAGCCATCATGAAACGGCCTTCCCTTATCCTATTTGCGCTTTTATTGGTCTTGGCATGCCGGGCAGCTACTGTCTCCTACGTAACGCTCACCTCATCGGCCAATCCGATACGTAAAGGGCAGAGTGCTACGCTTTCCTGTACAACCTTTTACTCGGATGGGACGCATACTTCCTGTGTCTCACCTGTTTACGCGGATGACCAGAGCCAAACGGTTGTCAGGGTCTCCGGAAATACCATTTCCGGTTACAGCATTGGATCCGCCACGGTCAAAGTTACCGTCTCCGGAGTATCAGCGACGCTCGCGATGAAGGTTATTCCACCCACACAGGAAGCTCTCGGCGTAATCCCGGCCACCCAGGTTGCCAAAGCGCTCGGCTTCAACGTCGACCCCGCAAGCGACTGGGAGTTCCAGATGGCCGCAGCCGCGGGCGCTACGCACGTGCGTTTCCAGTGCGGCTGGGCAACGGCCGAGCTTCAGACGCGACCACCTCGGAACACCGTCACTTCGAAGCGTTATGCGCTGCAGCCTTACTGCCAGTCCGCATATGGGTCATCTCGCAAATACAAGCTGAATCCTATTGTGGTTGCGGCTTACGGCGCGCCGTACCACGCCATTCTTAGCGTTACGGCGCCCGGTGGCGCTCCAACTGGAGCAACGTCAATCCGTGTCCAGTTGGTTCCTGGTCAGAGCGTCGATAAGCTGTCCTCACTTGCCCCCTTCTTCGACACGATTGCTCGCTCCGACGGTATGCAGATCAGCAACGCCCACTCCTATCCAGGAGCGCTGATCACCGCGGTCAACGTGACCGATCCCAACCACGCTACGCTCACTCTGGCTTCAGCTCTTAGCTCCCCTCTTCCCGCCACTACCGCCACTGTCTATACCGTCAACGAGTATCTCTATCCGCCTCCGGCAACCTCAAGCCCGAGTGACAGCTCCGTAATGCGCTACGCCGAGTACGCTGAATTCCTTGCAAAGAGCCTTGCCCATGCAGGCCTCAAGGGAGAGATAGAGCTGTGGAACGAGCCACCCTGGCCCGACGACCGATGGGATGAGCGCGCCAACTCCTACGACTTGTTTCCCGGCCCCTTCCAGCCAGGGCCGAGAAACGCCTATCTACCTAACTGGGGATTCGTGGGCGCACTGCAGGGTCGTGCTGCTCCTGCCGGAGTAAGTTATATCTGGGCGGGAACCGAGAAGTCCGGCTCGAACTCGGTCCTCGATCCGCAGATGCAGCTCAATGCAGGCGTCGCTTTCGCAGAGCCCGCGATCAGTGTCCGTTCAGAGTCGTTTCATCCCTATGGCAACAGTCCCGAAGATGCGCTGTGGATCGCACCCTGCTGGGCCACGACTACCGGCAACAATGACTTCTTCAACTGCAATCTGTTCGGGCTCGCCGGCGGCAACTTCAGCCTCGCCGCACAGGAGGACTACTTTCTGAAATTGCGCAATCCGACGTACGGTGTCTCTCACAATATGACTGAGACCGGATTGGGTCTCGCCAAAGGAGACGCCGCGCATCAGGCCCGGTTCATCATGCGACAGTTCCTCGGCTTCCAGGCTGCAGGCGTAACGCCGATCAGCTTCTATCGCCTCTACGATACAAGCCGCGACCAGATGGGCTTCCTCGACTCGTCACGCAATCCCTTACCGGCCTACACAGCAATTTTGGGTTTCATGTCAGACCTGGCGAAAATCGCGAATCCTCCGGTGAGCTCTTACTCCGATTCCACCTTTCCCTCCATTGCCAGCTACAGCGGCACATTTCCGCTGGACTCCGTGCACATCGTAGGCTCGCGCGCCGGTCACAAATCGAACTCGGACATCCTGGTACTCTGGCAACGCAGTTATACGAGCGACGGCAGTCGATGGGCCACCATGCCTCAGCCTGGCGATGGTTCGGTAACCGTCTCCATGGCAAACGGCTGGGAAGTCATTCAAGTAGTGAATCTCGTTACCCGGCGTAGCGTCTCCTACACAACATCGAGTCAGAAGATCAGCTTCGCGGTATCGGATGATCCCATTGAGGTCATCATGCAGGCGCAGTAGCGCAGGCGGCACGTTGCGCGGGCAGGTATTTCTCCAGGCCCGCATCCGGCAACTGCGTAAGCGTCCGAAGTTCCCCTCTGGCGATAAGCTGGGTTTTGGCCTGAGGCTTTTGTCATGGATCAGGCAGAGGGATTGATGCCGGAACGCCGTGTTCGCAGATGGCGGTCAGTTGCCGAGAAGCGTCGGATCGTTGAGCTGACGTTGGTGCCGGGCTCAAGCGTGGCGCTGGTGGCTAGAGCTCATGGGGTGAACGCGAACCAGGTATTCAAGTGGCGGCGGGAGTTTGAACGGGGCGAGTTGTCGGAGCCGGTTTCAGCATCTGCGTCTTTGCTTCCGGTAGTGCTAGCTGGCGGAGATAAGCCGCAGACGAGCTCTGCGTGCATTCACATCGAGCTTCAGGGCCGTGCGCTGATCAGCATCGAGAGTGGCGCTGATCCAGCCTTGCTACGCACGATTCTGGAGTGCCTGCGCAAGTGATCGAACTTCGTACTGGAACGAAGATATGGATTGCCGCCGGCGTCACAGACATGCGCCGAGGGTTTGATGGTTTGAGTGCTCAGGTGCAGACGGTGCTAGAGCAGCAGCCATTCTCCGGTCACGTGTTTGTTTTCCGCGGTCGTAGAGGGTGACATCGTAAAACTTCTTTGGTTCGATGGAGACGGCCTATGCAATCCCCCTACAGAAAACCCATGAACTCTCGTTTGAACCAAGGCAGGTCTGCTATCCATGGCATCGCTGGTATGGCCAGACCATTTTGACGCGTAGAGCAGGCGGCGCCCATGCCGATGTCGCGTATTTCTGCAAATTACCGGATGCGCCGTTCGATGCGATGCTGATGGAAATTCCCAAGTGGATGTTTGATGCCGCTCATTGCGCACCGATGCGTCTTGTGGACGATCCTCATGTCGATTGCGCAACTCTCCGCACTCTGAAGAGTGCAATCTCGGAACAACGTGTCTCCTTGAACGCGGTGGTGTTACAACCGCAGGTAAGCCGGCAAGCCGGTGATGGAGACGCAGATGACACCTCCCCCTGCACATCGAATTACCCAACTGGCGCTGTTCGGCGAGCAGCCCGCCGTGCCAAGTTGGAACGATCTCAACGAGTCGATGCGGAACGATGCAGTCAAGCTACTCGCTCAACTCCTCCTAAGTGTTCGGACAAGCACGCTAGTCCGCAGCCCAAGAAAACAAGGAGGGCGCGATGAGTGAGAAGATCAAGCCGCAACACACTTCGCGTAAGGCCATCCTCTACGTACGGCAGTCTTCGCCGTACCAGGTGCTGAACAATCTTGAGAGCCAGAAGCTGCAGTATGCCATGGAAACTCATCTGCGATCGCTTGGGTGGAATGAGGTGGAGATCATCGATGAAGATCTCGGTCGGTCGGCCGGCGGCACCGTGACTCGAACCGGATTCGAGCGGATGGTGGCGCAGGTTTGCATGGGCGAAGTCGGCGCGGTCTGTGCCCGTGAGGTATCTCGGTTTGCGCGCAACAGCCGCGAGTGGCAACAGCTAGTGGAGGTGTGCCGCATAGTCGACACGGTTCTGGTCGATCAGGAAACTATATACTCGCCGCGCCTGGGTAACGACCGTTTGCTTTTGGGCCTGAAGGGCACACTTAATGAGTATGAACTTGATCTGCTTCGCCAACGGGCGAGCGAAGCTCGCGTCGAAAAGGCGCGTCGTGGTGATCTTGTGTCGCACTGTCCGGTCGGATTCGTCAAAGACGAGGATGGCAAGCTCTTGAAGGATCCAGATCAGCGCATCCAGCGCACAATCGAGCTGGTGTATTCGAAGTTCCTCGAACTCGGCAGCGCACGACAGGCCCTGCTATGGTTCATGGAGAACAATCTGTCCATACCAGCCCGCACGATCCGAGGGGACGTGCACTGGCGACGCCCCACTTACTGCGGCTTCCACCAAATCCTGACCAATCCCGCCTACGGCGGAGCCTATGCATATGGAAGAACAGAGAGGGTAACCTGCTACGAGAATGGTATTTCGGTACAGCGCACTCGTCGCAGACCCCGCGATCGCTGGGTTGCCCTGATCCCCACTGCACATGAGGGATATGTGAGCTGGGAGGTTTTCGAACGCATCCAGAAGATGATCCATAGCAATCGGCTCAGTAGCTACGAACCCTCCGGGGCTGCGCGTCGCGGTAGCGGTCTGCTGACGGGCTTGTTGCGCTGCCGCCGTTGTGGCCGTATGCTGCGGGTATTCTACAAGGGAGCTGACGGTGAGGTGGTTCGCTATGCCTGTCCCAGAGCTTATCTCGACAACAAAGAAGCGCGCTGTGTCGGCTTCAGCGGCTCGAATGTCGATCCTGCGGTCGCACGGCAGCTGCTTAGTGTAGTGCAGCCCGCAGCTGTAGAGGCAGCAATTATGGCAACTGAACAGCAGGCTCAGGTTCACTCAGAAGTTTTGGATGCGTTGCGGCGCGATCTAGAGGCTGCACGCTACCGCGCGAGACGCGCTGAACGGCAATACGAGGCTGCAGATCCGGACAATCGCCTCGTTGCGCAAGAACTCGAGCGTCGGTGGAACAGCGCACTTGAAGAGGTGCGAGTAATCGAAGCTCGCATCGGCGTCGAAACTGAATGTGCGACGGCCTCTACTGTTGGCACGATTGATGAGTTCAAGAATCTTGCGCACGATCTGGAAGCCTTGTGGAATGATCCCCAATCCGACGAGCGTACAAAGAAGCGGCTCCTGCGAGCGCTCATCCGCGAGATCGTGGTAGACATCGACGAGAAGACCAGCGAGGTCGTACTCGTAATCCACTGGAAGGGTGGCGTACATACGCCGCTGCGTCTGCCGCGCCGGCGGCGCGGAGAGAGCCGCGGGCATACGCCGAAGGATGTCGTAGAAGCTGTTCGTGTATTGTCGCGCATTTACAGCGACGAAATGATCGCCGGTGTTCTCAATCGAGCCAAGCTATCTACTGCCCGAGGCAACTACTGGACGCGATCACTCGTCACTTCGCTGCGCGCTAATCACGACATCGCATGTCACACAGCACAACGCCAGGCCGAGGAAGGTTGGTTGAATCTCTCACATGCCGCACGATCGGCGGGAGTATCAAATCGCACATTGCGGATAGCTATCGAACGTGGCTATATTACCGCAGAACGACCGATCGCTTCGGGCCCGTGGGTGATAAACAAGCAGGCCCTCACCAGTGAAGCCGCTTCAAAGTTCCTTGAAAGGGCTCGAGCCGGGAAAGCTCACCCCACGGTACCATCGCCTTCACAGGCAGTTCTCGATTTATCAATCACATAGTGAAATGGGGCATTATGAAGACGGCTCGTGCCTATTCGCCAAGCGTCTGGAGAAGGGCCGCTTCATCTGGCCACAAGCTACGGAAGGGACTGTTTCGCTGACCCGTGCGCAGCTCTCGATGTTGCTGGAAGGCATCGACTGGCGCAGCCCGAAGAGAACCTGGACGCCTGAGCTTGCGGTGTGAGTAACAAGAGAGATTCTCCAGTATTCATGCGGGTTTTATGAGATAGACCACACCCCTGTTCATGCCATACTGCAGTCGTGATTTCTGCCCCATTACCGAATCTCGATACGCTCGATACTGAAGCATTGAAGAAGATGGTGCTCGCACAGCACAACCAGTTGCTTGAACAGCAGCAACT
This sequence comes from uncultured Acidobacteriaceae bacterium, assembly GCA_963813475.1. Classification (GTDB taxonomy): domain Bacteria; phylum Acidobacteriota; class Terriglobia; order Terriglobales; family Acidobacteriaceae; genus PALSA-350. The sequence continues at coordinate 911 of CAWEZM010000024.1, read as the reverse complement.
GGCCAGCCAGCAGATAGCATCGGCCAGCCAGCAGATTGAACATTTGAAACTGGTCATCGACAAGTACAAGCGGATGATCTTCGGCACCAAGAGCGAGAAGCTGAAGGGCGAGCTGGAACAGCTTGAGTTTCAGCTGGAAGAACTGGAGACCGAGCAAGCAGCAAGGCAAGCGCAAGCACCACATTCTCCGCGAGCGACGAATAAGTCCCGGCCGCGTGCTCCGCGCAAGCCATTGCCCGAGGATCTTCCGCGCGAAGTCATCACCCATGCTCCTGCGAGCACTTGCTGTCCGGACTGCGGCGGAGCCATGCGCCAGTTTGGCGAAGATGTATCCGAGCAGCTGGAACGCATTCCGGCCAGCTACAAGGTAATTCAACATGTGCGGCCCAAGTTTGCTTGCGGGGCCTGTGAACAGGTGGTCCAGGCGCCTGCCCCGGCGCGGCCGATCGATCAGGGCTTGCCAGGCCCCAGTCTGCTGGCGCATGTGCTGGTGTCGAAGTTCGCAGATCACTTGCCGCTGTATCGGCAGTCTGAGATCTATGCTCGGGAAGGAGTGGACCTTAGCCGTTCCACTCTGGCCGGATGGGTAGGCGCGGCCAGTGAGTTGCTCGCGCCGCTGGTCGACCAGATCAGAAGGCACGTCATGGCAGGGGCGAAAATGCACGCCGATGATACGCCGGTTCCGGTGCTGGCTCCCGGCAAGGGCAAGACCAAAACGGGCAGGCTGTGGACCTATGTGCGGGACGATCGGCCTGCCGGATATCAGACCGCACCTGCAGTGTGGTTTGCTTATTCCCAGGATCGCAAGGGCGAACATCCGCGTCAGCATCTGAAGGACTTCCGCGGTGCGCTGCAGGCCGACGCCTACTCAGGCTTCCATCATCTTTATGGAGAAGGCGCTATCTATGAAG
>CAWEZM010000023.1:0-382170 GCA_963813475.1 uncultured Acidobacteriaceae bacterium | reverse complement strand
TGTGCGCGCTGGTAGAGCGATCAAGGTTCCGGAGCTCTGCCGAACGGGTGTAGCATCGGCTGCCGCTATCGCAGAAAACCTCCTCCGGGCCAAGACGAAAAACGATAGACAATTTGTCGCAATGGGTATGACTGCCTTTTCCGCGAAGCCCATTCGGCATCGCGCAAAAGATGACCGAAGCTTCCCCTGAGCGGAGCACGGCAATTCCAGAGTCCGGCATGACCGAGACTGGCTTCTGCTCGGGTTTGCTGGTGGAACCGTCCGTCGTAAGCCCAAACCAAACCGCGTCCTCCCTTTCGCCCCCCACGGGAATCTGGAGCAGATAAGAAGCCAGTCCATAGAGGCACCCGACGCGCAGGGAGTGCCTTTCGGGAACCGGCAACATCGTCTGCGCAATATCGTCGCTGAGCAGCTCGACCCGGCCGTTATCGCAATCTCCGAGGTGCGGCAGCTTCCAGGCGTCATCAACCAGAGAGGCGATCCATACGAACATCTGCCGCAAGCGGCCCTCGAATGCCGGTGCGATCACGCATCCGCTTCGTTGCTGCACCACGAACGAATGCAGAAACATCTGCGCGACCAGAACGTGATAACCGGTGGAAGCCTCGTAATCGCCTCCGTCCGCATAGGTCTGAAGCAAAATTTCGCGTTGAACGGCCCGCGCGTATTTTCCTAATCGCCGACCCGTTCCGCGTCCTCTGAGATATGCAGATAAGGTCGTCAACCCGACGAGGTTGCTCAGGTAATGATTACTGCGCCGCAGAAAGAAAACTCGTTATGAGCTTCGATAAAGCGAAGATGTTGCCAGAGCGAACTGGTCATCTGATCGAGCCATGGCTTTTCTTCGGTGGTAAACGGCCATAGCAGCTCCATGGTAAGGCAGAGGCTGATCCCGCGTAGCGCCGCTTCCATCGCCACCGTCCAATTCACCCCTTTTCCTAGCGGATTACGCTCGATCCAGTCGGTCAACAAAGACCGAAGAGCCTCCCGGTATTTTCTATCGTTAGTCAGTACATAGGCCTTAGCCACCACCGGCCCGAATTGCAAGCGCGAGAGCTCCCAAGGGGCCTTCACGTCCGATCCGTCGTGGCGCACGATTTGCGTCTTTCCCGAGTCTTCGATACTCCAGCTTTTCCCCGAAACCCAGTCACACTGCCAGTCGGGGTTCACGCCGAGATGGGGCGCGCCGTACCCCATCAGCGGATACTCTCCGTGCAGGATGGCGTCCGCATAAGCGAGAACAGCCTGCCGGGAGCGCTCAGAGAAAAAATCCCTCTGCAGCCGGTAATAGCCGATGGGATGGAAGATGACCGGACAATCGCCGCCCAGGTCTTTGAGCCTGAAAATCGATCTGCGAACGGACCGGATGCCGCGCCATCCCGCTTCCCCAATCAGGTTTGGTAAGGGCTCGTTACGCACGACGCTCGCGAGGTGGCGCAGCTTCACCCTGCATTCCCTGTCGAGCGTGGCAGCGTCATCGAACTGCTCCTGCGCTCAAGGCTATCGCCGGGCATGTCGCTCAGGGCCCACGAGACGTTCCGGGCCCAGCTGTGGCGCTCGACCGCGGCACGCCGCGCGGCGGCGCCAAGCGCTTCACGTTTTGCCGGATCCAGAGCAAGACTCAGAATGCCTTCGACCAGTTCGTCAACGTCCCCCGGCGTGATCAGCCACGCGGTCCGGTCATGCTCCAGAACTTCTGCCAGTTGCTCCAGCCGGCTGGCGACAATGCCTTTGCCCATCGCCATGTATTCAAAAAGCTTCGTAGGCGACCCGAAGAACCTGCTGCCGTCCGGCATAGGAATATGCGGTGACACCAGAATGTCCGAGGCGTCAAGGTACTCAGCAACCTTATCGCGGGTGAGCGAGCCAGTAAAAATCACAGCCCCCGTCTTCTCATGTACTGCGAGGGTGGAACGCATTTCTCCCTGAAGCAAGCCGTTGCCCATCAGAACAAAACGCAAGCGGCACGGCCGAGGGACGCTCAATAGAGTGATGATGGCCTGTTGCAGTGTCTCTATTCCATGCCATAGGCTGAACGATCCGGTAAAGCCGACCAGCACCTCGTCGGGCTCTACATTAAGTTCCCGGCGTCCTGCCTCTCTCCCTCGTCCCGGGAAAAAGTAGTTTGGATCCACTGCATTAGGATTCACCCGTATGCGATCTGCCCGAATACCTCTCCCTGCCAACTCCGCCCTGAGTGCTTCGGAAACCACGATGACCCGGGCCGCGCAGCGCAAAGTCACTTCTTCGCACAACCTAACCAATCTCCGGAAAGGAGTAGGATCCCAATGATCTGCGATCCACCCTTGCGGACCGTTGTATTCAAGAATCAACGGAACCTGCAAACGTCTCGAGAGGAGCGCCCCGGCAATCGCAAAACGGCAATGTCGCTGATAGAAAGCCCCTGGAACGGCAGATAAGAGATGTTTTTGCACTCCGCGGGCAAAAGCCAGATTGTAGGCAAGCATGGTTGCTTCCCAGAAAAAGTAAGGCCGGCTTGGCGGAGCCACGATCTCGTTCTCAAAAGCGTCCTGAGCTAATGCAGTACCGCTGAAGACGCGGCAGCTCCTCCCGGTGCTCTTGATGCCGTAAAGGAAACCGCGAATGTGACTGATTGCTCCACCGCTCGATCCCATGCTCTCCAGGCTGGGAATGAGGTATGCGATCCTGGGCTCACCGCCGCCCATGCCGGTAAGAGCAGGCGTGCCCCTCTAAGACGAAGTTGGAGATAACACCACCAGAAGATCAGCGTCTTTAGATCAAGCAGGATGCTCAGCAAAACTTTGGGAGCCGATCGCAGAATATCGACGGTTCGCATCGTTTCCCACCGGCTCGCTGTTATCGCAGAGCACAGTCTCCCGGCACCGGTGCAGAAAATGAATGCATTCGCAGAATCTGTCTGTACTTCAAGTCATCGAGTGATTGAAAGTAAAAGACGAAAGGCCCGGCCGCGAAAGCGGTGAAGCAGACGAATCCGCTCCGGAAGGATGCTTTCCCGCAACTTGCGATGCGGGCATTCTATGATCTCGATCCCAGGGTAGCGGCTGCTCACCAGATCGCGCGCGCGCTCCCCGTCTCCCGACCAGACACACAGATAAACGACATTACGATTTGCCATCGATATCGCTTCGCATCCTGCAGTCTGCGCTGGTCGTTGGGAAGTGTGTGAGTTCATTTTAGGGAGCGGACCTGCTGTTTCAACTTAGGTTCGCTCAGCGTTGTTCGAATGTTGCCGTGGAACTGCAGGCTCACGACACTAGCGATTGTGATCGGCGCGGTGTAGTGACTGTAATAGCGAGGACTGTAGTAGTAGTACTGGGAGCTCATATCTGCCCGGACTCCATTGAGAACAATGCCAATGATGTTAGCGCGTACTCGCTTGAGTTGTTCCACCACGCTGGCTACCGCGCTACGGTTAGTGCGCCCGGCGCGGGCAACGATAATTACGCTATCTGCAAGTGCGGCAATCTCCAGGGGTTCCGCAAAGCCAAGCAGCGGAGGCGAATCAATGACTACCAGATCGTACTCGCGCTCGGCCTCATCCAGAATCGATCGCAACACCAACCCAATACGGTCTGCCACCCGTCGAGACGATGGCCCTGCCGACAGAACGTCCAGATCCGGATAGGCGTACGGTGTCTGCACGGCTTCTTTCCAGTGCATGGTGCCATTGACGACATCGGAAAGGCCACGGTCGTTGGAGACGCCCAGCTTGATGACCGGCCGGCGCATGTCCCCGTCGATCAAAAGCGTCCTGCGTTGCTGCTGGCTGTGGGCCGCTGCCAGGTAGAGCGCGATCGTCGACTTGCCTTCAGCCGGTGAAGCCGAAGTCACCAGGATGCTTCTGGGGTGATGCCCCAAGCCGGCGGAGAGCAAAATAGAGCTGCGCAAAGTACGAATTGCCTCATCGAAGGCTGCGTTCGGCGCCGCCAGGATCTCCTTGGTCGACGTTCCGTTGAATCTGGCGTCCGGGTCCGGCGATAGCTCCTGCATAGGCAAACTTCCCATCGTAAATTTACCCACGGGAAGCGAAGGCAACAGGGGAACGCGTAATTCACGCTGCAGATGTTCGCTGTCCACGACCGTCGTATCCAGGGCATCCATGAGGAAAATAATGCTCAGGCCGATCATGGTCGATCCGAACAACGCCAGCAGTGCATTCAGGGTCGTCTTGGGGAACGAGGGATATAACGCGGGCCGGGCTACATCCGCCAGCCGGATCGAACTGCTTTCAAAACTGGCATTAATGCCGGCTTCTCGAATCTTGCGGATAAGCTCTTCGTACAACGCCTTATCCGTATCCGCCTCCTGCTTCAGCGCCTTGTACTCAAACGACCGCGCGTTCATCTGGTCGAACTCAGCCTTCGCCTGGCTCATGTCCTGGCGAAGCAGGCTCTCCCGGTTCACTGCTTGCTGATAATCGATGCGCACCCGTTCCACGATCCGCCGGCGCAGAACATCGACTTCCCACTGCAACTGGCTCACCTGCCCGGCGGCCTTCTTATAGACCGGATGAGACGATCCAAACTGCGTCTTGACCTCGGCAAACTTCTCCGTCGCTTCGTTCAGCTTGGCTTCCAGGTCGCGCAACTGCTCCCCTTGCTCCGACGATTCGGCTGCCGGCAAGGAGCCGTTCTTCACCGCGTTATAAGCAGCTTCTTTCCCTGCCCGGTCGACTTCGGCTGCCGTCAGGTCGTTATCGAGGTGTAGCAACCGCGCAGAGAAAACATTCGTCTTCTCCTCCGGGTTAATCACGTCCAGGTCTTTCTCAAGATTCGCCAAAGCGCCCGCGGAGCGCTCCATCTTCGCCTTTAGCTCCTCCAGCTGCTTCTCCATATATCCGGTCATTTGCGAAGCTGCCTGATACCGGATGTCATACGTGTGCCGTATGTAGCTGTGGGCGATCTCGTTCACAACATCGGCGGAAAGCTGCGGATCCGGCGACCGGTAGCTGATGAGGAGCAAAAACGTATGCAGAGGACGAGTGATCTTCAAGCCATGAAGCTCAATCGGCGCATCTTTGAGCCGCGAGGAGAGCAGCTTATCGTTCGCCAGCTTGCGCATCGCGGGCGTCAGCAGATGGTACTTCTCGACTACCGGACGCAGAACGGCGTCCGATTGCACGATCTGCTCCTGCGTCGTGAGGTAATTCTCCACATCCGCTGAGTTGACCGCGGTCGTACTCTCAGCCCCCAGAACCGCGGCTGGAGTCTGACGGTCGATGTCAATCACCGCCGTCGATTCATAGAGCGGCGTCAATCGTTTGGAAACAATCACTGTGGCGATGACAGCGAAAACTACGAACGCGACCAGCTTCCATCGGTGGCGCTTGACTACCCACAGATACTGAGAAAGCGAGGGCCCATTGAGGGGCGCCTCCTTTTCGATCGCGGGGAGAACGACACGCGGCGAGACCGGCCTGCGCTCCAAAGCGCTCGTGCTCTCATCCACCCTCTCATTTGGAATCGCGATCTCTTCTTTACGCATGGCGGTGGTCTCAGTGCCAGATAATGTAGTCGGCAGCGGTTGCGGTCCCTAATCCAGCGATCCGGTCCAAGGTTTCTGCTGTGAGACGTTTTCCGTTGTTATCCGGAATGTAGAGTATGTCGTTGGCCTGCAGGGGCACGTCCGGCGATTGGCGCTTCATGATCTTCGCCAGCGGGACGGGCACTTCTGTCTTGCTGCCGCCCGGCGACCTGCGATACACATAGGCCACCTTTGCGGAGTAGGGGCTTAAGCCTTCAGAGAGAGCCAGCAGCTGCAGAATCGTGGTCTCTTCATCATTCCTTACCGGGTACGCTCCGGGTTTCTTCACGTTGCCGACCACGTAGATCTTGAGCGCCTCGGGAACCAGCACTTCCTCGCCGCCGTGCAGCATCACGTTGAGCGCGGGATCGGCATTGTCGATCAGCTTCCGCACCGGAATGGTCTGCGTTATTCTCGTAGGCTTTCCGTCCCGCATGACTTCCTTGCTGACGACGATATCGGAGCCGGCATCCTCTCTGATCCCCCCTGCCCTCGCGATTGCATCCAGCAGCGGAATAGGCCGCGTCGCCTGAAAGACCAGCGGGTTCTTGACCGCCCCCACTACGTTGACCGGCCGGCTCTGGTACTCGACGATGGTCACGGTCACGATGGGGTCGACCAGCACATTCCCCTTAATCAGCGCTTTGGCAATCGCCGATTCCAGCTGGGAGGGAACCATACCTCGCACCTGAACGGGGTCTTTGAGCATGGGCAGACGGATATTGCCATCGGCGTCCACCCGCACGGTGCGCGTCAGTTCCGGGGAATCGTAGACGGAGAGCGCCAGCAGATCGTCGGGCCCAACCGGTTGGGTCGGCAAATTGGAGTAGGCGTAATCCAGATTCGGCGCCGAAGAAACGGCTCGCTCAGACTGTTGGGCATGCAGGTTTCCGGCCAGTGCGAGAAGGCATACGCCGCACGAGCACACACCCATGCGGGCCACCGCCCGACCCCAATGGCGGGCGCTGTCGCGCACCTGCAGAAACGTAAATTGGATGGCGGCAATCGTGAGCTGCGTCATGACGGATGCGGAAAAACGTCTAATCCAGTCTTTGGCGGGTCGCTGGCAGTTGTCGGTACCGGTTGGCGCAGTTATACGCCTCATGGTCCCGAATGTCATCTCTCGGTCCCTCCGTCAGGTAGACGATCGGTCCCCCCTCCATTCGCTGTTTCTTGAGTGTAGCCTCAGAACGCGGGAGAATCAGCCCCGGAAGTGGAGATTTTCTCCCCCGGGCAATGCTCTGCCGTGGCGCCCGCGAGCCTGACTTCTTTGAGCGCAAGCTTTCCCTCCACCCGCACCGTGCCCGGCTGTCGTTGGTAAAGCAGTGATAGACGCACGAATGCGGCTCCATCCGGGACGACAAAGCAAGCGTATGCTTCCCCTCCTTGCTCTGCGGAAAGACTCCCCGTCCTGGCCAGCACGGCGCCCGATCGATCATCCGTCACCGACCATTCCAGCCCGCTGCCCGGAGCAATGCCGGTGGTCCCGTAATCGACGACCAGGGCATAGTCCTTTCGCTCTTCGACCGGGGCGGTCTGGTCCATGAGTAGAAAACCGTCCGGCTCGTCGCCGGAAAATTCGAAACCAAGCGCATTCGGGCTGACGTTCAGAAATGAACTCACCCCCTCGACCGTCTTGAGATGCCAATCGAAGCCTTGGGAAATGGGCGATTTTCCAAATCTGCCGTTGGTGACTGCGTCTGGGGGCGCAAGCGGGGCATACGATATCTGACCCCGGGCCGCAAGCCCGTTCCACAGGGGCAACGCCAGATCGGGACGCTTGTTCGCGATCAGCCAATCGCAGACCCCCAGCAGGGTTTGGACCTCACTGTTTGCTGTCAGCAACTGCGATGCCGCCTCCGTCACCGCCTTTGCATCGCCCTGAGCCATTAGAAAGTTTACGAATTGGCCAGCGAGCGGCGGCCTTTTTATTTGCAGGCGGCTGGCGATCTCCCCCGCATTCGGACTCACATACCAAGCCAGGCGGAACAAGGGTGTCGCGTCGCCCGGATCCATCTGGGCGGCCTTTTGCGCCCAGTACCAGAAACGTGCAGGGTTCTCCCGGCGAAAATAGAAGTTGGCCAGCGACCAGCTGGGAAGGAAGGTGGCATCTACGCTCCCTGCTTGCAGCAGAGCTTTTTCGGCCCCTGGCAGATCGTCGCCAGCCTCGGATAAAAGTCCCAGCTGGATCCAACTGGACGCATCATAGCGATTGAGTTCGCACCGCCCTTTGCAGTAGCGACTTCGCCGATGGCGGGTCGAGGGCGTAAATCTCGCCGGCCAGCTGTGCCGGATAGGCCCCGTTCACAGGCATCCACCGCATGGCCAAACGGGTGCTGTTCGGCTGATTCAAGCGCGCCGCAAGGTCAGCCACGGCAAAGCGCACGTTCCAGACGACGCCCAAAACCAGCGCCGCCAAACAAAGGGTCTGGATCGCGAGGACACCGGGTCGTTTCAGGGCGAACACCCCGGATTTCCTGTGGATTTTGGTGGTGTTGACAAAGTTCATGCGGTCCCGGCCAGCCGGGACCGCAAGCGCGGTCGTGTCCGGCGCAGGGTACAGGAAATCCGGGACACGCCCCGTTTCATTTGCTTAGCTTGTCGATCTGCCGATCGAGTTCGGAGATCGCGTCAAAAGGTTTGGCAAACGTGTTTTCCCAGACGATATGCTGCGCTCCCGCGGCACTATCCAGGTTGATCACGCTGGCCGCGATGAGATCCTTACCGAGGGGAAGGTAGACTGCCGCCAGGCATTTGGTGTATTTGGGCGAATAAAAAACGGAGTACACCCGAGTCTCCTTCACCACCGCGGTAAAGGTCCTGCCGACCCTTGCGGTTTGAGCATCGCAATCGGCTTGCGCCTTGCGCGCCAACGTCTTTTCAGCCGCCTTCTGCTGCACTGTCTGCCCGTGTGCAAGAACGCTAAATAAAAGTGCCGCCATGATCCAGCGCGTGCGCATACTATGCAACCTCTCCTGAAAAGCATCCAGGGAACATCCACATATCATACTGATCGACGTTTTCTGGTGGTTTTAGATCGCGGCGGCCTGTGGCTCCAGGCAGGGGTGGTTCTCGCGCCGAAGCAGCAGGCCGAGAAGGATCCAGTTGCCGGCGGCCAGTCCGCCATCCGTTACCAGGCTCGACCAGGCCGCTCCGTGCCATGAGTAGGCGGGGATGAGCCAGAGGTTGAGACCGAAGTTGAGCCCGGCCGCGCCCAGCTGCGCGGCGGTGCGGTAGCGCTGGTAGCCGGCGCCGGTAAGCGTGTCTCCGGCTCCGAGGTGGAGGCTGCGGAAGACCGGCAGCAGGCACAGCCATTGCAGCGCGGAGACACTGCTGGCGAAGCTGCGGCCTACCACGTGAGGAATGATGGGCGCGGTCAGAAACATGACCGCGGCCGCCAGCAGCCCAAAGGGCAAGGTCTTGCCCAGCAGCTTGCCGGTGAACGCAATGGAGCCCCGCGCGCCGTTCCTCCCCATCTGGCAAAAGCGCGGGAAGGCGGCTGAGTGCAGCGCGCGGATAGGGGTGCAGCTGATGTCGATGACCCGATAGGCCATGCTGTAAATTCCATCCGCCGCCAGCATGCCGTAGCGGCTGAGCATGGCCTTATCGATGTCGTTGTAAACCGAAGTAGTGTTGGCGGCGACGGAGAAGCCAAAACCCTCCAGGGCTCGCTCACGAAGCAGGTGAAAGTCGAATTTAGGCCAGCCCAGACGGGTGGTCACCAGGACCAGAGCCATAGCGGCGGAGAGGCAAGAGACAAAGAGCGAAGCCGTCGCCCACTGGCGCACGGTCGCACGGTGGAGAACGAACACCATGCCCGCCGCGACTGCCAGGCGCGCGATGTTTGTGAGCGAGGTGAGCGCGGCCGTAAGCTTGAGTTGTTCAAAGGCCTGGAAGGCCTGGCCGGCACCCTCGGCGATTCGCGCACAGGTGCACTCGCCCACGGCGACGAGAACGATGATCGATGCGCTCGCCGGGCCGACCATCCACTTGCCGAATCGGGCCAGCGCCAGGATCACAAGAAAACCAACGCTCAGAGTGGTGATGAGCACGTTGCCCCAATATCGGGGGAATTCGCTTTTATGGCGGCTCACCTGGCGGAGCATAACCACGCCTGAGCCGAGCAGGCTGTACTGGCTCAGCAGGGAAACCGCGGCCCCGGCGCCCACAAGGATTCCATATTGGTCGGCGCCGAGCAAACGGGCAAGCAAGATGAAGTAACATGCCTGCACCGCGAAGTTAACGCCCTGACCGAGAAACATCCAACCGGCGTTCTTAGCCAGCCGGCTTCGCAGCAGATCGTTCATCAAGCCCTTCTTCGTATCCGGATATACACCTGCATCGGCGCAAAATCGATTGCGCGCGAACTGCATTCATCCCCAGTTGACCACGCACCTGAGGGAAAAGTATGCCAAATCAGCTCCATGCGCACTCCCGGTCAAACCCCGCGTAAGTGGGATTTTCCGGATAAGCCTATTACCCCCATCCGGCAAAATTGCCACCATGACTGCGCGTGGTAATCAAAGTGCATCTTAATCGGACAGCTGTGCTTCAGATTCGGCCATTGTTACTCACTTGCGTCTTACTTACGTCAAACTAAAGTTGATTTCCACAGCGCATTCTGTCACCGTTTGGCTAGGATCATCACCGAAGTAACCGTGTGTTGGTATGGTAAGTCTTTGGCGCAGGAGTAACTTCGCGTTCGATCAGGGATGGTCTAAGTAGGAACCAGTAAAACAAATTGGATAACTCCAACATTGGAAGTCGAAGCATCTCTACTAATCAGGCTGACTCAAGCGGGAATAGCTGTTGTTGCCCGCCAACCAAAGCCCTGTTGTTGTTTAGTCTCCAGCGCGAAGAATCTCCTACGTTCGGTCCTCGTGACCGCAGAGGCAGAAAACTGCGGACTCACGTAGCGGCAGGCAGTTGATCGAAGTCAACTAAAACTACAGGCGGCAGTTCATGGTGACCGGCTTTCCTCTACCCTCTGCAGAGCAGATGGGCTTACGTCCTCCCTCAGTCCTCAAGCAACCGTTCCTGCTTCTGCGCGGAGCCGTGGGGGCGGCGATTCACGCGCTGCTCGATCTCTGTTGCATCACTATCGCGTGCATCGCCGGCATCTTGCTCTATGAGTTGCATCGGCCGTTAGACCTGCGCGACGCATGGCTTCTGTGTGCAGAGCTTTCGCTGAAGTATGGGTTGGCGTTCGTGATCCTTGCCCAGGCCCATCACCTCTATACGCAGCGCGCCACCCTGCTCCAGGTAGCCGACACGGCACGCATCCTCAGGATTTCTGTCTGCTGCCTGACACTTCTCTCGGTCGGCAATTACTTCACCAAGGCCGATATGCCGCGCTTGCTCCTAACCTACTTCTGGGTGTTTTCTACTCTCCTGCTGGTCGTGCAGAAGTACTCAACCAGCAGAATCATTCGCGATTGGAGTTCGTTTGCGGCGCACCAGCGCCGGGTGCTCATCTGCGGTACAAATCGCGAAACCCGCCGCCTCTTCTCTTACCTGCTGCACTCTCCCCACCTGGGCCAGATACCCGTTGGGTTTCTGGATGAAAGCGGTTTCGATAGCCGCCGTGTCATCTATAGCCACGATTACAGCCTGAAACACCACGTACCTGTCATTTCCGAGCCGCTCTCGCAATCTCTTCTACGCTCTCTGGACGTGCAGGAGATCTTCGTGACCCAAACTGTCTCTCAGCCACGCATGCACGAACTTCTCGCTCTAGCGGCCGCAGCAGGAGTCAGGGTCTCTCTGGTGGGTGCAGGCCACCCCAACTTTGCCGAACGTTCCACTTCGGTGCAGATGATTGACGGTCTCATGGTTACGACCTTCGATGGCGACGGTGATCATCCGCTGCCTTACATTCTTTTTAAACGGATCCTTGACCTGGTCTTGTCCTCCCTGCTCATCCTGCTCACGCTCCCGGTATGGCTGGTTGCCGCCATCATGGTCAAAGCGACTTCCCGTGGGCCGGTTTTCTTTCGCCAGGAGCGGACGGGTCAATCGGGCAGACGCTTCGTCATGCTCAAGTTCCGCAGCATGTATGTAGACACGCCAAAATACGGGCGCTCTCCGGTAAGCTCAAATGACGCGCGCATTACTCCGGCGGGAAGGTTTCTAAGAAGAACCAGTATGGATGAACTCCCTCAACTGTTAAACGTCCTAATGGGAGAGATGTCCCTGGTCGGCCCTCGTCCGGAGATGCCATTTATCACAGACACCTACACCACGCTCGAGCGTCGCAGGCTCTTCGTTCCCCAGGGCTTGACTGGTTTGTGGCAACTCAGCGGTGACCGCAAGTTCACCATCCACGAGGCGCTTGAGTACGACTTGTACTATATCGAGAACCGCGGCATCTTTCTTGATTTCGCCATTCTTCTGCACACTTTGTTCTTCTCTATGAAGGGCCTCTAGCCCATCGTGTGCAAGCCCGCGGACCTACAAGCGCTTCGACCACCAGTGCTTTCGGGTTGACACCCTGCAGGTAGGAACTACATCCAACACCACGGAACCAGCACGCGACCTACACTGCGCGGATAACACTTGAGCAGTTCGCTGCCCTTGGAGTAGTAGTTGTTGTCCCAGCCGCGGACGCCATCGATGAAGGGCTCCTTCGCGAAGCGCCGAACCAGTCGCGCGCCCTGAGCCCGCTTCTACTGCGATTTTCGCCTGCACGAGACAAACAGCGCGCATGAAGATGCACGCGTCCCCGCGCCAGCCCCCAGTTTCGATTCGATCAATGTCTTGCTCCGAACTCATAAGCCTGGAACGACTTGGTCATTCCAAATACACGCTCTTGCACGATGTGAGCTCGAGGGAAGAGCCGCTTGACCTGCCGCCCGGTCAGCAGATTAATGCTGCGTACTTCGGCTTCGGCTTCAGCGCGCACCGGTTTTCTACGGACAAAGGCGAGGTCGAAACGCTGAAGGAGGCTTGCTCTTACACTGATCGGGAGAAACTGAAAAAAAGGAAAGATGAAATGGGGTTCCAAGGGGAAATAATAGTTGGGCGTTTGTACGTAGTAGTTCTTACCAACGCGCCGGACTTCGTCGGCCATCTGTTTAATCCGTACCTCTTCACCCACATGCTCAATGACGGAATTAGAAAACACAATATCAAATTCCCGGTCTCGGTACTGCGGCATATTGCAGGCATCCCCCACCACGCATTCAATGTTTTTATGCCCGGAGATTTGCGGTACTGCGTTTAGAACCGTAATAAAGATGCCCTCTTGATCAGCAAATCCGATCCTTTCCCACACTCTGCGGGTACCCCCCACGTCCAGGATCCTCATGGGGCGCTCTATCGAAGACGCAAGGTCGCGAAAGAACTCCCAGCGCTTCTGCCTGAACCGGGAATTAAAGGAGTCAGGCTTCCACACATCGAAAAGTTTGCCTATCCGCCCATTAGGATTCATAGGTTGTCTTTCTTTCTCCGATTCTCGAGGAATGGTTAAATTGATTGTGGCTTTTGCCGACTTATCCACTTAAGTGGCACCGTCCACCTGCGTGAATCTTTGGATGCCTTCGGACACTAGCTTGTTTAACATCGTCCGCGTACGGTGGCACACGCCCTTGCGTGGGCGCCGCTGCGATTTGACTGAGTCTAACAAGGGATGGGCGCGATGCACGCTCGAAAGAGGTGCAAGTACATTGTCTTGTTTCAAATCGGCACCAGCGCCCCACAGTTGTACTATCGGTAGAAACTACAGTGTCTAAAGGTGGGGGCTAACAATGCGCATCGGGCCGATGCGGGCAGAAATTAGATCCAGTACCACGGAGCAAGTACCCGGCCTACACTGCGTACATAACACTTGAGAAGTTCTCTGCCTCTGGAGTAATTGCCGTTGTCCCAACCGCGGACGCCGTCGATGAAAGGTTCTTTGTAGAAGCGCGGCACCAGGCGCGCGCCCCGGGCCCGCTTCGGCAAATAATCTCGCATGTACATCTCGTGTGTCTTGGAGTCGAGATCGTCGGCAACGCCGCGGAAAATGCGGTCGTATCCGGTCGAAGTCCAGGCCATCAGGCGCATGTCCATCCAGCGCCTGGGGTGGTCCTTCATGTCCACGTATGCGTCAAAGCCGCGCGGCGCGCTGGCGATGATCGATGCCAGGTTTTTCACCATATATCGACCGGTAATTTTCCAGACTACATGGTTCACCCCAGCCTCGATCACCATGATCGAGGACGTCATGGCGTAATCCAGCAGCTTGAACTCACCGTGGGCCCGGCCCTTTTCTGCATAAAGGTGAACTCCATAGTTGCACAGGAACTCGACCCGCTCCGTCAACCCCCGGGAGGCAACCAACCGCCGCAGAGTGGTTACGTCGCTGTCAGAATTCTCGACGAAGATAATCCCGTGCAGCGGACGATCAATCAAGTCAAGATAGAAGCCGAGCGCGTCGTCGTAGTCCTTCAACCGCGCCACGGGATCGGTGCGCGCCAGGTTCCGCGCATTGTGAGGGGTAATGGTCGCTGTCATTAACAGGATGTGCTTGGTTGGGCTCGGCTGCTTGCTCGCAGACCGTCGCTCGGAACCGCCCCCGGGGTCTGACAGTGAGGTCGATGGGGCGCGGAAAATTGAAGGAGCCTTGTGAGAAATATGACTTTGCATACTCTGCTTTCAGGCGTTGGAGACGGCCGGCAAAATTGGAAAGGTTGCAATGTAGCGCCGAGTATGAAGGCACCTGGTCGCTGGCGCTTCATGCCATTCGAGCGAGATGGGAGAACTCTTCCCAGACAAATCTAGGAGAGGTGGCGCGGAGTGTCCAGAAAAATTCCCAAAGAACACAACCTTGAATTCCCAAAAAGGCAAGACAGCAAAATGGGCCTCGTTCGCATCCGCGGCCAGAGTCTCCAGCCGGATCAGGTGATGTTGATCAGCACCGCGGTCAGCGCAGGGATGAAGCAAGTCACCCGCGTACCTTCCGGGGTTAGCCTGTCGGCGCCGGCCGGGGTAAAGAGACCAGCTATATTCACGGTGGCGCCCTGGATGGTAACTCCGGAGGTCGCTGCCAGGCCCGTACCCGTCATCGTTTGCAGCGTCGCTGACTGGATGTTCTGGTTGGTGGCGATGGTGAGCGTCAGATTCTGCAGGGTGTCTTTGTTAACCACAACGACGTTCAGCGCTCCGCTCGCGGTCCTCACTGCGTAAGCCGTCGCGTCTACGGTCCCGGCCACAAACTGTGTTTCGAGTAGCGTCCCGGGACCAGCGAGCGTAAAAAGCAGCATGCCGTAGTACACCGGCCGGGCCTCGACCACGCCGCCGTCGTTGTCAGCGATTGGGGTATAACCGGGAGCGTTACCGCCGCCGTGCATATTCACTCCGGTAGCACCGCTCAAAGCCACATCAAAAAGAAAATCAATCACCCACAGAGAGGAAGCGTAACTGTTGCTGACGCCGACAGCGCCCCCATTGTAAAAGGAGTTGCACTCGCTTATCCGGTAGGGAATGCCCAGTTGCTCGGCCCCCGGATTGAGCATTGCCAGGTAGCCGGCGAGTTGGGGATCGGGGCTGATGAGGAAGGCGGCGGTGGCCGTTGGGCTGTACCCGCTGGCTCGATAGTAGTGCTGGGTCAGCAATGTGATCTCGGCCGCCGTAGTTGCCTGGCCGAAAGGCAAGGTCCAGGTGGTGATGTGGTTCCCCCCGCCCGCCGCTGGGCCGGTGATGGCTACCTGGGGCGCAGACTGGAGGATCGCGGAGCGAAACATATTCCAGCGGGCAAGAAAGTCCTCCAAGGTCCAGTTACCGGCAAAGAAATTACCCGCTGCGCCGTATTCGTCAGGCTCATTGCCGATTTCGATGCCGAGAAGATTTGGACCGAGAACCGAGGCTGCATACGCTACTTCTTCGGCAGCCAAAGCAGGAGTTGAGGTAGCGAGATTGACACCGTAAAGGCACAGCCAGCCGGTCGCTTGCAGGAAGCCGGCCAAAGCCTTGATTTCGACAGGCGTGACCTGTAAGTGGGTTCCTGTAGAGTCAGGCGTCCACATTACATGGTCGACCGATCCGCCCCCAATGCGAAGGACGCCGTCGCCAAGGCGCCGAAAGAGCCCAATGAGGTGCTGGTTGGACTCATGAAAATAGGAGTATGTCATCGCCGACTTCTCATAACTCAAACCCATGAAGCGCGGCGGAATTGTCCCGCTGGGGGTGGTTGTCACCGTCAGGGAAGCCCGGGCGACAGGACCTGGAGTTACCGGCAGGGGACTGCCGGAAGGCGGAGTGTAGATGTAGTTCGAAGTGTAGCCGCAACCCTGAGCGAAGGCGACCGCGGCCCACGAAGCGGCTCCCTCAAGGAGCCAGCGCCGGCTTAACCTCGAACTGTTCCTATGTCTCACGATGACTATAAGTGCTGCGTTCATCGGCGGAACAGCTTTGCCGGCTGAGTAGGCTGCGATGCTGAATCCCTCGCTGTGCCAATTTGGCACAGCATACGCTGGCGGCCGCGCACATGTACCGAAGTGGGGCAGCTAAAAAAACTCCCTTGTCTAAGTTCACTTATAGCGATCGCCAATGTCCTATTGTTTAGGTGAGACCTTGCTGGTAATCAGATGCGTTCAAAGCGCTACACCAGCCGTTGCAGGTTAGAACGTAGTTCATAGTCGGTACAGTGTTGTTCGAAGACCAAGATTGCCTTCCACTAACCGTTCTGTCACCTTTTGCAAGGATTAAAGAACGAACGTAATCACCCGATAGCACTATTGTCCTTCGCATAATCTCCTGTGTTGGCTTCCGCGGCTTGTGAAGTTAGACGCATCCATTGAACCACCACATCTGACTAGGAGACCTCCCCCGCATGAACGCCGTAAGTACGGACTACGAAAACGTCACCGATACAGTTGTGTTCCTGGGGGTGACGCTACAGCCCAGATCGATGCCCGAAATGAATAAGCTGGTCGAGCGGGGAATTCGCGAGCACCAAAGGTGGATTATCGCGAACCACAACCTGCATAGTGTGTACCTGTTCCATAGGCATCCAAAGCTGCGCGAATTCTACTCTCATGTTCACTGGACTTACCTGGACGGTATGCCGTTGGTGGCTTTGGGCCGCCTTTACGGCTACCCGCTGCAGCGCAAACAACGGGTCACCCATGCGGACTGGATGGGTCCGCTGATGGAGCTGGCCGCCGGCAGAGGGTGGCGCGTCTTCAATCTTGGGTCACCTCGGCAGGTTGCGGAGAGTGGCGCTGCGCAGTTACGTAAGCGCTACCCGGCTCTCCAGATAGAGGTGAGCGACGGATACTTCGACGCACGCCGCGACAGCGATGAGAATGAAGCACTGGTAGCGCGAATTAATGCCTACAAGCCTGATCTGCTGATGGTGGGGATGGGTATGCCTCGGCAGGAGTTTTGGACACAGGAGAACTTTGCGCGGCTGAAGGCCCACGTAATTCTTTCGTCCAATGGTGCCGCCTTCGAGTATGTCGCTGGTGCGGTGCCAACACCTCCGCGTTGGGCGGGCCGGATAGGACTGGAATGGGTGTTCCGGTTGATCAATGAGCCGCGCCGTCTCTTTGCCCGCTATCTCATTGAGCCTTGGTACATACTGCTCTTGCTGCTGCAGGATTATCCACGTAACCGCCACGGTGTCAAGGTGCGGGCGGGCGCACAGGTAGGCGGCGATTGATCGAATCCGACCGCGCGGCAATGGATGCAATGGGAAACAAAATGAACGAGGGTAGAGAAATCGATCGTCGAGGGTTCATCCGGGGGTTGGGCGCGCTGGGTTTGTCGGAGTGGACTTGGCGCCGGGTAGCGGCCCAGGCTGCGACTGTCCCGCTGCAGCGGCTGGCCGCAGAAAAGGGGCTCATGTTCGGTTCGAGCCTGGCGTTGAAGTACTGCGTTCAATCCGCGGCCTATCAGCAGCTGTTCATATCGCAATGCGATATCGCGACACCGGAACTGCACATGAAGTGGGACTCACTCAGCAGCCAACCTGGAATGTACAACTTCGGGAATGCCGACAGGTTTGTGGCATTCTGTGCCACCAACCGTATGAGGATACGAGGGTGCACGCTGGTCTGGCACGACGCTCTGCCTGCGTGGCTGGCCCCGCGGCTCACAGCGGCCAATGGGCAAGCGATGCTGACGGACCACATCCATAAGGTAGCCGGGCACTTCGCCGGTAAGTTGTACTCCTGGGATGTGGTGAACGAAGTATTGGACCCCGCGAGTCGTCGGCCGGATGGCCTGCGCAATACGCTTTGGCTCGAGAACTGCGGCGTCGATTACCTGGAGCGGGCGTTCCGGGCGACCGCTGACGCTGATCCCAGCGCTCTGCTGGTGTGGAACGAGAATTATCTCGAGCTCTCGAACGGCTTCGGCGCAGCGAAGCGTACGGCCATGCTCAACCTGCTCGATGGCATGCTGGCGCGCGGCGTTCCCATCCACGGTATCGGCTTGCAGGCGCATCTGCGCGCTGATCAGGCGACGGCCTTAGGGGATAAGAGTTACGAGGCCTTTCTGGGCGAGTTGGCGCGACGCGGAATGAAAATCTTTGTCACCGAGCTGGACGTGCAGGATGGGACCTTACCGGCCGATACCGGGGCACGCGATCAGGCGGTGGCCCAAATATACAGTCGGTTTCTTAGCGCGACTCTGCGCCAACCGGCGGTGCGAGGGATTGTCACCTGGGGGCTTGCGGATCCCTTCAGCTGGCTCGGCGGATACCGTCCGCGCAACGATGGTTTACCCGTGCGGCCGCTGCCGTTCGATGCCGACTTCCGGCCCAAAGCGGCGTATTACGCCATGGCCGCGACACTTCAGTCAGCGCCGCACCGCGGCTAAAGCGACAGCAGGGTAGGTGTAACGTGGACCACAACTCTCAACCAGCTTTCGGCGCAGGGAAAAGCCTGCGTACCCGCCTTGCCGCAGCTCACAGTCACCCTGCCTTTGCACTCTATGCCGCGGCCTCTGCCCTGTGCTTGAAGGAGTTTCAGCAATGATCGTTGTTTCTGCCGTGATCCCCACTCGTGGACGACCTGAGCTCTTGCGCCGGGCGGTGCTGAGTGCCCTGGCTCAGACGCTGCGCGAGATCGAAGTGGTGGTGGTCATCGATGGCGAGGATCCTGCCACCAGGATCGCGTTGGATGAGTTGACGCGGCAAGACGGACGTCTGCGTGTGCTTGCGTTGGCGGCCAGCGTCGGAGGCTCGGACGCGCGTAACCGCGGCGTCGATATGGCGGCGGGGGAATGGATCGCGTTTCTCGATGATGATGACGAATGGCTTCCGGGTAAGCTGCAGGCCCAGATCGACGCCGTTGGGGCATCGAAGGCGTCCATCCTGATCGGGACCTGCAGGATGATCGCGCGTACCCCGGGCAAGGACTATGTGTGGCCGCGGCGCCTGCCGGCCAGCGATGAACAGCTGGGCGAGTATATTATGGCGCGGCGTTCGTTTACTCGCGGCGAAGGATACCTCCAGACATCGACCTTCTTTGTCCGTCGCTCGCTCATGCAGGCGCAGCCGTTCAAGAGCGGCCAGTTGAAGCACCAGGACACCGAGTGGGTGCTGCGCCTGGGCCGCCTGCCCGGGACCGAGGTGGTGTTCGCCGATGAAGTACTGGCGATTCATAACATAGAAGAGGCACGCGCCAGCGTAAGCAACAAACCCAATTGGCGCTACTCGCTCGATTGGCTGCGCCGCGATCGGTACCTCTTCACCCCGCGCGCGCTGTCCGGCTTTGTCTTGTACCAAATTGCCGCCGAGGCGTCGGATCAGAGAGCATGGCGCGCATTTCATCTGCTGTCGCTCGAGGCCCTGCGCCATGGCAACAGCACCCCCCGCGATTTTGCGATCTTTCTGGCCATCTGGTTGCTGCCTCGCCGCGCCCGCCGCCGTCTGCGCGATTGGATGGCGCGCCGGCCCGCGTTTCGTTCGCTGGTGCCTTCGTCATGAGAATCCTGCAGCTCACCCGGCAGTTTCTTCCTGCCCAGGGCGGCTTGGAGAGCGTCGTCGAAGGCCTGAGCGTTGCCTTGCAGCACAATGGGCATACGGTGCAGGTGGCTACACTTCGCTTGCTCTTTGCCACCGGAGCCATGGCGCCCAGGGAATCGGTCGAAGCCGGACTCGCGGTGCGCCGCATGCGCCACTGGGGCCCGCGCCGCTACCCGATGGCGCCGGCCGCGCTGCAGGCGATCCGCGGCTACGACCTGGTGCACATCCACGCCATCGACTTCTTCGTGGATTATCTGAGCCTGCTGCGTTTGTTCCATCGCATCCCGCTGGTAGTGAGTACACATGGCGGTTTCTTCCATACCCAGCGCGCGCGTGCGTTCAAAGAGATTTACTTCAGGACCGTCACCCGCCAGTCCCTGGGCGGAGCGGGTGCAGTGGTTTGCGTAAGTCAGCACGACCGCGAGTTGTTTGGGAAGATTGTGTCCCCACAGCGCCTCCGGGTCATCGAGA
Source organism: uncultured Acidobacteriaceae bacterium (assembly GCA_963813475.1). Taxonomy (GTDB): domain Bacteria; phylum Acidobacteriota; class Terriglobia; order Terriglobales; family Acidobacteriaceae; genus PALSA-350. Next base: position 362,222 of record CAWEZM010000023.1, on the reverse strand, counting down.
ACGGGGCCAATATCGATCGTTTTTGGAGCTTGAAGAAAAAGGTCGAGCCGGGATTGATCCTCGGCATCGCGCGCCTGGCCGAGAACAAGCGGGTGGAGAAGGTATTGGAGGCGATGGCTTCGCTGAAGCACCGGTATCCCTGCATGCATCTGGAGTGGGTGGGAGCGGATTCCGACGGGCTGCGCGCCGCCCTCGAGCATCGTGCGGCGGAGCTTGGGCTCAGTGGCCGGGTGCGCTTTCGTGGCGCCGTCAGCAGCGAAGAGTTGTACCGTTTGCTGGAGCGGGCGCACCTGTTCGTGTCCGCATCCAGTTACGAGGGCTTCGGGCTGTCGACCATCGAGGCCATGAGCGCCGCCACCGTGGTCGTGGTCACCGCGGTGGGAGCTCACCCTGACGTAGTTCAAGACGGGGTGAGCGGCTTGCTCGTTGGCCGGGATGCGATCGGACTCGCGGAACAGATGGAATGTGTGCTGGCCATGCCGGCAGAGAAATTGGCCAGGATAGGGCACGCGGCGCGGGCGGCGACCAAGCGATTTTCCTGGAGCCAGATCGCACCTAAGTACGAGCAACTGTACAGCGAGGTGCTTGACGCGGGCAGGCACCTTGAGGCCCGGCTGCCATGAGCCAGGGGACCATCTTGATCTTCCGCACCAATCTGCTGGCGCCCTCGGAGACGTTTATCGTGGCGCAGGCAGCAGCCATGCGGCAGTTTTCGCCCTATTTCGTGGGCTGGCGCAGGATGGCCGGGATTGCAATATCTGAAGACACCAGCTGGACCGTCGATGGCGGCGGGCTGCGGGGAAAATTGCGGCAGCTGCGCTTTCACTATGCCGGCCCCACGCGGGAGCAGATTGCACGGCTGCGGGCGCGAGCTCCACGGCTCGTCTATGCGCACTTCGCTCCCGATGGCTACGCAGCGATGCAGCTTGCCGAACAGCTCGGGGTGCCGCTGGTGACTGCCTTACACGGATATGACGTGACCATAAGCGATCGGGCCATGGGGGCAAGACGGCTGGGTCGTGAGTATCTGCAAGGCCGGCCGGCGCTGCAGAAGATGGGTGCGCTCTTTGTTAGTTGCTCCGCGTATATCCGCCAGCGAGGCCTGGAGATGGGATACCCCGCGGAGCGCACTATCGTGCATTCGATCGGCGTCGATGTGGAGCGGTTTAAGCCGCCCGCGGTGCGGCGGCGGGAGAAAATTGTCCTGTTTGTCGGGCGCCTGGTGGAGAAGAAGGGTTGCGCCAGCCTGATTGAAGCCATGGCCAGGGTACAGCACTGCGATCCGGCGGCTGAACTGGTTGTGATTGGGGATGGTGAATTGCGCCCGGACTACGAGGCGCGCGCGGCCGCGCTGGGCGTGCGTTGTCGCTTCTTCGGCACCCAGCCAAGCAACCTGGTCCGGGACTGGATGGCCCGCGCGGCCGTCTTCTGCGTTCCCAGCGTGATTGCCGCCTCGGGGGATACCGAAGGCTTTGGCATGGTGTTTATTGAGGCGCAGGCGATGGGCCTGCCCGTCGTAAGCACACCCAGCGGAGGCATCCCGGAGGCGGTGAAGCATGGGGAGACGGGTTTGCTAGTGAGCGAACGCGACCCTCGCGCTCTGGCGGAGGCGATTCTACAGCTGATGCAGGACGAGGAACTGTGGCAGCGCTTGAGCGTTGCCGGCAGGAGACATGTCGTAGACAACTTCAATCTGGAGCGGCAAACCGGGCGGCTCGAAGATGTTTTCGCGCAGTTGCTGGAAGGACGCTGACCGTGGCGCAACTGAGTCAGGCGCTGGTCGAACCTCCCCCGCAGGGCGCGCATCCGCCGCGCCGTTTCTATCAGCCGGAGCTCGATGGATTGCGCTTCTACGCCTTTCTGGGCGTATTCGTCTATCACACTTTGCCCGAGCATCCTTCCTTCTACGGGAGCTTGCATCTTCCCCTACCGTCGTTGTGGTCAGCGGTTGTCAAGTCGGGTGCGTCCGGGGTCGATCTGTTCTTTGCGCTGAGCGCTTTTCTGATCACGTCCCTGTTGCTGCGGGAACGCCACGAGACCGGCCGCATCTCACTGCGCTTGTTCTACATCCGGCGGATTCTGCGTATCTGGCCGCTGTACTTTGTGGTGATGGCCGTGGCCATCGTGTTGGCCCATACGCTGCGCAGCCAAGATCTTCCCTGGTACTACGTGATCGGCTACCTGCTCTTCGCCGGTAACTGGTTGAATGCAGCTTTCGGTCGTCCGGATTCGATCTGCACTCCCCTGTGGACGGTCTCGATCGAAGAGCAGTTCTACCTGGTATGGCCTGCGATTATGCGGATGTTGGGACGACGCGGCATGATTGTCGCCGCGGTGGTTACCTTTCTGCTTGCCACCATCAGCCAGATCGGCGTCGCGCTCGCCGGGCTGAGCGGGGGTTACATCTACTACGGCAGCCCCTCACGCAGCGGCTCGCTGGCGCTGGGTATTTTGCTGGCGCTGTTCGCGGACCGTCTGCCCCGGCTTACGTGGGGCATGCGTTGGCTGCTGCTAACCGCTGGACTGGGGGGTTGGGTCGCCGCCTACGCGTGGCTTAACGACCGGCCAGGACCGGTAACGATGCGCATGGTGCTGGGACGCGTGGTGGGCTCGGTCTGCGCGGTCTTAATTCTGTATGCGTGCCTGCATAGTCGTAGTTGGTTGTTGACCAACCGCTGGGTGGTACGGCTGGGCAAGATCAGTTATGGGCTTTATATGTTGCATGCCATCGCGATTTTCATCCTGCTGGGCCTGCTTCGCCCGGTCTGGGGATGGCATTTGCTGGCGGCCAAGGCACTGGGATTTGTGATGACGGTCCTACTCGCGCTGGCGTCGTATCGCTGGATCGAGTCGCCGTTCCTGCGTTTGAAAGATCGCTTTGCCACCGTACTTAGCAGACCGGTCTGATGCGAGCAACTTGTGTTCAATCCGCCAGCAGGCGAATCGCCTTTCCGGTGTCGGATGGAGGTCTCATATCCTCGATAAGCTAGCGTTTCAGCCGTCGCACCTCGTCATGGCGGCGCCCGTGCCGCCTCCCGAGCTCACGCTGCGTGAGGTCGGCATGATGCTGACTCGCCGACGCATCATCATCTACGTCAGCCTCTCCGCATTCTTTCTGCTCGCGATCCTGGCTCTCGCAGTTTCTACCCGGCGCTATCGGTCGACGGGCGAGATCGAAGTGCAGAAAGAGTCCACCAGTGCTCTGGGCATCCAGACGGATAGTGCGGATACCCCGTCCGACGCCCTCGAAGTAAACATGATTATCCAAACTCAGGCGCAGATACTGCAGTCCGATTCGCTTGCCCTGCGTGTGATCGAAGATCTTCACCTTGAACAGACTGAAGATTATCGGCCGAAATGGTCGCTGGTTGGTTGGTTGTTCGGGTTGTTGGGGCCGCGAGGCGTAGCCGACTCACCGGGCGCTACGCTCGAGAGTTCACCCCATCGGCGCATGCGAGTTTTGAAGATCTTTCATCGTCGGCTGACGGTGAAGCCGGTAGCCGGAACGCGCCTGATCGACGTGTCCTTTCTAAGTCCCGACCCGCAGCTCGCGGCATCGGTTGTGAACCACCTGCTGCAAGGCTTGATCGAGAAGGGCTATCAGGCACGCTACGACGCCACCATGCAGGCGTCTTCCTGGTTGAGCGGACAACTGGGAGAGCTGCGCGCCAAGACCCAGGAGTTACAGGCCAAGGTGGTGAAGCTGCAGCAGGAGTCGGGTGTCTTCGCCCTGGGCGAGGTCGATCGCGAGGGCCGGGACCAGGTGTATAGCCCAACCCTCGAGAAGCTGCAGATGGCGACCCAGGCCGAAGCGCAGGCGCAGTCCAACCGCATCCTCAAGGGAGCGATCGACGATGTAGTGAAGAGCGGCAACGCGGAGCTGATTTCGGGGTTGGGCGGAAGCGCGATTGGCGGCGGTTCCTCCGCCGCTGTCGCCACTTCCCTCAGCTTGATTCAGAACCTTCGTATGCAGGAGGCGACTCTGCAAGGGCAGCTGCAGGAGCTCTCCGCCAAGTTCGGTCCAGCCTATCCCAAAATCGCCGAGCTGCGCGGAAACGTAACGGCGGTGCAGGCGGCCATTCAAGCCGAGGTGGGCCGCGTGGCCGGGCGGGCTCACAACGACTTCATGGTGGCCGAGCACGCGGAGGAAAAAACACGCCGCGATTTCAACGCCGACAAAAGCGAGGCCGAAGCACTCAACAACAAGACTATTGAATACCAGATGGTCCGCCAGGAGGCCGACCAGACCCGGTCGCTCTATGACGATATGCTGCGCCACCTGAAAGAGTCGGGACTATTAGCTGGTCTGCACTCTACCAACATCTCCATCGTTGACTGGGCCAAGGCCAGCGATAGTCCGGCCCAGCCGGTAGTGATGTTCTACCTCTTGGGATCGCTTCTCGCAGGTCTGGTCTTCGGTGTCTTGGCCGCCCTGCTGCGCGACGTGACTGACACCAAAATTCACGATCTGCGTGAGATCTCCCGTGAACTGGGCCCATTGCCGCTTTGCGTGCTGCCCTATCAAAAGGAGCTGCCTGCCCTGTCTGGGGAAGCGGCCCGCATCGAGAAATCGCCCTTGCCCGCGTTAGATCGCCCGCAGTCCCTCTTTGTCGAGTCGCTGCGCGCACTACGCACGTCTCTGCTGCTGTCACGCAGTGGAGCGCCTCCACGTTCGGTGCTGATCACCAGTCCCCTGGCAGGTGAGGGAAAAAGCTTTCTCAGCTGGAACCTGGCCATTCTCTTTGCCCAGCAGGGTAAGCGGGTCTTGTTGTGCGATGCCAACCTTCGTCATCCATTTCTTCATCGCAACCTGGAAGCTGACCCGATCAGCGGCTTAAGTACCGTGCTCGCCGGTCTCTCGCCGGACTACGGCGCATCCGCGGTGATTCCGGTGCTCGAAGTTCCCGGGCTATTTCTCATACCCGCTGGACCGCTACCTCCTTACCCTGCGGAGCTGCTGGCGTCCAGTCAGATGGCGGAATTGTTGAAGGTTTGGGAATCGCAGTACGATCTCGTGCTGCTGGACGGACCGCCCCTTCTGCAGTTCACCGACTCGGTTGTGCTTAGCTCCATGGTCAACTCGGTGCTGCTCCTCGCCCGGCACGGCAAGACGCCTTTGCCGGCACTGGAAAAAAGCTACCGCATGCTGGAAGACGTGCAGTCCGCCAGCGGACGCAAGATCAATATTGTCGTCAACGGCGTGAAAGAGCAGCCGGCTGAAGGATTCGCCCCGTTTCGACAACGGGAAAGGGAGGCTGCGAAAGCCTGATGAAACATCCACGGCGGTTATGCACCCTATTGCTCTTGCTCTCTTCGCTTGCGGCCAGTTCACCGGCGCAGAAGGACAGCCTGCTGATCGGCCCCGGCGACCTGCTCCACCTTCAGGTGTACGATACGCCGGAAATGGAACAGCACGCCCGGGTAACTGATACCGGGACCAGTTCCCTTCAACTTTCTGGGCAACGTCAACGTATCCGGCTTGACGCCAAGGCAGGCAGCCGAGCAAATCGAACATAGACTCCAGGCCGCCGGTATCATGCTGCACCCCCAGGTCTCGGTGATCGTGGACGCATACGCAACCCAGTACGCTTCGGTGATGGGGGAAGTGCAGAAGCCGGGGACTTACGAGATCGACACCCCGCACCGAGTAGTGGACGTCCTCGCGATGGCCGGCGGACTGACCTCTCTCGCGGATCGACACATTACCATTCAACGCTTCGGTCCGGACAAACAAAAAGTCGATTACTACTATTCCAATGCGGGCGAAACAGCCTTGTCCAACGATCCCATGGTCTACCCCGGCGATTCGGTGGTCGTGTCCAAGGTCGCGGTGGTGTATGTGCTCGGCGATGTGTATAGGCCGGGCGGCTATCCGATAAATACCAATAACTCGAAAATGACCGCGTTGCAGGCCATCGCGCTGGCCGGCTACGCCAATCATACGGCTGCCGTCGGCAAGTCAAGGCTGGTGCGCCAGACGCCCAAGGGAGTGCAGGAAATTAACTTGCCCGTGAGTGCGATGCAGAAGGGCAAGATGCCGGATGTTGCCTTGCTGCCCGACGATGTGGTCTATGTTCCCTTCAGCTTCGTGCGCAACCTGGAAGTGAATAGCCAGGGGATTCTCGCTTCGGCTACCTCCGCTGCCCTATACATCCACTGATGGATTCGATCCTCTTTCCGCATCAGGAGTCTGTCTTGGCAACTGCCTCACCGCTCGATCAAATTGTGCTCAGGGATGAGGGAAAAAGAATGGAAAGGGAGGCCGCACCGTCCGCAGGTATTTGGAGCCGCGCTTCGACCTGGGGGCTGTTGCTGCTGTTGCTCTATTTTGCTCTCGACGGCGTCTCGCCGTTCTTTAATTCCCCCACCGCCCTGCGTGCGGTCGCAACCAGTTCTGAGGGCGGGATGCTTGGGGAGCGCCTCATCAAACTGTTGATGTTTGTGATCTGCATGATCGTTGCCGCTCAGCGGCGCCAGGCCGTTCGCCGGCTAAGTATGCAGATGAAGCTGGTGACCAGTTTCCCTATCCTCGCGCTTCTGCTCTTTCCCGTCTCGCAACAAGTGACCCGGACCATCAGTTCCGGCGCCTTGCTGCTGGCCGTCATTCTGCTTATGTACTACATCATGTCCCGCTACCAGTTCGATGAGCTACTGGAGCTGTTTCTTATTCTGGGCACGGGGACGATCGTTGCCAGTATCGTGTTTGCCCTGGCTCTGCCTCAGTACGGACTGGACAGGATGGGAGGGCATTCCACGGCATGGAAGGGCATCTTCAGCGCCAAGAATTACCTCGGAGATTTGGCGGTATTTTTCCTGACCATGGCGGTGTCTTACCGCGGGCGCACCTCGTTTCTCCGTTCCGTTCGCGCTTCACAGATCTTCTTTTGCCTGATCGCCATTGCCTTTTCGCGAGCAGCGACCGCGTACCTGCTGACCGCCATCTACATTGTCTATTTCGTGATCATGAAGACGCTGCATCGCTTTCGCAAGAAGGACTACTTTGTCCTATGCATCCTCCTGCTTGGGGCTCTTTCCGTCGTTACTGTGATGATTGTGGCTACGCCGGATCTGCTGTTGAGCTTGCTCGGAAAAGATTCGAGTCTAACCGGACGCACCGGGATATGGAGCGCGGTCCTCGATTCGATCTCCCGGCGCCCGCTGCTCGGCTACGGTTACCAGGCGTTCTGGCTTGGACTCGAGGGCGAATCCTATCGCGTGATTCTCGCCGTGTCGTGGCTTCTGGCGCAGGCGCAGAACGGCTTTCTCGACGTCACGCTGGAGATGGGTGGGGCCGGGTTGGCAATTGTGCTGCTGATCTTCGGCTTCGCCTTCCGCGACGCCGGGGTTTGTCTTTTCCGCTCTCGTGACCATGATCAACTTCGCGCCGTAGAGTGTTACCTTGCGGTCGTTATCCTGACCCTTGTTTGCAACTTCGACGAAAGCTTCCTTTTTGAACCGAAGCATCTTGGCTCGATGATCTTTGTCATTGCCTGCGTGGGCCTCAAGCAGGAGTGGCTGCGTCTGCAGGCATCGGCTGCGCCCCAGTCCCTGGGGATCTCTGCTTGATTGCCTGTACGTCCATCGTCGGGGTCTCCGGTTTGAGAAAGGGCCGAGCATGAGCGCCAATTCCACTCCCCAATCCATGGCTGCGCTGCCTGGCGCTGCCCTGCGCGTTGCTTACGATGCCCTGGCCCTCGTATCCGGCGATGGGGGAACGGGAAAAGGCATGCAATTGCGCAACCTGATCGACAGCCGATGGGCTCAATTTCAGGGTTATGCCCCGCCGGCGGGAAGGCAGAAACTGACCGCGGGCATCGTGCAAGGCGGCAACGGCCGCTATCTGATCTGGCAGCAGGCCTCCTTGCCCCGCCTGCTCAAACCCTGGAAGCCGGATGTTTTTCTCGCTCCTTACAATACAGCGCCTCTTTTGTTACCCCGCCATACCAGGCTTGTGCTGGTGCTTCATGACCTCATCCTGCTGCAGAGCTTCGGGCCGACTACTACCCGAGCGAGCATTGTAAACAGCTACCGCAGGCGCCTTATCCCGCTTTCCGTCGCTCGCTCCAGCTATGTGCTCACGGTATCGGAGTTCTCCCGCAATCGCATCCTGGAACAATTTCCCGAAGCCCGCGTTATTGTAATTCCTTGTACTATCCCGGAGTCCTGGTTTGTCGCGCCGGGCAACCTGCAGCAGCGCGACAACTATATCCTGCTGGTAACCGCCCCTCCTCCCCACAAGAATACTGCGCGCGCCCTCAGAGCCTATGCCCGCTACGTCGGCATGGCCGGAGCCGGCGCTGCGAATCTGCGCATCGTCGGGCTGGCCGGTGCGGGAGAGGCGTTCCCTGCAATGGTGCAGGAGCTTCGGCTAAACCAGAGGGTAGCGTTCGAACCATTCGTTTCGACCGCTACCCTCCAGCTGCTTTACCGCCGCGCCAAAGCAGTTCTGGTCCCATCGCTGTTGGAAGGTTTTGGCATTCCAGTGCTCGAGGGCATGGCGTCGGGAACCCCGGTGATTGCCTCACGCAGCAGTTCCATTTCGGAAGTCGGTGGGGAAGCAGTTCAATATTTTGACCCACTCGATGAAAGATCGATCGCTGAATCCATCTTTGCATTAAGTGAGAATCCGGCGCTGTCGATAGAGAAGGTAAGGAAGGGACACGCGCAAGCAGCAAAATTCCATCCCCGGATCGTGCACCGCCAGGTCGATGAATTCTGGTTTCAAATTGCGTCCGAGCATGCGGCAGCGCCATAACTTGGCTGTTGTAGCGACCCTTTAAAGCGAAAACTATTCCACCCTGATCGGGAGGTTGAGAGGCAGCGCACGATGTCCACGTCCAGTTTCGAAACCAGTCGGATCGTCCGGGCAGTTAGCAGCCGCTGGCAGAGATGGCAGAAAGCAAGCTACTATAAGCGGCTATCTGTTCGCGAAGCCTTTTCCGACATCTACAGCACACACGCCTGGGGATCCTTTGAGGATCGGCCCTTTTGCTCCGGAGATGGATCCATCCGCGAGGAAGCGGTCGGTCCCTACTGCGCGATGGTCCGTGACTTCATCGCGGGCAACAACATAAGGCGCGTGGTGGACCTTGGCTGCGGAGACTTTGCTGTGGGTTCGCGATTCATAGGTCCAGCGGTTCATTACGTAGGCGTTGATGTGGTGCCCGATCTCATTCGCTACAACCAGGAACACTTCGGCGCCCCAGGGGTCGAGTTCCGCTGCATCAACATCATCGATGACCAGCTGCCCCATGGCGATCTTTGTTTGCTGCGGCAGGTGCTTCAGCATCTCTCGAACGCGCAGATTCTGAAAACGCTCCAATCGCTGCGCCGCTACCGCTATGTCATCGCGACTGAGCATGTATATGCAGGCGCGGGTTTGCGTCGCAATCGCGACAAACCGCAGGGTCCGGGGACCCGCATCCCGCGACGATCTGGCGTGTTCCTGGAGTCTTCGCCGTTCAACTGTCCAGCCAAACTCATGCTCGAAGTTCCCCTGACAGAAAACCAGATCCTACGTTCTGTCGTCATCTAAACTTGCTCACTCGCTCCCGGCAAGGACGCCTTTCCGTAGTTCACGCCAACAGTTCGAGCGATGGATATCTGGCTCGGTAACGGAATCATGAGATTTACCATCATTACCCCCACGCTCCAGAGAAGTAGCTTGGTTAGGACATGCAACTCGGTTGACAGCCAGTCCTATTCTGATTGGCAGCACATCGTCATGGTCGATCGAGCCAAGCTCGACCACGCCTTGTTAGCCGGGATTCATCACCCCCAACGCTCGGTCATCAAATGCCCTGTACCTCACCATAACTACGGCAATACTTGCCGGCATAATGCCTGGGAACTGGCTACAGGGGATTATTGCCTGATGCTCGATGATGACAATTACTTAACCGACAACAAAATACTTGAGGATATAGCGGCGAACCTCGGAGACAGTCCGCATTGGGCTCTCTTTCCCATCCTCCGACGTGGAAGGCTGTTCTTCCATGATCCGCCCGGCCTCAAGGTGACCGATACGGCCAATGTGGTCGTGCGAAGAGAGATTGCGCGTTGGCCGGACATTCTGGAGTATGCAGCGGACGCGCGTTGGGTCGAAGGGCTGAAAGCCTATCCGCACAAGTCATTGCCTGACTTTCGGCCGATCGTCGATATGCCCATCCAGAGCAAAGGCAGATCCTGCGCGAAAAGGTGGGACATCCGCGAAAAGTTGGCTCGGACCTGGCGCGATATCGGGCTGCTCTACAGCAAGCGCGGCACCACGTCACTATAGCGTCTGCGTGAGAAACCGTTGGTTTTGCATCAGGGCACGACTTTACAGGCTGCGAAAAAACTCATGTTTTGTGTCAGGGCACGACTTTAGTCGGGCCGTACATTCTGACCAAAAATTTGGGCTTTAGCCCCTGGGGTTCGTTTTTTCTGAAAGGTACGAGCTTAGTCCTTTCCGCTACACGATCGCGCCGAGCACGGCTTCGAGACCCGAGGTTATCACTATGTCCCCTGACTTATCAGCATCGTTTGATTCCGCGTCCTGCCCGTAAGTACAACAGCGTCGTGCCGTGGATCGTACTAGTCGCATCTTCCCTGATCTGCCTCTCCATCGATTACCGCCTTCGCATTTTAGCGGCCGACGATTCCTATATCCATTTGCGCATAGCAACACACCTCATGACTACTGGGCATGGATACTTCAATCTAGGCGAAAGGGTAATGGTAACTTCCTCGCCCGTGTGGACACTTCTGCTGGGCGTGAGCGCGTGGCTTTTTCATGGTTTTCCAGCGGCCCTGGCACTCGAGGCAGCTAGCATGGGCCTCGCTTGTACCATGAGTTTCCTGATGATTTCCCGGAATTTACATCTGGACACTCTTCGAGCGATCCTGCTATCTCTCGTTCCGCCAGCGGCGGTCTTCCTCATCCTGCTGCAAAGCAGCATCCAACAAATGGAATCAACCCTCGCAGTCGGGCTTGTCCTGGCCGCGATTTACCTGTTCGATACCGGGAACATTTGGTGGTTAAGCCTGTTGGTGCTTGCAGGCTTTACTCGCTACGAATACTTCGCGGTGTTAGTAGTCCTGGTCGGTGTTGCTCTTGTCGCAAAGCGACTCAAACTCACGCCTGCCGTCATCGCAGCGATAGTCTTTTCGGCGATAGCTTTGTATCTCCTCTATCAATATGGAACTTTAGTTCCAAATACACTAAGAGCAAAGGCAGCCGTGTATGTAGGCTCTTACGCCCGTACAGCCGGATCCTTAGGGCTCGGATTCGACAAACCTCTTGCTGTATCGCGCACTTGTCTGCTGTTGGCCGCCCTGATAGCGCTTGTCACAAGCAAAATGCAGCGAAGGCTCATTGTTCCAGGCGTTATGGTCTCGGCCGGCGCGCTCTTGGATCTATGCTACATATGGAAGAAAACCTTGATATTCCCTTGGTACCGTCCTCTCGCATCCACGCTCATCGTGGTAGGGCTTATCTTGAGCGTACCTGGCTTCGAAGGCAGAGGGTGGAGAAGATATATTGCTATCGTGGCCCTTCTAGCATTTATAAACCCCATGACCTCCGGGAGGGAACTTGCAGCCTACGCTCTTAATAATGCTTCGTTTGACGGCGCGGACAAGTTTGATATCCGGACGATAGAGTATCTGTCTGTCGGACACTCCATCTATCAGGCGTGTCCAACTGCCAGACTGATGAGTTCTGAAATTGGCGGCTTGGGAGAGGGCTTTGAAGGCGAGATTCTTGATGCAGTCGGCCTGGCGACGCCGTCGGCAATTAAGTATCATCCTATGCGAGTTCCCGATGAGAGAAGTTCCGGCGACTTGGGAGAAGTTCCAACCGGCTTCGTCAGCGAAATGCGCCCTGACGTAATCGTAAGCTATGACGTGTTTGCGGAGTCGCTCTTGAAGAACCCCGATAGATCAATCTATGCTGAATTTGTCTATCCGGCGCTGCCTGCGGCCGAGATGCCACGCTACAGCGATTGGAGTAGACATCGTCTGTATATCCTGGTGGCAAGACGCGGATTATGTTCTTCAACGGCCCTTGATGCCAGGGTTAGGCAATCTCTTGAAATGCGTTAGCCTGATATTAGGCATTCGGCGTAAATCGCGCCGGCACTTCAGACCGTGGGAGCGCTAAGTGCGCCCCCACACCGGATTGGGAAATGCTCAGGAGATGCGCAAAACACAGCGCACTACACTATTTCCCCAGCGCAGCTTCGATTGCAGCCGTAACCTGGGGCGAGTCGGGAGTGACGGCCGGCTCGAAGCGTTCCACCGGCTTGCCGTTGCGGTCGAACAGAAACTTCGTAAAGTTCCACTTGATGTCGCCGCCAATTTGCGGGTTCACCGACTTATCCGTCAAAAAGGTGTACAGCGGCGCCTTATCTTCGCCCAGCACGCTGACCTTGGCCATCATGGGAAAAGTAACGTCGTACTTGTTGTGGCAGAACGTTTTGATCTCTGCATTGGTGCCCGGTTCCTGCGACGCGAAGTTATTGGCCGGAATGCCGACGATCACCAAACCGCGGTCCTTGTACTTTTTATAGAGTGATTCCAGGCCGGCGTACTGCGGAGTGTAGCCGCATTTGCTGGCGACGTTCACCAGCAGAAGAACCTTACCCCGGTAACTCCCCAGGCTGACCGGCGGACCATCGATGGACTTCAAAGTAAAGTTGTAAACGCTCTTCGCCGGTATGGCCATGCAGACCCCAGCGACCAACAAGGTGAGACCAAGGGCTAACTTGCGCACAGACACCTCCCAATATGAGCGAATGATACAGCACCGCTTTAATTGATTGTCAATCCATTGTAACTAGACGTCGCAGAGATCGACGGCCTGCAGCAGGGAGGCGCGGGGATCGCCGGTGGGGACGAACTCATGCGCCACGTATCCTTTATAGCCTGATTCCACAATCCCGCGCATCACGCCATCCCATTGCACCTCCTGCTTATCGTTCAGCTCGTGGCGCCCCGGGACACCGCCGGTGTGGAAGTGGCCAAGCCATTGAATGTTCGCCTGAATGGTGGCAATCAAATCGCCTTCCATGATCTGCATGTGATAGATGTCGTACAGCAGCTTCACATGGGGGGAATTTACTTCCTTCATCACCGCCACGCCCCAGGCGGTATGGTCCGCCATGTAGTCCTTATGGTTGACCTTGCTGTTCAAAAGCTCCATGCAAAGGACCACGTTATTGTCTTCCGCAATTTTCTTCACCCGGTTCAATCCCAGGATCACATTTTTGGCGCCCTCTTCATCGGACATTCCGCGGCGATTTCCCGAAAAGGTAATGACATTGGGTACGCCCGCCTTTGCCGCCAGTGGGACGTTCTTACGCAGTCCTGCCTCGATCTTGTCGTGATTGGCAACTACATTGAGGGCATCAGGAATCGTTCCCGCCTCGACGTAGCCCATGGTACAGATCAGTCCATACTTCTTGGGTGTCTCAAAATCCGCCGGTTCCAGAAGGTCGACTCCCTTCAATCCGATCTGCGCCCCATAGGCGCACAATTCGTCCAGGCTCATCTTCGGATAGCACCAGCGGCTGACAGACTGCCGGATGTTGCCCTTCCTTGGAGTCGGACCTTCGGCGGGAGCCGCGGCCTTCTCCTGAGCCCAGGAAATAGAGGCGCTGGAGGCTAGTGCCGTGCCAGCGATTGTGCTTTTAAGCATCTTGCGACGGGAGATGGAAGACATGTGATACGCCTTTCGGACCTTCTTGAGTGCACGCACGTATTTAATCATCTTTTGCTTCCACCGCACCAAAGTGCATTTGGCGCGCAGTCCGGATGTACAATTTCAGCGCGGACGCACCTATGAATGACCAAGCATCCCCATGCGCACACTCCTTCGCGTCACCGTCTTCCTCTTACTCCTCTCTTCTCCGCTTGTGGCGCAGGTAACCGTCTTCTGGCAGCCGGGATTCCCAACCGTCTCTAGTCAGCCGTTGGATCGCTCCACCCTTTCCGCCGCGCTCAATGATCCGCACCTCGCCTTTTTGGACTTGAAGGCATTGCAAGCCCCCGGAGCCCTCGCCCACACCGAGCTCCTGGTGCTTCCTTACGGCTCTGCTGTTCCCACCGATGCCTGGAAGGCGATCGAAACGTATCTGCAGCACGGCGGAAATCTTCTCGTCCTCGGCGGGCAGCCATTGCGCGTACCAGTCACGCAGGCTGACGGAACTTTCGTCCAGGGCCGTCCGCAGGATACCTACGCCCGCGTGCTGGATTTGCGCCACACCTACGAAGTGCCCGTACCGCGGGACGCTCACTTATGCCTGGAAGCCGGGTTACTCCTTCGGCACAACTCCCAAGGTGCAGGCAGAGAAGTTCTTCACCGTGGAGGGTCATCTCAACGGGCTTGGCTACATGGTCGACGTCACCGGACTGCTGGTAGCAGCCCCCGTAATCGTTATCGACCACCCACCCGGTGCGGCGATGGCCGGGAGCCGCATCGTCTGCCTCGACTTTCAGCCGGCAGCCGGCTACTGGGAGAGTCAGGATGGCATGGCTCTTATTCGCCAGTCTGCCGCTTACGCGCGCCAGGGATCCACCAGCCTCTCGGTGGAGACGCTTTACTCTGTTCTCAGGCCGAACGAGCCTCCTCAGATTACGGTGCATCTGCTCCAGCCCTCCCCTGCAAAGGGCGATATAGGTGTGGAGCTCTTATCCGCGGATAAGGTCGTCGCCGGCGCTACCTTGACGGTTGAGAACGGCCAGGTCGCCGATCTCCCGGCGACCTTTCATGCGCCGCTTCCTGCAGGGTTCTACACGGTCCGCGCCACCTATCGTCAGCAGGGAAGTTTTCGTGAGTTCTACGAAAATGGTTTCTGGGTCGCGGACCGCAGTGGGCTGGACCAAGGCGAAGCCTTGGGAGTCAATGGCGATTTCCTCACTCGCGGTGGAAAGCCTTTCTTTCCTGTAGGCACCAATTACTTCACCACCGAAGAGAATGGCTGGGATTTCTCCGGCCCGCGCAATGCTTCCGTGTGGGAGAAGGATTTTAAGGAGATGGCCGCGCACGGTGTGACCTTTGTCCGTACCGGCGTATGGATGAAGAATGCCAAATTCATCGAGCCTGCAACGGGCGAGCCGAACGAACGCTTCCTACGCAACCTGGAGGCTTTTCTCATCTGTGCCCATCGCTACGGCATCTCGGTCAACTTCACCTTCTTCGCCTTTTCTCCCGCTTCCGGATCAACTGCCCAACCGGCCGACGCTCCGCAGAACAACCCCTATATCGATGAAGATGCTTTGCAAGCGCAACAGGCCTACGTGCGCGCCGTGGTGAAGAGATTTGCCAAAGTCCCATGGCTCTGCTGGGACCTTATCAATGAGCCGAGTTTCTCCAATCCCTTGCAGATATTCAAAGGAAACGTACCCAACGGAGATGCGTCGGAAGTAAGTGCCTGGCATGCGTGGCTGCGAGACGAAGTACAAGGACCTGAGCGCCCTCGCAGACGCATGGGCAGCAGACGCCGGAACAGCTCGGCAGCTTCGATAGCATCCCGCTGCCCAGTGTCGCGGACCTGACCTATGAGCGCCACGGAAATCCCCGCCAGGTGCGCGCCGTCGACTACAACCTCTTCGCGCAGGACATGTTCAGCCGCTGGGTGCAGTCCATGGTCGCCGTGATTCGCCAGTCTGGCAGCAGCCAGCTCATCGACGTTGGGCAGGATGAAGGCGGCGTCACCAATCGCGTGCTTGAATCAGTTCTACAGTTTGGCGGGTGTTTCCTTCACCACCAATCACACCTATTGGCAAGACGACGCCTTGTTATGGGACTCAATCGTGGCCAAGCGCCAGGGCATGCCGAACATCACCGGTGAAACTGGATATCAACCAGTCTGGGCTCCCGATGGAACGTGGCGCTACGACGAGCTCACCGGGCTGCCGCTCACCGAGCGCAAGTGGGCCTTGGGTTTCGCTGCCGGTAGTTCTGGAGCCATGCAGTGGGATTGGGCCCGCGAGGTCGACTTCGGCATGCAACGCAGCGATGGCTCGGCCAAGGTATGGGAGCCCATGATGCAAAGATTGGGGGAGTTCGCTGAGCGTGCGGCGCCCTATGCCACGGGCTTCATCAAGCCCGATATTGCGATCATCCTGCCTCAGTCCTTGCAGCTCTCCGTCTCCAATGCGCTGGCCATCGAGGCGCAGCAGAATGCCGTCCGCGCGCTCTATTACTATGCGCGTGGAGAAGCTTACGCAGTAGGCGAGTACCAGATTGCATCCCTCGGATCGCCCAAGCTCATCATTCTGCCCTCATCGTTTGCGCTGACCGAAAGTGCCTGGCAGGCAATCGTAGACCGAGTGAAAGCGGGAGCCATACTGCTCGTGACCGGGCCGTTCGATGGAGACGCACACTTTCACCCCACGGGCAGGCAGGACCAGGTCGGATTGGCCTACGTAGATGCTCCACTTACTCTGCGTAGCAACACATTCAAGTGGCCTGGGGGCGAAGAGGAACTTACTTTCGCGGGCAACAAGACCACGATTCTGAGCCGCGCACAGATGTCCGGAGACAAGGATTGGGCTGAGCGGCCTCTGGGGAAGGGAAGGATCCTCTTCGCCGCTCTACCCATCGAGCTCAACCAGAATTTGAAGGCCGTGGGAGATATTTATCGCTATGCAATGAAGGCGGCTAATGTTTCGCCAACCTACACCACGACCGTGACCGATGCGGGCATGTTGATCTGTCCAACCCGCCTGCCCAAGGCCACCCTTTATGTACTAACGTCCGAATCGAACCAGAAGGCGATCTCTTTTCACGATGTGCGCAGCGGCAAGGACTTCTCCGGCCAGCTTGAAAATGGCCGCGCAGCTCTCCTGCTGGTCAGCGATGAAGGAAAACTGATTACCACCTATAACTGGCCAGCGCACTCATCGCAGTAAGTGAACCTGAAGGGGAACCGCAGGTCCCTCCACTACGCTCCCCCGGATTTCCTGTCGAGTCTAGTGGCGTT
This sequence comes from uncultured Acidobacteriaceae bacterium, assembly GCA_963813475.1. Classification (GTDB taxonomy): domain Bacteria; phylum Acidobacteriota; class Terriglobia; order Terriglobales; family Acidobacteriaceae; genus PALSA-350. The sequence continues at coordinate 345,255 of CAWEZM010000023.1, read as the reverse complement.
AGCAAACTTCATGCGGCCTTCCCCACTGAAGGCCGCACGCGTGACCGTTGGCTAATGCTGCGTACAGGAAATCCGGGAACGCTCCGGTCGGGATGACAATTTTGTTGCGCTATCGACTGCTACTCCGTTAACCGGAGCCAAAGGCTATTTCCCTCAAATGAATTGTCATCCCGACCGGAGCGCAGCGCAGTGGAGGGACCTGCGGTTCCACGTAACCCCCAAACCAATGCTCGGTGCCCCGCCTTACTCCGGACTAACAGCCGTAGGGTACAAGTCCGTGAGCGGCTTTGCCTGCTCCTCCATCAGTTCAGGATGAGGCAAAGGCTTGCGTGGGATCATCTGTTCCCGCATGGCGGCGTTATAAACGAAGATGGCTTCCACCACAGCCATCTGCTTCAGATCCGCGGGCTGCAAACGCTCATAGGTGTCCATATTGGAATGGTGGGTGCGTGTCCCGTAGTCCATCGGATCCTGAATGAACTGGAAACCAGGGATGCCGACCGCATCAAACGATAGATGGTCTGTGCCGCCCGTGTCCCGGTTGCTGATCGTGGTAACCCCCAAATCCTTCAACGGAACCATCCATTGCGCAAAGATAGAATCCACCGCGGCGTTGCCCTGCGTGTAGATGCCGCGAATCCTGCCCGTTCCGTTGTCCACGTTGAAATAAGCGGAGACAAGTTTTTGCTCGGGTTTCAGCGTGAGCGGCCCCGCCGGTTTCCGCGAGTATTCCGAGAGCAGCATCTGATCCGGAGCCGTGGAGCGGGGGAAGCTGCCGAAATGTTGGGTCACATATCCCCGGCTGCCGAACAGTCCTCCCTCTTCGCCAGTCCACAAAGCGATACGGATGGTCCGCCGCGGCTTAACCTTGAGCGCATTCAGAATGCGCATCACCTCCATAGCAACGATCGAGCCTGCCCCGTTATCCGTAGCGCCGGTACCGGAGATCCAGCTATCCAGATGGCCGCCGACCATCACCACCTCGTCCTTGAGCGCAGGATCGGTTCCCGGAATTTCCGCGACCGTGTCGAAACCATGCTCGTGGTCTCCAGTGAACTTGGTTTCCACGTCCATCTCCAGCGAAACCGGAACATGGTTCGCGAGCAAACGAAACACCCGGCCGTAGCTCTCAATCTGGGTGACCACCACGGGAAATGGGACTGCCGTATCTCTGTGGTAAGGCGTGCGTCCGAGAGCGGCGCCGTTGTCGTCGAAGATGATCCCGGTGCCTCCGCCGTTCTGTCCGTCGCGGCTGGGTACAATCACGGCGACGACCTTCTCCTCGGCCAGGAAGGGAACCAGCTCACTCATAAGCTTGTTGCGTTTGGCCGAGCGTTCGATGCGCGCCTGCGTATCCGCTTGCTCGCTTTCCACTGGAAGCGACTCGAGTTCCTTGAGGTCCTTGTCGCTGTAGCGTTCAAAGAAGGGCTTATCGGGTACCGGTACATCGCGCATTGCGCCGAGCAAGACAATCTTGCCCGAAAGTTTTCCCTTGTATTTGGCCATGTCGCCCGACTCGTTGACCACGACCGAGACGGCCTGCGCGGTCACGGGCCCGTTGGTGGAGGGCGACCACGGAGTGGCTTGGGCCATAAAGACAGCCGTATCCGGTTCTGTCATACGAACCCAGGTGTTGAGCTGCTGCCAGCCCATGCCAAACTCGCCCCAGTCTTCCAGGTGCGCATTGACGCAGCCCATCTTCGTGAGCTGGTCCCGCGTCCACGCGTTCGCCTTGGCCATGTTGGGCGAACCGGTCAGCCGCGGTCCGATGCCATCGATCAGTCCTCCGGCGTAATCCATAATGTGCGAGCGCTGCAGTCCCTCCTCGCGGATGGCGTTGTACGCATTCAGGTCGATCGACTCGGTGGTGGGCTGCTGCACATCGGCTGCGTGGGAGCCCACGGCTGCAAGCACAAGGGCTGCGGTGAAGACCAGGGTACGTCTCAGAACCACGAAGATTGCCTCCTATTTTGCGTTCACGCTATCTTCCGGCAACAACTCATAGCTCACGAAAGCGAGCTTCTTGCTGTCGGGTGACCACGAGGGAACGTTAATGGTTCCCTGGCCGCCAAAAAGCTTGGCCAGCACGTGAACCTTCTTATCGTCCATCGACATCAGGTTGAGTTTCACGTCCTTTTGCGCCGGATGGCCGCTCACGTCCTTTTCATAAGAAAGAAAGACCATCCACTTCCCATCAGGAGAGACGTGCGGGAACCAGTCGTTGGTTTCATCGAATAACACCTGTTCCTGCCCGCTTCCATCTGCCTTCATCCGCCATATCTGCATCAACCCAGTGCGTTCTGAGTTGAAGTAAATGTACGCTCCGTCCGGGCTGTACTCCGGGCCATCGTCCAGTCCCTTGGCGGTGGTCAGCCTGGTCTCCTGGCCGCCGGTCGCGGGAATGGTGTAGATATCGAAGTCGCCATTGCGCTGGCCGGCGAAGGCCAGCGTCTTCCCGTCGGGCGACCATCCATGCCAGTAAGACGGGCGAATACTGCGTGATCGGCCGGGGCGTTCCACCACCAATCGGCACAACGTAGATGGACGACCCGTGAGTGCTTTCTGACTGGCAACTGATCGCCATCGATTGGCCGTCGGGCGAAAAGCCGTGATCGTTGTTGCACTGGTTCTGCGGATCGGTATTGATGACGGCCGATTCGTTTCCGTTCAGCGCCAAGCGATGTAGCTTGCCCTCGCTGTTGAAGAGAAAGAACGAGCCGTCGCGCGACCAGTTCGGGGCTTCAAAGTGGACAGGCGCCACGTAGGCTACGCGGCGGTCGGTCGAGGCTACTGTGATTGTCTCGAGCGCGCTATACAGGACTGGCTTCCCCGTCGCCGGCGGAAGCGAAACCAGCTTCACATTGGAAAAGACCGCCTTCTCGACCACGTCCTTATCGTGCGCGCAAACCCCGATGCCGATATAGAACGGTCCCGTCAGCGCCAGTTTCGTGGAGGCCCCGCTGACCTGCAACTTACCGTCGCTTCCGGAGACGAAGGCGTAGAAATAGTCGCCCCGCTTTTCTATGCGCACCGTTCGCGGTGCAGAGATATTTGACTCCACCTCGTGCGTGTTGGCGCCCGGTGCATCCCGGTATTGCAGCGAGGTGAGGCCGTCTCCGTGCCAAGCCAGGTCCACGGCGGGCGAGTTTGGCTCCAGGCTTTGCCGGATCATCAGCACCGCTTTTCGATGATTGTTGCCGGTGGCGCCAACGAAGGCGATATCCGCGGTGAGCGACACATCCCCGGAGACCTTGGTCCAGAGATAGTCGAAAGTCATCCTCCCCGAACCACATGTTTGCGCCGCTGCCGCTGATTGTGTAGGTCTGCTGGGCTGGGTCGTATTCGACGGATCCTGGGTGCAAAACGGTCCCCACGTCCGCATGATCCTGAAATATACCTAGGGATGAAGTCGCCGCCTTGGCAGACGTCGCAATCAGCGTGAGCACGGTCAGGCAGCATAAGGCGGAAATTCGCCGGTGAAGGGGAATGCGCATGTTTGTTTGTAGCATCACACTACTTTGGCTGCGATGTACGGCACAAGCAAAGTTCAGTCGGAGAACGTTATCATGAAAACGGCTCTCTTAGAGCAGGTGGAGACCGCATGACTAGCGAGAAGAAGAGACAACACCTTGGGCAGACGCAAGATTCCTTAACCGGCCGCGTTAGCCGCCGCTCATTCCTCTCCTCGCTCGGCGCCGTCGGCGTCGCTGCGACCGCCGTCCCTATCGTAGCGGGGGCACAAACTGCGCCGCCCATGGCGCCAACGGCTACTGATACCGCTGCCGAAACAATCGAGGGCGCAATCCCTGTCAGTCTGCGTATCAACGGCAAGCAGCTTGACCTCCAAATTGATCCGCGCACCACGCTCCTCGACTGCCTGCGCGAGACCATCAGCCTCACCGGCACCAAGAAAGGCTGCGATCACGGCCAGTGCGGAGCCTGCACTGTGCACGTGAACGGCCGGCGCATCAACTCCTGCCTGACCCTGGCAGCCATGCACCAGGGAGACGAGATCACCACCATCGAAGGACTCGGCCAGCCTGGCAACCTGCACCCCATGCAGGCATCCTTCGTCAAGCACGACGGCTACCAATGCGGTTACTGTACCTCCGGCCAGATTATGTCCGCTGTGGCCCTGCTTAAGGAGAAGTGCGGCCCCTCCGACGCCGACGTCAAGGAGCTGATGAGCGGCAACATCTGCCGCTGCGGAGCCTACCCCAACATCGTCGCGGCCATACAAGACGTTCGCCAGCAGGCATAGGAGATCGCGTCATGGAAATGTTCAAGTACACCCAGGCTGCCGGTATACCGCAAGCCATTCAGGCCGCGGCCCAATCCAGCACCGCGCAACAGGGCGCGCAGGTCCGGTTTATCGCCGGGGGAACAACCTTGCTCGATCTCATGAAGCTGAATGTCGAGCGTCCCACCCAGGTCGTAGACATCAATCGCCTGCCGCTCGACAAGGTCGAGAAGCTTCCCGACGGCCGCCTGAAAATCGGCGCCCTGGTGCGCAACTCCGATCTGGCTCATCATCCCGCAGTCTCAAGCGACTACTCTGTTCTCTCCCAAGCCCTGCTCGCCGGGGCTTCCGCGCAGCTTCGCAACATGGCGACCACGGGCGGCAATCTTCTGCAACGTACACGCTGCATGTATTTCCGCAACGATGCCATGGCCTGCAATAAGCGCGAGCCCGGCTCCGGTTGCTCCGCCATCGAAGGCGACAACCGCACCCTTGCCATCCTGGGCACCAGCAAAGACTGCATCGCGACCAACCCCTCCGACATGAACGTCGCCCTCACTGCTCTCGAAGCGACCATTCACATCCAGGGCTCGAAGGGCGAGCGCGATGTACCCATCGGCGAGTTCTTCCTTGTTCCCGGCAACACGCCGCAGCGGGAAAACGTGCTTGAGCCGGGCGACCTCATCACCTTCGTCACTCTCCCCGCGCCGAAGCCCAATAGCAAACAGGTCTACCTGAAACTACGCGACCGCGCCTCTTACGAATTTGCCCTTTCCTCGGCAGCGATCGTGGCCGAGGTCAGCGGCGGTAAGCTGGTCTTTGTTCGCGTCGCCCTGGGAGGCGTAGCCACCAAGCCCTGGCGCTCCCTCGAGGCGGAGAGGGCGTTGCATGGCAAAGCCGTAGACGAGAAAACATTCCGCCAGGCGGCAGAGGCGGCTCTGCACGGTGCGCAGCCGCAAAGCGAAAACGGATTTAAGGTCGAACTCGCCAAGCGCTGCATCACCCACGCTCTCACCCTCGCAACCCAACCGGCGTAAGACCAGCAGAGGAGAAAGACTCATGGCATCGACACTCAACCTTCCTCCCCGAACCAACGCCGGGTTGCCCCGCGTCGATGGTCCGCTCAAAGTCAGCGGCGTCGCCATGTATACGTCGGACCACAATCTGCCAGGCATGCTTTACGCCGTGCCTGTGTGCGCCACGATCGCCAAAGGCGCCGTCACATCCATCGACACCAGCGGCGCCAAAGCTATGCCGGGAGTCAAGGCCGTGTATACGCGTCAGAACCTGGGCAAGCTCTTCCGATCTGTGCCATCCCCTGATGGCTTGTCGGGGTATCTCGACGAGCGCCGTCCGCCATTCGATGACGACATCATCCGCTACTACGGACAATACGTCGCCGCGGTGGTGGCACTCACCTACGAACAGGCTGTCGCCGCCGCCAATGCCGTCAAGGTGACCTACAAGGCAGAAAAACCTGACGTGCGCGATCACCTCGAAACGGATGACAAGCCCACCGTCGACAGCCATCGCGGTAATCCAGACCAGGCCTTTGAATCCGCTCCCGTCAAGCTGGACGAAATCTATGCCACCCCGACCGAGACCCACAACCCGATCGAGCTGCACGCCAGTGTCGCCACCTGGGATGGACAAAACTTTACCCTCTACGAAACCACGCAGGCGATCGTTAACCATCGCGATGTGTTAGCCCAGATGCTCGGGGTGCCACCAGAAAATGTCCGCGTCATCTCCCGCTTTCTTGGCTCCGGTTTCGGAGGCAAGCTTTGGCCTTGGACACACTGCCTGATCGCCGCCTCTGCGGCCCGCAACCTGAACCGCCCGGTCAAGCTGGTGGTGACCCGCGACATGATGTTTCAGACCGTGGGCCATCGCCCGCCGACCCAGCAGCGAATCCGTCTCGGCGCCGCGCCCGACGGCAAACTTGTCTCCCTCATGCACGACTCGCTCAATCACACCTCGATCCTCGACGACTACTCCGAGGGTTGCAGTGAGGCCACCAGCTACAGCTACAGCACGCCCAATCTTCGCGCGACCTCTGGCCTGGTCCGCCGCAACGTCGGCACCCCAACCTCCATGCGCGGCCCTGGCGCCGTGCCTGGCCTGTTCGCCCTCGAGTCGGCGATGGATGAGCTGGCCATCAAGCTCAACATCGATCCGATCAAGCTCCGCCTCCTGAATGAGCCTCAAATCGACGAGGGCAAGAACCTACCCTTCTCTTCTCGTCACTTCATCGAGTGTCTCAACGTCGGCGCAGAAAAATTCGGCTGGTCGCAGCGCACACCGCAGGTCGGCTCGATGAAGAAGGATGGCTTGATTCTGGGTTGGGGTGTCGCCGGCTGCTCCTGGATTGCCGAGCGCCAGGCCACTGAAGCCACCGTGGACCTGCATGACGATGGAACCGCTCGCGTCTCCTGTGCCACTCAGGATATTGGCACCGGCACGTACACCGTCCTTTCGCAAATCGTTTCCCAGAGGACCGGTATTCCCAACGATCAGATCGAGGTTGTCCTGGGTGACTCTGCTCTCCCGCCCGGGCCTATCTCCGGCGGCTCCTGGGCTACCGCATCGGTTATCCCTGCTGTCGTCGATGCGATTGAGAAAGCGCAACAGCTTATTTTTGTGATCGCCAGTCAAAGCAAAGAACCGGGACTAGCCGGGCAAAAACCCGAGCTGATGGCTTTCACCAACGGCCGCGTCCATCTCAAAGACAAATCCCCTGACACCGGGGTGAGGTACGAGCAGATCCTTACTGCCGGCAACATCCGTGCCGCCTCGGGCCAGGGAAAGTCCGAGGGCACCCTTGGCGATCCAAACAGCAAGCACTCCAAGCACTCCTTCGGGGCACAGTTCGCAGAGGTGACGTGGCAGCCTGAGACCGCTCGCCTTCGTGTCTCTCGGGTGGTGACTGTGATTGACGCCGGCCACATCATCAATCCCAAACCCGCCCGCAACCAGATTGAGGGTGCGGTCGTGATGGGTGTCGGTATGGCCCTCTTCGAAGAAACGGTCTATGACCCGCGCTTCGGCGCTCCCATCAACAACAACCTTGCTGATTACATCGTGACGACCAATGCCGACTCTCCGCAAATCGATGTGACCTTCCTCGACTACCCCGACAAGATCATTAATCCTCTGGGCGCGCGCGGAGTGGGAGAGATTGGCCTGGCAGGCATTGCGGCCGCTATCACCAACGCCGTCTACCACGCGACGGGAGTGCGCGTGCGCAAGCTCCCGGTGCGCATTGAAGACCTGCTGGGTCCGTCACTGCGCGCTTAGGCAAATCCTTAGAGGAAAAACGCTATCCATGAGCGGTCTGATCGCAGATACGGCGGTGGGACTACCGACTCCAGCCTTGCGCCCCTTCATCACTAAATATGCCGGCTTTCGCATATCCGGATTGCCTTCCGGTGTTCATTTCGGCCTTCCCTCAAGTGGCGTGCATTTGATCATCAGCCTGGGTTATCCGATCGAACTGCTGCAAACGCCCAACAGCACGCAAAGTGCGTTGGTGTTAACCGCATTCGTGAGTGGTCTTCAGGATCGCCCCGCGATCGTGCGCCAAAATGATAAGGCCCTTGGGTTGCACGTATTTATCAAGCCACTCGGCGTTAAAGCGATTCTGGGCGTTGCAAGCCACGACATATCATCGCTCGTTCTCAATCTCACCGATATTTGGGGGAACCGAGCCGAAGCTCTCGTTGAGACACTTCGTGACGCAATTACCTGGAGCCAACGCTTCGCCATCATGGACCGGGCGTTTGCGTTGAAACTCAATCCAGCTATCCCGCGGCCCGAAATCTCCTGGTCATGGGAACGATTGGCGAAAAGCCACGGGTCAGTGCCGGTGCAACAGCTCGCGGATGAAATCGGTTATAGCCGCAGGCATTTCAGTCAGCATTTCCGGGACGAGATCGGCGTTTCGCCGAAATTGGCCGCTCGATTATTCCGGTTCGAGCACGCATGCCGCCTCATCGCGGATAGCCGGCTGGGGCTGGCGCACGTCGCGCTCTCGTGTGGCTACTATGACCAGGCGCACTTAACACGCGAGTGGGATGCCCTCGCCGGGTCTTCCCCAAAAGCGTGGGTCACTCGCGAATTCCCATTTTTACAAGACTACGAACTTGAGTGTAGTGAGAATGAGCCTAATGACTTCAAAAAGGACCATTCCCTCTATCCAAACAAACGATAGCAATGTGCAGGAAAACATCACCACTTTCTGGAATACCGTCGCGCCCTTCTATCAAAAGGACCCAAGCAACGTCCCCAGCCTGGAAAGCGCCGAATACCGCGCGTGGGTCCAGGCGATCGAAAGACTTTTGCCGCCACCACCGGCTGATGTGCTCGACATAGGGACAGGCACAGGCTTCGTAGCTCTGATCGCAAGCCAGTTGGGGCACCATGCCATCGGTCTCGACCTTTCGACGGCGATGCTTGGCGAGGCTCGCGTGCACGCGGAACAACGCGGACTGAAAGCCAGCTTTCAGACCGGGGATGCAGTGGCGCCACCATTCGAAGAAGCGACCCTGGACGTCATTATCTGCCGGCATTTCCTGTGGACACTCCGCCAGCCTGAGGTCGCCCTCGCCAATTGGCTTCGGCTCTTGCGGCCAAACGGTCGCGTGGTCGTGATCGATGGATTCTGGTTCGCGGAGTCAAGGCCAGAGGAGGATTTCGGCCTTTTCAAGCAACACTACACAGGTCGGACACGCGAGTCATTGCCGGCAATGCACTGGAAGCGCGTAGAGCCGGTCGCCAGCCTGGTACGAGCGGCAGGATTTTCGGATGTAACAATGGGCGATCTGGCTGACGTCTATGACGCGGCAGAGCATCATGCCTCCACAGAGCCTTGGTATGTAGTGACCGGACGACGGGAACAGTCCTGATGAAGACTTCTAGGAACTGCGACACAATTATTTCTGTTCCAGCCTGAGGGCGTAAATATCACTCGTTCCTATATCGCGAAGCAACAACGGTGCGTCAGTGGGGTCCAGCCCAAACCATACGGCGTAGTATCCCGTATAGTGAACACCCTTCAGATCGGTGATGCGCTCTGCATCTCCACCAGCGACCGGAATGCGAAACATACCCGGATTATAAGGAAGCCCCAAAAAGTAAATCGAGTGGTTATCTCTCGACCACCTTGGAAAACCCGCGGGTCCTTTGTATGGTGTCGACCACCGCTGCGTCCTGACGTCGAAGATATTCATGCCGATTGATTTTGGGTTCAGGGTAACGATGGAATGGCCATCCGGTGACCATCGTGGCGAGAACATGCCAACAGATCCGGGGAGCGTGGTGACATGATTGCCGTCAAGTTCGAGAATGCGGATGACGCTCTTTGGATCGTCGCCTGCCTCTCTGCTCGTCGAAAAGACAATCTTCCGTCCGTCGGGCGACCAGTTCGGATCCGTCTCCGGTCCAACTTCGCCAGGGAGAAGTAGCCGCGGAGTGCCGCCCTGGGATGACACCATGTACGCTCTCGTAGTACCACCGTGCGGGGGCGACGTCATGAATAGGATTTGCGTGTCGTCAGGCGACCAAATGGGCAATCTCGGGTAAAACGTACCGTCGGTGAGTTGCATGCGTGAGCTTCCATCTCCGTTGGCCCTCCACAGGATGCCGTCGGGATAGGAAACATAGGCCACAGACTTACCGTCCCTCGAGAAGGACACAGAATCGGCGGAAATGCCTGCAAGGAAGGGCTGGAACTGCCGGGACTGCGTGTCGAAGCGAATCAGTTCTCCACGGGGAGTGACACCTGATGCAAAGATAGTCTTGCCGTCCTTGCCAGGAATGGGCGAAATCCAGTGGATAGGACCAGACGTCACGGGGAGGGGTTGATCGGGTGATCGCCGAAAGAACATGTGGCGCTCATCCATTGCCCATATCTGGCCGCTGGACACGAAGAAGAATCTCCCATCCTGAGCCCAATGTCCGTTGTCCTGGCCAGCCGTCCAAGCGGGAAGTACCCGGTGAAGATTGGACCCGCTGGAAGACACTTCCCAGAGGGCCTGGTCCTTCGTAAACCGGATGGTCTTGCCGTCGGGCGACCAACAGAGCGAAGTAAGCAGGCTTCCAATCGAGGCCAACCTCCGATCCTCCGCGCCATCGCTCTGGATGAGGTGGATATCGCCTTCCCCGGTTGAGTAAGCAACGGTGTTTCCGTCGGGACTCCAGGCTGCATCCACCACGTCCGCTAAGTGGCGGGCCGAACCACCGAGAATCCGAACACTCCACAGAGGGTAGGCTTTCTTCAGCCCTCCCTGGAAGGACGCGACCAGAAAACTGGATCCATCCGGGGAAACGTCCACCAGTCGCGGATCAGGCACCGCAACCGGGACCGGCGCGATCTCTCCGCCTGAAATTGCAACCTGGCCGATGGGTTGTGGCTGATCCTGATCGAAGTAGAGCCTGCTCCCATCGGTTCCCTTAAGTTGCTTCGCATAGCCATCGTGAGTGATCTGGGTGTACTGCGAGACTCGCAGCGCGGGAACACTATTCCGGCTTGCCATCACGAGGTATGCGGCGGCCGCAAGCATCAGAACCGCGACCACGCCAAGAGACCAGACAAGTACTCTACCTCGCCGGCGTTGACCCGGCGCTCCGCCCGCGGCAACCGCCGGGGCGCTACCCGAATCCGACAAGGCTTCGAGTGCAAATGCCAGATCCGATGCGGAGTGAAAACGCTGTTCAGGGTTCTTCTCCAGGCAGCGATGCACCACGCGCTGCAGGCCTGGAGGGATGTTCTGCACCAGCTGCGAAATCGCGGGCGGCTCATCGTTCAGGGTGGCGGTCATCGTCTCCGCTGAGGTGGCCCGATGGAATGCCCGTATGCCGGTCAGCATCTCATAGAGAATGGCGCCGAAGGCGAAGATGTCGGTCCGATGGTCGACGGCTCTGCCGCGCACCTGCTCCGGAGACATGTATCCGGGGGTCCCCATGACCATGCCGGCATCAGTATTCAGGCTCATGGTCGGCGGGTTGCCGTCCGGCGTCTGGCTGGGGCTGCATTAACTTCGCGAGCCCGAAGTCCAGAATCTTGATTCGGCCGTCTTTGGTGACGGAAAGATTCTCCGGCTTCAGGTCGCGATGAACGATTCCCTGTTCGTGGGCCGCAGCCAGTCCATGAGCGATCTGGACCGCGTAGTCGATCGATTTGCGAACCGGCAGCGGTCCCGCGTTGCAACACCTGGCGGAGCGTGCTGCCTTCCAGCAACTCAGAAACTAGATACGGAACGCCTTCAAAGACGCCAAACCGATGCACCGCAAGGATGTTGGGATGGTTAAGAGCCGCGGCCGTCTGCGCCTCCTGCTCAAAGCGTCTCAGCCTGTCAGCGTCTTGCGTGACGAAGGTTGGCAGGACCTTGATCGCTACCTCACGCTTCAGGGCCGGATCGCGGGCGCGATAGACCTCGCCCATTCCGCCCGCACCCAGGAGGCTCGAGAATTTCATAGCCATCCAGCTTCGTGCCTGCGGCTAACGGCATGGTGGGCGGATTATACCGCTAACCAAAGTTCCGCGACTAAGTCTTCTGGCCTCACGGGATGCACCTTGCACCGCACCCCTTGCGGCTGCGATCATGGCTGCGGTCTGCCCGGATCTCCCGTGCAGTTTGTGACTTCGGCGCACATCAAGCGGCTTTCCTTAATGAAAGCACACCCCCGTGCAGCGTACGGGAGATCCGGGTTCGAAAGGTCCTTTTCATGCGCAAGCGTCTCCTGATCATCGCCGCACTGGCGGCAGCCTCCACCGCTCTCTTCGCACAAACACCCGCGTGGCCACCCTCTCCCGATCATCTGACCATGCCTCTATGGCCCAACGGAGCGCCAGGCGCCCAGCCGGCTCCGGGGCCGGAAGGCGACATGACGACTGCCAAAGATGGTAGCCCCGGCGGGAAGCCGGTCATCCGTATCGGCAATGTTTCCAATCCCACGCTTACGCTCTACACGCCCAAGGGAACAAACACCGGCGCTGCCGTGGTTGTATTTCCCGGGGGTGGTTACCGCATCCTGGCCATTGACCTCGAAGGAACCGAAGTATGCGACTGGCTCAATTCGGCCGGCATCAGCTGCATTCTGGTTAAGTACCGTGTGCCCGAGCCGGGCCCATATCCCAAGTCTTCGGCGCCGCTACAAGATGCTCAGCGCGCCTTCGGCATCGTACGCGCCCACGCCGCCGAGTGGCACATTGATCCGAACCGCATTGGAGTCCTGGGCTTCTCCGCCGGCGCGCATCTTGCCGCCGCCTTGAGCACTCACTTCGACCAAAGGCTTTACGATCCGCTGGACGCGGCAGACAAGCTCAGTTGCCGCCCCGACTTTGCCGTCATCGTCTATCCCGGCTATCTTGCCCTCGCGGACCAGAACTACGCGCCGAATCCCGACATTCATCCCACCGATCAAACTCCGCCGACGTTCCTGGTGCAAGCTGAGGACGATCCAGTCCATGTAGAAAACGCCGTTGTCTATTTCCTTGCCCTGAAGAATGCCAAGGTCCCGGCGGAGCTGCACATTTATGCCCAGGGTGGCCATGGTTACGGCCTGCGCCGGACCGCCCTCCCCGTGACCACGTGGCCGCAGAGTGTGGAGATCTGGCTGCACACCATCCATATTTTGTCCGATTCCGCCGCCTCTATTCCCCGCCAAGTGAGCGGGTGAGAACAATAACAATGAAGAAAATGGTTTGGCTGTTCCCTGCGTTCTTACCGCTTCTAGGCGGTTTGCCTCGCACAAAACACTCCGGCGCTGCCTGCTCCTTTGGGAGTGCCCCAGCCAGGGCCATCCACGGATGCTCCTTATGCTCCGCAGCCTATCCTTCCCGGCGGAGTCGTGGTCACGCTTTATCCGCCCAGCTCCCCCTTCCTTAATAAGGACCGCGTGCGCGAGGCGGAGCAGTACAACATGAGCCAATCCGTGCCGGGGCGAATCAACAGCATCGTCAACATACACAACCCATCGATCGAAGTGCACACCGTTGACCGCGGACTGAATACCGGCGCTGCCGTGATCCTGGTGCCGGGTGGCGGTCACAATACATTGAACGTGGGCTCGGAGGGTGCGGATTTCGTTCCCTTCTTCTATAACTACGGCGTCAACACCATCATCCTGCGCAGTCGCTTGCGCCGCGACGGCTACAATCCCCGGACCGATGAGGTCTACGACGCCCAGCAGTCCATTCGCCTGGTGCGTGCGCACGCCAAGGAATGGAATATCGATCCCCACAAGATCGGCATCATGGGCTTTTCCGCGGGCGCGGAATTGGCCACCGCCGCGGCAGTGCTCTACGACGACTTTGACAAGAAGAACAGCGATCCGGCAGATCCTCTGGCAGGCATCTCTTCGCGCCCTGACTTTGTGGGCGTCATCTATCCCGGTCCCACCCCCTTCGCCCGCAATCGCGTTGCCCCGCCGATCCCGCGTAACGTGCCTCCCTCGTTCATTGCCTCTGCCGGCTCCGATGACCAGGTGCATGCCATCTGGGCCGACGAATACTTTGCCGCCATGCTGGCCCTCCGCGTGCCCAACCTCGAGATGCACATTTATGCCAATGGCCGCCACCCCGGCGACCTGCTGCGCGACGGCAGCCACATGACCGGCGGTCTGACCGACCGCAACGGAATACCCTTTGGCACCTGGCAATTCCGCTTCATCGACTGGTTCCGCGACCTCGGTTTCTTGCAGAAGCCCGACGTGGAAACCAAGGCCGCCAAGGACATCGCCTTCTATCTGAGCCAACCTGCGCCCACACTCCCCCTGCCGGCACCCCGTCACAGCCACTCCGCATGTGCCCTCAGCAGGACGGAAGTGCCCACATCTCGCTCGTTTTTCGCGAGATGGGGGACCCAGGTTTTTAGCTGTGCACGTGCGTCGTAACGGAGGACATTTCCGTTCCTAGCCTCGGCTTGTTTTCGAGAAGTGTCCGGCGATGGACATCGAACAGGGTTTGTGGACAGTTCGTGCCCCGAATGTTTGTAAGTTGAAGAAACGCAGCATAGATGCGACTCCACCCTTTGGTCACCTGCGTGCTTTCCAGACTAGGGAGCCGTAGGAAGGCACGACGAACGGAGTCACGATGATTGCGAATCTGATCGGGGACGCCCGTTATTCGCTGCGCCAGTTGCGCAAGACCCCGGGTTTTACGATGACCGCGGTGCTGACGCTGGCTCTGGGCATTGGGGCGAACACCGCAATCTTCACCCTCGTACACGCCGTGCTGCTCAAGAATCTGCCTGTCGTGGACCCCAAGTCACTGGTGCGCCTGGGGGACAAAGAAGACTGCTGCAACATGAGCCTCACCTCGTTCGAAAGTGACTACACAGTCTTTTCCTACGAGGGCTACAAATACCTGCGCGACCACACGCCGGAGTTTGAGGAGTTAGCGGCAATGCAAGCGGGCAGTGCAGACCTCTCGGTCCGCCGTGCCCTGGTAGATGCGTCTTCGCAGTCTTCGCTGGGCGAGTTTGTCTCCGGCAACTACTTCCAGACGTTTGGCATACAGCCCTCGATTGGGCGCGTCCTAACGCCCTCGGACGATGGAGAGGGCGCACAGCCTGTCGCCGTGATGAGCTACCAGGCCTGGCAGAGGGACTACGCCGGCGATCCGTCGGTGATCGGCAGCACCTTTTTCATGAACACCCATCCGCTAACCGTTATCGGTGTGACGCCGGAGGCGTTCTATGGCGACCGGATGAGCGAGCGTCCTCCGGACTTCTTTCTTCCCATCTCCCAGGAGCCGGCTCTAGGCATTTATGGGGCCCGTAACAATCCGGACCTGGGCTGGCTGTATCTCATCGGGCGCGTGAAGCCTGGTACCGCGATGGGACCACTCCAGGCCAAAGTGAGCGCCCTGCTGCGGCAGTCACTCTCTCAGCTGCCGGCGTACCAATCGGAACACGGCAAAGAGCATCTGGCCAAAGCTCACGTTGTACTGACGCCGGGCGGTGTGGGTGTCGCGAAAATGCAGCACAACGCCTCCAACAGCCTGTATCTGCTCATGGGGCTCTCCGGGTTGGTGCTCCTGATCGCATGCGCGAACATCGCCAACCTGATGCTGGTGCGGGGGCTGGCGCGACGCGCCGAGATCTCGATTCGCATGGCCCTCGGTGCAGCGCGGAGAAGAGTCGTGCGCCAAATGATGACCGAGAGCATTGTGCTGGCATTCCTCGGCGGCGTAGCTGGATTGGCGCTGGCGTATGTAGGGACGCGCGCACTGCTGGCGCTGATGTTCCCGGATTCACCCACTCTGACGATTCACGCGGCGCCGTCGCTACCCGTGCTGGCTTTTGCTTTCGGAGTCTCCCTGCTTACAGGAGTGGTCTTCGGCATTGCGCCGGCCTGGATCACTTCACGGGAGCAGCCAGCCAATGCGATGCGCGGTGTTAATCGAACCACGAGAGACCGTTCCTCGTTGCTGCAGCGATCGCTCGTGATCCTGCAGGCAGCGTTGTCCCTCGTATTGCTGGTCGGAGCAGGTCTGCTGGGCAAGAGCCTCAATAAACTCGAGCATCAGGAATTCGGCCTCGAGACCACCAACCGCGTCGTCATCCATATGAATCCTTTGAAGGCGGGTTACAAGCCCGAGCAGTTGCAGGGCTTGTACCAGCAAATCGAAGACAGGTTTCACTCGCTGCCTGGGGTGGAGCGTGTTGGTTTAACCGTCTATACCCCACTCGAAGGCGACAGCTGGAGTTTTTACGTCTACGTCCAGGGGCAGCCCGCTCCTGATCCCGGGCAGGAGGTGACTGCCACCTTCGACCGCGCAAGTCCGGATTACTTCAAGGCAGTTGGGCAGCGCGTCGTTCGCGGGCGATCCTTTTCGCCATCCGACACCGCAACCTCTGAGGGCGTTGCCGTTGTCAACCAGGCGTTTGTGAAAAAGCTCTTCAAGAACGGCCAAGACCCCATAGGACAACATTTAGGCGCGTTCGCTATCAAATCTTCCGGCGACTACAAGATCGTGGGCGTGGTAGAGGATACAAAGTATGAGAATCCGCGCGATGCGGCTCGGCCCATGTACTTTACGCCCATGCTGCAGCAATCACGCAGCATCCCGCCCAAATACCTGGATGCATCGTTGTATGCCGGCGCGCTCGTCCTCCAGATGAAGGCGCTTACGCCAGGGTTAGAGGCTCAGGTCCGCAAAACGATGGCGGGTATCGATCCCAACCTGACCGTGGATGACTACCGAACCTTTGCCCAGCAAATCCATGGAAACTTCAACGCCGAGCGGATGGTTACGCGGCTGACATTGCTCTTTGGGTTACTGGCGTTAGTGCTGGCTTCGGTCGGACTGTATGGCGTCACTTCCTACATGGTCGTGCGGCGCACCGCGGAAATTGGCATCCGCATGGCGCTAGGCGCCGGCCGGGGAGGTGTCATCGGCATGGTGATGCGTGGCGCCATGTTGCAGGCCGGAATTGGATTGGCGATTGGCGTACCCACAGCTTTGCTTTGCGCGCGCTTCCTGAAATCACAACTCTATAACGTGTCCGGTCAGGACGCGTGGGTGATGGCTGGTGCGGTCGTGGCGCTGGCCATATCGGCATGCGTCGCTGGTCTGATTCCAGCGCGGCGTGCGGCTTCGACCGAGCCAATGAGAGCATTGCGCTCGGAGTAACTGGAAGTATTTGAGGTAATGAAGATGTTGCGAAGAGTCTTTGCGCTCAGTCTGATTGCCTACTCGATTCTGTTGCTCCAGGGGAAACAGCCGTCGTCTTCGGTCGAGGCTCCCGCTGGAACCGCGTTGCTGCTCGAAGCTGCAGGAGACGGCGCGCAGGTCTACACCTGTACCAATGGACATTGGACCCTCAAGGCTCCCGACGCCAAACTTCTGGACGAACACGGCAAAGTGATCGGCACCCATTTTGCCGGTCCCACCTGGAGGCTCGAGGATGGAAGCGAAGTAAAGGGCAAGGCCATTGCCAGCCGGCCTGCGGCAGATGCTTCCTCCGTGCCCTGGTTGCTGGTGCAAGCCGTTCCCGGCAGCGCCAGCGGCAAACTGGCGAACGTGCTTTACATCCGCCGGACCGAAACGCATGGCGGTGCTGCTCCCACCAAAGCGTGTGACAGCGGCGACGAGCGGGTTCCGTATACTGCAAAATACAGCTTCTACACCGGCAAATGAGTGATCCTTTGCCAAGCTGGAAAAGCGAGAACCCATGGCAAAGATTCATCACTATGCGGCCCAAGGCTTTGCAGCAGGTGCGGCCAACTACGTTTCCGGCCGCCCCGAATATCCGCCTGCAATTGAAACCTGGCTGAACGAGGAGCTAGGACTCGACGGCAGCAAAACCGTTCTCGATTTAGGCGCAGGCACAGGGAAGTTCTCGCGTAGTCTTCTGGCCACCGGCGCGAAGGTTATCGCCGTGGAACCTGTGCCGGCGATGTTGGAACAACTGGAACGCCAATATCCGGAAGTTGAACCCAGAAGCGGCTCAGCCGAAGCCATTCCGCTGGGCGATGCATCAGTGGACGCGGTCGTCTGTGCGCAGTGCTTTCACTGGTTTGCCACGCCCGAAGCGCTTCATGAAATCCATCGCGTGCTCAAGCCGGGCACCGCTCTGGGTCTGGTCTGGAACGTCCGTGACAATAACGTGGAATGGGTCGCAGCCCTTACCCGCATCATGAAGCGCTTCGAGGGCGATGCTCCCCGCTACCACAGCCAGAAATGGCGAACCCAGTTTCCTGCTGAAGGGTTTGGTCCCCTCCGCGAGAAGCGCTTTCCCAACCTGCATACCGGCGATCCTGAGCGGGTGATTGTCGACCGCATCTTATCGGTAAGCTTCATGGCGGCCCTCCCGGCGGACGAACAGGAGCGCGTCAAGGCCGAAATCCGGGAAATCATCGCTACGTCTCCGGAACTCGCCGATAAGGCCCAGGTCACCTTCCCCTACGAAACGCTGGCTGTCGTTTGTAACAAGAAGATGTATACATCTGCGGGAGAAATGCACTAAGCTTCTCCGCGAAACGGAGGGGCGTCTATGTCCGAGGCGAACAAACTTCTAGTGAGGCGCTGGTTTGAGCAGGTCTGGAACCAGAAGAGCGAAGCAGCCATTGACGAAATGTTCAGCCCGCAAGGCAAGTCTCACGGCTTTCCTGAAGCGGATTCGGTCCTGGTAGGCCCCGAACCCTTCAAGGCCGTACACCGAACCTTTTGCGGCGCTTTCCCCGACGTGCACGTGGACGTAGAGGAGATAGTCACGGAGGGTGATCGGGTCGCCGTTCGCTGGCGAGTCTCCATGACCCATCTCGGCGATCATTTCGGCTTTCCCGCCAGCGGCAAGAAGGAGACAATGGCGGGTTCAACCTTCGCCATCGTCAAAGGCAGCCAGATCGTCGAAGGCTGGAACTACATGGACATTCAAGCGCTGATGAAGAAGCTCCAGACCGCTTGATCTGACATACTCAGTCCCGCAGAGCCTGCCCTGCCTGCCCCGGCGTGCCGTGGGAGCTTTTCTCAATCGATAGATTTGGACAGCACTCGCTGAAAACAAGTCAGCTAACAGAGTTTATCGGAACCAGTCCCGAAGGGACGGCTGAGAATAGCCCAGGACGTCAGTCCTGGGTGTGCATTCCCACCGAGAACAGTCCCGCAGGGACGGCTGAGAATGCCCCAGGACGTGAGTCCTGGGTAAACCATGACCTCACGTGAATGCTGACAGGTGATCATCGAAAGCCAACCCGATTCTCTCTGAGATTAACCCAGTTCAACCAGTGGATTACCTGCATACCAGGCACCGATTTACTCAGGCAGGCGGAGCGGGTAAGTCTGAGTTATACATGTCGACTGCTACTTTCCAGGGGCCGTCGCCCTTCTTCTTGAATATCTCGATGAGCTTGCCGTGATCCGTGGCTGGCTTGCCTTGGGCATCCTTAGCGGTCAAAGTATAGGTGCCAATCAGATAGGCCAGTTCACCAGAGCGGGCGACATCCACCGTGGTAGCTTGCCAGGAGAGGGAAATGTCCGGGCTAAGCAGCGACTTCCACAAAGCACGAATCGCCTCCTTGCCCTGGACGATAGGGGCGTTTCCGGGCAGCACAACCGCATCATCGCTGTAGTAGGAAACAGCGCCGTCCAGGTCACGGGCCTCCGCGGTCTTCTCCCACTTGGCGTCCAGATCTCTGATTGTTTGTTCATCCGCCGCCGGCGTATCCGCCGGCGGCGGCTGCTTGCAGGCCGTTGTCCATAGCAGCACAACCAGGCAGCCGCAAACAACCGGCTTCGATACTGGTCGTCCTTCTCGATCACGCATCATGTGTTAAGGCCTCTTCGCCGAGTTGGTAGACGATAGCATATGCCCGGGCAATTTCTCCCCAAATCGGGGAACCAGGATACCCGTTCCGCCGTAGGTAACGGATGAGAGCCAACCCCACGCCACACGGAGAAAGCATCATGGCGGTCCTGCGGCAAAATCTGATCTATAGCTTCCGGCGTCTCTTCCGATCGCCCGGATTGGTATTCGCGGTCATCTTCTCCATCGGACTGGGCATCGCCGCCAACTCCACCATCTTTTCCATGGTGAGCCGCTTCGTGCTCCGGCCCGCGCCGGTCGGCGATCCCGGCACTCTTATGGCTCTCCGTACCACATACGAGGGCGATCGTTGCTGCAATAACTTTCCCTGGCCGGTCTACACCGACGTTCGCGACCAAACACAATCGTTTTCCGGCGTGGCCGCTTATTACGAGCTCTTGCCTGCATCGATTGGTGGTTCCGGGGAACCAGAGCGCGTCTGGGGCCAATCGGCCACCGCCAACTTTTTCGATGTTTCCCAGATCCGCATGTACCTTGGCCGTGGCTTCCTGGCCAGCGAAGAGCGGCTTCCCGTCATTGTCCTCAGCCACCGTCTCTGGCAGCGGCGCTTCGCGTCGGATCGCGCCATCCTGGGCAAGGCCATCCCGCTCTCTGGCCACACGTTTACAGTCGTCGGAGTAGCTCCACCGGGCTTTCGAGGTCTCGACCTGATACTCGATCCTGAATTCTGGGTACCGCTCGGCAACGTAGAGCAGCTCGCCCCAAGTGTTCCCAACCGAAGCGCGCGCGACTATAACTGGCTGGCAGTTGCGGGGCGTCTCAAACCGGGCGTCACCCAGTCCCAGGCAGCTGCTGAACTCGCCACCCTCGCCCAACGATTCGCCAAGACATATCCCGGCACCGACAAAGGCCGAGGCTTCCGCATGGACCAGGCCGGCTCGCTGCCACCCAGAGACAAGGCGGCGGTCCTGCTCTTTATTGCGGCGTTGTCTGTTGTCGTGTTGCTCGTACTTGGCATTGCATGCGCCAATGTTGCTAATCTCCTTCTGGCCCAATCGTCCAGCCGGCAGCGCGAAATGGCGGTGCGCATTGCCCTGGGGGCGACGCGGCGTCAGTTATTGGAGCAGATGCTGTTGGAGAGCTTGCTGCTGGCCCTCGCGGGTGGACTCTTCGGCATGCTCCTGACTCTCTGGGCCACCTCAGCACTTTCCGCATTCCGTATCCCAGCGCCCGTGCCGCTGGACACAACCGTCAGCATCGATTGGCGCGTCTTGCTGTACACCTTCGTCCTCAGCGTGGGAACCGGCCTGGTCTTCGGGTTCGGACCCGCCTGGATAGCTTCGCGTCCTGTTTTGGCCAGTGCGCTGAAGGGCGAGGATGCTTTCGTCCGTCCCGGTCGCCGCCTGAACTTGCGTAATGTTCTCGTGGTAGCGCAGATTGTCATGTCCCTGGTACTTCTATGTGCTACCGGCCTATTTCTGCGCAGCCTGCAACGGGCCGTCGGCATCGACATTGGCTTCCGCTCGCGCGATGTTCTGATGCTGTCTGTCGATCCGCGGGTCCACGGCTACTCGGCTGAGCGCACCACCCAATTCCTCGAACAATTACGCGAGCGTGTCGCAGCGATTCCAGGCGTCATTTCTGTTGCTGCTACCGACAGCGTCCCGTTGTCCGGGGGAAACCGGAGCGATGGTTTCCGCCTGGAAGCGGATGCGAAGCCCACCGGCCCGTATCCAATTGTGGACCTGTTTATGGCGACTCCGGGTTATTTCGAAACCATGGGGATCCAGCGTTTGGCAGGCCGCGACTTCAGCCATGAAGCAGCCAACGCTCCCAAAGTTGCCATCGTCAACCGGGCCTTTGCAGAGCACTTTTTCGGGCGAAACAGTCCCATCGGCCAGCGCGTGGTCGGGGCAGGAGTTACCTACGAGATCATCGGCGTCGTCCAGAACATCAAGTCGCGGACCCTTGGCGAGGACACTCGCTACGTCCTGTTCCGCTCCCTTGCCCAAAGCACCGGAAGCGATCCGTCGTTCCTGGGGTACGAATTGGTAGTCCACTTCGCGGGCAATGCGACCGCTGTTACAAATGCCGTGCGCAGTCAGATCCACGATCTCGATTCCACCATGGCCGTATACAACCCCGAAACCATGCAGGAACATCTACGTCAGGCGCTCTTTCTGCCCCGCCTTGCAGGCACGCTTTTCGGCATCTTTGGGTTCATTGGGTTGGTGCTGGCCGCGATCGGCCTATACGGTGTCATGAGCTACTCAGTCAGCCGGCGCACGCGCGAGATTGGCATCCGTATCGCGCTCGGGTCTCAACTCAGCGCGGTTCATCGACTCATTCTTCGCCAGGGTATGCTGCTCACCGTCATCGCCATGGCGCTTGGGCTGCCCGCTGCCTTCGCAGTAGCGGGATTATTGAGTAGCTTCCTCTATGGCATTCGCCCGCACGACACCATGACCTTCACCATGGTGCCTCTCTTTCTCGCCGGGGTTGCCTTTGTTGCCTGCTGGATTCCGGCGTGGCGCGCGACCAGGATTGATCCGCAGAACGCGTTGCGCTATGAGTAATCTCGCTTCTGCTTCTCAGTTCCTTTACCGCGTGCGCAGTTTATAGAAGGCGAAGCCAACCAGGTTGCTGAAAGCAGTCGTGCCTAGAATCTTGGCAGCATAGACGAGCGGGTTGACCACGTCGACGAACGGATAGGCCGAGATCAGCAGGCTAAACAGCGTGGCGCAAAAGCCAATCAGCGACGTGCACTTCAGCCACCAGGGCATAGACCTGCGAAGCGCACTGACTCCGGCGATAGGAATGGCAAACATCGCGAGATAGGCAAGTTCGTAGTGAGCGAGGCCGGCATTCGAGAGCAGCTGGTAAGCCTCTTGAGCGTGCACTCCGATGTTTCCCAACACTAGCAGCAGAAGTATGAGGACTGCTGTGCATACGATGGAGTTCGCCGGTGTCCGCCAGCGCGGATGGAGACGTGTAAACCAGGCCGGGATCAGATTATCCCAGCCGACGGCCATGGGAAGACGAGTGACTCCAGTAAACAGATAGCTGGCCGCTGCGAGCAAACGCATCTGGAGAAAAAGAATGGCGGTCACGGCAAACAGGCTGCCCAGGCCAGTGTTTCCCAGGGCCAAACGAACTGTCTGGGGGATGGGAGCGATAAAGTCGATGTGGCCGCTCTGGCTGAAGGCAAAAACCGAGCTGGTGCCGAGAATGAACATGGCGCAGATGATGGGCGAAGAGATCCATACCGACTGTCCGATGCTGCGCGCCGCATGCTTGCTCTCCCCGGCCAGGATTGCGATGTACTCCAGACCGCAGAGCGCTCCGAAAATCATCTGACCGAAGAGCGCGAGCGAGCGCAGGTTGGGAGGCGGAAGTCTCATCGCCAACGCCGGCCATTGGATAGGCACATGGCGCCAAAGCGCCCACAGCGGAAGCAGGATGAGTCCGGCATAAGCCAGCAGTATGGCGATGGCGCCGACGTTGTGGATCCACTTGCCCACCTCCAACCCGCGCAGAGCCGAGACCGTGATCACTGCGATCACCACGGAGATGATCGCCAGCGATGCCAGATGATTCTCCGGAAGTCCCGCAGCGGAAGGGCCGATGAGGTACGCGAGTTCGGTGGGCAAGGCGTAGAGGATGGCAGCCGTGATGGAAATACCGTACACCCACAGGTTCCAGGCGGTAAGGAACCCGCCCAGATCCCCGAACGCCTTGTGCGCCCAGACGTAGAGGCCGCCTTCCAGTGGCCACACTCGGTTGAGACAGATGACCGAGGCCGCCATAGGAACGTAAAAGACCAGCATGGCGGCGATCCAGGTGAGAGCCTGTGCCCGGCCAAGTCCCGCGGCGACTCCGACCCAGGAACTGCCGACAACGCATAGGATCTGCGCCAGAACCAGATCGCGCAGTCTCAGGCGGCGTTGAAGTTGTTGCTCGCCGCGGGAGAAATCGGGTTGATCAACGTTCTGAATGGTTGCACCCTGGAGACGGAAAGTTCTCTGCGGGTCCTTGGGTACGCGTGGAAAGTTGTCAGGCGGTTTCTTTCCCTCACTAGCACCATGGCCTACGGCCAGTTGTTCACTAAGTTGGTGACGTTGATACTGCCTAGCCCGGTGGCAAAGTCCCAACCTTTTGTAGCTCGATACGCTTCGCGCAGGGAAAGATTGGAAGTAGAAAGTATGCCGTACCCGCTTGGCGAAGGATCATAGCAGTTGTTGGTTCCGTAGCAGGGAACAGCGTTATTCCCGGCGGTTACGTCGTGGAAAATACAGGAAGACGAGATGCGGTTGCCTCTGGACGCACGGCATTCTGCCAACTTCATGGCATCCGGATCAGACGAGCCTCCAAATTCAGCCTTCGCCAGGCCGTAATAAATCGGATCCGGGTTGCCCTGAGGGCCCCCTGCCTTCTGGTTGATCAAGGCCTGGATGCTCGCAAATTGAGGCGCTGTAAAAGAAGTGCCACCAGCGCTGTTATATAGGAAAGTGTCTGTGTCGTTGGTGTAATCGCAAGGAGCTCCGCCCTGCGCCGGGTCTGACATGCAGTAGAGGATCGCGTGAAACCAGAACCCGTTCGAGGCAAACATCGAAACGTCCGGCAAATCACGTTTGCCATCGTTCGGCATGCCTACGATACCGGTTTGCCAGTGAGGCTTGGAGTACACCAGGCTCGGCGCACCGCTGCCGGCCGCAATATCAAGAAAATTCGACCCCAGATTGCTGTTGCAGAACGTTAGTCCGCTCGCGTACCCGTAGTAGCTGAAGAGCATATTGCTTGCGCACGAATCGTTCCACGGCATCTCTGGAACGTAGGACTTGGCGGACTTTCCTATGGAGTTGTTGGTGGTGCTCCAATAAGTGCTATTGGTGCCCTCGTAAGTATCGAGAAAGTCTGTTCCGCCGGTGGCGACATCATAGGGTGTGGAGGCAAGCGCGTTGGCCGCAATGCCAGTGTCGGACCAGTTGGGGGAGGGCAAATCGAAGGCATCGCAGCCGGCTGCGCCACCGTCTCCGGCGGCCACGAACACCGAAACCCCCTCACCCGCAGCCTGTTGCCACAGGCTGTTGATATAGGCGTTGCCGCCAGGTCCTTCCTCGGCCTCGCAGCCGATGTAACTCAGACTCATGATGGGTGGAGGGCTGGTGCTGTCCAGCAGGTTCTGGGCAGCGATAAAGGCGCCGAAGTTCGTCGTAGTATCCGCGCAGGAGGCGAGTTCGACCGATGCATCCGGCGCTACTGCGCCGGCCCACTCGGCGTCAAGCGCGGCTTCCATTTCCGCGCTGCCTGTTCCCGGATCGGTGCACCCGCTGCCAGGATGAATTTGGGCGAATGTGCCGGAATACGACGCCAGCCAAATGCCTTTCGAAATGTGGCGACGTCGGCCGGATTCACATCCGTGTCCTCCAGAACCACCACCGTTTGTCCCTTACCGGTGATCGGCTTGCTCGCTTTGTACAGGGGCGTAACGTTATAGATAGTGGCCAGATCGGCCGGGGCCTCGTCATAGTGCGTTACTCCGTTAAAGCCATCGGGACATCCGTTACAGGGAAAAGTGAAGCTCTTGATCGGTTTCATCGACGCCGTCTTGGGCATGAAGTTATGCAATGAGACCACACCAACGACGACCGGCGCCAGCGCGGCAGGGATCGAAGGATCGCTGACGTTTGCGATATGCTGCTTGCCGTTCACGACGTATTTGTGAATCTCGGTGTGAAACGCCTCGCGCACTTGGCCGGCCGTGCCTGACACATCGATGGTCAAGCCGTTCTTGGAAATGAAGTTGACTTGAAGCCCATGCGAGCTTAGCCATTGCGAAACCGTCTCGACATCCTCTTGCGCCGGGCCGAAGTTCGTGCCCAGTTCCTCGGCCGTAAGCCATTGGTGATAGCTGGCGGAATGCGGATCCTGACGTTCGTCGATAGAACGCTCCAATGCCTCTTCCTGCTCCGGGCCGCGCCGCAGTTGCAGGAACATATGCGGCATGGGGAAGCTGTCTTCTACTGCGCCCGCATCGTATTTGGGGACGGCAAGAGGGTGGGTGTGGCCGGTAAGCTGGACTAAGTTCGCCTCGTCAATTGCATCTACGATACGAGGAGTGGCTGTGGGCGACCCGGCCCGATCGGCGGCAAGCGCTGAACTTGAGAAACCAATCAAAGCCAGGATCGTCCATATCGAGAGGAATGATGCGTGCTGGAAATAGCGGAGTAACGCCATGAGGGGACTCCTTTGACGGATTACCGGAGTGATATAGCTTGACTCGATCAGCAAGCGGAGGTAGGTAAGTTGGTTCGCATAAAGGTCAAAACCGTTTCGGAAAAAGACCCACCCATTTTCGTTTTCGAACACCAGCAAGCGTGGGAGGACTGGTTGTCGCGGAATCATCGCGAGGCCACCGGCGTGTGGTTGCGGATCGCGAAAAAGGGATCGAAGATTCGCTCGTTGACCCACGCTGAGGCGTTAGAATCCGCGCTCTGTTTTGGATGGATCGACGCGCACAAGAAGCCGGAGAGTGCCGACGCGTGGTTGCAGCGATTTACACCGCGCGGCAAGCGAAGCATCTGGTCGAAGATCAATCGCCAAAAAGCCTCCGCCTTGATCGAATGCGGGCGGATGAGAGACAGTGGGCTCGAAGAAGTGCTGCGTGCTAAAAAGGATGGGCGATGGGAACAAGCGTACGACTCCCCGCGCACAGCGACGGTGCCGGAGGATTTTCAGGCCGCGCTGGACAAGAGCGCGAGGGCAAAGGCATTCTTTGCCACCCTGGAAAGCCGAAACCGGTATGCCATTCTCTTCCGCATCCAAACGGTAAAGAAAGCAGAGACGCGCGCGCGAAAGATCACGCGAATTCATTGCCATGCTGGAAAAGCACGAGAAAATACATCCGTGATTGGGAGCCGTGATTGGGCGTCGTCATTGGGAGTCGTCATTGGAAGTTAAGATGAATGAGTTACAGCAGGCCCTCGTCGGCGATAGCGCAGCAGCGCCGCCGGCCCACATCCTTGAAGGTCTTCCAAGTGACCTCGCGCATCGAGAGATTCAAGGTGCTCCGCACACCATCTACCAGGAGCTCTGGCACATCGCGTTCTGGCAGCAGGTCACTCTGGACTGGGTGAACGGTATCGAGACCCCCTTTCCGGCTCATCCGTCAGCCGGCTTCCCGGCAGACGGGAGCGAGCCATGGGATCAGCTGCGTCAGCGTTTCTTCCAGGGTAATCAGCAGGCTGCCGCCGTGGCGGGTGACGAGAAGAAACTCGAACAATCCGTCCGCTGTCCATCGCGGCCGGGCAATCCCGTTCGCATCATGTCCGTCCGGGAACAGCTGGAGAGCCTGGCGGCCCACAATGCTTATCACTTCGGGCGGATCGTCCTGCTTCGCCAACTCCTTGGAGCATGGCCCCCTCCCTCGGGAGGCTTCAGCTGGTGATCTCCCCTGTATTCTGAGAGAACCACTGTGCAATCTGCTTGGCCAGGAGTTTCGAATCGATGCGCTTTCTTCGTCTGCTGATGGCTGTCTCTGTTTTCTCGCTGGGCGCCGCTGCGTGGTCGCAAACCTCTGCTGCGGCGGGATCGGCAACCTATGATCCCCGCCTGACCTTTGCGCCGCTCACCCTGCCCGATCCGGTGAATGCCTATCGCTCGAGCAATGGCGCTCCTGGCCCTTCGTACTGGCAGAACCAGGCGGACTACGAGATGCACGCAACCCTGGATACAACGGCCAAGGTGCTCAAAAACGACGAGGTCATCACCTACACCAACAACAGCCCCGATTCGCTCACCAGCCTTTGGATCCACATGGAGCAGAACATCTATCGCCAGGACGCGCGCGGGCAGATCGTCAACGGCGGCGGCCCGCGGCGAAAGAAACCGGTGCCCGACACCGAAGACAATCCCAACGGGCGCACGACCGAAGGCTTCGTGCTGGAGTCGGTCACCATTGAGCACGGCAAGGAATCGCTCAAGGCCGACTACCTGGTAGACGATACGCGGATGCAGATCCGGCTGCCTCAGCCCATGGCGCCCAAAGGCAGCGTGCTCAAGATCCACATCAAGTATCACTATCAGATCCCGGGCGTGTGGGGCGGCCGCAACTCGTGGGGTACATCGAAGCAAGGAGACATCTACGACACGGCGCAGTGGTATCCGCGGATGTGCGTCTATGACGATCTTCGCGGCTGGGACACGCTGCCCTACCTCGGCAGCGAGTTTTACCTGGAGTATGGACACTTCGACTATTACGTAACCGTGCCCAGCGAGATGATCGTGGCCGGATCGGGCGAGCTGGTCAACGAGAAAGACGTGCTCACCACCACGCAGATCGCGCGGCTGGCAGAGGCCCGCAACAGCGACAAGACGGTGTTCATCCGCACCGCGGCCGAGGTGAGCGATCCCGCGAGCAGGCCAAAGGTCGGCGGCACGCTCACCTGGCACTTCCGCATGGATCACACCCGGGACGTGGCCTGGAGCGCGAGCCCGGTATTTATATGGGACGCGGCGCGCATCAATCTGCCCGACGGGAAGAAGAGCCTGGCGGAGAGCGTGTACCCGCCGGAGAGCGCCGGCGATGCTGCGTGGGGGCGTTCGACGGAATACGTGAAGGACACCGTGGAGCGCTTTTCCCGCGACTGGTTCCCCTACCCGTATCCTGCGGCCATCAACGTAGCCGGCTTCTCTGAAGGCATGGAGTATCCGGGCATCATCTTCGACGGCATCGACGACAAGGGCAAAGTGCTTTTCTGGATTTCGGCGCACGAGATTGGGCATACCTGGTTCCCCATGATCGTGGGCTCGAACGAACGGCGCAATGCCTTCATGGATGAGGGTTTCAACACCTTCATCGATATCGATGAGTCGGCCGAATTTCAGGGCGGCGTCTATGGGCCCAAGCGCGACTCGGAGTACTCAGCCGGAGGCGAGCCGCCCGACACCATCCTCAAAGTGCTCGATGATCCGGCTGCCCCAGTGCTGCTGATGCCGGCCGATGCCTACACCTGGCCGATCACGCACCCGGTGAGCTACTTCAAGGGAGCGTACGGAATGGTGTTGCTGCGCGAACAGATCCTGGGCAAGCAGCGCTTCGACTGGGCCTTTCGCAAGTACATCCGAGACTGGGCGTTCAAGCATCCCGCTCCTTCGGACTTCTTCCGCGAGATGAGCAGCGAGGGTGGAGAGGATCTGGATTGGTTCTGGCGCGGGTGGTACATGAACAACTGGCGCTTCAACCTGGCGGTCACCAAGATCGACGGCGACCAGGTCACGTTGGTGAACAAAGGCCAGCTGGTGCTGCCGGCAACCGTGGAGGTGAAGTATACCGACGGTACGACGACGCGCTTCCGCCTTCCGGTCGAGACCTGGGAATCGAAGAGCGAGGTGGTGTGGCCGGGGGATAAGCCCGTGGCCTCGGTGAAGGTGGATCCCGATCACGTATTGCCGGATGATGATCGCGCCGATAATTCGCTGGAGGCCAAATAGCCGAAGCCGTGGGAAGCTCTTGCCATGGGGACGATCCTGCAGGATCTTCGTTTTGCGCTTCGCCAGCTGCGTAAGAATCCGGGCTTCACCTTCACCGCGGTGGTCATCTTCGCGTTGGGCATTGGCGCCAGCACCGCGATCTTCGCCTTTGTCGATGCGGCCTTGGTCAAGCCGCTGCCTTATCGCGATCCGTCGCGGCTGGTGGCCCTCTATGAGCGCATTCCGGTCGGCGATCGGTATCACCTCTCCGTACTTTGACTATCTCGAATGGAAGCATCTCAATCGCAGTTTTTCGTCGCTCGATGTGTATCGGCCCGATAGCTTCGTACTCACCTCGGGGACCACTCCGGAAGCGGTATCGGGAGCAACGGTAAGCGACGGATTCTTCCGCACCCTGGGCATAGTTCCATTTCTCGGTCGCGATTTCAGGCCAGGTGAAGATCGAGAAAAGTGCCCAGCCGGTAGCGATCCTGAGCTACGAAACATGGCAGAAGCGGTTCGGAGCAAGCAAGAGCGTGTTGGGCCAAACCGTCACGCTGGATGGGCTTCCGTTGCTTGTGGTTGGTGTCTTGCCCCGCGGCTTTCATTTTGCGCCTGCAGGACCGGCGGAATTCTGGACGACGCTGCATGGATTCTGTGCGGATTTCCCTCATGAGTGCCACGCCCTTTATGGGGTAGGCGCGGCTGAAGGAAGGGATTTCTGCTGCGACAGCCGGTACGGACCTGGTATCCATCGCCGGCGCAGATCGCGGCGCAGTATCCCCATTCCAACCGTGATCGAAGTGCGACGGTGATTCCGCTCGTAGACGCGATCCTGGGAGATATCCGGCCGACGCTGATCGCACTACTGGCCGGAGCGGGACTTCTGTCTCTGATCGGGTTTGTCAATGTTTCCAGTCTGCTGCTGGTGAGGGCAGAGAGCCGCAGACGAGAGATTGCCGTTCGCGGTGCGCTGGGAGCAGGGCGCGCTCGACTCGTTCTCCAGTTTGCGGTGGAAGGCTTCTTGCTCGCAGGCTCCGGATGTTTCCTCGGCCTGATACTTGCATGGTGTGCGATCAGAGATCCTGCCCGGGCTGATACCACCGGCCTTGCTCGAGAGTATGCCCTACCTGCGAAGGGCTCCATCTCAATCTCCATCTCCTGGTCTTTGCAGTGAGCCTTTCCATCTTCGGTGGCGTGCTCTTCTCCGCGGGTCCGGCGTTGCAGCTCTTTCTATCGGACATGCAGGAAGGGCTCATGGAAGGTGGCCGCACTGCTGCAGGCAGGGGCTGGCGCAGAGTCGGCGCGAGCCTGGTGGTGGTTGAGTTAGCGATCACGGTGGTACTGCTGGTGAGCGCCGGTTTACTGGCCAAGAGCTTCTACCGCTTGTTGCATGAAGACATCGGCATCTCTCGCCGACCATCTGGCGGTGTTGCATGTCGTCAAGACGGGCTCTCCGGCAGCCCCGGCTCCTTAATCGCCTTGCAGCGGCAGGTCATTGCCCGGCATGTCGGTCCTGCCTGGAGTCACTTCGGTCGGTGTATCGCGGCATCTCGCCATTGGTGGCGGAGAAGGCTTCGCGTTTTTGTTCAGGCATTTTCGAGTTGCCGGCAGGTCTTATGTTGGCGAAGGTGATGAGGCAACTGAGCAGGGCGCGAGCGTTGGGTACTTTGAAACTTTGCGAGCACGGCTTCTTCAAGGTCGATACTTCACTGAGTCGGATGACGGCTCCCGGTCCCATGTAGCCATCATCAATCGGACCTTGGCGAAAGAGTTGTTTCCTGGCGAAGACCCGCTGGGAAAGCGGTTGATCGACGAATACGACACGGATCACCCGATCGAGATCATTGGCGTCATCGATGACATCAAGGAAGGGCCCTTGGATATGAAGCCCATCGCCGGCGTTTACGAGCCGTTCAATCAGGATCCCCGGGACGACTTCTATGTGGCTGCTGCGCACCACTCAGTCTGCGGCAAGCATCCTTCCTTCCATGGTCCAGGCGATCCATCAGATCGATCGTGGGCTGATCGCGGATGAGGAAGAGACGATGTCGGAGCGCATCAACAACTCCCAATCGGCCTATCTCCATCGTTCTGCCGCTTCGCTGGTTGGCGGCCTTTGCCGCACTCGCGCTCTTGCTCGGCACGGTTGGGCTCTACGGCGTGATCTCCTACTCGGTTGGGCAGAGGACGCGCGAGATCGGGGTGCGCATGGCCCTTGGCGCGCAACGCGCGTCGGTCTATCGGCTCATTCTGCGCGAGGCGTGCTGGCTGGCAGCGTTGGGCATCGTGGGCGGCATCCTTTGCTCGTTTGTTGCCACCCGCCTTCTCCGCAGCATGCTCTTTGGTGTCAGTCCACGAGATGCCGGCACAGCGATCTCCGTGGTGTGCGTGCTTGCTGCGTCAGCGCTCCTCGCCAGCTTCGTTCCTGCGCGCCGTGCCGCGTCCATTGATCCTGCGAAGGCTCTCCGGACCGAGTAGCTTATTCCAGGCCGAGCAGGCGAGCAGGGTTTTCCTTCGCCATGCGGTTGATCTCGGTATCGGTGATTCCTTCTTGCTTGAGGCCATCGAACATCGCGACCAGGCCATCCGGGTGCAAAGGATTATCAGGCTGCCCCATGTCGCTTGAAAGAATGCAGTGTTCTACCCCCACATAGTGAATTGCCCGGGCATAGTCTCGAAAGCTGAACTCTTTCGCTGAGCCGGTGAGCCCGTTATAGACAAACTCGATATACGCGCCCATCTGCGCGGCTTCCGACATCTGCTTGTCCGACATGTGAATGGGCGCGATCATGGCATGGGTCACCACCATGTGCTTCACGCCCTGGGCGCGTGCTTCGCGGATCATCATGAGAGCCTCTTCCGGGCTGGGGTGTCCGGTTGCCATGACCAGATTGCGCTTGGCGATCACCGCGATCACCTGCTTCACCTCGGGCAGCAGCTGACCATCGCGCGAGATCTGCACGAAAGGCCGGTTTTGCTTGGAGTAGCGCACCTGCTGCTCAGAATCGAAGGTGCTCATCCAGACAAAGCGGCCGTATCCACCGGTCGTCGCCGCCATATGCTCGACCGCTGAGGGGTTCATGCCGCCGACCGAGAGATTGAGATCCACGCCGCCAAAGACTTCGATTCCGGGGACCTCTTTGCGTACCACATAGGCGAGCGAGGCGGTCGGCTCGTAGTGGTTCTTGAGCACCAGGCCGCCCATACCGCGCCTCTTCGCCAGGCGTGCAATGTCGATGGCGTCGATGGAGCGCGGCGTGCTGTCTGGTGCGCAGTGCACGTGGATATCAATCACCCCGGCCAAGGGATTCTCCTGGGCGCCCGCAGCCAGGCTAACGCCGAGAATCAGAAGCAGAGCGAGCAGGGTTGTTGTTTTCATTAGGGATTGAGAATGCGGTGCATATCGAGCGATGGCGGCTTGACGTCTGTCTGGCTGATCATCACATGCACCTGGCCGCGGTGATGCGTCTGGTGGTTGAAGAAGTGCAGCACGGCGACCGGGACCGTCTCCACGTAATCCTTGCCCTGGTTGTTGACGTAGCGAAGTTGCCTCTCCAGAAAATCAGCATCGACCTTGGCGAAGAAGGCTTCGATTTCCTCGTCCTGTGCGACGCGCGCGGAGCGAAGCTCGGCAAAGCTATCGAACAGAATAGAGTTCAGTGGCGGTGTCGTATTGCCGCCCCCGGCAAACCTCGACATCCAGATGCGGTCGCCGAGCAACAGATGATTCAGCAGAGCATGAATGCTGCCAAAGGAGCCCTTGCGCTGCCTTCGATACTCCGCCGGGTCCAGCTGGCCGCACTTCTCGTAGAGCCGCTCATTCGCGATGCGGTTGTAGCGGGCGAGCATCCTGAACGCGTCTAACATTGTCCGGGGCATCAATCGATCGAGTCGTAAGCAACCGAGGTCAAAAATTCGGGAAGCTGTTTGGCCGCGATCATCTGCTCGAAGAGTTTTGCGGCTGCGGTAAATTTGCTGGCGGCAAACCGCTCCTCTCCAAGCTCCTGCTTGATGCGCTCCAGAACTACCGGAATCGTGGCCAGCACGACGGGCACATCGAGCGTGACGCCATCGGTCATGCGGCCGCCATGGTGCGCCCATTGCCAAAGTTGCGCGCGCGAAATCTCCGCGGTGGCTGCATCTTCCATCAGATCGTAGATGGGCACGCACCCCAGTCCATCGAGCCAGGCCGCGAGATAGCGCAAGCCGATGTCGATGTTCATCTCCAGGCCTTTGCGCGTGATCTCGCCCTCGGGCACGGCCAGAAGGTCTGAGGCTTGGATATGGATGCCGGGATTGCGGCGCGCAATCTGGTTGGGTCCAGGCATGTATTCGTCAAAGACCGCCTTGGCCACCGGCACCAGGCCGGGATGCGCCACCCAGGTTCCGTCGTGTCCCGCCTTTACCTCGCGCAGCTTGTCCTGGCGCACGCGCTCCATGGCGCGGTCGTTGGCCTCGGCATCGCGCTTGATGGGGATCTGCGCTGCCATGCCGCCCATGGCATGGATACCGCGACGGTGACAAGTTTCGATCAGCAGCTCGACGTAGGACTTGAGGAAGTGCCGGTCCATGGTGATGGTGGAGCGGTCGGGAAGCGCCAGGTCCTCGCGGTAGCTGAACTTCTTGATGAAGCTGAAGATGTAATCCCAGCGGCCGCAATTCAGGCCTGCGGAGTGGTCCTTCAGCTCAAAGAGAATCTCATCCATCTCGAAGGCCGCGGGCAAGGTTTCGATAAGCACGGTGGCGCGAATGGTGCCCCGCGGTATGCCCAGCGCATCCTGCGCGAAGTTGAAGACGCTGTTCCACAAGCGCGCTTCGCGATGGCTCTCCATTTTGGGCAGGTAGAAGTAAGGGCCGGTACCGCGCGCTTTGAGGGCAGCGGCGTTGTGAAAGAAATACAAGCCGAAATCGACGAGCGAAGCGGAGATGGGCTGGCCTTGCACCAGGAGGTGTTTCTCCGGCAAGTGCCATCCGCGCGGGCGCACGAAAAGCGTAGCCGTCTTCTCATTGAGTTTGTATTGCTTGCCTTCGGGGCTGGCGAAGCTGATCTCGCGCCGAATCGCATCCCGCAGGTTCACCTGTCCTTCGATCACGTTGCGCCAGGTGGGCGAGGTGGAATCCTCAAAATCGGCCATGAATACTTTCGCGCCGGAATTGAGCGCGTTGATCACCATCTTGCGATCGACCGGGCCGGTAATCTCGGTGCGACGGTCCTCGAGATCGGCCGGGATGGGCGCGACGCGCCACTCACTTTGCCGCACGGAGGCGGTCTCGGGCAGAAAATCGTAGAGTTTTCCAGTGCGCAGCGCTTCTGCCCTGGTGACGCGGGCGGCCAATAGGCGCTGCCGCTCGGCCTCGAAATTGCTTGCCAGTGCGCCCAGGAACTCAAGCGCTTTCGGGGTAAGAATTTCCGCTTCCGCTGCTCCCTGTGCGCCTGCGATCGTTACCGTGGGAGCCGTTACTGTCGAGTTCGTCATGATGTCTCCGCAAGCCTTATTTTACGCCGCCAGGGGAACGTTTCGGATCGATGCGTCCAGCAACTCAACCATGTGGAAGGCGGGCATATCCGCGAGCCCGCGGCGGCGCAGCGAACTCATCAGTTGCAGCAGGCAGCCAGGATTCGCGGAGATGACCGCGTCTGCCTTGGTGGCGAGCAGATTTTCTACCTTGCGGTCGCCTAACTGATTGGCCGGCTCAGGATTGAGCAGGTTGTAGACGCCGGCCGAGCCACAGCACAACGTAGGCTCGTCGATCTCCGCAACCTCGAGTTGGGGAATCGTGGCCAGCAGGCGCCGCGGCTCGGCGTGGATGGCTTGTGCGTGGCGCAGGTGGCAAGCGTCGTGGTAGGCCACGCGCATGGGCAGCGGGTGGCGCGGCGAACGTGCAGGCAGTTCGCACAGAATCTCTGAAATGTCTTTGCACTTGGCACTGAAGGCAGCGGCTCGCGCTGCCCATGCAGGATCGTCGCGCAGCAGGTGGCCGTATTCCTTCATGGTCGAGCCGCAGCCGGCGGCGTTGATCACGATCGTGTCCACGTTGGCCGCTTCGAAGGCGGCGATCATCTGGCGCGCGAGCGCTGAGGCTTGTTCGTCGAGACCGGAGTGCAGCATGAGGGCGCCGCAACATTGCTGCGCCTGGGGGATGACCACCTCGCAGCCTTCCGCGGCGAGTACTCGGGCCGTGGCCTGGTTCACGTGTTGAAAGAAGACCTGCTGCACGCAACCGGAGAGCATGCCCACTCGCCGCCGGGGCTCTGAGACAGGGGAGACCTTGGCGGGCAGGCCTTGCATAAAGTGTGTGGGGACGCGGGGCAGCAAGGCTTCCATTTGGGCCAGCCGTTTTGGCAGTAGCCGCAGCAGGCCGGAGGCGCGCACCAGCTTCTGCAGGCCGGAGCGCTGGTAGATCAGCATGGGTAGAGCCAGCAGGCGCAGGCGTTTCACGTAAGGGAAGGTGGCGAAGAGAAGCTTGCGGAAGAGGCTATCCGTGGTGGTGCGCGGGATATTGCGTTCCACCTGGGCGCGCGTGTCTTCGATCAGCTTGTTGTATTGCACGCCTGAGGGGCAGGCGGTCATGCAGGCCATGCAGCCCAGGCAATTGTCCATATGCAGGCGGAAGCGCTGGTCGAGCGGAGCCTCGCCCTGGGCGGACTTCTTCATCATGTAGATGCGGCCGCGGGGCGAGTCCATCTCCTCTCCCCAGAGCACGTAGGTGGGGCAGGCGGGGAGGCAGAAGCCGCAGTGCACGCAGTCCTCGATGAGCGCGGTTTCCGGCGGCTTGTGGGCGTCGAAGTTGGAGGGCTTTACGGGTTCGCGCTGGGTGACTTGGGCCATAGGTTATTGCTGTGTAGATTACATGACGTAACGTCCTGGGTAATTTTCAGCCAGTCTGGCATGCCGGATCAGCGATGCCTGAGTTCTCGGCTCCAGGGAAAGACCGGCCGGTCTGCCCGGTGCAGGCTTCGGTGGTTGAAAAGCTCCGAGCAGCATGAGTAAGGTAAGCACCGCCGGGGTTCCCTCGGCTACGTTCGGGACAGGCTCTTCGACTCCGCACTCCAAGCGTTGCGTCACGCGATAAATCTGTGAGGCGCTCCGCTCAGGATGACGATTTTGTGAGAGTTTTGACGAAAAACATCCTAAAGTTAGCGCTTATGGGGCTGCGCCCCGTCTCGTTCAACCCATGTAGTGCCCCGGCTTTGCCGGTGCAAACATGGGGCACTCGTCCAGAACTCCTTCGGGACTCGACTTTTTTTCATTCCTTGTCAGAAAAAATGAGAAAAAGCCAACCGAAACCTTTCTGGATTGGCATCTATATAGATTAGAAGAAGCAACTTTCTCCGGAACAGAATCGCTAATCGGGGGCTTGGCCCCCTAAACGATTTATGGGGGCGGGAAAAATAAAATTTTGGACACCTTGGTAAAACAAAGGACTTAGCAGGCACCACGACGGGAAAACACGAGCAATTTGGACATATCAGATCCTTGAATCTATATGCCGCCTAAGAAGCGGCCTGGATTAAGGACACCGTCAGGATCGAACCTGAGCTTGATCTCCCGCATCAGGGGAAGGCTGTCGGGCAGGGTTCCCCAACAATCGAGCTTGCTTTCTGCCGGCTGCTTGAGGACCATCAGCGATCCACTCGCAGCTTCCAGATCACGCCGCAATTGGGGTAGCTGCCCGGCGGCGGCAGCCGGGAAGGCCGCTGTCATAATCCCCGTCGCTTGCGTCACCGACTCACCCCCCAGGCTACGAACGCGCTCGGCGAAAGAGGCAATCTCCGACGGAAGCATGGTGACTTTGCAGACTAAATCCCGATCGAGCAGTCGCTGCCGGGCATCCCAGATTGCCGCGGCCGCAGTCTCGATAGCGACGCCTTCGACGCGCCCTAGCGACTCCAGCAAATCGGCTTGGGTGCGAAGAACCTCGGGCAGTGAGGCGAGTTGGATATCAAGGTGGAATCCCTCCGCCGCGCCCCGGAGCTGAATCGACAATGTGCTGAGCTGCTGATGGAGCAGCTTGAGCATCCACGCACCCAGCGGTTTGGCGGACGGCGCGGAGAAGGTAAAGCTCTGCGTGGACTTCGGAATGGAATGCAAACGAAAATTTACCGAGGTGATGACGCCGAGGGTGCCGAAGGCCCCAGTCATCAATTTATGCAAGTCATAGCCGGCAACGTTTTTGACGACCTTCCCGCCCGTGTGGGCGATGGTCCCGTCGGCCAACACGATTGTCATGCCGATGATCAGGTCGCGCAGGCTTCCGTAGCGCAGCCGGAGCGCGCCCGAGTCGTTGGTGGCCACGATGCCCCCCACCGTCGCTCCCTCGGGCCAAAGTGGATCCAGGGCAACGTACTGGCCATGTTGCGCCAGGGCCGATTGCAACGACGCCCAGGTGCACCCGGCTTCGACGGTGCAGGTCATGTCCTGCCAGGTATGCTCGCGGATTGTATTCAGGCGACGCGTCTCCAATATCACGGCCGGCGCCACGGGATAGCCCCAGCGTTGTTTCGTGCCGCCGCCCCATGGAACCACTGCGAAGTGTTTTTCCTGCGCGAAGCGAAGGATGGCTGCGACCTCTTCCGTATTGCCCGGAGCGACAGCGGTCGCGCCGCCTAACGTCCGCAGGTGTTCCGGACCGGTAATGGCAGCCAAAGAAGCCGTGATGGTTAGCGGCGCATTCATGGAATAAGGAACTGTTTCAGAGGCAGATCAAAAGTACTCGGCGACGCCCGCGGTCTCCAGAGGGTGAGGGGTATACTTGCCGGTTTTCTCGCCGCACAACCGGGGGCGCGGAAAAACCTTATCGGGGTTGGCGATATTGTCCGGGTCGAAGCTGCAGCGCACCCGTTGCATGGTGTCCAGGTCGGGCTCGGAAAACATGTAGCCCATGGCTTGCTGCTTGTCCCGGCCCACTCCATGCTCGCCGGTGATCGAGCCCCCCTGGTCGACGCACAGATGCAGTATGCGGGTCGACAACTCGACGGCCGTCTCCTCCTGGCCGGGGATGGAAGCATCAAAAAGCACCAGGGGATGGAGGTTCCCATCGCCGGCGTGGAAGACATTCGAGACCCGCAGCCCGGCTTCTGCCGCCATCTCGGCAATCTTTTCCAGCACCATGGGTAGCTTGGTGCGCGGTATCACTCCGTCCTGCACGATGTAGTCGGGGGAAAGGCGGCCGGCGGCGGCAAAGGCTGCCTTGCGGCCTTTCCATACCAGCATGCGCTCCTGCTCGCTCTGCGCCAGCCGGTCCTCCCATGCGCCATTGGCTTTGCAGATCTCGCGGACTTGCTGCATCTGCAGATTGACTTCAGCAGAAGGGCCGTCCAGCTCCACCAGCAACAGGGCTTCGCATTCGGGATAATGCGGGTGCACGGCAGCTTCGGCGGCCTGGATGGCGAGACGGTCCATGATCTCCATGGCCGCGGGCAGAATGGAGGCGGCAATGATGTCCGAGACGCTCTGTCCCGCGGCCGAGATGGAATCGAAGGCGGCCAACAAAACCTCGACGGTTTCGGGGCGGCGGACAATGCGCAGCGTCATGGAGCTGGCTACTCCCAGCGTTCCCTCAGAGCCGACGAAGACGCCGGCCAGGTCGTAACCGGGAGGGTCGAGTGTGGGTGAGCCGAGGTGAACCAATTCGCCGGTGGGCAGAACCACTTCGAGGGCCAGCACGTGGGTGGTGGTGAAGCCATACTTGAGGCAATGCGCTCCGCCGGAGTTTTCCGCGACGTTGCCTCCGATCGTGCAGACGGTTTGCGAAGAGGGGTCCGGCGCATAAAAGTAGCCCGTGGGCGCCACGCGTTGGGTAACGTGGGAATTGATCACGCCGGCTTCCACGGTGATGCGCTGGTTGGGAATATCGGTGGCCAGGACTTTGGTCATGCGGGCAAAGCTGATCACGATGCCCCGGTCATCGGGCATCGCTCCTCCCGAAAGACCGGTGCCGGCGCCGCGGCCTACGAAGGGTATGTGGTGCCGGGCGCAGATGCTTACGGCCTTCTGCAATTGCGCGGTGGAGCGAGGCAGAATCACCGCGCCCGGCAGGCTGCGCAGCACGGCAAGGGCATCACACTCGTAGGTTTGCAGCTGGTTGCGCTCGATGATCAGGCCGTCGGCGCCCACGGCGTCGCGTAACTCGGCGAGGATGGCGGCGGAAAGCATGCAGCTACTATCCTAATCCACGTCGTTCTAGAGGGGGGCCGCATAGACTGTCACCCCTGCCGCAAGTAGAATTCGTACACCTGACTCCAAGAGAGAGCCCGCCCAGATGAACCCAGCGTGGTCCCAAAGCTACACCCTCTTCGGGCGTGGCCTCGCATTCTCCTCGGTCATTGCTTCTTTACCGATACTTACGTTGCTCTTCTTGCTGGGTGTGCGGCGCAAGGCAGCCTGGATCGCCGCCCTCTGTGCGTTGGCCGTGGCGCTGGTCGTCGCGCTCTTTGCCTACCGTCTGCCGCCAACGCTTACCGTGAGCGCCGCGACCTACGGCGCTGCCTTTGGACTATTTCCCATCTCCTGGATCGTCTTTTGGGCCATCACCCTCTACCGCGTTACCGTGGAGACGGGCAAATTCGAAATCATCAAGTCGTCGATGGGAAACCTGACCAGCGATGCCCGGCTGCAGGCGCTCCTGATCGCCTTTGCTTTTGGAGCATTCGTGGAAGGCGCGGCCGGCTTCGGTACCCCGGTAGCGGTTGCCGCGGCCATGTTGGTCGGCCTCGGCTTCTCTCCCTTTTACGCCTCGGCGCTCTGCCTGGTGGCCAATACTGCCCCGGTCGCCTTTGGCTCCATCGGCATTCCGGTGGTCACGCTGGCTGGGATTACTGGCTTGCCGCTGGATAAGCTCTAGCGGCGCGGTGGGGCGTCTTTGTGCTCCGCTCTCCTTATTCGTTCCCACTTACCTGGTCTGCATCATGGTGGGGTGGCGCGGCATGCTGGAGGTGTGGCCGGCGGTGGTGGTGGTGGGCGGCGTCTTCGCCTCGGTCCAGTTCCTCATGTCGAATTTTGTGGGCCCGCAACTGACCGACATCATGAGCTCGCTTTGTGCCCTGGGCGGGTTGCTGGTGCTGCTGCGGTTTTGGCGCCCGGCGGCGATGTGGGACCGGGAATTGGAGAAGGTGGACCCTAGCGGGGTAGACGCCACTGCCGGCATGATGGAGTTTCCGCCCCCGTACAACCCGTCAGTGCAGAAGTTTGCGCCTCTCGCTCCCGGATCAGGCGATCGGAAGCATGGGACCGGAGAGCTTTTTGGCGCCTGGATGCCCTACGGTCTGCTGGTGATCCTGGTGCTGCTTTGGGGCTTCAAGCCTTTTCAGGCGCTGCTGAACTCCGTCACCCTCAGCGTCGGCTGGCCGCTCTTGCACAATCACGTCATGATGATGCCGCCGGTGGTGAGCCAAGCCAACCCTTTACAAGGCGGTCTATCAACTCAACTTTCTCTCCGCCGCCGGGACTGCTTGCATGTTCGCGGCTCTACTATCGGCTCTGCTGTTGCGCATGCCCCTGGGGGCCTTCGCGCGCCTCCTGCTGGCAGTATGCCGCCAGCTCTTTTTGCCCACCCTGACCGTCACCGCCGTGCTTGCCATGGCCTTCGTGATGAATTATTGCGGCGCGACCGCCACGCTGGGGCTGGCATTTGCTGCATCCGGCAGGCTCTTTCCGTTCTTCAGCCCGTTACTCGGCTGGCTGGGCGTTTTCCTGACTGGCTCGGATACTTCGGCCAACGCGCTCTTCGGCAATTTGCAGGTGGTGACCGCCGGCCGCCTGGGATTTGAGCCCACGCTCATGGCGGCGGCCAACTCCGCCGGCGGCGTCGTGGGCAAAATGATCAGCGTGCAGAACATTGCTGTCGCGGCGGCGGCTACCGCGATGTCGGTCGCCGACCAGGCAAAGCTCTTTCGGTTTACCCTGAGGCATAGCATCATCATGGCGACAGCCATCGGCGTCGAGGTCATGGTGTATGCCTACCTCGTCCATGCCCGTTAGCAAACCCCTACCAGGAGCGATCAAATGGCAAAGTTAGGATTTTTAGGACTCGGCATCATGGGTGGTCCCATGGCTCGTCATTTAGTGACGGGCGGCCACGATGTGGCGGTATGGTCCCACAACCAGAAAAAGGCGAAGGAACTTGCGGATTCAGCCGGCGCGCTTTACTGCGCGACGCCCGCGGAGGTGGCCCAGAACAGTGAATGTGCTTTTCTCTGTGTTGGCGATACGGCCATGTCCCGAGGAGTCATCCTGGGCGCCCAGGGCCTGGTCAAAGGCGCGAAGAAAGGATTCGTCATCGCGGATTGCAGCACGGTCTCGCCTCTCGAGAGTAGCCGCATGGCGGAGGAACTCGCGGCGCTGGGGATTGAGTTTCTGGACGCTCCGTGTACCGGCTCGAAAGCCGGCGCGGAGGGAGGAACGCTGACTTTCATGATTGGCGGCAAGCAGGAGGTCTTTGCCCATGTCAAACCATTCTTTGAGGCCATGGGCAAGACGCTTTATTACTGCGGCAAGTCGGGCATGGGCTTACGGGCCAAGCTTACGCAGAACCTGATCCTGGGGAATTTGCTGCAGGCTTTCAATGAGGGATTGGTGTTGAGCACCAAGGCTGGGGTTGATCCCGAGCTCATGCTGGACATCCTGAATAACAGCGCGGCACGGTCGGGGTTGATTTCTATCAAGGCGCCGATGGTGTTCAAGCGGGATTTCTCGACGAATTTTTCGGTTAAGTGGCTGGAGAAGGATATTGGGCTTGCGGTGGATCTGGGGTCTGAGCTTGGTGTTCCGTTGATGCTTACGGGTTTGACGCAACAGCTTTATCAGGCTGCGATGGCTAAGGGTTATGGGGAGGAAGATATTTGCGGATCTATTCGCGTGCTGGAAGAGTTGGCGGGTTGCGAAGTGAGCGCTGCTAAGGAAGCTGCGGGCAAGGGGTGACAGTTGCGTTCGGGAAAGGCGCACCGCAGGTCCCTCGGCTGCGCTCGGGATGACAAAGGGGAGGGGGGCGCTTCCATGGGGAATCGGCTAGTGGCTGAAAGAGTTGCAGAGCGGAGCGTAGCGCGGTGGAGCGAGTGCTGTTCTCTTACAGTTCGCGGTTTCGTCCCAGGAGCAGTACATGGCAAATAGTAGAAGGACTTTTCTCAAGCAGGCGGCGGGCGTAACCGCCGCTCATTTTTTTGGTGTTCCTGCCCTCAGTGGCGCGGAGCCCGGCAACGTGATCGGCAACCCGGGATGGTATGACCGTCCGATGCGCTGGGCGCAACTGGCCTTCGTTGAAGATGACCCGGGGAATTACGACCTCGGCTTCTGGCTTGCGTATTTTCAGAAGATCCATGCCGATGCGGCTTGCCTCAGCGCGGGAGGCAGCGTGGCCTTCTACCCCACAGAGATTCCTCTGCACTACCGCAGCAAGTGGCTGGGCAATATGGACTCCTTCGGAGACATCATGAAGGGATGCCGCAAGCAGGGCATGAACGTCGTGGCCCGCACCGACGCGCATGCTGCTCGCCAGGACGTCTATGACGCGCACCCCGATTGGATCGCCGTCGATGTCCAGGGCAAGAAGCGGCGCCATCCCTCCGATCCAGACTTCTGGATCACCTGCGCGTTAGGGCCTTACAACTTCGACTTCATGACCCAGGTTCACGTGGAGATCATGACCAAGTACACGCCTGACGGCATCTTTACCAACCGCTGGGCGGGCTCCGGTATGTGTTATTGCGAGCATTGCCAGGAAAACTTTCATGCCTTCTCCGGACTGAGCCTGCCGCGCACGCTCAATCCCCAGGACCCGGCACGGCGGCAATATATCGTGTGGCACCAACAGCGGCTCTTCGAGCTTTGGCGGCTGTGGAACGAAAAGATTCAGGCCATCAATCCCAATGCCAGCTACCTGGCCAACGCCGGTGGAGGGGCGCTCAGTGAGCTCGATATGAAGACCATCGGCGAGCTGGCCCCGACGCTTTTCGCTGATCGCCAGGCGAGGAGCGGCCTGATGGCTCCCTGGGCCAACGGAAAAAATGGCAAAGGAGTATCGCGCCACCCTGGGGCAAAAGGCCATCGCCGGCATCTTCAGCGTGGGCCTGGAAGAGAAGTATCGCTGGAAAGACTCGGTGCAGAACGGCGATGAGATCCGGCTTTGGGTGGCGGATGGCATTGCCCAGGATCTTCGTCCCTGGTTCGTCAAGTTCAACGCCAAGTCGATCGACCGCCGCTGGCTGCCTGTCGTGGAGGAGATTTATCAATGGCACTATGCCAACCAGGGCTACCTGCGCAATGAGAGGTCGTTCGCGCGCGTGGCCATGGTCTATTCCCAGCAGACTGCGTCGTTTTACGGCGGAGAGGAGGCGCGCGCCAAAGTGGAAGATCCCGCGCTGGGCTTCTACCAGGCGCTGGTCGAAGCTCGCATCCCCTTTGAAATGGTCCACGATCATCTGCTCGACCCTGAGCATATCGACCGCTTCAAGACGCTGATCCTGCCCAACATTGCGGCGCTCTCGATTCAACAGTGCGATCAGATTCGTGCCTTT
This sequence comes from uncultured Acidobacteriaceae bacterium, assembly GCA_963813475.1. Taxonomy (GTDB): domain Bacteria; phylum Acidobacteriota; class Terriglobia; order Terriglobales; family Acidobacteriaceae; genus PALSA-350. The sequence goes on along the minus strand of CAWEZM010000023.1, from coordinate 301,757 downwards.
GTGGAGCAAGGGGGCAGTATAGTTGCCACCTACGAAACCTCGCTCTACGACGAGTGGGGAGTTCGACGGAACGACTTCGGGCTGGCTTCGCTCTTTGGCACCTCGTTCACAGGGAGCGAAAAGGGTCCGATGCTGAATTCGTATCTGTCACTGGAAAAAGATCCGGCTACCGGCCAATTCTCCCCGTTGCTGGCGGGCTTCGAAGATGCGACTCGGATTATCAACGGCACTCATTCCGTGACGGTCACGCCGTTGGGCAGCGGCGGGTATTCGCCACTGCTGCTGGTCCCGTCTTACCCTGACCTGCCCATGGAGGAAGTATTTACCCAGCCGGCAAAGACGCGGGAGCCCGGCGTTTTGCTACGCGAGATCGGCCGCGGCCGCGTGGTTTATTTCCCTGCGGATATCGATCGCACCTTCTGGGAGGTGCTGGATGTCGACCAGGCGAAGCTGCTGCGCAACGCGGTTCTGTGGGCCACCAACGAGCCCGCTCCGGTGACGGTGGAGGGCAAGGGGGTATTGGATATCTCCGTGTGGAGTCAGAAGAATTCGATGACCGTGCACCTGGTCAACCTGACCAATCCCATGATGATGAAGGGGCCGGTGCGCGAAGTGATCCCGCTTCCCAACCAGGAGGTCAGCATACGTATCCCTAATGGCCGGCAAGTCAGCGGGGTGCGTTTACTGGTAGCGGGCGGAAATGCGCACTACCGTGAGGATGGTGCGTCGATACGCCTCACCGTGCCTTCGATCGGGGTGCATGAAGTAGTAGCGCTCGACTTTAGCTGACCGCTTGTACTCCAACAAAATCGGGCACCGCGCTTTGCGCGGCGGCCCGTTCTTTGCATTCCACCTTCTCAGCCTCTTCCTCGAGGTGGTCGATCACCACCTTGGAGTAGAGAAGGAAATGCTGTGCGGAGAGCAACAGCGAGAAGCCTATCCACAGTTTTGCCGGTGAGCGCCAAAAGTTGGTGACCGTCCTGAAGAGGAATTTCCAATAGCTGCTGCGGTAATTGGAGCGGATGCCCTGCCGCCATATGGAGGCAGAGAGGCAACGCACGTTGTAGATCATGCCCAGGTAGGGCGGCTTCTGCGTTGCTATGGGCTGCCACACCTTCAAGGAGTTATAAGCGCGCTCAAAAAAGGCATCCGGTTTGTATAGGCCTGTGAGCAGAGTGCAGAGGCCGCGCAGCAGGATGGGCAGCGGCAGCACGGTGCGGAAATTCGGGAGGCCAAACTGGGTGATGGATTGGCTGTCCTCGATCAGTCGCCCTTCCCGTTTCATGCGATCGAACAGGGCGGTGGTCGGCGGCGCCATCAATATACCGGCCATAGCCCAGGGGATCGCTGTCCGGTCGATAAACTCCAGCTGCCGGGCAAAGATGGTCTCGTCGTCGGAGTCGAAACCGACAATGAAACCGGCCAGCACCCACAAACCCTTCTCCTGGATGATGCGTACCTGATCGACATTGTTTTTGCGCAGATTCTGAAACTTGTGCGTCTCTTTCAGCGCTTCGGCAGACGGGGTCTCGATGCCGATGAAGACCATCATGAAATTCGCGGCGACCATGGCGTCCAGAAGTTCTGTCTTCGACGCCAGGTCGATCGACGCCTCGGTACTGAACGCGAATGGGTAATCGTGCTGCTTTTGCCATTCGATGAGTTCGAGCGAAAGCGCCAACGCTTGATGACTGTTGCCGATGAAGTTGTCATCGACAATGAACACCTCGTTGCGCCAGCCCAGGTTGATCAAGGTTTCAAGCTCGCGGATCACTTGCTTGGGTGTTTTCGCACGGGGCCGGCGACCGTAAATGGTGATGATGTCGCAGAACTCACACTGGAAGGGGCATCCGCGGGAAAACTGGATCGGCATCGACGTGTACTTGTTGCGGTGGAGTAGATCGAACCGAGGCACCGGACTGCGTGTCATGTCGGGTTTGTCGATAACGTGGTACAGCGCGTGCGCAGTCCCTTGTTCGAGTGCAGTGGCGATTCCAGGAAAGACCTCGTCCGCCTCACCGACCAACACGTGATCGGCTACTTCCAACACGACCTCGGGTTGCGTACTTGCCCAAGGGCCGCCCACGAAGGTGCGCTTGCCCATGGCGCGAGCGCGGGCCAGGGTAGTCAACGCGTCGGCACGCTGTGCGTGCATGGCGCTTACCATCACCAGGTCGGCCCAGGCGAAATCCTCATCCAGCAACTCTTCGAAGGCATGATCCTTCAAGCGGACCTCCCAGGTCGCCGGACAAAGAGCCGCGACCGTGATCAGGCCCAGCGGCGGCGTCATGGCCTGCTCGGGAATCATCTCCAGAACACCCTCAAAACCCCAGAACGACGGCGGGAAACTCGGCCACACCATGAGAACCTTGAGATTCGATCCTAGCGGCGGGAAAGAAGCGCGTGTTTGCCTCGTCGGAAGGGCTGGGTTCAGAGGTGGATACCACTACCGGAAGAGACGATGTCGCTTGCGGCTGGTTGGGGAGGACGTTGAGTCGAGCATCTGGCACAGAGGGCATGGCGCCCCTTTCTAATCTCTGGCAACACCGGGCAAAGGAGCCAGAGTAAACATACCACCCCACCCTAACGCAAACTAAAACGAGGGTTAGCCTCGATGCCCGCGCAGCAAACCGTCTAGTTAAAGGCGTAGTGACAGTGAGTCTACGCCAAAGCCCCAATCGTGTCATCTGATGCGCGCAGTGGTGATCCGGTCGCGTGTCTCGCGACGGAGTTCACAAGTTAGAAAAAGTACCAACAAAGGGCACGTCTCCGCCGCTTGCCGAAAAGATCATGTTTTGTCTCAGGGCACGACTTAGTCGGGCCGTAAACGATGGCGAATACGAGGGCTTCAGCCCCTGAGGTCTTGCTTTCCTGGCCGGTGCAGACTCTTAGCCCGGCGGCAGTCTTTTCGGAGCTTGTGGCAAGTGATTTTCGGAGAAGCTGGGGGAGGGTATTTTCTGCAAGGTGAAGGGCTAGGGCCGGACGAGCGTGAATGCGGAGAACGTGGCCGCTCCCTGGGGGAACGGCCACTCGATTGCCGAACCTCAGTCGTGCTTGTCGCGGTAAATGCGTCGGGATTCCTGGTTCTGTTGCGTATGGATGACCCGGCGATCCGCTCTTGTCAGGTGACCGTTATCCTGCGCGCGCATGCCCCGCTCTTCCCGGTTGATGCCGGCTTCCTGGTGTTCCAGGCGTGCGGTCTGCCGTGCGTTCAGCTGGCCGTCCTTGACGCCGTTGGCAATGCGGTCCTGCTGATCGACCTTGCGCTGGTTGATGTTATAGTCATGTGCGCCAGGAGTAGGTGTGGTTTGAGCGATCATCGCCGCGGGCGCGATGACGAGAGTCGATGCAAGCACAGCCGTGACAAATTTCATGGAAGTCTCCTCTTTCTGGCGGCTGCTGCTTGAGATCCTGTTCTTGCCGCTCGCTCCACATAGACACCGGGTAGGAGAGCGAGTTGCCCCATCTTTGGTAATGCCGGCGGGCCCGGACTCACCGAACGCACTGCAAATAAACTGATTTAGCGCGCAACTTTTTCGTAGCTACCGAAACAGTGGCTGTGTTCGAATGCTGATTGTTCGCCGGCATGCGGTCTCAAAAAAGGGTAGGGATGAAGAAGAGAAGATCCACAACAGGAGCAATCGCCGTGTTCACGGTTTTTGTCGCCATGGCGCACACGGTGAATGCCAGCGAGCCCGATCTGTCGGCAGCTGAGACCACGGTCGTCAACCGGCAGATTGCTACGCTGAAAGCGCCGGGAGATCGCCGCATGGCGAGCGGTTGGAGCAACGCAAAAAAGGTAGCGGAATTGATATGCCGGCCGGCAGCGCTTTCTGTCTTGAAAAAGCAAACCCCGGGAGTGGACCGGGTCTTTCTAGGAACGGACGATCCCCAGACGCTGACGCTTGAGAGCAACAGCCGCCTGACCGGTACCGGCCAATTTCGTACACTGCAGGGGTGGACGGATTTTACTTTTACCTGTGATGTCAATGCGGAGACCGGGAAGGTAACTGCGTTTACGCCGACGGTCTCGAAGGCGGCGCGCTAAGACCCACCGGCGACCCATCGGCGCCGTTGCGCGGACTACGGCTAAACTCAAAAGGAGCATGGCTAGTACATTAAAAAGGAAATTGAAAAGGAACCTGTCACCCTTGCAGAACGCGCGCTCCTTTCTCACCCTCGTCAGCTCCTGCCTCTTGCTTCTGTTCACGCCTGGGCCTTGGCTCCGCCGTGGCGCAAGAACGCCGGCAAAGATGCCCCAGCGAAAGACGCTCCAGCGAAAGATGCCGCCAAGGCCGATACATGAGCCGGTTATTCCCAAGGACTCCAGCACCCAGGGCACCGTCAACGTCGGCGGCCACACCATCGACTACCAGGCCGTCGCTGGGACCATCCTGGTGGCTGCGACCAACGATGCCGACGCCTCCTTGGGCATAAATCCGTCTGCCGCCAAGGAAACCCCCGACTCTCCACCCACGGCGCGCATGTTCTACGTGGCTTATTTCAAAAAGGATGCTCCGGCGGAATCGCGCCCGGTGACCTTTATCTACAACGGCGGCCCCGGCAGCTCCACCATGTGGCTGCACATGGGCGCCTTCGGTCCCCGGCGCATTATTACCGCCGACGACCAGCACACCAATCCCGCCCCCTATCAACTGGTAGACAATGCCGAGAGTCTGCTCGACGTCAGCGACCTGGTCTTTATCGACGCACCCGGCACCGGCTTCGGCCGGCTCTTTGGCAAGGACAAGGAAAAGGCTTTTTGGGCGGTCGATCCCGACGCGCATGCCTTTGCCCGCTTTATTGCACGCTTCCTCTCCACCTACCAGCGTTGGAACTCGCCCAAGTACCTCTTTGGAGAGAGCTACGGCACCACCCGCTCCGCGGTCGTGGCCGGCATTCTAGAGACGGAAAGCCACATCGACCTCAATGGCGTCATTCTGCTTTCGCAAATTCTGAACTTTGACGATAGTGCCGACGCACCGCAATGGAACCCGGGCATCGATGTGCCCTATGAACTGGCGCTGCCCACCTTCGCCGCCACCGCGTACTACCACAAGCGGCTACCCACGCAACCGCCTGCGCTGGTGCCGTTCCTCACCGAGGTAGAGCAATTTGCCATGGGCGATTATGCTTCGGCCCTGGCCCAGGGCTCGCAGCTGCCTGAGGCCACCCGCCAGGCCATCGCCGAAAAGCTGCACCAATACACCGGTCTGCCCGTGGCCTACATCCTCAAGGCTGACCTGCGTGTGAATGTCGGCGAGTTCAACCATAACCTGCAAGGCAGCGACGACCTCACCACCGGCCGGCTGGACAGCCGTTTCTCCGGCCCAACCATCGACCCGCTGGCTCAGGAAGCGGCCTACGATCCGCAGGCCACCGCCATCGCATCGGCCTACATCGCCTCGTTCAATGAATACGTTCGCCACCAGCTCAAATTTGGTGACGGCCTCACCTATTTGCCGGAGACCGATGCCATCGACAATGTCTGGGAGTGGAAGCACAAGGCGCCAGGTGCTCCCGCCGATTCATACGGCACCAACGTTATGCCCGACCTTGCCACCGCGATGAAGTTCAACCCCAAGCTTAAGGTCATGCTGAACGGCGGTTATTTCGATCTCGCCACGCCGTACTTCGCCGCCCGGTACGAGATGTATCACCTGCCCATCCAGGCCAACCTGAGACAGAATATTGAATACTCATGGTATGAGTCCGGACACATGGTGTACGTCCACGAAGACTCGCTCAAACAGCTCCACGACAAGGTTGCCGCGTTCATTACCAGCACCTACAAACCGGTCAAGTGAGGCGTGAGCTGCGACCGGAAGACTTGAAGGCAGCGAGAGTCCCGGGTCCTAGCAGAACAAAAAAATATTGTCATTTCACGAACGACAGGTAGGCATTTCCCCGACTAACAGGCTTCGGAATCCGCTCGCAGGCAAACTAGGAGTGCCAAAGCCCGTCATATTCTCAATCGTTTACGGCCGGCTAAAGTCGTGCCCTGACACAAAACATGAGTTTTTCCGCAGCCTGTAAACCCGTGCCCTTCGTCGAGCGTGTTTCTCCGCAACCTGTAACGGCGTGCCTTGATACAAAACGGGAGTTTTCTACAGCCTGTAGAGCCCTTGTGCAGCGAGTTCTTCCGCAGCATGTTCAGGGTGTTTCCGTCTCTACTCCACTTTTCTTCAGAAAAAGCTGCGAGCGGATGCGTCACTTTGCAAAAACCGAGAGTCAAAAGGCTTTAACGCGCTGGCCGTACAATGGCCACGCAATTCTGGAGGGATGTCATGCCGAAAATGCGTGCAGTGCAAGTCGCTAAAGTGGGCGGTCCATTGGAGCTGGTCGAACTGGAGATTCCCGAGCCCGAATCCGGTGCGGTACGCATCAAGGTGCAGTCTTGCGGAGTCTGTCACAGCGATTCCGTGACCAAGGATGGATTGTTTCCAGGGATTCAGTATCCGCGCGTTCCCGGCCACGAGGTGATCGGGATCATCGACGCCGTTGGCCCGAATGTTCCGCGATGGAAAGTTGGTCAACGCGTCGGCGTCGGTTGGAACGGCGGCTACTGCGGCTACTGCGACAGCTGCCGGCGGGGCAACTTTTTTGCTTGCGAGACCAGCACCCTGGTCACCGGTCTCACCCGCGACGGGGGCTACGCGGAATATATGGTTGCGCCCTCCACGGCTGTTGCCGTCGTACCTGAAGCGCTGACGTCGGAGGAAGCCTCACCGCTGATGTGCGCCGGGGTCACCACCTTCAATTGCCTGCGCAACAGCGGCGCGCGCCCCGGCGACGTGGTTGCCGTGATCGGCTTGGGTGGATTGGGCCATCTGGGTATTCAGTACGCCGCCAAGAGCGGATTCAATACCGTCGCTATCGGACGCGGGGCAGACAAAGAGGCCCTCGCCAGGAAGCTGGGCGCGCAGCACTACGTCGACAATGCGACGCAAGATCCGGCAGCGGAGCTGCAGAAGCTGGGAGGCGCCAAGGTGATCCTGGCCACGGTGACCAGCGCCGACGCAATGAAAGCGGTGATCGGCGGTCTTACACCCACTGGGACATTCATGATCGTCGGCGCCGTGCCTTCGTTGGAAGTACCCGCGCTCCAGCTCCTGCTCAAATCGCAGCAGGTCAAAGGCTGGTATTCGGGAACGTCGCTCGATTCGCAGGAGACCCTTGCCTTCAGCGTGCTCTCCGGCGTGCGCTCGATGAACGAAAGCTACCCACTGGAGCGGGCGGCCGAGGCTTACGAGCGCATGATGTCGGGGAAGGCGAGGTTCCGGGTAGTGCTCACGATGGGGAAGTAGCTCTCGCGGCGGGCTTTAGTGTTTCCAGGAATTGACGATTTTCCCGTCGGCGCTTTTCATGTCCCCGGGCTGCATTCCCGCGGGACAACTGCCGAGATACTTTTGATCCATGATCATGGTGGACTCGCTCACCCCGTACAACGGCGGCGTGTAGGTGGCATGGGTCTCAGAGTGGACGGCGGTATCGCCCTGGAAAGTGGCCGTCTCTTTGGTATCGATGACACTATTGGACACTGTGCAGCGCAGGGTGGTGGTGATGGTATGGCCGCTTACGTTTTCGTTCGGCTTGTCGCACCCCGGTAGCTTGGCTGCGAGGTCTTTCACGTATTGGTCGTAAGCGTGGCTGCGGCAGATGGTCATGAGGCCACCGCCTCGCTTGTTTCCCGGGTTGTCGATGGTTTGCGTTTGGCTCGACCAGAGACCCTCTTTCACATCGGGTCGATCGGCGGCATAAGCGGACGCGAAAGAAAGCAACAACGTGGTGCCCACGCAAAAGAGAATCTTCTTCATTCCCGCTTCTCCATGTAGATAAGAAACAATGACAGATCGTTTTTGCAAGGATACAGGCAGGCTGACGCTCATGCGTATCCGCCATCCCGATAGGTGCTTGCGGTGGCGGTTTCGGTGTTGATCTTCCAGTCTTCCAATTGCGGCCCTTTCAGCTTGGCGACCTTTTCGCGGATCTGGTCGAGCTGCGCCTCGTCTAACGGGGTAAACCCCTGCGCGATGCGCACATCGTCTTCCACCTGTCCGACCGTAGTGCAGCCAAGCGCAACGCAGTGCACCGGCAGACTGAGAGCGTAGGAGAGGCACTCCTTCAACGCAATGGCTTGCAGCAGCTTGGCATTGGCGGTGCTCTTCATTCCCTGGATGCCCATGCCGCGCGCCACGGCTACCGGCAGCACGTTTTTCTCGAAGCTCTGGTATCCGGGATCGGCCGCGTGCAGGGGCATCAGGATGGTGTCGTAGTGATCGTACTTTTTCAGCATTGCCAGGTGGACCTGGGGATCATGGTGGCCGGTGAATCCAATGAAGCGGCACTTGCCCGCTTTCTTGGCGGCTTCGAATGCTTCGATCGCGCCCCCGGGGGCGAAGATCTGCTCCACTTCGTCGTGCGTGCTTACCTGGTGCATCTGCCACAGGTCGACGTGGTCGGTCTTGAGCGCACGCAGCGACAACTCCAGATCCGCTTCGGCGCCCTTGCGGGTACGCTGCGCAGATTTCGTGGTCAGGAAGATGTTCTTGCGGAAGGGCGGCAGAACCGCGCCATAGACCTCTTCCGATTTGCCGTCCCAGTAAAGGCGGGCGCAATCGAAGTAGTTGATGCCCAGCTCATAGGCGCGCAGGGTGACGGCTTTTGCGTCCTCGAAGGTGCATAAGGGAAAGCGGCCGCCGGCCTGGCCGATGATCGTCAGGCGCTCGCCTGTCTTCCCAAAAGTACGCTTCGGTATGTCTCCCGCCTTGGCCTGCAGGGTCCGGCCGCCCCAGGTAAAAACGCCTAGCCCTGCTGCAGCAGAAGTCGAGAGAAAGGTCCTGCGTCGCATAGTCGATCCTCGTGCTCCAGTATGCTACCGTTGCCCGTGGCCTACAAGATCCATCCCATGACTCATTTTCGGTCGTTGCGCCCGCTGCGCTGGGCCGCATTCGCTAGTTGCTGTTCCTGGCCCTTCCCGCCGCGAAGGCCCAGAAAAACGCGGGCTTTCACCTCATAAGCTGGTCTCCGCAGCGCCTGGAAAGCGGTTCGCCTGTGCTCTTCCGGATCGAAGTTGACCAGCCCGCGGATTCGCTGCACGGTACATGGCTCGATCACCCGCTGGTATTCACCCGGGCTCACCAGGGCAACACCTGGTACGCGCTCGCCGGCATCGACGTGGAGCAGGCGCCGGGAACCTATCCGCTCCAGCTCACCGCGACCGAAGCCGCCGGCAGGGAAGTGCACGCCACCCAGAAAGTGGAGGTGTTACCCGGAAGCTATAAGACCACCACACTGCACGTAGAGGAAAAGTATGTGCAGCCGGATGCCGCAACGCTCGCGCGTATCGCAGCCGATAAAGCGGTGAAGGATGCGGCCTTCGCTCACACGATCAGCGAGCCCTTATGGAAGCGGCAGCTTTCAATCGCCCGTGCCCTTCACACCGACCGATTCGTTTGGGACCCGCCGCATGTTCAACGGTAAGTTGGCGAGCATCCATCGCGGAACCGACTTCCATGCCCCTTCCGGAACGCCTGTGGTCGCCGCCAACGATGGAGTGGTCATCATCGCCCAAGGCATGTTCTACGAGGGCAACCTGGTGGTCATCGATCACGGGCAGCAGTTCTCCACGCTCTACATGCACCTGTCCAAAATAGAGGTGAAGGTGGGAGATCGCGTCCACAAGGGGGAACGCCTTGGCCTCAGCGGGGCTACGGGCCGTGTGACCGGCCCGCATCTCCACCTGGGAGTCCGTTGGCAGGGCATGTATGTGGACGCGGTTAAGCTGCTGAAAATCACGCTGCCCACGCCGCTAAGGCAACTATTTGTTGGTGTCTTCAAACGCGAACTTTCCCAGCTCGAACGGACGCGAGACGGGCGGCTTGTTCTGCAGGTTGTTGCTGGGATAGGACTGTGGCGCGTTTGTCGGGAAGCCCCAGATTTTCCCGGTGCGCATGTCCACCATCACCTTGCCGTAGACCTGGGTTGCTGCCGTCCGGCGTCCGCAACATCTCAGAGCCGGGCTCGATGTAGAGCGGATAAGGGTTACCGGATTGTGCCTCCGCCGGGCGGGGCGCAAAGATCGGCTCGACGGCGATCGCGACCAGGGCAACGGCGATGATCGACAACAAAGCGATAGTCAGATTTTCTCGACGCATGGTTCTCCTCTTTAGAGTTGAAGAACCAAGTGTATTGCCGGCCGCTCCTTATGGTGTAGTCGGAGGAGGAGCAGCGGCGGCGGGTGGAGTGGCCGGCTGAATCGAGATCAACTCTACCTCGAAGATGAGCGTGGCGTTCGGTCCACCGGGACCCTGACCACGATCGCCATAGGCGAGATCCGGGGGAATGAACAGCTGCCACTTCGATCCTACCGGCATCAATTGCAGGGCCTCGGTCCAACCCTTGATCACTCCGCCGACACGGATGGTCATCGGCTGGCCGCGCTTGTAGGAGCTGTCGAACTCCGTGTTGTCGAGCAGCGTCCCCCGGTAGTTGCAAACCACGGTATCGTTAGCGGTAGGCTTGGGACCCGTTCCAGCGACCAGGATCTTGTACTGCAGGCCGCTGGGCAGCGTGACCACGCCTTCTTTGGTAGCGTTCGCAGCCAGGAATGCCGCGCCATCCTTCTTGTTGCTTTCCGCCAAGGCCAGCCTCTTCTCTTCCTGCTGTTGCCGCACCTGGGTCTGCAGCTCGGTCATCACAGTCCTGATCTCGTCATCGGTCAGCAGGAGCTTGCCATTGCCCAGGGCATCTTCTATTCCCTGGAGCACAAACTTGGGTTCGACCTCGATCGAGTCCCGGTGCAGGCTCTTGCCCACGTTCAGACCGATGGCGTAGCTTTGCTTGTCTTTGTCTGTGACCAGTGCCAATGGCTTAGGCTTGGTTGCCGCCGTCGCACTCTTGTGGGTTGTGGTGCTCGGCTTGGCCTTTGCCGGGGGTGCGGTTTGCGTACCGGTCGCCGGCGTCTGCTGTGCCGCCGCGCTCCCCAGGAGAACTATACCCGCAGCCAGCAGGTTCATCTTCGTTGCCCATGATTTTTGCATTAAGCCATTCTCGCATTGTCGCTTAAGGCTCCGCAAATCGGGGCTTTTGCAACCAACAATGTTTCAAATGAGCGACCTAGTGCGCCTGGGCGATGGACCGCGCGCCCGATAGCTCGGCATCGATGAGCGATGCAGCCTCTGCCCATACCCGCGGATCATTCTCGATTTCAATGTGAGGTTTGGTGAAGGTCCGAGCGAACCAGGGAAACTGGTCGCAATTGACGGGGTGGTCTTTATAAGTCATGTGAAAGTTGCCGATGATATTGGTCCGTTCCGGATCGATCGCGAGAATTTCCGGGCGTCCATGAAGCAGGCCACTGGACTGGTAAAAATTGACCGCATGGGCAACGTTCGCGGGGATGCTGACATCTCCCTGGCCCGGTTTGGCAATAATGTCCACCTGGATGGTGAGCAGCACCGGGATATGCTGCCGCTGTAGCGCGCGCGCCAAAAGGACGGTCTCCGTTCCGCCCCAGCTATGTCCAAAGATGATGATTTTCGCTTCCTCCGTCTCGAGCGCCGTGAGGACGCCGTCACGGTTGGTGTCCAGGAGGCGGAGGACGTGGCGGAGAGCCTCTTGTCCAGAGTGATTGCCGAAAACCTTTACATCGACAGCCGAGGCATAACGGTCGCGCAGACGCGCGGCAAATTGCACTTCGGCATGCTTTGCATCGTCGTGTCTCACGAAGCCGCCGACGAAGCCGATGACGATCACTTTGTGGAGGGGAGAGTCCACTGCCGGGAGAGGCGCCGCCAGGCTGTGCGCCGAGTTCCATGGCGCAAGGCTGGCCGCGGCCAAAAGAATCAACCGAGGGATAAGTTTCCGACACTGGCGCTCTCTCATACCGCCGCCCCTCCATCATCATATCCCCTGGCCGCCAAGAGTCGTATCTTGATGCCGCGTGCGGAATAATGGAGAGAATGCAGCAAGCAAAAAATCAGATCCCTGCGGTGGGTATCGACTTCGGCACCACCAACAGCACGGTTGCGCGCGCCTCCGGCAACGGGCAGGTAGAACTGGTCGCCTTCCCCACCAACGCCGGCGAGACTTTTTCTTCTCGCTCCGTGCTTTACCTGGAGCAGACGAAACATGGGGCCCGGAAACAAACGCATGCCTGGACCGGTCCGTCTGCGATCGAACACTACCTGGCCGCTGAGAACAAGGGCCGGCTCATTCAGTCGCTCAAGTCCTACCTTTCCGATCGCACGCTCACGGGAACGGCGGTATTCGGCCGCCAATACATGCTCGAGAATCTGATTTCCCGCATACTCGCCGACCTGCGCCGCCACGCCGAAGGCAAATTCCAGACTCCTATCGGGTATGCCATGGTGGGCCGCCCGGTGCGGTTTGTCGGCGCCGAGACGGAAGAGGACCAGGCATTTGCTCTCTCCCGTCTCCGGCTGGCATTTACGGAGGCCGGGTTCGAGCGGGTCGATTTTGAAATGGAGCCGGTCGCGGCAGCTTACGCCTACGAATCGACCCTCGATCACGACGAGCTCATCCTCATTGGTGATTTCGGCGGCGGGACGAGTGACTTTTCCTTGCTGCATGTGGGCCCTGGGGTGCGCAAGCGCGGCCGCAAGCCGCAGGATTTGCTCGGCAACAGTGGTGTCGGCCTGGCCGGCGACGCCTTCGACGCCAGGATCGTGCGCAAGCTCGTCTCTCCCGCCTTAGGATCGGAATCGTTTGCCCGTTCGCTGGACAAGATCTTGCCCGCCGTGCCGGCATGGATCTATGCCAACCTCGAGCGTTGGCATTACTTGTCTTTCTTGCGCACGGCGAACGTGGTGGAGATTTTGAAGAGCGCTCGTCTGCGCGCTTTGGAACCGGAAAAGATTGAAGCTTTGATTACGCTGATCGATGAAGATCTTGGGTACCACCTTCACCAGGCTGTGCAGCGGGTCAAGTTCGAGCTTTCCCATGCCGAAGAAGCGGAGTTCCATTTTCGCGATGGCAGCATGGACCTCCGCATTGCTGTCACGCGCGCGGAGTTTGAAGGTTGGATCGCCGACGAGCTGCACAGAATTGAGCAGTGCGTCGATTCGCTGTTGGAAAGCTCCGGTGTCAGCCGTCGCCAGGTCGACAGGGTTTTCCTTACCGGTGGCAGTTCGCTGGTGCCCGCTGTCCGCGGCATCTTCAGGGAGCGGTTTGGGGAGGAGCGGATACGAACCGGCGACGAGTTCGTTTCGGTCGCCCGCGGGCTGGCGCTGCGCGCTGAAGAGGTGTTGCAAGAATCGCGCTAGCTTTGTGGCGGGGAAAGTGGAACTGCAGGTCCCTCGGCTGCGCTTCGCTTCGCTCCTAATGAACAAAAAATAAAGCCAATAGAATCAATCTCGATTTCCAGCGTTCATTTCAGTCTTAACTTGCCGCAGGCAAGTCAGCTCCTCGGGATGACAAAGGTTAGGGCGGCTACTTACCTTGGCAGCGGTTTGTTAGTCGGATCGAGAGATCCGCAATGCGAATCAACTGCTCCGGTTGAAGAAACGCTCGGACCTTCCCATCCCAATAGCAGAACTAAAGTGAGAAGCCGTCTTAAACTTTGTCATCCCGACGCGCGAGCCGAGGGACCTGCGGTTCCTTCTACATGCGCCGATGCGATCCGACGTCAGTCAGCGGCGTGACAACAGCTGGCCGCATTCTTCATAGGCGGCAAATCGATCACCGGATTCTGGTCGAAAAATCCGGACGGCGCCAGCGTGAATCCGCAGACAACGCAGGACTGTACCGGATGATCCTCCGGACGCGGCAGATGATGCACACCGAAGCTATGCCAAAGCACAACGTCGGTGTTCTCGATCGCCCGGTCTTTGGCGGTCCACGCCGGCAGGCCATCGTCTCCGGTCGATTGGTTTACGAACTCGCCTGCCGGGTAGCGCTCATTCTCATCGAAGGGCGTCACCCAGAGTTGATGCTGCAGGAAGCGTCCCCGCTTGCCCGATGGGCTATCCGGATGCGTGTACGGATGCACTGCTGACTTGGCCTCGAGCTTATACGCGGTTGGCTTGCCCACCCAGTTGGTCGTGTTGGGGTTGGTGATTCTCCAGTAGCGCATCTTGGAAAAGTCGAAGTTGCGTTGCGCCTGGGATTCCGTCTTCAGCGCCGTCTCCTGCACATAGTAGGCATTGCCCCACGGATTCTCGGGCCCCACCGGCAGCGCAATCGTGTCGCACTCCGTCACCGTATTGTTCGGCCCGTCCACTTCCATATCCAGCCGGGCAGAAAAAATATGCTGATGGATGTGGCCAACAATACCCGGCGCCACCTCGGTGCCGAATTTTCCCGGTTCGCCGGGAATGCAACCCGCGGTGTTGATAATCCCCGTTGCCTTCATCTCATACTCAATGCGCCCATCCTGGTGCAGATACCAATACGACGCATACTCGTAGTTGCCAATCGTAGAAATAGACGAGATCACCAGGCGTCGCGCCCGGCGCACCTCAGTGCGGTCGGTACGCATATCGAAATGTTTCCACGACATGCCGGCATCTTCCTCGTGCAGGCAGATGCACCTCTCGATAGTGCGCGGATTGCCAAACAGATCCGATACCACGGCATCGAAATAGTGGATCACGCCCAGGCAATCGCAACCCAGGGTCAACGAGTTTGCCATGCGGCCGAAGCCGAGTTCGCCGCTATCGAAAACGTTCTTGCGATAATGGCTTCTTTCCGGCGTGCCGTAAGGCACCACCATTTCGGCGATGGACGCGCGATAGACGATGGGCCGCCGCTTGCCGTCCTGGGTATAGCCGATGGTGAAAAGCACCAATCCCTCGCGCCCGTTGAAGCCCACGCGAAAGTCCCAGTTCTCCCAGGTGACCTGGTTGCCCTGCACCACGAAACCGGCGCCATCCGGCTGCACTACGTCGAGGCGCGACGACGGCTTGCGAAACTTCTGCAAAAGCTCGGCATCGTAATTCAGCGGTGTGCGCGGAACCGGAATGTAATCTCCGTTGGCTGCGAAATGATCATGGACATCGAGCACCTCCAGCGTGCTCACGTCAATCAGCGCGTGCAGTCCCTCGACCGGGTGGGCGTAAAAGTTGTCGAGGGGAAACGTCCGCATAAAGACAAAGCAGTTGAGCACCCGGCGCCCTTGCTCGATGGGGATGTTGAAGTCGCCCGGTCGTCCACGGATCGACGCAGATATATTCGAGCTCCGCGAGCAGGCCGCGGCGGCGCAGCGCTTCCTGAAAGCGAGCATCGGCCTTGACCAGTTGCTTCAATATCCAGGATCTCCTGGACGGCAAGCATCGGCCGTGCGTCCGCTCTGAAGTTCTTCGAGATAACCTTGGCGCTGCCGAGATCCACCAGACCCTGCCACACACCCATGACGCCATGCTGATAGACATGGAAACGCGCGATGCGTGGCGCCGGGTTTTTCGGGTCGTAGCGGCGCACCACGTCCTTGGCGGGCTCGTTGATGTCGATGGTCTCGACCCGTAGGTTCGGGCCCCACTGGAAGTGGTCCTGGAGAACGCGCGTGACCTCTGTGATCTCACCCGCCGTGAGCGGATCAAGAGGATGGTGGCTCACCGCGACACCGGCTCCGTTCAGGGAAGCATCTTCTGTTTTCAAGGGCATCTGGTCGTTCCTCTCTCGAATTATTCGCCCAGCGACGTGGGGAGCGAGGTTAGATCAACCATACCCTAAATCTGTGTCCGATTTTTCATCAGCCTCAGCGAGTGGCCTCGCCGGGAATTTGTCGCGAGGCGGATCCTTAGAAGTGGAAGGCGAGTTCCGCCGTCAGCGAACGCGGTGTGACATAGTGCGTGCCGCTGAAGGTGGAAAGGAAGTTGTAAAGCGCGGTCTTGTTCGCGATATTCACGCCCGTCACCTGGAGACTCCACTTGTAGCGATCGCCATTGAAGAGGTTATCGTCTCCAACAGAAGCGTCAAAGAGATTCCGCTGCCGAATGCGCGACGGATTATGGTCGTTATCGCCCGTGCCCGGGGACGGAATCCTAAGCAGCGTAGAGCCATACTCAGACGCCAGGCATGGTGACGGCAGAGGGGTTGTCGGAGTCGCCTTGATCCCTCCGCAGGTGAGACCCGCTTCAGCCTGCTGGTCAGCGGTCAAGCCGCTGAGGTCGACTGCGGGCTGCCCGTTGAGGGTAGTCGATGTGTCGGCGCACGCACTGTTGGGATCGTTGGAGAGCGGGTTGTAACAGGGCGCCGATCCGGCGACCAGGCCGCTGTCGTAACGCCAGTTGAAGCCAACCCAGGGGCTCCGGTGAAACGGCAGTTGATATTGCACGTGCGTCGTTTGGTTGAATCGTTCATCATGATCGATCCGGAAGGGCAATCCGGGTTGTCCGACCGTGGCCCCGGCTCCAGCAACCTGCGGCGGGAAGAAGCGAGCGGCCACCGAGGACATCACGACAAACGCCGAGACGTGATGAAAGTTCGGCACATCGGTGCGCAACGCGAAGCCAGGGACCTTTGCATTGTGCCAATCGATGGGAAAGGTAATGGGAGTATTGCCCAGAACGCTGAAGTCGAATGCATTATGCGTGTACTTCCAGATGTATTCGCCGCTGAAGACGACATTTTTTCCGAAAGCCTGTTGCAGTCCGGCGTGGAATTCGTTGCGAAAGCCTGGCTGCAGCGTTCCCTGCACCCCGGCTGAGCAAGAGAGCAAGGGAGACAGCACTTCGTTGGCGCAACCCTGGCTGGAGAGCACGAGATTTTCGTTGAACGGCGTCTCCAGGGTCCGGGCATAGGAGATGCGCAGCACCGTGTTGGTGGGCTTCACGCTGTAGGAAACACCCAGGCGAGGCTCTGCCTGAGAGGCGCTGGCCAGCCCGTTGTACAGGTCACCGCGTATGCCTAAATTGAATAGCCAATTGCCGGCCTTGATCGAATCTTCGATATAAAGAGCCACCTCTTTAACATCCGCGTGGCCAAAGTAGTTGTAATCGCCGCCGCCCCGGGTGAGGTCATAGGGCAACAAGACCGGGTTGAAGGCCGGGTTCGGCTGGTATCCCGCAACTGCGCATTCCGCGGGGTTGGTGAATCCGTTCACGCCTTTTCCTGCGGCATTCAGGCAGGGTGCGTTGAAGGTTGGACTCACGACGCTGAGACCGTCACGCTCCCGGAGAAAGGTCTGGGTGTAAAACACTCCGCCCTTGATGCTCTGGTTTCCCTTGTTATAAGTCAGATCGGCATGGGCGCCGGCATTGGTGAGCGTCCGGTACTGAGCGATCGTTTGGTTCTGCAGATTTGGGGGCCCAAGATCCGCCAGCGGGTTCTCGCTGGGAAAGTACTGATAGCTGTCTTTCCGGATGTAAGGACCGAAGTTGAAATACCGAACTCTTGCCAATGATCCGGGTGTAGGTGGGGGCGATATCAAACGTCTCGATCTTGGATTTCTGATCGGTATCGCCCACGTTGTTGCCAAATTGATCGAGCACATTCAGGTTGTCGTAGCTGTTGGGGGTCTGAAACCAGGATCGGCTGTAGTTCAGGTTCAAGTGCAGGGCATCGACCGGCGTGAACTGATAATCCAGGCGATCAAAGACATTCTGTTCGTTTCCTTTGTCGTGGAAGACTTGCAAACTCCGGAGTATCCAGAAAGCGGCCGGTATTCAATCCATCGAGCTCGAAGAAGTTGCCCCACGTTTGCGAACCATAGCCAATATCGAAGCCACCCGTGGCTGAGCCGAACGACCCGTAAGAGGAGCTAATACTGCCGGTGGGTTTGGTTTGTCCCTGGCCGGATCGCGTGGTTACTTGAATGATCAGGCTGGTCTTGTCCCCATACTCGGCGGGCGGTGCACCAGAAATGACTTGAATCGACTGAATGGAATTGGACGGAATCTGGTTGGAGAAAACCTTGCTTTGCTGATCGGAGATCGGCTGGCCGTCGACGGAAAACGAATTCGAGGCGTGATCGCCAAGCCCATGGAAGAGACCATTGGAATCCGCGGCGACTCCGGGAGTCGAGAGCGTCACCAGCGAGCTCACCGAGGAGGAAGAGCTTTCCAGCGGCAGCTTCTCGATCATGGTGCGGTCAATGTCGGTGTGCAGTGAGGTGTCATTCTCCACCAGGTCGTCGCCCGTGACCGTAACCGTGGTGGAGGCTCCTCCCACCTGCAATTTGATGATTGGCGAGACGGCGACAGAGGAACGTACCTGGACATCCGCCGTGAACGGTGAGAAGCCCTGCCGCGTGCGCAGTAAGGTGATAGGGGTTGAAGGGCAGATTGGTGAAACGGTATTGGCCCGACGCGTCCGTCTTGGCGGTCCGCGACAGCCCGCTGACCGGGTTTTCGATGGTGACAGTGGCGCCGGGTATCACCGCACCCGAAGCATCGGTGACTGTTCCTGTGATGGTGCCGGCGGCCGTCTGGGCCTGAAGATGGATCGCTGGTCGACAGCAAAAGAAATGGAAAAAAAAGAAAGACGAAACGTCTTGGAAACGAGTACATATACCAACCCCCGGGGCATCCTGATCGTTGCTTGCTGAAACTGCCTTAGGAGAAAGCAATGTCAACGGGCGGGGGTCTGGTATAGAAGCGAAAAGTCCAGGAATTGGCGTGCGAAGGTCGGTTGCAGATCGACGACTGGCGCCGTCATCTGTCTCGCCGGGAGGGGCACCGTCACCGGCGCTGCTGGAGAAATGACTACGTGCGCGGTTGCACAAAGAGCGCATCCGGCGTGAGATACATCTGCTGCGGTATGAACGTGCGCGACCTGAACCGTTGCGCCGAAAACCAGCAATAGGGCACAGCAAAGAGCAAGGGCGAGCTTCCAAGGGCACCGCACGTGATCTTTTGCTTGCTTATAGTGCATCACTCTAACTATAACCTACCCGCTACCCCTGAAAGGCGAAGGTTGCCTGCGTGCGGTCAAAAAGGGATCGTTGCGCAGCGTTCTGCTGCTCTTAGACGACTTATTTCCGGAATAAGTTGGACCAGAGCGGTACTAGGCGAGCGCCTGGGGAATTGCCTCTTCCCATCTTCCCTGGGCCTTCAGGATAAGTTCCACTACTTCCCGCGCTGAGCCCTCTCCGCCCCCTCTGGTGGTTACATAGTGGCTGATGGCCTTTAGCTCCGGAGCCGCGTTGGCCACGGCAACCGCCAGGCCGGCGCGCTTGGCCACCGGCATATCGGGCAGGTCGTCGCCCATGTAGGCCACCTCGTCTGGCTGTACGTTGGCCTTCTGCAGGCACTCGTCAAATGCGGCCATCTTCGTTGCCTGGCCGAGGTAGACGAACTCCACTGCCAACTCGTGGGCACGCTGGGAAACTGCGGGAGATTTCCTTCCCGTGATGAAGCCGGTGCGGATGCCCATGGTGTGTGCGAGTTTCAACCCCATGCCATCCTGGGAGTTGAAGCCTTTCATCTCCGCCACGCCGCCATCGTTGGGCAGGGAAATAAGGTTGACGCTGCCGTCGGTCAGCGTGCCGTCCACGTCCATGAGGAACAGCTTGATCTTGCGGGCACGGTCGAGAACCTCGGGGGCAATGGGCGTAGTCAGCGGCATGAAAACATCATACTTCCCGGATTTCCTGTACGCTTCGCCATCCGGTGACCGCATGAAGTTCATCAACGCCACCAAACTTCACAGGAAATCCGGGGGGCGATGAGCAAGTATCCCTGTACGCTACAAAGAACGCCGCTACGAGTAAGGGCCTCCAACAGAAACACCGCAAAGGCGCATGTAATCTATAGGAACTCCGCCATATGGCAATTCACATTGCGCTGAATCACAAGACTCACTATCGCTACGACCGTCCAGTCATGCTGGGGCCGCAAACCATCCGGCTGCGTCCGGCCCCTCATTGTCGTACTCCAATCCTGGCCTACTCGCTCAAAGTGCTTCCCCAGAAGCACTTCATCAACTGGCAGCAAGACCCGCAGGCCAACTATCTCGCCCGCCTGGTATTCCCGGAAAAGACCACAGAGTTCTCAGTGGAGGTGGATCTGGTTGCCGAAATGGCAATCTTCAATCCCTTCGATTTCTTTCTCGAGCCGTACGCGGAGAAAATCCCATTCGTCTACGAGAGCTCCCTTGCCCGTGAACTGCGCCCTTTTCTCGAAGCCGAGACGCCGGGCCCCAAGCTGGCCGCGTTTCTAACCCAGGTGTCGCGCGTCAGCACCCCTACGCTGGATTTTCTGGTCAGCCTCAATCAACGGGTGCAACGCGAGATTGGCTATGTCATCCGCCTGGAGCACGGAGTGCAGAGCTGCCAGGAAACGCTCACCCTGGGCACTGGTTCCTGTCGCGACTCTGCCTGGCTGCTGGTGCAGATCCTGCGCAACCTGGGCCTCGCGGCCCGCTTTGTCTCCGGCTACCTGATCCAACTCACCCCCGACGTGAAGCCGCTCGAGGGCCCTGGCGGAGCCTCCAGCGACTTTACCGATCTGCACGCATGGACCGAGGTCTATCTCCCCGGCGCCGGCTGGGTCGGCTTCGATCCCACTTCAGGGCTGCTGGCCGGTGAAGGACATATCCCGCTCGCCTGCACTCCCGATGTAGGCAGTGCCGCGCCCATCTCCGGTCCCCTGGAGTTTTGCAAGACGGAATTCAGCTTCTCCATGACCGTGCAGCGGATCTACGAATCCCCGCGCGTCACCAAACCCTACTCCGAAGAACAATGGCAGCAGATCGAAGCGCTCGGCCACCAGGTGGATGTGGATCTGCAAGTGGGAGACGTGCGCCTCACCATGGGCGGCGAGCCCACCTTCATCTCGCTCGACGATCGCAACGGCAGCGAGTGGTCGACCACCGCCATGAGCCCGGCCAAGCGCAAGCTCGCGGTGGAACTGTTCTACAGAATGCGCGACCGTTTCTCCCAGGGCGCACTGCTTCATTTCGGGCAGGGCAAATGGTACCCCGGCGAGGAGCTGCCTCGCTGGGCGCTGGGCTGTTACTGGCGCAAAGATGGCGTTCCGATCTGGGAGAACCAAAGCCTCTTCGCCGAGGACGGCAAAGATTACGGCTACGGCGCACCCGAAGCCGGCAAGTTTCTCGAAGCCCTCACCCGCCGCCTGCAAGTGAGTTCCGACTTCACCATCACCGCCTACGAAGACATCTTCTTCCACCTGTGGAAGGAGCGGCGCCTGCCGGAACTCATCGATCCCCTCGACCCCAAGCTCAAAGACTCATCCGAGCGCGCCAAGCTGGCGCACATCTTTGAACAAGGCGCGGAGCAGCCAATCGGCTATGTGCTTCCTTTGCGCCGCATCCCCACCCGGTCCGGTACGCCGCGATGGACCAGCCAGCCCTGGTTCCCGCTGTCAAAGCGCATGTTTTTGACTCCCGGCGATTCGCCCATGGGGTACCGTCTGCCGCTCGAATCGCTGCCCTGGACCAAGCCGGAAGATGTCACCTATGCGTTCGATACCGATCCGTTCCGGCGGCGCGACAAGCTGCCTCCACGGCCCGAACGCCAGATGGGCCGCTTCTTCAGCCAGCCTTTCGCGGATGAGCCGGAGTCCGCCGCCGATAAGGCCAAGCCCAAAAAGGATGAAAAGCAAGCAGTGACGCTCACCCGGCCGGCGCTCTGCGTGCAGGCGCGCGAAGGCAAGCTCTTTATCTTTATGCCGCCGGTCGATTACCTCGCGGACTATCTCGACCTGGTCGCCGCCATCGAAGACACCGCCGCGCATCTCTCCATGCCGGTGGTCTTCGAAGGCTACACGCCGCCCACGGACACCCGTATCTCCGTCTTCAAGGTCACTCCCGATCCCGGCGTGATCGAGGTAAACATCCAGCCTGCCGCGAGTTGGGATGCGCTGGTCGAAAACGTCACCTCCGTCTATGAGCTGGCTCGCGAGACCCGGCTGGGAACCGAGAAGTTCATGCTCGACGGGCAGCACACCGGGACCGGCGGCGGAAACCACCTGGTGATTGGCGGACCCACTGCCGACGACAGCGCCTTTCTTCGCCGCCCCGACCTGCTGCGCAGCATGGTCAATTACTGGCAAAACCATCCTTCGCTTTCCTATCTGCTCTCCGGCTTGTTCATCGGTCCCACCAGCCAGCATCCGCGGGTCGACGAGGGCCGTGTCGAGTCGCTGTATGAGTTGGAAATTGCCTTCGACCAGATTCCCGAACGGGGTGGAACCCCAGTGTCCTCGCGGATCGCCGATCGCCTCTTCCGTCATCTGCTCACCGACGTGACCGGGAGCACCCATCGCGCCGAGTTCTGCATCGACAAACTCGATCCGCCGGAAGGCGCCGGGTCGCGTCTCGGCCTGCTCGAGCTGCGCGCCTTCGAGATGCCTCCGCACGCGCGCATGAGCCTGACGCAACAACTCTTGGTGCGGGCGCTGATCGCGCACTTCTGGCGCAAGCCTTACCGGCAAAAGTTGATCGCCTGGGGAACCGGCCTGCACGACCGCTTCATGCTGCCCCACTTTGTGCAGCTCGATTGGGAAGACGTGGTGAGCGATCTTGCCCGGGCCGGATACGGCTTCCGCAGCGAATGGTTTGCTCCGCACTTCGAATTTCGCTTTCCGCTCATCGGCTCGGTGAGCGCGCGCGGCATCCAGCTGGAGCTGCGGCACGCGCTCGAACCGTGGAACGTTCTGGGCGAAGAAGCCTCCAGCGGCGGCACTGCCCGCAGTGTGGATTCCTCCGTGGAGCGTTTGCAGGTGAAGGTGACAGGGATGATCGCGCCTCGCTATGCCGTGCTTTGCAATGGCCGCCCGGTGCCGCTGCATCCTACCGGGGAAGCAGGCGAGTTCGTCGCCGGGGTCCGCTACCGGGCCTGGCAGCCGGCCTCCTGCCTGCATCCCGACATTCCCGTCCACAGCCCGCTGGTCTTTGACATTGTGGACACCTGGTCGAAACATGCGATCGGGGGCTGCACCTACCACGTCGTGCATCCCGGCGGACGAGCCAACGAGCAATTTCCTGTGAACGCGTACGAAGCCGAGAGCCGCCGCCTGGCCAGGTTCACCAGTTTTGGCCACACCCCGGGCCCGATTACCGTTCCACCGCAAGAGCGCAATGTAGAGTTTCCCCTGACCCTGGATTTACGCCGGAACCCGTAAGCTCTCAGGGCTAATGGGCAACTGCCGGGTGTCCCATCAAGCCGTACTTTGGCTTGGGTGTCGGATAACGGCACTGGATGCCATGAGAACCTGATTGTGGATGGCCCGGTTTTAGAGAACCGCATGCCCGAGACGTTGGACGACCCGCTACTGACCGCCGACTATCGCCAGGCCCCTGGCGTTTACGACGAGATGTGCGTGGAGCCGGGCGTGCTTCGTCCCCACTGGGACCGTTACATCGCTTCCTTGTCCTCGCTTGGCGGTAAGGAGCTGGCTCATCGCTGGCAGATCGCACGCCAGCGAATCCGGGAAAACGGGGTCAGCTACAACGTCTATGGCGATCCGCTGGGCACCGACCGTCCGTGGAGCCTGGATGCGATCCCGCTGCTCATCCCGCCTGCGGAATGGAGCTATCTCGAAGCCGGCCTGATCCAGCGCGCCCGCCTGCTCAACATCATTCTGGCCGACCTCTACGGTCCCCAGAAGCTGCTGCTGAACGGAGATCTTCCGTCCGCGCTGGTCTTCGGCAACCCGGCTTTCTGGCGCGCCTGCCATAACGTCCCGGTCCCCGGGTCGACCTACCTCCACTTGCTGGCGGTCGACCTGGCGCGCTCGCCCGATGGCCAATGGTGGGTCATCTCCGACCGCACCCAGGCCCCCTCCGGCGCCGGCTATGCGCTGGAAAACCGCATCGTCATGGCGGAGACTTTTCCCGACCTCTTTCGCGAATCCCAGGTGCACCGGCTGGCCTCGTTTTTCCGCGCCTTTCGCGAAACCCTGCTGCGCCTTTCGCCTTCGCCGCGCACCCATCCGCGGGTGGTGCTGCTCACCCCCGGACCGCTCAACGAGACCTACTTCGAGCATTCCTACCTGGCCCGCTATCTCGGCTTCACCCTGGTCCAGGGTGGAGACCTGACGGTGCGGGAGAATCGCGTCTTCCTCAAGTCCCTCGAAGGGCTCAGGCCGGTGGACGTGGTTTTGCGGCGCATGGACGATGGCTTTTGCGATCCCCTCGAGTTGCGCTCCGACTCCTATCTCGGAGTGCCCGGCCTGGTCGAAGCAGTCCGCGCCGGCAACGTAGCGGTCGCCAATGCCCTGGGCAGCGGGCTGCTGGAAACCTCGGCGTTTATTCCCTTTCTCCCCGGCCTCAGCCGCAGCTTGCTGGGTGAGCGCCTGGCCCTGCCCTCGGTAGCTACCTGGTGGTGCGGCCAGCCGGCGGCTCGGCGCTATGTGCGCGAGAACCTGGATTTTCTGGTGATCAAGCCGGCCTTCCCTGCGAAGGGCATGGAGCCGGTCTTCGGCGGCAGGCTCGCCCCTACGGAGCGGACACGCATCCTGGCCCAGCTGGAGGAGCGGCCCACTGAATTTGTCGGGCAGGAGCTGCTCAACCTGTCCAGCGTCCCGGTATGGTCTGACAGCGCACTGATGCCGCGCCGGGTGGTCTTGCGGGTCTACATCGCGGCGTCGGGGGACGGCTGGATCGTGATGCCGGGGGGATTGACCCGGGTTTCCCCATCGCCCGATTCCCCCATCGTCTCCATGCAACACGGTGGCGGCAGCAAGGACACCTGGGTGCTTTCCCGTCAGCCGGTCGACCACTTCACGATGCGCCGTCCACGGGATTTGCCCGTCGAGCTCCATCGTGGAGTGAGCAGCGATCTGCCCAGCCGCGCTGCCGAACATCTTTTCTGGTTGGGCCGCTATGCCGAACGCTGTGAGCATCTGGCCCGCGTCCTGCGTTGCATCCTGGTCCGCATGACCGGCGAATCCTGGGCGCCGGAGACCGCCGGGTGGCGATCGCTGATGCAGTTGTATGAGTGTCTGGAATCTCCCTACTCGCGTCTGGCCAAGGACGACCCGCAAGGCAAGCTCGACCAGCAGGGAGATTTGGAAAAGGAAATACTCTCGCTCATCTTCGAAGAGCAGCGCAGCGACAGTCTCAACGCCAATCTCAGCCGGGCGACGCGCGCCGTCGCCCAGGTCCGCGACCGCCTCTCGGCCGACCTGCTGCGCATCGTGAGCCAGATGGGCAGTCTTGCCCGGGCCTCGGACCGTGTCGCCTGGGGCTATGTTTCAGCGGCGGATGCGCTGGTGGTGCTCAACAGCTGCATCCTCACGCTGGCCGCCTTGCGCGGCATTGAGGAGGGCAACATCACTCGCGGACCCGGCTGGCACTTTCTCAACATCGGCCGGCGCATCGAGCGCTCCGTGCAGTTGATCGAGCTGCTGCGCGCGATCGTGGTCCCGGTTGACCCGGAAAACTGGCCGTCGCTCGAGATGCTGCTGGAGGTCGCCGACAGCTCCATCACCTACCGGTCGCGCTACTTCACTGTCCTGCAGGCCGCGCCGGTGCTCGATCTGCTGATGAATGACGATGCCAATCCGCGCTCGCTTGCCTTCCAGTTGAAGGATCTGGCCCGGCACTGCGGCGGGCTTTCCAGCATGCCGTCGGGAACCGGTTGGCCGCTCTTGAAGCAGAGGCAGATGGAGGCGGCTGCGGCCTTGCTGCTGAATGCCGATGTCGAATTGCTCTGCGAGGCGCCTCATGGCAGGCGCCGCACCCGCCTGGATGGCCTGCTCGAAGACCTGGGGGCTGCTTTGCCCGCATTCTCGGAAGCCATTGCCAACACTTATTTCAGCCACGCGGAAATGGAGCGTGCCACGTGATTTACCGTGTCCGCCACCAAACCATCTACGACTACGTACAACCGGTTTCGGTTTCCCATCACGTGGTTCGCCTCACCCCGCGCGATCTTCCCGGGCAGCGGCGCCGGACCAGTGAATTATCCGTCTGGCCTGTGCCGCCTTTCCACGCAACCACCCATACCGACTACTTCGGCAACACCGTCAGCTCGTTTACGCTGCCCGAGTCGCACACCCGGATGACGGTCGAAGCCAGCAGCGAGTTGGAGGTGCAAGCCGTGCCGCTCCCTCGCTTCTCTGAATCGCCGGCCTGGGAGACGGTGCGCGACAGCGTGCCGGAGGATCAGAGCCAGGAGGGGCTGAACGCCTATCAGTTTGTCTTCGATTCGATCCGTGTCTCAGCCAAGCCGGAGCTGGCCGCCTACGCACGGACCTCTTTCCCCCAGGGGCGGCCGCTGCTCGAGGCGGTCTTCGATCTCACCACCCGCATCCATCAGGACTTCCGCTTTGACCCCAAGGCAACCGAGGTGACCACCCCGGTCGAGACCTTCTTCGAAAAGCGGCGTGGCGTTTGCCAGGACTTTTCTCATCTGCAGATTGCCTGCATGCGCTCGCTTGGACTTCCCGCGCGTTACGTCAGCGGCTATCTGCGTACGCTTCCTCCTCCTGGCCGCCCCCGCCTGGTGGGCTCCGACGCCTCGCATGCCTGGTGTGCTGCCTGGTGTCCGCGCTTCGGATGGGTAGACTTCGACCCCACCAACAACTGCGTCCCCTCCGACGGACACATCACCCTGGCGTGGGGCAGGGACTACAGCGACGTCAGCCCCATTCGCGGGGTTCTGCTCGGCGGCGCGAAACACAGCCTGAAGGTGGGCGTGGATGTCATGCCACTGGAGTAAGCGGCGGGCAGGAAAGAAACCGCAGGTCCCTCCACTACGCTTCGCTCCGGTCGGGATGACAAATCTGTTAGGCAACCCTAAGCATCGATTTCCAAGCAAATTTGTCATCCCGAACCGGAGCGAAGCGCAGTGGAGGGACCTGCGGTTTCTTTCCTGCCCCGTAGGCACCGTTGGTAGTCGAGCGCCCCCCGCCGTGCAAAACTGGGAGTAGCGCGTCTAAAGAAAGCCACCGGCGAGAATTCCCCACTGGAGAAAAACGAAAGTGAAGTTTAAAGCTCTGCTGCCTTTGCTGTTCCTGCTTACCGCTTGCGCATCGCGTCTGAACGCTGCGGACCCGAGTAATGTCACCCGCGCCACGCTGTCCAACGGTTTGCAGGTAGTCATTGTGCGCAATGCGCTGGCGCCCGTGGTCACAGTCGAGCTGAACTTCAAGGTGGGCGGGGATGAGACGCCGCCCGGCTTTCCGGGGTCGGCTCATGCCGAGGAGCACATGGCATTTCGCGGCTGCACCGGCATGACCGCGGATCAAACCGCGGCCATCTACGCCCAGCTGGGCGGCCGGGATAACGCCGACACGCAGCAAAATATCACCCAGTATTTCACCACCGTTCCCGCCGCCGATCTGGACGTGGCCCTCCAGGCCCAGGCGTCCTGCCTGCGCGGCGTAGACGACTCCGAAGAGGAGTGGGCGCACGAACGCGGAGCCATCGAGCAGGAGGTATCCCGCGACCTCTCCAATCCCACCTATAAATTCATCGATCGCCTGAATGCCGACATGTTTGCCGGCACGCCGTATGCCCATGATCCCCTGGGGACGAGGCCCTCCTTCGACGCCACCACCGGCGCCATGCTGCACGACTTCTATAAGAAGTGGTACACGCCGGGCAATGCCATCCTGGTGATCGTCGGCGACGTGGATCCGGCAACCACCCTGGCCAAGGTGAAGCAGTTGTACGGTGACATTGCCAACCACCCGATACCCGA
Organism: uncultured Acidobacteriaceae bacterium; assembly: GCA_963813475.1. Lineage (GTDB taxonomy): Bacteria > Acidobacteriota > Terriglobia > Terriglobales > Acidobacteriaceae > PALSA-350. The sequence goes on along the minus strand of CAWEZM010000023.1, from coordinate 274,186 downwards.
ACACCCTGCGGTCAACCTGACTCCGGTCAAGCCGGAGACCTTCACCCTGGACAGTAACCTGCCCTACGTGCTCGGTTTCATTGCCTATCGCATGCCGGGAACCGATTCGGCGCAGGATTACGCCGCCACCCAAATCCTGGGAGACATACTGGCCAGCCAGCGCGGCGATATCTACGGCATGGTGCCCGCCGGCAAAGCCCTGTACGCATCGTTTGGCGTTGCCGAGAGCTATCCCAAGGCCAGCGTGGGTTTTGCCGAGATCGCTCTGCCCGCCGGCGCCGATGCTACTGGCCCCATCAACGAGATGCGCCAGATCATTGAGAACTATGCCCAGAAGGGTCTGCCCCAGGACCTCTTCGATGCCGCCAAGCGCAGCGAAATTGCCTCCGCCGAGTTTCAGCGTAACTCCATCCCCGGGTTGGCTTCGGAGTGGTCGGAGGCGCTTACCGCCGAAGGCCGCAATTCTCCCGACGACGATCTCGAGGCGATCCGCAAGGTCACGCTGGCGGATGTGAACCGGGTGGCCAAGCAATACCTGGTGAGCTCTAACTCCATCACCGCCACGCTGAAGCCTTCGCCCTCCGGCGAGGCTGTCGCCGCCAAGGGCTTCGGCGGCGGAGAGAAGATGACCTCCGCTCCCACCAAGCCGGTGGTCTTGCCCGCCTGGGCGCAAGCGTCGCTCTCCCAGCTGAAAGTCCCTGCCGACTACATCGTCGCTTCGGATTCGACGCTGCCCAACGGTCTTCGCCTGATTGTGAAGTCCGACCCCACCAGTCCAACCGTAACCGTCGTGGGTACGGTTAAGAACAACGCCGATCTGCAGACACCCAAGGGGCAGGAGGGCGTCTCCGATATTCTCGACGGCCTCTACTCCTACGGCACCCAGACGCTCGACCGCCTGGCTTTCCAGAAGGCGCTCGACGACATCGCCGCCAATGAAACCGCAGGCTTCGACTTTTCCGTGCAGGTGCTGAAGGAGAACTTCTCCCGCGGAGTGGAATTGCTGGCCGACAACGAACTGCATCCCGCGCTTCCGGCGGAGGCATTTGGAGTGGTCAAGGACCAGACCATTCAATTTGTTGCCGGCAATTTGAAGAGCCCGGGCTACCGCACTTCGCGCGCGCTCGATATAGGCTTGCTGCCGGCTGGTGATCCGGAGTTGCGCGAGGCCACCCCGGCCACTCTGGGCACGGTAACGCTGGACAATGTGAAGCAATATCATGCCACCACCGTGCGTCCGGATCTAACCACCATCGTGGTCATCGGCGATATCACGCCCGACGAGGCCAAGGCGGTGATCGGCAAGTGGTTTGGCAGTTGGAAGGCCGAAGGGCCCAAGCCAGAGACAACGCTCCCGGCGATTCCGGTCAACAAGGCTTCGGCCGCCAACGTTCCCGATCCGCAGGCAGTGCAGGACTCCGTGACCTTGGCCCAGCAGTTGAACCTGAACCGCTTCGATCCCGATTACTATCCCTTGCAGTTGGGCAATCACGTGCTCGGTGGCGGCTTCTATGCCACCCGGCTCTACCATGATCTTCGCCAGGTGGCGGGCTACGTTTACAACGTCGACGTGAGCATGGAGGCATCGAAGACCCGGGCCAGTTATTCGGTCACATATGGTTGCGATCCGGATAAGGTCTCGAAAGCCAGGGCTTTGATCCAGCGCGACCTCGACCAGATGCGTACCCAGGACGTTACGCCGGACGAGCTGCACCTGGCCAAGGCGTTGCTGTTGCGTCAGATTCCTCTGGGCGAGTCGAGTGAGGAAGGGGTGGCGCAGGGGCTGCTGCGCCGGGCGGTGATTGGCCTGCCGCTCGACGAGCCGATTATTGCGGCGAAGAAGTACTACGAGCTAACTGCCGGCCAGGTCAAGGAAGCCTTCGCCCGCCAGCTGAGACTGGACGACTTCGTCCAGGTGGTCAGGGGTCCTGCTCCGCAGTAGAGCGGGGGTACTAACAGGCAGTTGCGATAGGGAGGGGCGCACCGCAGGTCCCTCCACTCCGCTACGCTCCGGTCGGGATGACAAGGTTTAGGTTGGCGCTTCCAATTGAGGTTCGCGAAGAGAGATGTTCGAAGCTGATCCTTGTCCCACTTTGGAACAGCACGAGTGATTTAGTAGGACTTTGTACTCCCTTAGCAAACCTCAATTGGAAGCGCCAACCTAAACTTTGTCATCCCGCCTGCCCCGGCGCGCCGTGGGAGCGAAGCCGAGGGACCTGCGGTGCGCCCCTCCCTATCGCAACTGCCTAGGCTGTTAGACTATAGGGAAGGCATTGCCCGGTTGTCCTGCCTGTCATTTCCAGCCAGCGCGTCAACGAACGGCTAGTCAACTCAATCAACCGCTTTCCGCGACCCGGAAGAATAGGAATTCTGCGCCCGTGAGCACGCCCATCAGAAATATCGCCATCATTGCCCACGTCGACCATGGCAAAACGACGCTCGTGGATGCCATGTTGCGCCAGGCCGGCACCTTCCGTGCCAACGAAGCCCTCACCGAACGGGTGATGGATTCGAACGAGCTGGAAAAGGAACGCGGCATCACCATTCTGGCCAAAAACACGGCGATCCAGTTCCACGACACCAAGATCAACATCGTCGATACACCCGGCCACGCCGACTTCGGGGGCGAGGTCGAGCGCGCCCTGAAGATGGTCGACGGGGTCATGCTGCTGGTCGATGCCTCCGAAGGCCCCCTGCCGCAAACCCGCTACGTGCTCTCCAAGGCGCTCGAAGCCAAGCTGCTGCCTATCCTGGTGATCAATAAAATTGACCGTCCCGACGCCCGCCCCAAAGAGGTTCTGGACGAGGTCTACGACCTGTTCATTGACCTGGACGCGGCCGAAGACCAACTGGACTTCCCCGTGCTGTACACCAACGCCAAGCTGGGCACGGCAAGCACCTCCCTGACCGAGCCCGGAGAGAACCTGCAGCCGCTCTTTGAAACCATTCTCTCCACCATCCCGCCGGCCAGCGGAGACCCCGACGGACCGCTGCAGATCCTGGTCACCAACCTCGATTACTCCGACTACCTGGGCCGCCTGGCCATCGCGCGGGTGTTTAACGGAACCCTGCGCAACGGGGACGAGGTGAACATCTCCCGCCGCGACGGATCGCTGCTCAAGACCAAGATCACCAAGCTGTTCACATTCAATGGGCTGAAGCGGACCGATACCGAAGTGACCCAGGTGGGCGACATTGTCGCCATCGCCGGGGTCACCGGCATCACCATCGGCGAGACCATCACCAGCCTGGAAAACCCGGCACCGTTGCCGCTGATTGTTATCGATGAGCCGACCATCGCCATGCAGTTTTCCGTCAACAATTCGCCCATGGCGGGCAGGGAAGGGCAGTATGTCACCTCCCGCAATCTGCGCGAGCGCCTGGATAAGGAACTGCTCACCAACGTCTCCATTCGCGTGGAAGAGACCGGCAGTCCCGACAGCTTCAAGGTTCTTGGCCGTGGAGAGCTGCAGCTTGCCATCCTGATTGAGATGATGCGCCGCGAAGGCTTTGAGCTGATGGTGGGGCGGCCCGAGATTGTTACCAAAACCGTCGATGGCAAAGTTCTGGAGCCGGTCGAACACCTCACCATCGACGTTCCCGACAATTTTGTCGGCACCGTGATCGAGCGCCTGGGGCCCAGGCGTGGGGAAATGGTGAAGATGCACAATCACGGTTACGGACGGGTACGTTTGGAGTTCCGTGTTCCCAGCCGCGGCCTGATCGGGCTGCGCAGCGAGATGCTCACCGAAACGCGCGGCACCATCGTGATGAATGCGCTCTTTGACGGTTACATGCCCTACCAGGGGGAGATACCGCAGCGGCCCAGCGGAGCACTGATCTCCGACCGCAATGGGGCGACCACAGCCTACGCGCTCAACGGGCTGCAGGATCGTGGGGTGCTCTTCCTTACCGCCGGAGTTGATGTCTACGAAGGCATGGTGATTGGCGAGCACTCGCGCGACAACGATCTGGACGTGAATGTGGTGCGCGAAAAGAAGCTCACCAACATGCGCGCCTCGAGCGCCGACGACGCCATCCGCCTGGTGCCTTTCAAGCCCATGAACCTGGAGCAGGCAATCGAGTTCATTGCGGAAGACGAGCTGGTGGAAGTGACCCCCAAGTCCCTGCGACTGCGCAAAAAGATTTTGCAGGCCAATCGTCGTCCGCGGCGCAACCCTACGCCCGCTTGAGGCCTTCTCAGCTAGGCGTGAAGCGTAAACATCTAATTGGCGGCAGTGCCATCGTGGCTTTGATACTGGTGGGCTGCCTTGCCTGGTATGCCGGAGTCAGACATAGCAGGCCGGCGCCGCAGGCAGCGGACGCTGATTCCAGCCAAACTGTTCCAGCAACCGTTGAAGGGGACGAGCGGACCTCCACGCGGATATATGCCCACAACCTCATGCTGAGAAAAGGGCCGGACTTCCGCATCTACGTTCGCTGGCTCAACGGGCAGATGGTACGGACTAAAAAGAGCGTCAACCCGTCTTTCGACGTTCCGGACTCGTTCGTGCTTGAGGTGCAGAGGGGCATCATCCACGCGAATATCGGCGACATCAGCCACTTTCTGAATGCGGGCAACGTCTCCGGCTCTCCGCTGCAGAACATTTCGCTCACCGGGAACGGAAGCCAGATATCTGTGCACGGCACGATTCACAAGTTTCATATTCCGCTGCCTGTCGGATTGGATGGGACGATTTCTGCGTCGCCGGATGGACGGATCCACTTGCATGTGGATCGGCTGTCAGTATTGAAGCTGCCGGTCAAAGGCCTGCTGGGCGACTTTCACGTCAGCATTGCGGACTTAATGGGAAAGACCAGCGTCCCCGGTGTCGAAGTCTCGCAAAACGACATTTACTTCGATACGCAGAAGCTGCTACCGGCTCCGCACATCCATGGGAAACTTACCAGCGTGCGCGCGGTGAATCCCGATATTGAGGTGATGTATGGCGATGCGGAGAATGACGCAGCACGCACCGCGGAGTGGCACAACTTTCTGGCCTTGAAGGACGGCACGCTGGACTTCGGCAAGTTGACCATGCACCATGTCGATATCGTCATGATCGATGCGTCGAAAGATGCCTGGTTTGACCTCGATCTCGTGAACTACCAGGCACAGTTGGTGAATGGATACACCCGCATGACCCCGCAAGCCGGACTGGAAATCTTCATGCCGGGGCTGGATCAGGTGCCCCCGCAAGCTGCCAATCAAAGCATCAGCGCAGAGTGGTTGAAGAATCGCAACCTTCCGCCGCCGCCGGGAGTACCTGTCAAGTAAGCGTTAAATCGCACGCCCCACGGCACGCCAGAGCCTGCCTCCCAGCGGAACTCATTTTCCGGGGGATTCTCGGGATTCCGTGGTCGAAAGCTCCGAGCAGCATGGAAGATAGGCACCGCCGAGGTTCCCTCGGCTACGTTCGGGACAGGCTCTTCGACTCCGCGCTACAAGCGCTGTGTCACGCGATAAATCGGTGAGGCGCTCCGCTCAGGATGACGTTTTTGCGTGAGTTTTGACGAAAAACATCCTAAACAAGTTAGCGCTTATAGCGCGACGCCCCTACGACTGCTTCTGCACTCGGAGAAAGCCGCCGCGAAAAACTAGATCTTTTCCGCGATCGACTTCGCCTGGGTAAAGAGCAGCAGATAATCCGGGCCGCCGGCCTTGGAGTCGGTTCCCGACATGTTGAAGCCACCAAAGGGATGCGCGCCCACCATGGCTCCAGTGCATTTGCGATTAAAATACAAGTTCCCCACGTGGAATACGCGCTGCGCGTGTTCCAGCTTTTCACGCGAGCTGGAATACAGTGCGCCGGTCAGTCCATATTCGGTGTTGTTCGCTATCTCCAGTGCGTGGTCGAAGTCATGGGCCCGGATCACCGCCAGGACCGGCCCAAAAATTTCTTCTTGAGCGATGCGCGCCGTGGGTGCTACATCCGCGATCACCGTCGGCTCCAGGTAGTAACCACCTTCTGCGGTTGTAACTGCATGGCCACCGGTCAGTAGCCGTCCCTCACCCTTGCCGATCTCGATGTAGGACAGAATCGTATCCATCGCTGAGCGGTTTACCACCGGCCCCATATTTGCGTTTCCCGACGGATCGCCGACCCGCAGCGCTTCCACCCGCTCCCGCACCCGCTCCAGAAAAACGTCGTAAATCGAGTCTTCCACAATGGCGCGGGAACAGGCCGAGCATTTCTGCCCACTGAAGCCGAAAGCCGCTGCGACGACGCCCAGCACCGCGGCATCCAGATCGCAATCCGTGCTCACGATGATCGAATCCTTGCCCCCCATCTCGAGGATGGTGCGCTTGATCCAGATCTGTCCTTTTTTTGTCTGGGCCGCGCGCGCATGGATATCCAGCCCCACCTCCTTGGAGCCGGTGAAGGCGATCAAACGCGTTTTGGGGTGTTCTACGATCGCATTTCCGAAGGTGCTGCCCGAGCCGGGACAGAAGTTCACTACCCCAGGCGGCATGCCCGCCTCTTCCAGCACATCGAGAAACCGTGCTGCAATGGTCGGCGATTCGCTCGAAGGCTTAAGGATCACGGTGTTGCCGGTCACGATAGCCGCGGCGGTCATGCCGGCCATAATGGCGAAGGGAAAATTCCACGGCGGAATCACGGCGCAGACGCCCACTGGGATATACAGCAGTTGATTGCGCTCCCCGGGCAACTGGATAGGCGTTGTCGCCTCAGCCAGGCGCAATGCCTCACGCGCATAGAACTCAAGAAAATCGATGGTCTCGGCCACATCGGCATCGGCCTCAACCCAGTTCTTGCCCACCTCGTAGGTCAGCCAGGCGCAGAACTCAAATTTGCGCTTGCGAATCAGCTCAGCCGTCTGCAGCAGCAAGGCCGCGCGCTCCTCCACCGCCACGTACTGCCAGGTTTTGAATGCATCGAGAGCCGCCTGCATCGCTCTCTCAGCGTGTTCCAGGCCGGCCTTCTGGTGTACCCCGACGACCTGCGCGGGGCGGGCCGGATTCAACGACTCGATCTTTTCCGCGGTACGCGTTCGCTGCCCACCGATGATGAGTTCATACTCGTGACCGAGCATATCGCCCACCCGGGTCAGCGCGGCTTGCATGGCATGCACGTTTGCGGAGTCGCTGAAATCAATGAAAGGTTCGTTGCGGAAAAGCCCTTGAGGGGCAACAGGCTGAATGACGGTGCTGATCTGTGCGGTTGGCATAACAAAGCCAATTTTACTCTCCCATAGGTCCATCGGCTTTGGTTCTGTATCAGAGCACGACTAAAGAGGCTGCGGAAAACTCTCAACGAAGGGCATGGCTTCAGCCGTGCCTCACTGGGGTGAGGGCTCATGAGGGTTTTACAGGCTGGGGAAAAGTCCGCACCGAGCAGAAAAGCAATACCTCAGGGGCTAAAGCCCAAAGTATTTTGAGTCGTTTACGGCCCGACTAAAGTCGGGCCCTGACACAGAGCATGAGTTTTTTCGCAGCCTCTGAAGCCTTGCCCTTCGAACTTCAGGGTTGCGCGAAATCTATCGGGTAGCAGTGAGGCGCTCCGTTTGCGCTGACATCTTGGCCGTGCGTTCCAGCTTGTCCCAGTTAAAGGGCCGCCCATCGATGGCCCGCTTCACGGTCTTAAAGAGCACCAGCGAAAAGAGTTGGCGATAAGCAAAGCGCTGCAGCCAGATGTGGAAGAGCAGCCACCCGTCGCCCTTGTTGGCAGCGTGCCGGCGCTCCAGGCTGAAGGCCAGGGCGGAAGTAACGAAGTCGATGATCAAAAAGGCCAGGAAGAAAGTCAGCAGCTTTTCGAAGTTGCCGGCGTTGGCCGCTTCCGGGTGGAAGTGGCGGTCGAGCAGGTAGTGAAAGACGCCGGCGACAAACATCAGGTCGATAAAGGGCGAGACCAGCGGCAGCAGGATCTGGAAGATCAGGATATTGGGCAATGCAAACAATCCCATCGCCCGATTCCTGAGGAAAGCGGCCTGGTGCTTGTAGATCGCTTGCAGCGTGCCGAAGGACCAGCGGAAACGCTGCCGCATAAGTCCGCGTGCGGTGGTTGGGGCCTCGGTGAAAGCCAGGGCGCGGTCTTCGTAAATTACTTTGTAGCCCTGCTCCAGCAGATTCATGGTCAGGTCGGCATCCTCGGCGACGGTATTGACCGGATAGCATCCGCCTTGCCGCACGGCCTCGGTTCGCCAGGCGCCGATGGCGCCTGGAACCACCGTGACCACGTCAAAAAGATCCAAAGCCCGGCGCTCGAAGTTCTGGCTGGTGATGTACTCGAGGGCCTGCCAACGGGTCCACAGGTTCACCCGATTACCCACCTTGGCATTGCCTGCGACCGCGCCGATCCTTGGGTCGGCGAAATGGCAAACCAGCTTGGACACCGCATCTGCCGCGATCACCGTATCGGCGTCGATGCCCACATAGAACTCTTCTCTCAGATCGGCAACGGCGAAGTTAAGCGCCTCCGCCTTGCCCTCATTGGCTTTGCGCAGTACGGTCAACATGCCGGCTGCGATCTCCTCGGGATAGGCTTCACGCGCCACCTCAGAGGTGCGATCCGATGACCCGTCGTCAATCACCACGATGCGCAGGTGGGGATAGTCAGAGTTCAGCACCGACCGGATGGTGCGCACGATGACTTTCTCTTCGTTGTAGGCGGGAATCAGTACCGCCACGCGGGGCAGAAAGCCGCCGGCCACTTCGGGAATATGGCGTGTGCGCAGCCGGTCGATCAAAGCGAAAATGCCCACCAGGATGAGGCGGGCGCTCATCAGGATATCGCCCAAAAAGAAGAGGCTGACGACAAAGTGATTGAAGAAGGCCCAGGCAAAGAAGGCCACCGAATCCACCCGCGCCTGCCATCGTTCCTTGGCGTTCAGTGGGGGCATCACTTCAGCTCGCGTCTTCCCCATCAGGTCGGAGACCTGCTCGAAGACATAGCCATGCGCGCGCAGCCCGGCGATTAACACCGGCAGCGCAGCGACCGTCACGCTGCGGTCGCCTCCACCATCGTGCATCAGGATGATGCTGCCGCGAAATTGCGGCTTGGTTTTCATCAGATCCAACTGGACAAGCACATCGTTGAGGATGCCTTGCGGAGTCTTCCGCTGGCGTTCGTCCCAATCGCCGGTATCGATCTTGTTACCGATGATGGTGTAACCCATCTTCTGGATCAGATAGGCAGGCGCTGTCTGGTCATTGGTATCCGGCTCCTGATCGATGGAATAGGGAGGGCGGAAATAAAGTGGCTTGACGCCCAGCTTGCTGCCAAACAGCCGCTCGGTAAGGTTCAGCTCCAATTCCATCTGGCGGGGAGAGATCTCGCTGATGTCAGGATGAGTCCAGGTGTGATTCCCGATCTCGTGCCCTTCGGCCATCACCCGCTTCATCAAGCTCACGTTGTCCTGCGCCTGTTCGCCGATCATCATGAATGTGGCTTTGACGCCCTCGCGCTTGAGAACGTCCAGCACTTTGGGCGTCCACTTGGGATCAGGGCCATCGTCAAAGCTCAGCGCTACCACCCCAGGCTTGTAACCGTAATACTCGATGGTGTAGGGCGAGGGATAGGTCAGCATGTGCTCATCGGTCACGGTCCAGTTGTAGGAGTCCATGTCGATGGTGCGCGAGCCCGGATGCGGTTCTCCGGTAATGTGCAGAATGTCGCCATCCCCGTCGGTGACGACATCGTCGCCGGGCGGTATCTGCTTGAGCGACTGCGGCGCGTTCACATTGCTGGGATGATCCCAGACGAACCACAGAGAAGGATCCTCGCGGCCCAACCGCCACAAGGCAATCGTCTGCACACCCATCTGCCTGGCAGCGCGCAGTTCATTTAACGCGGTCACTGCGTCCAGCATCCACACCTGGTGGCGCACGTGGTTGTCTTCGTCATCGTAAGCAAAATGGGGATTGAGTTCGTCGCCCGCCAGGCGCACGTCTGCATTGGCATCAGACGCCGCCTGCCATCCATCCTGCAGCGAGATGTCGTCGGTATTCAGCACCTTGGCCGCGCCGTGCTTGCCCTTAGTGGGCAGAGACATGGTCCAGTCGTATCCATAATTGCCAATGGCGCAGATCAACTTCTCCTTGGGCACAACTTTGAGCACGTTCTTCAAGTTGTTTTCAAACCAGTCCTGCGCCGCAATGGGTCCGGGACCGCCCGTCTCCTCATGCTGGTCGTAGTTCATCAACAGGATGCCGTCGGTTTGCTTAGCCAGCTGGGCGAACTCACTGTCATCCGCACCCACACCCTCATTGACGAAGAGCCGCAGATTCTTCGGGTGCATCTGGCTGTATAGTTCGCCGATCAGGGAGTGATAGCCGGGTAGAGCGTCGTCGGGAAGATCCTCGAGATCGAGGCTCAGGCCGTGATAGCCGGGGTTGGCCGCCAGAAACGTCATCACCTGGTGCTCCAGGTTGGACCGCGCCGCGGGATTCTGCAGCATGGCGACGACATGCTGATCCCATTCCTGCGTCAGAACGTTGTAGTTCTTTAGCTGGGGATAGATTTCAACGTCCTCATGGGAGGCCGCGATCAAATCACGAACTTTGTTCTGCGGGTCTACGTTGTGCACCCCGTTTGCATCCAGCACCGGGAAAGCGCGCAGCGGAGCCTCCGCCGTGAATGCCCCCTCGAGCGTGCCGTCCGCCCTGGTCACATAGAGCCACTCCGGAAAGAGCATATCGATCTGGTGGATGTGACTCTTTAAGGACGCGAAGCTTCCTGCGTCATCGTCGACGTAGTAGGCGGCGCGCAGGCTCTCGCCGGAGTTGAAAGGGATTTCTGAAGGCTTGCGGCTGGTCTTGCGCCGCGCTCCCTTGGAGTACTTGGCCTTGATGGCAGCGGCGGCTTGTTCCTGGATGGCCCGGTAGTTCCGTTTAGGAGTGGGCAGCAGGAGCTCTGGCAGATGCTGAGTTTTCACCACGTTCAGAAAAAACAGCACCAGAATCACGGTGGACACTACCGCCACCGCGTCCAGAATGCGCCGGAGGCGTTTCCAGCGTTTCCGCTGCGGATCGAAGAAAATCTGGCGATTCATGCCTGCTGAAAGCTTACAGGAACTTTTCGAGAGCTACTTCCAAGACTCTTCTCCGAAGTACCCAGGGTTCTCTCTGAGGACAAGGCCTCTTTCCCATCCACTGTATGATGCACGTGCATGGATCTACGAGGTCGCCGCGGCTGGCTGTTTCCGCTGGTAGTGCTGGCAGCCGGAGCCGCCCTACGCCTGTGGACAATCCACGCCCACCCGCAAATCCAGGGCGATTCGCTGATCTACGGGGACATCGCCACCAATTGGCTCACCCATGGCATCTATGGCCACACCGTGGGCCACGCATCGGGGCCCGCCACCATTGAACCAACATTGGTGCGCCTGCCCGGCTACCCGGCGTTTCTGGCCCTCTGTTTTGCTGTCTTCGGCGTGGCCAACTATCACGCCGTGTTGTACCTGCAGGCGATTATCGACCTGGGCACGTGCCTGCTCATCGCCGGCCTGGCGGCGAAGATCTGCGGGCCACGCGCCGGCCGATGGGCGCTGCTGCTGGCAGCACTCTGCCCCTTCACTGCCAATTACGCCGCCTCCCCGCTAACCGAAACCCTCTCCATCTTCTGCGTCGCGCTGGGCTTTCGTGCTCTGGCGGAGGTGCTGGAAGGTCCGCGGCGCGGGTGGACCGCGCTTGCTCATCTTTTCTTGGAGCTATGCCGCCCTGCTTCGTCCCGATGGCGCCTTGCTGGCCGTAGTGCTTTGGATATCGCTCATTGTCTACGGCCGCCACTCCCTGGGGTGGGCCTCCGCTTTCCGCTTAGCCATGCTCGCCGGGCTGCTTTCGCTGCTTCCCTTTGTGGCCTGGACGCTGCGCAACGAACATACCTTCCATGTCTTCCAGCCGCTCGCGCCACGCTACGCCAACGACCCCGGAGAATTTGCCTTTCCCGGCTTTGTGCGCTGGATCAAGACACTGACTGCCGACTTTACCTCTACCAACGAAATCTACTGGAACGGTAACAGCGACCGTATCGATCCCGGCAATCTGCCCGCGCGCGCCTTTGACAACCCCAGCCAATATCAGCAGACCCGGCGCCTCCTGGAGCAGTACAACGCCACCACCACGCTGACGCCCGAACTCGACGACGCCTTCGGCCACCTGGCCGCCGAGCGGGTCCGTGCCCATCCCTTCCGCTATTACGTCGGCCTGCCTCTCCTGCGCCTGGCCGACATGTGGCTGCGCCCGCGGGTGGAGACGCTGAATGTCCCCCTGCGCTGGTGGCAGTACGCCCAGCATCCCGCGGCGACGCGCGTGGCTCTCTTCTACGGCGCACTGAACCTGGCGTATCTGGTAGCGGCGTTTTTGGGAGTTCTTCGCTGGCCACGCTTGGCGGGGTCCATGGTGGCGCTGATCGCCCTGCGCAGCCTGTTGTTGGCCACCCTGGAGGCGCCTGAACCGCGCTATACCCTGGAATGCTTTCCGGTACTGATCGTGCTTGCCGCGGTTGCATTCCAGAGCTGTCGCAAATTAGCGAGGCATTTGCGTGCGGTCTAGGGTTTCTCGGGACTGATCGCAGCTCCGTGATAGCTGACTTGTTTTTCAGCGAGTGCTGTCCGAATCGGCCGATCGAAAAGAGCCAATTTGGACAAGACTGGTTTCGTTTAGCAAATGCGACCGGCTGCCGGGGAAGGCTATTTAACTACGCGATTGGTGCCAGGCGCCGGTTTGATTGTGAAAATATCGCTCGCGATGGGCTGGTTGTAGCGAATGTTTTTGTAAGTAGCTGTCCGCTTGTCTCCGCCGGGCTCGTAGAAGATCTGCTTATAGCTGATGCCCTGGGCCGGATCGATCCAGATGGTGACATGGGGAAACATGTCCAGGACTTTCTGTTGCAACGGGACCAGGTCGAGCTTGGCTACAGTCACTCCATTCATGGGCTCGGTGCCCAGTAGGCTTACCTTCCAGTTGGCCTCCAGATCCGTGCCGCTGCCGCCGAAGCCCAGGGTCAGAAAGCTCTCCAACTGGGCGTGGTTTGCTCCCGCCTTCAGGATAGTCAGCTGCTTGATCGTCGGTTCATAAAGTTGGACTTCCGCGCCGTCGAAAATCACGATCTTGGGTGCGTCTTTCCCGTTGTCCTGCTTGATGTCAGCGGCTGTTCGCGTGGAACCCTTTTTGCGCTCATAATAAACGGTTCCCGTTTGCACATCGTGTTCCTCTACGACGGACTGGTATTGGTCCCAGGTGAAGTCCGCCTGAGCGGTGGAGAACTTGGTTGCGGCCGTGTTCAGTTGGGTGATGATTTTCTGCAGATCCGCGCTATTAGCCGGTTGGGCGGTTTGGGCCTGGGAGTGGCCTGGGAGCAAAAACATCCATCCCAGGCAAAACAGCGAAATCAGCTTTCTTGCATCAACCATGAATCTCCTTACCGGGTGTTGGACGCCGCCGCCCCGCCCCGGGTTTCTTTTTCCGCATAGGGGTGAACCCCAAATCTCCCACTACGCTGCGGTGCGGTCGAAAATCATCTTCCTGGGGGCTCCGCTGTGGGACTGCTTAATGCGTGGGTGCCGCGCCTCCGGCGCTCAAAATCATCATCGGGATTGACCCAGCCCTGTCGAGTTCTCACACAGACTCGGCAGGGCTGGGCTCAGGTTTGGTTCCGGCCCTCCTTGGGGTTTCTGCTATAACGCAGACTCCAACAGGGTCTGCCTCGCGTTCCCTCACAAAGACGGGCGCGCCCACATCTCGCTCGTTTTTCGCGAGATGTGGGATTCCACTGTTCTTTCCCTCTGATTCTCGACTCGTGCAACGGACTTAGCGGTCAACCTCGGTGCCCACCCGTCCTTCGTGAGGGAACGATAGGAACCCGTCCTGTTCCTAGGGGGTTCGGCTATGACACAGGCCCCGCGGGGACGGCTGAAAATGGCGAACTAGCGATGGGCCCAGACTCGATACTGGGTCACGTGGCCGCTGGCATCTTTCTCTTCGCGATAGCGGTCGATCTGCACGTTGCCGGAAATGGCTTGAATGCGCTGCAGCAACTCCGCCTGCAACTTGCCGTCGTTGCTGGTGTCGGCCAGCTGGTCGGCGCCAATCTGGTAGGTCCAGGCGTTCGGTCCATTTGCCCGCACCAGGATGTCCTTGGTGGAAGTGAGGGTTTCCTGGGGCCGATCGCGGTAGTTGATCAGCCTCGGGGAAACGAAGAGGAAGACCAGGATGAGCGTCACCATCACGTCGTAATGAAAACTGCCTCGCGGATAAGTCCAGAACAGATAGCTTTTAACAATTCGCTGCATGGTCGTTACTTCCGAATCACTTCTTCGCCGCCCATATACGGCTGCAATGCCTTCGGCACCCGCACCGAACCGTCGGCTTGTTGATAATTCTCCAGGATCGCCACCCAGGTGCGGCCGATCGCCAGGCCGCTGCCGTTGAGTGTGTGCACCAGCTCAGTCTTGTTCTTGCCCTGGGGTTTGTAACGGATATTAGCCCGCCGCGCCTGGTAGGCCTCGAAGTTGGAGCAGGAAGAAATCTCGCGGTACAAACCCTGCCCAGGCAGCCAGACCTCGATGTCGTAAGTTTTGGAAGACGCCGCACCCGTATCTCCAGTGCAGAGCAACATCTTGCGATAGGGCAGCTCCAAGCGCTGCAGAATTGCCTCCGCGTGGCTGGTGAGTCGCTCGTGCTCGTCGTTCGACTGCTCAGGGCGGGCAAACTTGACCAGCTCGACTTTTTGAAACTGGTGTTGGCGAATGATTCCGCGCACATCTTTTCCGTAAGAACCCGCCTCGGAGCGGAAGCACGGAGTATAAGCCACCAGGCTCAAAGGTAACTGCGCCTCTTCGAGCACTTCGTCGCGATAGAGATTCGTCACCGGCACCTCGGCGGTAGGGATCAGGTAGAGGTCCGTCCCTTCGCACTTGAAAAGGTCCTCAGCGAACTTGGGCAGCTGCCCGGTGCCAAACAACGATTTGCTGTTTACCAGGAAAGGCGGCAGCACCTCAAGATAGCCGTGCTCCCGGGTGTGGACATCGATCATGAAGTTGGCCAAGGCCCGCTCCATCCGTGCGCCCAGTCCCCAATAGACGGCAAAACGCGCGCCCGAAATCTTGGCCGCTCGCGCAAAGTCCAGGATGCCCAGATCTTCGCCCAGATCCCAATGCGGCTTGGGGGCAAAGTCAAACGCAGGTTGTTGACCCCAACGCGATACCTCGACGTTCTCTGCTTCGCTCTTTCCCAGGGGCACGCTGTCCTGGGTGAGGTTGGGAATGCGGACCAGGAGGTCGCGCATCTGCTCTTCGGACCGGGCAGCGCTTCGTTCCAGCTCCTCGGTCTCTTGCTTGAGCTCGCGGGTCTGATCCATCACGGCGGCTACCTGAGCCGCGTCCACGCCGGCCTTGCGGCTGCGCGCCACCTCCTGGCTGAGCTTGTTGCGCTGCGCCTGCAGGCTCTCCGCCTGGGTGATGCGGGCGCGCCGTTCCCGGTCGAGCTCGCGGAAATCACCCAACAGGGTGGCCGGATCCAGGCCTCGGGCACGGAGCTTCTCTTCCACCAGCTCCAAATTGGCCCGCACAAAATTCAAATCGAGCATAAGACTCAAGTTTAGAGCATTTTCACTTTAACCCCGCACCGGCGAGTGCAGCGAAGTGCGGCTTGCTGGGGAAAAGGCCTCAGTACTTCCAGCTCATGTCGGCATCGGGTGGGGCGGTCTTCTGGATGCGCTCCATGATCTTGGGCAGGTACATGGTGTTGTAGCGCAAACGAGAGATTGCATTGGGCAGGTTGGGATCACCGTTCCAGCAATGCTCGGCGCGGTCGCCGTATTTCACCTCGCCCTCGTAAGGAACCCCATGGCCAGGGGTGCCGGTTTTGTCGAGAAAATCCTGCATCAGGTAGACGGCGTCGTTGAGGAAGTAGGTGTCGGCGGAGCCGACGTACAGATGGAGCTTCCCCTGGAGCTGAGGGCCCAGCTTGTCCCAGTCTCGCTGGAGAATGGCGTCCAGGTCATAGTGATCGTGCCAGTAGGCGGCCACCTGGTGATCGATGGCCCCGGTCTGCTTGTCGAAAATCTGCGCCGGGTAGCCGTCCGGGCCCACCGGGCCGTAGACCGCCTGCCAGATGTCTAACTGCTCTCCCGAGCGCCCGTGGTCGCCCAAGGCAGCCTCGTAGGCGGCATTATCGCGCGCCGACATCAGCGTCTGACCGAGGTAGTTGCGCATGGTGGGCTGCTCCACCTGCTTGTGCGCTCCCTGGAGGTAGAAGAAATTCGCCTGGCTGTAGAGGTCGGCGGTCATGAAGGCGTGAAAGTCGACCGGGTCAGGGCAGGCGACGAAAGCTCCGTTGTAGTCCGTGGGGTAGAACATCTGCACCGCCAGCGACTCCCATCCACCCGTGGATCCGCCATAGACGAAGTGCGCCCAGCCGCCGGTCAAACCGCGAAACTGCTTTTCAATGGCCGGCAGCAGCTCGGTCTCGATGGCGTCGCCATAGGGGCCGAGGTTGGCGGAGTTGACCGCATACGAATCGTCATAAAACGGGTTGGCATGCTGAATCTTGACCACCAGGATGCGGGGAAAGCCGGGGCTGATCCACTGCTTGTACTGGTCGTAGGCCTCCTGTTGCTCGATGCGGTTGTAACCCGCCAGGTGGAAGCGCTCAGAGTAATCGGGCTTGAGGTCAGGATCGGGTGGAGTGGTGCGAAAGGAGTCCATGCCGTCCACAAAGTGGTCGTGAAAGATGGCGATCGGGAAGTGGGCGTTGGGGTGCTCGTCGAAGCCCTCAGGCACCAGGACGATGGCGGAGAGATACATCGGCGTGCCCCAGAACTTGGTCAGCAGCTGGCTCTGGATACGGAGGTGGCGAATGTACTTGGTGTCCGGCTTCGGGGGAATGGGCGGGATGGTTTCCGTGAGCCGGACGGCAAGCTTGGTGTGGCCATCGATGTGCACCTTAACCGGCTTGGAATAAAGATTCCCCGGGGCGAGGTTCCAGTGCTGGCCTTCGCCGCGGTCCGGCGCCAGCTTCACGGTCGTGCCATCCGCCCGGTGGAAGGTCTGGTAAACGTTGAGCACCGCCTGCACGTAGTAATCGCCCGCCGGCACCTGATTGAGTGAGCGGATGGGGTAACCCGCGGCCTGGTTGGTGATGGTGACCGCCTGATCCGGGGCCAATCCATCGACCGTGGTGCCGAAGACGATCTGCGAACGAGGGCTGTCGTCGATCTGCATGCGCGGCTCTTTGGCGGGATCGGTCGAGAGCAGCAGCAATACCCGGCCGTCGAGCGGCTTGGAGGAGACGCTGGCAGGAAAGCTGACTGTGATTTGGGCCGAGAGAGGAGAGACTGCAGGCAGCAATGCGGCTAGCAGCAAGCAGAGGTTGCGCAACATGAATAGAAGTATACGGTTACGGCGTTTTCACTCCTGGCGTGAGCGATGAACTCCACATAGCTACAGTGTTGGGGGACTCAGGGCAACACTGTGACCTTGCGGACCACAGCGTTAGCGTAATCCGCGATGTAGAGGTTGCCGGAGGTATCCACGACCGTACTCCACGGGTTGTTCAGCTTGGCGTTCCCGGCGGCCCCGCCGTCACCGGCATAGCCTTGTGTGCCGTTGCCGGCCATAGCGCTGATCTTACCCGTGGAGACGTTCACCTTACGGACGCGCATGTTGCCCGTCTCGGCGATGGAGAGATTGCCTGAGGCATCCACGGAAACGCCCATCAGGTGATTCAACTCTGCGCTGGTCGCGGCTCCGTTGTCTCCCGAAGAACCTTGAACGCCATTGCCGACGGTGGTGATGAAACGATGTAGCAATGAGGCAGGAAAACAGGCGCTGCATGGGGTGAGTCTATGTGCGCCGAAGGATCCCCTTAGTTAGGGCTGCTTGCTGGCGGGAGATCATAGTGGAGGCGTAAAGCTCCCCAGTTCCCTGGATAGCTCTCAACCCTTGCTGGCTCACAGTGCGGGCAGGCAATCGTCAGATCATAAGGCCCATTCCATGACAACCGAATTGCTCCTGGATCTCCATCAAAACAGAATGGTACAAACTCACCAGTTTTTAGATAGCCGAGGCGGCGCTCGACGACCACAATGCTGCTGCTGAGCCGGCCACAATTCTGTGAGCTGAATACATGAGCAATGTAGGCCCGGTACGTTCTCCCAGGTGCGTCGCTCTGCTGGCTGAAATGCACGTCGGAAATTTCTCTCAATGAGAAGCTCGCAAAGCCGCCCAAGCCGGCGAGGACCCCAAACGGCATATAGATTAAGAGCAGGACTTTCAACGTTCGCTGTGATCTAGCCACGGCCTGCCTCGGATGTACTTGTATACCAATATCCCTTTCGATGGGAACCCAGCACATTGTCCGGCAAGGCGCGGATGTTTTGCGATACTAGTCAGGGTTGCTATGTCCAAGTTCAAGTGCAGTATCTGCCAGTTGCTGGTTGCTTTGCTGGTGCTTCCAGGGACGCCGCTGGCCCACGCCAGCGCCTACGATGCGCATCCCAAGCTGGTCATCATCCTGGTGGTCGATCAGTTTCGCGCCGACTATCTTGACCGCTACCGCGCCGATTTAAAGGGCCGCGGCTTTCGCCTCTTTATCGATCACGGCGCTTTTTTTGAAGATTGCTACTACAACTACGCCAACACCAAGACCGCCCCTGGCCACGCCACGATCGGCACCGGGGCCTACACCGATGGCCATGGGATCTCTTCCAATGAGTGGTGGGACCTGAGCCGCAACAAGCAACGTCCTGTCACCTCCGTCGAAGACGATCGCTACCGCATCGTGGGTGAGATCCATCCCAGCAAGACCGGTGGGGCTTCCCCGCTGAATCTTCGCGCCTCCACCATTGGCGATTCGCTGCGCCTGGCCACGACCGGCCAAGCCAAAGTCTTCGGCGTCTCGCTCAAAGATCGCGCCGCCATCCTGCCCGCCGGGTATTCCGCCAACGGCGCTTACTGGATTGACCCTGCCTCCGGCTCCTTCATCACCTCCAGCTACTACATGGACGCGCTCCCCGACTGGGCTACAGCCTTTAACACCGGGGACCGTATCGCCCAGGCTCAGCAGGAGGCGGGCGCATCCGGCACCAAGCCGTTCTATGAGGAGGTGGGATCCACTCCGGCGGCCAATGCCTACGAGCTCGACTTCGCGCGCGCGCTCATCACCGGTGAGCAACTGGGCAGCCATCCAGTGACCGACTTGCTGGTGGTAAGCCTTTCCGCCAACGACATCGTTGGCCACCAGTTTGGACCGGACTCGCCCCAGTCACGGCAAATGGTCGATAGCCTCGACCAGCAGTTGGACAGCTTCTTCACCTGGCTGGACAAAAACATTCCTGGCGGGTTGGCGAGCACGTGGATTGCGCTTTCCGCCGACCATGGGGTCGCGCCCGTTCCCGCACAGGCCCTCGCCCTGGGCATGCCCGCGGCCACCATCGACATGGCCAAGTTCACCGCCAACGTCAACGACGCCATGAATGCCAAATTTTCTCCGGGAGAGAAAATCGAGTACCTGCTGCCGCAGCAGGAGCTGCCTTACCTGGCGCTGAATCGTCCATCGTTTGAGGTTGCAGGGATCAACGAGCAGGAGGCGGAGCAAGCCGTTCAGCAGGCAATCCCGGCCGCGATTGAAGCGCTTGCTCCGGCCCCGCCACCGCCGGGTAGCGAAGGGACTACTCCCACCCCGCCACCCCCTGCCGCTGCCCCCCCGCTGCCCAGCCTCCCTCCGCTGGCCCGAACACTTCCTCCGGCCGCCTCCAGGCAGCGATCGAAAGGTCGCGCCAGCATCAGCGCTCAAGCCAAACAGTCATCAGCCCGCCTGCACCGCCCCCGGTTCGTCTGCCTGCCACCCCCATCGTGGTGCACACCTACACCCGCGAACAGCTGGCCTCGGGACAGCTGCCCCCGTCGGAGTGGGGACTGCTGCTGGCGCACAGTTACAGTCCCAATGGCGGCTGGTACGTCATGGTGATTCCGGCCGCCTACCAGATGCAGACGCTGAAGGGCGGGACCACCCACTTCAGCCCCTGGTCCTATGACCGTCATGTCCCGCTGGCGTTTTATGGAGCACCCTTCACTCCCGGCATCTATCACGGCCGGGTGCAGCCAGTCGACCTGGCCGCCACCCTGGCCTCCCTGCTGGGCGTGACTCAACCATCGGCCTCGGTGGGTACTGTGCTGACCCAGGCGATCCACAATCTGCCGGCTCTGCCCGCCCCGCGGGTGAGCAAAGCTACGCGCCGTTCGTCGGGTACGGGGACGAATCTCCCGCCCCTCTGGCGTCTCCAGCGACTCCGCCGGCAACCCCACCCGCAACCGCCCCGGTGACACCTACGGCCCCGAAGGAGGGCCCGCCCAGCCAGTGAAGCCCGATATGAGCGTTCGCTTCGCTGGCATTCTGCTCCGCAACCCGGTCATCGCCGCCAGCGGAACCTTCGGCTATGGTGTCGAATTTGAAGATGTTGTCTCGCTCAATCGCATCGGCGGCTTCATCACCAAAGGTCTATCCCAGGAGCCCATGGCGGGCAATCAGGCACCGCGGCTGATCGAGACTCCAGGCGGCATGATCAATGCCATCGGATTGCAGAACATTGGCGTCCAGGCCTTCATCGAGAAAAAGCTTCCCGCCCTGCGGCCTCACTCCGGCACCGCCTGCATCGCCAACGTCTTTGGTTACGAGATACGGGACTATGTTGCGGTGATCGAAGCGCTCAACCACGCTCCCGGCATCGCCGCCTACGAGTTGAACGCCTCTTGCCCCAATACCCAGCACGGAGGAATGGTCTTTGGCACCGATACCGGCATTCTCGACCAACTGGTCACGCGCGCCAAGGCGGTTTCGCAAGCGCCCGCTGATCGTGAAGCTTTCGCCCAACGTCACTTCCATCGCCCAAATGGCAAAATGTGCCGAGAACGCCGGCGCCGACGCGCTTTCTCTGGTCAACACCTTCTTATCCCTCTCCATCGACGTCGAGACCCGCCGCCCACGCATTTTCAACAACACCGGCGGACTTTCCGGGCCGGCGATCAAGCCGATTGCCGTGCGCATGGTCTATGAGGCGGCGAAGGCCGTTTCCATTCCGATCTGCGGTTTGGGTGGTATCACCACCGGGGAGGACGCGGTTGAGTTCCTGCTGGCGGGAGCGACTGCAGTCCAGGTTGGCACGGCCAGCTATGCCGACCCGCGCGCGGTGCAACGGATTGCAGAGTCGCTGGAGCGCTGGTGCGTCCGCCATCGCCTCGCCCGGGTCGCCGATCTGATCGGCGGCCTGCAAGTGAATTCCTGATTTTCTGTGGTTTCGCGACCAGTCCGCAAGAGTTTGGTTCTTGTTCGCCTGACGAACGGACGGGTCCCCCCCGGATTTCGGATGAATCGAAAGTCAGTGGGGAAGAGCAGTGGTATCCCACATTTCGCCGAAAAACGAGCGAGATAGGGAAACTGTAATTCCGTCGGGGAAAATAGGATGCTGTGAGAGGACCCTTGCGGGTTTAAGCGACGTTCCGCATCAGCCGCTCGCGCAGCTCTTCAGGGATACGATCCTGGAGCACACGGGCTTGGGCCATCGCTACTTCGGCAAGATAGACAGGGGCGGGGGTGGCCACCGCAGCCAGCACCCAGATCAACAGAGAAACCAGCAGGCCGGCGATTGCCGCCGCTTGCAGGCTCAGCACAATCGACATCTGCCACAGGTGCAGATCCACCAGCGCCCAATGCTGCAAAGGCTGTACCCGGTGAATCACCGCCAACCCCAATAAGAAAGCCGCAATCGATACTGTGCTCAAACCGATAAGAACCACATCGACGGTGCGATGCAGCCGTTGACGCGAGCGGCAATGCGCACACTCCACCAGATGCTGTTCGTAATCACGGCGCATCTCGGGAGTAATCCCGGAGATGTCATATCTCCAGCTGGAAAGTATGTCGCCTACCACTCGATCAGTGCATGCTGTCGTTTGCATTGTTATAGTTAGCCGCTTTACACCATAGTAACATCAGCGCCCGGTCTGGCCAGTGAATTCGCATGGCCGCGAACCCCCCGGCCAATGGACCAATTTCCTAATTATAAGCAAATAGGCTCAAGCGGCGCATCTTGTTCCGCCAGAATCAGCTTATTGGCCAGCAGGCTCATACGGTCTCTTAGAGCCCTCTCCGCCGTAACTCGTGCAAGCTCCGGCAGATTGTTACATTCTGATAGATGCGCTAGAACGACATAAGAAGCGTTTCCATCGTAATTCTTCTCTAAAAAGTCAGAGGCGGCCTCATTAGATAAGTGACCCACACGGGACATTACGCGCTGCTTAACAGACCAGGGGTAGGGTCCGTCGCGCAGCATTTCCAGATCGTGGTTACTTTCGAGCATAAGAACGTCACAGTTGCGGATCGCCATCTTCACGTTGGGCGGCATATATCCCAGGTCGGTCGCGATGGCCATGCGGACCCCGTCCGCTTCAAAAACAAAACCTACCGGGTCGGCTGCATCGTGGGGGATAGTGAACGGGGTAATGGCGATGTCGCCAATCAGGAATCCACTGCCGGCGGCGAAGTACTCCACCCCGGGCAGCCGGCACGGGTCGTCCGTCTTGGTCTCCTCTGGCCTGGGCTCCTCTTGACTGAACTCCGGAGCATCCTCCGCGCACGAAATATCCTCCGCGGCTGACGCAACTGCCTGCTTCTGGGCCAGATCCTGCTGCCGCTGCGCCAGCCAGGCCGCGTAGGTGATCCGCTTGTGCGGCATCATCCAACGCATCCATGCCCGATGCGTGGCTTGGGTGAAGTAGACGGGCACGCCCAGCTTGCGGGCCAGCACCGCGACCCCCTGCACGTGGTCCTGATGTTCGTGGGTGATCAGCAGGGCATCGATGGCCGCCGGATCCTCATTCGCCATCTGCATCCGCTTGAGCAGTTCCCGGCAGGAGAGTCCCGCATCCACCAGGATGCGCGTCCGGCTGCTGGACACGAGTGTGCTGTTCCCCTTGGAGCCTGAGGCCAGCACCGTCATCCTCATCATGCGAAAAGCATACGCTCCCTGGCTGTTGATTTTAGGGCGGTTGCGCTTAAGGGGTGCCACGCGCGGTACTCCCGGGAGCACCGCATTGTCCACTTCGGGTCTATCAGCCGGAAAACTCTGAGTTTTCGCAGGGTAAGGGCTTTACAGGCTGCCGAAAAGCTCGTGCTTTGTGGCAGGGCACGACTTTCGAGGCTGCGGAAAAGCTCATGCTTTGTGTCAGGGCACGACTTTAGTCGGGCCGTAAACAACGCCACTGATGAGGGCTTTAGCCCCAGAGTGTTACTTTCCCGGCCGGTGCAGAGTTTCTCCGCAGCCTGTTTAGTCGGGCCGTAAACGATTGCGAATACGACGGGCTTTAGCCCCTGAGGTCCCCGTCTTCCTGCCTTGCCGGGATCAGTACTGGTAGAAGCCTCGTCCCGACTTCCGTCCCAGCCAGCCCGCATCCACCATGCGAATGAGCAGAGGGCAAGGCCGGTACTTGGGATCGCCCAAGCCTTCGACCATCACCCGCATGATGTCCAGGCAGACATCGAGCCCGATAAAGTCGGCCAGCTTCAGTGGCCCCATGGGGTGGGCCATGCCCAACTGGAAGACCTGGTCCACAGCCTCGGGCGTCGCCACCCCTTCCATGACCGCGTACATCGCCTCATTGAGCAGCGGCATCAAGACGCGGTTGGAGACAAAGCCGGGCGCATCCTGCACCTCGACCGGCGACTTGCCCAGCGTTTCGGCCAGCGCTTTGACCTGGGCGAAGGTTTCATCGGTCGTCTCCAGCCCCCGGATCACCTCCACCAGCTTCATCATCGGGACAGGGTTGAAAAAGTGCATCCCGATGACTTGGCCCGGCCTCTGGGTCTGCGCCGCCAGCCGGGTGATGGAAATGGACGAGGTGTTGGAAGCCAGAATCACCTCTGGCTTTAGCACCGCATCCAGCTCCATGAAGAGTTCCTGTTTAAGGGCGAAGCGCTCCGGCGCCGCTTCAATGACAAAGTCGCATACCGCCAAGGTCTTGTCCCTGCAGGGTTCCGCGGATCAATCCCAGGGCTTTCTCCGCCTCCGCCGCGGTTACTTTGCCCTTGGCCGCCTCGCGCTCCATGTTCTTGCGAATCGCTTCCAGCCCGCGATCGAGAAAGCGCTGTTGGACCTCACACAACACCACCTGGAACCCGCTGCGGGCAAAGACATGGGCAATCCCATTGCCCATGGTCCCAGCGCCCACTACTCCCACCACTTGGATCGTGCTCATGCGGCCCTACCGCGCCCGCACCAGCACGCAAGTAATGTTGTCGTGGCCCCCAGCCTCGTTGGCTGCCCCGATCAGCTGCGCCAAGGTCTCTTCCAGCACCCCCGCGGCGCGCAGAATTCCTGGCAATCTGCTCGTCATTCACCTCGCGCATCAGGCCATCCGAGGCCAGCAGGTACAGGTCTCCGGATACCACCACAAACTCGATCAGGTCCGCATCTACCTCGTCCTGCGTGCCCACCGCCCGGGTGATCACGTTGCGCATGGGAGAGGTCTCGGCTTGCGCCGGGGTCAGCTGTCCCAGCCGCACCTGCTCGTCTACCAGCGAATGGTCATGCGTCAGGCGCTCCAGCTTGCCGTCCCGGAGACGATAGCAGCGGCTGTCCCCCACGTGGGCTACCCAGGCGCGATTGCCGCGGGTAGCCATGGCCACCAGCGTCGTTCCCATGCCCGCCCGGGATGGGTCCTGGGCCGCGCTGTGATGCACGCTGTGGTTGGCTGCGTCTACGGCATGCTGGAAGGTTTCGAGCGTCAGCACGCCCTCGTCCATGGCCCGCAGCATGGCGTCGACTGCTAACCGGCTGGCGACTTCCCCTGCGGCGGCGCCCCCCATGCCATCGCAAACCACAAAATTGCAGGCGCCCTCGCTATTGCGGAGACTCAGGCCATAAGCGTCCTCGTTGGATTTCCGGGTTCGCCCCTGATCGGACGCACCGGCCGCCTCGTACTCCAGCACGGCTTGCTGATTCTCTGGCATCTGCTCTTCCTGTGAGGCTTCCAAACGTAATTGTGCCACCATAATCTGTCCTGAAGCCGCCGTAAAGCGGCTTTTGGCTGCCGCCGTTAAAGCGGCAGCCAATGGGGTGGCGTGTAAGGAGCTTACAGGGGGGCTTGGGGAATATCTAACTAGCTAGGCCGAGATCCTTCAATTGATCGAGAGAAAAGATTTGCCGGGCTCCCGTGGCCCGATCGATCAGGGAAGCGGTCAGGCCGGCAACCATCGTCCGGTACATGACTTTAAGGTGGAATGGGGTGCTGCTGGCCACCGCGGTCAGGCGGTGTGACAACGGCTCCCAATGGTCGAAATGGACCCGGCGTGGCTCGCCCGGTCCCTCGGGCAGGGCAATCAGTTCAACCGCTTGGCTGGCAGAATCGCCCGGCTCGTCCGTCACCAGGCGCAATTGCAATGAATAAAACATAGCGTCCTTGTTGTTCATAGGGTCCTGTGTGAGGGATTGGGTTACAACAACCCTAGAAAACCACGTTCCCAGGCCCAGGCGAAAGGAGAAGTTGTAGATCCATGACTCTTTAGTGGTATACGGGTCCGCTTTTGGGTCACCACTTTCCCGTTCTGGAGTAACGGGCCGGCGGTTTGCCTGCTTATGAGATGCTGACTTCCTGGTAAGTGCCCAAAACCTCGCGCATGGCGTCGCAGATCTCGCCCAGGGTGGCGTAGGCGCGCACACAGTCCAGCACGTACGGCATGGTATTCCCGGAGGAGAGGCTGCCGCGGTCCCCCGGAGTCGGATTTAAGTCCGGATCGAGGCTGAGTGCATGGCGGAGCGCGTTAAGAGCATTGGCAACCGCCTGGTTGGAGCGTCGCGCGCGTAGCTGCGCCAGCTTGGCGGACTGCCAATCGCGTACCGACTCGCCGATGTGGAGGATCTCCGGAGGCTCCTCCTCGACCACGTACTCATTCACGCCGACGATGATCTTTTCCCCGTTCTCGACCGCCCGTTGATAGGCATAGCTGGCGTCGGCAACCTCCTTCTGGGGAAAGCCGCGTTCGATGGCCCGCACCATGCCACCCATCGCGTCCAGCTTTTCGAAGTAGTCGAAAGAGCCCTTTTCCATATCCAGGGTCAGCCGTTCCACAAAATAGGACCCGCCCAGCGGGTCGACCGTGTTGGCAACGCCCGATTCGTAAGCCAGGATCTGCTGCGTGCGCAGGGCAATGCGGGCCGCATCCTCCGTCGGTAAGGCGAGGGCCTCGTCGAATCCGTCGGTGTGCAGGCTTTGCGTGCCCCCCAGCACCGCGGCCAGGGCCTGGATGGCCACCCGCGCGATATTGTTCTTGGGTTGCTGCGCGGTCAGGGAGACGCCCGCCGTCTGGGTGTGAAACCGCATCCAGTGGGAGCGCGGATCCCGGGCGCCGAAGCGTTCCGTCATCAGGCGATACCAGACCTTGCGGGCAGCCCGGAACTTGCCGATCTCTTCGAAGAAGTCGTTGTGGGCATTGAAGAAGAAGCTCAAGCGGGGAGCGAAATCATCGATCTGCAGTCCGCGGCGCAAAGCCCACTCCACGTACTCCACCCCGTCATAAAGGGTGAAGGCCAGCTCCTGCAGCGCCGTCGAACCCGCCTCGCGGATGTGATATCCGCTGATGGAGATGGGGTTGAAACGCGGGGTGAAGAGCGCTCCGAACTCGATGGTGTCGACCACCAGCCGCATCGAGGGCGCGGGAGCAAAGATGTACTCCTTCTGCGCGATGTATTCCTTCAGGATGTCGTTCTGCAGCGTGCCCGCGAGCTTTTTCCAGTCCCCGCCCTGCTTCTCGACCGTCACCAGGTACATGGCCCAGAGCACATTGGCGGGCGAGTTGATGGTCATGGAGACGCTGGTCTTTTCCAGGTCGATGCCGGAGAAAAGCGTTTCCATATCTTCGAGCGAGTCGATGGCCACTCCGCACTTACCCACCTCGCCTTCGCTCTCCGCGGCGTCGGAGTCATAGCCCATCAGGGTGGGCAGGTCGAAGGCGACGGAGAGTCCTCCACCGCCATTTGCCAGCAGGTAGCGGTAGCGGGCGTTGGTCTCCTCCGGCGTGGCAAAACCGGAGAACTGACGCATGGTCCAGAGTTTGCCGCGGTAGCCGGTACTGTGAATCCCGCGGGTGTAAGGGGGCTCGCCGGGAAGGCCAGGGATCCCAGTCCTGCGGCAGGTCGGCCTGGGTGTAGAGCCGGCGCACCGGAACGCCGGAGACGCTGGTAAAGCGCGCTTGGCCCAGTGCATCCCGGTTGCTGCCCCCGGGGGCGCCGATGGGCTGCTCCGGGATGGGCCCGCAGTGCGTCGGCGAGCGTGGTCGCGGCCCAATCCTGCTCCGCCTGCGACGGATGACGGTCGCGGAACAGATCGGCAGTGATTGCTTCACGGAACTTCCGCTCCCTTGCCGTCACCCTGCGTCATCGCCGCACCTCACCCGGAAGCGAACAGATCAGCATAACTCGTCGTGCGGAGACGGGAGAGCGACAGGTCCCTGAGCCAGCCGACCCACTATTCGCTGCGCGCCTGCTCCCAGGCCTTGGCGTACTTCCAACTGACGTACGCCGAGTGATACAGGTGCAGCAACAGACCTTCGCGTCCATCGAGAAAGCCGAGACGAAAGAAGTAGTTGTAGACAAAGGTGGCCAGGGGGTTCAGGACAACATTGGCCACGAAGGCCGGCAGTGCGCGCCCGGCCTTGCCCATCCTCACCGCCTGCTCCGCCCCCAGCGTGCTGTAGCGGTCCATGTGCGCGATATAGGCGGCCAGGGTGGGATAGGCATCGTGCACCATGTCTCCCTTGAGCCGGCCCGCCTGGCCCACAAAGTGAATCGTTTCGTGCACCGGCCGGGCTTCGAACTCGGCTGCGCCGCGACGAAAGAGCCGCAGCTTGGGGTCGGGATAGAATCCGCCAAAGCGCATCCAGCGCCCCAGGAAGAGATTCCGCCGCGGCAGCGCATAGCCGTCGAACGGCGGATCATTCTCCAGCAGCTCCCAGACCTCCTTGGCCAGCTCGTCGCTCAGGACCTCGTCCGCATCGAGCGAGAGCACCCAGTCGCAACTGCATTTCTCGAGCGCCGAGTTCTTCTGCGCCGCGAAACCCTTCCACTCCTCCAGGAAGAACCGCGAGCGAAAGCTGCGCGCAATCTCCTCGGTGCGATCGTCGGAGCCGGAATCCACGACCACGATCTCGTCCGCCCAAGCCACACTGCCCAGGGTGCGTCCGAGATTGGCTTCTTCATTGCGGGTAATGATGGCGACGGAGAGCGTCTTACGCATCGGTCTCGCAAAAGATTTCCTATAGCTGTACAGCGGGGCCACATGACTTTTCAGTGGAGAGTAATTGGCCCGGAGCCCAGATGTTCTGTGATCACCCGCTCGACGACCGCGGGCAGCGTCTCCCCGGTTTTGGGGAGCACAAAGTTTCCTGCCGCGTCCGACCAG
Source organism: uncultured Acidobacteriaceae bacterium (assembly GCA_963813475.1). Lineage (GTDB taxonomy): Bacteria > Acidobacteriota > Terriglobia > Terriglobales > Acidobacteriaceae > PALSA-350. Next base: position 245,773 of record CAWEZM010000023.1, on the reverse strand, counting down.
TCAAGCTTGAAGCTGGTAGAAAGCGCGGAAATCCATACCTGGCGCGGCGGAGTGTTGGGAGTGATCACAAACTTGCCTGGCGGCTCCTCAAACAGGATATTGAGCACGCCATTCTGTTCTTCGACTTCAAAACCGCCCTCTTCCTCGGCCTCGATGAGGCTCTTCTTGAGGGCATCCATCGCCGCATCGCAGTGGCGGCGGAATGTAGTCTCATCTAGCATGAGTTGAGTGTAACAAGGCACATGACGAGATCCATCCTCCCCCTCGCCGGGGCTTTGCTGTTGTGTGCCGTGCCTACCCTTCGTGCGCAAAGCCCGGCCCAATCCGCGCATGACCTGGTCAAGGACGTGGTGTACAACGAGCTCCAGGAACGCCGCACAGTCAGCCTGTGGCAATACCGGGAAGAGAAACGGGTGGGCTCCCAAACCACGATCCAGCAGGAGGTCGAGACCCGCTCAGGGATTGTTTACCGGGTGCTGGCACGCCAGGGCCGGCCGCTCGACCCGGCGGCACAAAAGAAGGAAACCGAGCGGCTCAACAACCTGGTGCGCAATACCGCGGAGCAGGCGCGGATGAAGCAGGAAGCGCAGGCCGAGGAACAGCGCTTGCAGCGGCTCATGACCGCTATGCCCGAGGCTTTCTCCTACACCTACGATGGCATGGCGGAGGGCAACTTACGACTCTCCTTCCGGCCCAATCCGGCTTACAATCCCCAGACCTACGAGGCCCGCGTATATCACGGCCTGGCGGGGGAGATCTGGATCCAGCCGCAACGCAAGCGGCTGGTGAAAATAGACGCGCATATCATGACCGAGATCGACTTCGGCTACGGCCTGTTGGGCCGTGTCGAGAAGGGAGGCACCTTTCAAATCGAGCGAGAGCAGGTCGCCGAAAACCGCTGGAAGACCAGCCTTCTGGACGTCCACATCTCGGGGCGTGTTGTGCTCTTTAAAGCCATCAGCAAGGATCAACGCGAGGTGCGCTCGAATTTCCAGCCGGTGTCCTCCGACCTCAGCGTGCCGGGGGCGGTCGCACTGCTGAACGCGATGACGGTCCCTTAGCTCGGACCTCGCAGGACTCACTGAACGAAGGGCACGGCTTTAGCCGTGCCGCACGAAGCCACAGCTACGAGGGCTTTAGAGTCTGTCGAAAAAACCGTACCTCAGGGGCTGAAGCCCTCTCCGATCCGATACTACGGCACGGCTGAAGCCGTGCCCTTCGTCCGGTTAGTTTTCTGAAGGGTACGGCCTTCAGGCCGTACGTAAACTATTTGGAAATAAATTCGGCTTTAGCCGCCGAGGCGCGGTTTCCCCTCGCCGCGACCTTCTCTACAGCCTGACCCCGTCACATCATCTCCTACGCTCATCCTTTGACCGCGGCACGAATCTTCGGGAAGCCCGAAACGCTCGCTTGCAGGTCGGGCTGCTGCTCCAGCAATGCCAGCAGTTTGCGCGTGATCTTTTCGTCCGCCTCGGAAACCTGGTCCAAGCCCACCGGGTAGCGCACCACGTACTCGAGCCCGGTATCGGTGTACTGCAGTTGTCCGTGCGGCTGCGGCACCTTCATTTGAATATCGATGCGGCGTTCCGTGTTCCCCAATTGCCGCTGCAGCTCATCACCGTAGGTGGAATGCACCGAATGCACCGCCTCCATCAGTTGCGTCTCCACCAGGTCGTACTTGCCGCCCGGGTTTAAGCCGACCGCCACCTCGTGCCAGGTGTACTCCGAGCCCGGCAGCTGCTTGAAGAGCGGAGTGGCCGCCTGAAACAGAACGGCGTTGGAAAAGACCACGATGCGTCCGGTGGGATACAGATCCACGCCCGTTCCCGCCAACTCCATCAGGTACAGACGCACCAGCCCCACGTCGACCACATCGCCGGTCACTCCGGCGACGCTGATGCGATCGCCTACGCGGATGCCCCATCGCCCCACCAGGAAGAAATAGGCCGCGACCGACAGGAGAATGGTCTGCAGGCCAACCGCCAGGCCGGCGGTGATGAAGCCGGCAAAGGTAGCCAACGAACTGAACTCGCTGACAAAGCCGAGGATGAGCACGATGCCCATGCAAAAGCCCATCACGATGCGCCGCAACAGCAGAAATTGCCGCCGCCGCCGCACATCCTGGATATAGCGGAAGGTGATCCTGCGCCATATTTCAGAAAGCAAAAGGATGACGCCGATGGCGAAGGCAATGCCCATCACGCGAAGCACGATAGATCGCAGAATGCGATTCGATTCATGGGCCACGGACTGTCGCCACTCGAGATAATTGGAGCTGCTCTCGTCGAGCAGGATGATCTCCTCTCTCAAGGGAACCGCTGCACCGGCAATTTGTTTGAAGCGTGTGGTCAGCACATCGAATTGCCGCCGCTCCTGATCTGGTTGGCCATGGTTGGGCTGCGCGGGGCTTGGCTGCGCCGGGGCCGCCGGCGGCGCGCTCGCGCTTTGGCTGGCCAGTTGTTGCCCTTGCTGAATGGTGGCGCGTAGCGTGGCCTGAAGCGGGCTGCGCAGTCTGGATGCCACGTCCTTCACATGCGCAGTTTCCGCCATCATCAGGCTGATCTGGTGCATACTGTTGAGCTGTTCGTAAAGCTGCACCACTTCGCCTATCAAGCCAGTGGAGGCCGGCATCGCCACCGGCGTGCTGGGCGGCTTGACCTCCGTCTTGCTGCCTGCGGTGGCAAGTTCGGGAACCGAATGCTGCAGTTCGTTAATGCTGCCTTCCAGGCCACCTGTGCCACTCGTGCCATTCGTGGTCATGAACTGCGACATCTGCTCGAAGGTCTGCTGCATGGCCTTGTTCAGGTCCAACTCTCCCTGCGCTCGCTCTTTCTGCGCCATAAGGTCCTGCAGCTGCGCTTTGCGCGCTCCCGATATCTGCTGGTTCAGCGTGCTGATCTGTGCCTCCAGTGCGCTGATGCGGGCGTTCACGTCGCTCTGCAATTTGGCCAGATTCTGCTGCGAGCTGCTTGCGTTGCCGCCACTGGGGGGAGTCGCGGCCGGGATCAGGGCCGCTTCGGCCTGCGCAGACTGAAAGGCCAGTTTTGCAACCTCGGCCGCCATGCTCTGGGCATTGAACTGATACATCGCGTCACTGGGCAGGCCCACCGTCTGAACCCGCGTCATGGCATGGCGGTACCAGTCGATGACCGCATTCAGGTGATCGAGGATCGCATCCCCGCGCAACCCATCCGGACTCTGCGCCGTAACCGTGCGGAGCCCCACCGCGGCCAGCAATCCGGCACTAAAAAGAAGCAGAGCCGCCTTACGTCCGCAGGTGAATCTTTCGTGAATCTCGCTTATCTCTCGCTGCCATTTTTCTCTATTGGCCCTTTCCTCTGTTCATCCATGCTGATCGATTGTCCATGTTCCCGCTCATTGCGGAGCAGTCCTCTCAATTCTTTCAGATGCGGCCCGCGAGCCGATTCGCCACACAACAATCGTCTTCCGCCGGGCGGAGATGCAACGGCTCTTACTTTGTTAAGATGAGGCTTGGTTACCCGGCGTGAGTTGCTCAAGCTGTCCGGCATGACCGTCGCTTCCGCGGCGCTGGGCGGACGCGCTCAGCAAATCGCGCCTGCTGACTACACCATCGACATCGCACCTTATGCGCTGGAAGTCGCTCCGCGGCGCACCATCAAGACGATTGCGTATAACCGCCAGGTGCCCGGTCCGTTGCTGCGGCTTAAAGAAGGTCAACCCGTCACCATCGATGTGACGAACCAGACGGGCAACAGCGAAGTGGTTCATTGGCATGGCCTTTTTCTGCCCTCCCAGGTCGACGGCGCCATCGAAGAGGGTACACCACCGATCCCGGCAGGCGGCCACGCGCGATACACCTTTACCCCCAGGCCCGCGGGCTTTCGCTGGTATCACACCCACGTCTTTGCCGGCAAAGATCTCCATCGCGGCCAATACACCGGCGAGCACGGATTTCTGCTCGTCGAACCGCGCGACAACCCGGGTCGCTATGACCAGGAAATCTTCCTGGCGCTGCATGACTGGGACGCCGCCCTCCTTGCCAGCGCCGACGGCGCCATGGACCCAGCCTACAACGTCTCCACCATCAATGGCCGTGTGCTGGGCTTCGGCGAGCCGCTGCGGGTCAAGGCCGGCCAGCAGGTTCTTTTTCAAATCCTGAACTCGAGCCCTACGGAAGTGCACTGGATCGCTCTGGCCGGGCATCAATTCAACGTGATCGCGCTCGATGGCAACAAGGTAGCCCAGCCGCAGCTGGTGCCCATGCTTCGCCTGGCCCCCGCCGAGCGGGTCAGCGCGCTGGTGGAGATGAACCATCCCGGCGCCTGGGTCATGGGCGAAGTGCGCAAGCACGTCATGGCGGCGGGCATGGGGATCGCGGTCGAGTACGCGGGCAGCAGCGGCCAGCCGCGATGGGAGCAGCCCGATGAGCTTTCCTGGGACTACCTCCGCTTTGCCGCGCCCGGACAGATACCCGCGCAAGCAACCGATGCGGTTACGATTCCCCTGGTCTTTGCGTCGAAGTTTGCCGGACACGGGGCTATGGATCATTGGACCATCAACGGGAAGTCCTATCCGGATACGGACAGCCCTACCCTGACCGCCGGACAGCGCTATCGTCTGTCATTCATCAACCGCAGCACCAATGATCACCCGGTTCATCTGCACCGGCACAGCTTCGAATTGCGCCGCTTGCCCGGCCAGCCGGAAACCCATGGCATCCTGAAAGATACCGTGTTGGTGGATGCGAAGACCCAGCTCGATGTAGAGTTCACCGCCAACGATCCTGGGTCAACGCTCTTTCATTGCCACCAGCAGAACCACATGGATGCCGGCTTCATGATGCTCTTTCGCTATGCGTGACCGGAAGTGGTGGATCTGGATCTTCGCTCTGCTATGCGGCACGGTGCCGGCTTGCGCTCAGGGCAACTATGAGATTCAGGTCTATGGTGCGGACACCATAGAACCAAAGAGCACCATGGTTGAGCTCCATTCCAACTACACGCCGGATGGGCAAAAGTACGTGATCGACGGCGTCTATCCCACCAACCACCAGGAGCACGAGACGCTCGAGATCACGCAGGGGCTGACCAGCTGGTCGGAGGTGGGCTTTTACGTTTTTACCAGCGAGCAGAACGGCCATGGCGTGCAGTGGGTGGGGGACCATATCCGTCCCCGGGTGCGTGTGCCCGACTCGTGGCATTGGCCGGTAGGCGTCAGCGTGTCGACGGAGATCGGCTATCAGCGAGCGGTATATTCGCCCGACACCTGGACCTGGGAGATACGGCCGATCATCGACAAGTACCTCGGCCGATGGTACATGGCTGTGAATCCCGCGCTCGAACGCACCTGGCACGGTCCCGAAGTTGCCCAGGGCGTGGGTTTTTCTCCCGCGGCGAAGGTCGGCTACGACTTCACCAAAAAGATCAGTGGCGGGATCGAATACTACGCCGACTACGGCCGCCTGGGAGATTTTTATTCCTTGCACAACCAGCAGCAGCAGATCTTTGTGGTCACCGACTTGAATGTCTCCCCCAAGTGGGAGATCAACGTCGGCGTGGGTGTCGGTCCCACAGCGGCCACAGACCACTGGATCATCAAAGGGATTATCGGCCGCCACTTCAACTGGAAGAAAGAATCGCCGGTGGACTGACGGCACTAAGACAGTTGTGTTCAGGAAAGGCGCACCGCAGGTCCCTCGGCTACGCTCGGGATGACAAAGGGGAGAGGGGCGCTTCCATGGGGAATTAGCTAGTGGCTGAAAGAGTTGCACATCGGGCGCCTGCGATGGAGCGCTCCGTTCTTCACGATTTTCATCACCTTGGGCGGGTAGCTCCTCTAGGGGAAGTAGCTAGCGCCTGCAACCAATGCTGTCCCAACCTGCACCCGCCTGCCCCGACGTGCAACTCTTTCAGCCACTAGCTAATTCCCCATGGAAGCGCCCCTCTCCCCTTTGTCATCCCGAGCGTAGCCGAGGGACCTGCGGTGCACCTTTCCTGAACGCAACTCTCCCAGGATGCTTTCCCCTCTAAAACCGCAAAGAAAGGCAACTAAGCCCGCCGTCCATCTTTTGAAACTCTGACATCTCCAACTCCAGCGGATGAAATCCGCGAGCCTTGAGTTCTGCCGTGAGCAGCGGATACCCGGCCGCCACCAGCACCCGTTCATTCACCCGCACGCAATTGGCGGCATAGCTCTCCTGCTCAGTGACACGAACCAGTTCATAGCCCTTGAACAGCTCAAGGTCCGCCATCTCCTCCATCACCACCAGGGTGTTTTCTCCGATGTAAGAGACACCGCTCTTGAGGTGAAGAATGCTGCTCATCCCACGCACATCGATCACCGCGGAAGCGAAGCCTTCCCGTGCCAGATGGGCCGCCAGCTGACGGGCGCCTTCTTCATTGGTGCGCTGCGACAGGCCGAGGAAGAATCGATCGTCAGCCTCGCAGATGTCGCCTCCATCCAGCGTCCCGGGCGCCTCAATCTCCAGCATGGCGGGAAAGAAGCTATGCAGGGCGGGGCGGATCGCAGCCACTTCGCTCTGGCGGCTGCGTGCGCCGGGCCGCGCCAGGATGGCGCTGCGCGCAGTCAGCACAGCCGTGTCCTCCACAAACGTGGAGTCCGGATGATCGAGGTCCGCATCCAGCGTGGTGAGTGTGAGTCCGCATTCCCGCAGGGCTTCGCAGTAGCGTGCATGCTGCTGCAGCACTTTGTCATACAACGGAGCTCCCAGCTGAACCGCGGTGAGTCCCTGGGCAAAATTGGTTCCTGGGAGACGAACGATGGCGTGCTTGAACACTAATGCCCCGTCCGCTCAACGAATTTTTCGTAAACCAGTTTTGCCGCGGCGATATCCTCGACCGCGATGCCAACCGACTTGAAGACCACCGGCTCATCCCCCCGGTTAAGTTGCGCGCCGTTCAACAGCTCACCAATTTCCGCGCTCACGTGGGCCTGCGCGAGAACAATATCCCCTGCTTCCCGCATGGCCGACGCGCGAGATTCGACCACCACCGCGCCGCGCATGGCCTCATCATCCAGTTCGCGGCGATCCGGCGTGGCGGCGCCGATGGCGCACACCATGGCTCCCGGGCTCAGCCATCTTCCGCAGAGAATCGGTTGCGGTGAACTGGTCAGGGCCAGAACGACATCGGCGCCTGAGACCGCTTCTTCCGCCGTGGTCACGCGTGCTCCAATCTCAGCAGCGAATTGCTGGGCATGATCCCGCGACCGGCTCCAGACCCTGACTTCTGCAAAGGAACGGATACCGGCCAGCGCGCGCATATGCGAGCGGGCCTGCACCCCGCTGCCCAGTATGCCCAGCACCTTGGCCTGAGGATGCGCAAGGTGGTCGATCGCCACTGCCGACACGGCGGCCGTTCGCATCTCGGTGATCAATCGCCCGTCCATGGTCGCCAACGGCTCTCCGCCATCGGCACGGAAGAGTTGGATCACCGCCATATGGGTGTGCTTCTGCAGCTGCGCATTGCCAGGATAGAAAGTAACCATCTTGGCGCCCATTACCGAGCCGTACACGGCCGGCATAACGCCGAACCAGCCGCCATAGGAAGAAACCGGAATGATAGTGCGCACCGGCTGTTGCACTCGGCCGGCCGAGAAATCCATGAGCGCTCTTCTGATCGCCGGGATCAGCTCATCGTAGGAGAGCAACTCCCGAATTTGTTCTTCGCTCAACATAGAACTTCATTATCAGCGGACATGGGTTGCTATCGGAAGCTACCATCGAAACATGGATGTCTGGAACAACGTGCAGTCCGCTGACCCACTCGAGCTGTTTGCTTTATGGCTCCAGGAGGCGGAGCGAAGCGAGCCGAACGACCCCAATGCTGCGGCCCTGGCCACCTCGACGTTGACGGGGCAGCCGAGCGTCCGCATGGTGCTGGTGAAACGCGCGGACGAGCGCGGCTTCTGCTTCTTTACCAATGCGGAAAGCAGAAAAGGGACCGAACTGCAGACGAATCCCAGGGCAGCCCTTTGTTTCCACTGGAAAACCCTTCGTCGGCAAGTACGGGTGGAGGGGCGAGTAACGGAGATGGAAGCGGCCGATGTGGACGCGTACTTCCACAGCCGGTCGCGCAACAGTCAGATTGGCGCCGCCGTCTCGCAGCAGAGCCGGCCGCTCGCAAGCCGCGAGGAGCTGGAAGCCCGCTTCCGGAGATTTGCCGAGGAGCATCCGGAAGACGTGCCACGGCCGCCGCACTGGTGCGGGTTCTGCGTGCATGCAGACCGGATCGAGTTTTGGGTGCATGGGGTGGACCGGCTGCATGACCGCGTTCTTATTTACCCGCGAGTCTGGCGTCTGGAACACAACCCGGCTGTATCCCTGAGGGCTGGCAAGGTCGACCGCAGCACTCACCATATGGCGCATATGGCGCTTATGGCGCTTATGGCGCTTATGGCGCTTATGGCGCTTATGGCGCTTATGGCGCTTATGGCGCTTATGGCGCTTATGGCGCTTATGGCGCTTCATGGCGCTTAGATGCTCCCGGGCCCGCTGAAGACAGCAGGCCCTATTTCGGAGCCACGAATCCCACGTTATCCGCTCATCGCAAGCGATGCCGGTCAGAAGGGAATGTCGTCGTCGGTGATTTCCGTCCCAGCAAACTCCTCGTGGTGCACCGGCGCCCGTTGATCGAAGGAACTGGTATTCGAGCGCGGACCGCCGCCGCCACTCTCTCCCTCACCGCGGCCCGACAGCAAGACCACGTCGTTGACGATGATTTCCGTGCGGTACTTCTTCTGTCCCGATGCCTGGTCGTCCCACGAGCGGGTCTGGATCCGGCCTTCGACGTATAGCTTCGAACCCTTCTTCACGTAGTCACGAATGATTTCCGCCGTCCTCTGGTAGGCGGTCAGGTTGTGCCACTCGGTCCGATCCTGCCACTCGCCGGCTTTGTCTTTGAAGCGATCCGAGGTTGCCAGGGTGAGGTTGGCGACCGGCAAGCCGCTGGGCAAAAACTTGACTTCAGGGTCTTTGCCTACGTTGCCCAGGAGAATGACTTTATTAACGCTTTTTGCCATGATGTTCCTTCTATTTTGGGTAAGGCTGAAGCATAGCAGAACTCGCTCCGCGGCGTTGCTGGAGCGGGGACCATGAAAAAACCTTAATTGAAACGCTGTTCATCTCTTTAGATGATCCCGTTCCGTGCCAGGCGGCGATTGCGCAGCCACTTGGCCGCTCCCAGCAGCGTCAGCATGGTGCCGAAGGGCAGGCACATCATGGCCAGCAGCAGCGAGAGCCAGCCGGAGTTGGTGTGCGGACCGTGCTCGCCGATGCCGCCAAAGACCGTCGCCGTCAAGAGTGCAGCCACGCCGCCGACCAGCAAGATCCAAATGCCGGCCTGCAGCAGTTGCCGTGTGCCGTCGTCCGGCATTAGCTTACCGCCATGCAGCGAGCATGGTGTGCACCACCACCCCGGTGACGGAGACGTAGAGCCAGATGGGCAGCGTAAACCGGGCGAGTTTGCGGTGCTGCCGAAAGCGCCCGCTGAGAGAGAAAAAGAAAGTCGTCAGCACCATCGGCAGCGCCACGATCGATAACGTGATGTGGCTGAATAAAATCCACAGATAAACCGTCTTCACCACGCCCACATTGGGAAAGATTGTGTCCCCGTGCAGCGCATGATTGATGATGTAGCTGACCAGGAAGAGAGAAGAGAAGACAAACGCAATCATCATCGACACCCGGTGGGCGGGCACATTGCGGTGCCGGATGAAGTAAAACCCGGTCAACAGGGCGACCGTGCAAAGGCCGTTGAGCACCGCATTGAGCGTGGGCAGAAAGCGCAGCCGGGCCACCGACGCATCGAGCGGATGGTGCAGGTAAATCAGCCACAGCAAAAAGCAAACCGCGGCCGCGCTCACCGCGACAATCAGAACCACCGGCAGGGCCACGGAAGGGCGCTGGTTGGTTTCCGCCACAACCATCTTCAAGTCTCCTTGTGTTCAAGCCGACGGGCGATTGGTGCGCCGGTTCACGATCGCCCAGGCGGCGACAAAGGTCAGCAGGCAAAAACCGGCCGTCACGGCCAGGTTGACGGACAGGGGAAATTGCGTCGCAGCGTCGGGAAACAAGACTGCCGCGCAGTGCTTCCACTCCATACGTCAGAGGATTGAGCAACATGCAGAGGCGCATCCAGCCGGCGGCTCCGCTCAGCGGAAACAGGGCGCCGGAGAGCAGCCACAGGGGTATCAGCAGCAGGTTCACGATGGCGTGAAAGGCCTGGGTCGAATCCATCGGCCAGGCGATGGCAAAGCCCAGCGCGGTCAGCTCAAAGCTGATCATCACGATGATCAGCATGCTCAACCCGATCGCTGACGGGGTCATGCGCACCCCAACCAGGGGCCCGAAGACGAGGAAGATGATCCCCTGCACCGCCGCCAGCGTTGCGCCGCCCAGCACTTTTCCTAAAACAATGGACGAGCGGCTGACCGGGGCCGCCAGCACCGACAGCAGAAACCCCTCATTGCGGTCCTGGATCAGCGACATCATGCTGAAGATGGCGGTAAAGAGCACGATCATGGCTACCGATCCAGGGAAAAAATAGCCCAGGTAGTGCGTGCCGCTGCCATCGCCGGTCCGGAAGCTGTGGGCGAAGCCCGCGCCCAGGACCACCCAGAAAATCAGCGGCGAGGCAATCACGCCCGCCACTCGTGCCTTCTGGCGATAGAAACGGACCAGCTCGCGCAGCCACAGGGAATAGGCCGGCAGCCAGATGCCGGGGGACACAGTCTTGCGCGCGCGCGGGGCGGTTGCGGCTAGGGTTGCCATGATGCCTCCTTCTCCCTTTCCTGGGCGGCATCTTCCCAGAAGCGATGGCCCGTGCGTTGAATGAACACATCCTCGAGCGAGGGACGAGCCACCGAGATGCCGTCGATCTCGCCGGGAAAGGCCTCCACCACGCTGGTTGCCAGGCGATGGCCCTCGGGACGCTCCAGCCGGACAGTGCTGCCCAGCACACTGGGCTGCACCGCAAAGCGGGTGGCCATGCGTTCCGCCAGCGAGCGCGCCGCCTCCGGGCTGGCGGTTTCAAAGAGAACAACGTCGCCGCCGATGGCCGACTTCAACTGCGCTGGCGAGCCCAGCGCGACCAGGGTGCCCTGGTTCAGAATGGCCAGGCGGTCGCAATGTTCCGCCTCTTCCATCAAGTGCGTGGTCACCAGGATGGAGACGCCCTCCTGGTCGCGCAGCGTGCGCAGGTACTGCCACATATCCCGGCGCGCGCCGGGATCGAGACCGGTGGATGGCTCGTCCAGCAGCAGCAATCCCGGCGAATGGATCAGGCCCTTGGCCAGCTCGACCCGCCGCTGCATGCCGCCGGAAAGGGTTTCGACATAATCCTTGGCCCGGTCGGACAGGCCCACCCGGCGCAGCACTTCCTCGCTCCGCTTTTTGAGGCTTTCGCCGCGCAGGCCGTACAGGTGGCCCTGGTGCTTCAGGTTCTCAGCCACGGTCAACTTGAGGTCCAGGCTCCTGGCCTGAAAGACGATGCCGGTCTGCTGCCGCGCCTGGTTCGGTTCCCGGGCGACGTCGAAGCCCAGGATCCGGGCTGTCCCGCCAGTGGGCACCATCAGGGTGGAAAGAATGCGAAAGAGAGTGGTCTTGCCGCTCCCATTGGGACCCAGCAGGCCGAAGATCTCTGCCGGCTGGACGGCAAAGCTCAGGTTGTCGAGCGCCAGGCGATCGCCGTAATTATGGGATAGGCGGTCGAGCTGAATCGGCACCTGCTCCGGCACACTGCCGGCCGGGATCTTCGCCGCGGGATGTTGGCTCAGCGTCGCCATGGGCTTATCTCCTTCCGGTTGCGTTCAGCATCATCACGGTGAGCAGCAGCGGCAGGTAGATCACGCTGGCGCGCAACAGGTCACGCGCGTACCCGCGCGACTCGGCCGTGGTCAGCGCCCGGGTGATGCGGGCAAAGCGAATGGTGTAAGCCAGGTAGCCCAGCCCCAACAAGATCGCGCTGACAAGGTAGACCGGCCCGGTGAGGTGCAGATAATACGGAACGGCGCTTACCGGGATCATCAGTACGGCATAAATCAGTGCTTCGCAGACCGTGGACCAGCCATCCGGCTGGACCACCGGCAGCATACGGATGCCGGCCTTGGCGTAGTCATCGCGGTAGAGCCAGGCGATGGCCATGAAGTGGGGAAACTGCCAGACGAAAAGAATGGCGAAGAGCGCCACGGCCGGCCATTCGATAATGCCGCGGGCGGCGGTCCAGCCCAGCAGGGGAGGCATGGCGCCGGGAAAAGCCCCGATGAACGTAGCCAGCGTGGTGTAGCGCTTGAGCGGGGTATAGACCGCGACGTAGGTAAACCCGGTCAACAGCGTGAGCACTACGGTGACCGGGTTGGTGAACCATGTCAGCACCAGCGCGCCGGCGGCAAAGCACGCCATACCGAGGGCCAGCCCGTGCAGCAGGCCGAAGCGGCCGGCGGCCAGCGGGCGTTGTGCTGTCCTTACCATCCGGGCGTCAATCCTGCGCTCGATGACCTGGTTCATCACGCTGGCCCCGCACGACACCAGCGCAATGCCGAAAAGCGATTCGACCAGGCCCCAGTGCATGCTGGTGATACCCGGAGCGCATCGATCCCAGGTAAAAGCCGGCCCACGCCGTCAGGACGACCATCGAGGTCACGCGAACCTTGAACAGCTCCTGGTAGTCCGCGATCCACGAATGGCGCGTCTTTTCCTGGGGCGCAACGGCCGCCAGCCCGGGCACATGTTCTACTCCGAGGGCCGGCCAACCCGGTTGCGGCGTGGACGGTTGGGATCACAGCGCAGTCCTGGTGTTGCGGCTCGGCGGGATGGATGGGATTCTTCAACATGGATCGAAGGCTGCTGCTGCCTTCATGATAGCAAGCGGTCACCGCCGCCCCGGATTTCCTGTACGCTGCTCTGGACACACCTGCGTATGCGGCTTTCTTTACGGAAAGCCGCACGAGGCTCGTTGACTCCACCGAGCTACACAGGAAATCCGGGCCTGCCGGTGCGTGCTTTCGTGGCATCCGATGAGCTTAAGATGCGTGTTTCGGCAGCAGCGGGCTCATCGTCCTTGACCAGGTATTCCTGGATCAGCACCGATGACCAGCACCGCGGTCGGCACCGCGACCATGGCCCCGATTACGCCGGCCAGCTTCGAACCCATCAGCAAGGCGACCAGGACCCCCAGCGAGGAGAGGTCTACGCTGCTCTTCATGATGCGCGGCGTCAGGTAGGAAGTTTCCACCTGGGCATAAATGGCGTAGAACACCAACACGCCCACCACCTTTTCCCAGGAGTCGGTGGCCGCCGCGAGCAGCACCAGGGCCATCGAGATCATCGCCCCCACGATGGGAACGATGTTCAGAGCGCCCATCAGCACCGCCAGCGCGTAGGCGTAACGGACCTTAAGCATCACGAACACGATGAGGCTGCAGAGGCCCAGGATGAGCATCAGTCCGCCTTGCCCCAGGAGCCATTTGCCCATACGCACGTCGGCGCGCAACAGGGTAGTCGTTCAGCCGTCCCCGGGCGGACTTGGGGAAGAACGAAAGGATCCAGTGATAGGCCTCGTCTCCCTCCAGCATGAAATAGATGGTGAGAAAGATCACCGCCCCGACGTCGGCCAGTTTGCCTGGCCCAGCCGCTGATGGAGAGAAAGAGATATTCCGCGAAGTTGGACGCAAATCCCTGCAGCTTGGCATTCAAACCGGAAAAATTTAAGTGGGAAGCAAACGGAACTCGATGCACCTTGTCCAGCAGTTGGGGCCCGCGCGTAGGTAATTCGCTGACCAACGCTTGCACGTCGTGCACCACCGGTGGCATGGCAAAGGCGAAAAAGAGGGTGGCGGCCGCCCCTACGCTCAGCAACAGGAGAAGGATAGCCAGCCCCTTGCCGGGATGCCAGCTCTTGATATGGAACCGCATAATGCCGTGGATCACGGGGCTAAGCACCACGGCGAAGAGAGCGCTTACGTAGAGCAGCAACAGAATCTCGCGCATCAGGTACGCGAGCAGCAGGGCCAAAACGATGGCAAAGGCGAAGACAATGGAGCCACGCACCGAGCGTGTGCGCGCTTCCTGCACAGGAGTCAGCGGGAACGGCTTCCACCGCCACTTCAGGACTTGTCATGCGCCCTTTGCCTCTTTCCTGCGTCAACCAGCCAAAGCATGGATACCTGCTCGAGCACCTGATCGGCCACTGCTTGCGGCGCCAGGCCGGTGGTGGTCACAGTGATGTGTGCCGCGCGGTAATGCGGCAGGCGGCGGTTGTGGCGGGCTTCTAAAGCTTCCGGCGCAGCCAGCAGGGGGCGCACTTTCCCTTTCACGGTGCAGCGGGCCAGCAGTTCCGAGAGTGGAGCTTCAAGGAAGACCAGGCAGTTTTCGGGCGGATGGATCAACAGCGAACGTGTGGACTCGTCCTCGACCGTGCCGCCGCCGAGCGCCAGCACGATCTGCTCCTGGTTGCTTAGCTGCTCCACCGCCTGCCGTTCCCGCCGGCGAAATTCTGCTTCGCCATGATCGCGAAAGATCTCCGCGACCGTGCGCTGGCTGGAGGCCTCAATGACCTCGTCCAGGTCGATGAACCGCCAGCCCAGTTCCTGGGCCAGAATCGCGCCGACGGTGGATTTGCCGGCGCCCATGAAACCGGTCAGGATCAATCGCGAAAGCCGCTGTCGCGCCCGTCCCGTTGGCTTCCGTTCCATCCCTTGCTCCGCCTGCTTGCTCATGCCATCTGCGGATTATAGCGGGTGGGAACGACGAAGCCGGCGGAAGCATGCGGGTCAGGGGTACCCGAGAGGGAACTGCGCGGCCGGACGCGAGGCCGTTCACGGGACACGATCGGCACGCCTTGCCGCGCAGCCAAAACTCGTGCTCTGTGTCAGGGCACGAGTTTAGTCGGGCCGTAAACGATTGAAATAGGATGGGCTTTAGCCCCCGAGGCGCTTCTACTCCCTGCGGGACGGTTCCTTTTTCAGCGCGGTCTGAATATTCTCCCAGACTTCAGGGCTGGGATCGTGAATCGGCAGCAGGAGCTTGGCTTGTTGCGCAATGTACTCCAGATCACGCACCAGCGCGCTGCAATTCTCGCAGGTCTTCAGGTGTTCCTGCGTGTTCAGATCTTCGCCCGACTCGAACAAGCCGGGCAGCTGGTCCTGAAAAACGGCGCAATCGACGGTGGTCCCGTTCGCTGCTTTCCGGACATTACTCATAGAACAGCCTCTTTCCTTTGGCCCGACTTCAAAAGGTCGCGCAGCTTCATGCGCGCCTTATGCAGCTGCGATTTGCTGTTGCCGATGGAACACTCCAACATACCGGCAATCTCATTGTGTTCGTAGCCCTCCACATCGTGCAATACGAAAACCAGCCGATAGCCGGGAGGCAGATTTTCGATCGCCCGCTCCAGGGTCACACGATCCACCGAACCGGAGAGCGTCAAATCGCGGGCGCCAATATCCTTGCGGGGGCCGTCTTCCTGCGACGGTTCAAGGGTTTCTTCGAGCGAAACCTGGGGCAGGCCCTTCTTGCGCAGGTGCATGAGCACAACATTAACCGCCAGCCGATGCAGCCAGGTGGAAAACGCCGAGTCCCCACGAAAAGTGGAAATCTTGCGATAAAGCTGCAGAAAGGCCTCTTGGGTCAGATCCTCGGCTTCGGCCACGTTGCCCAGCATACGAAGGCACAGAGAATAAACCCGTCGCTTGTGCAGGGCATACAGCATTTCGAAGGACGCGCCGTCGCCGGCCTGTGCCTTCAGGATTGCCTCGGCTTCGCCCGCGATCGGGGGATTACGGCGCAAGTGCTGATTGGGCGCCTTGGCTGGCGCAGTCGGTCCGGGCGTTGTCGCCAAGTCCTTGCTGGGTAAAGACATTGCTACCTCTAGAAGAGAAGTTCGACCATTGCTTTCCCACGTCTGGGGGCGGATGTTCGCTTTCAGCATTGAACACGCTCATTGAAATTAAAGGGGCCTTGCACTGGGAAGCAGAATAAGGGTCAGAAGTTGCTTCCAGCAGAATCTGCTCAAGTTGAACCATGTAGTCAATTGATCGGTTCTCGTTTTCTCACTCGTCCGCGGTCAGAGAACGCCCAGGTAAATTCTTCTTCTAGCTGCCGATGAAGCGCGCATAAAGGCTGCGGGCGAGGGTCACGTCGGTCGTACCCTGCACCAGCGCCCGTCCATCGGCAAATACCGTGACCGTGTACTCTCCGCGCTCGAACCGCAACAAAAGGCGGTTGAAGTTTACCTTGCCGAGCGGCTCCAGGCGGCGCTGCATCTCGGCAAAATCAACCGGGCGATGATGCTCATGGATCTGCACCGAATTTCGCCCACAAAGCGTGATCTGGGGGCGGTCTTCCCCCCGAAGATGGGTAAAGTCCCGCAGCTGGCAGACCGTGCATCGCGCTCGCGGCGTTGCAGCGTTCACCTCCGCCTGGTCATTGGTCCACAGGTCGCGGCCCAGCAGGGTACGGCGCATTTTGTCCCGCGCGCCGACCAGAAACTTTAATCGCCTCGGTAACCTCCACCGAGGCCGCGAAATTGACCGCCGTGTTAAGAATGCCGGCCGTGTCGCAGGTGGCCACCATGCCCGCCGGCGGCTTGGGAAAGAGGCAAGCCAGGCAGGCAGTCTCTCCCGGCAGAATATTCATGGTGGCCGCGTAAGCCCCAACGGCGGCGGCGTAAATCCACGGGCGGCGTTGCTCGACCGCATAGTCATTCAGCAGATAACGGGTCTCAAAATTATCCGTGGCGTCGAGCACGATCGCCGCTTGGCCGAGCAGGGCGTGAATATTGGACGGCACCAGATCGGCCACATGCGCCTGAACCTCGGTCCGGCTGTTAAATTGCGCAATCTTGCGCCGTGCGGCTTCCGCCTTGGGCAATGCTTCACGCGCATCCGCCTCGTCGAAAAGGACTTGGCGCTGCAGATTGCTCTCCTCCACGAAGTCGCGGTCGACCAGGGTCAGGGTGCCCACCCCGGCACGCGCCAGCAGCGCCGGCCGCCGCGGCCCCGGTGGCCCCGCAACCCACCACCGCCACATGGCTGGCGGCCAATTGCCTCTGGCCCCGCTCCCCAATTCCGGGATAAAGCACCTGGCGCGAGTAACGCTCCTCAATCAGTTCCACTGCGCTCTCCCGTACAGCATGACCACGTCTTAGTATAGAGATTCGGAGAGCGAGCGCTGCGGCGGCAATTCCAGGCCGTCGATTTACCACGTACAGTGTTCGATGGGCGAGCGCGATGCCTACTTGAGAGGATCTTTGTTGGCTTTGACCCCATTGCTTCCATCCGTGCGCCGCCCGCAGAAACTGGATAGCGATACAAGAAGCCGCTCTTTCGCAGCGCCTTTTTTATTAAGCCAACTCGCCGATCATCTATCGAAACCACGTCGTTCCGGTTTCTGCGCTGGCGCTCTACGCTTCGCTGGTGCTGGGTATCATGGCAACTTCCTCTCCGCCGTGCAGCGCCCAGGCAGCCGCGGCAGGAACGAACACCGTCCCTCTCGCGCCCCAGGATTCCCGGCAGGGTCTGCTGCTTGACTGGGCCGGCTTGCAGGTGGTGAGCGTTTCCTTTGAGGGTGTCAACGAATCTCTGCTGACGCCGCTGCCCAGCCAGCTCGCCCAGCAGGCGGGTGTTCCTCTGGACCCGGCCAAGGTGCGCGAGAGCCTGCGCAGCCTCTACGCCACCGGCCTCTACGAAACCATCGAAGTGGCTGGGGTGCGCGCCGGCAACAACGTGTCCATCATCTTCACCGGTGTCCCGCGCCTCTTTGTCGGCCGCGTCAACGTGGACGGCGTGAAAGACGATCGCCTCGCTGCCGTGCTGCAGAGCGCCACCCAGCTTCAGGCAGGGACAGCCTATTCTGAAAACAAGGCGGCGCTGGCAGAGCCGGAGGTCAGCACCGCACTCCAGAACAATGGCTATTACCGCGGACAGATCGCCAGGACCACGGTCATCGACCGCGCCAACTCGCTGGTCGACCTCAATTTCGAGATCTTTCCCGGCAATCCGGCCCGGATCGGCGATGTGGAGTTGACCGGCGACAGCGGCCTGACCGAAGCCCAATTCCGCAAGCAGAGCAAACTCAAGCGAAACTCCAAGGTCAACCGCAACACCGTCAGCCGCGCACTCGGTAACCTGCGCAAGCACTACAACAAGCGAGATCGGCTGGCGGCAACCGTAAGCCTTACTTCTAAAGAGTACGTGCCTCCCATGAACCGGTTGAACTATACCTTTCTTGCCCACCAGGGGCCGCTGGTGGAGGTGAAGATCGAAGGCGCGAAAATCAGCCACGGCCAGATGGAGAAACTGGTGCCCGTCTACGAGGAGGGTACGGTGGATCAGGACCTGCTCAACGAAGGCGCCCAGAATCTGCGTAACTACTTTGAGGGCAAAGGCTACTTCGATGTAAAGGTCTCCCACCAGCCAGTGCAGGTCGATCCCCAGCACCTGACCGCGCTCTACACTGTCGATCTGGGTAAGCGGCACGTGGTCGACTCGGTCCGCATCACCGGTAATAAGTATTTCCCCACGCCGCTGATTTCTGAGCGTCTGAGCGTGCGGCCGGCCAACATCCTGGACCACGACGGTGCATTCAGCCAGCAGCTGGTCGATCAGGATGTCGCCAGCATCAAGGCGCTTTACCAGAGCAACGGCTTCAGCGCGGTCAAGGTCACCCCTGACTTCGTGGATAGCGACACCGGCGACGGGAAAGCCAGCAAGATCTCCCACTTCAAGATCACCTACGTCATCGACGAGGGGGTCCAGCAGCGCATCGGCAAATATGACATTGAAGGAGCCACCGCGGAGCAATTGAGCGATATTCGCCCTAACTTGAATGTTCAGGTAGGGCAACCGTACTCGGCCGTCAACATCAATCAGGACCGCGATCTGGTCCAGACCTACTACCTGAGCAAGGGCTATGACAACGCCCAGGTAAGCCTATTTCAGCAAACCGTGCCCGATCACCCGGATGAAGTGGATTTCACCATGAAAGTGGTGCCCGGCAAGCAGTTCTTCGTGCGCAAGGTGGTGGTCTCAGGCTTGGATCGGACCAAGCCGTCGCTGGTGGATCAGCGGATCCTGCTGCACCCGGGCGACCCGCTCAATCAAACCGCCCTGCTGCAAATGCAGCGCAAACTCTATGATCTTGCCCTGTTCAACGAAGTCGACACGGCGATCCAGAATCCAACCGGCGCGGAGAGCTACAAAAACGTCCTGCTGAATCTGACCGAGGCCAAGCGCTGGGATATCAGCTATGGCTTCGGCTTTGAGGTGCAGACAGGCCAGCCCACGCAGGGCTGTCTCTCCGAGGCGGAACAGATACTGCTGGGGATCTCCAACAGCTACAAATGCAATCCCAACGGTTCGACAGGGGCCAGTGAACGGCTTCTGTTCAACATAAGCCGCACCAACCTGCGCGGCACCGACCAATCCATCAGCTTGCGTACCAACTATGGATCGCTGGAGCAGATTGCCTTGCTCAGTTATCAGGATCCGCACGTTTTCAACAAGCCATCCCTGAATCTGACCCTCTCCGGTGGCTATAACAACAGCGCCGTGATCAGCACCTACAAGGCCTCGATTCTTTCCGGGGCGCTTCGCGTTTCGCAGCGCGTGACCAAACCCACCACCTTGATCTATTCCTTCTCCTATCGCCGGGTTTCGGTGAACTCCGCCACCCTGCAAGTCAGCCTGTCGGAGATTCCCTTGTACGCGCAACCGGTGCGGGTGGGGGGCCCGGGAATCACCTTTATTCGCGATACCCGCGACGTACCGCTGGACGCGCACCATGGCACCTTCACTACCGGGGAAGTGTTCTTTGCCGACGGAATATTCGGGTCGCAAGCCAACTTCGACCGGGTCGACTTCAGCAATGCCACCTATTACGACTTTGGCAGGGATCACTGGGTGATTGCGCGGCAGACCCGGTATGGCCAGGAGCGTTCCTTTGGCGACGGGGATGAGCAATTGATCCCGCTACCCGAGCGGCTCTATGCCGGGGGCGCCACCTCGCACCGCGGTTTCCCCATCAATTCCGCCGGACCGCGCGATCCGCAGACCGGGTATCCGGTGGGTGGCGCCGGCGTTTTCGTGAACACCCTGGAGCTGCGCACGCCGGCGCCCGCCTTTGCGTTGGGTGGGTACCGACCTTAGTTTTGTTCTCTTTCACGACATGGGCAATGCCTTTGAGAAGTCCTCCCAGATCTGGCCCGCGGCCCTGCGCACCAAGCAGCCACATAGCTGGACCTGCCGCAACGTTACCGTGCCCTACACCACCTACAACACGCCCGATACCTGCGATTTCAACGACTTCTCCCATGCCGTGGGGCTAGGCCTCCGCTACCACACTCCCATTGGGCCCTTGCGGGGCGACTTCAGCTATAACCTGAATCCGCCCATCTACCCGATTATTTACGACTACACTACGGCCAACGCGGCTCCCAACCCCCACGTCGGGCAGGCCGGTCACTTCAACTTTTTCTTCAGTATCGGGCAGAGCTTTTGATGACGAGAACTCACCTGCGTAGCCTGGAAAGGGGACTGCGAATCCCTCCGTATCCGAGCGGAGCGTCTTTGGATATTGCACTCTCCTTGTGCTGATGAGCGCGGCCGCGTGGGGTCAGCAAACCAGCGCCGCGCCGGCTACTGCCGCCGCATCGCCCGTCGCTTCCATACCGCCCGCGCCCATACCAAAGGGGGCTGTGGTCCTCGATCACGTAGTCGCAGTCATTAACGGCAGCGTTATCCTGCAGAGCGATGTGAACGAAGAGATGAGCTTATGCCGTCTTGCAGCCATTCAGCATCGATAGCGCCCGTAACACGCCGCAAAGAGCTCTGCAGCGTCTGATCGACCGCGATCTCATTCTGCAACAAATGCAAACCGCACAGACGGTTACACCGCCTACTCCGGAAGAGGTGCAAGAACGCCTGACACAACTGCGCGGCCGTCATTCCCGAATGCGCCCGTTACCACTGCGAGACCGACGCCGGCTGGCAAGACTTTCTCAGCGCGAAAGGCCTGACGGAGAAGGAGGTGCAGGCCCACTGGAGCCAACGCATGCTCATTCTTTCCTTTATTCAGTCGCGCTTCGGTTCCGGCGTTCGCATCACCCCGGCCGAGATCTGCGGACTACTACAACAAAACCCTGGTTCCCCAATTCCACGACAAGCCGGTGAAGCCGCCTCGCTCTGGCCGACGTCTCCAGCCGGATTGAGGAGATCCTGCTGCAACAGCGGGTTAGCTCCCTGCTGCTGGAATGGTTGCAGAGCCTCAAGAGTGAAGGCAGCGTCAGCATCCTGGATCCCGCCTACGGACGAGTAGGAACCACTGGCTCCGGCGACGACTCCGCTTCCGGAGGGCAGCCATGAGCAGCCTGCCTCCCTCCTCTCCCGCGCCCTCCCAGCCACCCCGTCGCCCAAGCCCATCGGCGTCTGGGGCTACTTCTGGAGAGTTGGCGGCTCGTTGCTTCTGCTACTGGTTCTGGTCATCGGCGGACTGCTTTTCTATGCATCGACCCAGCATTTTTCCAACCAGGTGCGGCAGAGAGTCATCTCCGTTCTCCAGGACGCCACCGGTGGCCGCGTGGAAGCTGCAGTCTCTGCGCTGGAATCTCCGCCATCTCTCGGTGGAAGTGGATGGCCTCACGATTCACGGCCTGGAGGGCCCGGGCGAGCTGCCCTATGCCCATGTGGATCGGCTTTATGCGCGGGCCAAGATCCTCTCGTTGGTGGATGCCCAGCTTGGTCTCGACTTTCTGGAAGTCGACCGTCCCTCCGTTCATCTCATCATTTATCCCGACGGCAGCACCAATCAGCCCACGCCAAAGGCAAAGGAAAACACCAGCGGGCCGGCGGTCAAGACGATCTTCGATCTGCAGGCGAACCGGGTTGAAGTGCATGACGGAATGGCCTTGCTCAATGAGCGCGCCATTCCCTTTCGGCTGGCCGCCAACGATCTGGGCGTCGTGATCACCTACGCTCCAGTCAGCGGCCACTATCTCGGCGACATCACTTGCTCCGATCTCAACGCCCAACAAGGTAAAGCCGCGGTGCTCCACAGCCAACTGGATCTCAGCGTCGAAGCGGCCCACGACGCGGTCGATCTCAAGAACATGCACTTTACCACTGGAAAGACCAGCGCTTCAGGCCTCTGGCACGCTGGTCCACTACTCCAACCCGCAATGGAAACTCTCCACCGACGGCACGGTAGAGCTGGCAGAATTGACCACCGTTGGTGCCGTCGATGGCTTCCGCCGCGGGAGCGTGCAGCTTGCCGTTACGGCTCAGGGAAGCGGGGCCAGCCAATATGTAGTGGATGGCAACGCAAAGGTGATCAATGCCGGCTACGTCATTCCTTACGTGTACATCGACGGGCTGAACGCGACCACCCGCCTGCACATCACGCCGGACGAGATCGTCCTCACCGATCTGGTCGGCCGCCCACGCCAGGGTGGAATCGTCAATGCCGAGCTTCGCTACCTCAACTGGAGTGCTCCCGACAACCCGCCGCCGGCTCCCTCCGCTGCCGCCGACAAGACAAAGCGAGCTCCGCTGCGCCCGGCACAGCCGCCGCCGGTACGTCCGGCCATGAGCATCCGCGCCCGGGTGCACGGCGTGCGCCTCAGCACCATACTCGAGAGCGTCGCGGATCGCGGATATCAGAACTATGGCTTCGATACGTTGGGCGAAGGAGCCGTCAACATCGACTGGACGGGCGCCGCGGACGACCTGACGGTCGCCGCCAAGCTCGCGATGAGTGCTCCGCAGTCGTCTGCTCCCGGCCTGCTTCCGCTCAGCGGCTCGGTGGATGCCAAGTACTTCCAACACGGAGGGAGAGTCCAGATTTATCAGCTGGAGGCGCATAGTCCGGGGACTACCCTCAACACCACCGGCTCGCTCGGCGTGTATCCGATCGAGGAGCCTTCGAACCTTACCGTCCATCTGGTCACCCACAATCTGGGCGAGTTCGATCAAGTATTGAAGGTGCTGGACTTGGGCCTCAACGGTAAGAAGGGCATCTCCGGGGTTCCCGTCCAACTTCACGGAGACGCGACCTTCGATGGCTCGGCCACCGGCTCCCTGGTCGATCCCGCATTCGCCGGTCATCTGACCGCCGAGCGATTCTCTACCGAGGTCGTCATTCCGGCTGCTATCGGCTCGGCGCCGTCCCAGACCCCGCAGCCTTCCGTCGGACCAGTCGCATTGCCCGCGGCCACTTCGACCGCCGGGCCGGCAACGGCGTCAGCAACCGGAGCTCACCCTCCGTCTCCGCCGGCCGCTGTTTCCAGGACCATTTCCTGGGACCACCTGGACGCGATCGCGAGCTACTCCTCCAGCCTGATCTCCGTAGAGAAGGGGACGCTGACCCGCGGCAAGACGGTGATTCATGCCGCCGGTCAGCTGCAGGCGCATCAAATCAGCCGGCGCCGCCAGGCGTTCGATGACGAGTCCACCATCAACGCCAGCGCCCAGGTGCAGGATGCTTCGTTGACCGACGTGCTGGCCATCGCCGGGCAAGACCTGCCGGTTACCGGCACTCTGAGTCTCCAGGCTCATGCTGGAGGGACAGCTGGGCGATCTGAATGGCGGCGCCAGCCTTGACATGCAGGGCGGCGCGATCGAGGGCCAACCCTATCACAGCCTGACCGCGACCCTGAGCTTTTCGGGGCAAGATATAAACCTGACCAAACTCACCTTGCTCCAGGATGGCGGGACTGTCGTCGCCAATGGGACTTACAACCTGAAGACCCGAAATTTCCTGGGCAATCTGGATGGCAGCAATTTTGAACTTGCGCACTTCCCTCAGCCCAAGGATCCGAGGCTCTTCGTGGCCGGTGCCTTAAAGTTTGACGCCCACGCATCGGGCACAATCGACGCCATTTCCGTCCTGGGCGGGGTGCATCTGCGCAACCTGGTCCTGGGAGGCCAACCCGCCGGCGCCCTGGAAGTGGTCGTGCACACCCAGGGAAGCACAGCGCATTTCACCGCTCAGAACAGCCTGGCAGCGGCGCAGCTACAGGTCAAAGGCCAGACGTCCCTGCGTGGCGACTTTCGAGACCCAGGCCAACATCGTCTTGACCAACCTCAATATCGCCCCCATTCTGCGCGCTTTTCATGTGCAGAGTGTCACCGGCAATTCGTCCATTGGGGGGACGATCGACGTGGCCGGCCCGCTGCGGGAGCCGAAGCAGTTCAGCGGAGACGCGGAGATCAACAAGTTCTCCGTCACCCTGCAGGGTATTCCGCTCCAGGCAACGGACCGCTGCGCGCATCGCTGCATGACGGGGTCCTTCACCTCACCCAGGCTCACATCACCGGCCCGGAGACCGATGTGGCGGTGACCGGCACCGCGGATCTCATGGATGACCAGGCGCTGGCGGTGACCGGCAATGGCGGTATCAACATGAAGCTGGCGCAGACCTTCGATCCCGACATTACCTCCTCCGGCCACCTGGAGTTCAACGTCAACGCCGCGCGGGACGCTCAGCCAGCCGTCGTTCTCCGGCCAGGTCCACGTCAGCAACGTGGCCCTGGCCCTCAACGACCTACCCAACGGCATCAGCAAATTGAATGGCAATCTGGTCTTCGACCAGAACCGTCTCCAGGTGCAGGACCTGGTGGGCACGACCGGCGGCGGGCAGCTCAAGTTCGGAGGCTTCTTAACTTATCAGCAGGGCATTTACGGAGACTTCACCGCGACCGGGAAAGATATCCGGGTTCGCTACTTAGGTATCAGCGCTACTGCCGATACCACCCTGCACCTGCAGGGCTCACCAACCAACATGCTGCTGAGCGGCAATGTACAGATCACGCGCTTCATCATCGGCCGCAACGTCGACTTCGCCAGCTTTACCGCGGCTCCAGGGGCTAGCGGTGCCGCCGGATCCTACCGCGCCCTCCAGCCATGTGCGGTTGGATGTTCACATCTTCTCCGCGCCGCAGCTCGATTTCCAGAATTCCTACGCGCAGTTGGCCGGCAGCGTCGATCTGCGCATTCGCGGAACCCTGGCCCAGCCGGCCATTCTCGGCCGCATCAACGTCACCGATGGCACCGCCACCTTTGCGGGAACGACCTACCGTTTGCAGCACGGCGAAATCTTCTTCACCAATCCGGTGAAAATCGAGCCCATCATCGACATCGATGCCACCACCCGGGTGGAGGAATACGATGTGACGATCGGGCTGCACGGCAACATCAGCCAGCTCACACCGACCTTCCGTTCTGAGCCCCCGCTGCCCCAGGCCGACGTTATTTCCCTGCTTGCGCTGGGCCGCACGCAGGAAGAACAGGCGCTGTACTCGCAGCAGGAGCAATCAGTCGGCGTGAACTCGACCACCAACGCGCTGCTGGGAGGCGCGCTCAATGCAGCGGTCGACACCCGCGTACAAAAGCTCTTCGGCGGGGGCAGCGTCAAGATCGATCCGACTTACGTGGGAACGGTCGGCAGCTCGAGTGCCCGAATTACTGTGCAGCAGAATATCTCGCGGAATGTCCAGGTCACCTACGCCACGAACGTCAACGCCACCGCGCAACAGCTCATTCAGGCCCAGGTGGATATCACGCAAAGCCTTTCTGTCCTGGCCGTGCGCGACGAGTCGGGGGTCTTCAGCATGGTCCTCAGAGTTCGCAAACGCTATCGTTGACGGCTTTCGGTAGTCGTAGTAAACAGGGATGTGCAACCTGGGGCCAGGTGTGTGTTCATATAGGCGGACTTACTCGCGAAGCTATTAACCACGAGCGAACGCAAACAGGAGAAAGAAATGAAAAAGGTATCGCATGGTTTAACTTTGGCGCTGGCTGCTGTTCTGGTTCTGGGTTCTCAGGTTTTGATTCCCAAGGCATCGTATGCGGTGGGGCAGAGCGCGCAAACCGATAACAACATTCAGGCAGAGCTGCAGAACAAGTTGAAGAAGTACAAGGATGTACAGATATCGGTTAAGAACGGAATCGTCGATCTGGAAGGCACGGTCAAGGACTTTGCGACCAAGGAAGAGGTCGATAAGACCGTGCACCGGGTCAAGAACGTGGTTGCGGTTCGCAACAAGCTTATGGTTGCCGGCGCCGGCGAGGTTTCCGACGCGCAGCTGCAGCAGGCAATCGTGAAGAAGCTGCAGTACGACCGCGTGGGCTATGGCAATGCGTTTAATGCCATCAGCGTCAATGTGCAGAATGGCGTGGTCACTCTGGGCGGCAATGCCCTGGGGCCGGTTGCTGCTGACTCCGCGGTTTCTTTAGCGAGCCATTTCCCCGGCGTGCAAGATGTGATCGACAAGATTCAGGTCGATCCCCTCTCGCCCATGGATGATCGCACACGGATGGCAGGTCTATCGGGCTGTTTACGGATATCCCAGCCTGAACAAGTACGCCATTGACCCGGCGCAACCTATCCGCATCACGGTCGTGAATGGAAACGTTACTCTGAATGGCGTGGTGCTTAGCCAGGCAGACAAGAATGTCGCGGGCATCCGCGCCAACAGCGTGCCGGGCGTCTTTAAGGTGACCAACAACCTTCAGGTAGCTAACGGATCGAACGAGCAAGTAGTCTCTAGTCGAACGACACTGACGGCCCGCCCCTTCGCGGAAGCGAAGGGCGGGCCGTTTTGTTTGTGCTCCTCAGCAGCGGTAGGCTCCGGGCTCTGCCTCTGGTCCCCTCACCCAGTACACTAAGTGCATGGCTTTGCTGCGCAATGTAGGCACCACGCTGGAAATGATCAAGTGGGAGCACTCGATTTTTGCCCTCCCCTTTGCTCTTGCCGGCGCGATGCTCGCCGCCGCCGGGTGGCCGGAATGGCGCAAAGTCTTCTGGATTGTCGTCTGCATGGTCACTGCGCGCTCCGCCGCCATGGCCTTCAATCGATGGGCCGATGCCCGCCTGGATGCTGCCAATCCCCGCACTGCCGGACGCGCGATTCCCGCCGGCATGCTGAGCCGCCGCTTTGTCGCCGGTTTTACGGTGGTGATGTCGCTGGCCTTTATTCTGGCCGCCGCGCAGCTGAACCGGGAGACATTATTCCTGTCTCCCGTGGTCCTCGCGGTGCTCCTGCTGTACTCCTACACCAAGCGGTTCACCCGCTGGTCTCACCTGGTGCTCGGCCTGGCGCTGGGGATGGCCCCCGCCGCAGCCTGGATTGCCATCCGCGGATCGCTGGATCCGCGCATCGTAGTGCTCACCGCTGCGGTTCTTTTCTGGGTGGGAGGATTCGATGTGCTTTACGCCTGCCAGGACATGGCGCACGACCGGGAAACCGGTCTGAAGAGCATCCCGGGAACCTGGGGAATCAGGGCCGCCTTTTGGATTGCGCGCTTCATGCATTTGGCCATGCTCGGCCTGCTGTGCTGGCTGCTGCAGCTATTCGGACTCAATGCCATCGCCTGGGTGGGAGTGGCGGCGGTCGCCATCCTGCTGCTCTATGAGCATCTCATCATTTCTCCTACGGATCTGCGGCGCTTGAACGCTGCGTTTTTCACCATGAACGGGATCATCTCCATGGTCTTCTTCTTTTTCGTCGCGGCTGCGCTTCTGTTGCGTCATCCCGCGGCGCACTAAGCCTCCAACAAATGAGAAACGCACCCGGATGAGAACCGGGTGCGTCTGATCTCCTTAAACTCAATTAGGCTGTCTTGGCCTTCTCGCGTTCGCTCGCCTTGTGAGCATCGAGCCTCTCGTTGACGTTGTCGTGCACTTCGTCAACCTTTGCACGGACGCCGGCTCGCGCATCGTCCGCTTTACGCTCCGCTTCCTTGTGATGACGATCCGCAGTAACCGCGGCAGCATCCTTAACGTTGCCCCAGGTTTCCTTGGCCGCGCCCTTTACCTGGTCGGCCACGCCTTGATTGGCCAGCTTCTGGTTGCCCACGGTTTCGCCCACACTTTGCTTCACTTTTCCCGCTGCCTGTTCCACTTTGCCCGTTACTTGGTCCTTATTCATGGTCTGTCTCCTTGCCTGCGATGGCACAGGCACCTGGTTAAGTAAGATGCCTCCCCGATCGTCCCGGCATACCTGCCGGGACGGAAAAAGGAAGCTGAGTTCAAATCGCCCGTCTTCCACCGATCAATTGGATTACCAGCACCACCAGCGCAATGATCAGCAGGATATGGATGTACCACGCAACCACGTGGAATCCGATGAAGCCGACCAGCCAAAGTACAAGCAACACTAGAAAAATGGTCCAAAGCATCGTGTGTTTCTCCTTACTAAAAGTCTTGCTACGCTGTACTTTGGTGCGTCCTCGATCAAGTGGGTTGCCGTATGATCAAAATTAAGTCTTCGGGGCAGAGATGCGGATCGCCATTCAGGGAGAACTCGGATCCTTCAGCCACGAAGCCGCACTTAAGATAGAACCGCAGGCAACCATTGTTCCCTGTGCACTCTCCGCAGAGGTGTTCAAACGAGTGGAGAACGCCGAGGTTTCCGCCGCAGTCATCCCCATCGAGAACTCGCTCGCTGGTTCTGTCGTCGAACACTTCGACCTCCTCTTTCAATCCGACGTGCAAATCGAACGGGAATCCCTGCTGCGCATCCGTCACAATCTCATCGGCGTTCCGGGCAGCAAAGTCGAAGATGTTCGCCAGGTGCTCTCCCACCCCATCGCGCTGGCCCAATGCCGGCGATTTTTCGAGCAACACCCGAAGATGACGCCCACCCCCTTCTACGACACCGCGGGCAGCGTGAAGCATATAACCAGCCTGGGGGACAGAGAGGCAGGCGCCATCGCCAGCGAGCAGGCTGCTCTGGCCTACGGGGGAGAGGTGCTAGCCGCCGGCATCGAAGACAATCCGGCCAACTACACTCGTTTTTTCCTGATTCGCAGCCGTGCCCAGGCCCGGCCAGTACCCGACGCCGACAAAGTCAGCATCGCCTTTACCGTCGACAACCGCCCAGGAACGCTGGTCGCGGCGCTCCAGGCATTCGCCGAGCACAATACCAACCTGTGCAAGGTAGAATCCCGTCCGGTACAAGGCCAGCCCTGGCAATACGTCTTCTACGTCGACTACCAGGTCTCCGATCCGGCCGCAACCAGCGCCGCCCTCGATCAACTTCGCCGGCAGTGCATTCTGGTCAAGGAGTTAGGCCATTATTCGGCGGCTCAGCCGCCTTCCTGAGGGCCCGGCAGGATGGGGGTAATGATCGGGCAGCCAGACGGGACCGATGAAGCAGAGAGAGCCGGAAAGACCTCTTCCGGATGACGAGAGGCCGGAATTCGGGGATCCGAGGGGCAGCAGCCGGGCCTTTTGCGACTTTAGAGGATCTGCATCATCTTATAGTCGATAATCTGATAGAAGGATACTCATGGCGAGCGATTTCTTAAGCATCATTAACCCAAGCGATCCCACTCGGCGGGAGCAGGGTGGCTCTCAGGGCAGAGTGTTGCCCATACTGCCCGTTCGCAGCACCGTTTTGTTTCCCCATGCCGTACTGCCGCTGACCGTCGGCCGGGAGAGCTCCATTCAACTCATTCAGTCCCTGGGAGAGCAGAAGACCATTGTGGTCGTCGCGCAGCGCGACGAACGCATGGACAGTCCGCAGCCCAGCGACTTGTATTCCGTAGGCACCCTGGCGACGGTGCACAAAGTCGTCAAAATGCCCAACCAAAGTCTTTTCGTCTTTACCGAAGGCACCGAGCGCGTCAGGTTGGGCGAATTTGCTCAGCTTGAGCCATTCATGATGGCCGCGGTCGATCATTTGCCTGAAGTCGATCCGGGCAAGAGCGCCGAACTGGAGGCGCTGCAGAGAAATGTCATTGCCCAATTCCAGCAGATCGTCACCACCTCGCCCACGCTCTCCGATGAGCTGCAGACCATCGCGCTCAATATTGAAGATCCCGGGCGCCTGGTCGACTTCATCGCTTCCTCGCTACCGTTCCTGGCCACTACCGACAAACAGGAACTGCTGGAGACGCCAGACGTGACGTTGCGCATGGAGCGCATCAACAAGCATCTGGCCAAGGAAGCAGAAGTCCAGCAACTGCGCAACAAGATCCAGACCGAGGTCCAGGATCAGGTGCAGCAATCGCAGCGCGATTACTACCTGCGCGAACAGCTGAAAGCCATCCAGAAAGAGATCGGCGAACTGGACGAGGGGCAGAAGGACATCGAGGAACTGCGGCAGAAGATCGAAGCCGCAGGCATGCCGGCCGATGTGAAGAAGGAAGCCACCAAGGAACTCAACCGGCTCTCGCGGATGTCTCCCATGGCTGCCGACTACTCACTCACCCGCAACTACGTCGAGTGGCTGGCGGTACTGCCGTGGGCCAAGTCCACCGGCGGCGAAGTAGATATTGCCAAGGCGAAGGAGATCCTCGACCTGGATCACTACGATCTGAAGCGGGTAAAGGATCGCATCCTCGACTACCTGAGCGTGCGCCGTCTCAAGCCCGATATGAAGGGGCCGATCCTTTGCTTCGTCGGACCTCCCGGCGTGGGCAAGACCTCGCTTGGCCGCAGCATTGCGCGCGCGCTGGGCCGCAAGTTCCAGCGCATCTCGCTCGGCGGTATGCACGACGAGGCCGAGATACGCGGCCATCGCCGTACTTACATCGGTGCTTTGCCCGGGCAGATCATACAAGCGATGCGCCGCGCGGAGACCAATGATCCGGTCTTTATGTTGGACGAGATCGACAAACTGGGCCGCGACTTCCGCGGAGACCCAGCCTCGGCCTTGCTGGAAACGCTGGATCCGGAGCAGAACAATACATTCCGGGACAACTACCTGGATGTTCCGTTCGACCTGTCCAAGGTGCTCTTTATCTGCACTGCGAACATGCTCGATCCCATACCGGAGCCGTTGCGCGACCGCATGGAGATCATTGACCTGTCGGGCTACACCGAGGACGAGAAGACGCACATTGCTTTTCGTTACCTCATCCCGCGGCAGATTAAGGAAAACGGTATCGAGCAAAAGGAGGGTGGCGAACCCCAGATCGAGTTTCCTGAGGAAGGCGTTCGCTACATCGTGCGCCACTACACGCGAGAAGCGGGCGTGCGCAAACTGGAACAGCTGATCGGCACCGTGTGCCGCAAGCAGGCGCGCCGCATTGCCGAAGGCAAGACAGGCACGCTGGTTGTGGACCGGGCAGTGATTCAGGAGTTCCTGGGCGGCATCAAAGTACGCGTCGATACTGAATTGGCCGAGCGCACCCGGCGTGCCGGCGTAGCGGTCGGGCTGGCCTGGACGCCGGCAGGCGGCGACGTGCTCTTCATCGAAGCCAACCGGATGAAGGGTAAAGGCGGCTTCAAGATGACCGGGCAGATCGGCGAGGTCATGCAGGAGTCCATGCAGGCCGCGCTTACCTGGGTACGCTCCAACGCCGCTTCGCTGGGGCTCGAAGAGGATTTCACCAAGGACCTGGACATTCACATCCATGTTCCTGCGGGAGCGATCCCCAAGGACGGGCCGTCGGCCGGTGTCACCATGGCAACCACCCTGGTTTCACTTATGACCGATACTCCGGTTCGTCCGCTAACAGCGATGACCGGTGAAATCACGCTCAGCGGCAATGTTCTTCCGATCGGCGGCGTTAAGGAGAAGTTTCTCGCTGCGAAGCGCGCCGGGGTTCAGGACGTGATTTTCCCCGCGGAAAATCGTCAGAACGTCGACGAAGACCTGACGGCAGACCAGATCGAAGGTGTGCGCATTCACTACGCCAGCCGTATCGAAGACGTGCTGGCGGTGGCACTCCCTAAGTCTGTCAGCGAAGAGAAGAAAGATGAGGCAGTTCGGGAAACGATTATCGAACATGCCGAGGTCTAAGACCTGCTGCTAAATCTCTTCAAGAAGGCCCGCCAATCAGCGGGCCTTTTGCTTTTGCTTAGGCGCCAGGTAATGCGCGGGCTAAGTGCAGATGTTGCGTTGAGCGCATCACCTGGACTAGGATTCTAAGGGTGGGGAAAAAGCTCCGCCTACGCAAGGACACCGACGACGAGAACGAGTTTTGGTGCGGAGGTGGCGTCGGCATTGTCCGCGAAGAGGTCTGGGTCGACGAGAAGGGTGATGTGGTTCGTTACAATCTCGCCTTCCTATTGCCCCATCTGTTCGGAGGCGATCACGGGCGCATGCTCGGCTTCGATAACGCACACGGTGTCCACGAGCGTCATTACATGGGTAAGGCGACCCCGACGGCATTTAAAGGCTACCCCGCAACGGCGGAGCGCTTTTATACAGAGGTTGGCGAACTCAGGAGAGTCTATGAAGACTAAGGTTTTCTTCGACGGATTTGAAGGTCACGTGCGGCGCTCCCTGGATCGCGCCAGGAGACGGGAGAAGGGTGAGAGGCTCGAGGCACAGAGGGTCATCACCTTCGAAGACCCCCTCCTGATGATCGAATGTCTCACGGTCCAACGCATCCGGCTCTGCCAGGTAGTGCGGAAGAAGCGGCTGAGTATTTCGGCGCTGGCCGAGGAGCTGGGTCGCAACCGTGGCTCGGTGACCAGGGATGTGAACAAGCTCAAGAAGCTTGGCCTGCTGCGTCTTCGTGAAGAGGTCAATCCCGGACACGGCGTAGTGCAGATCGTCGAGCCAGCAGCGCAGAAGTTCGAGATGCGCATTACTTTATAGCCTCCTAAGACATGCCTCGACCATCTAATAGATGCAGCTTCCCCGGGGAGGCGTAGTCCCCAAGGACATCGATGATCATTGATTTTGCGGAGCGGGCGCATAACCATAATTGGGATCTGGACCCGATTGTGCGATCCCTGCTGGATACGGACTTCTACAAGCTGCTGATGCTTCAGTTCATCTGGAAGCATTTCCCCACGACACAAGTGTCGTTCTCGGTGAGCAACCGGTCCTCGTCCCTGCGCCTGGCGGATGTGATTGCGCGCGAAGAGGTATTGCAACAGCTGGAGCACGTGCGCAGTCTGCGCTTTCTCAAATCGGAGCTGATCTGGCTGGCCGGCAACACCTTCTTCGGCCGCCGCGGTATCTTCGAGCCGGACTTTATCGAGTGGCTGGGACAGGGCTTCCGCCTCTCCAGCTATCGGCTCACGGTCAGGGACGGAGAATTCCACCTGGAGTTCGACGGGCTCTGGACCGAAGCGACGATGTGGGAGATCTATGCCCTCTCCATCCTCAACGAGCTGAAGTCGCGCGCCGCCTTCAAGGGCATGAGCGAATTCGAGCTGGACATTCTTTACGCCCAAGCCAAGGCCAAGCTCTGGGGCAAGATTGAGCGATTGACCGGGGTTCCTGAACTAAGGGTGGCGGACTTCGGCACCCGGCGCCGGCACAGTTTCCTGTGGCAGGAATATGTGGTGAACGCCATGAACACTGGCGCTTGCCGAGCATTTTTCCGGCACGTCCAACACGTATCTGGCCTACAAACATAACCTCGAAGCGGTGGGCACCAATGCCCACGAACTCCCCATGGCGCTGGCTGCCATGGCCTCCAGCGACGCCGATTTGAAGAGTTCGCAGTACCGCATTCTCGAGCTGTGGCAAAGCACGTATGATCGCGAGATTCGTATCATGCTGCCCGACACCTACGGAACAACGCAGTTCCTGGCCGATGCTCCGGATTGGACAGCCGACTGGACCGGGCAGCGCATCGACAGCAAGGACCCCTACATTGCTGGTGACGAATACATCGCCTGGCTGAAGCAGCGCGGCCGGGACCCCAAACAGAAGCTGATCATCGCCTCCGACGCCATGGATGTGGAAGACATCCTTGGCCTCTATGCCTACTTCATGGGCAGCATGGCGCCGGGCCTGACACCCCAGGACTTTCGCACCGCGGCTGACCTCAACGATCCGGCGAAATGGACTCCTGGCCGGCGCATTCGTTTCAGCGCCGGGTGGGGCACCTTGCTGACTAACGACTTCCGCGGCTGCCATCCGAATGGCCGCAACGGATTCCACCCCGCCAGCCTGATCTGCAAGATGACCGAGGCCGACGGCC
The DNA here is from genome assembly GCA_963813475.1 of uncultured Acidobacteriaceae bacterium. GTDB lineage: Bacteria > Acidobacteriota > Terriglobia > Terriglobales > Acidobacteriaceae > PALSA-350. Next base: position 211,890 of record CAWEZM010000023.1, on the reverse strand, counting down.
GCCCGGCGGTGAAACTATCGGATAACTTCGCCAAGGCGACCGGGCTTAAATCGGAAATCGCTCGCTACCGCAGAGTCTTTGGCACCGCGGGAGTGTCCAATACGCCCGTACTGGTCTGAACTACTCCCTGGATACCGCCGCCATTTTGCCGATGGCCGAGTCTAACCTCATGTCAGACCCGGATTTCCTGCCACGCTGCGCTGGAAACGATTGTGTGTGCGCCTTTCTCTTAAGGAAAGGCGCATGAGGTTCGTCAACGCTACCAATACCAACAGGAAATCGGAGATGGCCTTCGGATATGCTTTTCCCATGCGGGTCACGGTCCTGTTCTTTGGTGTGCTGAAAGAGATGTTGGCGTGCGACAGCCAGACGCTCAATCTGCCCTCCGGCGCGACCGTGGATGCGGTGCTCGAACATTACCGCCAGTTGCTGCCCCAGCAGACAAAGTTATGGCCGGCGCTGGCGATTGCCGTGAACCGGAGCTACGCGGCGCGTGGCTCCGGGCTGCGCGACGGAGATGAAGTTGCGCTTCTCCCTCCAGTCAGCGGCGGCTCTGCTGCCCCGATCGTCGCCTTGGTCACGGAGCCCATCGACGCTACATCGTTGGTCGCTGCCATCAAGCAGGGGGAGGATGGTGCCGTGGTGGTCTTCGACGGCATTGTCCGCAACAACACCCGAGGGCGGCGCACGCTCTTCCTGGTCTACGAGGCTTACCAGGAGATGGCTCTGCGCCAGATGCAGGGCCTCGCGGATGAGGCCATCGCCGTGCATGGCGTCCGTCAGGTGGCCATCGTCCACCGCCTGGGCCGGCTCGATGTGGGCGAAACCAGCGTTCTGATTGCCGTAGCTTCCGCGCACCGCGCCCAGGCATTCGAAGCCTGCCGTTGGCTCATCGATACGCTGAAGAAAACAGTCCCCATCTGGAAGAAGGAGCACTTCGAAGATGGGGCGGTCTGGGCCGATGGCGAACCGTTCCCATCCGGCCTGGTGGTAAACGACCCGGTGCAGAAGGGAACGGCCGGCTCGTGAAACCACTATGCTACGCGGCCGTTTGCTGCGCGCTCACTCTCTGCGGTCCATCCGGCCATGCGCAGGCAGGGGCGCCCTCGGTGAAGGCCAAAGCCACGGAGCCACCGACCATTAGTGTGAATGTCCGGCTGGTGAATGTCTTCGTCAATGTTACCGATGACAAAGGAGCTCCGGTGCCCGGCCTGACCCGGGACGAGTTTCTGCTCTCGGAAGATGAACACCCGCAGAAGATTGCCGTATTTGAGCGCCAGTCCGAGCTTCCGCTGGAGATTGTCCTGGCCATCGACACCAGCGGCAGCGTGCATAAAGACCTCAGCCTGGAGCAGGATGCGGCCAGGCACTTTGTGCATTCCCTCCTGCGGCCCGTCGATCACCTGGACCTGATGGAGTTTGCCGACAATGTGCGCGAGGTAGTTTTCTTTACCAACAACCTGGGCCGCGTCGACCGCGGGCTGAACGACATGGGGCGAGGCGCCGCCACCGCGCTTTATAGCGGCGTCTATCTTGCTTCGCAGAGTCCTGGCGGGGCGATCCGGCCGCAAGGTGCTGGTGATCATCTCCGACGGAGGCAATACCGTCAAAGGCACCACCTATGACATGGCGCTCGAACAGGCTTTGCGCGGAGAGGTCATGGTCTACCCCATCATCGATGTCCCCATCTCCGCCAGCGCCGGCCGCGATCTCGCCGGCGAGCACGCCCTGATTACGCTTGCCCAGGAAACCGGGGGCAAGTACTACTACGCCGACGCCTCTTCGCTGGACAGGACCTTCGCTCAGTTGTCGGAAGACCTGCGGACCCAATACCTGCTTGGCTACTATCCATCCAATCGATTGGGCAGCAGCTTTCGCAGCATCTCTGTCAAGCTGCGCAGCCCGGCTGCGGCGCGGGTTACGTCATCCGCAATCGGCCCGGATATTATCCTTCGCCACTGCCGTGATAGAAGCCTGTCTAAACTGAAGAATTCAAGACCCCGAAACATTTGTTAAGGTCTTGTCAATTAACCTCGTCAGAGGTTCCCATTCCTCCGCGGAGTATTGATGCGTCTTTGGCCGTTGCTTTCTGCCGTACTGCTGTGCCTGCCGGGGCCCCACGCAAGGGCTACCATGGCATACGCACAGTCGGTGGCCGTGAGCGCGCCACCCGATGCTCCCCAGCCCCAGGCTCCCGGTCAGCAAAATCCGCCGGCAGTGCCCGTTCCCCGCAGCCGGGAATCGTTGCCCCAGATCAACCAGCGAGAGGAAGATCAGTCCGACGACCAGCTGAATCCGGCCGTCTTCTCCCACCATCTCATCGCCGATCGCATATGGATCTCCGGCCAGGCCAACTTTATCTTCCAGGCCCACAATCCATTCCACTCCCCCTACTCTGGGACCAACAGCTTTCAGAGCCGGGTGGAAACGACCGCGCTTTCACGTGTGCTCACCCTCTACACGGGAATCAAGCTCACCCGCTGGACCGAATTTATCTTCAATGCGGAGGAGGCCGGTGGAAAAGGGCTGAGCGAGGCTCTCGGCATTGCGGCGTTCACCAATCTTGACGTGGTGCGCAATCCATCCCTGGGCCAGGATGTCTACGCCGCGCGCTATTTTATCCACGAGACCTTTCCCCTGACCGCGGAACGTGTGGAGGAAGATCCCAATCCCTTCTATCTGCAGAATTCGCTTCCCAGGCGGCGTATCGAATTCACCATGGGCAAGATGGGGCTGGTCGATTTCTTCGACATTAACTCCGTCGGCAGCGATAGCCATCTGCAGTTCACCAATTGGGCCATCGATAACAATGGTGCTTACGATTACGCTGCCAACACGCGCGGCTATACCGTCGCTGCGATTCTCAGCTATACCGGGCCCAAATTGGAAGCGCGCTTCGGTGAAGCACTGATGCCGACCGTGGCCAACGGCATCGACCTCGAGGCCGATCTGCGCAACGCTCGAGCCGACAACCTGGAGTTGGAATGGAAACCGCAATGGTTTCAGGGCCTGGAGACACACATTCGGCCACTCGCTTATCTAAACCACGCCAATATGGGCGACTATGGCCAGGCCATCGCGGGCTACCAGCAGGATGTCAACAAGGTTCCTGACATCACCCTGTACCGCCGCCAGGATTCGTTGAAGCAGGGCTTCGGTCTCAATCTGGAGCAGGAGCTGCCCGCCAACTTCCGCGCTTTTATGCGTGCCGGATGGAATGAGGGGCACCAAGAGTCGTTCGCCTACACGGAAATGAACAGCACCCTGGCGTTCGGCTTCGAACTCACCGGAGACGCGTGGGGCAGAAAAGAAGACCAGATCGGGAGCGCCTTTGAAACTGGCGGCATCAGCAGCAAGCACCGGCAATACCTGGCCCTCGGCGGCCTGGGATTCATCCTCGGCGATGGGCGCCTGAACTACGGTCGCGAAGAGGTCAGCGAGACTTATTACAACGCGCACGTGGTGAGCGGCCTTTACATGGCGGTGCAACTCTCCTTTGTCAACAATCCGGGCTACAATCGGGACCGGGGCCCAGTCGTCGTTCCCGGGGTGCGGGCTCACGTGGATTTTTGAGTGCATCCACGAGGCGCGGTTACGGCATCTCTGTATGCAGCTATCATTGCACAATATGGCAACCCAGAATCCATCCCGGCGGGGTAAGAAGGCTCCTCCTCTTGGTGAAACCGGCCAGGAGTCACTTTACCTGCGCTTTCTAAGCGAGAAGCAGGTGAGGGTGACGGTCAAACTCCGTGACGGCGAGAGCGTTTCCGGTTGGATCGAATATTTCGACGACACCATGATCCGGGTCACCCGCGAAGGGCGTCCCAATCTTTTCATCTATAAGCACCAGATCAGGACGATCAGTGAATGCGGCCGCCGCGAAGAGGGAAACGCGCGCAGCAACAACGGCCTGGTCGAGAGAAGTGCGCGTTGAGCGACTTTCCGCAGCAACTGGATCTGGGTTTTGCCGCCGGAGCAGCAGACATTGCCCTGGAGGCCGGCGAGCTTCTTCGCGGCTACTTCAATCGCGGCGTGACCGCGGAATACAAAGGCGATGTAGACCTGGTGACCGAAGCCGATCGGGCATCGGAAAAACTCATCGTCAGCCGGCTGAGCGAAAAGTTTCCCGACCACGGCATTTATGGCGAGGAAGGAACACGCTCCGGCCTGGAGCGCGCATACCGGTGGTATGTCGATCCGCTCGACGGCACCACCAATTTCGCCCACGGCTTTCCCTTCTTCAATGTCTCGCTGGGTCTCGAACATCGCCCTCCGGGGCTGGCCGCGGATCAAGACGGGGAACTGGTCGCGGGCGTAGTCTACGATCCTGTTCACGATGAACTCTTCGCCGCGGAAAAGGGCAAGGGAGCATGGTTGCAAGGGCCAAAGGGCGATGTCCGCCGCCTGCATGTTTCGCCCGTAGCCGGTCTTTGCAGGAGAGTTTGCTCTCCACCGGCTTTCCCAGCCACAAGCGCCATGCCAATCCGAACATTCACTTTTACCAGCAGTTCACCCTGCGCTCTCACGGGGTGCGCCGGGCCGGCGCGGCGGCGCTCGACCTGGCCTATTGCGCGGCCGGCCGCGTGGACGGCTTCTGGGAATTCAATCTGAACCCATGGGATACAGCGGCCGGCGCGTTGCTGGTGCTGGAGGCGGGCGGCGCCATGGTCCGCTTCGACGGCACGCCTTTTCGTCTCGATAGCCAGGAGGTTCTCGCCACCAACGGTCTGCTCACCAAGGAGATCCTGGGCTTCTTCATCGACATGTTCGCCGGCCGCGGCATCGAACCGATGCCCACAGCCGCCGAGTTTGCCGCACGACGTTTGTCGCGCCAATAGCGTAAGCTTGCGTTTCCCTTTCCTGCTGTACAATTTGGTTTCACTTATTCGCCTTCGGGAGAACGGTACATATGACTTACGTGATCGCAGAACCCTGCATCGGAACCAAGGACACAGCCTGCGTCGATGCCTGCCCGGTAGACTGCATTCATCCCAAGAAAGATGAAGCGAAGTATGGCGAGACCGACCAGCTCTTCATTGATCCGGTGGAATGTATCGACTGCGGCGCCTGTGTACCGGTTTGCCCGGTGTCGGCTATTTTCGCTGGCGACGATCTGCCTGAAAAGTGGGCGGGCTTTGCTGACAAGAACTCTGCCCACTTCGGCCGCTAGGCTGGCCGGCGCTGTTGCGCAGCCATGATCGCTCACCAGGTCGAAGCCGTCGTCCTTCGTACCTGGCCCGTTCATGAGGCCGACCAGATCGTTTCGCTCTTCACCCGGGATTTCGGAAAGATAAAGGGTGTTGCCAAGTCAGCGGCAAGATCGCGCCGTCGTTTCGGCGGCGCGCTCGAGCCCATGACCCACGTGCGTGCCCACTACGCTGAGAAGCCCAGCCAGGAGCTGGTGCGTCTCGACTCCTTTGAAATCCTCCACTCCCCACTGGCCGAGCCGGTCGACTATGCGCGGGCCACCGCCCTCGCCTTTTTCGCCGAGGTTTTGGAGCAGACGCTCCCCGACCACGATCCGCACGATGTAGTCTTCCGCCTGCTGCTCTCGGTGTTGGAGCAGACCCGCGTCGATCACATCTGGATGCCGATCACCTACTTTGCCCTTTGGACGACGCGTCTTATGGGCTGGCTCCCGGATCTGAGCCGCTGTCTCTTCTGCGGCGCTTCGCTTGCAGGGCAGCCCGCCTATTTTCATTTTTTCTCAGATGGCCTGGTCTGTGTTGAGCACAAACAGATGGGAGACAACAGTTCTCAAGGGGCCACGCTGACGCCGGATTCTCAGGTATTGGCGCTGCGCATCTTCCGCTCTCCGGCGTCTGCCTTCGCCGCCGAATCCTGGCCCCGCAGCCGCGGCGCCGACCTTCGCCGCTTCGCCATTCAAAGCCTGGAGCGCCACCTGGAGCGAAAACTCAGCACCGCCGCGGCCCTGTCACGGCTGGCCGGTGGTTAGGAAGGCGTCATCGCCGACCAGAAGAAACCGCAGGTCCCTCCACTTCGCTTCGCTCCGGTCGGGATGACAATTCCTTCGCAGTAAATGGTTTCAAGAGCGGTCAGGCGAATGGCCGTCAATCGTGCGAAAGGATTGTCATCCCGACCGGAGCGAAGCGAAGTGGAGGGACCTGCGGCTCTCTTTCCCCCTTACTCACCCAGGTCGTGGTAAGGACAAGGGCAGGTTCTTCAAGACCCACTCAGAAGCGAGCCCACGATCCCGCCCACAACTCCGCCTTCGGTTCGCTCTCTGGCCTGTGAAGGCATGTACTGCATCAGCTGGTGAGCCAGTTTGGAAATCGGCAGCGTCTGCAGCCAGACCCGGCCTGGACCGGTCAGGGCGGCGAGAAAGATCCCATCTCCGCCGAAGATCATGTTCTTGATTCCCGCAATCCTGGTGATCTGAAAAGAAACGCTGGACTGGAAAGCTCCCACGTGCCCCGGGTGTACGCGCAACGTCTCTCCCGCAGCCAGGTCCTTGACGATCAGCTCCCCCGACAACTCGATCCAGCAGGCGCCTTGCCCGGTCACCTTCTGCAGCAGGAATCCATCTCCGCCGAAGACCCCGGCGCCCAGGGATTGCTGGAAGCCAACCCCGAGCGAGACCTGAGACGTGGCGCAGAGAAAGCCATGCCGGTGGATCAAGTACTCCATTCCAGGACCGACCTGGACCGGCTGGATGTGCCCGGGGACCCGGGTGGCAAAGGCAATCTCGCCGCGGGCGCCCACGGCGCTGTATTCGGTCATGAACAGGCTTCCTCCGCCTGCCACTCGTTTCAACGCGCCGAGGAACCCTCCTCCCCCGCCAAACTGAGTGTGGGTCTGCATCTGGATCGAGCTGCTCATCCAGGAGAGCTCTCCGGCTTCTGAGATCACGGTCTCGTTCGGCTCCAGGACGAACTCGAGAACCGGCAGGACGGTGCCGACAATACGGCTTTGCATGGCAGACTCCTCCTTGAATGAATGGGGAAACCAGTTTAGAGCATTTTCCCTCCTACGCTGCACAGACAAGTGCAGCGAGGTGTGTCTTTTCTTTCACCAAAGCGGAAAATGCTCTCGCCGCACTGGCTCCGCTAAGGCAGGGCTGGAGTTTGATTTAGAATCCAACCGTGGCTCTGCAAGTAACCAGTGCTCTTACCTTCCAGGAACTCCTCTTTCGTCTGCAAACCTTTTGGGCCGAGCGTGGATGTGTACTGCAACAGCCTTATGACGTGGAGGTTGGCGCCGGCACCATGTCGCCGGAGACCTTTCTGCGCGTGCTTGACCCGCGGCCGTTCTCCGTGGCCTACGCCCAGCCTTCCCGCCGGCCCGCCGACGGCCGTTACGGCGAGAACCCCAACCGCCTCTTCAAACACACCCAGTTTCAAGTGGTGCTGAAGCCCCCGCCTGCCAATGTGCAGGAAATCTACCTGGAATCCCTCGCCGCCATCGGCATTGACCTGCGCCAGCACGACCTCAAGTTTGAAGAAGACAACTGGGAGGCGCCCACGCTGGGGGCCTGGGGAATCGGCTGGCAGGTCATGCTGGACGGCCTGGAGGTCACCCAGTTCACCTACTTCCAGCAGTGTGGCGGCCTCGATCTCGATCCCATCTCGGCAGAAATTACCTACGGGCTGGAGCGCATCGCCGCCTTTCTGCAAGACGTCGACTCCGTTTACGACGTGGTCTGGGCGCGCACTCCTGATCCCGTCACCTACGGTGAGGTTCGTCATCTGGAGGAGGTGCAGTTCTCGGTCTACAACTTCGAGGACGCCGATGTGGAGAAGCTGTGGGAGCATCTGCGGCTCTATGAGTCGGAGTGCCAGCAACTGCTGAGCCGCGCCGCGCAGCAGCCGGAGGAGCTTACACCGGCCGAGCAGCGCCGCTTCCCGGTCTTGGCGGCCTACGACCTTTGCCTCAAGTGCTCGCACCTCTTCAATCTGCTCGATGCGCGCGGCGCGATCTCGGTGACCGAGCGCGTCGGCATCATCGCCCGCATCCGCGTCCTCGCCGTCGGCATCGCCAAGGCTTACTCGCGCATGATCGCGCAGACTACCTCTCGCGCATGATTTGCGCGGGTACTAAAAGATCGATGGGAATCGTATGCCTGAGCTGTTACTGGAAATAGGCCTGGAAGAGATCCCGGCACGCATGATCGCCGCGGCAGAGGCCGAACTGGCGCGCCGCGTAGAGGGTGTGCTGACGCGTGCACGTTTACTGGACGCTGCTGCCGTCGTTACCAGCTACTCCACCCCGCGGCGGCTGGCGGTGCGCGTCGAAGGCGTGCTCGCTCAGCAACTCGACATGCAGGAGCAACTTACCGGCCCTTCCTGGAAAGCAGCCTTTCCGGATGGACAGCCCGGTCCGGCGGCCCAGGCCTTCGCCAAAAAAGCCGGCGTTGCGGTGGCCGCGCTCGAAAAGATCACTACGCCCAAAGGCGAGTACGCCGCTGCCACCATTCAACGGCCAGGGCAGAGCGCGGAAAAGGTTCTGAGCGACTCACTGCCCCAGGAAATTGGCGCGCTCTCCTGGCCCAAGACCATGTACTGGCGGCCCAATAAGCCGGAACGCTTCGTCCGCCCGCTCCGCTGGCTGCTTTGTTTGCTCGACGGAAGCGTGGTCCCGCTGGAGTTCGCCGGCATCCGCGCCGCCAATTTCAGCTATGGCCATCGCGTCCTCTATGGAGACCGCCCCGTCGCCATCGCGCGCCCTGCCGACTACCTGGCGACGCTGGAGACAGCCTTTGTCGTGGCCGACGTCGCCGCGCGCCGCCATCGCATCCGCCAAGGCGCTCGACGCCGCAACCCGGACCTTCCCTGACGCTCGCTGGCGCGAAGACGAAGCCCTGGTGGATCAGGTCACCCACCTTACCGAGTGGCCAACCGTCCTGGCCGGAAACTTCCAGCCCGAATTCCTGGCATTGCCGGAGGAAGTCCTCGTCACGGTGATGCGCGACCACCAGAAGTACTTCGCGGTCGAAGACAAGCAGCACGCGCTGGCGCCTCATTTTCTGACCGTGCTGAATACTGAAGTCGATGCCGCAGGCATGGCCATCATTCGCCACGGCAACGAGCGAGTGCTCCGCGCCCGCTTCAACGATGCCCGTTTCTTCTGGAATTACGATCAGAAGATTCCTCTCCTCGAACAGGCTGGAAAAACTCAAGACCGTCACCTTTCAGAGGGATCTCGGCAGCTACTTCAGCAAGACCGAAAGCAACTTGCTCATGGCGAAAGCCATCGCCGCCGCGGTCGCTGCCCAGTCCATCCCGCTCGATCATGCAGCCCTCGAACAGGCGGTGCTGCTTGCCAAGACCGATCTCACCACCGAGCTGGTGAAGGAATTCACCGAGCTGCAGGGCATCGTCGGGGGGCTCTACGCCCGGGCGCAAGGCCTGGGCGAAACCGTGGCGCAAGCCATCTACTCGCAGTACATGCCGGCTTCGATCGACGATCCCATCCCGGCAACGGTGGAAGGGCAGATCCTCGGCTTGGCCGACCGGATGGCAACCATTGCGGAGATGTTCGCCATCGGCCTCGAGCCCAGCGGATCCAAGGATCCTTTTGCGCTGCGCCGCGCCGCCAATGGCGTAATCAAAATCCTCGCCGAATCCGGTCTTCCCCTTACCTTGCCGGCACTGGCGACGATGGCGTTGGAATCTTTGCCGCGGGCCCGCTCCGGGGAGGGCGCCGGTGCGGTGGTAGTGTTTCTCAAGGAACGCCTGGACTTTTACCTCCGTGAGGTACGCGGTTACGCCTATGACGTGGTCAACGCTGTGCTCTCGACCGGGCTCACCACGGTAACGGATGCCATGGCGCGCGCGCAGGCTCTCACCCAGGTCCGCGGCTCAGACGATCTGGTTGCCATCTCCACGGCGTTCAAGCGGATCAAAAATATCCTGCGCCAGGCAGCCGAGAAGCAAGACCAATACGGCAACTCCATCGCGACCGGCGATCTGGTCGAGCCGGCTGAGCAACACCTATACGCAGAGACCGCGAGAGTCGCACCCCAGGTGGAAGCCCTTCGCGCCCGGCAGCAATATCCGGAAGCGTTGGAGTGCATTGCGACGCTGCGGCCGTCGATCGACGGCTTCTTTGACCAGGTCATGGTCATGGCGCCCGAGGCTCATCTACGCGGGAACCGCCTGGCCCTGATTGCCTCCGTGCTCAACGATTTCTCCCGCATCGCGGACTTCTCCGAAATCGTCTCCGGTTAGCGTCGCGGATTTTGCCGTCAACCTAATCCTTCGAGAAGAGGCGAGGATCATAGTCAGCTCTCGCGATTTCGATGATTCGGATTTCTGACGCTTCAGCATGATCAGGGTTAAGCAGAAAATTCCATGTGTTGGGGAGGATCGAGGAGGGAACGCGGGCTAAGGCTGTACGTTTCGAGCGTAACCATTCATCCCCTAAACCCCTGGTGATGATCGGCAATCGTTTCCACTCATCCCCGGCTGGCAGGATTAGCGTTTCCACTTCCACGCCGTCAGGAGCTGTTACTTGCATCAGGTCGTAGAACGCAGGCCAGCTCTTCTCATTCAGTTCCAAGTGGACGAGGTGTTCGATCAGGGCGCCGGCAGGGGATTCGGCCAAATAAACAACTCGATGACCCGCTGTATCCCAGCGGGCTGAGTACTTCAGGCCGCCTTCACCAGAAAGCGAATTGAAGCCGCTGATGCGCCATAGATTCCGTATCAAGCAAACATGCCGTAGTAGATTTGCCCAAGCATCTCCTCCACCATCCGGCCGCCAAGATCGGTGCGCAACATTTGAATCGGGGTGCGGTCCTCAAAACGCTTCTTCGGCTCGCTTAGCCAGTACAGAGCTTTTTCCTTTTCGCCCAGAACTCGAACCGCCTGGTCATAAACGCGGATCAGCCGCACGAGCTTATCGGACTCGTCCGATGTCAGGGGTTCCTTCCGCGCTTTGCGATGCTTGAGCGTCCGCGCCGGAATGACGACCTCGTAGAGATCCTTGAGCTGCATCCCTGAAGCGGTTACGAACCGCGCCATCGTAGCCACGGGCACACCGGCTTCGATCGTCTCTAAGTCGATATGAAGCGAGGTCATGAGCGGGATTTGCTGCTCAATTGTGCTTGCTTGTCCCATGCGGCCATTATGCCACATGAAGGTCGGCATCATGTACTTGAGTATCCAAATCGCGCGGATATAAAGCACAGTTGCGCTACAACTTGCGTGGAAGCAACGCACCAAAACAGATATGTTAATAGAATGTTAAAGCGGATATATTAACTCAACGGATCGAAGGATTTCTGGACCGGTTACGGTGCATCCTGCGGTGCGAACCCCCCTTAGTTGTCTCGTTTCAAAGCAGGACGAACACCTGGCACACGACAAAAAGGGAGAAATTCATTCAGGAGGCTGACCAGTGACCCGCATATCGTTTCATCAGAAACTCGAGAGCCTTCGTGAACGCCTCCTTCAGATGGCTGGTGTCGCAGAACAGACACTTACCTTTGCGCTGGACGCGCACTGCCGCGGTGAACTTTCCGCGTGTACCAAGGTGCGCTTGAATGAAGTCATCATCAACCGCTCGGAGCGGGAGATCGATCAGATGGCGCTGGACCTGCTGGCCATGGAACAGCCCATGGCCGTGGATCTGCGCTTTGTGCTCGCCGCCATCAAGATCAACTCCGACCTGGAGCGGGTCGGCGACCAATCGATGACCATTGCATTGCTGGCCGAAGAACTCGCGGGAAGCCAACCGTGCGATTTTCCGGTCGACATTCCGCACATGGCGGAGCTATCGATGACCATGGTCCGGAAGGCGCTGCAGGCGCTCACCGAGCGAGATGCCGAGCTGGCCACCAGCGTGCTGGCCATGGATGACGCCGTGGATGAGATGAACCGCAGGGTCAAGGGCGTGCTGCTTGATTGCATCGCGCAGGATTCCAGCGCGGCCCACTCCGCCGTCAACCTGCTGTTCATTTCCCGCAGCCTGGAGCGCATCGCCGACCACGCCACCAACATGGCCGAAGACGTCATCTTCTGGGTGCGTGGAGCGGATGTTCGTCACGGCCACATGCAAGCACCCTCAGTTCACTCGCTGCAACCTGGCAATTAGCTTTTGCGCCAGGTTCTCGCCCGAATCCGACCATAACAGGCGGCTGCTGATCCCGCAGTTCTCCTGGATGGCGTTGGTGACTTCCACCAGCTTCTGAACGTTGCGCTTCACGTACTCGGCGCCTACCTGGTCCAGGTCCATATCTTCCAGCAGAAAGGGCGTGTCCAGGCCAAAATCGACCCGGACCTGCCCGTTCTGCTCGTAGGCTCCCTCGTCGAAGTGCGGCCCGAAGCCGGCTACGCGCACAGTTACGGGTTCCTGTTTCCAAATCGGATCCAGTCCGCCCACGGTCTCCGGCACCCACAGATCCCACTTGAGCTCGAATTCGTAGGCGAAGTCGTCATGCAGTATCTCTGTGGCCTCGGCCACCGCCGCCTCCGGCGCAGACTCCTTCACCTCATCTTCCTCGTAAATCCTCTGGTAAAAGGGGGCCTCGTTCCAGGAAATAGGGTAAGCGGCGGCAGCATGCACACGCAGCGGGTGCCCCGCCGGGGAAAACTGCTTCAGCACCGAGACGATCGCCGGAGCGAGGGCCGGAAGCCGAAAATTAGGAAACCACAGACTCAGGTACAGCCGATCAGCCATCACACCATTCTAAGCTTGTGATCAAAGTCGTCCGATAGTGCGAAATGGCGGGTGAGAAGATTAAGACTATGGGGCTAACGCCTGCTGGCTTGCGCACCTGGATCGCCGTAATCGCTGGGCTGCTGGTCGCCGCCATCGCGGGATTTTTTGTCTACGGCCGGTGGCAGGGCCGCCGCCTCGGCCATGACGTACCGGATGGATTGGGAACGTCGGTCCAGCAGTCCACCGAGGGGTTCACTCACTCGGAGTCACGGGGCGGTCACACGATATACAGTCTGCACGCCTCCAAGGCGGTGCAGTACAAGAGCGACGGCCATCTCGAGCTGCACGACGTCAGCATCACGCTCTATGGCGCGCAGGGGGCACCGTCCAACCGCATCTATGGCAGCAATTTCGATTGGGACCCGGTCAATGGCATTGCCCGCGCCATGGGCGAAGTCCAAATCGATCTTCAGGGATCCACGGCTCCTGCTTCACAGCCCGCCAAAGCGCCCGCAGACGACGGCGAAGACAAGAATACCGTGCATGTCAAGACCTCGGACCTGGTGTTCAACCAGCAGACGGGCCTCGCCAGCACCACGGAAAGAATCGAGTTCCGTCTGGCCCAAGCAGCCGGCAGCGCGACCGGCGCCAGCTTTGATTCGCAAACAGGAATCATGATCCTGGACGCCGATGTGGCTTTCAACTCCAGCGTGGGCGGAAACCCGCTGGCTGTCCGTGCCCACCATGCGCAATTCGATCGCGGCAGCCGGCTGCTTTATCTGCTGCAGGACGTAACCGACTACGCCGACAGTCACAGCTCCTCTGACCAGGCGACGGTCTCCTTCCGCGCCGATGGATCGGCCTACCAGATGGAAGCACGAAGGCAATGTGGTTCTCACCGGCAGTGACGGTCAGCAGATCAACACCCGCAAGGCGCATATCGACCTGGGTCCGAAGAGCGAACCGGAGCAGGCGGTCTTGGATGGCGGGCTACTCTACGTGGCCAACAATGCCGCGCGCCTGTTGCATGGGTCGGCCTCCTCGGGGACGCTCTTGTTTGGTCCGCAATCAACCGTCAAGCACGCCCAGTTGCGAGACGCTGTTTCCGTGGTTGACGAGGAGAAGCTTCCGCCGGTTCCGAGCGCGTCGAGCAAGTCCAAGCAGAATCCGCCCGAGTCGACCACCCGGCAAATCGGAGCCACCAAGGTCGACATCGACTTTGCCTCCGGCCCCGACCGCCGCCCCATGGCCGAGCACGTTCTCGCCGTAGGGGGCGCGCGGCTGAACGTGCACACCATCTATGCCAAAACGCCGCCCGAGGACACAACCGTAACTGGCGATCAACTCTTTGCCACGCTTTTGGACGGGGAAGTTCTCTCCAGCCTGCGCGGGACCGGCCATACGAGCCTGGTCGATGTAAGCCCCAGCGGGATAAAGCAGACGCAGCACCGGCGACAACTTGCTGCTCACCTTCGCTCCGCCGCATCTTCCTCCCACCAAGCCGGAGGCGAAAGTGGCCAAAGGAAAAACCGAACCACCGGCTCCGCAGCCGGCCGCTCAGTTGCAGTCCGCGGTGCAAGTGGGAAACGTGACCCTGACCCAGGAAACGCCGGCGAAGCCAGCCGATGCCACCGCCCAGCCTGGTGCGGGAGTGCCTGCTGTGACCACCGCCGTCGCCCAGCGAGCGGCCTATGACGCTGCTACCCAGGTGGTGCAGTTGTCAGGAGATCCGCGCATCCGGGACGCCAGCGGAGAATTGAGCGCGGCATTCGTTGAGATGGAACGCGCGACCGGCAATGCCAATGCCACCGGTGGCGTCAAGGCGACCTATCGTCAGTCGAGCGGTCAACAGCAGCCCTTTACGGGAACCGGACCGGTGCATGTGGTCGCCGACCACGCACATCTCGATCACGCAACGGATCTCACCACTTTTTACGGAAAGTCTGGGGAACTGGCCCGCCTGTGGCAGGGAAGCGATTCCGTTTCCGCACCGGTGCTGGAGCTCTCCCGGGTGCGGGCAACGCTGGCCGCGCATGGTCCGGGCGGCGATGCCGCGGCGGTCAACGCCGTCTTCACCAGTACTCCCAGCAGCGCCAAGGGCCCGGCGCCCACGCCTCCCCGAACCGGTCAAACCTCCGCCCAAACCTCCGTCGTTCGTCTGCAAAGTCGTACTCTCTTCTACGCCGACGCTGACCACAAGGCGGTTTTCAGTGGCGGGGTGGTGGCGCAGACTTCCTCCGGCGTTCTGCGTTCGAATTTCATGGATGTCTACTTCAGCCCCGCACCCGCGCAGACCACTCATGGGCCTGCGACGCCGGCCGGCAAGACGCCGGACCAGCAGGGCAGCCAGGTCTCGAAGATCGTCGCCCGCGGCGCTGTTGAACTTCAGCAGCCGGGCCGCAAGGGGATCGGCGAGGATCTCACCTACACCGCGGAGGATGGCAAGTTTGTGCTCACGGGAACTAGTGCTACGCCTCCGCGTCTCACCGACCAGGTGCGCGGAACGGTAACCGGGGCTGCGTTGATTTTCAATGATCGCGATGATAGCGTCATGGTGAGTAGCGGTGCTTCCAAAGCAGTCACCCAGACCCGTGTTGCGAAGTGAATGCAAAAGCTTAGTACAGACGAAATCGGCAAGTCATATAAGGGCCGGCAGGTCGTTCGGGGCGTAAACCTTGAAGTCTGCCAGGGCGAGGTGGTTGGGCTGCTGGGCCCCAATGGCGCCGGCAAGACCACCAGCTTTTATATGATTGTGGGTCTCATCGCCCCCGATACAGGCCAGGTGTTCGTCGACGACATCGATATCACGCGCGTTCCCATGTATCTGCGGGCGCGGCAATACGGCATCAGCTATCTGCCCCAGGAACCCTCAGTCTTTCGCAAGCTGTCGGTAGAAGAGAACATCCTCGCCGTGCTCGAAGTGCAGTCGATTTCGCTAGAAGTGCGCCGCGCCCGGACGGAGAAGCTACTCGATCAGCTGAATCTCGGCCATATACGCAAGACTCGTGGCTACGCGCTTTCCGGCGGCGAACGGCGCCGGGTGGAGATCGCCCGCTGCCTCTGCATCCAGCCTTCGTTCATCCTGCTCGATGAGCCGTTTTCCGGCATCGATCCGATCGCCGTGCTGGATTTGCAGGAGATCATCTTCGACCTGAAGGCAAGCGGAATCGGGGTGCTGATCACGGATCACAATGTCCGCGAAACACTCTCCGTTACCGATCGCGCTTACATCATCAACGAAGGGCGTATCTTCCGCACCGGAACCCCGGATCAATTAGGCAAAGATCCGGAAGTACGCCGGGTCTATCTGGGTGAGGGTTTTTCCCTGAATTAGAGTGCCTCGCGGTAGCACATTGCAGGTACTCCTGGTTCGCACCAACGTAACCGAAACGATATTGGAAAACCGGCTTCTGCGAAGGCTGGCTTCACAGGCTCCGGAAAAACCAACAGAACGAACGGCATAGCTTTAGCTGTGGTATTGAGCTGCAGCTACGAGGGCTTTAGCCTGCGAGGTACAGCTTTCGGGACATGCTGGCCCGTGGAGTTAGCCCCGAAGAGCCTGCCCTGAGCTTGTCGAAAGGGGACGGCTGAGAGTAGCCCAGGACGTAAGTCCTGGGTTTCAGCTTTTTCCGCAAGCTGTGAAGGCCGTGCCCTTCATTCGGTAAGGCTTCTCTACAGCCCTCTAGACCCGGCTTGGGCCACACCCGGTCGAGGAGTGGAAAAGCCTTCCACCACAAAGGCTCAGAAAAGGTAAACTAAGGCCGCAAGCACTTGATGCGGTGAAAAGTCATGGCTCTTCTACAACCAAAGCTAAGCTTGAAAGTCGCGCAGCGTCAGATACTGACGCCTGGCCTGATGCAGATGGTCAGCGTGCTGGCGCTCAACAAGCTGGAGCTGAAAGAGCTGATCAATACCGAGATTGTTGAGAATCCGGTGCTGGAAGAGTTGGAAGAGAGCGTCCCCCTCATCGATGACGTCGCCCTCAGAGAAGCCGAGCGTGATCGAAGCGTAGAGGAGGTTGCAGCCCAGGCGGAGCGCGACAAGCGCGACCCCTTCGACGAGATTGATTTTGGATCCTACTTTCAGGATTATCTGGATCCCGGCTTCCGCACGCCCAACGGCTTTGAGCAAACCGACAAGCCATCGTTTGAAAATTTCCTTTCCCAGCCCAGCACCCTCACCGATCACCTCTTCTGGCAGCTGGGTTCTCTTAACCTCAGCAGCGACCTCCGTGCGGCCGCCGAATATGTAGTTGGCAACCTCGACGAAGACGGCTATTTGTTGGCCGAGGACGATGAGATGTTAGCCGGGTTTGTGCGTGAGTATGAACCTGCTCCGGGCGCCGCTACCCAATGCCGCCTCCGATCTGCTGGCTGAGGCAGTGCAACTGGTGCAGAACCTTGATCCCGTGGGCGTAGCCACGCGCAGCTTGCGCGAGTGCCTGCTGGTGCAGATAGAGGCGCAGCGCCGCGAATTTCAGCTCGCCCTGGCGCGTCACCGCTCGCTATCGACGGAGTCCGCTGCGCCGGAAGCCGTCAACGGCGGGGGAGAAGTCGAAGCGGCCCATGCCTGCGGCACGCACGAAGACAAATTGCCCGTCTTCGCGCTCGCGGCTCGCATTGTAGATCAGCATTTGTCGCTGTTGCAGAAGCGCGACCTGCGCGAAATGACCAAAGTTTTGGGCACGCATCCGGAATTGATCCAGCATGCCATCGACTTCATTCGCAGTCTCGATCCCCGGCCCGGGCAACGATTTAACCGCTCCGATGCGCGGCTGATCGAGCCCGACGTGGCCTTCGTCAAGCGCGGCGGCGAGTTTGTCGTGGTCATGAATGAAGAAGATCTGCCCACCCTGCGCCTCAATCACGGCTATCGCAAATTGCTGTCGCAGGAAGGCACGGAGAGAGACGTAAAGGAATATGTCAAGGAGCGTTACCGCTCGGCGCTGCAACTGATGCGCAACATCGAGCAGCGCAAGAACACCATCCTCAGAACCTGCGAAGCGATCGTGCGCCGCCAGGGCGAATTCCTCGAGCGCGGCGTGGACGCGCTCAAGCCGATGATGATCAAGGAAGTTGCCGAAGAGATTGGCGTCCATCCTTCCACCGTCAGCCGCGCCGTCTCCAGCAAATATGTGCACACTTCGCAGGGCGTCTTTGAGCTGCGCTTCTTTTTCTCCGAAGGCGTTCATGGGCCGGAGGGAGGCAGCACTCCGCTCATGCTGCTCAAACGCAAGGTCAAGAAGTTGATTGATGAAGAAGATCCGCGCAAGCCCCTGACCGATGATTTAATTGCCAGTATGCTCGAGGCTCAGGGCATTGACGTAACCCGCCGCACGGTAGCCAAGTACCGCGAAGATTTGCGCATACCCAGCACCCACCAACGCCGAGTCCGGGATTGAGTTAAGCATTTTTACTACGGTGTACGCGAGTACACTGAATGTATGCCGTCCCTTTCAACAAGAAGGGCTGTAGCTAGCCAACCTCTCAACAAGACCGCGATTCCAAAATGCTATAGAATCGAGCATCTTGCGGGCCGCGGAATCGGGTCAAGAGCAGTTCGCAATCGGTGTAGACCGAAGAGACAGGCCCTTTCGTGGTCCCGGCGCGCCGGGACCACACCTCGCGATCTTTACCGGGCCACGTAATTGCGAAACTGCGTTAGGAGTTCTCAGCATGCCGGTTGAATGCACGGGCAGGCAGGTGGCCATCACCAAGCCACTGCGCACATTAGCAGAAGAGGGAATCGAGCGCATCGCCAGGATTCTCGGTAAGATCACCAGCGCCCACGTGGTTCTAACCGCGGAGAAGTACCGGCAGATCGCCGAAGTCACGATCAAGACCCGGGCCTGCACGCTGGTCGCTCTCTGCGAGTCCAGCGCCAGCATGGAAACTGCATTGCGCGACGCGCTGGTGAAAGCCGAATCCCAGGCAACGCGCTATAAAGATAAGCAGCGCACCCGCAAGCGTCAGCCCAAGCAGGAAAAACAAGTAGAGGAAACCGGTGTCGCGCGCAGCGGCCGCGGCGCTGTGGCCGAGAGCAAAGCTGCCAAGGCTGGACACACCAACGGAGCCACCAACGGCAAGAGCCACGCCCAGCCGGCGATTCCCGTCACCGTGCATTCCTTTCCGGCGCGCGTGCCCATCACCGAGCCCCACGTCGTTCGCTCTCTCGACTCAGTTGCGCTGCGGCCGATGACCCTGGAGGAGGCGGTCAAGGAAGCAGAGTTCCGCGACCGGGACGTTTTTGTCTTTCGGGATAACGAAGGTAATGTGAAAGTCCTACATCGGAAGCGTGATGGCAAGATGGAATTGATCGAAGCTCCCTGAAATTCTGTATCACTAAGGTCCGGATAGTTTGACCCATTCGTCGCAAACGCAGTGCTAAATTCCTCCAACCACGGGCCGATTCTCTATTTATCATCCCGGCCGGCAGCCCAGTGGGACTCTGGATTTCCTACTACCCTGCCCTGACCGATGGCCACGTATGCGGCTTTCTTCGAGGAAAGCCGCATGAAGTTCACCGACGCTGCCGCGCCGGACAGGAAATCCGGAGGGACGCCGGGCAAGCATCGGACGCTTGCGGATTTTCAAGACCTAAGTAACTGCGACCTCGGAGTTTGCCGGTACTTCTTTCAGGGGATATTCCTGCTTGGAAAGCGGCCTTGATACTCAATCCTGGGGGCTCTCCGCTGCGGCGATCCAACTATGAATTCAGAAGCTGATGTTGCCGTGCTCACGGCCCAGCAAAAGTTACTCCTCGAAGCTCTGCCCTGTTACGTCTTCGTGCAGCGCGGCAACAGCGTGGTCTACGCCAATCGCGTTGCTCGCGAGATTCTGCACCTGGAAGAAGGCGCGGTGCTCGCGGTGGACGACCTCTTCCGTGGGCAGTTCCCCGGTTTTGCCTATGCCCATCCGGGCAAGCCGTTGCGTGCGTCTTCTCATGTCTACGGTTCCGGCAGCCTGGCCTATTCCTCTGATTTCAACTGCCAGATGCGTACGCCACTGGACTCGTCGGTGCCCGTGCGCGGCAGTTTCCGCATGCTCCGCGTGGAACCGGAACCCGAACTACTGATCGTCGCCCTCCGCTCCCAGCGCGCTCCGGAAAAGGACTCCGGACAAGCTTCGGGGCACGGGTCGGAGCACGCTTCGCCGTCCAACTTCCTGGAGCAACTCTTGAATGCCGCTCCGGAAGCTATCATGATCACGCGCGGCTCCAAAATTCTGCACATCAATCGCGAGTTTGAGTCCCTCTTCGGCTTCAATGCCGACGAAGCGCTGGGCCAGAATACGTACGACATTCTCATTCCAGAAACGCGCCGGCATGAGTTCGACATGCTCGAGCACACCATGCAGCTTCATGGCCGGGCGTCGATGGAGACGGTGCGTCTGCACAAGTCAGGCGAGCTCATCGATGTGTCTATCCTGGTGGCTCCGATCAGTATGGCGGGGGTGGAAGTGGGCAATTTTGTCAGTTACCGTGACATCCGCGAGAAGAAACAGACCGACGCTCGCTTGCAGCATGACGCCCTGCACGATCCTCTGACCGGCTTGGCCAACCGGGCCTTGTTTCTCGACCGCCTGCAGCTCACCATGGCCCGCCAGCAACGGCATTCCCAGCTGAACTTTGCCGTCATGTTTCTCGATCTCGACCGTTTTAAGGCGGTGAACGATAACCTCGGCCACGCCAGTGGCGATGAGCTGCTGGTGCACATGGCGTCGCGCCTGCGCGCCTGCTTTCGCCCCCAGGATACGGTGGCGCGCTTCGGAGGCGATGAATTCGCCGTCCTCCTCGAGGACGTCACCAATGTTTCCGATGTAACCACCATCGCCGCATCGCGCCCAGCACGATATACGCCTCCCGGTCGATTTGAATGGCCATGAGGTCTTCGTCTCCGCCAGTATCGGTATCGCCTTCGGCACCCTCGACCACACCAGCCCGGAACAGGTCTTGCGCGATGCGGACTATGCCATGTATCAGGCCAAGTCCAACGGCAGCGCGCGCCACGAGGTCTTCGACGGCTCCATGCACGTGCACGTGGCTGCGCAGATGAAGAGGGAGCAGGAACTGAAGGAGGCCCTGGAAAAAAAGGAGTTCGAGGTGTGGTACCAGCCGATCTACAGGCTGGCGAGTGGCGAAATCGAGGGCTTCGAGGCTCTGCTGCGGTGGCGGCGGCCCGACGGCGAGTTCGTGCCCTTGGAGGATTTCCTGCCCACGGCCGAGGAGTCGGGGATCATTGTTCCCATCGGTCTGTTTGTGCTGGAGCAGGTATGCCGGCAACTGAACTCCTGGGCGGAGACGCTGCCGGATGCCAAACCGACCATCGATGTTAATTTGTCCTTGCGCCAGTTCAGGGATCCTCAACTGTTGGGCCACCTCGCCGAACTGCTCGCCAAATGGAAGGTTTCCCCGGGACAGCTACGCCTTGAAGTAACCGAGGCCGCGGTGAATCAGGATCCGGAGGGAGCGCTTGCGATTTTCAAGGGTGTGGCTGATCTGAAAATAAACGTCGGCCTGGATAACTTCGGCGCCGGCCTGGCCTCCATGAACCACTTCATCCGCTTGCCCATTGACATGGTGAAGGTAGACCGTCGCCTGATTGCCTACCTGCCTATTCCGGGTAAGCAGGCGGCGATTCTGCAAACCATCTTCGACCTCGGTCGCATGCTCGAAGTGCGCATGCTGGCCGTCGGCATCGAAAGCAGGGAACAGTTGGAAGCACTCCGGAAGTACGGCTGCGATCTGGGCCAGGGGCATCTGTTCTCGACCCCGGTGGCGAAGGAAAAGGCGCAGCAGCTGCTGCAGAACGGCCGCTGGTCCATTTAGGTTTGTGTCAAATCGGGATTCCCTCTGAACTTGCAGAGGCTCTCGTGAATGCTACGATGGCCCCATGCCACGCAGACGCGCTACCGCTGAGCAGGTGAAAGCGACCAAGTCCCGCCCTGGTAAATCCACCAAGAAGGCTGCGGCCGTCGTGCCCGCGGTGGCTTCCGAGTTGGTGATCCTGACCGGTCTCTCCGGTTCCGGAAAGGCTTCCGCGCTCAAGGCATTTGAGGATTTGGGTTTCTACGCGGTCGACAACATGCCGCTGGAGTTGATCCCCGCATTTGCCGACCTGGTCCGCCAATCCGCCGAGATCAACCGTGCCGCGCTGGTGGTCGATGTTCGTGAGGGTCAGCATCTCGACCGTTTTCCGGCAATCCTTCGCCAGGTCAGGAAGGTGCTTTCGACCACGGTAGTCTTTCTCGATGCCTCCGACCCTTCTTTGCTGCGGCGATTTTCCGAAACCCGCCGTCCCCATCCGCTGGGTCGAACGGAAACCGTCGTGCGCGCGATTCATGCCGAGAGAAAGCTGCTTGATCCCATCCGCAACCTGGCCGATATCAGTGTCGATACCTCCAGTTACAACGTCCATGAGTTGCGCGCCTACATCCTGCAGAAGTTTGAGCGCGGCGATACCGACAAGAACCTGCTGGTTTCCTCCATCAGTTTCGGCTACAAGAACGGCGTGCCTCTGGAAGCGGATTTGGTCTTCGATGTCAGGTTCTTGCCCAATCCGCACTTCGTACCTGAGTTTCGCCACCTGACGGGCCGCCATCCCAAGGTAGCCAAATACATCCGTGAGTTCCCCCAGACGACCGAATTTCTGGACCGGATCACGCAGCTGCTGCTCTTTCTGCTGCCCCATTACATCGAAGAGGGAAAGAGCTACCTGACCGTGGCTTTTGGCTGTACCGGCGGCCAGCACCGCTCGGTGATGATCGCCGAAGAAGTCCGCAAGCGGCTAGCCAAGGAAGGCTACCGCGTCAAAGCCGTCCACCGTGACATGCCCCACTGAGGCAGGCAACCAAGCCCCCCTTCCTGGACGGGTGCCCCCTCGCCAAGGCGTGCCTGGGCCCAAAAAGACGGGCTTCCCCCATAAGCGCTAACTTGTATTGCAGACTATAGAAATCCAAGCAGACGTTGGGTTTTTGCCCTCCAACTCCCACAAAATCGTCATCCTGAGCGTCTCCAATTTGCCACAAAGTCGTCATCCTGAGCGGAGCGCCTCACAGATTGAACGTGGCACAGTGCTTGTGGCGCGGAGTCGAAGGACCTCGGTGGTGCTTATCATACCCGTGCTGCTCGGAGCTTTTCAACCACCGAAGCCCGCACACGCAGGCCGTCCAGAGCAGCGTGCAGGAGATCCGGGGCTAGTCCTGAGTAGGCATGAAAGCCCTGGATCAGTCCCGAAGGGACGGCTGAGATATCCCGGGATCAGTCCGGGAACACCTAACAAGGTGCCCCCTGGATGAACCTCCAGTTCGCAGGCACCCATTTCGACATGCCTGGGAACCTCAGGATCGGGACACCTGTCCGCCGATCCATGCTCAGAACAGGCAAGACCGCCCCTACCGCGGGCGATTACAATAGCGAGATGCATTCCAAGCAGCGCCGTGCTTCCGGGGTTTCCGCGTGAGGAAGCTGCTGCGCCTGATGGGTTATGTGCGGCCGTATTGGCTGCAGGCGTTTTCGTCGGTCATCCTGATGGCCGGCGTCGGTCTTCTCGACGCCTTCCGTCTCCTGCTGGTCGGCCCCATCTTCGATCGCGTGCTCAACCCCAATGCACCCGATCAGAAGATCCCGCTCTTCGGTCCCCGCTTCAGCATAAGCCTGCAACAGATTGTTCCAGCGCACTTCCACAACGAATGGGCCATCGTCGCCTTCGCCCTGGTCGCTTCTACCCTGCTCAAAGGAATCTTCGATTATTGCGGAACCTACCTGGTGAACTATGCCGGTTTCGGCATGATCACCGATCTGCGCGACGATCTCTACGACGCCATCCTGCGGCGCTCCGTCTCCTTTTTCCAACAGCATGCCACCGGCACCATTGTCTCCACCCTGATCAACGACATTGAGCGGGTGCAATTCGCCATGTCGTCGGTGCTGGCGGAGCTCCTGCAGCAGTTTTTCACCTTGATCTTCACCGCCTGCGTGGTGGTTGCCCTGGGCGGCAAGCTGGCCTGGGTGCTGCTGCTCTTTGTTCCGGTGGTCTTGGTTTCGGCCCGCAGAATCGGCCGGCAGGTGCGGCAGACCACGCGCCGCGGACAAGACAAGCTGGCCGAGATCCAGAACATTCTGCACGAGACCATCACCGGAAATCGCATCGTCAAAGCCTTCAATATGGAGCTTTGGGAGATGACGCGGTTCAAGCAGGCAGCTCACCGCCTCTTCCAGGCCAACCTTCGTTCGGTGCGGGCGCAAGCCATCAGTTCACCGCTCATGGATTCGATTGGCGCGGTGGCGATCGCCTTGTTGCTGCTGGTTGGCCGCAACGCAATCAGGGCCCACACGCTCACCGTCGGAACCTTCTTCGCCTTTATCATCGCGGTTTTCAAGCTGTACGATCCGGTGCGCAAATTCGCTCTCTTCTACAACAACTTTCAACAGGCACTGGGCGCATCCTCGGAGATCTTTCGCTTCATGGATACCCAGGACGAGGTGCGCGAGAAGGCTGGTGCTCACGTACTCAAAGAGTTCCGGCAGGAGATCCGGATTGAAAACGTCTGCTTCGACTACCGCAATGAAGAAGGCGAACGGCAGGTGCTGAGAGACATAAACCTGGTCGTCCCGCGGGGCGAAGTAGTGGCGCTGGTCGGTCCCAGCGGCGCCGGCAAGTCCACCCTGGTGAATCTGATCCCGCGCTTTTTTGATGTCACCGCGGGCAGCATCCGCATCGACGGCCACGACCTGCGGGATGTGAGCCTGGCTTCTCTCCGTTCCCAGATCGGCAACGTGACCCAGGAGACGATTCTCTTCAACGATACCGTTCGCAACAACATCGCCTACGGCGAAGCCGGGATCCCCATAAGCCGGGTGATCGCATCGGCCCAGGCGGCCCTGGCGCACGACTTCATCGAGCGGCTGCCGGAAAAATACGATACCGTGATCGGCGAGAAGGGCTTTCGCCTCTCCGGCGGAGAGCGTCAGCGTATCGCCATTGCCCGGGCATTGCTCAAGAACGCGCCTATTCTCATTCTCGATGAGGCCACCTCGGCGCTGGACTCGGAGAGTGAGTCCCTGGTGCAGATCGCGCTTTCCAATTTGATTGCCGGCCGCACCGTCTTCGTCATCGCCCATCGCCTGTCGACCGTCCGCCGCGCCTCCCGCATCGCCGTCATCGAAGATGGCCGCATCACCGCCATCGGTCCTCACGAGGAGTTGCTCCGCGTCTCTGCCACCTACCAGCGTCTTTACCAGTTGCAATTCATGGATCCGGCTGAGTTCCCGGGGAATGTGCTTCCGGCTAATCTCGAGCCTGCACTGAGCGCCGAGGTCGAGCTTTGAGTCCATCCGGCGGCAAAGCTCCCCCCCTCAATCCCCCATCTATTCGATGACCGGTTTTGCCCGCGTCAGCGGCCGGGTAAACGACGCTTTGGCCTGGAACCTCAGCCTGAAGAGCGTCAACCACCGATTTCTCGATCTGCACATGCGCATGCCGCCCGGCGCCGAGCCGCTGGAGATGCGTCTGCGCCGTCTGCTCAAGGAAAAGGTACTGCGCGGCCACCTGGAGGTCACCTTGACGGTGGAGCGCGGCCTTCGCGCCAGCGCTCACTTTGACCGTGACCTGCTGCAGGGCTACATCGCTGCCTTCCGCGCCGCCGCGACCGAGACCGCGCTCAAGCAGCAGCCGGATCTGAATGCCATCTTTCGCCTGCCCGGGGTCCTGACCGGCGAAACACGCTTCAGCGACGAGGAGATGCAGGCGCTGGAAGAAGAAGTAGCCGGGCAAATCGACCCGCTGGTAGAGGCATTGAATCGCATGCGCGGCCAGGAGGGCGCATCGTTGGCCAAAGAACTGGCCGCCACCATGGAGCGCCTGGACAGCGCCGTATCGCAGGTCGCGCACATGCGCCATGAGGTGCAAAAGGCCTACTTTGAGCGCATCAGCCAGCGTATCTCCGGCCTGCTGAACGGCAACGCCGGTGTCGACCGCGACCGCGTGCTGCAGGAGGCGGCCATGCTCGCCGAGCGCAGCGATGTGGAAGAAGAGGTCACCCGCCTGCGCACCCACATCCAGCATTTTCATTCGCTGCTGCAGGCCGGCGGCGAGATGGGCAAGAAGCTCGATTTTCTGCTGCAGGAGATGAATCGCGAGGCCAACACCCTGCTTTCCAAGACCGGCGGGGTGAGCGGAAACGGTCAGCGAATTACTGATTTGGGCCTGGGAATGAAATCGGAGATCGAAAAAGCCCGCGAACAGGTGCAGAATCTTGAGTAACACTTGCGCGGGACTGCCCACGTAGCGGACGGCTGTATCATCAGGTAAACACTTTGGCTGGCATCCTGTTCATCATCTCGGCTCCCTCCGGCTCTGGCAAATCGACGTTGGTGACCCAGCTGCGTTCGCTGGTCACGAACCTTGAATTCTCCGTCTCCTACACCACCCGTGCACCGCGTGGCTCTGAACAGCAGGATCGCGAATATCACTACATTTCCCCTGCCCAGTTCCAGGAGATGATCGATCAGGGCGAATTTCTGGAGTGGGCGAAAGTCTTCGGCAACTACTACGGCACCGCTCGCCGCTCCCTTACCGACGCCCAGGCAGCAGGCAAGGATCTGCTGCTCGACATCGACGTTCAGGGGGCCGCCCAGGTGCAGGACAATCCGGCTGCGGTGAGCATCTTTGTCCTTCCTCCCAACCCCGATGAACTGAAGATGCGCCTGCGCAACCGGAGCGTCGCCGAGGGCAGCCTCGACGAGGAAGAGATTGCCCGGCGGTTAGCCAAGGCAAGAGGGGAAATCGAGGCCTACCGCCGATACCGTTATATCCTGGTTAACGATAAACTTGATTATGCGGTTGAGTCGCTGAAAGCCATCGTGATCGCGGAAAGGGCCATGCGCCATGGAGCGCCCCCAGACCCTGAGACTGCCCGCATGTTGCAGCTCGCCGATAAATGCCGGCAGGCGAACGCCACCGACCGCTTGGAACCCGTGCTGGCCTCGTTCGGTCTGCTCGACATGCACGCCACCCGCGCCTGACTTCCGGCGACAAACCCTGGACAGGAGCCCAAATGACGCTAGAGAACGGAATTGACAGCAATTTTCGCTATGTGGTCATGGCAGCCCGCCGCGCCCGGCAACTTCAGAATGGTTCCCAGCCACTGATTGATTCCCGCTCCAACAAGGCCTGCCGAGTAGCCCAGGAAGAGATCGCCGCCGGCAAGGTCACAGCAGCCCCGCCCCGCGAGCTAGTCGAAGAGGTAGTCGCAGATCCGCACGAGACACACGACCCGCACGACGGAGACGCCTAGGCCTCCGCAGATGCTGGAGAGAAACTGCCGAACGAAGGCCCATGGCTTCACAACCTGCGGAAAATCTCACGTTTCCGTGTCAGGTCACGACTTCACAGGTTGCGGAAAACCCGCTGAACGAAGGGCACGGGTTTAGCCGTGCCATACTGAGCCGCAGCAAGAGGGCTGCCCTCAATTTCCTGTAGAGGCCTAATGAGCCATGGCGTTTCATGCGGTTTTCCTTGAGAGAAAACCGCACACGCGGACCTATCCAGCGTCCCCGTACAGGAAATTGAGGTTTAGCCCCTGAGGGTATGGCTTTCCTGCCGGGTGCAGAGTTTTTCCGCCGGTTTAGCCGGACCGCAATGAGCCACCGCTCTGAGGCTTTGTGTCAGGGCACGACTTTTAGTCGGGCCGTACACAACCGCCTGATGAGGGCTTTAGCCCCTGGGGTAGCTTTTTTCGAGAGACCAACCCCCGTCGTACAATCAACCCTATGAAGGTCACTGTCGGTGTCTCTGGTGGCATTGCCGCTTACAAGGCGGCCGAAGTGGTGCGAGCCTTGCAGCGCCAGGCGTTGGATGTGCACGTAGTGATGACCGAAGCGGCCCAGAAGTTCATCACCCCGCTGACCTTTGCCTCGCTCACCGGCCATAAAGTCATCACCGGCCTATGGCCATTGCCGGGAAGCGGAGAGGGCGATCTCGACTCCTCCATAGAGCACATTGGCGAAGCCCAATCCACCGAAGCCCTGGTGGTTGTCCCGGCGACCGCCAACATACTGGCAAAATTCGCTCACGGACTGGCCGACGACTTCCTGACCACCCTGTTTCTGGCCACCCATGCGCCGGTCATTGTGGCGCCGGCGATGAACGTGAATATGTGGGAGCATCCCGCTACCCGGGCCAACATGGAGATTCTTGAAGGCCGCGGGGTGAGGGTTGTGCCGCCCGATAGCGGTCCCCTGGCCTGCGGCATGATCGGGAGCGGACGGCTGGCCGAGCCGGACGCGATCGTCGAAGCCGTGCTGGGTCAGCTTCAACACCGTAACGATCTGCTGGGAGAAACGGTTCTCGTAACCGCCGCCGGAACCCGCGAGGCCATCGATCCGGTGCGCTTTCTGGGGAATCGCTCCAGCGGCAAGATGGGCTATGCCGTGGCCGAGGAAGCGCAGCGCCGGGGAGCGCGCGTGGTCTTAGTGAGTGGTCCCTCGTCGCTCCGTCCACCGGCCAATTGCGAGTTCGTTTCTGTCGTCAGCGCGGAGGATATGCGCCGCGCCGTTCTCAGCCGTCTTGATCAGGCCACCATCGTCATCAAAGCGGCCGCCGTTGCTGACTACCGTCCGCGGGTATTGGCCGAACAGAAGATGAAGCGGACAGGGCCAATCACTCTGGAGTTCGAGCCGACCGAGGACATTCTCCGCGAAGTGGTGCTCTCCAAACGCCCGGGTACTCTGGTGATCGGCTTTGCCGCGGAAACGGAAAATCTCTTAGTGCATGGCCGCGACAAGCTCCTGCGTAAGGGGGCCGACGCGATCGTATTGAACGACGTCTCTCGCCCCGGGTTGGGTTTTGATTCGGATCGCAATGCCGCCACCTTTCTGACCCCCAAAACCGCCATCGAATTGCCGGAGATGACGAAGCGCGAACTGGCGAGTCGCATCCTCGACGAAGTGATTGCCCTGCGCCGGCCGGCTTCGCTGGTCGCGGAGACCGGCCTGGTATCGAGCAACTCCAAGCTGCAGGATTAGAGTGAACCGCAAATCCCTCCACTGCGCTATGCTCCGGTCGGCATCTGCGGTTCACTCTTTGCCCATGTAAGCTATAAGAAATCCGGTTCACCATGCCGTTCGATTCCCAATCGCAACAAGCCATCGCCGCGCACATGCAGTTCCTGCGCGATCTTGGTATCTTCGATTTTTATCGTCGCCATCCTCAGTTTGCCGAGGAGACGGTAGAGGACGACCTCTCTATCTCACTCCCTGCACAGGAGCCCGTCATTCCCCCACGCAAGCCCGTCCCTTTGCAGCCGAGTGTCGGCTCGTTTGTCGCTCCGGCAAGCCGTGCCGAAGCGCTGCGCGTAATCCAGTACGAAATCGGCGACTGTACCCGTTGCGCACTCAGCCGCGGCCGCAACAAGATCGTCTTTGGCGACGGTGACCCCAACGCGCGCCTCATGTTTGTGGGCGAAGGGCCGGGAGCAGACGAAGACGCGCAGGGGCTACCCTTTGTCGGCCGCGCCGGCCAGTTGCTCAACAACATGATCGCTGCTACAGGACTGAAGCGGGAGCAAGTCTACATTGCCAACATCGTGAAGTGCCGCCCGCCGCAGAACCGCACGCCGGAGCCGGAGGAAGCCAACACCTGTTCCCCTTTTCTCTTCCAGCAGATTGACGTGGTCCGGCCCGAAGTCCTGGTGGCCCTCGGTTCTACCGCCGCGACGTATCTGCTCGGCGTCAAATCCTCCCTCAGCGGACTGCGCGGGCGCATCCATGCCTGTCGCGGAACAAAGCTGATCGTGACCTATCACCCGGCGTTTCTGTTGCGCGATCCGCGGCAGAAAAAAGAAGCATGGCAAGACCTCAAGCTGGCCATGGCAGAGCTGGGCTTGTCCGTTCCAGCCCGTTGATGTCCACCTTCTGTGATGTCGTTCTGCCGGTACCGCTCGACCGTGCCTTTACCTACAAGTTAAAGGTCGAAGACGATCCACCTGTCGGCGGCCGCGTCGTTGTACCCTTTCGCAACGAAAAGCTGATAGGGGTGGTTACCCGGTTGCATGATGAAGCTCCGCCGGTCGAGGCGCGGCCGATCGAAGCAGTGCTTGACCAGGAGCCGATCCTCAACGGCGAGCTCATGGAGCTGGCCGCCTGGATTGCGCAGTACTACGTCGCGCCATTGGGCGAGGTGCTGCGCAGCATGCTTCCGCTCATGGCGGAGGTGCGCCGCTCGACCAGCTATCGCATCAGCGAAATCGGCCAAGCCATCCTGCTCGACGGCGCTCAACAGGGTTCATCGCGACGCTCGCGTCTCACCGCGGACGAGCAGAACCTCGAGTACACGGTGCTGAACTATCTCTCCGACGGGCAACCAGCCAAGAGTGGAACCCTGCGCCATGCCACCGGAGCCACGGCCGAACTGTTGACCGGCATGTTGCGCAAGAAGTGGCTGCTGCGCGAAACCGAAGCTGCACCGCGCGATGCCCGCCGTATGCTGCGCTATGCGGTGCTGGTCGCGGATGCAAGGCCGCCCAAGCTCAATGCCAATCAACTTGCCATTCTGGCCGAGCTTGCCGGCGCTGGCGGCGAGTTGCCGGTGCCTGCCTTGCGCCGTCTGGACCTGCCTGCGACCACCTTGCAGACCCTGGTCAAGCGGGGTTTGGTGACCATCGAAGAACGGCCGGCGGCGTTTCATCTGGCCCGGGCAGTGCCGCAAGTCCAACACGTGCTCAACCATGCCCAGAAAATAGCGTTAGATCAGATCGTGGCCGCGCTCGAGGGCGAGGCCTTTAGCGCTTGCCTCTTACACGGCGTGACGGGCTCGGGCAAAACGGCAGTGTACCTGGCGGCCATGCAGCGCGTGCTGCTCGCCGGCCGCGGCGCCATCCTGTTGGTTCCGGAAATTGGTCTCACCCCAGCGATGGCGGGTCAGTTGCATTCCTTCTTCGGCGCCAGCGTGGCCCTCTTGCACTCCGCGCTTACACCCGACGAGCGCGCCGAGCAGTGGTATCGCATCCGGCGCGGCGACGCGCGCATCGTGGTCGGCACCCGCTCGGCTGTCTTCGCGCCGGTAGCGAACCTGGGTCTCATCATCGTCGACGAAGAGCATGACACCTCGTACAAGCAGGAGGAAGTTCCCCGCTATCATGCCCGCGATGTCGCTGTAATGCGGGCCAAGATCAGCCGTGCCACCGTCGTCCTGGGCTCCGCTACCCCGTCGCTCGAATCCTGGCGCAACGCGGAGATGGGTAAGTACTCTTTGATCGCGATGAAGGAGCGAGTCAACCAGCGGCCACTGCCGGTGGTCGATCTGGTGGACATGCGCCAGGAGTTCCAGCAGACGGGCCAGGAGACTATCTTTTCCCGGGAATTGCTGGAGAGGGCCAAGGCCGCCCTGGATCGCGGAGAGCAGGCCATTATCCTGCTCAACCGGCGCGGCTATTCCTTTGCTGTCCTATGCCGTGCTTGCGGGGAGAAGCTGCAATGCGAAAACTGCGCCATCGCGCTCACTCATCACAAGCCCATCCTCCCGGGAGAGACGGTTGCCAGTCCGTCGGGTCAGCGGCTCAAATGTCACTATTGCGGATACGTGAAAACCGTGCCCAAGCGGTGCCCCAAATGCGAGAGCGAACATCTGTTTTATCTGGGCGCCGGTTCACAGCAAGGCGAAGAGCGTCTGCAGGAACTCTTTCCCCAGGCCCGCATCGGCCGCATGGATCGCGATACCATCCGCAACCGCTTCGACATGGAACACCTTCTCGATCGTCTGCACAGCGGGCACATCAACCTCCTGGTGGGCACGCAGATGATTGCCAAGGGTCACGATATCCACGGGGTCACCTTTGTCGGCGTGGTGGGAGCAGACCATGCTCTCGGCTTACCGGACTTCCGCGCCGCCGAACGCGTCTTCCA
Organism: uncultured Acidobacteriaceae bacterium; assembly: GCA_963813475.1. Classification (GTDB taxonomy): domain Bacteria; phylum Acidobacteriota; class Terriglobia; order Terriglobales; family Acidobacteriaceae; genus PALSA-350. Next base: position 180,369 of record CAWEZM010000023.1, on the reverse strand, counting down.
ACTACTCACCCAGGTCTCCGGCCGTGCCGGCCGCGGAGATCTGCCCGGCAACGTCCTGGTGCAGAGCTATTACCCGGAGCACTACGCCATCCAGTGCGCGGCCGCGCATGACTTCGAGGCATTTGCAAAAAGGGAGATGCAGTACCGCAAGTGGATGCACTACCCGCCCCACGCGGTGTTGGCCAACATCATCATTCAGAGCCCGCGCCTGGAGGAGGCCGCCGCCTGGGCCACAAGCCTGGGCAAGTGTTTCGCCGCCATGCAGCTGGAGCACGTGCGCGTGCTGGGGCCCGCAAGCGCGCCGATCGTGCGCATCAAGCGCATCTATCGTTTTCATCTCCTGCTCAAGGCAGCCCAGCGGCAGGCCCTGGCCAGAACGCTGCGCGCAGGCCTGGCCCAAGCAGAGGCGCTAGGCATTCCCCGCCGCAACCTCATTGTCGACATCGACGCCGTAAACCTGATGTAGCCGGCTGGGTCAGCAGAACCCCATAGGAGCCGGACGCGGTTTTCTCTACCGAAACAAGTCGAGGATGCTCGTCCCGACAAACGGAGCGGGCAAGAACGTCAGCAACAGAATGGCCAGCGCCAGCACGCAAAGCCAGCGATGCTTGCCGTGCAGGCGTGGGAAATAGGGAACATGGGGATGGCGCATTGCCGGCAGGAACAGGATCGCTCCCCACAGCACCCATCCGGTCCACAGAGTCACGCCCATGATCAGCAACAACACCGGTACGACGAACGTCAGCCGGCGATGCCATCGGGGCGAAATCGCATAGAGAATGTGCCCGCCATCCAGCTGCCCCGCGGGGATGAGGTTAAGCGAGGTGACAAAGAGACCTACCCAACTCGCAATGAGGATGGGGTGGGGAAGCAGGTTGGCCAGCAAAGGCACACCGGGAATCCACGCCGCGAGCATGCGGTCCAAGAGCGCGATGGTCAACGGCTGGTGAAACTGAACCAACGCCGGAGCCGTTCCGGCGTCGACCGGCCGGGAGAGCAGGATGCCTAAGATCGATGTGGGGAGCGCTACCAGGTATCCGGCAATCGGTCCTGCGATGCCTACTTCGATCAGCGCCCGGCGAGAGGGAATCCGCGAGCGGATCCGGATAACCGCCCCGGCGGTTCCGCTGAGCGTGGGCGCGGGCAATACGTAGGGCCACGAAGCGCTAATGCCATGGCGGCGGCAGAAGAAATAGTGCCCCGCCTCGTGGGCCAGCAAAATCCCCAAAAGCGCCAGCGAGAAAGACCATCCACTGGCCAGCGCCGAGGGATGATTCCAGATCCAGTGCAGCGGGAAGAGATCGCCCTCGTTGGCCAGCGGTGGTTGGTCCAGGCGAAAGTTGCGCATGAGCAGCGCGCCCGTGCTCGCGGTGGTGAAGATACTCACCACCAGCAGGCAAAGCGGCAACCAGGCAATGGAGTGGGTTGTCCTCTGTGGAAAATCCGCGAACTCTTCAGGACGCGGGAGAAGCGGACTATCCCCGGATTTCCTGCACGAGTCCGCAGTGGTCGGTGCTGCCATGGGCCCGGGTTATGAATCCAGCAGGTGAAGTTCCTTGCCTGGCTTGAAGCGAACAGCCTTGCCTGGAGTGATGGTGACTTCCGCGCCGGTCCGCGGATTGCGGCCAATCCCTGTCTTGCGCGGGCGCACATTGAAGACCCCGAAACCTCGGAGCTCAATCCGGTCGCCCGAAGCCAGAGCCTTTTTCAGGCTTTCGAAAACCGTGTCGACAGCAGCTTCCGCCTTATTGCGCGGTAGTCCGGTCTTGGCGATTACTTGATGGATGATGTCCTGTTTAATCAATGCCTTTACCCCGAGGGATGTGTAGGTAACTGCAATGCCGGAGCTACGTCCTCATCGTATAGCGTGTTTCCTCTATGGTCCAGCGGCTTCAACAGGATGCGCAAAACTCCGGCCTTGACGGGCTACCGTCCAAATTCGCTTTTTCGACCACTCGTCCATCCAACCCCACCCATTCCAAGGTGGGCCACTGCACTCAACTTTGTCATCCCGTCAACCGTAGTGGACCTGTAATTTCACTCGGACCGCGCAAAAACGACAAGCGATCAACTAACTCAACCCGATCCTCGTTAAGACCAAGCTCCTCCACACAAACTCCGGCATAGAAGCGCTGAAGAAACACACCTCTTATTCCCCGCACTCTGTTCTTCCACCCCAGCCGCTGCAAGTGATTGTCAATGACCCCGGGCTGCCGTAAGATGCAGTTTCCAGCATCAGGCCCCCTATACCTCTTTCACCGCGCTCGGCTCTGCCGTGCCGGCTTGCTCTTAAGGAGTTGCATGTCAATTTACTCTGCCCTTTGGATTCGCGAGCAGTCTTTCGTCACCGTCACTGCCGCCTCGGTTCTTTTCCCTCCCAATTCCTGCGTGCTGCCAAAGTTGTGATGGCTGAGCCAACCAAATCACCTTCCCGTTTGCGGGTGGCGCTGCTTGAACCCGAGCCTATCCGCGTGCAGGGTTTTGTCACCCTCTTTCAGGATCATCCCCGCATCGAATTTGTGGTCTTCGAGCTGCCGCAGTTCCTGGCCGATCACGAATTCAAGCTGGCCTTGATCGGTCTCCACGGAGACAAGCTCCCCCTGCCGTTGGTGGGCACCATCCATGGTCTGCGGCCCGATGTCCGCCTCGTCGTCATGGGCCCGGAAGCCAACGACGAAGTCATCTTGCAGGCCATCAGCTCGGGCGCCAAGGCGTATCTCGAAGCCAATGCCACGCCCCAGCAGGTCGAACAGGCGATAGAGATCGTCAGCCAGGGGTCCATCTGGGCTCCGCGACGGGTGTTGTCCATTTTCGTCGATCGCGCGACCAAGCCTTCCCGTACCGCGACCCCTGCTTCGGCTCAGTTCACTGCTCGGGAGACAGAGGTGCTCAAGCTCCTCGTCGCGGCTCGATCCAACCGCGAGATTGCCAGGACGCTCGGCATCGAAGAGCGAACGGTAAAGGCGCATGTGGCCAAACTCATGCGTAAGGTAGGGGTGGAAAACCGCATCGCCCTCTCCATCTATGCGGTTACGAACGCAATTGTCACCCCAGCTCAGGAATAGGACCCTGCTTCAGCCAAAGGGGGTACTTTAGGTCAGGGTACCTTGGTGACATTGCTTGGTTACCCGTCTTGGAAGAAAGTTACTTTAGAAACAACGCAGATCTGGGGACGGGGCTTCTGATGGCGAACTTTGCAATCACCAGCCCCCATTTTTTTTAGGGTCTGCATCGCCCTTTCTGCTCTATCCTGCAATTGGCTCAACTTCTTGCGCAATTTCTGCATCCCAGCAACTACGCGTGCTCAGGTTTGCTTCGTCCCAACAGGGCTTGAGGGTTGAAGAATGTCCTGGAAGGTGCGCCATCGAAGCGTGATTCCCTCTTGCCTACTTGAATAAAAGTGGTTTTCTTGAGAGAGACGCCACGTCCACAGCAGCGAATTTGGTAACGTGCGGACCAATGTCCCACCTGGAGATTTGAAAAACCATGAAACAGTTTTTTGCAATTTTTTGTGCGCTTGGAATGGCCCTCACAACCTTGTCTGCCTCCGCAGCCGACGATAAGGCGACGATCGACGCGCGCATCGCCAGCGCCAAGGACGTCCTGGACGCGATCATGGCGACCCCGGACAAGGCGATTCCGAACCAGATCATGTCTCAGGCCACTTGCGTCGGTGTTGTTCCCAGTGTGAAGAAAGGCGCCTTCCTGGTCGGTGCGGAGTACGGTCAGGGCGTGGTTACCTGCCGCACCGGCCACGGCTGGAGCGCTCCTGCCTTTATCGTGATCGCCGGGGGAAGCTTCGGCTTTCAGATCGGCGGCCAATCCACTGACCTGGTTCTCGTTGCCGTCAACGATAAGGGGTTTCAGGACCTGTTGAAGAACAAGTTCAAGATTGGCGGCGATGCCTCTGCCGCGGCGGGCCCGGTAGGCCGCGACTCCCAGGCGGCGACCGACTGGAAGCTTAACGCCGAGTTGCTTACCTATTCCCGCGCCAAGGGACTCTTCGCCGGCATCGACCTGACCGGAGCCGTGGTCACCGAAAATACGGATGCCACGCGGACGTTCTATGGCGTGGCCCACCCAGGTGCACAGATCCTGAAGGGTGAAGTCGCCACCCCGGAGGATGCGCGGCCGTTTGTGCGCACGGTGGCCAAGTACTTCTCCGAAGTAAGGAAATAGCTTTTTCCTGCCCCATCTCCCTTGTGCTCGACACTACCTCCTACCTGGAGAACTGCCCGGCGATCCCGGGCAGTTTTTTTTCGCCTGCACGCCGTTTAAACTGAAGTGGCTGCTGGGACCGGGGGCCGCTGTGGAAGCGGATGCGAAGACGACTGGAATTCATACTTGTTTGGACCTTGGTGAAGGCTTCTCGGCTTGCCGCCGAGGGGTCTCGCCCGGCGAGTGGGAGCGCTGGTGGGCCGGGTCGCCCTGATCCTCACCCCGCGTCTGCGCCGCGCAGGCCATCGTAATCTCGCCTTGGCCTTTCCCCAAAAGACTGCAGCTGAGCGGCAACAGATCTTGCGCAAGCTCTACCGCAATCTGGGCTGGTTGCTGGCCGAATTCTGCCAGATGCCGCGTTACACCCCGGGAATGACCAACAGCTTTATTCGCTACGAGGGGTTGGAGCACTACCTGGCCGCACGCGATCAGGGCAAGGGAGTTCTCATCCTCACCGGCCATCTGGGCGCGTGGGAATTATCCAGCTTCTATCACTCGCTGATGGGGTATCCCATGAGCATCGTCATCCGCCGTCTGGATAATCCACTGGTCGATCACCTGGTCAACCAGATCCGTTGCCTGCACGGCAATCAAGTGCTGCACAAGGATGACTTTGCCCGCGGCCTGCTGGCCTCCATGCGCCGGGGAGAGACGGTGGGCATCCTGATGGACACCAACATGACCCCACCCCAGGGGGCGTTCGTCGATTTCTTCGGCCACCCCGCCTGTACCGGATCTGGGATGGCGCGCGTCGCCATGAAGACCGGGGCGCAGGTGCTGCCCGGCTTTCTGCTCTGGGAAGAGTCAACGCAGCAGTATGTGCTGCGCTTCGGTGTGCCCCTCAGCCTGGCATGCAGCGGAGATGTGGAGGCGGACGCGGTTGCCCATACCGCCTTGTTCACCAAGGTCATTGAGGACTACATTCGCCAATATCCCGACCAATGGCTTTGGGTGCACCGCCGCTGGAAGACCCGGCCACAGGGTGATGCTGCGATCTACACTTGAGTCGGAACAGGAGCAACAACTTGCCCGCGACCATCACGCTGAGTCAACTGGCTCGAAACCTCGGGGCGGAGGTCGATCACGGCTCGGCGGACCCGGTCCATCACCAGGGTCTCCAGCATAGCTGCGGCGGGGCCAGGGTGCCTGGTCTTTGCCGAAGAAGAAGCCTCTTTAGTGGCCGCGCTCGCCTCTTCCGCCGCTGCGGTTCTTGCATGGTCACAGGTTGGGCTCCAGGGCGGCAGCAAGCCGGTTCTGCGCGTTTCCCAGCCTCGGCTGGCCTTTGCCCGGGCGGCAGTCTTGCTGCGTGGCGTGCCCCCCTCTCCATCCATCCACGCTACGGCTGTGGTCGCTCCTGGGGCGCAGATTGCCGCGGACGTCTCGATTGGCCCCCATGCCGTCATTGAAGCGGGAGCCAGCATCGGCGCAGCCACTACTATCGGCAGCGGAGCAGTGATCGGCGCCGGGGTCTCCATCGGCGGCAATTGCCGCATTTACCCTCGGGTCGTCATTTACTCCGGCGTCACCCTCGGCGATCGGGTGGTGATCCACGCTGGCGCGGTGCTTGGCGCTGATGGCTTCGGTTACGTGCGCGATCGGGTGAGTGGGGAGTACACCCAATTTCCTCAGCAGGGCACTCTGATCATCGAAGACGACGTTGAGGTGGGCGCCAACACCACCATTGACCGCGGCGCGCTGGAAGAAACCAGGATCGCGCGCGGAGCCAAGCTCGACAACCTGATTCACATCGGTCACAACTGCAACATCGGGCGCAATGTCGTCATCGCGGCCCAGACCGGCATCTCAGGTTCCAGTACAGTGGGCGACGGCGCAATCCTGGGCGGCCAGGTGGGTATGGGCGATCATGCCCTGATCGGCCCCGGGGTCATCGTTGGGGGACAGGGTGGCATCCTGCCCAAGAAAAAACTTCTCGGGCCGGGAATCGTTTTTTGGGGAACCCCAGCCAAGCCAGTAAGGCAATACCTGAAGGAACTGGCGACCCTGGCCCGGCTGGCCTCCAGAAACGGGGAAAAGTAGATGGCGATTGTGGTCGTGGGCGGGCACTCGCGGAGCGTAGGGAAGACCTCGGTGGTGGCCGCTTTGATCGCCCGATTGCCCGAGCGCACCTGGACCGCCTGCAAGATCACCCAGTTCGGTCACGGTTTCTGCAGCGCCAACGGCGAGCCCTGTGATTGCCAGACGGACGAGCACACCATCGCCATCAGCGCTGAGCGCGATCCCAATACCGGCACGGACAGCGCCCGCTTTCTAGCCGCCGGGGCCAGGCGCTCGCTCTGGGTCCGCACCCGCATCGGCCGCCTGGCTGACGCCATGCCGCGCATTCGCCAGGAGATTGCCGCGGCTGAAAACATGATCTTCGAGTCCAACAGCTTGCTGCAGTTTCTGCGTCCTGATCTCTATCTCACAGTCCTGGACCATGCCACAGCAGATTTCAAAGACTCCGCGCGGCTGTTCCTGGACCGCGCCGATGCCGTGTTGCTGCGTTCTTCGGGACAGGAACTCATCCCGCAATGGAGCCAGGTGTCTTTGCGGCTGCTGGCCGGCAAGCCACGCTTCCTGATCACGCCGCCCGATTTGATCGGAGACGACCTGGTCGCCTTTGTGCAGCAGAGAATGGTGGAAAATGAGAGCAAAAATGAAGTTAAACATCCTATATTGAATGAATTACAGGAGGATTCCAAGGGCGAATGTGATCACAAGCTGCATGCTAGGTGATCGACTGCTTCGGGACTTAAGGCGCATAGGGCGCTTAGGGCGCACACATTCCCCCAAAGCATCGGTCGCGGCCTTTCGCTCTGTCCTATCGGGTCGGACATGAGCCCCTGGTCCACCCCAGATGTCCAGTTCTCTATTTCAGCGGGAAAGGCTCGGCTTTGAGGGAACCGTCGCGTTGCTTGAGCAGGATCTGCACTTTGCTCTCGGCGCTATCCAGCTCTTGCTTGCATTGCGCCGAGAGGCGCATGCCCTCTTCGAACATCTTGATCGAGTCTTCGAGCGGCAGATCACCGCGCTCCAGTTGAGCGACGATGCCCTCCAACTGTTTCAGTGATTCCTCAAACGTTGCCAATGGCAGCCCTCTCCTGGGGTAGTACCACCTCTAGAATCTCCACCGCGAGGGGGTAGCGGCCAAACGGCGCGCTGACCTGCACACCCTGGACCATCGGACGCGCAGCGGCCAGCATCTCCCGCGCGATGAGAATTCCTTCCGCGCGCGCTCGATCAGGGGTGTCCGCCTTTTGCATGCGGGCCATGATCTCGTCGGGCATGGAGACGCGCAGATCGTTCTTCATGAATTCGGCATTGCGCAGGCTGGTCAGCGGCCAGATTCCCGCAATCACCGGGACGCGAAAGCCCTCAATGCGCTTGAGGAACGCCTCCAGCAGCTTCAGGTCAAATACCGGCTGGGTAATCGCATATTCGGCTCCTGCTTCTACCTTGTACGCGAAACGCCGAATCTCGTTGTCCATATCCATCAAGCCGGGATTAGCAGCCACGCCGATGGTTAAGCCGCTGGAGACACCGACGGGATTGCTGCCCAGATCCAATCCGTGGTTCAAACGCCGTACGATGTTCACCAGTCCAATGGCATCGACATCGAACACTGCAGTGGCATCGGGGTAATTGCCCAGCTTAGGCGGATCGCCGGTGAGGCAAAGAATATTCTTCAAGCCGATCGAAGAAGCCCCCAGCAGGTCGGATTGGATGCTCAGCAGGTTGCGGTCGCGACAGGTATAGTGCAGCAGCGCTTCCATGCCCGTCTGCTGAATCTGGATACACAGGCTCTGCGCGCTCATGCGCGGCGCTGCTCGAGACAGGTCGGGGACGTTGATGATGTGGACCCCATTTTGCCGCAGCATCCGGGCCGCCGCGAGCTCGCGTTCGCAGCTGATGCCCTTGGGGGGAACCATCTCAACCATGGTGACAAACGTGCCGCTGGCAATCAGCCTGCCCAGGCCCGACCGCTCGGCCATTGGCGCGGGCACGATCTCGGACGCAACCGGCGCCTCCTTGACTGCGTGATGGGTGACATCCATCGCGTCCATCGCGCGCAGGGAGGATTTCATCGACCGGATATGACTAGCCGTGGTGCCGCAGCAGCCGCCAACAAATTGCACTCCAGCCTTGACCAGCTTGCGGGCGAAGCTCGCCATGTATTCCGGCGAGCAGAGGTAAATGTTTCGCCCCTCCACGGCGCGCGGCATGCCGGCATTGGGCATCGCGACCAAGGGCAGGTCGGTGACTGCGGCCATGCGTTCGATTGCGGTCAGCACCGTCGCAGGTCCGACGCTGCAGTTGCAGCCGATGGCATCCGCACCCCATTCCGTTAACCGGGCGGCGGCCGTCTCCGGGGAAGAGCCATCCAGGCAGTTGGCGTCCTCATCGACCGTCACCATCACCAAAATCGGCAGCGATGGAGCCGTGGATTTTGCCGCAAGAATCGCCTGCTCCGCCTCGTTCAGCGCCGAAACGGTCTCGATCAGGAGTAGATCGACCCCGCCTTCCGCCAAGCCCCGAATCTGCTCCGCAAATGCCGCCTGCGCCTCATCGAGGCCGATCTTTCCCAGCGGCTCCAGCCGTGCGCCCAGGGGCCCGACAGCGCCTGCAATCCAGACTTTTCCGCTTTGCTTGTCGGCTCGTTGGTTCACTGCCTTGCGCGCTATTTCGACCCCGGCCCGGTTGATCTCGATCACCTTGTCCGCCAGGCCATAGCGCTGCAAACGCAGGGCATTGGCGCCGAATGTATTGGTCTCGATAATCTCCGCGCCCGCCTGCAGATACTCCTCGTGGACGGTTCGCACCACTTCCGGCTGGGAGAGATTTAACTCGTCGTAGCAGCGGTTGATGAAGATGCCGCGAGAGTACAGACTGGTCCCCATGGCGCCATCGCAGAGGACCGTTCGCGTTCCGAAGATCTCCGTTAGCCGATTCTTCATAGGGTAAGTCTAACTATGCTAAGCCACCCGGAGCGCGAAAGCCAACCCGCCGCTTTGTTATACTTGGCCTTTCCCGCATGTGCGCCGCGTGGTGATTCTGGTGAGGTCTTAGGTTGAACAAAAGAAGTCTCCGGTCGTTGTGTGCCCTTTCTGCGCTAGCCTGCTCTGTATTCGTACTTTTGGCCGGATGCGGCCAGAGTTATTACTTTGGCGGCCGGGCTCTTCCCCCCAGCGGGATCCTCAACCGCGTTCTGATTGCGGTCCAGAACCCTGGCGCCCTGACCAAGGGCACGCTCGAGATCGTGGACGCCTATTACGACATCCGCCACAGCTTTAACAACAAAGTAGCCTCGTTCACTATCGCGGGATACTCCGGAGCGGATCCGCTGACCATCCAAAATATGCCGGAAGAGCAGGCCGGTGCGGTCTACGGCGCCGGCGATGGCAGCTACGCCTTGTTGAGTTACGCATCCGAAAAGCAGACGACCACCGTAACCTTGCCCGGCGCGTCCTCCGGCGTCTTTATCTCGCGCGACCAGAGGTATGTGTTTGCCGCCAGCCAGGCGGCGCACACGCTCACCATTCAGGACCGGACTCTCGGTACCAGCTATGGGTTGAATTTGCCCAACGTCTACCGCGTCTCCACCAACCCCAGTGGTTCTGCAGCCTTGGCCTTCGTGCAGGATAGCAACCTGGTCTACAGCGTCTATAAATTGCAGGCCAATCAACACACGCCCGCCAATGCGGAAGATTGCGAGCCGCAAAACCTGCCCGTGTACTGCTTGCTGCCAGTGCCGGGTAACTTTGATCGGCCCACCAAGGCCGTATTTTCCGCGGATGGCACGACGGCGTTCGTACTCAACTGCGGACCGGAATGCGGCGGTGTCCAGGCCAGTGTCAGCTTTCTGCCGGTCGCCGGGATCATCATCCAGAGCGGTGCGCCGATACCGCCCGGCGCTCCGACCGCTGTGACCGCCACGGTGCCCATTCCAGGCGGCGACACCGATGCCATCCAGAATGCAAATCTCCTGTACCTGGCTGGGCAGCAGTTGCAACCCGACGGCTATTTCGCGGGGAACCTTTCGATACTCGATACCAACGCCAAGCAGGTCACGGGTACCTACTCCATCAGCGATGGAACGCATCTGAAGATGTCTTTCGCCGACAACAACACGCTCTGGGTCGGGTCGCAGCTCTGTACCCAGGGAGAACGCTATCATCAAGGCGCGACCACAAACCTCGGTTGCCTCACCATGTTCAACACTGCGAACAATTCGGTTACGATGATCGACTCGTACAAGGGCGACGCGACCGGCATCGCCGCCGTGATCGGTCTGAATAAGGTCTATACCGCCGAGGGTGGGCAGGTGTACATCTACAACACCGCCACTGGTGCGTCGATGGACAACTCCCAGGTGACCGTGGTGGGCACGGCTTACGACGTGGCCTACATGGACGCGCCCAGCGATGACGACAACACCACGTATTAAATCCTGCCCAGCATGAGCGACCCTGCCCCGGTCGACGTTCTCGCCATAGCCGCCCATCGGGACGACGTGGAGCAGACCTGCGGCGGCACGCTTCTGCGCATGCACTCGCTACAGTTACGTACGGCCATTCTCGACCTGACCCAGGGCGAGGCCGGTACCCGTGGTTCTGCAGAGGACCGTGCCAGGGAAGCCGAGGAGGCCGCCCGCATCCTGTGCGTCGACTGGCGTGGCGCACTCGATATCCCTGACGGCCGAGTGGAAAACACCTGGGAGAACCGCATCAAGATCGTTCGTAAACTACGCCAGTTGCGGCCTCGGGTGGTGATTCTGCCCTACTGGCAGGGACGGCATCCCGACCACTACAACAGCTCGACGCTGGGATATGAGGCTTGCTTCCTCGCCGGCCTGGCCAAAATCGAGACCGGCGATCCTCCCTTCAGGCCCTTCAAGATCGTCTATGCCAGCCTCTACGCCGACACCCGGCCGAGCTTTGTCGTCGACATTACGCCCTTCATCGAGGAGCGCTTTCGTGCGCTGCTCGCCTATCGCTCGCAATATGCCGATCAGCCTGCCGGTGGGACCCTTTTTGTGCCCCACGATGAGATCCGCGAACGCACCTTCTCCGTCGCCCGGCACTACGGCCTGCTGGGCGGCGTCCGCTATGCGGAGCCTTTCGTTCAGAAAGAAGTGGGGTTGGTCGACGACCTCACGCTGCTCCCGGTGGCCTCGATTTAAAAGCTCTAAAATGAAGCCATGCAGCAAACCTGGGATGCATCCCTTTACGCCGGCAACGGCCGTTTTGTTGCGTTGCTCGCCGGCTCGCTGGTGGAGGCGCTGCAGCCCAAGGCGGGCGAACGCATTCTCGACCTGGGGTGCGGCGACGGCTTCCTGACCCAGCGGATTGCCGAATCAGGAGCGACGATGGTCGGAGTCGACTCCTCGCCGCAGATGATTGCCGCGGCCAAAGAGCGGGGAGTGGACGCACGCTACGGCAGCGGGGAAGCGCTGCCCTTCGACCAGGAATTCGACGCCGTCTTTTCCAACGCGGCGCTGCACTGGATGCGTGATCAGGACGCTGTCCTGCGAGGGGGTGTACCGGGCGCTAAAGCCGGGGGGCCGTTTCGTGGCCGAATGTGGTGGTCAGGGAAACATCGCCGCCATTCGCGTAGCATTGCTGGCGGTCTTGACTGCCCGCGGCCATACCGGCGGAGCGCATCGAAAACAATCGCTTCTTTAGCAACACCGAATATCGCGCCCTGCTGGAGAGTCACGGCTTCCTGGTCGAGGAGGTCACGCTGACGCCGCGTCCTACCCCGCTTCCCTCGGGCATGGCCGACTGGCTCCAGACCTTCCGTAGCAGCGTGCTCCAACAGTTGCCTGCCGGGGAGAGGCCAGCCGCCATTGAGCAGATTGTCAGCCTGCTGAAGCCGGTTCTATGCGATCGCGAGGGAAACTGGACTGCCGACTACATGCGGCTGCGCTTTGTGGCGCGCCGGCCCTGACATGCTGCCGAAAAGGTCATTTTTTGGTTCTCGGGGCACGACTCTACAGCTTGCGAAAAAACTCATGCTTTGTATCAGGGCACGACTTTTAGTCGGGCCTAAATGGTGCCGGCAAATCTGGGCTTTAGCCCCTGGGCTTTTTCTTTGGGTCCTGGCGGAAAAACCATGCGCTGCTGAGAGTTATCGCGGACAAGCATTTCGTTCGGGATGCTGCGCAGCAGGGGCTAAAGCCCAATTCTCTTTTAGTCCTTTACGGCCCGGCTAAAGCGTGCCCTGATGCAAAGCATGAGTTTTTCCGCAGCCTGTAAAGTCGTGCCCTGATAGAGAGCATCAGAGCCGCGACTGCCGGAAAAATCGCGCATTCCTCAGACTTGGATCTATCGTCCTCTTCTGATAACTGGAGCGACTGCAAATTAAGTAAGCCCACCGCTTAGGAAAGTGATTGCTGACCGCGGTAGTTGCCTGCGCCCGCCATGGCCGCCGCCGGCCCCAGCGCGGGAAGATAAACCCGCACCGCTGCTCCGGGAAAAATGGGGTCCGTGCTATTGGTCAGTTCTATTTTGCCGCCATGCTTCTCTACGATTCCCCGGCTCACCCACAACCCGAGACCGGTTCCCTGTTCCCCTTTGGTGGTGAAGAAGGGCTTGAAAAGTTTGGCTTGATGGGCTTCTTGAATGCCGGGACCGCTGTCAGTAATCGTCACCAGGGCGCCGGGACGGCTATCCGCGGGGAACGACGACTCGACCATGACCTGCACCCGTCCGCCCCGTCCCGATGCTTCGGCTCCGTTGGTGATCAGGTTGGTGAATACCTGCCGCAACTCCCCGGGAAACCCCTGAACCGTATCGCCATCACCCAGCCTTCGGTCGACCGCGATGGACTGGTCTTTCAACTGCCGGTCGAGCAAGAGCAACACGCTTTCGAGTAACTCGCGCAGATCCACTTCCACCGGAGCCTTCGGCTCGCGATAAAGGCCGAGCATGGCGCGGCTGATCTGCAGGGTACGGTTTAGCTCCTGCTGGGCCATGGCGAGGTATCGCTGCTGCAGAGCGGGATCGGTCTCGTTCGCCATCAGGTAATGAAGATTGGCGACCGAGTCCAGCGGATTATGAATTTCATGGGCAATGCTTGCGGAAAGACGTCCGGCGACGGCCAGCTTCTCGTGCGCCATCAGGGCCTCATCTCTTCGCCGCAGGTCGGTGATATCGCGAAAGACCAGCACCACGCCCGCCACTGCGCCCTTGGCATCGCGAATCGGAGCGGCGCTTTGATCGATTAAGTACTCCGTGCCGTCTTTGGCGATCAGCCACGAATGATTCGTCGCTGCGGGGTCCTTGATCTCCGTCCACGCACCGGGATTCTTTACCGGCTCCCGTGTTTCCTCATCGATCGTGCAGAAGACGGTTTCGAGCCGCCTCCCTTTCGCGTCTTCCAGTGTCCAGCCAGTCAGATTGCTGAGCCACCGGGTTCATGAGTTCCACGCGGCGCTGCTGATTGCAGGCGATTAGGGCATCGCCCACCGATTCCAGAGTCGTCTGCAGCCATTGCCGGCTCTCAATGAGCTCATCCGCGCGCTCGTGCGCTTCTTCGAGCGATGCGCGGAACGCCCCGGAGACCTGCCTCATATTCCTTTGCGTGTAGATGCCCAGGACGATACCCGTTCCAATGGAAGACAAAATCAAAATCGCCATCAGCGTGCGAACCTGGGAGTTGGTGGACTCTACCTCCTCGTCGCGCCGTTTGACCTCGATTTGGGTCATGGCGCCGATCCGGGTCCGTCAAGGTGGCCATCAGTTGGCCGCCGTTCAGGTCCAGCGCCGTGTCCCCGAACATCTTTCCTGCGCGCAGGTTATCCAGGGCCTTACCGGCAAATCCCATCCATGCCTCATGGCTGTCACGGATCTGGCGTAGCCGCGTAAGCTGGTCAGGATCGTCCCGGACCAGGTACAGCAGGCGGTCTAAAGTCCCGTGCAGCGCGCCTTCCGCATTCTGATAGGGCTCAAGGGTGGTTGGGTCGTGGGTGAGCTGGTAATCCCTGAGGCCGGTCTCCTGATCGACCACCAGCCGTTCCAACTCATTCAGCAGGGCAGTGATGCGATCGGTGTGGTCAATCCTTCGCTGCTCCCGCAAGGTGCGTTGGAACTGCCAGGCCAGCACCAGGGCCAGGAGCAGAAGCAGGACCAAGGGCAACAGTACCGTAGTAACCAGGATTTGCCGGAACTGATGAAGATTCACCGGGAGCCGCCTCGTCCATCGGGAGCGTTCGTCTGCAACATGTCCTTCAGCTTTTCGACCAGGGTGAACGCGCCATCCCCTTTGGTTGCGGAGACACTCACCACCCGCATCACCTCTTCGGGAAGGGCCACATACGCCGAAAGCATCAGGATCGGTATGTCTGGGCTTTCGCTTGCGCAGGATGGCGGCTACCTGACCCCCGTCCATGCCCGGCATGGCGTAATCCACGATCACTGCGTCGATCTCCTCGGTATCGAAGAGCGATAAACCGGACACCCCGTCCTTTGCCGTCAGAACAGAGAAGCCCTCGCGCTCCAGAACCATCTTCCGGATCTCAAGGCCGAGATCTTCATCGTCGATACACAAGATGACTGGACGCGACACGGTTACCGTCCTCGGCAAAGATCTACTCTATAACTGCCACAACGCAGCCGGTGAGTGCCATATATGAAACTTGCTATTGACAGGAAATTCGGGGGATACCGGGATTTTTGCCAAATAGACAAGGATTCACCGTAGTTTTGCATTCCCCCTATCCGATTAGGTTACGCTAAACGCATCCGCGCAGAGCGTTCTGACCTGCCACTTAAGTGGGCGTATCCTGTGCGGCACGAAGCTGAGGGAGATCGAGTTGAGTCAAACCGTATGCGTCCTCGAAGATGATCCGGATATTTCCCGTTTGGTACAGCATCATCTGGAAGCCGCAGGTTTTGGTGTACGTGTCTACAGCACCCCGGCAAACCTCGTCCCCGACGCCGAGCGCCAGGCGCCCGTGCTTTTCCTTTTGGACATCATGGTTCCTGGCGGAGACGGCCTCGATGTGTGCCGCCGTCTGCGCAGCAATCCCGCTCTGAGCACCATTCCGATCATCTTTCTCACCGCCCGGGCGGGGGAAAACGATCGCGTCCTGGGCTTGGAACTGGGCGCCGACGACTACATCACCAAACCCTTTGCCACCCGGGAACTGATCGCCAGGGTCAAGGCTGTGCTGCGCCGCTTTGAACGGCCTACGGCGCCCTCCATCATCAGCTTCGAGGAAGTGGTCATCGACGCCAGCGCCATGCAATTGAAGGTGCGAGGAGAGCTCACCACCACCACCGCGACCGAATTTCGATTGCTCGACTACCTTGCCCGGCATCCAGGCCGCGTCTTCAGCCGCGATCACCTGCTCGACGCGGTCTGGGGCGATGCCCGCTTTGTGACCCCACGCTCCGTGGACGTCTATGTGCGGCGCATACGTGAGAAAATCGAGACTGATCCCGAGAGCCCCCGATATCTCAAGACCGTCCGTGGCGCGGGCTATCGTTTCGAGGTCCCCCGGCTGGCGGAGGAACCACGCAAGTCAGCTTCCTAGGTTCCGGATCTGAAGAGGATAGCCTCGTGACGGGCAGGGTCTTCAGCAAGCTGTTCTTCTCTTTCGTGGTGGTGCTCTTCCTGGGCATGGTGGTGCTCGACTTCTCTCTGCGCCAAGTCATGGAGCAGTCGCTGCGCGCACAGGCAGAGGAGTCCCTGGTAGGCGAAGCCCGCCTGCTGGCGGCGCATATAAGCGCCTCCGGTCCTGCATCTCTCGATGCTCAATCTTTGCAGCGGATCGCCCGCGTGGATGCCACCGCCACCGGGGCGGAAGTCGCCATCTTCAATGCCCAGGGCCAGGTAGTTGCCTCCTCCCAAGACGATCCGGCAGCGGACAATCCGCTCCCCGAGATCGCCGCTGTCATTGATCAACATCAGCCCCTGGGCCGCGCCCAGCGCGGGCGCACGCTGTACGTTGCCGTTCCCGCCGGCCCGCTGGTGGTGCGTTTGGCCTACCCCTTTATCGGCGTTCCTGCAGCCGTGCACGTATTGCGCCGGGGTATTGTGCTGGCTTCGCTGCTCTCCCTGGTGGTGGCGACGCTGCTGGCGGCATGGCTGGCGCAGCGGGCCGCCAAGCGCCTGGCCCGCATCGTGGTCTTCGCCAACCGCATCGCCGCCGGCGACCTTTCGGCGCGCGTGGAAGAGGGCAATCTGGATGAGATCTCCGCCGTCGCCCATGCGCTGGACGTCACCGCCAGCCGGCTGGAGCACAGCTTTCATGCCCTGGAGAGCAGCCGCAGCGAGCTGACGGCGCTGCTGGACAGCATGCAGGAAGCGGTCATTGCCATCAACCCGCAGGGACAGGTGAGTTGGTGCAATGCCGTCATGCAGCGGATCGCCCTGAGTCCGGTTCAGGAGGGCCGCGCCCTGGTTCATTCCGTTCGCGATCCCGAGGTTCTCTCCGCGGTGGGCGCGGCCCTCACCCAACGCCAAGCCAGCCGGCGCCGTGCCACCTCCGTTTCCCCGGGCAAAATCTTTGAGGTCAACGCCGCTCCCATGCCCGGCGGGGGCGCGGTCGCCGTGTTGCACGACGTCTCTGAGATCGAGCGCTCTGAAACTACCCGCAGGGACTTTGTGGCCAATGTGTCCCACGAATTGCGCACTCCGCTTACCTGCATCACGGGATACGTGGAGACCCTGCTCGATGACCCCGGCCTCAGCGATCAGGCGCGCGAGTTCCTGCAGATCATTCTCAAGAACGCGGCGCGCATGAACCGCCTGACGGAAGACCTGCTGGCCCTGGCCAGCGTGGAATCCGGCGACTACAAGCTGCGTCTGCAAAAGATTCAGGCTGGGCGGCTGGTGGAAGAAGCTGTCGGCTCGCTGGCGGGGCTGGCGCTCGATTCAGCGGCGGTCCTCGAAGTGGGCGAGACCACCGATGAACCGGTGATGGCCGATCTCGACGCACTGAGCCAGGTCTTCGGAAACCTGGTCGAGAATGCGATGAAATATGGCAAAGCAGGAGGCCGCGTACGGGTGGGGGCGCGCAAGCAGGAGGCGATGGTCGAATTCTACGTGCAGGACTTCGGGCCCGGCATCGCATATGAGCACTTGCCGCGTATCTTTGAGCGCTTCTACCGGGTCGATAAAGCCCGCTCGCGTGAATCCGGCGGGACTGGGCTGGGACTGGCGATTGCCAAGCACATCGTCCAGGCGCACGGCGGCCACATTCGCTGTGAGAGCGAACTTGGGTTTGGTGCGACTTTTCTCTTTCGCCTGCCGTCCGTTGCCCCCAGCGCGCGCCACCCCGCCGGCGCCGGGACCAGCTCCGGCTGGTATCTACGCAAACTGTTGAAAAATAAATGTTTGTGGCCCTCGCTGAGGAGGCTTTTCTCGCCATATTCACGGTCCTGTAAAGACTCATTCACAGACACAACTGAGAATCAGGATAATTTCCTGAGGTGGAACGTGAGAAAGACAATTTGGTTGTTGGCCGCGGCCATGAGCGCAACGGTGTGCGTGGGCCACGCGCAAAAGCTCAATGGAGCGGGAGCGACCTTCCCAATCCGATTTATTCCAAGTGGTTTAGTGAGTACAGTGCCTCCCACCCCGGGGTCTCAGATCAACTATCAGCCGATCGGCAGCGGCGGGGGCATTCGCCAGGTCACGGCCGGAACGGTCGATTTTGGCGCCAGCGACGTCACTTTGACGGACGAACAGCTGGCCGCCTCCAAGGTCAAGATTCAGGCCATTCCCACCGTGCTCGGGCGCGGTGGTGCCGATCTTCAACCTGGACGGCGTCAATGACCTGCGCATAGGGCCTGACGTGATGGCTGATATCTATCTGGGCAAGATCTCCAAGTGGGACGACGCACGCATAGCCAAGGACAATCCGGGAGTCAAGCTACCCTCGCAGGATATTTTTGTCGTCCACCGTTCTGACGGAAGCGGCACCACTTTTATCTTCACCGACTATCTGTCCAAGGTCAGCAAAGACTGGGCAGGCGGTCCCGGCAAAGGCGCGTCGCCGAGCTGGCCGAGAGGAATCGGCGCCAAGGGCAACGAAGGCGTTGCCGGCTTTGTTCGCCAATCGCCGGGCGCGATCGGGTACGTCGAACTCATTTACGCTCTGCAGAACAAGATCCCCTTTGCCTATGTAAAGACCGCGGGTGGAAGCTGGGTCAAGGCGTCCATAGAGGGAGTGTCGGAAGCGGCTGCGAGCGTCAAGAACATGCCCGCCGATTACCGTGTCTCCATTACCAATGCGCCTGGGAATTGCCTATCCCATCTCCAGTTTCACCTGGCTTCTGATTCCAAACCCGGCCAAGGACCCCGCCAACGGCAAGGTGCTGATCGATTTTCTCAAGTGGATGCTGCAGCATCAGAACGAGGCCAGCTCACTCTACTACGCTCCGCTTCCTGCTTCGGTAGCGCAGAAGGTCAGTGCCACGATCAACACGCTCAAGTAAAGCAGTGATGTTATTCTGGCCCGGCAGCGACTTCATCCCATGAAGCCAGCGCACCATAATCTTTTTCATTTCAAAGGTTTGTGCGTGCGCTGGTTTAACCTCAAATTCACTAAACCCCGCTACGGTATGAGTGGTGAAACCAGAGACTCAGGTGCCGCGAGTGGCTGGCCAGGCTGACGTGACCCAGCGAACAGAAAGCGGTGCGTCTCCAAGCGCTGAGCCTTCGCCCTCTCCCGTCCGCACGTATCTTCTCAACTGCGGCAGTTCCTCGCTTGCCGATCGCACCTTCAGCTTCCTCATGTTGCTGTGTGCGCTCAGCATCTTCGCCATTGTTCTGTTGATCCTGGTCGAGCTCATTTCGGGCTCGAAGCTCACCATTTCAAAATTCGGAATGTCGTTCTTCTTCGGGTCCGCCTGGGATCCGGTCAACGGCAACTTCGGCGCATTGCCGTTTATCTACGGCACCGTGGTCTCTTCGATTCTGTCGCTCATTATCGCCGTACCCCTGGCGGTCGGTGTTGCCATCTTCCTCACCGAGATGTGCCCCGCCTGGCTGCGCGGTTTCCTGGCCTTCTTTACCGAATTGTTGGCGGCGATTCCCAGCGTGGTTTATGGTCTGTGGGCGGTTTTCGTTCTGATTCCACTGCTGCGCCAGTATGTGAATCCGTTCCTCATCAAGACCCTGGGTTGGTCGGGGATTTTTGCCGGCCCCAACTACGGCATCGGGATGCTCGCAGCCGGCGTGATTCTCTCCATCATGATTCTCCCCATCATCTCGTCGCTTACCCGGGAGGTCATGTCGGCTGTTCCCTACACCCAGCGGGAGGCGGTGCTGGCCCTGGGAGCTACGCGCTGGGAGATGATCCGCATGGGCGTGTTGCGCAACGCGCGCATCGGCATCGTCGGAGCAGTCATTCTCGGCCTGGGCCGCGCCCTGGGCGAAACCATGGCGGTCACCATGGTCATCGGCAACCGGCCGGAAATTGCGCGCTCTTTGCTGGCTCCGGGCTACAGCATGGCCAGCGTTATCGCCAATGAGTTCACCGAAGCCTCGGACGAACTCTACCTGAAGCGCCCTGATCGAAATCGGGCTGGCGCTGTTTATCGTCACCATCATTGTGAATGCCCTGGCCCGGGTACTGGTTTGGGCGGTAACCCGGGGCGCGCCGGTCAGAGGTACTTAGCGAATGGCTTCCAACGTCGCCATACCGCCGCTACGCGCCGGAACCTCCAACCGGCTATGGCGGGTCTTTGCCAATCACCTGGCCACCGTTGCTGCCGTGGGCGCCACCATCGTGGTCATGGCGCCGCTGATCGCCATTTTTGGCTATCTGCTCTACAAGGGCGCCAGTTCCCTCAATCTGGCTTTCTTTACCCAGATACCCAAGCCTGTGGGTGAGGTTGGCGGCGGAATGGCCAATTCCATCGTTGGGTCGGGTGTCTTGTTGGCGATCGCCAGCCTCATGGGCGTGCCCATCGGCATCGCCGGCGGCATCTACATTGCGGAGTTTGGCCGCAACAAGCGTTTGGCCAACATGGTCAGGTTTACCGCCGACGTGCTGAACGGCGTGCCTTCGATCGTTATGGGCATCGCGGTTTACACCCTTATCGTCGTGCCGCAAAAGCATTTCTCCGCGTTTTCCGGCGGCGTGGCGCTGGGCATCATGATGATTCCGACCATCACGCGCACGACCGAAGAGATGCTGCTGATGGTGCCTCTCAATGTGCGCGAGGCCGCCCTCGGACTGGGTGTCCCGAACTGGCGTTCGGTTCTTTCCATTACGCTGCGCACCGCGTCGCCCGGCGTCATTACCGGCTGCATGTTGGCCTTCGCCCGGGTCGCGGGTGAGACAGCGCCGCTGCTCTTTACCGCTTTCGGGAACCAGTTCTGGAGCACCAGTGTCAATCAACCGATCGCAGCGCTTCCGTTACAGATTTTCGTCTATGCGATTTCTCCGTACGACGAATGGCATCGTCTGGCATGGGCCGGCGCCCTGGTGCTGATCGTGCTCATCGTTGTGTCGGTCGCGCTCGTCCGCTATGTGGCCGGTCGCGGAGTTCTGAAAGGGGCAAGTTAGTGGGCGTAGCAATCGAAGTATCTGATCTGAATGCGTGGTACGGCGCCAACCACACTCTTCAGAGCATCAGCCTGCGGATTCCGGCGAACCACGCCACGGCTCTGATCGGTCCCTCCGGCTGCGGCAAGTCTACGTTCGTGCGCTGCCTGAACCGTATGCACGAGACCAATCCGATTGGTCGCGTCACCGGCACGGTGCGCGTTGGTCCGACTGACATCTACGCCCAAGCCTCGCCGGTGGAGATTCGCCGCCGGATCGGGATGGTCTTTCAGAGGCCGAACCCGTTTCCCACCATGTCGATTTACGACAATGTGGCGTCGGGTCTTCGCCTCAATGGATTCCGAAACCGAAAGATTCTCGACGAAGTGGTCGAGCGCTCGCTGCAACAGGCCGCTCTTTGGGACGAAGTGAAGAACGATCTCAAGAAGAAGTCGGGCGCCAGCCTCTCCGGCGGCCAGCAGCAACGTCTCTGCATTGCCCGCGCGCTGGCTGTGGATCCGGAGGTCATGCTGATGGACGAGCCGGCCTCGGCGCTGGATCCGGTCTCCACGGCGAAGATTGAAGATCTTATCTTTCAGCTCAAGTCGCAGTACACCATCGTGATCGTGACCCACAACATGCAGCAAGCAGCGCGGGTGGCGGAGAATACCGGCTTTTTCCTCAATGGAAAGCTGGTGGAATTCGACGCGACCCATAAAATCTTTACCAATCCCACCGATAAGCGGACTGAGGATTACATCACGGGTAGGTTCGGATGATGCGGATTCGATTTCATCGGAAACTCGACGACCTGAAAGAGCGGCTTCTGGTGATGGCGGGCATGGCGGAGCAGGCGATCCAGCGAGCCGTTGAGGCCTACCGCGTACGCGACCTTTCCCTTTGCGACCTGGTGGTCCGCAGCGAGATTTCGATCAACAGCTTCGAGCGCGAGATCGATCAGATGGCGCTCGATCTGCTTGCCATGGAGCAGCCGATGGCGATCGATCTGCGCTTCATTCTGGCGGTCATCAAGATCAACGCAGATCTGGAGCGCGTGGGTGATCAGGCGGTCAGCATCAGCGATCGGGTGCGGGACCTTCAGGCCTTCCCCGTAGTGGATCTCCCGGTGGACATTCCGCGCATGGCCTCGCTCGCCTCAGCCATGGTTCGTAAAGCCCTGCAAGCCTTTATCGAGGCCGATGCGGAGCTGGCCACCTCTGTATTGACCATGGACGACAACGTGGACAAAATCAACGACACTGCCTTTTTTGCTCTTTCCAATCTGATCAAAGAGCAGCCCCACTACACTCCCCAGGCACTGCACGCGCTGATGATTGCTCGCAACCTGGAGCGGGTTGCCGACCACGCGACCAACATCGCGGAAGACGTCATCTTCTGGGTCCGCGGAGCCGATGTTCGCCACCACCTGAGTACCTAGGATTGGCTAAGAAACTTTACCGTCGATTTATTCTCTGGCAATGAAAACATCAGATGGAAGCTTGAACCGGGCACTCAATTTTCGCACCTGATCCAGCGTCAGCTTTCGTTGCCCAGCCAGGAACATCGAAACTGCGCTCTCCGATCCGAATTGCGGGATCAAATCGCGCTGTGAAAGGCCCTGCTGCTCAATGAGGAAGCGTACGACTGAAACAGCGTCCGCAGCCGGGACAGAGTAGTGTTCCTGCTCATAGCGCTCCACCAGAAGGGTCAACAGTTCGATTGCTTCCGCTTCGGAGCGAGAGGGTTTCTGCAAGGCGGTTAGCTCGTAGAGAGCCTCCGTATAGGCTGCAAGCTCAAGATCATTGCGGATGAGGCGCGGAGCGCCCTGGGCAATCATTTCCGCCGGGTTTGCGAGAACCTTCCTCATTTGTTCCCAAACTTCCTATCCCAGTTTCTGGGATTGTCATATTCCCTGTGCGTCAGAAACGATCGGATGTAGACGTGCCCTGCGGTTTGCCTACTTTCTATCGTCTTTGCATAGTGAATGACGGTGATAAGCCGGTATCGATTTTGCCGGATGTTGAAGACCACGTACCCATCAACATAATCAGCATCCGTAAACACGCTACGCACTTCCGGAAAGTTGTGCCACCGAACAGCTGCGACTATCGTCGCCCACGCTTTGATTTCGTTTGCCGCTTCCGGATAGCGATCAATGGCCTCGCTCAGATGCCTTCGGGTAACGATATACACTTACAAGTGTACTTCACAATATGTGAAGTCGTCAATGCGATCGCCTGTTAGACAACACTTAGCGGTGGTGGTTTATACCCGTAGTTCGCCTCTACCGCGGCTGCGATGCCAAGCACCCGTTCATCTTCGAAGGGACGCCCTGCGATCTGCACGCCAATCGGCAGGCCCTCGGGCGACCAACCTACCGGCACAACCGCGGCGGGTGCGCCCAGCAAATTGAACCACTGCGTGTAGCGCATGGCGTCTAAATACTTCACTTGCTGCCCTTCTACTTCCCATTCACGTTCCCCATGGCGAAAGGCGGGAATCGCGCAGACAGGACACAGAAGAATCGGAAACCTCTCCATCTCCGCCAGCAGCTTACGGCGTACATGATCACAATCCATCCATGAGGTGAGCAGTTCTTGCCCGGATAATGGCGGCTCGCTGTGCGCGATCGACAGGAAGTCAAGAAACGTTGGACTCAGCTCCGCATGCCGCCGCTCTACCAGAGGGTCGAGCAGCATGGCGCCGCCGCGGACAAAAAACTGCCACCACAAGTGCCGTGCCTCCTCCAGCGCGCGGGGGCGAAACGGCCGGACGTTGAAGCCCTGACTTTCGAGCGTCCGCGCTGCATCCTGCACCGCCTGGCGAGTTTCCGGCGTAACCGGGGTGTGACCATCGTCCTCAAAGAAACCGATGGGAACGCGCCGCAGGTCTTCCAACGACTCGTTCCTGAGGCTGACCGGCGGGCTCACAGGATCCCGAGCGTCCTGCCCGGAGAGAGTGATGAAGAGCAGCGTAAGGTCGCGGATCGTACGCGCCATGGGCCCAATCGCGCCCAGGATGGAAAAGGGCCCATCGCATGGTGGCAGGTGACCGCGCGCGGGGACACGGCCTGGCGTGGGCTTGAGCGAGCATATTCCGGTAAAGTGAGCCGGCTCGCGCACCGAGCCTCCGCCATCGCTGCCCAGTCCACACGCGGAAAGGCCGGCGGCAATGGCCGCCGATTCGCCGCCGCTCGATCCGCCGGCGGTTCGCTCCACATCCCACGGATTCGCTGTACGCCCGTACAGCCGATTGTCGGTTTCGTAGGCCATCAGAAACTCAGGACAATTGGTCGTTCCCAGGATCAACGCGCCCGCCTGCTTCATGCGATCCACCACGGTTGCGTTTTCATGGGGAACATCGCCACGGTATAGCAAGCTACCGATTTCACATCGATATCCGGCGGTCGCGATCGAAGACTTGACGGTCATCGGCAACCCAAAAAGAGGGCCACGAGGGCCGCTGGAGTTCTCCAACGCGCGGGCCTGTGCACGCACCCGGTCGGCGTCAAAATCGACCAGGGCATTCAGCTGGGGATTTAAGCGTTCGATCTGCTGGATGTATTCGCCGGCCAACTCCAGCGGAGAGATTTGTCCCCGCCTGAGCATGGACAGAAGCCCGACCGCGGGCATGACCGTGAGGCCGTTCACTGCGCCGGTTTGACCACCGGCGGCAGCATCACGCGCGGCTCGTAGTGAAATGCATATTGCTGCACCCCGCGGCCGGAGTCGAAGCGGTCGTTCCACTCCATCTCATATTGCATGCGCTGTTCATCCTGCGGATAATGCTCGCTTGCGGGATAAGGATAGGTGCTCATACCGTGGAACGGCATGTCGGCAACGGTGAAGGGACTGGCCTCGTAGAAGTCCATATCTTTGACGAAGCCGTTGGCATAGAAGAAGTAGTCACGCTTCCAGCCCGGCGCCAGCGGGGGCAGGGAAGCGGTGCTGAATTCCACGTCGATATCCTCACCGCTGCCGAAGATCACAAAGGATTCGTCGACTGACTTGAGCAAGGGCGCGACTTCTCCGTAGCGGGTATAGCTACCGCGAGAGCGGGTAAAGGGCCCGGTCTGGCTGATGTGCTGATAGTTGTACGTGAGATCGCCCGGGGTCTTGCCATCGACCTGCTCCGGGTAGCCGCGAAAGGCAAGCTGCGCAGAGGCCAACGGCAGCTCGGTCTGGCGTATGCTCTGCGGCGCCTCCGGCCCGTTGTCGATCAACGCCTGGTCCCAGTAGATCTGTAAATTTGTGGTGAGCCGGATGCGGCGCGTACCCGGTGGAAGTTTGCCCGTGAGATCTACCACGATGGTGCGCGGCAGTCCTGCAGGGAAGCCCATCTCGTTGATGACCCGCTTCCAGCTGCCGTCGGGCAACTGTGCTTCCACGTAGGGCGGCATTGGCTGAAGGTTCGACTGCCACGCGGCATACATGGAACTCGCCGAAAAATACTCGATGAAGCCGTGCAACAGCAACCGCAGCGGATTGGCGGAGGTCCACTCTCCCACATCGAGCGTGAGCGTGTGCTGGTTGGCAAAGCCGGCAAAAGGCAGGTTGGAAAAGTCGCGCACGTACTGGTGATCGCGGGTGCGCAGCAGTGCGCTTACGTCGCGGCCCTTGTCATCCCATGCTCCGGCAACCGGACGGGCGTTAGCGCTCAACACCGCGCGGCCGTCAGCAAAAGGAGCTTCGTTGAGAAAGCGCTCGTCGGGATATACCTCGGTGGCCGCAGGATGATCGACAGCTATCAGGCGAACCTGGTCAAGATAGTTGACCTCTTCCATCGGCTCACCAAAACGCAGGCTGAGATATCCTCCGCGCGGGCGAAGCTGCGAACCTTCAACCTTGATCCATTCATCCGGATCGGCATTGTTTTTTGCTGTGGGCGAAACCCAGTGGCCGACCACTGCGGCGCCGATCACGTCGGAGATGAATTCGTACTTCTTTCCGTTCCAGGCAAACAGAGTGGGGCAGGAACTTCCCCGGCGGTCCAGCTCGGTGATGGCGAGAGAGGTCTTCGTGGCCACCTCTGTTTCGTCTTGAGGAACTCCGGTGGGCCAGAGAATCCGCACCATGTCAGCGTGTTCCGCACTGCCAATGCCGGCCAGAAGCTGCTGCGCTCCCTGGCTGAGATAACCGGAGGCTCCAGCGATCTCGAACTTCTGCCAGACGCCATCGGCGAAGACCTCTACCTTGGCGCCGATCGCTGATTTGTTATCGGCAACACCCTTCATTGAAATCAGCACAGAGTGATTTCGGTTGCCGCCCTGGTTGTGTAGGAGCAAGGGGTCTCCGTTTGGCTGGGTGACGATCAGATCGGCTGCGCCGTCTCCGTCCACATCGGCGGCAATCAGGGCGCGCGGTTGAACCAGCTTCACCTGGTCGAGCTTCACTTGCGCGGTCACATCCTCAAAGCCCGCGGAACCCCGGTTCCGCAATGCACGCAACTCCGGTCCATGCGGAGTTTCCACTGCGGCCACCAGGTCGAGCCATCCATCGTTGTCGAGGTCGATGGCTGTCAGACCCCAACCCGCGGTCACATTCTGTACCGGTAAAGGGACGCGCTCAAAGCGCTTGCCCTGCACGTTACGCCACAGCGAGATGCCCGGGCTGCCGGAGTGGGTGAGGGCTACATCCATCCACCCATCCTTGTTGAAGTCGAGCACTACCGCTCCCATCGTTGGGGAAAGGCCGGCGTCGGCGAAGAGCGGTGAAGACTTGAAGTGTCCCTCGCGAGGGTTGGCAAAGAACGTAGGCGCCTGGCCGGAACCGGTGACCAGCAGATCGACCGCGCGATCGTTGTTGAGGTCAGACAGGGTCGCGGCCACGGTTGTGCCTTCGCCTCCAAGGCCCGCTTCCTCCGTCCAGTTGGTAAAAGTGCCGTTGCCGTTGTTGCGCCACAGAACGTTGGGCTTTGCTCCCGCCGCAGAGGGTTGGCCGGTCACAAAAAGATCCAGGTCGCCGTCGTGGTCGTAATCGACGAAGGTGATGCCGGCAGGCTGGTTGGCCGGTTGCACGCCGGTAGCCGCGGTCACATCGGTAAATTTGCCACCGCCATGGTTTTTGAACAGTAGCACGCGATCGCTCATGGCCACGGCGACATCCGGCAGACCGTCGCCGTCGAAATCGCCGACAGTGCAGGCCACGCCGGTACCGCTCGCCACCAGGCCGGTCTGCGCGCTGGGCACCAAGGCAAAACTTCCGCCCCCCGACTGGGCATAGGTCCGGATCGCCTCTGCACCCGACGCCATCACCAGCAGATATGACTGTTCGCCCGCCGGAGCAACCAGGCACGCTCCGCCCTGCGGGCGATCGCCTGGCTTAGCCGCCGCAGCGGCTACGTGGTCGATCGTCTGCGCAGTAAAGGTGACCGGAATCATTGGACCCACTTGTGGGTTTACGGTCAGCGCATCTTGTACCAGCGAGTAATGGCCTTCATCCCCGTAGGTGTGTGCCAGTGGGAATCCGATCTTCTCCTGGTTCAGCGTTTCGAAGCGCTTAAAGGCAATGGTGGACTCATCTCGCCGGCCCACGCGCTGTAGCGCTTTGGCCAAGCCAAACTGAGCCGATGCATGAATGGGGTTCAGCCGCAAAGCCGTTTGGAATTCGGTCAGAGCCTGCTCCGGTTGATGCAATTCGAGATAGACGGAACCCAGGAAGTAGTGCGTGTCCGCGTCGTCCGGATCAAGGGCCGCTGCTTTTTGAAAGCTTTCCAGGGACTTTGGATAGTCCGCTTCGATGCGGTACAAAATGCCCAGCGCATACCAGATGTGAGGATCCTTGGGATCCTGGGCCGCTGCTTGTTCGAGCGCCTGCTTGGCTTCCGGCATTTTCTGCAGGTAGATCAGCGCGATGCCGCGGTTCACCTCGGCATGGACCAGCGAAGGGTCAAGCTTGTAGGCGTCAGCGAATTTTGCCTGCGCTTTATCCAGCAGCTGCTGATTCATCAGGGCAGTGCCAAAGTTGTTCAGCTTTGCTGCTTCCGCCTGCTTGGACGGGGTAACGTCCGCACTACCAGCAGTTGCGGCGGTAAGAAGTGCGGTCAAGAGTACCAGGCCCGATAGGGCGCTGCGAGACGATGAAGCTACGGCTTGGAGACGCATTCTGCTCCGGCTGCGATCGCATGATCGCGAAACATTTTTGCTAATGGTGTAGACCAGGAAGCTGAACTCGACGCGGCCATTTCGCCAAAGAATGGCCGCACATAAGTGAGCCCACCGGAACACAGTATTAGCAAAAATGCATTAAAGAATCCATGCTCGACTATAGAACACGGCGCTTGGGTTGGAAATGGCAGATTCAATTCGCTTTAGCAGAGCCGCAAATCAGCTCAATGAGCTTGATACGGTAACAGTAGACAGCCCAGGGTGTTTGCAAACCGTATCCATTGCTCCGGCTTCGATGTTGTTGAAGAAGGGGAGCGCAATGGTGCGTGAAGCCTCGGCCTCAGTAACCGGCAGGTTTGCGGAATTTCGCCATGCAGCATAGCTGGGCTGTAAATGAATGGGAGCGAAATACCGTCCGGAGGCGATGCCGGCGGCGGCCAATCCACGCATCACTGCATCCCGGCTTCCGGCGAGAGCTGTCATTGAGGCGCACGACGTAGACAAACCAACTGATGCGGCCATCAGGGACCGAAAGTGGTGGAAGAGTAAGCTCCTGATAACGGCAGAGCCGCTGGTGATACGCCGCCGCGACAGCCTCGCGCTTCTGCAGGATCTCTTCCAGTCTCGACATCTGCGCCAGCCCTAAAGCGCAATTGATCTCGGAAATGCGATAGTTATAGCCCAGCTCGGTATGTTGAAACCAGTCGTCGGTTTCATACCGTCCCTGGTTGCGCAGAGCCCGGATGCGCCGGGCGAGCGCCTCATCTCGCGTGACCACCACGCCGCCCTCGCCGGTGGTGATCTGCTTGTTGGGGTAAAAGGCGAAGACACCGGCATGCCCCATGGAGCCGGCCTTACGGCCGCGGTGCTCTGCCCCGATTGCCTCGCAGGCATCCTCAATCACCAACAGCCCGTGCCTTTCGGCAATCTCGAGGATGCTCGAAATATCCGCGGGAACCCCAAAGTTGTGGACGACCATGATGGCTCGCGTCCTGGGCGTGATGGCCTCTTCCATCCTCTGCGGGTCGATATTCAGCGTGGCCGGATCGATATCGGCAAAGACCGGGGTTGCACGTTCATAACGAATGGCATTCGCGGCAGCGATGAAAGCGAACGAGGGAACGATGACCTCATCCCCATCTCCGATGCCCAGCGCGCGCATGCAAAGATGCAGCCCGCTGTTCCGGAGCTGACCGCCACCGCGTGGGGCACGGAAACGAAGTCCGCGACCGCCGCCTCGAATTGCTCGCTCACCGGGCCGAGGCTGAGCCGTGGAGTGCGCAACACGGCCACCACTGCTTCGATTTCCGTCTCAGTGATATCGGGGGCGGACAAGGGTATCTTCATGGAATCGTGTCCGCGCGTTTCACGATCAACTCTTCAGAGAGGTGAACTGTCGTGAGCACCTGCACGATCTTCTCCGATGCATGCCCGTCCCCATAAGGATTGGTCATGCCCGCGAGCGACTCGCGAAACCCTGGGCTCATGGCCTGGGCAATTTTTGTGAGGATGGCCTTCGTCTCCGGCTCGGCATCCAGAACATTGCGGGCCCGTTCGCGGCCCTTCTGCCGGAAACCCACATTCACCACCGGCAAAGCAAACGATGCAGCCTCCATAATGCCACTGCTGGAGTTACCGATGAGCAGGGCAACCTGGCGAAGCAGGCTCCAGTAAGTCACCGAGTCCAGATTGACGTAGACCCTGGCGTCGCTGCGGGTGGAGAGGAAGGCCCGTGTCCGCTGCATCAGCGCATGACTGCCCGCATCGGCGTTGGGGTAGCAGAAGAGTATTTGCGCGTCCACTTCTCGCAGGGCAGCAAAGAGGGAATCGGCCTCCTGCGTTGTATCCCGCATGATGGTCACCGGATGATACGCGACCACGATGGTAGGGCGTTGCAGATCGAGGTCGAGTCGTTGCTCAAGCTGCGTGGACGTCGAGCAAGCGGCTGCGGCGAAGATGGTCGAGCGAGGGAGCGCCGGCGCGATGGACTCTCCACGGCTCCTCGCCCATTGCGATCACGCGGGCCCGCGCCCCTTCGGTCGAAGTGAAGTGGATGTGGCTCATTTTGGTAAGCGCGTTTCTCACTGCATCGTCGATGGCTCCCTCGCTGATCTCGCCGCCTTCAATATGTGCGATGGGAATACGCAGCGTGAGAGCTACCGCCGCGGGGGCGAGCATCTCATAGCGGTCCGCGATCAGCAGCAGCAGATCGGGCCGCATCTGCCCCAGACAGGTCGGCCAGGGCAAGCACGGCTACGCCCAGTGTCTTCGCCATGCCAACGTCGGTATCCGAACTGAGCAGACACTCGAGCCGTGCGGCAATGGGCAACCCATCCTTCTCGATCTCTTTCACCGTCTCCCCGAACTGGGGCGAGAGATGTGCGCCCAACACAATCAGCTTCAGGTCGACATCTTCGTGCCGCGCCAGATCGTGCAAGGGCCAATAGAGGTGGCTGTAGTCGGCGCGGGAGCTGGTCACTACGGCAATCGTTCGCTTCATGCCGTTTCCACGGCCGCCGCTTGTACAACTGCGCTCGGCTGATACTCGGGCACGGCGCGCAAAACCGCTGTCAACAGCTGTTCCACGGAGCGTTCCCGGCAGGCCTGCTGGAGTTGTCGCAGAATCTCATTCAGAACGGCTTCAGGCAGGCAGGGACTTTTGACCTCTCGCAGCGGCCGGTTGACATCTGCCTGGACGACGTACGATTCGCGGTCAGAGAGCAGAGCTTCACACATCTTGTCGCCTGGCCGCAGCTGGGTAAAGACAATCGGTACCTGGCCAGGGCGGTCCTATCAAATGCTGCGCCAGCGATTCCACCGCACGGGTTCCCCCAACTCAGGCACGAGTATGCCTCGCGGAGTCTCCGCCGAAGCCGCGTGCAGCAGTAGGATTACCGCATCATCAGTGGTGAGGAAGTAGCGTCGAACCTCGGGGTGCGTAACTGTTACCGGCTGACCGGAGAGTATTTGCTTTAAGAAGAGAGGAACGATACTGCCTTCCGAACCGAGCACATTGCCCAGGCGTACTGCCTTCATCCGCGACGGACGCAGTGCGTGGCGCCAGCATAACCAGCTCGCCTATCCTCTTCGACGCCCCCATGATGCTGACCGGGTCAACGGCCTTGTCGGTGGACAGTAGAATCAACTGCTCAGTCTCAGCGTTGGCGGTGGCAGCCTCCACCAGCAGGTGCGTGCCGATCGAATTGTTCTCGATCGCTGCGAAGGGATTCTGCTCCATCAGGGGAACATGCTTGAAAGCGGCTGCGTGATAAACGATCTGGGGACGGTAACGACTGAACATTTCAGCCAGCAGGGCCGGCTGAGAGACGCTGCCCAGGACGGACACATGCTCGATGGGGCAGGGTAGTTGCCGCAGGGCCGTATCGATCTCATAAAGATTCCGCTCCGCAGCTTCCAACAACACCAACTGCCTCGGCGCAAACTCGGCGATGCTGCGGGTCAAAGCCGAACCGATCCAGCCGCCTGCTCCGGTAATCAGAATCCGTTTGCCTTGCAGTGAAGCTGCTGCCAGCGCGCGATCGAGAGCCAGCGGCGCGCGATCGAGAAAGCTTTCCCATGCGCAGGGCGCGAGATTTGTTGGCGGGGGGCCGGTTGCTCCGTTGCTGCTTATCATGTTGGCGCTGCTTCTATTATGCGTTAGCCGACAACTTCCCAGGCTGAGGCCACCACTGCGTATCAGGCGGCATCTCTGTATAGAGTTGTGCGGAAAGTGGAACGGGTTTTCGCGATTTCCTCCGCTTGCCGTCGGCCAAGGAGAATCGCAGCAACCGACGGACTCTTCCCGCTACAATCCCAGGATTTTCTAAGCAGCGTATCCACCTACGACGTTGACCCCTCGAATTGTGGAGGGGTAGGGAAAAGCAGAGGCCGGCAATCAGCCGGCCCTTTCCTTTCCTTCGTCTGCGTTGCGCATTGTGCGAGCGTTTCATTGGAGTAGAAGCAGCGGGCAAGTCGCTGGAAACGATGTCGGCATGCTTACCGACGGCGAGGGGAAGCTTTCAAGCGCAGGCTCCGCTCTTCGGCCTAGTAGTTGTTACGGAAGAGGAGTTGAAGATTGCGCACGAAGGCAGCAGGCCCCCGGCTAAGGTTTCCCGTTATAGGCTAAAACTCCTGGGAAGCCCTTTAAGACGAAGCATATGGCGTCATTTGACGCTTTTCGCCGCCGGGACCCTCCGGTAGGCTCGGCCTTGTGGGCATCGATTCTCAAGCGGCAACCCCCCGTCGTTTTAGAGGGCCTGGCAAACAACCTTCCCTTTTTAACCTAGGCGCGCACAGAGCTGCAGTAAGAAATGAGTGGCCGATGCTACCAGGAAGAGTAATTCCGTTTTCCCTCCCCATTGATCCTCCGTGCTCCACGGCAGAGAAACTGAACATCGTAGTTCAGATAGGCCGGGACGAAGAACTCTTGCGGCTGCGGGCCATGGTGATTAGTTCCGCGGGACTTACCGTCCACTCCATGACTCCCGACCAGGCAACCCGAGAACTCAAGAGCGCCGAAGGCGCCCGGGTTTGGGTCTTTTGTCACACGCTCGAGTTTTATGAACTGGCGCTCCTGGCGGTCGCCATTCGCAAGGAACGGCCCTCGGATAAGCTGCTCCGCCTGACTGGTCTTAACGATACTCGACAACTTCCAGGGCTCTTTCGATGAACTGCTCGAGCCGGTCATGGGGGTAGACGATCTACTCAGGCTGGTCGCTGCTCTGGCCAAGCCGTAATCGCCCCGTCACCCGGCAGCGAAAGCAGGACTCTGCTGGCCGACCTCATCGATCGGGTCACCCAAAGGTATCGAGACCGAAAAGGTCGTTCCACGACCTTTCCCTTCCGTAGAGCTACGCCAATGAATCTGTCCCCCGTGTTTCTCCACGATGGTCTTGCAAATCCATAGGCCCAAGCCCGTTGCCTGCTTCGGCTTTATCGCTTTGAAAGGCCTCAAACAGCCTCGCCCGTATACGCCGCGGGATGCCGCGCCCGTTGTCCGCCACGGTCAGACGGCCATTGGTGCCCGATGCCCGGAGGCGTAGGCAAAGCACGCCGCCCACGGGAAGCGCCTCGGCGGAGTTGCGCACCAGGTTCGAAACCAGCTGAAGAAAGTCGCCCGGGTAGACCGAGCCGATTAGCATATCCGGCATCTCCTTCCGCACCTGGATCCGCTTCTCTTCGAGCAGGGCGGAGTGGTAGCGCAACGCCGTGTCCACCAGAGGAACCAGATCCTTTGCTTGGATCTGCGGCGTATCTCGAAAAAACGAAAGGGTTTGCCGGGCGATGTACTGTATCCGAACCAGTTGTTCTTCTATCTGCACAGCCCGGGCGCGGACCAATTCCGGGTGGTCCGCCTCTTTCCCGATGAGGTAGACAAGGTCGGCGATCGCCTGCGAAGGATTATTGATCTCGTGCATCACCGAAGCTGCGAGCCGGCCTGCCATGGCAAGCTTCTCCGACCGGCGCAAGGCGGTTTCCAGGCGAAGCGTGCGCTCGTCGCCTGGAGGGTCGCGCGGGGGGGTGCTGGACCTATCTCCTTCATAGCGAGTCGCCTCTGCTGCAACATGATTATGTAGAGGGCCTGCAATGGGTAGGGGGTTGCCGGGCGCAGGAAAACGTCTGTTACCAGAGAGCCGCTCCGTGAAACGTCACTTACGCCGTGATCCTCCAGAAGTCTTGCTCCGCCCCTTCTTGAGAGGAGCGGGAGCGCTGACTGCCTTTCGTCCGTCCGCTCCGTCCCTTCCATCCGGCTGGGCGAGGGGAAGCCCGAGTTCGGTCACCACACTGAGCACAACGCCGTCGATTCGGTTATCCATGGTTCGGTAGGGAACGATGCGCATAATGCACCACTTCCCATCATTGTCCTGGACACTGAATTGTTTCGACTGGACCTGCTGGATGACGTCGAGCAGATTCTGTTCCAAATCGCCCATGTCGATTTTGAGTCTTAACCTCGGCATGGGGCGGCCGATATCGTTGGAGTTAAGACCGAGCGTCGCGGCCGCCTGAGGCGTAAAACGGCGAACACTCAGATCGGCACTCAGCATAACAATCGGCAGATTTACGCTGTACAGCAGGTTGGTAAGGTCATTGTTCAGTTGGGTGAGGAGCTCGTTGCGATGCTGCATCTCCTCGTTGACCGTATGCAGTTCCTCGTTGGCCGACTCCAATTCCTCTTTCGAAGTTTGTAGCTCCTCGTTCGTGCTCTGCAGCTCTTCGTTGCCCGATTGAATCTCTTCATTGGCCGACTGCAGTTCCTCGTTGGTGCCTTCCTGCGACTCGATAATTGACTGCAGGTACTCTCGGGTCGCCGCTAATTCCTGCCCCAAGTGGATGATCTGTCTGCCCAGCGCGGACTGTTCCTCGGGCAAGATGGGATCAAGCACCAGCGAGCTCGCCGGGGTATTCGAAATCCCAGGAGCTGGCAACCGATTCTCCGCACTTGAACTACTTTCGAAGATAATCAGGAAGCTGTACTGCATCCTGGCTGGAAACCTTGAAGGGAATCACCCGGACCGCTGACCGTTTTGCTCTTTCCATCCTCTTCCACACGCACGTCCTGCCGTATGGCCTCAAAGCCTTTGTCGCGAGCTTCTTCGATCGCGCTTCGCAGCTCAAACAGCAACCCGGGCCGCGCCATCTTCAGCAGGTTGAGGCTGGCCTTTCCCGCAGGCAGCTCCAAAAACGAAGCCGTATGTCCCCTGGTCTGGAGAATCTCAAGCTGATGGTTAATCAGCACTGCAGGCGGCACATACCTCGACAAGAGCAGGCGGTCCGCCTCTCGCTGCAACTCCATCGGGACCTTCATTGCTTCTGTGGGCTTCGAGGATGAGGCCGATGTTTGCCCCCCACTCGGTTCCGGTTCAGGCCTGCCTACAGAAAAGCCGGAGGCCAGCGGTGTCGACACCAACCTCTTACGAAAGATCTTTTGCTTTTTGTCCGTCATTTCGAAAAGCTCCGAACCCGCCCCTAGCAGTCCCTCGGTACTTCCCAGCATGAGGAACCCGGTGGGGTTCAACGCGTAGTGGAAAATCGGTATAACCCTTCTCTGTAGGGACTGGCTCAAGTAAATCATCACGTTGCGGCAACTGAGAAGATCCATGCGGGAAAAGGGCGGGTCGTTGAAGACGTTTTGCGTGGAAAAAATGCACAGATCCCGGATTCTCTTTCGAATCTGGTAGCCGCCATCGGTCTTGTGAAAAAACCGGCGCAGCCGTAACGGCGTCACATCCGCCTCGATGTTTTCCTTGTAGACGGCTGCCCGGGCGCGCTGGATCGCGCTCTCGCTCAGGTCTGTGCCGAAGACCTGGATCGGAATATCGGCCCGCTCTTCCCCCAGGTACTCTACGAGAGAAATCGCGTGCGAGTAAGTCTCTTCGCCGGTCGAACATCCCGGAACCCAGATGCGGATCGGCGCCGAGGCGGAGGTTCGCGCCTGCAGAATAGCCGGATAGACCACATGCTGAAGAGCCTCGAATGCCTCTGGATTGCGGAAGAAGCTGGTCACATTGATCAGAAGATCGTGATAGAGGGCGGTCACCTCGTGGGGTTCGCGCTGCAGGAAACCGCCGTAATCTTTGAGTTTCTCGATCTTTTGCAGCGCCATGCGGCGCTGGATACGGCGCGCGATCGTAGGCGATTTGTATCCCGAAAAATCGACCCTGGTCTTCCGCCGCAGCAGGCGAAAGACCAGATCCAGATCGCTCTCGTCGCCTAAGTGCTCCGGCTCTTGCTTGTGCCCGTCGGCGATATAAGGATGATGGCGGATACGAGCGATCTCCTGCGCTATGCCCGCGGGTGTCATCACGAAATCGACACAGCCGGACGCAATCGCGCTCACCGGCATGCCGTCGTATTTGGCTGAAGTTGGCTCCTGGGCGAAGGTGATTCCAGCTTCCCCTTTGATGACTGCAAGACCATGGGTACCGTCCGAAGCGGTTCCGGAAAGGATCACGCCGATCGC
Organism: uncultured Acidobacteriaceae bacterium; assembly: GCA_963813475.1. GTDB lineage: Bacteria > Acidobacteriota > Terriglobia > Terriglobales > Acidobacteriaceae > PALSA-350. The sequence goes on along the minus strand of CAWEZM010000023.1, from coordinate 144,582 downwards.
ATCGCTTCCGTGCGCCATGGCCAGCGATCGCAGGAAAGTATCGATCGTTGTATTGGACGACCTTCGCTCCTGACGTCTCCCCAGATGCAGCACCCATTCCGCGATCGTCATTTCGCAATTAGGCGGGATCACATAGACGTGATCGGGCGCAACTCGCATGCCCTCCTGCACCTGCAGCACGGGCATCCGGGTCGCGCGAGCCAATATTTCGGTGACTGCGCTCTCCCGGGCGGGGTCCAGGTGAAGCACCAGGACATAAGCCATACCCAGAACCGGCGAAAGCTCCTTAAACATGATCGTCGCTGCTTCAAGGCCACCAGCCGAGGCGCCAATCCCGACGATGGGGAATCGATAAGAGAGGGCCGCGCCAGCGCCGGCCTGTAAGCCAGTTTCTTCCGCTATGGGAGGGGGCGGCTTTGGTGCGGCCGGCGTGTTGGGCCTTCTCTTTGCGGCTGTCATAAACGGGAAAGTTCAGATTACAGATGCCCGAGGCGGTCTCTTGCAGAGAGAATACTCCTCCTTGCACGAAGTGCCGGGTCCGGGTGTGATATGCGACGGAGGCGGAGTGAAAAGCCTGGCGTTAGACGGCTTGGACGGGAGCCATAGGCCTCAGGCGATCCGCTTGGATTCCCTGGCCAACGAAGTCGCTGGCGGTTCCTGCGTTGCCGAACCTGGAGGGCACCAGGGAACCTCCAGAGCATGGTTGCTCAAACGATCGCAACGCTCGGTAAGCAGACGGATGGATTCGGAAATCTGTTGCGTCAGCGCATGATTGGCGTCTCGCAGTGCGCGGGCTTTCCGGATGCCTTCTTTGAGGGAGGTGCGCGCGGAATCTGACGGTTCGGTACCCTTAGCAGCCAAATCCCTCACCGCGCCACGAGCCGAGAAGCGAGTTGCCAACCATACATCCAGCTCACTGCGATCGAGCAAGACCGCGCTCTTATGCGAGGCCCCGTTGGGACGGCGAACCGGAAGTCCGAGGTGATGTTCCCAGCGTTGTACTGTGCGGACGCCCTTACCCATGTACTTGGCGATATCTTTCCACGACGACAGAACCGCGGACTCTTCCGGGAGGTTCATCTGATCTTTCCTCGCGATAAGCGATTATAGCCCCTTGCTTTCTCCCTGGAAGTTGCTGCGAATCCCCTTTTATGGTCAGCCAAGCGCGAACGGAGCTGGATCAGATAGACGTCCCCTCCTTCTGGAAAGTCGCACCTGCAAGTATCTGTATGAACCAACTCGACATCCGGGTACACCAAGGACAGCCGGAACCTGTTCTTTCACCAGGCTATTGTGGTGCTGGGGCACTCCTGCTTCAGGGCTGAGAGCGCTGTGACAGATACGTTCGGCTGCAAAGACGGCCGCCATGATTGCGTTCTTAGCCATTCAGGCGCGGCCATCGTCGCGGCAACCCTCATCAAGTGGGTGCATCCCACCCAATAGTGCTGCGGTGGCCGAAGACGCTTTCCACACCCATCCGGGTACGACACCAAACTCTAATTCAATCGAAGGAGCTCAGAACAATGAAAGTATTTTCAGCCAACATCCAGGACCTACGCGCCCTCTACGTGAGCAAGTTGAGGAAAGCGCTTGATATGGAGCAGAAAATCACCAAGGCTCTGCCCGATCTTATCGAAAGATCCACTGACCCCGAACTGACTACCGCATTCCAAGCTCACCTTGAAGAAACCAAGGGGCATGCCTCCATGGTGGAGAGTCTGCTGCGGCGCAATACCGGCGATAACAAGACCGAAACCTGCAAGGTAATCAACGGGCTTACCACCGAAGCCTCCGACACGATCACGGACGTCACCGACTCGTCTATCAGAGACATCGCGCTCATCGGCGCCGCCCAGCAGGTTGAGCACCACGAGATCGCCGTATATGGAACTCTGCGCCGGTGGGCCGAGATTTTGGGTCTCGCGGATGATGCGATGGTTCTGGAAGCCATTGAAGAGCAGGAAGGCACCGCTGACGAACTGCTGAGTGAGATAGCCGAGCGTGTCAATTTCCAAGCAGCAGCCTAGGCCAGGGACGGCCTGCGCTTCCATGGCGTAGGCCGCCCTCCGATTCCCAGATGTCATCGAAGTCCTAAAGGAAAAACAATGGCAAAGTATGGAAGCGCGGCAGGTAAGAGCGTCAAGAGCGCAGTGCACCGCGAAAAAAGCGGTACCCTCAAGTCCGGCAAAGGCGGTAAGGGCGGCACGGTGAAGAGCAGGAAGCAAGCGATTGCAATTGGGCTTTCCGAAGCGCGCAAAAAGGGCGCGAAAGTGCCAAAAAAGAAGACAAAGTAAGTGCTGATGTAACCATTCCGAACCTACTTGCGTTCCCACTGACGCGCTCTAGCATTTACTCCTCAGATCCGGTGATAACCAAGGGCCGAAGAGATTCGGCCCTTGCCTTGCCCCTGCCGCCAAATATCGCATCATAAATGAGCGATGAACCTGGCCGGCTTGGTTTCGGATCTCAAGTTTGCTGCAGAATATCTGGCGCAGCTTCGGCGGTGAACGATTGGAGTGACCAGGACGGCTACCAGAGTTAATTGAGTCGGAGGGAGCCGCAGGATTGAGCTAGAGTTGTGCAAAGCACCGGAGGCCATCGTGAAGCCCGCCCAAGTTACCGTGAAAGTAACGAAAGAACCGGCTGAAGCAGCTCCAACCGAGACTTCGACGGTGATCGTAACCGGTTCTGACCGGTTCGGAAAATTTGCCGCCCGAAGCTCGCACTATCTTGGCTCCCGGTGGGCATTTGTGGTCGCGATTGGTGTCATCCTTGTGTGGGGTCTTAGCGGACCAATTTTTCATTACTCTGATACCTGGCAGCTGGTTATCAATACAGGCACAACGATTGTCACGTTTCTCATGGTGTTCCTTATCCAGAATACCCAGAACCGCGATGCAAGAGCCATTCATTTGAAGCTGAACGAGCTGATTCACGCAGTAGACAAAGCCAAGAATCAAATGATCGATGTGGAGAGCTTATCCGACCTGGAGCTCGATGAGCTAACCAAGACCTACGAAAAGATTCGGGCAAGCGCTCAGGATCGCCACCAGGCACGGAGCCAAGTTGCTCCCCGGTAAAAACCCAGGCGGGAATCGGGTAGATCTCCGGAGTTACGGTCGGCCCATCCTGAAGATACAATTCCCCCCATGGATAAGCCTGCAGAACAGGACCCCAGGGTGTACTTCGCGGCGGAAAGGACCTTTCTCGCTTGGATCCGTACCGGGCTGGGCTTAATGGGCGTTGGCTTCGCCGTCAGCCGTTTCGGGCTGTTTCTTCGCGAGCTGAGTGCCGGCGCGTCCCATCTTCCCGCCCAAACCACCGGCCTTTCCCTCTGGTCGGGAGTGATGCTGGTCGCCTTAGGCGTCATCGTGACCCTCTCCGCAGTGGTGCGGCATGTCCAACTGGTTCGCGAGCTGCGGTCAGGATCATGGAGAGCAGGGCGAGTCTCCACCGATGCTGTCATCCTGGGACTGCTGCTCGCCGCGATGGGTATCGCGATGGCTCTCTATCTCACCCTTGTTCGTTAACGGAGTCCGGAGATGAACGCAGCTGATTTTCGCCGCCTCGCGCTGCGTCTGGATGGTGCGGAGGAAGGTTCGCACATGGGCTCGCCCGACTTTCGCGTAGGGGGCAGAATATTCGCTACCCTCGCACACCAGGCCCAGGGATATGGCAACTTGATGCTTTTACCCGAGCAGCAAGCAGCGTTTGTTGAAGAGGAACCTGAAATGTTTTTGCCGGTCGCCGGCGGATGGGGCAGAAATGGAGCGACTCACATCCGCCTTACGGCGGCCAATGAGGATGCACTCGCTGGTGCACTGCGCACTGCGTGGAAGTTACGCGTAGAGAAGAACGATAAAACAAGTAAAACGAAGTCTACGTCGACCGGGCGTAAGCCCGCCGCAAAGAGCAAGAAAAAGAAAGCCATGCCTCGTTAGCTTGCGATCTGCGGTTCCCATTGGCATTAATAAGGGCCGTCAGGAAATCAGCGCCCTAGCCTGGTCCCGGGCGCGCCGGAGCGTCTCCACGATATCCCCAATGGGATAGAACTCCATTGCAATCGTCCCCTTGTATCCCAACTGCGCCAGCTTGCGATAGATGTTGAGGTAGTTGATCTCTCCGGTGCCGGGTTCGTGACGTCCGGGAACGTCGGCAATGTGAATCAAGCCCACCTGATCGATGTGGGCATCGAACTTTTCGATCAGGTTTCCGAACTCCCGCTGCTCGTGATAGACGTCGTACAGCACTCTCACGTTGGGGCTGCCCACAGCCTTCGCGATCTCAAATGCCTCGGTCACGCCATCCAGATAGATGGTCGGATTCTCAATCCGGTCGATGGGTTCGATAACCGCCACCAGGTTAGCGCTGCTAAGCACATCCGCGGCGCGTTTGAGCGCCTCGATGGATGCGGCATGCTGGCTTCCAGCGGGGGCACCCTCGATGCGCTTACCCGAGAGCAGAATGATCTGCTTACAATGCAATCGCTGAGCGGCCGGGATGAGAGCCTTCAGCGCGGAGAGAAACGCATCCCCTCCGGAGGGATCCGCGAAGCCTGGGCCCACGCCCGAGGTCGCATCCACAGAGATCTTCAATGTCTCCATGCGCGCGAGGATGCGACGATAATCATCCTCTGACCATTTCTTGAATTCCCCGACCAGTTCCACGTGGTGGTAACCAGCCTGCGCAACGCGCTCCAGGTTTTCGTCAAAGGTACCCAGTTTGTTCAACGTCCAAATCATGACGGAGAATTGTGTGCTTGCCTGGCCGGCGTCGGCCACAGCCTGTGCGGCGAGGTTGCCGGGAACAAGAGCACGGCCGGCCAAAGATGCCGCCGTCATGCCTACGAGAGTCCTGCGAGTGAGCATGCGCTGCATGGTAGCAGAGAACCCTATGCGAACGCACGGCACTCGCCGGTGAGGCTATTTGGGCAGCGCGAAGGCCACCAGGCTGCCGCCCGAGGGTGCGGGGGACTTTCCTCCGCCGGCGGCAATCACGATGTATTGCCGGCCGTTCACTTCATAGGTGGAAGGGGTTGCATTTCCGGCCGCGGGGAGCGTGGTTTGCCACAAGACCTTGCCGGTAGTCTTGTCCAACGCGCGAAAGACCTTGTCATAGCTGGTGGCGCCGATAAACAGGAGGCCACCCGCGGTCACAACCGGGCCGCCGTAGTTCTCGCTGCCCGTGCCGGTCAGCCCCTTGGCGGCAAGTTCGGGATACTCCCCGAGGGGAATCTTCCACGCGGTCTTGCCGCTGTTCAGGTCAATTGCGGTTAAAGTGCCCCAGGGCGGCTGAATAGCCGGATAGCCGTCTTTATCAAGGAATTTATTGTATCCGTCGCTGATATATTTGGCATCGAGCGGTGATGGTCCCTGATCTTTTACCACCATTTCCTTACCGTAATAGACGTATTCGAAAACTGCCTGCAATTGATCCTCACCCAGGTTGGCGAAGCCGGGCATGCGGCCTGCCCCTTGCGAGATCAGGTGCCTTACCGTCCCCTCATCGTAGCGATCGGCTACGCCAATCAACGAAGGAAACTCCGGAGGCGCTCCTGTCCTATAGGGGCGGTGGCAAGCGGAACAATTACGCAGAAAAATGTCTCGCCCGTTGGCCTCAGCCGTGCGTGGCTTCTGCGGCACCAGGCGCAAGATCCAGGCCATTTCGTTCGCATTCACATACAGCAGGCCGGTCGTCGGATCAAAGGCGCCTCCGCCCCATTCCGCACCCCCATCGTAGCCGGGAAAGATGATGGTCCCCTGCGTGCTTCCGGGGATGAACTGCCCATCACTGCGCACCTTCATGAAACGCTCCAGTGCTTCCTGGTGAGCCTCCGGCGTGCGCGTCGTAATCATATCCGCGGTCAACTTCTGCCGCGCGTAAGGAGCCGGCAGGACAGGCAGCGACTGCTTCTTGGCTGTGACCTCACCCTCAAGATCCGACGGCGGATAGTTCCGGCTCTTGAGCGGGAACAGAGGCTTGCCCGTCTCTCGGTCAAAGAGAAAGACCCAGCCCGGCTTGGTCGTCTGGGCCACCGCATCCACGTCTTTCCCTTTATGCTTCACGGTCACCAGGGCAGGTGGCGCCGGCAAGTCGCGATCCCAGATATCGTGATGAGCCAACTGGAAATGCCAAATCCGCTTGCCCGTCTCGGCATTCAGAGCGATCAGGCAGTTGGCAAACAAATCATCGCCGATTCGATTGGCGCCATAAAAGTCCGAGGCCGCCGAGCCGGTGGGAACAAAGACAATGCCGCGCTTCTCATCGATCGACATGCCGGACCAATTGTTAGCTGACCCGCTATAGGTCCAAGCGTCCTTTGGCCAAGTCTTGTAACCCAATTCCCCTGGGTGAGGAATCGTATGGAAAGACCACCGCAACTGCCCGCTGTGCGCATCGAAGGCGCGAATATCTCCCGGGGAGGCGGGGAGCACCTCGCTCATGCCGCCGCCGACGATCACCAGATCTTTGTAGACCACTGCGGGGCTAGTCATCGTGACCCAATTCAAGGGTTCACGGCCTAAACCTTCACGCAGATCGATGTGTCCTGATTTGCCAAAAGCGCTTATTGGCTTGCCGGTTTGAACGTCCAGTGCGAAGAGATATTGGCGCACGCCGACGAATATGCGCTGATCTTTTCCGTCGGCCCAATAGGTCACGCCCCGGTTGCGTACCTTGCCAACATTCTTGAGACCTTGATTAGCGTCGAACCGCCAGTGCAATGTGCCTGTCGCTGCATCCAAAGCGACCACGTCCCCGTTGGGCGTGGTCGCATACAAAACTCCATCGACCACGATGGGATTGCACTCCATCTCCGATTGCGGATGCTGGTCTCCGCTATCGAAAGTCCACGCGACCTCTAAGGAATGCACGTTATCGCGGTTGATCTGGTCGAGGCTCGAATAATGAATGTTATCCGGCCCGCCGCCATAAACTCCCCAGCCGCGATACGAGTCAGCGGCCGCCTGGGCGCGAGCGTGAACAGGGATGGCCGCCCAAAGAGCGAGAGCGAAGAAAAAGGTTTTGGCTAACATGCGTCGATAGTTAACCATAAGCGCGCAGAGTTTACAGCCGCCACCATTCCGACCGAACCTCACTCCCCGCTACTACTTCCGTCGGCATCCCCGGCTCAGGCGCCCAAATCTTCAGATCCTCAGCGGCAAATACCAGCTCGATCGGCTGCCGCCAAGCGTGCAGTGCAAGCGAGAACAGTCCCCAGTGAATGGGCATCATCAACCCTGTGCCGCCCATGGCGCGAAAGGTTCTCAGCGCCCCATCTGGCCCCATGTGAATGTCGGCCCATAGAGGATGGAACGCTCCAATCTCCAACATAGTCAGATCGAAAGGCCCATACGCTTGGCCAATCTCCTTAAAACCTTCCCACTCCCCTGAGTCCGCCCCGTAATAAACGCGGTGCCTGGGGCCGGCGAGAACAAACGAAGCCCACAGCGTCTCGAATCGGCTCGCCAGACTCCGCCCTGAGAAGTGGCGCGACGGCAGCGCGGTCAACTCCAGCTCTCCCACACGTAGCCTCTCTGTCCAGTCCAATTCGCGCACCTCCTTCACGCCCAGCTTCCTGAGGATCTTGCCCACGCCCAGCGCTGTCACCCACTGTGCCCCGGCAAGCGCTTCGCTCCGCGCCAGGTGCGCGATGGTGTGCGCCCCAAGATGGTCATAGTGGTCGTGCGAGAGAAGCACCACATCAATCCGGGGTATCTCCTCCAGTCGCAGCGGAGGGGCGAAGAAGCGCTTCGGCCCCGCCCACTCGAACGGCGCAGCCCGTTGCTCCCACACGGGGTCTATCAGCACCCGCGCTCCATCGATCTCCAGCAGTATGGACGAGTGCCCCATCCACGTCACCCGCAGACCACTCGCCGGTGGCTTGTCATAGACTCGAGCATCCGTGCGGAAGGGGCCCAGGCTTCGTTTTGGCGTGCGCTCCTCCCGGTTGGTCAGATAGGCCCACAGCACGTAAAAAATAGTTGCCCATCCACCCACCGAGGTGGGCACCGGATTCATATATAGCTTGCCCTTGCGTAACGCCTTCCCGATCATGCCATCCCTATGGGACTGTTAGCGGTAAGAACCTGCAACAGGCAGGCAGCTGTGACGGCGCAGACCTCTATGCCGAGAGTAACCTTTCAGTATCCCCGGCGCGACCATAAGATGCCATTAGGAAACGCAATGATGACTGAAGCGAATGGGGAAGCCAACGATCCTTACCATCTGCAGCGCTTCGTCGACGCGCAGGCGGCCTGCTTTGCTCAAGTGCGCTCCGAGTTATTGGCAGGACAGAAGCAAACGCACTGGATGTGGTTCGTCTTTCCGCAACTGAGAGGTCTCGGTTCAAGCCCCATGGCGCAGCGCTTCGCCATCTCCGGTCCGGGCGAGGCCGATGCCTACCTCATGCACCCAGTCCTTGGCGAACGCCTTCGCGACTGCACCGCTTTGGTCAATGAGGTGAAGGGCCGCGCCATACACGACATCTTCGGCTACCCCGACCATCTAAAGTTTCACTCCTCAGTCACGCTCTTCGCTTGGGTAGTTGCGAACGGCCCTCCATTTCAAATGCTTGGCAACTACGTCTTTGCCGATGCCCTCGCCAAATACTTCAAGGGAGTGCCGGATCAGGCCACGCTCGATCGACTAGAGCCGTAACGTGCGGGCGAAAACTTAGCCGCCACCTTGCTGGCGCTTCAACTCCGTCTCAAATGCCTGTTGCCGCTCCGCCACCGCTGCTCGATAACCTTCCGGATCGATCCAGACCTTCTCGCCTGCTCCAGCCTTTGCTTGTTGCAGTTTTTCCAGCATGCCGAAGTAGGCGCCGTGCGCCCCGAGGAATACATCGCACGGCAGGCCCTTCAACGTAACAAAGGTTCGCTGATAATCCGCAGCAATGCCAGGATAGGAAGCGGGTCGCCCCGGCTGGTCGACCAGGCGGAATCCGGGGTTCACATTCCAGCTTCCCACAATCACCACATCTCGAAGCTGGCCGCCCACGGGCGCCCGCATCGTCCAGGTGGTGCAGCCGCGGGTGTGGCCCGCCGTTTTATGTGCGACCAGCACTACTCCGCCCAGCCGCACCTCATCGCCATCGTGCAGTACGCGATCCACCTTCACCGCTGGATAGAGATCCTTGGTGTAGTAGAAGTCCTTGGCGCCGCCACTCTCCACCACCGGCACATCGCCATCCATCACCATGTACTTTGCGCCCGTCAGCCGCTTGACCTCTGCGCTGCCCGCGTCATGGTCAGCATGTGAATGGCTGATCAGCAGGATCTTGATGTCGCTGAAATGAAACCCAAGCTGCTCCACGCTTTTTTGGATCAGTGGGGGCGAACTTTCCAGGCTTGAGTTGATCAGGATGTCGCCTTTTGGAGTCACCACCAGGTACGACGCCAGGTCCTTGCTACCCACGTAGTACAGGTTGTCCGCTATACGGAAGGGCGCGATCGGCGTCGTCCACTCGGGGTTGTCCGCCGCCCATACGCAGCCGGCCGGCAAAAGCAGCAACAGGCACATCCATGTCTTCAACCAAGCCTTAACCATCGATCCTCCATTATGTATTTCTACAGTCTTTGCGCTTATGTCGCCATTGCGGCAATTGGTGCATGAAGCCAATCACGCTTCCTGGCTAGCAAATCTAATTAGGAACTGGACGGGTGCCCCACGTTCCCCCGGATTTCCTGTGCAGCTTTTTGGCGTTGGCGAGCCTCATGCGGCTTTCCTTACCGAAAGCCGCACACGCAGTCGTGGGATGGAGCCGCGTACAGTAAATCCGGGTCGCCCCAGCGTACGTGGGCCGGAAAAGACGGGCGAAGCCCTCGAATGCTTTTACGTTTTCGACCACCAGATCCGGGCAGGGTTTAGTAAAGGCATTCGAAACATATCGTTTTCGGCCCACGTACGCTGAGGCGAACGTGGGGCACCCGTCTTGTTCTAATTGGGTTCTGCCAGGGCACAGCCTTCGCCGGGATCCGGCCCGGTCCGTTTACCAAAGGGCAATATTCAGAACCACAAAAACTACAGCGACAACGCCGCCCCAGAATATTGGTTCCTGGTACCAATGGCATTTGTCCTTCGTAGGCAGTTTGGTGACCCCCATGACCAATCCTTCCAGTTCGCGCACGTTCCGCGGCTTTGTCACCAGGCTCACCACGACGGTAACGCCCACACAAACCAGCCAGGCCCACAATGCGCGATACATATTCTCCGCCATCTCTTTCGCGTCCGGAGAGAGCGCAACATATCGTAAGGCTGAGGGATCTTTTACCACCCAAATCCAAAGGCTGATCGAAGTTAACGTGCCTGCCAGCAGACCCCAGAAGCCACCCTGGTTTGTCGCGCGCTTCCAGAGCATGCCCAAAATCACTGTCCCAAAAAGTGGAGCGATGAAGAAGCTGAAAAGTTGCATGGCGTAGTCCATGATGCTGGCGGAATGCTGCACCAGGTACGCAGTACCTACGGATACCAGCACACCAACCAGCGTGCACCAACGGCCCATCGCCACGTAGTGCTTGTCTGCGGCCTTCTTATTCAGGAACGCCCCATAAATGTCGTAGGTCCATACTGTCGAGAATGCGCTCACATTGCCTGCCATGCCCGACATGAAACCTGCGATCAGCGCAGTGACGCCGAGCCCGATAAGTCCAGGGCCGCAATAGCGCACCAGCATCAAGGGAAGTACCTCGTTGTAGCTGTGCCCATTGGTGGCCACGGCCACGCCTTCGGGCAGCAAATGAAACGGCAAAACCGCCAACGCCAGAAGTCCAGGAAGGATGACAATGAGGGGCACCATCATCTTGAAGGCTGCGCCGATGATGGGCGCCAGCCGGGCCGAGCGCAGGCTATCGGCCGCTAGCACCCGCTGCACCACCAGGAAGTCGGTAGTCCAGTAACCGAACGACAATACAAAACCCCAGCCCAGAACAAGGCCGGTCCAGTGGACCCCCATGGGATTGTCTTTGAAGTGGCCCATCGTGCTCCAAAGATGGGTGTAGTCTGACCGTCCTAGATTTGTTTGGATCCGCTGCGTCAGATTTCTCCAGCCCCCCACTTCGATCATGCCGAGAATGGGAACCAGCAATGCCCCCGCCCAGATCAGGACGAACTGCAGAATCTCGTTGAAGATTGCGGAACGCAGCCCTCCCAGGGCCACGTAGATCGCGACCACCAGAGAAGAGAGCCAGATGCTGAAGTTCAGGTTCCATCCCAGCACGACTTTCATCACCAGCGCCATCGAATACATATTGATGCCGCTCATCAGGATGGTCATGAAGGCGAAGCTGATCGCGGAGAATGCCCGCGTCGGATTACCAAAGCGCAGATGCAGATATCCGGGAACGGAGTAGACCTTCGAAATGTAGTAGAACGGCATCATCACCAGGCCCAGAAACAACATGGCCGGAATGGCCGCGACCCAGTAAGCGTGCAGTGCGAGTATGCCGTACTGATAGGTTGACCCGGCCCAGCCCATCAACTCCAGCGAGCCCAGGTTCGCGGATACAAAGCTTAATCCCGCGATCCACGCCGTCATCTCCCGCCCAGCCATAAAGAACTCTTTGCTGGTCTTGGTGCCGCTCTTTACGTAGAAGCCGATGAACAGGACCATCGCGAAATAGACCGCGATAATCAGCACATCCACCGCGGACAGATGGATGAGCTGCGTCCTGGCTGGAACTGCGGTGATCAAAAAGCCAGCGCCGGCAGTCACGGGTGAAGCAGAACCGTCAGAACAAGTGACTGATCGGGCATACTACGGTGTTCCTCCTCTTAACAGGGCTCGTGGATAGCCCGCGGCGGCTTGAGCCACTCTCCTTGTAACCGGTCAGCAACAGGTCTGTCACCTATATCGCTATTCAACGCCCGGGAAATTCCGCTATAGTGAGCCCTCTATCGCCAAAACGATTTCGGTCTACGTCAAACAGCAGGCACCGGGGATGATCGCGCAATCTTCACGGCTTGAATCCGGAATGAAGTGCGGGGGAAGGTAGATGAGCTTTCGTGGATTGCTGTTGAGTTTAGCAATGTTGACCGGCGTTGCGGCCGCGCAATCACTGAATTGTGATCTTCAAGGCTACAAGGCAACGGATGGGCTGAAAGCGGCCACCAGCGGCGGTGTAGTGACCATGACTTGGCAGGGCGAAGGGGCCCAGGAGCTTCGGGCGTCGTTTGGCATAAGAAACGGGCAGCCATTCGTTCAGGAACTTGCTGCGCGGGCGGGTTCCGGCAAATGGACGGTGCTGGGGAAAGATCTTTCCCCGGATTTTCAGGTCTCGACCGGAAAGCGGCGCATCTCGCAGGCTCAACGTACACAGTTGCAGGCCCTGAACCTGGACACACCCGAAGAGGAAAGTAAACGAAAGTGGAACACCTTTTGGGACGCGCCCCTGGTGATTCCGGGTCGAGGGGACACCACCGACTTGCCCCGCACCGAAGCCGAAATTACCCATGCCTCCGTTAGCTACCAGTCCACCACCTGCAAGGTAGCTACCGAGGGAAACCAACTGAGCGTCACCTTTGATGGATTGAAGCTGGGCATCTTCGCCGGCGATCTGCGGTTCATTGCCTACAAGGGAACAAACCTGCTCCGCCAGGAAGCGGTCGCCAAGACGCAGGAACCTTCCGTGGCTTACATCTACAAAGCCGGGCTAAAGGGCTTTTCCGTTACACCCGAGACCAAACTGATATGGCGTGACACCGCGGAGCACACGCAAACCGAATACTTCGGCGGAGCACCCAATACAGAACCGGTCGCGCTGCGGGCGCGCAATCGCATGGCGATTCTGGATGTCGGCCCGGGCTCTCTGGCCGTCTTTCCGTCGCCCCACAAATTCTTCTTTGCTCGCGAGGACGAAGTTAACCTCGGCTACGTTTACTACCGTAAAGACAACGACTCCTCGTTCTCGCTGGGTGTCATGTGGCCTGACCAGGGCGAGGGCTATCACCCCTGGGGTGCAACCGACGCCGAATGGAAGCGGCGCACCGAAACCTCGCGAGGGCATGCGGACAATTACGCCCTGTACAACGCACCTGCCGGGACTGAACAGCGCATGGCTGTGTACTACTACCTGAACGCCGGGGACGATCGGTCCACACGCGAGTCCGTCCTCGCTTATACACATAACGATGTTTTCAAGCCCGTGCCCGGCTACAAGGTCATGACCGGCCACTTCCACACCGACTTCAACGAACAGCTGCGCGATCGCAAGACGCTGGACTATCAGCCACCCTGGGTCGCAGTCTTCCGCGCTCTCGGAGTCAACATCCTTTACCTGGCAGACTTCCACGACGACTCGCATCCCAGCGATCCTGGACCTCTTCGCTTCGCGGAGCAGAAAGTCTACTTTGAAGGCTCACAGCGCGTCTCCGACAAAGACTTCTTGGTCATTCCGGCAGAAGAGCCCGACGCCTACATCGGCGGCCATTGGTACCTGATGACTCCAAAGCCGGTTTACTACACGCATACTTTGGGCCCGCATGAACCGAAAGCCGGGCCGAGCAAAGGCAATAGCCGTCCGGAGGGCCAGCCCTTCGAAGAGGATCTTCCGGAGTACGGCCATGTCTACCATCTGGGCTCCGCGGAAGACATTCTGAACTTCATCAACAAAGAGAATGCCATCATGTGGACCACGCACCCGGAAACCAAGAACTCCGAAGGCTATCCCAAAGCCTATAAAGACAAGCCGTTTTTCCTGAGCGACCGGTTTATCGGCGCCTCGTGGGAATCGCTTCCCGTCGACTTGTCGGAGAAGGAAGAGTGCGAAGTCCGCTGCTTCGGGGTCGAAGACGACATGAGCAACTGGGCCCCCAAAGCAAAATTCATGATTACCGAAGGCGATACGTATACCAAGTGGCCGGACGATGAAACCTATCCCCAACTGGCCATCAACTATCTCAAGCTGGACAAAGTTCCCCTGTACAACGAAAGCTGGTCTCCCGTTCTGGAGGCGATTCGGCGCGGAGACTTTTACGGCACCAATGGTGAAGTGCTATTTCACAACTGGGGCGTTCAGGGCAGTGGTGCCAATAGCGTCTATACCGCGAGCATCGAATACACATTCCCGCTCGACTTCGCTGACCTGGTGTGGAGCGACGGCAGCAAGATCGAGCACAAATTCATCGATCTGAAAGACACCATGCCGTTCGGAACCAAAGAGTTCAAGATTCCCTTCGATGCCACCGGTAAGAAGTGGATTCGACTCTCCGTATGGGACTCGACGGGAAGCGGCGCCTGGGATAATCCGATCAATCTGAAATAGGCGGTTACCGCTCGATGCGCATACTTCTGGTGATCGTCGTCGCGGCCGCTTCCGCATTCGCATTCTCCCAGATAACTCCTGAAGCCGGAGACTGGCCGGTCTACGGTCACGATCCCGCAGGGACTCGCCATTCGCCGCTGGCACAAATCAACACCGCCAACGTAAGCCATCTGCAGCGGGCCTGGACCTATCACACTGGAGAAAAGGGCCGGTCGTTTGAGGCGACGCCCATCTTCGTCGACAACGTCCTCTATTTTTCTACCCAAAATCAAAACATCGTGGCCCTGGATCCGGAAACCGGCAAAGAGATTTGGAAATACATCAATCCGAAGCCCACCGGTTCCGAGAGCCGGGGAGTCGCTTACTGGCCCGGAGACAAACAGAATCCGCCCCGGATCCTGTTTGGCACCGGCGACGGCCGGCTGTTGGAACTCGACGCCAAGACCGGCGCACCCGTGGCGGCATTCGGCACGGATGGCTCCATCGATCTGAGAGCCGGCGTGGCAGACAAGCACCCTAACGCGCACTTTTCAATCAGCTCACCGCCGGTCATCTATCGCAACGTCGTGATCGTTGGCCCATCGACACAGGAGGCAGGCAGTGTGGGGCCGGACGGCGATCCACGGGGTTTTGATGTGCGCACGGGAAAGCTTTTGTGGAGCTTTCACACCGTGCCCAGGCCGGGGGAACCGGGCAACGATACCTGGGGATCGAATGGATGGAAAGATCGTGCCGGCCCAAGCCAGTGGGGTTTGGACACTGTCGATAGCGAGCGCGGCCTGGTGTTCTTGCCGGTGGGCAATGCCGCCGACAGCTTTTATGGCGGGGACCGCGAGGGGCCAGATCTGTACGCGAATAGTGTTATTGCTCTCGATGCGCTCACCGGCAAGCTGCGCTGGTATTACCAAATGGTTCACCACGATCTGTGGGACTACGATATGAACGCGCCGCCGGCGTTGATCGAGGTCAAACACAACGGTGAGGTCATTCCCGCGCTCGCGGAGACGAACAAGATGGGCCTGTTGTTCATTCTCGATCGAAGGACTGGCAAACCAATCTATGGTGTCGAAGAGCGCCCCGTGTCGAAGGGGGACATTCCCGGTGAATGGTATTCACCAACCGAGCCGTTTCCTCTTAAGCCGCCTCCGTTGTCCCGGATGACCATGACCATGGATGACGTCTCGAAACGTACACCCCAGGCAGAGAAGTTTTGTGGCGAGTGGTTTAGTCGCTTGCGCTCTCAGGGAGCCTATACGCCCTTCGGCTCTACCGCCTCGTTGTCCATGCCGGGAACCATGGGAGGAGGGAACTGGGGCGGCGTCTCCTTCGATCCAGAGCTAGGCTACATCTTTGTGAACACCAGCAGCCTGGGCACTGTCGGGCAAATGGCGCCGACGGTGGCCGGGTCAGCCCTGCCGTATCACAACCTGGGTGGCTACACTCGCTTCATTGACCAGGAGGGATATCCCTGCCAGCAGCCACCCTGGGGCGAACTCATCGCGGTCAACGCCAACAGCGGCGACATCGTTTGGCGAAAGCCGCTTGGTAGCTATGACGAACTGGAAGCGCAGGGCATGAAGAATACTGGAGCATCGAACATAGGTGGCTCCATCGTGACCGCCGGCGGCCTGGTATTTATTGCCGCGACCACTGACTCCAAGTTCCGGGCATTCGATTCACGAATCGGCGCTGAGCTCTGGGTGGCTAAGCTCGACTCCAGCGGCACCACTGTGCCGATGACGTATCTGGGCCGTGATGGCAGGCAATATGTCGTAGTTGCCGCCGGCGGTACGAATCGCTTCAGGATGATCGCCAACACTGCGGACAAGAATGCAGACACGCTCATTGCCTTTGCCTTGCCGAACCCTCAAGACAGTAGAGTTGGCGCGCAAAATTCATCCTTGCCGCCGGCGGCAACGAGCAGACTGAGCACTGAAGTCTCATCGGGCGCCGCAGCAAACGCTGCCGCCGCAGCGGCTTTGCCGGAGGGGGAGGGAAGGGTAATCGTCATCTCGGTATGCACAAAATGCCACGGACCAACGAACTTCTCGACGCTTCGCATGAGCCGCACGGGTTGGGAAGATGAAGTGGAGGACATGAAAGACAGAGGTGCAATCGGAACGGACGACGATTTCAAGAAGATCATCGATTATCTGGCAAAGAACTACCCGCCTCAGCAATGAGTAAGTGGGTAGCCTGTGTAAGTGTGAAAACCCTCGTTGCTTGACTCTGTCCGTCCACCTCCACCCACGCTTATGTGCGCGGTGGACAAATTTGAGGGCCGCGGCTCACCTTGGCATGGCCGGAGGTGATGCACAGAACCGGCTAACGGCAACAACTTGTATCAGCCACGGAAACAATATAACAATCAGCTCGCGCACAGCGCCGTTAGCGCATTGAGAGAATCTGCATCTTCGAGCCCGCGCACGATCTGTACGATGGCTTTGCCCTTGGCGGCCGGCCATTTTGCAAAAGAGGCGCAATCGAGGAACTTCGCGGCCACCTCATCGTAGGACATCGGATTCGCCGGATTTCCCTTGGCCACATCCGCACGCCCGGAAATCACGCTACCGTCTTTGAGCTTTATCTCGATGATCGTCGTCATCTTGTTGTATCCGGCCGCCTCGGCAACAGGGTCCACGCCGAAGTCGATCCGGCGGATCATTTCTTGAACCTCGGGACGGTTCACAACCTCATCCGTAAATTCCGTGAGTCCGGCCTTGCCGTAGAGCAGAAGTACGGCCATGCAGAATTCCATGCTGAACTTGGCGGCAAGGCTATCCGTTGGGTGGTGGTGGATGAGCGCGGTCGGAAAATTTCGATTGGCGCCGACTCGAACCCGTTCCACCTGGTCCGCAGCAATATGGTGTTGCTGAATGAGAGCAAGCATCTCCGTCATGCCGGGATGGGTAAGGGATCCAGAGGGAAATGGTTTAATGGAAACCCCCGGCGAAACGAACACCCAGGGCTTGCCAAGCTTATCCATGATGGCCGTGGAATCGAACCCTCCGCCCTCCGCCTTGAAGAATCCACGAGGCGCTTCCAGTATTTGGTTCGCGGCGGTCCATCCCAGTCCCGCTAGGTCCGCCGCAACCACTCCACTCTCGGCAGCGCGTCCTGCATGCAGCGGCTTGGTCATGGTGCCGAAATTTTCCCGCAGGCCGGCGGCTTCGCTGGCGCCGATTCCGAGCGCGGTCAGTACCCGCGGTCGATCGAATCCGTAGACCTTGGCCGTGGCCGCCGTGGCGCCGAGCGTGCCAATGGTTCCGGTGCTATGAAAACCGTCTTCATAATGCCGCGGGGCAATTGCTTCCGCAATCTTGCACTCTACCTCTACCCCGATGTTATAGGCGACCAGGAGATCCTTTCCAGAGATTGATTTGACCTCTCCGGCCGCGAGGGCCGCGGGAAGGACCGGTGCCGTGGGGTGGGTCAACAGGCCATAGACTCTATCCTCTGCAACGGCAAGCTGCGTATCGTCGTAATCGTCTGCGTGGATACCGATTGCATTGGCAAAGGCTGCAAAGCGCACCGGAGCTCTCAGCGACGAGCCAATCACCGTCGCCCCATGCCCAGCCCCCGATACGAAGCCATTGGATTTCAAATAAGTCCGCACGATCTCACCCGACTTCGCGACAGATCCGCAGAGTGCTAACCCGATGCCATCGAGGATCGACTTCTTAGCCAATTCGATAACCTCGGGAGGAAGATCCGGGTAACGTGTGTCGGTGATGAAGTCGGCTACGTAGCTCGTAACGGCGGGCGGCTCCAGTGGTTTGCCGGGCGTGGCCGCGAATCCTTGCGCTAAACCACGAAAGCTCCGTCCGCCACCGATGCAAAGGATTGCTGATCCGAGTACCTCGCGTCGAGTCATGGTGTCTACAAACCTTTCGAGCTTGCGCGTTTGCCGCCAAATGCCTGACAGCACCATTTCTAATGGACTCCAAAGAAGATGATCTTCGCTCCTGGCTTCTCGAACGTAGCCTCAATCTTCGCCCGGCCAGCCGCGTCTTGTGTAACCGTGACTCCGCCGCTTGCCCAATGCTCTTCGGCCACTTTGTGGCTCGT
Organism: uncultured Acidobacteriaceae bacterium; assembly: GCA_963813475.1. Lineage (GTDB taxonomy): Bacteria > Acidobacteriota > Terriglobia > Terriglobales > Acidobacteriaceae > PALSA-350. Next base: position 126,253 of record CAWEZM010000023.1, on the reverse strand, counting down.
AATGTACTGGTATGTGCCGCGCTCGGTAGCAAAGATCACGACCGCTCCCCGGCCTGTAGCAGCGGAGATCTTTTCATGGATCTCGGGGCTCGCAGAAACAATACCGCTCACCACAGGATCGCTTTCCGTAATATCGTCGCGGACCTGTTTGTACCTCGCGAGCGTACTGCCAATGAAGGCTACTCCGGAGCCTGAAACATTCAGCAGATCACCCCATATCCCGTTTTGCCCGAGAATAAGGGACGCGACATCCACTTCCTGCCATTGCTGCGGATCGTCAGGAAAGTAGTGGGTGAGAAACAAAGTGGATGGGATCCATTTATCAAACGTCAACGGTGAGCGCGCGATCCAGGTGCGCGCCGGACCCTGGTGGAAAAAGAGGTTTGAGTTTGTTCGTTCTAAATCGATGGGAACGTCATAGTTCTGGTAATAAGGCCCATTGTTGATCAGGAAATACTTCCCGGAGGAAAGAAACGCCAGACCCATAGCCCGGCCACCCTCTGTCACATCAAAATCCACAATGGCTCCGGGCACGGCAGCGGCAACCTTATCTGCCACCCGGCTCATGTACTGGACGAGTTGGAATCCATAGGAGTCCGAGCGCTCTTGCGGAGTGTTGCTTTCGTCACCGTGATTGTGATGCGGGTCATTGCATCCGTATTGAGCAATTGCGTCCCACTTGAAATAAGTAACGCCGACCTCTTTGGCAAGGCGGATCAGCTCATCTGCGAAGGTATCGGCGTATCCGCTGACCATGCACATCTTGTAGCTCTTCTCTGTCTCCCATACTTCTTCGGGCTCGGCTACTTGTCCATTCCAGGATCTTCGCCATTCCGGATGCTCGCGCACCACCCGGCTGGATGCTGCCGCTGTTGTCGGGCCAAACCATAACCCGAGTTTCATGCCATAGCCGTCCAGCTTCTGCTTGACCGTTCTCAGGCCGTCCGGGAAGCGCTTGCTGCTGACAGTCCAGTCGCCGGTCTTCTCGTACCAGCCAGTGTCCAGGACAAAGACATCCACCCCCATCCGGTGCGCCACATCAATCTCTTTGAGGATGCGGTCTTCATTCATCGATTCCAGGTAGGGTCTGCCATTCCACCACTTGTTGCGTTCCTGAAAGTTCCAGGTGTTATAGAAAATGTAGGGCTTCCGCGTCGCCGGGTTCTGCGTCATGCACTTCAGCACGAACTGGCGATAGGCAGCAGCGAGCTGATCGATCCCGCCCCGCGTCGCGGCAGTCTCCATCCAAATGGTTTGAAAGGGATGCTCAGCATCCACCTTTTGCCCGGACACATAGTTGCCCTTAACGGCTGTAAGGCGGACGCTTCGATCGGAGCTGAGTTGGTAGTGCAGAAATGCATCCGGAACCTGGGAGCCGTGCTCATACGCGAGCAGGAAACTGCGATGGTCATCGCTAGCCGCAAGGATAGGACCCATCAGGGCGCCGCTATCCTGGAAGTATCGGTCTTCAATCGGTTGCTCGTAAAGTGTGTAACTGTGTGTCAGTTGCGCAAAGTTCGAGAGCGTGACTTCTTCCGCCTGCGGTAATTGCTTCAGTGACGTTTGCAGATAGGTGAGTCCGTTCGGGCCGCTGAGTGTTCGCGTTTGATCCGCCGCGAGTATGTAACGAAAGCGAATGACCGGAGTGCTGTCATTGACCTGGAACTGGACACGCAGCTGGAGATGCGGGTCCCGCACCAGCTCACCTGCAAAGAGATATTCCGTAGCTCCATTGGCGAGATGGGTCGGAGTTCCAACCGGAGTGAAATGGCGCACTGCTGCAGGAATCAGCTTTCCATCGACAGGAAACGTTGGCGGAGCGAGTTGGTAAGTGGCACCTCGCTGGGCTGCGCCATACTCCCAAAGGCAGTTAGGTCCGCAGGAAAGGGAAATCCTCACCTGGCTGTTCTGGATATTCACTTGACCCACGGCGTGCAAAGGAATGGCACAGAACACCAGGCTGTAGAGGACCTTAATCCACCGCAAGTGCATATACGTCTCCACCATGATTACGAGTCAAATCGGTTATTTTCAGCGAATTGAACCAAGGTGCCGCCTGCTAACCCATTTCGATTGATGTGAGTCCGGATTCAGCCATTTGTCAAGGTGGTACCAGCCCTCCAGTTCCGCGTCGAGAGGCCTTGAAAGTAAGGTAGCCTATGGCTATGGAAATTCAGAGTCGTCCCGAACTTGAGGAGTTGGTAAGGCACGACATTGAGCGCGGCTACCAGTCTATAGAACACGCAGTTTCGCTCTTGCATGCTCACGCGTCCTGGTTTGCAGAAGACCGCGCGGAAGTGAACGTGAAGGGTGCGGACAGCGCTGCTGCTGAGTTGCTCGACGCGGACTAGTTATCCTCCACTGCGCTATGCTTTAACGCGGCAAGCGGGATGGGTGGCAACGCGCCAAGCGATGGCTAAGATTCAAATCACCAAAACAGAATTGGTCTGGCCCGGCAAGTACAACGAAGATGGCACGTTGACTCAAGTGCCGCGGGCCAATCTGCCCTTTCAGGTGATCGAGGTCTTCAACCAGACCCGGCCCACGCGCGAGGCGGAATGGCGAAACAAGCTCATATGGGGTGACAACCTGCTCGTCATGGGGTCGTTGCTCAAAGAGTTTGCGGGTAAGGTCGACCTCATCTACATCGACCCGCCGTTTGCCACGGGTACAGATTTTTCCTTTACAGCCCAAATTGGCGAACAGGAAATAACCAGGCAGTCGTCGGCCACCGACGAGACTGCCTATCGGGACACATGGAAGATCGGGGTAGGCTCCTACCTGACGATGATGGCAGAACGTCTGCGCCTCATCCGCGACCTGCTTTCTCCCAACGGGAGCCTGTTCCTGCACTGCGACTGGCACGTGGGTCATCTGCTGCGAGCGACCGCCGATGAAGTCTTTGGCGCGGAGAACTTTCTCAACGAAATCGTGTGGTACTACTACAACAAATTTCAAGGCAACGTGAAACGCTTTGCTTCCAATCACGATGTTGTGTTCTGGTACCGCAAGGGCACGTCCTACCAATTCAATCCGCAACTTGAGAAGCGCGCTGAGGGAAAAGTAAAGCAGCTGGTCCGTCTGTGGGACAAGGAGAAGTCAGCAATCGTCAACGCGAAGGGCGTGGATGGAAGGGTGATGTATCGCGAGACCGATGAGCGAACCGTGGATGATGTATGGCGAATCTCCATGCTCCAGCCTGCCGACCGCACGGAGAACTGCGGCTTCCCCACCCAGAAGCCCGAGGCCCTGCTGCAGCGGATCGTACAAGCAGCGTCCTGCGAGGGCGATCTCGTAGCCGATTTTTTCTGCGGCTCCGGCACCATGCTTTCGGTCGCCGAAAAGCTCAATCGCCGCTGGATTGGCTGCGATCTGGGCCGCTGGGGCATTCACGCCACCAGGAAGCGCCTGCTGGGTATCAAGGAGTGCAGGCCCTTCGAGATGCTCAGCCTGGGCAAGGATGAGCGTCGATACTGGCAGGGAGTTTCCTTCGCTGAGCGAGACCACGACGCGTACCTCGCCTTCATACTCAAGCTCTACGGTGCCCAGCCGATGCCGGGCCGCGCGCACCTCCACGGAAATAACGGTGAGGCACTGGTGCACGTTGCAGCAGTGGATACGCCGCTGACGACAAACGCGATCGACGCCGCCGTGGACGAATGCGCGATGTTGAAGCAGCGCGCATTGCACGTACTCGCCTGGGACTGGGAAATCAGGCGATGCGACCTGGTGGTCGAGAGCGCCCGCAAAAAGGGAGTCCGGCTTCGTCTTTTGCAGATCCCGCGAGAGGCGATGGAGCAGGAAGCGGCTGGAAACGGTAACCTACGCTTCTACCCGCTGGCCTATTTAGAAGCGGAGATCAAGCAGCCGGACCATCTCACCGTGCAAGTGGCGCTCAAGGACTTTGTGATTCTGAATCCCGAACTAATTTCCGAGGACGTGCGCGGCAGGGTGAACGCGTGGTCGGACTATATCGACTACTGGGCTGTGGACTGGGACTTTCAGAGACGGTACGTTTATGCAGGGTTGGGCAGCGTACCGAACGCGCAAAGAGCGAAAGCTCCCACTCGTCTCCGGCGTACACGCGTACGAAGAAGCGGGGAATCGCCGCATCCTCGTACGCGTGATCGATATTTTCGGGAACGAAACGAACCAGGCCTTCGATGTAGAAGTTAGCAGCCGTAGTGACGGCCCTCTTCCGTTTGTAACTCCCACGGGTACGTCTGCAGGGGCGTAAACGTCCGTTGGAAGAAAGCGTCGTCAACTACATAGGTTTCGCCGTTCTCACCCTTTACGATCCAGTCGCCTTTTGACACGTTGCAGAAGCCGGTATCGGTGGCAATCGTTTTGCCCTGCTCGCACTGCGTGGCGTCTACGACGAGCGGTCGAAGTGTACGGAATGTACTCATTAAGTTTAAGTCCTCCATTGGCCATAACAGCCAATGTCTCCATGAGAGGACTTTTTTCATAAGGATTGCGATGCGGAGTTATTAGGGATTCGTAAAGGCCGGTCAGAAACCGTAGTTCTTCCTACGTAGCGCATTTTTATACCGGTCCCGTGCCTTTTTTGCCACAGCTTCGGCATCGTGGGCGACAAACCCGGCCGCGTCCCACTTCTCCATCTCAACCATGGAGTGGTCGTCGTTAGCCAAAGCCTCCTCGGCTCGAAGAGCGTTTACCCAGCTGTCGATAGCCCGCCGGTAATCGCGCAAAAGTTGGTCGAAATCTGTATCTCCCATGTCCAGTGAATCTATGGCAGCGTATGGGCATCGTCAATGGACCGCCATGCGATTCACGAAAGATTGACACAGGGCCGCACCGCACGCTTCCGGGCGCGATTATTCCGAGGTGAACGTTCCAGCCGGCAGCCCGGCGCGATTGTAGAGGAAGGTCGTCACTACGCCCGACCAGTCATACCGCACAAAACGGGGAAACGCGACCTTGGGAGACGAGACCAGGACCGTATCGTTCTCTCCGACTTTTTCGATCTTTGCCATGGCCGGCATGAAGTTATGGTCATCTCCAGCCAGCTCGAAACCACCCAATTCCTGACCATGTGTGGTGAGTCCTTCGCCGTGGGTGAACCACACGCGCATGGCGTTCGGCTCGGTGGTCGCTTGCAGAAATTCCGGCGAGCTGTACTCGATCTTCTCCCCATACACCGTGGCGCGGGCGGCCAGCGCCAGGCGGTTGGCGACGGTTTGCTTGTCGGGTGGATGAACGTTGTCCGGGGTGCCCACATCGAGCGTGACCGCCATGCCGGTATTGCGCAAGGTTAGGGTGCGTCGCTGGGCATCCCGGACCAGCGGCCAACCAGAAGCGGTCGAATTGAAACTGGAGATCTGTACGAAGAAGAAGGGGAAGTCGCCTTCGCCCCACTGATGTCTCCAGTCAGAGATAAGCGTGGAAAAAACTCGAGAGTAGTACGGGGCCCGTTTGGCATCGCTGTCGGTTTCGCCCTGGTACCAGAGGACACCCTTAATGGTGAAGCGCGTATAGGGCGCGATCATCGCGTTGAACAGCGTCCCCGGTGTCCAGGCTCCTCCATGATCGGTCGTGATGCGTGGGTGAGTCGCGGGCGGCTTTCCTTCTGCCTGCAGAGCGGCATCTTCGCGTGCGTTATTTGCCCGGATCTGGTCGGCCCGTCCCTGCTCCTGGGCGATGGTTCCAGCATCCTGAAAAACTGAGGTGAGATTGAAAGTTGCTAACGCCTCGGGGCTGATCCAGGAGTGGGCGGGTGTGCCGCCCCACGTGGTGTCGATGAGCCCAACAGGGACATTTTCCCGCTCCGAGATCTCGCGGCCAAAAAAGTAAGCGACGGCGGAGAAGTGCCGCGCCGTATCCGGTGTGCATTCCGTCCATGGGTCCGAAGCTTCGTTGAGCGGGACGGCAGACGTTGCTTTTTTCTGGACAAGCAGGCGAATGCGCGGATGGTTGGCTGCGGCGATCTCCTTTTCCCCATCCTTCAGCGGTGCGGGGACCGTGCCCGTAAAGCCGGCGAGGGGAAACTCCATGTTCGACTGTCCTGAAGCCAGCCACACATCCCCGACCAAAATGTCCTTACGCTCCAGTGGAGTCGCGGTGGAGTCGCTGCTTACGGTCAGGGTGTAGGGGCCTCCAGCTGACTCCGGTTTGAGCCACACTTCCCAATAGCCAACCGGATCGGCTTGCGTAGTGACGGTCTGGCCATGGAAGCGGACGGTGACGTTTTCCCCGGCGCTGACCCCAACCCCAGATTCGGACCGGGCGGTCGCGTTGCAGCACTGCGTGATCAGAGAAGAGATTCGGAAGTTGCACTGCCGCCGCAGCAGGAAGCGAAAGGGCAAGCGAGCAGACCGTGGAGGCCAGCAGAAGACGCAAAAGACGCATGGGTAATCTCCGATAGAAGCCAAGGGGAAGTTGCCGGCATCGACTCCGCCACAATACCTGCCGTCCCGCGCGCCCTGCAAATCGACCGGCATAGGCATCCCTACCAACGAATCAGATCTTCGCTGTCTTCCACCAGCACGACTTCGTACTTTTCCAACATGGGCAGCAGGACGTTCTCCAACTCTTCCTTCCACAGTGCTCCTTCATAAAACTTTGCTTTCATCGGCTCGCGCGAGGCCAGATCGGGAAAACCCCGCATAAAAAAGAATGTGTCCGGATCTTCGACGGAATTGAACGGACCCAAGATTTTCATTCCGATTTCTCTGTGCGCCGGAATACTTTTGGAGTGAAATATTTCGAGGAATCGAGATCGCATGCCCGGCGTCGTCTTATACGTGCGCATTTCGATAACCATTTTGACAACCTCCTTGCGTCCGGTTATAGCAATCCGGTTACCTTTGGAACCTGCAAATCTGCACCACTCAGGCGGCAACCGTTATTTAGGTGTCTCCCTTTTGATGCCCCGAATAGATATTCACATCTTGCCTTCGCAGGTGGTGTATCTTGGCTGACACGAAAGCAGTGGACCAGGGGGACGTCGCAAAACAGGGAAATAAGTTAACCGGAAAGTTGTGACCAATCTCGGGGTTCTGTCGCTCACACGGGCCATGTCCAGATGTATTTTGTTCGAAATCGTGGTTGCCCCCAAGTCTCGAAGTTTCCCTGAGAGGCGTACGCCGTGAAGTCTGCAACCTGTTTGTCCGCTCTTCTTGCTGTCGGCTTCTTCGGCCAGTGCTCAGTCTCCTGGGCGCAGGCGAACAATGCCGGCCATCCCACCTCTTCCACCTCTTCCCACTCGCCTGTCGCCCACTAAGGCCACGCACCCCGTGGCCCACCCTGTGCCCCAGGAAAACACGGTCATCATTCCCGGGCCCCTGCGATCTTTCCTGCGCATGGCCGGTATCAGCCAGCAGATATCTCGCGACGATGTATTGCCTCTGCTCGCGCGCAACGCGTACGCGACCGGCTACCTGAACGGCGTGCCAACGGAGTATCTGCGCTTAGTCGACCGCTATCTTCATCAGGCGAGAGAGCTGGAGATGCTGGCCGGGTCAACCGGCACCATACACGTTGCCAACTGCGCGGAGGCAGAGCCGCTGCTTGGGCATCCTCGGCTACCACGCGCGGCCGGCTTGCGGGCAAAAGGACTCCATTCTGATGACCGCGGACCCGGAACGCGCCTTCCTCACCACGGATTCAGGGTTTCCTCTCACCGCACTGGAAGAGTCGCTCGAGAAGGGCACGCCTTTTACCTACGCCTTCCCTAATTCCCGTGTTCCCGTACTTTTTAGCGAAAACGAGTGGCGGGCGCTCAGCAGCGCCAAGAGCAGAGGCGCGCAATCGCTGGTCGACATCCTGCTGCACGAGCCGGCAGTCGATCGCCTGTACTGGGCGCTCGCCAATAGCGATGCCGAAACCAGGAATGCGCTGGCACGCTCGCCCGGCCTGGGGAGACTTCTGCCCTACGGCCCGGTTCTCGATTTCTATGGAACCCAGATCAGCATTCGCGGCGGTCGGGTAATCGTGCCCGGAGGACCCTCCGCAGAAGCCGCTTGGAGAGAGCTGGTGGGCGTCAGTCCAAGGGCGCCGGCGGACTTTGTCCTCGGCTTGGTCGGTACGGATAACGGATGGCTGGCCGTCTATTTCGACACCTTGGCGCGGGTCAACGCCTCCCAGCAGGCGTACTTAACTGCGTCTCCACGCCTCAAACATCTCTACGACGCGTTTCGCGAGCCGGAACCTAACGCCTATCCCGCCAGGGCCGTCTTTCGTAAGGCCCCTGCCCTGTTGATGCTGTTCACCCGCCTGCAAACCGGGCCGGATGGTGAACCCCGCATCCCCGGCAACCTCGAGGTCTGGAAGCAGATCCTGGCCCAGAAATCGGACTCGAAAATCGCCCACGACTGGGGCAAGCGTGCGCGTGGATGGAAGCGTCCCGATCAACTGCTCGAAGGCATGGCTGCGTTGTCTCGCATCGATACCGACCAGGGTCCGCTGCAGATCTATCTCATGCTGAATGAAGTGGACAGGCGGCGCGCGTCCGATAAGCGCCTGAGCCCGGAGACGGTGCTTCTTTTGGCCACCAAGTTTTCGCAGCTTAGCAGCTGGTACCTGGTATTTTCCGAGTTTCCCGACTTGAACGACGCCTCGATTGCGCAGTTTGTAAAGGTGACCGACGCAATCGACGGAATCCACGACCATAGCCTGCGCGGAAACGCCATGGGCGTCTTTCAGGCGAACCTGGGACTCTGGCAGATTCTTGCTCGCCAGGGAGAAGTCCGGGACACCGATCTGAACCAATCCTGGCAGCACGCGATCACGCCCTTCGCGACTATTAATTCTTCTGCCCAGCTCTTCGACGCCGGCCACGCTTCGCTGGGAACCGCTGATGCTGGCGGCGAGTGGCAAATCCGATCTCTCCCAGGGCGAATTCGTTGAGCTGCTGGCAGGCCCTCCCCAGCAGTCAGCCGACGGCCAACGTATCCGCCAGGAAATGGCCGCCAAAATTCGGGCGGTGCTCGAAGATCAGCGACTGGTGTCGCTTGATACGTTGTTCACACTCGGCGACGGCCTTACGCGTATGGCGCAGGGAGCGCCCGCGGGCAGCAACTTAGTCCCGCTGGCCAATGAACTCAAGGAATTCGAGTTGCCCCGTCCCATCTTCACCGAGAGCGAGAAGACGGAATGGGCGCCGGGGGTCTACGCCAACCGTCATAGCGAGTTGCAGGTGCACGTTGACATTACCAAGGTAATAAAAACACCGGGTTCGCATCCGCAATTGGAAGCCGCCCGCGGTCAACTTACACCGTTTCTCAGGGACTCTCTGGTCGGTCTGAATTACGCCTACTACGAGCCGCCCGGCGCCCAGCTCTTGCACAGCAATCCACTCTTTGTGCGGTCGCACGATTTTTCGGGAGAAACCATCATGGGCGTGACCCAGCTCTGGCAGGCTCCTGAATTGTTCAACCAGGGATCGCCGGCCGGGGGAGGCGCCTATCTGGTGGGCTCGCTCGCCGAGTTGCCGTATGTCCTGGCCACCACCGAGGAAGACTTCATTGCCCCGAGAAACGTCCAGGCCCTGATCTGGAAGGAGGTGACGGCAGACCTGCTGGTCAGCGCGACACTGCCCCGCTGGTGGAATGTGACCCCCAACGAACTGCATGCCGTAAGTCTCTATCAACGCTCCGGGGAAGATCTTATTACTGCGGCATTGACGAATGAAGAACTGCGGGGCAAAGTGATCGTCATTCTCTCCGATCGTCTGCCGCGGCAGCGGCTGGGACAATTGGAGCGGGCCCTTGCGTCCGGTAATGCCGCCGCCAGTCTCTCTCGCGTCACCCCGGCAGATACCTTTCATCTTGCAGCCGAGTTTCGTCATAATTTTCCCCAGGAGACCGCATCCTGGGGAACTGCGGGCGGGGAGTTGGATACGCTCATCCGGCAATATCCGGCCGAAGTCAACCTGCAGCGTATCTCCCGGGACTTTGGCACCCCTCATCCGGTGATGGCCCAGAACTATGCCTGCGAGCTCCTGAACGTGCAGCCGTTCCCCGCCTTCGGTGGCAGTTCCAGCCGCTTGTTGGGGGAATCGTGGGACTCAACCAATCTGTATTGGGCGCGGCTTGCGGATGAGAAGGGTTACTCGCCGGTCATGCTTAATCGCCTGGTCCCCGAGTTGACCCGTCGCATGGTGGCGAACATTTTCGCGACCGATATCGAGGACTGGCTGGCGCTGACGCGTGCCATGAAGGAGACCGGCGAAGACTTCCGTCAGGGCAAGATTGTTTTGCCGCAATTGACCGAAGCCGCCTCCTCCAACCAGGAAGTTGGTGTGCAGCAAGAACAGTCTTCAGCTAGCTCGGCCCCGGTAGGCCACAAATAAACGGGATACAGGACAGACAATGGCAAAGCGACCTCTTCTCTTCGTTCCTATCGCAGTTGGTTTCTTGTTCCTCGGCGGCCGCGTAACGGGCGCCCAGGATGACACCACGAACATTCGCGTGAATGTGGACCTGGTGCAGTTAAACGTCGCTGTGACTGATAGCAAGGGTAACTACATCTCCGGCCTCTGGTCCGGAGAACTTTGCCATCACCGAGGACAAAATCCCGGAGAGACTTGCCACCTTTGAAGAAGGCAACGAGCCGACTCGCCAGGTACTTCAGCCTGCGCCGAATGCGGCTCCTGGCAAACCGGGCTCGCCTGGCCCGCAACCGCCTGCGAAAACAAAAGCGACGGTGGTGAGTGCGGTGCCCCCTGAGCACCGACCATCCCGCTGGAATCGGCGAGGATCCTGCGACCTTGCCCGCCCATATTTCCGGCGCCAATGTCTTTGTTCTTTTCGATACCAGCAACTACATGTACCGGGGCTTTGTCTTTGCGCAGGATGCCATCACCGAGTTTGTTCGCTCCCTGGAAGGTGCGAACAAGGTGGCTTTTTATTCCTACAGTCGCGACCTTTCCCGTAATTCAGCCCTAACCTCCGATCGAGCGCAGGTACTGCGCGGGGTGCGGAGCACGGTTGCCGGCGACGACGCCGCGCTTTATAACTGCCTGCTGTTGACCGTCGAGGACGCCGCCCGCTACACCGGACGAAAAGTGGTCGTGGTCTTCTCCAATGGTCCCGACAACGCAAGCCTGGTGCCCCCGGAGGATGTAGCCGAACTAGCCCAATCCACGGGCACGATCATCTACATGATCAGCACCCGGGAAGCGCAGTTGGAGCCGATCTCGACCGCCGTCTTTGAGCGCATGAGCAAGGCCACAGGGGGCAAGGCATATTTCGCTCGCAGCTGGAGCGACGAAAAGAAGGCCTTCGCCTTTATCCAGGAGGACTTGGCGCACCTTTACTCGCTCAGCTACTATCCGCAGCCCAACCCCAGCACCGGATGGCGCACCATCACCGTCAAGCTGGTAGGGAAGGACCTGCAGAAGTATCACGTCCGGACCCGTGCCGGATACCGCTTGCAACAGGCGCACTCTGCGGCAAACGGCTCAGTTGATCTGGAAGCGGAGTCCGTTCAGAAGTAGCGAGAAGCTTTGCTGCTAACGCTTCAGCCCTGTGTTGGTGGTGAGCTTTTCGACGCATCCAGCTTGCTCTTCGGCTACCGGTCCACTGCTAAGGGAGTCGCTGCAGGCGAACAGCCTCGGCTCGTTCATAACGGAAGTGGCGGCCTGCTCCAGAGTTGTATTCGCTGCTTCGGGCCGAAATCTGGATCGTTTGTCGTCTTGTTGCAGCGATACGCTTTTGAAGAGAAGGGCGTTGCCTTCGAGATGGACGTGGATTGCCGTCAGTTCCCAAACCGATGGGCCGACCTGTTGTTGTTCGAGGGCAAAGGAACTGCGTTCCTTCAATCTTCCCAGCAGCCCTCCGCCGAAGGTGACGTCATGGATAAGGTGGCCCTTGATTTTGCAGATGCGGTGTTGCTGGTTATCGACCACCAGGTCGCCGGTCATGCTGCTGAAGACGCGAGCCTCGCGCGTGGGCGGATGGAAGGTTGGCGAAGGTTCGAAGTGCAGTGAGGTGGTAGTTGCGGTTGCTCCTGTTTGTGTCCAGACAAAGGCGGCGGGCAGAAGCTTCATCAGGTCATCGATCTGCTGATTATCGTGATTAGCCTCTTCGATCTGTTTCTTCTGGGCTCGGGAGTCGTGCAGATATTTTTGAATCAGTTCCTGCTGTTGGGCCTCGGTCAGCTCTCGTTCGTCCTTTTCGAGGACGCGTTCGACACTCCCCCGTTGGGTGGCGGCGACCCACTGCAGGATGTGTTCTTTCGGCTTGTCGCTCTCTTCCAGGAAGATCCAGTTGGAGTGGTCGTTCTGGTCTGCTGTCCGTTCAGCGTCGACGGCCTGTTGGATGATCTGTTGCGGGGTTTGTGCGTGCACCGTAGAGAACGAGAGCGCGAGTATCCCGGCCCAGAAAAACCGCGCCTTTTCTTTGCCCATTTTTTCGACTGCCTTTGTCCGTCAAAAGTTACCGCTCTTTGATGCGGGAGGTCTGCCCAACGGTTCGGCAGAAAAGCCAGATCTATCGATCCTTTATTGCTTTGGACTGCATCCCAGAAAATAAAGGGGGCGCAATGGCTGCAAAAACTTCCAGCAAGGTCGCGTCTCACCGCAACTCCCGTGGAAGGCGTAAGTGGTCAGCACAAGTGGACACGAATTCCACTCACCCGCGCTCCGGTCTGTTCAACAAGGATGCCAGGACAATTGCACGCGAGCTTGCCTCCAAGAAGGTATCTCCCAAGGGACCCTCGTCCGGGATGCGCATGCTGACCTTCTACATCAATCGCGCCGGCAAAAACCTGCCCCCGCATCGGCTGAAAGTCCTCGAAAATGCTAAACAGCTTTTGCATGAACGAATTGCTGCCGCCATGGATAAGGAGAAAAAAGCGGCCAGCTAGGGGAGAGCACGCCTCACGACGCGCTAAACGGTGGCAGCGTCGATCAACTCCTGGACAGAGCGGCTGGATTTCCAAGACTTTATTTTGCGTTCTCGCCGACGAGCTTCCGGCAGTGTTGCGTAGTGCTCGGAGTAGGCTAAGGTCCATGGCCCGCGACCCCTGGTATAAGGGCTGTGGCCGCGGTGGTGTTCCGCGAGTCGCTGGTCCAAATCCAGCGTGGAGCCAATGTAGAATTTGCCCGTGGATTGGCTCTTGAGAATGTAAGTGGTGGGCATTGCCGAAATATGGTAGGCACGAGGAGACTCGAACTCCTGACCTCTACCGTGTCAAGGTAGCGCTCTAACCAACTGAGCTACGCGCCTGTGTACTGCAACCTGCCATCAAACTTCTGACCTTCCCGGCTTGCCGGGACGCTCTAACCAACTGAGCTACGCGCCTGGTAGCTGCAACCTGCCATCAAACTTCTGACCTTCCCGGCTTGCCGGGACGCTCTAACCAACTGAGCTACCAAATATGGTAGGCACGACGAGACTCGAACTCCTGACCTTCCCGTGTCAGGTAGCGCTCTAACCAACTGAGCTACGCGCCTGTGTGTTGCGAACCTGCCTGCGCAGTGCATCTCGCTATCATACCAAAAGCTCATGTACCATCAATCTTCTGGGCTGTACCCAGGAAGACGGGAAACCCTTGCTGAAAGAACTGCGCGCAGCTCCTAACCTGCTTACTTTCCTGCGCCTTTGCCTCATACCTTTTCTCGTCATCGCGGTTCTTGAGTCCCACTACAAAACTGCGCTCTGCCTCTTCGTCGTCGCCGGACTCAGTGACGGCCTCGATGGCCTGGCCGCGCGACTGCTCAAGCAGCAAACCCAAATCGGCCAGTACCTCGATCCCGTGACCGACAAGCTTCTGCTCAGCACCCTGTTCCTGGTCCTCATGCACCAGCAGCTCGTGCCGCGGCGGGTCACCGTCCTGGTTTTTAGCCGTGACTTGGGGATCCTCATCGTCGCCGCGCTCCTCTATATCAGTCTCGGCATGCGCGACTTCCGTCCCAGCATCTACGGCAAGGCAAGCACCTGCGCGCAGATCCTTGCCCTGCTCACGGTCCTGCTCTGTCAGATCTATGCTCCGAGACCATTAATCATGCTGCGCACCCTGGCTCTCGATGCCACGGCTGCGTTGACCATCGTCTCCGCCTTGCATTACGCCTGGCGCACCGCTCGGCGTCTGGCCGTCGCCGAGGCTCACTAAAAATCCCCCGGAATGGCAAAGGTTTGAAAAATTCGCATTCAATGACAAACTATTGCCAGCACTTGGCTCCCGGTTTAACGTTACTGAAATAGTTTGCCCCCTCGCCCTGAAGGCATGTCCTCGGGGCAGCACTGCGGTTCTACGAAGGCCCTTATGTCTGAAACGATCCAAGCACGTGTTCTCCGAGTGATTGCTACGACCCAGCGGATTCCTCTGGAGAAGGTCAAGCCCGACAGCACCTTCGAGGAGCTGGGCATCGATTCGATGGACAGCATCAATATCCTCTTCGACCTCGAAAGTGAGTTCGACATCGAGATCAAAGACGAAGACGCGAAGAAGATCCAGACCATCCGCGAAATGATCGACGGTGTCACCTACCTGGTCGATTCCAAGCAAAACCCCTCTGCCCAGGCTGCAGCCGAGTAAGCTCGCCGCTATCGGTGAGACGCTGGAGTTTGTTACCCTCGGACCAGCACAATCCTTCTTGAAAACGGTGTAGATGCGAGTTGTCATATCAGGAATGGGCGTTATTAGCGCTCTGGGGCTTGACCAGGAAGGGTTCTGGCAGTCACTTGCAAGTGGTCGATCCGGAATCGGACCCATACCAGAAAACGTCGGCCCCGTCCCCGAGATGGGCATGAGCCAGGTCCGTTTCAAGAACGGCGCCGCGGTGCTCGGCTATGACGCCGAAACCTACTTTCCCCGCAAAACACTCAGTTTCATGGATCGCTTCGCGCAGTTTTCCGTCATTGCTGCCCGAGAGGCGGTTGCGGCGGCCGGTATCGAATGGACCGAGGAGTTGCGCGAGAGCGCGGCGATCATCACCGGTTCCTGCATGGGAGGCAGATTTACCGACGAAATCGGTTACTGGGAACTCTTCCACCATGGCAGGCATCGCGTCCATCCACTGACCATTCCGCTGGGAATGAGCAACGCAGGCGCCAGCCATATCTCCATGGAATTCGGCCTGCACGGGCCCGCGTATACCTTCTCAACCGCCTGTTCCTCGTCGGCTCACGCCATCGGCAACGCACTCTGGATGGTGCGTTCCGGAGCTGCGCCCCTGGCGATTGCCGGGGGGAGTGAAGCGCCGCTTTTCCTTGGCGGATTGAAGGCGTGGGAGGCGATGAGGGTGGTCAGCCCCGACACCTGCCGCCCCTTTTCTGCCAAACGCTCCGGAATGATCCTGGGGGAAGGCGCCGCTATGCTGGTTCTGGAGCCGCTTGAGCGGGCTCTGGCGCGTGGTGCCAAGCCACTCGCTGAGATCGTGGGCTTCGGTATGTCGGCGGATGCCTGCCACGTCACCCAGCCCTCCGCCGAAGGTGCCGCTCGGGCCATCCGTGCCGCGCTGCGCGATGGTGGGTTAGTTCCCGAGCAGGTTGGCTACATCAATGCGCACGGAACCGCGACTGAGGCCAATGACCGTATGGAGTCAGCGGCCATCCATGCCGTCTTCGGTGGCCACGCCTCCGGGCTACCGGTCAGTTCCACCAAGTCAATGCATGGGCACACTCTGGGAGCGGCCGGAGCAATCGAAGCGGTAGCTACGGTGATGGCTCTGGGCAAGGGCATTCTCCCCCCACGGCGAATTTCACTGAGGCGGACCCGCTTTGTGCACTGGACGTGATTCCCAACCAAGCCCGCGCCGCAAGCGTAGAGGTTGCCCTGTCGCAATCCTTCGCCTTCGGCGGCTTGAACGCAGTGCTGGCCTTCCGCGCCTATCCCTGACAAACCGTTGGTTTTGGCTTTGTATCAGGGCGCAACCTTACAGTTTGCGAAGCAGTTCATGCCCTGATACAAAGCATGAGCTTTTCCGCAAGCAGTGATGCCTTGCCCTTCGTCGCTGTAGTTCCCCTACCCTTCTTCCACATCTTTTTTTCCAGAACTCTGGACGGTAAACCCGAGCTGTAATACCGTCCTAACCAAGACCCCGATAATTCTGCTCATCGAATGTGCCATATCGGGGCCTTGCCGGAATCGCTCCGTAGGGAAACCAGCAGCCGGCAAATACCGCTCTCCTAAATGGCTTATGGGGGCGGGGAAAAAATAAAATTTGAGCATCTTCGTAAAACAAAGGACTTAGCCGCCACCTCGACGGAAACATTGCATTCCTGAAAGCAAACCGCAACCCAGGACCGCCGCCCCTGGCACGCCCCAAGGGGCGGATCGACCGATCTTTCTCAACTCAATTCAATTCTTCCGGCAAGACCACGCTGTGTCCCGGCTTCGCCGTCCGGTCGGGATGACAAAGGGCAGGCTACTGATGTCGGTTGAGAACATGTTTTGTATCAGGGCACGGCTTTCAGCCGTGCCGCAATCGGCAGTACTTACGAGGGCTTTAGCCCCTGAGGTTCGTTTCTCTGAAGGGTACGGGCCACCTCGCCTCAAGCGAGCATTAGCCCGTACATGCCACTTCGGCTTTAACTGCTGAGGGTTGAGGGCTCAACTGCGACGACTCGCTAGATCTAGTTGCGAGCCATCTTCTCGAAGACGTCGAGAGCGTATTCCAGGTCGCTCTGCGTGTGCGCGGCGGTCACACAGAGCCGCAGCCGTGCTGAATCCTGGGGAACAGCAGGAAACAGCACAGGCGTAGCCAGAACGCCATGGTCACGGAGCCGCCGGGCGAACAGGCCCGTGGTTGTCTCGTCGTTGAGAATCACCGGAATAACCGCCGTCTCCGACAGCCCAGTGTCATAGCCCAGCGAGCAAAGGCCGCTGCGCAGAAAGTCCGCGTTGTGCTTGATTTTGGCAACCCGTTCCGGTTCGCTCTTCAGAATCGCGAATCCCTCACGGATAGCCGCCACTGCAGCCGGGCTCAGCGCCGCCGAAAAAATGAACGGGGATGCCCCGTGTTGCAGATAGATCGCAAGTTCCTGCGAAACGGCCGCAAAGCCACCGGTGGAAGGAATCGACTTGGCCAGCGAACCGGTCCAGATGTCGACCGCGTCCGTCGGTATGCCAAAATGCTCATCGGTGCCGCGCCCACAAGCTCCTAGCACACCGGAAGCATGCGATTCGTCGACCAGCAGGAAGAAACCGAATTCCTCTTTCACTTCAAGGATCTCGGGCAGATGGCAAACGTCGCCGTCCATGGAAAAAACACCGTCCGAGATAACCAGCGTACGGTTGGCCTGGGATCCGTTTTGCAGCTCCTGGCGCAAAGATGAGGCATCATTATGCCGGAAACGCTGCAACTGCACCCCGGCAAACCGGCAGGCATCCGTCAGGCTGCGATGACAGAGTGAATCCATGATCACGCGATCGGCCGGTCCGAGCAGCGCACCCAGTACGGCGACATTTGCTAAGTAGCCTGAGCTGAAGGTGATAGCCGCTTCGGTGCCCTTGTAGGCAGCGATGTCGCGCTCCATCAGGATATGCTGATCCGTGGTTCCGGTGAGCAAGCGAGCGCCGCCTGTACCGGTGCCGTACTTCCGGATTGCCTCGATCGCGGCAGCGTCGATCCGCGGGTCGCCGATCAGTCCCAGGTAGTCGTAGGACGACAGCATAAGCATCGAATGGCCGTCCGCCCGCACCTGGGGGCCGGTCCGTCCTTCCAGGGGAATCTGGAAAGGATAGGCATCGTGGTTGCAGGCCAAGGCAGTGGTCTCGAAGAGACGCCGGGCGCGTGCGTCGATAAGGTCGTTCTTGCGGAAATTCCAACGCTTGTCCGCGCTGAAATATCCGTTAAACGACTTGCCGGAAGAAGAAGGAAATCCTACTGTTCCCTGCCGAACTTGTGATTTCGTCTCTGTCGGAGTATCCATTGATTTAACTGACTATAGAGCAGGATAAGGGCATTGGGAAGCCCGGAGTTGCTGTCCCGGCACGGTTTAGAGCTTTTTCTTTCCCCGTCCCAATCCGTCCCAGCGGCGGTTAAGTGTAACTTTCTTAATCGAAAAGCAGCGTAAAGACGCAAAAGTGCTCTAATTGTGCTAGAGATACCGAGCGTCCCTGGTCGACCCCCGCGGCTTGGACCGAAGCTAAGCGTGCATCCAACTGCACGAAGTCGTACGTTGGAGATCCTTCACCATGTCTTGGAATGGTCCGCACAGTCCGGCCGCTGTACTCAACCCGCCCGTTGGCGCTCGTGAAGGCCTGGCGGCGACACCGCTGCCTGGTGTTCGGTTACCCGCAGTTCGATTGACGGACAAATTCGGACGCACCATCACCGACCTCCGTGTCTCCATCACCGACCGCTGCAACTACAAGTGTGTCTACTGCCGCACCGGCACCGAGGGTGCTCAATTTGCCGAGCTGGCCATGGAAGACTACCTGCGGATCATCCGCGTCTTCGTTTCCCTGGGCATCGAAAAAGTCCGCCTGACAGGGGGCGAGCCGCTGCTGCGAAAGGGCCTTGTCCCCCTGCTGGCGGAGCTTGCCGAGTTGCGCACCAACACCGCCGGCGACCCGAAGCCACTGGACCTCGCCGTCACCACCAATGGGCACCTTCTGGCCGAGATGGCCGCCCCCCTCGCGCGCGCTGGGCTTAGCCGCATTACGGTCAGCATGGACGCCGTGGACGCGGCCATCTTCGAGCGCATCACGCGCGTTCCTGGCAGCTTCGACAAGGTGCTGGCCGGAGTGCGCGCCGCCCAGCGGGCAGGGTTGGGCCCGGTCAAGGTGAACTGTGTGCTGTTGCGCGGCTTCAACGACGATCAGATCGTCCCCTTTGCCCGCTTCTCGCGCGAGGAGGGCGTGATCGTTCGCTTTATTGAGTTCATGCCGCTGGAAGAGGACCGCTTGTGGACCCCCGAGGTAGTCGTCCCGCTCCAGGAGGTGGTGAACAAGCTCAACAGCTTTCGCCCCCTGGTGCCCCTGGCCGCCAACAGCCCGGGTGAAACCGCGCGCCGCTATACCTTCGACGACGGCATCGGCGAAATCGGCATCATCGCCCCCGTATCCCAGGCCTTTTGCGGAGCCTGCAGCCGCATCCGCCTCACCTCCGATGGCAAAATCCGCACCTGTCTCTTCTCCCACTTCGACCACGATCTTTATGGTGTGTTGGCGCGTGGCGGCTCTGATGAGGATCTCGCGGAGTTCATTCAAAAGACGGTTGAGACCAAGGAGGCGCGCCACCATATTGGCGAGCCCGGTTTTCTGAAGCCCTCACGCAGCATGGTTCATATCGGAGGCTAACTGCTGGAATGGTCGATCGATCCTTCCCAGAACGTGAGGCACTACCCAAGGACCTGATGGTCTTTCACGACGTCGCGCGTGCGCTGACCTCCTCCCTGGACCTGGATTCGATTTTGGGCGCCATCATGCTTCAGATGGAGCAGTTTTTCGAGCCCGAATCATGGTCCCTGCTCATCGTCGACGAGGAGCAGCAGAATCTCTATTACGCGGTCGCGGCCGGCAAGTCGTCCGGCGATCGCAATCTGCGGGTCGGTATGGGGGAGGGAATCGCCGGCTGGGTGGCTCAGCACGGCGAACCCGTGATCGTGTCTGAGCCTGGAAACGATCCCCGTTTCACCGTGGAAGGTCACGGGTCGCCGCTTTCCCCGGTACGATCCGCAATCTGCATACCGCTGCGCTCGCGGGATCGCACCCTGGGCGTGATCGAGCTGCTTAACTATCGCGTCTCCACCTTGACCGGGGAAACCATGGCCTTTCTCCAGGTGCTGTGCGACTACGCGGCAATCGCCATCCAGAATGTGCGTGCCGTGGAGCGCATTCAGGAACTGACCATCACCGACGACTGCACCGGCCTATTCAATTCCCGGCACTTGTTTTCCATCACCGAGGTTGAGCTGGAGCGCTCCCGCCGCTTCAATCTTCCCTTCAGCCTGATCTTCATCGACTTGGATCACTTCAAGCGAGTCAACGACCTCCACGGGCACCTGACCGGCAGCCGGCTGCTGGCAGAGATTGCCCGGACCATCAAGCACAATGTTCGGGGAATCGATTCGGCCTTTCGCTACGGTGGAGACGAGTTCATTGTTCTGCTGCCGCAGACCGGAAAAGATGCGGCTCTTGAGGTCACGCAGCGCCTCATGCACGCATTGCGCGATACCCACTATCTCCTGGCCGAGGGACTCGAGGTGCGCATGATGGCCAGCTTCGGCATAGCCAGTTACCCGGAGGACGGCAGCTCGATCCAGGAGATCATCGGCGCCGCCGACCAGATGATGTACCTGGTAAAGAATTCCTCCCGGGGCAACATCGCCGTCGCCCAGCGCGGTTTTATCCAAGCCTGACAAATGCATTAGCATGGACCCCGGCGGTTGAGAGAGAAACCGCGCGCATCATCGAGCATCCAGTCCCGAAGAGCCTGCCCTGAGTTGTCGAAGGGGACGGCTGAAAGTAGCCCAGGACGGTAGTCCTGGGTAGTGTGGACGAACGGACAAGTCCCGTAGAGCCTGCCCTGAGCTTGTCGAAGGGGACGGCTGAAAATGACCCAGGACTGCAGTCCTGGGAACGAGGCGAAAGGTAAAGATGGATCAGCAGGGTAGACGTCTCCGCATGGGGATGGTGGGTGGTGGCGCGGGCTCGTTTATTGGCCCGGTACATCGCATGGCGGCCGAGTTGGATGGAACCATCGAGCTGGTGGCGGGAGCTTTCAGTCAGGACGCGGCACGATCGCGGCAGGCTGGCGTGACCTACGGCATAAGGCCCGATCGTGCCTATGCAAATTTTGAAGAAATGATGGAGCGGGAAAGCAAGCGGGAAGATGCCATCGACTTTGTCTGCATCGTTACCCCGAATCATCTCCATCTGCCCATCGCGGCGGCTGCCCTGGAACACGGCTTCCATGTGATGAGCGACAAACCGGCGACGGCCACGCTAGAAGAGGCCAAGACGCTGGCGGAAATCGTTCGCCGCACCGGGCTTCTCTATGGGTTGACCTTTACCTACACCGGTTACCCCTTGGTGCGCGAGGCGCGTCTGATGGCACGCGGCGGCAAGTTGGGCAAGATCCGCAAAGCGGTCGTGCAATACTCGCAAGGCTGGCTGAGCACCTCGCTAGAGACCACGGGTCACAAGCAGGCAGCGTGGCGATCTGACCCCGCACAATCGGGGTTGGGCGGAGCGATCGGCGACATCGGCGTGCATGCATTCAATCTGCTGGAGTACGTAAGCGGACGCGAGGTAGCCGAAATCTGCGCGGATCTCAACCGGGTCGTAGCCGGCCGGTCGCTGGACGACGACTGCAACGTTCTGCTCAAGCTCGACAACGGCGCCCCAGGCGTTTTGTTTGTATCCCAGATCGCAGCCGGCGATCGCAACGACCTGCAGCTTCACCTCTATGGCGAAAAGGGCGGACTCCACTGGTTTCAGCAAAACCCCAATTACCTCGACGTGAGCTGGATAGACCAGCCCAGTCAAACCCTGCACGCGGCCGGAGATTATCTTGCGCCCTCGGTGCGCGGCGACTTTCGCCTGCCGGTGGGGCATCCCGAGGGATTGCTGGAAGCATTTGCTAATATCTATCGCGACTTCGCGACCGCGGTTCGTGCTCGCTTCAGCGATCCCGCTGCGCAACTGAGTGACCTGGTCCCCGGCATCCACGAGGGACTGCGCAGCATGACTTTTGTAGAGCGAGCGGTAAACAGCAGCCGGACGCGTGCCGGATGGGTGAGCCTATGAAAACCGTTAAGGGGCCGGCAATCTTCCTGGCCCAATTCGCCGCTGATCAGAAACCCTTCAACAACCTCGAAGACATCTCCAAATGGGCCGCGGGTCTGGGCTTCAAGGGCATCCAGATCCCAAGTTGGGATAAGCGTCTCTTCGACCTGAAGCTGGCCGCCGAGAGCCAAGCTTATTGCGACCAGCTGCTGGGCATGCTGCACGGCCTCGGCCTGCAGTTAACCGAGCTCTCGACCCATCTGCAGGGCCAACTGATCGCGGTCCATCCGGCCTACGACCTGCAGTTCGACGGCTTTGCTCCACCGGAGGTGGCAGGCAACTCGAAGGCCCGGCAGGAGTGGGCGACACAACAGCTGCTCTTCGGCGCAAAAGCCAGCCGCAACCTGAAGCTCAAGGCGCATGCCACCTTCTCCGGAGCGCTGGCGTGGCCCTACGTATATCCCTGGCCCCAGCGGCCCGCAGGATTAATCGACGAGGCCTTTGCCGAGCTGGCCCGCCGCTGGAAGCCGATTCTCAACGTCTTTGATGAGCAGGGAATTGACCTCTGCTTTGAGATCCATCCCGGCGAAGACCTGCACGATGGAATCACCTTCGAGCGCTTCCTGGCTGCGGTTGGGGGGCATCCGCGGGCCAACATCCTCTACGATCCCAGCCACTTCGTACTGCAGCAGCTTGACTACCTCTCCTTCATCGACATCTACCATGAACGCATCCGCGCCTTTCACGTGAAGGACGCCGAGTTCAATCCCACGTGGCCGCTCGGGCGTCTATGGCGGATATCAGAATTGGATCGATCGTCCTGGGCGCTTTCGCTCGCTGGGCGACGGCCAGGTCGACTTTGGCGGCATCTTCAGCAAGCTGGCGCAGTACGACTATCCTGGCTGGGCGGTCATGGAGTGGGAATGCGCTCTCAAGCATCCTGAAGACGGAGCCCGCGAGGGTGCGCCCTTCATCCGCGACCACATCATCCGCGTCACTGAGCATGCCTTCGATGACTTCGCCAGCGGCCAAGCCGACCGTGAGACCAATCGGAAGTTGCTCGGCCTTTGAGCTGGTATGCCTTTCCGCGCGCGCAGTAGGCCAGAGCCGCTCGACGAGGCCGCTCTCTACCAATACGCCGTAGGCGCGCTAGCCCGGCAGATGCGCACCGTGGCGGAGCTCAAACGCCTGATGAGCCGCCGCGTCGAGCAGGGAGAGGTGGGTGAGAGCAAGATGGCGGCCGTGGTCGCGCGCCTTGCCGACCAGCACTATCTCGACGATCGCGCCTTTGCCTCCACCTACACCCGTCTGCGCCAGGAGAACCAGAGCTTCGGCAAGCGCCGGGTGCAGCAGGAGCTCACCCGCAAGGGCGTGCAAGCCGAGCTGGTCGCCAGCACGCTTGAGACCGCCTATGCGCAGGTCAACGAAGAGGAGTCTGGTTCGGCGCTATGTTGCCCGCAAGCGGATAAAAAAGCCGCAAGACGAGAAAGAAACTGCGCGCCTGGTCCGCCGTCTGGTGGGTGCGGGCTTTTCGTTCTGCCATCATCTCCACGCTGCTGAAGAGCTGGAAGCTTGATCTGGACTTGCCCGAAGATGGCTCGGCGGGAGAGTCCTAAGACGATGAAACGCTAAATAGAACAGGGACGGGTGCCCCTCGCTCACCTGCCAGCGTGCCGTGGGGCACATGGGACGAAAAAGACGGGCGCAGCCCAACCATTGCTTTTGTGATTCGGTCGTGCAGAAGAAGCCCGGCGCATTGATTGTTGGGATGAAGAAAGAAAGATCGCGTCCTGTTTCGCCGCCAACCAAGATTCGTTAGAGTGAACACACTCTCATGCTGAAAACCATAGCCCTCGCCTGCCTCCTGTCGGCCCTTTCCGCATCCGCTCAGACGCCCGACCTGATCCTGGTCCACGGAAAAATCCTGACCGTAGATGCCAAGGACTCGATAGCCCAGGCGGTTGCCATCCGTCAGGGAAAAATCATAGCCGTAGGTTCGGACAAAAAAATCCTGCAGCTCGCCGGATCCAAGGCAAGAGTGATCGATCTGCATGGGAGAACCGCAACCCCAGGATTAATCGACAGCCACGCCCATCTCGCCACCGGCGGAGTCGAAGAGCTTTACTCCGTGAGCCTGAGCGATGCCACAACCGTGGACGAAGTAAAGCTCCGGGTGCAGGCGGCGGCCGCCAAGCTAAAGCCCGGCGAATGGCTAACCGGCGCCGGCTGGGATGAAGGCAAACTGGCGGAGCGCCGCTACATCGTCGCTTCCGATCTGGACGAGGTTGCGCCCAACAATCCCGTCTGGCTCATGCACACCACAGGTCACTATGGAGTCGCCAATCACCAAGCACTGCAGCTGGCGCACATTACCGCCGCAACCAGCAATCCTCCAGCCGGAACCATTGACCGCGATCGCTCAGGGTGTCCCCACGGGTGTATTGAAGGAGTCGGCCATGGAAGCGGTGGTCGCGCTCATCCCGCCGCCAACGCCGGAGCAGTGGCGCAACGGAATTCTCCGCATGGTCGACACGCTGCACCGCGAAGGAATGACCGCGGTGAAAGATCCTGACATTCAACCGCCGATCTGGGACGCCTATCACCAACTGCTGGAAGAGAAAAAGCTGACCGTGCACGTCTGCGTGCTCTGGCACGGCGGCACCACCCTCGAATCCGCCCAAGCCGCGCTCGCTCGCATCCAGGCGCTCCCCCGGCCGCCGGATTCGCTAGGCGACGGCAACCTCGTCTCCTGCGGAGCCAAGCTTTACATGGATGGAAGCGGAGGCGCCAGGACCGCCTGGGTCTATAAGGAGTGGAACAACAACTCCACCGGCATCGACCAGGGCAATTACGGCTATCCCTCAATCGATCCCGAAGTCTACCGTCAGATGGTGCGTCTCTTCCATCAGGCCGGTGTCTCTGTGGGAACGCATGCCATCGGCGATCACGCCATCGACTGGGTGGTGGATACGTATGCACAGGTGCTGAAGGAAAAGCCCACGTCCGGTCTGCGCCACAGCATCATCCATGCCAACATCCCGACCGATCACGCCATCGAGACCATGGCCTTACTCCAGAAAAACTATGACGCGGGCTTTCCCGAGACGCAGCCAGGCTTCACCTGGTGGATCGGCGACACCTATGCCGGCAACTTCGGACCCGAACGCGCACTTCGCTTGAACCCGTACCACACCTACGAGATCCCACGCGATTCTCTGGGCCGCGGGCTCGGACTACTCAGTGACCCCGTTACCCGCCCGCTTCGGGCTCTGGGCGTCGGTAGAGCGCGAGACCGCTAAGGGCGTTTACGGAAAGCAGCCCTTCGGAACAGCCGAGGCAGTCGATGTGCATACCGCCCTCCGCTCCTACACCGCCTGGGCTGCCCAGCAATTGTTCCTGGAAAGCAAGATAGGCTCCATCGAACCCGGCAAAGAAGCGGACATCGCTGTTTGGGATAAAGACATGTACACCATCCCCTCTGCGGATCTGCGCAACCTGAAGTGCGAGATGACGATTTACAACGGCCAGGTCGTCTACCGGGCTGAGAACACTCCCGTCACCGGCCAATGAACAGAAGAAATGCTCTAGACTTAAGGAATGCAGCACCGCTCTGGTTCTGAGATACGGGAAACCTTCCTGCGCTTTTTCGCCTCGAAGCAGCACCGTCGTGTGCACTCCTCCTCGCTTGTCCCGGCGAACGACCCCACCCTGCTCTTCACCAATGCGGGCATGAACCAGTTCAAGGACGTATTCCTCGGTGTGGAGCGCCGCGACTACAACCGCGCCGTCACTTCGCAGAAGTGCGTGCGCGCCGGCGGCAAGCACAACGATCTGGAGAACGTCGGCTTCACCCGCCGCCACCATACCTTCTTCGAGATGCTGGGCAACTTCAGCTTTGGTGACTACTTCAAGCGCGACGCCGTCGCCTTCGCCTGGGAGCTGGTTACGTCGCCCGAGTGGCTCGCCCTACCCAAGGACAAGCTCTACGTCACCATCTTCAAAGGGGAAGAGGGCATTCCGCGGGACGAAGAGGCCTACGAGCTCTGGCGTGGTCAGGGCGTGCCCCCGGAGCGCATCCACGAGCTGGGCATGAAGGATAATTTCTGGTCCATGGGAGACACCGGTCCCTGCGGGCCGTGCTCGGAGATTTTCTATGACATGGGCCTGGAAGCGTCGGAGACCGGCGAGGACAAGCCCTTCGGCGAGGACGAAGCCCGCTACGTGGAGATCTGGAACCTGGTCTTCATGCAATTCGATCGCGACCAGCAAGGGGAGCTCCACCTGTTGCCCAAGCCCTCCATTGACACCGGAGCCGGGCTGGAGCGCTTGGCTGCTGTGCTCCAGGGCAAGCTCTCCAACTTCGAAACCGATCTCTTTACCCCGCTGATCGCCCGTGCCGGCGAACTGACCCATACCCGCTATCAGGATGGCGGCGCGCCCGCGGATGCGTCGCTGCGCATCATCGCCGACCATTCCCGTGCCGCGACCTTTCTCATCTCCGACGGAGTCCTCCCCGCCAACGAAGGACGCGGCTACGTCCTGCGCAAGATCCTGCGCCGGGGTATTCGCCACGGACGGATGCTGGGGCAGGAAGATCCCTTCATGTACCGCATGGTCGAAGCGGTGCGCGACGAGATGAAGAGTGCCTATCCGGAGCTGGTCGAGAGCGCCGATCGCGTAGCCCGGGTCGTCCGCGCCGAAGAAGAGCGCTTTGGCAGGACACTCGCCCTGGGATCAAAGCAGCTGGATGCCGCCATCGAGCAGGTCCGCAAAGATGGAACGCTGCCCGGCGCAACGGCCTTCCATCTCTACGAGACCTACGGCCTGCCGCTTGACTTCATGATGGACGCGGCGCGCGATCAGGGCATCCACTTCGATCTGACCGGCTTTGAGCAAGCTCGCGGCGAAGAACAGACGCGTGCCCGTGCCTCCTGGAAGGGAGGCGCCAAGGCCTCGGCCAGCCCGGCCTTCCGCTCGCTGCCCAAGACCGTCTTCGAGGGCTACCGCCAGCTCACCTCGCAGCATTGCGAAGTGCTCGCCATCGTCAGGGATGGCGTGGGCGTGCCGCAGGCAATTGCCGGCGAGAGTGTCGAGATCGTGCTCGATCACACCTCGTTTTATGCCGACTCCGGCGGCCAGGTGGGAGACACCGGCTGGCTCTATTCCGACGACCACAACGTGATCGTTGCCGATGTTCTGGGTTGCGTGCAGCCGGTGCAGGGCGTTCGCGCGCACAAGGTCTACCTGCGTCAGCCCATCGAACTGGGCAACTATGTGGACACCGTGGTGGATACAGAAACCCGTTCCGCCATTCGCCGCAACCATACCGGTACCCATCTCTTGCATGCTGCTCTGCGCGAGGTGTCTGGGCAAGCACGTCAAGCAGGCCGGTTCGCGGGTCGATCCCGAGCATTTGCGCTTTGATTTTTCCCACTTCACCGGCGTCGCCGAGGAAGAGCTTGCCGACATCGAAGAGCTGATCAACCGCCAGGTGCTCGCCAACAACAAAGTGGAGACACTGGAGGACGTGCCCATCGACGTCGCGGTGAACGAATACCATGCCATGGCCTTGTTCGGCGAGAAGTACGGCGAGAAGGTCCGGGTGGTGAGAATCGGCGACTTCTCCACCGAGCTCTGTGGTGGCACCCACACCGGAGCCAGCGGGGAAATCGGGCTGGTCAAGCTGCTCAGCGAAGGCGGTGTATCCTCTGGCGTTCGCCGCGTTGAGGCGGTGACCGGCCTCGGCTCACTGGGTGAGTTCCGCCGCGAGCAGCGGGCCGAGGAACTGCGCGGCAAGCTCTCCTCGCAGGAGGAAGAAATCAAGAAGCTGCGTCGCGAGCTCGACCAGGTACGGATGAAGTCAGCTGCTACCTCGGTGGCGTCGGCAGCCAGCCAGGCGGTTACGGTGGACGGAATCCAGGTGCTCTGCGCAGCGAGTGACGACTCGCTCGATCGCGGACAATTGCGGACGTTGGTCGACAATCTCCGCAACAAGCTCGGCTCGGGAGTAGTGATTCTGGGCTCAGCGCAGGAAGACGGAAAGGTAGCCCTCATCGCCGGAGTGACGCGCGATCTCACCGGTCGCCTCTCCGCAGGCAAAATCATCGGACCCCTGGCGCAGAAGGTAGGCGGCTCCGGCGGCGGCCGTCCAGACATGGCAGAGGCCGGCGGCAAAGACGCCTCCGCGCTCAACGCCGCTCTGGCCAGCGCCCCTGAAGTAGTGCGCAATCTACTAGGCGGAACAGCCCTAAGCGCCTAAACTCTGTACCCGTCATTGGTGGCCGGGAGAAAATCCCAAATCGAGGTCCCTTTACCGGGGTTACCGAAGCGGCATCCTTCATTGCTGCTCGCAACTAGCCGACCTATAATCGGGTTAGCTCTGGCGGAGGAACGGTTGATCCGCTTCCGCAACTATGCTCCTTGCCGCGCGTTTGCTCCGTGCGTTCTGCTCTCGAAGCTGCATGAAGCCGGCTCGGCAGGCGCGCGTCGTCTGCATCGTCCTGGGCGGGTGTCTTTCCGCGCACGCCGCTTCCTCCAGCCCTTTTGAGCGTGCGCAGCACCAGCGTGCGGCTCTCGAAGCCCGTCCTGAGTCGCAGCGTACTCAGCTCGCCTACAACCGCGTTCTCGACGCCTATCGCGCCATTTACCATGGCAATCCCGCATCTCCGAAAGCCGATGCCAGTGCTTTCGCCGTGGCTGAACTCCTCACCGAAGAAGGCCGCCATTTCTCCGATCAAACACTGCTCAACGACGCCATCGGCCAATACGAATTCCTGAGCCTGCAATATCCTGCCAGCCAATACCGCTTCTCCGCCCTCTTCGCTGAGGGTGAGATCTACCGCCACGACCTGTTCGATCGCGATCAGGCCAAGAAGAAATTCCAGCAGTTTCTCAAGGTCTACCCGCAGCACCCGTTGGCGGAGCAAGCCAAGCTCGAGCTAAACGAAATCCACCAGGAGGAACATCCAACTCGTCAGGCCCGTCACGCTGCGGAAAAGAACGGCGTGTTGGCCGCCGCCATCGAGTCGCAGCAGCCGCACACCGCGCCCGCTGTGACCCCGCCGGCTATCCAACCGCAGCCGCAGTACGCGACGCCATCGCGTCCCCCTCCAGCCGTGACGTCGCCGGCCATCCAGCCGGCGCAACAATCCGCCGTACCGCCGGAAGTCCAACCCAGCTCATTCTCTCCACTGCACCCCGGGCAGGTCTCTCTGGTGAGTGGGATTCGCCACTGGTCGACGCCCGTGTACACCCGCATCGCCATCGACCTGCAAGATCAGGTGTCCTATCAGGCCGCCCGCGTACCCGGCCCTGACCGCATCTACTTTGATCTGTATGGCGCGCGCCTGGACCCGTCGTTGAACGGCAGATCCGTCGAAGTGATCGACGACGGCTTTCTCAAGCGCATCCGTGCAGCGCAATTCTCCAACAACGTAACCCGGATTGTGCTCGACGTAAGCTCCGTCTCCGACTACTCAGCTTTTCTGCTTCCCAATCCGTGGCGCCTCATCATCGACATTCATGGTCTTAAGCCGGGCACTACCCCAACAACGAATCTGGCCAGCCTTCCCCCGGCGAGCGCCGCGCGCAGCGCGAGCCCAAACGCGAACTCTTTCGTTGCCCAACCACCTGTTGCCAACCCGCAGCAGACCTCGGTTCCCGTAACTCCAGTCCGTCGCGCGGCGTACCGCCACCCAGGACATCGCATCGCTCGGCCAACAGCCGAATCGCGTCCAGGCCACGGATCATCCCACCACCCGTCCCATCGCGGCCTCAGTGGCCGGAACCGTCCCTGCGCCGCAAGCCGACGACGGCTCCCTGGCGTCGACCACTCCGCCGCCGGGCGCCAGCCGCAAGAAGCCAAGCGCCATGCATCCCGCGCCCCCCAGCCTTGCGGAGAACGATGACAATCTCGGGCCGCCCATGCGCGAGGCCGAGCCCACCGCTGCCGGCGAGCGCTCCCTGGTGCGTACCCTCGGCCTCAAGATCGGCCGCATCGTCATCGATGCCGGCCACGGTGGACATGACTCCGGCACCGTGGGACCGGGTGGCATTGAAGAAAAGCAGGTGGTGCTCGATGTCGCGCTGCGTCTCGGCAAGTTGCTTAAGCAGCGCCTTGGAGCCGACGTCATCTACACCCGCGATGACGATACCTTCATACCGCTGGAGACCCGCACGGCCATCGCCAACAAAGCGCAGGCCGATCTCTTCCTTTCCATTCACGCCAACTCCAGCCCTGACTCCTCTGCTCGTGGGGTGGAGACCTATTACCTCAACTTCACCACCTCGCCCGATGCGCTCGAGGTAGCCGCTCGTGAAAATGCTGTCTCCGACGAATCCATCCACGAGCTCTCTGACCTGGTGAAGAAAATCACGCTCAAGGACAAGATCGACGAATCGCGCGAATTCGCTGCCGACGTGCAGAAATCGCTCTACGAGAACCTGGAAGAGGGCAACCCGGGACTGCGGGACCGCGGCATCAAGAAGGCCCCGTTCGTAGTGCTGATCGGCGCCAACATGCCGTCCATTCTGGCCGAGATATCCTTCCTCACCAACTCCGACGATGCGCACGAGCTGCAGCAACCTGCTTACCGCCAGCGGATCGCTGAGTCGCTCTATCGCGGAGTATCGAGATACATCAGCGGACTGAGCGGCGTTCGCCTGGCGCAGACCTCCGGCCGCCCCAACTGAGCGCCCATTCGACACCCACCGGAGAAATGCTCTAGTCTCTCAACAGGTGCGTATGCTTCGTGCCCTGCGCAGTTCGTTTGCTTTCCCCGTCCTTCGCGCGCTCCCGGCCTCGGTTCTTTTACTGTCTGCGCTGGTGTTGCCGGCGTTGGCCCAGCCGTCTGCCCCGGCCGCTCGCTCCCCCCTTGCTGCCCACCGACTTTGCCGGCTGGAGCCAGAGCGCACCCGTCCAGGAAAGCACTGCGCCCGAAGCCGCGGATGCCGCCAACGCGTCCGTCCTCAAAGAATACGGATTCCAGCAGTTCGTCTCCGCTCACTACGCCAACGGAGATAACAAGCTCAACGTCCGCGCCATCCGTTTTCAGGATGCCAGCGGCGCCTATGGCGCGTTCACGTTTTACCGGCGGCCCGGCAGCATCGCCGAGCAGATCGGCCGCACCGCTGCCTGGGACGGTAGTCATGTCTTGTTCTGGAACGGCGCCACCCTGGTGGACGCCACGCTCGATCACGTGACCCCCATGACTGCGTCAGAGTTGCGCGAGCTGGCCAAGGATCTGCCTCAGCCTCCGGGCTCGGCCAATGTGGCTCCTCCTCTGCCCGGCTATCTCCCCCGTCAGGGTCTCGAACTGGGTCTCAGCCACTACTCTCTCGGACCGGAAGCCTATGCCCGTACCGGTGGAGTGCTCCCTGTGTCCCTGGTGGACTTTCCTTCCAGCGCGGAAGCGGTCACCGCGCTCTACTCCGACCGCGCTGGCGACGGACAGGTAACGCTGCTGATATACCCCACCCCGCAGCTGGCGGCGGCCCGCCTGCGCGACATTGACGCCTTCCTCAAGGCGGGCAACGCCCAGGCCACCTGGCCGCAGCCGCTGGCAGAGAGCCGTCCTGGCTCCATCCTCACGCGGCGTAGCGGTCCCATCATCGCAGTCGTCAGCGGATCCCTCCCTGAGGCCGTCGCGCACAAGCTCATCAACCAGATCAACTACCAGGCCGACATCGTCTGGAACAACCCCCAGGGCTACATTAGCGATGGCTCCAAGGTCGCTCGGCTGATACTGGGTATCTTTGCCCTCACCGGCATTCTGGGTGGCGCTGCGATCTTGCTCGGCCTCTTTCTCGGTGGTGGCCGTGCGCTTTTCCGCGTCCTTCGCGGTAAGCCGGCGTCCGCCTTTCAGGAAGAGACGAGAGTTCATCCGTCTCCACCTGGAGGACGGAACGCTCTAAACGGTTCAACCAATGCCTTGGGGGTTACCCTTTCGGCAGAGAATTTCACTGTGTAAATTGAACAGACTACGGTGCACTTAAGTCACTAAGTGGTCAGATTGCAGCGGCTTGGGACCTTTTTCGGCCTCCGGCAAGCCAGGCAATGGTTGTATCGTATCAAAACAATGATCCATGTAAGTAATTCATAAATAACAGTTTAAGTGCGTCTTGATTTTGCCTTGACACCCTCGGAAGCCAACCATAAGATTTCGCCAGAAAGTTCTGATGGCTTTGCCTCCGTTGGAACTATTCTCCCTAGAGGAAAGGCCGCCCTGTTGCCGGGTGGCCTTTTCGTTTTTCCACAACCGCGGATGCAACTGCTCCTCGGCGCTCCGTGGACCCCTTCTTTACGCGTAGCGATGGCGTAGTTACAATCCGACAAGGTACGTGCATCCGGAGCGCGCCGACGTAGCTCAGTTGGTAGAGCAGCTGATTCGTAATCAGCAGGTCATCGGTTCAAGTCCGATCGTCGGCTCCATAAGACCCCGCATCTTCGAAACGTTTCCTTTCCTTGTTCCTGCATCGAGTTTGGTACCGCTTATCCACTGTTATTTTTCCGTTTCGCTTGCGATCGAGTAAGCCCCTCCGCATAATCGCCACAGAAGCTGAGGTGTGAGGGTGACGGCCCCCAACGAGCACATCACTGTTACCCAATACAGCCGCCAAGATGTACTACGCATTTTGCGCATTCGCCTCAAACAGCTTTCCTCCTGGGAACGTTCCGGGCTCATCAACCAAAGCGAAGTTTATTCTTTCCAGGATCTGGTTCAGCTACGCAAGCTGCGTGACCTTCGCGCCACCCGCCTTTCGGTCGCTAACATTCGCGCCTCGATTCATGCCATGCGCCAGGTCTCCGGCGTGGCTAACCCTTTGCTCGAGGCGAGCACTGTGCGCAACGGAACCCGGCTCGCCTTTCGTCTCAGCGGCGCGATGATGGAGCCGATCGCGCGCCAATTCGTCTTCGACTTCGACTCTCCGCATCACAGTCAGCTCGCCGAGGTGAGTTCTGCCGCCAGCCATCAGGCGGCGCGGGAATCCCGCGTACAAGGCCTCTTCTTCGAGGCGGTGCGCATGGAAGAGCGGGGCAAGACGCAAGAGGCTGTGGTCCACTATGAGGCCATTCTTGCGCTCGATCCGCACCACGCGCCCGCCTGCATCAATCTGGGCACGATTCAATACAACCAGCGGCAGTTTATCGAGGCGGAGAGACTCTATCGCCGGGCCACGACGGCCGACCCGAATTATGCCCTGGCCTTCTTTGACCTGGGCAATGTGCTGGATGAGCTGCAGCGTCTTCCCGAGGCCATCGCGGCGTACTGCACCGCCATTCGCCTGGTGCCCCACTACGGCGACGCGCACTACAACGTCGCCTTGGCCTACGAACGTACCGGCGACCGGCGCGCAGCCCTGCGCCACTGGACCAACTACATCAAGCTCGATCCCGTCGGCCCCTGGTCGAACCACGCCCGCATGCAGGCCCGCAAGATTCTCGAACGGGAAAAACTATCCATCGTCCACCGCGGTTCCTCGGTCCGGCATGACTTCCATGCCCGGCGCGCAAGAAGCGTGCCCCGGCTTCTCTCCGTCCCCAAGCCGCAGTTACCCCTGTAAGCATAGTGCGACTTTTCTTGAGCAAAAGCCGCGACCGGGATCGTCTCCGGATTGATTCTTGGACCGGTTGCTGCATAAACTCCAGAAGTGAAAATCGTCTTGACCTTGCTGGACAGGCAGGCATTTCAACGGTAGCTTTATTCCCGTGGCAGATTCTGTTCTTGCATCGCAACCCGCTTCGCCGCTCACCCTGCTTTCGGAAGATGAACAGCTCTTTCGCTCCACCGTCCGCCAGTTTGCGCAGGAAAATATCGCGCCCCTGGTCCGCACCATGGACGAACAGCAGCACTTTCACCCCGAGCTGATTCCGCAACTCTTCAATCTCGGCCTGATGGGCATCGAAATCCCCGTCGAGTACGGTGGTTCCGGAGGAACCTTTTTCGAGGCCATTCTTGCCGTGGAAGAGATCTCCGCCGTCGACCCATCGGTGGGCGTCCTGATCGACGTACAGAACACGCTTTGCATCAATGCCCTGTTGCGTTGGGCCACGCCGGAGCAAAAGAAGCTCTTTCTTCCCCGGCTCGCGACCGACACGGTCGGTGCGTATGCGTTGAGCGAGGCCGGCTCTGGTTCCGATGCCTTCGCGCTGCAGATGCGGGCGGAAAAGCGAGGCGACTCCTACCTGCTCAACGGGCAGAAGCTTTGGATCACCAACGCCCGCGAGGCAGGTCTCTTTATCGTCTTCGCGACTCTGGATCCGAGCGCTGGATACAAGGGCATCACGGCCTTCCTGGTGGACAAGCGCGCGCCCGGATTTTCCATTGGCAAGAAAGAAGACAAGCTAGGCATCCGCGCTTCCTCCACCTGCGAAATCATCCTCGAAGACTGTAAGGTGCCCGCGGCGAACGTGCTGGGCGAGCCGGGCAAGGGCTACAAGATCGCCATCGAAACCCTGAACGAGGGTCGTATTGGCATCGGAGCCCAGATGCTTGGTCTGGCCGAGGGCGCCTGGTCCCATGCCGCACGCTACGCCTTCGAACGCAAGCAGTTCGGCAAAGCCATTGGGGAATTTCAGGCGGTTCAGTTCGCCCTCGCAGAAATGGCCACCGAGATCGAAGCCACCCGGCTGCTGGTCTACAACTGTGCCCGCCTCAAGGACAACGGTCTTGGCTTTCTCAAGGAAGCGGCCATGTGCAAGTACTTTGCCTCCCAGGTGGCCGAACGCGTCGCCAGCCAGGCGGTCGAGGTTTTCGGCGGCTATGGCTTCGTCAAGGACTACCCGGTCGAGAAGTACTACCGCGATGCCAAGATCGGCAAGATCTACGAAGGCACATCGAATATGCAGCTGGCCACCATCGCCAAGCTGATGCTCGGAAACCACTGAAGAGACTGCGCCCTGATCATCCCGCTTCGAACCCATCGTGTGCTAGTTTGGTAATCACTCCGTAAATCCAGTTGGCGTACCCGACGCCCCGCCTCATCCTTGGCATTCTGGAGTTCCATCCCTTCGTGGTCCACAACGACGTTGAGGTCAAAGATGCTTCGTATAGGAATTCAGGAGTCGATCGCTCCGGAGCTGCTCCAGGACTTTACCCGCGAAGTCGAGCTGGTGCGGATTGCCGACGAGCCGGAAGGGCGATGTGGAGATCGACATGTGGATCGCGCCCATAAACCTGAAGATTGCGCGCCGTCAGCTACCGCATTTGCGCCGGCTGCGGGTGGTGCAGTCCTTGATGGCGGGCGTCGACCGGCTGCAGCAGCTACTGCCTCCGGGACTCACCCTGTGCGATGCGCAAGGGTGTGCATGACGCTCCGACGGCCGAGTGGGCGGTGGCGGTGATCCTTGCCATGCAGAAGCATCTGCCGTTCTATTTCTCGTTGCAGCAACAGGAAGACTGGGCCGGCCGGCGGCAGGCTGCAGAGCTCGTCCGTGGATCGCATGCCTTGCCATCGGGGCTTCGTTCCCCGGCGCTGGTGACCGATGAGCTGGAGGTTACGACGGTCCTGATCGTTGGCTACGGTTCCATCGGGAGGGCCATTGAGTCGAGGCTAGCGCCCTTTGGACCCCGGATCCTGCGCGTGGCGCGCCGTGCCCGCGAGGGTGTAGAGCCGGTATCGCAGCTGGACGAGCTGCTGCCCCAGGCCGACATTGTGGTGCTCATTACGCCGCTGACCGCGGAGACCATGCACCTTATGGACGCGGACAGAATCGCCAGCATGAAGCGCGGAGCTCTGCTGGTGAATGCAGCCCGCGGCCAGTTGGTGGATACGGATGCGTTGGTCCAGGCTCTCAACGAAGGAAAGATCCGCGCTGCCGTGGATGTGACCGACCCGGAGCCATTGCCTCCGGGCCATCCGCTGTGGAAGGCGCCCAACCTGTTGATCACGCCGCATATCGCGGGAGCCAGTGCCCAGTTCCTCAAGCGTGCGCTGAAGCTCGCCAGTGAGCAGGCGCAGCGTCTCGCCCGCGGGCGAGCCGCTCATCAACGTGGTCGAGTCGGGTTATTAAATTGCCATGGTAACTGTGACGTTTTAAGGGCCAGGGGGTAGTTGCTTGAAATTAAGTCATGTGAGTTTCGTGTTGCATCGTGCCGTAGCGAAACATGGAGTGATTGGGGCTCTGACTGCGGCGCCCGGCAAAATCGTCGGCCGGTTATCGCGCGGATCGATGCCGGACAAGCAAATTAACCCGGTGCATCCCTTCGACGCTGAATTTGGAACCGACACCAGCGGTTTGATTGCCGCGGAAGAACTTGTGGACAGCCAGCGCAAGAGGAACATCCACAACACCGGCTTTTATGCCACAGCTCCCTCGCTCTTTCACCAGGCATTTGCGCGCTTGGAGATCGATTTCGAGCGCTTCACCTTTGTCGACCTTGGTGCGGGTAAGGGCCGCGTTCTGCTTCTGGCCTCCAATTATCCCTTTCAGCAGGTGCTTGGTGTCGAGTTCATTCCCGAGTTGCACGCAATCGCCACCCGGAACATCTCTGTGTATCAACCGCCTGCCCGCCGATGCCAGGATGTGCAGTGCATCCTCAGCGATGTGCGCGACTTTGTCTTTCCTCCGGTCCCGCTGGTCATTTTCATGTGGCATCCCTTTGTCGGGCCGGTCTTCGAGCGCGTGATGGCGAACCTTGAGAACTCTCTGCGGCGTGATCCGCGAGAAGTGCATATCGTCTACCTGAAGCCGGAATTCGGTCACGTGATCGAGCGCATTCCGTCCCTGCAGAAGCTTTGGGAGAGGCGCCTTACCATGTCGGAACAAGACTTCGCCGCCTACATTTTTCCCGACCAATCCGAGGTCTGCGTAGCCTACGGGACATAACCGGAGGGACCTGCGGTTTATCCTTGTCCATCCGATCTGACGGTTCCCAACAAAAGTCACCGCCCTCCCCTTTGTCATCCCGACCGGCGCGCAGCGCGGTGGAGGGACCTGCGGTTCTCTCAACCCGCATCCGATGCTGAAGAAGCCCCTTGTCATGGCGACCCTAGGGGATCACCGCTTACCCCGTATTGCGCAAACCAGCCGAAATCCCGTTGATCGTCGCCGAGATCGCACGATTGATGGCGTCTGAATCGTCTCCTTCGCGCTTACGCCGCAGCAAGTCGACCTGGATCAAACTAATCGGATCGACGTAAGGATTCCGCAACCGAATCGAGCGGGCGAGAACCTGGTTGTTCTCGAGCAATTCGGTCTGCCCGGTAATCGCCAGGATGCTTCTTCGGGTGCGATGGAACTCCGCTTCCAACTTGTTAAACACGCGATCCCGAAGCCCGGCGTCGGCGACCAGCGAGGCGTACAGCTGAGCGATTCCAAAATCGGATTTAGCCAGCGCCATCTCTACATTGCGGATGAGATCGATGAACAGCGGGAACTCCCGTGCCATGGTCGCCAGCACCGCCGCCCCGCCCGGCTTCTGCCCGTAGGACTCAAGCGCGTGGCCAACAGCGAACCAAGCCGGAACCAGTTGCCGGCTCTGTGTCCAGCCAAAGACCCAGGGAATTGCGCGCAAGTCAGCGAGGCTGCGGCGCCCCCCGCGGCGCGATGGGCGGGAGCCGATCTTGGCATGCTCCAGTTCTGCGACCGGCGTGGCCTCTTCGAAATACTGCAACACTTCCGGGTCTTCCAAAATATGTTCGCGGTAGAAAGCGAACGCCACGTCCGATAGCTCCGCAAACGCAGCCTCCCACTCCGGCGCCAGAACTCCTGTGAAATGGCCGTGGGGGTTGCGCGCATTAGGCCGCGCCAGCGCATCGAGCGAGGCCGCGATCATCAACTCCAGATTGCGTTCCGCCAGAATCACGTCGGAGTACTTCCAGTTCAACACCTCGCCTTGCTCGGTAATGCGGATCTGGCCGGTAAAGGCTCCGGCCGGCTGAGCATAAATGGACCGGTGCGTAGGTCCGCCGCCTCTGCCCACCGTGCCGCCCCGCCCGTGAAAGAGGCGCAGGCGCACGCCGCACTCGCTTGCCACCTGGTGCAGGGCGCGGTGGGCGCGAAATATCTCCCACGTGCTGGTGAGCATGCCGCCGTCTTTATTGGAGTCGGAATAGCCCAGCATGATCTCCTGCGTGTTGTTCCAGGACTCCAGCAGCTGGCGATAACTGGGCGACTGCCAGAGTTCGCGGCAGATCGCCGGTGCATTGCGCAGGTCTTCAATCGATTCGAACAGCGGAACCGGCATCAGGCCCGGGTCACCCGCGCCCGCGCCACTGCCCTCAACGCGCACGCCGCCCAGCCGCGCCAGCCAGATCACGTTGAGCACATCTTCGCTGCTCGCAGCGCCGCTGATCACGTAATGACGAATGGCTTCCGGCGCGCACGATTTCTTTAACTCAGCAATCGTCCGGAAGGTCTCGATCACGTCGGCCGAAGCCGGGGTCAGCGGCGCAGGCACCGACGAGGCGCGCGCCGGGTCACACTTCCAGGCCGAGGCTTCTTCGAGCGCAGCCGTGTGCAGCCGCGCATGCTGGCGGATATCCAGCGTCTGCAGATGAAGACCGTAGGTGCGCACTTCGAGCAGCAACGGATCAATCAGCGCATGGGCCAGCCGCGGTCCGCGGTTCTCCACCAGGCTGGCATGCACAATCTGCAGGTCCTCGAGGAACTCCTGCGCCGACTGGTAAGCGGGCAAACCAGCCAGCGTCGCGTCCAGGATCACCGGCGGGTATCCGTCGGAAAGGGAATTGCCAACCCCGGCGAGGCGCACCCGGACGCAGCTCAGGAAGCGCCGGTACGATTCGTACTCGTAGCGCTCTCCGAAGGCCTGCTGGCCCGTGGTGTTGAGTGAATCGAGATAATTCTGTAGCCGATGCTCCAACTCCATGCTGACCGGCGCCTGCTGCGCCGAACTGGTGAGCAGGTCGAGTATCAGTTGCAACTCCTGCTGATAATGCGCCAGCAGATGTTCACGCGCCATCTGCATTGCTTCCCGCGTTACGTCCGGCGTTACATAGGGGTTGCCATCGCGGTCGCCACCGATCCAGGATCCGAAGGAAAGCAGCACCGGCATCTCGGTCGTGCTCAGGTAAACGCCGTACTCCGCCTCGAAGGCCGCGGCCACCTCGGTATAGAGGCCGGGCAGCGTGGCATAGATGGAAGCATCGTAGTAGTCGAGGCCCATCTTCACCTCGTCGCGCACAGTTGGCCGGCGGGTTCTCACCTCATCGGTCTCCCACAGCGCGGTGATCTCCGCGATGAGGCTTTCTTCGTATTGTTCCAGTTGTTCGTCGGAGAGCGGGATGCGATCCAGCTGCTCCAGCAAGTCTGCGATGCGGCGCCGTTTGAACATCACCACCCGCCGAGCGACCTCGGTGGGGTGCGCGGTAAAGACGGGGATGATGGAGATCGAGCGCAGCCAATCCACGGCCGCTTCGCTGGAGATGCCTGCGGCGCGCATGGCGCGCAACGTTCCTCGCAGGGACCCGCGCTGGGCCTCACCAGAAAGCTGCAGCGAAAGACGCCGCCGCTTGCGGTGGTTGGTCTCGGCCAGGTTGATGAGTTCAAAGTAAAAGGCGAAGGCGCGCGCCAGGCGATAAGCCTGCACGGTATCCAGCGAGTGGACGCTGCCCAGCGCGCTCGCGAACGGCTGCCCGTCCTCGCCACTCTGGGCTTCGCGCCGGCGGATGGCAATTTGCCGCAGCTCTTCCACTTCGCTAAAGAGTGGATCGCCCACCTGCTCGCGCAAAACCTGGCCCAGAAGCATGCCCAGCGAACGGACGTCGCGCCGCAGCGGCGCCTCTTTGATGTCGCCCGTCCGCGCTTCGAGTTCGGCCAGGCGAAGGGGCCAGTTCTCCGGTTTCCAAAGCAGAGTCATTGCCATTGATTATGCAGGAAGCGGCGCAGACGGGGTGAGCATCGAGTTCCTGTCAGCACGGCGTGACATAAATTCGCCCAACATCGCACACGCACGTTTAGGCACCTGCATGCACCGAGCGTTCTACCTCGATCGTGTTGGCCAAGGCGGCGACGCGTTGGTAAGACCGCAGCCGGTCCGCATGTTCGTAGGTGTCCGTCACGACGATGAGCTCGTCGGCGCCTGTATCCGTGATCAGCTTTTCGATCCCCGCCTTCACCGTTGCGTCCGATCCTATGATGGCGGCGCCTAGTTTGGACTCGACCGCCTCCCGCTCCCACGGCTGCCACAGCGGCTCCATGGAATCAACCGGAGGCAGCAACTCCACCGGTCGATTGCGGATCAATTGCAGAAAACGCTGCTGCGGAGTGGTGAACAACCGCCGGGCTGCCGCATCGGTCTCCGCGGCAATCACCTGCACGCCCACCATCAGGTGGGGCCGGCTCAGCACTGCACTGGGCTGAAACCGTTCGCGGTACATTTGGGCCGCCACATACAGATACTCAGGAGCAAAGTGCGCGGCAAAGGCAAACGGCAAGCCCTAACATCGCCGCCAGCTGAGCGCTGAATCCGCTCGACCCCAACAGCGTGATGGGCACATTGCTCCCCTGTCCGGGAATCGCCTTGACCACCTGCCCCGGCTTCTCCGGCCCCAGGTAAGTTCGCAGCTCTTCCAGCAGCGCCGGAAAATCATCTCCGCTCTGATGCAGATCCCGTCGCAGCGCCCGCATGGTCGCAAAGTCGCCACCCGGAGCCCGTCCCAGCCCCAGATCGATGCGCCCCGGATACAACGCCTCCAGCGTGCCGAATTGTTCCGCCACCACCAGCGGTGCGTGGTTCGGCAGCATGACGCCACCGCTACCCACGCGAATCGTCTTAGTCGCGGCCGCCACGTGCCCGATCAGCACCGCCGTGGCCGAGCATGCCAGGCCGGCAATGGAGTGATGTTCTGCCAGCCAGTAGCGCTGGTATCCCCAATCCTCTACGTGCTGCGCCAAATCCACCGAGCGGCCGATTGCGCGGCCCGCCGGCTCGCCTGGCCGCATGCCCACAAGATCCAGTACTGAAACGGCTAGTCTTTTACCCATGGAACATTAGATGAATGATCCCAAAAACCGACTCAAACCTAAGCGCGGCGAATGCCGAAACAGCCGGGATCTATATCATTTGAGCGATGATCTCGATCCAGAAAATTGAGTTGCCCGTCCCTGGCATGGAGAGCCTGCAGTCGGAGGCGCTTGCCGAGGGCTACGACTTCGTTCAAACCCTAGTAGAGGAATGGGCCAGCGCCGAGAACCGCTTCGATGCTCCGGGAGAGATCCTCTGCGGCCATCTGGACCAGGGCCTGCTGGTTGCCGTGGGAGGCCTTAACTGTGATCCCTTTGCCGGCCGCCCCGACGTGGGCCGCATCCGCCGTGTTTACGTGCGGCCTGCGTGGCGAAACAAGGGCATAGGCAGAGCACTGGTGACTCAGTCTCATTGAGCAAGCCAGGACACACTTCCGCTGTGTACGTCTGCGTGCTGAAAACGCGGAGGCGGCACGCCTCTACGAGAGGATCGGCTTTGCACCCCTCGA
Source organism: uncultured Acidobacteriaceae bacterium (assembly GCA_963813475.1). Taxonomy (GTDB): domain Bacteria; phylum Acidobacteriota; class Terriglobia; order Terriglobales; family Acidobacteriaceae; genus PALSA-350. The sequence goes on along the minus strand of CAWEZM010000023.1, from coordinate 85,177 downwards.
AAGCCCCGACGCGACTCACATCCTTATCTTTGAGGAAACCGCTCCGCAGCTCTCAGCGTAATCGCGGTCGAATTTTTAAAACCCGCAACTTTAAGGTTGCATGTTTCATGTGCTTGATCTAGCATGCAGACAATATGCAACTCGGAGGTTGCTTGTATGGAAGATCGAATTGAGAAGCAAGTTGAGATTGCCGCCCCAGTCTCGCGGGTTTGGCAAGCGTTGACGGATTCCCGTCAGTTTGGTGACTGGTTCCTGGTCAAAATGGACGGGCCGTTTGTGGCCGGCAAGCCGGTGGGCGGCCAGATCACGCATCCTGGATATGAGCATGTGCGGATGGAGATCGTAGTCAAGGCGATCGCCCCTGAGACGCTGTTCTCCTTCACCTGGCATCCCTATGCGGTCGACCCGAAAGTGGATTACTCGCAGGAGGAGCCGACGCTGATTGAGTTCCGCCTGCGGGCCGTTCCGGGTGGGACTTTGCTCACCGTGACCGAGTCCGGCTTCGACAAGATTCCGGCCGAACGGCGGGCTGAGGCGATTCTCAGGAATGACGGCGGGTGGGCGCAGCAGATGAAAAATATTCAGGCATATGTCGACAAAGCGTCCTTACAGCGCGCGGGCTAAGGCCGCGGTTTTCGCGGCACTGGGCGACGAGACTCGGTTATCGCTGCTCGCCAGACTGTGTGACGGGCAGCGGTATTCGATTGCCGAGTTGACCGAGGGGACGAAGCTCACTCGCCAGGCGGTGACCAAGCATCTGCGTGTGCTGGAGCGGGTGCGCATCGTGCATGGCACGCGTGAAGGGCGGGAGAGTCTGTTTCAATTCGATCCACAACCGGTGATTGAAATGAAGGAGTATCTGGAACGCGTTTCGAAGCAGTGGGACAGCGCGCTGGCCAGGTTGAAGTCGTTTGTGGAAACCGATCAGCCTTAAGAGCGAAGGAGCTCATGGCAAACAGCTTTGGTACGGACATTCTGATTCAAGCGCCAGACCCGAAGAACGCGGCATCCTTCTACGTCGAGCAACTAGGATTCGAGATCACCGGCGAAGTGCCTCACATGATCAGTCTTCATGGCGAACACATCAACCTCTTTATCGAGCGCGGCCCAACGTTAGGGCCAGTCTTCGAGGTCACGGTAGCGAATGTCGAAGAAGCAAGGCGACGCCTGGTAAAGAACGGTTGCGTAATCGTCAAGGATGAGCCTGACTTTCCCCGCTGCTACGTGAAAGATCCCTTCGGCTTGATCTACAACCTAACGACCTAAGCCACCCGATTTGGCGTGAGAACCCCACTTCCCGCTCGTTTTTCGCGAGATGTGGGATGCCACTGCTCTTTCCCTCTAAACCTGACCACCTCAAACAGCCCCACATAAACGGGACGGGTGCCCCCTCGCCGTAAGGCGTACCTGGGCCGAAAAAGATGGGCGAAGCCCATCATTGCTTTCGCTCGAGGAAGTAGATGCGTCCTACCTCTTACTGTCTCGGCGGATACTGAGCCGTCTCCCCAACGGTCGCATTCACATCTTCCGCGGGAGACAAGGCCGCGTGCGACCCGGAACCATACCGGCTGAGGCGAAAATAAATTGGAGTAAGCTCCAGCGGCATCTTCTCTCGAGCATTAAGAATCGGCTCCGCTTTCACATTCAGGAAGTGAACCTCATCGTCCCAGGCGTCGATCCTGAGATGGCTACCGAGTGGCAATGCTGCGATCTGGGCCAGATTATCGACGTCGAGTTGCGCAGGCTCCTTCGACACCTCAGAGAGCCACGCCGTCCCGTCCCGCTTGACCATCGAATCCCCCATGCGAGGCGTCATCAGCGCCGAAAGATTCTTTTCCCGTGCCTGCAATTGAGCCAGGAACAACCCGACGTTGCGCAGCTTGTCCTGGTAGATCGAGTTGTGCAGCAGCTCGACCGCCTTCTTGGCCGAGTCGAGATCGTCCTGCTCGCTGTGGTTCATCCTGATCTGCTGGAAGGTAGCTTCATCTGGAAAGAGCAGCCGGTCGTCAAACGCGTAGCGCGCATCAATCTGGTGGCCAAGAACGATCTGCGCCAGCTGGAAGCTCAGCACCGCCGCCAGGTCCTCTTCGCTTGGAAGCACATCCACCAAACCCTTACTGATGAGAATCGTATTGCCCACGGCAAGCGACTCCAATGGAGTAGTAAGCAGAACGCGGCAGTGAATCTCGCCGGCGAGAGTAAGCTTGCTCCCGAGGATAAGGTTATTCGTGACCTGTTCCAGAGTCTTGTCGAAATCACTGGGAGCTGCGACTAGCCCCGCCTCGACCAGGCGATCCAGCACGTTCTGTTCCGCCTGCGAATACCAGTCGCGCTGCGCTTCCAGCGGGCTTACATCCTGTGCACCCTCGCTCTGGTCCGTGGCGTTGTCGACCACCACCGAGGTGCTTTGCGTCTCGTGGGTCGGCAGCTTGAGGGAGTAGCCCCAGAAGTGAGTCTGTGCGCGGAACCCGGCGGGCTTCAAGGCTTCGGGACGGTCCTCCTCTTCCGCGTAAATCGCGACCGGCAACCACACGTCGGGCTGGATATTATTCCGCCAGCTGTCAAAGTGAACCCAATACCGGGCTGCCTGCTGCAAAGCGCTGCGGGTATAAGAACCATTGAAGCGGACTACATTGCCGCCCTGGTCTTCGATCCAGACACGGCCGACGAAGCGCCCCGAACCATTCCCAGGCTTCGGGTGAACGTCGAACACCTGGGTTCGCACCTCCCCGAGAAACTCGCTGCGCACGAACGCAAAGTCATAATGCGCACGATCGTAACTCGTCGGGTCAACGAACATCATGTCCATAAAGCCAGTGGACGAGTAGGTCATTTTGAAGGCCGCACCCAGAGAACGGAATGCATTCGCGGAGCCCTTGAAGAAGCCGCGATCATTCTTCGATTTGTAAGCCTTAGTCGTAAATGCCTTGGCAAAATCCACCCGGTTGAGCATGTACTCATCCGACGTGGGCACGGCATAGAGCTTGGCGTCGGGCCGTGTGTTCTGGATGTACGTCTGCACCAGGGGAATATGTTTCTGGATCTCCTCGATCGTGACCTTCTCCCGGGCAAAGGATTTCTCCACCAGCTCCGTCTGTTCCGGGGTGAGCGCCGCGGCAGCCGTGGCATGCTGAACCTTGGCCTGCGCGGTGACGGCGCTTAATGACAACACAACTGTTACGAAATAAAGCCTTCGCGTCCACATTTTCGAGCTCCTGATTTTTCTACCTCTGTCGGAACATTCTGCGAATGGTGTGTCCAGCCAGTAGAGATTCAGGCGAGCTGGAAAGTAACGTGGATCAGGCTTACCTGGTCGACTGGCTGGCCGTTTTGTGTGGCCGGTTTATATCGAATCTGTTCCACCGCCCGCGCCGCCTCTTCATTCAGTCCGTGACCAAGACCATTCACCACGCCCAAAATCTGGATGTGGCCGTCTGCGCTAAACCGCACCTTCAGCGTTACGTCGCCTTCAATCTTCAACAGGCGAGCCTCCGCCGTGTATTGCGGCCGGGGTTTATCCAGCACGATCATCGGCGTCGTCGAAGGGTGTACTAGCCCGGTCGGCGCAGCCTCGCCGGCTTGCCATTAGCGATGCCGTTAGAAAAGCCGGTGGAAGCAACCGTGCCCTGGCCGGCACCGTTGGGCGCACCGCCGGCAACGCCGGAGCCAAAACTCGTTCCGTGAATAGAGCCGCGAGGTGCGCCCACGCCGGTCGCGGAGCCAACGGAGAGAGCGAAAGCTCCCCACGGCCGCAATCGTTGCCGGACGAGTAGAGTTGGGGTTCGGAGTGACGCCCATCGGATCTCCAAACCCGCCGGTCTTAGGAGAGGGCTTGATCTTACTTTCGGCAACCGTGCTCGGCGCTACCGTCTTCAATGCGGAAACCGGCATTGCCGGCATGGGGGGCGCATCCAACTTCACCACTTCCGGCTTCGCCAGCTCGCGCGTGGCTTTTGACAACGACAATCAGAGGTGGTCTTGGAGTAATTCGCTCGATGGGTGGCGCAGCAATCTTTGCCGGAGCAGGCCGTGGAACTTTGAATTTAGGCTGCTTTACTGGAAAGATAAGTTGCGTGCTGTAGTAATGATTTGCCTCCGCCTGCTTGATCTTGTTCATCGCTCAACAACAGGAGGATTGAGGCGATGACTAAATTGACGATTGTGCTGAGGCCGAAGGAAGCCATCCTGTCTCTGGGTTCGGGAAGCAGCCCAAAGTTGTCGCGATAGAGAAAGTCGTCCGATGCCATAGAGAGTTACCATCACCAAGTTGAGCAAGCAGAAGTTTCGCTAGTTTTTTCTATTTATTCTGTTAGCGCGTCTAGCCTGTCGCTATGTGGTCCCAACACAAATGCATCATCGGCCGTCTTACATCTTCCCTGGGCCATCCAGATGGCCCAGGGATGTTTAGCAAACCCTCCCTTCTACCCGAAGATCTCTCACCATCTTCGTGACAAAATACCAACCGTGATTCCAAGGACGCGATCGCCGAACGCTGAGACTACACAATCGTCATAGCGCGCCTGCTTATCGCAAGGGGGCACGGCCAGGACCAAAGCTGTCATCTCCAGCAGCCTGAGGATCAAACGCGGTTACGATATCCGCAGCAAGCCCCGCCGCAGGGTGGTCCGGGTTGAGAGGCCGAAGATGGGCAATGGAAAGCTCGCCCTGTTGCTCGCCAAACACTCGATCCTCTGCCTGTGTCGTGCGATGGATCTTATGGCGGCGATACGGGTCGTGCTGCATGAGTTCCGCCGCCACTTCCTCGGGAAAAAATATCTGCCCGACGTAAGAAGTGTGTCCAGCCTCGTACGATTTGCCGGAAGCATGACCGCCAATGCGAACTTTGAAATGGATGTGGTTGGTGCGCCCCATGTAGAAACCTGGAAACACCGTGCGAAAGCCCACGCTTCCATCCGCTCCTGTGAGCTGTATGCCGCGAAGGAAGGTGAGCTTGTCAGTCGGTGCGTGGTCTGGTGGCGGACCCATCGGCCCGGGTCCGCCGGGGCCATGCTCAAAAGCGCCAAAGGGGAGGTCCGGGTGGGCCGCCATCTGGACCATCCTCTGGGCCAGGAGGAGGCCCCATGAGGCTCTGTTTGGTGAAGCCTGAATAAAGCCCTACGGCGTCGCAATGCCACAGATCGACCGCTGCGTCGGGCACAGGTGTGCACGTTCGCGAGTCGAGCAGAACGATGCGCAGGGAAAGAGGTACACCGGCTCTCCCCTCCACGATGTCGGAGCGAAGAAGCTCGCCTGGAATGTAGTAGGGACCGGTCTCCTGGTGGGCGCTGAGTTTGCATACGCCCTTCGCTTGTGGGAGACCGTGAGCTCGGGCAGCACTCTGAAGCTTGAGTGTGGCCGCTATGCCAAAGCTGGAGCGAATAAACCGGCGACGGGTGAAGACAGGATACTTGTTGTTCATCTCTCTCAATGCAGAGAGACGTCTCTATCTGGAGAGAACGACTACATGATTTTTTCCCGCCGGCTCGGTTTATCAAAATCATCGGGCTGGCGTAGCGAGGCATGTCTCAACTGGGTGGCTTATGACGGTGCTCGTCAAGTTTTTCCGTTTGTTCGTCGGTCATCTGTTTTCGAATCTCGAGGAACATGTGCGCATTCGCTTTTTCAAGCGCCGCCCTAGCCTCTGTCACTTTGTCGATCTGCCGAAAAATCTGTTCCTCGTCTAAATGAGTACCCGTCGTTAGCCGCTCCAAGCCCGCTTCTTCTGTTTCCAGGGAGTGGTAGAGGTTTAACAAGGTTCCCTTGTTCTCCCCGAAAATCGCGTCCATCCGCTTTCTCTGATCGCCGCTCAAACCGAGGCTCTTGGCAAAACTCTTCTCATCCCACCAGCGCCCCGGAGGGCCGAGCTGTAAGCCACCTCGCATCGTGCTCTGCGTACCATCTCCCGCTCCGCTTGGGGGTGGAAAATGTTGGTCATTCGGGCCGCCGCCGGGGCCGCCACCTGGACCACCAGGGCCGCCATTAGGCGGCGGCATATCGGGACCCCCAGGACCCCCGTGCGGAGGTCCACCGCCACGGGGTCCCTGGGCCCATAAGGGTGAACTCCCGACAAGGCTGACGAGCAGATATACAACGGCCACTGAGATTGCCAATCGCATGGTCTTCTTCTTTTGCTTCAAAGGGCCTGCCTCACCTGGCTTTAACCGATTCAGAAATTCCATACATCTTTTGCGGAGACAAATCTGCGGAATCGAGTTCTTTATCAATTGCCGCTAGAAGCTGGTTGTCCTGGCTAAGTTCCGCTGTGTCGCTGTCGCTGCTGGCAGCAGATGCGGCACTGCTCACACCCGCGAACGGCGAAGTCTTCACCGGCCGGCGTAGAACGCCGAACAGCAGGACCGCGGCAATCACGGCTACGCAGGCGACCGCCCAAACGGCTGCCCAATTCCAGGAGGTCGCAGCACGGCGCACGCCGGGCGTGGCGCCGGCCGCACGCTGCATCCGTTCGCTCCATTCCATGCTCGCGTGATGGAAGACCTGGAATGAGGCGCGCATTGAGGCTATCTCTTGCCGGCACACCCCACATGCGGCGACGTGATCGTCAATTGCCGCGCAGCGAGGCTCCTGAAAGGTAGTCTGTCAGCTGCTCGTCCGTTAGATGCGTCATCGCGTTCCTCCTAAGCGAAACCGAACGGCCTTGATTGCACGGTAAAGATGTGTCTTCACGGTGGGTGGCGGTAAACCGGTCGCTACTGAGATCTCTTCGAGTTCCATTTCGTCCAGGAATCGCATGATGAACACGCTCCGTTGTCTCTCAGATAACGATTTCAATGCCAACTCAACGTCGCTCTACCTGCTCGCGGGCCAGCATGCGGGTCTCCGGCGATGGATCGCCGCTGGCCAGCGAAATGGCCGCGTCAGAAACAGACACCTCCGTCAGGCTTGCCTTCTTCCAGAACTGGAACTTCTGCCGGCGTTGGTAATCCCGCATCACATTTAACGTGATCGTTCGCAGCCACGTGCCCACGCTGCAATCTCCGCGAAAATTATCACGAGCATTGTAGGCTCTTAAAAGAGAGTCTTGAACGACCGTCTCCGCAAGATCCTGGTCGCCAGTTGAAAAAGCGACCAGCCGAAGTAACCGTGCCCTGTGAGTGCGGACGAGCAACTCGAAATCGTCCAGTTCTGAGATATTGAGCATCCCCCAGACTTGTCTAGTGAGAGTCATAACGTCTGGACGTCATGCTCCAGCCAGAAGCATAGACGCCTTTCACGAACCCCGGGACTACGTGATTACACCGCTCCGGCGGATCCCGCGCCACCGCTCTTCCGCTCTAAGATGCAGCCCCGGATGGCTACTTGGTGGCGGCCAGCTGCTTGAGTCGAGCGCGTAGCCGGTCCAGATCGTCTCTTGACATGTAGCGTCCGTCGGCGACCACGCCCGCAATCGTGCGCGTGTTGGCGATGTTCTCCAATGGATTGGCCTCGAGCAGGACAAGATCGGCGATCCGGCCTGTCTCGATGGTGCCGAAATCGTCGCGCCGGTGATAGAAATTCGCCGGGTTGAGCGTGGCGGTCTGCAAGGCCTCGAGCGGGGTAAAGCCTGCCGCGACCAAGCGCTGCAGCTCGAGATGGAGGCTGATGCCGGGAATCACATCCACCCCCGCCGGCGTGTCAGTACCGGCCAGGAAGGGTACGTTCGCGGCGTGTAGCTTGCGCACGATGTCGAGCTCGTGCTCGACGAACTTCTCCCGCACCGCGAGCGGATCGGTGTCGAGAGACTTGAGGATGGAAGCCTGCGATGCGGGCCACTGTTTGGTTACCCAGTTATGGCCCGCGTAGGCCAGGTCCGGATCCTTGGTGTAGTCGATCGCATCCACCAGCCACTGGCCTCGCTCCCAGAAGAGCGTCGGGCACTGCCACACATGGTGGGTTGCCAGCAGCTGGATGATGCTCGCCTCCAGGGATGGGTCGTAGCTCGCGAGGAACATCCCTGGAGTCTTTTTGCCGGTCAGGTATTTGTCTTCATCGGGGGAGCTGGCTTCGAAGATACCGATAAGGTGCTCAAAGGTGAGCTGGCCGGCGGCTACCGCTTCTGAGGCGCGGATGGCGTCGGGTACGTGGCCTTCGAAGGGAATACCGTCTTTTTTCGCCTCGTCCGCGATGGCGAAGTACGCCTCGCGCGGAACGCCCGACTGGACCTTGATGAAGTCCACTCCCCGGCTCTTGAGCATGTCGACCGCTTTGCGCCCGTCCTCCGGCGTAGCGATTGGGATGACGGCTTTGTAGGTGGACTTGGGGCCGTCGAGCATCGGTCCGGAGACCACCATGCGCGGGCCCAGCAGGCGGTGCGCGGCGATCTCGCTGCGAGCCTCGAGAACGGCGTCCAGCTCGCTGCCCATATCGCGGACGCCGGTTACGCCATTGGCGAGGAAGAGCGGGAGAACGAGATCGCTTCCGTCGGCGGCAGTGTTATCGAAGTACACGTGGGTATGCATATCCCACAGGCCCGGGATGAGGTATTCGCCCTTGGCATCGACAATCTGTCCTGGGTTGGAAACCCGTCTGCTCGATGGAGCAATGCTAGCGATGCGGTTTCCCCGAATCGTCACCGTGGTGTTCGGTTGCGTCTTGCCTGTGACCGTGTCGATGACGGTTACGTGGGTGATGGTGAGTGTTTGCGCCCTTGCACCGAGCGTCAATAGGAACAGGGCAAGAACCATTTTTTTGAGCATGCGCACACAGTGATAGTAATCGACTATCGCAGTTCAACCATGATGGGCGTATGGTCGGAGGGTTGTGGCTGAGCCCGCGGCCCGCGATCAATCACGCAGCTTTGCAACCGTTCGGCCACCTTCGGCGACAGCAGGAAATGGTCGATACGAATGCCACGATTATGTTCAAACGCCTGTCGCCAATAATCCCAGAAGGTGAACTGGCCGCCCTCGTCAGGATGCAGCGAACGGAAAGCGTCCGTATAGCCGAGACTGAGCAGCGCCCGGTAGCGTGCCCGCGGCTCCGGCTGAAACAGCGCGTCATGGATCCACGAAGCAGGCTTGTGGCAATCGATATCCTCTGGAATCACATTGAAGTCGCCGCCAATCAACACCGGCAGATCCTCCTTGCGCCAGGCCCTCATCTCGTTCTCTAGCCTGTCCATCCAGGCCAGCTTGTAGGCAAATTTGTCCGTCCCCACGGGATTGCCGTTGGGCAGATAAATATTGACCACGCGGATGCCGTCGATCGTCGTCTCCAGGTAACGTGCATGGCTGTCCAGCTCATCGCCGGCCAGGGTCGTATTCAGCGTCTGCATCGGATGGCGGGACAGAATCGCGACCCCGTTATAAGCTTTCTGCGTCACGGCTGCGCTCTCATAGCCCAGCTCTTTGAATACTTCTGACGGAAACTCTGCGCCCTTCAACTCCTGCATCAGCAGCACATCCGGGGTGTGCGCCTTCAGCCACGCCGTGACCTGGTCAAGCCGGGCACGAATCGAATTCACATTCCAGCTGGCAATCTTCATCACTATCACCGTCTCATGATCTGTGAACGCTATCAAGCCAATCGCCTCCCGCAGCTATCATAGGAAAGCAACACAGGAGCTTATATGTTTGTGCCCCAGCCGATCGGATTCGTGAGCAGCCCCTACCACCAAACCAGCGAGATTCCCAAGGGGCTGCACGCGAAACATGATGCCGAGGGTGTCCTCAAGCTCCTGCCCGAATTCGAGCCTGGGCTCATCGACATTGAGGGATTCTCCCACCTCTTCGTCCTCTGGGAGTTTCACCGGTCTGGCGACTTCGATCTGGTCGGCATACCGCCCTTTGACGATCGACCCCACGGAGTCTTTGCCACTCGATCCCCCCGTCGTCCCAACCCGATCGGTCTCACTGTCGTGGAGTTGATTCGGAGAGACAACGCGGAATTGCATGTTCGCGGCGTCGACATGCTCGACGGGACGCCCATTCTTGATATCAAGCCCTACCTGACGAGTGTTCCCCCGGCCCTGTTACGCCGGGGATGGCTGGCCGAAGCAGAGTCCCGCCAGAAATAATGTGCTGTCAGTGCTGCAGAATCGGCGGAATGTAGGGCAGTACGTATTGAACGCCTAGGTGGACAATTTCCAGCACCAGAACCGCTACCAGAATACGGAAGATCCAGAACTTCGCCCGTTCATGCATAGTGAGGCGCGCCCCGATGAATCCGCCCGCAACGCTGCCGGCTGACATGACCAGCCCCTCCGGCCAGCGGATACTGCCGTGGCCAGTGAACATCGCGATCGGCACCAGCGTGGTCGCGACCGCCAGCAGCATTTTCAAAGCATTTGCATGGATCAGGTCGTAATGGAACATCAGGATGAGCACCAGCAGCAGATAGGTGGCCCCATCCAGAACAATGAAGCCCATCCAAAATCCGACGAACAGTAAGGCGAACATGCCCGCTGGGGTAATCCCGGCGCTCCCCGGCGTCGGGTGTTCCAGGACCCGCTTCATCTTGAAGACCAGCAAGAGAAGAGCCGCCATCACGGCTGCGGTGATCACCAGCGCCATGCCGCGCCCCGGAATTCTTTCCGCGGCCAGCACCCCGGCCACGCTGCCAAACGTAGCCGGAATACACATCTTAAGTCCGGCGCGCCATTCCACCTCTCCCTTCGCCTGGAATGTGCGTAAGGCCATCAGCGAACCGAAAAGCACCGTTAGCCGGTTGGTCGCATTGGCATCCAGGGGCGACAACCCGAACATCAGCAGCACCGGGAGCGAGATCGCCGAACCTGAGGAGGCGAGCGTATTTACCAGCCCGCACCCCAGTCCGGCCACCAGCAGGATCAACCCATAGAAAAGGTGTTCAAAGGTGGCATGCATGCCGCAAGTCTATTTCCTTCGCGGCATATTCTCTCAGAGATTTACCTCACTTGGCAGCTGTTTCGGTGGCCGCTGGTTTCGGGCTCACCACCGCGCTCCCGATCCAGGCAGTCTTGCCCTTTAGCCAGTCGGGATCTTTGAACTCCCATCCCACACGCGGCTGTGCGGGGTCGCCATGCACGGTTCCGCTGGCGATGCGCGTCTTGCGTCCGGCGATGACCTCGAATTTCGACTGCGCTCCGCCGGCATTCGCGCCCGGGGCAAACGAGATCGTCAACCCTTGATTTGCATCCGCTCCCGCCGCGGAGTAGTGCAGCTTCTCAATCGACCATGCCCCGTTCGTCCAGCTCGCGTCGATGGCAATCGTTCTGCCGGGCAAATGGTCATCCGTGTCGAGAATGGTCGCATGATCGCCGTTCACCGCCTGCACCCGCAAGCTGCAGCTCAGGCCATCCTGTGCCTTCAGTTTCCATTCTTCCCCGGCGGCCAGCGTTTTTGGCCCGCTGATCGTTGTCCATTCCTGTCCCGCCCCGGCGAAGACGGCGATGTCGACGTTCTCAGAGTGCGCGCCATGGTAGGCAACAAAGTAGGGCGGCTGGCTGATCTCCGTCCACACGTCGGCAGCGCTGACTGTGTTCCCGATCTTCAGCGCCGTGCCTTCAGCGGCGACCGCCGAGCGTTCGCGATACATCAGTACCGGCGGTGCGAGACCAGCAGGCGAGCTCCCCCCGCCGCGCTCGCTCATGTCAGAACCTTGAATCCACTGCCACGACACCGGCTGGCCCGCGTGATCGACGAATCGCAATAAATAGGTAGCGCCAGTGCCCGCATTTGCCGGGCGGTCGAGCTGCATATTCGTAAGGTAAGCGTCCGCGCCCGAGCGCTTGTTTATATCGACCATCTGCTGCTGGTTCGAGTAGTGCACCCGCTTGCCCGTTGACCGCTCGGTAAGTACCGCTTCATAGAGAGGAGTCCCGCCGCTGCCGGGGTCAACATAAAGCTCAATCATCGTATAGGGCAGCTCCGGGCCAATCCATTGCACGAACTGCTCCGGCCAGTGCCGGTAGATGATCTGCTCCGGAGCTATTGGAGGCGGAAGCACGGATTCAGTGTTTTGAGCGGCCATCATGGCCGCACTGACGACAAGAAGAGAAGCGGTAATGAATTTCAACATGACGTTTCCTTTCAGAAGGTGTAACGGATACCGAACTCCACTCGCCGCGCGGCTTCCGCAGCTAATGGTTGCGTGAACGTAGGCGACCCGACCACGTTGCCCACGGTCGTCACGTTGGTGTGGTTGAGCAGGTTAGCCGAACGCGCATTCAGCGTAATGCTCTGATGCCGGTCGGCCGCGAGGCCGTGGGAATGAAGTTCGAACGTGCGGCTCAGGTTGCTGTCCAGGTGAATGAGCGCAGGCATGGTTCCTGCATTCCGGCCCAACGAGCCATTCAGGCCAGTCGTGTTCAGCAAGCCGAAGGGTGTCTGGTAGGTGCCGGTGCCCGGTTGTGCAGTGAGGGAGGGGCGGTCGTTAAAGACTCCATCTCCGTTGTTATCCATGCCGGTGATTACGTTGTAAGGGTCTCCGGAAGAAGCATCGAATTGGCTGGTAAACGAGAGCTTCGCCGGAAGATTCAGCTGCCCGATCGCGAACAGCCGATGGGTCGATTCCCAGGAGGCACGCGCCGTTTCCCCGCGTTCGGAATAGCTGGATTGCGGAAACAGCGTGGCCGAATCCGCATCTGTCTTTAGGTTGAAGTATAAGTAACCGACAAAGATACTAAAGCGCTTGTAGCTGTGCTGATCCACTCCCAGAAACACCACTTGGCCATGCAGGTGTCCAGACTGTTCAAACTGGAAGATGTTCCTGCCCGGTGCAAAGGGTCGCGGAGCAAGCAGGGGATTGGCTGTACTCTCATCGACCAATGGGGCATTGATATTACGCGAGCGAAGCGTCCCCCAGGCTTGTGCGTCAAACAGGTTCGCCTGCGCATGCCAGTGTTGCGGCAGTTCGTGCTCTACTCCAAGCTGAGACTGGAACGACCACGTTTGCCCGAGGTTAGGGGCGAATTGGCGAGTCGTTGCCACGGCTATGGTGGAAGGTGTAGGCACGAGTGGTTGCGTGAACGAGGGTGAGTAGAGCAGCGTTTGCGTTTGCCGCACGCCATTCAACCGGTACGCCTCAGTGGTCACGTCCGGCGTGACCGGACCATTGAACAGGCCACCCCGCGCATGAATCACCCACCGCTGCTTGCGGTCGGGCGACCATGCGATGCCAACCCTGGGAACCAGGTTTCCATAGCTGCCGGGCGAGGTTTGCAGCGCATAGCGCAAGCCCAATGCGAGCGATAGGTTTGGCCTTACCGTCCATTGATCCTGCGCGTAGCCGGCCACACGCCATTGCGTAAAGGGCACCAGCGCTGTGCCCTGCGTGACGTTGTAGGTTGTCGGAACACCGCCGGGCAAGCTGAGCAAAGTTCGCCGGTATTGTTCCAATCCCGAGATCGCGGTCTGTTGCGTACCATCGCCGAGAATTGGGGCCAGGCCACCTCCGAAGACGAAGGCGCCGTTGAATGTATCCGGATCGACGTCGTGAACCATAATGCCCAGCGAGGCAACGCCGATCTTCACCGAATGCTTGTGATGGGTCCACAGGATGTCATCATCCACTTCGAGATCGCGCTCGCGATCTTGCAGATGCCCTGCCGTCGCGCCCCCTCCAGTAAAGGCCCCGGCCACCTGCAGGCTGGGCGCGGTCGAGAGCGGTACATCCGTGGTGTTCTTCCAGGTGAAGCCGATGTGGGTCTCGTGCAGAAGCGTAGGGCTTAGGGTGAAGATATCGGTCAGCCGCAGGTCCTGCTCGCTCACCGTGCTGCCGTAGCCTGCCTCCTCCAACACCAGGCCGCCGCTGCCCACGTTGTTGGAGTTGTTTATGTTCGCCGAGTACGTCGCCGCCAGCATGTTCTTCGCGTTCAACTGCCAGTCGGTGCGCGCGCTGCCGATCCACAGTCGCTGCGGCGCCGGAACATTTTCGCTTAGTGGTGTTTCCTCGCCCTCGCCATTCAGCACCACCGCGTTCACCACGTTGAACTCGTTGATGTCGCGCCTCTCCAGGGCGAGAAAGAAATCGCTCTTCTGCTTGCGAATGGGACCGCCGAACTCAAATCCATAGCGCCGCTTGCCTGCCGGTGTGGCGCTCACCGCGAAGGGATCGGTCGCGTTCAGCCCAGACTCGCTATCGGTAAAGAAGAGGGCTCCGTGCAGTGAATCCCGGCCTGGCTTGGTAAAGATCTCGACCCGCCCCCCTTGGTAGGGCGGACGATCATATTCAGACGAGAACATGTCAGGGTTCACGCGGATCGAAGCGATAGAGGATTTCGGAGGCAGCGAGCTGCTGTTCTGGAATCCGTCGACAGTAATGATGGCTTGGCCGGGAGCCCCTCCGCTGCTGGCGGCGAGCACTTGGAGCTGCCGTTTGAAGTCGTCGGGATCATCGGCCATGCCTTGGAGGTCTTGGGCCGTCAGCGTGTGTGTGCCGGCGCCATGGTCCGTATCGACGGACACGCCACTGTTTTCCCCTACCTCGACCTCGGTGTGAACATCCGCGATGCGCAGCTGAACGCTAATGTTAGCGAAGCTGCGGCCCTTCACCTGGCTCTCCGCAAATCCATTAGCGTCGACGGTGATCTGATAGGGCTCATTGCCGACGCAATGAAATATGAAAGAACCGTGCGGTCCCGTGGTTGTGTCCTGAGGAGGAGTAGCTGCCTGCAGATGGACCGCAGCGCCAACCACAGCAGCCCCGGAGGGATCGAGCACCGTGCCGCTGATGTTGCCGCCACAGGTTTGTGCCAGCAGATCTCCGCCGATGCTCAATGCGACAAAGAAGAAGATGCCAGTCCAGCGATTCATGAGTTGAGAATCGCATCCGGCACAAGAACAAAACAGTGAACCTTGTCACAAGAATCAGATGACAACTGTCATCGTCTTATGGATGGCTACTCTGTCCATCCCTCGGTAAAGGCTGCTGAGGTGAGCGCTTCTCTCCCCCTTGTCATCCCGCCTGCCCCGGCGTGCCGTGGGAGCGAACTCCGGATTTCCTACCACGCGGCACTCATCAACGGCAACGTATGCGGCTTTCTTTAAGGAAAGCCGCATGAGCTTTACCGAAACCCACGAAGTCTGACAGGAAATCCGGAGGAAGCCGAGAGCCTGCCCTGAGCGAAGTCGAACGGGGACCTGCAGTTGTCTCAATCAGCATTAAATGTGGACGGAAGCAGGGACGGGAGCGCGACGCGAACAAGATGCGAATACCACGCTAACAGGACGGGTGCCAATCAAGGTTCGCCAAAGCGTACCTGGGCCGAAAACGATGGGCGAAGCCCTCGACAGTTTTTAATTCATAAGACTACGAATTCGCGGCTAGGAAAGGGAAAGCAATCGAAACATATCATTTTCGGCCCACGTACGCTTTGGCGAACGTGGGGCACCCGTCCTGCTTCCATCCGATCCTTCTATGAAGAAACGCGCATCACAACCACCCCTTACTACGCGCCAACCGGGCTGCCTCAATGCGATTCGCCGCGCCGAGCTTATTTATCGCCTCTGACAAATAATTCCTCACCGTCCCCTCGGACAAATGAAGATCCACCGCAATTTCCGCCCCTGACTTGCCCTCACCGGCCCGCCACAATATCTGCCGCTCCCGTTCGCTCAACGGATCAGGCTCCTGCGTCCAGGCCTCCGCTGCAAGTTCAGGGTCCACCACCCGCAAACCTTGGCAGACCCGTCGCACACACTCCGCCAACTCCGCCGCGGGCCGATCCTTGAGCATGTACCCTTGCGCGCCGGCATCCATCGCCCGGCGCAAATAACCGGCGCGGGCAAACGTAGTGAGAATCACAATGTGCACCCGCGGATACCTGCTATGCACTTCACGGGCAAGCGTGAGCCCACTCATCTCCGGCATTTCAATATCGGTCACCAGCACATCGGGTGTGTGCTGTGCCACCAGCTCCATAGCCTCGCGCCCATTGCGCGCCCGGGCCACTACCACAATATCCTTCTCAATCTCGAGCAAAGCCGCCAGCGCCCCCAGCACCATCGCCTGATCCTCGGCCAGGACGACGCGAATCTGTTTACTCACGGCTGACAGACCTCTGCATTTCCGTTGAATTGCGGCAGTTCGATCTGCAAGCGAGTGCCGCGATCCGATTTCAACGACAGACTCCCGCCCAGTTCCTGCACCCGCTCCCGCATGCCCCGTAATCCATTCCCTTCCTGGCGGATGTCGCCCCGTCCGTCATCGGCGATCACCAGCTGGGTGCGGTCCTCCGCCGTGGAGACTTCAATCGAGCACTCACTCGCTCCCGCGTGGCGCACAATGTTGGTTACCGCCTCGCGCAGCACCAGCGAAAGGGTAGCCTCATGTCGCGGCGTAAGGTGCGGAGCCTCCGCCGGTTTATTCAGTCGCACCCCTGCTGTTTCCAATACCTGGGCTGCGCGTGTCAGCTCCGAGGCAAAGCCTTCGGAGCGGTAGCCGGTTATCGTCTTGCGCACTTCAGCCAAAGCTTGCCTGGCAGTGGTTTCAATCTCCGCAATCTCGAGCGCTGCCCGCGTAGGTTGGCTGGCGAGAAGACGGCCTGCCAACTCGCTCTTGAGCACGATCAACGAGAGAGAGTGACCAAGAATATCGTGCATGTCTCGAGCGATACGCTCCCGTTCGGCGGTCTTCGCCAGTTGTTCAATCTCCTCGTGCGCCATGCGCAACTTGGCATCGGCTCGATATTTCTGCTCCATCCTCAGCCGGTTCATGCCGACCAGCAAGGTGAAGCCCACGCCCATACTCCAGGTCCAAGCTGAGAGATGGAACCACAGGCTTTGCGCGACCACGATTCCGCATTGCACCAGCAGAAGGCCGATCACGGTGCTGGTTGACTCGGATACCTCCGGGAGGGAAGCCGCGATATAGATGTAAATTCCCCAGGCACTCTGGTTGATCGGCACATAGACCAAGGCCAGGAGAAACATGGCAACCACATATAGCCGGCGAAACCTGACCGGGCCGTGATGCGCCATCAGATAAAGGAAAATGAAGAGAATGAGAGCGACGGACAAATAAGCCCAATAGCGTAGTGGCTGGTGGTCAAGATACGGTTGGAGAAACCAGAAGCCTAAAAAGACCAGCCAGACTGTGTGTTCATAATCAAGCCAACGCCGCCAGCCACCTGAGAAATACGGTCTTGATGCCTCTCGCTGTCCCTCTGGGCATTCCTTTCTGAGCAAATCGCTCAGGCAGGCGCCAAAACTCCAGTTGTGAGGCGATCGTGGCGACATATTAGGCCTGGGCCTCCTGCCGGCGGAAGATGAATGCCGCGGCTAGCAAAAATACTACCGTATAGAACGCTAGCAGAGCCCAGGCCAGCAAAGCGGAACTACTGCTGTAGCCAAGGGAGCCGAGTGCCAGGCGAGCAAACCAGAACGACGGTAACCCGTGCGCGATCTGTTGCAGCCAATGGGGCAACGCCTCGATCGGCATCCACAAGCCTCCGCAAAACGACAATGGCAGATAGATCAGGTTGATCACTCCCGGCGCCGCGTTCGACGGCATCAACAGGCCAATCACGAAACCCAAGCTGGCGAAGGGCACAACACCGGCGGCAATCACCGACAGAAGCCGTAGAGCTTCTATCGTCGTAATGTGGACGCCGGCCATCGCGGTTCCCAGAATCATCAGCAACGTCGTAATTCCAACGGCGAAGGTGATGCTGACGCACAACTTCGCCAGCAAGTAGGCCGCCGCGGGCATGGGGCTTGCGCGTTTCATTTCCAGCCATCCGTGGCCCCGCTCCATCGCCAGCCCGGCGCCGATGCCGAAGAGGGAAGAGCCCATCGCGCCAAAGCATGCATACCCGGCTAGAAGGTAGCGGGCAATGGTATGGCCTTGAAAAACCGAAGCCTTATTGGTTACTCCGAAAAGAAGATAGAAGACCACCGGAAAGCCAATCATCGAGCAAAGATAGGCACGATTGCGCGACAGCTTGAGCAGCTCAAAGCGCACTTCGTTGAAGTAAATGCGCGCCAGCGATGGCTGCATGCGCGGCAGGTTGAGAGCGATTGTCGTGGCCATAGCGTCTCCTAGTGCACAGCTGCGGTGGTGTTGTTGGTAAGCGCAAGAAAGGCATCTTCCAGAGCCGCGGCCCGCACTTCCAGCCCGCTCAGTGCATCGTCGTGCTCCAGCATGGTGCGCAGCACCGCCTCAGGGGTGTGCGTGCGTACCAACATTGCGTTGCCCTCCTGCTCCACATTGGTAACTCCTGGCAATGCCGAAACAAATGACGCTTGGAGCGATGTGGTGCAGCGAATAGATCGCGAGCCATCCGCGGTCTTGAGCTCCTGCGGTGTCCCTTCCGCGATCACTTTGCCTCTCTGAATAACGACAATTCTGCTCGCCAGCGCATCCGCTTCTTCCAGGTAGTGCGTCGTGAGCAAAATAGTCTTTCCCCTCGCCGCCAGCTTGCGCACCTGTTCCCACATCGCTCGCCGGGCCTCGACATCCATACCGAGTGTCGGTTCATCGAGACAGATAAGGTCGGGATCGCCGCAGAGTGCGAGAGCGAAGAGCACGCGCTGCTTTTGTCCGCCGGAGAGCGTGCCAAAAAGCTTCTCCTCCAGACCTTCCAGTCCAGCGACCGCCAGCAACTCAGCGAGCGGACGCGGGTTTGCGTAATAGCTGCTAAAGAGCTGCAGATGCTCGCGCACGCGCAGCGTCTCCGGCATGCGGCCAACCTGCAGCATCGCGCCCAGCCGCAAGCGGCTGGCCCGATCTCTCGGGTTGCCGCCGAAAATGCGCACCTCGCCCGAGGTCGCCTGGCTCAAGCCCAACAACAGGCGCACGGCGGTGGTCTTGCCGGCGCCGTTCGGCCCCAGCAGAGCGACTACTTCTCCCCGTCGAAGCTCGAGTGACAGACGATCCAGCGCAACCTGCTGGCCAAATTTCTTGCTCACGCTGTGCAGCGATGCGATCACGGATCCCTCCGGATTGCCGATGCTTGTGTTGTGGCAAGCTTCAAGAACGACGCTCGCGGCCATAGCCCCTCCTTTTGCTTCCAGAGACATCCTCTCGTTGCTGGATCGCGAGCAGTAGTGTCTTTTGTCAAAAGAATCGCTGACATTTGTCATGTACGGGCGCGAGGCAAATTACTCTAGAGAATTACGGACCAAAGGGGATGGGATTCGATGCGGGGTGGCATTAGGGAGCGAAAACAGGGCGTCGTCTTTAGATCAGTAATACGGTTGAGCGCGCTTCTGGCGGTTTTGTCCACCAGCGGTCTCCGGGCACAGGGTCCACCTCCTCCGCCCCTGCCGGCCGGTTCACCTCAGGCGGCGGGCCGCCAGATCTTCCAAACCCGGTGTGCATCGTGCCATGGCACCAACGCGACCGGCGGCGAGTTCGCGCCGGCCATCGTCGACCGGGTGCCTCTGCGCTCCGATGATGAACTCGTAAAGCTCTTGCACAATGGCATTCCGTCGTCTGGCATGCCACCCTTTCCCGATATTGTCGATCAGGACCGCGCCAACCTGATCAGCTTTCTACGCACCCTGAAGCCGTTTTACGGGAGCGCCGCTGAGCGCGCCTCGGTAACGCTGGAGGACGGAAAGAAGCTTCAAGGCACTGCATTGAGCCGCGCCGCAAGCGATATGCAGCTGCTGGGTGACGACCATCAGCTGTATCTTCTGCGCAAGACTGAGTCCGGCAAGTACAGGATGGTCACCTCGCAGGCCGACTGGCCGAGCTACAACGGACAGACCGTCGGCAGCCGCTACAGCGAGCTCGCGCAAATCACCAGCGCCAATGCTTCGCGATTACAGGCCAAGTGGATCTTTACCCTGCCTGGCGCCAGGAGTTTGCAGACAACTCCCATTGTCGCCGCCGGGGTGATGTATGTGACCTATGTCAACGAGTGCTATGCGCTCGATGCGGGCAGCGGACGCCAGATATGGCATTACCAGCGTTCCCGCACCCAGGGACTGGTTGGAAATGCCGTCTCCGGCGCCAACCGCGGCGTGGCAGTGGCCGGCGATAAGGTCTTCATGGTTACCGACAACGACCACCTGATCGCGCTCAACCGGATCACGGGAGCGCTGGTATGGGAGACGCCGTTGGCCGACTGGCATAACAACTACAACGCCACCGGCGCCCCGCTTGTGGTCGGTTCGATGGTGATCTCCGGAACCTCCGGCGGAGACGAAGGCGCGCGCGGCTTTGTGGCGGCATTCGACCAGTCCTCAGGCAAGGAACTGTGGCGTTTTTGGACAACGCCTAAACCTGGAGAGCCAGGCTCCGAGACCTGGCAGGGGCCGGGGATCGAACATCCGGGCGGAGCTACCTGGATGACCGGCACCTACGACAAGGAACTTGACACCATCTACTGGCCAGTCGGCAATCCCGGCGACGACCTGATCGGAGACGCTCGGCCGGGCGACAATCTCTACACCGACTCAGTGGTCGCGCTCGATCCCAAGACAGGCAAGCTGAAGTGGTATTTCCAGTTCACCCCGCACGACGTGCACGACTACGACGCCATGGCTCCGCCGTCGCTGATCGATGCCATGTGGGACGGTAAACCACGCAAGCTGATGGTGCAGGCAAACCGCAACGGCTTCTTTTATGTGCTCGACCGCACCAATGGCAAGTTCCTGCTCGGGCGGGCCTATACCACCAAGCTCACCTGGGCAACCGGCCTGACCCCCGAAGGCCGGCCAATCGTCGCTCCGGGCCACGAACCAACCCATGAGGGCACACCGGTGTGCCCGTGGCTGAATGGCGCGACGAACTGGTATTCGGCCTCCTGGAATCCTCTCACCTCGCTCTACTACGTGCAGACCAACGACAAGTGCGGCATCTTCACCCGCACCGACATGCCCTTCCAACTGGGGCACGGCTACATGGGCGGCTCCTTTAGTCCCGACCCGGCCGATCCGGGCCGGCGGGTCCTGCGCGCATTCGACATCCAAACCGGCAAGGCTGTGTGGGAGCTTCCCCAGACCGGATCTTCCGAAAGCTTCGGCGGCGTGCTCAGCACCGCCGGGGGTGTGGTTTTCTTCGGAGCAGACGACGATGCGTTTTCCGCTGCGGACGCAAAGACCGGTAAGCTCCTCTGGAGTTTTCAGACCAGCCAGTCGCCCCATTCCTCGCCCATGACCTACATGTTCGACCATGAACAATATGTCGCTGTCGCCATGGGTTCGAATATCATTGCATTCGGCCTGCCTAACTAGCTGTATCGCGAAGGGAAAAGGGGTGTCATGGTGAAACAGTCACGGAGAGATTTCGTTAAAGCCGGTTCCGCTGCTCTCGTCTATGGTTCTGCGCTTCTGCAAAGCAGCAAGTCGTACGCCAAGACGTTGCACGTGCCGCTGGGGCTTCAGCTTTATTCGGTGCGAGAGCTTCTGCCCAAGGACTACGACGGCACGCTCAAAGAGATCGGATCGATAGGCTTTCGCGAAGTGGAATCGGCCGGTTACTACGATCACAGCGCGGCGCAAGTGAAGCAGGCCATGAGCAACGCCGGGTTACACCTGGTGAGCGCGCATTACTCCTCAGACAATTTGCATCAGCAGCTGGACGAAATTCTGGCCTTCAACAAAGAGCTGGGTGTCCATTACATCATCTGTTCTTTCCCTGGCTTCAAAGACCCTTCGCGAGTGAAGAATCTTAGCTCCAAGGAGAGGACGAACGCCTTCAACCTCGAAGATTGGCGATGGAACGCGGAGCAATTCAATAAAATCGGAGCAAAAGTAAGTGCCGCCGGCCTGCAGTTCGGCTATCACAACCACACCATGGAGTTCCATGCCATCGACGGGGTTGTGCCTTACGATGAGCTGCTGCGTCTAACCGATCCTGCCCACGTCACCATGGAAATGGATTGTGGCTGGGTCACTGTCGGAGGTGCGAACCCGATCGACTATCTACGGAAGTATCCCACCCGCATCAGCATGCTGCACGTAAAGGATTTCAAGGGAATCACCGCCGATTCCTCGATCACGAATGTGCCCACGATCGTCGAGTTAGGGCAGGGCTCGATCGACTACCGTCCCATTTTCGAAGAAGCAGCAAAAGCCGGAGTAGTGAAGCACTGCTTCGTCGAGCAGGAAGGCTACAACGTACCCCCCATGCAAGGCCTGAAAATCGACGCCGACTACATGCACAAGCTAGGCATAGGTTAAAGGAAGCCGCAGATCCCTCGGCTTCGCTCCTACGGCATCGCCGGGGCAGGCGGGATGACAAATTTGGTCAACATTTGGTTTTGAAACAGATTTGTCATCCCGAGCGTAGGGAAGCGCAGCCGAGGGACCTGCAGTTCTCTCAACCAGCACCAACTGTGAATTTCAGCCCCGCCTTGTCATCCCGACCGGAGCGTAGCGGAGTGGAGGGACCTGCAGTTCTCTGAACCACCACTCAATTCCAAATGAAGCCCTTTATCCTCTGCCCAGCAATCGCCGCAAACTACCCGGAGCTGCCACCCCCAGCACCCTGGTGAACAACAGATACCCCAACCCAAACGTCGAAAGCACGCACAACCCAATCAGCGGCGGATAATGGAATGGCTGCACCAGCTTGACCCCATAAGCAACAGCAGCTGCTACAAGCGCTCCCCCCAAAGCCGTGCAACCCGGTAAGGCGGCAACACCACGGCCCCGATGCGTGCCTGAAGAGCCCGTCGCAGCAAAGAAAACTCCACCCACCCAGCGATTCCCGCTGATAGCGTGAGCCCCGCAACGCCCCAGCTGGGATCAATCCCCAGCAGCCTCGGCAGCGGCAGCGCGAACAGATAACCCATGACCACGGTCAACACCACGCGAATAATCGCAAAGTTCAACGGCGTGCGTGTATCCCGCAACGCATAGAACGCAGAGGAATACAGCCTCCCGGATGTCGAAGCCAGCAGCCCGACAGCCGACCCCGCCAACACACTCCACACAAACTTCACATCGTGGGCCGTGAAGTGCCCCCCTCGGTAAATGGTGGCAACAACCACGTCGCCAAGAACCAAAAAAGCCACCGCGGAAGGAACCACAAAAAAAGCGATGTTTTGCAGGCCCAACTCCAACCGTCGCCGCAGTACGGCTCCTATCTCCTCCTGCGTTCCCAAAGCACTCGACATAGCGGGCAGCTCGGCGGCAGAAATCGCCATGCCGAACAAGCTCACTGGCAGCGTATTCAGGGTCTGCGCGTAAGCCAGACCCGATACCGCGCCCACAGGCAAAAAACTGGCCAAAAACGAGTCGACATACGCGCTGATCTGCACCACTCCGCGGCTCAGAAACACCGGGAAAAAGTTTCGCACCACGGTCCGCACATGCTCGTTGCCGAAGGTGAACCGCAGATTCAACGGCCGCAGAAACCGCATCACCGTCGGCAACTGCACGCCAAACTGCAGGCCGCTGCCGATGACCGAAGCGATGGAAATAATAACGGCGAGCCGCGACTCTCCTACATGTCCACCCTTCCATAACAGAGCAGCGATCATAGCCACATTCCAGATCACCGGCGCAGTATAGGAGAGGAAGAATTTTCGGTGGCTGTTCAGAATCCCAAGGCACCATGCCGACATGACCAGCAGCGCTGCTCCGGGAAACAGGATCTGCACCAGCTGGATGGCGAGCCGACGCGTCTCGCCCTTGAAGCCGGGCACAATCGCGTCGATCAGCCAGGGGGCAGCGAAGACGCCGGCCAATGTGACCAATGACCCGATGAGAAAGAGGATGGCGAAGATCGCCTCAGCCAGCTGCGAAGCTTCCTCATGCCGCTCTTCCGCCCGAAGGCGGGCATACACGGGGATGAACGAGGCTGAGAGCACACCCTCGCCAAAAAGCGTCTGAAGAAAGTTGGGAATGCGGAAAGCGCCGCGGAAAGCATCGGCAGCGAGTGAGTTGCCGAAGAAATGAGCAAACACCCGGTCCCGCACCAGCCCAAGGAGCCGGCTGAGCAGGATGCCCGCGGAGACAGTAAATGCCGACGAGCGTGCAGCAAAGCCTTTACGTTGGGTGGGTGTACTCAAGCCTGTCATCAAAGTCTGTTGATGCTGGCTTTACTCTAATCATGCCGTCGGTCTTGCCCTGCAACTTCCATGGCAACAGGAACCACTTTGTAACGCTGCGCTACGCCTGCTGCTCCAGTTGATTGACCAATTCTTCCCATTCGGCGGTGAGCGAGGCATGCTGTTCGCGCAAACCTTCCAGTAGCTGGGTCACGCGCTGCGTTTCCTCTGCGCTCTCGTAAACACCGAGCGACTCCTCCGCATTGGCGATGGAGCTCTCCACCCGCGGGATCTCTTCTTCCACAAAGCTGCAGCGCTCCTGCATTTGGCGCAGCTTGATCGGGTTAAGCCGGCGCCCCTTAGCCGCTGCCACATCGACCTTAACCGTCTCCTGTGGTGCTTCCATGGCGGCGGCGCCATTCGACCCGCTCCCCTTTGTCTCCGCCATCTGTTTGCGGTGCAGGTAGTCTTCGTAGTTGCCGGGATAGACGTGCACATGTCCACCCTCCACTTCAAAAATGCGGGTCGCGAGGCGATCGATAAAGTAGCGATCATGCGACACCATGACCACGGTTCCGTTGAACGCAGCGATGGCCTCGAGCAGAACATCCTTGGCTCGCAGGTCGAGGTGGTTGGTGGGCTCGTCCAGCAAAAGGAAGTTCGCCGGGCTTACCAGGATGCGCGCCAGGGCATAGCGGTTGCGCTCTCCTCCTGAGAGCACCCCCAGCGGTTTGAAGACATCGTCCCCGGAGAAGAGGAAGCAGCCCAGCAGACTGCGCAGCTCGGTGGTCGATACCCGCGGCGCGGTGTTGCTGATGTCGTCCAGCATGCGGGCATTGCCGTCCAGCACCTTGTATTGGTCCTGGGCGAAGTATTCCGCAGTGACATTGTGGCCCAGGCGCAGTGTGCCGCTCGACGGCGGCTCCATGCCCGACAGCATGCGGATCAGGGTCGACTTGCCTGCGCCGTTCACGCCCACCAGCGCGATGCGGTCGCCGCGATCGATAGTGAAGCTCACGTCCTCAAGCACCTGCTTCGGGCCATAGTTCTTGGCCAGGTCCGAGACCTCCACCACCGCACGCCCGGAAGGCTGCGGCTGGGGAAAACTGAAGTGGATCGCCTGCTCCTCGACCGGGATCTCGATGCGCACGATCTTGTCCAGCTCCTTGATGCGGCTCTGCACCTGCTTGGCCTTGGTGGCCTGATAGCGAAAGCGGCTGATGAAGGCTTCAAGATGCTCAATGTGCTCGCGCTGGTTTTTGTAAGCCGCCGCAAGCTGCGCTCGCCGCTCGTCTTTCTGCACCAGGTACTTTTCGTAGTTGCCGTGGTAAACGTGCAGCCCCTTGTTCCATATCTCGATCGTCTTATCGACCGTGACGTCGAGAAAATAGCGATCGTGGGAGATCAGGATGTAGCCATTGGGATAACCATGGAGGTAGTCCTCCAGCCAATTACGCGTTTCCAGGTCCAGGTGATTGGTCGGCTCATCGAGCAGCAACAGGCTGGGCTTCTGCAGCAGCAGCTTGGCCAGGGCGATGCGCATCTGCCATCCGCCGGAAAACTCCTCCGTCTGCCGTGACCAGTCATGCTTGCTGAAGCCCAGGCCGCTCAGTACCGAGCCCACCTGCGCGTCGAGTGCGTAGCCGTTATGGGCGCGAAAGTGGGAGTCGAGATGAGAAAAGCGATCGGCCGCTGCGGCGTATTCCGCCGTTGACGGGTCAAACTCTGCCAGGCTGCGTGGAAAGGGTCTCGAGTTCCTGCTCCATGTCGCGCAACTCGGCGAAGACCGAAAGGCACTCGGCAAAAACGCTGCGCCCTCGCAGTTCGAGACCTTCCTGGGGAAGATAGCCGATAGTCATTCCGCGCGTGCGCTGCAAGGTGCCGTAGTCGAGCGATTCGCTGCCGCGCGAGCACCTTAAGCAGAGTGGATTTCCCGGTGCCGTTGGCGCCCACCAGGGCAGTGCGCTCATTGGGCGTGATGAGCCAGTTGGCATCCTCGAACAGGACGCGGGGGCCGAACCGTTTTCCGGCAGCAGAGAGTTGGAGCATAAGAAAGCAGCGCCGGAGCGCTGCTCCCATTGTCGCATTGCTTAACTGCTCACAGCAAAGGCCGGAAGTTACTCCTATGGACATTGCAAGGGAGCAATGCTATCTTCTTTGCAATATCCAAAGGAGACGCTGTGGCCGCTGAAAGATCGGAAGTCCTGCAAGGCACGCTGGATCTGATGATCCTCAAGACCCTCCATGTGCTGGGCCCTCTGCACGGATTCGGGATTGCCCGCCGCCTCGAGCAGTTGAGCGAAGAGGTGCTGAAGTTGAACGAAGGCACCGTATATACGTCGCTGCTGCGCCTGCAACAACAAGGATGGATCGTTTCCGAGTGGGGCGCCTCGGAGAACAACCGCAAGGCCAGGTTCTACTCCATCACCAAGCGCGGGTTGAAGCAGTTGGCGGTTGAGACGGAGAACTGGGAGCGTATCTCGGGGGTCATTGGCCGTGTATTGAGCCAGGAGGGCCAAAGATGAGGATGCGTGTTTTAGCGGCCAAGCTGGGCGGATTCTTCGGCCGGCGAAAAGCTGACCTCGATTTCGACGAGGAGATGCGGATGCACCTCCAGCTACTTACCGAGCAGGGCATTCGCCGGGGCATGAGCCCGGAAGAAGCTCGTTCCGCCGCGCGCCGTCAATTCGGCAATATTCCCCTGCTGCAGCAAAGCCGGCGGGAAATGAAGTCGATTATGTCGCTGGCCAATCTAGGACGCGACCTGCGCTTCGGTGCACGCCAGCTCCGCCGCAGCCCATCCTTGGCAACCATCGCCGTCGTCTCGCTGGCGCTCGGGATCGGTGCCAACACCGCCATCTTCACCATTGCGAAGAAAGTGCTGCTCGACAGCTTGCCGGTGAAGAACCCGCAGGAACTGCGCCTGCTGACCTGGGTCAGCGGCCACCAACAGCCGGTGCCTCCCGTCTGGGGCGACGTTGGAACGACGGAAGGAGGCGGCTTGCGCAGCACCGCCTTCTCCTACCCGGTACTCGAAGAGCTGCGAAAAAAGACCGAGGTCTTTGCCGATCTGATCGCCTTCAAACCGATTCCGCTGACAGTGACCGTCGACGGCAACCCGGAGCTGATTGACGGCGAGATGGTGAGCGGAAACGCATTCAGCGGGTTGGGCGTCGAGCCCCTTCTTGGCCGGCCCCTCATGCCTGCGGACGATGCGGCTCCGGGCAAGGGCCCGGTGGCGGTAATCAGCGAGGGCTATTGGGCGGAACGCTTTGGCCGCTCAAGCTCGGCGCTAGGCAAGACCATCTTCGTCAATGGAGTACCCCGTCACCATCGTCGGGGTAAGCCCAGCCAGATTCACCGGCCTACAGATGGGAGAGGAGGCACGGATCTTTGTGCCCCTGACCATGCAGCCGTTGCTTGTGCCGCGCGAACAATTGACCGAGTCAGGCAGTATTTCTCTGCTGAATAATCCGCAATCCTGGTGGGTGTTAATCCTGGCGCGCCTCCGTCCCGGCGTGCCCGAGGCGCGTGCCCAGGCGGCGCTCGATCTGGTTTTGCGGCAGACCGCGATGGATGGCCTGCCCCGCGCGAAAGGAATGGATCAGTTTCATCTCCGGCTGGAGCCGGGAGATCGGGGCCTGGATTATCTGAAAAGCGAGTTCGCGAAATCCCTGTATGTGTTGTTCGCGCTCGCCGGTCTCGTCCTGCTGCTAGCCTGCGTGAACCTCGCGAATCTGCTGCTAGCGCGCGCCGCCACCCGGCAGCGTGAGATGAGCACGCGGCTCGCGCTGGGAGCGGGCCGGATGCACATCCTGCGACAGGTGCTCACCGAAAGCCTGCTGCTTTCCACCATCGGCGGAGTCGCCGGCCTGGTGCTGGGTTACCTGGGGCGCAATGTGATCCCGCGGCTGCTCGCAACTCCATCGCACCCTGCCATGACGCAAGTCGATTTTGATTGGCGGGTGCTGGCCTTCACCGCCGGACTTTCGTTGGCGACGGGCATCCTCTTCGGCATCGTTCCCGCGTGGCAGGCGACACGCTCCGATGGAAACAATGCGCTGAACGACGCGGATCACGGTACCGCGGGCGGACACGGGATGTGGTTTGGTAAAGCGCTGGTAATTTTCCAGATCGGACTTTCGACCATCCTGCTCATTGGTGCGGGTCTTTTCGTGCGCACGCTGGCTAATCTCAGTCACACACCGCTCGGATTCCGAGCCGACCACATCCTTCTTTTTCGCCTGAACCCGCCGCGCACCCGGTACAGCGATGTGCAGATGATGGCGCTCTACCAGCAACTGGAAGAGAAGCTGGCTGTGATTCCAGGTGTCCGCTCGGTGAGCATGAGCAATATTGCCATCATCGGCGATGGCCATTCAGGCTCAGACCTTTCATGTCTCCGGCAGGCCAGTGGAGACGGAAGCAGTGCGCGTGCAAACCAACCACGTGGGAGCGAATTTCTTTCAAACGATGGGTATCCCGATTCTGCAGGGACGTGGTTTCGACGTTCACGATACGGCTGCCTCGCCCAAAGTCGCACTGGTGAATCGCGCCCTGGCACGGCAGTTCTTTCGCCAACGAAAATCCTATAGGGCAAACCTTTGAAGCCGAGGCAGACGAAACAAATTCGCCGATCGAGATCGTCGGCATTGTCGCAGATACCCGATATGCAAATCTGCGCAGTGAGACGCCGCCGACCTTCTACTTGCCGTACACGCAAGCGCTGGTGCTGGGCCGCATGGTGGTCGAAATCCATACCCAAGCGGAGCCGGGGAGCATATTGAGCCAGGCACGCACGGTTGTTGCGTCGATAGACCGCGACTTGCCCTTGATCGATGTGCGCACCATGAAGGAACAGATCCAGGCAACGATGTCTGGCGAGCGCATCTTCGCCCAGTTGACGAGTGGCTTTGGCATCCTGGCGCTGGTGCTGGCCTGCATTGGAATCTACGGCATCATGGCCTACACAGTGGCCCGGCGCACGGGTGAAATCGGCATTCGCATGGCCCTAGGAGCGCAGGCAGAGCAAGTGCTACGCATGGTGCTGCGCGAGGCATCATGGATGGCGCTGGCCGGAGTCATGTTGGGACTAGCCTGCGCCCTATGGCTAGCGCGCTTTCTGAGCTCCATGCTGTATGGACTGATGCCCTGGGACCCACTGACGTTGACCGGAGCAGCAGCGCTGCTGCTCACCATCGCCCTTCTGGCAGCATTTGGCCCAGCAAGGCGTGCATCCCGCGTGGATCCAATCCGCGCCTTGCGTCACCAGTAGCCCCAGCTACCCTCAACTTCTGCGATTCTTTCATCCACTAGCCACTTCCTCCTGGAAGCACCACCCTACAATTTGTCATCCCGAGCGGAGCGAAGCGCAGTGGAGGGACCTGCGGTTCTCTCCATCAGCATCCGACCAGGAAGCTCCACCTCACCCGTCCCCCTATGCCGGAGGAACCGACTCCTCGATCACCGGCGGCTTCTTCGCAACTTGATCTCCGCTTGACCGCCGCTTTCGTCGGCGGACCTTTCTTGCTCGCGGTATGTGGCGCGAAGCGTGAATGCAGAAACGTCTTATAGTCGACCTCCGTCTGGTCGGCGTAATCGATTGCGAACTCCGTGACCGCTTCAATAAACCGATCCGAAGTGCCGATGTAGCCAGAAAGCGCGATCGCATCGCCTGAGCGTGCATGGCCGCGCGCCAGCAGTTCACCGCAAATTTCAGCGTATTGGTTCAGGCCTTCGCCCTTTAGATCTCCTATCTCGATCGACGCCTTGTGATCATTCAGCTGGCGAACCAGATAGTGCCGGTTGTGAATGGTGGTCCAGCCGAGAAGGAGGTCGGAAAGAAACTGCATCGACCGCTGGCCCTGGACCACCCGGTGGCCCTGGTGTTGCGGCGCCCCCAACTCTCCCAGGTACGGGGCATAAGCGGAGTTAGGCTCTTCCTTGATCTGCAGAAATAGCGGATCGTCGCTCCCGTTGCCTTCCATATAGACGATGTAATCGCGCAACCCAACGCTGCCCGTGCCCACCACCCGGAAGGCGACATCGAGCGGGCGATACAAATCGAAGAAATGCTGCCGCTCGGGCAAGAGAGTCTCGCGGTATTGGCTGAGCGAATCGAGAATCAGGCGCGCCTTGGCGCCTGTCAGCCGATATTGCAGAGGCTTGTGTTCGACGAAGATCGCGGTGGGGCGGAAGCGCGTTCTTTGAGCGTCGCTTTCGGCTGTTGTGTGAGCTGCTCCTGGTTGTACAGCGGCGTTGCCCGCTCGGCCTTGCGCAGCACCTGGGAAAGCGGCGTAATTCGCTGCAGCCGATGCACCTGGAAGCGGGCCACGTCCATGACCGGCATGCGCGCAAAAGCGTGCATGGAGCGGCGATAACCTCTCAGCAAAATGGCGGCCGCCTCAGTACAGGTCGCGCTCTTGCTACCGGTTTCGCGGCCCGCCAGGATGATACTGGTTGCCATTCGCTTCACGTCCCACTCGAACGGCCCGCGAATCGTTTCGTCAAAGTCGTTGATGTCGAATACCAGCCGGCCATCGGGTGCCGCGTAGGCGCCCAGATTGCGTACATGTGCGTCTCCGCAGAGCTGGGTAAAGATGCCGGTGTTAGGCAGCACCGCCAGGTCGGCGGCCATGACCGGGACGGCCCCGCGAAAAAAACCAAAAGGGGAAGCCGCCATTCGCTGCCACTTGATAGCGAGCAGCGCCGGCACACGTCCCACGGCGGAAGCGGCAAGAGCGTCGATAGGATCGGTCTGCCGGTCCGAGACTTTCCATCGCTTGTGCTCCTGACGGCGCACCTGCTTGCGCCTGGACTGTCCAAAGGCGCGGCGTTCCTGGGGAGGCAGTAGGTGGTTAGTCGTCATTCCGTTTTCTTTCCCGGGCTGGTGGATTCTAACAGGTGCTCCATCTCTACATAGACCGCATTCGTCCAGCCGAAACCAATCACATTTTGATAGCCGGCGATCACCTCGACATTCGACGATCCGGTCTCCACGTTGTACTTCTCATGGATCGTCCCTTCCTTCTCGAAGCTGGTGCGCACAGTGTGGGTGAACTCTTCCGCAACCCGGCGAGCATCGTTGACGTAGCCATTCGTCCACAGGCCGTCGGCCGCCAACCAATTCAGCGGGGCCCAGCCAAAAGGTAAATCCCATTGCAGACCGCTCACGTAGGTGCTGCTGGCCAGGCCTCCGGGTCGATTGAGCACGGCGAGATGCTTATCCACAGCCGCCGCCTGTTCCTTCGTAGCCAGGCCTGCCCAAAGAGGATAGAAGGTCGTCGCGTACACGTAGCTGGACTGTTTTCCGGTGGTGAAGTCGTAATCGAAAAACATCCCTTTCTCGGGGTTCCACAGGTACTTGTTGATCGCCTGGCGGCGGGCTTCGGCCAATTTCAGCCAGTGCTTATGCTCCGCCTCCTGGCCAACCATGTCGGCAAAGTTAGCCAGGTCCATTTCGTAGTGGTAGAGCAGGCTGTTCAGGCCGACGGCAGCGTAATGGTGTGTGGAACCGCTGAAGGGATCAAAGCGGAACGAAACGTCGAAACCAGACTCGCGCACGGAACGGTCGCCCTTGTAAAAGTCGCGGGTAAGACGATAGCCATGGGCCCATGCGAGGCCGCAAACGACGGAATGAGTCGCATCGCAACTGGTTTTGGCAAGCACGGCCTGCTCGGCCGGTGACGGGTTTTGTGGCGCAGTGATCAGGTAGCTGGTGTGGACCTCGGGATGAGCGACCAGCCAGTTGATCACGTCGATGTAGTAGCTGCTGTGATCGGCGATATCGGGCACCGGCCCCTCGCCAATATCGAAATACCGCGCCAGCCCGGTGTCCCCGGCGCGGTGGATGCTACTCAGCCAGAAATCGTGATCGCGGCGGGCATACGGGTAGGCGCGGGCTAACCACTGCCTTTGCCGCGCAAGATTGGCCGGCGACCGGTCGCGGGCACACGCCGCGTCGAAGACCGCGCGAATCATGGAGCTTAAGAACGGCGGCTGCGAGCGAGTGAGAAAGTAGGTGCGGTTGGCGTTGAGCACCGCTCCATAATTCTCAATCTCGTAGAAGAAGTTCTCGACCATGCCGCGCGCCAGATCCACCCGCCCGTCGCGCAGCAGGCCTAGAATGATGAAGTAGCTGTCCCAGCCGAACATCTCGTTGAACCGTCCGCCCGGCACCACGTAGCGGTTCGGCAGGTACAGCAATCCAGGCTGCGGAATTTCCGATTCCTTTACATCGCCCAGGTGCTCGATGCGATGGGGCAGGTGGGCAATCTGGATCTTGCATTGCGAGCGCAGCCGCAGCAGTTCCGGCGGCGTGGGCGCGCCGAAGGGAAGATAAAGCACCGGCGGAGCGGTGACCTTAGGGTCGACCAGGGATTTGCACTCAGACATGGAGCGGGAGAGGCTATCCCATCCCTGGTGAATGTAGGCATCAATGGTGAGCGAAGACGAGGGAAGTGCCTGAGCCCAAATCTGCTGACCAACAAACTGGAGCACCAAGAATGCAAGAATCCGGACGGTCATCGCAAGCTTCCCTCCCCAATTGCGATATTCATTGCGATGTTACATGCGGCTCCGGAAGAAAGGCGAGACGTGGCGGGTCGAAGACATAGGGCACTGTTCTGGGTGGGGATTAGCGCCCTGGTGATTGCCGTTGCGGCGGCAGCCATCTTCGAAATCCTTCTCTCCCGGGCGGAGCCAATCCTGCGCGCGCGCTTGATCCAAAGCCTTTCCGCCCGTTTCCACAGCCGCGTGGAAATGGGAGCATTCGAAGTCTCTCTCCTGCGCGGCTTCGAGGTCTCGGGCAAAGACCTCGCGATCTATCCCTACAACATCGACTCCACCACGCCAACGTTCTCCGTGCGGCGCTTCGCCTTTCGCACCGGATATCGCAGCCTGGTGCGTTCCCCCATGCACATCAATCAAGTTGAGGTAGAGGGGCTGCGCATCAATCTGCCGCCGAAAAGCCAGCGCAAAGATTTACCCCAGCTGAACAGCGGCCCGGCCAAAGCCAGCAAGGTAAGCATCTTTGTCGGCGAGATGGACTGCACCGACACCGTGCTCTCTCTGGGCACGGACAAGCCGGGCAAGCTCCCGCAAAAATTTGTCATCCAGAGCCTGACCTTGCGCACCATCGGCGCCGGCCAGCCGATGGACTTTATCGCTACGCTGACCAATCCCAAGCCGGTGGGCCAGATCGAGAGCCGCGGCTACTTCGGTCCCTGGAACACGGCCCATCCCGGAGCGACCGCTCTGGGCGGCACCTACTCCTTCCACGATGCCGACCTGGGCACCATCAAGGGCATCGGCGGGATCCTCTCCTCCGAGGGCAAATACCAGGGCACTCTGGACAAGATCGTCGTCGATGGCAAGACCGACACCCCCGACTTTCAAGTGAAGATCAGCGGGCACAAGGTCCCGTTGCATACTGAGTTCCACGCCATTGTGGATGGCACAGATGGCAACACCTACCTGCAGCCGGTCAAGGCGCAGTTTCTCCATTCCTTCCTCACCGCGCAGGGATACGTCGTCCGCGACCAGTCAGAGCCGGGCCGCCACGTCTACCTCGATGTAGCCATGGACCAGGCCAGGATCGAAGACCTTCTGCGGCTCGCCGTGCGCACCGATCCGCCGGTCATGGACGGGCAGGTCAAGCTGCACACCAAGCTCGATCTGCCGCCCGGACCGCAAGACGTCGCCCACAGGCTGCGGCTGCAAGGCAACTTTGCCATCATCAATGGCCGCTTCAGCAGCGACAAGATTCAGCACCGGATCGACGAACTCAGCCTGAGGAGCCAGGGTCGAGGTGGAGTTGGCCACCCAGCAAGCCAGGGACGGGAAGATGCAGCTGGTGCGCTCCCAGATGCAGGGCGACTTCAACCTCGCGGATGCGAGCCTGAATCTATCGAACGTGCACTACGATATTCCCGGCACTAGCATCAAGCTCGCCGGCATCTATACCCTGGATGGCGCAAAATTCAACTTCGCCGGAACCGCCGACATGCAAGCCACCGTGTCACGGATGGTTGGGGGTTGGAAAGGCCTGTTGTTGATGGCGGTCGATAAATACTTCCAGAAAAACGGGGCCGGCACCGAGGTGCCGTTCAAGATCGATGGAACAAAGTCAGACCCTCATTTCGGCCTGGACTTCGATCGCCTTAAGAAGAAATGAGGCGTAAATTTGCCTATGCGCAAAATAGCGATCCATTTCGCAATATTTGCCGGCCTCGTCCTGAGCCTTGCCGGCGCCCCGGCGCAAACGACGGCAACCCCTGATCCCTGGTGGAAACATGCGGTCATTTACGAGATCTATCCCCGCAGCTTCCAGGATTCGAACGGCGACGGTGTCGGCGACCTCAACGGAATCACCCAGCGCCTCGATTACCTCCAGAACCTGGGAGTCGACGCCATCTGGTTGTCGCCCATCTATCCCTCGCCCCAGGTAGATTTCGGCTATGACGTCTCCAACTACCAGGCGATCGATCCCCAATACGGCACCATGGCAGATTTCGACCGCCTGGTGGCCGAAGCCAAAAAACGGAAGATCCGCATCATCATGGACATGGTGATGAACCACACGTCGGACAAGCATCCCTGGTTCATCGAGTCCGAGAGCTCGAAGACCAACCCCAAGCGTGACTGGTACATCTGGCGCGACGGCAAAGGCCCTGGAGAACCACCCAATAACTGGCAATCGATTTTCGGCCATTCTGCCTGGAAATTCGATCCCAAAACGTCACAGTGGTACTATCACAAGTTTTATGCCGAGCAGCCCGACCTGAACTGGAGAAACCCAGCGGTCGAGCGTGCGGTCTTTGCAGCCTTTCGTTTCTGGTTGAACAAAGGAGTGGCCGGTTTCCGCCTGGATGCCGTGCCCACGTTGTTTGAAGACGAGCAAATGCGGGACGACAAGGTGTTGCCTGGCACCAATGCGTATGGCGATCCCAATCTTGACGACGCGATGACCAGCAACTTGCCTCAGGTCCACCAGGTGATGCGTGGCCTGCGCAAGGTAACCAACAGTTATCTCAGGCGACCGTGTTCTGATCGGCGAGACCTATCTGCCGAATATCGAGGAGTTGCGCAAGTGGTACGGCGCCGACCACGACGAACTGCAACTGCCCATGGACATGCAGGTCGGCTTTCTCAACAAAATGGACGCGGGAGTCTTCCGCACCCGCATTGACCAGGCAGAGCATGATATGGATGACGACCAGCCGCTCTTTGTCTTCGACAACCACGACAACGCCCGCAGCTGGAATCGTTACGGTGACGGCAAGCACAACCTGGATATTGCCCGCGTGATCGCCACTCTTCTATTGGCTACCCGATCTACAGCCATGATGTATTACGGCGAAGAGCTGGGCATGACGACCACGCCTCCCACGCGGGTTGAGGATGTGAAGGATCCCATCGGCAAGATCGGCTGGCCGGCGGAAAAAGGCCGCGATGGCGAGCGTACGCCGATGCAATGGGACGGCTCCCCCAACGCCGGCTTTACCGAGGCTTCCGCCACCCCGTGGCTGCCCGTGCCGCCATCCTCCAAGACAGTGAATGTCGCCATCGAATCGCGCGAAGACGATTCCTTATTGGCCTGGTATCAGCGGCTGATACAGTTACGCCGCGAGAACCCGGCGCTGCATGACGGCACATTGACCATGCTGAACGTGGATGACAACAATATCCTGTCATGGTTACGTAAGACGGAGGATGGGCACTCCGTCCTGGTCGTCTGCAACTTCACCCCGCACCCACAAACCGCGGCCTTCGATCTATCCCCGCAAGGAGTAACCGGAAAGCAGCTAAAGACCCTCTTGAGCAACCCCCGGCAGCGCAGATCCTGATGCGCTCACCTCAATCAAACTGCCACCCTACGGCGTCTACATCGGCCAGGTTGAGTAGAAACCGCAGGTCCCTCCACTACGCTATTCTCTCCACCATCAACGAATCTCACAGGGAGCTCGCCTCTCCCCTTGTCATCCCGACCGGAGCGAAGCGGAGTGGAGGGACCTGCGGTTCTCTCCACCCCTACTTATCGTGGCTGGCAAGCACCTCTTCATAAGTGCTGTAAACACCCTCGAAAACCGAATCCCACGAAGCCGACATCGCATACGCCCGAGCCGCCACCCGCATTCGTGCATGAAGTTCCGCATCGACAATAATCGTGGCCACCGCAGCCGAAAACCCATCGTCTGCGGCAATCGAACCCGTCTCTCCATTCCTCACAATGTACCGCGGGCCGCCATCAGGAGTGACGACCGCCGGAACCCCAGACGCCAAAGCCTCCAGCACAACATTGCCGAAAGTATCCGTGTGGGAAGGGAACACGAAGAGGTCCATATTCGCATAAGCGCGGCCCAGCTCGGCGCCGCGAAGCACGCCAGTGAACTCCGCATTTGGCAAGTGTTGCCGTAGCCAGCCCTCTTCTTTACCGTGCCCGATGATCAGAAAGCGAAAATTACTGATGCCCCGTTCAATCAGTTCCGTCCGAATGCGCGCCAGCAAAAACACATTCTTCTCAATCGACAGCCGCCCGCAATACCCAAGCACAAATGCTTCCCCTGTCCCGCTGCGATCGCGATATTCCGGCGAGAAGGCAATAGTATCGACGCCGCGAGGCATCAGGGCGCAGTGGCGGCCGGTGACCCGCTCCAGCAGCCGGCACAAGTCGACATTGGGCGCGAAGAGAGCCTCCGCCATCCGGTAAAAACGGGCACAAGCCAGCAGCGACGCGTCTTCAATTTTCTTTTCCGCGGCAGCTTGTTTGCTGCGCGGAAGCATGCGCACAAACCACCCCGAACGCTGCGCCGCATATTCGTGGAGATTGGTATGCCACGACGCCACCAGCGGAACCTTCAGATTCCTCGCCAACCACGCGCCCAGAATGCCCGGCTCGCTCGGCCCGGTGATGTGGACAATATCCGGGCGGAATGCCCGCAGACGTTCTTCGAGGAATTTCTTATGGCGCAGGAAGGCGGGATCGAAGGTGAGATCTTTTTCCAAACGAAAAGAAACGGCGCTGTCGCGGGGTATATCGAGCGTCGTCAACTCGCCCAGCTGTTGCTCGCCTAACGCACCATCCCTCTTGCCCGGATGCAAACAAAAAAAAGGCAGACCTCTTCGTTGCGCAAAAGCTTCAAAGTGCCGGCTGGTGTGGGCCACCCCGTTGATCTCGTAAAACGAATCTGGAAAGTACGCCACCCTCGGGGTTGCCGAATGCATAGGCAGAGTGTATCCGCGTGAGAGCGTAGCGAGAAGGTTTAACCGCTCGTTAGCTTTGCTTGGCATTTTCACTTCTGGTGCAGACAAAGAAAACGCTCCCGACGCGGCTTTTTCTCAAGAAAAGCCGCACCTCGCCGCGCTTCCCTGGGCTGAGGAGAAGTGAAAATGCTTAAAATGCTTCCCGCTCGCCCAGCGCAAACTGCAGCTCGTGCGATTCATTCCAGGCAAACCGCAGGCTATTGCTGACAGGGTTGCTCCCCAGCATGCGCACAAACTGGATGACCATACGCATGTAAGCCGGCGCCTCCCCGTAAGGCCAGAGCTGGCTGAGGGGGCGATCCACCCCTTCATATCCGGGTGATAGACGCGCTCATCCCAACGCCGCGATCCTTCGGGGAAGTCAGGGTAGTCGCGAATGGCATCCAGCGTCGAGCGCATGATGCGATGCTTCCACGGCTCCGCGTATTGCGGCATAAACAGCACGTGGCTGCGATTCTCGCGCCGGATCTCATAGACGAACTCGTTGAAGCTCGTCGCCTGCGTCAGGTTCACGTTGGCGTTTGGCTCCAGGCCATGCCGGTC
This sequence comes from uncultured Acidobacteriaceae bacterium, assembly GCA_963813475.1. Taxonomy (GTDB): domain Bacteria; phylum Acidobacteriota; class Terriglobia; order Terriglobales; family Acidobacteriaceae; genus PALSA-350. The sequence goes on along the minus strand of CAWEZM010000023.1, from coordinate 47,511 downwards.
GCCACCCGAGATCAGCAACTTGTTCCAGCGAGCGGCCAGCCGTTTCACCAGCCGGTTCTCTTCCCAGTTGCGCAGGCCATTCAGCTCCACTGCGTGGATGAAGCCGCTGTTCTGGGTGAGAAACTCGTCCAATCGCTGCTCATGCAACTCCTGGCCGACCTTGTACAGATCCCAGTGCGGGTGATTGAAGACGATGAGCACGTTGGGAAGGTCGTGCAGCGCGGAAAGCATCTCCGTCAACCGCGCGTCGTTGGGATTTGCGGTGAATTCTTCAAATCGCCGCATCCACTCCGCGCCCGACGCGCTGGGCAGGTTGTGGATCCCAAGGTGGAAGGCCTGATCCTTGCCGAAAGGCGTTGTCCACTCCACTGAAACCGGGATGTGGCGGGCGCTCGCTACGGTGCGCAGTAGCATCGGCGCCTGGATATCATCGTGATCGGTGATCGACACCAGCGGCTGCACCTGGAGCAACTCCGCGATCTGCCGGCTCTCCAAATCGAAAGCCAGTCGCGGAGTGAGCGGCGGCGTCCAATAACTCGCCGCATAATTCACCTGCAGGCGATGGTTTTTCCGGCAACGCTTTTCCTCCCGGGCGATGATGCCCTTGAAAATGCGATGCTCGTTGGCCAGTTTGACGATGAAGTCGAGCGTCTCTTTGGAGCGATTGGTATGACTGTGAAGCGAAACGCCAGAAGCGAAGCCCTTTGCTGCGCGATCGTTGTTCCAGAGATACGAGATACGGGAACCTGTCATCTCTTCCTCCATCCGTCTTCTCTACGTTGGAGCAATCGCACCCTGGCCCGTGCTGCCACACAGTAACTGCGTGATCGCTCTCATGTGCCCAGTATGTAGTGCAATCCATGAACGACGAGTTACTGGGAAGCGAATTGATGTCTAATTTTGGCTGGAACCAGCCTGGGTAACCCGTTTTCCTACCACGAAGGTGATCGGAGTTTCTAACCCATTTTCGCTTCTGGTACTGCGCCGGGCAGAAGTGAAAATGCTTTATCGCGTGCCGGAAATGTCGGGATTGAGGAGGGGCTCCTCTTCCACATTAGGCGGCGGCTGGCGGCGTGCTTCCGGCTCCAGGTGGTGCCGAGTCAGCTCCGCTTTAAGGATTTCAAAGGCCTCTTCTGGTGTGTCGGCCATCTGAAAGAGCGCGCGATCCTGCGCGGAAATAGCCCCTTTGTCGACCAGCACATCCAGGTTGAGAATACTGTTCCAGTAGGACGACCCGTAAACCACGATGCTGATCTTCTTGGCCAGCTTTTCCGTCTGCACCAGCGTCAGCACCTCGAACATCTCGTCCAGCGTGCCAAAGCCGCCCGGGAAGACAACCAAAGCCTTGGCCAGGTACGCAAACCAGTACTTGCGCATGAAGAAGTAGTGGAACTCGAAGTTCAGAGAAGGCGTGATGTAGGGATTGGGAGCCTGTTCGAAAGGCAAGCGGATATTGAGTCCAATGGACTTGCCGCCCGCCTCGTAGGCGCCGCGGTTGGCAGCTTCCATGATCCCTGGGCCGCCTCCCGAGGTGACGACGAAACGGTGACGGCGCCCTTTCAGCGTCTGCGTCCACTTGGTCACCATGGAAGCCAGTTGCCGGGCGTCTTCGTAGTACCGGGCCATCTCCACGCCGGCCTCCGCGCGGCGTCGGCGCAGTTCGCTTGCCGTCCCCTTGGCGATCTCCTCATCGGTTGCAGGTTGCTCTGCTTCTGGCGCTGCCGCAGCGGATCCAGGCTTATCCAGTAGTTCGAGCTCCAGCTCCTGGCTAGCGTCCTCATACGCACGGAAGCGCGCCGAACCGAAGAACACGATGGTGTCCTGGATGCGCTCGCGCCGGAAACGCGCCAGCGGCTCGGAGTACTCAGAGATAATGCGCACCAGCCGGCCGTCGGGGCTGTTAACAAAGGCAGGGTTCTGGTAGGAGAGCGGAGCGCGATTGAGGTCGGGTGGTTTGCCGGTTTTATGCTTCATGCTCTCAATGGGTGGATCCGCGGAAGTGCACGGCTTCCATGACCGCGATCCACAGGTTCAGCAGGCCGAGGCCCGAGATCATTCCGCGCACTGCGCCGTACATCAGGAACGTGGCCACGTGGGGGAAGTGGTTGATGAGTTGATTGTCTGCCCACAGCGGCGCATACCAGGGAAGCACCAGCACGATAACGCCGATATAGATACGGATGACGACATAGAGATACAGCTCCACCCGTCGCAGCCAGAGAGGAACCCGGGAGGGTCGTTGAGGCGCGGGTTGCCGTTCTTGCACGGTCGAGCCGTTTTGGGGACTAGACGAAAACAGGTTCGACTGTTGCGGCATTTTCCTTAGGCCAGGGCCAAACGAGGGGCACCCCAGGGTGGTCTAAGGCAACAGTAACACAGCAGCCCAGGCCGCTATTTCGGACGGCCTTCCAGCCCCTGCGGAGTCAACGTGATGGCGAGATCAGATGGACGTCAGAAGGAGCTGGTTTTTTGCTCCAACTCGCCACAGAATCGTCATCCTGAGCGGAGCGCCCCCACAGATCTATCGCGCGACAGAGCGCTCGAAGGCGCGGAGTCGAAGGACCTCGGCGGTGCTAATCTCTCCCCTGCTGCTCGGAGCTTTTCAACCACCGAAGCCGGCACCGGCGGACCCGCACGATCTTTCCCCGTGGCCGAGAACCAGAATTGCACGGCTTCAGCCGGGCCCCTAAAGGGCGCCCAGCGAGGACCCTGAGCTACGCGTTTCAAAATATGGAGACTCGCCGTTTAAGCCGTGCGCATCTGGACCGAGTTGCCAGCCTCGGCCGCAGCCGCTGCCAGGATCCGATGGTGGATCGTAAACAGGGCAAGTTCCAGCCGATCCGAAACCCCTGTCTTGTCATACACGCTGCGCAGATAATTCTTGATCACCTGTTCGGTGGTGCCCAACCGCAGCGCAATCTCTTTATTCTTGCAGCCCTGCACAATCAGGGCCACGATCTTCATCTCTTTGGGGGTAAGCCGGTCGCGGACACGGGCGCCCACAGAATCTTCTTCCTCGGAACCAATCGCCTCAGCCGGCCGCTGAATCGAAGAGAAGCCCTTGATCACGCGATGCACGCACTCTACCAGTGCCTGGCCGGTGGTATTGCGATAAACCACTCCGCGGATGTCGTGGGCGGTGAAAATCTGCGCCGGCTCGCCGTTCTCGGCGATCACCACCGCCCGGCTTCCGGCTGCCTTTACGTGCGACATCAAATCCTGATATTCGGGCCTTAGCGCCGATGCAAACAGAACGATCGAGGAGCGGTACGCATCCACGGAGAGCAGTAGGCGTTCCAGGTCCGCACACTGTGCGGCTACGCGGAAGTCCTCTTCGCTCGCCAGGACCTTTGCAATGCCAGCGCGAAAGATTGCTTGATTGTCAGCCAGGATAATTTTATTCATCGTGCTGCCTTGTGCCTCGTGTCGCTTCGATTCGCAATCTTCTTGCCTTAACACCGCCGCAGCGTGTCCGACGCGAACTGCCCCCGGTAATCGGAGAGCCGCATAATCACGCTATCGGCCACCGGCCATCACTCGTTCTAAACTGTCCTGTTTTGCGACACCTTTAGTACGTTTCTCTCCGCTGCCGAGCCCGAAGAGTATGAGTTGCTGGTGATCTCAAGCCTAGCGGCTTGGGCAGGAAATGAAACCCCACGAAAGTGGCAGGGGCGCGCTCTCAAGTTGCTGTCGTGACTGGATTTGGGTGTAGCGAAAACAGTGCGAAACGAGACGAACTGGCGCGCATTCAATACACTAAAGAAGCATGGGCAAGCCAGTCATCCTCGCGGTAGACGACGATGTAAGTGTCCTGGAGATGGTGGTCCAGGATCTGCGCCGCCAATATGGTGCAAATTATCGCATCCAGCGTGCGGCGTCCGGCCAGGCGGCACTCGACACCTGTGACCAACTGAAAAAGCGCGGAGACACGGTCGCCCTCTTTGTCTCTGACCAGCGCATGCCCGGCATGTCCGGGGTAGAGTTCCTGGGCAAGGCGATGGAATACTTACCCCGACGCCAAGCGTGCTCTCCTCACCGCCTACGCCGATACCGAGGCGGCCATCCAGGCCATCAACACGGCCAAGATCAACTACTACCTGACCAAGCCCTGGGATCCGCCCGAAGAGCGCCTCTATCCGGTGCTGAATGACCTCCTCGAAACCTGGAAGGAGGGCTACGGCCGCCCTTTGAAGGTTTGCGCGTGGTGGGGCCGCGCTACACCTTGCGCGACCACCAGGTACGCGACTTTCTTTCCCGCAACCAGGTTCCCTACGTCTGGCTCGATCCGGAGCAGAACGCCGAAGCCGTCGAACTGCTCACCCGTTTCAAGTTGGATGACCACAAGCTGCCGGTGGTCCTTTTTGGGGATGGTACCTCTCTGGTGCAGCCCGGCCAAATGGAACTGGCCGCCAAGATCGGGTTGCGCACCCAGGCGACCAAGGAGTTCTACGACCTGGTGATCGTCGGCGCGGGCCTGGCTGGCCTGGCGGCGGCCGTCTACGGCGCGTCGGAAGGGCTGCGGACCTTGGTGATCGAAGATGAAGCGCCAGGAGGACAGGCGGGCTCCAGTTCCAGGATCGAGAATTACCTCGGCTTTCCCGAAGGAGTGAGAGGCGAAGACCTGGCCCGGCGGGCACTGATCCAGGCCACACGGTTCGGGGCGGAATTGCTGACTCAGAAGGCGACCGGCATCCGCACCGAAAACAACTACAACATCGTCCAATTGGCCGACGGCAGGGAAGTATCGTGCCACGCTTGCCTGATCGCTGTAGGCGTCTATTACCGCCGCTTGGGCACTCCGGGAGTCGAGCGCCTGACCGGGGCTGGGGTCTATTATGGGGCGGCGATGACCGAAGCCCAGGCCTGTAAAGACGAGAACGTCTTCATTGTCGGGGGGGCAAACTCGGCCGGACAGGCCGCTATGTACTTCTCCAAGTACGCAAAAAAGGTAACCATGCTGGTAAGGGCCGAGTCGCTTGTAAACAGCATGTCGAAATATTTAATCGATCAGATTGCAGCCACATCGAATATAGAGGTCAAATCGCGATGTCAGGTGGTGGAAGCATTGGGTGAATCCCGATTGTCCTGTTTGCGCCTTTGTGGACCCGAGAACGAGGAAACCGTGCCGGCAAGTGGTTTGTTCATCTTCATCGGGGCGGCGCCCAACACGGATTGGCTTCCGGACACGATCATGCGCGACGCGAACGGCTTTTTGCTCTCTGGTTCTGACCTGAAAGTGGACGGAAAAATGCCCAAGAATTGGAACCTGCCCAGAGACCCGTACTTGCTCGAGACCAGCGTTCCAGGGGTTTTTGTTGCCGGTGATGTGCGCCACGGCTCCATCAAACGGGTGGCGTCCGCAGTCGGCGAGGGTTCGATTTCCGTGCAGTTTATCCATAAGCACCTGGCGGGCTTCTAAGCCAATGACAGACGTTCAGCAAAGTTCGAAGGTAGAGCAGGTCGAGGCAGCCAGCCTCCTAACCCAGTTGCAGAAGGTGCCCGTCTTCGCCGGCATCTCGCTGCAGGAGCTTCGATGCCTTGACTCGGTCGAGTTGATTCATGCCGATGTCGGCGCTGACCTTCTGGACATTACCCGCACCCGTCGCGGCTTCTGGATTCTGCTTGAGGGCGAGCTTCGCCTGCAGAAGCGTCAGACCGATGGAGAACTCACCCTCATCGGCCAATTGAGCGCGGGTGAGATCTTCGGGGAAATCCCCTTGCTCATGGGTAAGGACAACGAAGCGGTGGTCACCGTGCTCAAGCCCAGCACGGTCGTCTACCTGCGGGAAGAGCTCTTTTGGAACCTGATGTTTGCCTGCCCCCAGGTGCGCGTTGCCGTTTTGGGAAACGTGGCGCGCAGGCTCCAGGTCTATCAGTCACAGGAGCTGCATCGCGAGAAACTGATTTCGCTGGGCACAATGGCCGCCGGCCTGATGCATGAGTTGAATAACCCGGGAGCCGCTGCCCGGCGCGCTGCCTCGCAAATGCGAGAAAACCTGAGCCGGCTGCAACAGATCAGCCTGCGCATGTGCGCTAACGATGAAACCATGACCAAAGGTCAGACCGAGTGCCTGCGCGTTCTGCAAGAGCAGGCGTTAACGCCCCAAAAGCCGTCTGCCATGAGTTCCATGGACCAGGCAGACGCCGAAGACGAGTTGGCGTCGTGGCTGGAGGCACACGGCATTGAAAATTCCTGGAAGCTGGCGGCGACTCTTTCCGGCATCGGCTTCGACTCCGGAGCGCTGGAATGCGCCCAGCACGAGTTTCCCGGCAACACCTTATCCGATCCGCTCAACTGGATAGAAGCGCTCATCTCCAGCGTCCAGCTGGTGGGAACCATTGAAGAGAGCGTCTCCCGCGTGACCGACCTGGTCGGAGCGGTCAAGAAGTACGCCTATGAAGACAAGCCGCAGCGCCATCAGCTCGATGTCCACGACAGCATTCAAAGCACTCTAGTCATTCTGGGCCACAAGTTTCGCCAAAAAGAGCTAACCGTGCAAAAGCTCTTTGCCCCCAGTCTGCCGCCCCTTTCCACCTGTGGCATCGGTCTCAGTCAGGTATGGACCAATCTCCTCGATAATGCCATTGACGCATCTCCCCAAAAGGGCGTCGTGAGCGTACGCACCTGGGTGGAAGGCGACAGGGTGGGCATCGCGATTGGCGATGCCGGTCCGGGCGTCCCCGAGGAAAACAGGAAGCTGATCTTTGAGCCCTTCTTTACTACGAAGCCCACGGGGCAGGGCACCGGATTAGGCCTCGACATTGTTCGCCATATCGTGGTGGACAAGTTTGGCGGAGAAATCCTGTTGGACTCCGTACCCGGAAAAACCGAATTTACCGTCAAGCTACCCGTCGTGTCCTGACCCACCTGCAAGGCCAACCCCGATCCCACAAAAAAGATGCTGGCAACCTTCCCGCTAAAGCTGCGTTTTGTCAGCTATGCAGTAGGAATGAGGAGCGAGCGATGAACGTAAAGGCTAAGAATTTGCGTACTGCGGTTGCGTGCATGCTGATGGGCGGGAGCGCTTTGATCGCGTCTGCTCAGTATGGAGCACCTCCGCGAGATCCCGGCTACAGCGCCTTCTACCACGATTCGGAAGACGCGCCCAACTATGCCGCACATTGGGGCTTTCACGATGGATTGGCTGATGGCGCCCATGACCGTGAAACCGGCCATAGCTTTCGCCCAACTCACGACGACGCCTACAAGCACGCGCCGGAATACGGCCATCCGCCCATTGGACGTGACGAGTACAAGAACATCTACCGTGAAGCCTACGTCCACGGATACGAGAAAGGCTACGGCCGCTAGACTCTAGTGGTCGTTTTCGCTCTTGAGCCGGCCGCCATTGGCCCACAACACCAGCGCGGCGAAAACGATAAGCGCTCCGCTGATTACTGAACAGACTTCAAGCATGGTTCGTCCCCCAACCATGCCATTCTAAATTGTTTTCTTTTTCCGGTGCTCGAAGAGCTTGGCGTCGATCAGAAAGCGGAACCAGAATGTCTGCAGGGTCCAGAAGATGAACCCCTCCCTTCCATCGAGGAAGCCCAGGCGCAGAAAATACCGGTAGAAAAAAAGCGCGTAGGGACGAACGAAGAGCGGAGCGCGATTGTAGAGCCCGCGCAGATACCGTTTGCGCTCCAGAGGATTTCCCCACAAGCGAGGCTGGATGCGCACCGCATCCAGCGCCTGCGTCTGCTCCATCACCTCTGCATCCGACCATCGGTTATGCCGCGCAGTCCACTCTGACAGCGACATGCGGATCTCATCGATCATGTACCCCTGGAGCTGGCCGGCCGAACCCTGCGTCAGGTAGAAGTGCTGGTCGTATTTGCGTTCCTCGCAGCGGCCGGCGCCATTGCGGAAGAGCCGCAAATGCCAGGTGGGCGACATCCCTCCATGCCGCATCTGCCGTCCCAGAAACTGCACCAGCCGGGCAACCAAAAAACCGGACTGGTCGGGGTTCTCCGGCAGCGCCTGGACCGACGCGATCAGTTCCGGCGTAAGCCGCTCGTCCGCGTCCAGGTGCAGCTGCCACGGGTAACGGAGCGGCAAATGATCGATCGCCCAATTTCTCTGTGCACCATAGCTTTCGAACGCATGCTGTACCACCTGCGCTCCGTGCTGCTGGCTGAGCGCGACCGTGTCATCCGTGCTGAAGGAGTCCACCACGTGCAGGTCATCAGAAATCTGCTGTGCCTGAGCAAGCGTTGTCCCTAACGTCTCGACAGAGTTATAAGCAAGAATAACGACCGATGGCTTCATGCAAGAAGTCCACTATACCGTTAGTGAGTTTTTAGAACTCTCTCCCGGCAACAAATCGAAGGGTGCCCCATATCTGAGCGCGTACTTTGCGCCAGATGTGAGATTTCGCGGACCTCAACCCCTCGCTTCCAGAGCGGAATCGAATCTCAAGGGCATCAACGAACATCCTGCACACAACGGAATCCCACAGTGGCTGATCGATCCAGGCTTGGCGCCATCAGCAAGTACTTTCCATGCTCCGACAGCCGATAGGCCTGCGGAAAATACCAGCGTGACCCCTGCGGCTGATAATGGCTGCCCCCTCTCAGAATGGCGGCGCAAGTGTGCGCATCGCAGTATTCATCTGTCCATTGCCAAACATTGCCCACCAGATCCATCACCCCGAAAGGGCTGCCCCCACCAGTGTGAGCATCGGAATCGCTCGGTGGATCAATCTCGCGCCCGGTGCTGAGCGCAGGCACCACCGCCGGATTCCAGTTATCACCCCACGGATAGGCCCGGCCGTCCTGGCCTTGCGCCGCATATTGCCACTCCCATTCATGAGGCAGGCGCTTGCCCGCCCATTTCGCATAGGCGCGCGCATCTTCGATCGAGACCCAGGTGACCGGCTTTTTTCCCCAGCCGGCAGGATAGGTGCCATCCTTCCAATCCCGCAGGAAGTTATGATCATCCGCCGGATGGTACGAAGTGGCCGTCATGAATTCCTTAAACTCCGCATTGCTCACCGGATAACGATCCATACGGAACGAAGCAATATGCATTGCCTGCGTGTGGAAGCGCCGCGCAGAAGGCTCCCAGGGATATTGAACGTCGACGCCCTCGTCGTTGGTGCCTTCAATCTCCAGGCCCGCCACGCGAAAGACATAGTCAGCAGCTGGGATCAGAATCATCGTGGCCGGTATCGCTCCTGAGCTCGGCGCGGGAACCGTTGCCACCATAGTCTGCGGTAGCGTTTGCCAACTCGCAGAATAACTGGCCAGCGGTTTCGCCTGCTGCATGTGTTGCAGCAGGTCAAGCATGGGCTTGGACAACGGTGCGTCGCTTTCAAGAACCGCACCGAAGCCATCAGCCTCGATGGCAAAAGAAAGCGCGACGGAAGAGCCCGTCAACTCCGGGCTTAATTCCAACCCATGCCACAGGTCATAAAAGTGCGCGCCGGGCATGGCCTTGGTGACCAGCTGCCGCCCGGCAACAGGGTAATGGTTGCGATTGACCAGGGTCCAGGCAACTGCGTGCGCCGCCGGCCACTTGCTCGAGAAGACTCCGAATTGCTCCGTGCTGCTGTAAGGCTCCCACTCCATGCTATTGAGCTGCTTTCCCAGGGCCCGTTCGATGGCAGCGCAGCGACGCAGCGCTTCGCCGTCTCTGGGCACAATCCCGTTCCACAGCCCCCAGACGTTTTCCCAGGAAACATAGCCGGTTCCGTTGAAGAAGGCTTGTTGCAGATCGTCGGTGCGGTCATGCGCTTCACGATGGCAAACGTTCACCATGTGGCGAGTCTCCAGCCACTTATCCCGGCTTACCGGAGGCAGAAACTCATCCTTCCAATCCTCTCCCCAGCTCATGTTGTTGTAGACCAGCATCTCGTCGCTGATGGGCCCCTCCTCCGGCTCCAGCGCAAGAGGATGGCCGGTCTGATCCGCCGCAATCCGGAAGGAGCGGGAGAGACCGAACATGGTATCTCCATTGATGCCGTCGGCGCCCACGGCCGCCAGTTCCTTGGCAATCGCCACCTGGCCGGGGATGCCCTCATCGCGCGTTCCCTGGTCCCACATCATTACTGGGAATAGCACCCGCACGCCGCGCTGATGAAAGCGATCGATCATCGCCCGCAAGCCGGCAACGCCGCCGGGAAGATCGCGAAAAAAGTCGAACTGGTTGCGATTGTCGATGCCCAGGTTGGGGTACGTATGCCACAACAGCACGCTATCGATTCCCCCATAGCGGGCATCGACGTCATCCAGATAGCGATCGACGGTGTATTTGCGCTCGACCGGATCGTAGAAGTAGCGATCGTGCATCATCATCTGTGGCTGGATAAAGCTGGTCTGCGTCCACAGCAGTTCCGGCCGATCGTATTGGCTCGCGTCGTAGCCCATGCGCAAGCGATCTTCGTTGCGCCAGTGCTGAATATCCGCCAGCCAAGCCGCGATCTCGGCCGGCGTGCATAGCCTGGCTCGGGCCGTATCTTCGTCGGGGATAAAGTGGCATGGTGGGCCGGGAATCTGCTGGCTCTCCTCGGCTCTTGGGACCACCTTGCTATCCTGCGCATGCAGCGGAATCAGCGCCAGCGATAGCTGAGCTAAGAGCAGCGCGCGCAGAGTAAAACGCATGCGGTTCACGCCAGCAGCATCTCGCTGGTGATACGCCGCACGCCGGCTTCATGGAAGACATGGTTGGTGGCAGCCACGGAGTCTCTTATGTCGATAGCCCTGCAGGCATCCTCCACCACATAGGTCTCGAAGCCTGCTTGCATGCTGTCGATGGCCGAGTGGCGCACGCAGAAGTCATAGGCCAGGCCCGCGAGAAAGATGCGTCCCAGTCCGCGTTCGCGCAGATAGCCGGTAAGCCCGGTACGGGTGATGCGATCGTTCTCCCGGAAAGCCGAATAGGAGTCGACGTCATTGCGACAACCCTTGCGCAGAATCAGCTCCGCATTGTCCGGTTGCAGATGTGGGTAGAAAGCAGCCCCCATGCTTCCTTGCACGCAATGATCGGGCCACAGCACCTGCTCGCCGTGAGCCGTCTCAATCGTGTCAAACGGAACCCGCCCAGGATGATTGGACGCGAAGGAATGATGATCCCGTGGGTGCCAATCCTGGGTCATGATCAGGTGGCGAAAGAGCGCGGCGATCCGATGGATCACCGGCACGACGTTCTGGCCGCCCGGCACCGCGAGCGCGCCTCCATCGCAGAAGTCATTCTGCACATCGATCACCAGCAGCACATCGCGGTCAACCAGCTCTATACCCATTCCTTGATCCTTACACACTACCGGCGTCCTTCTCGCACCCGCCTCCGGTCCTAGCCGATCGCACCTTGTCGCCCTGGCAGCCGCTAGCCGACTTCCTCATGGAGCGCCACCGTGCGATCATTGTCTTCGGCCTACCACCGTGCAATGGGAGCGTAGCCGGGGACCTCAGGGCATCTCTCGCCGCGTCCACCATCGTGTACCGCCATTCAAATTCGCGCAAGACAAGGTGGATTGGCAGCCCATTCTCGAACACTTTTTTCGTTTTGGTAACGCAAGAGCGAACGATTCCTGCACAACGGGCGCCCTGATCCGCGCCATAATACGTCGGCAATTGTGAGATAGCCCCGACGAGTCGCCGTCTGTTGCGTCAATTTCTAAAAAACGTTTCCATTGCGCTGGGGATGAATTCTGAGCCTCTATCGAATGGATCAATACCTTTAGATTATACCGTGCTAATCATTAGACGCGTCTTACCCACAGCAGCCACAATCTCCTCCCTCGAGTAATCGAGACCCCGCAGAATCTCAACGCTATGCTCACCCAGCAACGGAGGCGGAAGCCGGTACAACACCGGCGTAGCCGAAAGCCGCACCGGGTTGGCGATACTGCGTACCACATCGAGGGTGGGGTGCTTGATCTCCACGATCAACCCGCGAGCCAGTGCCTGTGGGTCGTTCACAGCTTCGCCGACCGTATGGATCACAGACGCCGGGATATCCTCTGCGCTCAGCCGCCGCAGCCACTCGCTCGCCGGGGCCTTCTCAAAGATCGCGTATAACGCAGGAATCAGCGCCAGCCGATGTTCCGTCCGCAGCGCATTGGTGCGAAAGCGTGAGTCCGCCCCCAACGTCTCCGTCGCGTCGATGACGCGGAGAAACCGAAGCCACAGCGCATCTGTGCCCACGGCAGCGACAAAATGGCGGCCGTCTCCGCCGCGAAAGACCTGGTAGGGAACAATGCTGGGATGTGCATTTCCCCAGCGCTGTGGAGATTCGCCGGCATTCAGGTAGTTGCTGCCTGCATTGATGAGCAACGTCAGCTGGGAATCGAAGAGCGCCATATCCAGCGCCTGTCCGGTTCCGGTTTTTTCCCGCGCCAGTAAAGCGGCGAGAATTCCCAGTGCCGAGTAGAGCCCACAGACCATATCCGCGATCGCGATGGGATAACGAACCGGCTCACCCTCCGGCTCCCCGGTAAAGCTCATGATCCCCGCCTGGGCTTGCGCGATGATGTCGTAGCCAGGCAGTCCCGACTTGGGGCCAGAGTGTCCATAGCCCGAGATGGCGCAGTACACGAGCCGCGGATAACGCGCGCAAATCGTCTCCGCATCCAAGCCGCGCCGTTCCAGAGAAGCCCGGTTACGCTGGTTAATGAGGAAGACATCTGCCGTAGCCAGCAGCCGGTGGAGAATCGCAGCCCCCAGCGGCTGATCGTAATCGAGCGACAGCGAACGCTTATTGCGATTGGTAGCCAAAAAATAAGCGGATTCACTGCCCACAAACGGAGGTCCCCAACTGCGCGACTGGTCGCCGGTCTGCCTGCGCTCGACCTTGATAACGTCGGCGCCGAAGTCTCCCAGCATCATGGCGCAGTAAGGCCCCGCCAAAGCCTCGGTAAGTTCGACAACGCGGATAGACTCGAGAACCGGCATAGTCATTCTCACCACTGATTGAAACCGCCTTAGTGAGTCTGCGAGAGAACCGTTCTAAAACAGTCCCGCAGGGACGGCTGAAAATAGCCCAGGACGTAAGTCCTGGGTAGACATGAGAGCCTGGAATAGTCCCGCCAGGGACGGCTGAAAATAACCCAGGACACGGTCCTGGGTACCCTACCCCCTCGTAGATGCACCTCGCAAAACCTAAAACCCCGGCGGCCGCTCGTCCGCAACATGGAAGCTGCGTTCCATTGCCAAACCGGCACTCCCCAATCTGCCCTCATCGAAGAGCCGGCCGATAAGCGTGATGCCATGCGGCACCCGCCGGGGCGGCGAAAACTTCTTCGGCGGATTGGCCGGATCAGGAGCCCAATCGCTGCGCTCCTCCGAGACCTCGATGAACCCGGCGCGCAGGGTGAGCGAGGGATGGCCCGTAGCATTGGTGATGGTGAGCATCTCGTCGCGCAGCGAGGGAACCAGAAGCAGATCCACCTGGGAGAAGATGCGGCTCATCTCGTTGGCCACCTTCCGCCGAAACCGATCGGTCTGCACGAAATCCACCGCGGAAAGAAAGCGTGCCTGGCGAAACGAATTGGGCCACGCGTCCGGCACCTGCATCTTGAGCTGATCGACCCCGTGCGTGAGCGTCAGCTCCTCGAAACGCGGCAGCCGCCTCGGCGAACAGGATCAGCTGCAGCGAATCATACGGCCAGTTAGGGATCGTGACCTCAACCGGGACCATGCCCAGCCTCTTCACCGTTTCGAGCGCGGCGCGATCGACGTCGGTGGCCGGCGCTTCTTTCATCCATTGCGGAAAGTAGCCCACGCGCAGACCCTCCACCTTCGCGGCCGCGTCGTAGTCCAGCTTGCTGGGCACGCTCGACACATCGCCCGCATCCGGCCCGGTGATCGCCTCCAGCACCAGCATGGCGTCCTCGACACTGCGCGTCATCGGGCCCAGCTTGTCGAGCGACCAGCAGAGCGTCATCGCGCCGGTGCGGGGAACCCGGCCAAAGGTCGGGCGCAGGCCCGTAATCCCGCAGCGCATGCTGGGGCCTATGATGCTGCCGCCGGTCTCGCTGCCGATGGCAAAGCCCACCAGCCCCGCGGCGGTGGCAGCGCCCGGCCCTGCGCTTGAGCCTGACGACCCTTCCGCCAGCAGCCAGGGATTCTTTGTCTGCCCGCCAAACCACACATCGTTGAGCGCCAACGCGCCCATGCTCAGCTTAGCGACCAGCACTGCGCCTGCCTCGTGCAAACGCTTGACCACGGTTGCATCCTCCGTGGGCACCCGGTGCTCGAAGGGCTCAGCACCGTAGGTCGTAGGAATGCCGGCGGTGTCGAGCAGATCCTTTGCCCCCCACGGAATGCCGTGCAACGGCCCGCGGTAGTGGCCGGCTGCGATCTCCTGGTCCGCTTGTTTGGCCTGGGCCAGGGCCAGCTCGCGCGTCGGCGTGATCACGCAAAGCAGCGTGGGATTGAACCGCTCCATGCGCGCGAGATAAATATTGGTAAGCCGTTCCGACGTGAGCTTGCGCGTTTCGATCCACCGTGAAAGCCGGGTCACGGGAGCGAAGGCAATGTCCTCGTCGCTGGCAGGCAGCGGACCCGCATCGCTCTTACTGCGCAGAAACAGATTGCGCGCCGGGCCTGACTGCTGTCCGGGCAGCGTCGCTTCGCAGTGGGACCAGGGCGCCAACGTCGCTTCCAGCGCAACTTTGCGCGGGCCGGTGCGCCGCTCGTAGAGCGGAGCCATGCCGCTGCGCCAGCTTTCGGCTGCCTCTTTGCGCTCGCCCTCACTCAACTCCACCTGCACCAGCTTCTCTGCTTCGGCAAATGTCAAAGGCGAAACCTCAGGGCCGACTGCCGGCGCCGTCGCGAAGGCGGGAGGCGCCCCAGGAGGCAGCGGGGCGGCCTTTTGCTCCTGCTTGCACGAAGTGACGGCGATACCCAGCAAGCTGAGCGAGCCATTAGCTAAAAACTGTCTGCGTGATTCGGACATGTCGCCTCTGCAGCGCATTTTAACTTGCCCCTCGCTGAAGCGAATCAGCTATCAGAGCGTATCGCGATCAGTCCCGCAGGGACGGCTGAGAGTCAGAGCTGTCCAAATTAGCGTGCAAATGGCCTTCTGGACGGCGCAACCTGCTGAATGCGTGGAAGAGAACGTGGACAAGCGAAATCGGGTTGGTGCTTTGGCAGTGCCTCCGTCCATCCATCTCCACCTTGGCATTGGTGGAGATGGATGACGGAGCTGTAGGCGAGTTGTTAGAGGGATAGGGCGCACAGCAGGTCCCTCGGCTACGCTCCCACGGCAAGCCGGGGCAGGCGGGATGACAAAGTTGAGGGCGGTCGCGCACCTTGGCATGAGTGGAGGTGGATGGACAGAGTCGAAAAAAAGCTAATTTGGACAAGACTGGCTGAAAGTAGCCCAGGACGTTAGTCCTGGGCTTTGCAGGAATCATCGGTTAGTCGATCCTGATGACCACGCCTTCAAACGGTCGAAGCGAGACCCTCGACTCGACCGCATCGCCGGAGCGATCCATGTGCGTCGAAGCAACAATGTGGCCGGCAGCAATCGGCGCCTCTTCATGGCTCTGATTGAAATTGAGCAGGATCGCAAAACGTTGCCCATCATCGACCCTCTCGTAACGCAGAACATGGCCGTTGCCGGCGACACCTTCGACCCGGCCGCTATTCAAAGCTGCAGTCGCGTTGCGCAGCCCGATGAGGGCGCGATACAAGCTCAGCACCGAGTCCCTCTGACCCGAGAGCGTGGCCACGTTGACCGTCGCATGATAGGCCCCCAGCCGAAGCCACGGCGTCCCTGTAGTGAACCCCGCGAATCGCGAGCCATCCCACTGCATGGGCGTGCGCTCCGGGTCGCGTCCCATGCCCTTGCCCGGCTCATTCTTCTCCGCCGGATCCTGCACTTCCGCGGCGGGAATCAGAGCGTCGGTCATGCCGATCTCATCGCCGTAGTACATCGTCGGCGTGCCGCGGAGCGTCAGCAGTAACATGGCCGCGAGCCGCAGCCTGCGCGCTCACCGATGCGCGTGGCGATGCGCGATTGATCGTGGTTCCCCATTACCCAGTTCGGCCACGCGCCCACCGGCAACGCGGCCTCGTACTCGGTAATCACCTGGGCGATCGCATCCGCACTCCACGGGCACTGGATCAGGTGAAAGTTGAAGGGAAGCTGCGCGCCCTTGAGATCCTGCTCCGTAGTACGCCGCAAGCTGATCGAACGGGAGATAGATCTCTCCAATGAGCAAGCGGTCGCCATACGAGTCCAGTATGGCGCGCATCTCCGCCACGATCGCATGCACCTCAGGGCGATTCGTGTTGTAGACGGCAAGCAGGCGCTGTGATGCAGGAGCATCCGGCGCGCTCGCTGGATTAACCGGGTTATCGCGGTACTGATCGTCTTTGATCATCATCCACATCACGTCCACGCGGAACCCGTCGACGCCGCGGTCCAGCCAGAAGCGAAGCACGTTCGTACATCGCTTCCCGCAGTTCCGGGTTGCGCCAGTTCACATCCGGCTGCTGCTTCAAAAACGAATGGCAGTAGTACTGGCTGCCATCCTTGGTCCACGCCGAACCGCCGAAGTTGCTCAGCCAGTTATTGGGCGGCCCGCCATCCGGAGCCGGATCACGCCACAGGTACCAGTCGCGCTTGGGATTGGTGAGAGACGAACGGCTCTCCAGGAACCAGGGATGCTGGTCGGAGGTGTGGTTGGGCACGAAATCGAGAATCAGCTTCAGGCCGCGTTCATGGATGGCCGCAAGCAGTTGGTCGAAGTCGGCCAGGGTGCCGAAGATGGGGTCGACGTTGCAGTAGTCGGCGATGTCGTACCCGAAATCAGCCATGGGTGAGGGGTAGAACGGCGCAATCCATACCCCCTTGATCCCCAACCCGGCCAGGTAATCGAGCCGCTGCAGGATGCCCTGAAGATCGCCGATGCCGTCGCCGTTCGCGTCCTGGAATGACCGCGGATACACCTCGTAAAGAATGCCGTACTGCCACCACACCGTTGATTGCATTTCGAGGTCCCCGCCGCCGGAAAACAGACGATACACTGATCGTTATGAGTAAAACGACCAAACCGTTGAACAAGTACAGCTCTCAGATTACACAGCCCAAGTCTCAAGGGGCATCCCAGGCCATGCTCTATGCCACCGGCCTGCGCGAGCCCGACATGGCCAAGCCGCAAGTCGGGATTGCCAGTGTTTGGTATGAAGGCAATTCCTGCAACATGCATCTTCTGCATCTGGCCGAAAAGGTGAAAGAAGGAGTTATCGCCGCCGGTATGGTCGGCCTGCGCTTCAACACCATCGGGGTCAGCGATGGAATCTCGATGGGCACGGACGGCATGAGCTACTCGCTGCAATCCCGCGACCTCATCGCCGACTCGATCGAAACCGTGATGGGCGCGCAGTGGTACGACGCCAACGTCTCGATTCCTGGCTGCGACAAGAACATGCCTGGATGCCTGATCGCCATGGGCCGGTTGAATCGGCCCAGCCTGATGGTCTACGGCGGCACCATCCGCGCCGGTCATCTGGACGGCCAGAAGCTGGACATCATCTCCGCCTTCCAGAGCTACGGCCAATTCATCACCCATTCCATCACGGATGAGCAGCGCCAGCAGATCGTCCGCCACTCCTGTCCCGGAGCCGGCGCGTGTGGCGGGATGTACACCGCGAATACCATGGCCGCCGCGATCGAGACCCTGGGCATGAGCCTGCCTTACAGCTCATCGACGCCGGCGGAAGATCCCTTGAAACTCGACGAATGTTTTCGCGCCGGCGCTGCCATTCTGAATCTGCTCGAACTCGATTTGAAGCCCCGCGACATCATGACTCGCGAAGCGTTCGAAAACGCAATGGTGATTGTTACAGCCTTGGGTGGTTCCACCAACGCAGTGCTTCATCTGATTGCCATGGCGCGTTCCGTGAACGTGCCTCTCACCATTGATGATTTCCAGAAGATCAGCAACAAGACGCCGTTGCTCGCCGATTTCAAACCCAGCGGCGCTTACGTCATGGAAGACCTGCAATCCGTCGGCGGCCTCCCTGCGGTGACGAAGATGCTTCTTGCCGAGGGGCTCTTGCACGGCGACTGCGTTACCGTAACCGGCAAGACGCTCGCGGAGAATGTGAAGGATCTGCCCGGCTTGCGCGCCGGCCAGGGGATCGTGCGCCCGCTTTCCAACCCCCTGAAGGCGACCAGCCACTTGCAGATACTCAAAGGCAACCTGGCCCCTGAAGGCGCGGTAGCGAAGATCACGGGCAAGGAAGGACTCCGGTTTTCTGGTCCCGCGAACGTCTTCGATTCCGAAGAACTGATGGTCAAAGCTCTGGAGGAAGGAAAGATTGCCAAGGGCCAGGTCCTCGTCATTCGTTACGAAGGCCCCAAAGGCGGGCCGGGCATGCCCGAGATGTTGACCCCCACATCGGCCATCATGGGAGCGGGTCTAGGCAAAGACGTAGCTCTGATGACCGACGGCCGCTTCTCCGGCGGCTCGCACGGCTTCATCGTCGGCCACGTCACGCCCGAAGCCCAGGAAGGCGGCCCAATCGCGCTTGTGCGCACCGGCGATCTCATCACCATCGATGCCAGCAAGAACGAGATCTCCGTAGCGCTCTCTGATGAAGAGCTAGCTGCCCGCCGCAAAGCCTGGACGATGCCACCCTACAAAGCGGAGCGAGGCACCCTAGCTAAGTACATCCGCTCCGTAAAGAGCGCGGCCCTAGGCTGCGTAACCGACGAATAGGAAATGCTTCCGTCTGTACAGACTGCACGGGCGCCCCTGAAAGGGTGGCCAAGCGAATGGGCATAACGTAACGGACGAATTGGACCGTAGTCTTCGGGTTTAAGCGAAATTGTCATCCCGGAGGTAGCCGAGGGACCTGCGGTTCCACTTGATCTGCAACGAAGGCAAGCCCCACGAACGTATTACGATCCTTCCATCCACCTCACAAAGTCAAAGGTGTGCAGTCGCCCTTAGGGCGGTGGTCCACCTTGGCATGGGTGGAGGTGGATGGACGGAGCTGTAGGGAGTTGTTAGAGGGAAGGGCGCACAGCAGGTCCCTCGGCTACGCTCCCACGGCACGCCGGGGCAGGCGGGATGACAAATCTTAGGGCGGTGGCCCACCTTGGCATGGGTGGAGGTGGATGGACAGAGGAGTTTTCCGCAGCCAGTTAGGCGGAAGGCTGGTTTCGTTCTCTGGACGCCCGTTAGTTCGCTTGCCCCAAAATTTTTGTGCGCTAAAAGCGCCATAAGCGCTATAAGTCCTTTCGTTGGCGGCTAAGTCCTTTGTTTCATCAAGATGATCAAGATGATCAAATAATTAATTGATCATCTTGGTATTTGCTGGCCCAGCCCGCCGACTGGCAGGCTTTTTTACACCTATATAGATCCAATTCTGTGGAGTTTCGTTCCCTTTGTAGAAAATATTTCTCGCTATAGGCCGGGATGACGCATGCGGACAGCGTACAAAGAGTGGTCGCTGAGCAGGTAGAGAGTGCGGCGGTCTTTGCCTCCGAAGAGGATATCGTGGGGACGCTCGGGGACGTCGATGCTGCCCAGCAGCTTTCCCGCCGGGGAATAAGCGAAGATCTGGCCGGCGGATAGATAGACGTTGCCGTCGGCGTCCTGGGCCAGGCTTTCTCCACCCTGCTCCACGAAGGTGGTGATCTGCGATAACGAGCCATCGGCATTGAGTAAGCCGCGATAGGTGCGCTGCTCGGCTTCGTTGGTGGCGTAGAAGGGCTTGCCCTCCGTTCCTTTGACCAAACCATAGGCTTCGAGGACGCCCACCCATTTGGTGCCGAAGTATGGCTCGCCCTGCACGATTGGAGCGTTCGTGGGGATGAACAGACTCCCGTCGGGCGAGACGAACTGAAAGGCGGTGCGCGTGCCCAGGCCCTTCTCGAACATTTGTTGCAGCGATGTATACGTATAGGGCTGGGTGGCGGAGAGCGTCTCTGCGAAGTCGCCGTTGAACCAGTAATCGACCGGCAATGCAGGAGTGAGACCGGGACGCTCGGCGGCGGGCTCTAGGGGCAGGAGTGTGAGGTTCATTTCGGCATCCGTGGCGTTCGGATTCAAAGCATACGCGGTTAGCTCTTTGCCGCCGGAAGAGACAACGATGAGGTCACCAGCTTTGTCGAAGGCTAGATTGACTGGGTCGAGCGGGGCATCACTCACCACTGCTGCGTATTGCGAGTCCGAGGACCAGCGGTAGATGCGCTGAAACTGGCTGTCGACGAAGTAGAGCTGCCCGGCTGCATCGATAGCGGCGCCGGAGATATTAAAGAAGCCGGTGGCGAGGCGCTGCACCTGAGCGCCCTTTTCGATGAGGTTGGCGTCGTCCGCGCGAGTTGCGGGTATCGGCTTGTCATCGTTGATATCGAGGTAGGCAAACTCACGGTCACGCACTTGGGCGTGCAGCGTCTGATCGACGATGGCGTCCTCAAAAGGCACCTTGTTCGAACGCACTGCCTGACGGCAGACGCCGGCTGCATCGCAAAGGCCGATGGAGCTGTTGGCATCTACATGTACATTGCGGAAGCGGATGTTGGTGGAATCGGCGACTCTCACCGCGTAGGGGAATGGCTTCTCCATGTGGGTTACACGGTAGCCGTGATAGTTGGCGATGGTGAGGTTGCTGGAGTGATCGATTTCAAGTGACGACGCATTCTGGCTTTCACCGCTCTCTTCCTCGGTCTGCAGTGCGTAGAGCTGCCAGTTGGAAACATTCTTCAGCTTGAACTCGGCGCGGACATGATGTTCGCTGGAGATCTCATACACGTAGCCGGGGATGGTGGTGTTCGAAACCTGCATGCCGGCTTGAGCGAAAGTGTCCGGCGTCCAGATATTGGCGAACGTCCCACCGCCTCCATCGATCCACAGACTGGGGTATTGCGAGTCCCATGGGCGATGTGGATTGGGGTCGGCGCTGTGAGTAGCGTTGTAGGGGTTTATGCGGGTGCCATCGGGATTGTTGGTGCCGTGGCCTCCCAGGAAGCGAAGGTCGTCCACAAGCGAGTCCTTACCCGAGCGCCAGAGAAGAGCTGTGGCGCGGGGATTGAAACCGCCGGTGAAGATGCCGAGGCCGGTGATGATGTTGGATCCGCCGGCAGGCGCGAGCACGAGCGGCTTGGGGGCTCCGGGGCCTTCAAATCCAGGGGTTCCATCTGGGAGATCGAATTGCGTGGTGCTGGGGTGGAGGCCGATCAGGACGGTGCCGGGGCGCAGCGTGAGGGTCTCGTGCAACAGGTAGCGCCCGCTGGGGAAATAGAGCACAGGGTGCTCATCAATGGCCTTCTGCAGCGCTGCTGTGTCGTCGGTTTGGTTGTCGCCTTTGACGCCGAGGGCGGATACATTCACCCAACTGGCGGCTGGCGGCAGCGGAGTAATCGCGGGCGGCGTAGGGGCCGGCAGAGCAGCGAGTGGTGAGGACTCATAGCGCGTCTCGAAGGCTGCCTTCGCGCCCGGATACGCGATGCCAAGGCCATGGGAAAAAACGCTGACGTGATACGTATCCGCAACTTGTCTGAATTCGCGGCCGCTCTCGCGCAACCTGGCGAAGATGGGTACGTGGCTGCAGTCGATGTTCTCAAAATTGATTTCGGTCATGCGGCTGGCATCGTTGCTGATCACCACCGCGGGCCCGGGGATGTTCTCGAAGCGGGAGTCTTTAATCCAGAGCTGATCGGAGTAATGTGGATCGATCGAGACGGCGATGGGAACGTTGCGGAAGTCATCGTGGACCAGGGTGAGGCCGGTTTCGTTTTCGCGGATGGCGGCCTCCCGCTGGCCGTCGAAGGTGGAATCGATGAGCGTGAACTGCCACGCCGGGGAGGGTTTGCGCGCCATGATGCCGTACTGGCCGCCGTGAAAGTGGAGATCCTCGGCTTCGTTGGCGACTTCATGCACGCCGGCAAATCCAGAGCCGATGTTGAAGTCGATGTGGCTGAGAAAGGCGTGCTGCGCGGCGTGGAAGCGAATAGCGACCGCCCCGGCGTTGCCGGGACCGATCTCGAAGTCGACGTTGCTCATGGCCGAGTAGAAGGTACCGGGGTTGGCGTCGGGAACCTCGCGGCTGGGTGGAACCACGCCGCGCGGTGTGGGCGGCGGATGGTAGAAGGATCGAGCTCCTGCGGTTTGCGGCCGGGGGCGTGCGCCGGCGAAGAAGAACATGTAGGCGATGCCATCCTGATATCCAGGCGTGTTTCCGTCAAGGACGAAGACTGGACGCTGCGCCCCGTAACCGATGATGCGCACGCCGGGCCAGAGATAGATGGTCCGGCTGATGCGGTAACGGCCCTGGGGAATGAAGACGATGCCCTCTCCTTCGCCGGCCTGCACCTTGTCGATCGCTGCCTGAAGAGGTGCGCTATCGTCTCCCTTGCCGTTCGCGTGGGCATGGAATTCCTCGGCCGTGAGGTACACCGCAGCCGGATCGTCCAGTCGTGCTGGATAGGTGGAAGCCGCGGAACCGGTCACGGTGAAGAGAAAAGGCGCGAGCAGCAACAGCAAAGATTTCATGAGGGTCAGCCTTGGTAAAGAATATTGCACTGTTGAGTACGGTCTGCCAATGCGAGGCCCGGATTTCCTGTACGCGTG
Source organism: uncultured Acidobacteriaceae bacterium (assembly GCA_963813475.1). GTDB lineage: Bacteria > Acidobacteriota > Terriglobia > Terriglobales > Acidobacteriaceae > PALSA-350. The sequence continues at coordinate 24,979 of CAWEZM010000023.1, read as the reverse complement.
CCTAGTCGACGGCCGCGTGTGCGGCTTTCATTGAGGAAAGCCGCATGGAGTGCATCAACGCCAATAAGCTCCACAGGAAATCCGGGGGGGGGATTAGATAGGAGACTGTCCGGCGATGCGACAAGTTTCAGTGGACAGAGTAACAAGGAAGCTAGATACCGCATTGCGGTATACCGCTTTTCCTTTGACAATGATGCAACCAGTTATCTATAAAGTTACGCGCTCCCCTTACTGGTAAGACCGCAACGCTGTGCTGCGCACAGGGGACTCACGCGGCGGGGAATTCACCCGGCAAACCCGCTGGACAGTGCGCTATTCTTCTCTTTGCCCAATGGACCTTAGTGGAGTCTAGAGCAGTTTCGCAATTACTGGGGCCTTATAAAGATCGCGAGGCGTGGTTTTCTTTGGGAGAAAACCACGAAAGGGCCAATCGCTTCGGTCTACACCAATTGCGAAACTGCATAGCCACAAGCCTGCGCAAGAGGATGAAGAAGATCTAACCGAGAGAACAACCGAAGGGGGAAGGTAACAATGTCAGATTTCAATGGATGGAAATTCAATCGCCGTGGTGTGCTTAAGTCTTCGATGGCAGTCCTGGGGGGCAGTCTTCTTAGCCGCTACAGCCTGGAGAAGGCTGCGGCCGAACAAGCGCCGGCAATCAAGAACGTGAACCTGAACTCCAGCCCGTCGACGCTGAAGATTACCGACATGCGCTACGCGATCATCGTCAAGCCTGGCCCCAGCCCCTGCCCGGTGATTCGCATCGACACCAACCAGGGTATCTATGGTTTGGGTGAAGTGCGCGATGGAGCGGGCTATCAATACGCGATGGTACTCAAGAGCCGCATTGTCGGAGACAACCCACTGAATGTCGATTTTCTCTTTCAAAAGATCCAGCAGTTCGGCGGTATCTCTCGCCAGGCAGGCGGTGTGGCCGCGGTTGAAATGGCCCTGTGGGACATTGCGGGCAAGGCGTACAACTGTCCGGTGTACCAGATGCTTGGCGGCCAGTGGCGCGACAAGATTCGGATCTATGCAGATACGACGGAGTCGGATGACCCGAAGGTGTACGGAGCTCGAGCCAAAGAACGCGTGGCCATGGGTCTTACGTGGATGAAGATGGATCTGGGGATCAATGTGCTCGAGGGAATGCCGGGCATGGTGATGGAGCCTGCGGGCCAGAGCAAGTGGGAGTTGCGGAATCAGCCTCATCCGTTTATGGCGACGGAGGTAACCGATAAGGGCGTCGACAGGCTTTGCGAATATGTGGCGGCGGTGCGGGAAAACATCGGCTACGACATGCCGTTGTCGATGGATCACCTCGGCCATATCGGCGTGAAGTCCTGCATCAAGCTGGGCAAGGCTTATGAGAAGTACAACCTGGAATGGATCGAAGACGTGATTCCGTGGTACTACACGGATCTTCTTAAAGAGATCACCGATGCCAGCCCCACGCCGACGATTACCGGCGAGGATATTTACGAGATCGCAGACTTCGAGAAGCTGTGCAAAGTGCACGCGGTGGACAAGATTCATCCGGATCTTGCGACTTCGGGCGGCATTCTGCGCACGCACAAGATCGGGGATATGGCGTTTGAGTATGGGGTGCCGATGGCGATGCACTTTGCGGGTACTCCTGTTAGTTGCATGGCGAATGTGCACTGCGCGGCCGCGACGCGTAACTTCCTTGCGCTGGAGAATCACTCGCTGGATGTGCCTTGGTGGCAGGATCTGGTCAACGGGCTCGATAAGCCGATGATCAACAAGGGGTTCATCAAGGTTCCGGATACTCCCGGGTTGGGGGTTACGCTGAACGATGAGGTTTGCAAGCAACATTTGAAGCCGGGTACGGGGTATTTTGAGCCGACACCGATGTGGGATGAGTCTCAGTCTCGCGACGACGCTATTTTCAGTTAGGGTGTACTCAACAACAACGAGGGCGCGATACCTGGAAGGTATCGCGCCCTTTTTGTTTTGGAAGTGACCTTCGTTAGGGATCGAGTGGAACTGCAGGTCCCCGTTCGACTTCGCTCAGGGCAAGCTCTCTCGGGATGACAAGGGTGGGGTAGCGTTTCCATGTGACAGTGAATAGTGGCTGAGAGAGCTGTATGCAGTTGTTTGAGGGAAGGGCGCACCGCAGGTCCCTCGGCTTCGCTCGGGATGACAAGGGGTGGGGTTGCGCTTCCATGAGCAATTAGCTAGTGGCTGAAAGAGTCGCAGACGACATCATTAGGCTTGGGGTTAGTCCTGGGTGAACTCAACCGCACCGCGAATGCTGAGCAGGGATGGCGCGTTCTCACGCAGACAACTCTCAAACGCCCGCTTAAGCTGGTGGTGCCTCCCGTTTGCGAACCCCTTCACCCACCGGACCCTGATGACCCAGCGTATGGTTAAGCCATTCCGTCATCTGGACCTCCCAGTCGGGCACGCCCGGCAGCTTATGCCAGCCACCGGTCCCATGCATTCCACCAGGAATACGAATGATCTCGCTCGATACCCCAACCTTGCGCAGCGCCGCGTCCAGATTCGTCGCCTCGCTAAAAGGGATGTACTCATCCTTATCCCCAAGGATCTGCAGGAACGGAGGATCACCCTTGTGTACATAGGTGATAGGAGACGCCTCCTTCAGCGCCGCGGCCTCACCCTTTTCCTTGATCAGCGGGTCGAGCAAGGCATGCACATCCGCATTCAGCGGCACCGTGGCAAAACTACTCTGCGCAAACAGCGTTACCACCGCCTGCACTTGTGCGCTCTCGCGATCCACGGGATCGGCCGCCGACGGATCTCCGGGCAGATTCAAGAGCCCCACCATATTGCTCAGAAAACCACCCGCCGACCCGCCGATCAGCGCAATGCGATTCGCCTGTCCGTCCCAGCGGCTTGCGTTGTGGCGCAGGAAACGAATCGCCCGTTCCACGTCATACACCATATAAGGATAGGGATATTTCGGCGCCAGGCGATAGTTGATGGAGAAGACCGCGTACCCAGCAGGCGCAAGGAAATCCGCGCAGTAGGCTTCGCTCCCGCTCTTGCTGTTTCCTCGCTGATAGCCGCCTCCATGAATGATGATCGCGATCGGATGCGGCCCGGCGCCCTTGGGCGCGTAGTAGTCCATGGTCAACTGCTGGCCGTCGGCAACCCCGTACACGATCCCTTCTTGTGTCGGCGTCCGCATATCCGCGGCCAACGCAGATATCGCGAAAACCAGCCCCAGCAGCATGCATTGCAGCGTTCGATGGCTTCTTGTCATGGTTATGCACTCAGCGGGCGCTCAGGATGCACCGTCATCCAGAGGCCGGCCCCGACTACGGCGAGAGCGGCGGCGATCGCGAAAGATGTGGTCCAGCCGAAGCGCTGTGCCACCCACGGCGTGAGCGATGCGGTCACCGCGCCCCCGATCTGCGCCCCCATGTTGACCATGCTGGAGAAGACGCCCGAACTGCGCCCTGCAATATCGGCCGAGACCGACCAGAACGAACTTTGCGAGACATACAACGCGCCCGCACCGCCCGCGAGGATGACCCCGGCAAGCTGCGGGCTCTGCACTCTGGAACCAAGGACCAGGAAAACAGCAGTAAACAGGTACGCGACCGCAGCCAACCCGCAACGGCCTACGCGCAGCCCGTAGATGCGGGTAAGGCGGTCACTGAGAGCGCCGCCGCCCAGGCAGCCAACGGTCATCGACAAAAAGGGAAGCATGGAGAACATCGCGCTGGCCTTGAGATTGAAGCCCCGAACCTGCGCCATGTAGAGGAAGAACCAGCTGAAGAAGATCCACGCGGTGTAACCGAAACCGAAGTAGCTGAGGATCAGCGCCAGCAGATCGCGGCGGCGCAAGATGGCCGACCAGGATATGACTACCGGAGCGGAACCGTCGTCATCAGGGGTAATCTCTGCGATGCCTTGGCGAATGATCTTCAGCTCCGATGGCGAAACCTTGGGGTCTTCTTCGGGAGTGTCCCGAGCGAACCACCACCACACCCCGCCCGCCAGCACACCGATGATGGCGCTGAACCAGAAGGCGGAGCGCCACCCGTGATGGAGGATGAACCATGCCAGCAGTGGGGGAGTGAGGCCGCTGCCCGCACCTACTCCGGCGAAGATGAGTCCATTGACGAGCCCGCGTTCCTGCTCCGGTACCCAGCGGGCGACGAACTGGTTAGCCGCCGGGTAGATTACAGCTTCGCCGGCGCCCAGTGCGAAACGAATGCCGATCAGCAGCAGCACAGCCTGGGAGATGCCCGCGGGTATCAGTGTGGTGAGCGCAGTGGCAACACCCCACCACACCACCCCCAATGCAATTACCAACCGCGGACCAAAGCGGGAGGCGAGCCAGCCCGCGGGAACCTGAAAGCCGGCGTATCCAATGAGAAACGCGCTGAAGATCCAACCCAGGTGCTGGTTGCCGAGGCCGTACTCGGAGCTGATCTGCAGCCCCGCGATGGAAATATTTGTGCGGTCGAGAAAAGAGATGGCGCTAAGAATGAAAAGCAGGAATGCGAGGAAAAATCTCTTCCGGGTGTGCTGTTCTGCAAGCATTCGGTTATTGCTCCTGAGGACGCGGGCACCGAAGCAGCGGCCGCAAGAAATGATACCCCACAGGGCAGGGAAGCAAGCCGAAGTGCTAACGTATGATTTCGTTTGTGGAGGGGTTACGTGTGCTTCTCAGCTAGCGCGAACTTTATTGGCAGCGCGGTACTGGGCGCCATCGGAGTAGTCACGCTCACCGAGGTCAAACATCGGCGAGAGCTGCTCTTTGCGGCCATGCCACTCCTCTTTGCGCTGCATCAGTTCACCGAGGGGTTTGTCTGGCTGGGGCTGGATGGCAGGCTTCCACCCATCGTGACGCATGATGCTGCGGCCGCCTACATCTTGTATGCCCAGGGCTTGCTCCCCTTTCTGTTGCCGCTGAGCGTGTTGCTGATAGAGCCAACCGGGGGCCGGCAGCGGCGAATGCTTGATTTTTCACTCTTGGGTGCCGGGCTCACGGTTTACTTGCTGTGGGGGCTGATCGCTTATCCCCTGCACGTATCAGCGGCCGGTCACGGCATCGTCTATATCAACCAGATAACCACCACGACCGTAGTCGCAGTGCTCTATGTGACCGCGACCTGCGGAGCGCTGTTCTTTTCAGGTTTCCGTACCTTGGTCCTGTTAGGGGGGCTCAACTTGATCGGTCTCCTCACCGTGATGCTGCTAAAGCGTTATGAATTCACTTCCCTGTGGTGCGCTTATGCCGCGGTGGTGAGCGTCGTCATCTACTTCTTCTTTCGCCAAAGCCGTCCTGATCGGCCGGCCAAATACACCCTGAGCGTCGTCGCATGAGTTCCCAGGCGCTGAACCTGGCAGAGGCGCGGCCGCTAACGCTCTGTTGGTGGATATTTGCCGTTCGCGGAGGACTGGCCGTCGTCTTTGCCGTGGTCCTCTTTCTCACTAGCATCTTTTTGGGGATTTTCTTCTTCGATCCAGTCACACTCGTTTACCTGAGCCTTCTGCTCGGCTCTTTCGTTCTCAGCAACGGCCTCCTCTTAGGTGTGGCGGCCGGTTTCGCCCGTGAACATCGTTTGCATTTCTGGTGGCTGACGCTGGGTGAAGGTTGTTTCGCATTGCTTCTGGGCATCTACATTGGCATTTCCCTGATGCTGACTTCCCAATCCCTCGCCCTGCTTGCGGGTATTCACGCCCTGGGAACAGGATGCTTTCAGGTAGCGCTGGCCATTAAGCTGCGAGAGGACCGGCCCAACCTGGTCATGCTCATCGCAGGCGGAGTGTTTTCTCTTTGCGTCGGCATCGTCTTTCTCCGGCATTTCCATCAAGCAGCCCGGCCCACAACCCAAGCACTCGCCGGCTACGAACTGGTGAACGGAATTATCTGGAGCGTACTGGCACTCAGGCTGCGCAGATGAAGAGAAGCTTTGCGCTTGCCGCGGGCAAGGAGGCCGACATTGAGAATCGTCATACTCGGTGCTGGTGTTCAAGGGACGGTGTTTGCCGCCGGTAGAGCCGTGATCGCTTTGCCAATGGCCCAAAAGATCTCCGCACTCCGATCCGTATTGCTCAAACGCTTGAAATGCCAGGGGTGATAATTAAAGACAGTGGCTTTCGAGCAAAAGCGAAGTCCCGGAGGCAACACAATGTGGCATATCAGAACGCCAAGGACCAGCAAGTTCACCATCAGCGGCCTGGTGGTGATCGGAGTGTTGACACTGGGGGGAACTTTGGGGTTTTCGAGCCGGCCAAAGTCTGAGTTGATTAGAGTCACTGTCCGGGGTACCGGTACCCAGATCGACCAGAGCTATCACATGTCGCTCGAGATTTACGACTACTCCACGCCCGCCGATAAGCAGCTTTTGTCCCAAGCATTCGCCAAGGGGCAGAACCAGGGGCTGGTCGACCAACTGGGCAAAATGAAAGCGGTGGGCTTCTGCTCCATCAGCCAAAATGTCGGTTACAACATCAGGTATATCCAAATGACTCCAACGCCGACCGGGCGAAGGATACAGTTCATTACCGACCGCCAGTTAAGGTTCGGTGAGGCTTACCACGATAGGCAGTCCAGCTCGTTCAACTTAGCCGCCGGCGAGATCGAGCTCAGTGATGCTGACAAGAGCAAGAGCACAGGATTCTTCTATTCCGAAGCCAAGCTGATGGTCGATGAGCAGGGCCAATTGAAGTTCGATCTGGTTGCCTATCCATGGAGACTGATGGACATCATCGATTACCAAGGCACGCCCAAGATCAACTAGGCGTCCACCCTCCTCTTGAACTTTCGGCACTTCGACCATGGACGATTGAGGGGAATCGTCGCCGGCATCGTATACTTGTGGCATGTCCATTGTGCGAAACATAGCGGGAGTAGCCAAGGGAATGAGCATCACGTTTCGGGAGATGCTGCAGCCCACCGAAGTGGAGAACTACCCGGACGGCCCCGGACCCAACCGCGGCGCTCACTTTCAGGATCGCTTCCGCGGCGCCCATGTGCTGCAGCGGGATGAGAATGGTCTGGAGAAATGTGTCGCCTGCTTCCTTTGCGCGGCGGCCTGCCCAGCCAACTGCATCTACATCGAGGCGGCAGAGAACACTGCGGAGCAGAGAATCTCCAGCTCGGACCGATATGCCAAGGTCTACAACATCGACTACAACCGGTGCATCTTCTGCGGATATTGCGTGGAAGCCTGCCCCACCGACGCCATCACCCATGGCCACGGCTTTGAGCTGGCTTCGCTCAATGCGACAACCCTGATTCATCGCAAGGAAGACATGCTGGTACCGTCCATCGGTTTGCCGCACAGCGCTGAGGCCAGGTCGAACTCTGTCAAGTAAAGGCACACCTAGGAAATCATCTCCACTGCTGGTAGCATCGGTCTGATGCAAGCGACAGCCACAGGCAGCAATGGACGGCAGCGGATTTTCCACGTCAGCAGCCGGGAGAACATCAAGGGTTTGCGCGACGAAATTCTTCGCATGCACGGCTTTGAGGTGCAGTCGATGCTCTACTCGAGCGAGGCATCGGAGGAAGTCGCACAGAGAGACTACGACTTGGTCCTGATCGATGTTGAATCAGATTTCCGGGTGCAGAGCGCCCAGGAACTCTGCGACGAGATCAAGAAGCTTGTTCCCGAGCAGCACGTTGCCTTTGTCTGCAATTACCGCGTGGCCATCGAAAGCGACTGCCCCGACGAGATCATCCGGGCCGAGTTCAATCCTGAGGCGCTGGTGCGCGGTGTCCAGCAGGCCTTGGGAAAGAACGAAGAAGATGATAAGGCTCGCGACCTGCCAATAGGTTAGTCTAAACCTGCCGCAGAGAAGCAACTCCCACCCGTCCAGCTATCAGACCATAAGGTGAGTAGCGAACTTACACATTGTCGTCCCGTCTGTCTCGGCGTGCTTGTGGCAAGTTGCGAAAGAAATGACACTGCAACATCGCCATGGGTGCGAGGCCCGGAGGGGCCGGTCGCTAAAATGTGAGCCCAGCCCTTCCGAGTCTGTGTGAGAACGCGACCGACAAACTCAGTCCCGTAGGGACGGCTGAGAGTAGCCCAGGACGTTAGTCCTGGGTAGACAATGAGAGCCCGAAGAGTCCCGCCAGGGACGGCTGAAAATGACCCAGGATGAAGTCCTGGGCACCCTTAACCATTCCTGCAAAGTCCAGGCTCACCCAGGACTGCCGTCCTGGGGCATTCTCAGCCGTCCCTCGGGACTGAGTTTGTCTGTCGCGTTCTCACACAGACTCTTACGGGCTGGGCTGACGTTTAGCAGTCCTAGCTGGCCTTCTTACGCGGCTGCGCGGCCTGGAACTCAGCCTTGAGCGCTGCCTTATGCATGGGCTTCTCGTGCAGTAGCAACTGCGTCGCCTCCAGGTGGGCATTGGCGTGGAACCAATCCTGCACAATGTTGTCGTAAAGCAGGTTGAGCACAGCTAGCAGTGACATGCCCTGGTGGTGGGCCATCCACTCCCGCACCAGCTTGGGCGTTTTCAGCGATTCCTGATAGTCCGCCGCCTCATAGAATCCGTAAGCCCCGCTCCAGCCCATCTTCGCCATCCGCTTCAGATTACGCATGGATTCAACGGAGTCGATGCCTAACGCCAGGCAGGTGGAATAGGGCGAGACTACAGGGCCCGCCACCGCGTCCCACTTGAGCGCGATGGGGGGAATGCCGAAGGCCTGGTAGTGGTAGTGACCGTGGTCGTCGAAGCCCGCCCAGCCCGATTCAGAAATACCCCACGGGATACCGTGCTCTTTCCCGAAGGCGCGCTGGATCGCTACCACGCCGCCGAGCGTGCGCGAGACCAGGGTGTCGGGATAGCTGCGCATCCAGAGCGACGGCATCAGGTACTCGAACATGGTGCCGGTCCAGGAGATGAGCACGGCGTGCCCATAGGCCATGGTGTGGATGCGGCCGAGTTTGAACCAGCTTTGCTGCGGCGCCTCTCCCTTGGCCACGGTGATGAATGCCGCAATGCGGGCTTCGCTACAAAGCAGGTCATAGCAGGCCTGGTGTAGATGCTGCCGCTCGATTTCATAACCGATGGAAAGCAGCAGCCGCGAACGATCCATCAGGAAGCCGAAGTCCATTTCCGTGGCGAACCGCATCGCCTCCGATGCCAGATCGTGCAGACCACGGGTGAGCGCCTTCAGGCCTTCCCGCGCCGGCGTGATCGCACGGCGCAACTCTTCCGCCAGCTTGACCTCGGGAGCATTCGAAGCCACGCCGGCTGCGGCCTTGGCGATGCGCGCATCCAGATCGACAGCCACGCCGCTGGCAGCACCCGTCTGCACCGCAATGGCGGTCTCGCGAAGTCCTTGCAACGGGGGCAACGCAAACAGCGGCGCGAACTGGGGCAGGAGCCACGGCATGTAATCGCGAACCAGTTGGACCACCGCACGGATCCGCTGGCGCGTTTCAGCAAGCCACCAGGAGGCCTCGCTGCCGTCGGGGACAGCTAAGGAAAACTCAGGCGCATCCACCTTGGCCAGCGCCCATGCGATCCAGGTATCGGCGTCCGCGTCCGCGGCAGGCGGCTCCAGACCCTCCAGGCCGGCGGGTGCATCGTGCAGGCCCGTAAGCAGGTGCCAATGATCGCGAATACCGGTAAAGAGTGCGGGGCCCAGCAACGGCTCGCGCAGCATACTACGGCAACCACTGCGCAAGGTATAGAACGAGGCCGCCAGATTTCCGCTATCGACCGAGGAGATGGTCACAGGATGGATTGGGATAAGCGTGCGCGTGTCGTACCAGTTGTAGATGTGGCCGCGATACTTCTCCAGCTTGTCGTAGGTCTCGAGGCTGTGCTCGGTCAGGTTAATAAATTCGGGGATGGTGAGATAGCCGAAGGTGTTCGCAGCCTGACGGGCATTGAGCAACAGGCCAACGTTGGTAGGCGAGACGCGCGCCGCCTCAAAGAGACCGTCTTCCTCGACATTATCCGGGATGAGGTAGTTGTGGCTCGCCCCCCCAAATTGGTAGAAGTAGCGCCACGTCCTCAAGGCCAGCTGGCGGAGGAACGTATCCTCTTCCTCTGTGAGCTTCAGCTTGGTCTGCTGTGGCGAGCTGTTAAGCCAGGCGGTGATGACCCCGGCAAAGCCCCACAGGATAAGAATAGGGAGCGCCACCAGCATTGATTCCGGATGGCGCAGGAGGACCAGCACGGCGACCACCAGGGCGACCAGCGGAGTCACTGCGAGGTAGCGGTCGACCGGCGTCCGATGGCTCGTCGTAGCCTCAGCCTCGGCAGCAGTTTCCCATTCCAGAAGGCGCTGACCGGTGATAAAGCTGCGCACCAGCGAGCGGATGATCGCGTCCAGGGCAAGCAACGTCTGGTGGGGTAGGAAAACCAAGGTGAGCAGGCTGATAAACGTGCCCTGCCCAAAGCCGCTCACCGCGTCGCGCATGGCGCCCGGCAGCTTGGTGAAATAAGCGCGGCCCACGCCGAAGACAAACTGGACCAGCGAGGGCACGAACATCAGGAACAGGGTGACCGCCGTCCAATAGAGCGCGCCGCCAGGCAGTCCAAGCCAGCCGGCGAGCAGCAAGGCAAAGGTAAAGACGTCCACCAGCGACCGGCGAAGATTGTCGAAGATCTTCCAGCGCGAGATAGTGGCGATGGGGTTGCGGACATACCGCCCCGATTCATCCGGGACCTTGGAGAAGAGCCATTGGGAAATCTGCCAGTCGCCGCGCACCCAGCGGTGTTTACGACGCGTGTAAGCGCTATAGTGCGATGGGTAATCGTCGATGACCTCGATATCCGTGGTCAAACCGACACGCGCATACGATCCCTCGATCAAGTCGTGGCTGAGCAGGGAATTACGGGGAAAGCGTCGATCCAGAACCGCGTGCAGCGCATTGATCTCGTAAATGCCCTTACCCGTAAACATGCCTTCGCCATAGAGGTCCTGGTAGGCGTCTGAGATAGCGCGAGTGTAGATGTCAAAGCCCGTCTGCCCGGAGTAGATGGAGGCCAGCCGCGAGCGCGAGGCCGATTGCACGCTGACGCCGACCCGCGGCTGCAGGATGCCGTATCCCTCGGTGACGATGCGGAGGTCTGGATCGATGATGGCGCGGTTCAGCGGATGAGCCATGGCGCCGATCATGGTGTGCGCCGTGCCTCGTGGAAGCTGCGTATCGGAGTCCAGCGTGATGACGTATTGCGCGTGCGCCAGCGCACTCAGGTTGCCGGCCTTCACCGGGAAAGGATCAAACTGGCCTTTGAGCAGCTTGTTGAGATCCAGCAGCTTGCCGCGCTTGCGTTCCCACCCCATCCAAACGCCCTGGCGCGCGTTAAAGATGCGATGGCGGTGCAGCAGGAAGAACGATCCCGCTCCGGCCGAGGCATAGCGCTCGTTCAGCTCGTCGGTAAGCTGAATCGCTAGCTCGACCAGCGGATCGGTGTCGTTCTGCCGCGGGCGCGTGACCGAGTCGGGAAGATCGGTGAGCAGGCCAAAGTGGATGTTCGGATCCTGGTTAGCCAGGTAGCGGACCTCGAGCTCGTCGAAGAGCTCCCGTACCTGCTTCTCCTTCATCAGCAGCGTGGGCACCACGACTAAGGTGGTGAAAGTCGCTGGCACACCCTTCGAGAAATCAAGCTTGGGCAGCGCATAGGCCTTGAAGACCGCGGTAATGGTGTTGTTTACCAGGTCGACCGCACCCTGGGTGGCGGGGAGCAGCAGGAGCAGAAAAGCCAGGGTAAGGCCGCCGAAGATCGGGTAGGTGGGCACCAGGGGTGCCAGGATCAGCCCGATGAGCACCACGGTGATGATCTGAATGCCGCCAATATAGAAATCATCCGCGTGGTTGCGCATCGTGAGGCGTATGCGGTCGATGAACCGGGGGCGATAGCCGACCCGCGAGGCAAGCAAGGGAAAGCCGCGATCGATGAGGTAATAGCCGATGTGCGATCGGCGAACACGCAGCCGCGGGTCCTCTACCCGGTGCTTTTCCCGGGATTCCATGGCCAGCGTAAGCGCCGCTTCGGCTACTTCCAACTCCGAGCAATCGGAGTGACGGGCAATCTCGGCCACGCGTTTGCGGTAGGCTTCCCGGCTGTCGAAGTCCATGAACTTGTAGGCATTGGCCGGATCCTTCTGCAGAACGGGATCATAGATGACTAACGGCTCGATCAAGGTGAACCAATCGGCATAGCCAATGTCGCGCAGGCTTCTCATGCGCGTCTTGAGCAGTTCGGCGCCGGCCTCGGTGTGCGAGTCCGCATCCTGGATGACGCCATTGGCCTGCATGATGACTTCTTCCAGTATCAGGAATTTGAGCACCGGAGCCAGCGCCCACAATTCGTTGAGCTCCAGCGCATCGTACTTCTGCACCTGGTCAATAAAGATCTTGATCGCGTGGGGGTGATATTCCGAGCCGGTAGCTTGCAGGTAGGCATCCGCCACGGTTACGATTCGGGGTTCGTCGTTCTCCTGGTCGCGTATTGTGCGCGGCAGGCGGCCTAATTTCTTGCGTATGGTATGGGTCTCGGTAACAACGGAGCGCAGCAGCCGCGGGTTTTGCCGCAACTCGAGCAACGGGTCCAGCGGCTCTCCCGGAAGGTAAGTTGGCACCGGCCTGGCGTCGAGGATCACGTAAAGCTGGTCGAGCGACTGGGCCGTCGCGTCGATGCGGCGGCCAAAGCTGCCTGAGCCCTTCGGCTTGTGTGCGACATGCCAGCCGGGGGCGACCTTGTCGGCATAAGCCCGCAAGGAATCGGCGGTGTAGGTAGAATGCGACTCCGGATTGGTGTTGAGCGGCTGGTGCGACTCCGGGTTAGTGTTAAGTGGCTGGCCCGAGCTTTGTAAAGTGTCGGTCATAAATTCTCTTTCGGGCGTTAGGGTCAGTTAAAAGTCAACGATAGCTTGCCGCCTGCATCTCGAACATACTTGCGTAGCGCCCGCCAAGCGCTATCAGTTGGGGATGTGTTCCTTCTTCCACCAGTCTTCCGCCCTCCAGCACTACGATGCGGTCAGCCATGCGGACGGTTGAAAAGCGGTGCGAGATCAGCAGCGCCATCTTCCCGGTGGTCAACTCGGCGAAGCGTTCGAAGACTTCCAACTCGCTGCGCGCGTCGAGCGCGGCCGTCGGTTCATCCAACACCAGCAACTGGGCGTCTCGCAGGTACGCGCGGGCTAGCGCGACCCGCTGCCATTCTCCGCCCGACAGCTCCACTCCGCTCTCGAAGCGCCGGCCCAGCATCTGGTCGTATCCCCCGGGCAGCTTGGCGATCACGCTCTCCGCCAGGCTCTTGTGCGCGGCTGACTCGATCTCTGCCTGCGAGTGCTCGCTTTCCACCCGCCCCACGCTGATGTTTTCCCGCGCGGTCATCTCGTAACGCATGAAGTCCTGAAAGATGACCCCGATTTCGTGGTGTAAATCTTCCAGCTTGTACTCGCGCAGGTCAATGCCATCGAGCAGAATCTGCCCTTCGGTCGGGTCGTACAGCCGGGTTATCAGCTTGACCACGGTCGTCTTGCCCTGGCCGTTTTCGCCGATCAACGCGATCCGCTCGCCAGGCGCAAGGGTGAAGTTGAAGTTGCTCAGCACCCGCCGCGTGGTGCCGGGATAGGCGAAGCTGACGTTGCGAAACTCAAAGCCGCGGCGGATCGGACGCGGTATCAACGCTCCATCGGGGTTTGCGGCGACCGTGGGCTTCATCTCGAAGAAGGCCAGCAGATCGGTGAGGAAGAGAGCCTGGTCCGCTATGCCCGACGCCGTAGAAAACACCTGCTGCAGATTGCTGGAAGCTTGAATGATGGCATTGGTCAGGTAGTAGAACTCGCCAATGTCGTTGTAGCTCCCGGTGACCGCGCGCCAGATCACGAAGGCATAGGCGCCATAGTAGCCCAGGGTCGCAATGACTCCGAGCAGGCCGCCGGCCAGCAGCTTCTTGCGCGAGAGAGCGACATTCTCTTCGTAGATATCCTTTGAGAGCCGGGTGAACCGGTTGGTCAGGTAGTCGCTCAGGTTGAAGAGTTTTAGCTCTTTGGCGCCTTCGCGGCTTCCGGCCACCTGGCGCAAATAGTCCATCTGCCGTTTTGCCGGGGTCTGGCGGAAGTTCTTCGCGTATCCCAGGAAGGCAAAGTGGGTTTCTCCCAGGAAGGTCGGGAGCACGCCGAGCGCGAGCAGAAGCACCAGCCAGGGCGAATACCAAAGCAGGATGGAGGTCCAGATCAGCGTGGTCAGGGTCTGCTGGAAGAGCCGGCCCATCTGCTGGATCATCGCCAGGCGATCAGTGGCCTGTACCCTGGCCCGTTCCAGGCGGTCGTAGAAGACGGGATCTTCATACGTCGTCAGGTCCAGCGTCGCCGCCTGACGCATTACCCGGACGCTGACGAAGTGGGTGTAGCGGTCAGCCAGCAGGCTGTCGCTGTAATCGACGCCGCGCACCAGCAGCCCGTTAAAGACGTTCAGGCCCGCTTCAATCCCCACCAGCCACCAAAAGTGAGGTAACACCGCTTTGTGGCTGAAGTAATACTGAACACCGTTGATGATCTGTGACGCAACGTAGGCAATCGCGGCGGGCAGGGCAGCCACCAGGATGCGCAGCACCAAGCCCCAGATACCACCACGGCCGGACCTGATTGCCACAAAATGCCGAGCACCGGCGGCACGTTCTTCAGCGCTTGGACCCGCTCGCGCCACGCGTTGCGGGAGGATTGTGGACTGGCTTCCGTCATGGAGTTCCGATTCGGAGTTCCTAATTTTTTGAGCGGACCAGACCCTCCGCAGGCTCGGTAATTGCTTGCTAACTATCTAATGTTACCAATCAGATGCACTTCCCGCGTGCCTTGTTGGCTGAAGACACCACTTGCGGTCCGCAGGCGACTGTGCTAGAAATCGAATATTCAAGTTTGCTCCTTGTGAGCGAGCCTGAATTTCATGAAGAGTGGCTGAGGGACGGGCCCTGTGACGCCACGACAACCTGCCTGGGCAAACCAGGAGTATGGTGTCAACTCTCTCCTAGGTTCTGAAAAGAATTGGGGAACATGAGATTCGGGGTGCATAGTATGCGCATCTCGCTAATTCCATGCAGTACGCAGTTTAGAGTTCGTCACGCAGTGCCCGTGCATCTGTCGCTCTCGATTTGAGGGCATGATGGCATCATCTTACGAATTGCGCTGTAGGGAATGTGGCAAGCGCTTTCCGAACCAGCCGCTTTCCAGTTGCGATGAGTGTTTTTCCTCGCTCGAAGTAGCCTACGACATGGCCGCGGCCAAGAAGACCTTCACCCGTGAGGCCATTGCCCGGGGGCCGCAAAGCATGTGGCGCTACCAGGCGCTGCTGCCGTTGCCAGACGACTACGTGCCCACCACTCCTACTGGCATGACTCCCCTGATGGCGGCTCCGCGCCTGGCCAAGCGCATCGGCGCCACCAATCTCTATCATCAAGAACGACGCTGTCTGCCTGCCCACGCTGAGCTTTAAAGATCGCGTGGTCTCGGTCGCCCTGGCCAGGGCCAAGATCTTCGGTTTCGACACAGTGGGTTGCTCCTCCACCGGAAACCTGGCCAACGCCGTGGCTGCCCACGCCGCGCGCCTTGGATTAAAAACCTACATATTAGTCCCGACCGATCTGGAGCCGGCCAAGATTCTGAACACCCAGGTCTATGGCGCAAACCTGGTGCGGATCGATGGCAACTACGACCAGGTGAACCGGCTGAGCACGCAGATCGCCGATCGCTACAACTGGGGCTTTGTGAACGTCAATCTTCGTCCCTATTACGCCGAGGGCTCCAAGACCGTAGGGTTATGAGATCGCCGAGCAACTGGGCTGGCGGCTGCCCGACAACGTAGTCGTTCCCATGGCCGGCGGCGCGCTGATTTCCAAGATCCACAAGGCCTTTGGCGAGCTGGTCGAGCTCGGCCTGGTGGAGGACAAGCCGGTGCGCTTTTTTGGAGCGCAGGCCACTGGCTGCTCCCCCATTGCCCACGCGGTGAAGAATGGCCTGGCGCACCACGAGCCGCAGCGGCCGAACACCATTGCGCGCTCGCTGGCGATCGGCAATCCTGCGGACGGGCCGTATGCCATCCGCGCCATCCGCGAAAGCGGCGGCTGGGCGGAAGATGTTTCCGACGTGGAGATCGTTTCGGCGATTCAGGAACTGGCCGAGACCGAAGGCGTCTTTACAGAAACGGCAGGCGGCGTGACCACCGCAGTGACCGCTCGCCTTTATGCCCACGGGCCGCATTGCTCCCGGCGATCTTACCGTGGTCGCGATTACCGGCAATGGCCTGAAGACCCTGGATGTGCTGCAGGGCAAGTATGAACAGAAGCAAGCGATTCGCCCCCGCATGGCCGACTTTGAGGCCATGGTCGAGCAGGATCTGGAAGAGAAGAACGCGGTGGAGGAAGTGTATGTCCGTTAAAGTATTGCTGCCGAATGCGTTTCAAAAACACACCAATGGCACCCGGGAGATTCAATCCTCGGCAGCGAATCTGCCCCAACTGATCACCGAGATCGAGACCAGCTTTCCCGCGCTCAAGCCCCACCTGCGCGATAACGATGGCAAGGTGCGGCGCTTCATCAACTTCTACGTCAACGAAGAAGACATCCGCTTTCTAGGCAACGACGAGTACGCGTTTAAGGATGGCGACGAAGTCCTGGTGATCCCCTCCATCGCCGGCGGGTCGTTCTAGAACTACAGCGCCGGCAACCCGCACGATTGATAAATCTTCGACATGTATTGCATGTCGAGTAAGCCTTCTTCGCCCGCCGTCTTCGGAGTCTTATCCGTGAGAATGCAGTCGGAGAAGTAGTCGGCTTGCGCGGTGAACTGCGACGGGTCCTTGTTCGGGTTCGGCTCGTCGAGAATCGTAGGCTTGCCGCCCGCAGGATCAGAAAATTGGGCCGTTAAATGAAGCCCCTGGTAAGGTGAACGCCGGCTCTGCGTGAAGAAAGCCCAACGACCCATGTACCCGGTAAAACCCGTTCATCGGGGCGCCGTAGGTGGTGTTGCAACTGGCCACCACTCCGGAAGGGAACTTCATCGTCCACGACACGTTCTCTTCCACGGTATCGAATCGCCCATCGTGATCGATCACTGACGAAAAGGCCTTCAACTCGATCGGCTCTTCGCCGGTCAGGTAGCGGCACGCGTTGAGTGAGTAGACGCCCATGTCCATCAATGGGCCGCCACCGGCCAACTTGCGGTCGAGCCTCCATTCGCCGGCCCTCTCATTAAATCCATTGGCGCTCTCGATGGCCTGGATCTTTCCCAGCTTGCCGTCGCGGATCAGCTGCATGGCGCGTAGATTGGTCGGTTCGTAGTGGCAGCGATAGGCAATCATCAGCTTCTTGTTCGCGTCCTTACAGGCCTTGATCATCGCTAGCGAATCCGCGACCGTGGTCGCCATCGGCTTCTCGCACAGAACGTGCTTGCCCGCTTGCGCAGAGCGAATCGTGTACTCCGCATGCATGCTGTTGGGCAGGGCCACGTACACCGCGTCGATAGCGGAGTTGTTCTTGATCTGATCCATGTTCTCGTAGCTATAGATGGAGCTCTCCGGAACCCCATACTTAGCCGCCTGGGCCAGCGCCTTGTCGCGATGCCCACTGACCAGTCCGGTAATGCGGGAGTTCTTGCTGGCCAGGACTCCGGGCATGAAGTGACCCATGGAAATGCGGCCCAGGCCAATGATGCAATAACCGATCTTGCGATCGCCGCCGCCCTGCGCCAACAGGGGCGAAACCACTTGTGAGGCAGCGCCGGCTAAGGCCAGGCGATTGAACTCTCTGCGGGTAAGCATTACGGATCCTCCATTCACGGTTGCGAAGGTATTTTAGACGCGTTTCTCAAAACGAAAGACGCGAAGGGCAACCATAGCAGACCGGCCAGTCACCCCTTGTCTCTTACAATCGAGCCAGCATGCTGAAATCACTGCTCATACTTATGTTGCTGGCGATCAGCCCCGGGCTGCGAGCACAATCCGCCCCCGCACGGCGGCGCGGCGCTTCCGGAAGACTTGAAAGCAAAGATCGACGCCGCCGTTAACCAGATTTTGTCATCCACCAAAGTGCCCAGCGCCTCGATCGCCATCGTGAAGGATGGCCACATCGCCTATCTCCAGGCATACGGGCAGGCAAGGCTGTCTCCGGCGATGGAAGCCACCCCGCAGATGCAGTACTCCATCGGGTCGATCAGCAAGCAGTTCACCGCGGCCGCTGTCCTGCTCCTCGCGCAGGAGGGCAAGCTGACCCTCGATGACCCGGTCGCGAAGTACCTGCCCGAGCTGACACGCGCCCGCGAAGTGACGATTCGCATGCTGCTTTCGCACACCTCCGGATACCAGGACTACTGGCCGGAGGACTACGTGATGACCTCCATGATGGTGCCCACAACCGCACAGCACATTCTGGACGTGTGGGGCAAAAGGCCGCTTGATTTCGACCCCGGCACGCGATGGCAATACTCCAACACCAACTATGTGATCGCGGGCCGCATCGTGGAGCAGGTCAGCGGGGTGTCCCTGATCGACCTGCTGGAGAAACGGATCTTCCTGCCCCTGGGCATGGAGAATGTCTACGACGCGGATGCCAGCCGGTTGCCGGCAACCGACCCCACCGGCTACGAGCGCCATGCCCTGGGGCCGCCCCGGCCTTCGCCGCAGGAGGGCGCCGGGTGGATGTTTGCTGCCGGTGAGCTGGCCATGCCGGCCCATGACTTGGCGCTGTGGGACATCAGCCTGATCGATCGAGTCGCTGCTCTCCCCAGCCTCTTACGCCCAGATGTTCACGCCGGTCCTGCTCAAAAATGGCGACAGCACTGGTTACGGCCTTGGGGTCTTTCTGAAGAAACGCGATGGCCACGCGATGATTGAGCACTCCGGAGAAGTGTCGGGATTCGTCTCAGAAAACGTCGTCTTCCCGGCCGACCGTGCGGCCATCGTAGTGCTCACCAATGAAATGGCCACCCAGGCTGCGAGCATGATTGCCGATCGAGTGGCGCCGATGATCCTGGGCATTGCGGCCTCCGCGCCGACCAAAGAAGAGGCTCAAGCGCTTGCCATCTTCAATGGGCTCGCGGACGGCCACATCGACCGCAAGCTCTTTACCAACTACTGCAACGCGTACTTCAACCAGCAGACGATCGAAGACTTTGCCGCCAGCCTCAAGCCCCTGGGACCGCCGCTCAGCTTCAAACAGACGAGAGAGGAAGGGCGCGGGGGCATGATCTTCCGCGTCTTCGCGGTCGCCTTTCCTGATCGCGAGCTGAAGGTGACCACCTACGAGACGCCCGACGGAAAGCTGGAGCAATATCTGGTTATTCCTTGACAGGCGATGATTAGCTTAGCTAACATAGATTAGCAGTTAGGTGGGCAATCCATGATCACAGCGACGATTTTCGAGGCAAAGACAAACCTCTCTGAACTTCTGAAGAAAGCTCAGGCAGGGGAAACCGTGATCATCACCTCTGGCCGCGATAAAAAGCCGATCGCGAAGCTGGAGGCAATCCATCCCACCCCGAAGAAACGTCTGGGCGGTCTGGAAGATCCGAACTTTGTTTTGACGGACGCTTTCTGGGAAGACCTTCCGGAAGGGTGGACGGGGGAGTGAGGGTTTTACTCGATACGCACACCGTGATCTGG
This sequence comes from uncultured Acidobacteriaceae bacterium, assembly GCA_963813475.1. Classification (GTDB taxonomy): domain Bacteria; phylum Acidobacteriota; class Terriglobia; order Terriglobales; family Acidobacteriaceae; genus PALSA-350. The sequence goes on along the minus strand of CAWEZM010000023.1, from coordinate 5,397 downwards.
GCAAAGATTTCCCCGAAATCCCTAAGCCGCCAAGTAGCGGAAATCATGGCCGATCCGCTTAATGAGATTTTCGTATCCGCGGCAACTGCGTGGGAAATCGCTACGAAAGTACGTCTCGGCAAACTCCCGGGGGCAGACAGTCTCGAGAGAGACTTCCTCGAAACTATGGAGGACTCCGGCTATACGCTGCTGTCAATCGAAGCCGAGAGCGCGCTCCGCGCCGGGCGGTTCATCGCCGATCATGGTGATCCGTTCGATCGCATCATCGCTGCCCAAGCGCTTGCGATGGACATACCTATCCTCAGCACGGACACAAAACTGGACTTGTTCGGTGTTCGCCGCCTTTGGTAGACCCAGTCAGTTATCGGCCTACCAAAGGCTGAAACTCCGGATGTTTTGAAATGTAGTTCGCAACCAGCGGACACACCACGTCCACTTTCAATTGGTTGTCGCGTGCGTACTCCAGTCCCGTCTTCGCCAGTTCGCCCGCGATGCCCTTTCCGCGAAGCGCCTCGGGCACCTCGGTATGCAACAGCGTGATCCATCCTGCGCTATCCATATCAAACTCGAGATATGCCGTTTCTCCCATCTCCTCGAGCTCGAATCGGCTCCTGGTAACGCTTCGCTTCTGCTTGCTCATACGATCTCCGGTTTGGTCTTAATTACGCCGGCTGCAGCCAGAGACTGGGCGTGGAGTGCGCGATCTCCACCTCTTCCGGCGTCATGTCGACGGAAACGTCGGCGAAGAGTGGGGTGCTCAGGTAACGCTCTCCTGTATCCGGCAGCATGCACAGAATCGTGGATCCCTTGGGCGCTTCCTCGCAGACTTTGAGTGCTCCCGAAAAAGTTGCGCCTGAAGAAATCCCGACAAAGATGCCTTCCTTCTTGGCGAGTTCCTTGCTGCAACGCATCGCCTCCGCGTTAGGGATACGTAAAATCTGGCTGATCATCTTCACGTCCACAACATCCCCGGTAAGCTTGGGGATGAAATCCGGGCTCCAGCCCTGCTGGGGGTGTGGTTTCCAAGCGGGGTGGGGGACTGCGGCCGACCCGTCAGGGTTTCGTTCCTGAGCAATGCCGCTGGAGAGCATGGCCGCATCGTCCGGTTCGCAGACCACGATCTTGGTTTCCGGCCGCTCTTTGGCAAGTACGCGCGATACACCCTTCAGCGTTCCGCCGGTGCCAAAGCCAGTCACCCAGTAGTCGAGCCGCTCGCCTTGGAAGTCGTCCAATATCTCTCTTGCCGTGGTTCGGGAGTGCATGTCGGCGTTGGCTTCATTTTCGAACTGTCGCGTGAGAAACCAGCCATGCGCTTTAGCCAGTTCTACCGCCTTGGCGACCATGCCGAAACCTCTCCCCGCCGCGGGGGTAATCACAACCTTGGCTCCCAGGAATCGCATCAGCTTGCGCCGCTCGATGCTGAAGGTCTCCGCCATAGTAACCACGAGCGGATACCCCTTCTGGGCGCATACCATGGCCAGACCGATGCCCGTATTGCCGCTGGTCGCCTCGATCACCGTCTGGCCCGGCTTGAGCTTCCCGGTCTTCTCGGCATCCTCAATCACGCCCAGGGCAAGACGATCCTTGACCGAACCGAGAGGGTTGAAGGCCTCGATTTTGACAAAGAGGTTTACGCCGGACGGAGCCAGCTTATTGATCTTGACCACCGGTGTGTTGCCGACGGTTTCGAGGATATTGGCATATTTGTGTCCCATTCGCTGTTCCTCCGGAGAAACGATCGAAGCCTTCCCAAGATAACGCGTTTCTCGACGACTGGGAGAGCCGTCTCGGTGAGATATGATTTCGCACTGTGAACAGAAGATCCCTGATTAAGAGTCTCGCAGCCGTTCCATTGGCCTCGGCGTTCCAGGCGGCGGCCCCGCTGGGAAAGGTCAAAATCACCGGCTTTGCGATCCACAAGGTTTCTGTGCGCTGGCGCGATCTGATGTTTGTCGAGGTGCACACCGATGCGGGTATCACCGGACTGGGAGAGGCGACGCTTGAGAGCCGCACCGACATAGCCGAGTCGGTGCTCCGCTGGCTGGAGCCGGAGTATGTGGGGCTCGATCCCGCTGGTCCGGAAGCACACTGGGATCGCGTCTACTATGTGGCCACGCGCTGGCGTAACGGGCCGGCTTTGATGACCGGGCTCTCGGCCATCGACATGGCGCTTTGGGATATTGAAGCCAAGCGTTTGGGAGTGCCTTTGTACGCGCTGCTCGGTGGCCCGATCCAGAACAACTTGCGTGTTTACTTCACCCACTGGGATGCATCGATTCCTCCCGGGAAGCGCGATATCGCTGCGGTCACCGACCTGGCTGCGCGCACGCGCGAGCAAGGCTGGACCGCGGTCAAGTACACGCTGCCCCAGGCGGACTCGGAACTCGAGCGCATCGATCGTGACGTCGCGGAATTGGCCGCGATTCGCAAGGTCTTTGGGTCGCAGGTGGACATTGCGCTCGAATGTGCGGAGACATTTACGGTGCGCTCGGCGATTCAGTTTGCCAACGCGATTGCGCCCTATCATCCGCTATTTATGGAGGAGCCGACTTTGCGCGAGAATCCCGCAGGGTTGGGCGAGGTGGCGGCGAAGAGCCCGGTTCCCATCGCCACTGGCGAGGGGTTGTTTTCGCGTTTTGAGTTCAAACAGCTGCTGGACGTTAAAGGGGCGGCGATTATCCAACCCGATGTGATGCATGCGGGCGGGGTGACGGAGTTGCGCAAGATCGCCAACATGGCGGAGGTGTATGGGGTAGAAGTGGCGCCGCATCAATGCAGCGGACCGATAGCCCACATGGCGTCGATGTCCACTATGGCGGTGTGTCGGAATTTCGTGATTCACGAATGTGAAGGCGCGGATAACGACTTGTTCCGCGAGATGACCGAAGGCAGCTACCCAACGCAAAAGGATGGCCGGGTTCGATTGCCGGATGCTCCGGGTCTGGGGATCAAAGTCAACTTCGCCGAGTTCGAACGCAAGTGCCCGTACAAGGCGATTCGATCGCGGGCACAATTGACGCTGTAAAAGCCGCGGAAAACGGTGAAGAGATCTGCGGTCGCGGCAACCAAGGTGGGGTTGTAGCGAATTTGGGAGGAGCCCACCTATAGCTTGAGAGTCGATAGCCACGAGAGGTGCAGGTATACTGTGCCCGGGTTAAACTAGGTGCAGTCTCCGAGCCGGGATGGCGGAACTGGCAGACGCAGCGGACTCAAAATCCGCCGAGGGCAACCTCGTGGGGGTTCGACCCCCCCTCCCGGCACCATAAAATTTCAAAGATAAACCTAATAAAATGAGTAAAGTAGACGTAATTCTAGGATTGGGTTGAGTCTCGGTAATTTCGATTATTGAGTAGTACATTGCTGTTCGGGTACAATTTCAGGTACAGTGCGAGTACAAACAAGCTACAAACGCACTCTCTGGAGACCCCGATGGCTACTCTCGTAAAAACCCCATCAGGCAAGTGGAAGGCGATCATACGCAGGGCCGGTTGGCCGATGACGGTCAAGACGTTTCGGACCCAGCGAGACGCCGGAGACTGGGCTCGTCGTACCGAAGACGACATGGTCCGGGGGGCATTCATCCAGCGGGCTCCTGGCGATCGAATGACCGTTGCGGTCGCTATGAAGCGCTATCTGTCCGATGTGGTGCCGTCAAAGCGGCCCACAACACAGGTGGCCGACCAAAAGCGGTCCAAGATAATTGTGAAACATCTGGGAAGATATTCCCTTACATCCCTGACGCCTGAGGTCGTTGCTCAATTCCGGGATATGCGTTTGGCAGGGGAAGATCGTAAGGATGCGAGCGGAAACGCGCTCCCACGATCCAACAGTACCGTTCGTCTCGATCTGGCTCTTCTTGGTCACCTGCTGACGACTGCGATCAAAGAGTGGGGCGTTAACTTGCCATCCAATCCGGTCACAAATATCAGGCGTCCTGCACCTGGGGCTGGACGAAATCGTAGACTATCGCCGGATGAGGAATCTCGCCTGCTGACTGCAGTCGATCAGCACTCGAATCCGATGATGGGTTGGATCGTCCGAATCGCTCTCGAAACTGGTATGCGATGGTCAGAGACATTGAGCCTCCACAAATCACAGGTAGATATCAAACGCCGCATTGTCCGACTGCTAAAGACGAAGAATACTCAACCACGCACAGTGCCCCTAACTCTTCGCGCTGTAGAAGTGTTCAGCAAGGCGATTGCGAATCCCGAGCGGCCTAAAGATACAGATCTAATCTTCTTCGGAGCACCTGGTCGTGATGGTGTTCGGAGACCTTACCAGTTCGACAGGATGTGGCAGGCCATCAAGAAAATGCAAGGACTGAAGGATTTTCGCTTTCACGACCTGCGACATGAAGCCGTGAGTCGATTTGTTGAGGCAGGGTTCTCCGACCAAGAGGTTTCCGCAATCAGCGGGCACAAGAGCATGCAAATGCTGAAACGCTACACGCATCTGCGTGCTGAAGATCTCGTCGTGCGCCTGGATCAAGCGCCCAGGCTCAACAAGAAAACAGCGTAGCAGCTCCTCTACGCTAGCTCGGGCCATTATTTCTCAGATGCTGGAAACTGATTCCGGTATATTTGCGACATTCCCTGCCTGCGGTAAAGGAAATGCTCAACAAAGACAAGAAAGATCTGACGGTTCGTGAACATTTGAAGATGATCCAATCTGACGGAGGTAAGGCCCGCTGGGCAAAGCTGACTCCCGAGGAGCGGAGCGCCCAGGCGCGCAAAATAGTAGGAGCGCGATGGGCCAAGAAGAGGGCCGCAGAGGTTGTCCCTGCGACAAGTTCCTCCGCAAAACCTGCAAAGCGTGCGGCAAAGAAATCGCCGAAAAACGAATAGCGCAGCCCCTGTCATTTCAGATTTTTCTTGGGCCGAATCCGTCCAGTTTGCCTCTGAGCTTGGGCTTCCAGGCGGAGATTCTCCGTATGCCACTCCTTGGCGAGCTCATAAATCATCTCCCAGGCCGCGGCCAATGGGATATTTCTCCTTGGACCCATTGAGCTGAACGACGGCATATTGTGGCCGGCTCTCAACGATAACCTCACGAGCCTTACCATTCTGTTCCACCGACGACGCGGTGACGAAGATTACCTGCGTTTTGCGTTCCAGCAAGACCCCCATGATTCTCCTGTAATCGTAGTAGGATATACAAGCAATTGCATGTATGGACGCATACGATCCGTTAGGTCGGCCTGGGGATGAGCAACAAATTGGTTCAAGCCAGCGTTTTTTAAACGATTGCACCGCTGAAGTGCTTCTACTACCTAAGCTGCGCTGAGATGGCTTTTTTTGACACATCCCGTTAATTTTTTTGGGGTTTGGAAATGGGGACGATGGGCCAGACACTTCTGCATCTCGTGGACCAGCGAGGTCAGACTCTCCCGGTGGC
>CAWEZM010000022.1:0-253693 GCA_963813475.1 uncultured Acidobacteriaceae bacterium | reverse complement strand
ATAAGGTCCCAATCGGCGGGATGGCAGACGTGGCAGTTTGCTGTTCGTTCAAGAATTCGGGGTAGGAAACTCCCTGCCCGAATTTCGCTCGTGCGGAAGACGATCAGGATTGCCGCATCCACATCGTGCGGCATCGAACCGTAACATCTGGCTGATCGCCTCAAGGCCGCCAGCGGAGGCACCGATGACGATATGTCGTGATGGCGAACCGAGGGATCACCTTCACCCGAGTGACGTGACGGGCGGCGAGCGTCATCTTTACCGGCTGGATCGTCGCGAACCAGGGGATCGCTTACCCGAGCTGGATTGTGGGGGAGATGCATGATCAAGACGCCACAGAATGCCCCGCGGAGACGGCTGTCGCTAACCTGCACCACAGGTAACAGACGTAACTCTCGCACACCCAACGTCCACCTGATGGAAGCCGCCTATGGATATTCAGGCTCCGGTCTCTTCGGCTATCCGCACCTGATGGGCGGGGATGCGGGCGGGCGAAGGCCAGTATGCTCCAAGGGGTCCTTCGCGAACGCTCGGGTCCACTAAAACTCGAGACCGATCTGCAGACAACAAAGTCCTGTTCTCTCAGCACCTTCCCTACTGGGCTATACGGCGGCGGAAAACGCGCAGATCCAGGAGGGCGACACGGTGGCAGTCTGGGGGTTGTGGGCCTGTCGGCCAATTCGCCATTGCCAGCGCCTTTATGCTGGGTGCAGGACAGGTCATCGCGATCGATAGAATTCCTGAGCGGCTTGAGATGGCGCGCTCGGTTGGCGCCGTCACCGTCGACTACTCTCACGAAGGTGTCAGTGTGCTGACCGCGCTCAAAGACCTCACCGGCGGAATCGGTCCCGATGCCTGTATCGACGCTGTAGGTCTGGAATCGCACACTGGAGATTTACAGGGGGCATACGACTCGGTGAAGAACGCGCTTCTGCTCGAGACCGATCGGCCGGCTGTCTTGCGCCAGGCGATTCAGGCGGTGCGCAAGGGCGAAACCCCCTCTATTCCGGGCGTGTATGGAGGGATGCTCGACAAAGTGCCCCTCGGCGCCGCGTTTGGCAAGGGCATCACCATGAAGATGGGGCAGACGAACATGCACAACTACATGAAGCCGTTGCTCGAGCGGATTGAAAAAGGACAGATCGATCCGAGCTAGATCATTTCGCATCGTATTTCGCTCGACGAAGCACCAGATATGTATAAGGTGTGGCGGGATAAGGAAGATCGGGCTACTAAAATTGTCATTGATCCATGGATTTAACGCAAAGCAGCTTAAACGGGAGCTCCTGTCGTCTGTGTTTGCCAATTTTCCGAAAGTGCAATCAAAACGTTGAGTCCCTTCGGGACTGAGTCGATTCGAGGTTTCGCTTTATGGCAGCCGTGGCGCGCATTCCTTGGTTACTTCTTCCTGGTTTTGTCGTTCGCGTCGTTGGCAGGCGTCCAGGAAAGCAGATGACCCCCTTTCGAGTTCGTACTCATCTCTTCATCGGAGGCCTCGGCACTGACAGCGATGGTTGGAGACGAAGTCTCGTTCACCAACGCTATATGCCAGATCATCAGCATCGGATTCGCTCATTACACGCTTGCCTGGGCGCGTTCAAGGTCGCAGCGCCTGGCACGTCTAGTGGATGGAACACCGCTGATTCTCCTGGAGCACAAAGCCTGGCGCACCCACACGCTTCGCCATATGCGCATCAGCGACGACGACGTGATGGTCTCGGCCCGAGATTCGGGGCTCAAGACTCTGGAGCAGGCGGACCGTGCGGTATTAGAGCGCAACGGAGAGATCAGTATTTCTCCCATGCAAGCAACTCCTCGAAAGGCTTAGAAAGCAGGATGGCGGCCAAGTCATTCTCCCAACCGGTGGAAGAATCCATTTCCAAGGTCAACAATGAGGTTGAGGTTGGAGAGGACCTTGATTTTTCAGCGCAAGTGGTGGCGCTTCGAGAATTTTGTTTGGGTCATCTTTTCCTTGATCATACTGCTCGATTTATGCGGAGTGTTCGGACGCAGGCCGGTCGCCAAAGTGGAGCGGCGATCGGGGACGGCACGATTGACGTCAAGTACGAACGTATCGAACGGACGGAGTCACCGTCGCTCCTCACGATCCGCTTCGGGCAATCGGCGATTGTAGACGGAAAGATCAAGCTCTTTAACAGCGAAAGCCACTTTACGTTCCCGATGAGCCGAGGGCGAACCAACTTTTGGAAGGCCGATCAGTCAACCGCCGGCAAAGCGTTTCGCGGCTCGCCCGACGAGGTCAAGCTATTTGAATTGAGACGTTGATGGATAGCTTGACGGACATGAAACCTCAGGCTTTCCATGGGACGTGCGCGGTGCGACCTGTGAAACGGGCTAAGATGCAGCTGCCTCGAGTATGCGCTTTGCCGATTCCGGTCCCTTGCGGCCCAGTGGTGTTACTTCGACCTCACGCACCTTTTGGTAATTGACAAAGAAATCTTCGACTTGCTGCAGCAGAACAGAAGGCAGATCCGCCAGTTCCCTAACCTCGGCGAAGAGTACCGAGGCCTGAGCGATCCCGATGATGCGGTCATTGCGCTTGCTCTCGCGTATCACCCTTGTCTACCTGGCGCGCCAGCAGCACACCCGCGAGCCGGCAATCGATTTGGCAACCGGGAAAGGTTGGCTCCTCGCAAAGCACCAGCACATCAAGGGGATCGCCATCTTCAGCGCGCGTCCCAGGAAAGAAGCCGAAGTCAAACGGAAAGACCATGCCCTCGGGCATGATCTTGGAGAGCTTGAAGCGACCGCTCTTTTCATCCAGCTTATATTTGTTGCGGCTACCGCGCGGCGTCTCTATGACTACCGGGACAATATGTACGTCCTCAGCGCCCGCCGCATTCACCCGCTTCACTTCTCCTCCCGATTTCATCCTGCAAGCCTCGCTGCCGTCTTGACGACGGAATCGTTTATCTGGCCTCGCTTGCCTGCGGCACCGCCAGACAGATAGCGCGCCCGCATTTTGTTGGCCGTAGCCACAGCCTGCTCGAACCTGTTGTTCACGGTTTCTGCAATCTGCTTGAGCGTTGCTCCGTCATCCTTCTTGTTAAGCACTTCGTGGGCTATCTGTTCAAGCTCACACCAGTCATGCCAGTCGCCGATTTGGTCTTTGACTTTACCAAGAGAGTTGAGCCAGGCTGCGTCTGGGGCTCGATTGGAGGACGCGCCTGGGCTCTCAGCCATTTGCAGGATGTAGCGCAGCTTCTTCACCTGTTTGCGAAATTCATGAATGTTGCCTTGGTTCAGCCGCGGCCACCAACGAAGGCTGGTGGCGAGCTTGGTGGCTACACCAACGGCTACCGCAGGCGAGCGCCTGCATGTTCTGTAACTTTTTGTTTGAGAATCCGCTGCGCACTAGTCGGACGCATTGCTTGAGATGGCGGCGTGCCTCCTTACGCTGAACGGCTATGATCTCCCGCAATTTGCCGGAGTTTTTATCGCGCAAGCTGCCCAAATGCTCCACCAGGCGAACGATCGATTCATTCTTGGCGGCCTTGGGCAACGTGAGTGCGTCGGCGACCAACACATCCATATCGCGCACAGCGCCTGCCGCTTTGCGGACAGGCTTCATCGCCTTTAAGCAGGCGCCTCATTTCCGGCTCGTGGTCAAGCATGAACGAGTTTAAGATCGCTTCCAGGCGCCGAGTCTGGGTGCGGAGCTTGTGCACCATTTCAACGGGTGGGTCCGACGGCCAGTGCTTTAAGCTTCTTCTTAGCTTGTGGATCGGCTTTTCGAGCCGCTCAAGTTCGATCGGCATGATTATTATGATGCAAAGATCGATGGCGGGTTGGAGAGGCTGACACTTTACCGGAGTAGATACGCAGGCTCGAAAACAGCGCTTGGCGCCCGGTCGAAACGGGGTTGCAGGGTAAGGAGACGCCCAGGAAGTTCCCAGCCGACCTTTTGGGTTCCCGGGCGCATCTATATTGGCCAAGAGCGGATTTCCAGATGTTGGAGTATGTATGCGTATCGGCCTGATTGCTTCGCCCTTTATCCCGGTTCCTCCTACCCGTTATGGCGGAACAGAGTTGTTTGTTGCCAATCTTGCGGAGAGCCTCCGGCGGCTGAATGTGCATGTGAGTGTGTACGCGAACGGCGAGTCTACAGTGAGAGCCGACGTACGCTGGGTTTATCCCAAGCAGGACTGGCCACTCCCCGCAGAGATGTCGGGCTTGACGAAGGACCTCGACCACATCTCCTGGTCGATCAAGGATGCTGCGGAGGGGTGTGACCTAGTTGCACGTGAGCAATGCTCTCGCGGTTCCGTTCTCCCGCCTGAGCCCGCTGCCGTTCGTTTGTACCCTGCATCATCCTTGCGAACCCTCGATCACCGATTTATACGAGCGGTATAAGACAGTTACTTACGTCTCGATTAGCCATCACCAGGCAGCCCTGCATCCGACGGTAGTCTCCAAGGTGATTCACCACGGACTCGATCTCTCGCGGTACCGCTTTACGGCGGAGAAAGAACCCTACCTGTGCTTCCTGGGGCGGATCTGCCCCATCAAGGGAACGCACCATGCGATTGCGATCGCCAAGCAGTTGGGTATGCCGTTGAAGATTGCGGGAGAGGTGCAGCCGATCTTCCAGGGCCACTACGACACGCAGGTACGCCCTTACGTGGATGGACGAAACGTGGAGTTTTTGGGCGAGGCGGACTTTTCCATGAAGAACGATCTGCTGAGCCGAGCGACGGCGCTGTTGTTCCCCATCGAATGGGAAGAGCCATTTGGCCTGGTAATGGTCGAAGCGATGGCTTGCGGCACACCGGTCATCGCGTTTCCTGGAGGCGCGGTGGAAGAGATAGTAGCCGACGGGATTTCGGGCACGATCTGTCAGGATGTGGAAGATGCCGTGCGGGCGCTGAGAGAAGATCGCTTCGATGCGCGGGCCATTCGCGACTTATGCAGAAAGGCATTTCTCGGCGATGGCCATGGCGCGCCAGTACCACCAGCTTTACATGAGCATACTCAACGGCGGGCTCTCGCCCGTCGAGCGCGACGAGGAAGCTGCTTGAACAATTCCACACCGGTTAAGTTTCCGGCCAACTACGTGGATCCGCCGCCGGAGCCCAAGGTGGCCTACCCGGAGCCGCCGCTTGGTTCGTCCGGTCTACTGGCGCTTATCCATGGGTCCACTTTTTTTGCGGCTTCAGAGGAAGGCGCCTTGGTACCGCCGGGATCGCCGAGCATCGGCCTGTTCTTTCAGGACACTCGCTTTCTAAGTCACTATGAGCTACGCACCAATGGGCAGGCGCCGGCACTGCTGTCCTGCAACAGCACAGGCGCCGATCTCGCGCGCGTGGGTCTGACGGTGCGCGGCGGCGCGGTAGCGGGCACCGACCTGGATCTGCCCATCAATACGATTTTTATCGATCGGGAGTTCCTGTTGGGACGGGACCGGCTATTTGACACGCTGACGTTTCAGAACTTTCATCACACCAACGTAAAGCTGACGGTTGAGCTGTTTTTCTCTGCAGACTTCATGGACATCTTCCAGGTGCGAGGTTTACTGCGGGGCAAGAGCGGGCGATACACTCGGCCGCTCGTGGAGCGTGCCCGGGTCCGCTTCCGCTACGAGGGATTGGATGACCGTATTCGATCTACCGAGATTGGTTTTGCGCCACAGCCGCAATTGCTAGAGGGGACTTGCGGGCGATGGGAGCTGGACCTTCCGCCGCACGGACAGATCTACCTGACGGTCACAGTGGCTATGGCAGTGACCGCTCTCGCATGACAGGGGAATTTCCAGGTTGGTTGAGGAGGACCCGGTTGCAGCCCGGGAAGAGGAGCGGCACCGATCCCATACGCGCCATATGGAGTGGAGGGCGCAGTGCACCCGCCTGCACTCGGATAATAAGATTTTTGACTCCCTGCTTCAAACCTCGGTCGAAGACTTCTTCGCACTGCGCATTCGCGAGAGCCAGGGAGTGGCGGTAGCGGCGGGCGTACCATGGTTCGCGGCTTTGTTCGGCCGAGACTCCCTCATCAGCAGCTACCAGACGCTGCTGCTGGATCCGGACCTGGCGCGGGATACTCTGCGTGTACTCGCCAGCTACCAGGGCACGGTCTCGAATGATGAGCGGGATGAAGATCCAGGGAAGATTCTGCATGAGCGGCGCTCGGGAGAAATGACTGCCACCAACGAGGTGGCGTTTGGCCGGTCGTATGGGTCGGTCGATGCCACGCCGTTGTTCCTGATCCTGTTGCATGAGTATTTTTGTTGGACGGCGGACCTGGTGCTGCTGCTGGCTTTGAAGGATGCACTGAAGGCCGCGGCGCGCTGGCTGCTGCAATATGGCGACCTGGACGGCGACGGCCTGATCGAGTACTGCCGGCGCAACCCGAAAGGTCTGTTCAACCAAGGGTGGAAGGACTCCGGGGACGCGAATCGCCACAGTGATGGACGCATCGCGCAGCCCCCGATCGCGCTGGTAGAGGTGCAGGGCTACGCTGTGCGGGGACTAGCGGGCGCCGCAGAGTTGCTTACAGCGATGGGTGAACCCGCGCTCGCAGCCGAGGCGGCAAAGCGATCGGCGGAGCTGCGCGATCTGCTCGAACAGCGATTCTGGCTGGACGATCGGCGCTACTACGCGATGGCGCTGGACAAGGATAAGAGCGCGCTGCGGGTAGACGGGTCGAACCCGGGACACCTGTTGTTTTGCGGCGCGATCAGCGCAGAACGCGGACGCCAGGTGACGGCAAAACTCATGAGCAAAGAGCTATTTTCTGGATGGGGGGTTCGCACGCTTTCTTCCGCGGAGCAGTACCACAACCCGATGAGCTACCACTGCGGGTCCGTTTGGCCGCACGATACGTCGATGATTGGTTATGGCATGGCCCGCTATGGCTTGCGGCAGGAGGCTTCCATATTGTTCCAGGCGTTGTACGACGCCGCTCTCCACTACCGTAAGTACCGGCTGCCGGAGCTGATGTGCGGCATCGGGCGGCAACTGAGTGGCGAGCCGGTGCACTACCCGGTTTCGTGCTCGCCACAGGCCTGGGCCTCGGGCGCGCCATTCCTATTGCTTACGGGACTGCTCGGTCTGCGGCCTCGGGCGCAGGCGGGAGAGTTGGTGATCGACCAGCCGCACTTGCCTCCGTTTGTGCAGCGGCTGCGGATTGAGGATTTGCGGATTGGGTCTAGCCGGCTGTCGCTCGAGTTTATGCGCAGAGGCTCGGAGACGCGCTGGGATGTGGTGGACGTGCAAGGCGGGGGTTTGCGGGTTATGGGCGGTCCGATCCGCCCTTAATGATGGAGGACGGACCGGATTGAGTGATGGTTAGGCGGCAACTGTAGAAGCATCTCTGTTGGCGCGCTGGGAGATTTGCGAAAGAAGAACATCAGCATGCTTTTCTTCGTCCAATGTGGCCTGAAGGGTTGCAGCATGGTCGGTCAATCCGAGGTGCGTTGCCCAGTCACGAGCGCTTCCGTAAGAAGCTATCTCGTAATGCTCGATTTTCTGAGCAGTAGCGATCAAACCAGCGTCGCGGATCGGACCTGAATCTGTTTCTTTGGTGATGTTCTTGCCGGATCCGGCAATGGCGGTCAGAATGGGATCTTTCTTGTCGTCTACGTCATTATCTACATCACCGATTAGCTGCTCCAGCCTTGAAACGTGAACCTCGGTTTCCTGACGGTGCGATTGAAACGCTTGCTTGAGCTGTTCATCATCCGCATGCTCAATCATGTCCGCAAGCCCCTTTAATATTTGGTTCTCCGTAGAGAGAAGATAGCGAAGTTGTGCGGTGTAGAGAGCCTGCAGGCTCGGAAAGTCATTTTTGGTTAAGAGTCCCATGGATAAACCTCGAGTGTGATCTACGCGCGATAGTGTCGATCTGTTGGAAGAGATCAACGCGTGTTTGTGTTGTATGTTTCAGTAACAGATTCTTTCACGTGCTGAGTAGCAGGACGATCAGCGCGGCCATCAAAAAGGACGCAAAGGTCAAGAAGGATGGCGTGTTTTTTAAAGCCAATGGACACAACCGGGTCTTGAACCCGTCGGTCTCGCCCTTGGGGACCAAAGACTCGGTCGAGAACCGTTTTTTCCTGATCCTGTTCGAGGATGTAACCCAGCGGTGGATTCAGGACCCCAGAGGGGTTTCGCGGCGTGGGAGGATGGGAGAAAAGAGGAATAGGCAGGAGTCCAAGAGGCTAAGTGCGGAGCTTACCGATGCGCAGGATGCTCTGCGTTCCGCCATTGAGTCGGAAGACGCCCTGAAGGAAGAGTTCCAATCGGCGAACGAAGAAATCCTCTCCGCCAACGAGGAATTGCAAAGTACGAACGAGGAACTCGAAACTTCGAAGGAAGAGCTTCAGTCTGCAAATGAAGAGTTAAACACACTGAACGACGAGCTCCGCGGTTACAACGTGGAGTTAAGCCAACTCAACAACGATTTGCGGGTAACTGCGAAAGATGAGACACCTCGGTTGAGACCTGCTTTGCCGAGTACATCGATCTGTGAAAATGTACCGCTGTACCGCCCGTCCGCTGCTGCGGTACCAGAAACTCCGGGCAGCTTGCTCAAGTCTGCACCCAAGAGTGAGTATGTTCCATAACCCGCGGGGGATAGCGGAAAGGCCAGAACATAGACATAAGCGTCACGCCAATAAGCGCAAGAGCAAGGGACTCGGCGAACAAGTGATCGAATGAAATAAGGCCGACGTTTTCGCCTGGAATCAGGAGCTACGTTCATAAACATGACCTCCGATTCGCGGCCGCAATTCGTTTTAGACTGACTACTTCGAAAGAAAGCTAACCTACCTACCAGCGAGCGCTCGGCAGCGGGGTTTTCCAGCGATGGGCATTGGGTTTCAAAAACGTGCGTCGGTGCAGTGAACCTGCCTGGCGATTTGCTGAACTCGACTCGTGCGTGCAGCCGTCCTTCCGAAAGAGATCGCTCCCACACAACGAGGACCAAAGGCAGGGCCTGCCCCCAGAAGGCCCGGTAAGTTGATGCATGATCTCGCCCGGAGTTTGCTCGCTGGTGAGAAGAGGTTTGTGATCTTTGGGCAAGCCCCCCTTTCTGACTGTCTAAAAGCAAAGGCACACCCCGTGCGGAACGGGGAACTTTAGTGTCTCCTGGTAACCACGTGGTGGCCTGTGTATGCCGGCTACTAGAAGATGCTTTTGCAGTCGATTGGGGTTCGAGTTCGACGAGGCCCAGCCGCTAAGAGCTATTACTGAAAGCCGCGGTTGGACAAGTCCATCGCCGATACACCGCGCACAATATTGCGAACCCGCGGGTATTCTGCGATTGCATTTTATAACGCTGAGACCGCGCCAGCAAAGTGCGAAGGCGTGGTTCCTGAGTTCGTCAGGCGTTGTGTCAAAAGTTCGAAGATAACCTCATTCCTAAGGCAGAAGGTCGGAGGTACAGCCGGCTAGGACAACTCGCATCTCGCAGGTGATCGAGAGCCTCGCGCACCAGTGCCTTGAAGTCAGGGTAGTCTGCAGGGTGCCCTACAGAAGAACCCGCGGCGACTCGCAAATTGGCATCTGACGAGGAATGCACCTCATTTCTCTTGGTCGCCATACTCATATCGTTATGCAGTAACGGCAAACACTGGGTTGCGGTACGGCGCTTCTTCATGGGTTACGCTTTCGTCTGATGCCTGATTTTCGGGCTTGCTGCTCCCTGGCATCGGCCGAACTCATCTCGGCATCTGAGTGAACGGGAGAGAAAGCGATGGATACAAGACTCATGGTTTTGGTAGTCATTGCGTTAGTTGCGATCATTTTGATCGTAACGTTGCTCTTACTTCGCAAACGCAAGAGCGACCGCTTGAAGCAGCATTTCGGCCCGGAATACGATCGGACCGTAAAAGAACAGGGAGCTCAACGCGCAGAAACAATTCTGGCTGAGAGAGAGCAGCGAGTAAAGAAGTTTGCCATTCACCCTTTAACTCGTGATGATCGGGAAAGATACGTCCTGGAGTGGACGCAGGTGCAAAAGCAGTTCGTCGACGATCCTTCCTTAGCAGTCGGCAACGCCGATAAGTTGGTAACAGACGTGATGGCTTCACGCGGCTACCCCATGGGGGATTTTGAGCAGCGAGCCGCGGATGTCTCCGTGAATTACCCGGGAGTTGTGCAAAATTATCGATCTGCCCGGAGCATCGTCGTGCGCCGCAGTAGAGGACAAGCCGGCACCGAAGACCTACGGCAGGCCATGGTTTACTTCAGGTCGCTGTTTGACGAGTTGCTCGATCTACCCAAAACCGAAAAGATAGGAGTTTCCCATGAACGAGCTTCGTAACGATCAAGAATTGACAACGGCGGATATTGCGAACCCACAAAGAAGTAGGGAATATCGATCAGCGGTAATCGACGAGCGCTCTAATAGCTCTGAGAGTGCCGCTGCGGTTATACAGGACACCGACGAGCGCCCCATTTCGCCTAAGGGCGCCCCTGTGGCGCAGAAAAAAGAGGACATGGCGGATGGCCCTTTATTCCCTGGTGAGGAACTGCAAGGATTTCGATCGCGGTGGGACCAGGTTCAGGCTTCGTTCGTCGATGAGCCGAGGCTGGCTGTAGAACAGGCGGATGGTTTGGTGGCAAACATGGTAAAGCGACTTGCTGAAGAGTTTTCAACGGCACGCGCAGATCTAGAGAGGCAATGGGACACTGGGGGCGATGTTTCGACAGAGGAACTACGGCAGGTGCTGAGGCGCTATCGGTCGTTCTTCAACCGTCTCCTTCCTATCTAATTTCAAGGTTCCAGCTCTGATAGAGCGGAATGGTCGTTTTGAAATGGACCACGGTTGAAATCTTACGGCAGTGCTGGGAGCGGTGGAAAACGAAATGCAGGTTGACCCTGCTCCCACAGACCCCTAAATCCGGTAGGATTTCCATTCTCCCAACGCATAGGGCTGGTGCGAGGACTCTGAACGAAAATCTGGCGAATCCTGGCTAGACGGGGTGCTGCGGGTTCTATTTGCTCAGAAGAGCAGTACGGCAAGGTGGTACGTCGTAAATCCTGGCCTCTCGTTACCGCTATTGCATGAGCCTACCGCCGCCGTACGGGAGCGCCCGGTACTGATCTTTTGCTCCAGCACGTCGGGCAGAGCAGATATGGCACAGATTAGTTTACTCATGGGGTGGAACCCTCTCTGCAATATTGAACTCGACCTTAAGATCTGTCCCTCTCCCACAATGGATGTAAAGATAAAGGGCATTTTTGCGGAGAAGCTTGCGGGTTGCTATCTAGCGCTTCGATGAGAGCTGTATCAAGGGCAAAGAGCGGTTGCTAGGCAACTTCGAACATGACCTCACTCCTACGGCGGAAGGTCGGAAGTACAGCCGGCTAAGAAAACTGTGCCTCGCGGGTGCTCGGGAGCCCCGCGCACCCGTGTCTTTGGAGTCAGTTTGTGCAAGGTGCCCTACAGGAGTGGACCGCGGCGGATTGCAAATTGGCATCTGAGAAGTTATGCACCTCGTTTCTCTTGGTCGCCTTACTCATATCTTTATTCAGTATGGGTACTTGGCGGTGTTTGTCGGCCTCCTAGCCGAGGGCGCTGGCATCCCCTTGCCCGGAGAGACGCTGCTTCTTATCGCGAGCGCGCTCGCGTCGCGTCCGACCGGGCTGAACATTGGATGGGTCGCGCTTGTCGCGTTCTGTACTACGTCTGCCGGCGATAACATAGGGTTTTACATGGGGCGCTCGGGTGGACGGGCTCTGCTCGATCGCTATGGTAGAAAGCTTCACATTCGCCCTGAAAGCATTCAGCGAGGTCGGGACTTCATTAGCAGGCACGGGGCCTTGGGAGTGTTCTGCGCACGATTCATCGCAGGCGTACGAGTGCTGAACGGTCTGGTTGCGGGTTCACTCCTTATGAGCTGGCCGCGCTTCTTCGTCTTCGACATCCTGGGTGCCGCCTGTTGGGTCGGCCTGATCTGCTGTATCGGCTACTTCTTTGGAGACAGACTATCTTGGCTTATTCATCTCATGGGCCGCACCGGATTGATATTCCTCGCATCAGCGGTGATCGTGGTCGCATTGTGGGTCCTGGTTCACAGATACGAGCGCGGAAAGGTTGGACGTGACGCCAGACCGAAGCGCTTGCTCAGCGACCGCCAAACATAAAGTTTCCAGACATCATGCCACAACTTCACAGCGTATTGGAACGCAGTACAGAACTGCACAGAAAATGCCGACGACCGAGCCGCGCTGGACATGAGTTACCCTGAATTCAAGCGAATCAGCCATGGGCTTACGGAGAAGACATGCCAACGTATGACGCCGGATATTTATCGATTGGGCGAGGTTGCCGCCAGGACGTCGGCCAAAATGGACAGGGTACAAGGCATCCTGACGTACCATTCGTTCATCTTTAACAACTACGACTTGAAGCGAGTTTCGCCGGTATTGCAGCCGATGTCGCTCAGTCAGCAAGATGGTGATTTTTGTGACCTGCCGCGAGTGTTCTTCTTCAAGGTTGCGCCTGTCCAGAGTCCGCTGGAAAGACGTCGAGCGGCTTCTACTTCTTCAATATCCGGTTAGGTGCCAGCGATGCAAGCGGCGCGATTACGCGGGTTTGCGCTGGGCCCTGTTGCGAGCCTGCAAAGTACGCTGAGGCACGCACTAAAGGAGGCGCGAATGATCGAACGTAGGCAAATCGACCATATACACGTCGTGCAGCTTGGCAAGATGCTTCTTCTGCTCTTCAAACGACAAGAACTGCTCGTGGATCTCCCGTCCATGACCCAACCGACCGAAGAGATCGTGCCCACCGAAGAACTCAGTAAGAATCTTGAGACGTCCTGCCGAATGGGAGGGACCGGAGCATGACGAGCTCACCCCATTCACGGGCAATGCGATGCGTGACATGAAGTGGTCACCGGCTGAGAGGGAAGTGCATCTCATGATGATTGCGTTGGCGGCTGGTTTCAGGCTGACGCTGAGCTACTCATTACGGGTAATGCGGTTGACCGATTGCTGCGACGTTCCCCACAAATGTGTAGTCCGAATCGCTGCTTCTAGATTCTCAATCGCAGCCCTTCTTAATGCACCGAGGGAAGCAACGCATTAAG
This sequence comes from uncultured Acidobacteriaceae bacterium, assembly GCA_963813475.1. Lineage (GTDB taxonomy): Bacteria > Acidobacteriota > Terriglobia > Terriglobales > Acidobacteriaceae > PALSA-350. The sequence continues at coordinate 240,638 of CAWEZM010000022.1, read as the reverse complement.
AATAGAAGCCATCCGTAACGTTGGTCTTGAAAGTATGGTCGAATTGTTCGGTCGTCAGGTCTTCGATATGTTCTTGAGCCTTCTGGGCGCCGGCGAAGTTCACCAGGATATCGATTCCCCCTAGCGGCGTCACACTTCTCCCGATCAACTGGAGGCAAAAGCTCTCATCGCTCACATCGCCGGGCACGGGATGTGCCTTTCGGCCTGCATCTTCGATCAACCTGACTACTTCTGCAGCATCCGGCGTCTCGCTTGGCAGATAGTTCAAAACAATGTCGGCACCTTCTCGAGCGAAAGCAATCGCCGCGGCGCGACCGATACCCAGGGTCAACTCCGGTGATCAGAGCCTTGCGGCCTGCCAAGCGGCCAAAGCCCCGATAGGTTTTCTCTCGATGATCGGGCTTTGGGGTCATCTCCCGAGCTACTCCCGGTGCGGATTGCGTTTGCTCCTCGAATTTGGGTCTGGGGTATTGCATCTTTCTTGTCGTACTGGTTCTGGGTGTCGACAGCAGACATAAGTCGCTCCTGAGCTAACGAGAAGTGCGGACACCATCCCGCCCTGAAGGTTCCATTGCCGAGGTTGGATGCATGCTTCGGGGGAGAAGAATGCATCGAGTGTTGGAGTGCCTCATCACTTCACGGCGTTCGTTCGATCCAATCAAGAAAACTCGTCACGGCACAAACGCGTCCTAATGGTGCCTGGTATGAGACGGAGTGCTTCTATGCAGGAGCGGAAGTTTGAGCAGCAGGTCCGATTTCATGATATGGCGCGTCGCCGTAAGGAAAACTGTAGATCGGCTGCGACGCGGCGGATGGAGTGTGTTGGCCGCCGACTTGCTGTTTGCCATTCCCGGGACTGTTGCGGTGGCTCAATCACCATCGCAGCTGACGACCGGCCCTTGCGCAGTCTCGCAGGTGCCGATCTTTGGAGGACAAAACCAACGGATTGGGAAACCAGAAATGGGCCGCTGTGGTAAACCGTGAAGGCATTGTCTGTGCCATCGTCCTCAGCGAACGACGCGTGCGGATCAATGGCCCGGCAGCCGGCTCATTGCGGCGGACAGCCGGCAAGACAACACTTCCCACTTCACAAGCACCTAATCAACTGCCCGCTTTCAACAAAGAAGCGCGCTTGTGAGCCCCTAAACAATTCGCAGATTACTTGAGGAGGGAGAACGTATGTTTCTAGGTCTTGGAATTATCTTGCTGCTGCTGTGGTTAGGCGGATTTTTCGTCTTTCATGTGACAGCTTTCTTCATCCACATTCTTCTGATTCTAGCCGTAGTGTCCGTAATCTTTCACTTCATGCGGGGTGTAACTTCCGCCGTGTGATAGACGATCGGGCAAAAGGGGAGCCTTTCCGGGCGCGGCGCTTCCCACCGCGTCCGGCGTTTCGACTCGCTGCACCGCCGAGGCTTTTAAAGGTTCGCGACCGCGCGTCCGAAAATCTCAGGCCCTTAATAAAGCCAGCAGGAGGCCAAGTGTCATGGGCTGCGAAGTGGCGCCGTGTCGATGGGCAAATTAGCTAGTCGGCCGGGGCTCATCTTTGCTGGGTCTGTGGGTCCTTCCCGGTCGGCTCTCACGAATCGCCCACAACGCATATGCGATCGCTAGCCAGACGATAACTGCTATAGAAATCAGGAGCAAGGCATTCCGGCTATTCATCCACCTCCACAAAACGAAGGCAAAGGCCACCAAGCCAATACAGCCGAGCGAGGCTCCGTGTGAATCAAGTCTCGCAGCTATACGGCCGCGATTTCGTCCATCCGAACCTATGTCCGCCTGGCGTTTTATTTCGTGGCTTTCGATCAAGCTGACGCTAGCCGGAAAGATCGCCGGGAAAGCGAGAAAAAGGCCTCCGACGCCTGGTCCGAAGCGCTTCGCAATCAGACCTGCCACGACAGTCGCCACGCCGCCGAACAGGAATCTAACTATATATTCGTGCGGCCTGGTGTCCTTCAGGGAGGACAAGTTGACCTCTATCTTCTTCATGCTCGTCTCTCGAAAAGGAGCCACAGGCCAAGCGATAGAACAAACCAGATCGGCAGGAGGGTAAGACTGGCGATGAGTGCACCAGCCCTGTATCGCCTTAGAACCCACGCGACTAATAGCGCGTAGACAAAAAAACCAACCGCGCCGAGCATCATCGAGCGACACTCAAGAGCGGCATAAACCTTTCCCTCCTGGTGGATCGTGAGCCCAATGGTAGCGAGGGCAATGGAGGGTGCGGCCCCGAAAAGCCCAGCGAAACTTTTCGGACGAAGAACATCCCCCAACGCCGCAAACAGGCTAACTACAACTCCGCCAACCAAAAACCGGATCATAACGGTGCACATCGAGTTTATGCCGCCTTACGAGCTTTCTTGATCAGACCGAAGGCAACTTCTTCGCCCCTGCACCCCAACAGCTTGTACTTCTTCCCCTCAAGTCCGTGGTAATTCACAAAGAAGTCTTGCACTTCATCCAGCCACTTGCCGGGGAGATCCTTCAGCCGACGGATATTGGCGTACATGTGATTAACTTCCGCGACGGCCACGAGTCTGTCATTGCGTATCTTTTCCTTTCCGTCGAGCTGCTCACCTTCAATCACACCAATTAGCCGAGCCTTTACTGCACAGCCCGGGAAGGCTGGTTCGTCCATCAGTAGCAGCACGTCGATTGGATCTCCATCGGGAGCGATCGTTTGCGGTAAGAAACCAAAGTCATACGGAAAAACCATGCCGGCAGGAAGAACTTTTTTCAATGCGAAGATGCCCTGATCTGGGTCGAATGCAAATTTGTTGCGGCTACCCGCGGGAGTCTCGACGATGACCTGGATCAGGCCTTCCTTCTTGTCAATCGGCTTCAGTTTTGTGGGGTCGGACAGTGATTTCATTCAGTGGGGTCCTCGGCACCGAAATATGAAGAAACATTAAAGACAACTTGGTCAGACGAGTTTAGATGTCGAGCGGTTGCCCGGTAGGTATCCGTCACAAGAAGCATTGGCCAGGGGCGCAAGGGTCGGCACAGTTCAAGGGATAATCTTTGCCGTCGAATAGCGCTTGTCACAGTGAAGCTGAAATGCCGCGCGGTAGGGGACTCTTAAGGCCTACTTCCAGGAATTGAATTTGCCAGCCCGGACGCAAGAAGAACGACATGTAGTCTGGACGGCTAGGTGTCCGGACCCTCTAGATGAGCCGCATAGGCCACATCGTTGGACTCAACGACCTCAAGTCGTCGGAGACAGTTGGCCTCGGGGCCCGCTATTGACACGGAAAGAACACGAAACACGCGCCCGTCACCGCTTGCTATTCCTTCACCAATTTTCATCTCGCGCTCTAAATCGATCTCACCTAGGTAATTACCACTATCGGCATCGAAAACGTCATGCCTGTACATGCTGACCCCGCACGCAAGTTGCGTAATCCTAAGCGATTAAGAGATGATCCGATCAAGGTGGATATTCGATTGTTGGGGCAACTTAGGAGTATCGGAAATCGGAGTCGAAAAAGAAGCCGCTCCCCGTCCAATAGAAGCGGCTCGGTGCGGGTCACTGATTACTGGGCGCATTCCTTACGCTATCAATAGCTTGTTTACCGGCGTCCTTTGCGTCCCCCACTTTATTGTGAATCGCACCTTTCGCCTGGTCGACCGTACCTTCGGTTTCAAGCTTCTTGTCGCCGGTTACGTGCCCCGCAACTTCCTTAGTCTTGCCAACAACTTTATCTGCTGCACCTTTTACGTGTTCCTTGTCCATAAAGCACCTCTGCAGTAGTGAGATGCAGGTCGGCGACCACGAGGATAGGCGCCGTCGGTCTATGCCTCTGGGGTCTTCGGACAGATTCCGCCAGCCACAACGGTCGCCCACGAGAGGCTGATGGGTTAGTGGGATGGATGCTCGATTCGGCATTCTTCGGGACGAGGGTGTTGCGGGGGTTCGGGGAGAAGATGCGTCAACGGATGCCGAACTGCAGACTCTGGCGTGCTATTCTCCCCGGCGGTTGAAAAGCCTTCAAACACGAGTCACTCTCCTTTAAGAGGAATGATTTCCCCACCTGCTGTCACAATTGTAAGAAGCGTGTCTCAAAGGTCTGATTTTCAACTTCACGGTCGCTGGCATTGACATTACCGCGCACCGTTCCAAGAACACAGGCAGTGATCTGCAGACTCTTGCCGATCGTGGCCGGATCGGCGGTTGCGGGAAGTGCCGTGGGGGTGTTTAAGCTAGGCATTACCTCAAGCGAACTCCAGCGGCGAGGGCGAGAGAAAAGGGCAAGGCTTACCAGGGAGACGCAGCCGAGCGGCGGGGCCGCGGCGCTAACGTACGGCGGACCCGATTGCAAACTCAAACCGCAGAAGTAGTGCCCCGCATGAAATGGAAGATGATTGAAACAACGGCCAATATTAGGAGAATGTGGATAAAGAAAGCGGTGACGTGGAACATGAAGACGCCCACCCGTGTGTTGTACTCACACGGTGGCCATGAAACCAAAGCACCTAAATCACGGAACCGTAGCAACCCATGCGCCCCGAAGGGCTTCCTAAAGCCCGAGAGGTAGCTATGAAAGCAGTAAGATTCACAGGTCGAACACTCCAGTTACTCGCAGTCCCAGCACTTGCTTCTGCGCTCCTGATTCCCAATTGTTCTTTGGGACAGGATCAGAACACCGCGCCAACCGCCACTAATCCAGATAACTCTGCGAAGAACAAGGCACACACGACGACCGCCGATCAACAGTCCGAAGCGTCTTCAGATCGGATACTGACTCAGAAGATCCGCAAATCGATCATTGCCGATAAATCACTCTCCACGTATGGACACAACGTGAAGATCATCACTAAAGATGGTGCCGTGACATTGAAGGGTCCGGTTCATACCGACGAAGAGAAGCAGAACATTGGTGCTAAGGCGGCGGAAGCGGCCGGCGGCGCAGACAAAGTCACGAATCAACTAACCGTTAAACAGTAGTGCTTGCGCCTAGACAGCGCGCGAGAAGGAGATTATATGGCAGGGAAGAACACGGCAGCATTTGGGATTTATTCAAACGAAGCGACCGCCGCGGCCGCGGTGGACCAGCTGATCGCAGGAGGTTTCTCAAACGACGATGTCTCCGTACTCATGTCGGACGTCAGGGGATCTAGGGACTTCGCAGCCGAAAAGAACACAAAAGCGCCTGAAGGAACCGCAACAGGCGTTGGCATCGGCGGCGTTGTCGGCGGAACCCTAGGATTGCTCGCGGGTATTGGCGCGCTGGCGATTCCGGGCGTGGGGCCGCTCATCGCCGCCGGCCCCATCATGGGTGCGCTAGCCGGTCTTGGCGTTGGTGGCACCGTGGGCGGCCTGGTAGGGGCCTTGGTGGGAATGGGTGTTCCGGAGTATGAGGCCCAGCGCTATGAGGGTCGACTGAAGGAAGGCGGGATTCTCGTCTCTGTGCATTGCGATTCTTCTCAGGAGGTCTCCAGGGCGAAAGACGCCCTCAAGGCCACCGGTGCCGATGATATTGCGTCCACTGGAGAAAGCTCCCACGGAGTTGACTCCAAGGAGAGAAATCCGGCTTACGTAAAAGCAGAGCCGGTCGGTACTGTGCGCCCGTACGACAAAGATATTATCGATGACCCGCGCAGGGTGAGCTAAACGGTAACTGCATTTACTTATCGGCATGCACCCTGTGGAACGGGTGCATGCAATCTCCTTCCTTGTTTCGTCTCCCTCATTGCGCTGGTAAGAGGCGTCATGCGGGACGCAAGTCACCGCCATTTTATGTGGGGTTGACTTTCGGTTGAGGGCCCAAGGTTCAAAGCGGCATATGGCGCCGAACCCTTCTAGACGTTGAGCTTCGCACTGGGTTCGAGCCCCACGACGATCAAATTTGACCACCATCGTTCCAGCCCACGACGACACAAGTTTGCCCTGGAGGCGGCGAGTCCCGTTTCGCCAAATTTGTTTGGCCATTTGTTGGGCACAACTCAAAGAGCAATGTGAGATGAATAGCGGCGGTGTTCGCTTCGAATCTCACCGTGAGCGCAGAGCCCCATCGACGGTTGACGGAGGGAAACGCGAGCATTCTTCCGTACTAGGCGTAATGTGGCGCTTGTCTCTCGGGAATCTTAGGGCTACGCGCCGCTGTCTTCCCAGAAGGGCGAAGCCGCCGGGGAGGCGGCTTCTTTCGACGTGTGCGCCCAGCATGGGCGCACTCTTGCGGGTGAGAGTCCCGCCGTAAGCAGGTCACAGCGAGCGAAGCGAAGCGCAACTGCATGAGGGTGACCGAGTGTGGGTAGGAAGCGTGGAGCGAAGCTGCGGGCCGATGAACAAGAACCGGATAAAAGGCGCTGCCGACCAGGGCGAGCGGGCACGTGACCGCGAAGCTCTCGTGACCAAAGGGAAGCGGCGTAGATCCGGCGGTCGTGCAGTGAAGGAGTGCGTTCTTACCTGGGGAGATCTCGCGTTGTGCCTGAAAGGGCGACGGTGTTGAGCCGGAGCGAGAAGTCAGCAGAGGTCGAAGTAGGTCGCTGCGGCGGCTGAAGGACCGAACGGGAAGGAGTGTTCGACGGCATGACGATGCGTAGGGCAAAGCGTCAGATGTCCGCCTCGGCGGAGCGGTCTGGAGTAGGTCAGGGTGAAGCCTTTTCTGATCCAGTCAGCGACGAAGCCACGCGCCCGCGACATGAAACGAAGAGCACGGGGGCCAGTGCTGCTGATAGCAGCACTGGCAAGAGAGAACATGCAACAGGCTTGGAAACGGGTGCGGTCCAACAAGGGTGCAGCGGGTATCGACGGGCTGGATATCGACCAGACCGCCGACCGGTTGCGCAGCGAATGGTCCGTGATCCGGGAACAACTGTTGTCTGGCACGTACCGGCCTCAGCCGGTGCGTCGGGTAACGATCCCGAAGCCGGAGGGAGGCGAGCGCGAGCTTGGCATCCCAACGGTGACAGATCGGCTCATCCAGCAGGCGCTGCTTCAGGTGTTGCAGCCGATCCTTGATCCGACGTTCAGCCCCCATAGCTATGGCTTCCGGCCGGGCCGGAGCGCACAGCAGGCCGTTCAAGCGGCGCAAGCTTATGTGCAATCGGGCCGGCGGGTGGTGGTGGATGTGGACCTGGAGAAATTCTTCGATCGAGTAAATCACGACATCCTTATCGATCGCGTGCAGAAACGGGTCGGAGATGCCGGAGTGATCCGGTTGATCCGCGCTTATCTGAATAGCGGGATCATGAGGGACGGTGTGGTTCAGGAGCGTGTGATGGGGACTCCGCAAGGCGGCCCGCTATCGCCGCTGCTGGCCAATGCGCTGCTCGACGAAGTGGACAAGGAACTGGAACGGAGAGGCCACTGCCTGGTGCGCTACGCCGACGATGCGAACGTCTATGTTCGCAGCCATCGTGCGGGCAAGCGGGTGATGGCCCTGCTGCTGCGTCTCTATGGCAAACTGCGTCTTAAGGTGAATCCGACCAAGAGCGCGGTGGCCAGTGTGTTCCAGCGCAAGTTCCTGGGTTACAGCTTCTGGGCGGCTCCCGGCGGCGCAATCAAACGCCGGGTGGCCGACAAGCCTATGGCAGTGTTCAAGCAGCGTGTCCGACGACTGACTCGTCGTTCGGGCGGCCGCAGTCTCGAGGAAGTGGTTAGACAGCTGCGAATCTATGTGTTGGGATGGAAGGCTTACTTCCGGTTGGCGCAAACTCCAAAGGTCTGGCGAGAGCTGGACAAGTGGATGCGGCATCGGATGCGGGCGATCCAACTCAAGCACTGGAAACGCGCCCAAACCATCTACTCGGAACTGCTGGTCCGCAAGGCATCTTCCGATGTAGCTGCACAGGTGGCGGCTAACGCCCGTCGCTGGTGGCGCAACAGCGGGATGCTTTTGCACTCTGTACTGAATCTTGCTTGGGCGGACAGGTTGGGCATACCCCGTCTCTGTTGACCTCAACTTCTCGAACCGCCCGGTGCGGACCCGCATGCCGGGTGGTGTGGCAGGGGAGAGCGGGTGACCGCTCCCCCTATGCCGATTAAAAAGTTAAGCTGCTGCTCGAGAATCTCTTAATGCCTTAACTTTGTCGTGAGACGCGACTATGTGGGGTCTGCTGCTCTTGCAACAGCATCCGTATAGTCGGCGGAATGTCATTGACACTCAATGCTTCTTCGCACGCCTTCTTGGCTGCATCCTCACCCTGTTCGGCCGTTTCAAGGAGCGTATGGTCGCTGCCACCGAGCCTACCCTTTAAGTCTCCCCAAGTGCAGTGAATCGCGCCGCTAGCTGTTCCACCCTCTTTGACCTGTTCGCCCCCAGCACTCAAAGCTCAGGATTGACGGTCGCATTCCGCCTGACCCCCCGTACCCTGCAAAAGGCGGACGCGAGTTTCTTTCAATGGGCGGTCAAGAGCGCCACCGATTGGATTTTGCGATGGCTGCAGTAGACTACTGTCGTTACGGGTTGGTGTTTGGGTTTTTCAATAGCACTCGGCTGTTTCGTACAAATTGACTCCGGACTAACTGACCTGAATCGGTGCGGCGTACCCCTGAAAGCCTGCGGCTTTGCCTTCCGCGCCGCGACAGGGAAAGACCAGATTGAACAAAGTGCCGCCGGCCGTTAAACCGTAGACGTATTCAGGGCCGCCATCGACCCGGGAGCGGTCCCCGAGTAGTGCGTCGAGGGGGCAATCTGCCGTCTTAGCTTGTCACCGCGCGCATTACAATGTTGCGAACGTGGAGGGGATAAATCGTGCGCCTAGTCGTCCTGATGATCGAAGTAGAACAGCCGGAAGGCGTCTCCTCCCGCAAGCTGATTTTGGAAACCGCCCGCCACAACGTAATCACCGCCTACGGCGGAAGCGTAGGCCTTGAACTGCTCCGCCGTTTCCCCAACGTCGACACTGCGGTAGTTCATACTGAACTCGCTGACTCCTCGTTCAAGGAAATCGTCCGCGAACTCAAAAAGATCCGTCCCGATCTACCTGTGATCGGGATTTCGCCAGCTGCTGACAGACAGGCGGAAGGAGCGGATTATGTGCTTTCCAGTTTTGACCCGGAGGGGCTCTTGAAACTGCTTGCGGAGCGCTTCGAGGCATCGACTTCAGACGACGGCTAGCAAGCAGGAACTCGTCAGCCCGCGCCTGGCGCCCGGCAGGTCGCGCACAGCAAGGCGCTCATCGAGCTATTCGGATGGATCTATGTCTTCATCAAGTTGCCGAAAAAACCGGCTAACGATCGCCTGATCCAGAGCGGCGTGACAGCAGACACAGTGCCCCATAACACATTAACCTCATGATCCGGCGCGATGGAGGGTGGCAACCATGAGAGCCTGCATCTCATGCTTGTCGATCACACCGGGTCTCAGCAGAATCACGTGCGCACTCCTGAGGAGGTTCTCGTCTCTGGAAGCGGGTTTGAAATGCTGCAACGCTTCGCTGTCATGATTGCGTCTTCCGACGACGCAATCATCAGCAATACGATCGAAGGCACGGTGACCAGTTGGAATAACGGAGCCGAACGCATCTTTGGATATGCCGCGCACGAAATGCTAGGACAGCCGATTTCGCGCCTGGTCAGTGCGAGAGGCGGAGACGATATGGCTAACAGTCTTGAGCGTGCCAAGGCGTCATCTGTGCGCATGCAAACGACCAGCGGATCACGTGCTATTTGCTGGGTTATCCAATCCGGGCCGTCGATTGGCATTGGAAGAAGGGCACCATCGAGGCTTTCCTGCTCAAGCCGCTGAAGCATATGCAAAGAATTGCCTCCTGATAAATGGATCGGGCAGTCAGGAAAGAGGTTGGCATAACCGTTGCGAAAGAATTCAAGAAGTTCTGGATTCACAAAGGGCGAAAAGCCGAGTCTTAAAGGAGCCACTTCACCATTGTGAACTGCACGAGCCATCGTAATGATTTCCCCGCGTGCCGACAAAGCTTCCTGGGCATAGGTAATGATCATCTGTCCCGCGGGCGTAATCCGCACGCCATCTCGGTTGCGAACGAAGATGGGAAATCCAATCTTATCTTCGAGGTCCTTGATTTGCTTGCTGAGCGACGGCTGAGCGAGAAATAGGCGCTCGGCGGCTCGAGTGAAGTTAGCTGTCTCAGCAACAGCCAGGATGTACTTCAAATGCCTGAACTCCACAAGATCTGACATGGCCTTGAACTCCGTCGCTCAAAAGGGCTCTGTCCCAGATCGCGGACGAAGCCCATGTCGAAATCAACTGCAATCTAGCCTCGAATCACTGTCTCTCTTCGTCAATAGGGCACTTTCGGGTACCCCTCGCTCAAGCGGGTCCTGGTCCACCAGGCCTGCAACATCAATGGTCGCGATAGCTGCAGGCTATGCCGCTATAGACAAGAAGTCTTGGACACAGGACCCCCAAACCATCCACGCTGGAAGAGTAGGCCCTCGGGATCGATCGGGCGTATCGAACGTGAATACCGGTGCTCGTTCTCACTTTTGGAGGTGGCGATGTCCTCTACATCTAGCTCCTACCCATACGAATCACAGGTGCATGCGGCGAAAGGAGATGCTACAAATTCGGCGTCTCCCGCAGCATCTGTCCCGGGGCCGCTGCTGAACTCTGAAGAAGCCGCAGCGGTAATGAAAATCCATCCAAAGACCCTTCAGAAGCTTGCTCGACGAGGCGTCGTTCGCGGGATCCACGTTGGAAAGTTGTGGCGATTCCGCGCATCCGCAATCGAAGCGTGGATTGAAAGTCAATAGGCAGGTAGAAAACGAGGTCTCGACCTCTGCCCAGAGCGGCGCTACTCTGTAGAGAGCCATCCATTTCCGCCTGGGACAGGAGAAATAATGTTCAGGCGAACACGGTATCAGCAAGGAAGCGTGCAGCGCGAGAAACGGCATCGCGGGCCGGATGTTTGGATTTTTCGATGGCGGGAGATCGGTCCCGATGGCAAGAGCAAGCAGCGCAAGGCCATCGTGGGGACGGTCACAACGCTATCGACAGAAGCATCCGCTCTCAAAGCTGCTCACGCATTGCGCATATCTATGCGCTCATGCTCGCGACCTCGGCGACACCGGTGTTCGGCATAGCCGTGCTTGGGCCTGTCTTGGGTCCTACGAGCGCTGCAGCGGTGGGCCTGGTAGCGTTGACCATCAACTTCACCGTGCCCGTTGCCATGGTCCTGCTCGAGGTTGATGCGGCGAGAAAAAGCAAACAGACGGCCACAAATGCTCACAAGCCAAGTCCAGTCGTGACCGGATTGAATGCTGGTCTAAAGTCGCCGCTTCTATGGGCACCCATTCTTGGCATCATCGTTACGCTTGTCGGCCTCCACCTGCCCCCGACGGTCGCAAGCTGCTTCGAATTAATCGGGTCCACCACCGGCGGTGTCGCGGTCTTTGCCGTAGGCCTTGTCTTGGCGTCCCATCCTGTTCGTATCTCCTCCGGCGTGCTTATTGGTTCCATCGCTCGCGTTTCCGTACAATCCGCGCTCCTCTTCGCTTTACTTCATTTGTTGCACGTCGTTACTCCTTTGCTCGGGAAGCTCTGGTATGTTGCAGTTTCCCCCTAGCTACGGTGTCTGTACTCTTTGCAGCGCGCTACAAAGCCGTCGAATCGGAGGCGGCTTCGATGCTTCTTATCTCGACCTTGGCTTTGGCAATCACCGTGCCCACGATGCTCTGGTTGAGCCATTGAAATGGACAATCAATTTCCACGAGAAGTGGGCATGCAGTTCCAGTCGACTGAGTCCTGGTGGCCGTTTTGGGTACCGCGGCCCGCGCGGTCGACGTTATCGGATTTTTTGCTCTCGGCGGCCTTTTCACCGCACATATTCGGACAGTTGGTTTGCGACCTGACTGAATCAGATGCATTGCTCACGATCATCACAACTTTGAAGAAGGCATGTATGCCATCACAATCGCTAAGACTCGTAACTGGTAACGACGTGCACGGTAACACGGAGCTATGACATTTATGGGAACACAAGACGGGATAGGGACAAGGCCTCAGCGGCAAACCCTTGGCCGCGCAGTCGGCCAAGGAGTGGAGTTGGCGGTCGCCTGTCTCATCAGCTATGCGCTGATTACGCAAATTCTCATTCGCGTGTATTCGGTATCCCGAGAAGACGACGTTCTTGGGGGGATGTGGGCTGTTATTGCTACGGTCTTTGTCTACCGCGAAAGCTACCAGAAGAGTGTGAGTGCCGCCATATCACGGATGTCAGCAACCGTTCTAAGTTTCGCCCTGTGCCTGATATATCTTCTGTTTCTTCCTCTCCATGCCTTGGGCATGGCAGCTTTGATTGGGATTGGTGCTGTGGTTCTAATTCTGGCTGACCGGTCCGAAGATGTCATCACGGCCGCCATCACAACCACGGTCGTGATGGTCGTCGCCGGCATAGCCCCACAGCACGCCAGGACACAGCCTATATTGCGGTTGCTGGACACAAGTATAGGGACGGCAGTCGGGATTGCGGCCGCGTGGGCAAGCCTGAAACTCGGATCTCGAACCGACAGGCGCAGCCCGGCGACCGTCCGGGAATCCTAAAACCGGAAACAGGATTCCGTTTTCGTAAACAATACTTCCGATAACAGACACCCCCAAAGGAGAAATCGCAATGGAAAACAACAAAGGAAACACTGTGATGGATCGCTCCTCAAACACGGCGGCGAAGGGTTCATCTAATCCCGATGTCGTTCTCATCGGTGCCGGCATCATGAGGGCTATCCGCACCACGATGAACGTGTAGGGCGGAGCGCTGGATGACACCATGCGAGAATACAACGGGAAAGTCGTGAGGATGGCTCTCAGGGCTTAACTGACCCTGCGAGGCCGCTAAGTTATTGATTTATGGGGCGGCTAGTGGGGGTCGAACCCACGACATCCGGAGCCACAGTCCGGCGTTCTGCCACTGAACTATAGCCGCCATATAGACTTAGATTGTAACATCCGGGTTCGCGCCCTACGCGGCTCGGATGGACCCTCCATCCCGTCTACAGGCCGCGTTTTTTGCCTATGCCCAGCAGTCGTCAACCCGAGATTCTGCCTCCCCGAAAGTCCGGGCCGGCGCCTCGTTTCCAGAAGGCGAGTGGTCTCTTCGCGGATGAAAATCTCGATTTCCTGTCGCACGTCCTCGACGAATGGTTCCGCGTACCCGGCACCTCCATCCGCTTCGGACTGGATGGTATCATCGGCCTCGTCCCCGGGCTGGGAGACATTATCGGCGGGCTTGCTTCCACGATCATCGTTGTGGCCGCTTGGGTGCGGGGCGTGCCCTATATCACGCTGGTCAGAATGGTGGTCAACATTGGTATCGAGGTACTGCTGGGCACGATTCCCCTTCTGGGTGACGCCTTCGACATCGCATGGAAGGCGAACCGTCGCAACTACGCGCTGATCGTTCGCCATCTGGAACAGCAGCGGCGGCAAACCTGGCGGGACTGGGTCTTCCTGCTGCTGATCGCCGGGACTCTGAGCGCCATCTTTCTCGCCCCGATCTTCCTCATCCTCTGGTTCCTGGAGTGGCTCGCCCGGCAAGCCTAAGAGACCCTGGTTGCGATACAATCCGAGAATCGGGGCGTAGCGTAGCCTGGTAGCGCATCTGCTTTGGGAGCAGAGGGTCGGGGGTTCGAATCCCTCCGCCCCGACCATCGAATCAACTGGTTACGGATTCTTCCCTCATGTCTCCTGAGACCAGTCCCGTGCAGTCCAGCTGAGAATCAGACTTGTCCCAATTAGCTTTTTTCAACTCTGTCCATCCACCTCACCCATGCCAAGGTGGGCCACCGCCCTCCAATTTGTCATCCCGCCTGCCCCGGCTCGCCGTGGGACCGGAGCGTACCCGGATTTCCTGCCACGCTGCACCGTGTGCGGCTTTCAGTAAGGAAAGCCGCATGAAGTTCGCCGACGCCACCAACCTCTACAGGAAATCCGGGGTAGCGTAGCGGAGGGATCTGCAATTTTCACTTTCGGGCAGAAGCGAATGTGCCGTGGGCGTTGCGCATCAAACAGCACATGAGCCAACAAACAATCGCGCGAAAGCAGCTCCTATTAGCAAGTCTTGGAAGCAGAAACGTCACCTCTGTCGACGTGCGGGAAATCCGAATGGAACCGGGCCAGCAGGCCGGTCGCCATCTGCACCCATGCGCTGTTGTCGGATACATCGTCGAAGGCACGGCTGTCTTTCGTGTTGAAGGCGAGCCGGAACAAACCCTACCCGCTGGATCGGCATTCTATGAACCTGCCGTTGCCATCATCGCCAATTTCGGCAACGCATCGGACATTGAACCGATGACATTCGTGGCTTTCTACCTGCTCGACGGCGAACAAGACCTGATTCACATGCTGAATTAAGCGGGTCGCGTGCAGAGGGTCGGGCGTTCGCTCGGAGCCACGTCACATGCGGAACGCAAAAGAGGCCCAAGGCAGAAAGAAAAGCAAGGCAACGCGTGCACGTCGCCGAGTGGTTGCTGCGAATCCCCGGAAGATTGACTCAACCGGTAGGAGGCCGACAAACCCGAGCGCAAGCAAATATATCCGCAACCTGCAGAATTCGCCAGTGTGGAAATCTAGGAAAAATGCACGCAACCCACCCTCTTGCCGATCACTCTGGGAAAGGGGATCTCGCCGGCGAGATGATCGCATCGTCATTTCATCCCCCTTCGGGTCTTTTTTCGCAAGCTGTTTAGTCGGGCCGTAAACCACTGAGAATACGACGGGCCGCCCTCAATTTCCTGTAGAGGCCTAATGAGCCATGGCATTTCATGCGGTTTTCCTTGAGAGAAAACCGCACACGCTGACCTATCCAGCATCCCCGTACAGGAAATTGAGGATTAGCCCTTGAGATATTGCTTTCCTGCTCGGTGCGGGCTTTTTCCGCAGCCTCTTTAACATTTTTTTTTTAATTGGGGTTGCTGATTTTGTCCGCGCTTGAGCCACGGAATCGGGTGCGTCCGCATCCAACTAAACGGAATGGACGAACCCTCTCATTCCGAGCCGGGCGTTCGGGGGAACGCCCGGCTTATTGTGCCCGCCGCCTGCCCAATAAAGTGCCCCCTTCCACTCCTAGTTCTGCCTCCGCGGCGAGCATGGCAGCTACCTTCGCGCGACGAATTCGCTCCCGCAGCTGCGCGGTGACCGATCGATGGCATCGCAGGCAGAGGGTGCGGATGTTATCCAGGTCGCATTCCCCTCCACCTTCCGTCACCGGCAGAATGTGATCGGCATCCCACAGGCTCTTGCGCATTCGCGTGTTGAATCCCCAGTGCCGCATCAGGGCCGCGCGCCTATCACCACGCGCTCGTTTCAACCTGCGGTGCTCCTTGATCGTGTCGAGACCGCAATGCGCGCAAACCCCGCCGTCACGTTCCAAGATCTGCTCGCGCAAATATCCTGGCTGTGAACGCAACTTCCATTCGTGTACGCAGTATTCCGAGCAGAAGGTGAAGCGGCGCGCGGGCACTTCGAGCGAGCACCACCGGCACAAGCCACGCCCATTAG
Source organism: uncultured Acidobacteriaceae bacterium (assembly GCA_963813475.1). Classification (GTDB taxonomy): domain Bacteria; phylum Acidobacteriota; class Terriglobia; order Terriglobales; family Acidobacteriaceae; genus PALSA-350. Next base: position 225,219 of record CAWEZM010000022.1, on the reverse strand, counting down.
GCCCGCGCGGAATATTCTTGCGGTCGACCCAACCACCGGGCATCGTTCGAGCGGTGCTCATATGCTTGTTTTAAATGAGCGAGCAACTTCGCCGTAAGTGCCTCTGCAGGCGACTCCGGATTTCCTGCATGGGGCGTCAGCAAGAAGCGCGTGTGCGGCTTTCATTAAGGAAAGCCGCATGAAGTTCGCCAGCGCCAGCAAGCTCGACAGGAAATCCGGATCGGTGACCCTATAATTTCAAGATGCGCTTGGAGACTCGGATATGCACGCAGCTCTGGTAGAAGATTTTAAATCTCCGCCTCGCTACCGCGAGATCCCTGCTCCGGTGCCGAATCAGGGAGAGGTCCTGCTCAAAGTTCGAGCCGCTGCGCTGAGCAATCTGGTACGTGGGCAGGCAAACGGATTGCACTACAGCAGCGGTACAACACTTCCGTTCACGCCGGGGAATGACGGGGTCGGCATCGCGGAAGACGGTACGCGCGTCTACTTTATCTTTCCCCGCGCGCCGTTCGGTTCCATGGCCGAATACACTGTGGTTCCCCAAGCCATGACCATTCCGCTGGCTCCCGATATCGATGACGCCGTTGCGGCCGCACTCGGAAATCCAGGGCTCGCGACCTGGGGCTCCCTTCTCGGCAGGGCCAAGTTCCAGCCCGGCGAAGCCGTGCTGATCAACGGAGCCACCGGGATCGCCGGCAAACAGGCTATCCAAGTCGCAAAATATTTAGGCGCATCCCAGATCATCGCTACCGGCCGCGGCGATCAAGAAGAGCTGGCGGGATTGGTCGCTCTGGGTGCGACCGAGACCATCTCTCTGAGCCAGCCGCACGAGGAACTGCTACGAAATTTCCGCTCGGCACTGCACGAATCCGGCGTGCAGGTGGTGCTCGACTTCCTTTGGGGACCTTCCGCGGAAGCGATCCTAGCCGCCGCGGCCGGCCATGGAAATCCGGAAGGCGAGCCGCGCATCCGTTTCGTGCAAATAGGATCGATCAGCGGAAACACGATTGCGTTGCCCGCTGGACTGTTGCGCAGCTCGGGCGTGGAGCTGCTCGGCAGCGGCCTGGGCAGCCTCTCCTCCCGAGCCATCTTGCAATCGTTAAGCACTATGTTTGCCGCCGAATCCAAGATGCGGTTCGCCATAGACATCGATCCGGTGCCCTTGAGCAAAGTGGAAGAAGCCTGGACTCGCAAGCACGAACGCAGAATCGTGTTTACCCCTTAGCCGGGGTTCTCCGCGGCATCACAGCTTCTTCCACCGGGAACGGTCCGTCGGCAAAGACCTCGGCATGATAGCCCTTCGATCCCACCAACCGCGCCAGGGGGCTGCGCACGTCCTCGTCCCTTTTCAGCCTATCGATGATGGAGTCGAAGTCATGTCGCGGCACCCAGCCCAGCTCGTTTCTCGCCCGCTCATTCACATATACCCGGTCGATACTCGGGAACATTCTCCATTGCCGCCGGTCATATTCGGCCTCATACTCTGGAACTCGCTGGCGCACCACCCGGGGCGCGTTCGCCCGCAGCTCCGCAAGATCGCTGGGGCGAAAGGGAGTAGTTGCGCTGATGATGTATTTGCGGAACCCGATCGCCGCCGCGCGTTTTGCCGCTAACAGATGCGCGCTCACGACATCTTCAATGTCCACTCGGCGATAGAGGAATTCATTGGCCTTCGCATTCGCGTCGCAGTAGCTGTTTCGAACCTGCGGGTTGTCATCCTCCTCTGGAAAGAACCGCGAAGTTCGCAGCACCATGCAGGCAAGGCCTTGGTTGCGATGGAATAGCTCGCACAGGTCTTCGGCTGCCGCCTTGGTCACGCCGTAAATATTCTTGGGAACAGGCGTGACGTCTTCCGTGATCCACGCCGCCGGAGCCTCTCCAGGCGGCACCAGGGCATCGCCAAAGACGCTGGTCGTGCTGGTGTGGACAAAAGACTCGACGCTTCCGGCCACGGCTTCTTCCAGTAGATTGAGCGTGCCGGTGATGTTGGTATCGACAAAATCCTGCCGCCGATGGGTAGCAACATGCGGCTTGTGTAGCGTTGCGGCGTGAAGTACCACTTGAACGCCACTCATGCAGCGCCGCACACAGGAGCGATCTGCAATCGAGCCAACGCAGGTGGTAAAGGGCGACGCAAGGATGTCGAGTCCAACCACCTCGTATTGCAAATCCAGCAAGCTTCGCACCAGCGCTTCTCCCAGGTGCCCGGCGCTTCCGGTAACCAATATCTTCATGATGGTGTCAGCCTGTTACGCCGGCTGCGAAAAGCCCCTTTTCATTCTAGAACCCTTAGGAGTAGAATTCGGCGCCTCACCGGATTTCCTGTTTGGTGTCGGTGGCGCGGGCGAGCTCCATGCGGCTTTCCTTAATGAAAGCCGCACAACCCGGCAGCGTCCAGTGTAGCGAGGCAGGAAATCCAGGTCACCGGGATGCCCGGTTTTCAAGAGCCTCTCCCGGTCCATCGTGATCGTAGGTCGATCGCGCCGGAGGCGGACTATGAAGATGCGCGAAAAGCAGATTTTCCTGGCGGCACTGGCCATGGCCCTTTCCATGATTGTCGGCGGCTGTGAGCGCCATGAGAAATCTGAGCACTACTTTCTCATCGCCACCAACATCAATTTGAGTTACTGGCAGTCGGCACACGAAGGATTCACCCGGGCCGCCGCGCAGTACGGCGTTACCGAAGACATGCGCGGGCCCGATACCTTCAATCCTGCAATCGAAGTGGATGAGTTTCGCGCCGCAGTCGCCAGGAAGCCAGCGGGCATCCTGGTATCCGTCTCTGATCCCAGATTGATGGGGCCCGAAATCAACAAGGCGATTGCCGCCGGCATTCCCGTCATCACCATCGACTCCGATGCTCCCGACAGCGAGCGGCTCTACTTCATCGGCACCAACAACCTGGAGGCGGGCCGGTTGGGAGGCCAATTCGTGGCCGCCCAATTGAACGGCAAAGGGAATGTCGTCTTCTTCACCATGCCTGGCCAGCCCAATCTGGAGGAGCGGCTTAAGGGATACAAGGATGTATTTGCCAACAGTCCCGGAATTAAGATTGTTGAGGTCTATGACATGAAGGGACAGTCGACCGCGGCTATGGACAAGGCGGAGGAATACCTGGCGCGGACGGGCCCGGCAAAAATAAACGCGTACATATCCCTGGAGTCATCGTCAGCCAAGGACGTAGGCGAGGCCTTCAAACGCGCTAAGCCGCAAGACGCCATGGTGATGGCCATGGACGTCGACCAGGCGACGCTCGAACTGGTCAAGGACGGCACCGTCAAGGCCACCATTTCCCAGAAGCCCTTTACCATGGCTTTCCTTGGCCTCAAGGCTCTGGATGACCTTCATCACTATCCGCTCAAGCCCTTGGCCCGGGACTACGGGTTGGATGCACAATCACCCATCCCGGCCTTCGTCGACACCGGCGTCTCCCTGGTCGATAAGACCAATGTCGATAAGTTCCTGACTCCGGAAGCAAAAACACCCTAGCAGGCTGCGGAAAAACTTTTGGCTTTTGAAGGGTACGGCCTTAAGCCCGTGCGTAAGTGGTTGTAAACAGGTTCGGCTAGCGGCTGAGGGACTCCTTTCATCCCCCGACTTTTTCCGCACGCTGTTTAGTCGGGCCGTCCCCACGCGCCTGATGACGGCTTTAGCCCCTGAGGTGTTGCTCTCCTGCCGGGTGCAGAGTTTTTCCGCAGCCTTCTTATAGATCCCGCTCTTGGGGGATAACCGCCTATCGTGGCGCCGTCCTGCGGAAGCCCTTGCTTGGTCTTCCCCTTTCGGGGGATGACGCACGTCCAAAAAACTGTCTATAGCTTGGTATGCCTTGCGGTGAGATTTGGAAGAGGAGACTATGGACTTAGGATACGGAAAAGGAAGATTGGTGCCGACAGGAAAGCGCGGACCGGTCACTTATGTAAGTTACAAGATCGGCCACCAACTAGTGGAAACGACGAATTCCAATGGCTCCTTCCTGAGACAGAAAGCCATCGTTCACTCCATTGATGCTGAAGTCGGCCAGCAAATAGCCCTGGGCGACTACGACCTGCTCGTCGGGGACGAAATCGTCCGCTTGAAACACATCGCCGGCGATCCCGAGTGGCTCGTACTTTCCTCCAATGTATCCGCGATCTGCGTGTAGGGCTGTTTCGCGATAGGTCCAGTTGCCTTTGATTTGGTACGTGATCCACAATGCAGGGGTATGACAGAATGGAACCCCTCCGAATATGCGCGGATCTCCGCGCTTCAAGCGGCCATGGCCGAAGAAGTCCTTTCGTTGCTGGACCTTAAAGGCACCGAACGGATTCTCGATATCGGCTGTGGAAACGGCAAGACAACTGCAGAGATTGCGGCGCGCGTGCCCGCAGGCGCAGTCGTCGGCGTGGATGCCTCAGCCGGTATGATTGCCTTCGCGGCGGCACAGCGTGACCCGGCGCTTCATCCCAATCTTCAATTTGCCGTGGCAGATGCGCGGCATTTGCCCTACCAGCACGAGTTCGATCTCGTGGTCTCATTTAACGCGCTGCACTGGATTCCCGAGCAGGCCCAGGCGCTCCAATCCATTCGCTCTGCCGTAAAGCCAGACGGCCGGATACAACTGCGCCTGGTCCCGAAAGGTAAGCGGAAGAGCCTCGAAGACACCATCGAAGAAACCCGTCTCTCCCCTCGCTGGATCGGCTACTTCAAGACCTTTCACGATCCGTATCTCCACCTGACGGTCGAACAGTACGTAGATTTGGCCGAGCGGAACGGTTTTCAGGTTTGCCGCACCCATAGCGAGGCCAAAGCGTGGGATTTTCAATCGCGCGCCGCTTTCCTGGCTTTTGGCTCTGTGACCTTTGTTGAGTGGACCCAGCATCTGCCGGAAGCCGAGCGTCTCGCCTTTGTTAGCGATGTGCTCGATCGCTACCAGCAAGTAGCCGCCGATGCGCCCGGCGAGGAGAATCTCTTCCGCTTCTATCAAATGGACATCACGCTCTCGCCGCACTAGAAGCGGCGTGCATCAGCTCCATAACGGGAATGTTTAGTGGCATCAAACAAGGCTCTCGCGTTCAGTGAGTGGAAGGTGCTAACATCCGTGACGTTAAGCTGGCGCGCAGGAAGCCGGCTGGGAAACCTCCCCCTTTCCCGTTTAACTGAAGACAACCAAAGTCCCCTGCCGGAATTGAAGAGGAGGCGGACATGCGAATCACTTCTGGAATCAACACCGCGGCTCTAATGGCATGGATGCTCGTCGGACTATCGTCCCGGGCGCAGGAGCCTGTCGCGCCCGCGAATACACCGGCCGGCGACAGCGCCAGTGCCACCGATAACGCAAGTTCGCAACCTCCCGCTCCAGCTCCCAGCCACTCCAAAATCCGCATTGTTCGCCTCAGCGAGGTCAAAGGCGAAGTGCAACTTGACCGTCAAACCGGCAAGGGCTTTGAAGGTGCGATGGCGAACCTGCCGGTGGTCGAAGGAGAGCGGCTAAAGACCGGCAACGGTGTGGCTGAGGTTGAGTTCGAAGACAACAGCACCGTCCGCGTGGCGCAAAACTCCCTGGTGGAATTTCCACGTCTCGAACTACTCCCCTCCGGCGCCAAGGCATCCGCCATCAATGTGGTGCAGGGCATGGTCTATGTCAGCCTGGTCAACACCAAGGGCAACGAGTTCACCGTGAACGTCGGCCCGAACAAGATCAACCTGCCGCCTGACACTCACATCCGCCTGCAACTGACGGCCGACCAGGCGAGTCTGGCGGTCTTGCACGGGGAAGCGCAGCTTCAGGAACCCTCGGGCATCAGCACGGTTGGCAAGGACAAGACCATGACCTTTAGCCTGGCAGGTCAAAGCCAACCCGTCATCGCCAAGAACGTAACCCAGGAACCGTTAGACGACTGGGACAAAAATGCCGTGCAGTACCACAAGAGCTTTGCCAACGCGAGCTCGTTTGGGAACTCTCCCTACTCCTACGGCATCAATGACATGAATTACTACGGGAGCTTCTCCTCCGGATGTGGCGGCTCCATGTGGCGGCCATACTTTGCCAGTGCCAGCTGGAATCCATACGGGAGCGGCGCCTGGGCGTACTATCCAAGCGCAGGCTACTCCTGGGTTTCTCCATATCCCTGGGGCTGGACACCCTACCACTACGGTAGCTGGTCCTTCTGTCAGGGCCTCGGTTGGGGTTGGCAGCCGGGCGGCGCGTGGATGGGGCTGGCAAACAATTCGTTCGTTTCCTCCCCCGCCTCTGGCGGCTCGCATCCTCTTCCCCATCCACCGACCCGTCCTCCCGCAGCTGCTGAACAGAGCCTTGTCCCAGTGAACCTGAAGGCCATGCCAGCGTCGAGTCTTGCCGAGCATGACAAGTTTGTATTCCGCAACGATTCCGCCGGCCTAGGTGTTCCCCGCGGCAGTCTGGGCAAGCTCAACAGTTTCGCGAATCAGACGGCCCAGCACGGGATGGCGAGCACGAATGTCTATTATGGTGGCGCCCAACGAGGAGAGGCTCAGCGCGGCGTTGGATCCTATTCCGGACCCACCGGGTCGGCCAGTTCGGCGTCGAGCCCCTCCCACTCCAGCGGCATGCAAAGCGGCATGCAAAGCGCATCTGGAATGGGTGGCTCACACGCATCCGCACCCGCTGGCGGAGGCGGAGGAAGACACTAGCCAGAAACTCGGTCTTGGCCGCGGATCTAGGGTTGCCTCAGCTTTCGGGCGCGTAAGTTCACCAGTCCCTGCGGAACCTGTGTCACAGCAGAATCCAATAGGAACGGGTGCCCAAAGTTCGCCGAAGCGTACCTTGCCGAAAACGGTATCTTTCGATTGCTTTTCCGACCCATGAAGGTGTGTGCGGCTTTCCTCGAGAAAGCCGCATGGTGCTCGCCAACGCCACCAGCCTCGAAAGGAAATACGGCGTAGTGCAGCGGAGGGATGCAGTTTCACCTTCGGGCACTTGGTGTGTGAGAACTCGACAGACAAACTCAGTCCCGGAGGGACGGCTGAGAGTAGCCCAGGACGTCAGTCCTGGGTAGACATGAGAGCCCGAAGAGTCCCGCCAGGGACGGCTGAAAATGACCCAGGATGAAGTCCTGGGCACCCTTGACCATTCCTCGAAAGTCCAGACTGCCCCAGGACTGCCGTCCTGGGGCATCTCAGCCGTCCACGCGGGACTGAGTTTGTCTGTCGAGTTCTCACACAGACTCGGTAGTGCTGGGGTAGCGCGACTCAAGGAACCTCCGCCAAAAACGTGGAAGCCGGCAGCGGCACCCCGTTGTAGAGATTGGCGTCGGTGAAGCCCTGCCAGGCATAACGCACCTGGGCTGGCTCAGCGACCTCAGGAGCAGAGACAACCACCGACGTGCCCTGCACGGAGGCGGTCGCGGGGACGAAGTGCCCATCGGCGCCGGCGACCTCAAACCCCAGTACGGCAGCGCCGCTGCTGTGCAGGCCTTCCGCGTGATCGAACCAAACACGGAGAGAACCCCCTTCCCGCGTGGTCTGGCGATACAGCGGGCCATTGAAAGGGAGAGTAGGCTCTCCGTAAGCGAGGGCGCGAGCAGCCAGGGCAAGCCGTGCGCCCACAGTTTGCTTGTCCGGCGGATGCACATTATCGCGCTGTCCGATATCCAGGGTGACGGCCATGCCGGTATTGGTCACGTGGAGGGCACGGCGCTGGCTATCGCGAATCAGTCCCCAGTTTTCTTTCGGCGACTCGAAGCTCGAGATCTGAACAAACAGGAACGGTAGGTTGCCCTGGCGCCACTGCCGTCGCCAATCGGCGATGAGCGTGGGTAGCAGTTTCGCGTAGAGTCCCACCCGATCGGGCGCGCTGTCCGTTTCGCCCTGATACCAGAGGAAGCCCTTGATGGTGTAAGGGGTGAACGGCGCAACCATACCGTTATAGAGTGCTGCGGGGATCCACGAAGATGGGTCGGGGTGCCATGGGTGTGAAGGCGCGGGCAGGTGCTGGGCGGCAGCCTCGGCGTCGGCGCGTTTCTCCGCTGATTCGATGAGCTCCATGTGCGTCTGCATGTCAGCGAAGTGGGCCCGTGCGGCGAAGGCGGGCATGAGAGAAGCATCGGCGGAGAGAGAGTCGAGACTGATCCAGGAATCGATCGGCGTGCCTCCCCAGGATGAATCGATAACCCCGATAGGGATGTGCTCTCGACGGCCGATCTCGCGCGCGAAGAAGTAGGCGACAGCCGAAAAGTCTTTTGCCGTGGCCGGGGTGCACGGTTGCCAGGCGGCGGAGATGCCGTCCAGAGGGGAATCGGAGGATTTGTGCTCCATGAGCAGCAGGCGGACCTGCGGCAGGTCAGCCTGGGCAATCTCCTGGGCAGCGTTGGTTACGTGAGCCGTCGGAGGAAATCCGGCGAGTGGCATCTCCATATTCGACTGGCCGGAGGCAAACCACACATCCCCCACCAGCAGGTCAGACCGGGTAAGTTCGGAGCTGCCGCGGACGGTGAGGGTGAAAGGACCGCCGGCCGGCTCGGGCACGAGCCAAGCCTCCCACAGGCCCAGTTGGCTCGCGGTGGTTGCCACCGACTGGTCGTGGAAATGGATGGTGATCTTCTCCTCCGGCGAGGCCTCGCCCCACAGATGGATGGGCGCGTCGCGCTGCAGGACTGCATGGTCCGTAATCACGCTGGCAAGTCGAACTTCCGCCCCCACGGGGATAACTACCAGGCAGATCACAGCCAGGGTGGAGATAGCTAAGGTAGATAAACTAAGCTTCATCGTGCGTGGCTCCTTAAGTACAGGACTTCGATCGTCAAGTTAACTGGCCCTTACTATTTGCGGGTGGAAACCTCTATCTCCGAGCGCCATCCAGAAATAAGTCCAAAGGCATGACAACTTGTATTGTGCAGAATGCCTCTCATTGGTCTAGGATAGGGCGGTATCTGAGTGTCCTTGCTTCTCCCCCGGGAACATCATTCCACTGCAGGATAAAGGAAGGAACTATGGTTTTCATTTGGTGGATTATCGTAGGTCTGATTGCAGGTTGGCTCACAGGAAAGATCATGAGCGGCGGAGGCTATGGCCCCCTGATGGACATCGTTATCGGCATCCTGGGGGCATTGGCAGGTGGCTTCATTATGTCGCACCTGGGCTTTGCCGGGTCTGGCGGCCTCATCTACACCATCATCGTCGCCGTCATCGGGGCTGTGATACTTACCCTACTGCTGCGCCTGGTCACTCGCGGACGCGTTCGGTCGATTTGATTACCGCCAACCATTAACCCGAAAAAACGTAAGCCTAACAACGAGCCTGCTCTCCGTAGAGCAGGCTCGTTGCGTTGCCGGATGATGTTTCTGCCATCGATAATAGAATGCTCAGAGGAAACAAAGATGATGCTTTGGAAGGGGAAATTTGCTGCCCTCGCCGTCCTTGCCGCGATCACCGCATTTGCCGGCGGCCAGACGGTCGCAGACAAAGTTCCTGTCACCTACTACAAGCTGCCCAATGGCCTGAAGGTCGTCCTCTCGCAGGACAGCTCCGCTCCCATCGTGGCTGTGGGAGTGTACTACCAGATCGGTTTCCGCATCGAGCCTCGTGACCGCACCGGATTCGCCCACCTCTTTGAGCACATGATGTTCCAGGGTTCGAAGAATCTAGGAAAAATGCAGTTTGTCCGTCTGATTCAGAACAACGGCGGCGTTCTTAACGGTTCCACGCGGTTCGACTTCACCAACTATTACGAGGTCCTCCCGGCGAACACCCTGGAGACTGTGCTGTGGGCTGAGGCCGACCGCATGCGCGGGCTCGACATCACCGAAGCGAATCTTACCAACCAGAAGGGCGTTGTCAGCAATGAAGTCAAGGTCAACGTCCTCAACCGGCCTTACGGTGGTTTCCCCTGGCTTGACATGCCCCAGTACGCCAATACCAACTGGTATAACGCCCACAATTTCTATGGCGATCTGAAGGATATCGAAGCTGCCACACTGGACGACGTACAGCACTTCTTCGCAACCTACTACGTACCCAACAATGCAGCGCTTGTGGTGGTAGGCGATTTCAAGATCGACCAGGCGAAGGCATGGGTTCAGCAATACTTCGGCAACATTCCCGCGGGTAAGGTTCCACCGCTGCCTGACTTATCCGAACCGGAGCAGACCGCGGAGAAGCACGCCACAAAGACCGACAAGCTGGCGAGCAAACCGGCACTGGCCTTTGCTTATCACATGCCCGAGCGGCGCAGCAAAGATTGGTACGCCATGGGCCTGCTCAACCAGATCCTGTTGCAGGGCGACGACAGTATGCTGGTCCAGGAGATCGTTAAGAAGCGCGGATACGCGAGTTCCGTCGATGGCGGCGTCAATCAACTGGGCAATCTCTACGACTATCGCGGGCCGATGCTCTTCACCGCAAGTTTGATCCACGATGACAGCGTCCCATCGGCGCAAATCATGAGCGTGGTCGACGGAGTCATGCAGCGGGTCATCGACCAGCCGGTGGACGCTGCCACCCTGCGTCGTGCGCAAACCAAGCTCATCTCTGACCTCTACGATCAGGAAGGAAACCTGGGACTTGGCAAGGTGGACCTGCTGGCCTGCTTCGCACTCTTCGACGATGATCCGGACCAGATCAACACGCTGGTGGAAAACTTTAAAAAACTCACACCCGAAGACCTGCAAGCCGCCGCAAAGCAGTACCTGCGGCCGCAGAACCGGACGATACTCGAAATCGCAGTTGCGCCCAAGCCCGCCGCTACAGCGGCTCCAGGAGGTCGATAATGATTGCTCGCTTACTCGCTTTCACCTTCTGTGCCGCCCTGTGCAACATTCCGGCGGCAGCCCAACAGTCCCCAAAGGAGCAGCCCCCAGCCCCGGCCCCGGCCAGCTCCTTCCATCTCGCGCAAAGAACGCATTATGTCCTGGGCAACGGAATCCAAGTGAATCTATTGCAGTTCGGCACTGTGCCCAAGGTCACCGTCTTAATCGAGGAGGCAGCGGGAAAGGTCAATGAGGATCCGCAGCACGTAGATCTCTCCGCAATCACGGCAGAACTGATGGCCGAAGGTACGTCGACCCATAGCGGCGAAGAACTTGCGCGCCTGGCTGGTGACATGGGCTCCCAGCTCTCAATCCATGCCGATTCCTACCAATCGGAGTTCTCCATGGATGTTCTCAATCAAAATGCGGCGGATGCCGATCGCCCTTCTGGCTGACGTGATCGAACACCCTGCCTTTCCGGAAAAGGATTTGGAGCGGCTGCGTGCCGACCACCTTCGCTCCCGGGCGACTTCGCTCGCGAACCCCGCATTTCTTGCCCGGCAGAAGTTTGCGCAGGTGATGTATGGCGACCAGCCTTATGGCCGGTTGCTCCCGACTGATGCAATGTTGAAGAGTTATACCCTGGCCGACGTGCGCGGCTTCTACGCGGCCAATTACGGTGCCCAACGCAGCTCCATCTATGTCGTGGGCCGGTTCGATGAGAAAGTCGTAAAGAAGGCTATCGAAGCATCGTTCGCCGGATGGTCCAAAGGGCCCGCCGTGCAGATGCCGGTGCAGGCCGCCGCGGAAGGAGCGCATTTCGCTTTCGTCGATCAGCCTGGTGCGGCGCAAAGCAACGTCATCTTTGGCCTTCCGGTGGCGGATGTTAGGTCTCCCGATACCACCTCGCTCGACGTCATGAATTCGTTGCTCGGGGGCTCCTTTGGCTCGCGCATCACGGCCAACATCCGTGAGCAGAAAGGCTACACGTATTCCCCGCGCAGTAGCCTCTCGCAAGGCTATGGAACCAACATCTGGGCAGAGAACGCCGCCGTCACGACCACAGCGACGGGTCCGGCGATCCAGGAAATTGTGAAAGAGATCAAGCTGTTGCAGAGTGCTCCGCCTACCGTGGCCGAACTCGGTGGCGTTCAGCGCTATGAGGATGGTGTGTTCATCCTGCGAAACTCGTCCCGCCTGGGCATTCTCGCGAACCTCACCTTCGTCGACTTCCACCACTTAAGCGACGAATATCTAACCGGCTACGTGCAGCGGGTGAACGCCGTCACACCCGAGCAGGTGCAAGCCATGGCGGGTAAATATCTGCACCCCGGCGCAATGACGCTCGTAGTAGTTGGAGATCCGGCAATAGCAAAGCCCCAACTCTCCGAGTTTTCCACGCCGGCCAAGTAGGTCCGTACCGGTTTTTATGTCATCTGCTCTAGCGCCGCGTGACCAGCGTTCGCGATGTGCGCAACGAATTCGATTTCATTCGCACCGTGCACGATGAGCTGGATCGTAAGCAGAATCCGGCGACGCCGGGGTCATCGTACCTCGGGCTTTACAAGCTGCGGAGAAAGTCAGGACGAAGGGCACGGGTTTAAGCCGTGCCGTCAGATATGGGCCTGCTGAGGCCTTTAGGCCCTGAGGTACTTTTTTTTCTGAAGTGTAGGGCCCTGAGGGAATCCTGAGGTAGGCATGGATAGGCGTAAGCGCATCACAAAGTTGCCGCGCATGATCCACGGCCGGGTCAAAGAGGAGACCATTGCGGCTTCGAGACTTACCGAACCCGTTCAACCACGAACACGATTCGTTGACGCGAATTGGGTAATTTTTTCTCGATCGCTCACAGATTTTCTACGTTAATCAAATCATTCTTTAATGCCCAAATAACGATGCGCACTCTATTGGGTGCTCCCGTTTTCATCATGATGTGGGCCACAGAGTTCTTGACACTTTGCTCGGTAATCCCCCCCATCATCGCCGCTATTTCTTTGTTAGTCATTCCATGAGCGACAAGTTTTGCAACTTGTCTTTCCCGTGGAGAAAGGGGGCGATTCAACATCGGCTTTCGTAAATGATGCGTGAATCGTGGCTTCTCGTGCCTGTTTGTGCTCAAGTGCCCCGGGGATAAGCTATGCTTCTGATCATGACTACTGCCCTTCAATGCCTACTACTCCTTGCTTGCCGATGATTGGGGACTGCTTGCTGTCGAAGCAGCGGCGGACTGAGCCCAGCTGAAACTAAGACAGGTGCAGCTTGAGGGCCGCGTTGCTGAAAGTGCATTTGAGGAATGTAAATGATACACAATTTCAAAGTTTGGGCTGGCATCAACGGGGAGATAACTTTACCTATGCGATCGAGCACTGCGAGCCTTCTCACAATTATAACGGCTAAGCTGCATGATCGTCGTCGCAGACACATCGCCGCTTAACTACTGGTGCTCGTCGAATCTCCCCCATTTGGGAGCTACTCGTAACGCAGAGCTACAACCGGATCAACACGCATGGCTTTACGCGCGGGGATCCAGCAAGCCGCAACCGCAACCGCAATGAGGACAGCTGCCAGACCGGCAAAGGTAGCCGGATCGGTTGCACTTATGCCGTAGAGCAGCCGCGTCATCAGGCGGGTAAGGATAAGCGCGGCCCCTAGTCCGATGGCGGCGCCCAACAATGCCAGCCGTGTGCCCTGCCACAGTACAAGACGTAGCACGTCTTTTTGTCGCGCGCCCAGCGCCATGCGAATCCCGATCTCCTGCGTGCGCTCTCCCACCACGTACGCAATCACGCCATAGATGCCCACGCTGGCCAAGCCCAGCGCCAGAGCCGCGAATGCGCCCAACAAAATCATCGCGAAACGCCGGGCGGCCATCGAATCTGAGATCACGCTCTCCATCGTCTGATCGTTATAGATCGTCTGTTGGCTGCTCATTTCTTTGTTGGCGCGGCGTATGGAGTCGAGCGCTGCGGATAGGCTCCCCTCATAACGCACCATCACGCCCGAACCCGATGGCGTCATTGCAAGAAAATCGTCCGGCATCTGCATGCAGGGCAGATAGAACTGGGCACGCAAGCTCTGTGTGTCGTCTAGGTCGAGCCCCCACTGTTTGACGTGTGCAGCAATACCAACGATCTCCACCGTCTTCCCGGTGTTATTCAGCGTGATCCTCTTTCCGATCGGGTTCTGATCTGGAAAGTATTTGTGCGCAAAGACGTCGTCAACCACAGCAACCAACGGAGAATGCTCATCGTCATGGGGCGTGAGGAAACGGCCCTGCTTCAGTGGAGTACCCATGACTTTCAAGTAGTCCGGTTCGACAATGTAGTCCACGGCCCAGCTCATATCGTTTTCGTTGGCCGGCTTGGGCTGGCCCTCGACCCAGAATAACTGCTCGTCGTCGACGCTGATCGGAACCGCGCCCCATGTTTGCGAAACCGCTTTGACCCCTGGGGCAGATGCGAGTTTGTCATCCACCTCGCGAAACGCGGCACGAATCCTCTCCGGGGAGGCACTCGTCATCGAGGGTGGCAACGACAGGCCAAAGGTCAGCACGTTACGCGGATTGAAACCGGGATCGACGTTCCAGACCCGCACCAGGCTGCGGGTCAACAATCCCGCACCGATCAGCAGCACCAGGGCCAGCGCCATCTCCATCACGACAAACGTCCCCAGTGCACCGTGACGCCACCCGCTTACTCTGCGGCCTCCTTCTTTAAGCGCTGCATGTGGGTCGGCCTGCGAGGTCTTCAACGCCGGCACCAGACCAAAGAGGATCCCCGTCAGTAGAGAAATCGCCATCGCGAAAGCAAGTACACGAAAATCGAGTCCGACCTCTTCCACCCGCGGCAGCGCGGAGGGCAGGAGCCGGATCACGGCGTGTAAGCCCCAGACCGCCGGGAGCAATCCGGCGACGCCGGCTCCAACTCCCAGCAGAATACTTTCCGTTAGCACTTGACGGATTACTCTTCCTCGGCTGGCGCCCAACGCGATGCGTACGGCGAATTCGCGGCTCCGCCTAGCCGATCGCGCCATCGACAGACTGGCAACATTGACGCACGCAATCAGTAGTACGAACGCCACGGCTGCAAGCAGCACGAACAGCGTCCGCCGGACATCGCCCACAACCTCTTCTTTCAAGGGAACGATGCTGGCGCCAATCCCCTGGTCAGCATCGGGAAAGGCTACCGCAAGATTGCGCGTGACCTCGTCCATTTGGGCGCGGGCCTGTTCAAGAGTAACGCCGGGCTTGAGTCGTGCAATGCCATGAATGCCCAAACCGGCCCCTCGCTTCATCAACAGCGGGTTGCTCCACTGGCGAATGGGAGCGTATACATCCTGTTCGCGGAAGAACGGCAGGTGCAAGTGGAAGGTCGCCGGGATCACGCCGACGATGGTGTAATCCCTCCCGTCCAGTGTGACCGTCTGACCTAGCACGTTCGGAGCGGCATCAAACTTCTGCTGCCACAGCCTTTCGCTGATCAGCGCAACCGGACCCGCACCGGCCTGCTCTTCCGCAGTCGTGAACGTACGTCCGAGGATGGGATGAACCCCGAGCAAGGGGAAAAAGTCTGCTGACACGAATTCCGCCTGCACCCGTTCGGAGTCGCCTCTGCCGGTAAGGTTAAAAGCATAACGACGAGCGAGCGCCATCGCTGAGAAGACGCGATTATCCTTCTGCCAATCGAGAAAATTCGGGTACGAGATCGAGCCCTGAGCGAAATTCGGCTTGCCCTCGTGCAGTGTCACTAGCCGGTCCGGTTGTGGGAACGGCAGCGGATTCAGCAGCACTTCGTTCACAATCGAAAAGATCGCGGTATTGCCACCGATGCCCAGCGCCAACGTCAGAACAGCGACAGCAGTGAAGCCGGGAGACCTGCGCAACATACGGAGGCCAACGAGTACATCCTGAACCATGGTCTCGAGCAGCTGTCCACCCATCGCTTCGCTGCATTCTTCGCGGAATCGTTCATAGCCGCCGAACTCGATGCGCGCCCGGCGTTCTGCTTCGGCGCGCGGCAAGCCGGAACGTTCTAGATCGTCGACGCGATGTTGGATATGCGAGGCAAGCTCCTCCCCTATTTCGCCCTGAGCCCGAGAGCGATGAAAGAGAGCGTCGCCGAGGGAGCGTAAGTAAGCAATCAGTTTCATAGCCGCACTCTCTCCTAAGATGGTTAGGAGTCTACTCCGCACTCTCCTAATCGTCAAGGAGGCCATTCATCTCCCGTCCATGACCGATGGCTTGCACTTGAACAGAAGCCACGAGCAAAGCCCTCCAAGCAGTAGAATCGGAAGGTTGCGGTGTACAGGGTTTTGCAACGAAGTTTGGTGGCAAGGAGAAAAAGCATGCGAGTTTCTAATTGGTCGGTGATCGGTTTGCTCACCATAGCGGTAGCGAGCGCATCGGCACAGGCAAGAGATTACAAAGATTCCTACACCGCTTCGGAGGCAGGCAAGCCCATGGCTCCTGCCAAGGCATTGGATGTCATGCTGACCCAGTTAGAGACCGAAGTGATGGGTGTGGCTGAAGCGATGCCCGCCGAAAAATACAGCTTCGCGCCCACCGCGGAAACGTTCGCTCCCGGCAGCCCGGCCAAGTATGGAACCGTTCGCACGTTTGCCGGGCAGCTGACCCACATTGCCGGCGCGAATTACCACTTCTACAGCCTGGTGAACGGAGCAACCCCACCAGCGGCGGCGAAGCAGGTGCGCGATCTGAAAACAAAAGATGAAATTCTGGCAGCTCTCAAGCAGAGCTTTGCCTATGGTCACGCCCAGATCATGACGATCACGCAGCTGAATGCTTTTATCGGTATTGAGGGGCTCGACGGATTCCACACACCAGCCACATTAGCCGCCTTTGCCGTGGCACACGGCTACGACCACTACGGGCAACTGGTGGAGTATCTGCGAATGAATGGTGTGGTCCCACCTGGCAGTAATTAGACCAACCATTGAAGGGGCGGGCTGCCCCTAGATCTAAGCCAGAAAACCTCAATCGACGACGTGGCCCAATCGTTGAAAAACTCCATGCCTTCCGAACAAGACTGAGCTATCGCTTCTCCGGCGGATCAGGTGGGATGCCGGGCCCTTCTTCGTCCATCGCCTCGACCACGCTATCGTCGGTATTCGGGCGGCCATCACGAACGCTTTGCGCCCCAAGAGAATTTTTACTTCCCGCAGGCGCGTTGCGATCGATCTTGATGTTCCGGGGCTCGGATTCGGGCATTTTTCTTGGGCTTTCCTGGTTCACGGCCATTGCACCCTCTCGTTTCTTCTCGCAGAAACTAAGATGCCCAAAACTGCCGCCGCGTAGCCAAACTCTTTCTCACTCTGCGGAAAGACGCTGACCCGGATGCGCCGTGCTAATTTTCCGAGGGCTTCTCGATGTGGTCGACAATAAACAATTCTGACGGGCCCTTTTGCGGCACCATTTTAATCCCTAGCTGCTCCTTCAGCGCATCCGCGAACGTTGGTGCGTCCTCGTCCAATTCAAGTGGCGCACCTCGCGCCACTTGATCAACCGCCTTTCTCCACTCCAGGCTGTAGTCGACGCTTCCTTGAATCCCCGTCTTATCTTGCATGGGGCGGTCGACAACCCCCACGCCGGTCATAATCGCGGCGAAGCGGGTCATCGACACATCTCTTCCCCCGCTTTTCATCCGGCCAGGTTTGCTGGGCCTCATGCTATAAGGACCCCCGCAGACCTCAGGATATCCTTCGGCATCTACTTCATTCGGGTTTTGCGAGGCCGCAGCTTTCGCGCATACCGGATCGTCTGCTCGATGGAGCCGCAGTTGTGGTCCGAACTTTCCCGGCTTTGCCTGAACGAGCACGTAAAGCGGTACAACTCGGGTCTCGTAGTGAACCGTTAGTTTGAACCGATCGGCAAGTAGAGATTGCATCATCAGTCGGTAGTCAGCTTTCGCAGGATTGCCTGGCGCCCGCGCTTCAATATCGAATCGATCCTCAGTCGTCCACGGCACATGTAACTCGAGAGACCGCAACTGGATCTGCGTAAGGCTGTAAGCAAAAGCGATGAATTGGATAAGTTTTATATTTTTTGCCAGGTACAAGTTTCCGGGCGGAACGGGGCCATCCCCAAGCAATGGGCTAATGTTCATAGACGCCTCGTCTTCGGACTTATTCCCTCTGACCGAAGAAACCTCGAACTCCAGCCTCTTTCCCGTTGCGACCGGTGCCTGAGCGATTGCTGGGGATGTCGTCTCAGGTAACGTGCGCATCTGGCCAAACGCGACCAGCCCGATGATGCCGAATAACCCAGCAACGCCGAGCAATAGCCTTCTACTCAAACCCATTCTCCGCGTAACCAGCTCCGCCATGGCACGAAGTAGGCTCCTCTTTCATCCAATCCGCTCCGCTCAAGCCAGAGACGCAACACAAACGCTATTCGCTCGCATTGAATTCTCTAAAGGCGTGTCGACACGGTCGATGACCATAACATCAGCTGCGCCTTGCTGGCGTCGAGCTTAAGGTCGATCTGTTCCTGGAACGCGGAGTGGTCACGCCGGGCAGGGAAGACACTCGCGTCGATGCGAAACGTCAACCTCCAGAAAGGTAACCAATCACCGGACATCATGCAGAAGCACGGCCTCTGAGGTGGGCGCCTCAAGGATGAGGCCAAGCTTCTTGCCATCCGGTGATGGCCGAATCCAATTCACCATCCTCCCGGGCAGGCTTGCCACCTTCACCGGAGTAGCTGTCTCCAGCGATTGACGCCAGATCGTTGCGTCCGAGCCTTTCTCGGTGACGTAGAAGATACTCTTGTCATCGGCGGAAAATGCGAAGCGTTTAAAATCATCAAAATCACGGGTGGCGAAGCTTCGAATCGTTCGCAGAGAATCGAGCGAAACGATCTGCAGGGGTGCACCTTTGTCGACGGCGGCAGTTGCCAGCAATTTGCCATCCGAAGAAACATCAAACCATTGACGCCCCTGCGCTACCTTCTCCGGGGCCCCACCCCGGAGGGACTGCCGCATCAGAATCGAGTTTTTCTCTTCGGCGGCATCGGCGTAGAACAACCATTCGCCATCCGCCGTGCACTCCGGAAATGAATCCATTGGACCCTTCGTCACCTGTGTCAATCCGCTGCCATCGAGGTGGAGTGTATAGACGCGACGAATATCCCCCTGGAGAGCGGCGCCGACAAGGACCATCGTGTCCCGCCCACAGGACGACGGCTGGCCGAACAAAAATCCGTTCTTTACATTCACCGCAGTGGTTTCGTGTTTGAGAAGATTGATTACGCGCACATTCCCGGCGCCGTTGGCCACAATTGTGTCGTTACCCAGCCAGGTGAACCAAATCAGTTCGCCGGTTTGGTCTTCCTCGAGCGAGCCCCCTAGAGGGAGTTCTGCGAACCTTGCATTCAAATTGTTTTGCGTGGTTGCGATGGTCTTGGCATCGGCAGTGAGACTAATGCCCGAATACACGTTCAGGTCGTTGGTGAGCTGTCGCATCTTTCCCGTGGGATAGGAAAGAAAGCTGACCGGGGCAACGTCGACCTGTTCCCACTCCGTTGTGAAGAGACCTTTTCCGTTTGGCATCCACCGCATGTCATTCAGATATCCGCCCAGCGCGGCGTTGGAAGCTACGGTCCGCGTCGATCCCGAGCCGAAGTCGAAGCTCTCGATATTGCCAAGCGCGTCTTCGAGAACAGCAAATCTGCCGCTGGGAGAACAAACGGTAAGCAGTGGAAATGGCTTTTTCCCGTTTGCCACAACCTGCTGGTCGCTGCCGTCCGCGTTGGCGCTGAGGAATTGGTACGAGCCCGCGGCGAGGTCCCTTCGATAGAAACACACTCTCTGGCCTCCTTCGAGGAAGGTGAGAGGGAAATCTACCCCGGCAATCACTCGTGTGAGCTGACCGCCGAGAACCGGGATCCTGTACTCATCCCACCGATTGGGCTTGGGCAACCCCATGGTATCGATCCGGAAATAAATGTAGCTACCATCCGGCGAAAACGTGACGCGATCATATTTGTAGGCCGGATCCTGGACAATCGTTCGCTGGCTATTCGTCGGAATATGGTGAAGCAAGAGGGACTGCATACCATTCGCGTCATTCACAACGGCCGCCAGGTAGATACCGTCCGGCGAGATGGCGATACTCCCTACGTGTTTGCTGTCGATCACTCTTTGCAGTGAGTAGTGGGCGAACGGTGTTAGCGCACGATCGGCCACGAAGTAGTATGTGGCGATGGAAGCGGCAACTATCGCTGCCGATCCGATCCACCAGGCCAGCGCTTTTCGTCGCCGCCGCTGCTCCGGCCCATGGATGGCAGCCGGCGACGAAATACCTGATTCCGACAGGGCCTCCAGCGCAAAGGCCAGGTCCGAGGAGGACTGGAAGCGCCGCTCGGCGCTCTTCTCCAGGCAGCGATGGACAACGCGCTGCAGCCCCGGAGGCGCGTTCCGCGCAATTTGCGAAATGGCAGGCGGATCTTCATGCAAGATGGCCGTCATCGTCTCGGCTGAGGTCGAATGCTGAAAAGCGCGCTTGCCGGCCAACATCTCATACAGCACGGCGCCAAAGGCGAAGATATCGGCCCGATGGTCGACCACCTTGCCTCGCACCATTTCCGGAGACATATAGCCGGCCGTGCCCATCCTCGAGCCAGGATCGGTTTCGTAAGCCTGAGTCGGCGCGCTCTCTTCCTTGTCTGCTTGTGGCTGCGTCAATTTCGCCAAGCCGAAGTCCAGAATCTTGATCCGGCCTTCTTTGGTGACAAAGAGGTTCTCGGGTTTCAGGTCCCGGTGAACGATGCCTTTGTCATGCGCTGCCGCCAGCCCATGAGCGATCTGAACGCCCAAGTCGATCGCCTTGCGAAGCGACATGGGGCCATGCCTTAACTGCTGTCGCAGAGTCTCTCCCACCAGTAGCTCAGAAACCAGGTAGGGTGTTCCCTCGAAGACGCCGAATCGATAAATCGCAAGGATGTTTGGATGATTCAGAGCTGCGGCCGCCTGTGCCTCCTGCTCAAAGCGCCACAGCCGGTCGGGGTCTCTCGCCACAAAGGATGGAAGGACCTTGATCGCCACGTCGCGCTTCAAGACCGGGTCGCGGGCGCGATACACCTCGCCCATCCCACCCGCGCCCAACAGGCCCAGAACTTCGTACCCATCAACGTTCGCGCCTGCCGCCAGTGCCATTTGAGGCGGATTATACCTGCACGCCGCGGCCGGTGACAGAACCTCAACTAATGGGCTGCGATGCCTTTTGGGGCGGGTCGTGAAAAGCTGATCTGGAAACCCGGCAGACTGCGGCCGGTGTCGCCTTTGTCTTCGATTTGTCTGGGAATGCTACCCGATCAGGCTCGCTCTACCAGGACGGCCCGCGTTTCCAACCCCACTGGACCTGGATCCAATGGGGTGGCAGTCACGCGATAGCAATTGATGGTGACGATGCGTTCCTGTCCGGGAGAGGCGGGAGCAACTTCATGGGGCAAAATCCCACCCAGTAAAATCATCGTGTGCCCGCGATCGAGCGGTACCGATATTCCCGCGCTTCTCCCCGCCGCGCGAACCGTGGATAACGGTTCGCGAATCAAGCCGGGATAGACGACCAACTCGCCGGCTGGGCAATCCATCCTGCACCCGGTGAGCGACGTGATGACGGCGAGATCGCACTGCTCAACATCCCGATGGACAGCGAGAAAGTCTCCAACCTGCTCGTAATACGAATAAGTCCCACAGCCTGACGCGGAAACGCCAAGCCCACATACACTGGCCAGCGTCTCGGCCATCTGTTGGCACCCGTGCAGCCCCCAATGAAGGTCGAGGCCAGGGCCTGATAGATAAGCCCGTGCCGGAAAGCCGCCTCGGCCTTCCGTTCCGTCAGACTCCGCCACCAGCATTCGTTGTGCCCCGATGCGCACATGCTCCGCTTCCGCTCGCAAGTCCTTGAGCGTCGCTTCGTCGAAAAATCCGCGAACCACGAGATATCCGCCGGCAGCAAACAGGCGAGATTGCAAAACCTCTGCCGGCGGGTCGAATTGCCAACCGAGAGCAGCCTCGGGTCGTTGCTGGAGCAGTTCAGTCGTCATTTGCTGGAAAGAGGCGGTTTGAGCCGCAGTTCAATGGGGCCGTTGTATCGGCGGCGTCAGTGGCTCGGTCGGGCGCTGTAACGGCGGCGTCAGTGGCTCGGTCGGGCGCCGTATCGGCGGCGTCAGTGGCTCGGTCGGGCGCTGAATCGGCGGCGTCAGTGGCTCAGTCGGGCGCCGTATCGGCGGCGTCAGTGGCTCGGTCGGGCGTTGTATCGGCGGCCTCAGCGGGGTGCGATTCGGTTCTTGTAACGGCGGCGTCAGTGGCGGCACAGTCGGCCGTTGTATCGGCGGCACCAGTGGCGGCACGGTCGGCCGTTGGGCCGGCGGTTCACTCGCGTGCTTGACGGGCGGTTCGATCGGTTGAACCGGTTCGATGGGATGATTATGCGAGGACATTGGTTCATTCTCCGTCGGTAGGAGCCCGAAAAACTTGTAGGTGAATTTGATATGAACCCGGTGGCGTCGCCATTATATCCGGATCCTGCAAATTGCCAACTGTCTGCGATTCCATTGCTGGCGGTCGCTCTCGCCAAGGAATCTTGCCAGGAACACAGCCGGTCGAACCATTGCTCCCAGGTTCGTTCTTCGACGGATCGCAGCTTGTCCGCGCTAACAACGTCCTCTACACTGGCCCGGTGCAGGTAGTGTTCAGCTGTGAAAATACGACATACATGTGGTGGCAAGCGGAGTTCCTCCACTACACCTACGTGCAAGCGGGGATGCAGGCGGACTTAACCGCCCTGGTTGCGGCCACAGAGGAACCAGCCTTTCAATTCGCCTGCAACACCACCCGCGTCGCAAACTACAAAGATTCCGTTCCCGGCGAGCCCCTTCTCGTCCTGAACAAGCCAGGGGGCATCGCGGAGTGGGCTGCGCTGGACGGACCTCGAGATGAAACCGTCCTCATCGTCGACCCTGATTCCATGTTTGTCCGTCCGCTAGTCGATCCCGGACCAGTGACAGCGGGCCACGCGTATTCCGAAGAGCACGACTATATGTGTGTCGATATTCCAAAGAACCGTACAGTCATCGACCGTCACTGCAGACAGGAAGTGCGTGCCAGGGTTCAGCCCGTGGGAATTTACATCTTTATCAATCGAGGCTGCCTGGTTGAGTTGGCCCGTCGCTGGCTGCAGAAATCGATTGAGATCGCAGCCGATCCTGTCTGTCGGGAAGCGCTCAGTGGCACAGGCTGGCTGAGTGATATGTGGGGATACGCAATTGCCGCTGCAGAACTGGGAATTCATCACGACTTGATGAGTTTTTCTCAGGTTACCGGCTCTCATTCCCTACAAAATCCCATCACCCACTATTGCTTTCCATTGATGCAAAACCGCGATGATTACTGGATGCCGGATACCCAGAAACCAATCTTGTGGAGTAAATGGACCTACCAGCCATGGGACAATCCGCCGGATTCCGTGGGTACCACAATCGAAGGCCAGTTATTGCTTGAGCGCCTACGGGAATTCGTGACCAGGCAGACCGCAACACCAAGCAGCATCGTCTACACCATCCCTTGACAAGGGATGGTCGAGCATCTACCATCGCCCCAGGATTGAGGGTAGATCGTCTTCTATGGCGAAGCAGACACAACAGCAACAGCGCACCGGCCTTCTCCAGGGCACTCTTGACATGCTCATCTTGAGAACGCTTCTTTATGGTCCGGCTCACGGTCACCAGATCGGAAAACACATTCAGCGGACCACGAACGAGTTTCTGCAAATGCAGCACGGGTCGCTCTATCCAGCCCTGCACCGCCTGGAGGAAAGAGGATGGGTGGTCTCCAAATGGGAGACTGCGCCCGACCGCAATCGGGAGTTTAAATATTACCGGCTGACCGACAAAGGCAAGAAGCAACTCGTGGTCGAGGAATCACAGTGGAAGCAGATGGCCGAAGCCGTAGCGCGCGTGATGTGGCCCGCCGCCGAAGAGAGCTGACATGGCATGGTGGCGGCTCACGAAAAAAAATGCGGACCTGGATCGAGAGTTGCAGTCCGATCTTGAATTGGAAGAAGAAGAGCAGCGGGAGCGTGGACTGTCATCGAAAGAGGCGCGGTATGCGGCTGTGCGCGCTTTTGGCAATACCACGCTGATTCGCGAGCAAACTCATGCAACCTGGTCCTGGAGCTGGCTAGAATCCCTCGCCGGCGATCTGAAGTACGGACTCCGCGGAATGCGTCGCAATGCGGGTTCCACGGTATTTGCGATTCTCATCGCCGGCCTCGGTATCGGCGGCGCTTCGACAGTATTCAGCGTGGTCAATGCGCTGCTTGTTACGTCCGCTGCCCTTCCGCGATCCGGGTCAGTTGGTATGGATTTCCAATGGAGAAAACTACAGCACCCAAACCGAACACTTTTCCGACCTGCGCGACCAGAATCAGTCCTTCTCCGATCTAGCGGGCTGGTCTGGAACCTACAGCTCGGGCGACAGGGAATTGACCGGGACCGGCGAGCCTGAGCGCCTTACCAGCGTTCCGGTTACCGGGAACTTCTTCCCATTGCTGGGGGTGGCGCCCTCAATCGGACGATCGTTTACCAGGGAGGAGACGGAAGGCAGGTACTCCGCTCCGCCCGCCATGCTATTGAGTTACAGCTTTTGGCGCAGACGGTTTCACTCCGACCCGGCGGTGGTAGGGCAGAAGCTCACGTTGGACAATCAGCCGGTGATGATCGTCGGTGTCCTGCCCGCGTCGTTCGATTTCGCCGGCATCTTTGCCCCCGGCACTCCGATCGATATCTTTGTTCCCTGGCCGCTAAAGGACGATACGAAACCCCACGGAAACGCGATGTCCATCATCGGAAGGCTGAAGCCAGGCGTTACTGTGCAGAGCGCGCAGGCTGAGCTAACCGTCCTGGCGAAACGACTCGAGAACCAACATCCGGACCGGAATCCGGTCTTCCCCAGGCTGGTGCCGCTGGAACGGCACGTAAGCGGGCAAGTGCGTCCAGCGCTCCTGGTGCTGATGTGCGCAGTGGGTGTCGTCATGCTGATTGTCTGCGCCAATCTTTCCCATCTGCAGTTGGCGCGCATGGGGACACGGCAAAAGGAAATGGCGGTACGATCGGCGTTAGGAGCCGGCCGTTACCGGCTGCTGCGGCAAGTGCTCACCGAGAGCATAACCCTGTCCTGTTGCGGCGCCGCGCTGGGCTTGCTTCTGGCCGTGGCCGGCACGCGCGGGCTGGCGCATCTGAGTGCGTTCAACCTTCCTCTCCTGGCAAGCGTTCGCGTCGATGGCAGCACACTGGCCTTTACCTTGTTGGCTGCGGTGGCTTCGGGCGTGCTCTTTGGTTTGGCGCCCGCGCTGCAGATCACGGCGCACAATCTCCGCCAAGGGCTACAAGACGCAAGCCGCGAGTCGAGTGGCAGCATCCGGCATGGCTGGTTCGGCGACGGACTGGTGGTCTCACAGTACGCCCTCGCCTGCGTGCTGCTGGTGGGCGCGGCACTGCTCATGCAAAGTTTTCTGCGCGTCCTGGACGTGAATCTAGGATTTCGACCGGAGCACGCAGCCTCGTTGAGAATCGACCCCGGTTTTAAGATCCCGAGCCAGGCGCAACAGAACTCATTTATCGACGATGCGTTACATCGCGCCCGGTCAGTCCCCGGCATTACGGCAGCCGGGATAAGCGATGTGCTTCCGCTCGACGGCGACAGAAGTTGGCAAGTGGGAGCGCAGGGACAGGTTTACGACAGAAACAACCACCCGGAAGCATTTATTCGCATCGTGAGTGATGGGTACTTCGAGGCCCTTGGTATCGCATTGAAGTCGGGGAGAGCATTCACCGAGAGCGATCGAGCGTCGAGCGAACCCGTGGTGATGGTGAATGAAACCTTGGCTCGCACTCTGTGGCCCGGACAGAACGCGGTCGGGCAGATGGTGACGCAGGACGGGGGAAGGAAAGTTGTCGGTGTGGTTGCGGATGTCCATCACGGAGGACCGGAGAGCTTGGGTGGCTCTGAAATGTATCTGCCAATGCGTCAAACCCAGGACTACGCGGCTATGAGGCTGGTGGTGCGAACCGCACTGCCGCCGGATAGCCTGGCGGCAGGTATTCGAACGGCGCTGCGGCCGCTCGATCCGAATCTCCCCGTCACCGAGTTTCAAACGCTTCAGGGGTTGGTCGACAAAGTGGTCTCGCCGCGGCGCTTTCTGGTGATGCTGCTGTCAGGGTTTGCGGCGTTCGCCCTGTTGCTTGCATCGCTAGGGATTTACGCGCTGATTTCTTATTCGGTGAATGAGCGCACCAAAGAAATTGGTATACGGATGGCGTTGGGAGCGAACTCCGGGGTTGTACTGCGCGGGGTTCTTGCAACCACGTTGCGGCTCGCTCTCGCCGGCGTGGCACTGGGCACGCTCGCGTCGTTTGCATTGAGTAAATGGCTCGAGTCCCTGCTATTTGGCACAACCCCGACCAACCCGGCGGTCTTCTCAGGCGTAGCTTTGCTCCTCTGCGCCGTCGCCTTGGCTGCCGCGTACCTTCCGGCCCGACGAGCCTCGCGCATCGAGCCATTGCAAGCCTTGCGAACAGAATGAGATTCGTATTCGTCGATTCGAAATGTTTTGTGTCAGGGCACGACTTTAGTCGGGCCGTAAAATAATGGGCTGATGAGGGCTGCCCTCAATTTCCTGTAGAGGCCTAATGAGCCATGGCGTTTCATGCGGTTTTCCTTGAGAGAAAACCGCACACGCCGACCTATCCAGCATCCCCGTACAGGAAATTGAGGTTTAGCCCCTGAGGTGTTGCTTTCCCGCCCGGCGCGGACTCTTCCCCCCGCCTCTTGAATCGTCGCAAAGCAAGGATTTAAATCTGCCTCGTGGCCGCAGCGTGCGCTGGTAGAATCGGATACGGGGAATTGCGCGCCCCTGTCTGCCGGCAGGAAGGAACGATTGAGCAAAGACGAAAACTTTGACGTCTGCGTCATCGGCTCCGGCGCCGCCGGCGGCGTCATGGCTAAGGAACTCTGCGAGGGCGGCGCAAGAGTCGTTATGTTGGAAGCCGGACGCGGAGTCCCCCTGCCCGAGTTGCTCTCCCACAAGTGGCCATACGAGTTGCCCTTCCGGGGATTTCGAGGTGAGAAGCAAGCGCCCTTTTATCAAGGGGACATTGCAAAATCCATCGCCTATGCCGATTCTGATCACGTCTCGGTAGACCGGGTGCGCGCCCTTGGGGGCAGAACCCTGCATTGGAATGCCGTTACGTTGCGCTACGCCCCGAGAGATTTCAAAGAGTGGTCGTTGCAGGGCATCGAGGAAGACTGGCCGCTGAGCTATGAGGAACTCGAACCCTACTACGATCGCATCGAACAGATCATCGGGGTTTGCGGCAACGACGATCATCTAGAAATCCTGCCTGCGGGAAAAAATTATCTGCCCCCCATCCCCTGGCGCTGCAGCGAACACATCATGAAGCGGGCCACGAACGCGATGGGCATCCCGCTCATCGCGGTGCGCAAGGCAGTGCTCACCCGGCCTTACGATCAGCGGCCGCCTTGCCATTATTGTGGCCACTGCATGGATGGATGCGACGTCGCGTCGATCTTCAGCACTCCGGATTGCATGTTGCCCAAAGCCCGGGCGACCGGCAACTTCACCCTTCGCCAGAATGCCCTGGCGCGCGAGGTCCTGGTCGACCGCGAAGGCCTGGCGAGCGCGGTCTCCTTCATCGACACCGAGACGCGCACGGAACAGCAGGTCAAGGCGAAGATCGTTGTGGTCTGTTGCTCCACCGTGGAGTCTGCCAGGCTCCTGCTCAATTCACGCTCGCCAAAATACCCCACAGGACTTGCCAATTCCAACGGCGTCGTCGGGCATCATCTCAACGGTCACCTGAATGAGTCGGTGAGCATTTATTTGGAGGAACTCGAAGGGCAAAAGCCTTCCAACCAGGATGGCGCCACCGATCACGTCTACGTGCCTCGTTACAACCAGCTTTTTGGCAAGACCGATTACGTCGGGGGTTGGGGCTTTCAAGTCAACTATTCGAGTTACATGTTCCCCCACCAGGCCACCCGGCTGCCAGGCTATGGAGCCGCCTTTAAGCAGCGGGTGCGGAAAATGCAGCCGGGATATTTGTCCTTTGGTAGCTGGGGCAAGGTCACATCCGATTACTCGGAACTATGTGTCGGTCGATCCGGCCCGTGTGGACGCCCATGGCATTCCGACCCCGGTCGTGCATTTTCGCTTCAGCGAGAATGATCATGCTTTGTGGCGGGCCTCCAAGCAGAGCATCCTGGAAGTTTCGTCCCACATGAAAGGCACGGTCTTCCCCAGTTTCGGTACGGGCCCCACTGGCTTTGCCAGCCACGAAGTAGGGACAGTGCGCATGGGAAAAAATCCGCGCACCTCGGTGCTCAACAGCTACTGCCAGGCGCGGGACGTAAAAAACCTTTTCGTCACCGATGGCAGCTGCTTCACCACCTCCAGCGAGAAGAATCCGACCCTTACCATCATGGCCCTATCCTTGCGCGCCGCCGACTACATAAAGGATCAACGAAAAAGAGGCGAACTCTAGCAGCCTGCGGAACTACCCACTGAACGAAGGGCACGGCTTTAGCGGTGCCGTACAAAAGCCACAGCCATGAGGGCTGCCCTCAATTTCCTGTAGAGGCCTAGTGAGCCATGGCATTTCATGCGGTTTTCCATGAGAGAAAACCGCACACGCGGATCTATCCAGCATCCCCGTACAGGAAATTGAGGTTTAGCCCCTGAGGTACGTGTTTCCTGCTCGTCGCGAGATTCTTTCCGCAACCTGTTCAGTCGGGCCGCAAAGGGTGAAAAGTTAGGCTTCAGATGCTGCCTGAGTCCTGGGCAGGTTTTGACAGCACGAACCAGTCCCGAAGAGCGTGCCCTGCCTGCCCCCGGCCGTGGGTGCTTGTCGAAGGGGACGGCTGAGAGTCAGACTTGTCCAAACTAACTTTTCAACTCTGTCCATCCACCTCACTCTGCCAAGGTGGGCCACCGCCCTCAACTTTGTCATCCCGTGCCCCGCTTGCCGTGGGACTGGAGCGGACCCGGATTTCCTACATCGCGGTACCGCCAACGCCACTAAGCTGGACAGGAAATCCGGGGTAGCGTAAGGGAGGGACCTGCAGTTTCACTCGGACCGCACGCAAATGCCGAAGCGATCCACTTCTTTGAAATTAACCAGATTCCACACAATCAACGGATTACCTGCAGCGTGCAGGAAATCCGGGGTAGTCCTGCGTTTCAGCACCCACCACGGGAGCAACGGAGTTCTCACGCACACTCTTCGGCCCCTGCTAGGATTTGTAAGACAATATGGAAAGAAGAGCGGTCCTAAAAATAGTCGCCCTCACCGCGTTATCCCAGAAGCTGAACGCGCTGCCGGGTGCAACGATGGGCCGTATGCAGGCAGCCCCCGCCGCGCCGGCGACCCCGTACACGTTGCAATTCTTCACTGAGGACGAAAGCCGCCTTCTCGACCAGCTCATGGAAATGATTATCCCCGCCGACGACCACTCTCCGGGCGCGCACGAGGCCAAGACCAACCTGTTTGCCGACCTGATGGTGGCCACCAGCGACAACGCCATGAAGAAGCAATGGCAAGACGGAATCCGCCTGATCCGCGCGGAGGCCAAGGGCTCATCACTGGACGAGGCACTCCACCGTGCCGCAGCCAACGAAGAAAATCCCACAACCGATCTGGAACGCTTCTTCGTATTGCTGAAACAGATGACAGTCAACGGCTACTACACCTCTGCGACGGGCATACACAAAGACATGGAATACGTCGGCAACGCTTACCTCGGTGCCTTTCCAGAATGCGCTCATCCCGAACATCAGGAAGGATGAAGTGTGCAGCCCTGTTGAACGCTACCCGTACATAAGCCTTCGCAGACCCTCATTCCCGCCTTGTCCGCGACACCACACGCCTCAACACCGTTTTTCCGTATGTTATAGTTTGAGCGAAATCCCGCGAGAGGGGCATAGCCCGGATGGGCGAAACGCCTTTAGACGTGTCGGACTACGCCGCGCTCGTTGGCAAGGACCTGCCCCAGCCTGAACAATTCAATTACGATGTCACGCGTGATGGCGTTCGTCACTTCGCCTACTGCATTCCCGATCCCAATGCTCTATACCTTGACCACGAGTACGCCGCGACCACGCGCTGGGGCGGCATCATTGCCCCGCCCGGTTATCTCTATGCTCACGGCTCACCCGCCTGGCTAGGCAAGATGCCGGGTATACGGGATGCCGCCGGCAAGGAACTGGAAGGCAGCGACAACGCGACCGAGGCTTGGGAATTCTTTCGCCCTGTGCGTCCCGGCGACACCGTCTTTTCTTATGGCAGGATTGCCGGCATCGAGCCGAAGAAGTCGCGCAAACTCGGCGACGCCGTTCTCGTCAATGAAGAAATGTGCTTCACCAATCAAAGGGGAGAGCTCGTTGCCCGTTTGAACTCCTTCACCTTCCGCTTTGATGCCGGGCGCGTTGCCGATGCGGGCACCATCGCGCAGACCTATCCGCCACTCGAGCCGGGCCAATTCACGCGCAATGTTCGCCACGGCGCCACTCCTGCCGGGTACCTTTCCCACGCCCACTCGCCGCTACGATCAACCGCGATATTTCGAAGACATCGCCGAGCAGGAAGAGCTTCCACCGTGGGAACTTGGGCCCTTGATGGCTTTTGATATCGGGCGGTTCAATGCGGTCACTATCGGCACCGGCTTTGACCGCATCGGCCGCGACGGGCATGTCCCCGATGCATTCGCGCCCGGCGTCCTCCGCATCCAATGGTTCGGAGCCATGCTCACGCGCTGGGCCGGCCCCAACGCATTCGTCACCAGGATCGCTCAGCGCAATGAGGAATGGGTGCTGATTGGCTTCAAGGTCATCTGCAGCGGGCGCGTCACGCGCAAATCCATCGTGGACGGTCGCTGTCTTGTCGATCTCGAAATCGCCTGCCACAGCGAATTAGGATTTCGCACCAACAGCGGAACCGCTCAGGTTGAATTCGAAAGCCGGGAAAGACGGCGGGCCTGACGAGTGGCCAGCCCCAGCGAATTCGTTAGCAGCAACTGGACCCCGCGTCTTAGCCGCGCAGGGTGGGAAGCGATCGCCAACCCGCGCCGCATCGCCCTGGTGGGCGCCAGTGGACGCGAGAGCAGCGTGAGCTTCACCAGTCGTTTTCTGCAAACCAACGAGGATCTCGGCTTTACCGGGGATATTTTTCTCATCAATCCAACTCGATCCGAAATCATGGGCCGCAAATGCTGGCCAAATCTTGCCGCATTACCCGCGCCCGCTGACATGGTTGCCATCAATCTTCCCGACGAAAAAGTTCTCCCCGCCGTTGAGGAGGCGATCGCGCACGGCGCCCGCGCCCTCATGATTCATTCCGGCGGCTTCCTCGAACGCGGCTCGGCCGGCGCGCAACGTCAGCAGCAGCTGCAGCGCCTGTGCGCGGACGCGCGCATTCCAGCGCTCGGGCCGAACTGTCTCGGCTTTCTCAGTTTCACCAATCGCGTGTCGATTTCGAGCTTCAAAATCTCCGCCGCCAACACCGCCGGATCGGTCGCCGCGATCAGCCAAAGCGGGTCGGTCGCCTCACTATTGCAGGCCATTGCTGGGCGTCACGGCCTCTCCTTCCTGGCTTCCACCGGCAACGAAGCGGTCACCAGCGTCGAAGACTTGATCGCCTATGCGATTGAAGATCCAGCCACCCGGCTTATCGTGGCCTTCGTCGAGCAGTTCCGCGATCCCCCAGCGTTGTTTGCTCTGGCGGAACGCGCGCACGCAGCCGCAAAGCCGGTCATCTTACTCAAAGCCGGACTAACCCAGGAGGGCGGTGCGGTCTCGCGCGGGCATACCGGCGCGATGGTAGGGTCGGGGACCGTTTACCGGCAGGCTCTAAGCCAGGCGAATTTCATACTGGTCGAAGATTTCGACGAGTTGGCGCAGACCGTGGAACTGGCAGCGTCGTGGTCAGTGCGGCCGGCGTCGTTCCGCGTCGGCATGTTGGGGACCTCGGGCGGTGAACTCAGCACCGTAACCGATCAGTGCGTCGAGCACGGCCTGACCTTGCCCGCACTCTCGCCGGAAACGCTGACCGCCTTGCAAGGCGTGCTTCATCTCCCTGCGGACGTGTGGCCGCGTAATCCCGTCGATGTCGGCATTGGCTTCAACGTTCCCGGCAGCTATCAGGACCGCATGCGCCGCGCCATCCGCGCCGTTGCCGCCGACCCTTCCGTGGACGTCGTCGCCGTGCTCCAAGGTTTTCATCGCGATAGCCCCGACCTCGCGTATTCGTTCAACCGCGAGATGCTGGGTGCCGCCGCCAAAGAATCTGCGCTCATTGAAAAGCCCATACTGGTGATGGCAACACGGGCTGGCTCCGTCGATGATGAGGTGATGGCGGAAGTCAGGGCCGCCAACATCCCGGCGCTCGAAGGCAGTCGCGAAGCCTTGCGAGCCATCCGTCACCTCGCAACTTACGCGCAGCGGCTGGCAAGCAGCAGCCTGCTCGCAAGCAGCAAGACCCACGCGCTTCACCAATTTCGCCCCAGCAGGACGACGTCGTTTCCGCCATCCTCGCCAGCTCAGAGACCGCAATTGGGCAAGCCGATCTCTTTCCATATCTGGCCGCTGTGGGATTGCCCGCCCCGCCCATGCGCCGCGTTGCCGGCAAGTCGGAAGCCGAGCAGGCGGCCCGCGATCTCGGACCACCGGTGGTCATGAAAATCGACACCGCACGCGTCGTCCACAAGAGCGATGTTGGCGGAGTTGCGCTCGGCGTCACACCCGAGACGGCGGCGCAGACCTACGACCGTCTCCTGGCCTGTCTCGACCCACCGCTAGGAACCATTTCTGGCGAAGGGGTGGTCGTTTCCCCTCAAATAGAGAGCGGCATCGAACTCTTCGTCGGAGTCAAGCCAGACGAAAGCTTCGGCTTCGTAATCGTCTTCGGCCTTGGCGGGCGCCTGCTCGAGAT
This sequence comes from uncultured Acidobacteriaceae bacterium, assembly GCA_963813475.1. GTDB lineage: Bacteria > Acidobacteriota > Terriglobia > Terriglobales > Acidobacteriaceae > PALSA-350. Next base: position 192,501 of record CAWEZM010000022.1, on the reverse strand, counting down.
TCTCGATCGCAACGCGATGCTCGTGCCGCCCTTCGACCACGCGGACGCTCTTGATCTGATAGAACGCAGCGGCGTTCGTCCGCTGCTGGACGGCTTTCGCGGTGGCCCCAAAGCAGATTTCAATCCACTCGCCAACTTGATTCGCCGTGTCGGCCAACTTGCGGCAGCCATCGGCAACCGGCTCGAGGTCCTCGAACTGAATCCCGTCATCGTCAACGCCCGGCACCCCGGAGGCATCATCGCCGACGCCCGTCTTCTGCTCTTCCCGAGGCCTCAACCATGACTTCTTCACCCCTCATTCACTGCCACACCGCGGAAGCCGTTGCCACGCTGACCATAGCGCGTCCTCACAAGCTCAACGCGTTGACCGACGACGTGATGAAGGAACTGGTCGCAACGCTCGATCGTATCGCGATTGATGACTCGATCCGCGTCGTCGTCCTGACCGGCGAAGGCCGCGCCTTCTCCGCCGGCTTCGACGTGAGCATCGACAAGGACAAGCCCGAGCGGACCCCCGCCGGCTGGGCCGACCATTTCCGTCTCGCCTATTCTGGTCTCGAACGTCTTTGGTCGCTGCCCCAGCCGGTGGTCGCCAAAATTCGCGGCGCCTGTCTGGGCGGCGGCCTCGCCTTGAGTCTTTCCTGCGATCTGGCCTATGCCAGCGAAGATGCCTTCTTTGGCGAGCCGGAAGTGAAGTTCGGCGGCAGCACCATGTCTCCGATTCTGGCTTGGGCATTGTCCCCGCGCCACTTCAAGGAGCTGCTGCTCACGGGCCGCCGTCTGGATGCGAAACAAGCCGAAGCGTGGGGCTTGATCAACGAGGCAGTGAGCGTCGATGCGCTCGATGCGCGCGTCGACCAGGTGGTGCGCCACATGTGTCTCCTGCCGCCCGGCACACTCACCAGGAACAAGAGCCTTCTCAATCGTTTTTACGAAGTCATGGGCTATGCCACCCTGTTCGAAATTTCCCAGGACCGCTCCATCATGGGTCTCAGTGCAGCGCCCGCCAATGAGTTCACGCGCATCGCCAAAGAGCAGGGAGTTTCCGCAGCGCTGGCCTGGCAAAAGAAGCGCTTTGCCGAAGTAGGAGCGTTTGCATCATGAGTGCTCCCGCCTACAGAAAGGCAATGCGCTTCGGAGCATGGCTGCTGAGCGCAATCGTGCTGGTGTGCTTTTGGCAGTGGTACACCAAAAAATTCGATGTCTCGCCCGCCATCTTCCCCAGTCCTCTCGAAGTTTGGCAATCCCTAAGGGCGAACCTCGCCGATGGCACCTTCCTGAAAGATCTCGTCGTGACCCTGCGGGAGGTCATGATCGGCTTCTTTGGCGGCAGCTTGGTGGGCTTCTTTCTCGCCCTGGTCATCTCTGAATTTCGTCCCGTGCGAACCATTGTGTATCCGTATGTGATCGGCCTCCAATCCGTGCCCAAGACCGCGCTGGCGCCGATGTTTCTGATATGGTTTGGTTTTGGCATTGAGTCGAAGGTGGCGCTGGTTGTATCCACGGTGTTCTTTCCTGTTCTGATCAACACCCTGTCGGGGCTCGAGCGCACCGATCCCGATCAACTCGACATGCTGCGCGCTTATTGCGGGCGGCGCTGGCGTATTTTCATGCGCGTCAAGCTTCCCAGTGCGTTGCCCGCCTTGTTCGCCGGCCTCGAGCTGGCCATCGTGCTAGCCATCATTGCGGCGGTGGTGTCTGAGTTTCTCGGTGCGGTGGGCGGTCTTGGCTACCGCATCCTCACCTACAACACCGATTTGGACATGGCGGGCGAATTCGCCGCGCTGGCAGTGTTATCGCTCACAGGATTCGTATTACACGGCATCGTTCGCCTCGTCGGTCAGCGCCTGGTCTTCTGGGGCCATCATCCCGACGGTGCACGCGGCGCCTGAGGTGGGACACGTCATGTCTTCATGGGAAAGCGAGGTCGTTCTGTATCCAAATCGCTCATCACGCCGCCGCTTCTTGAGCCGCCTCGGCATCCTCGCTGCATCGTGTGGCTTTGCCCAGGCTGCGCCGTTGTTGGCCGACAATAGCCCGCCGAGAAAAATCACCTATGCCGTGGCCACCGCCGATCTGAATGTCGGTTATCCCTACGCAACCCTCCCCAAGGCCCTCGGCTATTACCAGCAGGAAGGGCTTGACGTTGAAATCGTGCCCGGCCAATCGTCCGCGGCCGTTGCGCAATTGCTTCTTTCCGGGCGAGCCGATGTGGGGCTGGCGCAGCCGGACCCGATCGTGATTCAGCGCGTCAAGCTCAAAATTCCGCTCGTCTCCTTCTACGCTGTCTGCCGGCGCGCCACCAACCGCATCGTCGTCAACCCGAATTCGCCCATTCAATCGGTGCGCGATCTAAGGGGCAAAAGGGTCGGCGTGAACGATCTCGGCAGCGGCAGCGCGACCTATCTGCGGGCCTCCCTCAAGCGGGCCGGCATGAGTATGAACGATGTGCAACTGCTCAGTGTCGGTTACGGAACGCCCTCCTTCGAAGCGTTGAGGAACAAAAGCGTGGACGCGGAAGTCACCTTCACCGGAGGCATTGCCCGCCAGCAGATCGCCGGATACGCAGTGCGCATCCTGCCCGTACCGCCTGCCGAAATGGACCAGTACAGTTACAATTTGTTCGCCGCCCAATCCTTCCTCGCCAAAAACTCGGATGTCATCGCCAAGGTGGGACGAGCCACGGCAAAGGCTACTGTCTTTCTGATGACCAATCCCGAGGCCGCCGTCCGTGCCTTCTGGAAGCAATATCCCGATCGCGCGCCCAAAGACAGGAATGATCCAAAGGCTCTCGCAACCGATCTCGCCATCATCAAGGCACAGATAGTGGACATGGGGGCGGATCAACTCCCGGCAGATTTTGCCTGGGGTAGCCAGCAGGCTGCGATCTTTGAAAAGATCGAGAACTACCTGGTCAATGCCGGACAGATCCCCGCTCCCATCGCTCCGACCGACTTGTTCACCAACGCCTTCGCTGCCCAGTACAATCAATTCGACCGTTCCAGCCATCGTGAACCAGGCGCGGAACTGGAAATAACGTGACCACGAGCCCTATCCGCTCCTCGTCCTCAGAAGGCATCACCTTCGTTGATGTTGGGCACCAGTTTGAAACGCGCGAGGGAAAGCGGCTCAACGCGTTGGCTGGGGTTCACCTCGACATCATGCCGGGTGAGTTTGTTTCGCTGCTGGGCCCGAGCGGCTGCGGCAAGACCACGTTGTTGCGCATGGTGGCCGGCCTGCTGACTCCGAGCGCGGGCAAGGTCCTGGTGGGCGATATCGAAGTGCGCGAGCCGCGGCCCGACGTCGGCTTGGTATTCCAACAGGCGTTGTTGCTTCCCTGGCTCTCGGTAATGCGCAACGTGTTGCTGCCAGTCGACGTGCAAGGGCGGCCGATTGCCGACTATCACAATCGGGCGAGCGAGCTCATCCGTATGGTGGGGCTCGGCGATTTCGAGAAGCGCCTTCCCAGCGAGCTTTCGGGTGGCATGCAGCAGCGCGTCGCCCTCGCGCGAGCCCTGGTGCACGATCCCAAAATCCTGCTGATGGACGAACCCTTTGCAGCACTGGACGCCATGACGCGGGAGACGATGAACATCGAGCTTCAGCGCATCTGGTCCGCACAGCACAAAACGGTGCTATTTGTAACCCACGGCATTGCTGAATCGGTCTTTCTGAGTGACCGCGTAGTGGTCCTGACACCGCGTCCCGGCCGTGTCGCAGCGATCATCGACATTCCCTTCGCCCGTCCCCGCTCCGCTCAACTGCTGGGCACGGCGGACTTCGCCGCCCTCGCAGCCAGAATTCGCAGCGTCTTTGACATTTCGGGCTCAACCGCTGCCGTCCCCTTAAATCCAGGTGGGTTATTGAATGACCCACCTGTGATATGATTAAACGTGGCTAGGCGAGTACGAAACCGCAAAGCTGTTGACGACATCGATCAGGTACGCTGCAAATCCGGAAGCTATGGCATCATCCCCGAAGAGGTCTATGTAAACGACGCCGCGGCGATGGTGAAATACAATCTGGTCTTCATTCACCTTGGTTTATGCCAGCAAGACAACGGCAGGGTACTCGGTTACGACAATGCTCACGGACACCATGAACGTCATTGGATGGGGAGCGTGCAACCCGTCGGCTTTATCAGCTATGAACGAACCCTGCGTCGTTTCCTCGATGAAGTGGAAGCCCTGAAGGAGAAGGCATGAAAACAAAAATCGGTACAAAGAGCTTTGCTGAATTGAGAGAACACAAACTGGCTCGCGCCCGTAAACTGGACCGTAACGAGCACATACCTTCAGAGAAGCGCATCACTTTCGCCACTGCCGGTGAGATGCTGTCGCACATCACCCCCAAACGTGTCCGTCTCTGTGAGGTGGCAAGGGAGAAACCTCGTTCCATCACAGAATTGGCGGCGGCGCTTCAGCGCGACCGGAAAGCTGTGCACCGTGATGTCCAGGCTCTACATTCAGCAGGGATGTTGCTCCTGCGAAAGGAGCCGAATCCAGGTCACGGTCAAGTGCAGGTAGTAACAGCGGCGGCCAGCCGATTTCAACTGGTGGCCGAGGTCTGACGACGGAGAAAAGCCCGGGCCGGCTTTCGCTTGTCCGAACTTCAGGGAAGGTTGAGGGGGCACTCAACTCTTCCCCGATCAGTGGTTACTCCATGTATCTGCGCTTCGCTGTGAACGTTCCTCACTCGCCGGTCCGCGTGCCCTCGCCAAACTGCAGCGTGGCGTTGTGGAGCGCGATTGCGGTTAAGAACGTCTTGTTGTCCTTGACGTCTGTCAACTCAGATTCCATATCGTTTCGTCCTTCGACGATACGTGCCGGAACGGTTTTGGACCAGTTGCCGCGAGTGAACGTTACCTGCGCATTTGTATCCGGTCCAGTCCACACGACCTTGTAGGTTCCCCTTCGGCAGTTCGGTGGTTCCTACCGTTATATTGTTGTCGATTGCGACGTTGGCAGAGTTTTTGGAGGCGGCGTTCGCAGCGAATGGAAGGGTAGCGAGGATGAAGGTAAAGCCCAGGACTCGTTTCGTCATGTTCTATCTCCTTAATCTGCTTCCGCTCTTCGACCAATTTAAGAAGCATTCGCTCCATTAGAAACGCGCCGCCGCCTACTCAATCTTAATAATTGTTAAGCTAACTAAATAATTGTTAAGCTCGCGACACCCTCGCTGGTCCGCCGCATTGTGCAATGCCTATCCACAAAAAACCGGCCATTCCGTTTTGAGACTGAGCTTCGCCTCAGCACGGGAACTGCTCTTAGACGGAGATAGGCTTATCCAGGCTCTCAGTCGCCAAGTTCTCTCTGGAGGTGACGCGGCAGCACGATTCGTACCTTAAGGCCCGGCTTTGCGTTTTCGGCCGTGATGGTTCCTTGATGTACTTGAACCGCCCGCATCGCGATCGACAGCCCAAGCCCAATCCCACCGCTGTTGGTATCGCGCGATTCCTCTGCGCGGAAGAACGGCTTGAATATCTGAGCGAGCAGTTCTTCAGCAACACCTGGCCCATAATCGCGAATTTCCACGATCGAGGTATCGGTAGTTTCCGCCAACCTCACTTCTACAGCTGAGTGAGATGGTGAATAGCGAATCGCGTTTCGCAGCACATTGGCGACAGCGCGGCGCAGGAGCTCCGGGTCTCCCCAAAGTGGCGCCTCCAACTGTCCACTCACCTGAAGGCTGCACTCCCGCAACTCCGCGTCAAGCCGTTCTTCGCTGACAATGTCGTTCACCACTTGCTCGAGATCTACAGCTTCAAATTTTCGGGCTTCCGGATCGCCCTCGGCTCGCGTGATTTCCACGAGCTCAGAGACCATGGACGTAATTCGGTCCACGTCCCGCTCGATACGATCCAGGGCGTGGCCCTGATCGGGGGAGCTCCTTGCCAGCCTCACAGCAAACTTGAGCCGCGCGAGCGGCGACCGAAGCTCATGCGAGATGTCAGCCAGCAGTCGCCGCTCGCTGGTGAGCAATTGCTGCAAACGTTCAGCCGTTTCATTGAAGGCCCGTCCCAGGTAGCCAATCTCGTCACGACGGTGGGTATGCCAGCGGGCAGAGAGGTCGCCGCGGCCAAATCGCTCCACCGTTGCCGTTAGATTGCGGATCGGCGATACCAGCCAGACCGCCGCGGCCCAGCAGAGAATTCCAGTAGCTCCTATGACCAGCAGGTAGTACGGAAAGAATACCCAGGGCTGATGCCGGTTGGGTGGGAGGGCGATAAACCAGTACGCGCCATCCGCCGCTCTGCGGCTAATCACCAGCTTGCCTGCGCGGCGTTGGCGCTCTTCCGTCGCTCCAGACCTGGGGATCAGGTTCGATAGATCCTGGCCGGAAACGACATCGACACCCGCGGAATTGAGGAGATAGTGCGAGCCACCAAAGACCCGGTCTGCAAGCTGCATAAAGGCCGAGACAGCGGCTGGGCCGCCACGATCCAATGCCTTCCGGGCCTCTTCCAACTGTAGTTCGTCGGTTCGTTCGAATGTCCGGTAAAAGGTGTCGCGCTCAATCTGCCCCGAAATGCAAGAAAGACCACCAGAGACAACGTCAACGTTCCTGTCAAGGCGAGCAGGATTGCAACGTAGAGAGATCTCATAGAGTGCCTCTGTTCCGCGATTCTCCGATAGTTTGCACCGAATCGTATGGCCTGGCGCGCTCCTCAATAACACTTAACGCTCCGTGCTCGTAAAAACATAACCGACGCCGCGAATGGTACGAATCAAGGTATGACCGGATTCAAGCTTCTTGCGCAAGCGGCTGATGTGTACATCGAGCGATCGGTCCAAGGGGGTTGCTTTGCGTTCGAACAGACCCTCGGTGATCTCGTCGCGAGATACGATCCGGCCGGCCGAGCGAGCCAGCAAATCGAAGATGTCGAACTCCATTGCGGTCAAATCTACCAGGCGTTTGCCCTTCCACACCTCGCGCCTGTTCACATCGATACGAATCTCTCCAAAGCTGGTGAGTGCATCGTTCAGATGATGGGATCTGTCGATTCGCCGAAGGACTGCACGGACGCGCGAGAGGAGCTCATCGGGATCGAAAGGCTTGACCAGATAGTCATCCGCACCTTTGTCTAAACCTTCGATTCGATCGCTGCGATGGGCTCGCGCCGTCAACATGATGACCGGCACGGCGCTCTGACGACGGATCTGGTGCAACAGGGTGAAACCATTGATTTGCGGCAACATGACATCAAGGATGACCAAATCGTATTGGCCCTCCAGAGCGCGGGCAAGTCCGTCACGGCCGTTGTGAACGGCTGTCAGCCGGTGGCCGTTCTCCGCGAAAAACTCCTGCATCATGCTGCATAACTCTGCGTCGTCATCGACGAGCAGCAGCGATAACTTCCCGGATGTGGGCGATGTGCCTGGTGTCGCCATTCCTAGACCTATCGGCGAACTTCCCTCTTACACACAAGTTTACGCGAGGGCGCAGCCCTGGATTCAGCGGCTCACCTTAATTCGACTCTCCAACGGCTCAGCGTTTGAGCACCTGCTCGATGTAGGCAAGGGCACGTGGATCGTTGGTTTGCCCTAACCAGAACATCGCTTCCTTGCGAATGGCAAAGTTGGAATTGGTGTCGGCAACGTGGACCAGCTGGGGCACACTTTCTTCGCGAGGCAATTGGCTCAGGGCAAAGACGGCCTTCTTCTTGACTTCAAAGTTGGGATCGTTCTCGATGGACGCGTTCAAAGTGCCGATGGCTTTCTTGCCCGCCTTCTGCGCCAACCAGAAAAGAGCCTGAGCACGAACCCGGCTGTCGGCGTCCGACTTCGCCAGCTGAATCAAATCGTCCATTGCGCCCGGGTCTGAATTGATAGAGAGATCAAAGGTGAGCTTCTCGCGGAGCTTGCCGTCTTGCTCGCTGCGCACAAGCTGACGCAAGGCCAGCAATCCTTCGTGCCCACGCTGCGCGCCCAACCAGAACGCCGCCTTTTCGCGCAGGTAGGCGCTGCTTTCGGGAGAGGCGAGCGAGACCAGCACTTCGGTTGCGCGGGGCGTCGCATGCATGCTCAGGGCAGCCAGATTCTCATCGACCGCCCCGCCGTGCCCGGCTCCGCTGTCGCGAACCGCGGCGGCATTCTGGGCAAGCTTGCCGAGAAAGGCAGCACTGTCTTCCGGCTGCACATCGGTCAGCCACTCAAACGGTACTCCGCCGGCATCGAGGGTGCATCCCGCGGGAACCGCGCGCGTCTTCGTAATCTCGCCGTGGTCAAGCCGGAAAAGCACGTCGACGATGGGTCGCAGGCGAAGCAGGCTCGGCAGTATTCAGATTGTCTGCTGTGTCCTCGAGTTGAAGCTCATTGCAGCATCCAGCTTCCACTCCTGATGATCCCGCGCCAAATGAACACGAAGAATGATGTGTTCGTGGAAGAGCCGGCACCGCATATCCCAGCCAAAGCGGACCATTGGAGTGGCGAAATCGGTCCACCGTCGCGGACAGTCCCAGACTCACCGGTCCGGAGTGAAACTGCGTGTGCGTGACCCGGGGCTCCTGAGCGCTGGTCATCAGCGCGGAGGCGGCGAGTGTTATGACCATAAGCGCGTTGTTGTTCATGGAGCGATCTCCTTCCAGTTACTTGTTGAGAATTTCGAGCATGTAGTCGGTGGCTTCTTTGTTGTGCATGAGGCTGAGTTGCTGCACCAGCGACTGCTTAACGGCCGGGTCCTTTTCGGCGCGGGCAAGTTCCACCAGATCGTGGCTATCCCCTGCGAGGAAGAGCGCCTGGGCGACGGCTTTCTTCGTCTCCAGATCCGTGTTCTTCTTGTAAGTCGCGACCAGCGCAGGCGCCGCGGACATACCACCAGCGATCCCCAGGTTGCGAATCGCTTTGCGGCGGAGTTCGGGATCCTGCTCTGAGCCGGCGATGCTGCCCAGCGCGTCGGCGCCCTTTTGGCCCGCGGGGATTAGCCCCTGGATCACCTCCGCCTTGACCTCGGGGCTGCTCGTGTCGTGATAAAGAGCGAGCAATTGCGAGGTAGCGCCCATTGCGCCCAGGGTGTGCACCGCAGTGCGCACGAGTTCGGGATCGGATTCATGACGCGCCGCTTCCACCAGCGGATCGGGCGTGCCGATGATGAGATAGGTATGGAGAATGGCGTTCTTGACCTCTTCGTTCTTGCTTTGCCGGTAGATGTTGGCCAGCGTCTCGGCGGCTTGCTTGCCGCGGCCAACGGCCAGCATCTGAATGGCCCTCCGCTGCAAGGCCGGATTGCGCTCGCCGCTTGCCACCTGGCCAAGCAGCGCCTGCGCCTGCGGAGATTGATCCTGTGCCAGAACGAACAGCGCCCGATCCTTAAGCTTTTCTGATTTGTCACTGTTCAGGATCTGTTGAATGATCGGCAGCGCGTGCGCCTCATCCTGCTGCATGAGCGAGTTGAGGGCCAGCAGCTTCAGCTCTTCATCCTGCTCGGCCTGGGGCGGCATAGGATCGTCGCCGCTCTTGCCATGAATCTCTATTTCCAGCGCGCTGCATTCCTTAGCCCAATTTCCCTGCGGGTACGTATGCCTGAGCTCCGCGCAGATCTCGAGGGCACGGGCGGCATTGCCCTGCTTATTCTCGGCATATGCTTCCCAATACAGGGCTGCTTCCGCGCGCGCCCCATGCTGCGAGGCGAGATTGAGAGAAGATTTGCTCTGCCTGCGCCCAATGGGCATCGTTGATGGCGCGCGTGCCTTCCGAGTAGAGCGTGTCTTCCTTCGCTTGGGCGGCTGCGTTGTCAACCAGCAGCGGAAAAGGAGACTCCGCACATAGCGCCGGCGGCAGCCGACAGGGCAATCAGCAGGGTCGCGAACAGTAGTGATTTCGTATTCATTTAGATGGGAACCCCTTTCGTTGCTGTGGGAGCGCTTTGCAGTTCGGGGCCCGGGGAGTGAACCCGGGAGCGCAAGACGCGAATGTCAAACAGAAGACCGTCGGTATTCATCTCTTGCCTCAGGCGGTTGAGATCAGCCTCGGTGAGCTTGTCCGGCTCATTGGAAAGCTCCATCAGCAGACGTTCCAGGCGGTCGAGCGAGGCCTCGACATTCAGGTCGCCGGCCCGCATCGCGCTCTGCCTCACCAGGCGGTTGCTGGCCAACAATTCTCGGGCTTCGCTGCGCAGCGGCAAATCCGGCAGATCGTTGCCATTCGCGTGATTGAGCTGGACCAACAGGCGCTCCGAACGATCGAGGTGGTCGCCAAGAACAACGATCACCACCCGCTGGCGGGCCTGCGGATCAACCGCCACGGCTACCGATGGGGCCTGCTTGCGCTCCCATCGGCGCCCGGCAACGAAGGCTACGGCAACCAGCAATACGCAGGCGGCTGCCCAACCGAGGGGCCGGTAAAATCGGATCCAACTGCTCTTGGCCTTTTCGTATACCGGAAGAGAGGCGTGAATGGATTGCCAGATCTGTTCGACGTAATCCTCCCTGCGCGCCGGTGGCGTGGTCGCGGCTACTCCGTCGAGGTCTCGGCACAACTCCGCGTACCGCTTGGCGCACACCGGGCAAGCTTTCAGGTGGCGCTCACTTTCGCCCATGTTGGCGGATTCTTCGTAGTAGTGCTCGACTAGTTCTGTTTCTTCCAAATGCTTCATGTGTTTACCCATAGGGGCGCGAGTTGGCGCCTCAGTTTCTGCACCGCGCGAAAGACTGCCTGCTTGGCAGCATTGGGAGCGATGTTGAGAGCGGCTGCAATCTCTTCCGTCGATCGGTCTTCCATATGGCGCAGCACGAAGGCGGTGCGCTCGGTGGGGGTCAGCTCGCTCATCGCCGCCTGCTGCCTGGCCTCGATCTCGCGGCTCAACAGCAGCCGGTCGGGGCCTGCTTTTATGTCGGCCAACTGGACCTCACTCCGTTCCGGATCGTTCTCTTCCGCGATACGGCTCTGGGCTTCCGGCCTTCTCTTGCCCACAACCTCAAGGGCGCAATTGGCTGCGATGCGATAGAACCAGGTCGCCATACTGGACCGCCCTTGAAAGCGTCGCGAGCGACTGGTACCCACGCAGGAACACCTCCTGCACGGCCTCTTCGGCATCGGACTCATTGCCGGTAATGCGATAGGCCACCCGGAAGACAATTTGGGTATAGCGCGCCATGAGCACCTTGTAAGCATCCTTGTCGCCGGAAAGGATCGCCCGGCGTATGGAGTCGTCACTCTCTTCCATCCAGCGCATTAGATAAGAAAATGCGTATTCCGGTTAGGTTCTGATCTCAGTTTTTCGCGATTTAGTTGAGACTGGCGCAGGATGGAGCAAAAGGCTGGGGAGCTAAGGGGTAGTTTGCGTGGCCTGGACGGAATAACCCCCATTAGATTTGTTCGAACGGCTGATTTAAACAGCACTCGCTGAAAACAAAGCAGCTATCAAGGTGCATTGCGATCAGTCCCGAAGAGCCTGCCCTGAGCCTGTCGAAGGGGACGGCTGAGAGTAGCCCAGGACGTCAGTCCTGGGTATACATTCCCACCCACACCAGTCCCGCAGAGCCTGCCCTGAGCTTGTCGAAGGGGACGACTGAGAATGCCCCAGGACGTCAGTCCTGGGTGAACCTGGACCGCTCGCGAATGCTGCTGGCCTTCATCCAAAGCCAACGCGATTGTTCACCCGGTCAATGGATTGCCTGCGCATCAAGCCCGATCATTCCGCCAATTTTGGACAGCTCTGGCTGAGAGTAGCCCAGGACTTACCTGGACCGCACGTGAGCCTCGTGCTGCCCGCAACACAACACTTCAGGTGGCAACCAGGTATTGATCCATCCAAGCGACAATCTCCCGCCGCATCACCGGTAACTCCTCGTGTGCGCAATCGAAGAGTTCGATCTTGCAGTCTTCGGCTTTCCCATAAGTCCGGTAAAGAGCCAGCAGCTTATCGCGGACCTGCTCGACGCCCGCCGGTGGAGTGAGGTCGTCCTTTCGCCCATTCACGCTCAGGTGTGCGCGGGGCACGATCAACTCGTTAATTTGAAAGGTGTCGAAGTGTTTCAGCAACGAAGGAACAAAGTAGTAGACACCGTGCCTGCTCAGGCCGTGTGCCTCAATCAGCGATTCATAATTCGTCAGGCAGCAAACGTCCATGGCGGTCCGGACGCGCGTATCGAGGCCGGCCAGCCACCAGGCCTTCGTGGCCCCCATAGACATGCCAAACGCTCCCAGCCGCGCCGCATCCACTTCCGGACGACTCGCCAGATAACTGAGCGCGCGTAGCTCATCAAACATCATCATTCCCCACAGCACCTGGCCTCGCCACAGCATCAGCTTAAAAGTGTCTTCTTCCCCTTGGTGTCCAACCGCTTCCCGCTTACGTTCGCCGAAGCACCAGCTATCAATAGCGAGCGTCACCAGACCTTTTTCCGCGCAGATCGGCGCGTATGCCGGTTGCACCTCTGTGCCACGCAACAATTGTTCTTTCCCCAGGTCGTACTGGCCGGCGTGCCAATGTACAAAAAGCAGCCCAGGCGCCCGCTCCCGCCTGCGGTCCGGAATAAGCAGCACCGCCGGAACGGGTTCGATCCCATTAAGGTCAAGAATCAGCCGCTCGAGTGTGTACCCATCATGTTTCTCGGTACGCACCACGCGTGGCGGTGCGGGCTTGTGATCCCAGGGCAAATCGCCCAGTAGGCTCCAGAGTTCCCATCGACGGCGTTCCTGATAGATAGCGAACTCGCCTCTGGCCTCCGGCGAAGCAAACTGCTGAGTGTCCGCCTGCATTGGTAAAGTCGCTCCCACAGCAGCCAAGGCCGCCGACCCGGTCATAAACTCACGCCGGCTTAACTGAGACACTGATTTTTCCATATCTGCTCCGGGATTTGATATTGAAATTCGCGGACATCAGTGTAAATGCCGGCAATCGGTCTGCTCAGGATGCTTCGCGTTTCAGCATTGGAACACCTTCTCTCCCACCCGTTCGATGCGGAAGTCAAAGCATCCCGCGGTCTGATCGCGCACTTCTATGTAGTCTACGTCGGGGCGTTCGAGCAGGTGCCTGACCGCGGCGGTCTTATCCTCGGCGGCCGGGACGAGCACCCGTTCCACCAGCTTCTGGCCGGCCGCATAACCGTTCAAGACGACTGCATAGGGCTCGAGATCCGCAGGATAGCCGGCATCCGGGGAGTAGCGAGCGCAGGCCTGCTCGTGGATAAAGATGGGCCCGGGCAAAGGAACAGCCTCTATTTCGGCAAAAGGATCGTAGGTAAACAGTGTTCGGTTTTCTTGCCCGATCCGGAAAGTACGCAGGCAGTGACGGCATGGTCCGTAGCCCGAAGCTAGCTCGGTGTATGCGGGGTGTCCATAGCGTGGAGCTTTGCCCGAAGAGCGCACCTGGGCAGCGGTTTCACTGGGCAACGCGATCACGTGGAAGCTCGACATTGTTCCTCTCCTGGGAGGTTTGGCCTCAAGAAGAAGTCTGCCTGGAACGGCGCAACGCCGAAATCCGCTTCTTGCCCTCAAAATTCCAGCGCGAAACCAGAACCAACAGCGAGATAAGGTCATCCCTCGGAATTGCTGCAACAGGTATGCTCACTCCCCCACGGATCTGTCGAGAAAACTCAAGACCGTACGAGCGTACAGGGTTGGCGCCGCGCTGTAGGTTGTGTCGTGAACGGCGTTTGGGATGACCACCAGTTCCTTCCGATTGCACGGAATCACTGAAAGAATCTGTCGTGCCTTGTCGGTTGGCGCGATCCAGTCCCGTTCGCCTGATATCAGCAGGACAGGAACTTTGACGCGGCTGGCCGATGGAATAACGGACAGCAATTCCGGCCCGAGGTAGATTCCACTGCGGAAATAATATTCGAGCGCTGTCGCGCGAGCCACGCCGGGAAAAGTCGAAGCCACAAATACGGCTCGTAGCCAGAAATTCGTCCGCGGATCGTGAAGATAATGGCGGCTGATATCCTCAGAAACATCCTTGCCGGTCACATAAGCCCCATCGGCTATCACCGCTACGATCTCGGGAGATTCAGCGGCGGCAATCAGGCAAGCGACTGCACCGTAAGAAACACCCAGCACCGCGACCGGCTCGTTATCTCCCCGTGACCGGATATATCGGAGTGCTCCGAGGACATCCCGTGCCTCCAGGAGTCCGGGCGAGACGACGCTCCCGCCGCTCTGCCCGTGGCCTCGGAGATCCATCGCCAGTACGTCGTAACCGCCACGAACGAGAAAAGCCGCGCGGGGCAACATGACTTGTCGCGTGTGATCGATACCGTGAGCGATGATGACGGCTCCACGTGGCACACCCGAAGCCGGAAGCCACCACGCCTTCAGTGGAATACCGTCCTTAGCATCGAATGAAACAGTTTCGCTGCGCAGTCCGAAGTCAGCCGGTCCCCGGTTCATCCCGCGCCAGCGAGGGTGGTCCCCGAACATATCCGCGCTACCCAAATAGCCGGCGACCCCGTAGAAGAGCACCACCACAGTGGCAATTGCCGCAAGGCCAAGCCCGGGTCTAGCAAAGGAGATGCGGCGCCCAAACCGCCTTGGGCGATTGAGTGCAGAATCGACCGCCCGTGCTTCGAGGGGATCGCGAATCATCTTGCAAATCTCCAGGAGGGCATGCTCCCTGCTGTCCATTCGCACAGTAGGATACTACATAGGGAGAGGAACAGGACAGAACTACCGCCGGCAAAATCATTTCGTGCGAGAAGGGGACACGCCAGTCAGGGGCCCAGCCGGTTAGGACATACCCCGTCGATAAGACCCGCAACCCCCGTGATTAGCGCGGTTGGAAACCGGCGACGAAAGAAGCCCAATTGACAGATATGCCAGTATAGGAATATATAAACGGGAGTACAGTCGGTGGGGCGGACCTGATGACCCGAATTCGCGCGGCGGCATAGAACAACCTTTGCGGGAGATAGCCATGTGTTCGTATATGTTGCCACGCGGGCGCCACCTTGACGGGCGGCATCTTAGCGCTGGTAGTGCGCAGGTTCCGCGGCAACAGTCAGGAACCATCAGCGAACCACAAGAACGGCGAACAAGGAGAGCGGAATGGACAAGAACAAGCGGACCCAAACGACCATGAGCACGCCACCGATCGTGTCACCGCAGGAGTGGGAGGCTGCGCGCGAGCAACTGCTCGTCAAGGAGAAGGAATTAACCCGCGCCCGTGATGCGCTGGCCGCCCAACGTCGGCGGATGCCGTGGCTAGCCGTAGAGAAGCAGTACGCGTTCGACGGGCCTCAGGGCAAAGCGAGCCTGCTTGACTTATTCGATGGGCGCCGTCAGCTTATCGTCTACCGCGCCTTCTTCGAGCCCGGCGTATTCGGCTGGCCCGAGCATGCCTGTCGCGGCTGCTCCTTCTTGGCCGATCAGGTCGCCGACCTCGCCCATCTGAACGCCCGCGACACCACGCTCGTGTTCGCCTCGCGCGCGCCCCAGTCTGACATCGAGCGCCTGAAGGCGCGGATGGACTGGAAGATGCCGTGGTACACCATCACCGACAGCTTCGACGCCGACTTCGGCGTGCACGAGTGGCACGGTCACAACGTATTCCTCCGCGAAGGCGAAAGCATCTTTCGCACGTACTTCATCAACAGCCGCGGTGACGAGGCGATGGGGAGCACCTGGAGCTACCTCGACATCAGCCCCTTCGGTCGCCAGGAGGAGTGGGAGGACTCTCCGCAGGGCTATCCCCAGACCCCGCCGTACAAATGGTGGAACTGGCACGACGAATACGCCGCCGCCGCGCCGCCCGACCCAAGGTGGGTTAAGGTGATCGACAACGCTCAGGCGACGTGAAACCGCGACGGCGGGGCCGGCAGGATCGCACCAACATCCGCTCGTATCAACGCACAGCCTTACAGGCTGCGAATTCTCTTCCGGTTCTCACGCAGACTCTAAAGCCGCGGAGGAACTCATTTCCTCTCCGCCCGGCTTTTTCCACAGCCTGCTTAGTCGGCCCCTAGAGGCCCTGCTTTGTATCAGGGCACGACTTTCGCTCGATGTGCGCGTGCTCTCAAAAATAGAAGACGTCGAGGATGTCCTGGGAACGACCTGGAAGACGGGCCACATGGCGACAAGTTCGAATTGACACGACACCTGCACTTGCTTTATTTTCCAGGAATCAATCCGGGTAGTGCTGGGCGCAGGGGCCTATGTAAAGGGTGCGTTTCCAGCGCGATGATTGATGCGAGCCTCCCTAGCCGTTTGGGGGAGGGCTCCGCTCCAAACAAGCTACCCGATCCCACCTAGAGAATCTACGCATTCTTTCCCCGGATAACACTAGACGCTGTGCGTCCGAGGAGGATATTCCTTTGCAAAACAATCTCAAAACAATGGTGGCAATGTCCCTCATGAGTATCGTGTTGCTTGCCCCAGCAGTGGTCTACGCACAAAGCGAATCAGCAAAAATCCCATACGGAGCGAATCCCGCGGCAGGCCACTATCTGCAAGTGGACGACGCTAAGATTTATTACGAAATCTATGGCAGCGGTGGAACTCCCCTCGTGCTGCTGCATGGCGGTTTGTATGGGTACATCGAAGAGTTTGGGGCGCTGATTCAAGAACTGAGCAAGCACCGCCGCGTGATAGCGATCGCAACCCGCGGGCACGGCAAGTCCGAGCTGGGGGCGCAGCCCTTCTCCTACGCGTTGTTTGCCAACGACGCATTCACAGTCATCCGCCACGAGACCACGGAAAAGGTGGACGTGCTCGGATTCAGCGATGGCGCGGTCACATCGTACACGTTGACCGCCGCTCATCCGGAGCTGGTGCGCCGCCTCGTTGCCATCGGGGGCCCAAGAGCGCTGGCCGATTGGACCGCGAAGGCACAAGCGGAACTGCGCGCATCGAAACCCACTGACGTAGAAAGAGACTCACCGCAATTTGTGGCCGAGCGCAAGAAGCTGATGCCGGCGCCGGAGAAGTGGGACGAGTTCAACCAGAGGCTAATCAAGATGTGGTTGGGGCCGGTCTATGTGACGGACGCGCAGATACGATCGATCACAGCGCCGGCCCTAATCATTGCCGGCGATCATGATCCATACAATCAAATCGAGAAGATTGTAGAGATATACCGTCTGTTGCCAGACGCAGAATTGGCCATCATTCCCGGATGTGGGCACGTCGTCCTGGAGTGCAAAGGACCATTCACGATCGGCGCGGTCGAGGACTTTCTGGTTAAAGGGGAAAAGAAACCATGATGAACAGATCGCTCATCCGCTTGTAGCGGCAGACTCTCTCCACCGCCTCCTCCAAATCTTCGGCCCGCTTAGTGGCGTTGGCGAACCTCATGCCACTTTCTTTGCGGAAAGCCGCATACGTGGCCTTGGGCGGTACCGCGGTGTAGGAAATCCGGTTTTTTTCGTTCTGACAGGCGATCACCCAAGGGAATTTCCATCACCCACCCTTCGTCGCGTCCCTCAGTTTTGTAAAATCGATCGAGGCGCGTACGAAGAGGACAGCACGCCCCCAGGCGCTTCACCCAGGCCGCATGCCCCAAACCCCGTCTGCTCCTGGGAGCCTGAAGACCGTCGCTAAAGCATAAGTTCACCGCGCTCAGCGGCCCAAAGGAAGGTTCCGGTCTATGCCGCTCGATAGAAGAGACTTTGTCAAATCGTTGACCGCCTCATTCGCGCTACCCGGCATGTCCTCGGCCCTGGCGGACGCTGACTCAACCAACCCGGAGCCGGACGAACAGCACAAGGCCCCAAACGTAATTCTCATGATCTGCGACGATCTGGGTTACGGAGATCTGGGCTGCTATGGCTCGAAACTTCCGACACCCAATCTCGATGCGATGGCGGCCGCAGGAGTGCGGATGACGCATTTCAATTCCGCGCACCCCATATGTTCGGCCTCAAGGGCGGCGCTCCTCACCGGGCGCTATGGTCACCGCATGAACACTACCGGCGCCTTCGGTCCCAACTCTCCCACCGGGACCTCTCTCGATGAAAAGTTGCTTTCCAATCTTTTCCGTGCGGCCGGCTACAGCACCAAGGCTATCGGCAAATGGCATCTGGGAGACAAGCCGGAATACCTGCCAACCAATCGTGGCTTCGACTCCTTCTATGGCGTTCCCTACAGTGACGATTACTACCCGCTTCCCTTGATTCGCGATCTAACCGCACTCGATAAGGATACGGATCGTGATCTGTTGACGCCCCGCTACACCGAGGAAGCGGTGAAGTTTATCGAAACTCGCCAGGCGAAGCCCCTATTCCTCTATCTCGCGTTTTCCTATCCGCACGATCCGGCGCGAGCGTCAGCCCGCTTTCGCGGCAAGACGCAGTTCGGCGATGTGGGCGACAGCATCGCTGAGATCGATTGGAGCGTCGGTGAAATCGTGCGCGCGGTCGAGCGGCAGGGCCTGACCGCCGATACGCTCATATGCTTCACCAGCGACCACGGTCCCTGGTATCAGGGAAATCCCGGCGCGTTGCGTGGCCGGAAAGGCTCCTCATTTGAAGGCGGCCTGCGCGTTCCATTTATCGCGAAATGGCCGGGAAGAATCGCCGCTGGCACGGTAGAAGACAAGTGGCTTTCCAACCTCGATGTGCTGCCCACGCTGTGCACCCTGTGCGGACTGACACCTCCCGACAAGCCGCTCGATGGTGTCGATATGTCGGCAAGCTTGGGGGGCAAGAACAGCAACCCGAAGCCGGAGCCACGTCTGTACTTCTGTCCGATGGGAAACCGGGGTCTGGACTTACACTGCATTCGCAAAGGCAAGTGGAAGCTGCGCGTGGCTCAGGGAATCGAAGGTGAGATCTACATCAACGACCGTACGACGGGGGCGCGAGCCAGTGCATGGCTCCAGCGCGCCGAGCTCTATAACCTCGAGCTCGATCCGGCCGAAAGCTATGACGTTGCCAAACTTCATCCGGGAATCGTTGCCGAGCTTTCGAAGGATATCGAAGCATCCATGCCGTCTTTCCCGCCCGATGTGGTTGCGGCCTATGCCGCGCTGCGAAAGCGGGAGGCCGATATCAGTACGCCCCCAGGCGCTTCGCCCAGGCCGCATTCCCCAAACCCAGGCTGGTCCTGGGAACCCGAAGACCGTCGCTAGAACAAGGCTGGCAACATCGATGTATCCATCGCCATTAAAATCCGCGAACTCGGGTGCTCCCGTTGCCGGTGCGTTGGAGCCGGATGAGTGATAGGCCGTGTCCAGCTTGCCATCGCCGTTGAAGTCGGCGGTATAGATGGGATTGGCGCTGGCAGGAAGAGTGATGGTGCTTGTAACAGGAAAAATTGCCTGGGGCGTTTGTGCCTTTGCTGAACCACCCAGGAGGCGCCTTCACCAGCAATTTGTCTTCCCTGCCTTCATTGGGAACAACTGCGGTTACATCAAGCAAGCTCTTGCCGTGCGGATATTGGATGAAGTCCACACTACTCGATGTGACACACGCTTGCCGTGTTCCGTCAGAGAAAACGACGGTGAAGATCGTGTAACCCATGCCCGTTTCACCGTGCTGATATAGCTCGTTCGCAAAGCGAGCTGGCAACCGCGTAGGACTGTCTCTAACCTCCGCCACGTCTTCCAAGCGGATCAACCGTTTGGCGCCGTCACTTTGCAGATACGCTTCCCACAATTTCCTGATCGGCCTCTCCGGCATGAAATAAACCGTGTCCAGAACCTCGCCGCTTGTAAGAGTGATACTGCAAGGAAAATAAGTAAGCTCGCCGTCCTGCGTCGGTTCGATTCCTCGCAAGCTTTCGTGTATATGTCGAGGCACTAACGGATAACGAGGCATTGGCTTTTTAAGATATTCGCGGCAGCCTCAACTCACTTCGCGCTTGGCGCGTGATACCCCTGCCACAAATACTCGAGCGCTTCCGGCAGCGTCTGCATCCGCACTGTGCGATCCACGTGCCCCGCATTCTCTGCAAACACAAACTGGTAGTGATACCCCTTTGCTGCCAGCACCTTCGCCATGCGCTCGTTTGCCTCGACCCAGTCGTGCATGTTGTCGCGCATCAGGTTGGGACTGTAGAGATCTTTATCGCCAACCTCCATCCAGATCCGGATCGGCTTCCGAGGACTCTCCGGAATTAGGTGCGCGTGGAACCCCCAAGCTCCCTGCGGGCTCTTAGCATCGTACGGCCACTGCTGGTTCACATAAGTCCCCGAATAGGTCAGCACGCGATGATAGAGCTCCGGATGAAACCACGCCATAATCAACGCGCACGACCCTCCCGAACTGCCGCCCGTGGTCGCCCTCCCATCGGGATCGTGCGTCAACTTGACCTGCGCCTTCTCCTCAACCAGCGGAAGCACCTCGTGTTCGACAAATTCCGCATAGCGCCCCGACATCGTGTCGTACTCAAGTCCGCGCTCGCTCCCCTGCGCATCGCCGCTGCCGTTCCCGATAGAGATAGCAATCATCACCGGCACCTTATGTTCGGCAATCAGACCGTCCAGCGCGGTGAAGAGCATGCGATCCGGCCCGTCCGCGCCCACGATGAACGGGACCACGCTGCCCGGCACGTAATCTTTCGGCACATACACCGCAACCTTCCGCGTATACGCAGCGGGGTGACTCGTCGTAACCACCAGCTTTGCCGGGTTATCCGGGTCGGGCGTACCAAACGTACCCTTATCGCGCGCAATCCCCGGGTAGTACTTGCTATCGGCCGAGCTCATGGTGAATTCAACCACGCTGCCATGAGTAAGGTCCTGCGCCGTCATCTCCGCTGCCGGCGCATGCGTCGGCCCGAGGATGAAGTTGCCATCCTGATCCGCCGCCGGCACCGTTCCGTCGGGCAGCTCCTTAGCCTGCACATACCCCGGCGAATGCGGATCGCGCGTAGGCGGCACAGGCCGAGCCGTCTGCACGGCCGGCGCCACCGCAGCTGCCTGTCCAGCGAAAGCCAGCGTTGTCGCTGCGGCGAAAATCCCCAATCCAACAAATTGAACTTTCCAACTCATCCTGTCCTCGCACCTGCAATTCATAAGGCTTCGCTCATCACGCAGCGGTTACTGAACTTAGCAATTCCGCCCCAACATTCTTGCCAAAGGAATAGTACACGGAACACCGCGCGCCTTTACCCAGCGTGAGACCGTCTCCCGCAGGGAGTCTGTGTCATAGCAAGGTCAGAGGGAACAGGACGGGTGTCCCAGGTTCGCCAACGCGTACCTGGGCCGAAAACGATGGGGCGGCCCGGATTTCCTGTACGTTGCACTGGACGCGACCGCATATGCGGCTTTCTTTAAGGAAAGCCGCATGAAGTGCGCCGGAGCCACCAAGCTGCACAGGAAATCCGGGCGTAGCCCCTTACGATCGCATTCGCTGAATCCCGCAAATCGGGCTCTTGGACAGCAAAAGCATTCAACGGATCCCTCTCGTTCCCTAACGAACGACGGGTGCCCCACACCCCGGATTTCCTGTGAAGTTTCTTGGCGTTGATGAGCTTCATTCGGCCTTCCTCAATGAAAGCCGCACACATGGCCTTTGCTTGGTGCCGCGTACAGGAAATCCGGGTCTCGCTCGTTTTTCGCGAGATGTGGGACTCCACTGTTCTTTGCCTCGACTCTCGATTCGTCCGACGTACTTAGCGGTCAACATCGGCGGTATGGGGCACCTCAGTCACAGGTTATGTAGCGGCTAGCTGCGTCAGTACGGGCTGCGGAAAAGAGCCGCTGTTGGGTAGGTCCGGGCGTTACAGTCTGCGAAAAAAACTCATGTTTTGTATCAGGGCACGGCTTTACAGGCTGCGGAAAAACTCATGTTTTGTGTCAGGGCACGGCTTTACAGGCTGAGGAAAAACTCATGTTTTGTGTCAGGGCACGGCGTTACAGTCTGCGGAAAAACTCATGTTTTGTATCAGGGCACGGCTTTACAGGCTGCGGAAAAATGAGCTTTCGTATGGGGTTTAAATTTCCCCTGGGGTTAGCAGCGCGTTTTTTTGTCGGTTTTAAGTGATTATTTGGTTTATTGGCGCGTGATTGCGCATGTTTGGGGACACGTCTCCCCGGGATTTACAGCACCGGAATCAACTTTCGCATGCGCAGCAGATTGTGTGCAGCGGCGACCAGACGAAACATCCACTCGACGCGTTGTTTACCGCGCATCTTTACTTGTCTGACCGCTCGGTCCTGCTTGGCCCAGCCGAAAATCTTCTCCACCAGCTTGCGTTTGCTCTGGCTGATGGCGAAGCCTGGGCTGCTGCGTTCCGCCTCCGTCAGCCAGTTTGGCCAGGTCGGATTAGGCTCATACTCAGCTACGTGCGGCACCACCTTGCGCGCTCGGAGTCCTTCTATGAACGGCTGCTGCTGGTAGCCTTTGTCGGCGCCAACGGTGCTGGCTGGGCTACGTTTGAGCCCATCCAGCAACACCAACGCCGCCTCCCCCTCCGCCGTCTTGCTGGCCTGGGTCACCATCGCGCCGACGATCAACCCGTTCCGGTTCTCGGTCAACAGATGGCCTAAATAGCAGGGCACTGAGGCGGCCGCACCGCTCTTCTTGTACAACCGCGCATCTCCGTCCGTGGTCGATTCGTGGGTATCGCGCAGCAGCTTGCGGCCGCCGCTTCCGCTGCCCCGCCGCGGTGGATTGGACTTCTCCTGGAAGCTGCGACGGTTGGCCCAAGCCTGGATCAGCGTGCCATCCACGGTGAAGTGTTCCTCACTCAGCAGTTGCCGCGACCGCGCCTGTTCCACCACCTTCAGCAACAACTGTTCGGCGATGCCGCCCCCGATCAGACGCTCCCGATTCTTGGTAAATACCGTCACGTCCCACACCGCCTCGTCCATCTCTATGCCCACAAACCAACGAAACAAAAGGTTGTAATCCAATTGTTCGATCAACTGACGTTCCGAGCGCACCGAGTACAGCACCTGCAGAAGCTGAGCCCGGATCAGACGCTCAGGCGCAATCGACGGACGACCACCTCGCGCATAAAGACCGGCAAAATGACCGTCCAACTCCCGCAATGCCATATCCGCCATCGCTCGGATCGCTCGCAGTGGATGCTCTGCTGGAACACGCCTCTCCAGCTTCACGTAGCTAAACATCACGTCTTGATTCCCCTCATCTCCGCGCATGTCTCGTCTTAACAACTACGCTCCCGCTTTACCAGTGACTAACAAGGTGTTTTTCCGCAAGCTCTTTAGTCGGGCCGTACCCAGCGCCACTGATGAGGGCTTTAGATGGGGTGTTCCTTTCCTGTCCGATGCGGACCTTTTCCGCAACCTGTTTAGCCGTGCCGCAAACAGTATGCGATCAGAGAGGGCTTTAGCCCCTGAGGGATTTACCTTCCCGCCCGGTGTAGAGTTTTTTCGCCCAGCCTCTAAAGCCCGGACCCGTTGATGCACCACCGTGACTGATGAGCGGTGACCTCAGAGCAGGTCCACGGAAGCCCAAGAAACCCTCGTATCCAACTGAAAACTCGAAACTTGGGCAACCTCACCCAGTCCAGATCCATCCCGAATGCTCCACCGGTACATTGACTGCTGAATTCCAAAGGGCATACCATTTCCTCACGAACAACCGTGTACTTTCACGGCGGTAGTGCATTCCCCCCGAAGTTCCAGACTGAACGAAAAATCTATGAGGAAGGGCCACCTGAGGAACCCTGGGGCACTTGCGAAGCACACTCTACCGGGAACGGCTGACGGGCACGCGTTCGGCAGCTGCAATCTCCATTTCGCCGCCGATTCCGAGGCCAGAGGCGCTTTGTGATGAAGTGTAGAACCCTTCTCCTCTCCCTCTCCCTCACGGCAGCCACCATGCTGGATGCTGCCACTCCCGTTCCAACCCCGCCACCCAATCCCCCCATCGACCAGCAATTCGAACACACCGTCAAACCCTTTGTTGGCAAATACTGCGTAACCTGCCACAGCGGCAAGACGGCCCCGGCCCAATTCGATCTAAAGTCCTACACCAGCATAGACATGGTGACGGACGACTTCGCCCGTTGGGCCCTCCTGGCGGACCGTCTAAAGAACCAGGAAATGCCCCCCAAGCCGATGCCGCCCCCGCCGGCAGCCGAAGTGCAGCAGGTCATCGACTGGGTAGCATCCGTCCGCGCCGAAGAAATAAAGAAAGCCGCTGGAGACCCAGGCGTAGTCTTGGCGCGCCGCCTAAGCAACGCCGAATACGACTACACCGTCCGCGACCTAACCGGCCAGGACATGAACGTCGCCAAGCAGTTTCCCGTGGACCCCGCCAACCAGGCGGGCTTCGATAATTCGGGTGAATCCCTAACCATGTCGCCCGCGCTGCTCAATAAGTATCTAAAGGCGGCCCGCGAAGTAGCCGATCACGCCGTCCTCAAACCCGATGGAATCGACTTCGCGCCCTATCCCATGCAGGTAGAGACTGACCGCGAAAAGTACGCCATCCAGCGCATAGTGGGCTTCTACAAAGCCCAGCCCACCGATTACGCGGACTACTTCGAAGCCGCCTGGCGCTACAAATATCGCGTCGCACTCAAGAAACCCCACGCCACCCTGGCCACCACCGCGGCCGACGCCAAGGTGAGCCCCAAATACCTCCCCATGGTCTGGCAAATCCTGCACGATCAGAACGCGGTGGGCCCCGTCCTCAAGCTGCAGCAAATGTTTCTGACCCTTCCCCCGCCCGCGGCGGCGCAAACCGGGGGCCTGCGCGCAAAGTGCACGGAAATGCGTGATTTCGTAGTGAAAATCCGCGCCCACACCGCGATGCAATTTGCCGCGCCCGTCGTAGCGGGTCTGCCCGCGCAATCCGAGCCTCTTCTCAATTGGAAGCTCAAGGAGTTCGCCGAGCACCGGCGAGACAGCGATCCCAACGATCTGCGCAACGACACCGATCCACCGCCCGTCGTTCCGGAGATCCCGAAATATCCCGATCTACACGAGGAAGCCGCCCCCCGTTGGGCTGCTCTCTCGGCCAAGGCCCGCGCCAACGATACTGATCTGATCGTGCCCGCCGCCCAGCGCGCCCGTTATCAAGCCGCATTTTCCCGTTTCGCCTCGGTCTTTCCCGATGTCTTTTACGTCTCAGAACGAGGCCGTTATTTCCCCGACGACTCCGAGGACAAAGGCCGCCTGCTAAGCGCCGGCTATCACAACATCATGGGCTATTACCGCGACGATCTTCCGCTCGTGCAGCTCATCCTCGATGACAACGGGAAGAAGGAGCTGGATCGTCTCTGGAACGAGTTCGATTACATCGCCGCTTTCTCTGCGCGCACCTGGACCCAGTACTACTTCAACCAGAGCGGAGAAGTCTTTGGCAAAGGCGATGAATCCGGCTCCGACCGCCCCACCGATCACGCCGTGACCGATACCGAAGTCATCTTTAAGATGCGAGACGTCTACCTGGCCAAGGCTGCGGCCGATCCAATCAACGACCCCGTAGCGGCTGAAGCCATTCGCGATCACTTCGACCAGATGAACGCCACGCTACGCAGCCTGGAAAAGGAGCACGCGGAAGCGGAACCGAAGCAACTCGAAGCCCTCCTCCAATTTGCCGACCGCGCCTATCGCCGCCCCCTCTCCCAAGCGGAAAAAACCGACCTGCTGGCCTACTATCACCAGGACCGATCTCAAAATCAGTCCTCCCACGAAGAGGCCCTGCGCGATGTAATCACCAGCGTCCTGATGGAGCCGGACTTCCTCTACCGTCTCGATATCGGCGGCCCAACAGCTTTGCAATCTCCGTCGCAGCGGCCTGTCCCGGCAAGCCGTGGAAGCGCAGCTTTGTCATCCCGCCTGCCCCGGCCTGCCGTGGGACCGAAGCGACCTGTCCCGGCAAGCCGTGGAAGCGAAGCGGAGGGACCTGCGGTTTCATCGACAGCATTCCCCGCTGAGCCCTTATCCAGCTACGCCCTGGCGAGCCGCCTAAGCTACTTCCTCTGGGCCAGCATGCCCGATGAGGAGCTGTTGCGCCACGCGGCCTCCAACGACCTGCAAAAACCGGCCGTCCTCCTGGCGCAAACTCGACGCATGATGAAAGACGCCCGCGTGCGCGGCCTGGCCACGGAGTTCACCGGCAACTGGCTCAACTTCCGTCTCTTTGAAAACAACAACACCGTCGATCGCGCTCGTTTCCCCCAATTCAACAACGATCTGCGCGAAGCCATGTTCCAGGAACCCATCCACTACGTCGAAGACACCATTCAAAATAATCGCTCGGTCCTCGACCTTATCTATGGCAACTACACCTTCGTAAATCCAGTGCTGGCCAAACACTACGGCATACCAGGAGTTCACGGCGACCTGGACCACTGGGTCCGTGTCGACAACGCCGGGCAATATGGACGCGGTGGCATCCTGCCCATGTCGGTCTTTATGACCCAGAACTCCCCCGGACTGCGCACCAGCCCGGTAAAGCGTGGCAATTGGGTAGTGCAAAAAGTATTAGGCATCCGCGTTCCTCCTCCGCCACCGGTAGTTCCCGAGCTGCCGAGTGATGAGTCGAAATCCGATCTTCCTGTGCGCGACATGCTGGCCAAACATCGCGCCATTCCGTTCTGCGCCGCCTGCCACCAGCGTTTTGATTCCTTTGGCCTGGCCTATGAAAGCTACGGGCCCATCGGCGATGTGCGCACCAAAGACCTGGCCGGCCGTCCCGTCGACACCGCCGTCACCTATCCCGGCGGCATCAACGGCGTTGGCTTTGAAGGTCTGCGCGACTTTATCCGCGATCATCGCCAGGACCAATTCATCAACAACATCTGCCGCAAGCTGCTCAGTTACTCGCTCAACCGGACCCTGCAACTATCCGACGAAGCGCTGGTCGACACCATGCAGACCAATCTAGCCAAGCAAGGCTACGGTTTTGACTCGCTGGTAGAAACCATCGTCCTGAGCCCGCAATTTCGGAACAAACGAATCTCAGCGCCTCAGAAGCCAGAGACGCAGATAGCATCCAGGAAGGTGAACTAGTGGCCTATCCAGGTATGGGCTGCGGAAAAACCGAACGCTCTGTACCAGGCAAGACTTTGCAACTTGCGGAAAAGCCGAACGCTTGGTACCAGGCACGACTTTTGCAGCTTGCGGAAAAGCCGAACGCTTTGTGCCAGGGCACGACTTTGCAGCTTGCGGAAAAACTCGTCGAACGAAGGGCACGGGTTCAGCCGTGCCATCCTGGACAACGACCGATGAGGGCTTTAGCCCCTGAGGTACGGCTTTCCTTGACCCAGGAAAAATGTGGGGTGATTCTGCCGAGGAGTCTTGAAAAGCGTACTTCAGCGGCTAAAGTCATCTTTTGCGCATGTTTTGTACCAAGGCACGACTTTACAGGCTGGCGCAAAACTCATGTTTTGTATCAGGGCACGACTTTACAGCTTGCGGAAAAACTCATGTTTTGTATCAGGGCACGACTTTAGTCGGGCCGTAAACGATTGAGCATACGACAGGCTTTAGCCCCTGCTAGTGCCATTCAGGAGCTGAAGTCCATTGGAACGGTACGGGTTTTACAGGCTGAGGAAGAACTCATGCTTTGTGTCAGGGCACGACTTTAGTCGGGCCGTAACAATTGAGCATACGAGGGCTTTAGCCCCTGAGGTGTTCCTTTCCTGCCCGCTGCAGAGTTTTTCCGCAGCCTGTTTAGACGGGCCGTAACGGCCTAAAAGGGTACGGGCTTAAGCCCGTACATAAAATCGCAAGCAAGTGCGGCTTTAGCCGCTGAGGGAACAACCCCATGTCTCGATTGTCCAAAAAATTCGCCTTTCCCCTTTCCCGCCGCGCCGTACTCCGCGGAGCCGGTTGTACCGTAGCCCTCCCTTGGCTTGAATCCCTCCATGCCTTAGCGGACGTCCCCCCGCCCTCCGCCTTCCCCAAGCGTTTTGGCATCGTCTTCCTGGGTTGTGGCGTGAACGAGGATTACTGGAGCGCCGAGGGCCAGGGCGCCGACATGAAATTGAGCAAGACCCTCTCCCCCTTGGAACCGCTAAAACAGAAGATCAACGTCATTGACGGTCTCTACGTCAAGGCGCTTACCGGCCAGGGCATTCATCCCGCCCAGACGGGCAGTCTCTTATCCGGCGCCCACATTTCCAAAGGTGCCATCATCCACTCCGGCATCAGCATCGACCAGATGATTGCCAACCACGTGGGCGAAGAAACTCCGCAATCCAGCATCGTGCTGGCCTGCGAGCAGCCCATGACCGGTTACCACGAGTCGAACTTCTCCCTGGCCTACAGTTCCCACCTCTCCTGGCAAAGTCCCGATTCGCCTGTCCCGATAGAAGTCTACCCATCGCTCGCCTGGGACAACTTATTTGACAACCGTGGCAGCCTGCAGAACCTCAGCATTCTCGACCGCGTAAAAGATCGCGCCCAGGATCTTTCCAAGTGCATAAGTAGCACCGACCAAGGCAAGCTCGATGAATACCTGACCAGTGTGCGCGAAGTAGAAAAGCGCGTAGAGGGCATGCGCAAAGACATGGGCGATGCCAACGACGCAGCGAAAGCCAAAAACACCGTCGCCGCCACCATGGAACGCCCGGCCAACGGACTGCCGGAAGACCTGCGCGATCACTCCCGCCTGATGTGCGACATCATTGCGATAGCCTTCCAAACCAACAAGACGCGCGTCGCCTCGTTCATCATCTCTCACGATCTATCGGCCATGTATTATCCCTTCCTCGATGTGAAGGAAGGTCACCATTCCGCCTCGCACAACAACAACTCCGATGGCTACGAGCGCATCTCTCGTTTCCACGTCGAGCAGTACGCCTACCTGGCGTCGAAGTTAGACAGCATGAAAGAAGGAAACGGCACGGTTCTCGACAACAGCTGCCTGATGTTCCTATCCAACATGTGGATCGGCCGCAAACACGACAACTTCCGCCTGCCGGTGGTGCTGGCCGGCGGTCTGGGCGGGACGCTGCAAACGGGGCGTTCGCTGAACTATCTAAAGGACAGCGAAGACAACCGCAAGATGTGCAGCTTGTACCTGTCACTGATGGATCGCTACGACGTGAAACTGGAGCAGTTCGGCGATTCGCAGACGCGGTTGGAGCGGCTTTAAGTAAAAAGCGAACATGTGAGCACTAGCCGGGGATCTTCCGTCCCGTCCCTAACTTCCCAAGTGCACGAGGAATGAGCGTACGTTGATCGGGAAAATATACACCGACACAAATGCACTGCGGTATCTCGGCATTGCTTGTGAGAACGCAGCGCTTCCCGAAGATCTCCGCGATTGCCTCCTTCTTGCTCCCATGGCAGTCATGGAATTGCTGCCTCAACTTGCTTCAGATACGGACGCGGGAGCCGCATTCGCCGCACTCCGCGCCTTTCCTAACATCCACAATGCGAAGGCCAGTGGAATGCTCCCATGGTCCGACACGTTATTCCGCGTGTCCATATTCGGTCTGCCGATAATCGCGGACGAAGTTATTCCCTCATTAAACCACGCTGTTAAAGACGTTCTGAATGCTACGGACGCGCAATCAGTGCGCAAGCTAGGTGAGCACTTCCGCAAAATGCTCGGTGAAGCCAAGCATCAAAAAGTTCAGGAATTTTCTGACTTGATGAAGGCGTGGCGCTCAGAAGGCGGCACGAGCGAAAAAGTTCACCGGCAAATCTTCGCACACTCGATAGCCCGCAGCGCCAAAGTAGATATAGCCAATGCCGACGTCGACTACATCGTCGAGAAGCTCAATGCTCTGTATCTGTTTGAGAGCAATAAGATCACCCGTGCCGCAAAAGATAAGAACTACAAACCCGAGAAGCACGCCAACGACCTTTACGACGCCGAGCTTCTCATCTACCTAGCTGATCCGCGATTGCACTTCCTGACCAGCGATAAGGGGTTCAGAAAGGCAGAGAAGGCCACGCAATACGCTCGAATTAATATTGTCCACCCGAATGATCTATTGAGCGCAACCTCAGCAACCGCCTCTCTACAAAAAATAGTGAAACAATGGTCATAAAGGGAGCAGCCGCCAGGTTGATCAGGACATCCATGCTAGCTGACCGTCAAGGGAAACGGAAAGTTTATGTTTCGGCATCGACCCGTGTTCCATACAGGTCAAACACGGCAGGGTCACTCCGTCTGTTTCCGAAACTCCGGCCGGCCCGGCGCGCCCCAAAACTTGGAGCAGCAGGTGCCGTCGAACCGCTAGAATCACGGCAATAGGAATGCACCCCATGACTGACGCCGCTAGCCTACTGAGGCGAATTTCAAAGGCCCCTTCAGAGAGCACATCATTCGATACTTGGTTAGAGCTGAGCGACGCCCTAGCGTTCCTTAAGGCTAACGCAAAGCAGGGTGAGTTCGTGGTCTACGCGAACCTTCAGCATGCGTTCATACATGCCGTACTTGTTCCATCCTCCCGCGTAGAAAGGCCTAATAACGAAGATCTGTTAGCGTGGCACTGTGACGCGTATTCGTCTTGGGGGGTCGAGACCAGCTACGCCCCACCGGTATCCATCTCTATTACACAACCGCTCGATCATACCGGAAGCAAGACCCTTGACCATGGCGAACAGTTGGTCTTTGCGCGCAGTTTTGAAGGGCTGCTTGATGAAAAGCACTATTTCGAGATCCTTCAGAAGTTTCTCCACATTTCTGAGCTTCACTTTCTTCCGGAAAGGCATGCCTATTGTCGGCTGGACGAGAATGGTGATATCGAAGATGTGGTTCGACTTGTTACGGCTACACGAAAGGGCGAGGATTGTGGTGGAACAATCGTGACTTTTAGCCGAGAGGTACTCGATAGATACCAGGCTTTGACGGATGCGTCGGTGGTAAGAATGTTCGACTTCACCCGCTACCGGCCCCCTTTCTGTGGCTGGGGAAGCGACCACGCATCAGAGTACAGTACGGATGGAGATCTCATACACCGCATTCACGTCGAAGCCGGTAATGCAAGCTATGTTCGCGGGGTCCAAGTTATTCGCTCGCAGACGTCGAAAGAGTCCGTCGCCGGGCGGTTTGGCCCATCCTCAAAGGACGGCAAGGAATATGAGTCGTTCTTAGCTCTTGACTGGAAAAACGGCACCGTCAAGGAAATTTCCTGCGGTCCTGGGGCTACGGTCAACTATTTCACGGCCTCAGTTTTGCCATACGAGCTGAGTCCTGCATTCTTCCGGCCTGAGGTCCTAGCCAAATACAAAGCCGATCGCGATAAGTACGATCTTGAAGAACGTTCGTTATCGTGCAGGAGCACATGGCACCTGCAAAATTTTGACATCAATGAAGTTGGGCAGGTACATACATATCTGGTCTACTTGCGAAGTCTCCCTTACAAAGAACAGCTTCACTGGAAAGCCTACAACGAAGCACCAAAAGGTGGTATTTCGGAGCGCGCTTATAGGACAGACTTCGAGGGCTGCTGGGATACGAAATACGACCCCCTTGCGAGCCTAAAGGCTGTATTCCGAGAATGGGATGAAGCCCAGGTCCCGTGGTGGACACTGCATTCTGACAGATTGCTCAAACAGCTCTATTATCCAGTGACAGCGTCCGCCGACGAATGGGCCAACGAGATTCTTCAGCTTGACCAGTTCGTTGTAGAGGGGTTTGAGATCAAGTGGCTTAGAGCGAAGGCACAGAAGCTCCGTAGAGCCGTGGATCACACCATAGCCTCCTTAACTCTGATTCAGCAATGTTTGATCGGTCTTGGCCTAGGGGAAAGCGATGCAACGAAGGTTGTTGAGCCCTTAAAGACGGTGCATCATTTGAGAAACAAGGTTAAGGGCCATTCATCTGGCCGCGAAACTGTCAAAATAAAGCACAAGGTACTTACCGATCATGGAAGCTACATTGAGCATTTCCGTGTGCTTTGCAGCCAGTGTGACGGCTCGGTCAGAGCCATTGGCAAGGCCTTACACGGCTGATGTGGACAGACGAAACGTGTCCAAATGTTTTGGAGCCGCGAAGCACTTTAGGCAGCTCAAGCCAGCACAACTCCGGTCTGATTACCATCCCTGAAAGCCCTCGGGCTTTCTGTCGGCGCGGAAAGGCGCTACCTTCTTGGCTTTCGGGTGAGTTTTAACTGGGGAAGTATCGATTCCTCGATCAACCGTCCCGCGTTTCCTAGAGTGACCGGATCTGGCCTCTCCAGCCCGTGAACGAGCGTGTTTCTCAGATTGCGCAAGTTTCGAATTTGGCCGATGAGACTTTGGTCGAGTTCCAGTTTCTGCACGGCTCGCGACAACGAGAATCTCTCCCCATTTTTCAACGGAGTAAGGCGAGCGATAGCCTTTTCGAGGCTAATCCATTGCGTGAGAAAATAACCAAAGGCGGTTTCCGTCGTTTCTCCGGGAGTTCCGACCTGGCGGCGGGACAACGCCTTCGACAGTATTTCAGAGAGTCGCTCCGCCGTCCCCGTTGGCTGTGAGGACAACACTTTGTCTAGAACCACATCGGCGACTGGGAGCGATCGATCCTCCTGGGCGACCTGGTCTAAGTAACGGTTCAGCTCAGCCGGTTTATCTTGATGGAGTGCGCGAAGGACAACGATCAGCCCGTCGACTTTACCAATGTCTGATATCGACATGCCTAGCTTTGCCGCCCGCTGACTCAGATATCTGGCCAGGTCAAATTGATCGTTGAAAGGAAGATCATCTTTCGACGATCTGCGCTCAATCGCGCGCTGCAGCCTCTCCAAAGCAATCTCTCCTGCGAGCACCATGCCATTGATCTCGTCTAGGATTGCGGACTCATCTTCTGATGGAGCTCCCTTTTCTGGTTTGTAGAGCAGATCGTGCTCAACCTCAGCCCACGCGTGCATGAGCACTGACGCCACCTGAATCTCAACTGGCGTACGGGAGTAACGAAGTTGTGCATCTTGCAAGGTCTCAGGCTTGAGACGTACCAGATAATGCGTAGCCCCATATCCAGAGAAACGTTTTTACGTTCCTTTGCTTTGCGCTCAGGAAATATCTTTGGTCTACGCACCTCAGAAAAAAGTTCTTCTATAGCTCGCCCAACGCGCTCGCGGTCCGATGGGAAATACAGTGCAACACGGACGCCGGCAAGATCGATTATGTCTTTGTAGATGCCCTTCAGGTCCTTGTACGGCTTTGCCTTGTTTCGTTTCACCAGTTTTTGTTGAAGCCGATCGGGACGTTTGGCGCGGGATGTGACAAGTGCGCGAACGCCGAGGGACAACAATGCATCTTCCAGTTTCAGTTGAACTGTTCGTGCGACCCCTGCAAAAAAATCGAATTCGCGTTATAGTGGCCCAAAAAGTCTTCAATGACGGACATAATTGAGATCTTCTTAGAATCCTACCGGCCTAGAGTCCAATCTTGGTAGAAAAACACAAATGCGGCGATATGATAACCATTGCAGATCAATGCGGGACTGCAGATCAATGCGGGACAGACGGAAATGACCCTAATGAAATCGCGGCCTGTTACCAGGACTAGGCAGCGTGCTTCCCTTATGTTCACTTCCGTCCTGGTTTCTCTCGCCTACGAGATGAAAGCTTCGGCTCAGGACTGCGTTGCCGTTCAACGTCGATTGGACTGAGCTCTGTCACCGTAGGAAATCGTTTGCGGCCGGTTGTTGGAATACTGTTTCATACAACTGCTTCGCTCGGCCTCGAACAAAAAGACCGGGAACGTACAGCTGGCGAACCTTGATATGTTGCGCTGGTATCCACTTTGTCCCCCTATCTGCGCCGTCAGATCCTCCTTGCGCAGGTTTACCGATGCCTGTGTATGCTCGAAGCGGTGATTTCAGTAACGCTTTTATGAGCAGGTCCACTTTTGTCCAGTCGTAGGGAAGCGCTAACATCAAACGGGCTGCATCTTTAAGTCGATAGCCGTTGGTTTTCGCGAACGATTGGATGGCATTCAGTGCGTCAAAATCGATCCACCAGCCACCTCCAAGCTGTGCAGGGCGTGTGGACGCGCTACTCGCAAAACGCCAATAATATTGGCCAGAAGCCAATCTAGTCGGTAGGGGCATAAGAATTCCACCCGTACCTTCCGCCTGACCATCATTGAACCATTTCTCGGTATCGAATCCAGCGGCAATAACTTTCCAATGCGGCTGATCAAACTCCGCCGCATTCGCGCAATAGCCAGCTTTGATATCGGTAGCCATGGCCATATCTCCAAAACCGCGTTGAGATGCATGTCGAATGTGGCGCATCGGCGCGGTCGCGCGCTGACTCCTATCATCTACGGGCAACAAGCTAACAGGATACCTCTTCGCGGTCAAGCGCTTTAATGTTGGGCTGGCGGGGACGGGCTGGCGGGGACAGACGAAATAATCACCAACGGAAATGCCATGCACCTGAAAAGGCTGGACTAATGGGTGGTTATTTCGTCTGTACCTTCAATGCCCCTCGCACTTTGGGAAAACAAGAATCCGCAAAGAGTCCGGGCGAAGTTTCGTGATACCCATTTCCAGCAGTTTTCGTTGATGTTAAGTTTGACTGCGATGCGTTGATGGGACAGGGAAGCCTTATGACAGCATATAACCTACTTTATTACCCAGATTTCGAACCAAACCCAGCGTGGCTACGCAGAGTGCTGTTGCTGGCCGACAGCGTTACGAGAATAGTTCCAAATGATGTGCGGTTAAAAGAATCAGACGATTTATTGGCCCTGCAAGACTCAAGTCCCGGTTGTCTTGATCAAATTTCCCCTGAGGATCGAGATATCACAATCGAAAGCGATCGATTACCTCGCCTTAAGAAGGCTTTCGCCTTTCTCGGTCGATCCAAAGTTCGACCACCAAAAGGAACGGTAACCATCTCGATCTCAAGGGACGGTGGGGTTTCGGTAGACGGTCACGTCTTCCTTCACAATGCCAAGATATCGCCGGCCATCCATGATGCCTTGTTGCGTAACGGATTAATAATGGACGGCCTTGGCGAAATTTCTAGCCAAGAAGGTTTTTTTGTAGGTGACCCATTTGGAGTTATGCCTCGGGTGCATAGCGGAGAGGCAGTCTAATCGATCCGGAGCCAGCCGCAGAATTGAGGAATGAACGTGACTAGCTCCCCGGAGGTTACAGCCTCTCGCCGCAGCCTGAACTCCAACGTGTCGAGATCCACCTCCTCCGCTGAAGCTGCGCCTATTTTCTCTAGCTGTGGAAGCAGGCTCCTCATTGTTGCAGCAGCCCATGAGTAGAAGGGGCAATCTGCTCCTCCGCCAGCTAAGACCTCGGCGAACATATTGGGCTGTCCTAGGCCGATCGCTTTGAAATGCCGCAGCATGTTATACGAAACATCGTAGGGTCTTCGGTTTGTCGAAGCGCTTACGACGGCAAGATAGATCAAGCTCATTATCTTCTTCCAGAGGGGAAGAGCATCATCTAGCATATCGGCATCGAAGATACCAGCCATACGCGCTGGTTCCTGAAAGGCTAATACTCCACCGGGCTTAACGTAAGCACGCGCTGCCTTAAGAAAGGACTCGGGATCCTCTTGGAATAAGATTACCCAGCGGCTGATCACTAGGTCGAACTGTCCAATGTCCAATTTGGCGCCGAGCGCCTCTTCGTAAAAATGAACGGGAAGCGGAGCAGATGATTCTCTACTGCGGGCATAGTTGATTGCGTCGATACTGCGATCTATGCCGACAACAGTTCCTGTCTTGCCCACGATCTCGGCAGCCAGCATGGAGACATCGCCGGCACCGCAGCCGATGTCGAGCACGCGCATGCCGGATTTCAGACCAGTTTCATGCAAAAGCCGCAATGTCGTAGAGTTCAACAAGGCTGATTGAGCGATAAGACGTTCGATTTCCGGCTTTGAGTGGCCCAAAACGTAATCCGTTTGATTCATGCAAGCTCGCTCCGTGACTTGTAGTGCTCGTACCAGATCATCAGCAGAACGCCAAAGCAGATCGCGAACGGCGCAAATCCTATCAGCGTTTCTTGCAGCTCCGCGAATCCCTTCGGCACCTCGAGCGAGACCACCAGCAGGGTCAGCGCAAAGGCAAACACCGCATCGCTGAAGGCGTCGATCCGCGACATCGCGATCCCGCGAAGCCGAAATCCGTCACGTCCAATATGTGCGTGCAGCAGGTCCACTCGCTACTCCAAAGTCCACTATCCCATCGAGCATAACGCGCCCTCCGGAGTCCGCCCGGGCTCCCGACGCTAGGGCGGAACTTCACCGGCGTCAAAGCAAAGGAACGGCGGGCAAACCGATCACATCCCTGAAGCGGACGTGGGTCTCGGCCTACTCACCGGCTCGGCGGTCTCCGCATGCGCATATCCAATCAACCGCGATTCCATCCCTACTCCAGCTCGCGTCGGCAAGCTCCCCAAAAGCTACCACACCCTAGGAGAATAATCCGGTGACAGGACACATATTCAATTGAGTTTGGACTGAGAATGTTTCGTGGACACAAAGGGTGACAGCCAATCTGCGCGATTTTTCCTCGACTTCGAAATGGAGCGGAGAGGCACGGGGGTCTAATGTGTCGACATGATGTGTGCTGCAGAAGCACGGAAGGAGTCGATTTGCGATAAAACCCGTGTTGTAAAGCTGCATAGGAGATGAGGGATGGCCCCTCGGGATCGGCTTTCAGGAGCAGGTCTCAAACCAGCCCGAGCTGCTGCGGTAAAGAGCCGTGGTGGTGAGCGTCGGGTGAAAAGTCCCGGGCAAGACTCGGGGCAGGTGAGTGTCGGAAAGACGAGCGAAAGCAAATCCTTCGATGACGCGTCGTTAACGTATCAAGTGCTGTCTAAACCAGGGGTGATCATGTCCTCTGGGACAAGCCTGCTAGAAGCCTGATGACGGGGCGGGCGGCAGCCGGCGTATAGGGGGCGTGAGTCCGATACAGGCTTTTATGCGGAACTGCAGGAACCAGGCCATCGATGCTAAGGGAGAAGCACAAGGGCAGAAAACCACGAGGCGAGAGTACCGATGCGTTGGTCTGGGACGGACCGGTCCGTATTAGCGAAGAAGGCTCTGTAATGGGGCTGGAGCGAAGGGGCCGGGTCAGACAATCATAGGTTCGAAACAACTGGCAACAGGATGACGTCGAGCGATATGAGAGACAAGCCTTTCAAAATAGATAAGTGGCAAGTGTACGAGGCGTATAAGGCGGTTAAATCCAATCAAGGTGCGGCGGGTGTGGACGGGCAGACTCTGGAACAGTTCGAATCAGACTTGAAGGGAAATCTTTACAAGATCTGGAATCGTATGAGTTCGGGAAGCTACTTTCCACCGCCGGTTCGCGCCGTCTCCATTCCCAAGAAGAGTGGGGGCGAGCGGATCTTGGGGGTGCCCACCGTGAGCGATCGTATCGCACAGGTGGTGGTCAAACAGCTGATTGAGCCCGACATGGAAGCTATCTTCCTGCCGGACTCCTACGGTTACAGACCGGGAAAATCGGCCCTGCAAGCTGTAGGAATGACGCGTGAGCGGTGTTGGAAACATGACTGGGTTCTTGAGTTTGATATCAAGGGCCTGTTCGATAACATCGATCACACGTTGCTGCTCAAGGCTGTTCGGAAGCACGTCACGTGTAGCTGGGCGGTGCTTTACATCGAGAGATGGCTGATAGCGCCCATGGAACGCGATGGCGTCAGAATGGCGAGGATGTGCGGAACTCCGCAAGGAGGCGTCATCAGCCCTGTTCTGGCGAATCTTTTCCTGCATTACACGTTCGACTTGTGGATGAAGCGGACTTACCCCCACCTCCTTTGGTGTCGGTATGCGGATGACGGACTGGTTCACTGCCGGACCGAGCAGGAAGCCGAAGCTCTCAAGGCTGCGCTTCACGCTCGCCTGGCAGAATGCCAGTTAGAGCTGCATCCCGACAAAACCCGGATCGTCTACTGTAAGGACGTTAAACGCAACGCGGAGTATCCGATCGTCATGTTCGACTTTCTCGGTTACTGTTTTCGGCCCCGACTGGTTAAGAATACCCGGACCAAGCAATTATTCTGGGGGTTCAATCCAGCGGTCAGCCCCGGAGCGTTGAAGGACATACGGTCCACGATCAGGGCCTTGAAATTCCGCCGACAAACGCACCTGTCGTTGGCAGACATCGCCCAGCGGCTCAATCCACTCCTGCGGGGGTGGATTGGGTACTACGGGCGATACACACCTTCGGCACTGCAGCCTTTGTTCCGTCACGTCGACCTGACGTTGGTCGGCTGGGCACGACGGAAGTTCAAACGCTTCGGGGCACGCTTGACCCAGGCCCATTGCTTTATCAAGCAAGTGGCGCGGGACCAAGTTGACCTCTTCACGCACTGGCGGCTAGCTGCGAGCGGCTCGTTTGTCTGATGGGAGCTGTGTGAGGCGAGAGTCTCACGCACAGTTCTGCGAGAGGCTGGCGGTGTGATCCCGTCGGCCTACTCACCACCTATTCCCTTCAGGTTTGGTCTGGCGGGGGACAAGGGTGGAGCGGACCCGTTCACTGGACAGCACCTTTCTCCGGCAATTGGGGCGTTCTATTTCTTTCTGCGCTTCACATTGGCACGTAGGAAAGTGCTGTAATCCGCTTCATCGAGCGTGCCGTCCGCGAGCTTCAGAACCGCTTGTGCGGCATCTTCCTCACTCGCGACAAAACGATAGCCGTTGAGTTCGAGAAACAGGATGCCGACCACGAAGCCCGTACGCTTGTTGCCATCGAGGAACGGGTGGTTGCGCACGATACCCGCCGTATAGGCCGTTGCCATATCGAGGATGTCAGCGCCCTCGGCATAGGCATATTGCTGCTGTGGGCGTGCCAGCGCCGATTGCAGCAGCCCGCCATCGCGTAAACCTCCAGCTCCACCATGCAGCGCCAACAGACGATTGTGCAGGACCAGGGCGTCGCGCTCGTCGATCCAGACCGGCTTCTTCATTTGGCGAGAACATGCAGCGTGTTGCGGTAGCGGTTCATGATGTCCTCCGCTTTCGCCATCCTCTTCTCGAAGCTGGGATCGTAGGGCGTAAGCTGGTAGCCTCCATCGGGCGCTTCGATCAGGAACAAAGCTTCGCCATCCGCAGTGTGCAGACGGCTGATCACTTCCTTGGGCAATACGACCCCCAGCGAGTTCCCGAACTTGCGCACCTTAAGTTCAACCACGGCAGCACCTCCAAAAATGTTATTACTAATGTAATAACGCAAAGGGCTTTTTGCAAGCGGCCAAGTTCGTAGAACTTTAAGGGCGTCTTCGGCGGGAGTTTGGTAGATAGAGAGCCGCCGCATTTCCTCGGCGAAGCCAATGCCGCCGATATCCACGTGACACCGGACGGGAGGTTTCTCTATGCCAGCGAGCGGCAGACCAGCACGCTCGTCGGCTTCCGCATCGACGCCGCAAACGGCTTCCTTGCGCCCATCGGACGCTGGAGCACCGAAACCACGCCGCGCGGCTTCGCCATCGACCCGCGAGGCCGTTTTCTGCTCGCAGCCGGGCTGGATTCAAACCAGCTGAGCGTGCACGCAATCGATCCGGAGCAAGGCAGCCTGACGCTGCGAGAACAATATCCAGTGGGCGGCATGCCTAACTGGGTGGAGATCCTCGATCTGCCCTGAGACCCGATCGCGACGGTTTCGCGGACAAGGACCAGGAGCCCAGTGACAAGCAACCCAGTCCAGACGAAACGTAACCGTTACAACCTGTTTGTCGGAATCCTTCCTGTCACTAGTGTAGTGCGTCACAAATGGTGGCGAGTATATGGCTGCTGCGTCGATCCTATGAAGGACATCACGCCTTGCGTGGTTAGGGCAAGCGGCGGGCCAGATGCAGAAGCGTGAGATTGTGCTTGCGAATACGTCCTGCGGGTCTCGCTTGGATCAGGTGACGCATCTGGTCGAATAACCACTCGCGCTTTACCGGCTCAAACAATTGGTGGTCTGAGGCAGTCCGCATCAGGGCGACGTGTTCGTCCGCAGTGAACTCCTCAGTCCAGAGCCGCCGGATTACGCGCACGTCTTCGAAGAGACCGGTCTGCTCAATCTCTGCGCGCGCATCGGCAATCGATTCGGGTGGCGGCGGAGGCCACGGCAGTCTACCGACGCCGATGGCTTCATAGCCATCCTGTATCTGCTCGAAGAATGGATCGAAACCCGGAGGAAAGGCTTGCTCACCGATCGAAAGGGCGAGAATCGCGCCGGGTTTCAAGGCTGCGGCAGCTCGCTGATAGCGCACAGCGGGATCGAGCCAGTGCCACGATGTGATGGCGAGTGCGAGATCGAATGGTTCGGGTGCCGACCAATCTTCGAAGCGCGCATTGATAACCTGCACCTTGGGAAAGGCCGCCAAATGCCGCCGCGCAAGTCGTGCGAGCTTCGTGCCCATTTCAAGCGCGACGACATGACACCCGCGCCTAGCCAGGGGCAGAGTCGATTTGCCTGTGCCACATCCGATCTCGAGGATGCGCGTAAGGGTGGGGTCGAGCCCCGAGGAAGAAAACAGCGTGTCATAAAGCCAACTGGGTGGCTCACGCCGTCCCTGGTCATAGAGTTCGGCGATCTCGTCGAAAGTCTGCGCGCGTTGCAAGCGCCGATCGGCGGGAATCTGCATTTCTTCACCGTATCACCGGGGCGTTGACGTGAGCCGGGGCGTTGACGTGAGTATGGTGCGTCCTAAGAAATAACGATTATGTTTCGGGCCACCGGCTGCTCATGGCTCAACATGGTGGAGCGCTATTTCCGCGACCTGACCGAAAATCGCCTGCGCGCGGAGTCTTTCGCAGGGAAGATCAGAACGGGGAGGCACAGGACGAAACGTACCCCGTAAAGACTTCCAGTATCAACACTTGCAGTCAATATGGAACTGGCCACGATTCAGGCCCCATTGGATCATCAACGGTAAAAGCACGGTGGCAACGGCATCCACAGAGATAATTGCGTAGCGCATATACCTTATTCTTTTCACGATAGAACTTGTTGCCTCATTTCGAACGTGCGTTTGGTCAAGGATCTGATCCTCAGCCTCATGACAAAAATGGACTAGGCTCAAGTAGAGAACGTTAATCAGAGCACCGATTCCAATGACCCACCACCGCGCATCTGCGATATTCCGAGAGAAACAATCGCCGTGGGCTACAAGAAATACAAATGCCACTAGCTGAACAGTCGCAAAACCCGTGATCGCATCAGCATATAGACCTAATTGTTTGATAAAGTCCTTTATCTCGTCCACTAGGTTCGATCTCCGAGAATTAGTGGTCAGGGTACGACCTCGACATTATCGCTGTAATGGTGACATTTGTCAGTTAAAGGGTACGAACACTGCACTGGGTCTGCCGGTAACGTCTGCCAGGGAACCCAGGAGGGAACTAGGACTCTAGCGGGGACAGGAAGATGTGAAAAAATCGATTTTAAAGTTTGCAGCGAACTCGGCGTTTAAAAAAGTCGCATCTACGATTGCCCTATAAGCGATCGCCGCGGTGTCGGCAAGCATTTGGGATCAAAAATAAAATGCGAAAACCCAGCGAATCAATTTTTGCACATCTTCCAGACGGACAACCCCTGTTACCCCAGACCACTTAAGATCGTCACAGTTCTTCCGGGATAGGCATCATATCTCCTTATCTCCCCTCTATGTGCTAGGGCGAAGCGTCGCTAAGGCCTAGGGCGCGGCAAACCCACGGCAAGCTCGCGGCCGCTTGCTCCCGTTGCACCCGGCGGACGAACGGGGCATCTGGCACCGGGGGCAGCCCTGCTCGGGCGGCAAAGAACCCTGAGACCCACGCGGCGATTTCCGGTTCGCCCGGCAGAATCGCTTCGGGTTGAGGGCCGCCCTCGTGCGCCAAACTTGGCAACCAAAAGCCAAGGTCTAGCTTTGGGTTGGAGAGGCAGGCTTCTCCCCAGTCGACGAAGATCGCTTGCCCGTCGACGAAACAAATGTTGTCGCTCCGCAGATCCCAATGGGTGGCTGCGTCACCTTCGGTCGAGCAGGCGGCTTCGGCGGCGATGAGACTTGGAAGTGAGTGAGCCAACCAACCTTCCGTGGCTAATCCTAACGTCAAAAACGGCGTCCGTTCTCGCGCGACCGCTCGCCAGCCGGGCTCCGTTGACCCGTGAACTTCCGCATATGGACGAAGCGCCGTGGCAGCGGAGTGCAGTTGGGCCATACTTTGAAGGACGGCGCAGACATGGGCGTCCGGCCAAGGCGGCGGCCATGTGGCCTTGCTGAGGTCTTCGATCACCAGGAACGGCTGTTCCGCCTCGTCGTGCGCACCGTAAAGTCTCGGCCGAAACGGGCCAGTCAGGGCCGCATATGCTGTGATCTCGCGGTACATATGCGCTGCGGTAACCGCTGTCGTGGCTAACTTGACGAATGCACTTCTGAACCCGTTGCGCACGACGAACCGG
The DNA here is from genome assembly GCA_963813475.1 of uncultured Acidobacteriaceae bacterium. GTDB lineage: Bacteria > Acidobacteriota > Terriglobia > Terriglobales > Acidobacteriaceae > PALSA-350. Next base: position 150,399 of record CAWEZM010000022.1, on the reverse strand, counting down.
GCAGCCGGCGTATAGCCGCCTTCGATCTTGATCCACGAAATCGGTTCCCAGCCAAGCAGGCCGGTTACCTTGCCTATGACTGCGGGCGGGACAGGTGCAGACATCTGAGATTAACCGCTCTAGAAAACCCAGTGACAAGACGGAACGTAACCATCTACCAGCACTAAGCCTGAAGTTTATCGCAAGCGCTCACCCATTTCCGTAGTTCCCCTACCCTTCTTCCACATCTTTTTTTATCGGAACTCTGGACCGTAAAGCCAGGCTGTAATACCGTCCTAACCAGGACTCCGAAGATTTGAGATTCTGCTCATCGAATGAGCCGCGGCACATCGTGCTTTGTGTCGGGGCACGGCTTTAGCCGAAAATCTCACCGGTAGTCGGCAAATACCTAAGTGGCTTATGGGGGCGGGAAAAATAAAAATTTGAGCATCTTCGTAAAACAAAGGACTTAGCCGGCACCTCGAGGGAAACCAAGACGGGAACACCGCATTCCTGAAACCAAACGCAACCAGGGCCGTCGCCCCTGGCACGCCCCAAGGGGCGGATCAATCGATCTTTCTCATCTCAAAAAACGAGAGAGACTGGATTGACACTCATGAAGCGCGTTGGTATTGCCGGCGCATTTCCATAAGGCCAATCCGGTCTGTCTTCTCGAACATTGGCGGCACCCGGACACACCGAGGTGCATCATCGGCCGAATGCCCACGCCACCATCAGCGGGAACTCTTCTCGCCAGAATGCGCCACCATGCGATCCAGCTCGCTCCTGCATGACGACATCCGCACCTGCATCGCGCAGCGCGTTTGCCCATCGGGTTGCGTTCCCGAGGAAGAACGGCTCCTGTGTGCCAGCCACGAGGTATGTGCGCGGAAGCGGACTCGGCATAACGCCAGGCGGCTTGTAACCGCCGCCAGGCGAGGCGCAGAAGACCGCACCGAAGACATCTGGATGCCGAAGCCCAAGAGCCAGGGCCAGCTCTCCACCTGCCGAGACGCCGAACACTGCGGAACGTTCAGTGGGTAACGCCACGCCAAACCGCGACTCCGTCCATCGGCGAACATCCTCGACGAAGAACACCTCGTGTGCCGCGAACCGCTCCGGATCAAAGCCCGGTGAGTATTCATGGAGCCGCAGCGTCTCATCGGTCAGTCCATGTACACCGACGATCATTGTGGACGGTACGTCGGCCTGCTCGAGGAACCTGCCCCACTGCGAGATTCCCTGACCGTCGCCGGCGAAGACGATTGCTTCGGGCGGGTCCGGTGGAATGTATACCGTGACCTGCCGTCCACCGTCGTACTCGAACGTCTCAGTGACAAACTCTCCCGAAACTGCGCCGGAGGGCTTGGCGGGCGTTCCGGCGGACTCACTTGGCTTGCGGTTTACGTGATCGCGTGCTTCCTTCTTCATGGCTTTGGCTTCATTGATAGCAGTGTGGTCACCACGTTCCGCCGTGCCGTCTGTAAGAACTCGTCGGTAAGCACTGAGATGAGCAGTTTCGCGAACAGACTCAGCAATCCCTCATCTAAAATATCGCTGTTGATCCGTCTGCCCCGAAACTCTTCGAAACAGATTATCTCCGTGGAGCGTCAAGCCATCCAAAAGCGATGCGCATGAAAGTCAAGAGTTAATACATGCCCGGCAAAGAGTTCATGGCCCACAGTGCCGTCGAACATGCCATCTGGCTGATGAACCTTAGGCGTTGCAAAATACACAGCCACATCTCTCTTCAATTCCTTCGTGCCAAAGCTCTCAGCCGAAGCCGTCCCCTCAATCATCTCCACTCCACCGTCTGTAAACGGGAACAGGCGCTTCTTCGCGGCATTCTGCTGCTCCGACAATCCAAGCTTCTCAACGGATGTGAGAAATTTGTGCGCCGGAGGAAAGGCTGAAACCAGCGACGGCGAGGGTGATGCAGAGCGGGAAAAGTTTTACTCTCCGACGAACACGCATCTTGACTCCTTTGGCTGAGAACTGGGGCTCTATTGAGTTTCCTAAACAGAAAATTCGTGCAAAAGGTTCGTGCAAACCAGGGTCCATATCGTGTCGGTACTGAGCGGCAGAAACGGCACGACTTACACCCTGGGCCCATCCGCGACAGTGCTCGTTCCTGAGACCTGCTGTCCAGATTTGGACGTTGCCTGACCCACTGCGTGAGCCGGCGGCCCGGCCCAGATCGTCCCTCCTGTGCGAGATGATCTCGGATTTTATATTGCTCGTCGATGCGGACCTAATACGGTGACCATACCCATTGCAGTGAATGAGCATTCTTGACGGAGAATCGGGAAACCCACACGAAGCCCCCTGTCCACGAAACCAGCGTCTAAACTATCAATGTGGCCAACCCCGCCGGAGCACCCCCGACCCGGCTAGCGCCGGGAAAACCCGACGAACACCCACTTACACAGCACCCGCCACCCACCTGCGCTCCCACACTCACCGCTCCCACCTTCTATATCACTGGCCGCCAGCCCCTCCGCCCCACAGCCATCCTGCTCGCGATCGTTATCGCCGTCGCTGCGCTCTTCTCCGTCCTCTATGCCCTAAGTCACACCGGGATACCCATGCCACCTCCAACAACTCCGGAGCTGATCGTTCCGCCAGCGCCACCACCGGGGCCGCCTCCGCTGCCGCCCAGAAAGACGATGACGATCCAAATCAGATCGACACCATCGTCCTCGGCGATCCCGCCGACGCTCCAACGCCCGCCCGCCCCGGAGACCACGTCAGCTCCGTTCACCCCACCATCATCGTTCGCCTTCCTCGTACGGGCGACCAGGTGGGCTACATCCCCAACAGCCCCGCCGGCCACCTGCTCTACAACTGGCTCGCTGCCTTTAATCAGGCAAACGACTCCGCGCTTGCGAATGCTCTGCCCAATGTCGCCCTCGCCTCCGCGACCGACGCACAGATGGAACTTCGACGGCAGACCGGCGGCTTCCTCTTGCTCTCTTCCAAAGAGGTCCTGCCCGGCGTCCTCGTCTTCCGGCTCCGCGACCAGAATCCGCCGCCGACTGAAGTCCTCGGCACCCTCCAGGTGCGTCCCAACTCCAACCCCGCCACCATCGCAAGCTTCAGCCTCCGCGCCGTTCCCTCACCCCGCCAGGACCCGTCCGCCCGGGCCTCTCCACTCGCGCAACAATGACCCGGCAATTGCCCCCAGCGCCGGCCACAACCGGCAACAGAAAATGGAACCGCCGCCCCAGCACCTGCGTACAACCGATACAAGCCCCGGGAACCAAAGCAAGATACACGACCATACGTACACTAACGATGCCTAACGAAGGGGGAGCATGAACGCCGATATACGACTCGCTCTACGGCAACTGCGAAAAGCGCCTGGATTCGCCTTGACCGCCATGCTCACACTGGCACTCGCCATTGGCGCCAACGCAATCGTCTTCAGCGTGCTGAATGCGTTGATCCTGCGGCCGCTCAAGGTGCCGCACCCCGAGACGCTGTTCATGGTGGAACGCGCCTACCTGTCAGATACAACTCCTTCCCAGTCCTATCCGGATTACCGCGACCTGCGTGACAGAAACCACAGCTTCGACTCGCTGATGCTCTACAACATCATGGGCGGCGTGGGGCTCGATACCGGCCACGGAAATCCCTCCGTAGTCTGGCCCTATACCGTAAGCGGCAATTACTTCGATGCCCTGGGCGTTCAGCCCTATCTTGGCCGATTCATCCACGCCTCCGAAGAACACGGGCCGAACAGCGTGCCCGAGATCGTTCTGAGCTATGCCCTCTGGCACAGCCACTTTAATGGTGACCCCGCCGTAGTGGGCCGGACTGTGCGCATCAACAAGTATCCCTTCACCATCATCGGCGTTGCTCAGCCCGACTTCCGCGGCACCGAACTCTTTTTCGCGCCCGATCTGTGGGCTCCCATTGTCAATTCGTCGCAACTCACTGACTTTTTTTCGCTCGAGGAGCGTGGCAACCATAGCGCCTGGGCGATAGGACACCTCAAGCCCGGAGTCACACCTGCCGCAGCTGCTTCGGACTTGAACACCATTGCAAATTCGCTGGCGAAAACCTATCCCAAATCCGATGATGGCCTGAAATTCTCCTTGTCCCGCCCGGGACTCGCCGGAAATACCCTGGGTAAACCCACGCGCGCTTTTATGTTGGGACTCATGCTTCTCGCAGGTCTTATCCTGCTTGCCGCATGCGCCAATCTCGGTAGCCTGTTCGCCGCGCGGGCGGCCGATCGCTCCCGCGAAATCGCAGTCCGCATGGCTCTCGGATCGCGCCGCCAGCTCATTATTCGCCAGCTCCTTACCGAAGCTGGTTTGGTTTCTTTGGCTGGAGGTATTTGTGGCATGGCGGCAGCCGTGGTCATTCTGCGTGCCCTCAGCACATGGCGGCCGATTCCGAATATCCCCATCAATATACCGGTCAATCCGGACGTGAACACCTACGCCCTGGCCTTCCTGCTGGCTGTCTTCAGTGGGCTGTTCTTCGGCCTGGTCCCCGTCCGCCAGGTTCTCCGCTCCGATCCCTGGCAGGTCATTCGCTCCGGCAGCACAACCACCGGCAGCGGTCGCCGCTTTACACTGCGCGACCTTCTCCTGGGTTTGCAAATCGCCATTTGCTCCGTCTTAGTCACCGCTTCGCTCGTCGCCGTGCGCGGCCTGGCTCGGTCGCTACAAAACAACTACGGTATTCAGCCTAAGAACGTGATGCTGCTAAAGACCGATCTGAGGATGGCTGGATATGATGGCGACAAGCGCGTGCAGATGCAGAAGCGCATGATCGATGCTGCCGCAGCGATCCCGGGTGTCACCGCCGTGGGATATGGCGATCGGATTCCGCTCAGTATCGGTGGAGGAGATTCCGACGTATTCACTGACGCCACCAGCGATTTCCGTCCTACCAACGCTGCCGCCGATGCCCAGAATTTCCAGGTCTCGCCCGATTATTTCCGTGCTGCTGGAACGGCATTGGTGGCTGGCCGATCCTTCACCATGCACGATGAAGACAAGGCTCCTGTGGTGGCAGTCGTAAATCGCGAATTTGCGCGCAAGGTCTTCGGCTCCGCCGATAATGCAGTAGGTAAGCATTTCAAATTCTGGGGCGGCGGCAACCGGGCGGAAGTGATAGGCGTGGTGGAAGACGGTAAGTATCAGACCCTTACCGAAGACCAAAAGCCCGCCATGTTCTTTTCCTTCCTCCAGCACCCTTCCAGCCAGACCTGGCTCATTGTTCGATCGGAACATGACCCGCAAGGGATCGGCGCGGCATTGCAACGCTCCATGCACAGCCTGGATCCAGCGCTGCCGCTCGATATCAGATCCTGGAACAGCGAGTTGGATTCCGCCCTCTTCGCCGCTCGCGTAGCCACCGTTTCTCTCGGCGTGCTTGGCTTGCTGGGCGCGATGCTGGCCATCACCGGCATCTTCGGCATGGCCGCCTACACCGTCAGCAAGCGTCTCCGTGAACTCGGTATCCGCATAGCCCTTGGAGCCGATCAACGCAAGGTGCTCGGCGCAGCGCTTGGACGCACCTTCCGGCTGCTCGCCATTGGATCGATCGCCGGCATGATCCTCGGTGTACTGGCAACCCGTGTCCTTTCCTCTATCGTGTATCAGGCCACGCCCAAAGACCCGGTTATCCTCGGCGGTGTCATTCTTACTATGCTCTCCGTAGGCGTCGTCGCTGCCTTGGTCCCCGCTCGACGTGCCCTCGCCGTCGATCCGATGATTCTGCTCCGCGATGAATGAATGGGAACTCGGGGACTGGAAAGTGTGTCGCTTCAACTAACTCGCTTCCTCAACTGCGGCGGTCATGGGAATGACGGCGTCGTGGCCAATGCCGGCATATAGCACCGTATGTCGAGGGTGCTGAGTTGCCGGTCGAGAACGATCAGCAGCTGTCATGCACCCCAGGTTGCGTAGTGCTAAAGTCGCCTCCTTTGAGGTAAGCACGATGATCACCTTTCTGGAAATTTTCAAATACCTCGCGGCCGTCGTTGTCGCGCTCTCCGTCCCCGGTTTCGGATTGGTGGCCTTTAGCTTCTTGATGTTTTGCGATCACGGGCCGTTTTTAATGTGCTTCCTGAGGATGGCTCTGGCCGGCGGAATCGCGATCGCTCAAGTGGTGATCCTCATAAAAGCATGGACTCTTCTGAAGCAGCGACAACGTCCCCGTTTATCGGCCGGCCTCATGATCCTGTCGATTTTGCCAGTGCCGATAGCAATCGCGCTCTTTATGCGCATTCCTGCATGACCGTACCGAGGCCTGGTGCGTCGGATCTAATGCATCGACGTGATACCGATCACCTTCAGTGTTAGGCCCGCGGATTGCCGCAGCAAAATGCGACATGGGAGGGATGATAGACTCGCTCCCATGCCTCGAATAGGGAGATAAGGCGTCATGCACAAGATATATGTCATGTATAAGCTGAAGAACGGCGTGACTATGGATCAATACAAACAGTGGTCCAAAGAGATAGACCAGCGAATCACGTCTGGTCAACCGGGCATGATCCGTTTTGAGGTCTATGAGATAAAAGGCGCAGATAAGGGCGAGCCTTTTGTCCAGGTGGTCGAGGACATTGAGGTCGAGGATTTCGATGCCTGGATGCAAACCTGTCGTGAATCGGGAATGGCCTATGTTCAAGAGACTGTCGGCAAGTTCATCGACGAATCGACGGTCCAGATCATCTACGGCGAGCGCATCGTTGCCGATTTGCCTCACGGCGCGCGACCGCCGCTTCCGGCACTAAGCTGACTGCGAGGCTCAAGGGGACAGAAAGAGGAGCATTGAGGGAGTTTCGGGAATGAACTACCCCATCCTTTCGCGTTCAGGATCGGACGTCACCGATAGACGCCCCGCATTGCTCGGCCAGCCACAAAGGACCGGGCGCCTCTCTGCCCAGTTTTTTTGCCAGGTGTGTGCGATCCGGATACCTTATCGTAGACTCAACAGGGGCGGCCGTTTGGACAGATTCGGATGGAAAGTTGGTGGCCATCTAGACAATGCGTGCCATCCTTTTTCTTGAAACGAACTTTATAGAAAAATTCTGCTCTTTCCTTAGGCATACGAATGGATACGGGCTGTTCAAGTGTTCCAGTGAGTTTGTCACCTGGCTTGGCTGGACTGGAACCCTCAAAAATGATTTCGAAATGTGGACAATGAGTGGAGTGGTTTTCCCATATCACTTCGCCGCCAAAATCGACGAACTCGAGCAAGTGCTCAGTCGTGTCCGCTTCGTCGGTGTTCAGATGGACAACCTTGGGCTTTTCTGACATTGTGATACCTCGCTATCTGGGAAGAGTTACGCTGAAGTAACAACATAATGCCAAGAGACACGCAGCGGATCGAGCCAGGTATCCCTTGAACGATTGCAAACCTTATACCACAATTATTTAAGGCCCATGTGCCTTAGGTTCCCACCGCAGGCGCCCGGGCTAGCGCACCTGCCGGTAAACGACCCAACCTTTCACTCTCTCGCAACAAGCTGCCGAGGGAAACACGGCCGGCACGAAGCAACTGCTGCTTACGGCAGGGGCAGGTCTCAGTGTCGCATACGTTCATAATCAGGATCCTTACGGAGTGACTGAAGTTCAGGGAATGGTAAGAGCTGAAGATCGGTGGCGCCTTTCTGGAAACACGCGGCCAGCGTAGTCAACGCCTGCTTACGCTTTCCGAGTAGCTCCAATACCCTCGTCTTGCTCAGCTGTGAATCCATGTCATAGGCGCCTAGAGATTCAGCCTTCCGGATCAAGGAAAGCGCGTTCTGGGGGCGACCCGATTTCACCTGGTAAAGCGCAAGCAACATCCAACTCTGTCCATCACTCGGATCCGTCAGGAGGTGGCGCTCCGCCTCTTTAGCGGCTCGCATGTACGCATCCTTTGCATCGGCCTGGTGATTGCGCAACGAAGAATAGCAATCACCGAGTTCTAACCAGTTGGTATCGAGCGCTGGATTGAGTTCGACGGCTTTGCGTGCGAACGGGAGTGCCGCCTCGTTCTTGCCCTGAGAGCGAAGTGCCTGGGCGAGGTTCGCCGCTGCGTCGTCAGAGGTCGGATCGAGGGCCAGCCCTCGTCTCAAACTTTCCGTGCCGTCGGCGAACTGGCCAACCTGCATATATTCCGAGCCCAGATTACTCCAGGCCATGGGGCTTTTGGGCGCAACAAGAGTTGCCACCCGAAAAGCCTCGATGGCTTGCTGAAACTTGCCTTGTTCGTGGTAGCCGGCGCCGAGTTGATTGTAAGCCGGCCAATCATTGGGGTGCTCCTTCAGAACTCTCTCCAGGATTTTCTGGTGCTCTTCCCATCGATTGAGTCGCCAGTAAATCTGCGCCTGCCACACCAGCGGCTGGGGGTTGGATGGGTCGAGCAATAAGGTCCTGGAAAGCTCATCCAGAGCTTCTTGCTCCTTTCCGGAAAACTGCAAGATCAGCGCCAACGCGAGATGTGCGTCCACCAGGTTGGGGTCAAGCCTTAGCGCGACCTCACAGTTGCTGCGAGCAAGCGTGAGCGCAGCAGGGCTTCGCTGGGTCGCGGAGAGATTTGCGTAGGCCTGTGCCAGCTTCGCATAAGCAAGTGCGTAGCGGGGATCCAGTTCTATCGCCTGCTTATAGCCGTCTATAGCCGCATCGAGTGTTGCCCGGTCTGACCGCTTGAAAGCGGCTTCAGCCGACTGGAAGGCAGTAAAGGCTGCAGCAGAATGCGTTGCCGGCTCTGCCCCCGAATCGTTCCTCACATAGGAGGTTAAGTCGAGTAATGTAGCCGCGGCGTGAACAGCTTTGCCCGGGAGCGAGGTTACCTCTGCTGGAGCGCAGGCAAGTTTCTTCTCCCGCAGTGGCTGATTTGTGATTGGATCCACCACCCGCAGAACAAGCTGGAAGTCCTTCGTCCCGGGTACAGCAGAAGCGGCTAGCACCAGGTTTGCTCCCAGAGGATCGCAGACCTCTTTCAGATGGGTCATGCCCGTTACGCTCATGTTCGCGTCTTCGGGCGAGATCACAAATAGATCCCTGTCCAGCGTCTCAAAGCGCGTGAGCTCACTTTTGATAGCAGTTAACACGCTGGTCAGCATCGGTATCAATTGGTTGTCAGAGGTTTGCGGCCAATTTAACAGAGCGACAAAACGCTTCCTGGGCAGCGGACGCCGCAGGTCTTCCAACTTATCCCACTGCCACCAGACGCCGCCGGCTATGCTACAGAAAGCGCCCACGGCCGCGCCGGCAAAGCGACGGCGTGTCCATCGGAAAGCGGGGCGGTAGCTGACATGAAGTGAGTCCAAAGCGGACTCGAAAGCCTGGCACCTTCGCTTCGGATCTTGATTGAGGCATTCGACGATAAGCTGGATGCAAAACGGCGGCAGACCTGACGCGTTCAACCGCGAATGGATGGTGACAGAGCCACCGTCCCGGGACACAACCGGCTTCTGCCCGGTAAAGACCTCGTGCAGAACAACACCAAAGGCGAAAAGATCAGTGGCTTGCGAGGGCGCCTGCCCCAGGTACAGTTCCGGAGCCATATAGTCCGGTGTTCCGGCGATCAACCCCTTGCTTGAAAGGGATGGCTCGGCCTCATGGGCGCGAGCTAATCCAAAATCGGTGATGTACAGCCGCACATTCGACCCGGTGCCATCGAGCATGATGTTGTTTGGCTTGATGTCGCGGTGAACAATGCCGGCAGAATGGATGGCCGCGAGCCCGGCGGCCATTTGTTTGAGGATTGCCAGTCCTTCGGCAATCGCGATGGGCGTAGTTGACCGCAATCGCGCGGCCAGGGTTTCGCCAGGGAGAAGTTTCATGGTCAGGAACAAAAAATCGGGCGCCGGCTTTTGGCAATGAAAGATGTCATAGATCGGACAAAGATTGGGGTGGCTCACTTCTCTCGCCAACAATACTTCCCGTTCAAAGCGTTGTCGGAGGGCCGGATCATCGGCGATGTGAGGAAGAATTGTCTTCAGGGCGACATGCACGCCTTGTAAGAAGCTGTCCTCCGCCTCATAGACCTCTCCCATCCCTCCTTTTGCGATGAAGCGGACAATGACGAAACGATCGATCAGGATTGATCCATCCTTAAGGCGCCCCGGGGCTGGGGACGGCGCAGAAATCACAGCGTTGCCGATCGAATCGGTGGTATCGACCGCACCGGGAGAACGCACGAGCGCAGAATGAGAGAAATCGAAAGCTGGATGCTCAAGAAAGCTTCCAGCCTTTGCGTCCTGATCGAGCAGATCTTGAACCGTGCGCCTTAGCTCTAAGTTATCGGCGCACACCTCACCCAGGTAAGCTGCTCGCTTTTCGGGCTCCAGCAACAGAGCGGTCTCGAACACATGCTCAACCAACTCCGGGTACGTACCCATACGTTCGAATCCCTCATAACGCAGGTTGCGAAAGGGTCCGGGCCTTGCCTGCCATTCTTGCTACTGCTATGCAGCTCGACCTGTCCGAATTCAAGGGCCAACAGCGTTACTCGAGCTATGAAATTGTCTTTCACTTATTAAGCGCATTTCTCTGCCCAAAAGGGCCAATCTCCTAAAAGATAGTAGGCCGGCTCTCTCTAAGGGGCCTCACGCGCGGGCCGCAAATACGGAGCGTGGGCCGCGGAGCACGAAGCTGTAGTGCAAGGGTACACGCTACTGGACTCATTGGCGGCCGTGGCCTCTTCGCCGGGTATGCCGAAACGCACGCGTGGTGACAACCGGAATGCTCACTCCACGCCGAGCGGCTTTATTAAACTGTCTGGAATGAGGCTACTGCCGGAAACACGGGGAAAACACGGGGGAGTGTAGTGCACCCCGAAAGTGAGACACGGCGGGGGGAACTCGTCCCCCAGTTCTTCGGTGTGTCACTTCAACTTGTGGCTTCAACTAACTCGCTTCCTTTACTGCGGCGGTCATGGGGATAACCGCGTCCACGTTAGTGAGCTTGAACAGTTCCATGACACGTGGGCTCACTCCGGCGGCAATAAACCGAACGCCTTTATCTTGGCACCGGACATAATGCCTGACGACCATGCCCAGCCCCGTAGAATCCATGTAGGGAACGTCGGTCAGGTCGAAGATGTTAACGGTCGGCGGCTCGCCGCTGGGCAACATCAATTGCAAATCGAACATCTTGCTCACGGCGTCGGGTGATTGGCATTCAAATATGGTGCGCGCGGTGAAGGGGCCTGAGAAATGGAAGACCACCGTGCCTGGAGCTTCGCCCACTTCGCGTTCGAAGGTGAGAGGAAGTCGATTCGAGATCTCAGCTTGAGTCATGGCATCAAATCCTCCGTATTGTAGTTAGGCGGCTCAACCGAAAACCGGAGTGCGAATGCGAGCATAAGTGAGGATGCCGGAGAGCTCCGCCGGCAACACCGGCGTATACCCACATTTCCACTCTGAACCTGATTTGCCAATCTTCGCATCGGCCACATTATCAAGAACCATCCAGAGTCTCCCATCGGAGCTGAATCCCTCGGATTCTACCACTCGTGAGGCAAATCGGGCTGCGGGGGACAGCGCGGATGCGGCTGGCTACCGGAATCCGGGGGGGAGCCGAGAGCCTGCCCTGCCTGCCCCGGTGTGCCGTGGGAGCTTGTCGAAGGGGACGGCTGAGAGTCAGACTTGTCCAAATTGGTGGTGGGAGCCCCCGCATTTATGCGGGGGAAGGAGCGCTTTAGCGCTCTGTGAAAGACTCTCGACTCTCATCACGCGCTTTAGCGCTGGCAATGCCAAAGCCTCATGAGTCCCTGCCTGAGAGAACCGCAGAAGACAAGCCATCCGCTCAATAGGTCCGGAGGGCCGGAACCAAACGTACCTGCACCGGCAAGCCGTGGGGCCTGCCGTGGGAGCCCAGCCCGGAAGAGTCTGCGTGAGAACTAGAAGACGCTGCAGTTCCTCCAATCGCCTAAGCCCGGAGGGCCGTCCGCCAAACGTCAGCCCAGCCCGGAAGGGCTGGGGTATGGATTGAGGATAATCCGGGAGCGCCGTAGGTGCGGCACTCCTTCTACTACCCCAAACTGATTTCGCCATGTCCGGTCGCGGCACTAGCGTGTCCAATAAAATCAACGCCACAGAGTCGACCCGCGACCGAACCAACCGCCATTGTTCTGCGCTCAGGATCGGATGGAATTTGCGCGTGACGAAACCCTGCAAACCCCGTAAACCCCGTAAACCCCGTGACAGCCTGGAACGTAACCGTTACAGTTGGGCACCCGGTTATTGTTCCTTCGGAACTCGGCAACAAAAATTCGGTGAAGTGGGATGTCCAAACGTGCCTACGAGCCCGCTGCGTCACGCCGCTCTCCGCAAAACCCAGTGACAGGATGTGGACTGCCTTTCTCGAAGAAATCAACTCGGACGCACGTAAACCGGTAATTTGACATCCCCACGCGGGCTCACCTAGTATTGCGCTCCGAGCGTTCAGAGGGAGCCCGTCGAAATATAAAGGACGGCGTAAAAGCTCGATGTCTCGAACCGCAAATCTTCTCGTAACCGTGAACGATATCAATCAACCTCCGCCTCAGGGCCAAGGAGATCCCCCATGTCAGTCCGCACCTGCTTCATCGGCACGCAAAGTCTACACACGGAAGACACTTCGATTCGGCCAATACCCCGCAAACGGGAACCCCGGAATTTCCTGCTGAGCTTGATGAAACTCGGAGCAGCCCTCGTGATTGCTCTCACGCTCGGCAGCCAGCTCATTGCTCCACAAAAATCGACCGCGCAAGTGAATGGAGTTGGGCAAAGGCCATACCTCGGCTGGAGCACATTCAGTGAGCAAACCCTCAATTCCAGTTTTCTAACGCAGGCCAATATCACCACCCAGTCCGATGCGCTTGCGTCTTCGGGACTGCAGGCGCACGGCTTCGACTACATCAATATCGACTCCGGCTGGCAGGGAAGTTTTGATGCCAACGGCCGGCCCATCCCCAACACCACGACGTTTCCCAACATCACGGCCCTGGTGGAGCACATCCATCACAACGGTCAAAGGGCCGGAATCTATTGGATTCCGGGCGTAGAGTACCCGGCGGTTGTGGCCAACTCACCCATCCTTGGCACGCCCTATCACATTCAGGACATTTTGGTGGTCCCGTACACAGCGGGCAATGCCTTTGGTTCGTCGGGCACCTCTCCTTATCATTACAAGATCGACTTCACCAAGCCCGGCGCCCAGGAGTACATGAACTCCGTGGTGGCGCTCTTCGCCTCATGGGGCATCGACTTCATTAAGCTCGACGGGGTGACGCCAGGATCCGATAGCTATGGCACCGCGATCGATAATCGGCCGGACGTGGAGGCATGGTCCAAGGCAATCGCGGCCAGCCGGCGTCCTATATGGCTGACAATATCCTGGGATCTTGATGAGGACTATCTCAGCACCTGGCAGCAGTACGCCAACGCCCGCCGCATCGATCAGGATGTCGAATGCGAAGGCGACTGCGCGACCCTCACCAATTGGCCGCGCATCTACGAGCGTTTCCGCGACCTGCCCGGCTGGGAGAATGCGTCCGGTCCGACCGTGGGCTGGAATGATCTGGATTCTCTCGACATAGGCGACGGTACCCTCGACGGTCTCACCAACCAGGAGAAACAGTCTGCCCTATCATTGTGGGCGCTCGCGAACGCGCCGATTTATCTGGGCGGCGATCTCACTAAACTCGATAGCTTTGGCAAGCAGATTACGACCAACGATGAAGTGCTTGCGGTCCAACAAACGGGTGTGCCGGCGACCCAACTGCTCGACGGCGATCTCGAAGTCTGGGCCTCGAACATTGGTCATGGCCAGTACTACGTCGGAATCTTCAATATGAACGCCACTGTTACAAATGCAAGCCTTCCGTGGAACCTGCTTGGTTTTCAAAATGCTTTGCAGGTTCGCGATCTTTGGAATCATCGCGATCTTGGTCCGTCCTTCGGTGGTTTTTCTACCGTGCTCCAGGGGCACAGCGTGACGCTGCTTAAGGTCACCGGCTTTGGGCAGGCGCCGGCTTCGCCCTCAACCAGCTACGAAGCTGAGTCGGCGGTCCTGGGCGGCTCTGCGGCGATCGCAAGCTGTCCCCCTTGCTCGGGCGGAGCGAAAGTTGGAAACCTGGGCCTCGGAGCCGGTAACACCGTCACTTTCAATACTGTCTATGCGCCACGCGATGGCGAGTACCTCATGCAGGTCGATTCCATGACCATTGGACTTCGCTCGTACTTGTACACCGTGAACGATGGCCCCTTTCAGACCCTCAACTGCAGCGGCGGAAGCTTCCTGATTCCCGCCAGCACGACCGTCCCTGTTCATCTGGTAAAAGGCTTGAATACCATCCAGTTTGGCAACCCGCCGAGCTATCCTCCGGATCTTGATCGCATCGTCATCAGCGGGAACGGGAATTTCCCGCCTCCCACTTCCGCGGCCTACGAAGCGGAAGTCGCGACCCTTGGCGGCAGCGTCACAGCGGGCTTCAGCAACTACTCCTCTGGTCTTGCCAAGGCAGGCAACGTCGGTGGGGGCGCCGCCAATTCCGTGACCTTCTCCAATGTGACGGTCCCCTCAAACGGGACCTATCAGCTTGAGATCGATTATCAAACCAGCGGAGCGCGCTCGTATTTCCTGAGCATAAACGGGGCCACAGCCCAGGAACTCGACCTGAATGGCACCACCTTCAATGATCCCGTGCCAATCGTACTCCCGGTCCAGCTGCACGCCGGAGTCAACACGATCAATATCGGCAATCCAACTGGATACGCGCCCGACCTGGACCGGATTGTTGTTGCTCCAACCGTCGTGCCTTGATGACAGGGGCCATTAAGGTGACAGCCTCAAAACTGTCCGATTAGATCTCGAAACCAGACTTGTCCAAATTAGCTCTTTTTTCGACTCTGTCCATCCACCTCTACTCATGCAGAGGTGGGCCACCGCCCTCAACTTTGTCATCCCGCCTGCCCCGGCGTGCCGTGGGACTGGAGCGGACCCGGATTTCCTATATCGCGGTATCGTCCAAGGCGGCGTATGCGGCTTTCCGTTAGGAAAGCCGCACGAAGTTCGCCAACGCCACTAGGCTGGATAGGAAATCCGGGGGAGCGTAGGGGAGGGACCTGCAGTTTCACTCGGGACCGCACGCAAATGCCGACAAGCGATCCCAAAACCAACCCGATTCTCTTTGAGACCAATGCGGTTCCATACAATCAACCGATTAACTGCGCACCAAGCCCGATTTATTCGCTAATTTGGACCGCCCTTACCTCGAACAGAATCCGAAGATAGGGGGTCGTGTCCCCTTATCTCCCAAGCATTGCCACACGCATGCCTGGAGAATTTTTCTGAGAAACCCAGGGGACAGGACGCCCCCACATCAGCTCGACCACCCAGGAAGTGTTAAAAACACCTAACGCAAAAGTAACGGAGGTGCCTACGAACGCTGTTGTACCTGTATGCCGTTGACCGTACCATGTGGAATTGAAAACGGCGGAGATAGCGTGAATACCGAGGCCGCCAAGCCCAGGTCGAGAACGCTATTGCAGCGGCACGAAGGAAGATGCCGGTAGCGGTTGAATGTTTGCCAATTCCCGTGAACTGGGCCAACAAGGACGCTCTTCACCGTCTTCATTCTGGCAGATATCGGGCCTGTTCATCATCCCCTTCGGGGCTGCGACGTGTTCTGTTTCCTGATTGCCCGTATACATCTGTCCTTCAGGCTGTAGCTCAGCCCATCTTCTAGTGAAGCTGCAAAAAAGACCGAGAGTACAGCATGGACACGCCGCCGCCAGAATTAAAGCAGCTATGGATTCGAGTTCTCAAGCGCGTTCATCCTGATCTGGCAATTGACGAGCAGGACCGAATACGTTGCGAACGACTCACAAAGTTGGCGAATGAGGCATATCGGGCTGGCGACGTAGAGGCGTTGAGAGCAGTTCTCGGGCCCCCACGGCTACGAATGTATTTCCCTCCCTGGACCGCGTTCTCCTTTAGGCAATTGCTTCCTGTAGCGATAGCGGCCGTGATTCTCATTTGGGGAGGTTTCTCCCTTTACTCGGTAACAACGAGTCAGCACGCGGTGACCAACAGCCCTACAGCACAGGCCCATAGCAAAAATGCTCCCATAAACGCCAGCGTGGAGGTGGGGCAACCTCCCCCGTCCAAGTGGTATGGAGACGTGATTCACAACAGGATCTCCCGGAACTTGAATCCATCCACGGTCCTCAACACACCTATAGGAGCCACTGCGAAAATTGGGTTCACGATCTCACGCGAGGGCTCTCCTCAAAGCGTCTCCCTGTTTGCAACAAGCGGGTATCCCTCGTTGGACTTCTCATGTGTGAACGCAGTGCTGCAAGTCACGACATTTGGGCCGCCCGAAGGGGGAACCAAAGACAGTCTGAACGTTATCTACGACTGCTCCTATCGCCTGCAAGATGCTCAGCAAGTACCTCAAGAGACAAGTGCACCCGTAGCGAATTCTGCCGAACCCGAACCCTCTCTCTTGTACATGAAGCAAATGGCCGAGAGGCTCCACCAGAGTTTTAGTGATTATGAACATGTCGATGCCAACGTTCCTGCAGGAAACTCGGCAGAGATGTGGTTCGATGTGAACCGCGATGGTTCTCTCAGCAATGTGAGAATAGGCAAGCCCAGCGGCTTTGATTCCTTAGACTACGCATGCGTGCGGGCCGTTCAGCGCGCTGGGACGGTTGGCCCATTGCCAGAGGATTACAAGCTACGCACTCTCCCCGCGACCTTTGCCTGTACCTATACTGGCAGCAATGCCTTACCAACATCCACGTCAGTTGATTCTGCGACTGGCAGGCCGGATCTGTATGTAGGCTCTGTCCGCGAAACAACCCATGAGTAGAAGCCTGCCATTTCTATTGCGGGATAATTGGCCACTTCAGCTGCGGTTAGAATGTGGGCAAAGGAGTTGGCCAATGGATCGGCGAATCAAGGCTATGTTGTTTTGGTTATTCGTTTTTGCTTTCGCGTTACTGCTCTTTCGACTTATCCAGCATGGTCATCGATAGGCATAACTCAAAACACGTGCATAAAACCGGTGCCAAACGTTTCCAGACGGAAAACCAGGGAAAAACCAGGACAAACCAGAAATCAGATACCAATCCCCCAAGTTTTGGGGACCAGCCGCCCGCATTCCTCTACTAGGTTGACAAAACAGACAAGCGGGAGGAAATTCATCTGCATGAAACGCCGATCGTTTCTCCGTTCGTCCGCCGCGCTCGTGGGAGTCGGTATCCTCGGCTCGGGCAATAGCCACGCCAACCATATCCATCCCCACAGCGTCCATGCGGCGTCGCTCATGACCGAGTGTGCCCAGCGCTTTCTCGCCGCGCTCGATGACGGTCAGCGCAACAAAGCGACTTTCCCGTTCGATACCGATGAGCGTATGAACTGGCACTTCATCCCCAAGGAGCGCAAGGGGCTGCCATTGCGCGAGATGAGACCCTATCAGAAGCACCTCGCCAGCGCGCTGCTGGCGGCTGGGTTGAGCCAGACGGGGTACATCAAGGCCGTAACCATCATGAGCCTGGAAGAAGTGCTCAAGATCATGGAGAACGACAGCGGCGAGAACCGTAACCCGGAGAAATACTATTTCTCAGTGTTCGGCACTCCTTCCGACAGTGGCGCCTGGGGCTACCGCGTCGAGGGTCACCATCTCAGCCAGAACTACACAGTAGTAAATAGCAAAGTGGTGGACGGCCCGAGCTTCTTCGGCGCCAACCCCGCCGAAGTTCGGCAAGGACCGCGCAAGGGCCTGCGCACTCTGGCTGGAGAGGACGACCTCGGAATCGAGCTGATCCATCTCCTCGACGAACACCAACAGAAGGTCGCGATCGTGGACCCAACCGCCTACAAGGACATCCTGACCGCCGCCAGCCGGAAGGCAGCGCTTCAGGGTCAGCCATCTGGCCTGTCCGGTTCCAAGATGAGCGCTATGCAATTCGATGCGCTCATGGCCCTCATGGAAGAATACGCACGCAACGTGCCGGCCGAGCTGGCCGAAAACCGGATAGCCCAGATCAACGAGGCTGGTCGCAATATCTACTTCGCCTGGTCGGGTGGAATCAACCGCAGTGACCCGCACTACTATCGCGTGCAGACGCCTTTATTTCTCATCGAATTGGATGACACACAGGACGACGCGAATCATATCCACTCTGTATGGCGCGACGTCACGGGCGACTTCGGCCAGGACCTGCTCCAGCAGCACTACGAAGCCAACCACCAATAGAAGTCGGTTTCCCCGAGCGACTGTTCACAAACGAACACTCACGACAACTCGCGAGATGTTCGTTTGTGAACACAATTTTTCGATTTTGACCGATCCTCCCGTCGCCACCCCAACCTTCATCACTTACTATCAGTGGTTTGCTGGGCAACATTTGCCTTGATAAGTGGCCTTTCGGATGCCGTGCATTAGTTAGCTGTTTGCGCAGCGATGTAACTGCGGGAACCTACCGCGAAACAATTGCGTAATCACAATGCAGGTAGTCGTCATTCCGTGCATTCTTTTGAAATTCCTATCGCGGGGTCACACATGAACGCCGTGTTTTCTTCTCTTCGCTCGAAACTGTTCCTTCTTCTTCTGATCGCTCTCGTCTTGCGCGTTGGCGCCGTCTGGGCTCAGACTCCGGATGCGCAAATACCTTCGTCGCAAGCGCGGATCGCTCAGGATCTGGAGGTCATTCGCATCGGTGAACAACAGCATCTTCCCCCAGCAAAGCAAGCGGCTTTGTGGGAACAACTCGCATTGCAATACGAGAGTGCAACAGAATTTCTGAAAGCGGAAGATGCCTACTTGAGGGCGCTGCGTCTGCTGAAGAATGCACCATCAGCCAGGGCAGAGTACGCCTTTACACTCGACAACCTCTCCTCGTTCTACATGATCTACCGTCGTCTCGACGATGCCGAGAGCACCCGCAAGCAAGCGATCAAGGTGCGCCAGAAGCTGGGCTCCCCGGCCGAGACCGGGCAGAGTGAAGTACACCTGGCGGACATAGCCCTCTTGCGGCGCCAGTACAAGAAGGCAGAGCGACTCACCCTACACGGACTTCAAATGATGGAATCGTCGTCGAACCCACCCAGGGCCGGGGTCCTCTCCGCATTCATTACTCTCACGTTTGCACGGTGCTCACGGGGGCACTGCGGGGAAGGACTGATGAACGCAAAGCAGGCGGTTGCGTTCGCAAACAAGAACTTCGAATCAGAATCCGCTCGCCAACGGGTTCGCCCTGGAGTCGCTCGGGTTTGCCGAGTGGAAGAGCGGGGCGTTACAGGATGGCGAGAGAACCATGCTGCAAGCTCTCCAGATACTACGGGCAACGCTGTCCCCTACCGATCCTCGCCTGGCCGGGGCCATGTCGCAATACCGGTCCTACTTAATCGAGGCACACCGGCCGGCGGAAGCGCAAGAGATTGACGAACAAGTGACAAGGATAACCCGCCAGGCCGGAGCTTACTGTCAGGGGTGCACCGTAAGCGTCGACTCTTTATCGAATACCTTGCGATAGTTGATTACGGTGACAGCATGTGTGCTGCAGAAGCACGGAAGGAGTAGAAGGTGTGACAAAGTTGGTGACGGAACGTAACCGTTGCGAAAAAACCAGGCCGGACTGTCCGCGTTTTCCAGCGATGACTGTCCCTGTCGTGACCAAACCGCGCCATCAACGCCCAGAGCTGCCGAAGCCCTGGCTCCCCCTGGCGCCGCCCGGCAGCTCGGTCGATTCTGTTACCGGCCCGGTCAGCACGGGAGTTGGAACCAACTGCGCGATCCTGTCTCCCGACCGTATCTCGTACATATCGGTCAGGGTGGTCATGAGTACCACGATCTCTCCCCGATAAGACGCGTCGATCACGCCGCCGTGGGTGAACACACCCTTGGCCGCCATGGATGAGCGATCCTTCACCAGAAACCCGACAGGCAATCCGCTGGCCATGCCGGCAACTGCCACGCCGGTATGCACGCGATGAACGTGACCGGGAACGAGGGTGTGATCCTGGTTGGCGTAGAGGTCATATCCGATGTCCTCGCCGGGGTGAGCCACTGTGGGCACTTTTGCCGACGCATCGAGTAACTTCACACTCAACGATGTCATGGTGCTTGCCAATCATTTCCCCCATCAATACCTTGGATCATCTCTGCAGGGTACCGCAAAGCCACGAATATTGCCTGGGGACTGGGCAAAAACTCGGTGGCAACTGCGGTGTAACAAGAGCTTTTGCCGCGAGACGGTTTTCGGTCGCGTCACCAATTCGTTGCCTGCGCCAATTGCCACTGCATCAGTGGCATTTCGGTCCACGAAGCTTCCACGAAACTTCAGCGAATGTTCAGAAACGAACACTCGGCACAACTGGCGAGATGTTCGGGAGTGAACACAGCTTTTCGATTTTGACCGGTCCTCCCATCGTCACCGCACCCTTCATCGCTTACTTTCAGTGATTTGCTGGGCAACATTTGGCTTGATAAGTGGCCTTTGGGATGCGACGCACTAGGGCAGTTTCGCAATTGGTGTCGACCGAAGCCACAGCCCTTTTCGTGGTTTTCTCCCAAGGAAAACCACACCTCGCGATCTTTATCAGGCCACAGTAATTGCGAAACTGCCTTAGATGTGTGCGCAGCGATGTATCTGCGGGAACCTATCGCGAAACAAATGCGTAATCACAGTGCAGGTAGTCGTCATTCCGTGCATTCTTCCAAATTCCTATCGGAGGGTCACGCATGAACGCCGCGTTTTCTTCTCTTCGCTCGAAACTGTTCCTTCCTCTTCTGATCGCTCTCGTCTTGGGCGTTGGCGTCGTCTGGGCTCAGACCGCGGATGCCCACATCCCTTCGTCGCAAGTGCGGATCGCTCCGGATCTGGAGTCGATTCGCATCGCTGAACAGCAGCATGCTTCCCCTCTCCAGCAGGCCGTTTTGTGGGTACAACTCGCATTGGACTACCACCTTGGAGCAGAATTCCTGAAAGCGGAAGATGCCTACTTGAGGGCGCTGCATCTGCTGAAGAATGAACCATCAGCCAGGGCAGAGTACGCCTACACACTCGACAACCTCTCCTCGCTCTACCTGATCTACGGTCGTCTGGACGATGCCGAGAGCACCCGGAAGCAAGCGATCAAGGTGCGCCAGAAGCTGGGCAACCCGGCCGAATACGCGGAGAGTGAAGTACACCTGGCGGACATAGTGATCAGGCGGCGCCAGTACAAGAAGGCAGAGCGACTCGCACTAAAGGGACTTCAAACGATGGAATCTTCGTCGAATCCACCCCAGGCCGGTATCTTCACTGCACTCATTACTCTCACCTATGCGCGGTGCTCACGGGGCCAGTGCGGGAAAGGACTAATCAACGCAAAGCAAGCGGTTGCCTTCGCAAACAAAAACTTCGAATCAGAGTCGGCCGCCAACGGGTTTGCGCTGGAGACGCTCGGGTTTGCCGAGTGGAAGACCGGGACGCTACAAGATGGGGAGAGAGACATGCGGCAAGCTATCCAGATACTGCGGACAAGGCTGTCCGCTACCGATCCTCGCGTCGCCGGGGCCATGTTGCAATACCAGTCCTACTTAATTGAGGCGCACCGGCCGGCGGAAGCGCAAGCGATTCACGAACAGGTGACAAGGATAACCCGCCAGGCCGGAGTGTACTGTCAGGGGTGCGCCGTAAGCGCCTACTCTTTATCGAACACCTTGCGATAGAGGATTCGGTTCAACTACTTCCCGCAATCACGAGTCGTGCCGGACCATGCCGGGGCAACGCTGGCTTACCGTGCAACTACGTTCCACGCACCCGGAGCGCGAGTGGACAATAGCCATGTCGGCCAACGCCGTTAGGACAATCGGTTTGTCAGTAAGCAATTCTTACATGCCCGTAATCTCGCCATTCTCGTCCACATCGATCCCCAATGCGCGCGATGCTTTTGGCAGCCCCGGCATCAGCATCATTGCACCCGAGATAACAACCAGGAATCCGGCGCCCGCCGAGAGCGCCACGTCCGTCACATGCAACTTCCATCCCCGTGGCGCGCCCAACCGCTTCGGATCGTCGCTCAGCGAGTACTGGGTTTTCGCGATGCAGACCGGCAGTTCGCCATAGCCCCAGCGCGTAAACCGCGCCAGGTTTTCCTTCGCGCGCTCGCTCAGCTCAATGCCGTCTGCGCCATAGATCTTCTGAGCCACCTTTGTGATCTTCTCAACCGCGGGATTGTGGGCCTCATACGCTCTCGTTAGTGTGACATTTGGATGAGCATCGATCGTCTCAACGACCTTCCGCGCAAGCGCGGCCGCTCCTTCCCCACCCTTTGCAAACGCTTCCGAAAGCGCAAACGCCGCTCCCCGCGCCTCGCAATAGGCCCGCAGCGATTCCAGTTCCGCTTCCGTATCGTCCGGGAAGCGGTTGATCGCCACCACCGCCGGCAGTCCAAAGCCTCTCACAATGCGGATATGGGTATCGAGATTCGCAAATCCGCGCTCGAGATCGCCCTCGCCCTGTTGCTTCATGCTCTGCACCGTAGTCACCAACACGGCGATGGACGGCTTAATACCAGAGGACGGACTTACCAGATCCATGTACTTTTCAAAGCCGAGGTCCGATGCAAAGCCTGTCTCGTTCACCACGTAGTCCGCCAGCCGCAACCCCATCTGTTGCGAGATCACCGAACTGGTGCCGTGCGCGATGTTCCCAAATGGCCCGCAATGTACCGTTGCAGGTGTGCCCTCCGTCGTCTGTACAAGGTTTGGCAGCAACGCCTCACTCAGCAGCGCCATCATCGGCCCGGTTGCCTGCAGGTCCGATGCGCGCACCGGCTGGCCCGCGCGGTTCGGTCCAATCACGATACGTGCCAACCGCGCACGCAGATCCTCGCGACTGGAAGCGAGCGCAAGGATCGCCATAATCTCCGACGCTGCTGTAATCAGAAATCCGCTGGAACGATTGCTGCCGTCGCGCCGCTTCTTGTCCCCGCCGGTCACGCTCACCGTGATGGCCCTGAGCGCGCGATCGTTCATGTCCAGCGTGCGTGGCCAGGTGATCGCATCCGGATCCAGATCAAGCTCATTGCCATGAAACATGTGTGAATCGATCAGGGCTGCCAGAAGGTTGTGCGCACTTGTAATCGCATGGAAATCGCCGTGGAAGTGCAGATTGATCTGGGCCGCCGGCTCCACCTGCGAGCGCCCGCCCCCGGCCGCTCCTCCTTTCATACCGAACACCGGCCCTAGCGACGGCTCGCGCGAAGAAAGAATCGCGCGTTTACCAATCGCTTCCAGCCCCTGCACCAGTCCGATCGATGTGACGGTCTTGCCCTCGCCCGAAACCGTCGGTGTTGTTGCGGTCACCAGAACCAGCTTGCCGCCGCGATTAAATCGCGCATCCTTCAGTAGCTCCAGGCTTAGCTTCCCGCTGACCGGGCTGCGCTTCTCATATAGATCGTCGGGTAAATCCAGCTTGGCGGCAATCGCCTCAATCGGCAACAGATTCTTCTTCACTCAATATCCTCAACCGGTCTCGTCATGTGCACTGCTGTTCGAAGCATATCTGGTTCTGCCCGCAGATCAATAACAACGCCAAAATCCCCGACTCAGTCCTTCCACCTCCACCAATGCCAAGGTGGGCCACCGCCCTCAACCTTGTCATCCCGAGCGTAGCCGAGGGACCTGCGGTGCGCCCTTCCCTCTAACAACTCCCTACAGCTCCGTCCATCCACCTCCACCAATGCCAAGGTGCGCCGTCCAGAAGGCCATTTGCGCGCTAATTTGGACAGCCGTCGCTGAAAATATCCCAGGACGTTGTCCTGGGCCACTAATTCTGAACCTGCACTTCTCACGCAGCCACTAAAGCCCCCTGAGGCCACCGTTAGCTCAGACGCGTCGAGCCCTGGACTTCATCGCAGCGAGTTTATAATCGCCCGTGAACTTGCCGCCAAGAATTGGCGCGGGCATCGGTGGCATCACGGAGGAGTGCGTGGCGAGGACGATTGCGTACGTCTCGAATGCCGAGACCAAGGAAATCTTCGCTTTCGAAATGGACCCCGAAAGCAGCACGCTGAGCCTGATCGAGCGCGCCCTGCCGTCCCCAACCAGCCTGCCGATGGCCGTTAGCCCTGACCGAGGTTCCTCTACGCGCTGCGCAGCCCACCCTTCGCGGCATCCAGCTTTGCCGTCGATCCGTCCAGCGGCCGGTTGTCGCACCTCGCCGTCTCGCCGCTGCTCTGCGCCATGGCATATATCGTCACCGACCGCAGCGGCCGCTTCCTGCTGGCCGCGTCGTACACCGACGCCACGCTCGTCATCTATCCAATCGATGCGGCCGGGCGGATCGAGGCGCGCCCGGCGCAGGTGACGCCCACTGGTCCGCACGCGCATTGTGTCGTGGTCGATGCGGCCAACCGGTTCGCCTACTGCGCCGTACTCGGCGCCGATCACGTGATGCAACTGCTCTTTGATCCGCAGACCGGAACGTTCGCGCCCAATGCGCCGCCGGCTCTCGCGACGCGCCCACGGTCAGGGCCGCGGCATCTCGTCTTCCATCCGAACGGTCGCTTCCTCTATCTGCTCAACCAAACTGATGCCACGATGGTTGCGTATCACATCGAGCCCGGATCTGGTGTGCTGGCCGAAATCGAAACAGTGACAACGCTGCCGGCGCATTTCCTCGGTGAAGCCAATGCCGCCGACATCCACGTCAGACCGACGGAAGGTTTCTCTATGCCAGCGAACGGCAGACCAGCGCTCTCATCGGCTTCCGCATCGACGCGTCGAACGGCTTCCTTGCGCCAATCGGACGCTGGAGCACCGAAACCACACCGCGCGGTTTCGCCATCGACCCGCGGGGCCTTTTCTGCTCGCTGCCGGGCTGGATTCGAACCAGCTGAGCGTGCATGCGATCGATCCGGAGCAAGGCGGCCTGACGCTGCGAGGACAGTACCCACTCGGCGGCATGCCTAACTGGGTGGAGATCCTCGATCTGCCCTGAAAACTCCGTGCCGCGAACCGGTCTTTCCGTCGCCCCCGCGGAAACCGTTTCAATCTTTCCCGCCGGTGCTGACTTTACACTAGAATCGCTGCCGAGGTGAATTCATGCGCTCATTGGTGTTGATAGCGGCGTTGGCCGGGTCTTCCGGCATCATGTTTGCCCAGGCCGCTCCAGTAAAAATGGGGTTATGGGAAAAGAAAATGACGATGGATATGGGCACCGGCACACCCAGGCAGTTAGTGTCCAAAAGCTGTATCACTCCTGAGAGCTGGCAGGAAATGGTGGGGAATATGTCGAAGCCGCACGAAGGCTGCACGGTCGACAACGTGAAGAATGCTCACGGCTATAGCTTTACCGCCACCTGCAAAACCCCCAACGGGGAGACGATGGTGACGCGAGGGAGCGCGACGATCCAGGACTCTCAGCACATCGTCTCTGAATCCCATTCGACGATGACGACCAATGGTCAGAAGCGGGAGATGGAGTCGAAATCCACAAGCACTTTCCTGGGCGCCGATTGCGGCAAGATAAAACCCGATGAGCCCGAAACGGAAGACCACTAACCGCAGATGGCTATTACTTCCTTGGGCGTCGAACTTTCACACCTTAAGCTCAACCATGGCGGAGCCTCTCCTTGCCCCGAAACTCCCTTAGGAGGCTTTTCAGCTCTCCGAACCTATTGACCCCCCTCGGGGACACGCTCGATCTTCCCAACCAGAAAAATATAGGACCCGGCTCCCATCAGTCCCATGGCAGAAACGGCGATCAGCGGCCGCGTAAAATCGTTTCCCTTGATCAGGAAGCCGATAGACAGTGGCACGACAACGGCGGCCAGATTGCCGGCGAAGTTGAAGACGCCACCGGTCAGGCCGATCAAACGCTCCGGGGCCATCGCCGATACCAGCGACCAGGTGATGGACCCGAAGCCGCAGCCGAAGAAGGCAACGGTGAGGCAGGCGCTGATGGAAAGCGGGTCGCTCACATAATTAGCCACCACGATGGAGCTCGAAAGCAGCATGCCCACGATAATCGGCACCTTGCGCGCCACGGTCAGCGTGCATCCTTTCCGCAGCAGCCCGTCGGAAACAAAGCCTCCCAGCAACACGCCGGCAAAGGCGCCCAGGAACGGCAGTGCCTCCAGCAGTCCCGATTTCGCGAAGCTCACGTGACGGTAGGTGACCATGTAGGTCGGGAACCAGGTCAGGAAGAACCATTGCGTCGCGTTGATCCCGAACTGACCGACGTAGACGCCCCACAGTTTTCGACTGCCCAGGACAATCTTCCAGTCCGCCCAGGCGAGGATTTTCTTTTGCCGGCCGATGCGCTGGCTCAGGTCGGGAATGCCTCCGCGGGCCGCGATGTGATCGATCTCCGCCTGGTTCACTCCGCCGAACTCTGCCGGATCGCGATACAACACGTACCACACCACGGCCCAAGTGAGCCCCACCGCGCCGGTCACGGCAAAGACCGCTCTCCACCCATACGAGAGCTCAATCCACGACAACAACGGGGTCAGAAATCCGAGGCCCACGTACTGGCCGGATGTGTACACCGCGATGGCGCCGGCGCGCTCGTCTTCCCCGAACCAGGTCGTGACCACGCGATTGTTAATCGGATAGGCAGGGCGCTTCAAATGCGCCCACCGCCAGGCGTAGAAACAACAGGCCCACAAAGCCTGTGGCCAGACCCAGCGACAGTGTCGCCAGCGACCACAGGCACAGGATGCAGCCAAAGAGATAGCGCGGATGCACGCGGTCGACCAGCCATCCGCAGGGGATCTGCAGCGCGACGTAGGTCCAGCCGAAGCCGGACAGAACTACGCCCAGCTTGACTCGGCGTCAGGTTCAGCGCGCGTGAGAGCTGCGGTCCCACGATGGAAATGTTGCTG
Organism: uncultured Acidobacteriaceae bacterium; assembly: GCA_963813475.1. GTDB lineage: Bacteria > Acidobacteriota > Terriglobia > Terriglobales > Acidobacteriaceae > PALSA-350. The sequence continues at coordinate 123,592 of CAWEZM010000022.1, read as the reverse complement.
CGATCGAGATAATTGATCACCACGATGACAAACAGCATCATGGCAATCGAGGAATCGTCGCTGGCTGGGGGCCTCGGGCATCACACGCGGATGAGTCAATGTTCGTTAGCGGATTGTCGCACAGAAGACGTTACTACTTAAGTCACTACCGCGGCGCTCGTGACAGACCGCGCAAAATCAAGATCAAGGAGTAATCCCGCCCCCGGTTATGATCCTGACAAGTGACTAAATGGACCCTAGCGCACCCCAGCACTCTGCTTCAGAAGGATGTCCTCCGATCATTTGTCCGATGGCTTGTAATCAGCGTGGCGTCTCTCTGGTTGCTTGCCGTGCTGCTCCTTCTGTCTGCCCGGTGGATCGATCCACCGACCACTGCATTGCAGGTCCAGCGTCGCTTGCAGTCGTGGGCTGACAGCACACCGTATCGCAAACGCTACAAGTTTATCCCTCTCAGCCAAATCTCGCCCAATCTTCAGCACGCTGTCATCGCCGCGGAAGACGCCCGCTTCTACCAGCACCATGGCTTCGATTGGCACGAGATCCAAATCGCCGCCGGCGACGATTTGGAGGGCGGCCGCTTCCGCGGAGCCTCTACCATTACACAGCAACTCGTAAAAAACCTCTTCTTCGGAACCGGCGGCTCGATCCTCCGCAAAGGTGCGGAGTTCACACTGGTGCCGCTGGCCGAACTCTTTCTTGGCAAGCAGCGCATTCTCGAGATCTACCTCAACGTAGTCGAATGGGGACCCGGGATTTACGGTGCGGACGCCGCCTGTCATGCCTACGACGGAACCGCGGCCCGGAATACCGACCGGCAACAGGCAGCACGGCTCGCCGCGATTCTACCCGCTCCCCTGAAGCGAAAGCCCGCGCGCATGAATCAGTACAGCGCGCTGATCCTGGAGCGAATGCGGCAAATGGGTTGGTAATGGACGCACCTGGATGCCACGGGCGATATCACATGGGCCAGCTTGTAACACTAAAAGCTACTTTTAGGAAACAATGACTGAGTTAGACTCCGGCCAGGTAGTTAACTCCATGGAGGTATGCTCTATGCTGAGTTTCCAAATCGGCGATACGGTTGAACTAAAATCCGGCGGCCCACTCATGACAATTTCGAGATTAGAATCTGCGATGGGCGTACTCCGTGCCCACTGTCAGTGGTTCGATCGAAATGGAACCGCACAGCAGTATTTCTATTCGGTGACATCCCTCAAACCTGTAGCGCATAACTGAGCTCAGACCGGCCGGTAAGGGACGAACGTTGGTGCGTCCGTCCACACGGGACGAGTCTGCGCCCATTTTTGACAAATGTTTCGGAATTGCGGGAACACGGGGTTTCGGAGCAGGTCCTGATCTGTTCTAGCTTTCCCCAATTGTTAAAAGCACATTACGCGATGTGAGCGAACCTTGACCACAGCATTTTGCGTGGCCTATCATTGGCGCGTTTCAACTCGATTCTCCCCGTCGGCCCAAACCCCAAGCTTACAATCCCCAGTGGACGGAAAAAGCCATGAAGAGGATACTACCCTTGTTGGTGGTGATCGTCGCGATAGCGGTCGCCGTCTTGGGCCACAGGGCCAGCTCCGCACAGGAAAAGCAGGACAAGTACACTCTGAAGGTGCCGGGCGGTCTCGCGTTCTCTGAGTTCAAGGGATACGAAGACTGGCAGGCTGTCGGCCCGAGTCAGACCGACGCGGCACACGTGATCAGGCTCATCCTTGCGAACCCGGTGATGATCAAAGCATACAGGGAAGGTGTTCCCGGCAATGGCAAGCCCTTCCCCGACGGCTCAAAGATTGCCAAGATTGAGTGGAGACCAAAAACAATAACCGATCCCCCTTTTTCCGCAGCCACCCCAGACACCGTGCCTGGCGATCTGGCTGCCGTCGAGTTCATCGAGAAGGACAGCAAGAGATTCTCTGACAGCCACGGATGGGGCTATGGCATGTTCGACTATGACGCCTCATCCAGTACGTTCACGCCTGCCACTTTGGCCAGCAAACCGCCGCAGGCGAACGACGCCAAATGCGGCGCCGCATGCCACACGCTAGCAGCGTCAAAGGATTACATCTTCACGGCATACCCCAAAAGGTGAAACTGAAAATCGCGGAGCCGTTCTTTCCTGGTCAGCCCCGAACGCGGGAATCACCGCGTCGGGGCCAGCCATTTTTCCGCGTGAGTGCGCAAGACTCTAGCCCGCTGCCATGCTTGCCATGCGCGACTCCATCTCTTCCGCGGGGACATCTTCGACATGCGTGCCGATCGTCCACTTGTAGCCGAATGGATCGAGAAAGGTCCCGGAACGATCGCCGTAGAATTGATTTTTTACCGGACGCAGCACTTTGGCTCCTGCTGCGACGGCCTTCTTTGAGAAAGCATCGACGTCGTCCACGTAGAGCATCAGACTGACGGGCGATCCGTTGTGATGTTTGGGGCCGTACGCATCCATTTGCGGGGCTTCATCGGCCAGCATAATCCGGGAGTTTCCGATCTGGATCTCAGCGTGGGCGATCCGGTTACCCATGGGCATACGAAACAGTTCCTGCGCGCCGAATGCCTTTCCGTAGAAATCAATCGCGGAGTTGGCATCCTCGAAAATGAGATACGGGGTGACAGAGCTATATCCGTCGGGAATTGGCTTGACCATGACAAAGACCTCCTTCTCTGGACGAATGTCCAGTGGCAGAAGTATAGACCCCGGCGCTCAAGAGTGACGAGGGCCCAGAGACGAGGGAAAAAGCGACAAAGGGAAAGACCGGGCGTTCACCTCACAATGACCGCGGACCAGTTTTCCGTTGGAATCAATCCGTGCAGTCTGTCCTCGCTTTACCTGCGCACACCGATTGCCATACCAGTCGAAAAAGCTGCTTGGCCCGGGGCTAGTTGGGTTTATAAAAAATCAGAAGGATATTCCGTGACGCAAGCTTCGGCAGATTCGTTCAAATGAGCCTGTAAGGAGAGATCAGTGTTCACCCTCGACGGTGTTCGGAAATTTCATGGCTGGACACACGCCAGCCTCAATCTCGTTCTCGATCACCTGTCCACAATGCCCGCGAATGATTATGTGAGGGAATTATCCGGCTTCGGCTTCCGCACGCTGCGGGAACAAGCGATTCATATCTTCAACTGCGAAGGCTTTTGGGTCCACACACTCCAGGGATTACGGTACGCCGACCGGACCATTGGGGACTGCCCGCGTCCTCGCCGATGTAAGACGCCTGCAGAAGGAAGTCAGCCAGTCGACCCATGCTTATTTGTCGACCTTGACCAATCAACAACTCAATGCCGATACCGAGCTTCATTTCTCCGACGGGGACGTCGCCGTCCGCACCCCGGCGCTCATCCTTCATCATGTCCTGACGCATGCCTTTCATCACAAAGGCCAGATCGTTGCCATGTGCCGTGCGTTGGGCCACCCTGCCCCCGACACCGATCTAAACCAGTTCGAATGAAAAAATGAGGCGCGGGAACGAAGTGCCCAGGTCATCTTCCTCCTTCCGCGCCCATCCTGAAGGATATCCGGCACAGTGAATGCGCAGGCGAAAGCATATTTCCTTGAAGTGGCATTCCTCGTTTCTCGGACAATCAAGCAATAGTAATGCCGTGGTCCTCCACCTGGCCAAAAACCGAAAGAAGGTTCGTCAGCTTTAGCAAATTGCGAAGCTGCTTACCAAGGTGAAGCAACTTGAACTCGCAACCCTGTTTCCGGGCGGATGCATGCAGTCGCACCAGCGTGCCAAGTCCCGAGCTATCCACGTAGGTGAGTTCTGCTAAGTCAACAACCACCAATTTTGTCCGAGGTAGTAGCTCTTTCACCTCCTGGTAGAGTTCTTCGGTGGCGCCTGCTACCAATCGCCCGTGACATTTCACAACGGCCTTGTCCCCGTCACGTTCGACTGCAAAGGTCAGAACTTTTTCTTGCTCTTCAGGCATCTGGGTTGCTCCTGGGTAGATAACGAACGTTGGGCTTAAGTATTGACCTGGGAATTCTCGCATAGGGAACCTAAAGACAGGAACCAATTTGTGCAATTCTGCAGAACCGGTCCAGGACGCAAAACGGCAGGAATTCCTCCCCCCGGCGTGCGAGTGACCGATTCGGGCATTTGGGAGAGAGTTTGAGCCTCAGTCGCCGGTCGCACATCCTATGTGATAGAAGATGGTGTCATCCCATGCATGACAGACTGAGGTGCGAACTTTTGGTCAGTCCCCCGGTTAATCAATTATTCAATGCGCTCCGCTGTTCGAGGCACGCCCCGCATGCTGTCATTTCTTGATCGTGAAGTCTCTGTTGCCCACCCCGGGTTCAGCCGGTGGCTTGTGCCGCCCGCTGCACTCTCCATTCATCTGGCCATCGGCCAGGTCTACTCATTCAGTATCTTCAAGAACCCGCTGCTGGCGCTGAAGGGCGCGGACGGCGCTGCATGGAACCTGAAAGAGGTCGGCTATATCTTTTCCATCGCCATCGCGGTGCTCGGGCTTTCCGCGGCTCTGTTTGGCCGATGGCTGGAGACGGCGGGACCTCGCAAGGCGATGTTTGTCGCAGCTACTTGCTTCGGGTCCGGATTTCTGGTGGCGGCTGCAGGCGCGGCGACCCATTCTCTGGCCCTCATCTATCTCGGCTATGGAGTCATCGGTGGCGTCGGGCTGGGGCTGGGCTATATCTCACCCGTCTCGACGCTGATCAAGTGGTTTCCCGACCGGCCGGGACTGGCTACCGGCCTCGCGATCATGGGCTTCGGCGGAGGCGCGATGATCGGTTCGCCGCTGGGGACCAAGCTGATGATGTTTTACCGGGCATCCGCGCATCCCATCGCGGCCACCTGGGTCACGATGGGCCTTCTCTACTTTGTCTTCATGATGTTTGGCGTCTTCACGATTCGCGTGCCGCGGGAGGGTTGGAAGCCGGAGGGATGGGTTCCCAGGGCAACACAATCGGCCCTGATCTCTACCCACAAGGTGGACGTCAATGCCGCCTCCCAATCGCCGCAGTTCTGGCTGCTGTGGGTCATCCTGTGCATGAACGTGACCGCGGGCATCGGCATCCTGGAGCAGGCGTCCCCGATGATCCAGGATCTCTTCCGCGGGCGTGTCTCGGCGGTCGCGGCGGCTGGTTTCGTGGGCCTGCTGAGCCTCTTCAACATGGGAGGACGTTTTATCTGGGCGTCCATGTCGGACTTCATCGGACGCAAGACCACCTACTTCGTCTTTTTTGTCGTGGGTATGCTCCTATATCTGGCGCTTCCTTTCACCGGTAATACGCACCTGAATTCCGTCCCGCTTTTTGTCCTGATTGCGGGCGTGCTGATCAGCATGTACGGCGGAGGATTCGCGACCATTCCGGCCTATCTCAAGGATCTTTTCGGCGGCTATCATGTGAGCGCCATCCATGGAAGACTGCTGACGGCTTGGTCCACCGCAGGCATCGTGGGGCCGCTCATCGTCAACGGCGTCCTCGACCATTACGTCGCCAACCACTTGCCGAAACAGCAGGCTTACCCGGTGATCTTGCACATCATGGCGGCCCTGATGGTAGTGGGTTTCATCGCCAATCTCCTGGTGCGTCCAGTGGCACAGAAGTATTGGCTCGAGAGCGCGAGTAGCCAGGTTCGAGCAGCACGTTGAGCAGCGCCGCAACCGGAGGAGCATTCATCCATGGTTACAAATGACAACAAGACGACATCGCCGGTCCTGATCTTGGCCGCATGGTTCGTCGTTTCGATACCCGCAGCGTGGGGCGTTTACTACACCCTCCTGAACGCACTCAAGCTCTTCCACTAGGGGTCTCGTCGCCGGGGTGGAAGCCTAGCGTCTGCGTGGGAATCGCCGGTTTTTTGTTTTGTATCAGGGCACGACTTCAGTCGGGCCATAAAATCGCGCCCTTGAGGGCTTTAGCCCCTGAGGTACGCCCCCGATGGGGTGGCAACATCTGCATCAAACCTCAGCCGGGGACCGTTTCACCGGGTCGCGTATTTGAGGTGACCCTCGCGCCAAGGCACCGCGCTACGCGCGTTGAGATCGAAGACGATGTGGCCCGCGCGGATGGTCATTTCGGCCAAAATGCGTTCGCTGCCGCCAACCTTCCCGCCGGCAAGATCCGCGTAGCCAAAGGTGCCGTGCTCGACGCGGAGAACGGCAATGTCGGCGACCGAACCGACAGCGATCTGCCCGAGTTCAGGGTGGCCGATTTCGGTGGCTGGGTTCGTGGTCGATTCCCGGATGACCTCAGGTAGGGGAATGCCAAGCGCGAGCATCTTACTCATCACGTTGGGCAGGTTGAGCATGACGCCGGTGGCCGAGCCAACGTGGAGATCCGTTGAAATGGAGTCAGGAAAGAAGCCGCTCTTTACCATGGGCTCCGCGAGCGCAAAGGTGAAGGAACCGCCACCGTGGCCAACGTCGAACTTGATTCCCCGCTTGCGGGCCTCGAGCATGAAGGCGGCAGGTTTGCCTTCCGGAGTCAGTAGCGGCGCTGGCATGCGAAAGACGTGGGTGCTGATGTCTCCCGGGCGCAGGATGCTCGAGCGGGGACAGACAGGTCGCCGTTGCCCCAGGCGTTGTGGCGAAGTCCGGTGAACACGTGCACGTGGATATCGACGAGCCCGGGCGTGAGATACAGGCCGGAGATATCTACGGATTGTTTGGCGGCGCTCGATGGAATCGTTGGCTCGATGGCGGCAATCTTGCCGTCCAGAACGGCTACGTCACGTTTCGCGGCAACGTTGTTTTTCGGATCGAGGACTTGGCCGTTGCGAAGAACGAGATCGTACTGCTGAGCGTGCCCAGAGATAGCACAAGCGAGGAGAGTCGCGGCCAGAATGCGAACCATTAGTTGCGAACCATTGGTTGGGAGTATACCCGAGCATTGCAGTGGCTTCTCCGAGCGGCGCGAAGCCACCCAGAGGGCCATCGACGCTCGCCCCGTTTAGTGCTTGTCTGGCCCTGGGTCCGCTTTGATGGTCGTGATCTCGACATAGGACTGGACTCCGGTTTCCACGCCGTGACGGTAGACGACCTTACCGGCGATCTTCACGCGCTTGTTCTCGAAATCCTCAAGCTGCTTGGGCTTACGGGTATCGCTCACTTCAATCGAGCTGATCGGTTTCCCGTCGATGATGGTTTCCGAATCGACCTGCACCGTCCAACCAGTGGACTCTGCTCCGATCGCCATCGCGCGATGGAGCGTCCCTACCAGGGTTACCTTTTGCGGATCGCTCTCGTCAGCATGTAAGCAGACGCAACACAGCGTCAGGATCAAGCCCATACTTGCTCGTGCGATGCGCATACCAAATCTCCTCTTCAGTCCCAAAGAAGATTTTATCGAAAAGAATGGCCTGCCGTGGGAATCAGCACTTTCTCCGCAGCCTCTATTTCCGGTCACGCCAAACAGGATTGGTGAACGCGCCGTCGCCCGCCACGTCCCACACCGCAAACCGCGCCCAGCGTCCAGCCGCGGGCGTGTCCACCAGCCACGAGTACTCGTGATCGTCGAATGCCGGCGTCGATTGCAGATCGATGACCTGCCGGTGGGTGTTCACACCGTCGCCCCACACCACTTCAGCGATCCTCAAAGGAAATGTCGAGGATATTCTCGCTTTGACCCGGATGCTCCCATCACCCTCCGCGGACATGGAGGTAGACGGGAGAAGGATCTCGCCGGTGGTGATAAAACCGTCCCCCTTCTCGATCGAGTGCAGGATGCGGTCATAGTGATCGAACGAAGGCAGTTCCGGCAATCGAAGATAGTTGATGTTCATATGCCCGTAGAGTTCATCCGCCGAACTGATCTGAAATACATCCACTTCTCCAATCATGTGCTTGTGCAAGCCAAGGTTGTTCAAGTCATCCAGCGTCTTGAATGCTCTCTCCCCCAACCTTGGCGAAGACAGATCCGACGGCATTGCCTTCCAACCGGTGCCCAGGTAGCTGCTGTCTCGAAAGTAAGCAGTGTTCAAAATCTTATCCGGGTATCCCGTCGATCCCTTGGTGCGCGGATGAGTCTGATAAGCGAACCCGCCTTCCGCCTTGATCATCTTCCACATCTCTTCGGCATCATGGATGCGATAGACCTTGCCGTATTTGTCATCCGCGCTTTCAAAGCTCTCACCAGGTTTGCGATCCTGCTGCCAATACACCGGGTGAGGGAATACCAGCCCCCAGTGCCCGCCCAGGTAGATATCCGCCTCTTCTGAAGGGATCAGCAGGAAGTTCCGGTCAGACTGCGCCCGGCAGGCCTTGTAGTACTCGTCCAGTTCGTGGAGCCTGAGGTCCGTCAAATCGGCGGGGTGTCCGTCGCCGTGGAAGTCCATGATCATGGCGGAGTCAATTCCGATGCCCTTCATCACCGGCTTGAAAGGAGGCTCCCAGTCGAGTCCCTTTTCCATGGCCTGCACCGTGTAGGCAAGGTGCCAATGCGGGTGCAAAGGTGACAAAACCATCCAAATGCACAAAGTGATCGTTGTGCGTGTAAGCAAGAACGTCCTTGAGCGCCACGCTCGAGTCCTTCGCGCTAGGCAGCAGAAACAAGCCCATTTCCTGAACGGAATCCGGCGGCGCGTTCATCCATGGATCGATGGTCGTATCGTCGTCGGGGTACTGGTGCACTCCCAGTCCGACCCTGCCCCGCCAGGAGCTGTACCAGAGGTATCCCTGGTTGGTCGTGTAGTCGCGCGCAAAAAAATAGCGGTGCGGAGGAGGAAAAACGGCAATGCTCCCCGCGCCCATCTTCGCCGCCACCGTGCGATAGTGCGCTGCCAGTGAGTGACGTTCAGAACCGTAAGGCGGCGTAATCTCCTTGAGCTTCCCCTCCACATCGTAGTAAGAGATGTGCGACTCCATATTTCCACCGGTCCGGCGATCCTGCTCCGCTGTCATCTCCAGTCCAGCGTCATAGTAGAAGGCTGTGTCCGGTTCATGAGTGCTGACCAGCGCGGCCTGCTGAATGAGCGGAGTGCCTGGGTAGAACGTATAGCGGAGTGACCCGGTGAAGATTCCGAGCCTCACCCCATCAAAGGTTACTTCCACTCGATCCCCGACCGTCTGGGCAGTCACTGCGGCCGGATGAAACTCAAGCAGGAATTGCCGCGTTCCCTGCGGATCAGCCGGCGGGAAGTCAAAGAAGGCGTCCCATCCACCACGGCGCTTTCCCGTGGAGCATCGATAGTATGGTTTCGCCAGTTCAACGATATTGTGGCCATCCACCGAGATCGCCGTGATCAAAGGTTTCGTCGAGTCAAGCGAGAAGATCGTTTGCCAGTGTTGATTTGCGCTGTCATCCCAGGTGATGGTGAGCGACTCTGCCGATGCCACCACCGCAATGGGCCCGCTCTTGACCGCGGATACGTTAGGGGTGATCGGTGTACCGTAGGCAAGGGCCGATGAACAGCCAAGCAGGAACAAAGTGGCAAGTCGTTTCATCTGAACTCCGTTTCCAGCGATTCTTGGACACGCCGGGATCATCTTATAGAAAACCGTCTCCCTCAGTCTGATCTCGAGCATGCCGCAAGCTATTCCGAAACAGACTTGTCCAAATTAGCTTTTTTCGATCGGCCGATTTGTACAGCACTCGCCGAAACAAATCAGCTTTCAGTGCAAATCGCGATCAGTCCCGCAGAGCCTGCCCTGAGCTTGTCGAAGGGGACGGCTGGAGTCAGTCTTGTCCAAATTGCTTTTTTCAACTCTGTCCATCCACCTCCACTTATGCCAAGGTGGGCCACCGCCCTCAACTTTGTCATCCCGAGCGTAGCCGAGGGACCTGCTGTGCGCCCTTGTGCGGTTCAGGTTCACACAGGACTGACGTCCTGGGCATTCTCAGCCGTCCCCTTCGACGAGCTCAGGGCAGGCTCTGCGGGAATGATCGGGGTGCACGCTGTTGGCAGTACTGCTTCCAGTGAGCGCTGTCCAAATGGCCGACGAAAAACGTCACGAGAACTTAATGAGCTCCGCCCGTTTGAAAGAGGCAGAAAATAAAAACCCTGCCAGTGTTACCTGGCAGGGCGAAGGTAATGCATCGTTAGAGTGATTCAGTGTGCGCCTAACAAGATCGGAAAGCGTAACAAGAGTAACGTGGCAGACTCAATTGATTCATTTGCTGCGAACCACAAGTAAGGCTAACTCTTCTATTACAGCGATTCTCCTTGTTCCCTCATCGAGCCTATCCCCCGAAAGGATCGGTGAGGGTTTGGAGAATCGCTGCTTGAAAAGAGCATATCGTTTCTGTGGAAATCCGCCATGCGCCTTGGGTAGCAACGGCAAAGATTGTAGTTGTAGCCTCACTGGTGTATGCGTCACGTTACCGAAAATCCCGCTTTCCGGGGGACGCGAATTTCCTACATCGCAGCACCGCCCAAGGCGAGGTATGCGGCTTTCCGCAAAGAAAGCCGCACGAAGTTCGCTAACGCCACCAAGCTCAACAGGAAATCCTGGGGATTTTCGCTAACGAATGGGTATCTTAATAAACGGCAAAAATCCCGGCACGCGTTGCCGGTACTCCACGAACTCTGCTCCGAATTGCGCCTCTAACAAGCGATCCTCGATCCTCATCCGGATGAAAGTACCGGCAATAAACACTGCAATGGATACCAATAGCAGCTTGAGCGGCGAAACGACTATCCCCGTTGCCAGGAGTACGCAGAACATCGATGTGTAAATCGGATGGCGGACTACGCGATACGGTCCGGAGCGCACCAGCATGTGCGCCGAATCGATCGCCGCGTCGAACCTGAATTGGCGTCCTAATGATCGCGCGGCAGTCCACGATATCAGGCAGGCGAGAACAAAAAAGCAAAGCGCAACGACTGTTCGCCAATGTTCCGGCGGCTTCTCCCAGAAATGGCTCTGCCAGAGGATCGAATAGCCAAGGCACTGAAGGAGCACACCCCCTCGTGCGCGTTTTTCAATCCTTACTAGAACCTGACCTTTGGCTCGAGTAAAGAAAAATGGAGTCACCCAGAGAGCGGTTCCAAACGCAAGCAGAACGTAAGGGTATGCCTTCATGTTCACTCATTCACGCGACGACCGAATCCGGATGGGACCTGGTGACATCTCCGGCAACCCCGGTCCGTCTTTTATCTACTTGGCGGCGGCTCGCGACAAATTCAGCAAATATCCAGCACGCTCCGATCGCAGTCAGGTTGTACACCGCCCCGCCCCACGCCTCCTGACTGTGCGGCCGGATAAAAACAGGAGGCACTTCTACAGCAGCCTCAAACACCAACAGCATCAGCGCAAGAAGCCGCGCCGCCAGGACGTCCCGAACTCTCGAAACAACGGCAATACCAGAAAACAAGAAAGCCATACCCGTGACCACGTCCCAAAAATTTCCAACAAGATCGCCACGCCCGCCGCGACTAGCCACGCGCCGGCGATGCCCGCGAGTACATGTTCGCCAGGAATATGGCCCAGGGCTCTTATCGGTTGATGGGAGGCCTCAAATGCTCGCCAGACAAGATCCAGGATCCCCGTAACAACCGTTCCCAAGCCATATAACCAGATTCCGACTCTCATTTGTTCGATCTCCTTCTGCGTATCTCGACCAAAGGCCTTTCGGGAAACAGGACTGATAGTACGGGCTGCATTGGTACACTGAAAAGAGCCATTTTCCGCTAATATCATCGGACCAAGGAAAAACGGGTGCCGAAAACCATCAGCTCGTTCGAGCTCACTCTCAATAGCCGTCCGCAAAATCAAACGCTAACCACCTGGTTGTACGCCGAGCTGCGACGTACCATTCTTGAAGGTCGGCTCGGGCCCGGCGTCAGGCTGCCCGCCTCCAGAGACTTCGCCGGCCTGTACGGGCTGTCGCGGGGAACCGTGGTCAAGTTCTTCTCGAACCAGAACAACTGCTGAGGGGGGCCTGCCCTTTTCCACAGCCATCCAAGAGCCCTGTCTTGCCAAAATATCAAGTTAGACATAGTCTAAATTAACGTGGACACCGAGGCGATCAAACGGTCTTTGGAAAGCAGCGGGTTACGCTGCACCCCGCAGCGCTATGCCGTGATGGCCTTCCTGATGGAACAGAATAGGCATCCCACCGCGGTCGAAATCTTTGAAGCCGTAAATCAAATGGATCCGCGATCTTCAAGAGCCACAACTTATAACAATCTACGGGACTTGGTGCAGGCGGGCCTGGTGCGTGAAGTGGCTGTCGAGGGCCGCGCCGCGCGCTTCGATGCCAAAGGATTGCTACATCATCACTTCGTCTGCGACCGCTGCGGAAATGTTGAGGACATTGAGTGGTACGACGTGCCCAGGCCTGCCACGCGCGCCCTGGGCAAGCGCATCGTTCGCGAATGCGAACTTATTTTTCGGGGGCTCTGCACCAAATGTGCTGCGAAGCAGCGTGCCGTCAAGTTTCGTAAGCGTGTGAATACCGGATGAATTTCGTGCGTCTGCTGGTGCAACCCGCGGCGCTTGCTAAATGAAAAAACCTCGATTGCAATGCATTGCAATCCCAATTCCAATTCAACGATTCAATTCGTAGCTCGTCACGTTTTTAACCCATTCGAAGGAGAAGGAAATATATGGCCAAGGAAGAGCAATTCGCCACAGCAGTAGGAGAGCCTGTCCACGATAGTAAGGAGTCAAACGGAGCCAAGTGCCCCTATACCTCCGGCGTTCGCCAACAGGCAGTAACTGGGTCCCAATCCAACGCAGACTGGTGGCCCAATCAACTGAACGTTAAGATCCTGCACCAACACTCCTCGCTCTCTGACCCCATGGGCGAGGCGTTCAACTACGCAGAGGAGTTCAAGACCCTCGACTTGAATGCCGTGGTCAAGGATCTTCATGAGCTGATGACCAGCTCACAGCCGTGGTGGCCCGCGGACTACGGCCACTATGGCCCGTTGTTCATCCGCATGGCGTGGCATAGCGCCGGCACCTACCGTATCGCGGATGGCCGCGGCGGCGCAGGCTCCGGATCCCAGCGATTCGCCCCCCTCAACAGCTGGCCCGACAACGTGAGCCTCGACAAAGCGCGCCGGCTGCTCTGGCCCATCAAGCAAAAGTACGGCAAGAAAATCTCCTGGGCCGACCTCATGATTCTTACTGGCAACGTGGCCCTCGAGTCGATGGGCTTCAAGACCTTCGGTTTCGCCGGTGGCCGCCCGGACATCTGGGAGCCGGAAGAAGACATCTACTGGGGACCGGAAACCACTTGGCTGGGAGACGAGCGCTATCGCGGTGACCGCCAGCTCGACAATCCTCTCGGCGCTGTGCAAATGGGCCTTATCTACGTCAACCCCGAAGGACCCAACAGCAATCCCGATCCGGTCGCTGCGGCCCGGGACATCCGCGAAACATTCGGCCGCATGGCAATGAATGACGAGGAAACCGTTGCCCTCATCGCCGGCGGACACACCTTCGGCAAAGCCCACGGCGCTGCCGAACCAAGCACCTATATGGGTCCCGAACCTGAGGGGGCCGCTCTCGAGCATCAAGGCCTCGGCTGGATCAATACCTTCGGCACCGGCGCAGGGCCCCACGCCATCACCAGTGGCTTAGAGGGCGCATGGACCAGCAACCCGACTAAGTGGGACAACAACTTCTTCGACAACCTCTTCCGCTACGACTGGGAGCTCACCAAGAGCCCTGCGGGTGCTCACCAGTGGACTCCCAAGGATAAATCGGCAGCGGGCACTGTGCCCGACGCGCACGATCCGTCCAAGAAGCACGCTCCTATGATGTTCACGACGGACCTCGCTTTGAAGGTGGACCCCATCTACGCCAAGATCTCCAAGCGCTTCCACGAAAATCCGGAGCAATTCGCCGACGAGTTCGCGAGGGCGTGGTTCAAGCTCACGCATCGCGACATGGGGCCGCTTGCGCGCTATCTTGGCCCGCTCGTTCCCAAGGAAACCTTGCTATGGCAGGACCCCGTTCCTGCCGTGGATCACGAGCTCATCGGGGAGCAGGACATCGCTGCTCTGAAGGCCAAGATCCTCGCATCCGGCCTTTCCATCCCCCAACTTGTCTCGACGGCTTGGGCCTCGGCCTCCACCTTCCGCGGCAGTGACAAGCGCGGCGGTGCGAACGGGGCGCGCATTCGTCTTACGCCGCAGAAGTATTGGGAGGTCAACGAACCGGAGGAACTCGCCAAGGTCCTTTCCAAGCTGGAGGCGATCCAGAAAGAATTTAATGGAATCGGCGGCAAGAAGGTCTCCTTGGCTGACCTCATCGTGTTGGGCGGGAACGCAGCCGTCGAAGCGGCGGCGAAGAAGGCCGGACACGACGTGAAGGTCCCCTTCTCTCCCGGTCGCACGGATGCGTCGCAGGAGCAGACGGATGTGAACTCGTTTGCCGTACTGGAGCCGGCTGCAGACGGCTTCCGCAACTACATCCGCAAGGGACACCACGGGCCGGCGGCCGAACTGCTGTTGGATCGGGCGAACCTCTTGACCTTGACTGCTCCCGAGATGACAGTCCTGATTGGTGGTCTGCGCGCGTTGAATGCCAACTTCGGGCACTCCGAATATGGCGTTTTCACCAAGCAGCCCGGAGCACTGACCAACGACTTCTTCGTCAATCTCCTCGACATGAACACGAAGTGGCAGAAGTCCGCGACCGTGCCAGGCGTCTTGGAGGGCACTGATCGGGCGACTGGCGCGCCGAAGTGGAAAGGCACCGTCGTTGATCTAGTCTTCGGTTCCAACTCCCAGCTCCGTGCAGTCGCCGAAGTCTATGCAACGAACGACTCGAAGGAGAAGTTTGCAAAAGACTTCGTTGCTGCCTGGACCAAGGTGATGAACCTTGATCGCTTCGACCTAGCCTAACTTCCGTTCCTTTTCATTGGCGCGCGATCCCAAATCGCGCGCCAAACCTTTTGGCACGGTCTTTGAATCCTGGCCCCCTCACAAACGACGAGTGCCCCACACCCCGGATTTCCTGTGAAGCTTGGCATCTCGCTCGTTTGTAGCGAGATGTGGGATACCACCGCGACCGACCTGCGACTCTCTCAGCCACTAGCCAGTTCCCCATGGAAGCGCCACCCACCCTTTGTCATCCCGCCTGCCCCGGCGTGCCGTGGGAGGAGCTGACTTGCCTGCGGCAACTTAAGACTGAAATGAACGCTGGAAATCGAGATTGATTCTATTGGCTTTATTTTTTGTTCATTAGGAGCGAACTCCGGATTTCCTACTACGCGGCACTAATCAACGGCCACGTATGCGGCTTTTAGTAAGGAAAGCTGCATGAGGTCTACCGACACCACTAAGCTTGACAGGAAATCCGGAGGAAGCCGAGGGACCTGCTGTGCGCCTTTCGGCCGCAACCACTCCATCCGAATAACCAACGCCCAGGTCCGAAACCGATTTAAACCTTGTCATCCGAGCGCAGCCGAATTTCCTGCCACGCTGCTCCGAGACACGTCCGCGTATGCGGTTTTCTGTAAGGGAAAACCGCATGAAGCTCGCCAACGCCACCAACCTCAACAGGAAATTCGGCAAGCCGAGGGACCTGCGGTGCGCCTCTCGGTTGTAACGGAAGCCAGAACTCCCCATCCGAATAACCAACGCCCAGGTCCGAAACCGACTTAAACCTTTGTCATCCCGAGCGCAGCCGAATTTCCTGCCACGCTGCTCCGAGACACGTCCGCGTATGCGGTTTTCTGTAAGGGAAAACCGCATGAAGCTCGCCAACGCCACCAGCCTCAACAGGAAATTCGGCAAGCCGAGGAACCTGCGGTATCTCTTTCCCTCTACAACTGGGACGGGTACGGACTTCAGGCCGGACGTAGATGCTGGGACGTCTTTCAGCCGTGCCTGTACTGGCTGGTCTGATGAGGGCTTCAGCCCCTGAGGACGTTCTTTCTTTCGGTGATAGTGCCGAAACCAGGAACAACCCCAACATCCCCGTCACCTACTGTGCTACAGCAAGAACACTCGTCCGAGCAATCTGCCTGGCAAGACGCCGTCCCGCATGCTTGTGCAGTGTCGCCGACCGTACCTGCACATCGGAGTGATTCTCGTCCGCAGCAACCTCCATGGAATCACCCGGCACAGGAGGGAGCCCCGCGAGATACGTAAGCAGATCGTTGCTCTCGCGGAAAATGTTAGCGCCTTCATGTCTACCCTCAGTGGCTGCGACAAATATGCCAATGTGGCGTCCGGGATTGAGCGCGATGTAGGTGGTGTAGCCCGCCCCGCCGCCCGTCTTCTCGATGATCGTGCCCGGATCATCCGGCTGGTTCAGGTGCACCCATCCCAGGCCGATGCCGTTGGGAACCCCCGCGTGCCCCAGGCCCTGAGTCCAGCGGAGTTCCGAGGCTTGGATATACGTCGCAGTTGCCGCCGGGTCCTGGTGTACGGGGACGCCGGGCAGATCGAGAAGGTATTCGAGCCAACGCGTCATGTCGTTCGCCGTCGAATACATACCTCCCGACCCGGCAGCGGCCGTCGTATTGCTGCACGGGCCCTCATTCTTCGCCCCGATGAGAAGGCGAGCGCACTCGCCCGCCGTCGGGTTCAGCGTCGTATCCCGCAGCCCAAGGGGTTTGGCGATGCGGTCCGCAAAGAGTTGCGGGTAGGGTTTGCCCGCAGCGGCTGACAAGGCGTCCGCGAGCAGGTCGAACCCGATGTTGGAGTAGTGTGCGGCGGTTCCAGGAACAAAGCGCAGGCGATAGCCAGGCAGCCACTGCCAGCGAAAGTTATAGTCGGGAAACGTGAAATGGCCGGCACCGCCCTCTGGATAGGCGATTTCGCGCGGCAAACCAGACGTATGCGTGGCCAGATCGCGCAGGGTGATAGGGCGGCCGCTCAGGCCGCGAACCGTGCGCACAGGAACGGTGACATTGCGCGGGGCAAACTTCTGCAGGGGGTCGGAGAGCGATACGCGTCCATCGGCGACCAGCTTCACCAGCAGGTCCGTCGTCATGATCTTTGACAGAGAGCACAGACGAATGAGGGAGTCAGCATTGGGCTTCTGGTGCGAGCCGGGATAAGTCTGGCCGTAGCTTTGCATCCACGTCTGGTTGTCGCGGACAATCACGACCACCATTCCTGTGGAGCCGCTCCGGCGGAACAGGTCAGCAATGACAGGATCGGCGGATTGCAGCTGAGGCAGAGGTGCGGTCTCGGCCTGCACCCTATGCACGCAGAGAGGCATCAAGAAGATAAGAGCCGCCAGCAAGCGAGCCCAGACCATCCGTCGATCCTTTAGAGCCCGGACCATGTCCCCACGCAAATCAGGCAAAACCCCCATCGTAAAGTCCCCAAAACCATCCCTGCTATATGAAAAACACGACGTCGGCCGTAAGTCCAGAAGATTCCACCAGGAAGCCACGGCGATAGGTAATCCCTTTAGTTCAATATAGGTTACGGGGACGGCCAATGCTCGTGACCAAACTCTATAATCTTGTTCAAGCCCCCATGTCCCTTCGCCTGGATACAGTCATAGAGATTCGAGGTGTCAACCCCTTTGTCGGGGTTACTTCGTCGCAGGCGAACGCCCTCAAGCCGGGCTGGCGCAAACCGCTTCCGGTTCTGGTCCGCATCAACGGCGATTCCGCGACTGCATGGCGAACCAATCTGATGCCTGCCGGGAACGGAAACTTCTATCTCTACCTTCACGGAGGCATGCGAAGCGCATCTGGTACGAAAGTTGGCGACCGCGTGCGTGTAGAGATAGACTTCGACGCCGCCTATCGAAACGGCCCTCAACATCCCATGCCCAAATGGTTCAGGCAGGCACTGGATGGCAATCCGCAGGCAAAAAAGAATTGGACCGCGCTCATCCCAAGCCGTAAGAAGGAAATACTTCGCTACTTATCGAAACTGGTTTCCGTGGACGCGCGCATCCGTAATCAGGCGCAAGCCCTGCACGTCCTTTCAGGTCAGGACGGCCGATTCATGGGCCGCGCCTGGAAAAACGGGTCCTAGAACCCGAGTTACCACCCCCTGCATCCTCATGTTTATTTTGAAAGCGGTCTGGTAGCAATTCCGGGCGCGTATTAGCGTGGAAGCAGGAAAAACAAAGCCCCATCCGGCCGCATAGATGCAACCGTGACGGAAGCTTCCTCAAATACGGAGTGTATCCCGGTGACCATCAACAGACTAAGCCCCCGCACGTCCATCTTCTCCGGTCGAGCCTTAACCCCGCAACCGGAGGTTTCTCTCTCGATCGAGCATCCGCCGATCACAGTGGAAGTTGCAGAAGTTCCCAGCCCAATGCAGGACTTACCCGCAGAGGCTCTCCCGCCGCAGGCACCCGCTGACCCGGCGGCCACCGAAAGCTGCGCAGATTTCGTCTATCTCTCCGACCTCCAGCTCCGCCCCGTCGAATGGCTCTGGCAAGACAGGCTCGCCGCCGGCACCCTGGCCATGATCTCCGGCGTCTCTGGATCGGGAAAAACCTGGGTCGCGCTGGCGATTGCGGCTGCATTGAGCCGTGGGCGAGCCCCGTTCACCGGCGTAGAACTCAAGCCTTGTACAGTCTTGTACGCCTCAACCGAGCACGACAGCTCGGAAGTGATTCATCCCCGTTTCGCCAAGCTCAATGGCGATGCCGCACGCTTTGTCGTCTTCCGCGGAGCTGTCTCCACGCCATCCCTTCTCGAAGATGCTCTCCAGCGAACCCACGCCCGCCTTGTGATTCTTGATCCATTCCACGGCCTCCTTGGCCCGGGCGTCGATCAGCCCAGAGGGCCCCTCCTCGAGACACTCGCCACTCTGGCTGAGAAGCATCGCTGTTGCATTCTCCTTATCCGTCATCTGGAAAAGCGTGGCCCCGGCCGGCCCGCAAATCGAGGAGATAGATTCTCCTGGATCTCAGCCGCCCTCCGTACCGAGTTTCTCGCCGGCACATCTCCAGATGCGCCGGCGCGGCCCGCCCTGCTGCACGTGAAATCGAACCTGGGTCCTCTCGCTCTCACGCTGGGATACAAAATTGACGAGGACGGATACTTCTTGTGGACTGGCCCCAGCACCCTCACCATGGAGGACGCGCTGGCCACCCGTCCCACCGGCGCAGGACTGCCGAAGCGCAAGTTTGCCGGCGAATGGCTGCGCCAGTACCTGCAGGATGGCTGCAAAACTCAAAGCACAATCGAGAACGACGCCCTACGCGATGGCGTTTGCATTCCTACCCTGCGGCGCGCCAAATTCGATCTCGGCGTTCTTAGCGAAAAAGAGGGACCCTACGGTCCTTGGTACTGGGCACTCCCTCCCCAGTCAGAACCGCAGTTCGCCGAGGAAGACCCAAGATGATCAATTAATTAATTTGATCATCTTGATCATCTTCGTGAAACAAAGGACTTAGCCGCCAACATGATCAAGCAAATATACCGGGAGCAATCTAAAACAGAACAACCTGGCGGATCGCCTCCGCTCGCGCCAGTCGATCGAAGCCCGTGTTGATCTCTGGTAGGCCCAGGCGGTGCGTGAGCAAGCGGTCCACAGGCAAAAGACCGGCGCGATAAAGAGCAATGAAACGAGGCACATCTCGTGATGGAACCGACGAACCCATAAAGGATCCTTTGATGGTGCGCTCTTCAACGACCAGATTAAAAGCGGGCACACTCAACATGCGATCGGGGGCAGGCAGTCCGATGGTGACTGTGGTTCCGCCGCGGCGCGTGGCCGCATACGCTTGGGCGAGCACTTGCTCACTGCCAACGGATTCGATCGCGTATTGCACCCCGCCGTGCGAGAGTTCGCGCACCGAGTCGATTGCATTTGCATCGCGAGCGTCGACACAATGGGTGACGCCCAGTGCACGGGCCAGTTCGAACTTATGCGTAGCCACATCGACGGCAATCAGTGGATTAGCCCCGGCAGCCCGAGCGCCCAGCACTGCAGCCAATCCCACGCCTCCCAGCCCGAAGATAGCAACGCTCTCGCCGGCGGCGACTTTTGCCGTATTGACCACAGCGCCCACCCCGGTCATGACAGCACACCCGAATAGAGCTGCGGCCTCGGGAGCAAGGTCGCGATCAATGCGGACCGCCGAGTGCGCGGAGACAACCGTATATTCGGCAAATCCGGAGACGCCGAGATGATGCTGCAGCGTCACGCCTTCGGCATCGAGCCAGCGCCTTCCGCCCCCCAGCAACGTGCCTGCGGCATTGGCCACACCTCCCGGTTCGCAAAGCGATGCGCGGCCGCTCGCACAAGGTGCGCAACGGCCGCAGTTCGGCACGAAGGAGAAGACTACGCGGTCGCCGATGTGAAAGCCTTGTACCTCGGCGCCGACCTCGACGATCTCGCCCGTGGCTTCGTGGCCCAGCACGATGGGCATAGCCCGGGGACGAGATCCATTGATGACCGACAGATCCGAGTGGCACAAACCCGCCGCGAGCACGCGTACACAAAGCTCTCCGGTGCCGGGCGGCGCCAGCTCTACCGTCTCTATGGCCAGTGGCTGTGAGACAGCATAGGGAGCCGATTGTCCTACTTGACGCAGAACCGCTGCTTTGACTTTCATCGCTTAACCCCGCTGAGTAGCATTTGGGTCCCAAAGGAAACGCATTGCTAGACGAAATCATTATCCGCCACGCACCGCATGATCATAATCGGGCTCCACGCCCCAGCCGCAGCGAGCCGTGGACGAACTAAAGGCGCACACTTTCCCCCGCGCCGCCACTCGCCAAGGAATTATGGCGAGAGGCTTTTGCGGGGTGCCGGAAACCAGGCAAACCGTGGTAATCGCGAAGTAACTTATGACGCTTATAGCGCTTTTGGCTCACTTTTTTTGGGCACGAATCCTGAGGAGTTCGCTGCAGGAACTCCCTGACCGTAATGCCGGGCTTGAACCTCGCCGGCATGAATCTGCGTCTCCTCGTGAGCGCAGCGTGCGCTGCTAGAATCGGGTGCGGGTTGCCGCAGGGAATATTGAAGCAGGCGTCTGCCTTCCTGGTAGTCGGCGCTCTGCCGAAGGGCAGGAGAAGAGATGCGCGCACCTTGGCAAGGCGATAAGAAATTTGGTTTAGCGGCTGCTGTACTGTTGTTGTCGCTGGTCGCGCCCAGTGCGGCCCAGAGGCCCGATGGCGTCATCGCCTACGGTCCCTACAGCGCCGTATTCCTGGACGCGGGTACGGGTCTATCGAAGCCGCTCGCGGTCAACGACGTGCTGCTCGATCCCGGGGCGCAGTGGTCGATTTACGGCTGGGTACGCGTACCCAAGCCGCTGGTCGGCAATACAGTCGTCGCGGTAGTGGGCAATCCCAATTTCGCGGGCTCTCGGTCTTTGGGCACCAACGATGGCAAGCTGGCGCTGTACGCCGGGCGCGATGCCGTGGTTCGCTCGGATGTAACGCTCGCCCCTGGATCATGGCACCTGCTGGCTGCAACATTTGCAGATGAGCAAGCCCACCTTTACGCCGATGGCGCGGAGGTGGGTCACGGACCGGTCGCGGATGTAGCCCTGGCTCCTTTGCTGAATCTCGCCCCGACCATCTCGTCCATCAGTGAAGCTCAACACTTTGGCGGCGAGTTGGTCGGCCTTACGCTCATGCGCCGTCCCCTGGCAGCCAGCGAGTTATCGCGGATGTATCGAAGCCCGCCCGACTTCAACCTGGTGGAGTTTGAAGACGGATCGATAAAGTGGCCGGTGCAGACCCGTGGCCAGGCGGGGATGAGCGCACCGCAGGATCCCTCCACCGTCCCCCACAGCAATGCTCCTACCCAGGCGCCCGTGGCGCAACCGGTAGTGCCTGCGACCGAAGCCTTGACCCCAGGCGAAGCAGGTCAATGGATCCTCCGCGGAGGGTGGAAGTTGCAGGCCGCGCCCAAAGTAAACGCGGCGGCCGAGGCGATTTCCAGCAGCTCGTATGACGCCGGCGAGTGGATGCAGGCCATAGTGCCCGGAACCGTCTTGACTACGATGGTGGCCAGGGGAATCTATCCCGATCCCGATTACGGCCTCAACAATCTGGCCATACCGGAATCGCTGAACAAGCAGGACTACTGGTACCGCAACGAGTTTCCCACCCCTGCACTAAAAGACCGGCAGAATCTGACCCTGACCTTTGAGGGCATCAACTACGCCGCCTCCGTGTGGCTGAATGGCAAACACCTGGGAGAGATTCGGGGCGCGTTTATACGCGGCGCCTTCGACGTGACTGCCCTGATGAAGAAGAGCGGCATGAACGTCCTTGCAGTCCGTATCTCTCCCCCTCCGCATCCCGGTATCCCGCAGGAGCAGTCGATCAAAGGCGGCCCGGGAGAAAACGGGGGCATCATGGTGATCGATGGACCGACCTTTGCGGCGACCGAGGGTTGGGACTGGATCCCCGGCGTGCGCGACCGCAATTCGGGCATCTGGCAGGATGTGACGTTGACCGCCGCGGGCGCCGTGCGCGTGGGCGATGTGCAAGTGATCACCACCCTGCCCCAACACGATGGCAGCGAGGCAGACGTCGAAATCGACGTGCCCCTGGCCAGCCGGTCGAATTCGTCCGTAAGAGGCGAGGTGCATGTTTCCTTTGACGACGTAAATATAACTAAAACAGTTACCTTAAGCGGAGACGAGACCGAGGTTCGCCTCGCCCCGGCCGACTACGCGCAGTTGAAGGTCATGCAGCCCAAGTTGTGGTGGCCCAACGGATACGGCGACCCAACGCTCCACACCATGAAAGTCTGGTTCTCGGCTGGCGGCAGAACGCTATCGGAAAAGCAGCTGCGCTTTGGGATGCGGGAGATCAGCTACGAGCTCTCGCTCCTGGATGCGCAGGGAAATCTGAGGCGGGTCGAATTCTCACCTTCAACTACCAAGGGTGAAAAAGTAGTGGGCCAGTCGCATGAGGCGCTGCGACAGACATCGCTGGGGTGGGTGGCCTCGCTCTACCCCGGTGCCGAGAACTCCCGTTCCTTGCGCGCCTTAACCGACCTGAAAACTGCTCCTTACCTGGTAATTCGAGTGAACGGCGTACGCATCGCCTGTAAAGGCGGCAACTGGGGCATGGATGATTATCGCAAGCGAGTCTCACGAGAACATCTCGAACCCTTCTTCCGCCTGCATCGGGACGCGCACTTGAACATGATCCGCAACTGGATGGGCCAGGATACAGAAGAGGTCTTCTACGATCTGGCCGACGAGTACGGCCTGTTGGTTTGGAACGACTTCTGGGACTCGACACAAAACTACAATCTCGAGCCGGCAGACCCTGCGCTGTTCCTGGCGAATGCGAAGGATACGATTCTGCGCTTTCGCAATCATCCTTCAATCGCCGTCTGGTGCGGGCGCAACGAAGGTGTTCCGCCGCCGATCATCAACGAGGGGTTGGAGAAGCTGGTAAGAGAGGTGGACGGCACGCGCTACTACTCCGCCAGTTCCAACCAGGTGAATCTGCAGAACAGCGGGCCCTATAGTTACAAGCCGCCTTCGAAGTTCTTTACCACCCTGAACCGGGGCTTCTCCGTGGAGGTGGGCACTCCGTCGATGTCGACTCTGGAATCGTTTCAACACACCATCGCGCCTGCCGACCAGTGGCCCGTCAGCGATGCCTGGGCGTACCACGATTGGCACCAGAGCGGGAATGGAGACGTTGCGCCGTTCATGCAGGAGATAGCCACCGAGTTCGGCGAGCCAACCAGTCTTGCGGACTTCGAGCGCAAGGCGCAGATGTTGAACTATGTCGATCATCGCGCCATCTTCGAGGGCTTCAACGCACACTTGTGGGCGCCGAACAGCGGGCGATTGTTGTGGATGACGCAGCCCGCATGGCCGAGCACGATGTGGCAGATTTTCAGCTCGGATTATGACACCCAAGCCTCCTTCTACGGGGTCAAGAAGGCCGCCGAGCCAGTCCACGTGCAGATGAATCTGCCTGACCTGCATGTGGCGATTGTGAACAACACAGAGAAAGCGATTGCTGATGCGACTCTGCGGGTCCATGCGGTCCGCGGCGACGGGACCATCATTTTTGATCATCAGGAAACGGCCTCGGCTCCGGCGCAGGCAATCACCAACTCGTACCTGGTCGATGTTGGCCTGGCGAGCGCGAAGGATGTGGTCTTCATAGAGATGGAGTTGAAAGATGCGCAAGGCGTACTGCTTTCGCAAAACTTCTACTGGTACGCGGCGGATAGCGAAACCTATCGAGGGATGAACAGCTTGCCGCAGGTAGTTGTCACCGTCAGGCCGGTCGCTGAAACGAATTCAGGGGGTGAAGCTCACGTTTCGATCGCGTTGGAGAACACGGGCGCGTCGGTTGCAGTAGCAGCCAAACTGACCTTACTGAGGACAAGCGACGGAGAGCGGATCTTGCCCGCCTACTTCTCCGACAACTACCTGTCGCTGTTGCCGGGAGAAAAGCGCGTCGTGGAGATCAGTTATCCGGAAGCGCAAGCAGGTGCTGCAACCATCGCCATTCGAGGCTGGAATGTAGTGCCCGCGAGAGTGGAAGTCCAGGCAAAATAGGTCTGTCCAGGCCGCGCTCGCTTTCGACTTGCGCCGTCGCTCAGGCAGACTTAATCTAGTCAGGCAATCAACGCTGAATCGGAGTGTGGACCCGCTTGTATCGAGCCCTTACTGTCGCCACCCGTTTCGCTTTTGCGGTCCTGATTCCTGTCGCCACGGCACAGACACGGGGTGTTTTCGTTACCCCGATCCCCAACGTCCCATTGCTCGCCGTAGTGAACACACAAAGCACTCAAATCCAAAAAGACGGAACCACGCTGAACCGCAAGACGCTGAGTGCGATTGCACGAGACGGGCACGGACGAATTTTTAACGAACGGCGTCCGCTCATCCCGGCCTCGGAAACGGCAACGCCTCCGATCCTTTCCATCCATGTCTACGACCCGCAGACCAGGATGAATACGTTCATCGATTCGCAGAACCGTGTTGCGTGGCAAAGCACCCTGAACCGCCCGCCGTCGTCCGTGCCTCCTGAAGTAGGCTCGATCCCACTGGTCGGCAGTTCACCACCCAGCCAATACATAAAGGAGGAAGATCTGGGGACGCGCAGGATGGAGGGTGTGGATGTTCATGGTACCCGCGACACACAAACCGTCCCTGCGGAAGCGAATGGCGGCAAGGAAATTACGGTGGTCGACGAATACTGGTACTCCGAAGATCTGCGCCTGAACATGCTCGCCATCCACAAAGATCCGCGCACCGGAGAGCAAACGACGACCGTAACTCAGCTCGACCGGGCGAACCCGATCCCGCCATCTTCGAGATTCCGTCAGGCTACAAGGTCATCCAGCGCGGGGCCCAGTAAATCGATGGAGCAGGCCATTCCATCGAGAACCGCGCTTCGCGTCGCCTTGCGCCGTGCGGCTCACCAGCTTCACGACTCGCCCGTCGTCTTTGACGATCCGATGGCGGTTGCGCTCCTCGGCGCGGCCTACGCTGAAGAACTGCGGCGGACTCCGCTGCGGGAAGACCGGCCCTTCTCGATCGCGCTTCGCGCGTTTCTCGTCGCCCGCAGCCGTTATGCCGAAGACAACCTGCAGGAAGGCAGTCGAGGGCGGTGTCGAACAATACGTTTTGCTGGGCGCCGGACTCGATACCTTCGCCTACCGAAACTCCTATCCACAACTTCGCGTCTTTGAAGTGGACCACCCTGCTACCCAGCAGTGGAAACGCGAGCTGTTGCAACGCAACCGCATCGCTATTCCAGAAAGCGTCACCTACACGCCGGTCGATTTTGAACGCCAGTCACTCTCGGCGCAGCTTGGCGACACCGGTTTCAACCACCGCGTGCCTACCTTCTTCGCCTGGCTGGGTGTCGTTCCATACCTCACTCTGGAAGCCTTCCGCGGAACTCTCGGCTTTATCTCCGCGCAGCCTCCCGGAAGCGGCGTGACGTTGGACTATGGACAACCACGCGCCGTACTTCCACTTCTTGAACAGCTCGCGCACGACTCGCTTGCCTCAAGGGTAGAAAAAGCAGGCGAGCCCTTCCGGCTTTTCTTTACGCCGGCTGACATTGCTGCCGAGTTCTCGCGTTTCCACAGCCTTGAGGACCTTGGCGCCCCGGAGATTAACGCGCGCTATTTCAGTGGACGTACCGATCAACTCGCGGTCCGCGGAACCGCCGGCCGTCTTTTCAGCGCGTGGCTATAGAGCCGTCGCGTGAGCGCTCTGCCGCTACTCATATTTCAGGGACTCGACCGGATCCAGCTGCGCGGCGCGCGTGGCGGGAAGAGTGCCGAAGACGACGCCCACCATGGTCGCCGCCGCCAGCGCGATAATCGCGGACAGTCCTGAGATCGGAATGCGGTAGGAAGTGAAGAGCCGGACAGAATAGGGAACCGCCAGCCCCAGAATCGTCCCGATGATGCCGCCGCTCAGCGAAATGAAGACTGCCTCAATCAGAAACTGCAGCTTGATTTCGCGGTACGTCGCGCCCAGCGCCTTACGAATGCCGATCTCCCGGATCCTGGCCCGCACATTCGCCAGCATGATGTTCATGATGCCGATACCGCCTACCGCGAGCGTGACCGACGATACCAGCATCAGGACCAGGGTCAGGGCATTTGCGATCGAGGCCGCCGTACTCAGCAATTCGGTCAGCGTCTGTGTCGTATAGACCGAGGTGCGTTGGTGGCGGGACTGGATGACGCTCAGGATCTGTTTGCTGGCCAGCTCAACATCGCCGGAGTCCCGAATGGAAAAGAAAATCATCTTTATGTCATCGGTGCCGGTAAAGTAGCGCGCGACGGAGTAAGGGATCAGGATGGTCTGATCGGCAACCTCGGTTTCGCCCAAGGTATCCACTGCCTCTTTGAAAGTACCGATCACGGTGAACGGGATACCCTTGATCTCAAACGAGCGATTCACGGCCGCTGCGGTGCCAAACCTTTGCCGTGCAAAGGCCTCGGTCACCACGGCGACCTTGGCATGGCTGGCATCGTCCTCCTCGTCGAAGAAACGCCCCGCGATCACAACCAGGTTGCGTACCTGCCTGTATTGGGGCGAGACGCCGAGCACGAGAATGTCCTTCACCACGCCGTTGCCAAAGCTGATGCGGTCATGCGTCTGCAGCATGGGCGAGGAGTAGGCCACGGAAGGCACTTGCTCAAGGACGGCCGTCTCGTCTTCGCGTTTCAGGTAGTCGTTGCGGAAATCGTGTTGTGCGTTCGATCCCGGTCCGCCGCCGGAATACTCCACTTCCACCATGTTGGTCCCGATGGCCTGGATCAACCGGAGAATGTACTGTTTGCCGGTCAGGCCAATGGTAAAGACCAGAATGAGTGAGGCCGAGCCGATGACCATGCCCAGCGAGGTGAGCATGACGCGCACCTTGTTGGTGCGAAAGCTGTCGATGGCCAGGCTCACTATCTCGCTCAGCACCATCGTTCGCTTGGCGCTGGCGAGCGTGCGTTCAAAGGACCTGCGGCTGGCGGTGCGGGCGGCTGTCATCTGGCTAGAACGATGCTAGACCCTTCTCACGAAAGACGTGTGGGTGAACCTGCGGCCCAACAGGTAGAAGTCAAGCTCGACCCCTGCTCCGGGCTCATCCTTATGGTAAATGGCGTCCGGGTGAGCGTGCCGGCAGGCGCTCTCAACTGCTCCAAAACGCCGGCGAACGAACAATAAAGCCTTTCTTGCCTGCAGATGGGTGAGGACGGATGCGAGGCTAACGTCGTATCATTAGAAGCACTGCTGCTCTCGCGGAGGGATGTGTGAGCGGTTGAAACAGGCGGTCTTGAAAACCGCTTTACCCGAAAGGGTAACGGGGGTTCGAATCCCTCTCCCTCCGCCATCAACTTGGCTTATAGCGTCCTTAGAAGTCCACTCTCCCGCCTTTTTCAGTTCCTGTCCTCGAAACGTCAGATATGCTTTGCTACGGCATCGGCAGCGCGCATGGCCAGGTGCATAATGGTCAAAGTGGGATTAGCACTCCCCGAGGATGGAAAAACAGAAGCACTAGCGATACTTAGATTCTCAATGCGATGCACTCTCAAATTGGCATCAACCACGGAACTTGAAGGAGTCGTTCCCATTCGGGTTGAGCCCGCAGGATGGGCAAGGTCCATGGTCAAATTCACCATCCCAACCGCTGGATGTCGAACCTCAGGCTTCCACTCCAGATCGCAAACGTGGGCAAGGTGGGCCTTCCAATAGCGATCGATTTTCTCAATCGTCACTCTGAACGACTTTTCGTCCGCAGCCGTTTTCCTCCACTCAAGTCTTAGCTTAGGCAGCTGCAAGGCGTCTTCCTCATCCGAAAGGCAAATGCGGTTGTACCACTGGGGCAGCTGCTCGATCCGGATAAATATGTGGAGATTTGCATTACCGGGCCAATAATACTGCTTTCGCATCCATCTCCATTGTGCTGCCCGGAATAAAGAGGGTGAGTCTTGAAGAATCGCCCGTATATCCTCATAACTAACGGCCACTTGGCCGCGTTTGAGGCGTTGCATGACCTGTTTGGTTTTTGTCAAGGCGGAGGAATCGGGAAGTTCGCTTCTTCCGATTTCAAAATAAGCGCTGCCGACACCGTACTTTTTCTGGACTTCCGGACGCAACTCAAAATGCAGATGCCGCAGCGACTTTAAGCAGGTGCGGTCATTCAATATCCGATTCGTCAGTGCATTGTCCCGTGGGCGAATGGCTGCTGCATTCACTCCCAGGTGATCGTTGAAATATCGGCCGAGCGCGTCGCAATCACGCGAGATCGAACCGTTTGATTGCCGGTCTGCCAACAAGAGCAAGCGAGTCGTCTCCAGTGTCCCGGCGGCAATGAGGAATTCGTTTGCCTTCACCCGCAAGGTTTTTCCAGCAAGGTTGGTGCAGGTTAGGGTCGTGATCTTTCTGCGATCCAAATCGAAATCAAAATGTGAAGCAGTCGCCCCGAGCCAGATTTCAAGGTTCTCGAGGTGCTCAATTTCTTCGCGGAAGATGTAAGCCAGATTATGATTTTTACGGCTTGGTCTTTTGGCCCATCTAAGACAAAAATCGATATCGTCTCTCGGAAGGAAGGCTTGGGGGTCGAGTTGTTCCGAAATATCTCCATCGTAAGGCTCTCGATCAACTCCCATGAAAGCCTCGATTTCCTGCCGGTACTGATCTAGTTCGGCGCTATCGAAGGGCCATCCCTCCAGGTCGAGATAGGGGCGGGGCAGCATATCGTGAGGGCTGAGCGGAAGGAGTCTTCCGGACCAGAGCAACGATGTACCTCCCAGACCTCTGGATCGGCCTAACAAGGAGCCATTGTAGTTATCGCCGGCGATATCGACTTCATTGAGAGCACTTATAGAGGGGTCGATTGTCTTAAGACCACTTTCGACTACAACAATCCGCAGTTTCTTGTTCCGCGCCAAGCGCGTGGCCGCAATAAGTCCTGCAACTCCAGCGCCGACGATACAAACCGAAGCAGGCAACTCAGTCTTCTGAGAGGAGACTTGATCTAGTGTCCGTAATGCCATGTCCCTACAACCTAGTAGCAAACTAGATCTCTTCTCACCAGCGTGTGTCACAGAAAGGTCAGGAGATTGTCATTTGTCGCATATGTTCTTACTCCGTTTACTACTTCGCCGTCCAGTAATCCGTAGTAACCGCATAAGAGGAGAGTCGAAAATATCTAAGCGAACTTACCAAAAGGTGGGCATGAGGAGGTCGCTCTAGAAGGAGAGACGCTATTTGGCGAAAAGTGTAAGCATACTTACGAGCGAACTTAAGTAACAAGCTCTCGGGAGCGCCTGCTGGTTGGTCGATCTCAATAATCCCATTCAGGCAATCGGGGTTGAAGATACACTTGCGCGACTTCAGGCAGACTGAACAGGATGACGTGTTTCGGCTATATGCGAGGGAGAGTGCTGTTGATCACTGCCAGCGGCTCTTTTTTACCGGCAGCAATTCGAAAGCAGTTTGATTCCTTTCGAGAAAGCCGATATCGTGTCGGCACGCCATCTCAGGAAGGTACGATGCTTGTCGGTCATCTGCTCCGACGACGCCCGACCGGTGGTCGGCTTCTGTCACTCGACGTTTTCCGCGGCATTGTCATCGCTGGGATGATTTTGGTTACAGACCCGGGCACGTACGCGCACACCTGGCATCAACTCCGTCACGCAGAGTGGAATGGCGCCACCACAACGGACATGATCTTCCCCGCCTTCCTCTTCATGGTGGGTCTGGCTATACCATTCTCGCTCGGTTCGCGTGCAGCATTGGGAACAACCTCCACCAGCAGCGCCCTGCGGATCGTCCGTCGAAGCATTGCGCTCTTTCTTCTGGGCCTGGGTATCAATGGATTTCCGGACTATGTATGGAACACGCTTCGACTGCCAGGAATCCTCCAGCGCATCGCGGTCTGCTACGCGCTCTCCGGGTTTCTCTATCTTTCCGTCCGAGAACGCAGGCAGCGCGATCGCACCGTAGTTTTCACCACCGTCAGCCTATTTCTGCTGGCATGCTATTGGGCGATGCTGAAGGTCATTGAGGTTCCAGGCATCGGCCGCGGACACCTGGATCCTTACGGAGCACTCCCGGCGGTCGTTGACCGCGTAGTCTTCGGCGCCAACCATCTCTGGCAGTGGGGTATCCGAACCAATGGCAAGATCACCTACGATCCCGAAGGACTCCTCTCCACTTTACCGGCTCTGGTTCCCACCCTCGTTGGCATGATCGTCGGGGATTGGGTCCGGCCCTTCCAGGGTGCATCCGCGGCCAGCATTCGCACCCTTTGGCCTAAGCTTCTCCTCTTGGGCTCTGGCCTGATTGTCGCTGGATTAGCGCTGAGTCCCTGGCTGCCGATCAACAAGCCGATCTTTACCAGCACGTTCTCTCTCTTGAGCACCGGCGTCAGCCTGCTTATCTTCACCCTTCTCTATGCATGGGTCGACGGCTACGGTCTGCACCGAGGGACTACACCGGCTCTTATCCTAGGCACGAACGCAATCCTTGCCTTCGTTCGTCTCAAGCATCATCACCACCATGTTCGACCGCATTCACGTATCTGGTGTCAAGCTGCATGCGTACCTCTACCAGCATTTCTTCGCGTCTTGGCTGCCGCCAACACTTGGCTCACACACCTATGCCCTCGCCATCGTGGTGCTTAACATAGGGCTCCTTTACCCGCTCTATCGACGCCGAATTTTTCTAAGTCTCTGAAGCCGGAGGC
Organism: uncultured Acidobacteriaceae bacterium; assembly: GCA_963813475.1. Lineage (GTDB taxonomy): Bacteria > Acidobacteriota > Terriglobia > Terriglobales > Acidobacteriaceae > PALSA-350. The sequence goes on along the minus strand of CAWEZM010000022.1, from coordinate 92,586 downwards.
AGAAATAGGTTGCAAATGGAGTCGCGACTGTGATGGGGTAAAGTGATCGGTATTTACCCTACTTATGGCTGATGAGGAGTTTGCCACTCCATCGCCGTGCGACCGGCGATGGAGCGACTGGATACGGCGCCGGCCGTTGCGGCAGATGTTGCTTCTTCTGCTGGCGCTGAGCCCCTGTCTGCCTGCAGTGTCGGCGCACCGTTCCCCTCTCCGAATATCAAAAGCAGGAGTGGCAGGTAGAGGACGGCCTGCCGCAGAGCGAGTTGCGCGCCATCACCCAGGTGCCTGGCGGCCGGCTGTTGATCGCCACCTACGGCGGAGTGGCGTCCTTTGATGGTCTGCGCTTTAGCCCAATCCATGTAGATGCAACCGACCCCGCCGCCAGCGAGGCCGTGAACTCGTTGCTGGTAAGTCGCCGCGGCGACCTTTGGATCGGTACAGACGACCGGGGAATTATCCGTCAGACCGCGGGCGCCGCAATCAACGTAAGCGAGCAGGCAGGCTTCCATCAGGAACGTATTCGCGGCCTGTTCGAGGACTCGGCCGGCACGATCTGGGCGGCTACGCACGATGGAATAGAGCGAATCACTGTCCATGGCGGAACGCAATCTGTCGAACTGCTCGACAGGCTCGGCCCGGTCTCCGGCGACATCACTACTCCATTTGCCGAAGATGGGCGCGGTGGCATTTTTGTGCTCACGTCTGACGGGGTCTTTCATCTCACCGCGCGGGGCGCCCATATCCATGTTCTGGAACACCATGAGCTGCACCACAAGGTAACGGGGGATGCGGTTGCGATCTACTACGACCGCAATGGTGTGCTATGGATCGGCCTGCGCGACGGGCTGGTGCGCCTGAAACCCTCCGTAGGCAAGGCGGCCCGCACGCGCAGGCGACGAATATACGCAAGAAGTGGTGGCAGGATTCAAGAACGAGGTCACTGCGCTGGTCGGCGACTCCCAGGGAAATATGTGGGTCGGTACCAACAACGATGGGCTTTGCCGCGTCTCGGGTTCGCGGTTTTCCTGCTGGACAACCAAGGATGGCCTGGCCGGCAACAGCGTGCGCTCGCTCTATGAAGACGATGAGCACAACCTCTGGGTTGGCCTCAACAGCGGCGGACTGGCCCGGTGGCGCGTATCGGCTCTGATTCCCTTGCGAGATGAGCCGCGAGAGCTGCGAGAAGTGCAGCCCGCTGCCCTCCTTGAGGACCACAGTGGAAATTTATGGATGGGAACCTGGGGCAACGGATTGTTCCGGCTTAAGCAGGGAAAATTCCTACACGAGCCTCTGCCGGGAAACTCCGCAGCGATTCGCACCCTGGAGGAAGATGCTGCCGGGAATGTATGGATAGGTACCTGGTTCAACGGGCTGTTCCGCTACAACGGGGCTGGCTTTCAGCACTTCCTCCTGGGGCGTGAGTCGCTTACTGACGCCGTGAGTGCTCTGCTAAGCGACAAATCCGGTGGCTTCTGGGTAGGTACCTACACCGGATTGCTGCACTACGCGGACGGGGTTCCGGCAAAGGACAAAGGCGTACTCCTGCTAAAAGACAAACTCATCACCTGCCTGGCGCAGAGTGACGACGGGGCCATTTTGGTGGGCACGTCGGCGGGGCTCTATCGCGTGCGGGGTGATGAGGTCCGCCTGGTGGAAGGGCTTTCTCATCCTTACGTGTTGTCCATCTCCATCGACAACGCGAGGAACGTGTGGGTGGGCACCAAGGGTGGAGGACTCGACTGGCTAAAGGGCGACCATGCTTTTCACTTGAACACGCTTAACAGCATGGTGGACTACACGATTACTTCTGTGCTCGATGATGGCCAGGGATTTCTGTGGATGGGCACTTCGCGCGGTATCGTCCGCGTGCAACGACAGCAACTGGAAGAACTGGCGCAACAGAAGCGGACCAGGTTGGATTACGTCCTGCTGGGCAAGGCGGACGGCATGCCCAGCAGCGAGTGTCTTGGGGTAGCTCAGCCACACTCCACCCGAACCAGGGATGGCAGCCTGTGGTTTGCGACCGCCAAAGGTCTGGTTCATACCAATCCTGAAGGGGTCGGTGCTTCCGGCCGCTCACCCAGCCCAGTTGACCGGCAGTTTTATTGGGCAATATCAGCGTGGATGCGACCGACAAACTGGAGCTGTCTCCGGGCCTCGAAGATCTGGTCTTTCAGTTCAATTCGCAAAATCTGGCGAATCCCGCGCACACTGGAGTTCCGCTACAAGCTGGATGGGTACGACCGCGATTGGACGGTGACTCGGTCCCGCGCTGCACATTATCGCAAACTTCCTCCCGGCCACTATCGGTTCCTGGTGGACGCGCGCAATGCCGGCTCGGCATGGAATGACAAGATCGCGAGCACAGCTGTTTATCAGCAGCCGTATTTCTATCAGGCGTGGTGGTTTTACGCGCTCCTGTGTTTCCTCGCCGCGGCTGCTGCTGTGCGCTTGTTTCGTTGGAGGTTGGCTCGTGCCAAGGGAGAGCTTGGCGTGGTGCTCGAGGAGCGCAATCGAATCGCACGCGAGTGGCACGACACGCTGATGGCCGGCTTTGCCGCCATCTCGTGGCAGATGGAGACAACAGCGCGTCTGCTGGGCAGCGAGACGAGTCCCGCAGCGAAAGCGTGTGAACTGGCCAGGAACATGGTTCGGCACTGCCAGACCGAGGCCCGCCGCATCCTGTGGGACCTAAGAGAGAATCAGGAAGCGACGGGGCCGCTCTCCAGCGCGTTGTCAAACGCATTGACGCCATTGAGCGCCAAAGAGGGCGTCGACATGCGGTTGCAGGTGGAAGGCCAGGAGGTGGCGCTGGCTCCCGGTTGCGTCCATCATCTTGTCTGCATCGGTCAGGAGGCGGTGACCAATGCTCTCCGTCATGCCCTGCCGAGTATCATCTCCGTCCACCTGCAATACCACGCGGACTGGCTGAGTCTATCCGTCAAGGACGATGGATGCGGCTTTCGAGCATCGGACAAACTTGCCGCTCTCCACGGCCACTTTGGCATTCCCGTCATGGAGGAACGTGCTCGCAAGCTGGGTGGAAGCCTGCGCGTAGAGACATCGGCCGGCAATGGCACCGAGATACTGGTCCATGTGCCCTTTCAAATGCAGCTGCAGGGAGGATGACGCGAATGGCTATCCGGGTGCTTCTGATCGAAGATCACTTCCTTGCGCGGATGGCATTGCGCTCCGTCCTGAGCGGGCACAGTGACATTGTGATTGTGGGTGAGGCAAGCGACGGAGCCGGCGGCATCGAGCTCTACCGGAAATGTACGCCTGACGTCACTGTCATGGATCTCCGCTTGCCGGGCATGAACGGGTTCGATGCCATTGCGGCCATTCGTAAGCTATCCAAGACGGCGAAGATTGTCGTCCTCAGCAACTACGAAGGCAGCGAGGATATCTATCGCGCCATCCGTAACGGCGCCATGGCCTATCTGACCAAAAACACGAGTGGAGAGGAGTTAGTCGAGGCGATCGTTGCAGCGCACCGAGGGTTGCGCTATTTGCCGCCCACAGCGCGCGACCGCCTCGCAGAGCGGACCTCTCTGGTCGAGTTAACTCCCCGCGAGCATGAAGTACTTACCTGCATCACGCGTGGGCAAAGCAATCGTGACATCGCCGAGCAGTTGCATATCGCCGAGAAAACTGTGCGCATCCACGTGAGCAGCGTACTCGACAAAATGTGCGTCCGCGACCGCACGCAGGCGGCAATCTACGCCATCCAGCGCGGGCTGGTGCATTTGTAGGATCCCTCCGTACCGCTGCTACCAGATCTGCTCTCCAACGGCCACCCTTTGAGGTAGTTTCCCCCAGTCTTGTCCCAATTAGCTTTTCTCGATCGGTCGATTTGACAACACTAGCTGGAGACAAATCAGCCATCAGGCTGTATCGAGAACAGTCCCGAAGAGCCTGCCCTGAGCTTGTCGAAGGGGACGGCTGAGAGTAGCCCAGCACGCCGTGCTCGGTTTCACATCCACAGAAACCAGTCCCGCAGGGACGGCTGAGCATCCCCCAGGACGTCAGTCCTGGGGAACTTGGATCGCAAGCAAATGCCGAGCTCTGGCTCGCGCCCGCATAGGACATTTGTCCTATATGAGGACACGGCAACAGCCTCATGACAGCTTGGCGTTCGTGTAGTCAGATACTTCCTAATCCTTATTTCAAAAAGTTCTACGCCGTCGGGGATTTGAGACCCAGGGTCAGACTATCCAGTTTTTGGGTCAGATGTGGCTCACACCTTGCATGCCGCTCCATTCCTGGCGTGGCGCCTTCCGCCCTTCCGGGTATTGGAGGGAGGAGTTACATACAACGAACGTCCGTTCAGTGGTAGGCCAGCTGTTTTGACATACTCGCAGCGCTAAAGGTGTGCTGCAAGCGCTGCATAGATCATAGTTTCCCACCGGCCGCATGTTTGTTTGCGTCCCAACCTGAAGGGAGCTCAAGAGAATGAAACGTCTGTTTGTCCTCCGTACAGTGCTGATTACAGTTATCGGTATCGTAGCCCTGGTTGCTTCGGTGCCTGCTCAAGTGGCAAATAATACCGCTGTTGTGGGAACCGTGCTCGATTCAAGCGGAAGCGCAGTGGCAGGGGCCAAGGTGACGGCGGTTGAGGAATCGACGGGAGTGTCTTACCCCGGCACAACCAACGAGCAGGGCTACTATTCGATCAAGTTCATTCCTCCGGGCACCTACGACATTACCGTCGACCAGACAGGCTTTACCAAGTTGACCAAGACGGGCACAATTGTGCCCATCGATCAGGCGATACGCACGGACTTCACGCTCAAGGTGGGGTCTGAGACTCAGTCCGTTAGCGTCTCGGCATCCACGCCGCCGATTCCAACCGACGACGCAACGCTGGGCGAAACCTTCGACACCAAAGCGGTGCAGGATTTGCCGCTGATGGGGCACAATGCGCTGGAGATTGCTGCCACCGCGTCGAACGTCACCATCGGACCTTCATCAGGCTATAACGACGTGCCTCCTGGAGAAGATTTTATCGGCGCCGGCCAGCGTGAAATTCAGAGCAGCATGACCCTCGACGGCGTTTCGATCATGAATAACCTGATCACAACCGCCCCGGCCCGGCCAAGCTCGGACATGATCTCTGAAGTGCAGATGCAAAGCGGGAACTACCCGGCGCAGTATGGCTCCTATCTAGGACTGCACGTCAACCTGGTCAGCAAATCGGGAAGCAATGATCTGCATGGGGCGGTCTACGACTACATTCAGAACACAGCCCTGGACGCACATGATTTCTTCGATGCGCCCGGCAGTCCCAAGCTAATCAACCACTACAACCAATATGGGTTCGATCTGGGCGGCCCCGTCTATCTTCCGAAACTGTACAACGGCCGGAACAAAACCTTCTTCTTCGGATCCTGGGAAAAGCTCAACCAGATATCGCAGGCTACCGGGATTGCTTCGACGCTTACGGCGGCAGAGAGGGCGGGAGATTTCTCCGCGGTCGGTGTACCGATCACCGACCCTTTTACCGGCCTTGCCTATCCCAACAACCAGATTCCAACTTCCGAATTGAACAGTCCGTCGGGGATGATCGCGCAGAAGCTGGAGGCATATATGACGCTGCCAAATCTCAGCGGCGTGCAAAATAATCTGCAAAACAGCTTCCCCAACAACCTGGTGATTACCCAGACCTTGGACCGCGTTGACGAAAACATAGGCGACAAGGACCGGCTCTATTTCCGTTATCACTGGCAGGACATTACTATTGTCAACGGCTCTAACTTCGCCGTCAACAACTCTTACGGACCGACGAACTCGCGAAACTACGCCATTGGTTATACGCATATCATCAAGCCGAACCTGGTGAACGATTTCCGCATCGGCCTGAATACAGTTCTCTCCAACAGCCTTGATTATTTCGCTGTGAACGGGCCAAAGGGTGCGGGTACTGCACTCGGGATCCCGGGCTTTAATTCCGACACCGTGTACGGCAACCCGGGGATACCGTCGTTCTATGTCGACGTCCTGGGCAACAACAACGGTCCCACGCTGGGAAACACGACCGCCAACTGGTATCAGGACGATCGAACGATCGATGGTTACGACGAGGTGAGCTACACGCGCGGCCGCCACAATATCATGGCCGGCGCCGAGCTGCGAAAGCTCACCATCGGCCGTGAAGCGGCAAACGACGCGCGCGGCATCTTTAACTTCAATGGAACCCCTGGCAGCGCAAGTGCGGGCTATACCAGCACGGGCTATGGCGCGGCCGATTTTGTCTTAGGCCTGGCTCAGTCCTCAACTACTCCGGTTTTCCCCACCAAGGGATCGATCGGTGAATGGCGGGATGGGTTCTTCGTGCTGGACAACTGGCAGGTAATGCCCAAGCTCACGTTGAATTATGGCCTGCGCTACGAACTGCCGACCGTACCCTACAGTTTGAACGGCTACACCCGGATTTTGAATGCGGACGATACCGCCCTGATCCCGGCGTCAACCGCAACTACTCCTGCGACGTTTAAACCCACCCCGGGCTTCAAGTTCATCGATCCGACGCATAACGATTGGGCGCCCCGGCTTGGCTTCGCCTATCGGGCCACGGAGACGACCGTAATTCGGGGCGGTTTCGGCATCTACTGGAACGCCAACCAGCTGAATACCTACACCCTGACCACACAGAACTACCCACTCTCTGCCTCTGTCGCCTACAACGGTCAGTCGACCAATCTTTTGACTCTCGTCAACCCCACTCCGGGCGCCGGCGCAGGTTCTCCCGTGGCGGGCATTCCCGGCACCTACGTGAACGCGGTCACCATGGGCCCGCACCTGCCGACCCAGGAGCTCTATCAGTGGAACCTTTCCTGGGGACAGGAACTGTGGAAAGGAGCCGGCATGGAGTTGCAGTACCTCGGGTCGCATGCCATCCATCTTGACCGCGACTTCTACAACAACTCGCCCCAGCCCGGTGGCCCCGTTGGAGACATCAATGACCGCCGCCCAAACCAGCTCTTCGGCAGGATCCGCACCATCCAGAACGACGAATATTCTCACTACAACGGTTTCACTGCGATTCTTCGCCAGCGTTTGACCCATGGTTTGTCCGGCCAGGCCAGTTACACCTGGTCGCATGATCTGGACATCTCCGATAACTCAAACAACGGCGGCACTACGATGGACCAGTACAACATCAACCTCGATTATGCGAGCTCGAACTGGGACATACGCAACCGTTTTGTCGCCATCGCCACGTATGACCTGCCCAAGTTCGCGGACTCCAGCTATCTCATGAGAAACACCTTGGGCGGCTGGCAGCTAAACGCAATCGTGACCCTCCAGACCGGCCTACCCTATAACGTCTATCTGGACAACGATCAGGCCAACGTCAGCCAGCCGAATGGAAACGTGCAACGCCCCGATTGGTTGCATCTGCCCTCAGCCACGTGCGGCGCCAAGTTTTACATCAATAACCCGACTGGCTCCTGCATCGATGGTTCGGCATTTACCTATCCGGCGCAGTTTACCTACGGCACTGGAAGACGAAATCCACTCTACGGCCCTGGCTTTGAAAATGTGAATGCATCGCTCTTCAAAGACTTCGGGATTTGGGAGAGGTTAAGGTTTCAATTCCGTGCTGAGGCGCAGAACGTCTTCAATCATCCCAACCTGTCCAACCCGAACTCGGACATGCAGGGTGGTTGGGACCCGAGTGATCCTACGACATGGGGAGATTTTGGCACCGTGACCAGCACCCAAAAGAACAGCTCCGGCAGCAGCGGGCGGCTGCTTCAGCTTGCTGGAAAGATAGTTTTTTAGCACGCATGGCCAATTGCGTCTCCACACAGCCGCTGCGAACACAGCGGCTGTGACAAACCACTGCGCTGTACCGGCAGGTTTTGCGGACCTCACGTCTTTGGCCCGGCTGTGCCTATAGTTCAAGGGATACCCTATCGTGGATTTCTTTTCTGCCGTTCGTAAAAAAGCTGCGTATGCCGGGCCCTCGTGTTTGTCGAAGGTTCTCTTGTTGATTGCCCTTCTGCCTTCCTCAGCGAGCTCATGCTCAACAGTCCTACGATCTTGTGCTCAAGGGTGGCCACGTCATCGACCCCAGGAATGGGATCGACGCAGTACGCGACGTGGCGATCAGGGACCACAAGATCGCCGAGGTCGCCGAGCACATTCAGGCCGGCCCTGGCGTCAAGGTGGTCGATGTTACCGGTCTCTATGTGACGCCTGGTCTGCTAGACATCCACGTACATGTGTACGCGGGCACCGGCGAGCGCCACTCCTACGTGGGAGACCACGGTCTATACCCCGACGGATTTACCCTGCGCAGCGGAGTGACTACAGCCGTAGATGCGGGCAGTTCGGGTTGGAAAAATTTCCCCGACTTCAAAGATAAAGTGATCGACCGCTCCATCACGCGCATCCTTGCTTTCATCAATATTGTTGGCAGCGGCATGCGGCCGAAGTATGAACAGAACCTGGACGAAATGGATGCGCAGGCAACTGCGGCCCAGGCACTGAAATATCCGCAGGTGATCGTCGGGGATAAAGACGGCTCACTACGACGGTCCGGAATGGACTCCGGTGGAGCGTGCGGTCCAGGCGGGGACAATCGCCAACATCCCCGTGATGGTCGACTTCGGAACCTTCCGCCCGCAGCGGCCTTATGAAGAGTTGGTGTCGAGCAAACTGCGCCCCGGCGATATCTCTACCCACATGTACCTGGAAGATGTCCCGATGCTGGATGCCAATGGCAAGGTCCGGCCATATCTCTTCGCGGCGAGAAGGCGCGGCGTCATCTTTGACGTTGGTCACGGCGGCGGCAGCTTTCTATTCCGCCAGGCAGAGCCCGCCGTGCGGCAAGGCTTTGTCCCAGACTCAATCTCCACCGATCTGCATAACGACAGCATGAATTCGGGCATGAAAGACATGCTGAATGTGATGTCGAAGTTTCTCAACCTGGGCGTTTCGCTCGATGACGTGATCCGCATGTCCACCTCCAACCCGGCGCATGAAATTAAACACGACGAACTGGGCAATCTTTCCGTGGGTTCCGACGCGGATGTGGCCGTGCTGCACCTGGAGAAGGGAAATTTTGGGTTTGTGGATACCAACGGCGCACGCATGGCCGGCAACGAGAAGCTGACTTGCGAGCTGACGGTGCGTGACGGACGGGTCGTATGGGACCTGAACGGCATTTCGCGCGAAGACTGGACCGGCCTTGGTCAGTATTCGCGGCAGGGATCCCCAGTCTGGGACGGCACGATCATCGATCCATAAATCGCACCATAACTGAAAGAGTTCAGCCCCGCCACATTCGAGGCCAATTTGGCCGTTCCGGTCGCGAAGTCGAATCCCGCAGATGGCATAATCTTGACAGGGTTTCAGGGCCTCATCCGTTGTCAAGGCGCTACCGTGCTGTTGTTAGGAACGGCCGATGCCCGCAGCTTGGAGGGTCATTTGCTGGCGGAGGCGCGGATGCATCGTTTTGTGTGGACAGCAGTCATCTGCTGTTTGGTGTGTACATGCAGTCGCGCACAACAGACCCAAAACGGCACACTGCCGGATGCGCCTGCGGGCGGACAATCGCAAACGGTCCCGCCGCCAACGTAATCCGATACAGAGTAGCGTCGCCCTCTTTCAAGTATTGCAGCAAAAATCGAGGGTTTTTCCTGACCTTGCGACCAACGTAGAGCCGTTCGGCACGTGGCAGAAGTTCAAGCTGGCGGCCAACAACAGCGTGTCGTTGTCCACAATAGGCCAGGCACTTGGTGGCCGCAGGGTTCAGCCAGGCGATCAATAGCGCCTCGGGATATGGGCAAGGGGTCGACGGCTACGCCAAGCGCTTTGGGGCCGACATGGCTCGCAGCGCTTCGGATAATGTCTTCGGAACTTTCCTGATCGCGTCTGTCATGCACGAAGATCCGCGCTTTTACGTCAGGAAGGGGCTGTCGCTTAAGGAAACGCTGAAGTATGCTGCGCAAAGATTGGTGTACACGCGCAGCGACTCGGGCGACAGAGTGATTAACTATGACGGGCTGCTGGGGCCCTTGGCGAGCGAAGGCCTGGCCAACACCTACTATCCCAAAACTAACCGGGGCGTCGGGAGTACGTTTGTTCGCTACTGCGTCCGACCAGGGTTGGAAGTTCTGTGGGAACGTTGTGCGCCAATATTGGCCGCGTATCAATAGGAAGCTGCGAATATTGCCCGACGCCCAGCCGTAGGGTCTATTTCCCCATGCAGAGGCCACCCGCCGTAGGGGAAAGACGACCAACTGAGTCTGATTCAGCAAGACCAGCTGGATGTGAAATAAATCGCAAGATTCCGATATTTTTAGACAATCCTTTCTTCCGTGCACTGAAATAGCCTCCGTGCTGGGGCTCCGTATTCGTAGTTGATTCACTGAGCAGAGCACCTAAATCGCCGGCCTGTCACTTGCATAACTTTCCAGCAACGCCGGCGCCACCCGGCCTGTGCAGGCCTCGGCTCGAGCAACCATTCTGAGATTCAAGAATCAGAAGATCATCGGCGTTTATAGACACCTTCAGCAAAGAGGAACACTCATGGCAACGGCGAGAATAGCGGACATTATCGTCGAGACGCTTGCATCAATCGGTGTGAAGCGCATATATGGCGTCCCGGGCGATTCATTGAACGCGATCACGGATGCGATTCGAGTACACGAGTCGGTCGCTTGGATACATACACGCAATGAAGAAGCAGCGCGCGTTTGCGGCCGGGGCTGAGGCGCACCTGACGGGCAATCTGGCGGTCTGTGCCGGCAGTTGCGGGCCGGGGAACACGCACCTCATCAATGGCCTCTACGATTGCCAGCGGAATCGTGTGCCCGTGCTGGCGATCGCCGCGCAGATTCCCAGCAGCGAGATCGGCAGCGAGTATTTCCAGGAGACCAAGCCCGACCACATTTTCAGGGATTGCAGCCACTACTGTGAAGTCATTTCCCATCCGAGCCAGATGCCGCGGGTACTCGAGATAGCAATCAGGACTGCGCTCGCCAAGCGGGGTGTATCGGTGATCGTAATCTCCGGCGACACGGCTCTCAAGCAAGCGACGTTGCGACGCATCAATCTGACGCTTGATTCGATGCAGCCTACCATCTGCCCGGAACCTGCCTTGCTGGAGCGGGCAGCCGCGTTGCTGAATGCTCGCGACCAAGGTCACCATTCTCGGAGGCGCCGGATGCGCTGGCTCCCATGCGGAATTGCTCCAGGTTGCGGAGAAACTGAAGGCCCCCATCGTCCACGCCCTCCGCGGCAAGGAATTCATCGAGTACGACAATCCTTACAAAGTAGGAATGACAGGATTGCTGGGATTCACCTCCGGCTACTACGCAGTGGACCAGTGCGACCTGTTGCTGATGTTGGGCACGGACTTTCCTTATCAGCAGTTCTATCCGAGCAAGGCGAAGGTGATCCAGGTGGATTTGCGCGGTGAGCAGATAGGCCGCAGGACCCCTGTCGACCTCGGCCTAGTTGGATCGGTGCAGGATACGCTGCGCAGCCTTCTTCCACTGTTGCAGCAAAAGACAAACAGCGCTCATCTTAAAGAGTCGCAAGACCAGTACAAGGAGGCTCGCGAAGGACTGGACTCCCTGGCAACTGGCAAACCCGGTGAGACGCCGATTCATCCGCAATACCTTACCGCGGTATTGGATCGGCTGGCTGCAGAGGATGCGATTTTTACCTGCGATGTTGGAACGCCAACTGTGTGGGCCGCGCGATACCTCACCATGAATGGTAAGCGCCGTCTTCTGGGTTCCTTCAACCACGGCTCGATGGCGAACGCATTGCCACAAGCGATCGGAGCGCAAGTTACCTTCCCGGGCCGCCAGGTAGTCAGCCTTTCAGGCGACGGAGGGCTGGCGATGTTGATGGGGGAACTGCTCACCTTGCAGCAGCTCAAAACGCCGGTCAAGGTCATTGTGTATCAGAACGACTCGCTTAGTTTCGTGGAGCTGGAAATGAAGGCTGCGGGCGTCATCAGCTTCGGTACCGACCTCGTAAATCCGGACTTTGCCAAGCTCGCCGATGCTTGCGGCATCTTCTCTCAGAATGTGGAGGATTCCGGAAAGCTTGAGGAAGCCCTGCGCGCTGCGCTTGCCTATCCTGGTCCGGCATTGTTGAGCGTCAAAGTGGCCAGGCATGAACTCTCATTCCCACCCACGATTGACTTCGAGCAGGCAAAGGGCTTCGGCATTTACCTGGTCAAGGCGATGCTCAACGGCAAAGGTGACGAAATCCTGGATCTCGCAAAGACTAACCTAAGAGCGTTCGTTTAAGGCTTTGGGCGGGCCTCGTGGAAAGGCTCGTGTCCAGCCTAGTCGCAGCGGAGTGTCTTCATAGGGTCTACACTTGCGGCCTGCCTGGCGGGCAGAAGGCAGGCGATGGTGGCGCAACTGAGAAGCAGGAGCGTCACCATCGCCGAAGACCCACGGAGCAGAGACGCTGCCGGGCGACCAGTGCTGAATCACCTTTACCAGAGAGAGATTGAGCAGAAGGCCGACGGCGATTCCGCGGCCACCGTCCCCAGCGTGGCCCTGACGACGATCCATACGATGTGTGATCGTTGCGCACCAGCGCCATGCGAATGCCGAGTTCTTTCATGCGTCGCGTGACGGCAAACGCAACCGTGCTGGCGAGCCCGACTGACGCCAGGACGAGAGCGAGGAAGGCAAAGAAAGAGAACAGAATGGAGAAGAGTCGCTGCTGCATCCATATTGGTTGGCGCTGAAGCACCTCTTCGAGGTCGTCGACTCTCCGTCATCCGTCCGCTGTTCTGCGTTGACGGAATGCAAAGCGATGCGGACGGCCTTGAGCGATGCGAGGGGTGAGTTTGCAGTGCGGATGAGCAGCTGCGTGTTATCCCACATAAATGTTGTGTAGGGAACGAAGATGGCTGGAGCAGTGGGTTGCTCCAGGCCATTGTTTCGCGAGTCGGCGACTACACCGACAATCTGACGCCACTCTCCGCTTTGCGGAGAGGCAGCGGAGAGCGGTGTTCCATCGTCTTTGAGCGAAGGCGCGCGGATTTGATGGCCGATCGCATCTCCCCTTGGGCCAGTAGCGACGGGCGAGTGTTTCATTGACGACGGCAACAAAGTCTCCGCGCTGATTCTCAGCGTGGTCCCATACTCTGCCTTTTAGTATAGGAATTTTGAGCGTAGCGAAGTACTCGGAACCGACAAGGTAGATGACTGCATGCGGCTCCTGCTGTGATTGTCCGCCAAGGATTTCGAATGGAGCTGTGCGTCCCCATTCCTGCGAAGGGTAGAGCGGGCAAACTGGCATCCGATGCTACTGCAACGGAGAGAACACCCGGAACAGCAGCCACGCGTTCGCGAAGCTGGTCGACGTAGGCTGCACGTTCCAACTGGTTCTTCCTCGTATCCGGCTTGAGCGGGATATCGACGGACATGACGTTGTGCGGATCGTATCCGAGCTGGGTCGACGTGATCTTCATGAAGCCTGCGATTGCGGCTCCCGCCGAGCTGAGCAGAACGAAGGTCAGGGCAATCTGCCCGCCGATGAGGAGGTTTAGCATCCGTTTACTGGCGCTGGTGTTGGCGCCGGCGGTCCGGGCGTTGCTCTGGATAACCTGCGAAACATTGGGCCGCGAAAGTCGCAGCGCTGGGGAGAGACCAAAGAGGATCCCAGTCAGCAGCGCAAGCGCGATGGAAAAAGCCAGGATCGGCAGATTGATGCGGATGGCAGCTTCCTGGGGAAAGGCATCTGGCATAAGCCGAAGAGGAAGTTCCGCAAGCCAGAAGGATGCAGCGACCCCGATCGCCGCGCCCGCGCAGGATATGGCAAGCGATTCGATGAGTAGCTGCCGCACGATGCGGAACCGGCTCGCTCCGATGGCACTGCGCATGGCAAACTCGTGCTGCCGAGACTCCCCATATGCGAAGAGGAGGATGGAGCAGTTGGCGCAGCCGATGAGAAGCAGAACGATCACTGAAGCAAAAAGCAGCGCCAGGGTGCGCCCCGTGCGATGCACATATGGCTCAATAATCGGCTGAACGCTGACATGAAAGTAGGCGGGAAAGTGTTTTGGAGTTTCCCGCTTGAACTGATTGAGGAAAGACTGCAACTCGGCATTTGCGGTGGCGACGCTCACTCCTGGTCTGAGCTTGATCCACGGAAACAGGTGAGAAATTCTCGCAGGGTCCATGGGATGTAGACGTCAGCATTGCCCACGGTCTGGGTAAAGGCGAAGCGTTGCGGCATCACCCCGATGATGGTGTAATTCTGTGATTCAGCTGTAGAACCTGCCCAACGACTTTTGGGTCACGATTGTATTTACGCTGCCAGAACTTGTAGTCGAGAACAACGACGTTGGAAGGCGGCATACCCTTCGTTACGTCGAAGGGCTGAATATTGCGGCCGATCTTCACCGGTACGCCGAAGAAGCTGGATGCATTGCTGGTGATGTACGCCGCGCGCACATCTTCAGCAAGATCCTCGCCGGTCGCTGTGAGTCCAACCAGCGATGAAGCCGAGGATGCTTTCAATCGACTTGGCTTTGCTCAGGCTTTCAAACTGAGACGGCGTGAGGGCGAACCAGGTTGGAACCTCAGGATGTTCCTCGTTAATCACCGCAGGGTTCACAATACGATCCGCGCCGGCGTAGGGAAAGGGATGAAGCAGCGCGGTGTAGATGAGGCTGAAGATAGCCGTGGTAGCGCCTATGCCAAGAGCAAGAGAAAAAACTGCAACCAGTGAGACCACTGGTTTCTTGTAGAGGGAGCGGAGACCGTAACGGATATCGCCGCCGATTTCGTGCAGCGGTTGCAAGCCGATGGCGGAGCGGTACTTTTCCTTCTGTACGTCGACGCGGCCGAACTCTATCCTTGCTCTTCGTGCAGCCTCAGGTGCTGAGATGCCAGTTTCAATGAGATGTTGGGTGTGGGCGTCAATATGGAACTGTAGCTCAGCCTCAATCTCGCTGTCGGTGCGCGTGTGATGAACGAGAGCGCTCCACCAAGATCCAAGTTGGGATCGAAGCTGGGCGAAAAAGATCATATCTGCTCAGGCGTTGCGCACAGGACCGTATTGACGACGTCGGTCATCTGCGACCACTTTTCCATCTCGGATTTAAGCCGGCGGGCGCCCACTGGGGTAAGCCGATAGAACTTCGCGCGGCGATTGTTTTCTGATTCTCCCCACTCGCCTTTTATCCATCCCTTGTGCTCGATTCGATAAAGAGCGATATAGAAGGAGCCCTGGGGAATTTCCAGCCGTTCACCCGAGATCTGCTGAATGCGCAGCAGCATGCCGTAGCCGTGAAGTGGTCCTAACGATATCGCCTTGAGAATTAATATTTCGAGTGTTCCCTGCAAGAGGTCGACTTGCTTGCCCATCTTGGTGGTACTCTCCTAGTAACGATAGGAGAGTACTCTTTGCACTTTTGACTCGTCAAGAAATCCTGAGCAGGTTTTCTCGAAAGCCGATGGTGCACGCTAAGGGGCGCTTATATGGGGCGGAGGAGAGCGGGAACCTACCTCGGTGTTCTTATCGTTGCCGGCTCGCTCACTTCGTTGGTTGCGGAATGCTTGCTGTGCCAATGGCCTTCTGCTCACTCCCTCTCGCTGGCGGCGGCTTTCCTTGCGGCCCTTGCTTACGTCTCTGCTGCCGTACTGTCGGGTTTAGCGGCCACACGGTTGTTCTGGGCTCCATCCCGGATGAACCCTTCCTCTTCCTTGAGCCTCTTCGCGCTCACCAGCGCCGTGGGCTGGATTTGGATACCTTCCGTTGTGCTGCTGTCCAGGCAGCGCTCAATCGGCGCAGCCCTGGTAGGGGCAATGGGGGCGGCGCTCATGGCGATTGGTCTGCGAAAAGCCTTGACGCCGGATGTCCCTACTCTTCATCCGGCTGGCTGGAAAACGGAGGGCCGGGAGTTGTTCACGCAATCCCTTCTAACGCCTTCCCGGGAGGGACATGCTTTCTTCATTGCGCTCTGCATTTATGGCGGGTTCTACGCACTGCACAAACACGCTTTCCTTGTCGCTAGCATCCTACTGGCTCTATGCACCTTCTTGTTGGCGTGGAAATCAACATTTGCGAGTGAATGGCCGCCGGAAAATAAAGGGAGCCAGTCGCGTCCCGCGCTGCGACTAGCTAGAGAAGGATTGACAGCCGTTTTGCTCACGACGGCAGTGCTGCTTCTGCGCTTTCAACATGGAATTTATTCGAACGCCATGAGCGCTGCGTCTGCTCCTGACCGTAGCTCCGTGAGCAGATATCTGCAAGAGAAAAGCCGGCCCGCTAATTCCGCTCTCTCAGGATATGAAAGCATCATCCTCTGGCCAGTTCCCGAGAAGAAGAAATTGCTTGCCCCGACGTCATCCGGGACTTCGTCCCAAGCAATTCGAATGACCAAGCCGCTGGTCATTCGCTTCGATGGGCCTTACTGGTATTTCCGGCCGCCGCGCCATAGCCCCGGGTCGAGGGCGCACGTGGTGCATGGGACACCGTTGGGAGTTAATATTCACTCCACCGATTTCGTTCCACTGCTCATGGAAGCGCGTCAGAGCCTTGGCGCTGCCATCCCGTTGACGTGTTGTCGGGAAATTCAGGTGACCATCGAGAACCACGACAATATCCCAGGCAGGATTGCGATTGGGGTATTGCTTACCGACTCGACCTCTATCGGAAAGCCGACTCTCTACTTGGATCAGCAGCCTGTGATGTCGACGGAACCAAGCCACTTTTCTGTGAAGTCCTCGCCGGTTCAGGAGGTACTCCGGTTTTCAGTCCCGAGTCATCCAAGGATTGATAGGTTTGATGAGATTACCGTCATTTTCTTTCCCGATACGGAACGCGCGAAGGCGGCAGCCAAGATTGCAATCCAGGAGTTCGAACTGCTTCCACGCTGATCCACGTGGGTCTTGCCTTGATAGAAATCCCAGCAAAACGGTCTTGAGGCGGCAGTCGCTCGCTTGAAGGTTATTGCCCTTGCTACTATCGGCAGAGAATGTTCGAGAAGAACTCCGCGACCTGAGCCAGGCTGCGTTGCCGGGGAGCCTAGTTGCGAAGAAAATGATCGTGAGGGGTATAAGCATGGGGAAACATGATCTATCGGAGCGCGTGAATCGGTTTTGGCTACGCGTAACCGAGGGCATGCAACTCAGCCAGCTATGGTCGCAGTTTCGGACAGATGCTCATTCCAGCTACCGCCTATATTCCCTGGAGGTCGATTCCACGCGCTTGGAAGGCGTGGATCACACCCGGCACTTCTTGAGTGTGGGTGGCCAATTCTTCTGGGCGATTGTCGAGAAGCTCACGCCGGCCCGCCGGGTGTTATTGCTGGCCGCCTTGGTGCTGGTCTTTGTTCCGGGTGGCGAATGGACGTGGCATACAAGATCGGGAACAGTGGAAGTATTCGGTCTCGATTTTCACTTCTACGGTGGCCTTCTGATGTTCGTCCTTCTCATTCTGGAAGTCGCTGATCGAGTTGTGATGAAGCGCGATCTGCAGATTGCGAAGGAGATCCAAACATGGTTACTTCCGGAGAGCCCTCCGCATGTGCCGGGACTCGAAATCGCATTCACCACGCGTCCGGCCAATACCGTCGCCGGAGATTACTATGACGTCTTTTCCCGTCCAAGCGAAGCTTCAGGAAGCGGCACTTTTCTGATTGCGATTGCAGACGTGGCGGGTAAAAGCATTCCCGCCGCAATGCTGATGGCGACATTTCAGGCAAGCTTAAAAACTCTCAGTGGTACACACGGTTCGCTCCCAGAATTAGTCGGCCGGATGAATCGTTATGCCTGCAGCAATAGCCAGAATGGCCGCCGCTTTACCACCGCATTTATTGCCGAATTCGATCCTGCATCGCGTCGATTGACCTATGTCAACGCAGGACACAACGATCCCATACTGCGCCGTCGATTGGGCGCCATCGAGCGTCTCGGGATTGGCGGCTTGCCGCTCGGGATCATGAAAGATGCCCTCTACCTGTCAGGGGAAGTTGTGATGCAAACCGGTGATTGGCTGGCGACTTTCACCGACGGCGTCATCGAGGCCGAGAACAACGTTCAGCAGGAGTACAGCGAATACCGCCTCATTACAATGCTGAACTCCGGCGTGATGCTGACTCCGGCTATGCTACTGAATAGCATCATGGTTGACCTTGACCGCTTCGTAGGGGATGCACCGCAACACGACGACATTACCTGCATACTCCTGCGTGCGACCTAGTGTCCTGTCGCGGAAATTCATTGAACAAATGTTGTCGGGTTTTGTATCAGGGCTAGCCCCTGAGGCTTTCGGTTTTCACCAATTTATCCCGTCGAATTGATCAGCGAACCTTCGGGACATCACACTAGCTTCTTCTGACAAAACCTGGCGATCTATGGCATCTGCGGAGCGCTGGTGCGCAGCATTTTTGCGGTCCACGCTGCACCAGGCAGGCCGCAGGAGGACAGAGCCTGCAATTCTTTTTCCAGGTCGTACTCGACCCTCTGGATGGACGAACTGTTGCCTTCGAAGAGCAAATAGGAAGCACGGGGGTCACCGTCGTAAGGAAGCCCAACGCTTCCAGTATTGATGAGAAGCCGGGGATGCCCGGCGATGTGGCGAATGAAAGGGCGATGAGTATGCCCAAAGACAACGATCGGCCTGTCGAGCGGGCCGTAGA
The DNA here is from genome assembly GCA_963813475.1 of uncultured Acidobacteriaceae bacterium. Taxonomy (GTDB): domain Bacteria; phylum Acidobacteriota; class Terriglobia; order Terriglobales; family Acidobacteriaceae; genus PALSA-350. The sequence goes on along the minus strand of CAWEZM010000022.1, from coordinate 73,952 downwards.
TGGTTTCGAGCTCAGCGTCGGTTGCCTCATCAGCAGGTGCTCGCCAGCAGCTCTCAGGAGTCGCATGGACAAGTGCGAAAGCATCTTGCGTGCTTACCAGCGGCTGTTCGCGCAGCCACGCCAATCTCTCCTCTCCTAGAATGGAGCGGGTCGCTAACGCTATTTCCCGGATTGCCGTCCACAGAGCCGTGGGAGCGGAAGACTGGCTGGCGAAATCTTCTAACGAATCGGGCCGGAAAAGCATTTCATCGCTGTTGCCCATCACCCCTTGCCAGCCGAGCTGACGAATGCGATCGACGATCTCGACTGGACTGGATCCGGGGTCGGCTAAATCGCCTCCGTGAAGCACCAGGTCTGGCGATGTCTGCTTGAGGTGCGCAAGCACCGCCTCAAATGCGGTGAGGTTTCCATGAATGTCGGATAGGACGGCAGTCCGCAAGGCGCTCCCTCGTGATCGCGGTTCCACCATTCTAGTCGTCGTTCCCACTGGTAGCGGAATGTCACCGGCCGTCGTTCCGGTGGTACTCTTGGCTCTGCCGTCAACGTCCAGATCGGCGGTCGACATAAAGCCGTGGACAAAATCATGCTAAAAGTCGTTTCATTTGGTGGAATGAAAAGCATCCTCAAGTCAACAGGCCGGCTCTCGGCGGCCTTGTTCCTGGGCGGTGCGATTGCGGCCATGGCCCAACCACCCGCGCCCGCCGCTGCCGGGCCGCAGGCGACCGCCAAGGTGAATGACAGCTTTCGTCCTCGCGGCCGCCATCTGATCTATGTCGTGCTGCCGGGTTCACTCGAGCGGCCAGGCTGGCTCAATGGAGTCGGCATCGTAGTGCTGGATGCTAACGACAATTACCGCTTCGTCAAGCGCATTCCGACCTGGGAGTATGCCGGGAGCATGAGCCCCGAGCAGGTTTCCGGAGTCGCCGCCAGCCCGGTCACGAACCTGATCTATGTCGCAGCGCGTGGCCGGTTGGGTGCGATCGACATGGGTACCGACAAGATGGTCTGGTCGGTAACGTTGGACGGTAAATGTTGCGAGCGTCCCCAGATCACACCGGACGGCAAGATCGTGGTGGTCGGCGGCGACCTGCAGGACTATTGGTACGAAGTGGACGCCAGGACCGGCAAGCTGATCGGCAAGCTCGAAGCGCCGGAAAGCCCCAATTCGCACAACCTGAACCTGAGCGCGGACGGCAAGACGGCCTTCATGTCGCCCAACAACAAGGTTTTGACGATCTCCGATGTCAAGTCGCGCAAGGTCATCAAGACTATCCGCTTCCCCGACAATGTGCGCGTCTTCGTGCTCAACAAGGATTCGACCAGGATCTACGCCAACAACAACAACTTCCTGGGGTTTCTGATCGCCGACGTCGCGACCGGGCAGGTCATCAAGTCAGTCGAGGTGACCAGCGTGGACTGGAGATCGAAATGGAATGCGGACCCGCGTCCGCACATCCCCCATGGCTGCCCCAGCCACGGCATCGCGTTGACCCCGGATGAAAAAGAAATCTGGCTTGCCGACGGCATCTTCAAGAAGATTCACATTTTCTCCAATACCGATGATCCGAAGGAAATCGACACCATCGACACGCCGGCGGGCAACTACTGGATGACCTTCGGTCTGGACGGGAAGTATGCCTATGCCTCTTCGGGTGACATCATCGAGGTAAGCACGCACAAAATCATCGGCCAGATGCAGGATGAATATGGACACACCATGTACAGCGAAAAGTTGCTGGACATAACCTTCGACAATGGCCACGCCCAGCGGGTTTCGAACCAGTTCGCCAATGGTTTCGGCGACTACCAGACGGCGGAAAAGCTGGGTGTCGGTCCGCATGTCACGCCGATGCCGGGCAGCGCACCCATCACCCTGACCGGTGTGACCCCCGTCCGTGCGGTCCCCACAAAGTAATCGTTCAAACATGGCACTCGTCTCGAACCCGATCTTGCCTACGTGCGTGGGCGGGGTCTTGCTTGTGGCCGCCCTGTTCGCCGCGGCCCAAACCGCCAAGGTTGCGCCTCCGGATCCACGCCTGGCGCGGGAAAGCCAATCGCTCAAAGCGGTCTGTGCCAAGTGCCATAATCTGCAACTTGTCATGGACACGCCCAAGAGCTATGACGACTGGCACGACACCGTGCAGCAGATGGTGGATCGGGGCGCCAGCGGCACCGATGAGCAGTTCGATGACATCATGGACTATCTCCACCGCACCATGACCACGATCAACGTGAACACCGCCGTTGCGGACGAACTGGAGATCGTTCTGAATGTGCCGGACACAACCGCGCAGGCAATCATTGCGCGGCGGGGCACGCAGAAATTCACTGGCCTGGCCGACCTTAAATCTGTTCCCGGCGTGGACGCCTCCACGGTGGATGCGAAAGCCCGGTTGATCTTTTTCAAGTGAAGACAGCGGAGAGGGGGGAAATCATGACAGGGGTTTCCGGTTTGGATCGCAGGCAATTTCTCGGGTCTCTCTCGCTAGGAGTGGCTGCGTTAGCGGTCCCACACGTTATGCGTGCACAGACGGCGACCCGGCGGCTGGCAGGCGTTTTCCCGATTGGCTTCACCCCCGTAAACGCGCAGAACTCGGTCGATTTCGAGGGCCTGGCGGCGCAGGTACAGTTTTGCCGGCGCGGCGGCGTGCATGGCCTGGCGTGGCCGCAGATTGCCAGCGGATGGACGACGCTGACCGAAGAAGAGAGGATGCACGGTGCGGAGACCATGATCTCCGCTGCCCGCGGCGGTAACACGGCGATCGTGATCGGCGTGCAGAGTCGCAGCGCAGATTTTAAGGAAACCGAACGCTATGCCAAACAAGCGGAGAAGCTTGGTGCGGACGCCATCATCTGTATCGCTCCGCCCGGCGTGACCGCCCCTTCCGAATTGTTGGTCTTCTACCAGCGACTGGGCAAGGTGACATCACTGCCGTTGTTTGCGCAGACCGGCGGTGACTTCAGCGTCGACCTGGTAGTCGAGATGTTCCATACCATCCCCACATTTCGCTACGTGAAAGATGAGGCGGGCGATCCTCTCGTGCGGGTGACCGAAATCAGAAGACGCACCAACGACCAACTCAATTGCTTTTCCGGCAAGGGAGTTACCACCATGATCACCGAGATGGAACGAGGCTTCGTTGGCCACTGCCCATTCGTGAGCCTTGCCGATCTCTACGCCTCCGCCTATGACTCCTATCACGCAGGTAAGGTCCGCGATGCGTTCGATCAATTCGGGCGTATCGAGGCGGCCAGCTCAATGTTTCCTCAAAGCGACGTCGACGTGTTGATTGCCCGGGGCGTCTTCCGCCCTGGCACGACGACACGCCTTGCGCCTCCGGCACCCGGTGCTGATTCCCATCGCAAGGTTACAAGTCCCGATGAAATCAAGCACGACTTGGACACTTACTTGAAGCCATACCTTCGCGCATAGTCCGGCCGCGAGATCAGCGGCACCCAGCGGCCACCAATTGCGGGATAACAAGGGAAAACACCGTGCCGCGGTGACCAGGATTTCTGCTGCTGCGAACACGGATCTTCCAGCCGTTCTTCTTAATGATCTCTGATGTAACCCAAAGGCCGAGGCCAGTTCCAGTTTCGCCCTTGGTCGTGACGAACGGTTCAAATATGGTCGGCAGCACATCGGGTGAGATACCGGTTCCGTTATCGGCGATGGTGAGGCGGACGCAGCCGCCGCCAGGTTGTGATTGCTTTCGATTCGCGATCCGGATCCTCAAGCATCCGCCATGGCGCATAGCATCCGTAGCGTTTCCGATGATGTTGGCGAGGATCTGGCGCAGTTCGCCGGGGGTCGAAAGCACCGTGGCTGTTCCCGATGGAATTTCGCGATTCACATGAATCCCCGCAGCCTTGAGACGCGAGCCGTGGAGCCGGAGAACGGAATCCAACACAGTAGAGACATCCGTCGCGGTTGGTTGCGAAGGTTCACGATAGAAACGTAATGTCTGCTTGGTAATCTCCGTGACGCGAGCTAATTCCTGTTCGGCGTCTGCAAGGTATTGTTTGCGTTGCTCCGGCGACAGATTGCCGTGCATAAGGTAGAGAATATTAGTGACGGCCTCCAGCGGATTATTGATCTCGTGCGCGATGCTGGCGGCAAGACGTCCTGTAACCGCCAACTTCTCAGATCGAAGCAAGGCCGCCTGGGCGAGCGCGTACTGTTGGATTTGATCGCGGATCTGATATTGCCTCTGTCTACCTCGGAGGGCGATCTCCAGCGTGCTAAGCAAAGTCTCGGGACGAATCGGCCGCTCAAGCAGGAAGATATTTCCCAGAGGCCTGCGGAACTCCCGTAGGCGCTCACTCTCGAGTGTGACCCGTCCACTGACCGTGAGCAGGATAACCGGAAAGTCCGACCATGGGGGTTGACGCCGTAAAACTTCTAGAAGAGGACTAATGGAGTTTCCGACAAAGGCCTCTTCCGAGATAATCGCCGCGCCGGCTCCTTCAAGAATGGCTTCGCAACCTGCAGCTACGCTGTTTGCGATATGACAGGCCATGGATTGCCGCTCGAGCAGACTCGCGATGAGACGCCCATCTTTGCCGGTCGGGGCGACGATGATGGTGCGCAGGTCTTGACCCGAAACAACGATCTCAGGAAGCAGAGGAATTCACCACCTTCGTAGCTTCGCCAATAAAGCTCGGTATCCCAGTGAGCACTCCCTCGAAGTCCTTTAGCGGCTCGCCGACCTCGATTGCACCCTGACCGAAGACAAGTTCGCGGATCGCTCGTTCGTGAGGGCCGCTTCGCTTCTTAATCACAGAAAGCGCCTGGCGGATCTCTCCCGCATATTCGAAGTACCGGAAGAGCAGTACCGTATCGGCGAGATAGCTCACGTCAACAGGGGTTTGCATGGTGCCGATAAAGCCGTGCTGCGCCAGCGTGAGAATGGTAGCGACGCCCTGCTGGCCCAGATAGGCAAGCAGCTCATGAAGTTGCATGGCAAGAAACTGCTCATGCGGCATGGCATTGAGAAAGCCGTTCATGCTGTCAATCACCACCAGACGCAAGTTCTCGTCGTCGACCAATTGGCGGACTTGCGCAACAAATTCGCCCGGCGACAGCTCTGCGGGGTCGATTTGCTGGACTTCCAGTGTGCCTTCTGCCAGGAGCGTTGGCACATCCATCCCGAGCCCCTTGGCCCGTTCGATCAGAGTGGCCAAAGCCTCGTCAAAGGTAAAGATAACGGCCTTCTCACCCCGTTGCGCTGAGGACACGGCGTACCGCAAAGCCACGGTAGATTTCCCGCAACCCGCCGGGCCGATGAACAGCGTACTCGTGCCGGTATCGATGCCTCCCCCGAATAGCCTATCCAACTCCTGTATTCCACTGGGCACGGGCTTGCGCTCGAAACCCGGCTTGTGTTCAGCAGCGATCAGCCGCGGGTAGATAGAGATTCCTCCGGTTTCGATGGTGTAGTCGTGGAAACCCTCACGATATGGGGAGCCGCGAAGTTTGCGAACCTCCACCCGACGGCGCTTTATGCCGAAATCGCGCTCCAGACTCTGCATCATCACCACTCCGTGCGCGATGCTTTGCAGCTGCAGATCGTGACTGCCCTCCGCTGTACGGTCGTCTAAGAGCAGAACGGTACAGCTTCTTCCCGCAAAGTGTCTCTTGAGGGCAAGAATCTGGCGCCGGTATCTCAGCGGATCCCGCGCCAGCATACGAAGTTCAGAGAGGGAGTCGAACACTACTCGTTGGGGTTTGGTCACATCCACCTGCTCGAGAATGGCTGTGATGGTGTCGGCAAGTTCGACCTCCGAAGGGTGAAATACCGTGTACTGGGCTTCGGGATTCAACTCGTCTTCGGGGGGCACCATCTCGTAGATCTGCAGTGAGTCTGCCGACCACCCATGAGAGCGAACGACCTGCTCGAGTTCCTTTCGGGACTCGGAAAGTGTTACGTAGATCACGCTTTCTCCCCGCCGCACACCTTCCAGCAGGAACTGCAGCGCGAGGGTTGTTTTCCCTGTTCCCGGATCGCCTTCGACGAGAAACAAATGTCCCTGGGGCAGGCCGCCGTTCAAGATGTCATCCAGGCCGGCTATGCCGGTCTGAACGCGCTCCAGGTTCTGCTCTGCTGAGGAAACAGTGGTTGAGCTTGAGCCGTTAGCGTTGCCGTTCGCCGGCTCTCTGCGTTTTTCCATATTGTCCCCCGAACTAGCCCCGCAAGGTCGCGACCACCGACAAGGGAATTTGATTCTCCAATATTTGGCTGGGTTGCATGGTGGGCCGGCAGGATCCGGGTCGGCCGGTGGTCCGGCCCGAGGATGCCGCAACCCTTTGCCAACCTTGAGGCTACTCCGCTGGATGGGGGTTATGATGGGTCCATCCTCAAACCAATCGGATGAGCATGCTGACATCGATCGAAGGGCGCTCGGTCATCGTGACCGGGGCGAGCAAGGGAATCGGGAAGGGCATAGCGCGTGTCTTTGCGAGCAAGGGAGCGCGTGTTCTCATTGCCTCACGGGACCTTTCCCAGGCCGAAGCCGCAGCCGCAGAAATCAGAGCCGGCGGGGGCATCGCTGACGCTATAAGCGCGGACGTTTCCAAGGTGGAAGACAACGTCCGCATGGCGGAAACTGCGATCGAGCGGCACGGCGGCATTGACATCCTCTGCTGCAACGCGGGAGTCTACCCATCCGCGGCCCTCTTCAATATAAGTGCGGCCGATTGGGATCAGGTCATGGATATCAACCTCAAGGGCACCTTTCTCTCCGTCCAAGCGTGCCTGCCCGGGCTCAAGGCTCGGGGCAAGGGACGCATCGTGGTTACTTCTTCCATCACCGGTCCTATCACCGGCAATGCCGGCTGGAGCCATTACGCAGCCAGCAAGGCGGGGCAGCTCGGCTTTATACGCACCGCCGCCATTGAGCTCGCTCCCCTCAACATCACAGTCAATGCCGTGCTGCCTGGAAACATTCTTACTGAAGGCCTAGAGGACCTTGGTCCCGAATACATTGCCAGGATGACGTCAGCGATTCCCGCGCGCAGGCTCGGATCCGTCGAGGATATCGCCTACGCTGCGCTCTTTCTGGCGAGCGATGAAGCGGCCTATATCACCGGGCAAACGATCGTGGTCGATGGGGGGCAAGTGCTCCCTGAGTCTCAAAAGGCGATCGAAGATCTGTACTAACAGGCGAGGAACGGATGGCACGACTTAGTTTGACAATGCGAATCGCTTTCAGCGCAGGGCTTCTCGCGGCTTTGGGCTCGAGTGTTACATGGGCTCAGAATGCTAGTGACTCCAGACCGGATAGCTACCGCGCCAACAATCGCCCGCCCGACCCGCGCTATAAAGCCGACATACTGCTGGTGGTTGCGCATCCCGACGATGAAGTGATGGCCACGGCTTATCTGGCGCGTGAAATATACGACAATCACAAGCGGGTGGCGGTGGTATACCAAACTGCCGGCGACGAAGGAAACAACGATGTGGGTCCGGAGCAGGCCGCGGCCTTGGGAGACATTCGCCAGATTGAGGGCCGCCGTGCCGTAGGCTCTCTGGGCATCACAAATGTCTGGTTCCTGGGTGGCCACGATACCGTGAGCCAGAACGTGTTGACCTCCCTGGAACACTGTGGCCACGGCCACTGCTTAGACGAGTTGGTCCGCATTGTCCGCATAACCCAGCCATCGGTGATTCTCACCTGGCTCCCGGATTTCGCTACGGGTGAGAACCATGCCGACCATCAGGCATCTGGCGTGCTCGCGACCGAGGCCTTCGACCTGGCCGGAGATCCGACTATATTTTCAGAGCAGGTCTCGCCCGCCTCGAACCCAGACAAGAATGCGAATCTGACGGAGGGTCTGCGACCGTGGCAGCCGCAGAAGATCTATTATTTTTATAACTCGACCCACGACATTTCCACCGGCCAGGGCCCGCAATACTCGTCGCAAGAGATCTCTCCCTCGCGCCATGTGAGCTATGGGATGCTGGCTGCCGAGGCGTTTACCTATCACCTGTCGCAAGGTGGCACAAAAGTTGCGAACGAGATAACTGACAAGACCCTAGGTTCGTCGACAGATGAGATAGCGAAACTCGCGACCGGACCCGTGCAACTGATTTTCGGGAAATCTCTCGTGCCTTCCGCTGTTACCGCAGATGTGTTCACAGGCGTCGTATCGGATGGCATTGCTTACCAGCGTGCTCCCGGATTTACCGCAGCCACGCATTCGGAGCCAAGCCTTGAAATTGGCGACCCATGGAGCTACTACCGTAAGTTTTGGCAGGCCCATGGGCTCGATCATTTGGCCCGCATTGTGCCCGTAGAAGTTTCAGTTCACGTGGAGGGAACCCTGGTCATTCCGCTGGTCGTCCAAAATCCCCTGGATTCAGCGATCGACGCGACTTTCTCTGTGAAGGCGCCAGACGGATGGAAGGTCACACCCGTTGCTGCTGCCACCATCGCTCCTCACAGTCAGTATTATCTTCGGGTTCTGGCTGCGGCGCCTGCCACCAAGTTGCCCGGCTGGCAGCAATTTGCGGTCTCTGCCGAGTCCGGGCAAAAGAACATTGGGACCGTACCGATTCGCGCGGAACTCTCCGACGGCTGGGTCGCGCCACAGTGATGCTCTTTGGCTACAGATACCACGGGATGTTCACCACCACGATGCGCTGGTTTCCCTTCACCAGCAGCAATATCTTCAGCAACTGGACCCGCTGATTGTGCAGCAGGTTTTCCCACCAGTGCCGCACCACCAGTTCCGGCAATAAGACCGCCACTTTCCTCCCCGGGTTTTCCGATTCCAGGTGCAGGATGTAATCCATCAGGGGCGCGATGATGAAGCGAAAGTTTGAAGGGATGGTCACCAACTCCGGGTCCGGCATGCCTCGCTCGCGAATGGGAGCAAGTATTTTGTCATCCCAGTCCTGGTCAATTCCGTGGGACTCGTCCTCGGAGTGAACATGCACGACCTTGATTTCTTTTGAAAGCAGCAGGCCGAACCTCAAGGCTTTTTCTGATATGCGGTTCCATCCTGCCATGGGAATGACGACCAAGGGCTCCTGAAGATTTGCCAGGTTGAGCCGGTTCATGTCCCTCATTTCGTCCCGAATGCGCGTGTAGTGCTTCTTTACGGAATACATCAGCAGAATCAATGTCGGAACCAGCAGCGCGGTTACCCATGCTCCCGCTCTGAACTTCGAGGCCAACACGACGCACGTTGTGATCCCCGTTGCGACCGCGCCGGTGCCGTTCACCAGCATGTGCCATGTGCGGCCCTTGTGCTCGCCTTCCTGATTCTTCCAGTGCACGACCATGCCCGCCTGCGAGAGGGTGAATGCCAAAAATGCTCCGATGGCATACAGCGGAATCAATCTGTCCGTTACCCCCTTGAAGAGGATCAAAATCACTGCCGTCAGGCCGGTCAGTGCGTAGATACCGTGCGAGAACAGCAGGCGCCGTCCTCTCAGGATGAAGACATGCGGCAGGTAGTCGTGCAAGGCGATCGCCCGGGTCAGGCGGGGGAAATCCGCAAAAGCTGTGTTCGCGCTCAGAGCCAGGGCCAACAGCACGCTTCCCATGGTCAGGAAATAGAACCATCCGCGGCCAAAAACAGCCGTCACCAGCAGGCTCAGAAGACTCTGGTAGCCCACCTGGTCAGGGTCCATGGCCATAATTTGATAGTGCTTGGTCAGCCACGCCGTGCCGTACAGCAGCACGATCAAAATGCCGATGATGACCGTGAGCGCGTACTGTGCGTTCCTGGACCGGGGCTCCCGGAACGCCATCACGCCATTGGAGACCGCCTCCACACCAGTCATGGCCGCGCAGCCGCTGGAGAACGCCTTCAGCAACATCCACAGGCCCAGGTACTGGACCGTCTGCGGCAACGGGGTGGGCATCGCGGTCACCGGAAGTGGGTGGCCTCCCGCTGCAACCGTCTTGTAGACCCCCACCGCGATCAGGGTCATCAATGTACCGATAAACAGAAATGTGGGCACGATGAATGCGGTGCCGGTGTCCTTTACCCCGCGCAGATTCACGATCGCCAGGATGGCCAGAATCAGCAGGCAAAGTGCCAGCGTGTGGGGCTGTAACTCGGGCAGCGCCGAGGTCAATGCAGTCACGCCGGCCGAGATCCCGACCGCCGCGGTAAGAATGTAGTCGATCATCAGCGCCGCGGCGGCGAGCAATCCTGCTTTTTCGCCCAGGTTTTCTGTCGCCACGGTATAGCTGCCACCACCGCTGGGGTAGGCAGCAATGGTCTGTCGATAGCTGAAAAAGACGATTACCAGCAGGATCAGGATGGAGGTGATGATCGGCAGCAGGTACTGTGTCCCGAGCATGCCTAACGGGATCAACAGCGCCAGCGCGGCCTCCGGGCCATACGCCGCGCTGGTTAAGGCATCGAGCCCGAAGATGGGGATGCCGGCTCCAACTCCAATCTGTTCGGCGCGCTCTTCGCTCGTCGCCAGCGGTTTGCCAAAAATCCTGTCCTGAATCGGCATGTCGATGTAGATACTACACCTGTCAAGTCTTATTCCTGGCGGCTGTGTGTCCGTATCCTGTAACAATGTGGAGTCGTCCACGGCGTGGATCGATTTGACCGAATCGGAATTGCCAGGCAAGGAGGTTTCGTGCGGCGTCGGGAATTTCTGGAGATCGCGGCAGCAACTTTGGCGGCCAGCGGCCGGGGAGAAGCTCTAAGCGGGGCTGCGGACCAGGTGGTCACCGAGCGATCGCAACGCCGGCCAGCCTCATCGGGGAAAGGTCCTGGCGCTCGTTACTCCTCATCTGGATGATGGCCCGATCTTCGCCGGCGGCACGCTGGCGAAGCTCCTGAGCGAAGGCTACACCGGCTACTTTATTCGCACCAGCAACGACGAAAAGGATTCTTACCACCTGTCGCTGGGGGAGACAGTGCTGGCCAACGAGCGTGATACGGCGCAACTGGTCAAGACCATTGGCTTCAAGAAGGCCTACGACCTGAGCTATCGCAATCATCGTCTCGACGACGTATCGAGAACAGAACTGCGTGGCCGGTTGATCTTCCTGTTCCGCTTACTGAAAGTGGATACGGTTCTCAGCTACGACCCCTGGGGCCACTACGAGGAAAATCCGGACCATTACGTGACGGCGCAAGCGGTAGAGGCGGCCTGCTGGATGTCCGGCGGTCTCCTCGATTTTCCCGAACAGTTTGATGCCGGCTTGAAACCGCACTCAGTCTCAGAGAAGTACTACTTCGCCCGCGGACCGCAGCTGGTCAACCGCGTGGTGGATATTGGAGACTTCCTGCCGCAGAAGATCGCAGCCATTGCATCCTGCGAGACCATGATCGTGCACATGGTGAAGGACCTTAGAGACAGCCTTGCGGATCGGGGTCTGCGCGTTCCCGCCCTGAGCGGGAATCTCGATGCGGCGACAAAGGAGTTCATCCAGGCGGCGTTTGTTACCCGCGATCACACCACCGGCGGAAAGTACGGGCTGCAATATGCCGAGGAGTTCCACTACATCGGCCCGGATGCCTCGCTGGACGAATATATCTCGCGCAATGCACAACGCATCTCCTAGCCCCCGCGGCACCGTTGAGCCCTAGAGAAATCAGCGAAGAGATTGGGCGTTTTTACGCGAATCAATTTTCCGCTGTGCGTACTCTAACGAGTGGGTTTGGCGTGGCGCAAAGTAACCTGCAGCGCCCAAAACAGCTTTCACCGGAGATTAATGATGACGACGTCCTCGCTCTTTATACCGCTGAACATCGGACCGCTTACGCTGAAACACCGTGTGGTGATGGCGCCCCTCACCCGCTCGCGCTCCGAACAGCCCGGAGATATCCCTGGAGATCTCATGCGTGAGTACTACACTCAGCGCGCTTCCGACGGCGGTTTAATTATCTCGGAAGCAACCACCATTTCTCGCACGGCACGCGGCTGGTTCGGAGCACCCGGCCTCTACACCGATCAGCAGGTCGAGGGCTGGAAGAAGATCGTGGACTCTGTCCATGCCAAGGGTGGCCTGATGTTCTCCCAGCTCTGGCACACTGGACGTGCGTCGCACGTTGAGGTGACGGAAGGGCCGGCTCCGGTTTCGGCATCTGTCAATCCGTCGTATTGGCAGGAAGGTGAGCGCCTCACTTCCACGCCCCACGGCTGGGTTAAACCCTCTCCACATCGAGCCCTGGAAATTTCTGAGATTAGCGGCATCGTCGAGGACTATCGCAAAGCTGCAGAGCGCGCCAAGGCTGCCGGCTTTGATGGTGTCGAACTGCATGGGGCCAACGGCTATTTGCCGGATCAGTTTCTTCAAGATGGAAGCAACCAGCGCACCGACGCCTATGGTGGTTCCATTGCAAACCGGGCGCGCTTTCTACTCGAGGTCGTGCAGGCAATCGTAAGCGTGTGGGGCGGTGATCGCGTGGGCGTGCGCATAGCTCCGAGCGGCAGTTTTAACGGCATGTCGGACAGTAATCCCAATGCGCTCTTCGCCTATGTGACCGAACAGACTGAATCAATTTGGGCTCGCTTATCTCCACGTCGTCGAGCCACGCGTCAAGGGCAACATCGTTATCGCAGAAGGGCAGGGACCGGTCGCGGCAGAACAACTGCGAAAGATCTTCAACGGCAAGATCATTGCGGCGGGCGGCTTCGAACCTGGCACAGCAGAGGCGATCGTAGATAAGGGCGATGCCGATGCGGTTGCTTTTGGCCGCCACTTCTTGTCAAACCCCGATCTACCCAAGCGCATCAAGCTGGGGCTTGCGCTCAACGAGTACGATCGCAATACCTTCTACACTTTTGACGTCAAAGGCTACACAGACTATCCGTTTTATGGCGGCGAAGTGAGCAATTTAAAGCTGGATCAGGTCACTACATCGGCTTAGCGCTTCGGTAACGGCTGAGAAGATGAGCAAGAGGTTTCCCGCGTTTCAAATGCTAAGACCTAGCACTCGGGAAACCTCTCCTTCCTCCTGCGCAACGCTTTGACTTACGCGCTCCCTTCGTATTCGCCACTGAACGTAGCGCAAGGCAAAGTGCGTTGCGGTGATGCCCAGCGCCGTGACGATCAAGTGGCCTGCGCTTGCCTCTATCCACCATTCATAGTTCACAGTTGCGACTACCAGAACAGGGAAAAAGACGATGTAGCGCAGAAGGATGAAACCCAGGTCTGTGTTGTGGGGTACCCGTGCTTCGGTAAATGGGATGGTGGCTGTCTGGAGCAAAAAAGCATCGGTCAGCAAAATACAAATACCTGCCGCTACCAGGACCTGGGTAACCAGTTCCCTCGGAGCCCGCAGTTCGGGATAGGAGATGATTTGCAAAATGGCAACTGCGCCGAGGGTCATGGCGATTGCCCATAGCAACACCCAAAGTTTGGTAGCGGCCAGGTGCTCCGATGAGGGCTTACCGTGGATCAGCCGGAAGACCCAGCTTCCTGCCGGATCGGCGGGAGAGAGGAGCGAGGTGCTCAGTCCGGCGACGATCCAGAAGGTAAGTGCCGGGACTGCCAGGCGTACCCCGCTGGGCGAGATGGCGATCCTGATATGGCCGCCCTCGACCCGTAAGACGACGATCCACACACAGGCCAGCGCGATGCCTATCCCCGCGTACATTGCAAGGTAAAGGCGGTGACGCTGTGACCGAAACAATGACTGGCTTATGAAGTGATAGACGGCGCGCCGCGGTGGAGTCCGTATCAGCGTCGCATGCAGGACGCGGATGGCAGGCTGCACGAGCCGGCTCCTTGTATTGGGTGCGATGAAGCCTTCCACGGCTTGACGTGTGCTGCGTGCGTACGCAAGCGGATAGGTGACGATTGCGAGCACCATCAGCAGAGCTGTTGCCTGGTAGCCGGTATGCGCGAGCCGGGTGAATGCCGGCAAGGCGGATTGACCTCCCACTATAGATTCGTAGACACCGAGGAACCAGAACGGAGGAAACCAGCGCACGGCTGTGCCTCCGGATTGGATCAATGCCTCAAGAGACCGCGAAAAAACCGGGAACATAAATAAGACGGTCGAGAGCACCATCATGACAAGACTTTGAAGAAAAGAAGAGATTGCGCGAAAGAGCCGTGCACCCAGGAGACTAATGAGCAATCCTTGCAAAGCCAAGACCAGGGACGCAGCGCAAAGGCCGGCGGCTGTCACAGCAACGAAGTGAGCGGCGTAAGCTCGCGGCACATCGGACGGCTCGGTAGCCAGGGGGAAGAAGATGATTCCCAGTGAGCTTGTGCCGATCAGAAAAAGCCCCAAGAAGGTGAGGATGGCCGCTACTCTTGCCAGGAGAAGTCTTCGCTGCGCAATAGGCAAGACCGAAAGGACGAAGACATCCAACACATTGGGAACCAGAAGATCCCATTCAAATGCGGTGATTGCGCCCATGACAACCCAGGAATACATCACGAAGCCATAATGGTCGGCGACTCGGCCCCAGAAGGGTGGTATGGGAGGCCGCGGCCTGAAGGCGTGATAGGCAGGGAAGAGAAAGATTGTGGCCACCAGGGTCGGAAGGGCGATGGCCCAGGCGACCGTCATGATGAGCGGCAATGTCTCCCCGTCGACGGAAACGATCTCGTTGTTGAAAAATCGGTCAAGGAGATGTCGAACCAGAAGCTTGAACTGCTTCTGTCCTGCCAACGAGAGGAAGGAGTCATCCGCGAGCCCAGGGAGCACACGGGATTGGCTATGCATCACCCACCCTCATAACCTCGACGAGCTGCCGGGCCAAGACTCGAGTATCTTCCTGCTGAACCAACTGAGCAAAGACGTCCTGCAAGTTGGCCAGCTGCATGACTTTTGCCAGCTCGGCTGGCGCAGCGTCGGCCAATATCTTGCCTTTGGCAATCACGATGACCCGGTCGCAGACCTGCTCTACCACTTCGAGCACATGTGAGATGTAGAGAATTGCCTTGCCCTGTGCGGCAAGTTCCTGCAGCAGGTCTTTGAAGAGCCGCGCGGAGACGACGTCCAGTCCGGAGAGAGGCTCGTCGAATACCAGCAATTTAGGGTTGTGCATCAGGGCGGCAGCAATCAATACACGCTGCTTCATCCCTTTTGAATAGAAGGAAATGGGCGAGTATCGCCAGGATTCCAGCCCCAGGAGCTTCAACATCTGGGTGGCCTTGAGTTCGATGTCGCTCTCTCCCAGGCCGCGCAGCCTGCCCACCAGCTGGAGGTATTCCAAACCGGACAGATAGGTGTAGACGTGCGCCTCTTCGGGAACATAGCCGAGGATGCTACGAAAGCCGACCATATCCTCACGGATATCTTTGCCTTCAAACAGGACGCTTCCCTCGTTCGGTTGAAGCAGGCCGGTAATGATCTTTACCGTTGTGGACTTTCCCGATCCGTTGGGTCCGAGGTAGCCGACAATCTCACCTGCCCGGACACGAAAGCTGATGTCCTCGATCGATGGGATCCCCCGATATCGCTTGCAAAGGTGGTTTACCTCGAGCATTGGGCCCTCCGAAGCGATCCTATGACTACCTATGTAGCAAACTACCTAATGAATTGTCAAGTAGTCTGCTACATAGATATAATGCGCTCATGGCAGGGGAACCTAAACTCTCGCACACTGCTGCGATGATTCTGCAAGCGATCCATGCCGGCCATATCTATGGCTTTAGCGTGATGGAGGTAACGGGTCTTCCCAGCGGAACCGTATACCCGGCGATGCGTCGATTGGAGCGGGACGGTTTGATTGTCTCTCGCTGGGAGCGCCAGTCGATTGCGGATGCAGAGCAAAGACCGTTGCGAAAGTACTACAAACTCACCCGCAATGGACGAACGATCCTCGACACCGCCTCCAAGCGTTACCCGCTTCTCACCAAGCTGATCCCATCTCCCGAGGTCGAGAACGCATGAAGATGCGAGGGCTGGCCCATTCACTCTTTGTCTGCACCGGCATGCTGAAGATGGCAGCAATCCTGGTGCCCAGGAAAGCCCGTGCGGAGTGGCTCGAAGAATGGCGCGCAGAGCTCTGGCATGTTTGGCACATCTGCAATCAGAACGATGGGCCCGCGGCGTTGCATCAGAAAGAGGAAATAACCGCGTTCAGTCTCGGTGCTTTCAAAGACGCGCTCTGGCTGAGGAGAAACCATGGCTCTTCGGCGCCGCGCCGGTGGTTCAGGCAAGGAATGCCGTCGCGCTGCATCCTGATTTTTACGGTCCTGGCAGTCGCAAGCTTGCTGATTGCGTATGACTGCCCCAGCGTTTGGAAGGTGCTTCAACCGAACTCGTACCGGGATGCGAACGACCTGGTGATGGTTTCACGCGGTGGCTTCGAGAGCGCACCCTACCCAACCGTAGAATTCTCAGACTATGAAACGTGGAAGCGGAACTCAGGACACTTGTTTACCGGTCTTGCCTTCTATCGATTGGCGGCGAAGCGGCTTAACATTGGGACGGATTCCTCAATCGACCTCCCGATCGCTCGTGCAAGCTCAAATCTCTTCGAGCTGCTGGGAGTTCCCATCTCATTTGAAGTTCGAAGCATGGCTAACTACCCCACAAGGCTGGTCCTCAGCCGGAGTGCGTGGCTCAAGTACTTCCACGAGGATGCTCACGTCTTTGGTCACATACTCCAGGTGGATGGGCAGCAGGCGATGATTGCGGGGGTGATCCAGGACGAGGATTGGCGGCTTCCAGGCCAGACGGGTCTCTGGCTGCTCGAGGATGACCGGCATCTGTCCACCTTGCAGCCTGACACTGAGGGATACGTACTCGCCCATGCCTCGCCGTCGGTATTCCGTGCTAGGCCAAGCGGCCGGCGTCAAATGTATGTTGCTCGAAAAGAGGGCGGCTATGACTGGTTCGTGTGCAAGTCCCTCGCCGAATGCATTCGGGAGCCATGGTCGATCTTTTCATTTGCCCTGCTTCTTGCCTGCCTGGCCTTGCCTGCGACCACGTCCCTGCCGCTGGGAGAATATCCGGCGCATAGCAACCAGGTCCCTTGGACCACAAGAGTCCGCCGCTGGGCTTTTCTGTCCGCTAAGTTCATTCTGATCGTTCCGATCGTTTACTTTGGGTCGCTCGACCTCGCGTACTCGAGTAGCTCCATGTCTATTGGTACGTCCGAACTCCTTGAGGTCTTCAGCTCATTCTGGGCGTTGCTTCTCGCGTTCCGGTGGGCTTTGCGCGATCAGCGAAGGCGGTGTCCTGTCTGCCTGTGCACTTTGACCAATCCGGCGCGAGTGGGGCAATTCTCACGAAACTTCCTCGCCTGGAATGGGACCGAGCTCGTCTGTTTGAGCGGCCACGGCTTGCTGCACGTGCCTGATATACCGACGAGCTGGTTCAGCAGCCAAAGGTGGCTCTACCTGGATCCTTCCTGGAGCGCCCTGTTTCCAGTAGGCACCTGACGGTTAACTATGCCTTGCGGGTGAGCGCTTCGCGAATGCGGCGGCCGACGATCGCATCTTCGCCCGGCTGCAGCATCCAGACCCCGACCACGAGTGTGTTTGCGTTCGACGGGATACCCTGGTTAGCTGGTTGTCCGCTATTGGGGTTCAGTTCGATGGAGGGCTTGCCTTCGCGCAGCGCCGTCAAAACCTCTTGTGTCGTTATGCCTCGCACGGAAGGATCGAAGCGTATGAGCACATGCGGGACATGGTTCGCGATCCTGGGAACGACCGTCTCGGTGGTGACGGAGGGTATCCCCTTGACCGCCGCGATGATCAGATCAGCGCGTTTTTGATAGTCGCCCTGCATCGATTCCTCTGTATGCGACAGAACCCAGTCGACGGCTGCCACCATGCCAACGATCTGTTCCTTGGCCACCTTCATGCCGCGGCCCACACCCTCCCCGGGGTTGTTGTTCTGCTGTGCCAGATCGGTGAGTTGCTTCTTGCCCAGCAGCAGACCTGCGTTCTGCGGACCACGCATGCCCTTGCCGCCGGAAAAGGAAACCAGGTCGAAGCCCATGCCGGTGTACTTCCATAGATTGGAAATAGGCGGCATATCCGCCGCTGCGTCGATATGGCATGGGATATTGTGCTCGTGCGCAACGCGCAGCCATTCCTCGCGGCCGATCTGCGCGGTGCCGGCCTCGCCGTCTTCTTCTTCCGCCGCGTTGAAGAAATTGGTCATGATGGCATTGCCGGCGGCACAGGCGCGCTTATAGTCGTCAAGAGTGATCACCTCCGTCACACGTGCGCCGCAGAGAAACATTGCGTGATCGTAACCGTAGCGGTGTGCCCGCTGAACGATCACCTGGTTCTTCAGGCCATCGATGGCTTGCGGCATGGCCATGGGCGAGATGTTGTTTGCATTTTGCAGGCACGCTGCGGTGGCGAGTGTGATCGCTCCCGAGGCACCCGAGGTCACCACGGCGCCTTCGCACTTGAGACGCTGAGCGATGTACTCACCCGACTTCGTTTGCAGGTCATGCAGGCGCACGGGGTGGAGAGCTGCCTTTTGCACGGCAGCCAGTACTACTGGCGGCATGCAGGCAGCGGTTAAAGTGGTGTAGGTGCCCGCCGCGTTGATGATCGTCGGCACCCCCAGCTTGTCGTAATAGTCTTCCCCTGTCACTTCTTCTTTCGTCGTAGAGGCGAACGATCTGGCGACACCAAAGCTGGCGGCGAGGCCACCGGTCCAGCGGAAGAAGCGTCGACGGGAAAAGCGGTTGTCTGTGAGTTCGGTCGGTTTCATAGGAGGGATGCTCTTCTTTGCGAACCATCGCGACTGGATTCGGAGGAGTCGATGCGGATTACGAACCTCTTCAGCTTTGGGCCTTGCGTGGCCGCACTGCTTCCCGTTGCTCTAGTTTACGGCTAACTGCTCGGGCAGCGCAGCATTACGGGGCCTGAGCGGCTCATGACGAGATCTGCTTCAACCACGTTGTAGCGTCCGAGGTGGATGGTGTCCTTAAAGATTTCTGAAACCGGGACCTGGTGGATGCGCGCGAGTTCAAAGCTGTGGTGGCGCAGGGATACGGAGTGAACTCCACCGGTCGCGTTCATCATACGCAGTCGATATCGCCGGCCCTGTTGCAGAAACAGAGCTTCGGCCGGGTGGGATCGTCCATCGACGGTCCATTGATAGATGCCATCGCTGTTTTTCTCTAGCAGCATCTCAATCAACTGGTCGGGTTCAGCGGCCGAACGGCGGCCGGCGCCAAATCCAGCATGAGATGCGTCCATCGCAGGCAGGGCCGGATCGCCCACTGCTAACGACAGCACATCGGCTGCCGCGGGGTGAGAGAATTGCCCCGCGGAACAAGACAGGGCAGGGGAGTGTTGGACCACCGCTCCCGCAGCGGCACCTGCGGCCAGTTGAAGGAACCGTCTGCGCTTCATCGTCTACCCTCCGAACGGAAGTTGGGCTCCCGGATATCGATTCGGTGTAAAACTTTGTAACGAAACGTTCTATAGTACAGTGGTCGCAGTGTAGCACCGCAGCTCGCCCGGAGGGCACAACCAAGTGGAACAGCCGCCCAAAAAACCGCAGGGCTCGCAAGCAGATCGCGCATTGGGCATGGATGCGGAGATGGCGCGCGCAGATTTCCTCGACGGGCGCCCCTTCGCCGACCCCCCGGGCGCGCCAGCCATGATGGCCAAGGAAGACTGGGACGGTTACGGCGGCGTGGGAGATTACGCCACAGCAAACGGCAATACCCATGCCGTAATGACCGCGGGCCACGGCATTCGCGATGCGCTGTATACCGGCCAGCTCAAAAACGCACTATCAACCGGAGAAACCTTCGACTGCGTGGTGGTGGGCGGAGGCATCAGCGGATTGGCCGCCGCTCATCTTTTTTCTGAAAAGACCGGGCGATCGGAACGGTGCCTGGTGCTGGAAGACCACTCGATTTTCGGTGGGGAAGCTCGCCGGAATGAATTTATGGTGGATGGGCACCGTCTGATCGCAGGCCAGGGCTCGGCCACGTACTTTCCTTCCCTTCCGGCTTCGCTCACGCAAAGGTTTTACGATTCGATCGGCTTTGACGGTAAGCCGTTGGAGTACCAGAAATGGGGCGGCGGCCAGCCTGAGCTGGATGTGAACACCCTTCCTTACGCCCGGGGCAGCAAGAATTCCGGAATGTTTTTTGGAGCGCGTTTCGGGCATCCCGAGGGGTTTTGGCTCTACGATCCATGGAGTAAGAAGCTGGCCGGTGCCCCCGTCCCGGAAGCGACCAGGCAACAGTTGCTGAGGGCGCGCGCAGGGAATCAAACCTTTGCTCCACCCAAGGTCGACGGCGATGAGATTTCGCGGGCACTCGACCGCATCACCCTGGAAGACCACCTGATGCAGCGCGACGGACTGACTCGCGAATTTATCCGGAGCTATATGCCGGTTGCCGCAGATTGGGCGGGATCCTCGGCCGACGAGAACACCGCATACGCGTATTACGCTCCAGAGGTGCTTTTCCCCTGGAAGAACGAAGTTGGCGAGCAGATATTCCCCGGGGGAAACACCGGCATTGCACGCTTCATTGTGAAAGCGATGATTCCTGAGGCGATGCCCGGCCCCAACACCTTGGCGGCCATGTGCCTGGGACCGGTGGACTTTACCAAGCTTGACCGCGAAGGCCAGCCGGTTCGTATACGGTTGGGTGCAACGGTGGCGGATGTGCGGCACGAGGGCGATGGCGTCCGGGTTAGCTATGCGGTCGATGGCCGCCTGCACACGGTACACGCAAAATCGGTGGTGATGTCCGCCGGCTGGACCACCGCGAAGACTATCTCCGACTTGCCGGATACCTATCGCGAGGCCTACCAGCAGTTCTACCGCATGCCTTGCGCCGTCATCAACGTTGCGATACGCAACTGGCGCTTCATGGCCAAGATGGGGATCACGGAATGCCAGTGTTTCGAAGGGGTCTACCCCTGGCTCGCAGTCCGCAAAGTTGCCGTATTTGGGGACGTTCCGCCCACGGTCACCCCTGACGATCCGACCGTGCTCCGTATGAAAATCACGTTTACCGAGCCGGGGGTTCCGCTGCCGCAGCAGTGCACGCGGGGTAGAATGCGCCTGCTGAGCATACCCTACTCGGAATATGAGCGGCAGATTCGTGAGCAAATGACGCTGATGTTTGCGCGCAGCGGATTTGATGCGCGGCGGGATATTGCCGGCATCATCGTGAATCGTTGGGGCCATGCATATCTTTGCGGCCAGCCAGGCTTCTTCTTTGGATCTGAGGGCAAGATCGCTCCGCGAGAGGTAATGAGGCGCGCTCCTTTCGGCAAAATCGCCTTCGCCAATTCGGATCTTTCCGGAATCATGGACCACCGCGCTTCCATCGCCGAATCGGACCGTGCCGTGAACCAGCTGCTGGCTTAACCCTGATCGTGTAGGGTTACGTGTGCAGATCTGTAGACGGAGTTGACGAACCAGCGCGGCTTATGAAACAAACATTAGAAACTAAGAGCGGTTTCGTGATTGGTGTAGATCGAAGCAAGAGGCCCTTTCGTGGTTTTCTGTCAAGGAAAACCACACCTCGCGATCTTTGTCAGGCCACAGTAATTGCGAAACTGCTAAAAGGGGACGGAACAGACCTTGTCTAGTCGGCGCATCGGCATCATCATGCATGGCATCACCGGAAGGATAGGCTACAACCAGCACCTGGTCCGTTCGATTGTGGCTATCAGGGACCAGGGCGGAGTGACGCTATCCAATGGCGACCGGGCCATGCCCGACCCGATCCTCGTAGGCCGCAACCTGGAGAAGGTGTCGAGCCTGGCGGAGCGCCATGGCATCAAGCGAGTCGCAAAGGATCTGGATTCCGCGCTCGCCAATCCCGAGGACGCCATTTTTTTCGATGCCGGCTCGACCCAGATGCGTGTTCCTCTGCTGACCCGCGCGATCGAAGCCGGAAAGCACGTTTACTGTGAAAAGCCGCTCTCGGAAACGCTCGAGGAGTCGCTTTCCCTGGTGCGCCTGGCCCGCAAGCACGGCGTGAAGAGTGGAGTGGTGCAGGACAAGCTCTATCTGCCGGGTTTGCGCAAGCTCCGCATGCTGAAGGACGCAGGCTTTTTCGGCCCCATCCTCTCCGTGCGCGGTGAGTTTGGCTACTGGGTATTTGAGGGCGACCTGCAGCCCACGCAGCGGCCCTCATGGAATTACCGTAAAGCCGACGGGGGAGGCATCATTCTGGATATGCTGCCCCACTGGCGCTATGTGCTGGACAATCTGTTTGGCGCGATACAGTCCGTCAGTTGCATTGGCGCAACCCACATCACGCAACGCGTTGATGAGAGCGGGGCAGTGTACAAGGCGGATGCCGACGACGCGGCCTACGCTACTTTTCAGCTGGAGGGCGGCGTGATCGCGCATATCAATTCGTCCTGGGCGGTGCGGGTACGCCGGGATGACCTGGTGACCTTTCAGGTCGACGGAACACATGGATCCGCGGTAGCGGGTTTGAGCCGGTGCTACACGCAGCACCGCGTGAACACTCCGCGGCCGGTTTGGAATCCTGACGTTCCGCAGACGATGAAGTTCACGGAACAGTGGGACGAGGTGCCCGACACCCAGGTCTATGAGAACGGCTTCAAGCTCCAGTGGGAGGACTTCATCCGTCACGTGGTGGAGAACAAGCCGTGGAGCTTTGACCTGCTTGAAGGAGCGAAGGGAGTGCAGTTGGCCGAGCTCGGCTTGAAGAGCTGGGCTGAACGTCGCTGGGTGGATGTGCCGGCGTTGTCTGCCGACGCCACGGGCGGGACTGTGTGAGCAGCGTGAGCATCCGCGATCTATCCATCAATCTGGCCACCGTGCGCCAGCAGTACACGATGGGTCAGGCGGTGGACGCATGCTTAGCCCAGGGTATTACCGCCATTGCGCCATGGCGCGACCAGGTGCAGCTGACCGGTCTGGCGGAAGCAGCCGAAATTGTTCGCTCCAATAAGCTTCGGGTGACCGGGCTTTGCCGCGGCGGCATGTTTTCCGCTGCAGACAAGGCGGGCCTGGCTGCTGCCATCGATGACAACAAGCGCGCGATTGATGAGGCGGTTGCGCTTCAGGCCGATTGCCTGGTGCTGGTGGTGGGAGGATTGCCAGGAGATTCGCACGACATCGGCGCCGCACGCGAGATGGTGGCCGACGGCATAGCCGCGATCCTGCCCCATGCGCGCGCCAGCCGCATGCCGCTGGCGATCGAACCCTTGCATCCCATGTATGCCGCCGACCGCTCTTGCATTAACACCCTGGAGCAGGCGCTCGATCTTTGTGATTTGCTGGGTGACGGCGTGGGTGTCGCTATTGATGTCTACCATGTCTGGTGGGATCCGAAGCTGGATGAGCAGGTCATGCGGGCGGGCGCCGGTGGGCGCATTTTGGCTCACCACATCTGCGACTGGCTGGTGCCGACACGCGATCTTCTGCTGGACCGCGGGATGATGGGCGATGGAGTGATCGACCTGCGATCCATCCGTTCTCTGATTGAAAGCGCCGGATACCACGGGCCGCAGGAGGTCGAGATCTTCTCCGCGCAAAACTGGTGGAAGCGCCCGGGCGAGGAAGTGCTCGCTACCTGTGTTGATCGTTTTCTCAGCACGTGTACCTAGTCTGAACAGTTTTAGGAAGAGGTCTTATGTCATTCGAATCGAAAAACCCAACTACTGGAGAGCTTCTGGGGACCTATCCGGAGCATAGCGCCCACGAGGTTGAGCTGCGCTTGCAGAGCGCCTGGGACGGATGGAAACGCTGGTCGCGGACGCCACTCTCAGAGCGGACAGCCTTTCTCCTTCGCCTTGCGGAGCTGCTGGAAAGCCGCGTGGAGAAGTATGCGCGGCTGATCACGCTCGAGATGGGCAAGCCAATCGGTGAGGCGCGCGGCGAGGTGAAAAAGGCGGCTTTCGGCGCGGCTCATTTTGCCCAGGAGGGCGCCGCGTATATCAAGCCAGAACCCATTCCGGGAACTCCAGGCCGCGTTGTCTACGAATCGCTTGGTCCGATCCTTGCCATCATGCCCTGGAATCTTCCCTTCTGGCAGGTGTTGCGCTTCTTCATCCCGACTGCGCTGGTGGGAAACACCGTGGTGGTGAAGCATGCTGAGACCGTGCAGGGCTGCGCGCTTGCGCTCGAGAGCCTGGTGAAAGATGCCGATGGCCCTGAAGGGCTCTACGTCAATCTCTCTGTGCAGCGTGGCGCGGTGCCGGCTATTATCGCGGATCCCCGCATACGTGCAGTGACGGTGACGGGTAGCGTCGCGGCCGGACGAGCTGTGGCGCAGCAAGCCGGCCTGCACGGCAAGAAGGTGGTGCTGGAACTCGGCGGCTCCGATCCGTTCATCGTGCTTGAGGATGCCGACATCGCAAAGGCAGTGCAGCTGGGCGTGACCTCGCGCTACTCCAACAACGCGCAGAGTTGCATTGCGGCCAAGCGCTTTTTCATCGCCGAGCCAGTTGCGGAAGCTTTCATCCAAGCCTTTGTTGAGCAGGCATCAGCGCTCAAGGTCGGCGACCCGCTCTTGCCAGACACCAAGCTAGGTCCCCAGGCTCGCGAAGACTTGCGCGCGACAACGGAGCGCCAAGTGTCCGAGGCAAAGGCAGCCGGCGCGCGTGTGCTCACAGGCGGCAAGTCTCTTGATGGACCGGGCTATTTCTATCCTCCGACGGTGCTGGTCAATCTGCCCCATGACGCGCCGGTTGCGCGGGAAGAGTTCTTTGGTCCAGTCGCGCTTTTCTTCACATTCAAGACTGACGAAGAGGCGATCCGCTTGGCCAATGACACGGAGTTCGGTTTAGGCGCGGCTGTGTGCAGCAAGGACGCGGCCCATGCCAACGCTGTGGCTGCGCAGATCGAGGCCGGCGCGGTGTTCATCAACGACTTTGTCCGTTCGGATCCCCGAGCACCTTTCGGCGGCGTCAAAGGCTCCGGCGTCGGCCGGGAATTGGGGGCGCTCGGCGCTCGAGAGCTTACCAACGCCAAGCTTATTTGGGAACCGGCCTGATCGGGAGGATTCTTGACCAAGAAATTGTGGCTGCAGGCAGTCGTGTGTTTCTTCCTGGTCGCGTGTGCATCGGCAGCATTCGCCGGCGACGAGATACCGAAGGCCGCATGGAGCCGCCCCATCGGCCTCCCGCTTGAGTCTCCTGGGATAGCTAAGAATGGCACTGACATTGACGACGGCTATTGGCAGGGAGCGCCGGTTGGCGGTATGGGCGCCGGCACTTTTTCCCGTACCTACCGCGGCGACTTCGCCCGCTGGCACATCAAGGCCGGTGTGCACAAGTATGAACCCGTCTATGTAAATCAATTCGCGATGTACCAGAAGTCGGAGGGCGATCCGCAGGGCACCGCGCAGGTCTTGATGACCGGCCATCCGAATAAGGGCGAATTGGCAAGTTGGGCCTGGGATTATCCCGTGGGCGCTGGGGAGTACTCCGCCCTATATCCAAAGTCCTGGTACGACTATCAGTGGAAGAAGTTTCCCGCGCATGTGGTGCTGGAGCAGTTCTCGCCTGTCCTCCCCAACAACTACCGCGAATCCAGCTATCCGGTGGCGGTC
Source organism: uncultured Acidobacteriaceae bacterium (assembly GCA_963813475.1). Taxonomy (GTDB): domain Bacteria; phylum Acidobacteriota; class Terriglobia; order Terriglobales; family Acidobacteriaceae; genus PALSA-350. The sequence continues at coordinate 48,534 of CAWEZM010000022.1, read as the reverse complement.
TACCTTTGGCATGCAGACAATCCCACCGACCATATGGTAACCGTCTCTGTGCTTCTTTCCTGGGCGAATATGGGGGGATGGTTTCGCACCTTTACCCATGACTTCAACGGCACGCCGAACCAGGGCAACTACAACCAGTTTGCCAGTGAAGCGGTAGGATCGGCCGGCACAATGAAGGGCATCGTCTTCGACCGCGGCCGTGACGATGAGGGACTGAACGAGTGGGACGGCCAGTTTGCGATTGCTGCCCTCGAAACCCCTGGAGTTGAAGTCACCTACCAGACGACTTTTCTCGCGCAGGGAGACGGCAAGGCCGTCTGGGCGCCTTTCGCCAAAGATGGACGGCTCGCCAACAGCGAGACCTCCTGGGTCAGCGACAGCGAAAAGCTGGCCGGCGCCATTGCCCTGCGCTTTACGCTGCAACCGGGAGAGAAAAAGATCATTCCCATGGTGATCTCGTGGGACCTCCCCGTGGTGCAATTCGGCCAGGGACGCAAATGGAATCGGCGCTACACGGATTTTTATGGCACGACAGGCACCAATGCATGGGCGATTGCGCGCGACGGGCTGCTGAATGCCGCCCGATGGAGCGATGCCATCGACACCTGGCAGGCGCCCTATGTAAACGACGAGAGCAAACCGCTGTGGTATCGGCGCATGCTCTTTAACGAGCTCTACACTCTGGCCGATGGAGGCACCTTCTGGGGCCGGCAGGTGGGCACAGACAAGAAGCTTCCAGCATCGTTTGCGCTTGCTGGAGTGTTTTGACTACGCCTATTACGGCACCTTGGATGTTCGGTTTTATGCCTCGCTCCCTTTGCTGAAGTTCTGGCCAGACGTAGACAAGCAGGTCCTGCGGGAGTTTGCGGATACGGTGCCGCGGGAGTGGCCAGAGAAGGGCCTGTGGGTTTGGAAAACCGAGCAGACAGGGGAGCCCGTTCTGCACAAACGGAAGAAGAAGGGCGCGGTGCCTCACGACCTCGGCGTGCCTGAAGGCGATCTCTTTATTGCCGTTAATCAGCCCGGCTGGCAGGATACCAACGACTGGAAAGACCTCAACTCAAAGTTTGTCCTGATGATCTATCGCGACTACGTCTTTACCGGGCGAAAGGACACGGCGTTTCTGCGCGAGACCTGGCCTGCGGTGAAAGAAGCGATCACTTATCTGCGCCAGTTCGACCACGGTGGTGGAGTACCCGAGAACAGCGGCTATCCCGATCAGACCTACGACTCATGGGTCGTGCGCGGGGTGAGCGCTTACTCCGGCGGGCTGTGGCTTGCGGCTCTACGTGCAGGCGAAGAGACGGCCGTCATTCTAGGCGATAAGGTCACGGCGGACGAGTATCGCCAGCTTTTTCAGAAGGCCCGGCAGACCTACATCAGCAAGCTCTGGAACGGTGAGTATTTCCGCTACGACACGGAGAGCGAAAACCAGAACGCCATCCAGGCAGACCAGCTAGCCGGCCAGTGGTATGCCAACATGCTTGGCCTGGGAGACCTGGTTCCGCACGAGATGCAGCTCTCCGCGGCAAAGAAGATATTCGACTACAACGTCATGAAGTTTGCCGGCGGGCAGATGGGCGCGGCAAATGGCATGGCTGCGGATGGCTCGATCATCAACAACGAACAGGCAAGGGAAGTGTGGGCGGGAACGACCTTAGGCTTTGCGGCATTGCTGTTGAGCGAAGGGATGAACGACCAGGCTTATAAGACGGCCTGGGGTCTCTATCACGTGATTTACGAGAGCAAAGGTTATTGGTTCCGCACGCCGGAGGCCTGGGACATCACGGGGAACTTCCGCGCCTCCATGTACATGCGGCCGGCCGGTGTTTGGGCGATGGAGATGGCGCGGCCTCCAGTGAAACCTTAGCCTACTTATAGGCGTGAATCAACTCCACGCTCACGCCGCCAATGGAGTCGGTATCCATGTAGTCGTACTGGCCAGAGTCCTTCTTGCCAACGTCCCCCCATGCTCCGGATTGCCATACGTGATAGCCGAGCTTCTCATACTCGGCCACCGCCTGATTCAAGTCGTCCACCGGCATGCCCAGATGCTGAATGCCTTCCGTGTGCTTTTTGAGGAAGTCGGCGTAGATGTTGGGGGGCGTCGCGGGCGCGCTGATCCATTCGTAACTGAACTGGTCGTAATTCTGGTAGCCGACTTCAAACGCAAACCACAGTGGTTTGTCCCGGTAGGTAGAATCCTGCCGCGGAGTCGCATGCTCCATGCGAAATGCGGGAAAGCCCAGCTTCTGCCAGTAGGCGGAGACGGGCTCCAATTCGCGGACCACCGGCGCGAGGTGAGAAACCTTTCCCGGCGGCCCTGGAGCGGGCGCGCCCCCGGGCCAGTAAACCAGACCCAGGACAAACTTACCCTGCGGCTCGGTGTCGAAGTAGGTGTAGGTGACTCGCTTGCCGTCCCGCTCGAGGCTCAGCTGCTGCAGTACGCCGACGCCGAGACCATGCATGCGTTTGATTTCCTTTTCCATCTCCGCCTGGGACTTCACCTCGTGCACGATGGAGAAGATCCCATCGCCATGCTTGCCCAGGAACTCGTTCCAGGCATTCAGCTGCCCTTCTGCCGGCTGAATCATGTTCACGGTCAGGTTTCCCAGGTGGCCGGTGATCTCCCAGGCCCACATCTTCACTGGCTTGCCGTGGTCTTTGCCGGTCAGCACGACATCCGGGTATTCCTGAATGTCAGACAAGCCGAGCGCGATCCAACCCTTTTTTGCCAGGTCGACATTCTGCACCAGCCAGGTCACGCTGTTTACCGACTTGTAGAAGTTGGGCATCTCCCCATAGGCAGTGCCTGCCAGCGCGCAAAAAACAGTGAGATAGCGCAAGAGCTTCATTGCGATTTATCCTTCAATCAAAAAAAGATTGCCTGGCGGATTGCACCCGGTCCATACTTGATGCGCACATACTAATGAATCGTTCCTAATTAATCAAACGAGTGGGAGTCGGCATGAAGCGGGCACTGGCGATATTAGCATTGCAGCTTTCGACCGCGGCATGCCTGTTGGGGCAAATGGCCGGCATGGCGAGCCACCCGCCAGACCCGGCTGCGACAATTCCCGTCACCCATCCATCGAACGTGACCTTCTCCAAGGATGTTGCACCGATTTTGCAGCAGCGCTGCCAAGGCTGTCACCGCCCGGGAGAAGGCACGCCTTTCTCCATGATGACCTATGAAGATACGCGGCCTTGGGCACTGGCGATGAAGCAAATGGTGGTCACCCGCGCCATGCCGCCATGGTTTGAGGATGGGCACACCGAGAAGTTTGAGAATAACCGCTCGCTGACCCAGGCGCAGATCGATACCATTGCCGCCTGGGTGGATGCGGGTGCGCCCAAGGGCGACCCCAAAGATCTGCCGCCGCCGCTCGACTTCGTCGCCGGATGGACCATTCCCAAGCCAGACAAGGTCTTCCAGCTGCCCCGGCCGTTCCCTATTCCAGCGACCGGCATCCTGGAATACCAGTACGTGATTTTGCCCACCGGCTTTACCAAGGACACGTGGGTTCAGGATGTGGAGGCCGCGCCGAGCGATCGCTCCGTCGTGCACCATATCGTCGCCTATGTTCGAAAACCGGGATCGAATTATTTCAAGGGACAACCGGAAGAACAATTCTTTGAGGCTCCGCCCGCCAAGACAGGGGAAAAGGCTCCCCAGGATGACGTGCCCAATGACTGGCTGGTGGGCTACGCTCCGGGCCAGCCGCCGGACATGTTTGAGCCCGGCCAGGCAAAACTGATTCCGGCCGGCTCAGACATTGTGCTCGAAGTGCACTACATGCCTGAAGGGAAAGCCACGACAGACCAGGCGAACGTGGGGCTGGTGCTGGCGAAAGAGCCCCCAAAAGATCGCGTGATGACGTTGTCCACGGGCAATGAGAAATTCAAGATTCCCCCGGGAGATCCCAACTACCGCGTGGATGCCTCCTTTACCGTACGCCGTGAAGTGACCCTGTTGGGTATGCATCCCCACATGCATATGCGCGGCAAAGATATGTCGTACCGGCTGGTATTTCCCAACGGCGACACGCGCGCCATCCTCAACGTGCCGCACTATAACTGGCGCTGGCAGCTGTGGTACAACCTGGCAAAACCGATTGTGCTGCCCGCGGGCACCAGGATCGAGTGCACGGCACACTACGATAACTCGGCGAACAACCCGGAAAATCCTGATCCTACCAAGACAGTCACCTGGGGCCAGCAAAGCTCCGATGAGATGATGGTTTGCTTTTTCAACGTAGCCTTTCCGGCCGCCACGCCGGCCAAAGAGCTGCTGCCGCTTCCCACAAACGAAACCGCTTCACGTACCCAGTAAATTTCCGCCTATGATCACGCGCAGAACCTTCGTTAAGACCACGGCTGTATGTCTTGCTGCGAACGCCTTGCCTCTTTACGCGTTAGCGCCTTTGACTATAGGCATCGGCACCTTCAGCTATCACGCGCTCTCCTTCGACGACATGATGGCGCAGTTGGAGATTCTGCTGCCCACCAACGGTCTTCACAACCAACAGATCGAGATGTCGCGGGGCGAGTTTATGGTGATGAGCCATCCCAGCGACGAGCTGGTGCGAACGTCGCGAGAGAAACTCGACAAGGCGGGCATACGCTGTGTCTCCTACTATGCGGCCACACTCAAAAATGAGCAGGATGTAGCCAGTGCAGTTCGATTCGCGCAGTTGCTGGGGGCGCACAACATCACCGGCGACGCAACCGCCAGTGACTTGCTCAAGCACATCGATCGCAGCGTTACCGAGGCCGGCCTCACCTTCTCCATCCACAACCATTTCTTTCCCGGCGTAAAGTTTCCCTATGAAAGCCCCGAAGACGTGCTCAATGCGCTCGCACCCCTTTCGGCGAATTGCGGCGCCACAGCCGATACAGGCCACTTCGCAGCCTGCGGATACGATCCGGTGGATGCGGTCCGCAAGCTGGCCCCGCGCTTGAACCTGGTTCATCTTAAAGACGTCAAGGCCGTGCGCAGTGGGGAGAACGTGCTGCTGGGAAGCGGGATCGCTAAAATCCCCGAAGTCGAAGCGGAATTGCACCGGCAGAATTTTCGCCGTCTGGTCGCTATCGAGTACGAGAAGGAAGGGGACGACGATGTCCGGGACGACATGCGTACCAACGTCGCGTTCGCCTGGAAATATGGATTCTCCGGAGCCTAGTAGAGGAGTGAGGAATGTTAACATCTTCTGGACTTAAGCAAAAAGCGATCTGGAGTTTGCTGGCTCTGCTGATTTTGCCGCTCACCTGTTTTGCCGCAGAGCATCCGATTCTGCCGTTAGGTTCGCCAGCGCCGGACTTCGTATTGCCCGGCGTCGATGGAAAGATTCACAAGCTGAGCGACTACGCGTCCAGCAAGCTTCTGGTCGTGGTATTTACCTGCGACCACTGTCCCAACGCGCAGATGTACGAGGGCCGGGTCACCCAGCTCTATAACGACTACAAAGACAAAGGTGTGGCTGTCGTAGCCATCAGCCCCAACGATCCCAAGGCCATCCGCATCGACGAACTCGATTCTTCTGACGTGAGCGACACCCTGGAGGAGATGAAGATCAGGGTAGCGTACAAGCATCTACCGTACCCCTACCTCTACGACGGAGAGACGGAGAGTGTTTCCCAAGCCTACGGCCCGCAGGCCTCTCCGCACATCTTCATCTTCGACCAGCAGCGTAAGCTGCGCTATGAAGGAGCGATCGATGACAGCTACCGCATTGAGTTCGTCAAGAGGCACTATGCGCTGGATGCGATCGATGCGCTGCTGGCGGATAAGGAGGTAGCGGTCAAACACACGGGAGCTTTCGGTTGCTCCACCAAGTGGAGCGATAAAGAAGCCGCCAACGTGGCCTTCATGGAGAAGCTGAATGCGCAGCCTATTTCGCTGGAGATGGTCTCAGCGGATGCGCTGAAGTCTCTGCATACGAATGCGGATGGCAATGTCAGGCTCATTCAGTTCTGGTCGACAAAATGCAGTGCCTGCCTGCAGGAGTTCGCTGGTATCCAGGACATCTACCGGATGTACAGCGATCGCAACTTCGAACTGGTGGTCGTATCGACGGACAAGCCGGGTGAAAAGCCGGCGGTTACGCAGTGGTTGAACAAGACGCACGCCACCAGCCGCAACCTGCTCTTCGACTCAGACAACACCGCCGCATTGCAGAAGGCATTCGATCCCAAGTGGGAGTCTGGCCCTGAGGTTCCTTACACGATTCTGCTGGATGCAGACGGCAACGTCTTATATCAAACCGACGCGCTGGTCGACACGCTTAAACTACGCCGCACGATTCTTGCCAATCTACCTTCGGCCTATATCGGGCTAAACAATTACTGGCTGCAAAAATGAGGTGCTTTTTTCCTTCAGCGATAGCTATCCTCGCCACCGCCATCGGTTCACCGATGTCCATGGCACAGACGGCCATAGCGACTGTGCCCGTAGGCACCACTCCAATAGGCGTTGCGGCGAATCCGGTAACGCACAAGGCTTACGTGGTGAACCACGGCAGCAGCTCAGTGACCATTATCGACGGGACGACACACGCAACCTCCACCGTAAGTGTGGAAGATCGTCCCGAGGCTGTCGTGGTCAACCCTATAACCAACAAGGTTTACGTAACCAACGCGGGTGCGGACTCGGTCTCGGTGATTGATGGAGTCACCAATGCGGTCAGCGCAACCGTGCATGTGGGAAGCTATCCTCAGGCGCTCGCGGTCAATACAGCCACCAATAAGGTCTACGCGGCCAACAATTTTGGGCACAGCGTGACGGTCATCGATGGCGCCACCAACGCAACCACTACCATCCAGGTGGGGCAGGGTCCCCGCGGTATTGTCCTCAATCCTGCAACCAACAAGGTGTATACGGTCAATTATGGGAGCCAGGATGTAACCGTCATCGATGCGGCGACAGGGACTACCACTGCCGTACAGGCCGGAAAGCATCCCTGGGCAATCGCAGTGGACACCAAGTCAGACAAAATCTATGCGGTGAACGAAGACAGCGCCAGCGTGACAATCATCCAGGGGGCAACCAATGCCACGACTACCGTGGACGTGGGGTCTATTCCTTTTGCGGTAGAGGTAAATCCCGCAACAAAGAAGGCCTACGTTCTGAGCTATGGCAACGACACCATGGCGGTGATCGACGAGGCTACGGATTCCGTAAGCAAGACCGTTAGTTTGGGGACGCATCCGCAGGCACTCGCGATTGATGACCAGAGCGATCAGATCTATGTAGGAAACCAGCGCACAGCCGAAGTGACCGTGATCGACGGCAAGTCGAATGTTCCGGTCGTGAAGGTGGATGTGGGTGCGATTCCCTATGCTTTCGGGATCGATCCGCTGGCTCACATGGTCTACGTCGCCAATTTCAGCAGCAACAACGTTACGGTGATTCGAGGTGTGGCTACGCGATGATCGTATTAAAGAACTTGTCTTTGAAGTCGCTTACGTTTCTCGTGGTTGCGCTCGCAGCCGTCACGGCGCATGCTCTGGACACTCCGAATCACCCGGTGAAGTTCCGAGTGTTGGCGATCGCAGAATCCGGCAACACGCCGCACAATGAGTTCGTGGTCGCGGCCAAAGTGTGGTTGCAGCAATTGGCCGATGAGAATGACTTTGCCGTCGACTACATCACCAACACCGATCCCATCAACGACGCCTTCCTGGCGAAGTACAAGCTATTCATTCAGCTCAACTACCCACCGTATCGCTGGACTCCAGTAGCCAAGAAAGCTTTTCAACGCTACATCACGCGCGGCACCGGCGGGTGGATCGGTTTTCACCACGCGATGCTGCTGGGGGATTTTGATGGGTACCCGATGTGGCCATGGTGGTCGCATTTCATGGGGGATATCAGGTACACCAGCTACATCGCGCAGTTCGCTACAGCGACCGTGAAAGTGGATGATCCTAATCATCCGGCAACCAAGGGGCTGCCCTCCTCCTTTGTTGTGCAGCAGGAGGAGTGGTACACCTGGAGCAAGTCCAATCGTTCGACCGTTCATGTTCTGGCCAGTGTCGATGAGTCGACCTACGACCCCAAGAGCATGATCACCATGGGAGACCATCCCGTGGTTTGGACCAACGAACACGTCAAGGCCAGGAACATCTATATCTTCATGGGTCATCACCCGGACTTGTTTCAGAACAAAGACTTCACGCAGCTTTTCCGGAACGCCATCTTCTGGAGTGCGGGCCAGTGAAGATGTATTTCCTCGCGCTGACCTTGTGCGTTGCCATGCTGTCGGCAAGTAACGGCGGCGCCCAGGAGGCTTCGCAGCCAAGGGTATTGATTTTCTATTCGCTGAACGTAGAAAACGACCATGTTCTCTTCGCACTGGATGCTCTGCGGTTCTTCGCGACGCTGGCCCAGAAAGACAACTTCGCGCTGGAAGCAACGACCAATTGGGAAGATCTGAATGATAAAAATCTGAAGTCCTACCAGCTGGTTGTGTGGCTCAACGAGTTTCCGCATAACCAGGCGGAGCGAGAGGCATTTGAGAGATACATGAAGGGAGGCGGCGCCTGGCTTGGCTTTCACGTATCCGCATACAACGACAAGACCACCAAGTGGCCGTGGTTTATGACGTTTATTGGTGGAGGCGTCTTTGACAACAACAGCTGGCCGCCCTTGCCGGCGAAGCTGATTGTGGACGACCGGGCCAGTCCCGTTACCCGCAATCTGCCGGAAACATTTGTCTCGCCCACGAATGAGTGGTATCGCTGGAAGCCCAGCCCTCGTCTTGATAGCCACATCCATGTGCTGCTGACACTTGACCCTGCAAACTACCCGCTGGGCATCAAGAGCCTTTTGACGGACGGAGACATTCCGGTAGTGTGGACGAACACGCAGTACAAGATGCTCTATATGAATATGGGCCATGGGGATAAGATCTTCACCAGCCCGATACAGAACACCCTCATTGAGAATGCAACCACATGGCTGCTGGGCAAAAACTAACCTCTGCGATTTCCTTGTGCGGATGAACCGATGGGTGCCCCATATCTCGCTCGTTTTTCGCGAGATATGGGATACCACCGCTCTGTCCTTACTACTTCTTAGGCTCGATGCGGCATTAACGAAAAAACGGTTAAGGTTCGTGGAATCCCACATCTCGCGAAAACGAGCGAGATATGGGGCACCCATCGGTTTCGTGGTTAGGACAGAGTTTGGAGTCGATAATGAACAGATGCGGGAGACCGCGAGGGCAAACCGCCCAACCCTCATCCGCTAACAAGTCTCAAGGTTTGAAACAAAGGTCAGATTTGTCATCCCGAGCGAAGCCGAGGGACCTGCGGTGCGCCTCTCCCCCACGCAAATGCCGGGTGTGGGGCACCCATCGGTTTCGTGGTTAGGGCAGAGTTTGGAGTCGATAATGAACCGGATTCTTGCCTCTTTCTTCGCCGTAGCGATGGCGGCATCTGCCGTCCTGCATGCCCAAGCGTGCAAGACCAATCCGTTGCCTCGCCAATTCGACTGGCCCGTCTATGGCGGCCAGCCCGAAGGCGACCACTACTCTCCTCTATCGCAAATCAATCGAGGCAATGTACACAAGCTAAAAGAGGCATGGAAGTTCGATGCGGCCGAAGAGGGCGGCTTGGAAACAAGCCCAATCATTGTCGGGAGGACGCTCTTCGCCTATACCCCGTCGCAAAAAGTGATTGCGCTCGAGGCCTCAACCGGTAAGCTTCTCTGGAACTTTGATGCCGGGGTGCCCAGCAAGCAACCGTCCCGCGGTCTCGCCTACTGGACTGACGGCCGGCATGGTCGAGTCCTGGCCGGCGTAACGCATTATCTCTACGCGCTCGATGCACAAACGGGCAAAGTCATTCCCTCGTTTGGCGAGCAGGGAAGAATCGATCTGCGCAAGGGTCTTCGCGGAGATTACCTTACGCAGTCGATCGACCTCACCAACCCCGGCATTGTTTACCAGGATTTGATCATCGTCGGCGGCCGGAATCCCGAGACCTATCCTTCTCCTCCTGGAGACATTCGCGCCTTCGATGTGCGCACGGGCGCTCTTCGTTGGAGCTTTCATACCATCCCCCATCCCGACGAATTCGGCTACCAAACGTGGCCCCCGGAGGCCTGGAAGACAGCAGGCGCGGCCAATAACTGGGCTGGGATGGCGCTGGACGAAAAGCGCGGCATTGTCTATGTTCCCACCGGCTCCGCGGTCTTCGATTTCTACGGAGCGGATCGGGTGGGCGACGACCTCTTCGCGGACACCCTCCTCGCGCTCGACGCAAAGACCGGCAAACGCCTTTGGCATTTTCAAGGGGTGCATCATGACGTCTGGGATCGCGACTTTCCGTCGCCCCCGGCGCTGCTCTCGGTAAGACACAATGGCAGCTGTGTCGATGCTGTCGCACAAACAACCAAGCAGGGATTTCTCTATCTCTTCGATCGCACCACCGGCAAGCCGCTTTTTCCCATCGAGGAACGGCCTTACCCTGCGAGCCAGGTTCCTGGGGAAGTGACCGCGCCCACCCAGCCGTCACCCACGATGCCGGCTCCGTTCACCCGGCAGATGCTTACCCAGGATCTACTGACCACGCGCACTCCGGAAGCGCACGCAAGGGCAGTGAAGGAGTTCGCAACATTTCGCAGTGGCGGGCAATTTCTACCCATCGGCCTGGATCAGGAGACCGTTGTCTTTCCTTGTTTTCTTGGCGGCGCCGAATGGGGAGGGCCGGCAGTCGATCGAACTCGCGGCGTGATCTACGTGAACGCGAACGAGGCGGCGTGTGTTCTAGGCCTGACCGAGAATCATCCAACAGGAAGTACCGGCGAGAGAATCTACCACAACCAATGCAGCCTTTGTCACGGCAAGGATCTCTCTGGTTCGCCCCCCAACTATCCTTCCCTGGTCGACGTGGGCAAGCGTCTCTCCCCCGCACAGATCGAAGCCAAGATCTCCCAGGGCGGCGGCCGTATGCCATCCTTTCCCAACCTTCGCGACGAGCACTTGCGCGCTCTCATCCAGTTTCTGACCAAACAAGCCGCACAAGTTGCTGAAGCGGATCCGGACAAGGGAGCGATCTACTCCAGCGCCGCTGACGGCACGACCATGAAGTACGAGGTCACGGGGTCGCGAGATTTTGTCGATGCTGAAGGCTACCCCGCGATCACTCCACCCTGGGGAACACTCAACGCAATCGATCTGAACACGGGACGCTATCTATGGAAGATTCCGCTGGGGGAATATCCGGACCTCGCCGCCAAGGGCATGACCAACACCGGGTCAGAGAATTATGGCGGCCCGATCATCACCGCAGGAGGTCTTTTGTTTATCGCGGCGACGGTCCACGACAAGAAATTCAGAGCCTTCGACAGTAGCAACGGCAAGCTGCTTTGGGAAACCGTCCTGCCCTTTGCGGGCACTGCGACTCCTGCCACGTACATGATCGATGGCAAGCAATATGTGGTGATCGCGAGCGGTGGTGGCAAAGATCCAAAGGCCCCGTCCGGCAGCATGTATGTCGCCTTCACTTTGCCTTGAGGTTCATCAGCTCGATGGCTGGGGCAGCAATACCGAGGGAATCATTTCCAGAGCGATCGCGATGGCTCCCCAGAGCACGGATGTGTTCCCAAGCTTACCTACTCCAATCTTGGTGACCGCGAACTCGCTCTCCTGCAGTTGCTTTTGCACCGCACTGATGAGCGCGGGATGGCTGCCCACTTCTCCCTCCAACAAAATAAGGCCGGGATTCAAAATGAGCGAGAGGTTCACGATGATGTCCGCCACGATGCTAGCCCGGTGCTGAACGATCTTTTCGGCGCGAGCATCTCCGGCTTGCGCCAGATCGAGAACCGCTAACGCGTCCGTCTTCTCCAGCTCCGCTGCATCCGGGCCGGGCTTCTTTTTTACCTCTTGCCAGCTCTCCAGAATTCCCGAACTGGTCAGCAACGTATCCAGCTCACCAAACTCATGAAGGGTGGGGCGTTTACGCGAAGTATTGGGCAAGCGGAGGTAGGCGATTTCACCCGCGGACCATTGTGATCCATGGTAGATCTGGCCGCCCAGAACGATCCCCGCGCCCACATTCGGGCCGATATGAATCAGGATGAAGGTCTCTTCTGCCTGCGCGGCGCCGCAGTATCGCTCGCCCTGGGCGGCCAGGTTGGTATCGTTTTCAATAATGACCAGGCATTCCACGATTCTGTTCAGCTTGGCGCGGAGCGGGACGGAACGCCAGTTTTCCAGCGTACTGATCGACAGCACGACACCTTCATCCACGTTGGTAATGGCCGGCACACCCACTACCAGCGCGAGCAACTGATCCCGCTTCTTGCGATGCTTGCGCAGTAGCCGTCGCACCTCTTCCCCGATGTAGATACAAATGGCGTCGGGCGTTGTTTTCCGATTGGCCAGCGGGATGATCTGGGTGTCCAGTTCACGCCCGTTCAGGTCCGTGAGCAGGAACGAAAGGCTGTCTGCAGTAATCTTCACGGCGAGCACGCAACCACGCTCCGCCTTGAACGAAATCATATCGGGAGGCCGGCCCCCGTTGGACTCACCCTCGCCCAGAGGTTTGATCAGGTCGGCCGACAACAGATCGCCCACCACGTTGGTGATCGTAGGAGCGCTCAGGCCGGAAGCGCGTACCAAGTCCGCCTTCGAACAGGAACCGCTCTCGCGCAGGAGCTTCAGGACGCGAAGCGCGTTGGTATGGCGAAGAAGTGAGGGCCTGCCGACCGGAATACTTTCGTTCTTCAAAGAAAACCGACTTAAGAATATGGGAGAAAATTACGGCGTTGTGGGTCCAGGGGGCTTAAAAGTGGGCAAGCGGCCTCTCCGTTGCCCAAAAACTCAACCACCCCTTTATACCATCTGGACAAAATCAGAAGCTGCCCTGCCCGCCGATCATTGTAACTAAAGATTATGAAGTGTGCTACGATTTGGAGTCGCGCCCCGGCCCCAGTCTGCGAGGACATAACCTACCACTAGATGAGTGCCAAGACTTCTCTCTACAGCCTGATCGCATTTTCCGCCGCACTCCTCGCTAGAACCGCTTCGCTCCGTGCGCAAGCCAGGGTGCCGCACCATCCGCTCGATGCTCTCACCACAGACGAATACTGGACTGTTCACGATGTTCTTGAGCAGAGCGGCCACCTGACCGACAAGACGCTCTTCTCCAGCGTGCTGCTGCACGAGCCGGACAAAGACAAAGTACTGGCCTGGAAGCAGGGCGACCCCATCCCGCGCGAGGCCGATATCATCCTCGAGGACCAGGGCAAGACCATCGAGGCCCGGGTCGACATCGCGGCGCACAAGCTCGAGTCCTGGAATCAGGTTCCTGGCGTGCAGGCCCCTATTACCGAGTCAGAGCTGGACACCATGAATGACGTGGTCAAGAAAGACCCGCGCGTCATCGCCGCGCTCAAGCGCCACGGGGTCACCGATCTTTCGGGTGTGCGCTGTGAGCCTATCCCCATCACGTGGATGATCTTTCCCGAGCAGACAAGCGGCCGTATCGGCTTTGGCGATTGCACCGATTCACACGGCGTGTATCATCCCTGGGGCCGTGCGATCGAAGGGGTATATATCCTCGCCGACCTTACCAGCGAAAAGGTCCTCAAAGTAATCGATAACGATCCTGTTCCCATGTCGTCGGGAGATATCAACTACGAAGAAGGAGAAGCTACGCCGCGCGCAGGGACCAAGCCGTTGGTCGTGACCCAGCCCCTTGGGCCCAGCTATACGATCGACAACGGCGAAGTCGTTTGGCAGAACTGGCATTTTCGTTTTCGCCTGGATCCTCGCGTTGGTCCCGTCGATCAATCTCGTGCGCTACCAGGATGGAGACCGGCTGCGTTCCGTCATGTACGAGGGCTCGCTCTCAGAGATGTATGTGCCCTACATGGATTCCGACGCGGGCTGGGACTCCCGCGCCTTTGTCGATGCCGGAGAGTTTCTTCTTGGTGGCCTGATTAAGCCCGTCGGTCCGGACGATTGCCCGGCCCATGCCCAGTACTTTACCGGCCTGGTGCCTTCTGATGCGGGCGCTCCGGTTCTGAAGCCGCAACTGGCATGCCTCTTCGAGCACGCAACTGACGGCCCGGCATGGAGGCACCTCGAAGGGGATGTGATCAGCGCCCGCCCCAGCCGCGAGCTGGTGCTGCGCACGGCCGCGGTCGCTGGAAACTATGATTACCTGCTCGATTGGATATTCCAGCAGGATGGCACCATCCGGGTTGCGGTGGGTGCGACCGGCATCGTCGAGACCAAAGGCGTGAAGGAGGAAACAGTAGCGCACTCCATGGGCGAGGAGCCCGGCAAGCTGGAGCACGGCACACTGGTTGCGCCTAACCTGCTGGCCGTTAATCACGATCACTATTTTTCTTACCGGCTCGATCTTGACGTCGACGGCCCGAACAACAGCTTTATGATTGACCGCCTGGTGCAGGAGCCGCTCTCCGGCCATTCGCGCAAGATCATCTGGGCCGCCCAGTCCTCTATCGCCCATAAGGAAAAGGACGCTATTCTTGACCTCGATCTGCGTCATCCAGCGATGTGGCACTTCATCAACCCAACGCAGCACGACGCGCGTGGATACCCTACCGGATGGGAGATCATGCCCGGAGCCACGGCGGTCTCGAGCATCCCGCTCGACGACCCAGCGCAGCGCGTAGGAGCTTTTTCAGGGCACCAGATGTGGGTTACGCCCTACCGCCCCGACGAGCGCTATGCTGCTGGCACTTATGTCACCAATAACGAGGGGCTTCGCGGACTGCCGGAGTGGACCAAGGCAAATCGTTCCATCGAGAACACAGATATTGTCGGTTGGTACACGCTGGGTTTTCATCACGTTGTCCGCCTGGAAGACTGGCCGGTGATGCCGACGCTCTGGCACGATTTCCTGATTCGCCCGGTCAACTTCTTTGATCAGAACCCCACCCTCACCCTGCCACACGAGCCATAGGGCGACGGTAAGAAACCACGGTCGCTCTCTACGCTCCTCCGGATTTGCTTTGTATCAGGGCACGACTTCAGTCGGGCCGTGAAGGACTGGGGGAGAATTGGGCTTCAGCCCCTGCTATGGGCCGATTCTTCACAAAATGCTTGCCCACAGGGGCTAAAGCCCTCGTCGGTGGCGTTGGTACGGCCCGACTAAAGTCGTGCCCTGATACAAAGCAAATCCGGAGGAGCGTAGAAAGCGACCTGTGGTTTCACTTCATGGGGCAGATCGGGCCAGACTTGAGTGCACTAGCCTTCGCCCGCACAGCTACTGTTCCATTACGCCGTACTGAAAGCGCGGAGTAAGCCGGCATCCTGTCCGCTCGACCATTGCCAGCGTCAATGCCTGCGGGACCAGCAGCGATGTGATGCCCTCCCAGGGTTCTGGAACAGCCTCGATCCTCACCGGAAATAATTTGTCCGTGGCGTTGTGCTCATCGCTCGAAACCAGCACGACTTTGCCGCCACGACGGTTACATTCCTGCGCCAGCTTGATGCCCAGCTCGGCGGCCCGGCCAAGGGCAAAGATGATGGCGACGTGCGATGCGTCCACATCAAGATTGGGTCCGTGCTTAAAGCCGGCGCCGGTGTGTGCGGCGGCGCGATGGCCGCTCATTTCGCGGATGCAGAGCGCGCTCATGAAGGCGCCCCCATACGCCGCGCCGCGGCCGATGATTTCGGTATTCGCCGCGCCCCGGCAGAATCTCTCCAGCTCGCCGCGCATGGCAAAGATGGGACCCAGATGAGCAGAGAAAACCTCGGCCGCGCGCTCGGCCTCCTGCTGCCATGGCCGGCCTACCATCTCAGAGGCCAGGATGATGGCGGCCGCCGTAGCGTTGGTGTAGGTCTTGGTAGCGTTGCCGTATTCCGGTCCCGCCAGAATGGGAAGCTTGTTTTCCGCCAGATGCCAGCAGGCGCTCGCGGGGTTGTTGCAGATCAGGCCCAGTGCCCGGTTCCCCCCTCGCTTGAAGAGTTCCACCAATTCCGCGCTCTCCCCGGAGGTGGTAAGCAGGACAGAAAGCGCCGCGTCATCCCATACCGAGGACGCATAGTGCAGCCATTCTCCGGCATCGACCGAGAATGCGAGGCGCCCGTGCGACTGCAGCAGCACCGATCCGCTGATGGAAGAACAATAAGAAGCGCCCATGCCGATAAACAACACAGGACCCTTCTTCAAAGCCAGTTCGCGAAACTTCTTGAGCTCAGCCTGAATGGTAGAATCGCCCGCGTATGCCTCGAGTAGCCGGCGAAGCTGTTCCGGCTGTTCCCGGCACTCGATTTCCAGGATCTGGGTTCCCGTCGCGGTGAGCAATTCCTTAGCCGGCTCAATGCCGGCTATCCAGCGCGGCGCTTCCGTTTTGTGTTCTGCCATGACACCTTCCTCGACTAAAGAAAACCGCACTTTGTTAGAAAAGATTCGTTAAAAAGAGGGGCCCAATCCCCGTGGTTAAAGGTTATCATTCGGCATAGGTGAAACGTATTGAACGACCCATCCATTAGCCAGCCGTACGTGAATCAGGCCTTCATCCGGAGGGTCTCTTTCATCGCTGGATTGGGAGGCATACTTTACGGCTTTGACATGGGTGTCATCGCCGCCGCATTGATCTTCGTGCGCGACTCGTTCCATCTTTCGACCATGATGCAGGAGGTCCTGGTCATTTCGGTGCTCGTCGGCGTGATGATCGGCGCGCTGGTAGGCGGCACCATCGCCGATCGCATCGGCAGACGCAAAACGCTGATCTGGGGGGCAGTCCTTTTCATCGCCGGATCCATCCTTGCGCCGTTATCCCCCAACGTCTACGTACTGTTCATTGCGCGCGCGCTGCTCGGAGTGGCTGTTGGCTTCACTTCGGTTACGGCGCCCGTATATGTCTCCGAGCTTGCTCCCCCGAAAACGCGCGGGATGCTTATCGGCTTATACCAGTTTGCCCTCACCTCAGGGATTGCCGTGGCCGATCTGGTGGGTTACTGGTTTGCCGGACCGCAGGGATGGAGGCTGATGTTTGCTTTCGGGCTACTTCCCGCGCTGCTTTTTCTCTTCATGGTTCTTACAGTGCCGGAGAGTCCTCGCTGGCTGTATGCGCAGAACAGGTTGGCTGAAGCCGAATCCGTGCTCAAGTCGTATACAGATGAGGCGGGCGCGAGACTGCTATTGGAAGACATTCGCGTCAGCCTGCTGACGAAAATGGAGCGTCGATGGAGCGCGCTCTGGAGTCCGGCGGTGCGCGGCTCGCTCTTCATCGCCGTCGGCTTTATGCTGCTGACGCCGGCGACCGGTATCAACGCTGTTCTCTATTACGGTCCCCAGATATTCTCGCTCGCCGGCATCAGTTCTGATAAAAGCGCAATCTTCGCTACGCTTCTGGTTGCCATTACCAATGTACTCGCGACGGTGATCGCCCTGGTGCTGGTGGACCGTCTGGGCCGCAAGCCTCTTCTCTATGCGGGCATCGGCGGCATGACGGCCGCGCTCTTCGTGCTTGCGATTTGTTTCCACAATCAGGCAGCGCTAGGCAAGTCGCTGGGCATCATAGCCACCGCGTGCCTGATGTCTTTCATCGCTTGCTACGCGTTCAGTATCGGGCCTATCGCATGGATACTTGTCTCTGAGGTATTTCCCTTGCGGTTGCGCGGCCGTGGCGTTGCTGCCGCCACGCTGAGTTTCGGCACTTCAAATTTTCTGGTTTCGCTTACGTTTCTGTCTCTCATCAAGGCCGTGGGCAATTCGCTTACCTTCGTGATCTTCGGGGTGTTCTGCATTCTGACCCTCGTCTTTGTGCGCTTTGTCATTCCAGAGACCGCAGGACGTGAGTTAGAGAGTATTAGCGCGCGGCAATCCGTAGTGGCGCCGTAACACCTGAAGGTAGGCCCAGCAGTGAATTCATCCGTACCCGAGGTTATTGAGTCGATGTGGCAACAAGAACCCTCCAGCGCCAGTGGGAGTCGGCAGGAGATAGCGATGGCGCCAGAGACGGGCTACGTCGTAGGCGCCGATATTGGAGGCACCAGCCTGCGTCTTGCTCTTGCCGGCATGAACGGCGAGGTCCTGGCCAAGTGGAAGGTCTCCACCGCGGGCATTCGTGACCCGGAGGTAGTCGTGCGCCTGATTCAAGAAGGCGTGGAAGAGCTGCTACAACAGAAGCTTTTATCGCGAAGCTCGTCTGCGCGCGTTTGCGGCCGGGGCGCCCGGGGTCACGGATGTGGACGAGGGTGTCGTGCTGGCTACGTCTTATCTCATGGGTTGGCGAGACGTTCCGCTGCGCGCGTTGCTGGAAGCCAGCCTCGGCGTGCCGGCGGCGGTAGAGAACGATGTGAATACGGCCGCGATTGCAGAGAGTAAGATCGGCGCCGCAAAAGGAATACGGGACTTTGTCTTTCTTGCCGTCGGCACTGGCATCGGCGCCGGCATCGTGCTCAACGGAAGGCTTTTTCACGGCATGAGTTGGTCTGCCGGCGAGATCGGTTATATGCTCGTCCCCGGAACCTCGGTGAAGCCAGTGGAAAGTGGGGAACCGGGAGCCCTCGAGAGTGTCGTTGGAGGCGAGGGCATCAAGGCGCAATGGCAAAGCATCTGGCGCGAAGATCGTACCCAACTTCCGAGAGACCTGGTAGCCACCCAGATATTTGACCACGCGCTTGCCGGTGAAGCGTTAGCGCAAACGGTTCTGCAACGGTCCGCGCAGACACTCGCCTACGCGATCTACAACATGGCGGTTGTTCTCAACTGCCCGCTGTTTGTCCTGGGCGGCAGCGTAGGCATGCATCCCGCCTTGTGGAAGCTAACGCAGGAGATTCTCGCGCAGCGGGATAAGCGAGTGCAGCCCAAGTTGCTGCGCAGCACGCTGGGCCCTGACGCCCAGGTAAACGGAGCCATTCACCTGGCGATTGATACCGCATCGTCGCGCATGCTTTCCAGCTGAACAGCATGAAGCCAGAATCAATATGTTTCCTAACAGATCCCAATAGGAATCGGACGGGTGCCCCACGTACGCTGCAGGCGAACGTGGGGCACCCGTACTGTTCCATTGGCTCCTGCTTCAAATTAAAGCTCTGTCCCAACCACGAACCGATGATGCACCCATCGATTCATGGGCAGGACAGTTTTAAAAGTATGCGCGGACGGCTCAGTTGTTCTTCCAGTATTGATTGAAACCTTTGTAGTCTGACGGCAGATTCGCCAAAATGATGCGCTTGAGCTCAAGCATATCTGCTGAGCCCAGCTGCTTATAAAGCACTTTGCCGTCTCCCGACAGCAGAATGGTATAAGGCACAGCAGAGTCCCACTTGGGATCAAACGCAGTTTGCAAGCTAGCCGTATCTTGCGAGTCGAAGAGATAATTGCGGCTGGTCGCATGCTTCTTCTGGAGAAAACGCAATACGCTTGGCTGCTCGTCCGGCATATTCGCCGACACCGTCACCACGGAATAATCGCGCGCGCCATACATGCGCAGAGTATCTTGCAAATCGGCAAACTCCACGATGCACGAGCCACACCAGGTCGCCCAGAAGTCAACCAACATCATCTGATGGGTAGGGTTGGTGCGCAGTTTGGCTAGCTCCGCCTTCGAAATCATTTCGACAGTAACCGGCTGCTCGTTAATCTTTTCCAGCGCCGCCTGTCTCCCGGCCGCTTTCTCGCTCCATTTGGTGGAGCATCCAAAGACGCCGGTGTGTTTCACCGCTACTTCCTTGTGGGCAAGCAGAGCATCGATCGCGTTGCGCGCGTCCTGAGTCTTGACCAGCTCCGTTCGGTAACTGTTATCGATACGGCCTTCATAGCGAAGATGCCTTTGTTGATCGAAGATGAAAGCGTGCGGGGTAGCCTGCGGTCCGTAGGCGCGCGTCACCTTTTGCGTGTCGCCGTCATAGAGATACGGATACGTCAGGTGCTTGTACTGCACGCGGATCTTCATCTCCGGCAAAGTGTCGCTCAGGTCGGAAGAGTCCAATTCGTCGATGCGGATGGCTTGGGGATCGTTACCCTGGATCGCGACTACAGCGACACCCTTATCCTTGTAGTCTGTCGCCAACTGCTGGATGCGCTTCTCGTACATCTGCGCGATGGGGCAATGATTGCAGGTAAAAACCACCACCAGGATCGGGCTGGACGCATAATCGCTCAGCTTGTGTATCTGACCATCCACACCGGGGAGCGCGAAGTCGGGAGCAGGAGAACCGAGCGCAAGAGTCGGATGAACCTCCTCTGCCGAAGCAATTCCCAGAGTCATCAATAACACAGCGAGCAACTTCCACATGGGTGTCTCCCCTCAAAATTAGTTTAGCGCTACTTGCAGGCCATATTGGCGGCCGGCGCAGGCTGCGGCGTGATGTCAGCAGATTCCAGTCCCATCGCCCACTTGATTGCCTCGGTGTACATCTTCTGCAGCCGGGGATCGTCCCAATTGTCTTTCGGGTGCCCGAGGGTCGAGTAGTAGACGCGGCCTTTACCGTAAGACTTGGCCCAGGTAACCGCAAAATCATGATCCTGGCGATGCACCTTGGGATTCTTAAGGTCCAGCTTGCAGGGATCGAGACGCATCAGCACGCGCACCTTATCGCGAGAAAAGTCTTTCATCTGGTAGATCTCATCGTGAAGGACGAACTCATGTGGCCATTGCTGCATGCCGGGAAACGCGGGGTCTTCGACAATGATCGGCGCATCGAAGGTCAGCCACGGATGCTCATCGAAATCCCCTCCAAGCATGTCGACAAACTCAGGCCACTTGACCCAGGTGATTGCGGCGCTGTGCACCCCGATTAATCCTTTTCCATCGTCATGGATAAAGGAGAGAAAGTCCGCTTTCTGCTGCGCATCCATCTCCGGGTCGCCGCCGGTGAACATCAGGATCGCGTCAAAGTCATTGAGATTCTTGGCGTTGTATTCGAGTTTCTTCTTGGTCAAAACTTCAGTGTCAGTGCGAATGGTCGTATCCCACAGGCCAGTCTGCTCGCCCAGATGCTCGATGACCGCCATGGCATGAGAGACCGACTCGTGGCGATATCCCTTTTCCTCACCCAGGACAAGCAGATGCTTCTTAGCAGGCGCCTGCCCAACTGCGAGGTTACACATAAACACAGCAGCAGACAGCCACGCCAGACGGGTCATTTTCATGAGAAATATTCTTTCACAAAACAATTCGCAGGCTCCCGACGGTGGCCGGGAGCCTGCGTGATCTGTAACACATCCTTGCACACGCACCGCTTAGAAGATGATCTTGCCGCTTATCTGACCGATGCGAGCGGATGCGGTGTTAGTGGCCTGACCGAACTGGCTGCTATTCGCATTCCCAATCACGTCAGTGAAGTTGGCATGGTTGAAGACGTTGAACATCTCGATGCGCAGGTTGAGGGCTGTTCTCTCGGTAAGTTTCGTGTCTTTCTCCACACCCATGTCTGTGTTGATCGATCCCGGCCCGTGGAAGAGGAACTGCTTCGCGCTGCCAGTCACGCCACAAACTTCAAAGCCGCAGCTGAGGTTACCGGCGAAGGCCGAGGTGTTGAAGAAGTTATGTCCAGGAAGACGCGGATTCAACTTCTGCAGCGGTGCCACCTGGTTCGGATAGTCAAGATTGATGTTGGTCAGAGCGGCATCGCCGCTACTCTGCAGGCTGACTGGGAACCCTGTGTTGAAGCGGCTGATGCCTGTGATGTGCCACCCGTCGCTGTACCGGTGGGGTCCCAGGAAACGGGCAAAGGGAAGGTTCCAGTTGTAACTGGCTACAAAGTTATGGCGCATGTCCCACGACGATTGGCCGTAGTTCACGGTTGGGATCGCGAGGGTCCCAAAGCGCGCCCACGTCATCCAACGATTTGGAGTAGGTGTAGGAAAGCAGGTAAGTGACGTCGCGAGCGCGCCGCTCTGCCGAAACTTGCAGTGAGTTGTAGTTAGAGTTTCCCGAGTTCTGCACGTATTCTGACTCGGCAAAGGCCACAACCGGTCCCCCGCTGGAGTTGTGGTAATTCGGGCTGATGGTCTGGTTGTCGATCGCCCCCACTAAGGTGCCGTAGATCGTCTGGCCGTTCTGCGTGTAGACGCCAGCCTCGGCATACGGTCCGCAACCCGCCAGCGACAAGCAGAGCGACGCATCGCCGTAGAGCAAGGGCACGGCATGCTCAATGTGGTGCGCTAGCGTTCCCACGTACGCCACCGTCAACACTGTCGACTTATCAAGTTGCCGCTGGACCGAGAGGTTGAAGTGCTGGGCGGTGTCGGTCTTGTTGTGGTTGTAGTAACCGGGCACGTAGAGAGGCATGAGGTTGCCAAACTGGAAGTTGGGAAACGGTCCGGGACCCGATGGGAAGGTAAAGGGAAAGTGCTGACCTTGCGAGACACCAGTCGGCCGGGTGATGTACGGACTTCCGAACTCCACCGGTTGTGGCGAATCCCAATAGAGGCCCCAGGGGGCATCACCGAGAATACCGAAGTTGCCATTATCCGCGACGCCCAGGTAGTAGAGACCGAAGGCCGCACGAATGCTGGTTTTGCCCGCAGCTCCCCACAGGCCGCCGGAGGGCGCGTAGGCGATACCAATGCGTGGTCCAAAGTTACTCCACCGGGTGGGAGAGATGGTGCTTGGAACTCCCGGATCTCCCGGAACCAGGTTGCCCGGGGGCGAGTTGGGGAACTTGACGGACTGTTCTCCCGGAACCGGAGTCGTCAGACGTCCGTAGACATCGCTCCAAGGCCGGGCAACATCCCAGCGAAAGCCGGCGTTAATCGTGAGATTGGGCGCCACCTTCCAGGAATCCTCGATGAAGAGCCCACCGTAACGGGTACGGTTGTCGAGCAGCTGGATGGAGCATTGGATGAAAGAGGCCGGAGCACCGATAAAGTAGTCGGAGACATCAGCCCCTGTCTCGACGCCGTTAAAGTTGAAGTATCCATTCGGTCCGCAGGTGTTGCGGGCATTCAGTTGGTAGTACCGGAAGTCGCCCCCAAAGCTGAGCGAGTGATTGCCGATCGTCTTGCTGACATTGTCGCCAACACCGTAATTCGTTTCAGGCTGATAGAGATTCAGCCAGTTGTTGCCGATCGCAAAGCTGTTGAAATAAAGGGTCGGCACGGACGAGGGGTATCCGGGAGGCCCGGAGTTGACCAGGCCACCGGTCGCGCCATTGGTATTGATGCCGTACTGAGAGTAGGAGCTGATCGCCGACGAGGTGGAAGGCTGTGCCGTGTGAACTGCGCTACGGAAGAATTGGATGCGGGCAACGTTGACCGTAGTCGCCCCGATGGTTTTCGTGTTGCTCAAGACGAACAGCTGGTTTCGTGACGGTTCAGTTGCCGGAAAGCCGGGCAGAGTCGGCAGCCCCGGGTTCGTGGTGGCCTGGGCATAGACCGGATTGACCGCCGTCGCGTCGTCGTAGTGGTAGTAGAACGACCAGTCTCCTGTCTTTTGATTCACGAAGTCGATACGCTCGGCCATGTTGGTATCGACGATGGTTCCCACGTGGCTCGAGTCCTCGTAGTTGAAACCGCCCGCCTGATTTGCCGCGGGAATGAGCGGCAATGTCAACTTGGACACGGGGTCCATATAGGCGGAGATGTTGTGGCCAGGCACCGTAGCGCCGGTGTTGTCCGTGGTCATCACTGCCGTACCGAGTTGGTTATACATAGTCGGGGTGCAAGCCGGAGGCTGGCATGCTCCTCCAGCACCGTTGATGATTCCGCCGCCGCGAGCCTGGAGGGTTGCGGCCCAGGCGTCGCCCTGGACGGGTGTATCCAGGATGGCATCGGAGAAGATACCGTTGCGCT
The DNA here is from genome assembly GCA_963813475.1 of uncultured Acidobacteriaceae bacterium. Classification (GTDB taxonomy): domain Bacteria; phylum Acidobacteriota; class Terriglobia; order Terriglobales; family Acidobacteriaceae; genus PALSA-350. The sequence continues at coordinate 24,801 of CAWEZM010000022.1, read as the reverse complement.
CATCGTTGCTGAGAACCTGCACCAGCCCTGTGCTCGCTCCCGCATTCTGGCGCGTTTGCTGAAAGTCGGTGAAGGTAAACAGCTTATCCTTCAAGATAGGACCGCCGATGACGCCACCGTACTGGTGGCGCTTCAACTCCGCCTTTGTGGTGTCGAAGTAGTTGATCGCGTCCAGCTTCTGGTTGCGGTAGAACTCGAAGACACTTCCATGAAAGCTGTTGGTTCCGGACTTAGTCACCGTGTTCATGACGGAGCCGGTGAACTTGCCGTACTCAGCGCTGAAGCTGTTGGTGATGAGACGAAACTCGGCCACCGAGTCAGCGTCTGGAATCAAGCCGGCGCCCATATTCTTGGTCTCATTGACCTCGGCACCGTTCACCAGGAAGGCGTTGGCCCACTCAGGCTGGCCGTCGGTGGAGACATTTCCGGACGAGCCGTAGAGGCCGGAAGCGGGCGCGCGATCGTTATAGGTGCTCACCGTATTCGAAGGAGCAACTCCGGGCTGAAGCGCGAGCAGATCGAGGTACGAACGACCGTTGAGCGGCATGGACAGAATCTGCGAAGAGGTGATCGTGGTACCCATCGAGGTCGTTGTCGTATCTACCTGAACCGCGCTCGCGTCGACAGAGACGGTCTGGCTTACGTTGCCTACCTTAAGAACGAAGTCGAATTTCAGCGCATCGTTGACGTTGAGATTGATATTCTCAACCACTCCATTCTCGAAACCTGCGTTGGAAGCGGTCAGGCGGTAAGTTCCAGGAGGCAGTGCCAGGAAAGTGTATTGCCCCGACCCATCCGTAGTGGCCGTACGGGTATAGCCGGTGGAAGTCTGGGTCACGGTCAAGGTCGCGTTCGGAAGTACACCGCCGGAGCTGTCACGGACGTAACCGAGAATGGATCCGGTCACATCAGCCCGCAGAGGAGCGGTGCTGACGAGCACAGCCAAACCGAGACAACACAGACATAGGTAACGGCCAACCAGCACAGTGAAGGAAGGGACAACGAGGAATCTCTTCAGCTCTCGGAGAAATGGCATGTCTAACCTCACAGAAGCGCGGGATTCTGGGGCCGGCAGGCGCGCTTTTCGCGGCCTACATTTACTTTGTAAAGTTCCATAAGGATGTATTAAAGACCCTGCGCAATGCAACTACTTTTTACAGGCTTTTCAAAAATAGCCAAGCCCGGTCAGGGTTCAGGGTGACACAAGAAAGGGAGGCTAAAGGCGTCCACTGCGTTCCCTCCGCAGTCGTTTCTGCTTTTGCCGAGTGGCCTGGGAAAGGCCTTGCCAATCCCAAAAAGGAGGTTAGATAATAACTAACTATTACTAAGCCCTGCCTATCGCGAAGCCGCTGTCGCCCCTTCCAACGGCAGATCGGCAGCGTCGCCTATGCCTGGACGCTACCGGCCATAGGCTGGGCCGCCAAAACCTCGACTTTCCAGCCTGGGTTTCTTGAGGAGATCAGTATCCGATCGCGCGGACGAAGGTCTCCGGCGTGCCCTCTGCAGGATTTACAAAGATGATGTCCTTGGGGTCGCGCCTCGGCGTATCGATGGCAAGAAAGACGACCGGCCCCTCAAGGATGGCGGGTAGAGCGTGTACAACGCGGCGCTTGAAGAAGAGCAAGTCGCCCGGAGCGAACTCGGCTCCGTTCGAGGCGTCTCCCATCCAGAATGTGCCTCTGCCGGACAGAACATAAAGATACTCGTCGGAGCCCACATGGTAATGCGCCGGTGTCTCGCGGTAGACCCGGAACACCCGCGAACTGGCCGCCTCCTCATCCGTGAGGTAGGTATCCAGCAAAAGGGTCTCCGCGGTATCCGGAAAGGATCGGGCGACTTCATTCACATGAAACCGCTGGAAGCTTTGTTTCTCTGTCATATAGGTCCTCCACCGTCAGCTTTGATTCCATTCGATCAACGCAAAATTTTCGCGGAGCGCGGCCCTTGCCGCCTCCAGCACGGCGACGCGAACGAGCACGTAATCCGTATCGAAAGTAGAGAGCGACAAGATACTGATGCCGGCCTCCGCTAGAGGATTGAGGATGGCCGCAAGAACGCCCACCGCTGAAAACTCCAGCTTCCCATCAACGGTGAATGCCCTCCAGCCAGGTTCGCACGGTACTGCCTCGGGCACTGCCCCAGCCGGGCAGATGATAGACAGCTCGTGCGCCGTGCGAGTGATAGACACTAGCGGTTCGACCGAAAAATTCAGCCACCAGGGAATCGCTGCATCCGGCGGGAGCCGCACGATTGCCAATTCACCGTCGAGCAGTCTAAGAACCCGCTCTTCATCGCGGAGCAATGGGACTACCTCGGAGGAGTGGCGGGCTTCGCAGGTGTACCCGCGGGATTGCTGACCGCGTTGGCGTTTCCTGGTCCCCCCACCTGTTGCACTACGGGCAGCCTCTGGTCGACTGGCGGCAGAGGTGGAAAGGGGGCATGTGGCTCTGCCTGGTACCAATAGGCAACAGAGTAGTAATTGTCGGAACGATGATTGGCGTGACCGTGCTCAATCGTGGCCTTGAAAGACCGCCTAAAGGGGATGGGAGCGTCAAGATGAAAGCGGTAGACGCTCGATCTGCTGCCCGCCAGTTCCGGGCCTACTACCGGCGCCCCGTATAACTGATACGAGAAAGGCTTTCCTCCGAAATCCCACGCGCCCAGGAAGTAGTCCTCCGAGCCGGTGCCTGAAATCGCAGGGGTCGCGTCGTCATCGACAAAGAACATGTCGTCGCCTTCACCCCACCAGCCATCCTGGTTTTGCATAACCGACATGGTGACACCTACGAACTGGCCGCTGCCTTTGGCTTGCATCCACACATAATTGTCTTCTCCATTGAGGTTCCGCTTGTCATCCACCAGCGGATCGCCGTTGGTCGTCCAGTTGTTTGTCCATCCATGGTTTGGCTGGGCTTGGCGATATTGCGCGTGGAAATACAGGGTGCCGATGGGCAGCGGATGGGAGTCCGTCTGGTAGTCGATGTTGTAGTACAGGCTGCCGATTGGCTGCTTGCCTTCGTTCGAAATCGTGACCTTGGCATGCCGCTGGAAGGGCATGGGGAAAAAGCTGTTGAGGCTGTTTTCGCTTCCCACCGACAGCAACTCAGACTGCCAGGAGTAGTAGTCGCCCAGGCCCAACCCGAAGAAATCGCCGATCGGTGCTTCCACGCTCGGTGTTGCCTCGCCATCCCAATAGATGCGCAGGACGATGCGTTTTAGATGGTAGGGCTCATCGCTCGCGATGGTGAACCAAAGATGTGAGATCTTGCCCGGTCCGTCCGTGTCCAACAGGGTCAGGGAGGCGCCGGGCTCAACCCTGCGGGCATCTGCATTGGCGCCGGTTGGATCTGAGCTGGAAGCGCGGTGCGAGGTGTAGGTCTGCAGGCGAGTCAGATCCGGTTGCCACGTTCCGTTCTGATCTTGAGCCACGAGGGATAGACTCGTCGCCAGAAACACAAACCCGATGAATTGCCTCACGATAGCTTCCTCATTCTGAAATCCCGCGACGGCGCCCGTTTACTCAGCGATCTCGTTGAAAGAGAGAATCGACTTCAGACGCTTATCTGTCAAAATCTTACCGTGCGGTCAGCTTCCCAGGGCAATTATGTGTTGCAGGATCACCTCTCCGGTCCGGGCATCTGCACTGTTGAAGCGGAAGGAGCGAGCGCTTTTCTCGAAGCGCAGATTTCTTACTTCCTCGATTTTTCTCAGGATGGTCAGCTTCCCATCACGCTCGAGAGCCGCATCGACGGCTCCCGGTTTGCCGGCAAACAGACTGTAGGCAGGGGTCCCAAGGATCGCGGCCTCGCGAGCCATGGTGCCGCCCCCGCTCAAAACGGCGTCGGAATGTGCCATTAAGCTGAGCGCGTCCACCGCTTTGTCGGAAACCCGGAAGGGGGCCGAGCGCATTCCGTAGGAACTTTTCAGCTTTTCTCCTTGTTCCTGGGTCCGCGGCAGCACTATGACTTGTGCGTCCCGATCTCCACGCAGTCGCTCCACCAGCGCACGGAAAAGAACTTCGGAAAAAGGATCCTGGTAATGAGCCCAAGTGGCGGGAGGACGAACGGTGATAATGAGCCGGCCGGGATCCAGTTCCAGCTCATCCATTACCCCGGGTGAGTTGTGCCAGCCGCTCAGATAGACGTTTTCCTTGAAACCCGGATAGCGGATTACCTTTTTCATGTTTACGTGCTGGCGCTCCAGGGTGAGGGAGGGGATCGTTTCCGGCAAGAGAAGTTTCGTTGCCATTCTCGAAAAGAGTTCCGAGTAGACGAATTCGTAGTCGTAAATAGCCATGACCGGAATGCGCAAGAACCACGCGGCGAGCACCTGGGCGCGTGAGCCGTGATTCACTGCCATGTCAGGACGGTTTTTGCGCCCGTACAAGGCAAGGCGCACGCCCCGCACGACCGTAGCGAGTGCCCGCGTCACAAAGAAATGAGGCGTCCGGTGCCTGCCGATGACCACGCAATGCAGCCCATGCGATTGCGCAATCTCTTCCACCTGGCCGAAGCGCCTGGCGGTAAGCAGAACTTCGTAGCCGGCTTCTTCGAGTCTCTTGATGAGAGGGGGGAAGAAGTGGGCGTGGGGCGAGTTATCCAGATCGATCCAGATGCGCATTTTGCTTCCCGGTTGCATCATAATCCAACCGGCCTGACAAATCTCACTAGCCGGCGATCCGGACCGGATCCGGCGAAGCCCTTGCCAACAGCAATTTAGCAAGCGCGCGCAGCATCCAGGCTTGCCCCCACCGCATGTATAGCGCGCGGTTCGTCCAAAGGCGGTGGCGCTGATAATAAAACGCGCCGTCGGGAGCGGCCATGTTTCTCATCGTCCAGTGGAAGGTTTTTGACGCAAGCTCCAGGGCACGCGGGTCGAACGAAGAAAATGCGATGAAGTGCAGTATGGCCTGAGCGCAGGCGTGAATATCGATGGGAAAGGTCCGGTCATGGAAGTACTTCGGAGCTCCCTCATCGGTAAAGAAAGTGGTTTGATAGTAGCGATGCCCCAGGAGCATAGCGTCTTTGAAGGTCCGGTCGCCGGTGGTCCGCTCATAGTCGAGCAGCGCGCAGACATTGTAAGAGGTGTGAAAACCGTCGATCCAGCGTTGCCGGCACAGCCGTCCGTAATACCATCCGCCGCTTTCCAGCTGGCCCCTTTGCAGAAAGACCATGGCTTTGTGGGCAAGGGAAAGATACTCCTGGTCTTCCCGCCAGCTGCCTACGCGCGCCAGAAAAACAGCAGCCAGCGCGCTGCTGTTGTAGATCTGCGTTCTGTCCCCAGGCGAATAGCTGAAACAAAGTTCGTCCGCGGACTCAACGGAGCGATTCAAACGGGTAGCCAGAAAGCGGGCCACAGACTCGGCAATCTCCAAAGCGTCCGCGTCAGCGAAGACTTTGTGCATCTCCATCATGGCCGTCCCGCAAAAATACGACGCAATACAGTTAGGGGCAAACGCCGGCAGCCGGCTACCGCGGAGCGAGACGTAGTCCCAGTCGTAGCCCCAGCAGTATTCCCCTTCACTTGGCGAACGGAGCCGGATCAGCTCGTTCTTGAGCCACTCCGCCTCAGCCGAGACGTCGTAACCGGCTTGCGCGAGATCGCAATAGGCTGAAAGGCAAAGACCTAGGGCCTTGGGGTTGCGGCTCGGGGGGATTTTCAAGGCTTGACGAAGTCGCAGACTGGCGAAACGCCTACCGGCTTGTATAAAAAGGATCGCGGGCAAGGCTTTCCGTGCCCAGACCCCGCTCAGGTAGGGCGAGTTGAGCAAGTCAAAGGGCTCATATCCAGCAAACTGCCTGGTTTCGATCCATCTCCGCAGTGCTTCCAGCCCCTGAGTCAGACTTGGGGACTCGTTTAAGGCGCTCTGCGTCACAGAGGCACAGGCTCCGCGGTGCAGGCGGATGGCGCTGCCAGGCCTCCTTGAGGATGTGCACAATTCGTGGAGCAGTCTGGCCATCCCATAGCGGGGGGCGCAAGACGGTAGACCTGCCTGGGCCGCCGTTCTCGAGGACGTCCAGGGCATTGTCCAATAGGCGGCGAGGGTCGCATCCGACCACCCTGTTGGTGCCCATGGAGACGGTGACCGGTCGTTCCGTATTGTCGCGATAGGTCAGGCATGGCACGCCGAGGAAGGTTGTCTCTTCCTGGACTCCGCCCGAATCCGTGATGACCATGACCGCATGCTGGATGAGATCAAGAAAGTCCAGATAGGAAGCGGGTGGCATCATCCACAGGCCTGGTCCGGCGATTTCTCCGCCGTTCCAGGTTTTCACCGTTCTGAGACCGACCGCTTTTCGTGCCTCTTCAATGTTCCCCGCCGTTCTCGGATGCGCTGGGAAGACGACGGGAATGTGCTGTGCAACCTGGGCGATGGCATCAAGCGTGCGCGTTAGCTGATCCTGGTCATCCACGTTGGAAGGGCGATGAAGCGTGAGCACGGCGTAGGCTTGCGCGTGGAGGCCCAACTCCGAGCGCAACGAGGATACTCGCGGCTGTTCCATGGCCCGCATGAGGGAATCAATCATCAGATTGCCGACGAAGAAGACCTTGCCCGGGTCGACTCCCTCGTTCGACAGATTCTGGTTGGCGCTTTCCTCCGTGGTAAAAAGCAGGTCTGACAGGGTATCGGTCAGGATGCGGTTGAGTTCCTCAGGCATAGTCCGGTCAAAGCTGCGCAGTCCCGCCTCTACGTGGGCGACAGGAATTCTTTCCTTTGCGGCGACCAGCGCGCAGGCGACGGTTGAGTTTACATCCCCCGCGACCAGCACCATGTCTGGGCGGTCGAGCTTCGACGAGTTCTCCAAACTTGCGCATAATCTCTGCGGTTTGTGCGTAATGCTTGCCTGATCCGACTTCCAGGTTGTAATCGGGATGCGGCAGGTGCAACTGATCGAAGAAAACCTGGGACATGCTGTAGTCATAATGCTGGCCGGTATGCACCAGGACCGGCTCTATTTCTTCATGCAGGCGCAACTCGGCGAGTAGCGGGGCGATCTTCATCATGTTCGGCCTGGCGCCGACAATGCTCATGATTCTCAAGCGGTTGTTGCCCATGCTTGCTCGCTTCCACGTCGCGGACATGCTCCGACAGGCGAAGTTGCTCTATGTTTTGCTTGAGATTAAGTGTACCCAGAGATGCCAACCGAGAACACCCGCAAGGGGTTCTAGAAACGATACAGGGAGAGGGGGAGCATGCATGTGATCCTGATAGCTCTTCTCAAGCGCGAAACCAGGAAAATCCTTCTCGACAGCGGACAAATCGTAGACCTTACTATAGGGGTTGAATGGCCCGTCGGTGTTGGCGTGAATGAAATTGGACATCTTGAGGTACTTCCATAGCCCCATCTTGTGCGCGTTTTCGATATGGCCGGCAATGATGCCGGTTCCTTTTGCTTGAGCCAGGTAGAGAACGGCGATACCCAGCCGGCGCACGACTGAGATGGAGAATAGATAGTTGAGCGAGCGGCGTGCATAGAGCATCATGATCAGGCGTCCGCCCGGCTTGAGCACGCGGGCAATTTCTTTTTGTACCTCTATAACGTCAGGGATGTGGTGGAGGACGCCATGGGAGAACACGATGTCAAAGCTGTTGTCACGAAAGGGCATCGACCGAGCGTTGCCGCGTTCCAGCCGCTCATAAGGAAGCCCTCGAAGCCGTAACCTGGTCGCAACCCGGGTTATGGATTCGGGCGACAAGTCGAGGCCAGACCAGATGGCCCCTCTACGGATAATCTGCTCGGAGTCAGCTCCTTGTCCTAACCCAATTTCCAGAACGCGTTTGCCCTCAAAATCAATCGCATCCAGGCGCCGCAAGATGTGCGCTTCCCGGCTGTAGCGAAAGGCGTCGTAGCGCTGAAAAAATGCCTCGTGATCCGCGTTAAGGCTCTCCACCTGGCTCTCGCCGCATGGGTGAGTGTCCCAGAATTCGCGGATCGCCTGCTCGGTCACTTCGTCCATAACAGACCTGCTGTTAGGGTATAGGCTTGGTGTCTCTCATGTGTGGAATTTCCGGCGTACTGGCGTTCAAGAACAGCAACTTCGAAGTGACGCCGGAGTTCCTTGTCCGCATGCGGGATACGATGATTCATCGTGGCCCGGACGGCGCCGGCGTATGGATTTCGCCCGACCGCCGCGTGGGTCTGGCACACCGGCGGCTTTCCATCATCGATCTCTCCACCGCCGCTGCTCAGCCCATGAGCAATGGTGACGGATCGCTGCAGATCGTCTTTAACGGTGAGATTTATAACCATGCGGAGATCAGGCGAGAGCTTGAAGAAAACGGACACCGCCGCTGGAAAACGGATCATTCGGACACCGAGGTTATCCTGCACGCCTTTGAAGAATGGGGCATCGCATGTCTGCAGAAATTTCGCGGCATGTTCGCCATCGCCCTATGGGATCTAAAGCTGCGCCGTCTCTGGCTCATTCGCGACCGCATCGGCATTAAGCCGCTCTATTACAGCATTCATCACGGACGGATCACCTTCGCATCGGAAATCAAAGCCCTGCTTCAGGATCCCGGCCAGGCCCGTGCCGTGAACGAAGAAGCGCTCTTTCATTATTTGTCTTTTATCTCAACCCCGGCGCCGGACACTCTGTTCGCGGGGATCCGTAAACTGCAGCCTGGTTCGTTCCTGACCATCGATGCGGATGGTCAGCACCGTGAAGAGCGGTACTGGGATGTTCTTGACCACACCACGCCGCTGACTGGGGTTTCAGAAGAAGAGATTGCTGAGCGCCTGCTCGCAGAACTGCGCACAAGTGTGGCGCTGCGCAACATAAGCGACGTGCCCGTCGGAGTTTTTCTCTCCGGCGGGATCGACTCCAGCACCAATGCTGCCCTCTTCTCTGAGTCGGCTTCAGAAAGGGTAAACACTTTTTCTGTTGGGTACGACAGAGACTATCGCGGCTGCAAGAGCGAACTACCGCAAGCCCGTCAATTTGCAGCCGGCATCGGAGCCGTTCACCATGAGCGGGTTCTTACCCAGCAGGACTTTCTCGACTTCCTCCCGCGCATGATTTACCTGCAGGATGAGCCCATTGCCGATCCGGTTTGTATGCCTGTCTATTTCCTCTCCAAGCTGGCGCGCGACCACGGTACGGTCGTTGCTCAGGCAGGGGAAGGCTCGGATGAGCTGTTTTGGGGCTATCAGCATTGGAAACAAATCCTTAACCTGATTCGCTGGAATGAGTATCCAGTCCCACGCGCGGTCGAAGAAGCTTGGCCTTCTTGGACTAAGCGCGCTCGGCAAGTCTTATAGCCCCGCCTACGAGTTCCTTTGGCGTGCGAGTGCCGGATTTCCGGTGTTCTGGGGTGGTGTACACGCCTTCTCACAACGCGAGAAGCTGGACCTGCTGTCACCCCGCCTCCGGCGCCGTTTTCGCAATGAAACTTCCTGGCCGGCGATAAGCCCCATATACGAACGTTTCGTGCAAAAAGCTTGGGAAAAGACCCCGGTAAAGTGGATGACGTACCTTGACCTGAACCTGCGCCTGCCGGAATTACTTCTCATGCGGCTCGACAAGATGGGCATGGGCGTGAGCCTGGAGACGAGAGTCCCGTTTCTGGATCACAAGTTTGTCGAGCTGGCGATGAGCATCCCGGAGCAGGTCATCACGCGCGGCAACGAATCGAAGCACATCCTGAAGAAGGCGGTCAGGGGACTCATTCCCGATGACATTATCGATCGCAAGAAGCAAGGCTTTGGCGTACCCATCTACGAATGGTTCTTTGAAGAATTCGGTGAGTTCGCTAAGCGAGAACTCTCGGATTTTTGCAGCAAGACCGACTTTCTTGATCAGCTCGCGGTCATGAAGCTTGATTCAATCAGGCCGGGGGCGCGATGCCTGGTTCCTGCTGAACTTTGCTCTCTGGTGGAAGGAATTCATCTGCAGGCGAGGGGCCTTCACGGCGCAATCCAAATGGAGTTGCTGGTTGGCACGCGATAGGTTCGCAAAACGGTGTGGTGTAGAGATGGCTGACGCTGCACAGCTCGCTCAATCTCACTGGAACGAGACTCCTCTGTTTCTAACCGAGGAGGAACGCTACTCAACTTATCCTTGGCTTTACGAAGTCGCAGAATTTCGCAAGCATAACGGAGAAAAGATCCTCGAAATCGGATGCGGGACAGGAAGCGATCTATTGCAATTCGCCAAGCATGGAGCCCTGGCTACCGGAATCGATTTGACGACGAAGCATGTGGAGCTGGCGCGCAGACGTGTCGGTGACCTTGCAGTCGTCTATGAAGCCGACGCGCGGCATCTTCCTTTTGAGGATGCAAGCTTTGATTACGTTTATTCGCACGGTGTTCTTCACCACTCCGACGAGCCTGAGAAGATAGTGCGCGAGATGTTTCGTGTCCTTCGCCCAGGCGGCAGAATCAATGTCCATGTCTATGCCTTCTGGTCCTATATCACGTTGTGGGGCGTTCTCAGGTATGGCAGTGGATGGAAACAGCACATTGAGAACAGTGAGGCTCCCGTGCACATCGATCTCTATACCGGACGGAAGCTAAAACAACTCTTCGGTCCCGATATCTCCATCGAAAAATACGAATGTCAACCGTTCAAGTTTCTGGCTCCATGGTTCGGCTGGTTTTTGGTCGTCAAGGATCAAAAGACTTAAGTTCATGGCAACGACAGAGAACCCTGCCCACAACACCTGGCCTGGTAAAAGAGACGCGTCGTTGCTGGTTTCATTTTTGCTGGTCCTTTGCCTGGCAACGCTAACGCTCTGGATTCCCGCCTACTGGCCTGTCGCTCTCTTCGAGATATCTTCGTTTCTCATTGCAGGAATAACCCTGGTCCTTGCAAGAGCGCCTGAGCGTGAGACATACTTCCCACTGCTCCCGTTGGGCTTCATCGTTTTATGGGGATGCTTTCAACTCGATCACCGGCTTTACCGTCGACCGTTTTGCGACCGAGCGCGCAACTCTGCAGTGGATGACCTGGGCCGCGATCTACTACGCAGGTGTATCTACCCTGAAGAGTGAGAGCCTGGGCAAGACTCCTGCGAACCGGTATCGTTTGGTTCGGACTTTGACAGTCGCAGTCGAGGCAATCCTCCAGGCATATCTATCTCCGGGGAAAGTATTTGGTTTGTTTCCAACCGGCTATCACGATTTCGTAATGGGGCCGATTGTCTATCACACCCACTTTGCGGTCTTCATTGAGACCATTCTCCCTATTGCGCTCTCTCTCGCACTCAGCGAAGCCAGAAATTCGTATACCTTCCTTGGGGTCTCGGCGGTATTGCTCACAGCTCTGGTAGTGAGTGCTTCGCGCGGAGGTCTTATCATCGCGTGCGTGGAGGTCCTAGCCGTTGTGGTCCTGTCGCATCTGCAGAAACCCAAGGCTGGCCGGAGAATCGGCTTTCTTGCATTGATCTTGGCGGGGGTTACAGCTGTTCTGATCCTGATCGTGGGATTTGAAACAGCATCGGAGCGGTTTTATTCCGAAGCCTTGACCGTGGGTCGGCTTCAGTTCGCCATTTCCACTCTACACATGATTGTCGCGCGTCCCTGGATTGGTTGGGGGCTGGGGTGTTGGCCTGCGGTATATCCCGCCTTTGCCACGTTCGATCCTGGAGCCATTGTCAATCAGGCACACTGTGACTGGCTGCAGTGGACTGCTGAAGGGGGCTTACCGGTCGGGTTCGCCATGCTTTCTCTCGCCGTTTGGGCGATCAAGCCGGCGACTCGCTCGATTTGGGGAATTGGCGTGATCGCTGTTCTGGTCCACGCGGCGTTCGATTATCCATTTTCGCGCCCGGCCGTTGGGGCGTGGCCTATTCTGATTCTTTCTATGGCAGCAGCCACCCAACAACGAAGAACCCGTCGCGGCTGACGATTAACCAATCTCTCTGGTTAAGGGTGACCTATTCCGGGCTGACGGTCGATGACTTACCGCCACCCAAGCCCAGAGCTACCCCGACAACCGCTCCCGCCGCGATCGCGACGATGACGATGATCTTCGTACTATCGTTGTGTTGAGGTAGCGGAGCAGGCGCGGGGGCGTTGTTCGCGTCCGGAGGGGCATTAGCTTCCGGATTGGCGCCGACTTCTGGTCCCGCGCCATTGGAAGGAGCCGTTTCGACGGAAGGTGGGGGAGCACCGGCCGCGGGAGTCTTTGCCGTTGGAGCGTTTCCGTGTATCTCGCTCATCGGCATCTGGTGGATATCGGAGACCGACATCACCTTCGATGCTCCCTCCGCAGCGCGTTGTATCGAAAGTGCTGCCCGTGACCTCCACGGATGCACCTACCAGATCATCGAGCCCTGACCCCTGGAGTTCGTAAGTAACGTTCGTCGCTACGTCGGTCAGCAGATAGTGCCCGTATCGGCCCGGATGGTCCTTGCGGAGAATGCCATGCAGCGTTAGTTGAACACCTGATGACGGTGGGGCTTGCCCCGCAGCCGAGGGGATTGCAGTCTGCTGCGATGGTGTTGAGGTTGAGTTCTGCGGAGGAGCCTGTAAAGCAAAGCTCAGCGCCTTGCCCGGCTCCAGTCGGGCCACGAGCCCTCCCGCCTGATTGCGAACCTCGGCAGCTCCGCCCTGCGCGGCTACCTTAAGATGAGACCTGTCTTGCAAGTTTATAAAGACTGCACCTTGCGGAGATAAGGATGATACCTTCAGCCCATCCGCGACCAGTGCGTGGGCACCCCGCTGGACGGCCCCTCCTCGCTGCAAGAACGGCATACTCGCGGTAGACCTTGACTGCTGACTCCGGGCTGAAGGAGTAGATTGGAGCCCCCGGGAAACATGAGATCCGAGGTTGCATTTCCCGCCTGTACCACATTTCCCTGAAACAGGGTTGCGTTGCCGTGCACGACTGCCCCGTCGACCTCTACCTGGCCGCTCGTCACGACAAAGCCTATGCTCGAGGGCGATGCAGCCACGCTTACCAGGCAGCCGCAAGTGAACAGCGCGATGGCGGACTGAAGCTTGACGAGCATGTGCGCCTTTCCGGAGTGCCCGGCCCCAATTCGCACAAGTTTATCCTCAGTGACGAGGGGTTCGCAATGGTATTCAACGGCCTCACAGGCCGAGGGGCTCACTTGACGGCACGGGCAAAGACGTACCAGCCGACATGCTTTCCCGCGCGTTCAGCCCAGGACGGAGGAACCAAGCGCCGTAATCCGCCGAAGACATCAACCCGTTGTATCCAAGTTTCCGAAGCCTGCCGCGGACGATGCCATTCACAAAGCCGCACCAGATCGGTGTCCTGTCCGACGCCCACCTCCAGGCGACCGTTAGTTAGGTTTTGTCATAGTCAGAACAATGCGATGCGTGAAACACTCTTGCACGATCGGAACATGGCGTAAGGGAGCAAACAGCGGCGCGTAGTATTGCATGCGCCAAGGTTTCCACTTGCCGTTAAGCGGAGAGAACAATGGTGCAAGCCGCATCGAACAATCGGCATCCAGGCTGCTAAGTATTCGCCGCAGTTTCCTGATAGTGATGCCGTTAAGTCCCCAGAGTTTATCGGTAGGGCGCAAGGGGTTCGGGCGGTAACTGTCCGCACGTTGAGAAATTATGTTGGTACCGGCCTTTAGCAATGCGTGGTTAGGAAATAAGACATTCGCCCAAGGCATTCTCGATAGCCAGCTTTCGAAGTGAGCGCCGATCGGGTGATGGAACGGCGGAAAAATCGCATAGAACGATCCGCCCGGCCGAAGCACTCGGAGGCATTCCTCCAAGGTTTGGCCAACGTCGCACACATGCTCCAAAACATCGTAAGAAATGACCAAGTCGAAGCATTCACTGGGCAGCGGCAGCGATTCTGCAATACCGACGATAAATGTGGCCGTGACTTTGTGGATTAGCGCGAATTCTCGAGCCTCTAAGCAGGCGCGCTCAGCGGGCTCTATCCCGCATAGTCGAGCACCGAGTTCAGCGTATCTGACACTTCTGCCGCCATACCCGCAGCCAAGATCGAGAACGTCTTTACCGGTTAGTGAAAGCGAGGGAAACCATTTGAGAAAGCCACCTACAATTTCATCCTCGTATTCCATCCTCGCGCGCTCAAGCGGTTTAGGGTCAAGCCAGTGCGTCGGCGCGGAAGCAAGAGCCAGCGATAGATACCAAGTGGCTAAAGTTTCAATCACGATGCCTTCCATGTCGTAACCGCATAGCTTCCGTCATTTGAGTCGGCATTTACAGAACTCAACATCGCTCGGGCCGAAAAACATCTGCTTTCCATCATCGGGAGCATTGTATCGACGACGCGCTGTATAAATGGATTGTGGCAAAGAAGGATACGCGAGCACCATACATCCAGGAAAATCTGTGGGGATACGGAAAGCGTCTTCGTTTTGTAGACCAAGCCATGCAGCGGGAGTTTCCCGGGCGGGAGCGGTGCGAACTTAGCGTGCTGGACCTCGGCTGTGGAAATGGATCGCAACTGGCCATTCCGCTGGCCGATGCCGGGTATCGGGTAACGGCAATGGATCCGCACTGGCCGTCGATCGAACGAGGCAGAAGGCTATCGTCCGCTGTTAATTTTCTTCATGGGGTAGTGAGCGATCTCTCATTGAGCAAGTTTGATTGTGTCATTATTTCCGAGGTCCTCGAGCACCTCGATGCCCCCGAAGCACTACTAGGCATGGCCTTACCTCACATGACCGAATTCGGGATACTAATTATCACCGTTCCGAACGGCTATGGGGAGTTTGAGCTGGATCGAGGCTTATATCAGGCGCTGCATGTTGACAAGCTGGTTGCGTGGCTCTGGTCTGTTTTTAAGGGTGACCAATACGAGGAGGTCATCGGGGGGTCAGATGACGAGAGTCCGCACGTACAGCGGTTCACTCTTCCCCGCTTGCGCAAAATTTTCAAGCGGAACCGCTTGCTACTGGTGGAGGCGCGCGGGACGTCTCTAGCGTCGGGTCCTTTCGTATTGCATTTACTGGGCAGGTTTGAGACCTTCGTCCGGCTGAATGCAGCGATCGTTGACCGCCTTCCGTTGTCGCTCGCTGGAGGTTGGATGTTTTGCTTGCGACTCACTCAGTCGCCTACCTGCTTTGTGCAACCGCGATTCAAGAGGCAACCAGGATAGGTAGCTCATCTTTAGCGACCATCCTTATCTGTAGCTGGTAGAGCACGCCAAGGATGAAAAGATAAAGCATATTGATGTCAGAAAAGTAAACGGTGGCAAAGTCGAGGCCGATCAGCAGATAAACAAGGAGACAGTAAAGAAACGCCAGCCAGCCCGGTGGGTAGGCTTTGCGGATCTTCCACATCGCTCGAATGAAAAAAACCTGTGCCGAAACATAGAAGAACCAAGCCGACTATGCCCTCTTCCGAAAGCACCGTCATAAGCGCATTGTGCGGATAGTTCATCGACTCGATGCCATTCCATCTCGCCATGTATCGCGGATTGCGGGCGGCAACATCGTGGTATAAACCGAATCCCACTCCGAAGAACGGATACTCACGAACCACGCGCAGCGTTTCCCGATGCTGGGCAAGCCGTTGATAGACGTTGTCCGGGCTGGAAACGCGATCATCATAAAGCCGGGGATCGAGCAGCTTTGCCGCAACGGTCGCAAGCAGGATCATGGCGAAAAACGCTGCCCATATTCGGCGCGAAATCAAGCGGTGCTTCGAGCAAGAGTCAATGATGGCAATCGGGACCAACGCAAATATCAGACCGCGATTCAGTGGTAGCAGCGCTGCCCCGAGGGAAGCCAGACAGCTCCTGCCTTATGGAGCAGAGCCCGCCAGGGGGAAACCGTATCCGGCATGATGCGCCGCAAATAGATGATGAAGAAGAAAGCGAGTATCGCCACCACGGACAAAACAATCTGCTGCTCGAAAGGACCATCGGCTCGCCGGATGTGCGTCTCGGTAAACATGCGGCTCTGATCCATTCCAGGGAAATAGATCGATGTCCGTCGTCAACTCAATGAGCCCGGTGAGGAAGAGACCCAGCACCGAGAATACATGCACATAGGTGCAGCTTCTGAAGATCCTTGAGTAGATGGGAAATAACGCATTGCGTACAGACCAAGCAAGGCCGGCATCAGCATTCCCTCTATCAACAAACGATAAGATGCACAACACTTCGATGGGGCGTGACCCGCAAGAGGAAGAAAACAGACCAGTAGGTAGAGACCCCAAAGATACGCGCTGATACGTACGTCGCGCGTTAGGGGCAGCCGCTCGTAGGCGCTGCCGCGAGACGACAAACATCTCAAGGACCAGCAGGCGCGATGAATGCGCGGTCAACGGTGAAGATCGACCGCTCAGCCGGAAACGAGAAAAAATAGTAGCAGTATGGGTATACGGCCACCCACACAGGAACGACGTAATGAAACTGACCGCGTATGATGCTGATCGCAATCCAAAGCAGCGCGATCCACCCTCCAATGACGGCGATGCCGATTTTCACGGGTGCCATCGGAAGCACGACGCAAAGCGGCACTAAAGAAAGTAAGACAAGCACCCAGTACAGCGGACGCATCGTGCCTGGTGGCCCAATATGTGCTGCTCCGGAGTTGCTTCTAGATAATTCCATCGACATACTTATTAGCAGCGAAAAGTCAGCGTGCTTTTCGAGCCCTCGTTGACGCGCTCACTCTCGATTGGTCGTGGAATCCCACATTTCGCAAGACGCAAACTAGACAGGGGCCCATAGTCCGTTCATGTGAGAGACGCGATGAACGACTCAGCTAGTGGCACCGTTCTTTGCGTCCTGATCGCTTCCTCGACAGCGAAGGTGGCTTCGGTCACCTCGATCAACTCTGCGAAGGGGATCGGAGCATCCTCGCCCTGCCTCATGGCTTCGATTGTCAGCTCCATTTCCCGGCGATGGCCCTTGTCCCGTCCGCCTTTCGATGTCTCCGTCTTGCCGTTGCGGGAGAGGTAGAGAGCTTTGAAGTCATCGATGCTGCGCGATACTGCTTCCGCAGAATACCTCGAAATATTCCTTTGCGACGGCTCTATCCCCATTTGCAGCGTACAGCAGATTTGCCACAGATCCGTCCTTGAAGCCGATGATGACCGTGACGTTGTCGCGGCTGTAGCGTCCCGCGTCCGGCAGAGCCGCGGCGGTGATTGTCTGCATGGGGCAGCCCACGACAGCTCGCGCCCAATCGACGAAATGACACAACTCACCAACGATCCTGCCGCCATTCTCCGGGTCCTGGATCCAGCTGTCGCGGGGGATAAACCCGGCGTTGCAGCGGATGTGTACCAGCATCGGCTCGGTGCGACCGGCGAAGAAGTTCTTCAGCTTTTCCGTAAGCGGCGAGAAGCGACGATTGAAACCCACCATGAGAAAAGGCGATCGGTTTTCCGCCAGAGCTTTTGCGTACGCCGTTCGCACCATCTCCAACTGCTCGCGATTGATCGCCAGCGGCTTTTCGACAAAGACACACTTACCCTCGTTCCAGGGCGCTCTCCACGTAGGCGGCATGGCTGTTGTGCCGGGTAAGGATGAAGACCGCATCCAGGTTGGGGTTGACGAGCAATTCGGACGGAGATTCAGCGATGGTGAAACCGAATCCCGTGCGTGCCGATGCTGCGGCCGCGCCGGTGCTGGTGGCAACAGACTCCAACATCAGCCCGGCGGAGGAGCGGAGATGGGGAAAGATGACCCCGCGTGCAAATCCTCCAGCGCCGATGCATCCCACGCGCAACTTGTCTGTCGGCCGCGCCTGCACGAACATGCGCAGGCAACGACGGTTTCGCAGCAGGCCGCCGGTCATCCAGGCGCGTGGTAATCGATGATCCCGGTGTAGGCGCCGCCCTCCACAGCGGCGTACGCTTCTCCCCCTCTTCGACCGGAAAACGACGCGCGAGCAGCGGCTCTACCTGGAGCGAGCCTCCGGACAAGAGATCCAGGAAGGCCTCCATATTCCGCTTCTCCGTCCAGCGAACAAATCCGATCGGATAATCCTGGCCGCCTTCTTCATAGCGCGGATCGTAGCGGCCCGGGCCGTAGGAGCGAGACATCGATAAGGAGATCTCCTTCCTGTACATGTTCGCTCGAGATACGCCCATGCCGACATCGCCAATAACGGAAATGCGGCCGCGATCCCGCAAGAGCTTTGCCGCCAATTCCAGCGGGTCAGCCGATTTGGTAGCGGCGGTAATCAGTGCCGCATCCACTCCGTAGCGCGAGAAGGTGGCAACAGCACGTTCCAGTCCCGGATCGCCGGTGCTCAACCCGAGGTGCGCGCCGAGCGATACAGCTTTTGCAGCCCGGTCAGCTGGAAAGATCGATAGCCACGACCCGGCAACCGGCGGCGCGCAAGACCTGAATTGCCAAAACACCCACCAGGCCGACGCCGATCACGGCCACCGTCTCTCCGAAGGTGACGTTCGCTTGACGTACGCCCTGCACCGCAATGGCCCCTATCGTGGTCAGGGAAGCAGCCTCCAGGTCGACACTATCGGGAATCGCGAACGGCGAGATTTGCGGGCACAAAATTGATCTCGCAGTGGCTCGCATATCCGACTACCTGCGCAAGCCACCCGGTCGCCAGGTTGAAACCCGCTCGCGCCCGCGCCCACCTCGAGCACAAAGCCGGAGCAGGAGTAGCCCAGGGCAGTAAGCGTCTCCAAGCGTGCCTGCACCTTCTGACGGGCCGCTTTGATGCCATTCGATTGCGCATATTCGAGCACCTGCTTCACCAGGTCGGGACGAGCCATCGCCTTCCCGAGCAGAGATTTCCGGCCGGCCTCCACGGAGGCTTTCTCCGTGCCCGCGCTGATCGCGGAAAAAGCCGTGCGCACCAGAATGCCTCCCTCCCGAAGCTCCGGAGCAGGCACATCATAAGCAGCCACTCGCCCGGATTTCATATCTTCCAGCAAAGCGCGCATTCAATGGCCCTCCATCAGGGGATGGAGCTCCGCGGAGGAATGCGAATACCGCTGGCCGCGCAGGAGGGAGTTGATGAGCGCCGCCAGCTGGCATGCCCTTTCATCCCAGGTACCATCTTTCACCACCGCCTGGCGTTGCGCCGCCAGCGCCGGCGCAGTCCGTCCTCAGGCGGCTTCGACCTGCGCAATGAACTCCTGTGTGCCGCGGTAAAAGCGCAGACCCGGGCATCTCGCAGATATTCGTAAAGCGGCGCCATCACCACCGGCTTTCCGGTGGCCAGATATTCGCGTACTTTAATCGCGCTTCCGTAGCTGGTGAACGTATTGCTCTCCCGCCAGGGCAGAACGCACACGTCGAACTGACGAATGTAGCGCGGCAAGCTGTCGATAGGGTTTCGACCCAAGGAAATGGACATTCGGAGCTGAGATCCGCACCAGGTTCGACTTGAGGCCGAGCAGCACCCAGTGCCAGCCGGGGCGCAGCCGCGCCACCTCCGCGATCAGCTCGGTGTCCATCACATAATCCATCGTGCCGAAGTAACCCAGGATCGGGTGCGGCATGCCGTCAAGCTCCGGAGCGGGCTCTACCTTCAGATTGGAGAAGTGTTCAAAATCGACTGCCTGCTCCAGAAAGAATCGATTGGGCTCCGTCGCTTCGCGAAATAGCTTGCGGCCCGAGTACAACACCACGTCGGCCGCATCCTTCAGCTGGCGGTCGTATCTGCGAATAACCTGCGCCTGATAATGCGCTGTCTTCGTTGGCATCGTACTTGTCCGATACCTGGTAAAGAAGCAGTTTCTCGCCCAGACGACCTGCCATTTCGGCCGCCGTGGGGATCGCTATCCAAAGGATCGGACGCGAGATATGGAGCAGCAACATGGCAAGACGCAGTTGCACCACCAGCAGGATTCGGTTGAGCCAGCGGCCGACCCTCGATCCGTAAAGCGGCAGGTTCACTGGCGTCATCACCCACAGGCCCTCAGGAACCTTGCGCAACCAGCGGGTGTAGCTCCGGAGCTTCCGTTTGATCTTGAGAAAAAAATCCGGGTTCGCCACGGAAGGCAGCCCCATGCTGATGGAATTGACGAAGAGAACCTTGTTCCGCCGCGCATAGCGCTTGAGCAGATGATTCTTGGAGTGAGGATGGTGGTACCACCAGTCTTCGCCCGCGAAGCAGACGATGCTCTCACCCTCGAGCGCATTCTTGTCTTTGACTTCCACTATCAATCCCATTGCACCCTGGTCTGCACTCTAGCAGGCAGGCTCGCCGTGGTTTGGATCCGGATACAACTCGCGGGCAACTCGGTGCCATATTCCCGCGAGATCTGCGCCGGTAGGATGATCAGTGCCAGCGGACTCTCGGCCTCACACTGCAGAGACAGCCGGCGCGGTCCGGCGATGGCGCAGCTGACCGTCTCTCCAGTCATCATCTCAGAAGAAACCCGCCACTCGGGACCCAGGATATACCGTAGCTCCAGCAAATGCTTTTCCGCCCCGCTCAGCTCATCGAGAACCAACAATGAGCCGCTGGGTCAATTGCACCGTCCTGTGGTGCTCGACGCCAATCCTGGAATAACCCTGGTGCGATGCTCGCACCGCCATCTCGCCGTTTTCCGATATCGCAATGCGCGACACAACCGCTTCGTTGCCGCACCGAAAAAGCAATCCGGGATCGCTGGGAACGATATTCTGATCCGCTCCATCAACCATCAGGGTATTGTGCGCGCTGGTGGAGCGATCAAGGTTCCGGAGCTCTGCCGAACGGGTGTAGCATCGGCTGCCGCTGTCGCAGAAGACCTCCTCCGGGCCAAGACGAAAAACGATAGACAATTTGTCGCAATGGGTATGACTGCCTTTTCCGCGAAGCCCATTCGGCATCGCGCAAAAGATAACCGAAGCGTCGCCGGAGCGGAGCACGGCAATTCCAGAGTCCGGCAGGAGCGAGACCGGCTTCTGCTCGGGTTTGCTGGTGGAACCGTCCGTCGTAAGCCCAAACCAAACCGCGTCCTCCCTATCGCCCCCCACGGGAATCTGGAGCAGATAAGAAGCCAGTCCACAGAGAGCCCCCAACGCGCAGGGAGTGCCTTTCGGGAACCGGCAACATCGTCTGCGCAATATCGTCGGTGAGCAGCTCGACCCTGCCGTTATCGCAATCTCCGAGGTGCGGCAGCTTCCAGGCGTCATCAACCAGAGAGGCGATCCATTCGAACATCAGCCGCAAGCGAGCCTCGAACACCGGTGCGATCATGCATCCGCTTCGTTGCTGCACCACAAACGAATGCAGAACCATCTGCGCGACCAGAACGTGATAACCGGTGGAAGCCTCGCAATCGCCTCCGTCCGCATAGGTCTGAAGCAGAATCTCCCGCTGAACGGCCCGCGCATATTTTCCTAATCGCCGACCCGTTCCGCGTCCTCTGAGATATGCAGATAAGGTCGTCAACCCGACGATGTTGCTCAGGTAATGATTACTGCGCAGCAGAAAAGAAAACTCGTTATGAGCTTCGATAAAACGAAGATGCTGCCAGAGCGAACTGGTCATCTGATCGAGCCATGGCTTTTCTTCGCTGGTAAAGGGCCATAGCAGCTCCATGGTAAGGCAGAGGCTGATTCCGCGTAGCGCCGCTTCCATCGCGACCGTCCAATTCACCCCTTTTCCAATCGGATTGCGCTCGATCCAGTCGGTCAGCAAAGACCGAAGAGCCTCCCGGTATTTTCTATCGTCAGTCAGTACATAGGCCTTAGCCACCACCGGCCCGAATTGCAAGCGCGAGAGCTCCCAAGGGGCCTTCACGTCCGATCCGTCGTGGCGCACGATTTGCGTCTTTCCCGAGTCTTCGAGACGGCCAGCTTTTTCCCGAAACCCAGTCACACTGCCAGTCGGGGTTCACGCCGAGATGAGGCGCGCCGTACCCCATCAGCGGATACTCTCCGCGCCGAATGGCGTCCGCATAAGCGAGAACAGCCTGCCGGGAGCGCTCAGAGAAAAAATCCCTCTGCAGCCGGTAATAGCCGATGGGATGGAAGAGGACCGGACAATCGCCGCCCAGGTCTTTGAGCCTGAAAATCGATCTGCGAACGGACCGGATGCCGCGCCATCCCGCTTCCCCAATCAGGTTTGGTAAGGGCTCGTTACGCACGACGTTCGCGAGGTGGCGCAGCTTCACCCTGCATTCCCTGTCGAGCGTGGCAGCGTCATCGAACTGCTCCTGCGCTCAAGGCTATCGCCGGGCATGTCGCTCAGGGCCCACGAGACGTTCCGGGCCCAGCTGTGGCGCTCGACCGCGGCACGCCGCGCGGCGGCGCCAAGCGCTTCACGTTTTGCTTGATCCAGGGCAAGACGCAGAATGGCCTCTACCAGTTCGTCAACATCGCCCGGCGTGACCAGCCACGCGGTCCGGTCATGCTCCAGAACTTCTGCCAGCTGCTCCAGCCGGCTGGCGACAATGCCTTTGCCCATCGCCATGTATTCAAAAAGCTTCGTAGGCGATCCGAAGAACCTGCTGCCGTCCGGCATAGGAATATGCGGTGAAACCAGGATGTCCGAAGCGTCAAGATACTCCGCAACCTTATCGCGTGTGAGCGGTCCAGTAAATATTACCTCTCCCGTTGCTTCGTAGGTCGCCAGGGCGGCACGCATTTCTCCATGGAGCAAACCATCGCCCATGAGAACAAAGCGCAGGCGGCATGGCCGAGCGCCGTTCAGCAACAAGACGATTGCCTGCTGCAGTATCTCTATTCCATGCCACAGGCTGAATGATCCTACGAAGCCGATCAGCACCTCATCGGCCTTTACATCTAGATGTCTGCGCCCCAAGACTCTGCCGGGTCCAGGACAAAAATAATCTGGATCCACGGCATTCGGATTCACCCGAATGCGATCCGTCTGAATACCCTTCTCAAGTAAATCCTCCCGTAGCGTTTCGGAAACCACAATGATTCTGGTTGCACATCGCAGCGTCACTTCCTCGCACAACTTAATCCAGTTGCGCAGAGGGTTCGGATCCCAGTGATCTGCGATCCACGCTTCTGAACCGTTGTATTCGAGGATTAAAGGGACTTTCAATCGTCTCGAGAGGAGCGCTCCGGTGATCGAAAAAGCACAATGCCGCTGATAGAAGAAGCGGGGAACATCTGAATCGAGATAGCTTTGCACTCCTCGGGTAAATTCGAAGTTGTAGGAAAGCATGGCGGCTCCCCAGAAGAAGCAACGGCGATTGACCGCGGTTATGATTTCGTTCTCAAAAGCATCTTGTGCCAATGCTGTCCCGCTGAAAACGCGGCAGGCTATCCCGGCAGCCTTCAGGCCATACAGGAAACCGCGAATGTGGCTTATTGCCCCTCCGCCGGAGCCGATATTCGCTGGAGTGGGAATCAAATATCCGACCTCAAGGCCAGTGCCGCCTATGTCGACAGAGGGCACTGCGCGTCTTGGCCAAAGCTGGAGATAAATCCACCAGAAAATCACAGTCTTGACATCAAGCAAGATGCTCAGCAGAACTTGGGGGACCGATCGAAGGAGATCGATATTGCGAATCGACTCCCAACGGCCGCTCCTGTCGCACAGCACCGTTTCCTGGCACCGGTGCAAGAAATGGAAACACTCGAGAATCTGCCTGTGCTTGAAGTCATCGAGAGATTGAAAATAGAAGACAATGGCCCGACCTTGAAAGCTGCGAAGCAAACGAATCCGCTCCCTAAACGTGCTGATTCGGAGTCTTGCGATGCGGGAACTTCTACAATGCTCCATCCCGGGATATCGGCTGCTCACCAGGTCGCGCGCGCGGTCCGCGCTCCGATCCACACACACAGATAAACGATATTACGATTTGCCATCGATATCGTTTTGCATCCTGTAGTCTGCGATGGTCGTTGCGGAAGTGTGTCAGTTCATTTCGGGGAGCGGAATCTGCTGTTTCAACTTGGTTCGCTCAGCGTTGTTCGAATGTTGCCGTGGAACTGCAGGCTCACGACACGAGCGATTGCGATCAGGCGTCGTGTAGTGACTGTAATAGCGAGGACTGTAGTAGTAGTACTGCGAGCTCATATCTGCCCGACTCCATTGAGAACGATGCCAATGATGTTGGCGCGTACTCGCTTGAGTTGTTCCACCACGCTGGCTACCGCACTACGGTTGGTGCGCCCCGCGCGGGCAACGATAATTACGCTGTCCGCGAGCGCGGCAATCTCCAGGGCTCCGCAAAGCCAAGCAGCGGAGGCGAATCAATGACCACCAGATCATACTCTCGCTCAGCCTCATCGAGAATCGACCGCAGCACAATCCCGATCCGGTCCGCGACCCGTCGCGAGGACGGCCCAGCCGACAGAACATCCAGATCCGGATAGGCATACGGCGTCTGCACGGCCTCTTTCCAATGCATGGTGCCATTGACGACATCGGAAAGGCCACGGTCGTTGGAAACGCCCAGCTTGATGACCGGCCGGCGCATGTCGCCGTCGATCAATAGCGTCCTCCGTTGCTGCTGGCTGTGGGCCGCGGCCAGATAGAGCGCGATCGTCGACTTGCCTTCTGCCGGGGAAGCCGAAGTCACCAGGATGCTCCTGGGATGATGCTCCAAGCCGGCGGAGAGCAAAATAGAGCTGCGCAAAGTACGAATGGCCTCATCGAAGGCGGCGTTCGGCGCCGCTAGAATCTCCTTGGTCGAGATTCCATTGAACCTGGCGTCCGGTCCGGCGATAGCTCCTGCAGAGGCAAACTTCCCACCGTAAATTTACCCACGGGAAGCGAAGGCAACAGGGGAACGCGTAATTCACGCTGCAGATGTTCGCTGTCCACGACCGTCGTATCCAGGGCATCCATGAGGAAAATAATGCTCAGGCCGATCATGGTCGATCCGAACAACGCCAGCAGTGCATTCAGGGTCGTCTTGGGAACGAGGGATATAACGCGGGCCGGGCTACATCCGCCAGCCGGATCGAACTGCTTTCAAAACTCGGCATTAATGCCGGCTT
>CAWEZM010000021.1:0-239830 GCA_963813475.1 uncultured Acidobacteriaceae bacterium | reverse complement strand
TCTTGTGGATCTTGTCCGCGGTCAACTCGTGATTGGCCTCGAGCAGGACTTCACCGGTCGTTGTATCGACCACGTCGGCCAGCGTCATGGCACCGTCAAGCTCCGCGGTTTCGATCTCTACCGAGGTGACCTTGTGATTGCGCAGCGCCTTGAGAATACTGGGCGTAATCTTGCGTCCGGAGTGGGCAATCTCTTCGCCCTTAACCACCACTGCGTGCGCCGGCTTGGCGCCCAACAGGTGGGTTCCCTTCTCCGCATCCTCGCTGATCTGCCAGGCAAGCTTGCCGTCTTTTACGTTGATGGTGTCGGCCAGGTAGAAGGTCTTGAGAATGTCCTCATCCGAGCGCAGACCCAGCGCGCGCAGGAAGATGGTGCCCAGGAACTTGCGCTTGCGGTCGATACGAACGTAGAGGGTGTTCTTCTGGTCGTACTCAAACTCCACCCATGAGCCGCGATAAGGGATGATCTTGCCCAGGAAGTAGGTGCGGTTGCTGGCCGTCTCAAAGAAAACGCCGGGCGAGCGGTGCAGCTGGCTGACGATCACGCGCTCGGTGCCGTTGACGATGAAGGTGCCATTCTGCGTCATCAAGGGAATGTCGCCGAAGAAGACCTCTTGTTCCTTAATGTCACGAATGGATTTCGCGCCCGTTTCCGGGTCTTTGTCGTAAATGGTGAGGCGAACAGTCACTTTGAGCGGCGCGGAGTAAGTCATGCCGCGCTCTTCGCACTCCGCCTGGTCATACTTCAACTGCAGACCGACTGGATCACCGCACTTGTTGCAAAAATCGGGGGTGTTCTTGTTGTAGGTGCCGCACTTCTGGCAGAGAACCTCTCCCGGATGGAAGGGATCGGTAATCACCATCGCTCCGCAGTTCACGCAGGCGGTACGCAGGTGATGCAGGCCCTTGAGGTGACCGCACTTGCACTCCCAGTTACCAATGGAGAAGTCCACAAAGTCCAACTGCGAGATATTGCGGAAATCGGTGATGGGGAAAACCGAGACAAATACGGACTGAAGCCCGTTATCTTCGCGCTCCGAGGGCAGTTTATCCATCTGCAGAAAGCGCTCATAGGAGCGCCGCTGCACTTCAATCAGGTTCGGGATCTGAATAGCGGTTGGGATCTTGGAAAAATCGAGACGGCTACGAATGGCGCGGTGCTCGTTCGGCATGCTTCACTCCTGAGACTCGTGGGACGCGAGGTGTTGCAAATCGGGGTACCGGCCGAGTCTCGCGGTTCCCCAAACGTTTTTGCTGCGCGGTGCGTGTGTTTGCCGCCTCGTGTCGGCGAACACACTGCGCTTTTATTTGCTAGGCAATGTTGACTGACAAGCGAACATCAGGTTTTAATTGCCCGGTGGCCCTTGGACGGCGAGTGAGGGCCTTAAGGCGATCGACATCAGCGGAGGTTTTCCAGACAGGCAAGGGCGCAGCGCGGTGAGACGCCGACTGCTCGCGGGGACAGTGCTACCCACGAGCGTCACAACCGAATTGTGCACTTGACAAGATGAGAATTTTCGAATCCCGCTGATACCAATACGCCGCGTGTGCGCCGCCCTACAGCAGATCGTTCACCACACCACGAAGTCCGCCGCCCATTTCGCAGGTGTGTGCCGGCGCAGAATGCACCGGAATAGTAGATCGCATACGAGTGATTGCCATCTCTAACTGAGAATCGCATGCAAAGAACCGCTCGGTCAGGTAACAAGCTATGCCTGGCAGAGACGCGCTAAAAATAATGATAGCGCGTCCTGCTTTGGCACGCAACTTGCTAATCGAACAAAATCGACTTTTTACTTGACTTCGACGGTAGCCACGCCCTCGAACTTCTTACGGACAGTCTCGGCTTCTTCCTTGCTCACGTTCTCCTTCAGCGGCTTAGGAGCGCCATCGACCAGGTCTTTGGCTTCCTTCAGGCCGAGTGAGGTCACTTCCCGCACTGCCTTGATGGTATTGATCTTGTTGGCACCTGCATCCTTGAGGATGACGGTGAACTCGGTCTTCTCTTCAACCGGCGCAGCGACGGCAGCGCCGCCTCCGCCGCCAGCTACGGCCACCGGGGCTGCGGCTGCCGCCGAGACACCGAGCCGCTCTTCAAGCTTCTTTACCAGAGCCGCCGCGTCCAACAGGCTCAAGCTTACGATCTGATCTTCCAACTGCTGCAAATCCGCCATTTTTCTCTCCACTGAAACAAAACTTTGGTAACACCAACGTGTACTTAATTGCTACTAGCAGAAGCCTTTATACGGCCCCGCCTACTGCTTCTGCGAAGGTTTCCGATATGCCCAGACCAAGCATCCCTTTGCAGTTTCAAAAAATCCCTGGGGACCAGCGCCGCCGCCCTCAGCGGCTAAACAGGCTGCCCACCGAGCAGGAAAACAATACCTCAGGGGCTAAAGCCCTACGTATTCTCAACGATTTACGGCTCGACTAAAGTCGTGCCCTGACACAAAACATGGTTTCTCCGCAACCTGTAAAGCCCCGCCCATCGGGAGTACTAACGTCCAGACTAAAAGGCCGTACCCTTCATAATCAACAACTTATCCCTCGACAGGCGGTTCCGTAGCCGCGGCTGCCGTTTGCGAATCCTCGTCCGTCCCGGCCGCCTCTGCCTCGGCTGCCACTGTCTCAGCGACTGGGGCCTCTGCTGCTGTAGCCTCAACTACCGGAGCCGCCTCGGCGGCTGCTGCCGGAGCCTCGGCTACTGGAGCCGCTTCGGCTGGCGCTGCCACTTCGGGCACCGCTACCGCTGCTGGAGTCTCAGCCACCGGCGCTGCCACCTCAGGTTTTGCTTCGACCGCTGGTGCCGCTGCCTCAGGCTTGGCTGCGGCTGGCGCTGGTTCAGCGGCTACCGGCTTGCTGGGCGCCGCGGCCGCGGCAAACTTTCCCTGCTCTACTGCCTGGTTGATCACTACCGCGATATCGCGGCCGGTAGCGTTGATGACGGTTGCCAGGCGCTGCGCCGGAGCATTGATGAGGAAGAGCAGCTTGGAGAAAATCGCCTCTTTGGACGGCATCGTCGCCAGTTGCTTTACTTCTTCCACCGTGATGACTTGCCCATCGACAATGCCCAGCTTGAAGGTGAACTCAGCGTTCTCCTGCATCCAGGTAGAGAGCGCTTTCGCCAAGATCACGGGATCGCCGCTGGTATAGGCCACCGAGGAAACGCCCTTCAGCCCCTGCAGCGCCTGCTCTACCTTGGTTCCCTTGGACGCCCGGGCCGCCAGCTTGTTCTTGAGCACCCGGTAACGGCCGCCTGCGCTCCGAACCACCTTGCGCAGCTCATAGTCCTGGGAGACGGTGAGCTTGGCAAAAGTGCCCACAATGGCGCTGGTCGAGCCTTCCAGCTCGTGCGCTAGATGATCGATCTGTACTGCCTTTTTCGCCTTCGTAAGTGCCATAAAACCAGCCTTTTATCCCACCTCGCCGTGCCGGCTGAGGGGTCTGCGCGGTGATGCCGGCGCCGGTAAAACTTCATAAAATTTGTACTAAAACCGTATTAGGGCTTAGCGGCCGCCTCAGCGACCTCGCTGTTGAGCAGGATTCCGGGCCCCATGGTCGAGCTCAACGTGATGCCCCGGATGTACTTGCCCTTCGCCGCGGACGGTTTGGCCCGGACTACGCTGTTGATGACCGTGGTCGCGTTATCAATCAGCTTTTGCGGCGGAAAGGAGAGCTTTCCCACCGGAACGTGCACCAGGGCAGTTTTATCGGTCCGAAACTCAACCTTGCCAGCCTTGATCTCGCGGATCGCCGCCGCCACGTCGTTAGTAACGGTGCCGGTCTTGGGATTAGGCATCAGGCCGCGGGGGCCAAGCACCTTACCCAGCCGGCCGACGGACTTCATCATGTCCGGGGTGGCGATCAGGGCGTCGAAATCCGTCCAGCTTTCCTTTTGGATCCGCTCTACCATGTCTTCGCCGCCGACGATGTCGGCGCCCGCTGCTTCGGCCTCGCGGATGCGGTCGCCGGAGGCGATCACTGCTACTTTCTTGGTCTTACCGAGCCCGTGCGGCAACACGACCGTTCCCCGCACCATCTGATCGGCATGCTTCGGGTCTACGCCCAGACGTAGGGTAAGATCGACGGTTTCGTCGAACTTGGCATATTGAACTTTTTTGAGTAGGGGAACTGCGTCTTGCAGCGAGTACGGCCGGTCTTCTACCTGGGCGCGCACCTTCGCCATATTTTTGCTGATTTTCTTTGCCATGCTTCCTCTGTCTTCCACCGCCCTGGACTATGCAGCTGTCCCGCCGTGGTGTGGGCCGCCATTGCTACTGCGCGGCCGTTTGACCTGCGTCTGCCTGCTGCTCGAGACGCATTTTTGATTATCTCACAATTTTCTTCCCGCTCAAATTTGAGAGGGGCAAGTAGTGCCGCGCCTACGGCGCTCAGATCATCTTCCGAATATATTCCCAGCCCTTCCGGGCTGGGCTCACGTTTGGCGGTTGGCCCTCCGGGCCTCGCATCCATGGTGATTTTGCAGTGTCATTTCTTTCTCAACTGCCGTGGCAAGCGGCTACTCCCGCGGCACGCCGGATGGCAAAGAGAGAGCAGCGTTTCACTTCGGCAGCCCTTACCGATGGATGCGAAAGAGGGGCCTTCGTGACGCGATTCATCCGTGTGCCGTCCAGACAGCCATCAGCAGCTAGGCGGTGACTTCGATACCCATCGACCGCGCGGTGCCCTTGATGCTTTTCACCGCTGATTCCACGGAAACCGTGTTCAGGTCGGGCATCTTCTGCTTGGCGATCTCCAGGACCTGTTTCTCGCTCACGGTGCCCACCTTGTCCTTGTTCGGGGTGCCTGAGCCCTTGGCCAGATTGGCGGCTTTCTTCAGCAACACCGCCGCCGGGGGCGTCTTGGTGACAAAGGTGAAAGTGCGGTCCACGTAAACCGTGATCACCACGGGGATGATCAGGCCGGCCATCTCCTTGTTCTGCGTGCGCGCATTGAACTGCTTGCAGAACTCCATGATGTTGACCTGCGCCTGGCCCAATGCTGGGCCCACCGGGGGCGCCGGGGTCGCCTTGCCCGCTTCAATCTGCAACTTTACCTGGGTCTGTACTTTCTTAATCGGAGGCATCGCAATAACCTTTCTACGCGGCGTCCAAAACGGAGCGCCCAAACTATTCACTAAAGCATTTTTCCTAATACTGCGATCTGGTGAGGTCGGTTATGTGCGGCCATTTTTTGGCGGAATGGCCGCGTCACGTGCAGCTACCCACCCTACACCATTAGGAAAAATGCTATACGGCAGCCACACAGTCAGTGCACTAAACTACTTTTTCTACCTTGCCAAACTCGAGTTCGACCGGCGTCGAGCGGCCAAAGATCGTGACCATCACCTTCAGCGTCTCGCGGTCCTCGTTGACCTCGTCGACCACGCCGTTGAAGTTGGCGAAGGGGCCATCGGTTATGCGGACCGACTCGTTCTTCTCGAACTTGATCTTCATCCGCGGCTTGTCTTTGGAAACATCGGTGCGGAAGAGGATCGAACTGACCTCTTGCTCGCTCAGCGCGACCGGCTTGTCTCCTGTGCCCAGAAAGCCCGTCACCCGCGGCGTGTTCTTCATCACATGCCAGAGGTCGTTATCCAGGTCCATCTCGACTAGCACGTAACCAGGCAGAAAGACCCGTTCGACGGTACGCTTTTTTCCGTTGAAGACCTCGGTCACCGGCTCGGTCGGGATCATGACCCGGCCAATCCTGTTTTGCAGGCCGAAGGCCTGTACCCGGCCCTCGATGGACTCTTTCACCTTACGCTCAAAGCCCGAATACGCGTGGATGATGTACCACTTGAAACGCTCGTTGGCCGACGGGGTGAGCCCTTCCTCAGGGTTGGGGGGGGTCTCCGGATTTGTATCTTCCGTCATCGATTTCTCTAATTTCTCTTTCAGCACTTACTGTACCCCGCCCAGCCAGTGCAGCAACGACTGGATCGCACGGCTTAGTACTGCATCCACGACATAGAAATAGGCGGCGAAGGCAAACACGGTCACAATCACCACCGTCGTCGTGGTCCGTACTTCCTCCCGCGACGGCGTGACCACCTTGCGCATCTCGCTGCGCACATCCCTCAGAAAATCCGCAGTCCTGGTGTACATCCCAGTGATCTGGTTGCCCTGCCCAGGACTCTCCTGCCCTCGTTCCGCCAACTTGTCCGCAACTTTTGCCTTGGTCAGAGCTTTCTCCGGCTGTGGGCTCTGCTTCTCATCGCGAACTACCGTGGTTGACTTCGCCATAATGCTTCCTTCTTCGCCAGGCTCACGCCTAGCCATACGGGGTAATCACGAACACTCACGAACTGGCAGGGGCGGAGGGATTCGAACCCCCAAGTTCGGTTTTGGAGACCGACAGTTTAACCGTTGAGCTTACGCCCCTCAAATCAAGTTGCTGCATCTCTGCCAACGCCAAAACGGCAACGCTCCGCTACAGGTTCATGAGCTTCTCGTGGACTCCATCGAGCCACCAGGCGGCTTCAGACAATAATACTGTCGTGAAGGAATCCTGACCGATGTCGTATCACAGCGAGCTGTACCAAGGAGCCACAGGCAGCAAAAAAATATCAGTCGTTGCTTCCAACAAACGCCGAGCTATTTCGTCTCTTTGTGCGGGGTATGCTTGCGGCAGCGATTGCAGAACTTCGAGAACTCAAGCCGGCCAGTGGTCGTCTTCTTGTTCTTCGTTGTCGAGTAATTGCGCTCCTTGCATTCCGGGCACTGTAAAGTGATTATTTCACGCATTAGTCTATCCTAACCGATTCCGGGGCGATCCACGTCCCTGAAATTACTTGCCTTAAAAGCCCTTCGGGCTTTTCCAGGAGAAAAACCCCTGCTGGCCCACCCCAGGCCTCAAAAATGAGACCCGGGCGACCCGCTTTTCCGAGGGTTGATGCTTACTTGATGATTTCGCTGATAGTGCCGGCGCCTACCGTGCGGCCACCCTCGCGGATGGCAAAACGCAGGCCCTTTTCCATTGCCACCGGGGTATGCAGCTCAATCTCCAGTTGCACATTGTCGCCCGGCATCACCATCTCCGTGCCTTCCGGCAACTTCGCCGTCCCGGTCACGTCCGTGGTGCGGAAGTAGAACTGCGGCCGGTAGCCATTGAAGAACGGCGTGTGACGGCCGCCTTCTTCCTTGCTCAACACGTAAATCTCGCCCTTGAACTTGGTGTGCGGCGTAATCGACCCAGGCTTGGCCAGAACCATTCCGCGCTCCACGTCTTCCTTGGCAATGCCGCGCAGCAGCAGACCCGCGTTGTCGCCCGCAAGTCCTTCATCCAGCTGCTTTTTGAACATCTCGACGCCGGTAACCACCGTCTTGCGGGTCTCTCGAAAGCCGACGATCTCCGACTCTTCTCCAACCTTGACCTTGCCCCGCTCGATCCTGCCCGTCACCACCGTGCCGCGGCCGGAAATGGAGAAAATGTCTTCGATCGGCATCAGGAAGGGCTGGTCGATGGCGCGAGCCGGCAAGGGTACATTCTTGTCCACCGCATCCATCAACTCATCAATCTTGGCTTCCCACTGCGCTTCCCCGTTCAACCCACCCAAGGCCGAGCCGCGAATCACCGGCACATCGTCTCCCGGGAAGTTGTACTTCGAGAGCAGCTCCCGGACTTCCATCTCCACCAGGTCGGTCAGCTCTTCGTCTTCCACCGCATCGCACTTATTGAGGAACACCACAATGTAGGGCACACCTACCTGGCGAGCCAAAAGCACGTGCTCCTTGGTTTGCGGCATCGGACCATCGGTCGCTGCCACTACCAGGATCGCTCCGTCCATCTGCGCCGCGCCGGTGATCATGTTCTTGATGTAGTCGGCGTGACCTGGGCAGTCCACGTGCGCGTAGTGACGGTTGGCCGTCTCGTACTCCACGTGCGCGGTGGCAATCGTAATGCCGCGCTCCCGCTCCTCAGGCGCATTGTCAATCGAATCAAACGAACGAAACTGTATCTTCGGATTGTGCTTCGACAACACCTTGGTGATCGCCGCGGTCAGCGTCGTCTTGCCATGATCGATGTGTCCAATCGTCCCTACGTTCACATGCGGCTTGGACCGGTCAAACTTCTCCTTCGCCATCTCGTCCCTCTCTCCTGCTTAAACCAACAAACATCTTTAAATCCGAGGATCGTTCCCTCAGGGGCTAAAGCCCTCATCCGCTCAGCCTTTACGGCCCGACTAAAGTCGTGCCCTGATACAAAACATGAGTTTTTCCGCAGCCTTTAAGGCCGCGCCCTTCGTTGCTTGCCGACTCCCGTTAAGCCTCGCAGGGAAAGCCGCCAATCCGCCGCTCCCACACCGTAAGACCGGTAAACCTCCGGTCCAGAACGTCGTACGCGGTCGCGTTGTTGGCCAAAAACACATCCAGTCCTGAGGCCGAACTCCAGTGATCAAGGGTGAAGAACCGGGCGGAATTGCCTACGCTGCCCACCAGTTCTACCCCCAGGAACTCCGGCGAGCGGCGGAAGAGGCGGGCCCATTCCCCGTCCGGCCCGTACGCTGCCACAAACTCCGCCTGGCACTCTTCCTTGACCTGGAACTCCCACACCACGATATAGGTGCTTTCGCGTGCAACGGGAATCGCAAGTTCAGTAGTAGGCATAAACCTTTAAAAACCTGCCGCGCAGCTCCGGCGTGACTTTCTCCACCAGTGAAAGGTACAGCTCACGCGCCTGGCCGCGGTCGGAATCGCCGAGTGCCTGGTATGCCTCGATGGTGGTCGCACCCAGCAGGCCACGCCGCAGCAAGCCTTCGAAATCCCGCACCCGCAGCTTGGATCGCTGCACCCGCTTCAAAAATCCGGCGACATTGCCGGAGGCGAACAAGGGCTCAAGCGACGCCTTGACGGCGGCGAAGTGCGACTCGTCCTTAACTGGTAAGACTGCCTGGACAAACATTTTGTAGGCACTCACAAAAAAAATAGTTTGGAGCGGGAGACGGGAATCGAACCCGCGACCAACAGCTTGGAAGGCTGTGACTCTACCACTGAGTTACTCCCGCCAATCATGACCAAAAACAACGTACCTCAGGGGCTAAACCACCTGCGGAAAAAGTCCGCACCGGGCAAGAAAGCAACAGCTCAGGGGCTAAAGCCCTCATCTGCCCATTATTTATGGCCCGACTAAAGTCGTGCCCTGACACAAAACATGAGTTTTTCCGCAGCCTGTAAAGCCGTACCCTCCGCGACTCTTTCCACAGCGTGTAAAGCTGTGCGCTCTCGCTCTCAACAACAAACTCTGGAGCTGATGACCGGGATTGAACCGGTGACCTCTCCCTTACCAAGGGAGTGCTCTACCAACTGAGCTACATCAGCCCTAAAACCTTACCCATGCTATCGCGAAGCGAAGGCAGTGAGCGCAATCCGCAACGCGAAAAAACCCAGCAACAGTAATACCACCGAGCGCACCTTGCCCGGGTCGATTGTTTTCGCCGCCAAACCCGCCAGGACTACCAGCAATCCCAGCGCGATCCACTTACGCCTCGGCGACCGCGGCCCGGTTTCCATGTTCCACCCCAGCGTTCCAACCCATGGTGCACAGGGGAGGATTCGAACCTCCGTAGCTCCAAGGAGCGGCAGATTTACAGTCTGCTGCCATTAACCGCTCGGCCACCTGTGCACAATCGCAGATCGGGGACGAACCTGCTCCCGATCTGGCCAAAACATCGCCGCAAAGCCGGAGATCATCCACACGACCCCATTCCGCAGACGCTTTCCCGCGCAGCCAACTCAAAGGAAACTTACCGTCAGTGTGGAATGATTGCGGCGGGATACCTTAAAGCATTTTTCCTATTACGGTGTCCTTGTTATGAGCAGTGAGATGCGGCTTTGTTATGAGCAGTGAGATGCGGCTTTCCTTGATAAAAAGCCGGGTCTACACCATCTCTTCGGTCTAAAGCCATAGGAAAAATGCTAACCGGCGAAACGAAACTCTGGAGCTGGCGAAGGGACTTGAACCCCCGACCGTCTGATTACAAATCAGATGCTCTACCAGCTGAGCTACGCCAGCCCGAACAACCGTGTTTCCCGCCCTAAAAACAAGACCTTGGCACCGGTCTCGCAGCAGGTTCACAATTGCCAAGGTTACCACAGGGCGGAAGGGCTCCGCAATTTGCCGGAACGGGTTCGCCCCGGCCCTGGATGCTATCATTCCTCGACCGATGAGGGTGGTAAACCGTACCCCGCATGCCCAGGCGCACCAAGGCGACCATCATCATTGTTGTGCTTCTTCTCCTGCTGGTGGCGCTGGCTGCTTACTTGCGGCGGAAGGCCCCGCCCGAGGCCGCTAGGCTGCTTCCGGAATCTGACTGTATTCTCTATTTCAACCTGAGGCCGCTGCGCGCCTACACCCACTTCGACCAGCACCAGGTACCCCACGACCCCCAGTATCAATCGTTTATCGACGCCACCGGCTTCGAGTTCGAACGCGATCTGGACGAGGTGGCCTTCGCCCTCCATCGCATGCCTAACCCGTTGGGCCCAAATGGGGCGGTGGCGTACTCCGAGATTTTTGTCGGTCACCTCGATCGCAAGCGCCTCAGCGCTTACCTGGGATCGATCGCCGCACAGAGCGAGGAATATGCCGGACATACCATCTACGACATCCCGAGCCATGGGCGCATGGTGAGGGTAGCCCTGCTTGGCTATGACATGGTGGCCGCCTCCAACACGCCCACGCCGGAGCAGATCCATTCCATGCTTGACCGCTATCGCACCTCGGCGCTGCCGTTTTCCGGCTCGTCCCTGCTCACCGATCACTACGCCGAGGTGCCTTTGCTCTCGGTCGCCTGGGGCATTGGAAAGATCAGCGTGCCGCTCAAGAGCGATGGCATCAGCTTGATGGGATTTCATTTTCCGGTAGCGCTTAACAGCACGTTCATCGGCTCGGTGCGCTGGGGGGGTGCTTTGCACCTGAGGATCGAAGAAATTGCCCCTACGGATTTGGCTGCTACGGTCTCCTCCGACGCCTTGAACACCATAGTCGCCATCGGCCGAGCAGCCGAAAACAATCTGCCATCCGCGATGACCAATGCCGATATACGCGACCTACTCAATTCCACTGACATCGAGCACAAGAACGACCGCGCGGTGGTTACGGCTACGCTGCCCGTCGCACTGCTGCAGAAACTGGTAACGGCTCCGAACTCTCTACGCTCTTTGCCCCAGCCCGCCCCGCAACCCAACCAGACGATACCTCCAGCCAAATAGCGCTGGCTTCCCAAAGGGTGCTCTCCAACCCGGTCAAGATGCTTACGCGACGCTCGCCGCCGCTGCCAGCGCGATAGCAATATCTTGACCACAACTGCCCAGTCTCCGCGCCTTCCGCAAGCTTCGAAGAAATTTGATTGAAATCGAATCCAGACTGTTTTACTCTAGGCATATTGCAGATATGCCTATGATTCGCGCCGCAGCGCATGTTGAAAGCGGGCCAAGTAAAAGCCGAGTGGGATATATCGGCCAGCAATCGCCGGGTGCGCACTTACCGCATCACCGCGGCCAGCATTCGGCACCCGCAACTGGAGGTCTCCAGCCTTGAGCAGATGCTGAAAGGCTTTAACCTCGTTCTCTCTCCCACCGAGCCCTAGGAGCGACGATGCAATGGTTCAGACGACTCTTCGCGCGGCAGCGGATCTTCAATGACCTGGCAGAGGAGATCCAGCAACACCTCGCGGAGCGCATGGACGCACTCATGGCTGATGGCATGACTCGCAAGGAAGCGGAGTATGCGGCAAAGCGCGAGTTTGGCAACCTGAGCCGGATCGAGGAAACCAGCCGTGAGGTCTGGGGATGGCCTGCCACCGAGAGCCTCATGGCAGACGTTCGCTTCGGCTTACGTCAGTTTAGAAAGGATCCGATTGTCAGCCTGGTTGCCGTGCTTTCGCTCGCCCTGGGAATCGGCGCTACCACTGTGGTATTCAGCATCATTTATGCCGTGCTCATCAATCCTTACCCGTATAAAGGCGCGGATCGGATGGCCCATGTGCATATCTTTGGTAAGACGGAATTCGGGGACGATCTCCTACTCTCCAGCGCCCAATTCCAACAGTTCAGAAACAGCAGCGCATTGGACGGGGCGATCGCAGTGGACAAGGAGACAGTCTCCGCGACGGGAGCCGATCTTCCCGAATCCGTCAGCGCCGCCTATCTCTCGCCCAATGCCTTCGATGTCTTCGGCATTCCTCCGTTCCTTGGTCGCGAATTCTCTGAGATGGATATAAAGGGTGGTTCGCACCCGGCAAACATTGTCGTACTCAGCTATCCGTACTGGAAGACGCACTATGGAGGAAGCACCGACGTTGTAGGCAAGAGCCTGCAGCTGGACCGCACCAACTACACAATCATCGGCGTTTTGCCGGAGCGCTTTGCCTGGTGGCCCAGCGGCGATGTGTATTTTCCGCTCAAGTTCTCGTCCGACCCGAATCGCACAGCGATCGTATTTGTTCGCATCAGGCCGGACTTGTCTTATCCGGCTGCGCAAGCCGCACTACTGGCTTCTCTCAAAGAACTAGCGAAACAAACACCGGACCACTTTCCCAAAGACTTTACCGTTCGCCTGGTGCGCCTCAATGATATTTTTGTCGGCCCGTTTGCCGGCACGCTCTACACACTTTTCGGGGCGGTTGGGCTGCTGCTGGTCGTCGGATGCGTCAATGTCTCGATTTTATTGCTCGCCCGCGGCGTCGCCCGAACCCATGAACTGGCAGTGCGTGCGGCCATTGGCGCCAGCCGAACTCGCATCGTGCGTCAATTGTTGACAGAATCCGTGGCGCTTTCCATCATCGGCGGATCGCTGGGAACGGTTTTGGCATACGGTGGAGTGGGCTTGGTCGCCCGCTTGCTGCCAAGTCACACCTTTCCCGGAGAAGCCTCATTCCGGGTGAACCTACCCGTGCTTCTCTTCGCTGTCTGCCTTGCCACCCTGACCGGAATCATCTTCGGGCTCTGGCCCGCTCTGCACTTCTCCCGTCCTGAATTGAGTTCCATTCTTCAGGCCGGCAGCCGGAAGCTCTCGGGCAACGCTGGCTCGATGGCCACGCATAGAGTTCTGCTGGCAGGCCAGGTGGCGTTGATCCTCGTGCTGATGGCAGCTGCGGGAGCTACGGTTCGTTCCCTGTACCGGTTCGTTCATTCTCCCCTTGGGTACGACCCGGACAACGTCGGGTGTATCACGATTCCTTTACGGGATGGCACCTATGGACAATGGGAGCATCGTGCGGCCTATTTCGAGCAGATTCGCCAAAAAGCTGGGAGCATCCCGGGCATCCTCTCGGCGGCCATCGCGCAAACCTTCCTCCCTCCGGTCTCCATGTACAAAAGCGGTGCGGAAATTCGTGGGGACTCTGACGGCGGCAAAACCGTAACTTTGCAGGAAGTCAGTCCCGAATATTTTTCTACCTTACGCATTCCTTTGCTGGGCGGCCGCTTGTGGGCGCCATCCGAGACGCTTCATGCCGCCCACGTTGGAGTCATCAACCTTGCCATGGCCCATCGTTACTGGCCCAAGGGGGATGCCATCGGCCAGATGGTCCGCCTCGATGCACTGCGGTCTCGAACATCATGGGTGTTGGCGGCTCCAGGAAATGACGGGTGGGTCCAGGTGGTAGGCGTTGTCGGTGATACCCCGAACAACGGTCTTCGCGACCTGGTGTCTCCAGCAGCGTACGTGCCGTACACATTGGTTCTCGGCGACAATGTTGATTTGGTCGTGCGAACTAGAGGGAACCCGCTCAATTACGTCCACATGGTTCGGGAAGAGATTCACACTCTGGATGCGAACCAAACAATATCCGAGGTGACCACGGCAGAACAACGGCTGGAGACGGAAGGTCTATCCCGGGAAAGATTTATTGCTACAGTATTTGTTTCTTTTGCTTTTGTGGGCTTGGTTCTGGGCTCGGTCGGCCTTTACAGCGTTGTGTCGTACGTTGTTTCCCAGAGAGCGCGTGAGTTCGGCATTCGCATGGCGTTGGGAGCGAGCCGTGCTCACTTAATCCGAATTGTCGTTCAATCGTCTGCGATAGCCGCAGCCGCCGGAGGCGGCATAGGACTCGCAGCTAGCCTTGGCTTGAGTAGATTGGTGGCCCATTGGACGGACGGCGATCTACGCGATCCGCTCATGCTGGGAGCGGTTAGTTTGATTTTCCTTTCTGTTGTAACCGTCGCCTCTCTGATCCCCGCGCGGCGAGCTGCTTGGATCGATCCGATGCGGGCCCTGCGCATGGAATAGCGCTTGTTCTTGCGGAGAATCGCATTCTGCCTCTCATCGCTAGAGTCGTGCCAGCCTTCCGAAGATCAATCGGAAGTAGCCTTCGGCATCGATACTCCTTAAGACCATCGCGTTCGCGGGCTTTCCGCCCACACTCCACCAATCCACTACGCTGGCCCCCAAGGTCAGATGGCTTTCGCATTCGATATCCACGCGAACGCGGCGGCCGGCGAACAATTGCGGTTGCAGAAGGTATGCAGTGACAGTCGCATCGTGCAACGGACCGCCGGCCCATCCATACTTGGCACGGTCGAAGCGCTTGTTCCATTCCAACAGATGATAGAAAGCGCTGCCCACCGGTGTTCCCGCAGCGCGGAGCGTTTCCAGGCGTTCATCGGTGATCAGCGCCTGGTGGGTACAGTCCAGCGGAATCATGGTGATTGCCGCCCCGCTCGAGAAGACCCGCGCCGCGGCCTCTGGGTCGACGTAGAAATTGAACTCCGCGGCCGCAGTGATGTTGCCGCCCTCAGACATGGCGCCGCCCATCAGCACAATGCCCGCCAGGTGCGTGGCCAGCCGCGGCTCACGCGCCATGGCTAACGCCACATTGGTTAATGGCGCCAGGCAGCAAAGCGTTACGTCGTGGGCCGGCCGCGACATGACCAGCTCGACGATGGCCTCGGGAGCAAACCCAGACCGCAGCGGTGTTTGCGGCTCGGGCAAGTCATAGCCATCGAAACCGGTGCGCCCGTGCACATGCTCTGCTGTGACCAGGGGGCGTACCAGGGGCGTGGCAGCGCCTGCATAGACAGGAATGTCGGTCCGCTTCGCGAGCTCCAGAGCTTTGCGCGCGTTCTTCGAGGTCAGCTCCAGCGGAACGTTTCCGGCTACCGTGGTGATGGCCAGCACCTGCAATTCTTCAGGAGAAGCAAGGGCGGCCAGGAACGCGACCGCGTCGTCGGGCGACGGGTCGGTGTCGAAGATGACGTTCATCGCCATCTCAACGGAGAGCCTGCAGCAGGGCCTGCTTCCATCCGGGGATATCCATTTCCCAGATGACTTTTTGCTTGCGTCCCTGGGCGAGAACATCGCTCCAGACGGCGCGATTTCTGGCGTCCGCCGCAACGCCCAGGCGATCGATCACACTCATCCCGCGGGTGATGCCGCTATCGACCTGTGCGTCCATGTAGTGGTCAGAGGAAATGAGCGCTAACGACGGGTCAAGCAG
Organism: uncultured Acidobacteriaceae bacterium; assembly: GCA_963813475.1. Lineage (GTDB taxonomy): Bacteria > Acidobacteriota > Terriglobia > Terriglobales > Acidobacteriaceae > PALSA-350. Next base: position 224,392 of record CAWEZM010000021.1, on the reverse strand, counting down.
AATGGCCATCGCGGTGGGATCGGGCAGGCAGATACCTTCTTCTCCGGTCTGCGTTTTGTAGGCAGTGGCGGCGGTACTGTTCGATTGGATGGTGAAGTCCGCGAAGCTGGTCCCCAGGGCGAGGATCTCTTTCATTTCGGCGGCGTTGACCACTGCAGCGCCGCGCGAGAGCTGCCAGCCGACCAGTTCGATTGGCAACTGCGAGCGAAGGACCACCCGCGCCGCCTCGGGATCCACCCAGAAATTGAATTCGGCCGCCGGAGTCACGTTGCCTTCGCAGCAGGGCGCCCCGCCCATGACCACGCACCGGCTAACGTTAGCCGCCAATTGCGGCCATTGCCGCAGCGCCAGGGCCAGGTTGGTCAATGGTCCCAGGGTGATGATCTCTATGCCTGGATTGGCTTCTACCGTGCGCACGATGGCGTCTACGGCAAAGCCCGCTGCGGCGGTGCGCGCAGCCGGTTTGTACCCGTGATCACCGAGCCCGTCGCGTCCGTGGAACCAGACAGCATCTTCGAGCGGGCGGATCAAAGGCGCGGCTGCCCCAATGAAAACAGGAACGGTGGAACCGCAAAGCTCGGCGCTGTAGAGAGCGTTCTGCGTTGCCTGCTCGATGTCGACGTTGCCGGCGACGGTGGTGATCGCGAGCACGCTTACTTCCGGCGAGCGCAGCGCCATGATGAGCGCCACGGCATCATCAGACGCCGTATCAGTATCGATCAGGAGCTTTCTCGGAGTGTGGGGATGCATTGCATCTGAGGCTAAAGCATTTTCTCGTCAGACCCAACCGGGATCTCTCCCCTAAGCCTTCGAGGCTGGTTTGCCGTGACCGTCCAAGCCGCTGCATGCAGTGTCCACACAATAGTTCCATGGGGAACGGGCAAGCTTCCTCGCCAGGGTTGGAGTTATCATCGAGAAGGCTCATTCACCAGACTCGAGAGGACACACTCATGGCTACGATCGCGACGACAGAACAGAAGACGGAGGCTACGCAGTCACTAGAGAGCGTGCCCCACTGGATTGGCGGCAAGGCCGTTGGCGGGCAGTCGAAATCCTTTGCCGACGTCTTCAACCCTGCCACCGGTGAGGTGAAGCGCCGCGTTCCTCTGGATGGGACAGTGGAGCTGGAACAGGCCATCGCGGCCGCCACGGCGGCATTTCCTGAATGGTCAAACCTGCCTCCGCTGCGCCGCGCGCGCGTACTCTTTCGTTTTCGCGATTTACTGGAGAAGAATACCGACCGCCTCGCCGCCGTCATCACCTCGGAGCACGGCAAGGTCATGGACGACGCCCGGGGAGAGGTAACGCGTGGGCTCGAAGTGGTGGAGTTTGCCACCGGCATTCCTCATCTGCTTAAGGGCGAGTTCACCGAGCAGGTGGGCACCGGCATCGATAGCTGGTCTTTCCGGCAGCCGTTGGGTGTGGTCGCCGGCATTACCCCCTTCAACTTCCCCGCGATGGTCCCGCTGTGGATGCTGCCCGTCGCCATCGCCACGGGTAACTGTTTCATTCTCAAGCCCAGTGAGCGCGATCCTTCCGCCGCTCTCGTCCTCGCCGAGCTGCTCAAGGAAGCAGGGTTGCCCGATGGAGTGTTTAACGTGGTCCACGGCGACAAGCGGGTGGTGGATGCGATCCTCGACCATCCCGGGATTCAAGCGGTCAGCTTTGTCGGCTCTACCGCGGTGGCAGAGTACGTCTACCGTCGCGGCACGCAAGCCGGCAAGCGTGTGCAGGCCCTGGGCGGAGCCAAGAACCACATGGTCGTGATGCCGGATGCGGACATGGACCAGGCCGCCGACGCGCTCACCGGCGCAGCCTTCGGTTCCGCGGGCGAGCGCTGCATGGCAATCTCGGTCGCCATTGCGGTGGGAGACGGCACCGCGGACGCCTTGCTCACACGCATGAGAGCACGCATCGCCAAGCTCAAGGTTGCCGATGGCACCGAGGCCGGCGCCGAGATGGGCCCACTCATCACCGGTGTGCACCGCGACAAAGTCGCCGGCTACATCGAGCTGGGAGTGAAAGAGGGTGCGGAACTCTTCGTCGATCCCCACTCCAAGGAGACACTGCCCAAAGGCAACGGCTTCTTCCTCGCGCCCTGCCTCTTCGACAACGTCACATCGGAGATGCGCATCTATCGAGAGGAGATCTTTGGCCCTGTCCTCTCTGTGCTGCGCGTGCCTGGCTTTCAGAAAGCTCTTGACCTGGTGAACGACCACGAGTACGGCAACGGCGTCTGCATCTTCACCCGCGATGGAGACACCGCCCGCGCCTTTGCCAACCAGGTGAAGGTGGGCATGGTTGGCATCAACGTCCCTATCCCCGTGCCTATGGCCTTCCACAGCTTCGGCGGCTGGAAGCGCTCGCTGTTTGGCGACCATAACGTGCATGGGATGGAAGGTGTCCGCTTCTACACCCACGTCAAGACAGTGACCGGCCGGTGGCCGACGGGCATTCGTGCCGGGGTGAGCACCTCCATGCCAACCCATGGCTGAACTGGAATCCGCGCGCATCGGGAGCTCCTCGATCAGCGACATCTGTTTGCTGGTCCAGGATCTGGACCGCGCGATCGAGTTCTATCGCGACCGGGTAGGTTTCAAGCTGCGCCGTCTGGCTCCTGGTTTCGCTGACTTCTTCACCGCGGGAGTCACGCTGGCCCTGTGGCAGGTGGATCATATGCAAACGCACCTGCAACTGCCATCGGGGATGGCCTCGAAGGGCGGCTGGCGCACCATGGCGGCCGTTCAGGTGGAAAACCGCGAGCGGGTGCACGCGATGCATCTGGAGCTCCTGGCCCGGGGTGTTCCGTTCTTAGTCGGGCCACAGGCCTATCCCTGGAACGCCTATGCCTGCTATTTCACCGACCCGGAAGACAATTTGTGGGAGATCTATACTTGGCAGGAAGGCGGCCATGCGAATCTGATCTTCAGCGGTGAACCCTAGGCCCCCAAGCAGGCAGCCAGCAATTAACCGGCCGATGACCATCACCGTCGATGTCCATCCGTATTGATACTTACCGGTACAGAATGGAGCGACGCAGAATGGAACCCGCGGAAGCTACTGTTACCCACTCTGGCGCCATTGAGGCCTACGGCATCGAGCCGATTCCAGAGGCGCTCAAGACAGTGCGTTGGCCGGATCTCTTCCTCCTGGTCAGTAATTTCCTGGTCAATCCTGGAACGATTCTGATCGGCGGTCTGGCTGTGGCTTCCGGCCTGTCCTTCTGGGCCACCATTCTCACCAGCACGCTCGGCATCCTCATCGCTTTTTCGGCGTACATCGTCATGGCCACCGTCGGCGTGGACTACGGCATCACGGGGCAGGTCGCATGCCGCATGGTCTTTGGTATCCAGGGAGCGAAGTGGTTGCCCTCCATCATGCGCACCATCGCCTCGGCGTACTGGTTCGCCATGCAAACCATTGTGGGCGCAACGGTGTTTGTCGCCATTGCTCACCAGTGGACGGGGCGCCAGTATTCCGTGGTGCGCACCGGCCTTATCCTCGCCAGCGTGCAAGTGCTTCTGGCCCTGGTCGGTTATCAATGGCTGAAGCTGATCTCCCGCTTCAGCCTTCCGGTCAAAGTTGCCGGCATCCTGTATCTCTTCTTTGTCCTGGCCCACGGCCCGGGCGTGAATTACCGGCCTGCCGCGGTGTTCCATTTTCATGCGCAGTATGGCTGGGCCTACCTGGTGGCTGCCGTCTGGCTAAACAGCATGACCGCGTCCTGGCTCACTATGATTACCGATGCGGCCGACTTCTGCCGTTACACGCGCAGCCGTAAAGACATGTGGTGGGGCACCATGCTGGCTGGCGGACTGGCCACCGCATTGTCCGTGTCGCTCGGCGCTTATGGGGCCGCCGCCTCACTGGGGCGGCAGCCGAATCCCTTTTCTCTGGCCGCGGTGGTGGACCCGCATTGGGTCACCATGGTCGTTTTGCTCGTTGTCATCGCGCTCGACGAAAGCACGATCAATGTCATGAACCTATACACCGGCGGTCTTTCCCTCTCCAACATGTTCGAGGGCCCGGGTCGCTTTTGGAACACGCTCTTTGTTGGTGTCGTCAGTACCGGGCTATCCGCGTTACCTGTGCTTCTGGAACGTCTGGTTCCATTGACCACCGCGCTGGGCAACTTGTTCGCGCCGGTTGCGGGCGTGCTGATCTTCCACTATCTGTTTATCGAGCACATGCGCATCGACGTCCCTGCGCTTTTTGACCCGAAAGGCGTTTATCACTACTGGCATGGCGTAAACGTAACCGCGATTCTCTGGTGCTTCCTGGGTGGCGGCGTCTATTACCTGCTACCGACGGCCGCTCTTCCCGCGGTGATCGTGCCATTGATCACGGGCGCCGGTTATTTAATCACGATGCGGGTGTTGGCGAGGCGCCAACCCGATTCCGGCGACGCCAAGAAAGACTACGAGCTGCAGGCCTCTTCGGGAAAATAAGCTGCCTATTGTCGGCGTTGATTCGCTGTCCGCCAGGCTAATCTTGGCTAATAGCGCGCAGCGGATGGACCTGCGGTTTGCGCTGATGGATTGGAACCCGGAGGAGATTCGCCCAGGGCACATTTGCTTGTGCCCGAAAGTGAAACTGCAGGTCCCTCGGCTACGCTCGGGATGACACTTCCATGAGCAATTAGCTAGTGGCTGAAAGAGTCGCAGACGACAGCATTGGCTTGGGGTGAAGTGGAACTGCAGGTCCCTCGGCTTCGCTCCTAACGCGAAAGATGAAGCCATAGATCTCTAGATTCCGCGTTCATTCAGTCTTGGCTTGCCGCAGGCAAGTCAGTTCCTCGGGATGACAAATAGGGCGGCCACCTGGAATGAGGAGTGTAGAGTCAAGCGACGAGGGTCCCCACGCTTACACGAACTGCTACTTACGCTCTCGAGACCCTGGCCTATGGCAGCCTCGCATACAACTCGCAGATGAGGTCGTAGTAGCCGTCGGAGTTTCCGTCTCGAATGTAAGTGACGTTGCGCGGGCGATCCGTGATCTGCCACCAATCGGCTACGGATGCACCAGCCGTCAGCCCGTCTCCACACTGCACCGTGACATTGATCTTCCTCCCGGAAAACAGCTCCGGCCGCAACATATAGGCGGGCACGCACGGGCCATGCAAAGGCGCGCCCTTCCATCCATATTTCTTCAAGTCGAATGCCTCTGAAAATGTCAGCATATCGGCGATGGCTATCGCGCACTTTGTGCCGACAGAGCGCATGCGGTTGAGCCGCTCTCGCGTGCTGAGCATCTTGTGCGTCACGTCGAGCGGTAGCATGGTGATCGGCGCGCCGCACTTGAGCACGATGTCCGCGGCCTCAGGGTCGACATACACGTTGAACTCTGCCGAAGGAGTGATATTGCCGCACTCGAAGTAAGCGCCCGCCATCATCACGATGCCGCCGATCCTCGCCGCGATGTCGGGCGCTTGCACCAGGGCCAGCCCGAGATTGGTCGTGGGTGAAAGGGAAACAACATGCACCTCGCCCGGCTGCGCGGAGCGAAGCGTCTCCACTATGAATTCCATCCCATGTTGCTTCTGTACCTTGGCCTTGGGCGCGGGCAAATCATGGCCATCGAGGCCTGTAGGCCCGTGAACATGGTCGGCGATCACCAGCTCTTTCAAAATCGGTCGTGGACATCCGGCAAAGACGGGAATATCCGCGCGCCCCGCCAGCTCCAAGATCTTGAGCATGTTGATGACGGTATGATCGAGTCCGATGTTGCCTGCGGTGGCCACAAAGCCGAGGATCTCGAAGGACTCGGGCGCGGCCAGCATCATCATGATGGCCGCCGCCTCATCCTGCCCGGGGTCGGTGGTGACGATAACCTTGGTTGGCATCAAAAAGCTTTCTCCCAATCAGAGTAGAAGCATTCTACCGGTTCCACGATCAACATCGTTCCCGGCGAGGTACCTCCCTCCCCTGTCGTTGCCGCAAGGATTGCGAATCGCTGCGCTTGACACCATACTGAATGCAGCACTGAGATGGAGTCTCATCGAGAATGATCGTCCGTTATGCACTCCGCCAGATACGCAGGAAACCTGGATTTTCGCTCACCGTCATAGTTACATTAGCGCTCAGCATCGGCGCTAACCTCGCCGTATTCCAGCTTCTGCAAGCAGTGCTCTTCGCCCCGCTCCCCGTTCTCAGCCCGTCGCAACTCTATGCTCTGCACTTTGTAAAGTCTCCCTACGATGGGCAGTGGTTCTACTCCTATCCGGCGTATCAGCGCCTGCGGCAGGCATCGCAGCAACCCGACGCCCATCATTGCCCATTCGGGAGTAGGCGAGGGGGTCCTTCAGGCCGGCAACGGCTTCTCCGAGGAAGCCACCTTGCAGCTCGTCTCGCCTGACTTCTTTACCGTTCTAGGCCTATCGCCTGCTTCGGGCAGGTTCTTTGCGCCTGCCGACGACGCCGCGGGGCAAAGCGAGCTGCCAGTCATTTTGCGCCACGATTTTGCCCAGACCAAATTCGGTTCGGTGCAGTCTGTGATCGGCATGAAGGCCATTCTCAATCGTGTGCCCATTGTAGTGATTGGCGTGGCCCCGGAGCGCTTCTCCGGAGTGGTGCAAGGATCTGCTCCCGACGTATGGCTGCCTTTAGTCGCCCAATCCTCCGGACGCTTTTTCACCTGGTTCGACTCTCTCGGCCCGGGATACGATGTCGATTTGCAAGCGCCCTATCGAAATCAAGATGGAGTTTTCTGGCTCTGGGTCCTGGCGCGCATTCCCGATGCGGAAAAGGCCAGCGCGGCGACCCGCTGGACACAAGCGCTGCAGCCGGATTTGCAACGAATAGGCAACGCGACCAAAGATGCCAACGAGCGCGCGCACATTCTCCATGCGCAGATGCAGCTTGTTTCCGCCGCGAGCGGCGAAGGATCGCTGGGCACGGAATACCTGCGGCCCTTGTTGCTCCTGATGGGCATGTCGGCCATGTTCTTTCTGGTCGGATGTCTCAACCTGGGGAACCTTCAGCTGGCGCGTCTCTCCGGACGTCAACGGGAGATCGGGGTTCGTGTTGCGTTAGGGGCGAGCCGCTGGCGGGTTCTACGCCAGTTGGTGGTCGTGGATCTTCTCCTGCTCGCGCTGGGAGGAGTTCTCGCCATAGCCACCTGCCGGGTCGCCAGTTCCCTCTTACTGCACTGGGCCTCTCCCAGGGAACGGCTCATCCCCGTCGATCTTCATTTTGGTTTGAGATATTTCATCGTGGGGATCGTTCTCCTGTTAGTGGCGCAGATGGCGTTCAGCATCCTGCCCGCCTGGCAGATTACGCGCAGGAGTCCTATATCCACACGACGCACGAGCGTGGGCAACATCGGCGGCTCGGCGAGGCGTGATCTGCGCTGGTCGACTCTGCTGCTTACCGGGCAGGTCAGTTTGTCGCTGCTGTTGCTTTCCATGGCTGCGCTCTTTGCTCAGACATTGCTTAACCTGGGCACGCTCGATGCCGGACTCGACCGCCAGCATGTCCTGTCTGTCCATTTGGATCTGGTGAGCGGCGGTCTCGAGAAGCAGGACCTTACCGGCCTGAATCAACGCATTCTGGAGCGTATCAAGTCCTTGCCCTTCGTTCGCGATGCCGCCATGCAGATGTGCCGCGTCCCTGGCTGCATCTGGAATACAGCAATCCACGTTTCCGGCCAACCTGACCTTTCGCCCGCGCAGATGCACGGAGAAGAGAACCACGTCAGTGTCAATTACTTCCGCACCATGGGCATTCCTCTCCTGCGAGGCAGAGTCTTCAGCGACGCCGACCGGCCGCACGCGCAGCCGGTGGCAATCCTCAACCAGGCTTTCGCAGAGAGGCTCTTCGGCAAGCAGGATCCGGTCGGGCATTTCATCGGCTACCAGACTGCTCCCGGCGATCATGCGTTTCAGGTCATTGGAGTAGTTGGCGACGCGCACGTCGATGGGCTGCGTCTTCCAGCGCCGCCAGTCGCCTACTTCTCTCTCGAGCAGGGCGCCTCACCGGCAGGCACGATCGAGGTGAGCGCTACGGGATCCCCGGCCAACATCACGGCGGATATTCGCCGCAGCCTGAAGTCTGTCGCTCCCGATCTCCCCATCTCAGAAATCGTGCCGCTGAACACCGAGTTTAATGATGAGTTGTCGACAGAGAAATTGTTGGCGCGGCTGACCGCGATTTTTGCCGGCATGACGCTCGCCCTGGCGGCGATCGGGTTCTACGGGCTGCTCTCCTTTCAAGTGGTACGCCGTACCTCGGAAATTGGCATCCGGATCGCGCTGGGGGCAACCCGCGGCCAGGTAGTCGGACTGTTCTTGCGCCAGACGGCTACCATTCTGATTTGCGGAATCATTCCCGGAATTCTTCTTACGGTGCTGGTTGGACGAAGTGCGCGAACCATTCTTTACGGTGTTCGGGAGACGGATCCATGGGTCCTCGCGGTAGCTAGCTGCGTGCTGATCGCGGGCGGCATGCTGGCGACGCTCATTCCGGCGCGCCGGGCGTCCGCCCTCGATCCAATCCAGACCTTACGCGCGGAGTGAATCCGCTGCCAGCGACGGAGACAAATCCGCTCTAAACTGGTAAGAGCCTCTGGAGGATTTCCCCATGAAGTTGCCCCATCTCTCCGCTCCCCTTGCTTCCTTCTGCGTAACGACGGGCGCGCTGCTGGCTGCCATCACGCTTTCCACGCTTCCCGCCGCGGCGCAGACCCTCACCGGCCAGGCGGCCTTTACCGACTACACGAAGGAGCATCCCGGCGTTCGGCGCAAGCTCACCGTCGCCGACCTTCCTGAGCCTTATGCCACTCCATCGGCGAACAACGGACCCGCGATCTTTCCCCGCCCAGACGGAGTGTGGCCCCAGGCGCCGGCTGGATTCAAGGTGGAGCAGTTTGCCACTGGCCTGGATAACCCACGCCTGATGCGCATGGCGCCCAATGGCGACATCTTCCTGGCCGAGTACGACCCGGGAAAGATCCTGGTCTTTCGCGGCATCGGCGCCGACGGCAAAGCGGGCCAGATGGAGGTCTTCGCCACCGGCCTCAAAGGACCGTTCGGCATCAACTTCTATCCCAGCGGCCCTAACCCGCAATGGGTGTACGTGGGCAACACCGAATCTGTGGTCCGCTTCCCTTACAAGAGTGGCGACCTCAAGGCGAGCGGACCGCCGCAGACCCTGGCCACTCTGCCCGGCGGCGGTGGCCATCGCACCCGTGACATCGCTTTCACTCCGGACGAAAAGCACATGCTGGTCTCCGTCGGCTCGCATTCCAATGACGACGATTCCGATACCACTCCAGCCGAGTTTCACCGCGCGGATGTGCTCGAGTTCACACCGGAAGGCAAGTTCGAGAAGGTCTACGCCTGGGGTATCCGCAATTGCGTGGGAGAGACCATCCACCCCACCACGGGCGAACTCTGGTGCTCCACCAACGAACGGGACGCGCTGGGCAACAACCTGGTTCCCGACTACATTACCCACGTGCAGGAGGGCGGCTTCTACGGTTGGCCCTGGTATTACATGGGCGCTATTCAGGACCCGCGGCAAGCGGGGAAACGTCCGGAGCTGAAGTCGAAAGTGATCGTCCCCGACGTTCTGCTCAACCCCCACTTCGCTTCGCTCGAGATGCAGTTCTACGAGGCCTCCGCATTCCCTTCCACCTACCATGGCCGAGCCTTCGCTGCTGAGCATGGTTCGTGGAACCGGGATCCGCGCGGTGGCTATGAAGTGATCACCATCCCCATGGAAGGTGGCAAGGCCACGGGAGAATATGAAGACTTTCTCACCGGCTTTGTTCTGCCGGGCGGCAAGGTGTGGGGCCGGCCGGTCGGCATCGCCGTCGCGAAAGATGGATCGCTGCTGGTTTCCGACGACGGTTCGAACACCATCTGGCGCGTGAGCTATACGGGAGCAAAAACAGCGGCGTCCGGCCAATAGCGGATGCGCACTTCGGAATGGATCCAGATCGGGTTTGCCATCATCCTGGCAGCTGCGGCCTGGATCCAGCCGCTTTTTTCTCGTCATCCATTGCCCGTCCGCCGGCGCTGGACCATCGCGCTGCTGGCGCTTGTCCCGTGGGTAGTGGTGTCGCTGGCGCGCGGGTCCGCGGGTTTCCTGCCACCGCTGTATGTCTCCGTTTTGCGCGACTGGCTTACGGCAGGGCTCTTCCTGGTGCCTTACTGGCAGACGGGCCAATTTTTCCAGGCTCCGAACCACCGCATTGAAGAATACCTGATGGACTTTGACCGCTGGTTGATGCCGCGAACGGCGGGGGCTTCCGGCACTGCCCGCACCGGCTTCGGCATGGTGTTGGAAGTCGCGTATCTCTTCTGCTATCCGCTGGTCCCGTTGGGACTGTTAGCCCTCTATGTTGTAGGCCAACGCAACCATGCTGCCGGCTTCTGGCTGGTGGTGCTGGTCTCGACCTATCTGTGCTACGCAATTACCCCGTTTGTGCCCGCCTACCCTCCCCGGGACCTTGCCCGCGTCCAACCCGCCCCGGCGCAAACGGGCAAGGCGAGAATCTTCAACCGCTGGGTTCTCAAGCATGGAAGCATCCATGCCATCTCGTTTCCCAGCGCCCATGTTGCCTCTACCTTCGCGACCTCGCTGGTGCTGATTCACTACGCACCCATCATGGGGATGATCTTCCTGTTCATCGCTATCTGGATTTCCCTGGGCGCGGTGGTAGGGCGCTATCACTACGCCCTGGACGTGCTGGCGGGCGCAGCAACCGCATCGGTCGTCTTTGTTTTCTGCTATTCGTATCTTTGACTGAGTGGATTTGCCGGCAGTCGTAACGGACGGGTGCCCCACGTTCGCCTCAGCGTACGTGGGCCGAAAACGAGATGTTTCGATTGCTTTTCCTTGCCCTGCCTGAATTTACTAATCAATAACGCAAAAGCTATTGTGGGCTTCGCCCGTCTTTTTCGGCCCAGGTACGCCTTGGCGAACCTGGGGCACCCGTCCTACTCCTACACGGTCTTTTATGCTGCCGGCCCTCACTTGACGCCGAAGATTTTCATCGCGGCGCCGGCCACCATTTTCCGCGCTGGGCTTTGCGGCTGACCGTTTTCAGGCGGCAGAAAGACCGCGGTCAGCACCTTGATTCCCGCCGGCAACTCCGCCGGCCCGCCGGGCGTCGCGGGCGGGAAAAAGCGCGTCAACGCTTCGCGCGGCTGGTTGCGCATCAGGTCGAGCATCGCCACCCGGTGCACGCAGGAAACCGTGCAGAAGGGTGCACACGGTTTCTTGGTCGAGTACTCGCGGTCGAGGTCCGCTTGCGTGTACTTCTCCAACGGGATCGCCGGATACCCGCGCTGCTGTGAGCAATAGTGCACCAGCCCCTGCTCGCAGATATACAGGTAGCGGCTCCCCGCGCGGCATTGCCAGTCATTCGGCTGCCCCAGCGCCAGGTTCTTGTGGAAGAGATTGTCGTAGGCGAAGGTAAACAATGCCGGCTTTCGTTCCTTGAGAATCTGGTCGTAGACGGCGCGTTCTTTCTCTTTCAGCGGATCCAGCTGACCGTCGTGGTCGTGGATGATGCCCACCGACGTGTCAAATCCCAACTCCAGCGCGCGGCGGGTAATCGTAAGGGCATCCTCAGGATGCGCCATGCCGCCGCCCAAAACGGAATTGATGTTGATGTCGAATTGCGCAAACTCCGCGAGCCATTGGAGCTTGCGGTCGAGTACCTTCAGGCTCTTCTTCGAGACCTCGTCCGGCATCACGTTGTCGATAGAGATCTGCAGATGCTCGAGCCCGGCGCGGTTCAGCCGCTGGATCCTCTCCGGGGTCAGCAGGTAGCCATTGGTGATGATGGTGGCGATCGCCCCATGACGGCGGATGCCGCGAATGATCTCATCGAGGTCGGGGTGGAGCAACGGCTCCCCACCGCTGATGGTAATGATCCCCGTGCCCATGCCGGCCAGGATTTCGATCCGGCGCAGCATCTCGGCGGTCGGCACCGGATCGGAAACCTTGTCGTACTCATTGCAGTAGGCGCAGGAGAGATTGCAACGCCGCATGGGAATGATGTGGGCCAGAATCGGATGGTGTTTGGACTTAATCGCCCTGGCCACCATGCGCGCCTGACGAATGCGCCGCTGGTAGGAGCGAAACCTGCGCACAACTGGAGTGAATGTCATTGCCATGGGCAGCTCGCTGAGCTTGAGTTTACTCCTCCAATCGCGCGCCTGTATCTTTGCCACACGCATCGTGAAATGATCATGGGCCCCACGCTCGGAGGAAACATGAAGATCTTCTTGCTCCATCGATTCGCCTCGGCTGCCCTGCTGTTGGGAGCCTTTGCGGTCCTGCATTCAGAAACCAGTCCAACCCAGACGCAACGATTTCCGCAATTCGAAAACGAAGACGTGAAAGTGTGGAAGTCGGTGGTGATGCCCAACGCGCCGCTGACGATGCACCGGCATGAGCATCCGCGCGTCATCATTGCTCTGAGCGGAGGCACCATGAAGATCGTCGACCAGCAAGGCAAATCCGAAGAACATGTGTGGGAAACGGGAAAGGCCTATTGGCTCCCCACCAACCCGCCCAACACCATGCACGCCGACGTGAACGCCGGCGACAAGCCGATTGAAGTGATGGTGGTGGAGCTGGAAAAAGAAAATAATTAGCGATACGCCGCGGCCTGAATGCCGTACAGCTCCGCGTACTGGCCGCTCTTAGCCATCAGCTCATCGTGCGTGCCCACCTCCACCAGCCGGGCCCCGTCGAGTACCACGATGAGATCGGCCATGCGCACGGTCGAGAAGCGGTGCGACACCAGGATCGTGACCCGGCCGCTGGCGCAGTTGTCACCACCTCGGGCCGCGGCGGCATAGCGCTCGAAGAGTGCGTGTTCCGTTTCCGCATCGAGCGCGGCCGTCGGTTCGTCCAGGATCAGCAACAGTGGCTGATCGCGCATGAAGCCGCGTGCCAAGGCCAGCTTCTGCCACTGGCCGAACGACAGCTCCACTCCGTCAGGCCAGGTAGGACCGAGCTGGGTATCGAGCCCAGACGTCAGCCGTTCCACCACGTCGGCCGCCCCCGCGCGATCAACCGCCGCGGCCACCGACGGCCGGTCGCCGATGCGCGGAAGATCGCCCAAGCCGACGGTTTGAACAGCGAGGAATTCAAAACGGAAAAAATCCTGGAACGCGCCCGCGAGACGCGCCCTCCATTCCCCGGCCGGAAGGCGCGCCAGCGGCACATCGTCCACCAGGATCGAACCCGAGGACGGCTCGTACATCTTCGCCAACAACTTGACCAGCGTCGTCTTGCCGGCGCCGTTCTCACCCACGATCGCCACCACCGCGCCAGCCGGCAGCAATACGGACACATCTTCCAACACCACCCGGGAGGTGCCCGGGTAAGTGAAGGAGACGTGGTCGAACCGCACCCCCTGATGCAACGCGGCGGGAACCGGCAGATCGCCCGCGGCCGCGATGGAGGCGGCGTAGTCCTCGAGCCACGCGAGCCGCCGCGAACCGTCCATCCAGAATCCGCGCAGGAAGCCAATCTCGCCTACGGTGGCGCCAATGTAGCCCGACAGCCGCGCACCTGCGGCCAGCACCAACATCACAGCGCTGGCCGGTGCTCGGAGATACGAGGAGACAAAGACCACCGCACCCACATACGCCAGTCCGAAGATCGCCCACCCCAGCGCATACCAGAACGCGGAGCCCCAACGGGCCGCCGCCACTGGCCCGTACCAGCGCTCCCACGCCGCGCGCCGGTCGCTGATCAGGCGCTCGCCAATGCCGATGACGCGCACTTCCTTGCCCGGCGGCGCGGTGGTGGCGAGGGTGAACAGATGGCGCGCCAGGCGGCCGGTTTGTGCCCCACGCTCCTGCGCGGATCGCTCCACCTCCGGCCGCCACGTCGAGGTCCATATCGTCGGGATGGCGAAGACGGCGAGCAGCAAAAGCGCGGGATGAATGGACGCCAACAGCGCCATGGTCACGCCCAGCCGCAGGATCCACCCCAGCGTGGAAAACAGCGACACATACATGTGGTCGAGCACGAAGACCTGGTTGCGCAGCATGGACAGGCGATCCAGATACTCGGGACGCTCGTGGTGCGCGACCGTCGCCACGGTCGCCTGCAGCCGCGCCACGTGGGACTCGAGCGCGATGGTCACCTTATCGCGAAAGCGCCGTTGCACGCGCGTGCTGACCGTACGCAGAAACCAGGTCGCGGCGGTCGATACGCCGAGGCCAATCGCCGCCCCTTGCATCAGCCCCGTTCGGTGCTCGAGAAAACCCTTGCCCAGCAGCGCCAGCCACAAGGCAAGCAGCGCATCGGGCAGGGCCGCCAGCTGCGACAACACGAACGACACCACCATCAGGCGCGGCTCGTGGCGATAGCCCAGCTTGCACAGCCGCCACATCGACGATAGCGCCGGCGGTAGTGGTTCCAGCTCAGGCGAGGGACTCATACGTCGTTCCCTCCTCTTCTGCAAGATGGAAGCGCTGCGCCTGCAGGTCGAACATGGTCCGATAGCGACCGCCCAGCGCCATCAGCTCGTCGTGCGAGCCCAACTCGATGACGCGGCCGTGCTCCAGCACGCAGATACGGTCGGCATGGCGGACGGTGGAGAAGCGATGCGAGATCAGAATGGTGGTCGACTGCCGGGTCGCGGCCAGCAGGCGATCGAAGATCTCCGCTTCCCCGCGGACGTCGAGTTGCGCGGTCGGCTCATCGAGCAGCACCACGCCGGCGCCGAGGCTGACCGCGGCAAGCGCCCGGGCGAGCGCGACGCGCTGCCACTGGCCGCCGGAAAGGTCCGTGCCATCGCTGTATCCACGGGCCAGCACGGTATCGAGCGAGGCCAGGTTCGCCGCGCCCGCCCCCTCGAGCGCAGCGCGCACCACCTCGTCGGGCGCGCCTGCCGGGGCCACGTTATCGCGCAGTGGCAGCTCCAGCCGGATGAAGTCCTGAAAGACCGCAGTAACGCGGGCGCGCCACGATGCCAGATCGAACTCGCGCAGATCGACGCCATCGATGGTGATGGTCCCGGACTGCGGGTCGTACAAGCGGCACAACAGCTTGGCGATGGTGGTCTTGCCGGCGCCGTTCTGGCCCACGATGGCCAGCGACGAGCCAGCGGGGATGGTGAGATCGAAGTGCTCCAGCACCGGCGCTCCGCCAGGGTAGGAGAAGGTGACATCGCACAGGCGAATCTCCGGCGCCATCGGCCGCTGCGCGGCGAGTGCCCGTGCTGAGCGCACCGGCGGGACGCATCGCCGGCTCCAACCGCAGCACCGCGGCCACCGGCGCAGCGGATCCATCGAGTGCCCAGCTGAATCCGCCGAAGGCGATCATCGATACCCCGACCGCACTCTGCACGTAGACCACTGCTTCCCCCAGCGAGATGCGGCCATGGGCGGCAGCGCTCGCCAGCAGCCAGAACACCACCACATTGGCCGAGGTCACCAACAGCAGGCTCCAGAGGACGGGGCGCTCGCGCATACGGGTGGCGGCGTACTGCAGCTCGTGCAGGCGCGTGCGCCGGGCGATGAAACGGTCGATCGTCCAGCCGGCGAGGCCGAAGAGCCGCAACTCCTTGCTGGCCGGCGGATCCACCGCCAACCGGTAGGCGTAGTCGGCATCGCGCTGCGCGGCGCGCACCTCCTCTGTTTGGCGGTCGTGCCAGATGGCGCTGTCTCGCAGCAGCCAATGGGTCGCCAGCCACGCGCCGGCCAGCAGCAGCGGCGCCCACCACGCGTAGCGCGCGAGGATCACGGCCGATGCCACCCCGCCGGTGATCTCGACCAGGCCGGTAGCGATAAAGTCCATGGAAATGGAAAGCGGCGGCCCGGTCATCCCCAGGTCGAAATCCCGAGCCACGGTCAGGTCGCTGGTGAGCGTCGGATCTTCCAGATGCGCAATGCCTGGCGGCCGCACGCAGGCCTCGGTGAGGCGGTCGTAAAGCCAGGCGGCGGTGCGATCGCCGAGGTTTGCGCTGACCGCCTGGTGAATGGGGCTTAGCACCTGCAGCAGGACAAAGATCGTGCCCGCAAAGGCAAGCGGCCCGGAGAGCCGATGGCCTTGTTGCACCGCGCCCACCAGCACCCCCATGGAGATCGCGAACGCTGCCGGCAGGATGCCGCGCAATAGCAGCACCGTCCACCAAGCCGCGGTCAGGCCAGGATCCGCTTTGGGCAAAACGGCGAAGAACTTCCATTCCTTGCGCGCCGTCAAAGATTGCAGCATGAGCGCATTCTCCGTTGCGACCGGGGCCGGAAAGCTCACCTTATAATACGGAATCGCGCGTCACCTAATCACGCATCACGGAATCACGTCGTCGGGCGGCTGAGCATGAGAGAGGTACTGGAACGGCAAATCGATCAGGCCATGGGCCGCTTGCCCGCCGACCTGGTGGTGCGCAACGCCCGCATCCTGAACCTGGTCACGGGTGAATTGCAATCCGGCGATATCGCCGTGTGCGGCAGCCTTATCGTGGGCACGTTCGACAGCTACCGCGGCGTGGAGGAGATCGATGCCCAGGGCCGCTTCGCCGTACCCGGCTTCATCGATAGTCACGTGCATTGCGAGAGCACGCTGGTTACTCCGGGAGAGTTCGACCGCTGCGTGCTGCCCCACGGCGTGACGACTGCTATCTGTGATCCGCATGAAATTTCGAATGTTCTGGGCCTGGAGGGATTGCAATATTTCCTCGACGCTGCTGAGAACACCGCGCTTGATCTGCGGGTGCAGCTCTCATCCTGTGTGCCCGCAACCAACCTCGAAACCTCCGGCGCCCGGCTCTCTGCCGCCGACCTGATTCCCCATCGCCATCACCCCAAGGTGATTGGCCTGGCGGAGTTCATGAACGTGCCCGGCGTCTTGCATAAGGATCCCGAGTGCATGGAGAAGCTGGCCGCGTTTGCCGGCCAGCATATCGACGGCCATGCGCCCTTGCTCTCCGGCCATTCCCTGAATGCCTATTTATCCTGCGGGATTCGTAACTGTCACGAGACCACAAATCTGGCCGAGGGGCGGGAAAAGCTGGCCAAGGGTATGCAGGTGCTGATCCGCGAGGGATCGGTTTCGAAAGACCTGGCGGCGCTGGCCCCGCTCATCCAGGAATTTACCTCGCCCTTTCTCGGCTTCTGCACCGACGACCGCAACCCGTTGGACATCCGCGAAGAAGGCCATCTGGACTACCTGGTGCGCCGCGCCATCGCGCTGGGCGCGCCGCTGGCCGCCGTTTACCGCACCGCCAGCTGGTCGGCGGCCCGCGGCTTTGGCCTGGTGGACCGAGGGCTGATTGCTCCCGGATTTCTGGCCGACTTCCTGCTGCTCGATGATCTGGAGAGTTGCGCCATCCATAGCGTCTTCCGCCACGGCCGTCGAGTGACCGAGGATACCTTCGCTGGCCGGGTGCCGCCGGCGCCGCCAGGGGGAAACACCATGCACCTCCAGCCGGTCACGGCCGAGGCCTTTCGTACCCCCGCGGCCGGCCCGGCAACCCCGGTGATCGGGATCATTCCGGGCAAGATCCTGACCCAGCGGTTAGAGGCTAACCTGCCCTATCGCGAGGGGAGGCGGCATGCCGATCCCGAGCACGACCTGCTCAAGATCTGCGTCCTCGAACGCCACGGCCGTAACGGCAATATCGGCCGCGGTTTCGTCAAGGGCTTTGGCTTCCGCCGGGGCGCGCTCGCCTCCTCGGTCGGCCACGACAGCCACAACATCTGCGTGGTGGGCGCCGGAGACGAGGATATGGCGATTGCCGTCAACCGCCTGCTGGCGCTGGGGGGAGGATTCGTTGCCGTCCAGGCTGGACGGGTACTGGCCGAGCTCGCCCTGCCCTTCGCCGGCCTCATGAGCCTGGACTCCTTTGAAACCGTGGGCCAGAATCTGTACGCCCTGCGCGCTGCTGTCCAAGCCATGGGCTGTCAGCTCTCGGAGCCATTCCTGCATTTGGCCTTTCTACCCCTCCCCGTCATTCCCCACTTGAAGATCACCGACTTTGGGTTGGTGGACGTAGACCGCTTTGCGCTGGTTGAGTCCTAGCAGGATGCGGAGAAAGTCGCTGAATCTAGAAGAAATCGCCCCTCAGTGGCTTCTAAAGAGTCTGCTTGAGAGCTAGCTTCAGCGAGACCCAGGATTGCATCCTGGGTAATTCTCAGCCGTCCCCTTCGACAAGCTCAGGGCAGCTCTGCGGGACTTCCATCGTGGGAGTAGAAAGACGTACGTCAGGGGCTAAAGCCCGTCATATTCTCACGTTTACGGCCCGACTAAAGTCGTGCCCTGACACAAAACATGAGTGTTTCCGCGACCTGTGAAGCCGTGCCTTTCGGAAAGGGTCTTCCGCGGGTTCTTTAGTGAGGAGTGAGAATGCGTCGGGCTTTCAGAGGGTGTGTTGGTCCGGGGCAGAGTTTTGCCGCAGCCGGGTAGAGCGTTACCGGTTGGGGTAACTTCCGCGTCATGGTGAGTGAAAACGCCGGCTTAACTGACCACTCCGTGTTATCCCCAGCTACCCCGGGGCACCAGGGCGGGCCGCTTTCGTAAGGGCCGGGGTGCGATGTTTGCTTGCCAGTGGCCATGCGCCACTGCCATGCTTTCGATGCTGCTCCAAGAAGCCCGCCCGATTTTGACGGGTCGAGCCCTGGGGGCTCGCGCAGTTGCAGTCATGGTTTCTTTCGCCCGGATACGGGGGGTGTATGAAGATCTGCCAGGTGGTTCTCCTGCTGACGCTCGGCACGGGCGCGGTTCTGACGGCCCAGACGCTGCCTGCGGGCACGACGCTGCCTGCGGGCAACGCGGTGCCCGCTGACACCGTGATGGTGGCCAGCGAAACCATGCCTGGGGGAGTTGAGTTATTCCCGGAGTTTCTGGCATCCAGCCATTCTGCTCTGTTGCGGGGGTTGCCCATCGAACCGGCCATCAGCCAGGGCCTCCCGAAGCCGCCCGTGGCCACAGCGACGGAACCCAAGCCGCTGACCGGTATGGACCGGCTGACCCTGTTCTGGAATGAATCCTATGCCTCGCCGGGAGCATTTGTGGGCGTCTCCGCCGGCGCATTGGTGGATCAGCTCCGGCATACACCGGCCAAGTGGGATGGAGACGGAAGTGGTTACACCCGGCGTTTCGCCAGTGAATACGGCCAGCTGGCCACGCGCAATGTCATTCACGATGGTTTGGCCGGCATCACCGGGCTCGACCCGCGTTACGTCGCATGCAAATGTGAGGGCACGCTGCGGCGCAGCGCGCACGCCCTCAAAATGACCTTCACGACTTATCGCGAAGACGGACGGCTGACGCTGGACGTACCGCAGCTTGCCGGCGCCTACGGCTCGGGCATGATCTCTACCTACTGGTATCCGCACAACCAGTTCAGTCCTCTGGTGCAGGGAGTCCAGTTCGGCCACGAGCAGATGGGCGAAATCCTGGTCGGCAACCTGGTGCACGAATTCGGTCCGGACATCGGACGCACCTTGCATCTGCACGCCTTGACGGCCCGCCGTCATCCCCGCCCCGACGACGACGACTAGAACATTTTCCTGATCTGGTACACCCACGCTACACAAGCGTCAATCCACACTCACGCAACTGAAGAAGTGCTCTAATGGCATGGACGGTGCTATGCCTCCGGCTGGTGAGCGGACGCGCAGCTTGTCCGTGCTCTTCCGCTCTGGAATCAGCCCCCAAAGCAGAGCAAAGGAGATCCCCCATGCGATCAGGACGATGGTTGTTGGCCACGGTCTGGCTGTTTCTCTCGCTTGCCGTTGCCGGCACGGCGGAGGCGCAAAACCCCTTTGTTGGCACCTGGAAGCTCAATCAGGACAAGAGCCAGCTCGCCGGCGACACCATGAAGTTTGGTCCGGCGGCCGGCGACGCGATCGAGCTGGTCGCCGGGGGCATCACCTACTCCTTCCGCGCGGACGGCAAACCCTACGCGCTGCCCAGCGGCAACGTAGCCATCTGGAGACAGACCAGCCCCGATGTCTGGACAACGGAGTATCGCAAGACCGACGGCAAGCTGATGAGCAGCGACAACTGGAAGCTTTCCTCCGATGGGAAAAACCTCACCGTCACCACCAGCGGCGTGAAGGCCAACGGAGATCTGTACACCGACACCGGAGAGTATGAGCGCACGGCGGGCACCGACGGGCTGATGGGCTCCTGGAAGAGCACTTCGGTCAAGCTCAGCTCGCCCAATGAATTGACGATTCAGGAATCCGGCCTGGATGGCCTGATCCTGAAGATTGCCGCCCTGAAAGCGACCGCTGCCACCAATTTCGACGGCAAGGAAGTGGCCGTCGATGGGCCGGACATTCCGACCGGGCTGCGGCTGGCTCTCACCCGAACCGGGCCGTACAAGTTTCGCATCGTGGAGAAACTGAATGGAAGCGTGGTGGATTCGTCCGAATACACCGTCTCCACCGACGGACAAACCATGACTGCTGTGGGCGGAGCCCCCGGTGACCCTCCCTCCACCACGGTCTGGGAGAAGCAAGCGGCCACCACGCCCGCAGGGCCAGCGGATCGCCCCCCGGCCTCGCCCGTGATCCCGTCGCCAGGAGTACACTAGTAATAGTGCACCTCTCTTCGACCTCGCCTATAGCCTGATGTTTTTGCTCCAGACGAGCCCACACTTACCCAGTCACGGCACACCATGGAGCCCCGATGAGTTTGATCAAGTCAGTAGATGTACCCAAGCATATGGCCGACCGGTTGCGGTCCCGCCGCATCGCTGCGCGCCTCTCCGGCGGCGCCAAGCAGCCCACCGCGCCAGCAGCCAAGCCCCTGGCCGGCAACCCCTTCGCGCCCGCCATTGCCTCCGATGAGGCGCCCGCGACCGAACTGCTTGGTCCCACCCTCCTGTAGCACGTTTTCACGCAAGCGAAATGCGGCTTTTCTTCGGGGAAAGCCGCGGTTTCGTCCTGTCGAATTTGCTGGCGTTGCCGAAGTCCATGCGGCTTTCTTTACGGAAAACCGCACACGTGGCCGCTGGTGAGTGCCGCGTAGCAGGAAAGCCGAGTGCGGCTGCAACCCTTATCCATCCAAAGGATGAGCACAAATCCGTACCCTGGGTCCAAGACACGGCTTGGGCTGGGGACCTATGGTGTGTGAGTACATCGTTCCACACTGATTCTCCAAGCGCTCTGACCGGATTTCCTGTCAAGCTCGGTGACGTTGGCGAAGCTTATGCAAACGTGGCTGGTGCAGCTAGGCAGGAAATCCGGGCCCAGGGCGCCTTTTTTTGCTCCCGGCAATATTTCCGCTGGGTTCATACTGAAGCCACAGAAGAGACGCTCGAGATGCACTGCGGTGTTCGACGGCAAGGGGAAATCCAATGAATGGCAGCAGGAAATGATGCGGGCTGCCTGGCAATGGCGCTTGCTGTGGGTTTTGCTGCTGGTGTTCAGTCACGCGGCGCTGGCGCTCGATCCCCAACGATCCCTCGACCATTACGGCCACCAGGCTTGGCGCACCGATTCCGGCCTGCCCCAGAACACCATCCACTCCATCCTGCAAACCCGCGACGGCTATCTGTGGCTGGGCACCGATGGAGGCCTGGTGCGCTTCGACGGCATCGACTTTGTCACCTTCGATGCCGAGAACACCCCGCAATTCAAGAGCGATACCGTCTCCGATCTGCTTCAGGATGGATCCGGCACTCTATGGATCAGCACCGCCGCCGGCCTGCTGAGCTATCGCGGGGGCGCCTTTGCCGCTTACACCACCGCCCAGGGCTTGCCCGCTGACACGGTTTGGTTCAGCTATGAGGACCGCCGCCACCGGGTCTGGGCCATCACCTCGGCCGGGCCGGCTTTCTTCGATGGAAAAGGCTTTGCGGCCGTCGCTCAAACCCAGCCCGCAAGCCCGCTGAATCGCCACGCTGTGGCTGAAGACGCGCAGGGGACGCTGTGGCTGGGAGGCAGCAGCGGGGTCTTTGCCCTGGATACACGGCCCACTACTCCGCGCCTGGCCCTGCATCTGCTCAGCGGTACGGATGTAGAGGCGATCGAGTTCGACCGCGAAAATCATGCTTTGGATTGGCGGCAGCGAAGGCCTGGAACGCTACGCCGGCGGTTCGCTCACCCCGGTCCCTCTCTCCCGCGCCGGGCAAGACCGAGGTGACTGCCCTCGCTCCCGACCCGGACGGCAGCATGTGGGTAGGCACGGCCACCGGCATGGTCCACGTGGCCAGGGACGGCGCCGCTCTGCCCCTCCAAAACCACGGACAAGACGGGAACAAAGGCGTGGAACGCGTGGATCACCTCTTTCGCGACCGTCAGGGAGTGCTTTGGATAGCCACCGAACGCGGAATCTTCCGGCTGCAGGACAACCGGCTCCAGTCCTTCGTCCCCGGTTCGGCGTTAGCTGTCAACCGCATCCTGTCGCTCTACGAGGACCGGGAAGGCGATCTGTGGGTGGGCACCGACTCCGGCGGCCTCAACCTGCTGCGGGATCAGAAGTTCACCACCTACACCACCAGCGACGGGCTCTCCGGCAACCTGGTGCGCTGTGTCTTTGAGAGCGCCCAGGGCGAGCTGTGGATCGGCACCGACGGGGCGGGGTTGAACCGCCGCACCAGCACCGGCTTCGCCCACGTCACCACCGCGGACGGCCTCTCCAGCAACGTCATCCTCTCGCTCGCCGGCGGGGCCGATGGCGACCTGTGGATCGGCACGCCCAACGGACTCAACCTGCTCCACCGGCGAACTGCCGATCGAGCAGTGGGCCGCATCGAGAGATTCACCTCCGCCGACGGCCTGCCGGACGACTTCATCCGCTCGCTCTACTCCGACCGCGACGGCACGTTGTGGATCGGCACCCGGCACGGGCTGGCGCATCTGGCAGCGGGCAAGTTCACCAGCTACTCGAGCATGGACGGTCTGGGCAGCGACTTCATCGGCGCCATCTTCCGGGCTCGTCAGGGAGATCTCCAGGGCGACCTTTGGATCGGGACTTCGGGTGGGCTGAGCCGCCTGCACGGCAGCGATTTCACCAACTCCACCATGCAGCAGGGGCTCTCCAACAATACGGTCACCGCGATCGCGCAGGATGCCCAGGGGACTCTTTGGCTGGGAACCAACGGCGGCGGCCTCAACCGTCTGCGGGGACGCGGCCAGCCAGCCCGCGATTCAGGCCTTTCCCTGGAATTCGAAGGCGCTGCCGGGCACCATCTACGGCATCCTCGAAGACGCCGGCAATCATCTCTGGCTGAGCTCGCAAACCGGGATCTACCGGGTTTCGCTGGCCCAACTCAACGATTACCGTCCGCCCCAGGCGATCGCTGTCGACGCCTACGGCACGGCCGACGGCATGAATATTCGCGAGTGCAGCGGAAGCGGCCACCCGGCCGCCTGGAAGCTGGCCAGCGGAAGCCTGTGGTTCGCCACCCTGGACGGGGTCAGTTTCATCGATCCCGCGCACGCCCCGGAAAACCGCGTGCCCCCTCCGGTGGTCATCGAAAAGGTTCTGGTGGACGACCAGGTGCGGGGTCTCGATCAGGATCTGATCGTTCAGCCGGGCGCCAACCGGCTCGAATTCCAATACGCGGGCCTCAGCTTCGTTGCTCCGCAAAAGGTGCAGTACCGCTACCAGCTGCAGGGCTTTGATCACGGCTGGATCGAGGCCGGCAGCCGGCGCGCAGCCTTTTACACCAACCTGCCCCCGGGCCGCTACCGCTTCCAAGTCATGGCGGCCAACAACGATGGAGTCTGGAATACCGCCGGGGCCTCCTTCGGCCTGCGCCTGCTGCCCCACTTCTACCAGACCTGGTGGTTTTATTCCGCGCTTGCGCTCGCCGGGCTGCTGCTGGGGTACCTGGTGTATCGCTGGCGCGTGCTCCAGGTCGAGGCGCAGTGGGGCGCGGTGCTGGCGGAGCGGGGACGGCTGGCGCGAGAGATTCACGACACCCTGGCCCAAGGCTTTGTCGGCATCTCGGTGCAGCTGGAGCTAGTCGCCCGCCTGCTCGCCGGCTCGCGGGAGGCGGCGTTGCAGCAACTGGACCAGGCGCGCGCGCTGGTGCGCGCCAGCCTGGCCGAGGCGCGCACGTCCATCTGGGATCTGCGTTCCCAGACTGCGGGCGCGGAGGACCTGCCGGCACGGCTGCGGCAGAGCTGCAACCGGATTGCCAGCGGCTCTCCCTCCAAGGTGTACCTTCAGGTGAAGGGGACCTACCGCCCGGTCACGCGCAAGACAGAAGAGGAGCTGCTGCGCATTGGCCAGGAGGCGGTCGCCAATGCCGTGCGCCACGCCGCAGCCACGCGCATCGACGTGCAACTGATCTACGAGGCGGCCCGGGTCTCTCTCCAGGTGGCCGACGACGGCCGCGGATTCGAGCCTTCTCCAAACCTGAGCGGGCCGGAGGGCCACTACGGTATCAAGGGTATGCATGAGCGGGCGGAAGAGATCGACGCCGCGCTGGTGCTGGAAAGCACTCCCGGCGGGGGTACGCGAGTTTCGGTCGAAGCACCGCTGGTAGGAAAGTAGAGAAAAAGTGGGCAGTATGAGCGATCTCATTCGAATCATGATTGTCGAGGACCACGCCATCGTGCGCCAGGGGCTGGTGGCGCTGTTGCGCACCGTGCCCGATTTTTCCGTCGTCGCCGAAGCTTCCGACGGGCGTAAGGCAATCGAGCTGTTTCGCCTCCACCAACCGGACATCACGTTGATGGACTTGCGTCTGCCGCAGATGAATGGGGTGGAAGCGATCGGCCGCATCCGCATCGATTTTCCCCAGGCGCGCATCATCGTGCTCACCACCTTCGATGGCGATGAAGACATTTACCGCGCCCTGCAGGCGGGGGCTCGCGGCTATCTGCTCAAAGGCATGACCGGCGAAGAGTTGATGGATGCCATCCGCACCGTCTATGCCGGCAAATCCCGTATCCCGGCCCCGGTCGCCGAACGCCTGGCGGAGCGCATGAGCGCCCCCACCCTGACGTCGCGCGAAACCGAGGTCTTGCAATTGATCGTGGGAGGGAACAGCAACAAAGAGATTGCCTCCGCGCTCAACATCTCCGAGGCCACCGTCAAGACCCACATCAACAGCCTGCTCAGCAAGCTGGGGGTAACCGATCGCACCCAGGCTGCGACCACCGCGCTGCAAAGGGGAATCGTGCACCTTGACTAGAGCAGAAACAGGAAATACGTGGTTCCGGCGGATTCCCGGAGGTGGCCTTTTTCTTGACGAGGAAGGCCCAGCCTGGTCGCTACTTCGGATAAGACAATCCTGTTCCTGCTGTAGAGCCAAGCCATTCTGGGTTCTGCTGTGGCTGGCGGCCTTCGCACTGTGCGGCCACGCGGCGTTCGCGGCTAATTCGGGTTGGCACACCGCTAGCGAAGAGGAGCTGAGGGCTCTGATCCCTGCCCGCGCGCCAGTGATCAGCGAACGCATCGAAACCGAGTTCCGCACCGCATCGGGCATCACGGATGGCAAAGGCCACTCCATCGCCGGGGTGGTGCTCATTACTGCCGGCTACTCCGCCGACGGCAAGTACTCCCACTACTTCGTCTCCCAGGTACCGCTCAAGGTAGGCGACTTCCTGCTCCCGCCGGGGCAGTACCTCATCGGCTGGGTGCGAGGACAGGACTCACTCAAGGTGACGTTTTACCTGGCGCAGAGCGGGAAACCGGTGGGACAAGTGGAAGCCACGCGCAATCTCTCCATCACCCGGGTAGAGTCATTTCGTATTTGGCCGCCCGGCGACAAGGCGCTCATCCAACTCGGCCGCTTCACGTTCAGTTACGCACTGGCCCCGTAGTGTTGGGCTCGAACAGCCGCGAAAAAGGGTCGCTGAGTTCCACGCCCGACGTGTTGCGATAGTTCGACCAGAAGACAGTGTTCTTGTATCAGGGCACGACTTTACCGTCTGCGGGAAAACACGCTCAACGAGGGCACGAGTTTAGCCGTGCCATACTCAGCCGCAGCGTAGGAGGGCTTTAGAGTCTGCGTGAGAGCCCGTAATCCCTGCTCAGCGTTCACGTGCGGTTGAGTTCACCCAGGACTGACGTCCTGGGGCATTCTCAGTCGTCCCCTTCGACAAGCTCCCACGGCACGCCGGGGCAGGCAGGGCAGGCTCTGCGGGACTGAGTTGTGCCAGTGAATTCTCGCGCAAACTCTAAAGCCCTCTCCGATCGAATACTTTTTGCGGCACTCCTAAACCCGTGCCCCGGTTGAGCGTGTTTTCCCGCGGAATGCACGGTGGGGCGCTGATCGCAGCATCCGAGCGGTGATTCCTTGTGCTCTCCAGATTTGGAGCTATCCATCTCTCTCTGAAGAAACTCCGCAGCCGCTTGTAAACTGTCCGAAAGGAAGTTGTGGCATGCTAGAAAAGTAGCTGTCTAAGTCAAGATGCCCGTACCCGCAAGATCGATCGTCATCGCCACCGTCGTCCTCCTGCTGGCCGTAGCCTCGGGCTGCCGCCAGGCTCCCGAGGAAACGCCGGTTGCCGAGGAACCGGGCCGGGCCGTCATCTATCCCGACGGCGCCCAGGCGGAGGCGGATATCAACGCTGCCTTGGCCAAGGCGGCCAAGGAAAAGAAGCGCGTTCTGCTCGATTTCGGCGGCAACTGGTGCGGCGACTGCCAGGTGCTTGAGATCTACTTCCACGATCCCGCCAACCGCAACCTGCTTGCGAGCAACTACGTATTGGTTCCGGTCAACATCGGCCGCTACGATGAGAATCTTGCCATCGCCGCCAGGTACGGCGTTCCGGTCACCAAAGGCGTGCCCGCGCTGGCCGTGCTCGATGCCAGTGGCCAGGTGATCTACAGCCAGCGGAACGGCGAGTTCGAGACCATGCGGAAACTGGATTCAGGCTCGGTGACCGCCTTCCTGCTGCAGTGGAAGGGTTAAGCACGCTTCCTGTAGGCCCGCGACATTGCCCGCGCTCCACCACCTCGAGAATCCTCATTACCGGCGTTTTCAAAACGACCGCTCCCGAGGCGGCTTTTCCCAAGAAGAGCCGCACCTCATTGGCTTTCCCCGCGCAGCGTAGAAGTGAAGATGCTCTAAACTCGCCTTGGCCCCGGGATGGCGTTCATGTACCTTCGATGGCATGGGTCGTGGGCTTGAAAAATTCCGCCTCGCCTTGCTGACTTCGCTCTCGCACGACGTCTTCGGCACGGCTAAGGGTGCCGCTTACTCCGCGATTCTCTGTCTCTTTCCCGCCATCCTCGTGCTCACCACCTTGCTGGCCCTCACCCCGGAATCGGATACGCTGCGCGGCGAGATGCGCGCCGCCTTCGCCGATGTGCTGCCGGAAGACACCATGACCCTTCTCCACGCCTACTTCACCAATCAGAAGGTGCGCTCCGAGCAGGTGCTCGTTTCCGCCATCCTGGTGGGCCTGGTGGCCGCCATGGGCGTGATGAATTCGCTGATGGAAGGCTTTCGCCGGGCCTATGAGCTGCCCCGGCGGGAGTGGAGCTTCTGGGTGGAGCGCCTGGTTTCGCTGGCCTTGGTTCCCCTGTGCCTCGTGCCCATGGCTTTTGCCACGGTGATGGTTGCTTTTGGCCACCAGATCGAAGAATGGGTCATCAACAACAGTTATCACGTGCTGGGGCCCATCGTGCTTTTCGTCTGGCGCATCGTGCGCTGGTCGATCGGCCTGTTCACCACCATCTTTGTGCTGAGCGTGGTCTACCAGTTCGGGACTCCCCGGCGGCGGGCCTGGAAGTATGTTTGGCCTGGAGCGTGCGGCGCCGCCATCATCTGGTTTCTGGCCACCCTGGGCTTTGGTTTTTATCTGACCCGCTTCGCCGACTACTCCGTGGTCTACGGCCCCTTGGGAGCGGTGGTGGCTACCCTGGTCTGGCTTTACATTTCTACCGTGAGCGTGCTGATCGGCGCCGAGTTCAACGCCCATCTCTTTCCCAAGCCGCAGCGGCCGGCGCATCCCGAAGACGGCAAGGCCCCACCAGGAAAAGAAACCATGGTGCCGGCAGGGAAGAGCCCCACAGAGGCTGAAGCAGTACCTCCGGGGGTTCGGATCTCTGCTGTTAACCGCCCCTAAACCTCCGCCGCCCGAGTACGCGTAGAATTGAGCATGCTGGAGATCCTCGAGAGCGGTTTCACGACGACGGTGGCCTGAAGTGCGGTGGGGCTTTTCCCGGGCATGTTTCCCGGAGGAAGCGTTTCCCCGCCGGCACCCCGTCACGATATCGCTGGAGTTTCTCCGGGAACGCAGTATGGGGGACGAATGAGCTTTACCCTGATGGAACCGAGTTATTCCCTTCCCACGGAGCAAACCCGCCGGGCCAAGATTGTCGCCACCCTTGGACCCTCCTGTAACCATGAACCGGTCTTCCGTGAGCTGGTTCGCGCCGGCCTCGATGTGGCGCGGCTTAACTTCTCCCACGGCACCCTGGCGGAAAAGCTCAAGCTGATCGAAATGGTGCGAAAGGTCTCGACCGAGGAAGGGAAACCGATCTGTATCCTGGGGGATTTGCAGGGTCCCAAGATCCGCACCGGCCGGCTGAAAAACCGCATCCCGGTGCAGCTTAAGGCGGGACAGCGCCTGACCATTACTCCCCGCGATATCGCCGGCACCAACACCCTCATCGCCACCACCTTCCCTACGCTGGCGGAAAATCTGGAGCCGGGAGCGCGCATTCTGCTCTCCGACGGACTGATTGAGCTGCACGTGATGGCGATTCACGGGCAGGACACAGAGTGCGAGGTAATCAACGGCGGCATGCTGGGCGAGCACAAGGGCATCAACCTGCCCGGCATCCCGGTGCGCGTGCCGTCTTTGACCGCCAAGGATGAAGAGGATCTGGACTTCGCCATCCACAACGGCGTGGACGCCATCGCCGTCTCCTTCGTGCGCACTGCGGAAGACATCCGCCTGGTGCGGCAACGCGTAGCCTCTATGGGCGCCGAGACCTGGATCATCGCCAAGCTGGAAAAGCCGCAGGCCATTCAGCATCTGGAAAGCATCCTCGAAGCAGCCGACGGGGTGATGGTCGCGCGCGGAGACCTGGGCGTCGAAATGCCGCCGGAGAAGGTGCCGGCCATTCAGAAGCATGTCATCCGCCGGGCGGCCGACTATCGCAAACCGGTGATTACCGCCACCCAGATGCTGGAGTCGATGATTGAAAATCCTCGCCCCACGCGGGCCGAGGCCAGCGATGTGGCCAACGCCATCTATGACGGAACCGATGCCGTGATGTTGTCGGCCGAAACCGCTGCCGGCAAATATCCCGTCGAGGCGGTCAAGATGATGGCCAAGATCGTGCTCGAGACCGAAGGCCAGGATCTTCCCCGGGTCAGCGAACGCGGCCAACCGGGGCACGTACGCCTGTCGGTCGCCGAAACCATCTGCGAGTCGATGGCCCACGCCGCCGAGGACCTGGACATCAGCGCCATCGCTGTCTTTACCGAGACCGGGACCACCGCCCGCCAACTCTCCAAGTACCGCCCCAAATCGCCCATCTTCGGGCTGAGCAGTGTGCAGTGCGTGATCCATCGCATGACCCTGCTCTGGGGTGTCCACCCCATCTTGTGCAACAAGCTGGCCACCGCGGAACAGATGGTCGAGACCGCCGAGCGCCTGCTCGAAGAGGGAGGCCACGTGCAGCCGCGTCAGATTCTGGGCATCGTCGCCGGCACCCGGACCAAGTCGGGCTCCACCAATTTTCTCCGCCTGCACGTGCTCGGCGACACCCTCTCCGAGGCGGCCTCGGCGCGCGAAGGTGCGCTGGCGCGTCCCCGCGGCAAACGGCTCGCCAAGGCCAAACGGCCCAGCCAGGCACTACCCCGGCGGGTGCGCTCCGGCCGCTGAGTCTCGATTACCCGGAAGCTTCGCTAGAGCAGAAACAGGATCGCCGTACTTTGGGTAGCGGCCACGTATTTCCTGTTGCTGCTTGAGACCGAGCTTCCGGGCGCCTTCTCCCGTTTTGACAAACCCTTCGCCGCCCATCCCATCTTTTCTCTCCTATCGTCTTGCGTAGCTTCGCGCTGGGCCCTCACCCTCAGTCCCTGCTAACTTAACGAGAGGTAACCTCTTCCATGGGCCGCATCCACATTCTTTCCGACCAGGTGGCAAACCAGATCGCTGCCGGCGAGGTCGTCGACCGGCCGGCTTCGGTGGTCAAGGAATTGCTGGAGAATTCGCTCGACGCCGGGGCTCAGCCGCATCGTGATCGCGGTGGAAGGCGGAGGGCGGAAGCTCATCCGCATCGCCGACGACGGCAGCGGCATGGTGCGCGACGACGCGCTGCTGGCTTTTGAGCGCCACGGCACTTCCAAGCTGCGCTCGAGCGACGACCTGCTCTCGATCGCGACCCTGGGCTTTCGCGGCGAGGCGCTGCCATCGATCGCCTCCATCGCCCGGGTGGAGATGGTGACCCGCGCCGCCGGGGAGAGCTCCGGCACGCGCATGGAAATTGCCGGGGGCAAGCTGCTGTTGTGCGAAGAGGCCGGCGCGCCGCCGGGCACCACGCTCACGGTGCGCGACCTGTTCTTCAACACCCCGGCACGGCGCAAATTTCTCAAGTCCGAAACCACCGAGCTGGCACACGTAACCGCGTTGGTTACCCATTACGCGCTCGCCCACCCGGACAAGCACTTTGAGCTGCACTCCGCCACCCATGCCCTGCTGGTCGCGCCGCCGGTACGCCGGGCGGCAGAGCGCATCTTCCAGATCTTCGGCCAGGACACCCTGGACCAGCTGCTTCCCCTGGCCGCCGAAATCGAGTTGGCGCGCGCCGGGCTGCCCGAACCTCCGCCCTGGAGACGGCCCGTGGACTACCAGGCGCCGGAGCCGGGATGGCTGCGCATTACCGGTTTCACTTCCAAGCCGGAGCTGGAAAAACTCAATCGCAACTCCATCTACTGCTTCGTCAATCGCCGCCTGGTGCGCGACCGCCTGCTCATGCATGCGGTGAGCGAGGCCTACCGCAATATCCTTGCCCCCACCTCTTTTCCCGTGGTGCTGCTGTTTGTCGAGATGCCGCCCGAGGAGGTGGATGTCAACGTCCACCCGGCCAAGACCGAAGTCCGTTTTCGCCAGGCTGCCTGGCTGCACGATTTTGTGCGCGACACCATCCGCAACCAACTGACCCTCGGCCGGCCGGCGGCGGGCTTTCTGCAGGCGCTTACCGCCCATCCCAGCGCCACGCCGGCGCTGGTCTCCCCGGCGAGCCCGTCGTCACCCAATTTTGGGCCCAATGTTCGCCAGTGGGAGACGCCCAGCTCCGGCGGGTCGTCGCCTAAGTTCAGAGCAGTCCGAAGAAGATGGTTTTAGCCTGACCGGCCCGGCCCTCCCCCCGTCTCCCGGCGTGCTGCCCTTCGCCGCCCCAGCCATGGTGCCGGGAGCGCAGCCAAGCAGCCTGGCCGCCAACGGCTTACGCTCCTCCGGTTGCTCCTCTGCGCTCGCTCAAGAGGAAGAGCTGGAAGCAGGGACGAGCCCCTCGCTGCATGGCTTGGCATCCTTGCGGCCGCTGGGCCAGTTGCGCGAATCCTTCATCCTGGCGGTGAACCAGGAGGGGCTGTGGATCATCGATCAGCACGTGGCCCATGAGCGCGTGCTCTTCGAGCGCGTGCTGCGCCAGCGCCAGGCGCAGCAGGTGGAGCGCCAGCGGCTACTCATGCCCATGCTGATCGATCTGCTGCCGGCGCAGATGGTCACCTTCGCCGCCATCGCCCGCGAGCTCGAAGCCAATGGTTTTGAAGTGGAGCCCTTCGGTCCGCGTACCATCGCCATCAAGGCGGCTCCGGCAGGGCTCGAAGGCTCCGCACTGGAGCGCATGGTGGTCGAGGTGCTGGAGCAGGCGGGCTCGCTCGAACAGGCAGAAAACCTCGAGGCCGCGCGCACCCGGATCGCAGCCTCCATCGCCTGCCATGCGGCCATCAAAGTGAATACCCCGCTCGATCCCGCGCGCATGGAATGGCTGCTGGCCGAACTGGCCCGAACCGAGCATCCCACCAGCTGTCCGCATGGCCGTCCCATCGTCCTGCGGTATGCTTGGAAGGATATCCAGCGGGCATTTCACCGGATCTAAGGCAGTTTCGCAATTTACTGTGGCCTGATAAAGATCGCGAGGTGTGGTCCCGGCGCGCCGGGACCACGACAAGGCCTCTCGCTTTGATCGACACCAATTGCAAAACTGGCCTAGAGCCATCCTCCGATAGCTTTTGAACCCTTGCCACGATGGTGGCAGCAGCTACGATTGATCGAGATAGCTCCCCACACCGGGGTGCGGTCCGGTCGCCATGACCACGCGCGAAAAGAGACTTTCTTGATAGCAGAGCAACTCCAGGCAGCACGGGCGGCGCACTGGCGCCAGCAGCAAAGCCCCATCCTCACCCTCGATGACGCGCAGAGCTGGCTCGCACAGCATCCCCTGTGCCTCTATCTGCCGCGTCAAGCGCAGTTTCCGGCGCCCGCCCCCTCGTTCGTCGAAGCCTGCATGGGGAGCCGGCAGGCCACGCCCGGTGCCGCCGCCATCGAGCAGGCGCAGCGGCTGCTGACGCGCCTGATCGCCTCCGGCACCGTGGTGCCGCTTAATCTGCTGGGCACGGTGGGGGAGCAGCCGGATTTTCTCGCCCACCGCGAGGCGTTGCCCTACGTTCTCGCCCTGCGCGCCGATCCGGACTGGAAGCATGCGCCGCAGAAATCCTCCGGCCACAAAGTCTCTCCCCTGGTGCTGGAGTTGTGGAAGGTTCTGGACAAAGAGGGCGCACTCACCGCCGCCGAGGCCCGGGAGACCCTGGGCCGCGAGCTCACCGAAGCCGCGGTGCTGCGCGCCCTGTGCGAGCTTTGGCAAGCCCTGCGCATCAGCCCGGTATTGGCGGAAGAAGCGAGCCAGCCGGCACGCTGGGAGATGCTTCGCGTGCACCACCGTGCGGCGCTCGAGACCGGCAGCACCACTTCCCAGGTAACCGCGCTCTCGCTGCTGGTCTCCATGTACTTGCAATCGGTGTACGCGGCCACGAGCGAAGAGATCGAGATCTTTCTCTCCCCCGTAGCCTCCCGCTCGCGGGTGCGGGAAGCGGTGCGCGGCCTGTCGGCCACGCGCCAGATCCATGCCCTCTCCATGGACGCGCAGACCTACCACTTCCTGGAAAACGGCTTGCCGGAGTTCGCTCCGCCAGCCACCCTATCTGCCTCCGCGGAGACGGAAGCTTCCCGCCCGTCTCTACCGGTGCAGAAACCCAGGCCGAGAAAGATCCAGGCAACGGCTCGCCTGGACTTACCTGCCGCCTCGACGGCCGCTTCGGCGTCCGCTCCCATCTTCCGCAGGACAAAATCCGCGCAAGGGTCCGCGCAAGGGTCCGCACAAGGGTCCGCGCAAGGGTCCGCACAAGGGTCTGTGCCGGGATCCGATCAGCGACCCGAAGCGGGGCTGACGCCAAAGCCGGCAGCCGCCCGGCCCGCAGCCAGTGCCGGATGGAAGCCACCGGCCAGACCGGGCTCCCCCGGCCGGCCTGCTTGGAAGCCGGCAGGCAAGCCGCCCGAAGGTGGAGCGCGCTGGGCCGGAAAAGATGAGGGCCTGGGTGGCGAAAGCAAGCCTCGTCCCGTATCGGCTGCGCGGCCGCCCTCCCCACCCGCGCGCAGCGGAGCTCGGCCCTATGCCAGATCCGGCGCTGCCGCGCCGGATACCCGCCCCGCCGCCAGGCCGGATACTCGCGGCGGAACCCGGCCGAATCGACCCGGCGCATGGAGTGGGGCCGGGAAAGGAGAGAGACCGGCGCCCTGGGCCCTGCCCGGGAGGAAGTCCAGCTCCGCTTCCCGTCCTCCGCGCGCCGGCGGCCGCAGCGATGCGCCGTTCCGCCCTGGGCAGAAGCACCGCGACCGGCCCGGAACCGCTTCGGCCAATGCCGGGGGCCGCAGCATTCCGGCCCCGCGCGCCACGAGGCGAGCGAGGGCCCGGGGATCCCAGCCGGGCACGATCGACGCAAGGCCGTGCTCCAGGCCGCCCGCAAGAACGCGCTCCGGGGCGCGCTCCAGGCCCTCCGTCCGCTTATGGAGCCAACCGTTCGCCGGTTCCCTATCGGTCTAAACAGGCGCGCGGCGAACAAGGACGCAGCGGACCTCCTGCGCGAATCGGCCGGCCCAGCGGTCCGAGGCCAGCCAGATTCGGCGGTCCCGGATCCGGCGCTCCGAGGTCTGACAATCCAAGGTCCGGCAATGCGGGACGGCCGTTCCCGCGACCATCCAGGCCCGGAGTCAGGCCTGGAGGATCCCGGCCGCCCTCGACGGGGAACGTTGGCCAGGATGCCCGTCCTAAACCAAATCCCAGCGGACCCCATAACGAACGCCTTCGTCCCGCCAGCTATGCCCGGCCGGGCGGAAAGCCTGGCCCCGGCGGAAGCGGAAAGGGACGCAGCGATCGCGGCCCGCGGCCGCCCTATGTCCCGGGATCCCGTCCAGCCAAGTCCTGGCCGCGGGGCGGCAGCTCTTCGGCAAAACCAGGGAAGCCCAGCTTCCGCGGGCGCAAACCGGATAGGAAAAAACCGGGAGCATGACAGACAGCCATAGCCCGCCCCTGATAGTCGCGATCGACGGCCCGGCAGGCGCCGGCAAGAGTACCGTCGCGGCCCGCATCGCCGCCCGCTTCGGGTTGCTGAACCTGGAGACCGGCGCCATGTATCGCGCCTTCGCGCTCAAGGCCATCCAGACCGATAGCGACGTCGATGACCGGGAAGAGCTGGACCGGCTGGCCTTGAAGACCCGCATCCGGCTGCTGCCAGCGGCGCTGGGCAACCGCGTTTTCCTGGATGATGTCGAGGTCACCAAGCGCATCCGCGAAGCCGATGTGACTGCCGCCGCGTCGCGCGTGAGCGTACACCCGGGCATTCGCCAATGGATGGTTTCCATGCAGCGCCAGCTAGGCGCCGACAGTGGAGTGGTGATGGAAGGGAGAGATATCGGCACCAAGGTCTTTCCCAACGCCGAGGTCAAGATTTTTCTCGATGCAGCCGCCGAAGTGCGCGGCCAGCGCCGCTATCAGCAGAACGGCCCCAACGCACCTGCTGCGGCTGAATCCGTCCTGCAGGAGCTGCGCGAGCGCGACCGTCGCGACCGCACCCGCGCCGAATCACCGCTACAACCCGCGGCCGACGCGGTGATCATCGATTCCACCGATCTCTCGCTCGACGAGGTGGTGGCCCGGGTCGAAGCCATCATCACTGAACGGCTGGCTGCCCGCCACTGAACGGCTGGCTGCGCGCTACTGAACGACTGGCTGCGCGCTCGTCTCCCCATCCCCACTCGCGCTTTTCGAGGGGCGCAGGTGGCGCAGGGATTTTGTCCCAGGCGGTGCCGGTGGCGAAGGTGGCGAAGGCGCGATGGGTGGTGCAGGCGGCTCCGGTGGAAGCGGCTCCATCCCGGTAATCTCAATGTCCCCGTGATCGGACACCAGCTCGACCCTGGGACCGCCCGCGCCCACCTTGCCGGTTATGCTCTGGCCCTCGCCGGCGCTGCTGACGGGCAGGTCCAGCTTGGAATCGATGTTGCCGTTCTTGGCCGTCGCCTGCAGTTGAAAGCCTGCGCCCTGGGGCACGGTCAGGTGGATGGCTCCGTTGCGGTTGTGAATCTGCAGTTCCCCCAGCGGGGCAATCGCGCCCACCGAGATGTCCCCGTCTCCGTCCTCCACATGCAGGTCGCCGGCAATGCCGGTGCACTCCACATCCTTGGCGCTGGTCGAAATGCGCGCCGGGCCGGTGGCATTGTTCAGCTGCAGATCGCCGCTGTCGATGGCCAGGTCTCCAGGAATGCTGGCCACTTCCACGTCGGTGCGGCTGGAATGAAAATGGACCGGCGCGGCAATATGCGCCAGATCGGTATCGCCGAAGAAGTCTCCGTCCAACGCCACGTTGCCCTGCACGTCGGAGATGGAGACATCGTCCAGCCGCCCCTGCAGCGTCAATGCTCCGGAAATGGCGTGGGCGCTAAACTCACCCTTGCTCATGCGTACCTGGAGCCCTCCGTTGAGGTTGTCGACTTTGACGTCCCCGCGGACCGCGGCCACGGTCGCGTTGCCGGCAAGGCCTTCGATGGTGACGTCGCCATGCCCGGCGGTGACCGTGGGCACAGCGCCGTTGGGGATCTCGATGGTCAGGTCGGCGCGGCCATCGTTGCCGTCGGCGGCGCGCAGGGTTACGTTCTTGCCGTTGACGGTCAGCTGCGGAGCCAGAGCCTCCAGGTTGCGCCGGGCGTCACGGTCGTTGGACGCGTACACCACCTGGTGCGCCTGCACATGGATCTGATCGTCGCCGGAAGGGGTGACGGTCACGTCCCCATGGGGCACCTGGATATCCACCAACGCGCCTGCCGGGATTGGCCGGTTCAGGTTATGGTCGGCATCATGCTCCTGGCCGAACAAGTGGGAGAAGACATCGTCCTCGTCTACCCCGTGCCCGAAGATGTGCATGCTGTGCAAGTGGCTGGTGCGGCTCACTACGTAGCCCAGGATGGCCAGGCAGATGATGAGCGCGACCAAGCCCCCGTGGGAGCGGCGGCCCACGTTGCCTCGTTGGCCGTCCAGCCACCACTCCCCGAGCGAAAGCAAGCCCACACCGATCAGCAGCAGGGGCCACCAGCGGATATACCAATCCCACAGGTGAAAGGCATTCAGCTTGTTGGTTTCAACCAGCAGCGCGATCACCCCGACGACGATCAGCACCAGCGGGCCGAGCATGGAGGGCCGGCGCAAAGAGCGCCGGTAGTAGCGCTGCGCGCGCGCGGCGTCCCGCTGCGAATAGGGAGGGGGTAGGGTCGCCATCACGCCCTCCTGTTCGGGTCGCTGAGCGGATCAGCGGGCAGGCCGCCGCCGGAACCCGCATATGCGCCGGGATAGAGGGGCGGCGCCGCAGGAGGGGCAGCGACGATCGCTGCGCGTTCCGCCAGCCCCAGGACCCCGGCCAAGATCAGGTAGAGCGGCCAGCTGCGGCCGAAGCTTAATACTCCCCACTGGTTCAGCAGGGCAGTGACGCCGAGCAGGATAAGGAAAGCCGGCCCCCGCAGGCGGCGGATGAGCAGCCAGGCATTCATTGCGAGCCTCCTCTCGGTGTATCCCGCGTTCTGCGGTAAAGTAGCCACGCGCCGACACCGATAATCGCTACCGGCCACGCGCGGCTGATCCACTCCTCTTCAAACACCCCCAGCGTCTGCAGCAGCAGCACGATCCCGATGATGATCAGGACCACGGCGCCCACCGGATGCTTGTGTTCGGCGGGCTCGATGGAGCCCGGCGAACCATAGACCGGCGGATTGTAAGCGCCTGGGCCCGAAGACGAGCCGGCCGAACTCACTGGCGCGCCGGGTGAGGGCGGCGGGGGCACGCCGTAGGACGCGGTATAGGGAGGCGGCTGCACAAAACCCTGACTGGGACCGAATGGGGGATATTGACCCGTTGCCGGATCAGGGGTGACAGCCGGCCCGCCGGCCGCTGTGCCGGGAGAAAAGCCAGAGACATACGGCGCGCCCGCGGGTGTAGGAGCCATGCCCAACTTGGTCCCCAGGTCATTCAGACCGAAGGGATTGGGCAGGGGCAATCCGTCGCGCCGCGCCTTGGCCGTCTGGGCGGCGTCAAAGACCTGATAAAAAATCCAGGCAGCGAGCAGCAAGGCGAAGACAAAGCTCTTGTCGGAAAGACTTACGAACACCGCGAAGATCAGCACGTGGGCCAGGGCTTTGATGTATTGGCCGTTGTACATGGCGCCGACGCCGGGGATAAAGCCCAGGAGGCCGGCCAGGAGGGGATGGGCATGCAAGGCGGTCAAGGTGGCATCCGGGTAAGCGCTGGCGCCCTGGGGCGGAGAAGACAGGCGAGCGGCCAGGCAGGGTTCGCAGTAGATCACGCCTCCCACCGAGCGCATGCACCCGGTGCACAGTGGCTTTCCACAATTCTGACAATAGGCAGCAGCCGCAACATCAGGATGATTGATGCAGTTCATACCAAGCTCCTTTCCGCTTGGTCTTCAGTTGTTGACCGCAAAGCCCTGAAAACCTCTCTCTTCACTTTTTCTTTTTTCCCACTACGGTCAAACCTGGCTGGCACCTGCTGCCCCGGATTTCCTGTGCAGCTTCTGGCTTCGAAGCACTTCATGCGGTCCCGGCTAGCCGGGACCGCATGAACGGCCCTATCCAGTGCAGCGTACCGGAAATCCGGGTGTGCTTCGACGTGGGGTGCCGGAGAGCGCTGCGGCTGAACCTCATGCACCATCATCGCCGACAGCGCGGTATCGTTCTTCAAAGGCGTGCGCTTGCCTTGGGGTACAGGCAGCGTCTGTCCCCCGCTGGGGGCAGTCGAGCTGGGGCTGCCGTCGCGCGGCGCCTGCTTGGGGGTCTGGTTGGAGGTTGGACGGGGCGCGGGTTCCGCTTCCGTGGAGCGCCGCAATTCCCGTACCCGGGCCTCCATCTCATAGACCAGGCGAAGATTCTCATAGTACTTCATCACCTGTTCGTTGGTGGAGTAGTACTGCCGGGTAAGCGTAGCCCGCACCCGCGACGGGCGAAGGTCGGCGGCCCGCACCTCGGTCAGCTTGATTCCGGTCAGGTTCAGGGTCAGCGCGATGGAAAAAAAAGCCATCGCCGCGGTCATCATCAGCCTCGGCTCAAAAGCCTGGCGGGCCACCTGGCGCGCCACCGGCAGCACCCGATGCCACGCTGAGCGGGCCGGCACTGCGCGTACCGGCAGAGGAACACCCGGCGCTACGCCCGCTTCCTCCCCCGACTCCGAACGTCCGCTGGTGCGGGTCAGGATCTTCTGCAGCAGATCAGCCGGGACTTCCGGTGCCGGGGCCAGGTAATCCATCCATGCCTTGCCCTGCTGGGTCTCTTTGAACATCTGGGCACAGAGTGCACACTCGCCCTGGTGGCGGGCAAAGGCGGCCACGTCGGCCGGGGAGAGAGTTCCGTCCAGCGCATCGGCGATCAGGTTCTCCCATTCGTCGCACCGTAAGACCCGGCCTGGCTGGCCGGACGGCTTATTTTGCTCGCGCTCAGACATTTACATCACCTGCCCTTTAGTACGTTCTAGCAGCCGTGCTAGTTCCGCCCGGCCGCGGCTGATCCGAGACTTGACTGTTCCCTGGGGAATCGCCAACACCTCGGCAATCTCTTTGTAATCCATATCCTGCAGATCGCGCAGAATAACTGCTTCGCGCAACTCCGGCGACACCTTGGCCAAGGCGTTCTGCACCATCTGTTCCAGCTGGTTGCGTACCGCGTGCTGAAAGGGTGTGGTGCGCTGGTCGACGACGGGTTCCACGCGAGAGGGGTCGGTTCCCTGCTCCCAGCCGGCGTCCATCGAGTCCGTCACCCTCTGCTGGCGGGAACGGCGGAAATGATCGACCAGCAGGTTCCGCGTCAGGGTCGTGATCCAGGTCTGGAAGCTGCCCTTGGCCGCGTCGAAGCTAGCCAGGTTGCCGTAGAGCTTGATGAAGACATCCTGGGTCAGGTCTTCGGCGTCATGCGACGAAGCGGTGAAGCGGTAACAGAGCGCGTAGACGCGGCGCTGTTGGGCCGCCACCAGCTCCGTCCACGCGCTGGAATCGCCGTCGAGGCAGCGCCTGACCAGTGCGGGCCAATCGATCTCCGGTGCCTCGGGCCGCCGCGCAGCCGGCCATTGCCGGCGCGAATCACTCTCCGGTGGCGTGTTCGAAGGGAGATTCACCGCGGGGGTTCCTCGGCTTGTAGGATATGGCCTCCCGGAGTTGGCCTGGTAACGGTCACTGCGCGCTCCTGTTTGCGCGATGTTCAGGGAAAGTGTGCCGGCCAGACTCATGCATGCTGATACGCGCCGCCCCCGCCTTCGGTTCCATCCCGGTTACCGCATGGTCGCTTCTGGTGCTTACAGAGCAACAACTTCCGGCATGGCTTTCCCTCAGGAAAAGCCGCACTTCACTGCCCTTCCCCGTGCCGCCGTGAAAGGCGCACCTAGTGGCAGGCATAGAAAATTGCGCGCGGCCGTCTTTTCTGTAAGCCTCGTGGTCTCGAAGTTTGATTTCTCCATTCAGCGCCACAGGTGATCGTAGCGCTCGACCAACCAGGCGAGGGCAAAAAGCAGGGCCATCACTCCGCTTCCCCACCAAAAAATCATCATGGGCAAGGAACCGGCCACGCTGCCGTCGTGCCGGACTGCCCCTTGCCCAGACCTTCTCTCCTCGGCGCGAAAGATATATCCGCTTCCCAGGGAAACGGCAGCGGCCAGCAATAGCATACGCAAGGCGGGCAGCAATTGCTGTTCGAGATGGCTCCCGGGCTCCAGAAAGGCAGTATGAAAAACGGCATCGAGCGTAAGAATACTGAGCAGCAAAGAAGCGAATTTAGCGAGTTCCAGAAACACGGCCAGCTCTCACTGCCGCCCCAAACCAGCGCCGGTTAAGGCGACACCCACTGAATTTTATGCCGCTCCAGCCACCAGCATGGCGCCTCCGACCAGTGGGGAAAGAGCGCGGGTACGCACGGTTCAGCGACCGTCCCCATATAGTCGAATTCCTCCTTCTGGCCCTTCAGCGGCGTTTTCAAAAACTGCTCCACTTGCACGCTATTCGATGCATGAGCGCCCGTCCTGACCCGCAGAGTGATCAAGTCCCCGAGGTAAAGGACAACCAGAATGGCCAGCAAACCCTGGAGGATCCGTCCCCACCGACGCTTCATATTGACAGCCATCCTACTCTGAAACCGGGGAGCTTGGGCAGTCTGGACCCTACACGGCTACCCTTGGGACAGCCGTCTTGCAGTCTCCCAGTGCCTTCAAGGAGGTAATGAGAATGATCGCCACCAGTCCTGAGCACGCAGTGGAATTATTGGATCGGGCTTTCGCTCAAGGGGACCTCCACGCAGTCCTCAGCTTCTACGAGGATGCGGCAGTCGTCATCACGGAGCCAGGGAAAGTAGCCCGGGGAGCGGAGGAACTAAGAAGTTTTTTTGCCCGAGCGATGCAATCCGGCTCTTCGGCAAAGCAGCTTCAAACGCAAGTCATCGAAGCTGACGGCGTGGCGCTTTTCGTGTCTCGCTGGGTTCTTCAAGTCAAGGGCGCTGCAGATAGGACTTTCACCGCAACCACAGTATTTCGCAAGCAGCCGGATGGGGGATGGAAAGCTCTGATCGATAATCCATTCGGCCCATTAATCCTGGGACGTGAATAGGACCAAGCCGTTCTCGCCCGCCAGGTCTTGGGCCAATCGGATATTCATTGCAAGACAAGTAAGTGGGCCGGTGATCAGGAATGCTCGCCCGCGGCTCATTCGCACTAGCCGGCGCAGGAATGCCATGCCACGCCCAGGGAATGCAGCGTAATCTTGTCCCCTTCGGTGATGACTACGGGGTCCACAGCGAGCAGGAAGGCATACTCCATGTCTTTGTTGACAATGACGCACCAAGGCTCGTGTTGCACCACGCCGTTACAGATCGTGCAGCAGGCCGCAGCGTTGTACTTGTTTGAGACGCGCCAAACTTCCTGTAACTGCTTTAGCGACCCATTCAGCTCATCGGCGCCGGGATTCATAAGCATCACCCGTTGTATGGCGTTCATCCACCACACCGGTTGTGCCACCCAGCTCTAATCGTGCAGGCGGGCAGCCAAGTCATTTGCCTAAGCCCTCAGCCCAGCGTGGAGCGAGCCCTAAGGACATGATTGCGGATCGACGAAAATCTGAACCAATGCGGCCGCCGTGGGCAACCACAAAAGGCTCAACCGTCCAACCGTCTTTCACGTGCGCCTGCGTTTGATGACGATAGCCGCTTACAGGAACGACTATCCGTGTCCACTGTAATCCCTACCTTACAAGAGCTATCGCCGATAACCCAATAGCGCTTCAGTGTGAGGAGCCCAACTTGTCAACGCCGTAGAGAAATCTTCCGCCACCTCTAAGTCCTTAGCGATGCTCGTACATGCGCGTATCTCGCTGACTTACTAACCGCGTCGCGCGTTCCACAACAGGAAAAATGATGATTGCGAGTAATCCCGGAGCAGTTCCGTCAGCTGAACGAGTAGTAACCGGCAGATATGGCACCGGCACGATCACACTTCGTAGCGCCAGGGCAAGGATGATTGCGCAAAGAGAATTTAGCAGGTGATCGTGAACGGTTGGATCCTAGGTCATTGACTTGCGTAGAGCCACTCTGGCTCGCGCCAGGCGGGATTTCGTGGCGGGAATCGAAATGCCCATATGGTCGGCTATCTGTTTGGTCGAATGCCCCTTCATCTGTCCCTGCTCGATCACCGAGCGGAGCGGGGTTGGCAGCTGACCGATCGCCCGTCTTAGATGCCTGGACCTCTCGCATACTGCGTAATGTTTCTCCGGGTCCGTGGCGTGCCCGGAAATTTGCCAGTGCCGCCAGGACTCTACTTCAGCGGTTACATCCATCGGCGCCTCGGGCCGGACACGCTTCTTGCGCAGGATCATGAGCGCTGAGTTGATGCCAATCCGGGTGAACCAGGTGGCAAAGCTGGACCTTCCGTCAAATTGCCGCAAATGCTGGAAGGCGCGCAGCATGGAATCCTGCAGCGCATCCTCCGCGTCCTCACGATTCTTGGTGACGCTGTAGATGGTGCTGAAGGCGCGTTTCGCGCTACGTGTGCACAGTTCGACGAAGGCCCACTCCTGGCCCGATTGCGCCGCAGCAATCAGCCCCTCGTCGCTCATCGTGTGGAACTCGACGTTGAGGTCGATTCCGTGCTTCGCTACATCGCAATTCATCGATACGCCTCCGGGAGAGAATGAAGTGATTCTAGGAGGTTCTGCGGGCAATTCTTTGAGATCACTGTCAGCTAACAGTTGCTGGTTTGCGGGTATTGCCCATAAACATCGAGTGGGCATGACGTCACACTCTGTTCGCCGGGATTCGTTAGGCGGTAGAGTGGATACGTCGTGCCGCGGCCCGATCGCCGGGGCCGCGGCGACGCAAGAGGCAGTGCACAAGGAGACCCACAAAAGGAAACAATGACACGCTCGTTTGACTCCGTTCGCCCCGGTTCTCCGTCCGCTTTTTCTTCACCCAGCCGTCGCCGCTTCCTGCTCGGAGCGGCTGCCACCGCGTTCGCCACGGCCCGCCCCAGCGCTCTTGCCGCCGCCTTTGCTCCTGCCAACGACCATGCCGGCGGTCCGCTGAAGATTGAAGCGGTGGAACTGATCGAACTGCATGGCAGGTATACCGAGGAGGCAGGCGTCAACGGGCAGCCGCAAGTGAATCCGCTCGACGTCTACGACGATCTGCGCCCCGAGCCCTACACCGATAAGCCGTCGGGCACGAAAGAGGTCCATACCAGCGCGATCTATCTTCGCCTGCACACCGCCGGCGGTATCGAAGGTCTCTACGGCCCGATCGAGAAGAGCGCGGCCATTGTGGTCGAACAGGAGCTGCGCCCCTTTCTCCTGGGCAAGGACGCGCTTGCCGGGGAAGCGCTGTGGGACGAGATGTATCGCTCCAACCGCCACTCGCGCGATGGATTCTTCATGATGGGGATCAGCGCGGTCGACAACGCGTTATGGGATGTGCGCGGCCGTTACTACGGCGTGCCGGTGTATCGGCTGCTGGGCGGTCCCACGCGCTCCTCGGTCGAGATGTACGCCAGCTGCCTCGGTTTTTCGCTCCAACCGGAGGCGGTGCGCACCCGCGCCCTGGCCATCAAGCAGCAAGGCTTCCGCTACCAGAAGTGGTTCATGGGCTACGGCCCGGGCTCCGGGCCTGAGGGCATGCAGAAGAATGTCGAACTCGTCCGCATCCTGCGCGAGACCCTGGGCGACGACAGCGAGATCATGTTCGACGCTTACAGCGGATGGGATCAGAACTACACCCTGGAATGGGCGCACCAGGTGGAGAAGTATCGCCCCCACTGGATCGAAGAAGCGACGCACCCGGAGAAGATCGAGAGCTTTGCCGCCATGCGCCGCAGCACCACGATTCCCATCGCCTCCGGAG
Organism: uncultured Acidobacteriaceae bacterium; assembly: GCA_963813475.1. GTDB lineage: Bacteria > Acidobacteriota > Terriglobia > Terriglobales > Acidobacteriaceae > PALSA-350. The sequence continues at coordinate 180,573 of CAWEZM010000021.1, read as the reverse complement.
AACACTTCTACGGCCGATGGGAGGTGGAGCGCTACCTGCAGGCGGGCGCGCTCTCCGTCGTACAGGCCGATCCGGAGTGGTGTGGGGGCACCTCGGAGCTGGTGCGCATCGGCACCGTCGCTTCGCTGCACGATGTGCCGGTGATCCCGCATGGCCATAGCCTGCGTGCCGCCGTGCACATCATCTGCCAGCCAGTCGCCCATGACCTTTCCCCTGGGAGAGTACCTGGTGAACAAGATGCGACACTACTACCACTTTGAAAGCAATCCCCTGGTTCCGGTCAACGCCCACATCGCCCTGCCCACCGGCCCCGGTTTCAACGTTCAGCTCGATCCCGCCAAAATCGAGTCGCAAACCATACTCAAGCCCGAGTAATATCCGCTGAGACTACTTCGCAGCCATCGCTCCGCGCACGTAAGAAGAGGAGACCTCCAGGGATGAAACCAAACCGCAGACAATTTCTCGCCCTTGCCTCGACCGCAGGAGCGTGGGTTCCCTTTTCGCAGGCCGCCGCCAAGCTGGAGCCAGGCTCACCGTCTATCAGCGCCGCGCAAGCCAACCTTGCCCGGAGTAGCGGCTCAGCTCCGCTGTCGCTCTTCGATGGAACCAGCCTGACGCGGATGGCGAATACAAGGGCCTGCGCAATGGCGCGTCGAAAACGGAGAACTGCTTGGATCCTGTGACGCTCCCGGAGGCGGATGGCTGGCAACCGAGCGCGGCTTCGAAGACTTCGTTCTCCGGTTCGCTTTTCGCTCCACCGGCGGAGAAGCCGGGGTGCTGCTGCGCAACGCGCCTCTTGCGTGGTCTCGCTTCTCCCATCCGGCGCCTGAACGGCGGCCAAACCATGGGCGTCTACGTGGCGCTCACCGGCGCGCACGCGGGAGAGATGTCTCTGCTCACACTCGATCGCGCAAGGAAAACAGATCGACCGCAAGCCCATTCCTGCTCCGGTGCACGAGGAACCCGGGAGCGGAGACAAGATCTATCCCGGGATGTGCGCCCCCATTCCCTGTGCCGGGATCAACGATGCGGAAGCCACCAAGGAAGGCTGGCCATCGCATCCTTCCATTCACATCACTCCACCAGCCGATGGCTGGCAGCAGGTAGAAATCACGCTGCGCGGATCAGCCTGTCCCTGGGACAAGACAGGGATGGCGGAAGCACTCGATGCCAGAAGCCAGTTCGGAAGCCTGGCGCTTTTTGTCTCCGGCGCGCCCATCCACTTCAAAGAGTTGTCGCTCTTCGACCTCACCCAGAGAGCTGCCGGGTTAGCGCAGAATGCCGCCAACCCTCACGTTCGCCAGATGACCGACCTCTTCTATGCCGAGGGTGTCGCCGCGGGAGACCTGAACCAGGACGGCTACGACGAGGTGGTGGCGGGTCCCTTCTACTACGTGGGACCGGATTACACCACCGCGCGGGAGCTCTTCCCGCCCACCACCATCAACCCAGCCGGCGTGGGCGAACACGGCAATTACTCCAACTGCTTTCTCAGTCATATTCACGACTTTACCGGCGACGGCTGGCCGGACGTTTTGATGATCATGGGTTTTGGTCCCAAACCCAGTTTCTCCGCCCATCTCTTCGTGAATCCTCGCGGTGAACTTCGCCACTGGGATAACTACAACGTGGTGCCCTCGGTTACTTCGGAAACCACGCAGCTCTTCGACATCGACGGCGACGGTCACCCTGAGCTCATCCTGACCCAGGACAACCAGGTCGGCTATGCCAAGCCGGACGCCTCCGATCCAACCAAGCCGTGGCAGTTTTTTCCCGTTTCGGAGAAAGCGCCGCGAGGCCCGCACGGCCTCGGCGTGGGGGATATCAACGGAGACGGCCGCCTGGATATCATCACCGCCAGCGGCTGGTGGGAGCAGCCGCCCGCCGGCGCCAGCGGCCTATGGAAATTTCATCCCGTGCTCTTCGGCGCCACCGAAGGAGAGCCTGGACTGCGCGGCGGCGCCGACATCATCGTCTACGACGTCAACGGCGACGGAGTTCCCGATGTCATTACCAGCCTCAATGCCCACGGCCCCGGATTAGCATGGTTCGAACAACAAAGAAGCGCGCAAGGCGAGGTGACCTGGAAGCGCCACCTGATCATGGGCGTCCCCTTCCACCCCGTTGGCTGAACGCGAGCAGTGGGAGGAGACAGACAAGTCTGTGGCCTTTACCGAGCTGCACGCCCTGGCCTTCGCGCATCTCGACGGCGACGGACTTGCCTTCCATCATCACCGGAAAACGCTGGTGGTCGCATGGATACGTCTACGATGAAAACGATGTGGACAATCCGCCGGTGCTCTACCGCTTCCAGCTGGTGCGCAAACCTGGAGGAGCCGTGGAGTGGATTCCCAGCCTCATCCACAACGCCTCGGGCGTGGGCACCCAGATCGTCGCCAAGGACATCAACCAAGACGGCAGGATTGAGATCGTGACTACCGCACGGAAGGGAACCTTTGTCTTTTATGGTCCGTTCAAGATCTAGAACCAGTGGAGAAGGCTTCATGTTCTTTCGCCTGCGTGCTTGTCGTCCCGGGAGGCTTTGCGCAATTGCAACCTTCACGGTTTTCATCTTCGGCCTGATGGCCTCCGCCAGCCCAAAGCAGAACGCAAAGAGTCACACCACGTGGAGCACTTACCTGGGCAACGCGGATGGATCTCACTACACCGCCCTGAAGCAGATTGACCGGTCGAATGTAAGCCGATTGCAGGTAGCCTGGTCCTACGACAGCGGAGCCGTGGCCCTACGCGTTCAATCCCATCGTTGTCGGCAGGACCATGTACGTCCTGGCTAAAAACACCTCGATCGTTGCCCTCGACGCGGCCACGGGAAAAGAATTGTGGACCTATCGCTCCCGCAACCTGGGGCCGCGCATGGAAGCTCATCGCGGCATCAACTATTGGCAGAGCAGCGATGGCAGCCGATCGGCGTCTTCTGATCTCCTTTGCCAACAACCTGGAAGCGATCAACGCGGCCAACGGCCAACTGATTACCTCCTTCGGCAATGGCGGCACAGTCAATCTGAAAGAAGGGCTGGGGCGGGATGCGAACTCGATGCGCCAGATTCAATCCGGCACTCCCGGGGTCGTCTTTGAGGATCTGATCATTCTCGGTTCTTCCACCGGAGAGGACTATGGATCTCCTCCGGGCGATATTCGCGCCTATGACGTGCGCACCGGGCGCATGGCCTGGATCTTTCACACCATCCCGCATCCTGGAGAACCCGGTTACGAGACCTGGCCCAAAGACGCCTGGAAATCGGCCGGCGGCGTCAATTGCTGGGGCGAGATGAGCCTCGACGAAAAGACGGGAATCGTCTACATCCCTACCGGAGCTCCCGTCTATGACTTCTACGGCGCCGACCGCAAGGGGAATGACTTATTCGCGGACTCATTGCTGGCGCTCAACGCCCACTCGGGAAAGCTGGTCTGGTACTACCAGCTCATTCACCATGATCTGTGGGACTATGACGCGATGGCCGCTCCACAACTGCTGACCGTGCAGCAAAACGGGAAAGACATTCCTATCGTGGCCCAGGCGTCCAAGCAGGGGTTTGTTTACGTCTTCAACCGGACCACGGGCAAGCCAGTCTGGCCCATCGAGGAGCGCGCCGTGCCGGCATCGCAACATGCCGGACGAGGAGGCTTCTCCCACTCAGCCCTTTCCCACCGCCCCACCGCCCTTCGCCCGCCAGGCGTTCACCGTGGCCGATCTGAATCCTTATATCCTGAGCCCGCCCGATCGAGCGCGCTGGAAGAAGGTGGTGGAGAATGCGGCCAACCATGGCCTATTCACCCCTCCCGGGCTGACAGATACCGTTGAGATGCCCGGTAACCATGGCGGTGTCAATTGGGGCATGACCGCGGCCAACCCGGCCAACGGAACCATGTACGTCGTGTCCATGGATATTCCGGCCATCCTCAAGAATGAGCGCAGCGAGCCGCCCTCCCTTTGGCAAATTCCGAGCCAGGCTGCTCCCGCAGTACAAGGCAAAGCCGTTTACCATTTTTACTGTGAGCGGTGTCATGGCCCTGAGCGCGCAGGCGCGCCGCCGGCGATTCCCTCGCTGGTGAATGCCCCTTCCACCTTTGGCGCAGAGACGATCAAAAGCGTGGTGAATTACGGACTCAACGACATGCCCGCTTTTCCCGATCTCACCGACCGGCTGCTGAACAATCTCCTCTTGTATCTCGGCAATCCCGCGAGTGCGCCTGAGCCCATTGCCTCCCGCAATGAACCACCACCCGCTCCCACCAGCGGCGCATCCAAGCCGGTTCGCTACTGGTCCGGCTACGGCTTGCAGCCTTCGATCATCCGTCCTCCATGGTCCGTGATTACGGCGTACGACCTGAACCGGGGAGTGATCAAGTGGCAGGTGCCGCTGGGAAACGCTCCCCAGGGTGAACCGGAAAATCTCAAAGACACAGGCATCATGATGTCCAGAAATGGACCTGTAGTCACTGCGAGCGGCTTGGTCTTTATAGCCACGAAGGACGAGGGCAAGCTCCGCGCCTACGACGAGGAGAACGGCAAGGTGCTTTGGGAAACGGACCTTCCCGCTGCTTCCGAAGGTGTCCCGGCAGTTTATGAGGTAGATGGGCGCGAATATATCGTTCTCTGTGCCGCCTCGGCGAAGCAGACGGATATACCAAGGGATGGGCCTGAGCAGCAAACGGCACAGCCGGTGCATCGGTCTTACATCGCGTTTGCCTTGCCTAAGGACAACTGACGTGACCACGCATCACGAGCGGCCCGAGGTATCGATTGCACTGCGGAAGAAGTCTGGCTTTTGAAGCGTGCGTTCTGACGAGTCTGCGTGGGAACTGGAAAAGAAACCGCAGGTCCCTCCACTGCGCTACGCTCCGGTCGGGATGACAATTCTGTGGGACCATGGACAGCAATTCGTTTGACCGATTTTGAAGCCATTTCCCTCAAAAGAATTGTCATCCCGACCGGAGCGTAGCGCAGTGGAGGGACCTGCGGTTTCTTTTCCAGTTCCCACGCGGACACTTCAGGACGTACGCAAGTGTTTGCAAAATGGTCCTGCTTTAGCTGCTGAGGGAGGATGCCTTAGCTCTCGGCTCCGACGTTCGTCAATTGGAGCAAACGCTTTTCGACAGAAGTTGAGGCCGGAATGAAAACCGAGAAGCAGGTCACGTTTCTGCCCGGAAGGCTGCTACTGCGGAAATCGATGGTGCCTTCATACTTCTCCACGATTCCTTTACAGATCCAAAGGCCTAACCCGGTTCCTTTTGTAGATTTGGTGGTAAAAAATGGTTCAAAGAGCCTCTTCGCGTCTTCGGGTCTTATGCCTGAACCGGTATCCAGTATGGAAACTCGAACACCGGCTGCTTGCGTCGCCGCGCGATAGGACTGCTGTATGTGTACCCGCAAGCGTCCGCCTTGCGGCATCGCCTGAATCGCGTTGCCGATGAGATTGAGGAATACCTGTTTCAACTCCACCGGGAATCCTTGCACCACGTCGCCGCTGCCGTAACGCCGTTCGACCACGACTCCGCTGGCCTGCAATTGACGCGATTGAAGCTCCAGAATGTCGTCCAGTAGTCCCGGAATGGAGACAGCAATGGCCTCTGCGGATTCACGATAAAAACTTAGCGTCTGCTTGGTAATGTGCGAAACACGTAACAGCTCCTGTTCCGCCATCCTGGTATAGTGCTTGTGCTTCCTGATCCAGGGAAGGATGTCTCTGCAGCAGATAGAAGAGGTTAAGGATCGACTCCAGTGGATTGTTGATCTCATGGGCAACAATTCCCGCCATTCTCCCCATAGCCGCAAGTCTCTCCGAATTGCGCAGCGCCTCCTCGGCCTGCAATCTCGCGGTGATATCCCGGCAAATCTCCAGCACCACGCGCGGTTTCGTTCCGTCGCTTTGCAGAATTTTTCTGCAGGCAACCACGATCTCGCGTCCATCTTTCGTGTACTGAATCAGATTGCCTTCCCATCGCTTTCCTTCAGAGATGGTGGATTCTATCTCGCTATTGGGCACGGGAAATTGCGTATTCAGCAGTTGGTGAAGCTTCTTACCGCGAGCCTCTTCCGCACTCCAGCCGTACAGCGCAGTCGCTCCCGAATTCCAGAACTGAACGGTCCCGTCAAGGTCGCGCACCATGATCGCTTCCGAAGCAAGATCCAGCAGGTCAGCACGCTGCCTCAATATCTGCTCCATCCGCTTTGGCTCGGTTATATCGATGAGCGCTCCGACCGCGCCGCGAACGTTCCCGGAATCATAGAACAGCGGGTTCGCACTCATCAGGGTTTGCATCACCTTCCCGCTCCCGGAGTGGATTTCGAGTTCGATCCTTCCCACCGGCCTACCCGTCGCGGCGGCCCGCTGCAGGGGCAGCTCGTCAAACGTAAGACGCTCACCGTTGTGGTAAATCTCATAGCTTGCGTCGTTATTTTCGTAGCTCTGCGGAGAGAGATTCTCCCGGTGCTCAAGTCCAAGCAACTCCTTCAGCGCTGCATTTCCGGTGACGAAACGGCAATGCGGATCATGGGCGATAGAAACGCCGACGGGCAAAACCTTCATGATCGTTTCCAGTTCCGCCACTCGCTGCTGCAACTGCACGTTGAGCCTGCGCACCTGCTCTTCGCTTTCCCGCAACTGTTCCGTGCGCGCCAGCACGCGCTTTTCCAGCTCGCTGTTCAGGAGTTCCAATTCCCGGGTCTTCCGGTACAAGTCGGCAAATACGCTGACTTTGGCCCGCAAGAGTTCCGGGACAACGGGAACGGAGATGTAATCCATCGCTCCGCGCTGATATCCCTTCATGCGATCGAGATCCGTCAGATGCACCGCGGAAATAAAAATGATGGCAGTCTTTTGAAAGCGTGGATGCTGGCGAATCATGATCCGCTAACTCGAAACCATCGAGTTCGGGCATACTCACATCCATCAAAATGACGGCAACATCCCGGTTGAGAAGGTGTTCCAGAGCCTCTCTCCCCGACGTGGCGGAGATCAGGTTTTCTCCCAGATCCTGCAATATCGCCTGGTAGGTGAGCAGCTTGCCGGGCTGGTCATCTACCATCAGGATGTTGACGCTCTCAGTTGTGTTCATCTTTCCTGGCCTTTGCGTAGGTTACGGTGGATGCGTGCACTACCGATGAAGCCACATGCGAAGAGTTGAGAGCAATTGCTCCGTGTTTACTGGTTTCGCCAGATACTCGGATGCGCCCGCCTCCAGGCACTTCTCGCGATCCCCTTTCATCGCCTTGGCCGTGAGGGCAATGATTGGCATCCGGCGGAACAAAGCATTCTGCCGGATCACCTGCATCGTCTCGTAGCCATCCATTTCAGGCATCATAATATCCATCAGCACAATCGACATGTCCGGAACTGATTCCAGGGTGGCGATCGCCGCCTTGCCGGTGCCCGCCGTCAGCACCGTCATTCCCCGGCGTTCGAGAACACTGCTCAGGGCAAATATGTTGCGCACGTCATCATCCACGACGAGCACTTTCTTTCCTACCAGAGCATCGTCGGAGCGATGCAGGCGATCCAGCATATTTTGTTTCTGGGGAGGAAGGTCGGCAATCACGCGATGGAGGAATAGCGCCGTCTCATCCAGCAGCCGCTCCGGAGACTCGACTCCTTTCACGACGACGCTGCGCGCCAATTCGTGAAGGCGGGCGTCTTCTTCCGACGAGAGCTCCTTGCCGGTGAAGACGACGATCGGCATATCGCTCAACTCGGAGGTGTCGCGCAGCCGCTCCAGCACCTCGAAGCCGGACATATCCGGAAGACGGAGATCCAGCACCACGCAATCGTACGGCTCAACCTGGATTGCCGCCAGCGCTTCGCTGCCGGTGGTGGCGATGGCGACATCGATGTCTTCATCTCCCAGCAACTCGCGAATGCTCAACTGTTCGGCGGGATTATCCTCGACCACCAGGAGGCGTTTCCGCCGCGGCGCCGCGTAGTCCTTAATGCGCGTGATCGCGGCGTCAAGACCTTCGGGAGTCACCGGCTTGGTGATGAATGCAAAGGCTCCCCGCGCCAATCCATGGCCCTTGTCTTCATCGAGGGTCAACATCTGTACCGGGATGTGCCGTGTCGCCGGATCCTGTTTCAAGTGGTTGAGGACGGTCCAGCCCAGCATGTCGGGGAGAAATACATCCAGGGACACGGCGGTGGGATGAAATTCGCGCGCCAAAGCGAGAGCTTCCGCGCCCCGGGTAGCGAGCAGGACCTTGAAACCTTTCTCCCGGGAGAGATCGCGCAGAATGCGCGCGTAGTGCGGATCGTCTTCGACGATCAACAGCGCAGCATCGTCAGGCAGTAAATTCTCCCGGTCGTCCGGAATCACTTCCGCCGGAAGCTCAGCCAGCACTGTCTTCAAGAGTTCAACCGGGTGACTCGTTAGCGAGCTCTGGCCCTCTGGATATTTCGCTGGTAGGGCAGATGGACCGCTGTAGACCTGGGGCAGGTAAAGAGTAAACGTGCTCCCCTGGTTGGGCGTGCTGCGCAATTGAATCTCTCCACCGAGCAGACCCGCAAGTTCGCGGCTGATGGCCAATCCCAACCCTGTGCCACCGTACTTGCGGCTGGTTCCTGCATCCGCCTGCTGGAAGGCCTCGAAGATGATACGTTGCTTCTCCTGCGGAATGCCAATGCCGGTATCGGCGACCTCGAACGCGACCACGGCGGTCGCCCGGCTCAAGATTGGATGATCACTGCTCCATCCTTCCTCCGCAACTAAGACGGAGAGGCGCACGCCACCCTTCTCCGTAAATTTGAAAGCATTCGATAGCAGGTTCTTGAGTACTTGCTGTAGACGTTTCGAATCGGTGATGAGGCTTCGGTTGAGCCGCGGATCGGTGAGCAACTCAAAGTCGAGACGCCGATTTTCCGCTTCGTGGCGGAAGGGACGCCCGATCATGTCGAGCAGGCTGGCAAAGAACACTTCCTCCGCCTCGACCGAGACGGTTCCGGATTCGATCTTGGAAAGGTCCAGGATGTCGCTGATCAGATTTAACAGGTCCGTACCCGCTCCGTGGATCGTGCGCGCAAACTCAACCTGCTTGGCAGTCAGATTTCCATCCGGATTGTCTCCCAGCTGCTGACCGAGAACCAGAATGCTGTTGAGAGGCGTCCGCAGCTCATGCGACATATTGGCCAGGAACTCGGATTTGTACTTGGAGGTAAGAGCCAATTCCTTGGCCTTCCCTTCGAGCTCACGTCTGGCCTGCTCAATCTCCTGGTTCTTGCGCTCCACCTCGGCATTCTGCTCGGCAAGCTGCTGGGCTTTCTGCGCCAGCTGCTCGTTTTTCTGTTGCAGCTCTTTTTGCTGCATCTGTAGTTCGGTCGCCAACTGCTGCGACTGCTTCAATAGGCCTTCTGTTTGCATGGTGGCCTCGATGCTGTTCAGCACGATGCCAATGCTGGCGGTTAATTGTTCGAGAAATGCCAGATGCGAGGCGGTAAAGACGCCTAAAGACGCGAGCTCAATCACCGCCTTGACGCGATCCTCGAATAACACGGGTAAAACGATCACGTTGCGCGGTACCGCCTCAAATAGTCCGGAGCGAATGGTTACTTTGCTCTCCCCCAGATCTCTTATCAGGATGCGTCGTTTTTCTACCGCGCATTGGCCCACCAGTCCCTCTCCGGGATCCACCCGTCGCAGATGACCGTCGGCCCGGTCCCCTGCATACGCGGAGAGCAGCACCAATTTCTTCTCGTCCTCGGTCTCCATCTGGTAGATGACAGCCTGGTGAGCATTCACCAGCGGAGCCAGTTCCGAGAGCAGCGTTTTGCCCACGGTTGTCAGGTCGCGCTGGCCCTGCAGCATGCCCGTGAACCGCGCCAGGTTTGTCTTGAGCCAATCCTCCTCGGTATTCCGCTCCGTCGTGAGCCGGAGGTTATTGATCATGGTGTTGATGTTGTCCTTCAGTTCCGCCACTTCGCCCCTGGCCTCTACCTGAATGGACCGGGTGAGATCGCCTTGCGTCACGGCGGTGGCTACTTCGGCGATGGCGCGCACCTGGTTGGTGAGGTTGTCGGCCAAAAGGTTCACATTGCCGGTTAAATCCTTCCACGTGCCGGCCGCTCCGGGCACATTGGCCTGGCCTCCCAGGCGGCCTTCGACGCCCACTTCACGCGCAACCGTCGTCACCTGATCGGCGAAGGTGGCCAGCGTGTCTGTCATGTTGTTGATGGTTTCGGCCAGCGCGGCGACTTCGCCTTTGGCGTTCACCGTTAGTTTTTGGGTCAGGGCGCCATTCGCAACCGCGGTGACTACTTTAACGATGCCGCGCACCTGCTCGGTCAGGTTGGCAGCCATGACGTTGACATTGTCGGTGAGATCTTTCCAGGTACCCGCGACTCCTGGTACCTGCGCCTGGCCGCCGAGTTTTCCATCCGTCCCTACCTCGCGGGCCACGCGCGTTACCTCGGCAGCGAACGCATTGAGTTGATCAACCATGGTGTTGATCGTGTTCTTCAATTCGAGAATTTCGCCCTTTACATCGACGGTGATCTTGCGCGAGAGATCGCCGCGGGCAACCGCGGTGGTCACCTCGGCAATGTTGCGTACCTGGGCAGTCAGGTTGCCGGCCATCGAGTTCACCGAGTCGGTAAGGTCTTTCCATGTGCCGGCCACGCCAGGAACGTTGGCCTGCCCGCCTAACCGGCCCTCTGACCCGACTTCGCGGGCCACGCGCGTCACCTCGCCGGCAAACGCGTTGAGTTGGTCCACCATGGTGTTAATGGTGTCTTTGAGCAGAAGAATCTCGCCGCTCACGTTGACTGTGATTTTCTTTGATAGATCGCCGCTGGCGATCGCCGTGGCCACTTCGGCAATGTTGCGCACCTGGCCGGTTAAATTGCTCGCCATCGAGTTCACTGAGTCAGTGAGATCTTTCCATGTGCCGCCGACCCCAGGCACCTGCGCCTGCCCGCCCAGCTTTCCGTCCGTGCCTACTTCTCTCGCGACACGGGTAACTTCCGACGCGAAGGACCGCAGCTGCTCCACCATGGTGTTGATGGTGTCCTTCAGCTCGAGGATCTCGCCCTTCACGTCCACCGTGATCTTGCGCGATAAGTCGCCGCGCGCTACGGCGGTGGCCACTTCGGCGATATTGCGTACCTGGCCAGTCAAATTGCTGGCCATGAAGTTCACGTTGTCGGTAAGGTCCTTCCAGGTGCCGGCGACGCCCGGCACTTGCGCCTGTCCGCCGAGTTTGCCCTCGGTGCCCACCTCACGCGCGACACGCGTAACCTCTCCGGCAAAGGCGTTGAGTTGGTCCACCATGGTGTTGATGGTGTCCTTGAGCTCCAGGATTTCACCCTTCACATCGACCGTGATCTTGCGCGAGAGATCGCCACGTGCTACGGCAGTGGTCACCTCCGCGATATTGCGCACCTGGGCGGTCAGGTTGCCGGCCATGGAGTTGACGGAGTCGGTCAAGTCTTTCCAGGTACCGGCTACACCGGGCACATTGGCCTGCCCGCCAAGTCGCCCTTCTGACCCCACCTCACGCGCTACGCGGGTGACTTCGCCCGCGAAACGGTTCAGCTGATCCACCATCGTGTTCAGGGTTTCCTTCAGCTGCAGGATCTCGCCGCGAACGTCGACGGTGATCTTGCGCGAGAGATCGCCGCTGGCGATCGCCGTGGCGACCTCGGCGATATTGCGTACCTGGCCGGTCAAGTTACTGGCCATAAAGTTGACGTTGTCCGTAAGGTCTTTCCAGGTACCGCCCACTCCGGGGACCTGGGCCTGGCCGCCGAGTTTGCCCTCGGTGCCGACCTCACGCGCCACGCGCGTCACCTCGCCGGCGAACGCGTTCAGCTGATCCACCATGGTGTTGATGGTGTTCTTCAGCTCCAGGATCTCGCCCTTGACGTCCACGGTAATCTTGCGCGACAAATCGCCCCGGGCTACGGCCGTGGTGACCTCCGCGATGTTGCGTACCTGGGCGGTCAAGTTGCCGGCCATGGCGTTGACTGAGTCGGTCAGATCTTTCCATGTACCCGCCACGCCGAGCACCACTGCCTGGCCACCCAATTTGCCGTCGGTGCCCACTTCGCGGGCCACACGCGTGACCTCCGAGGCGAAGGACCTCAGCTGGTCGACCATGGTGTTGATGGCTTCCTTGAGCTGCAGAATCTCCCCGCGAACATCCACCGTGATCTTGCGTGACAGATCGCCACTGGCCACCGCGGTCGCGACTTCGGCGATATTGCGCACCTGGCTGGTCAGGTTGCTCGCCATGGAGTTGACAGAGTCGGTGAGGTCCTTCCAGGTTCCGGCTACCCCAGGCACTTGCGCCTGGCCGCCCAGCTTGCCGTCGGTGCCAACTTCGCGCGCCACGCGGGTGACTTCCGACGTGAACACGCCGAGCTGCTGAATCATGGTGTTGACGATTTTGGCCGACCGGAGAAAGTCGCCTTCGAGCGGGCGTCCATCCACGTCCATTCTTACCGTCTGAGTCAGGTTTCCCTCGGCCACGGCCGCGATCGCGCGGGTTACTTCGGCGGTCGGTCGCAGCAGATCCTCCACCAGGGTGTTGACCGAATCCTCGATCTCTCCCCAGGCGCCTCGGGATTCGTCAAACCTGGCCCTCTCCCGGGTCCTGCCCTTTTTTCCCACCACTTGACCGACGCGCCGCAGTTCCTTCGCGATCCGCTGATTCGCCATGGCAATTTCATTGAAAGTGTCCGCCATCTTTCCGCTGAGCCCGGTCCATGAACCCGGAAGGCGCACCGAGAAATCTCCATCGCGCATGGCCTGCATTTTCTCCAGAATGAGAACCATTTCCGAAGACTCGTATTCGGCAACAGCGCCGTTATGCCCATTGGTCTTTGACTTGCGGTGCGTGAGTTCTTCCTGTTCGGGCAACACGGGCGTTCCGTTTTTCCTCATGCCGATCTCCCTGAATTAAGCGCAAAGCGTCAACCGGCGGGCAAACCTGCAATCAGGTCTGCCGCGGTCCTTTCAACACACAGTGACAGTCCGGAGGCGGATCATTGAAGTCGCGCTACAAAAACGTTCCAAGTTTGGTTTGCGCTGGACCTTAGATGTAGGTCTCTGGTCGGAGGTTGGTTTCCTAAGGCGACGAAAAATTCTTTTTCTTCGGCGCCCGCAGACATCGTTTTCTGGGAAGAGAGCCACCCCTTCGTTGCCGCCTTCCTTAAGAGCGAACCTGCCATTCACCCAAAGAAAATCTTGTGACCGTTTTGACGAAAAAAGCAATAGAACCAAAGGGTATCTAGCCGCGAAGGCCCGTCAGAAACGTGCCGGCAAATGGCCGGGATCCCGAAGCTGGTGGTGTAAGTATTTGACTCTGTTCGGATAGCACATGTTCGGAAATCTGGGCCGCGAGGCCGCTGCCCGAATCAAAGTGTTCAAGGGAATTGGGGGCGACCCGGCCATCCACTTCCTCATACCTCCGGTTTCTACTTCGTGGTCATCGGTCCGCCCACGACGGACGATCCAGTTCCGCTGCACCCCGTGCTGCCATAACGGAGAAACCTCTGGATCCGCTTCCCCGTGTCCACTTCCCCGGTATAAATGTTGCCCTTGCTGTCCAGGCTCACCTGGTGCAGCCAGTGGAAGTCTCCCGGCGCCCGCCCACTGCGCCCCAGCCGGCCCAGTTCCTGCAGATTACTTCGGCTCAGGACATAGATGGTCATGTTGGCGTTGTCTCCGATATAAAGGCAACTCTGCGCCTGGTCTCTGGAGAAGTTTAGGGAAACGGCGGTGCCAATGATGTTGGTGTGCTCGCTGATAAATTGCTCGGCCACGAACCCGCACTTGCCGTCCGCGCCCGTCGAATTGCTGCAGGGCTTGCCCAGCGCGGGATCGTGGATGTCAAACACCTGAATACGATCGTTTCCCCGGTCGCAGACGTAGAGTTTGCCATCATTGGCAATCTTCACGCAATGCACGGGGTTGCGGAAGAAGGCGGGCTTTTTGTTGCCTTTGGTGTAGTCCTCGATCCACGTCCCAGCTGCGGCTGCTGCGGCGTCATCGACGGGACTGTTTCCGTATGCGCCGAAGTGGCCAATGTATTTGCCGGTGTCAGCGTCAACGATCAGGACCCGGCGATTTCCGTAGCCATCCGCAATATAAAGGCGGTTGGTTGCGGGATCGACCACCATGTCCGCCGCCTGGTAAAGCAGCGGCGTGCCATTCACACCACCCTGCGTATCGTTGCTGTCCGGTTTGGTCGGGGTTCCCCCGATCCTTAACTTGAAGTTCCCGTCCATGTCGAATTTCTGTACGAAGCCGTCGCCGCCTTGCTTGTTCGTTGCCCAGGGCCAGCCTCCCTTGTCGGCTGCGGCGGAATTTCCAGAGAGCCAAACGTTGTCGTTCTGGTCGACATAAATACCGTGCTCACTGCTGGGCCAAAGGCAACCTGCCTCCGCCTTACACTTACCGCCGATAAAACCAGGGTCGGTGGGACCACCCCAGGCGCGCAGCAGCTTTCCCTGGGAATCGAACTCCAGCACCGATGGCGCGGCTTTGCAGCAATCCGCGATCGAGCCATAGGTGCGCACCTGGCCCAGGCCGTTGACCGGCTGACCCTGGGCATTCACGGCGCCGGGCACGGGCCCTTCGAGGCCAGCCTCTTCATTGGTCATGGTGCGCGGCCGGTTGTAGACCCAGATATGGTCATGCGGGTCGACATAGAGCCCGCCTATCTGGCCCAAAATCCAATTGTTCGGCAGCGGTTGGGGCCACGCGGGATCGACGACGAAACCCGGTGTCTTGCCCGTGCTCGATGCGTTGTAGACACCGGCCTGCTTGAAGAGCCGGTCAAGAGAACCATCGTTCTTCAGCAGATTGCTATCGTTGTCGGCGGCCATGACTATGCTGGTCACTAACATCAGTAGCAGCCCGGCCGTAACCTTGCCCGGGATCATCATGCTTGTCCTTTCTTTCCACTCGCTACATCGAAGCCGGGAGACGAAGACCTGTCGTCCAGTCAACCATGAACTATAGAGCAGCTCCTGTATCATTGTCGCCAACGGGAATTACAAGGTCTGCCCTACCGCCGAGTCTGCAGATCAGCGGAGGAGGAACGATTAGAAACTTCTTGAAGGCTTAATGCGCTCCGATCGGCTATTGCTATTTCTCTCCGGGATACTCACCCTGGCGCCCGTCGCCTTCGCGCAATCGAGCCTGTCTGCTACAGCCCCGCCCACCTTTAAAGCCGGCACCACAAACGTCCTTGTGGATGTTGTCGTTACCGGCCACCATGGCGACCCGGTCGAGGGTTTATCCCAGGACAACTTCTCCGTCCTCGAAAACGGTCAGTCGCAACAAATCGTCTCCTTTTCCTCTCATCCTTCCGCAACGCCCCTCACTCCAACGGCGCTTCCCCCGCTGCCTGCGGGCGTCTATACCAATGCCGAGGCGGTTGCTGAGAACGATACGGTCGATGTTCTGTTGCTGGATGCGCTTAACACACCGCCCTCAGGCCAGGTTCAGACGCATCGCGTGATGCTGGAGTACCTGAAAACTCTGCCCGTCAATAAGCCTGTTGCCATCTTTACTCTCTACACGCAACTCCACCAGTTGGAAGGATTCACCACCGACCACACCGCCCTGCTGAAGGCTGTGGAAGAGTTCGCTCATTCGCCGCAGAAGTCTCCCTTGTTGAAGACGCCGCAAGACACCGAGAAGCAAATGAAAGATGAGGATGACGCGCTCGAATTAGGCCTGGCCATGCAGAGCTTGGGGAGAGGGGAAATGATGATGCACCACCTGCAGCAGTTCAACGCCGAGCAGGATTCGTTCAACCTCAGTCTTCGCGTGCAGTACACGCTCTCCGCCTTCGATCAACTGGCTCGCTACCTCTCTGGCATGCCGGGGCGCAAAAATGTTATGTGGCTTTCTGGCTCGTTTCCGGTGGCCGTTATGCCCAACCCCGACCTGAAAGATCCCACCCAGGCAGCACGTGACTTTTCTGGGGCCGTCAACCATACGGCCGGCCTTCTCGCCAATGCCCGCGTGGCGGTCTACCCGATTGACGCGCGCGGCCTCTTTCCGCAGCCTCTGTCGGCCCCTGCCATCGCCGGTGGTGACTCCCTTGTGCGCACTCCAGATCGTGTCGACGCCGCCGAGGCCGCGGACTCCAGCCTGCATGCGGAGGAGCGGTTGACCCTGGAACAGGTGGCTCATGCCACTGGCGGCGAAGCGATTTACAACACCAACGACCTGAAGGGCGCGCTCGCCGAAGTCGATCGCACAGGAGCGCACTATTACACCCTGGCGTACGTTCCCTCGGATAAATCGCAGGACAACAAACTCCGCCGCATCGAGGTGCGTGTCCACCCTGGCAGCTACCACCTCTCCTATCGCCGCAGCTATTCACCTGCCCTGGCGCCTGCGCACGACAATAGCTTCCCGGCTCTCATGCAACATAACGTGCCGGCATCCACGCAGATTTTGTTTCGCTTGTCTCCCCTTCGCGGCGCCGTGCAGCCGGCGACCGCTCAGCTGGCGGGCAGCAATCCGAACGTCCCGCGTCCAGTGACGCGTTATTCCATTGCCTACGACGTCGATGTGGCCCCACTGGTGCTCAGCTCATCTGCCGATGGCGTGCTCCATGACCAGGCCACTCTGGTCTCCATTGCTTATGATCGTGACGGTAAGGCGCTGAACTCCGTTGCCAACACGCTCAGCCTCAACGTGCCGTCCGCGGAATACGCCCGCTTCATAAAAGAGGGCATTCATTATCGCGAGCAATTGGATATACCCGCGCAAGCGGTCTGGCTTCGTGCCGGCATCTACGACCACGTCTCCGGACAGGTAGGCAGCCTTGAAGTCCCGTTGGCCAAAGCAAAATAAATCCGTTGCGCACGGAATCCCACCCACCGGGCATTTCGTATGCAGCCCGGAGATGGCTTGATGAGAAGGATCGCACTGCTGCTGTTGTTGTTTGCGATCGCTTTGCGTGGCTTTGCGGCTAATCCAGTCTCCGTAGCAGAGCTGGAGCAATTGTTAAGCACTGCTCCTACCCAGGGCGATGCCCACGTGGCGCGAAAATTGTCGAACCTCGAACTGACTCAGCGACTGACCTCGATCAAATTATCGCGCTGGTTAAGCGCACTGCCTGGCCCGAAATCCCAGCAAGCACTCCGGGCGCTGGCTGACATGTCGGCATTTCTTGATCTGCCGCCGGCGGAGATTCCTGGCACCGCCGCACCGGATTCCGCAGCCCAGCACCGTATGCTGTCGCTCAGCCGGGACTATATAGGTAAGACCATTCGTCAGCTGCCGAACCTATTTGCCACGCGGGCCACGACCAGCTACCAGGAATCCCTATGGGAGCATTGGACACCCGAGACCGGTGTCATTCGTTACCAACCCCTGCACCCGGTCGGGCGATACAACGCGGATGTGCTTTATCGCGATGGTGGGGAGGAGGCGCATCCCGAGGCGCCAAAACACACCAAGAGGTCGCCCGGACTCGAAACCTCAGGAGAATTCGGTCTCCTGGGAACCGTGCTCGAGGATGCCGTGCAAAGCAAGCTCTATTGGAGCCATTGGGAGCAAGGTGCGGCGGGGTCAGTCGCGGTCTACCGCTACGCCGTCCCGCCGGAGAAATCGCACTACGAAGTGGGATCGTCCTGGGTTCGCGACGCTAAGGGAAACCGGGTTGTCTTTCAACAGTTTTCTGGCTATCGGGGCGAGATAGCGGTCGATCCTTCCACGGGAACGATCCTTCGCCTCTTTCTAAGCGCGGACACAAAGCCAACCGACCCGCTGATCAAAGCAGACATCCTGGTCGAGTATGGTCCCATGGTGCTGGACGGCAAGACGTATATCTGCCCCCTGCGCAGCGTTGCCCTTTCCGTCGCGGCCGGAACACAATCGTTCTCACCGCAAGGACAAGCGGCTCCGCGACTTTTACAGACGTCGTTGAATGACGTCACATTTGAGCGCTATCACCTGTTCCACGCGGACGCTAAGATGCTAAACGGCTACAACCCCTAGCGGGTTGTAGCGTTGAGCGCACTTAGCACTTGCGTTGCAAAACAGGCCATGAGGTGCCGAACATCAGAACGGCCGGGAAGAGGCAGAACCGCTTTTCGGATCTCCAGGCCTTTTGCTCTTCGCGCTACTTAGCGCTTTTTCTGGCACCGCTTGGTGCCTTGATCGCCTGGAAAAGCCAGGAGGCTCTACATGACCGGGCGCGTCAAACAGGGCGTCGAAGAGGCGCCCCGTCACCTTCTTTCCAGCATCCTCCGTGAGCACCTCGGGATCAAACAGCGCCTCCAATGCGATCGCGGACAGCAAGGGCTGAATAAGCTGAACACTGAGCGAACAGCTAAGCGCGTGTTCTCCTTTCCGCTCGGCTCCCAACAAGTGTGTGAGACGCTTTTCATCATCTGGGGAAATCATCTTCGACATGAATCTCTGATAGCGCTTCTTCGCTTCAGGATTGCGGATGGCAAAGAGTTTGAATTCGAGCATCAGGATGTTCCAAGTCCGATCCCCGCTCATTTTCATACATAACCTTTTGAACACCTCGCGATTCTGCTCGACCCCCGACGAATTTGCCAGCGCCTTCACCATCTCGGAGCGATTGCGCAGCGCATAGTCCTCCACCAGCGCCATGAAGATGTCCTCCTTGCTCTCGAATTGGGCGTAGATGGCACCTTTCGTCCGGCCTGCAGTCGCAGCAATCTCGCCCAACTCCGCTCCCGAGTATCCTTCGCGAACGAAGATCTCCTGGGCAGCGCGCAGCAACAACTCTCGCGTTTCCTTCGTCTTAAGCTGGTGCTTGTTCGGCTTCGCCGGTGTCATCTCCCTATCATACGATCGGCAGTTCGCCGAGACATGCCGGCCCGGAGCTGGTCGTAGGGTCTCGAGACTATGTGCTGCGCCTTGGCCTCCCAAAACACAATACCTCGTCATTACTGGCGTATCGACACCCCTGCGCCGGCCACTCGAGTCTTCTCGAATTTCTTAGTTTCAGCAGCGTAGCGTTTGGCAATCGTCTTCGCAACACTGTCCGCAACATTCTTGCTCTCTGACTCGCCGCGGATAGTTGCCTTCAACTGGTCACTGACATTGAGCTGCCCCGTAGTATCCGTGATGTTCACCTGGAGGGACATCTGAGTGGTACCCACGAACATCCCGACAGGTCCCATCACGGCTCGTCTTACTTGGCTACCTTGCCTGAACGCGGAGACAGAAACGTGAATCGTGTACTGCGGGCACATCTTCTGACCGAACACTTCCCCTTCCCGATAAACATGACCGAGGCCTTGCAGTCGTTGAACCCGGTCGACAGCGTGTTCATACAAGAGAGCTCGATAGGCCGCAGGAACTTCGGTCTGGTTCCAGTCTGGCATGGTGATGAGAACGCTCCGCGGGTTGATCGAACTGTTCTCGCAGGTTGGCGCAGATCTCACGGCATCTAATTTGGAAAATCCGTGTTGGCCGGCCCGTAGTTCCGCGAAGCCCGAGATGACGTGTTCGCCTTCTCCTTCCGGAAGATAGAACACTGCTGCGTGGTAGCCGTCTCGAGAGTCTTTGAACTCCACCGAGAGCATGTTTACTTTGTGGTGCATTACGCCCGCAGCGGCAATCCCTCCACCATCAGGGATCGCCATGCGCAGGATCCTCCCCTTCATACCCCAGAGTTCCACTCGCTCGTTTCCCGTACTCACGGCAAGGAGAGCCGGGCGAGGGATGGTGTAGGAGCCGGAGTTCCCCGTGAAGATGAAGCCTCCGGAGTTGATGGTGAGCACACCCTTCTGGTTCGCCTTGGTATCGGGCAGGCCGTACGCATGTTCGACCTTGGTCGATGTCCATTCGACGATGGAAGGGCTCTTGTCGTCAGTTGCACTGCTAATTTGGGCTTGCGCTATCCCGACGTGATTCAGGATGCAGGAAGCGGCTTGAAAGCAAAGAAGGAAACAGGCGCCGGACAGCCAATTCATAAAATATCTCCAATAAATACGTACTAGTAGGTATTCAATGTGAGAAGATGAAAACTGTCAAGCGATCTTTGCGGAAACTTTCAACTCTATGATTCAGTTTCTTGGAAAATCCCGTCGTATTGGATGCTTCGATCTTAATGTGGTGTCCTCGCAATGATCACTCCCGATTTGTTAAAGAAAAAGAGCCTGTTCGCCTCTTTGCCAGAAGAAGACCTGGCGCGATTGGCTCAAGCCGCAGCCGATGTGCATCTTGAATCGGACGAGTGGCTGGTCCGTGAAGGCGAGAGACTACACTTCTTCGTGCTCCTGGAAGGCCGGCTCGAGTTGAGTAAGGAACTCCTGGGCCGGGACGTAGTACAAGCCCAACTCGGCCCAGGAGACTTCTTCGGCGAAGCCTCAGCACTTTTTGGCATACCCGCGTTATGTTCTTTACGCGCTATTTCAAGTTGCAGGGTGGCCCAGCTTGGAGTACAGCATCTACAGGAATTGATCCAAGGTCCCACCGCTTGCGGCGCAACCATCCTCAAGACGTTGAAAGAGCGTCTCGCTGGGAGCGAGAAGTATGCGTTGGGGTTACCTTCACCGCGAGTAAAGGTAATCGGCTGTCGACCGGAGACTGATCTTAACGACATCCGGACATTTCTGCGGCTGAACCAAATCTCCTACGAATGGATCGATCGCCGGCGGCAATCCAAACGGGTCCCCTCCTGTGTACCTTCCAGCCGTGACAGTCCGACGGTCGTTATCGATGACTCTTGCTGCTTGGAATACCCTCTGACCGTACGAAAGGTCGCTGAGGCGTTGGGGCTGCCAACCAAGCCCAGCAAAGACGCCTACGATGTCGCGGTCGTCGGCGGAGGACCCGCGGGTCTTGCTGCAGCAGTCTACGGCGCATCTGAGGGTCTCTCCGTCCTTCTCGTCGAGCGGAAAGCCGCGGGTGGCCAGGCAGGCGCCTCATCGCGCATCGAAAATTATCTCGGCTTCTCCAATGGCATCTCAGGTGATGACCTGAGCGAACGGGCGCTCAAGCAAGCCAGACGTTTTGGGGCCGAGATGGTCCTGACACGAGAAGTAACAGCGATTGTGCCACTCCCTGAAGGGTACCGAATCGAAGTAGATGGCGGAGAACACATCAACGGCAAGGCTGTCCTTCTAACCACGGGCGTCGAGTGGCGCATTCTAGAAGCCGAGGGCCTGGATCGTTTGACAGGAAAGGGCGTATTCTATGGGGCCGCCGGGGCTGAACCATGCCATGTCCGTGGCAAGGACGTCATCCTGGTGGGCGGCGGCAACTCCGGAGGTCAGGCTGCCGTTTTCTTCGCCAACTACGCCCGGTCCATCACCTTGCTTATTCGCGGCGATAAGCTGGAAGACGGCATGTCGCAGTACCTAGTGCAGCAGATTGGGCGTAAGGCCAACATCAGAGTGGAGACTCGCACGCAGGTCGTCTCCGTTGCTGGAGAGCATCACCTCGAAGCTGTCTACACCAGGCACCAGGATGAGGAAGTGGTTCGTCGAGAGGCAGGCGTACTCTGTGTCATGATCGGCGCCAATGCCACAACCAACTGGCTCCCCAAGGCACTTCAACGTGATGAGAAAGGCTTTGTTCGAACCGGCCGGGACGTCACCGAGCTGAGCGGCTGGACAACAAGTCGTCTCCCTTTTCATCTGGAAACGAATTTGCCGGGATTTTTCTGTGCCGGTGACATTCGCCACGGCTCGATGAAGCGTGTTTCCAGTGCGGTCGGAGAGGGCAGTATGGCAATTGCTTTCATCCACCAGTACCTGGCTCTCCAGAGCGAAGGGCCGACGACCGTCTAAGACTACTCCCCATCAGGCCTACAAAGTGACAGAGTGTGGGAAGCATGGAAAGCAATAGAGCCGGCCGCCCACCCTCCCCACACCCTTTGCAAATCGGCGTTACTGCTGCGGTGGAGGCCCACCACCACCCGGACCACCGCCGCCTTGCATCCGTTGTTGCATGCGCTCCTGCATTTCCTGTTGATCCGCTTCAAACTTCTTTTTCTGATCATCGTTCAAAACGGCTTCAATCTTTGTCTTGGTGTCGGCGCGAATGCTCTGCATCTTTGTCATGCGGTCTTCACGCGATAGCGACGAATCCCCGCGCAGCGCCTGCATTTGCTGCTGTTGCGACGCCAGGATAGGCTTGAGTTGGGTCTGCTGATCGGCGGAGAGGTTGTAGCGCTTGGTCATCCCCTCCAATTGCTGCGCCGGATCCATCATCCCGCGATGTGGTGGTGGCGCTGCGGTCTCCGGAGCTCCACCGGGTTCCTGGGCAAAGACATGAGCGCCACCCGCCAGGCATACGGCCAGGACAGCGCTCTGTAAACGAAAACTGAATGACTTCTTCATCGGAACAATTCCTCCATGGCTTGCAGTGTATGAACGCTTGACCTCTGTATAGACGAGACGCGCAGGTAATACGATGTCAGTTCATTCCGCCCGATCACCGCTCAGCGTTCACTAGCATGAACAGGTCGGGGGACGCGCTACAGGCCCCCGGTGAGGGGGTGTGCCAGCTGGAGCCGTCGGCGTAGGTAATCGCGTTCACGTCTACGGCAGTGATCGCAGTGAAGTGGCTTAACGAAAGGTTGCGCGAAGCCTGGCCGTTTCCTTGCACGTCCAGTGCGACATCGACCGTCCTTGCCAGATCAGGATCCGCTCCTGACAGGGGGACGATTCTCCACTTGTTACTGAATCCGTGAACGACAATTTGCGCGCTCACGATGGACTGCGGCAAGAGATTGATTAAGGTGAGGTGAATGCCCTGATTCTGATCCTGCACCTGGACCTGGCCGTAACGAAGAGGCTTCCCGTTGATGGAGGGACCATCGGCGCTCCTGCTCGTAGCGAGCCCAGGCCCATGCTTTACCTGCAAGCCGACCGGACAATTGGTGCGGTCCATATGCAAGGGCGGCGTCGCTAGTACTAGATTTGCATTGGAACCCATGACGGGCTCCTGGCTAAATACACAGGTACCCGTAAGCAGGATGGCGAGCGAGAGGATGTTGGCGCATTTCATACCTGGCCCCCAGGTCCATACGTACGATGCAACCACGGTACTCCTGTCGGTTTTTGAGAGCAAGGGCCCCTGCGGGTAAGTGACCTATTGCCCATGCCTTAATCGCTGAAATACTTGCCGCGATCCTGCCCGGTTCCTGCCTGAAGGGAGTGGTCAGAGGCGTCAGCGCATGGGGCTCTCCGCAGAGATGAGGAGGCCTGGGCGAAGTTATTGCGACACCGGTGTGATAGCAGCCATCTCCTGCGCAGCGTTGCCACGTTGGGTGGGATTGACGATGGCATAGGATCCCGCATGACTGATGAATATCTGTTTGAAGATGGCAGTGGGAAGAATCCCTGTGTGCTGCCGTGGCTTCACTGTCTCACTTTGGCACATCAGCATCCTGAAATCGCTCACCATTGCCTTGCCCAATGACACTCTGTCGTTCGTGAATTCGCATGGCAACGATCCATTGACAGTTCTCAGCCTCATCCCGCCCACCGAAGCCTGCAACCGATTTCGCCACTGAAGAAGTACCAGCGTGGTCGCGCCACTATCCAGCAACAGGCTCGCCTGGCCATAGGCCTGCACCGTCACCGATATCATGGGCTGATACCGGTTCTCGCCTCCCTTTGGCATAGGCGGAAAGGTGATGGGCAGGTGTTCGCCGCCTAGCGAATCCGCCAGGCCCTCTCCGGGGTCCAAAGTCATCCTTCGATGCTGATTGTCGAGCAGGATGTCGAAATGCCGCAGAAAGTTTTCCCCCAGGATGCCCCGTACCCCGACATAGCCAGTCCCTGTCATGGGGGATTTCATGCTCACCACCGTGATGTTGCGTGCCGACAGAGAGTCCAAAGTGATCTCTTCTACTACGGAGAGGATCTGGTCGGTCGCTCCCGCCGAGCTGGTTATCTGTGAGGAGCCCTCGGCCCTCAGGCCAAGCTCCTGGAACAGGGCTGCGTCCAGCACGGTGACCGTAGCTCCCGTATCCACCATGAAGTCGTACGGCCCAGCCCCATTCACCTTTACCGCCACAACTGAGCGGGCACCCTTGTAAGGACGCATGGACACGGTTACTGGCTGTGTGGATTCTGCAGTCGCGGGTATCGGGCCAACTGCCAGCAGGACGGCTACGTGAAGAAGAGCGCAGACCAGGTTTTGATATTTCATGACCGTCGTCTCCGTTTCTCGAAGTGTCTGGCTTCAACTGCCTTCACCCTCTAAAGCGGAAACAATCGTCTGGAAGTGCCAACTTTTCGCAACTTAGCGGCGAGATTCAGGGCCACGCTTCCATGGGGTTAGCCTCGCAACTTGATGGCACAGGACGTAAACTCCTCAGCATCCACTCGGCCCCGCGAGTGTGAGGGATTGCGTCATGGGTATAGTTCACACGGGCTCTCCGGAGAGACAGCACCACGCTTCTATTTCGCAGTGATAGCCCTTCCATGGCTCGGATGCGAGACCTGCGGTCGAGACCCGGTCTGCGGCCTCCCGGCAGACGCCTGCGCGGGTCTCGACGGCAACCGTCCTAACCCTGGGCGAAGTCATCGGAGAGCCGAGGCTCGGCTTCCAGGGATCGGCCTCGCAACTTGAGAGCCCAGGCGAGTAAACTCCTTAGCATCATCTCGGCCCTGCGACTGTGAGGGATTGCCGCCATGGATGAGGCAAACGACAACCGCGATCCAGCCGGCATAACGGCTCTGCTGCAGCAAATAAAACAAGGGGATGTGGCTGCTGAATCCGAGTTGATGCCCCTGATCTACCACGAGTTGCGGGCCATTGCGCGCAACCAAATGGCGCGCGAACGACCGGACCACAGTCTGCAGGCAACCATCCTGGTGCACGATGCTTTTCTGCAGTTGGTGGGAAACTCACAGATTGATTGGAGCAACCGGGCGCATTTCTTCGCTCTGGCATCGCGCGCAATGCGCCGCATGTTGATCGATCATGCGCGTGCGGCGCATGCGCAGAAGCGGCCTGGAGCCAGGCAGAAGGTCGAGCTCGAATCCGCGCTGGTATTTGTAGAGGGGCAAACCACTGACTTGCTGGCGCTGGACGAGGCACTCACCAGGCTGGCAGAGTGGGATCCCCGTCAGAGCCGGGTGGTCGAAATGCATTTCTTCGGCGGTCTTGGTTTTGACGAGATAGCCGAGGTGCTAAGCATTTCCGACCGCACCGCAAAGCGGGATTGGGCGATGGCGCGGGCCTGGTTGTATCGCCAACTGAGTAAGCAGCAGGACGCCTGAGCCCATTTTGCTTTCGCGAGTCGAGGGAGAACGATGGACCGGCCAACGAGCCCGATGACCGCGGATAAATGGATGCAGCTCAAGAAGATCTTTGAAGCCGCGCAGGGCAAGCCGGCGGCAGAGCAAGCTGACGTGGTCTGCGCGCTGGCCCAGGGCGACGAGGAATTAGAGTCGGCCGCCAGAGATTTACTCGCAGCCGACGAGAGTGCAAGCAGTTTTCTGCAAACGCCCGCAGCCGATCTGCATAGCGCGCTGCTGGCGCCAGGCACACGACTCGGTCCCTACGAGATTCTTGGCTTGCTGGGCGAGGGCGGTATGGGCAAGGTCTACCGCGGCCTGGATACGCGCCTGGGCCGCGCCGTCGCCATCAAGATTTCCGCCGAGCAGTTCGGCAAACGATTCGAGCTGGAAGCGCGGGCCATATCGGCGCTCAACCATCCCAACATTTGCACACTCTACGATGTCGGCCCCAACTACCTGGTGACGGAGTTGGTGGAAGGCGAGACCTTGCGCGATTGGCTCGAGCACACACCGGCTCTGGAGCGTCGCCTGGAGACCATGAGGCAAGTGCTGGAAGCACTGCGCACGGCGCATTGCGCGGGCATTGTGCATCGCGACCTCAAACCGCAAAACCTCATGGTTCGTTTCGATGGTTATGTAAAGGTGTTGGATTTCGGTCTGGCCAAGCAGTTGCCGACCGCACGCTCGGCGCAGAGGGAAACCCTCGCATCCGATGCAAGCGTTCCCGGCCAGATCGTCGGCACCGTCGCCTATATGTCTCCGGAGCAGATCCAGGGACATCCCATCGATCAGCGCAGTGACTTATTCGCCGTCGGGATCATTCTCTTCGAGATGTTGACCGGGCAACACCCTTGGCCGCGTACATCGATGGTGGATACGCTCCATGCCATCCTTCACGACGACCCACCGCCTCTACCCGCCACGACCGCCTCGGGTGCGGAGTTGGCCCCCATCGTGCGCAAGCTTCTCTGCAAGAATCCGGCGGAGCGGTATTCGCTCGCCGAGGGAGTTCTGGAGGCGCTCAACAGCTCCGTGGCGCGGCAACGGTCTTCGGCCTCGATCCCAACTCCAGAACTTCGGGCCGGGTCCAGCACATGGAAGAAGACATGGAAGAAACGGATTTTTGCTTGCGTGATTTTCGTGCTGCTCTTGGTTGCTGCCGGAGCGTATCTATTCTTTTCCCGCAGCAGAAGAATGCTGACGGAAAACGATACTGTCGTGCTCGCGGATTTCGCCAACTCGACTGGCGACCCGGTGTTCGACGACACGCTGCGGCAAGGTATGACCGTGCAGCTTGAGCAGTCGCCCTTCCTCAGCCTCATCTCAGAGGCGCGTATCCAACAGGTATTGCAAATGATGGGCCAGCCAGCCGATACGCGATTGACACCAAAGATCGCGGGCGAGGTCTGTGAGCGAACCGCAAGTGGCGTCGTTCTGGACGGCTCGATTGCGAACCTCGGCAGTCAGTACGTGTTGGGGTTGCGGGCAAAGGATTGCCGCACGGGAAACATTCTTGTGGCGGAACAGGCGCAAGCGGCGAGGAAAGAAGACGTCCTGAATTCCCTGAGCCAAATTGCCAGCAGATTCAGAACCCGGGTCGGTGAATCGCTTACCACGGTCGAAAAGTATGACACGCCGCTCGCCGAAGCCACCACGCCCTCGCTCGAAGCCTTGAAAGCCTATAGCGCCGGCTGGAAAGTCTTTTCCTCAACCGGTCATGCTGCCGCCCTACCCTTTTTCAAGCGCGCCATTGAGCTCGACCCTCAATTCGCCATGGCTCATGCGTCCCTGGGGCGCATATACAGTGGTATCGAGGAGCCTACCCTCTCTGCAGAGAGCATCACCAGGGCCTATCAGCTACGGGATCGCGCCAGTGATCGGGAGAAGTTTTTCATCACCGCTAACTACGATCTACAGGTCACAGGGAACCTGGAAAAAGCAGAACAAACTTGTGCATTGTGGGCGCAAGCCTATCCTCGTGAAGCGAGGGCTCATGGGTTCCTGGGAAGTCTGGTTTACCCGCCTACCGGCAGATACGAAAAATCGGTTGAAGAAACCAGGAAAGCGATCGAGCTCGATCCGGACCTTGCTATCTCCTATGCCATTCTTGCCATGGGCTATCAATACCTTGACCGTCTCGAGGATGCCGAGAATACGCTGCCGAGAGCCGTGGAGCGTCATCTGGAAATCCCTGATTTCTTAGTCCAGCGGTACGACCTAGCCTTTCTCAAGGGCGACAAGGCCGGCATGGAACGAGCAGCGGCCCTGGGCAAGGGGAAACCCGGGGCGGAGGACTGGGTCGCTGATCACCAAGCTTTTGTCCTGGCATACTCTGGTCGTTTGGAACAGGCAAGGAGCATGTCACAGCATGCTGTGGACCTGGCTCGGCCTGCGGCCCAGCCGGAAAGGGCGGGTTTGTATGAGGTCCCAGCGGCGCTGCGGGAAGGCTTCTTCGGAAATGCTGCCGAGGCAAGGCGGAGCGCAATGGCAGCGCTGGCGCTTTCCAAGGGGTTGTACGTGGAGTTCGGCGCCGCGTTCGCATTGGGTCTCTCGGGAGATTCCGCCCGGTCTCAAATCCTCGCGGATAATTTGGAGAGCCGCTTTGGGGAAGATACCTCGGCCAGATTCAGTCACCTGCCAGCAGTTCGGGCGCTTCTGGCACTCAACCACGGAGAGCCAGCCAAAGCGATTAAGCTGCTACAAATCGCTGTGCCCTATGATCTGAGCGCGCCGCGCAGCAGCATACACGGGAACTTCGGGGCTCTCTATCCAATCTATGTGCGAGGCGAAGCCTACTTGGCCCTACACCAAGGTGTTGAGGCCGCCACGGAGTTCCAGAAAATTCTCGATCACCGCAGCATCGTAGTCAGCGATCCCATAGGCGCTCTCGCGCACCTGCAACTTGGCAGAGCGTACGCTTTATCGGGAGACGCGAGCAAGGCAAAGATCGCCTACCAGGATTTCCTCACGCTTTGGAAAGACGCCGACGCAGATATCCCAATCCTCAAACAAGCCCGAGCAGAATACGCCAAGATGCAGTAAACGACGAACCAATGAGCTGAGAGATCGAGATGGACCGGCCAACCAGCCCGATGACCGCGGATAAGTGGATGCAGCTCAAGAAGATCTTTGAAGCTGTGCAAGGCAAACCGCCGGCCGAGCAAGCTGAGATGGTCTGCGCGCTGGCCCAGGGAGATGAGGAATTAGAGTCAGCCGCCAGAGATCTACTCGCAGCCGACGAAAGTGCCGGTAGCTTTCTGCAAACGCCCGCGGCCGATCTGCATAGCGCGCTCCTGGCGCCAGGCACACGACTCGGTCCATATCAAATTCTTGGCTTGCTGGGCGAGGGCGGTATGGGCAAGGTCTACCGCGGCCTGGATACGCGCTTAAACCGCGCCGTCGCCATCAAAATCTCCGCCGAGCAGTTCAGCAAACGGTTCGAGCAAGAAGCGCGTGCCATATCGGCGCTGAACCATCCCAATATCTGCACCCTGTACGACGTCGGCCCCAATTACCTCGTGACAGAGCTGGTGGAAGGCGAAATCTTGCGCGATTGGCTCGAACATACACCGGCTCTGGAGCGCCGCTTGGAGACCATGAGGCAAGTGCTGGAGGCACTTCGCGCAGCGCATTGCGCCGGCATTGTGCATCGTGACCTCAAACCGCAAAACATCATGGTTCGGTTCGATGGCTATGTGAAGGTTCTGGACTTTGGTCTGGCCAAGCAGTTGCCGACCGCACGTTCTGCGCCGCGGGAAACCATCGCATCATCCGACGCAAGTGTTCCCGGCCAGATCGTCGGGACCGTCGCCTACATGTCTCCGGAACAGATCCAGGGACATCCAGTCGATCAGCGCAGCGATTTATTCGCCGTCGGGATCATTCTCTTCGAGATGTTGACCGGGCAACACCCTTGGCCTCGCGCATTGATGGTGGATACGCTCCATGCCATCCTCCACGACGACCCATCGCCTCTACACGTCACGACCCCCTCGGGTGTGCAGCTGGCTCCCATCGTGCGCAAGCTTCTGTGCAAGAATCCGGCGGAGCGGTATTCGCTCGCCGAAGGGGTTCTGGAAGCGCTCAGCAGTTCTGTGGTGCCGCAAGTGCCTTCGGCCGGAGTCGACGCCCCAACGGAACGGGGGACCGGCCGGAGGCGGAGTCCTCGCCTAAAGTACGGGACCGCTGCCGTTGCCGCTCTCGTCTTGGCGGCCGGTGCGGTCTTCTTCTTCTGGCAGCAGCGCACGCAAGCCAAACCGCTTACGGACAAAGATGTGCTGGTGCTGGCCAACTTCGCCAACACCACCGGCGATCCGGTTTTCGACGGCACGCTGCGCCAGGCGGCCGCCATCCAGCTGGAGCAGTCCCCCTTCCTGAAAATCATGGACGACGAGCAAGTGCAAAAGAACCTACGGTTGATGAGCCTGGCGCCCGGAGTGCGCATCACCGACCAGATCGCGCATGACATCTGCGTGCGTGATGCAGCCGCGGCTACGATCGAGGGCTCCATCGCCAGTCTGGGTAAGAGCTACGTAGTCACTCTTCAGGCGATCACTTGCCCGGGTGGCGCGACACTGGCCCGGGAGCAGACGCAGGCGGACGACAAGGAGCACGTATTAAACGCAGTGGGAACCGCCGCGACGGCGATGCGCGCCAAGCTCGGGGAATCGCGCAGCTCGATCCAGAAGTTGAATCGTCCTCTGGAAGAGGCGACCACGGGTTCGCTCGAAGCCCTGCAGAGCTACACGGAGGGTAAGGTGGTGCTGACCCAGGGCCGGTTTCTTGCTGCTCGTCCGTTGTTCGAGCGCGCGATCGCACTCGATCCCAATTTCGCCATGGCGTACTACTACGTCGCGATCGCTTTCAACAACGCTGGGGACACAGCTCGCCAGCTCGAATACGACAGAAAAGCTTTCGCGTTGATCGACCGTGTCTCCGAGTATGAGCGGGTCTCCATTGCGGGCGGCTACTACGAGTCGACTGGCGAGTTGGACAAAGCAATGGACGCTTATCGACGGGGTAGCGAGAACTATCCCCGCGTATGGAGTTTTCCTAACAACTTGAGCACAAGCCAGATAAACCTGGGGGAATTCGAAGAGGGGCTCAAGGAGGGCCAGGCGGCAAATCAGTTGCAGCCGAATGCAGAACCGCCCTATCGGCGGCTACTGGACGCCTACATATGCCTGGATCGGCTCGACGAGGCCGGGAAGGTCGCGGAGCGAGCGCGCATGCAGGGTATCAACGGCGCGAGGATCCACCAGCGCTTTCTCGAAATGGCCTACGTCGAGGATGATCAGGCTGCCGTCTCCAGGGAAATTCAATGGTACGCAGGCAAGCCGGAGGAGTACCTCAGCCTTGGCTTGCAGGCGGCCCATCTGAACGTTCTTGGCCGGCGTCGCGAGTCCAGCCAATTGTACAAGCGAGCCGCGGAGACGGCGCTGCGCCCGGGGCTGCGGAACGTTGCGGCGGACTTCGAAGAAGCAGATGCGCGTGCCGACGCACTGTCGGGAAACTGCGAGCCCGTGAGCCGCCTTGGGCGTCCGGCGCTGGCGCTGGCGCTGTGCGGAGATGCGTCCAAAGCAGAAAAGCTCGCCGCGGAGACTTCGCAGCTTTTTCCCAATGGAACTCTCTGGAACACGGTGCAACTACCCGGGATTCGCGCTGCTATCGAGCTCCATCGCGGCCAGCCTGCCAGAGCGGTGGAACTACTGGCATCCGCCTCGCCTTACGAGCGGGCTTACCCCGAGGCTGTGTACCTGCGGGGCTTGGCGTACCTACGCTTGCGTAAGGGCGTGGAGGCCGCAGCCGAGTTCCGGAAGATCGTGGATCACAAAGGCGCCAGTTGGGCCAGCACGTGGCAATATCCGAATTGGGGACTGCACTATTCAATTTCCTACTTGGGTCTGGCGCGTGCCTACGAAGTTGCTGGTGACACGGTGAAAGCCAGGAAAGCCTTTGAAGACTTCTTCGCCCTTTGGAAGGACGCCGACCAGGATCTCCCTATCCTCAAACAAGCTCAGGCAGAATACGCCAGGCTGCAATAAGCGGGCGTGAAACGTCGACTCCTATTGACATTCTATAAAAACAAGCTCACATTCATATAGTCCTTCTATAGGAGCAATCCAGTGAGTCCAACGCAGACAAATCTAACCGCCGCGCCAAGTTCTACCGGCTCACCAATGCCGGAGAACGTCAGCGCGGAGCGGAGACGGAGCAATGGAAGAAGGCCGCCCTGGCCATGGCAAACGCCTTAAAGGCAAGGTAGAGGGGGTGAAGAATGAAGATCTGGTCCCGCATCAAAAGCACCCTGCGCAATCTCTTCCGCAAGCCGCAAATCGAGAGCCACCTCGACCAGGAGCTCCGCGCCTACATCGACATGGTCACGGATGAAAAGATCTCAGCCGGCATCTCTGCGTTCGAGGCCCGTCGTATCGCACTGGCAGAACTCGGCGGCATGGAGCAAGTAAAGCAGGCCGTGCGCGAGGGCCGCGCCGGCACTGGGATCGAGCTCCTCTGGCAGGATGTGCGTTACGCGCTGCGGCAACTGAGCCGCAATCGGGGATTCACCCTGACCGCGGTCATTACCCTGGGGCTAGGAATTGGGGCAACCACGGCAATTTTCTCCGCCGTCTATTCCCTACTGCTGCGCCCGCTCCCTTACTACAACCCCAGCCGGCTCATGTCCGTGTCGAGTGTGTGGCCCGAAAATGATTCGGACTCGACGATCTCTCCGGATTTCGTTGCGGCGCAAATGGAGACGAAATCCTTCGAGCAGTTCGCGGGATACGATTATGGCAACGAGAACCTCACTGGCGCCGGGGACCCTTTGAAAGTTATCCGGGCTTTAGTGACTGCCAATTTCTTCGCCACCATCGGTGTTGTCCCGCAGCTTGGACGAACCTTCGCCGCCGGGGAGGATCGGAGCGGCGGACCTCCCGTAATCGTCTTGAGTGACCGCCTGTGGCGAAACAAGTTTCACGCCGATCCTGAAATCCTGGGCAAAGCTGCAGTCCTGAACGGCAAAGAGGAGACGATTGTCGGTGTGCTACCGCGTCGCTTCACTTTTCCCAACCTTTCCGTCGAGCCCGATTATTATGCCCCGGCCCCGCTGGAGAGTGACACCACCGTTTCCATCACAAAGCCAGTCTTTGGGATGAAGGTCATCGCCCGCTTGCGCTCGGGAGCCAGCCTGGAACAGGCTCAAGCGGAGATGGAAGCCTTCTTTCAGGCGCGCGCAAAGGGTTATCCCTTTGAAATGGCGCCGTTCGCGAGAGACCGCCACACGGTAGTCGAACCGTTGCAACGTCATCTCACCGGTGACGACCGTAGACCGCTGTTTATTCTTATGGTCTCCGTGGCTGCGGTGCTGCTCATCGCTTGTGCCAATGTCGCCAACCTGCAATTGGCGCGTGCGGTATCGAGGCGGCATGAGACTGCTTTGCGCGGCGCTCTGGGTGCTTCCAGGCTGCGACTCATCCGCCAATTTCTAGTCGAAAGCCTGGTTCTTTCGTTGTTGGCGGCAGCCTTAGGGCTCGCCATCGCGTTCATCGTCACGTCTGTTATTCGACAGGCAGGGACGCTCGAGGGCGCTCAGGTCTCATCGCCCGCCGCACAACTACTGCGTCTCCCATTCGGCAAAGTGAGTGCGTCGATCGCCGTCGACGGCTGGGTCTTGGCCTTCGCCGTGGGCCTCGCCTTATTAACCACCCTGCTCTTCGGATTGGCGCCCGCAATTGGCGGAGCCCGCTCTGATTTGAGGAGCGCTCTGCAATCGGCCGCCATGCGCATCTCTTCCGGGAGGGACCAGCGGCTGCTTCG
Source organism: uncultured Acidobacteriaceae bacterium (assembly GCA_963813475.1). Classification (GTDB taxonomy): domain Bacteria; phylum Acidobacteriota; class Terriglobia; order Terriglobales; family Acidobacteriaceae; genus PALSA-350. Next base: position 147,541 of record CAWEZM010000021.1, on the reverse strand, counting down.
CCACTCACTCCTGATCGTCGAGGTAGGCCTGGCCGTCGTGCTCCTGACCTCCGCCGGCCTTCTTATACGGAGCTTCGTCAACGTTTTAAGCTACGGTTCCGGCTTCGACCCAAGTAATACGCTTTCCGGTGTCACGCTTATCAGCGGTCAGAACTACGACGCAACGAAGGAGAGAATTTGGAGCTTCGTGGACCAGGTTCTCCCCAGGTTGCAAGCGCTCCCAGGCGTCCAGGCTGCTGCCCTCGCCAGCACCCTCCCTCTGGAGACTACTTTTGACAACAGTGCCATTACTCCTGCGGGCATACCGGCCCCTCCCATCGGGACTTGGCCGACTGTATCTCTGATTAGCATCACGCCGGATTATTTCCGCGTCGTTGGCACACCGATACTCGAAGGCCGCTGGTTCAATATTGACGACCGGGAGGGTGCCGCTTTGGTCGCCATTGTGAACCGCGCGTTCGCCAAACAATTTTTTAAGGGAAACGCGCTGGGCAAGCGATTCAACACGAATATCGGAGGAGGGAGCGCCTATGAATTCAAGACCAGGACGATTGTCGGCATCGCCGGTGACGTCCGGCATGGCGGGCTGGAACAAGAGATTCAGCCTGAGGCTTTTGTTCCCATGGCCCAAGTGCCGCTAGGGAGAATCAGCATAGCTCTGCGTACCTGGAACAATCCTGCATCGCTCTCGAACGCAATGCGCAAGGCGGTCACCGCCGCGGATGCGAAACAGCCCGTCTTCGACATCGAGACCATGGAGGAGCGGCTCTCGAGCGCTACCGCACAACGCAGGCTAATTATGCTGCTTATTTGCAGCTTCGCGCTGCTGGCAGTGATTCTATCCGCGGTTGGCGTCTACGGAGTTTTCGCTTACTCGGTCAATCAGCGCCGTCATGAGATGGGTATACGTCTGGCTCTCGGTGCATCACGAAACGGCTTGCTGCGCCTCGTAGTCATGCAGGCGGCGCGATTGATTGTCTTGGGCGGCGTGCTCGGGGCCGGCGCCGCTTTGCTGTTGAGCAGGTTGCTAGCCAGCCTGCTTGTCGGCGTAAAACCCCATGATCCAGTGTCCTTCTGGACAGCCTGGGCGCTGATGACGATAGTGGCCCTAATCGCCAGTAGCCTCCCCGCAGCCGATGCAGCGCGTACCGATCTGCTCTCCGTCCTTCATTCAGAGTAGGCCTACTTCTGGAACAGTAGCGGAGCGAAATGGATGAGATTGTCGCGCCAGACCGGCCATTGATGGTGGCCTGGAGTTTCGATAGCGGTCACAGGAAGCCCTTCCGCTTTGAGCGCGGCGATCACGGTCTGGTTTGGCTTGAGCAGCGCATCGTCTACGCCGCAGGCCATCCAAAGCAGACGAAGGTTTGCCTTCTGCGCGTTGGTCTGCGGAAGGTCCGAGATGGCTTTGGCATTGAGGCCGGCGGAGAAGGTACCGATCCAGGCAAAGAGCTCCGGGTGCATAAGACCGGTGAACAGGCTCTCGTGGCCACCCATGGAAAGACCGGCGATGGCGCGGTCCTCGCGCTTCTTGGATACGTGATAATTGGCCTCGATCTGCGGGATCACTTCGGTAACGAGTGCCTTTTGATAGAGGTCGTAGTTCTGTTCACTCAGTTCAGGAGTGCGCCCGGGCTTGAGCACCGCCATGTTGCCGTACCCCAGCGTCATCACCACAATCATCGGCTTCGCTTTGCCGGAGGCAATCAGGCTGTCGAGGATGAAGTTCGCCTTGCCAACCTGGGTCCAGCCGTCGGCCGCATCGCTGTAGCCGTGCAGAAGGTAGAGCACGGGATAGCTCTCCCGGGATTTCGGGTTATAACCGGGCGGTGTGTAGACGTAGTAATCGCTTTGATTGTTGGGCAGGCCCAGGACCACCTGCGAAGTGTAGAAATGGTGTTCGACGATGCCGTGCGGGATGGACTGCAACTCCCACGGCTCGGGCGGCGTGCCCGGGACGGTGAGATTGCTCCAAAGGCTCAAGAAGTTGTCGCGCACATCGACGTTCCTGGGGTCCAGTATTGGCGTGCCGTCGACCACAAAGCGATAAGCATAGATTTCCGGCGGAAGAACCGGAGTAGTCGCGGTCCACAGACCATCTGCACCCTGCTGCATCGCCGTGTTTGCCCCTTCGAGCACCAGGTCGACTTTCTGCGCGTTGGGTGCTCGCAGGCGGAGGGTCACCGTGCCATCGGGGTGGACCTCCGGCGAGACGTAGGGTGGGAACGCAGGCGCGGGTGTTGGCGCATTAGTAGCACTCGTGGTTACCGGGGCGGCCGGGGCCTGGGCATGCGCGAAGAGCGGTAGGCAGGCAGAGAGAAGCAAGGCCTGGAAGGCGGCGCGAAGGGGGCTTTGTTTCATCGCGAAAGTCTACCAAACCAGTTACATGGACCGCTCATGAGGCTGCCTTAATTACCAAAGGTTGGAAATAGTTTCCGGAACTGTAGCCGAAGTCCTATCCGCCTTCTTATAAGTAATGCAGGAGGACGAACGATGCCTGCTGAACATTGCAAACAGTGCGGTGAGTTGATGACTGAGCAACCGGCTGCCTACGAAACGGTAAACCTCTCGGGTGTTCCCAAGCATTCCGACCGCTTTTATGAACAGTGGTTTGTCTGCCGGAATGGCCATCGCAAGGGATACATCTCGGGGCACGGCTCTGGTCCGGGAGCTGTCATGGTTGTGAGCCAAACCAATGTAGTCAGCGTTCGCTCCTAGACCCATACATCACCATCTGTGCAAAGAAATGCCTTTGGGCTACAGCCCAGGGCATTTTTCTGTTTCCGGCTCGAACTGGCTACAGAAAAAGCTGCTCCTCAGGGTCGCCGTCTTTTTCCCTAACGAACGATGTAGGGCACCCATTCTTCGTTAGGGAACCGGCGACACCCGTCCTTCTGATCCCGGCGGTCTCACGCAGACAGCTCAGCCCCGAGGGCATTCCGGCGTCTCCCGCCAAGTGCGACCTCCCCGCGAATACAAACTTTCCCCCGCCAAACGAGACTTCCAACCGGTCACAGGCAATACTGGGTTTACGCTGAGTCAAGTGTGGCGGGATGGGGCTTGGATGAACCGTGCTCAAAAGATAGCTGCGACGGTGTCGCTGGCGGTGGTGGTTTTGTGTTTGCTGGCAAGCTTCATGACCCGGGGCGTGATGGAGAATCTGCCCTTCCTGCATGGACAAAAGGAAGGTTGGAACGCCGCCCCTCTCCCCTACGGAATCGTGGACCAACGGCCTTGGCAGACCGCGAAGACGCTGACGGCGTTGGCGGTATCCGCGGAGGAATTGCAGCTGGCGCGAGAAGCGGAGCGCCTGGCCGATCACGAAGTAGACCAGAATTTCGCTCAATCTCTGCGTCAGGCGAGCGCGGAGACAAGGCACCTGACCGGCGAAGCACTGACCCTGCAGCAGCGGGTCACCGAGCTGCAGCAGACAGTCAAAGAGGACCAGGATCGGGTCGTAGCATTGATGGCGAAGGCCGGTCCCGCTGCGGGAGCGGCCGGCGCCGTCAGCCCGGCGACTGACGATCTGGATATCGCCAAAGCTCAGCTGAGCCTTGACCAGGAGGAGTTGTCGGATTCTATGGAGGATCTGGCACGAGCGAGCGGAGATCACCGAGGGGAGATTCAGCGGGAGTTGTCCGCGCGCGAAGCGGAGATGAAGAAGTACAACCTGCAGGCAGGGGGGGATGGACAGGCAGCGGTGGTCTCCGCCGGCCAGTACACCACGCTGGCGGGGCAGATCGCAGAGTGGTGGGCGCAGCGGACCAGGAAACAACTGATCGAGCAGGCGGAAGGGTTGGCACGCGCCGACGTCGCTGCACTCACCGCGGACCATATCCGGCTGCAGCAGGAGACCCAGACAGCCGAAGCGAGTGCCGCCGCCGCTCAAACGGCCGGGGAGTCGAGTTCGACGCGAGTTAAGCAACTGCAAGGCCTGGCCAGTCAACGGACTATCTTGAGTATCCTGGACGACCGGCTGGGCGCGCAGCAGCAGTTGGTTACCCTCTACGTCCGTTGGGGCAATCAAGTAGAGCTACAGCATAAGATCATGCTCCACCTGATGCTGCGGTCGCTGACGTTGATCGCGACCATCGTTCTGCTGACCATCCTGGCCGGCTGGGCCCTGCAGGTGGCCTTCGACCGCATGTCGCATGACCGGCGGCAGAGGCAGACGCTGCGCATCATCCTCAACCTGGGGACACAGCTCGTCGGCTTGCTGCTGGTGCTCCTGGTTATCTTCGGCACTCCGCAACAAATGCCAACGATCCTCGGGCTGGCCACGGCGGGGTTGACCGTGGTCTTCCAGGACTTCATCCTGGCCTTCTGTGGTTGGTTTGTGCTGATGGGGAAGAACGGGATACGGGTGGGCGACTGGGTGGAGATTGATGGAGTTGGCGGCGAGGCGGTGGAGATTGGGCTTTTCCGCACCTGGTTGCTGGAGACAGGAAACTGGACGGCCAATGGTCACCCGACGGGGCGGCGGGTCTCCTTTCTGAACGGGTATGCGATTCGCGGGAAGTACTTCAATTTCTCCACCACCGGGCAGTGGATGTGGGATGAGATCCAGGTGAGTATCCCGCCTGGAGCGAAGTCTTATCCGTTGATCGACCAGATTCGCGAGGCAGCCGTAAAGGCCACCGAGTCGGACGCGAAGATGGCGGAAGAGGAATGGAAACGAGTAACCCACGAGCAGGGTGTCCCCCAGTTCAGCGCGATCCCTTCCGTCGATATGCGTCCGGCGGCTGCGGGTGAGGGCGTGGACATCGTAGTGCGCTATGTAACCCGTGCAGGAGTCCGCCTGGAGACGCGGAACCGTCTATTTGGAAAGGTGATCGAACTGATGCTGGGTGCCAGGGAGAACCAGAAGTAATCGATCGGAAAGGCTTCCGCCCAGGGCATTTTGTTTCCACGTGGCGCCTCCTTTCCCTTCAGCCGTGCCCTCCTAACTGTTCGATTTCTGTTGGGATCTGCGCTAATACAGCTAGACTTATCCACACTCCCCTTCGAAACTCCGATAGATCACAAGCAATACTGCGTTTACGCTGAGTCAAGTGCGGCAAAAGAGGCCAGGATGAATCGCGCTCAAAAAATAGCTGCGGCGGTGTCGCTGGCAGTTCTTGTTTTGTGTTTGCTGGGGGGCTTTTTGATCCGGGGAGTGATGAAGAATGTACCCTTCCTGCATGGGCAAGAAGCAGATTGGAAGCTCATTCCCCGCCCCGATGAGATCGTGGACAAGCGGCCTTGGTCCACCGCGAAGACGCTGACCGCATTGGCCACCTCGGCGGAAGAACTGCAGCTTGCGCGAGAAGCGGAGCAGCTGGCCGACCACGAGGTAGACCAGAATTTCGCTCAATCTCTGCTTCAGGGGGGCGCGGAGACCAGGGAGTTGACCGGCGAAGCATTGACTTTGCAGCAGCGGGTCAACGAACTGCAGCAGACCGTCGAAAAGGAGCAGGAACGGATCGTGGCTTTGAAGGGAGACGTGGCCGACCACCTGGAAGGCGCGATCCCTGCCTCACCCAGATTAGCTAAGCGAGAGGAAGACGATCTTGAGGCTGCCAAGGCCCAGCTGAGCCTTGACCAGGATGAGCTATCGGATTCGCGGGGAGAATTGGCGCGCGCGAGTGGCGATCCTCGAGAGGAAATTCAACGAGAGTTCTCAGCACGCGAAGCGGAAACAAAGAAGTACGACCTGCAGGCAACAGGGGGTGAAAAGCAGGCCGCGGTCTTCTCGACTGGCCGGCACACGACTCTGGCGGGGCAGACTTTGGCGTGGTGGGCACAACGCAGCAGGGAGCAACTGATCGAGCAGGCAGAACAGTTGGCGCGCGCGGATGCCGCTGCCCTCACCGCGGACCATGCCCGAATACAGCACGAGGCCGAGACGAGCGAAGCCAATGCTGCCGTCAAAAAGGTCGAGGAATCGAGCACGGCCCGGGTTAAGGAACTGCAAGGCCTGGCGACGCAACGTACTATTTTGAGCATCGTCGACGACCGTTTGTCGGCGCAACAGCAGCTTGCGGCGCTCTACGTTCGCTGGGCCAACCAGATAGAGCTGCAACACAAGATCATCCTGCGCCTGACGCTGCGTTCGCTGGCCTTGATCGCGATCATTGTTCTGCTGACGATCCTGGCTAGCTGGGCTTTGCAAATGGCATTCATCCGCCTGTCGCGGCACGGGCTTGAGAGGCAGACGCTGCGCATCCTTCTCAACCGGGCGACAGAAGCGATTGGTTTGCTTCTGGTGCTGGTCGTCATCTTCGGCCCTCCGCGCCAGATGGTGACGATCCTGGGGGTGGCTACAGCAGGGTTGATCCTGGTGTTCCGGGACTTCATCCTGGCGCTTTGTGGTTGCCTTGTCCTCCGGGGACGAAACGGGATACGGGCGGGCGACCGGGTGCAGATTGAGGAGATCAGAGGCGAGGCAGTGGAGATCGGGCTCTTCCGCACGTTGCTACTGGAGACGGGGAACGAGACGGCGAATAGCCATCCGGCAGAACGACTGGTCTCCTTTTTAAACGGATATGCGATTCGTGGGAAGTACTTCAATTTCTCTACCGCCGGGCAATGGATATGGGACGAGATCAAGGTGAGTATTCCGCCCGGAGTCAGCGCCAATCCTCTGATCGACCTGATCCAAGAGGCAGTCGCAAGGGCCACCGAGTCGGATGCGATGCTGGCGGAGGAGGCGTGGAGACGTGCGACCCGCGAAAAGGGTTTGCCTCATCTGAGTGCGACGCCTTCCGTCGATATACATCCGACGAGCGAAGGCGTGGACATCGTAGTACGTTACGTAACCCGGGCAGCGGAACGGCTGGAGACGAACAACCGGATGTTCGAAACCGTGGTGGAGCTCATGCATGGAGCGTGGGAGCTAAGCCGAAAGTAGAGATCCGCGACGGCGAGATCACTGCCCCCTCGAAAGAGCCGTGAATCGCTAAGCGTTCTAAGTTAGATTGGGCAGCAGGGTGTGATCCGATGCCAGGCAAGATCCGCTTCGGCGTATACGAACTGGACCGCGACGCCATGGAATTGCGCAAGCAGGGCGCGCTGCTTCGGCTGCAGGAACAGCCTTTCAAGGTCTTGACGATGCTGGCGGAACGACCGGGTGAAATAATCACCCGAGAGCAACTGCGAGAGCGGATCTGGGGCGATACATTCGTTGACTTCGATCAGTCCCTCAACAAAGCGGTGAATCGCCTGCGAGAGGCTTTGAACGACAATGCCGGCACGCCACAGTACATCGAAACGGTCCCGCGGCGGGGATACCGGTTTATCGCACCCGTGGCGGCCAGCCCTCCAATCGAAACGCAGGCCATTGCCACGCCGGTGATCCCAAGCCCGCCTGGATGGCCGGCGCAATCCACATCCCATGGATCACCCTTCCGCATCCTGGTCCTCGCCACGCTGACTGTTGCAGGTCTCCTCGCCGCTATAGGCATCACGACCGTCGTGTGGTTGAGGCAGCACAAAAAGCCCACCTTGCAGGAAGCCAGGCATATAACGTCCTTTGGTTTCGAGCCCGCGCTTTCGCGGGATGGGAAATTGCTTGCCTACACTTCGAACGTTGGCGTTGGCGCCTCGCATCTCTGGGTGCAACAGACTGCGGGGGGTGAAGCGATTCCGGTGACCGCAGGTTCTTACTTGGATTTTTCGCCCGATTTCTCGCCCGATGGCACGCGTATCGTCTTCTATTCCGCAAGGAACGGAGGCGGAATCTACATCGCCCCAACTCTACCTGGCGAACCCAAACTCTTAGTTGCAACCCCCTATGCACAAGGCCCCCGGTTCTCCCCCAGGGGCGACAGCATCCTTTACGGTCAGTGCCGAGAGGACTACAAAGCGTTCACAGTATCTGTTGATAGCGGCCAGCCGGTCGACCTGGCGCTCAATCAGGACTTCCGCTTGCACGGCCCGAGGTTTTGGTCTCCCGACGGAAATGAGATTCTCTTCTATGGGGTTCGCCGCCGTGAGCACAACCAGCCGGCCGATTGGTGGATCGCCCCGCTGGCACAAGGCCAGCCTCGACTGGCTCATCTTCCGGGAGTAGAGCAAAATTACCAGCCAGCAGATGCCGTGCGCGCGTGGGTTCGAACCACCGACCACCGCGAATGGATTATCTACTCCACCTCCAACCTGGAAAGCTGGAAGCTCTGGCGCATCGGAATCCCCCCAGGGGGTGCAATGGATGAGAAACCGGAACTGCTCGCTTCCGGCAATGGTCAGCTCGGCGGGGGCGGCTCAGCATCGGAGGACGGCAAGCTCGCCTACAACATCTGGAGTTCCAACGTATCGATTTATCAGATCCCAATCAGCGAACGGGGCCAGAAACTCGGACCGACGTCTGCAGTTGCCTTTCCCCGAGGGTGGGGATTACAGCTCTCCTTCCCTCTCTCGGGACGGAAGGTGGATGGCGTATGACACCTCCGACACCGGCAAGCCCAACACCATCCTGCTGAGAGATCTGAGCACCGGCACAGATCACTTCCTCGACGACAAGGGCCGGCAGCCGGGTGCCGGCGGGGCGACTTCGATTTCTCCCGACGGATCGAGAGTGATCTTTTCACGAGATTGCAAAGAGGGCAGTTTTCCGGAACGTTCTGAGAACCCGTTCCCATGCGGCTTCATGATTGCGGCCGCAGGCGGTAAGCCGGAGCAGGTCTGTGAGCGCTGCACGCCGCGTGGGTTTTCATCCGACGGGTCTGTAGTTCTGCTCCAGAAATACGACCAAACTGACCCCGACAAGGATCGGATTGTCGCCCTCGATCTTGCGCACGCGAACGGAGCGGGAATTCCTGAGTAATCGGGAGCAACCGCTTTATCACCCTTTCTTTTCCTGGGATGACCGTTGGGTGGCTTTTAAGGAGTTTTTGTCCGACTTCGCCGTACAGATCATGATCGCACCCGTGCGGCATGGCTCGGCCGCCGGAAAAGCGGAGTGGATCGCGGTAACCGACGGACGGTACGGGGACGATAAGCCTCAGTTCTCTGCGGATGGGAACACGCTGTATTTCACCTCCACGCGCGACGGATACCTCTGCATTTGGGCCCAGAGATTGAATCCGGTGACCAAATTCCCGCAGGGCCCACCATTCGCCTTTGAGCACTTTCACAACTCGGCGGGCCGCGCGGGCGCGTCCTCCCAAATTAATTCAGATCTCAGCGTCGCCCGCGACAAGATCATCATCAACCTGCCGCAGGTCAAGAGTGGTGACATCTGGATGACGCAAATGCAATAGGCAGGCGTCGCCGACCTCAATGGCGAACTGCGAGTTCCGTGTCTGCACCGACCTCAGCCTGACGCGGAGCACCGTAATGGCTGGTCAGTTTGCGTGCCTGCTCAGGGTTGAAGTGCAAGTCGTTTTGTGACATTGCCAGGAAGTCCTTGGTGCCCCAGGTCGCTTTCATCAGTCCCTGGGGGCTGTGAGCCTCACCCAGAAGCAGGTGCCCGATTTCGTGGGCGGCGGCATAGGCAAGCACCACGATCCGAGGGAGGTTTGCGTCGGAAGCTTTCTCCTCTGCCGGCCGTAGAAAGACCGTTGCGTATGTTCCGCCATCATGGTCGGCAACAGACTGCCCTAATGTTTCCAGGCGAACATTCTTCATGCTCTTGCCCGTATCAGCGATCACCCTGATCACGATCTGCCTGGAGCTTCCGGAATGGCTCTCGCACGCCGCCGCAGCTCTCGCGCATGCGTCCACCTCCAACGAGACACCGGAACCGGCCAGGATTTCCTGGGTGCGCGCGACGAATTCATGGAAAGCTGCCGAGCTCAAACCGGTGTAGTCGTAAACCTGCACTTGGAGCGCAGACGTCTGGGCTGAAATGGTCTTTGCGTTGCCGGCCAGCGTCAGAAGGAGCAAAAGGTAACAGCCTCGGGTTTTCATGGGCCGAGACTGCCCGGAAGATCACAGAATCAAAATGGCCTGAGACAGACATAATCCTGACCTTGATATTCAGGTCAGATGACGAACTAACAGCTTTCACCAGAATGGGATACGGTCAAAGATTCCCGGGCGGGAAGGTCCTACCTAAGTCATGCTGACAGGGGTTTCGAAGCCGTAACTACGACTGCTGCATGAAGTCTGGCGAAACCGGATTTTCGTAGAGAGAATAATCGCGCGTGACCACCGTCAACCCGCTTTGGGTCACGAAGTAATTGCGCCGGTCTTCTTCGCGGTCATAGCCGATGACCGTGCCCTCAGGCAGGTGCACGTCGCGGTCGATGATCGCCCGCCGGATGCGGCAGTGCCGCCCGATGTCGACGTGGGTGAAGATGATGCTCGATTCGACCTCGGCATAGGAATTCACACGCACGTCCTGGGAAAGGACGCTGTTGCGCACCACCGCGCCGGATACGATGCAGCCGGCCGAGATTACCGAGTTGATGGCCATACCAGTACGTCCCGGTTCGCCAAAGACGAACTTCGCCGGCGGATATTGCCGCTGGCGCGTGCGCATGGGCCAAGCCTTGTCATACAAGTTGAAAATCGGAGAAACCGAGGCCACATCCATGTTGGCGTCGAAATATGCCTCCAGCGTGCCCACATCCCGCCAGTAGAGCGCGTTCTGCTTGTTCTCATCGACGAAGTTGTAAGCGGAGATCTTGTAGCGCCCCAAAATACCCGGCAGGATGTTGTGCCCGAAGTCATGCTTGGAGTTGGGATCCTCGGCGTCTTTCATCAACGCCGGCAGCAGCACATCGGTGTTGAACAGATAGATGCCCATGGAGGCATCCACCTTGGTCGGATTAAAAGGCGAGCGCAGGTTGGTGGTCTTGGGCTTCTCCTGAAAGCCGATCACCTCGCCCGTCCGGCTCACCTCCACCACCCCGAAACGCGCCACATCCGAAGGCTCGATAGGGAGCGTGGCCAGGGTTACATCCGCGCCGGCCGCCATGTGGTGATCCAGCATCAACCCATAATTCATCTTGTAGATGTGATCGCCGGAGAGGATGAGCACATGCTTCGGCTGCTCGGCCCCGATCGAGTAGATGTTCTGGTAAACGGCGTCGGCCGTGCCCATGTACCAGTTCGCGCTCACCCGCTGCATGGGCGGCAGAATCTCAATGAACTCGCCCAGTTCCTGGGCCACAATCCCAGTCCAGCCTTCGCGGATATGGCGATTGAGAGAGAGCGCCTTGTATTGAGTGAGGATGTAGACCCGGCGCAGGTCGGAATTGATGCAGTTTGATAGCGTGATATCGATAATGCGGTAGTTGCCGCCAAAGGGAACCGCTGGTTTAGCCCGATCGCGCGTAAGGGGGAAAAGTCGCTCACCGGCGCCCCCTGCTAGCAGTACTCCGAGTGTGTCTTTCATCGCGTCCCTGCGGTGACCGTGCGCGCTGCCACGGCCCTCAGGCCGGGTAAAGCGCCGTTGCCAACTCTATACCTGAGGTGTGATGCTCCAAACTCCCCTACGTTCAGCCCTCCTCGACCGAGATGCGCAGGGAGCGCAGAAAGTGTACATCCTGCGCGTTAAAAGTCTCATCTCCCTGAGAACTTTCGTTCACAGGGGCTTCCAGCTCGGAGACCGGCTGTTGTTCTACCTCATTCAAGCCAATCGTCGCTTCCAGCATCAACAGAACATCAAAGCCCTGCTTGCGGATGTCCTGCACGACCTCAGAGATCTGCTCGGACTCGGAAACCGATTCATGGATGGCCTCCCCCAGCTGCTGAATAAGACGACGAAGTCGTTGGTTCAAAGAAGTACCCCCAATCGCCACCTGCGGGCGCGGTTTTACCTACCTTACTTGTGATGGCGAAGCGGAGCAATCTGAATCAACCGACTGGTAAACTTTTGCCATGGAGCCAAAGAAAGTAGGCCGCACGCTCGGCATCGGCGTCCGCGTGGCCTCAAATATGCTCCGCGAACGGGTGGAACGGGCTGCCGCGTCGTCTCCTGCCACTTCTACGACCGGAAATCGCCCGCCGGCGGCAGCTCCGGCCTCAACTTCAAGCCGCTCGGTCCCTGTCAGCAGCCGGGTCGCGGCCGCCAAGCGGGGCGCTAAAGCCTTTGGACAGGCTCTCTTAGGCCCATTTACTCACGCCGGCGGCGTGCTCTGGCTGGAGATCACCGGCCTGTTTTTCGCCCTTTTTGCGGTCTTCTTTGTGCAAAGTGTGTATCGCGTTCACGCCGCCTGGCGGCAAGGCCCGGAACATACCCACCTCCTGCTATACGGCGCACTCGCCTTCGTCTTTGCCTGGTTCTCGGTCAGCTCCTTCGCCCGGGCGTACCGAAAGAGCAAGCGGGGAGCCAAGTTGGGCAACAGCAGGCGATCCTAGAGAATGCGGCGCCCCTTCTACCGGGCAGAGGAACTGGCCGGCTTCGACGCCGATGCCGATTTGGGTTACCCAGGGCAATACCCCTTCACGCGGGGTATCTGGCCCACCATGTACCGGTCCCGCCCCTGGACTATGCGCCAGTACTCGGGGATGGGGGATGCGGAGCAATCCAACCAGCGCTACAAATTTCTCCTGGCCCAGGGCAGCGAAGGCCTTTCCGTGGCCTTCGACCTTCCCACCCAGATTGGATACGACTCCGACTCCCCGTGGGCGGCGGGCGAGGTGGGCAAGGCCGGGGTGGCAATCGATTCCATCGAAGACATGGAGCGTCTTTTCGCCGGCATCCCGCTGGCCAGCATCTCGACTTCCATCACCATCAATGCCACGGCCAATATTCTCCTCGCCCTGTATGTCGTGGCGGCCCAGCGCTCCGGGGCGGCTTTGCAGCAGCTCTCGGGCACGGTGCAGAATGACATCCTGAAGGAGTACATCGCTCGCGGGGCCTATATCTATCCCTTGGCCTCAGGTCTGCGCCTGGTGGCCGATCTGTTCGCCTGGGCCGGCCAACACCTACCCAAGTGGAACCCTATCTCTATCTCCGGCTACCACATACGCGAGGCCGGCGCCACCGCCGTCCAGGAGGTCGCCTTCTCCCTGGCCAACGGACGCGCTTACCTCGAGTCCTTGCGTGCGGCCGGCCTCGATCTCGAGCAGTCGGCGAGGAGGTTCTCCTTCTTTTTTGCTGCCCACAATGACTTCTTTGAGGAGGTGGCCAAGTTCCGCGCCGCCCGCCGCCTCTGGGCCCGTCTCTTGCGGGAGCAATTCGGCCTGGAGTCGGAAGCGCTGCGCTTCCATGCGCAGACCGCCGGGTCGACTCTGACCGCTCAGCAAGCGGAAAACAACCTGGCCCGCACCGCCCTGCAGGCGCTCTCTGCCGTTCTCGGCGGCGCGCAGTCGCTGCACGTCAACGGCTACGATGAGGCCCTTGGGCTCCCCAGCGAGGAGTCTGCCCGCATGGCGCTACGTACGCAACAGATTCTTGCCCGGGAATCAGGCGTCGCCCAAACGGTTGATCCGCTCGGCGGCTCCTACCACCTTGAATCGCTGACCAACTCCATCGAGCAGGAGGCGCGCGCCTACCTGGAGCGAATCAATGCCCTGGGCGGCATGGTGGCCGCCATCGAACGGGGCTGGGTCCAGCGGGAAATTGAAGACGCGGCCTACCGCCACCAGCAAGCCGTCGATGCCGGAGATACCGTCGTGGTCGGCGCCAACCGCTTCACCAGCCCCGAAGAAGACTCCCTTTGCCTGCCTGATCAGGGCGTCGACGAGACGGCGGAACGGAGGCAGATCGAGCGGCTACGCGGCGTTCCGCGCTCGCCGCGATCCCCTTCGCTGGCAGACCGCCCTTGACCGGCTCACGGAGCAGGCCCGCTCCGCCGGCAACCTGATGCCGGCGATCTTGAACGCGGTCGAAAGCTTTGCCACCGTGGGCGAGATCGCCGGGAGCTTGCGCAAGGTCTTTGGCGAATACCAGCAGCCGAGCTGACGGCAACTACAGGATGTTTATTGCGCGCGCGGCCAGAAGGGCCACGGTGGCAAACGAGATAGTGGATTGCACCATCATGGCAACCTTAGCCCAGCGGGACAGGACCGGCGAGTCGGTAGGCGAGAATGCAGTGCTGGTGTTGAAGGCGAGAAAAAGATAATCCACGAAACCGGGAGACCAGTTTTCATTGACCGGCTTCTGCGTCGCGGGAGCCAGCGTCATTTGAGGAAAGAGAAAATCTCCTTGGGTGTGGTTGCCGCGGAGATGGCGTGCATGGGGTCCGCCCGCATCGAGGCGCCAGTACCACGTCGCGAAGACCAAAATGTTGGTGGCCCAGAGAGCGGCTGCCGAGCGCAACAGATCCGCCGGAGTGATTTTGTGGATGATCAGAGAGCGGACCAGCATGAAAAGCGACCAAAGCATGGCAGCGGTAACGACGCCCAAGACGATGTAACCGAGCACCTGGTTGAGCGCAAAGGAGCCGCGGATCTTGGCGATCACCGCTGGAACCATCAACACGAAAATCACCGCCAGCAAAAGCCAGGAGGGCCCGAAAGTGAGCGATTCCGGGAGGCACAGATACAGGCCGCACATCGACAAAACGGCGATCACGAGCTGGCCACCAGGGTTGGCCTGAGTTCGGTTGTTTAGCCGGAGCTTGGGTCATGTTCGGTTCTAAACAGCTTATCGCTTCGCCTGCCAGGCACTGCTGTTCGCGGATATAATTCACACGCCATGAATAAACCGATATCCGCTGTACCTTATGCTTTGCGCGCTCTGCCTGATCTTGCCGTTGACCCTATTTATGACAAATGTCTCCGCCAACACCGCAACCCCGGCAAAGCCGCTTCTCGTGGCCACCAACCAGGGTGACCGCGACCTCAGCATCATCGACCCTGTCGCTGCCAAGCAGCTTGCTACCGTGCCCGAGGGAGGCATCACCGGCCATGAGGTAGCCACCTCTCCCGATGGGCGCACCGCCTACGTGCCGATCTATGGCAGCTCTGGTGTCGGTAAGCCGGGCACCGACGGCCGGGAAATGGTGGTGATCGATATCCCCAGCCGCAAGGTCACCGGCAAGGTGGACTTTGGCCACGGAGTACGGCCCCATTGCCCTGTTTACGACCGGGCCAACGGCTTGCTCTACGTGACCACGGAACTCGACCAGACGGTGACCATCATCGATCCCAAGACACTGCAGATCGTAGGCACCGTTCCCACCGGCCAAAAAGAATCGCACATGCTGGTCATCAGTCGCGATGGCAAGCGAGGCTACACCTCGAATGTGGGTGCGGGTTCGGTGTCGGTACTGGATATGGCCGGCCGCAAGACGATCGCCATCATACCGATCTCGAAAGAATCCCAGCGCATTGCCATCTCCAATGACGACAAAATGGTCTTCACCTCGGATCAGACCAAGCCGCAACTCGCGGTGATCGACACCGCCACCAACAAGATCAAGACCTGGGTCGACTTGCCGGCTGTGGGCTATGGAACATATCCCACTCGGGACGGCCGCTTTCTGTTGGTCACGCTTCCCAAGGCCAACAAGTTAGCGGTAGTCGACCTCGCCAGTCTTAAGGTCGTGCGCACCGTCGATGTTGCCGACGATCCGGTCAAGGTGCTCGCCAGCCCCGATGGCAAGGTCGCGTATGTCTCCTGCTCCAAAGCGAAACAGATTGCAGTGGTCGATCTGTCCGCATGGAAGGTAGATTCGCTGATCGATGCCGGCGCGGGCGTCGATGGGCTAGTCTTGGGCGGGTCCAGTACCCCTCGCCGGACCTCACTCCCACCGTCAACCCGCCCTGGGAGGAAGTCGAACCGGCGAGTAACGGCGCTTTCGGGCGTTTTGTCAGTGCAGCACGTTGCAGGATGCGCAAGAGACTCTCGGAACTGAAGGGCACGGTTTCAGCCGTGCGTTAGGCGCTGACCTCGGAGAAGGGCTTTCGGATCGTTCTTGGCATTGCATGCGGCCAGTCCCTTTAGTGAACTCGGTTCCACAGGGGTTCTCTGTCCCTGGGACAAGCAGGATAGGCTCCGAACTGGCTCGTTCAAGCAACCGATGTTGGGCACTCTCAGCCGTCCCTCGGACGCGCGACCTGTTCGGTAGCTGACGCCGAGTCTTCCGAACCGGAAAGAAAGCGAATTCCAAGATTGCTGAAATAAAGTACCCAGGACGCAGTCTGGGTCCTCTTGCCTTCGTTTGAACTACATTCAAATCAACAGGCCACCCCACCGCGAAATCCTCCGCCCGTCCGTGCTACCGTGGAATGTTAACCACTTCTCTCCCAAGGAATTCGCCGTGTCCTCTCCCGTCGCTCCTGCCCTGCGCAAGACCGCACTGAATGGTGTCCACCGGCAACTCGGCGCCAAAATGGTCGATTTCGGAGGCTGGGATATGCCGGTCGAATACTCCGGCATTACCGCCGAGCACATGGCGGTCCGTACTGCCGTAGGTTTATTTGACGTCAGCCACATGGGAGATATCCAGTTTCGCGGTCCGGGTTCGCTCTCTGCCATCCAGGCCCTTTCCATGAACGATGCGTCGAAACTGGCCGTGGGCCAGGCGCAATACTCGGCCATGCTCTATCCTCAGGGAACGTTCGTCGATGACATCCTGGTGCACAAATTCAGTGACAACGACTATCTGCTGGTCATCAATGCCGGCACCCGCGAGAAAGACTACCAATGGATTCGCTCTCAGGTGGGATCGTTCGCCGGCGTCCACATCAGTGACTACAGCGACCACTACACGCAGCTCGCCATCCAGGGACCGCGCGCGGAGGAAACGCTGGCCAAACTGACCAAGGTGAATCTGAGCGCGATCAAGAATTATTGGTTCACCTGGGGCACCGTCTGTGGCCTTCCCAACACGCTCATCGCGCGCACCGGCTACACCGGCGAAGATGGCTTTGAGATCTACCTCCCTTCCGACGAGCCGACCAGCGCCCGCGTATGGGATGAAGTGACCGAAGCAGGTAAAGAGTTCGGTCTGCTCGCCTGCGGCCTGGGAGCGCGCAATACCCTTCGCCTGGAGGCCGCCATGGCCCTCTACGGCCATGAAATCTCAGAGGAGATCAACCTCCTCGAAGCCGGCCTGGAGCGCTTCTCCAAGCTCGGCAAAAGCGACTTTCTCGGTGGGCAGGCACTCTTGCAACTGAAGCAGAGTGGTGCTCCCAAGCGCAAGCTGGTGGGGCTGGAGATGATCGATCGCGGCATCGCGCGCGATGGCTACAAAGTCTGTAGCCTCGAAGGCGAAGCGATCGGTTACGTGACCAGCGGTTCTCCCTCGCCCTATTTGAAAAAGAACATCGCTCTCGCCTACGTACCGGTGGACCGCACTGCGCTGGGAACGGAAGTGGCGGTCGAGGTGCGCGGGAACCTGGTCAAGGCCAAGGTGGTGCCAACCCCCTTCTACCGCCGGGCCAAAGAAGCCGAGCTCAGGGGAAGCCCGCTTAAACTGTAGCCGGACAGGCAAATTTGCAGCGGCCTCAAACCCTCCCCGGCGGAGCAGTGCGAGACCCGCTGCAGATTGCACGATCCCGTAGAATAACGAAGGAGAGCAAGACGGATGGCCTATCCAGCAACCTACCGCTACACGCGGGAGCACGAGTGGATTGAGGTAGAAGGCAAGACCGGTAAAGTGGGCATCACCGATTATGCCCAGAACACCCTGGGAGACATTGTCTTTGTCGAGATGCCCAAGCCCGGCGCCAAGGTAGAGAAGGGCAAGGTCTTTGGCAGCGTCGAGTCAGTCAAGGCCGTTTCCGATCTCTACTCCCCGGTAACCGGCACAGTGATCGCGGTCAACGAGGAGCTGGCGACAGCTCCGGAGAAGATCAACACCGACGCCCACGCGGCGTGGATCCTCAAAGTGGAAATCACCGACCCATCTGAAGTCGGCCAACTGCTCGATGCGGCGGACTATGAGAAGTTCGTCAAGGAGGAAACCCACTGAAGCCCAACATTGCTAAGATTATCGCCGACCAAGCCGTAGTAGAGGGATAGAGGACTCACCATGCGCTACTTGCCAAAATCGCCCGGCGAACGGCTCGAAATGCTGAAGCAAATCGACGCCGGCTCGATCGACGATCTGTTTTCCACCATCCCCCAGGAATACCGGCTGCAACGGGACCTTGAAGTTCCGCGGCAGATGGGCGAATCGGAGATCGTCGACTACTTTCGCAACGCAGCGCAAAAAAGCGCGGCCGGTTACACCAGTTTCCTCGGCGCCGGCGCCTATCGCCACTACCGGCCCGTCATTATCGATTCGCTGGTGCAGCGGGGCGAGTTCCTCACCTCCTACACCCCCTACCAGGCGGAGATTACCCAGGGCACCTTGCAAGCCATCTTCGAGTTCCAGACCATGATCTGCGAACTCACCGGCATGGAGATCGCCAACGCCTCCATGTACGACGGCTCGACAGGGGCCGCCGAATCGGTAACCATGGCTGTCCGCATCACCCATCGCAGCGGAGTCCTGGTCGCCAGAACCGTGCATCCCGAGTATCGCGAGGTGATGCAGACCTACGCCCAGCACCACCCGGGACTTGCCGCCGAGACGCTCGGCTTCAGCGACGATGGACGGCTCGACCTGGCCGCGCTCGAACAGCGCGTCACCGAAGAGACAGCGTGCGTTCTGATACAGTCACCGAACTTTTTTGGGGTCGTCGAAGATATTCCCGCTATCGCCGAAATCGTTCACAAGAAAGGCGCACTGCTGATTGTCTCTATCGCTGAGGCCATTTCCCTCGGCGTTGTGCGGCCTCCGGTAGAAGCCGATATCGTTTCCATGGAAGCACAATCCTTCGGCGTCGCGCTTAGCTATGGAGGTCCCTACTGCGGTGTGATCGCTGCCAAGGAAAAATACCTCCGGCAAATGCCGGGCCGTCTGGTAGGCGAAACCGTGGATAAGGAAGGCCGCCGCGGCTTCGTGCTCACCCTCTCTACCCGCGAGCAGCATATTCGCCGGGAGAAGGCCACCTCCAACATCTGCACCAACCAGGCGCTGGTGGCATTGATGGCCACCATCTTCCTCACCGTCTATGGCAAAGAAGGCATCCATGAGTTGGCGTTGCACAACCTGGCCAAGGCCAATTATGCCGCGCAACAATTTTCGAGCGTTGGCGGAGCGCGGCTGCTCTTCGCCACATCTCCACGCTTCCATGAGTTTGTACTGCAGACCTCCGAATCGCCAGAGCAACTAAACGCGCAATTGCTCAAGCAGAAGGTCATCGGTGGCCTGCCCCTTGGCCGTTGGTATCCCGAACTGGGCAACGCCAGCCTGTGGTGCACCACCGAACTCAACACCCGAGAGCAGATCGACCACGCCGCCTCGCTGCTGCAGCATGACTCCGAAGCGGCCCTCACCCGGGCTTGAAAGGCTAGCTAATCCGTATGGCAACCCCCAGCCAGCACTCGAAGCAAGTAAGACTGCCAACCGGCCCTTTGAAGGCACGCGCCACAAGGTGAGTGCGCACCTTACTCAAAATGAGGCCCTGATCTTTGAAAAATCTTCCCCGGGCAAGAAGGCCTACAAGATGCCGCCGCTCGACGTGCCTGAAGTCGATCCCGCAAGCTTACTGGGCGAAGCCGCTCGCACGGATCTGGGACTGATGCCCGAGTTAAGCGAGATCGAGATCATTCGCCACTTCACCCGTCTCTCCACCTGGAACTACGCCATCGATCTCGGCATGTATCCGCTAGGCAGCTGCACCATGAAGTACAACCCGCGGGTCAACGAATTTGTCGCCCGCCTCGAGGGCATAGCCGAAGCCCATCCTTACCAGCCCGAATCGCTCTCCCAGGGAGCGCTCGAGGTGATTCGCCTGCTGCAATCCTGCCTGCTCGATATCACCGGCATGGATGCGATCACGCTGCAGCCGGCGGCGGGAGCGCATGGAGAGTTCACCGGCATCCTGCTGGTTCGCGCCTACCATCAGTCCAAAGGGAATCCCCGGACCAAGGTCATCATCCCCGATTCTGCTCACGGAACCAATCCCGCCACCGCAGCCATCTGCGGTTACCAGGTGGAGAATCTGCGCTCCAACTCGCTGGGCATGGTCGACGTCGCCCAACTGGAGCAGATCGTCACCGAAGACACCGCTGCGTTGATGCTCACCAACCCCAGCACCATCGGCGTCTTCGAGAGTGAGATTCATAAGATCGCCGACATTCTTCACGCCAAAGGCGCCCTGCTCTACATGGACGGCGCCAACATGAACGCCCTGGTGGGCAAGACCCGTCCCGGGGACTTCGGCGTGGATGTGATGCACCTGAACCTGCACAAGACTTTCTCTACCCCGCACGGCGGTGGCGGCCCTGGTTCCGGCCCGGTGGCTACAAAAAAGATTCTGGAACCGTTCCTGCCAACGCCTGTGGTGGTCGAGGGTGCACCCGACCAAGATGGCCGACGGACACTGCGCCTTGACTTCGATCGTCCCCAATCCGTGGGGCGGGTGCGCATGTTCTACGGCAACTTCGGCATGTTCGTGCGCGCCTTGGCTTACATCATGGCCAATGGCCCGGACGGCCTTCGGCAGACCACCGAGGACGCTGTGCTGAACGCCAACTACATCCGCAAGAACCTCGAGGATGTGTACGAGCTGCCCTATCGCACACCTACGCTGCATGAGGTGGTCTTCAGCGATCGCCGGCAGACGCAAAAAGGTGTCAAGACCGGCGACATCGCCAAACGGCTGATCGATTATGGCTTCCATCCGTACACCACCTCCTTCCCACTCATCGTGCCCGGGGCCCTGATGATCGAGCCAACGGAGAGCGAATCGAAGGAAGAGCTCGATCTGTTTATCGACGCCATGAGGCAGATTGCCCGTGAGGCGGAGGAGAACCCCGAGCTGGTGCTCAATGCACCCCACGCCACGCGCATCTCACGCCTTGACGAGGTGATGGCGGCACGCAAACCGGTGCTGCGCTACACCCGGCCGGCCTCTGACAAATCTTGAAAGCAGGAACGATGCCGGCACCTGAATCTGCAATTGCGCAACGCCGTGACGATCTGGAGCGGTTTGAGTTCATGATGGGAGCGGAGCGAGGCCGTCTAGCGGTGACGCTCGACATGCTAACCGACGCTTTGATCCTCATCGGCCAGCACGGCGTCTACTGTACTTCCACCCGCAATCCGTCGAAGCCGGCGCTCGATCTGGAGGCAGTATTGAGCGAAATCGGCGGCGCCAAAGAGCTGATTCAGTCCGTGATGGAGCAGCTCCGGCTGAAGAGCGAAAGTCAGGCGCAGCGGTAAACGTCCCGAGTTGTGGGTCCTGTTGTATCCTGTAAACTGCGCGCCCGTAGCTCAGCTGGATAGAGCGAACGCCTCCGGAGCGTTAGGTCGGGAGTTCGAATCTCTCCGGGCGCACCAGTTCCACCCCCATTCGCAAAACCGCTGTGATGAGCGCACTAGCGAATGATCTTGGCATGGATTTCAAGTTTCGAATTTGCAAATTTGAAATTTTTTGGACATAATAGCAAGACTTATGCTAGGGCAAGATATAGCGGTGCTCCTCAAGGTCTGCCTTCTGGAAGGGCCAAAAATCTTGTCAAAAACCTTGGCAGATGAGCTTTTCCTCCCTCCTGGGGAAATTTCCAAATCGCTAAACCGATGCAAGGATTCCGGGCTCCTTTACTGGTCGGACCTGGAGAAAAGGGTCAATCGTTCCGCTTTCCTGGACTTCCTCGCATATGGTATGAGACACGTGTTTCCTCCCAAGAGGGGTGCACTTCTCCGCGGCATTCCTACCGCGGCTGCGGCCGAGCCCCTGAAGTCGCACTTCCTGGACGACGGTGAGCCACCGCCGGTCTGGCCCTATCCGGAAGGAACTGTCCGCGGCTTATCATTCTCACCGCTGTATAGGAGTGCACCGAAAGCAGCACTGCTCGATCCAAGGCTTTATGAGCTTCTAGCGTTATGCGATGCGATTCGAAGTGGAAGAACCCGGGAACGCGTACTCGCTGTTGACCTGCTGCGCAAGGCACTGCATGCCTGATCCCAACCTGCGTCTTCTTGAAGAGGCAGCCACCAAGCTCGCTCCTTTTTGCGAGAGATTGTTTTCGTTGGTGGTGTGACCCTGGGATTGCTGATCACCGACAAGGCCGCAGCTCCTATTCGCAGCACCAACGACGTGGACGTGATCGCCGAGATTCTTAGCTACGTCGACTACGTTGCGTTTGCCGAGCGCCTTCGCAAAGCTGGGTTCAGGGAAGACATGAGCGAGGAGCCTCTCACGTGCCGCTGGTTCCATGGGAAGCTGAAACTGGATGTATTGGCGCTCAGTAAAGAAGTCCTGGGCTATACCAACCTTTGGTATGAGAGCGCGCTGCATCACGCGATCTCGTTTCTTTTGCCTAGCGGCCAATCCATCAGGCTGATCACGGCCCCTTACTTCCTGGGTACCAAGATGGAAGCATTTCGGGGACGCGGCCAGATGGATTTTCAGGCAAGCCACGATCTGGAAGACTTTGTTGCGGTGATCGATGGCAGGAGCACGATCCTCGAAGAGATTGCCGATTCGCCGGGCGATCTTCGCAAGTACCTTGTCGAAGCAGCAAGGAGCCTTTTAGGTGAATCTGTATTTCTCGATGTGCTTCCTGGCTTTGTTCTTGATGAGGGGCGAGTACCGTTGATCCTTGAACGGCTGACCCAACTGACGCGGCTTAATCCCCAAAATACAGCTGCAGGACATAACCATGCCCGCCATGGCTAAGACACCCGTCGGCGCAAACAAGCCTAATGTGTCACGGCAGAAGGGGTTTGCGTCTCCAAAGACTGTGTGCTCCCCGGCATATGAAACAGGGTGACTGCGATTGCCAGAACCGAGGCGACCAAAACGATTGCCGCAAGGCACCAGATTGTCATCGGCTTGACCTGTGAGGCGCGGGTCGTTTGCATAAGCAGTGGGAACAACTTTGCTCGTAAAGGGTTGGTTGCGAATCAGTGGATAAAGTATTTTTTATTGGCTGCTACAAGCAGGATGAACCCCATGCTCCAACTGGTATCGATACGCTGCCTCATCAAAATGGCCCTGCGACTCGGCGATCAGGCCGTCCTCTCCGATCTTCCCGTGCCTAAAAGCCGGCCACGCGTGACGCATCCTGACTGCACCACGCCGCGGAGTAGAGCGCTGCCAGCTCGCGTAGTTGCACAGGGTCGGAATTCATTGGGTGCTCGAAAGCGGGGACCGTTAGCTATCCTTGCGGTACAGAAGGTCGCGCATCGCTTGTCTCCGAGCCTCGTTCGCTTCCATCACGGTCTTGCGTTCGTCGGCGTCCATGCGGCGCTTGGCGGCGGGGTCCGCCTGTTCAGCGGTACTGCACGACGGGCAGCGATTGGCGAAACCGGGCTTATCCGGCTTCAATTCAAATTCCTCGGAACACACCACACAAACTTTAATCGGAAAAGCCATAACCCCTCTAGAATAACAATTTGAAAAGAATGATGCATCGTGGGCCCGCTCTCCTTTTCTGCCTCTTCACGGCAGCAGCTACGTACGCCCACGCCTCCGTCGCACTCCTGATGGAAGAGCCTTACGGCGATTTTGGCGCAGTAAATCCCACCGGCCACGCAGCCGTTTATTTCAATCACATCTGCGCTGATTCCCCCACCATGCTCCGCCCTTGCCACGACGGAGAGTATGGCGTCGTCATCAGTCGGTACCACAAGATTGACGGGTATGACTGGCTCGCCATCCCGCTGGTCCCCTATCTCTACGCCGTCGATTCGCCGGCTGACGTTCCCCAGACGGTGGACAAAGAACAGGTCGCAGCCCTACGCGACGCCTACCGTAAGCAGCACCTGCTTGATCTGGCGCCCGATAACCGCCGCGGCGGGTCCCCCAAGGGCGAGTGGACCGAACTGGCCGGCTCCTCCTACGATCGCACCATCCACGGCTTTCAGGTCGACAGCACGCCGGCACAAGACCAGCGCTTCATCACCACCTACAACGACCGCCGCAACGTCGGCCACTTCAACCTCCTCTTCCACAACTGCGCTGATTTCTCCCGCGTGGTCCTCGACATCTACCTGCCCCACGCAATCCACCGCAACTTCATCGCCGACGTCGGCCTGATGACCCCCAAACAAGTCGCCCGCTCGCTGGTCAGTTACGGTAGAAAGCACCCTGAGCTCGAGATGACTGCCTTCGTCATTCCACAGGTGCCGGGCAGCATTCACCGGAGTCACCCGGTTGACGGTGTGGCCGAATCGCTGGTCAAGAGCAAGAAGTATCTCCTTCCCCTGGTCTTTCTTGCGCCCGAGGTAACCGGCGGGGTCGCCGTAGCCTATCTGGTCGACGGCCGCTTGAAGTTGCCCAAGAGCACACCGGTCTTCGAGGTTGGCGACGAGGAAATGACCAGCGCGCCCAACCTGCCAGACTCTCGCAAAGTGCTTCCCGTCCCGCCTCCTCCCCCGCCTCAGCCGTAGACTCTGTGTCCAGAGTCGAACAGCGATTCGTGATTTCGAACACAGCACAATGATTTCCAGAAAGCCCCGTCTGGCGTAAGTCGATATAAAGCAATTTGCATACCCGTGCTTGCCTGCACCGGCGTTTGGCGCATAGATTGCTGATCATAGGCAGCAAATCATGGGCAACAAATCATAGTCGTCTCTTCTAAGGAGGTATGCATGGCGCACTTTGAGCGGATAAGAGATGTGGTTTCCGGACCCTTTAGCCCAGCCATCATGCAGCAGCGTATGGCCGCCGGGTGGCAATTAGTGTCTATCGAGTGGCGGCGCGAATTGCCCGGGGATGAAGCGCCCAGTGAAGGCGCCTTCCACGAGGAAATCCCCTATGGCTTACGCATTTCTGACGATTGCCAGCGGCTGGAGTTCCATAATGGCGAGCGCCGCGTGCTCACCCAGATGATGGATCTGGTAGTGCAGGATTTCCCCTTCTCCAGCATAGCCAGCGATCTGAACGAGAAGGGATTTCGCACCCGCGATGGAAAGTTATGGAATCAGGTTTCGGTCTTCAAGATGCTTCCGCGGCTCATCGAAATAGGACCCGGTCTTTTCTCGACGGCAGAATGGACAGCACGGCGGGAGAAGCTCTCCAAGACGGTTTAGCGACGGTTTAGCGAAATAGGTATTTCCGTACCACGCTTTTACCAGGCGCGGTTTAGAAGCCGTCTTCGTCCATTCAAGTGACGCGCCACGCGATGTGGCCTCTCATTGACGGAGATGCGCATGAAATTCCTACTATGCTTACTCATGCTCTGTTTTGTTTTGCTGCCCCCCACGCGCGCTGCGCAAACGCCATCCGCGGCTGATCGAGCCGCGCTGGTCGAGGGCGATAATGCCTTCGCCGTTGAACTCTACGGCCGCCTGCAGAATCAAAGCGGCAACCTCTTCTTCTCCCCCGAGAGTATTTCCACCGCGCTGGCCATGGCCTATGCCGGGGCACGCGGCGACACCGCCTCCGAGATGGCGAAAACCCTGCACTTCACCCTTCCACCGCAGCAACTCCACCCCGCGATGGGCGCACTGCTGAGCGATCTTAATGCCGCGCACGCGGGATGCCAGTTGAGCGTAGCCAATGCTCTTTGGGCGCAGCGCGGCTACACCTTCCTCCCTGACTTCCTCAAAGTGATGAACAACGATTACGGTGCGGGATTGAACCAGGTGGATTTCAAAGGCTCGACCGAGGCGGCGCGGCTGACGATCAACCATTGGGTCGAGCAGAAAACAGCGAACAAGATCCAAGACCTGCTCCAGCCTGGAGCGCTCAGGCCGTCTACCAGGTTAGTGCTGACCAACGCCATCTATTTCAAGGGTGACTGGCAGACGCAATTCGACAAGGCACAAACCAAAGATGAGGATTTCCACCTCTCTCCGGCGCAGACAAAGAAAGCCCCCCTGATGCACCGCGAAGGCGCTTTCAACTACTTCAACGGCGGAACATTCCAGGCACTGGAAATTCCCTACAAGAGCAACGAACTTTCCATGATTGTCATACTCCCCAACGATCCAGGTGGCCTGCCTGCTTTGGAACAATCGCTGAGTGCGACCAACATGCAGCAATGGCTACATCAGTTAGTTCCGGTACCCAAAGTCATCGTGACCATGCCTAAGTTCAAGACAACCCAACAGTTTGAGCTAGGGGGCACCCTTGCAGCGATGGGGATGCCGCAGGCGTTTACGGCCAGCGCGAATTTTTCAGGAATGACCGGGAACCGCGATTTCTTCATTTCGGCAGTGATCCATAAGGCTTATATCGACGTCAACGAGGAAGGAACGGAGGCAGCAGCGGCTACGGCCGTGACCATGAGGGCTATGGCAATGCGCGCCCCGAACCCGGCGCCGCCGGTGTTCCGTGCCGACCACCCCTTCGTCTTCCTGATTCGCGACCATGCCTCGAACAGCATCTTGTTTATGGGCCGTATGGCCGATCCGGGGAATTAGGAAGCTGATAAGAGGCTAAAGTGGACAAGCGGCGAACAACTACCCCTTGGAATGCGACCTTCTCAGAAAGGCCACGATGCCAAGCACCGTTAAGCCTGCGGCGCAGACGGCTTCGATCACCAGCGAGGTGGCGATCAAAAGTTGGGCCACCCGGTAGTTGCCGCCGCCGGAAATGCTGATGCCGCTCACGCTGCACAGCCCGAACGCGAGACTGAAGGTAAGGGCGAAAACGGTAGCGATCTTGGCCAGGTTTATGGGCTTGTGTGAAGCCCGTATCGGCATCGGCGGTGTACTCATTCGGTGCTCCTGATCGCGGTTGGCTCGATAAAGCAGAGTCTCACAAGATCGGGCAGGAATGCCACTATTCCCGCTACGCAGGCCCACTGTATCAAATTGAGACCATAGACCAGGGGTTGGGGCTTGAGGAAGTCGATGAGCAGCCGCCAGGCGAGGTAAGCCACGAGAAAGATGCGGAAGGCCGCTCCCTCGAGGTGCGGTTTTTCGTTATAGCGTTGCAGGAAGAATCCGAGAGCGCTGAGAAACAGGATCTCGTAAAGCTGGGTAGGGTGGCGGAGGACGCCATCGCCAAAATTGACCCCCCAGGGCAAACTGGTCGCAGCGCCGTAGGTGCCATCCGCGGGGCCTGCCAGAAAGCAGCCAACGCGGCCGATGGCGATGCCCAGGCATAGCGGCACGGCGAAAAGGTCGCCCGCCCGGCCGCGGATGCCGCGCAGGCGTTTGATCAGGCCCAGGGCAATCCAGCCTCCAAGTAAACCGCCGACGGTAGTCCTGCCGCCGGGCAACAGGAAGGTGCGCCAGGTGATGTGGAGGCGGAACACCTGCTCCATCAGGCCCAGCATCCGGCTGCCAACAAGGGCACCGATCGCCGCCGTAGCGATGATGAGCCAGCGCTGGTCGTCCTCGATCATGTTGCCATTGCGCAGCGCAGTTTCGCCGGAACATGACATAGGCGAGCGCATAGCCGAGCGTCTCGAAGATCGGGTGCAGCAGCGGATGAGGGCTGAGAGTCACGTTCGGGTAAGTGTACCGGTCCCGGCCGCCAACTGTCAGGCCAAGTATCAGGTTTGCATCAGGACCGATATAGCTGCCACTTGGTGCGGGTGTACGCAATGCGAAAGCCTTTGCGTTCGGCGTTGCGCTGGGACTGGCTGCCCGCCTCCGTCACCATCATGGCTAGTTCGTAGCCATGTTCGAAGGCATAACGCATCCGCGCCTCGAGCAGGGCTGCCTGCAGTCCGCGCCGCCGCATCTCCGGGATCGTCGCCGCCCCGGCAAACAGCGCAACCCCCTCGTAGAGACTTAGAGCGCCTGCTGTCCCGGCTTGACCATCCAGCTCAGCGAGAAAGTTCACCGTGTGCTCGCGGGCAAACGCCACTGAACCGAATTCCCCCAGAAAATCCATTAGCTCCGGATGTTCGTGCCCCCATCCCCGGGCGTTGATCTGCACCCATACCGCTGCTTCCTCGACACCGGCCACCCGCACCGTTACCCCGTCAGGGTGGGTTTTCGCGGCCGGCCGCTCCACCGGCCGCTGGAGCACGCTGCTCAGTTCAATCGGCCGGTAACCGCGGGTGCACAGCAAGTCCAGCGTCGCGATGCCCGCCAGGGGGCTAACCTCATGAACCACGACGGCCCCGCGATCCAGAAAAAAGGCCTCCATCCGGTCCAGTGCAGCCGGGCTTGACGGCTCAAAGAGTCCCAGCCCGAAGCTTTGCGTTACCGGAGAGCTCACCCCGTCGAAGACGGCGTAGGCGCCCGCGCACTCCATCCAGGTGGCGCCGCTCTCCGGATGGAGCCGCCCACGCGCTTCCGCAAATTCCAGGCACGAACGTCCTTCGGCTCTCTCCAATCGCCGCGACAGATCGAGATCTGCAAATGTCATTGTGGGTAACGGTACCTAGCTTGTACTCGCCGCACAAGATCCGCGTCAATATAATCAGCTGGCAAATCCAAAGGGCCCCTCATGCGAAAAACGCTCCTGCGCCGCGCAAGCCTATGGATTCTGGCAACCGCTGTGCTGATCTTCGCGATCCAGCCCCTAAACGCCACGAATCCCCAAAAACACCGCAGGATCCTCCTCATTGCCGGTTCTAAGTCCCATGGACCGGGCATGCACGAGTACTTGAAATCTGCCCGCCTCCTGAAGGTCCTGCTAGATCGTGCTCCCGGTCTCAAAAATGTCGACACCGAAGTAATCTACGACGGCTGGCCTACGAATGTCTCCGATCTCGACACTGCGGACACCATTGTCTTTATCTCGGACGGCATGCAGTGGTCCCCCTGGAGCTTTACTCCGGAGCGCATTGCCGCCATTCAGAAGCAGATAGACCGCGGATGCGGCTTCATGATCTTCCACTTCGCAACCTACATACCCTTCCAATTTCAGCAGGAGGGTCTCGCCTGGGCCGGAGGCTATGTCGAATACGACGGGCCCAAGCACCCGCAGATGTTTTTCACCCAAAAGACGCTCAACAGCGACGTCATATTCCTGTCACCGGAACATCCCGTGATGCACGGCGTGAAGCCTCTCCACATCACGGATGAGTTCTATTACAAAGCTACTTTCGTGGGTGGAGGCCAGGGTATCACTCCCCTGGTCCGCGTCCCCGAGCTTCCAGCAGACCCAAAGACATTCCCCGGGCCGCTGGCCGGTCCCAAGGATCAGGTCACCATGTGGGCCTATGACCGTCCTCCCACACCGCAATGCAAGACACCTGGCCGCAGCATTGGAACAACATTCGGCCATTTTTACGCTAACTGGCAAAACGACGACTACCGTAAGCTTCTTCTCAACGCCATCGTGTGGACTGCTCACATCGACGTTCCCAAAGACGGAATACAGTCCATTTGGGCCGACGATGCCGAGGTCGACCGGGTACTCGGCCCCACGCCCGCCCCTGTGAA
Organism: uncultured Acidobacteriaceae bacterium; assembly: GCA_963813475.1. Taxonomy (GTDB): domain Bacteria; phylum Acidobacteriota; class Terriglobia; order Terriglobales; family Acidobacteriaceae; genus PALSA-350. The sequence continues at coordinate 118,370 of CAWEZM010000021.1, read as the reverse complement.
ATCCCCACTCGAGCCCCCGAAATAGCTAACCGGCCAGCTCGACGCGACGCTGATTGTGGTAGAAAAATCGTGACGCGAGGGCCGTAATGGCGTTCAGTAAATCGACAAGACTCCGACGCTGTCGATAGACCGGATCTTGCCCGCCGGGAACAAAAGCTCACCACTATGTTTTACGTCTCTATGCATTGGACGTCCCCCTCGGCCTTCCATCGGGAAGAAACAAAGAATAGCGAGCCACAGCCGTGAAGGATCACGTATTCGCCGAGGCCAAATCACAGGTCTTTACAGTCGCGGAACCCAGTGACTTCGATCACACCGTAAGCGCGGCAAAATTCTCCTCTTTTACCGCGGTCAAATATCTCTTGACTAGGCTACCTCGTAGCGCGCAAGATTTGACCATGGTCAAAAATGATCCTGCTACCGGCAAAGGCGAGCAGACTCGAAGGCAGATATTCGCAAGCGCTCTACAGCTATTCAGAGAGCGTGGCTTCGATTCCACGACTATGCAAGAGATCGCCACACATGCCGCGGTAGTCAAAAGCGCCGCTTATTACTACTTTCCCAGCAGACCTTCTCACCTGATTGTGAAGCGCCTTATGATTCGACTCCAAGAGACCACACAAATTGACGCTCCGATCCAACGTTGCTTTGATCTCTCCCGCAGCGTGGAAGTGCATCTACTGTCAAATATCCATTCCGGAGAACAAGCGGTTGCCCTCAGCGGCAAAACCTCCGGCCTCGTCGGTCTGTATGAACAGGTCACCTGGCGCGCCAAGCACTTTGGAATCTGGCAGAATCTGACGAGCAAGACCACCGCAATGAAACCGCCCTTCTACTTCCAGGTCACCATGGTTCGCGGAATCTTCCGCTTTATGCAGGCGGACCACCTGTTTGAAAGTCTGGAATCTGGTGGCACCGAGATGAAAGATGTTTTCTCGATGGCCGCCCCTCTTCCCCTGCTCGGTCCGCTGGCTGAGATTCTTTTCCTGCGACGCTACATGCTGGCTTTGTTGCGTGAACGCAATGCCGTCATCAAGCGCGTCGCGGAGTCTTCGGAGTGGGAACAGTATCTCCCCAGCACTTCGCAGCGGAGAAAGAACGCTCCGCAATGAAGATCGTCATTGCCGGAGGTTCCGGGCAGGTCGGAACTATTCTCGCTCGGCACTTTCACAGGAACGGCCAGAGCGTGGTCGTTCTTAGCCGTAGCTTGCAAAAGGCGCCCTGGCGCGTGGTTCATTGGGATGGCTCCACGTTGGGCCCGTGGCTCGACGAACTCAATTACAGTGACGTTCTGATCAACCTTGCAGGTAGAAGCGTGAATTGCCGTTACACCCGGAAGAATCGCCGGGAAATTCTTGACTCGCGTCTACTGTCTACGCAGATCCTCCATCAAGCGATTGCCGCGATCGAACACCCGCCGGCAGTTTGGCTCAATGCCAGTACAGCAACCATTTACCGCCACGCACTTGACCGCCCCATGGATGAGTCGACCGGAGAGTTCGGCGGTAACGAAGCAGGAGCCCCCGACACCTGGAACTTTTCCATTCAAGTTGCGAGGGCCTGGGAAGACGCTTTCTTCTCAATTCAGACTCCCGGAATCCGAAAGGTTGCCCTCCGCAGCGCCATGACCTTCAGTGCTGATCGAGGCGGCGTATTCGATGTATTTCTTAAGCTCGTTCGCCACGGTCTCGGTGGAACCACGCTGCCTGGCACTCAATTTGTATCGTGGATTCATGAGGTCGACTTCATTCGGTCGATTGAGTTCCTCATCGCGAGGAAGGAACTCACTGGAGCCGTAAATTTAGCCTCTCCCCACCCGCTTCCGAACCGCGACTTCCTCGCCATACTTCGAAAAGCTTGGGGCACTCGCATCGCTCTGCCAACCACAGGGGGAATGCTGGAACTGGGCACCTTCCTGCTGCGCACCGAATCTGAACTGGTGCTCAAGAGTCGCCAAGTCGTTCCCGCGCGACTCCTCGAAGCCGGCTTTCAATTCAAATATTCGACCTGGCCTCCGGCCGCACAGGATCTGGTCGCCCGATGGAGGGAAGCGCATCCATAAGGGCTCCATGCTGCTATGACCCCAATAATCCAGTAGCTTCGCATGATCCACCTGGATATTACACCTCATGTGCCTTCTGGGATTACGCTGCCTGGCCATCCTTGCTTTTACCCTGGAGGGTGCTACCGTTGGGCGCGTACGCGAACATCTCAACGGTCGTCACCCATGACTGTAGTAGGGTTTACGATAGAAGCGCGATATGCGGGAAGCACGGCCGCAATCATGACCGCAAGCGCCGGCGTTAGCGCGGCGATCAGCCACACCCCCATTGGTGGCGAATTAATGGCTGTTTCTCGCACCATAGTGTGAAAGAGCGCGACTGATACCGACATACCTATCAGAGTGCCCGCTGAGGCAAGCCGTGCGGCTCTCTTAAAGACCGCAAACGCTATGTGCCAGCGCTGAGCCCCAAACGCCATTTGAAGAGCGAGTTCGCGACGGCGCTGGCGTTCAGCATCAGACTGGACACTAAGTAGACCAAGAAAACTCAATACCAGCGCAGTGGATGCCGACGCGCCCAGGATGAGCATCGCAATCCGCAAGGGCGCGAGACCCGACTGAGCGAGCTGCATATCCAACGTTTTTATGACAACGGGAGCCACCGAGGGCCCTGGTATAGATTCAATCCCATGCCGCAGATCGGTCAGTATGCGGTCATTCCATTTAGAAGCTTCGAGAATCAGTGTCATGCGAGGAAGGGCATCCTGCCACATCGGAAGATAAATTGTGGGTTCTTCCTGCCTCTGGAATGCGCCCAGCAGATGAGAACCGACTACCCCGGTGATCGCAGTGCGGACGCCGTAGTCATCGATGAGCCCTGCCCCAAGCGGATTGCTGCTGAAGTAGAGGCCGGCCGCTTCTTGATTGATCACGGCCATACGGCCCTCACCAGGCAATGGGCGCTTGCTAAATTCTTGGCCGGCGATCAACGACAGGCCAAGCTCGTCGAAATAACTTGGTGAAACAACGTTGACGTTTAATTCAAAGTGCGTCGAAGGTAAGACCACAGGTACGCGGAAACGCGCGCGCGAAACGCGCTCGGGCGCAGCTGCAGGACCTCCATAGTTGTAGTAAATAGTCGGGCGTTGCCTCTTCAATGGAGACGTCGAATTTCTCCTGACGACGCCGATAATCTCGGTCGGCACGCCGGCTGGATCCTGGATAACAATGCCCACCGTTTCTCGACCGAAAAGCACTGCGGCAGCCTCTTCATCAACAACTGCGACTTTGCGAGCTTGATCTCGTAAGCTGAACAGCCGGCCCGCAGTTGGTTGCGTATCTATCGACTCAAGCGAGTCTGGTGTAAGCCAATCGATGTCCAACTCAACTTCGCGATGATTTGGCGTTGACGGCTGAATTCTGAAAGATCGCCACGTTGGCTGGTCGCCGGGCAGTCGAGCTGCCCACGCCAGTGATGACAGCGTGGCAATCGACCTTGCTCTTTGCTCAACTTCGGCGAAATGTTTGATATCAACATCGGGTTGCGCCTGTGCTTGTACAGTAATAAGGACTGGATCACCGAGGCGCTTTCCCGTGCCAGTTTCCAGCGCCGAGTGAAAACTTTCGCTGAGAACAACCGCACAGATCACGAGCATGCAGCACGTTGTTATTTCCGCGACAGCCAGGCTAGTTCGCAATCGTCGCACTGTTTTCGAGGGCAACCCGCTCTCACGGCGAAGAATGGTCCACGGTCGATCAGTCGATGTCGCAAAGACCGGGACTATTCCACATAACGCAGTAACGCTTACACATAAGAGTGAAGCCGCAACGATGGGGAGTAACCGCGGTGCGAAAACAAGACGCTCTGCGTCCTGCTGAAAGAGAAGAGCCGGGAAAGCATGTTCTGAGCAAACTGCTAAGAGCATGCCGAAAGCTCCACCGGCAAGCGAGATTACGATGCTATCAGACAACAATTCCCCTACCAGTTTCGCGCGTGTGGCGCCGAGCGCGACGCGAAGAGATGTCTCACCCGACCGCTTCAAAGCTCGCCCAAGCAGCAACGAAGCCACGTTGATACAGGCGATAAAGAATACGGCCCCCGCAGCGAAATTCAGTAGCCTGACTACGCGCGACAATCCTTGAGCCATTCTCGGTGGAGTGCCCGTAAAGGGAATTACCCTCACTGCCACAGAATCGCCGAACTTCACGTGAACAGCCGCCTCTGCTTGGCCGGTGGAAACGGCGCGGCGAAGACGAGCGAAAACCCACAAATCTCGCCCACTTCCATCTGCGCCTTTCAAACTCCTGGCTTGCAAAGGCATCCAAACATCTGTGGGACGGTCGCGATATAAGCCTTCCAGCTGAATTGGCGCAACACCAGTGATCGGATAATCTACGTTGTCAATGCGAATATGATTCCCAATCGCATCAGCCCTACCACCGAAGTCGCTCTGCCAAATGCGATAGCTAAGGACTACGCCATTTCCCAGTGGTACTTTGAGTGCCGCCGCCAACTTAGGCATAACGGCTGTCACGGTCACGATCTCTGAGCGGTCACCAATCGTGATGTCACTCGGTGTAACCCGGACCGCTTCAATCCAATCAAATGCATCTGCTTGCTGGTCGAGCAGCCGATATTCGTCACGTGACAGCGGTCCTGCCGCCCGAAATCGGTCCTGCTTAAATATCGACACAATCCTATCTGCGTATTCAAGCGAAGAGCCGGCGTGAGTCAGTCCTTGGACGAACCCGTACACGGAAGCATTGCTGCCCACCCCAAGCGCAATGGTGAACAAGAGAGCCAGCGACAGCACCGGAGCCCGCGCGAACGCTCTCGCAGAATTGCGGATGGTGATAAAAACCTCCGCGAACATCATTCCAGACAGGTTGAAACTGGAAGCCCGCAATTCGGAAACCCTTCTGTTGAGATGGCTAGAACTTGGCGAGCAGTGCAGCCGATTTCCTGTTCACACTTAGTCAACGAAACGGATGAGCACCCCTATGACGCGATCACTTGTTTGCCGGCCGGATCGCTGTGCCGCTTGACGCACGTGGTGTCCGGTAAGTCAATGTGGCATGCTGGGGACTGGGCTTCCGCACCTTGGACGCACGTCCACTCGTACGCATCCGTTGATCTGCTTCCGTCCAGGACGGTAGAGCAGCTTCCACCTGATCCCAGTGCACAACGGAAGCCTCGTCACACCAGTCCATAAGTCTCGGCATCGCGGCCCTATGAGAGCCTGTCGTCATGAAGCCCCGCATACTCTCCGGGTTGTCCCAAGCGGTCATCGTCCAAAAGACCCGGTTTCGATCGGCCAAAAGGCTCCCGGATTGAAACCCCAACGATCTCTTCGCCTGGCGCAGGGAGCGCAAAGCATAGAACAGGAAGAACGGCAGGAAGCGAATCGATCGGACTCTCAAGCGCGTGATGCTGATAAAAGGCATTGAGCCGCTCCCGCGTCTACTCCCGTTTTCTTACCTCTGCAAACAGGGTACTACGATCGCAGGCAGCCATTTTGAGCGCATTGAAGGCTGGTGGCGATGAGTGGCTTAGCCCGTTTGCAACAACTGAGCTCAGTGGGCCAAGAGATTAAATCTTCCGATACCTGAACCGGAACCGGTCCGAACATTTGAGTTCAAAGTTGCTTTGGCCTGAGGCTTTCCAGAAGCTTGTCGAAGCGAACCCAGAAGATCGCGCAGTCCTTCGCGCTCGTGCCGCGGGAGTAGAAGAGGTATTTGCCGTCCGGCGCAACATATTGCCCCCAGCGATGAGCAACGCCGTCATTGATCTTTGGTCCCAGGCTCACTGGCACACTCCAAGTCGAATTGGGCTTGCGGAACGAAATGTAGAGCTCACACTCACCGGTCGTCGACTCCTTTGCGCTGACGATCATGTAGGACTCATCGGGCACGACATAGAAATCGCCATTGTATCCCGGCTCATTCAGAGGAACTCCCAGGCTCTTGATCGTTGCACCACTAGGGGATACGCTCATGGTTGAGAAGGAAAAAGTAATGCCGTTCTTCTTATCTTCTGCGTCGGGATCACTGCCGAGGACGGGTCAATGATGTTGTTTCTTGGCGACGGGACGGGCAGCATGTTTGCGGCGGGCACCATAGCCCACCTGGATTCGGTCGTCTCCATCGCGGTGAGCGACTTCAACCACGATGGTATTCCGGACCTGGCTGTCTCAGACTGGCGATCGGGCTCGGTGGTATTGCTTCTTGGGGCCAGCGACGGCTCATTTGGTCGTGCATGGTCGTTTCCCTTGCGGATGCCGGGAACCGTGCCGAACCTCGTCGCCGCGGACTTTAATAAAGATGGTATCCCCGACCTAGCGGTGGTATACGGTGACGATGGAGCCTACACGTACGATGTCATGTTGGGCGATGGCAAAGGCAACTTCAGTCGTTCGCCCGAACTGAGCTTCGTCAGGGATCCTAATTCCCATTGCAACACTTGACTGCGGCTGGGCGTACCTCACTTGCACGGGAGCAGCAACCCGGGCGTATGAACTTCGATTCGCGCGGATCAATTACCTCTTCCACAGGGTAATTTTCAATCCACCATAAAGATTGAATGGGGTACCTGGCGCCTGGAAGGACGAGGAGCGGATCGGGATACTGCCATCATCTGTGCCGTAGGGTGTTCCGAATGGCTGCGCCACAAAATGATTGTTGTTATCGAAGGGTGTTGTGCCGAGCTGAGCGCCGGTCGAGTAGTGCTTGTCGAGAAGATTGTTCATCTGTATGAAGAGCTGAATGCGATCGGTGATCTGGTACCGAGCTCCAAGGCTGGCGATTCCGTATCCGGCAGACTTGCCCGGTCCGTTGTAGTACACACCATCCGGTTGATCCAGATTATTTTCGTTGCCACGTGCGAACGAGGAGCCAGCAGCAAGAATATTCAGCTCTGCTGTCAATTTTGAAGAAGGCCTATATTGACCATACAGTTTGAAAATATTGCGCGGCACCTGGGGTATGAAATCACCGGGCACGATGTGAATATCGTCGTCGATACCCGGCTGGCCCGCCAGAGCGCTGTCGTTCGTGCTATTACTGCCGCCATCGATGGTCTGCGGACTTTGGTAAGTGGCGTTCAGGAAAGTGTAATTGCTACCTAAACTCCAATGCCGCCAGTCTTGAGAAAGCTCCAACTCAATGCCGTCGCGTCTGGTTTTGCCAAAGTTGAGGAAATAGCCGAAGCCCGTCTGTTCAGAAGCGACAAAAAGCAAGTCGTTATAATTCTGGCCGAAGAAATAGTCGGCGCTCCAGTGAAGCGAGAGATCCTCATTACTGCGGATGCCAACTTCAAACGTGCGCGTTACCACCTGTTTGAGCGGAGGGTCACTGACCAGCGCGTTCGGCAAGTTGCAAGGCTCGGTCGGATCGGAGCAGCCAAGCTCAATCGATGTGGGCGAGCGGCTCGCCTCGCTATAGTCAAAGTAGGCATTGAAGAAACGTGAGGGTTTATAAGTAAACCCGGCTGCTGGGTTGAACCGTTGGAATACATTGTTGCTGGTGAGATTGCCGCGCGCTGCCGAGACAGGCAGATAGTCCAGGTTGTCAAGTGAGGTGTGATTGTAGCGGCCTGACAAGGTCACCGCCCAGGGACCATAGGTAAGCGTATCCGTGGCGTATAAGCTGGGCGTGTTTACGGTTCCGTGCAGTAGCACCTGGCTGTCCACAGGGTCGCCGTCATCATCGAACGTTGTGCCGTCGAGAAAGATCGGCACGAGCGTAAAGGAAACATTATCCGTGTTCAGGTAGCCAAGCTGGGTGAGCTGATGGTAAGTGGACGTGCCGCGATCCCAACCGGCGCCTACAGAAAGCAGATTGTGCTTGGTGTGCCATGCGGCTAATCCCGACAGACCATAGCTGTTCTGCTTAACCTGGGTACGTGTGATAACACCATTGCAAGTCTCGGACGGAACACCGCCAGTGTCGTTCTGCAGTACTTGTGCGAGGCAAAGCCAAAAAGGAAATGGCTCGGTGGTCGAATCGCCCGCCGTTGGGAACCCCGTATAGCCCGCGGCCGTGAGCGCGGCGGCATCATCGTCCGACAGATCGTAAAGATCCTCACTGAACGAATCGTCGTTGAGGTCACCGTGGGCGAAAAGACAGTGACGCTGGTGGACGCGCTCAGGATAAGCAGCGTGACCGCTTCCGACACAGGAGTCGACGTGTTTAGGTCGATGGTGATGGAACGAGAAGCAAATCCCCGTCTCGAGACTTCCAGGTGGTAACGTCCAAATGGCAAGCCGCCCAGCGAAAAGGCTCCCTGTGCATCGGTCCGGAAGGCACGATCGGTAGCTGGCCCCGCCACATGGCCACTGGCCTGTAAAGCCGCACCGGAAGGGTCCTTTACCTGAAGCCGGATCTCACCAGTGCTCTGGGCATAAGCAGCCGTTCCCGCTAGCTGTGCCACGAACAAAAGAAAACTTGCCCAGACAAAACGGGTCAACTTTGATCGAGTACCGAAAACCATGCGCCTGCCTTTTTGTCGTCATTGGATTTGTTGGTTTGGTAATTGGTTTCGCTGGCCGAAGCGATAGCTAGATCAGGGCAATTTTGTTCAGTCTCTCTTTAAAGTTCTTAGCGCTTTGCAGTCGAAGGGCCCGAACTGACCGTCATCGATGTTTAATCGGCCATGAAGGTGGCTCGACGGCAATTCTGGTCCAGCTGTTGGCGCCTCAACCGCTCCAACGCATTTCTTCTAAACTCCGTGTGAACAAAGGCCACAACGCCACGTGGTCCCCTTGCCGGCTCAACTTGCCTGCAGGCGGATCCACTATCCTGACGTCGTTGGCTAGTCCACCCGGAGCACGGCCCGAACTTCCCCTCGCGACGGGTCTAGTTGGATATTCCTTTGCGGGGCATTCTGTTCAGTGTTTCTTACTATTTTTTTAAATTTTGTTGGGCTTAACAAGGAAGGGGCATAGACCGGTAAATTCTCGCGGAATAATCGCGTAATACATCCGTATGTTCATCCCCGATAGACTCGATTGACGAATTGCCTTTCCCATGCATGGCCCGAGCGGGTTGCCGGTGCGGCGAAGCGCAGGTTGCGTGCGGAGGGTCTTCGCTTCGTTGAGATTGCAGCAATGCTCAGTCCGTTCCCGAGAGCACGCCGCGCCGGATGGCAGTCGCCACCGCCTCGGTACGATCCGAAACCTGAAGCTTTCCCATAATGTTGTTTACGTGATGTCGAACAGTGTTGTCGCTGATGTCAAGAGCGCTCGCGATCTGCTTGTTCGTCGACCCCTGCGCGAGCCGTTCGAGAATTTGCACTTCACGCGCGGTCAGGTCGGACCGCATCATCCGATCGGCGAGCCGGGCAGCGATATGGCGAGGGATGTAACGCTTTCCCGCGTCCACTACCGAAATCGCCGCCACCATCTCGGACTCTGTTGTATCTTTCAGCAAATATCCCTGAGCGCCCGCACGAATCGCGCGATAGATATCTTCGTCTTTTTCGAAGCTCGTCAGAACGACAACCCTCGGCGGCGCCTCCATTCGTTTCAAGGCGTGTAGGACCGCGATCCCATCCATGCCCGGCATACGAAGATCCAGCAGAAGCAGATCCGGCTTATCTTGCTGAATCATCGCCAAAGCTTCTTCGCCGCTGGCTGCCGATCCAATCACCTCTAGCCCAGCCTGGGCACTAAGCATATTCGTTAGGCCGGAACAAACAACCGGGTGGTCATCAACAATCAGAATCCGTATGAGGTTACTGTTTTGCTTCGACACGTAATCGACGCTCCAGGAGATACATCCAACTGCGTTTGAGCAGGGCAGCTGGCCTTTTGCTCGGAGGTAAGTGTGCCGTTACCTCGACCCGAGTGCCCGCCCGTGGCTGACTGAAGATCTCGAGCTTAGCGCCAATGTCAGCCGCGCGCTTGCGCATGCCCCGCAGTCCAAAGCCCAACAGCCCCCCGCTCTTCACAAACCCGATGCCATTGTCCCGCACCGCAAGGCGGACCACATCCTGCTCCCAATGCAATGATATTTGTAAACGGCTCGGGTCGGCATGGCGAACTGCGTTGGCGATACTCTCCTGGCCAATCCGCAACAGGGTATCCGCGACGAGTGGCGAAATTGGCCTGGGGCTCCCGCTCCGGGTGGCTTCTACTTCGACCGATCCGCCTTCCACCATCTTTCGCGCCGAGCTTTCCAAAGAGAGTAGCAGGTCAACCTTCTCCCGCGGATCCAGCCGCAACGGCTCAATGCTCCTGCGCGCCTCTTTATGGCTGTGCCGCACCAGGTCGCAGGCGAGGTCTACCTGCTTCCGCAGCGCCGGGCTTTCCTGAGGAATGGCTTTACGAATCGCCTGTAATTGGAATCCAATGCCGGAAAAACTCTGCGCCAGCGTGTCATGAATCTCGTGTGCTAATCGTTCCCGCTCTTCGTGAATCGCCCGCAGCCGCCAGTGTTCCACCCGGCTGTAAACTACGAGACAAAGAAAGGCAAGTACCAGGGCCCCCAAAATAGCCGCGATGTAAAGAACATGGCGCGTCGTCCACCATGATGCGGGTTGCAGCACCCGGACGTCGTCAGGGGAACGAAGCAAAAGCTTGCATCGAATGGCGCTTGCGCTGCTCACGCCATAATTCCATGTCCCGTCTACCTCCAGTATGCTGATGGCCGACACTTGTACCGTGCTGCCCTCTTGCAGCGTTTGCAAGGTAATGGGAGAACCAGACTGCGCCAACTCCACCAGCACACTGTCGGAATCGTCTTGTAGCAGCAATACCTCCCGTGAGGGCTCTCGCACTCGCCGTAGAAGCTGACCTTCCGTGCGAACGAGATTGTAGTTGAGAGCACCGGAGCAAATGTCGGCGACTCTCACGGATGTGGGTTGCAGGGGTTGGCCGGCCGCGACCCGTCGAAGAACCGCATCGCGCAGGATTGGACCGGCACTGTGGGGAGCGGGAAAGCCGAGCGCCTCGACCCGGTCGCCAAGCTGGATATCGCGGCTCTGCGTTGTCGCAACGAACAGCGCCTTGCCGTCATCCTCCAGAATAATGCTCTCGCCGGGCTTATAGTAGGTAACGGTTCCCGCGACCCGCACGCGATGGTTGTAATCCGTGCCCGATCGGTACTGCATAAGCCTCCCAATCGGGGTGAGCGGTTGCGCAAAAAGATTCGCAGGCGCTGCTCGCAGGACGGTTACGTTGCCGATCCCCGCAACCGAAAGAGTTGCTCCAGTAATTTGCCGGTTATCGTTTTTTGTCCCCATCGCCGGGGCGTTGATCCGAACCACGGCATCGATGAGTTTAGCGGCGTCCGGTGCATCCTCCGCCGGAAACGTTGCGTTCAGGACGCCATGCTCCACTGCAATTCTCAGCCACAATTTTTGCTTATCAGACGCACCCTTCCTGAGCCCTGCAGAGAGCACAGTGCCGGTGACGGATACATACTGGCAGTCTTGCTCGCCTGCATTCAATTCCGCCAAAGTCACTTTCTTCGGTTTGGGAAGAGGCGCACGCCCCAGTTTGGCCACCGAGTACGCCCTGATCGAGGGTGCAAATAGACCGGGATCCACCACCCCCTTTACTTCGATTTCATCGCCTGCGGAGAAATCATCCGAACGGTTCCAATAAACCCAGATCCCCGCAGTAGCGTCCTGAATGACCAGGCCGTCATCAGTCGATTGCGTCACCACCCCACGCACCTGGGCCGGATAGCGGAGCGCCAATTGCTCCAAGGAAAGGGAACGGATCGACGCTGCTGTGCGATAGACGCCCGAGGCCTCTGTGGTGCCGCCGTAGGCAGACAATGCAGTCAACAGGCACGAAACAGCCAGCAAAACCAAAACAGCGAAGACTGACATGCAAGCTGCGCGGCCCCGGGTCTCCTGTCGAACGTGGTGGCGTTGTCGCACTACATGCGCCTTTCCGGTTCTCACACAGACTCGATAGTCCTGGGTACACATGGCACGGTGGGTTGAGTTCGGCCCCTTTATACACCACCAGAAAGCGACCCCACAAAATCTCACCCCAAAAGTATGGCCCATTTGTACTACGTCAAACCCATCCATTTAGACCCACAAATTACCGCCATTCAGACTATTACATTTAGGGCTGACTGTAGGATGCGCGTGGTTCATCGGAACCGCTACCGTGCACGGCGGTTGGACATCCGTCAATTTGCCGCACCGAAAATGAAAAGGAGTGGCGACGCCTGAAGATCAAACGGGGCGATGGCCGAGCGATCCGCGTTCGGACCACAGAAAAAGCGCCGCGTTCTGCTTTCTGGCTCCCAGCTCTAGTGAAAATAAACCGTCAGTATCCAACGAGTTACTGACGACGTGGCGTTTAAGGAGACCGTTATGAGATCGATGCACACATCACATCTGTTGAAAACAGTTTTGATCGCCCTACTTTTTGTCAGCGTCGAGGTCTGCCTCGCGCAATCCGATCGCGGCAGCATCACCGGCTCGCTCACTGACCCGACAGGCAATGCGATCCCGGCTGCTCCTGTCACGGCGACCAATGAAGGCACTGGGGTACAAAGCCGCACCGTCACCACTGGTGACGGGTACTACACCATCCCTAGCTTGCCTGCCGGCAGCTATTCGTTGACGGTGCAAGCAGCAGGCTTTCAGAAGCTGATTCGGAATGGCATCACTGTTTCCGTAGATGCGGCCATACGCGTCGATCTGGTCCTGACCGTCGGGGCGACCTCCGCGACCGTCACCGTGACCGCGGATGCACCGCTGCTCAAGACCGAGAATCCCGAGAATGACATCGTAGTAACACGCAACGACATCAACGAGCTTCCCATCAACATGGCGGGCGTGGGCGCGATCCGCGACCCGCTGGCCTTCGCCGAGCTGGCGCCCGGTACGACCGTAGGCGGCTGGAACGACATTCATATCAATGGATCGCCGGGGAGCACCTTTCGCGTCATCCTCGATGGACAGGATTCAGGTAGCGGATTGAACCCGCGCGTTTCCGACGAAGAGCAACCATCGGTAGAAGCTCTGCAGGAATTCGCCCTGGTGCAGGACAGTTTTCCTGCGGAGTTCGGACAAACCGCCGGAGGCATTTTCAACTACACCAGCAAATCCGGAACCAACAAGATCCACGGGACACTCTATGAATACTTCGAGAACGAAGCCCTTGATGCGGGACAGCCCTTTACCGATAACGGGAACGGAGGCTTAGTGAGGCCCAAGGTCCGCCAAAACGACTTTGGCGGAAGTTTTGGCGGTCCTGTCTGGATTCCCAAAATTTATAACGGCCACGACAAGACTTTCTTTTTCTTTAACTACGAGATGTATCGCGATCAGGTCGATACCAATAACGGCTTCAGAACCGTTCCCACTGCCGCGGAACGCGGCGGAGACTTCAGCTCCCTCCTGACCGGAACGCAGATCGGTACCGATCCTCTTGGCCGCCCGATTATGAACGGCGCGATCTACGATCCGGCCACCACCAGAACAGTAAACGGCCAGGTGGTGAGAGATCCCTTTCCCAACAACCAGGTTCCCATGAGCCGGTACGACCCGGTGGCGACCAAGATTCTTGCCCTGGTCCCCAACCCCGTAAATAGCGCTGCCCTGAACAATTATCCAATCATCTTTCCGGCAAACAAATTCCAGTGGATTCCAAGCATCAAGATTGACCACGCGCTCACCACCAATATCCATCTGTCCGGTTACTACGCGTTGACCGCTACGGACAAAGACAACGGAGGAGATGGCCTGCCGGATCCCATTTCTGCCCGCCGCTACCAGGTGATCCGCAGCAACACCGTTCGTATCAACATGGATGACGTAATCAAACCTACCCTCGTCCTGCACGCAGGCGTAGGCTTTCAGCGCTATCACAACCCGGATACCACTCCGATTACCAACTTCGATCAGTCAAGCCAGCTCGGTTTGTCCGGCGCGCTGGTCGGCGGATTTCCCGTCATTACCGGAACTCCACAGGTCAATGGAGTGACTCTAAACGGCGGAAGCTTAGGGTTGTTGTCGGGACTGTCCGTCAGCGGACAACCCACCAACGGCACCCAACTGCTGCAGCTTGGCCCCTCGAATTACCAGCTGTACATACTCAACAAGCCCACGGCCGTTGCCTCCGTCTCGTGGATCAAGGGAGACCACGCGCTGAAGTTTGGCGGTGAGTTCAAGCACGAAGCGTTCCTGAACAGAGTCGCAAATCAAGCCGTCGGCAACTACTCGTTCGATCCGCAACAGACCGGCCTGCCCTCGACCAATGGACAAAACCTGAACGGTGGTTACACCGGCAGCAGCTTCGTAAGTTTCCTGCTGGGAAACGTCAATTCAGAATATATCGGCAACGTTGCGGCTCCCTGGTTTGACCGGGGATCGGGCGCGTTTTATGCGCAGGATACCTGGAAGGCAACCAAGCGGCTCACCATCAACTATGGCGTGCGCTACGATCTGCAACAAGCCTCCCACGAACAGCGGTACCGCACCACACAGTTCAATCCGTACATAGCGAATCCATCGGCGGGAAATCTCCTCGGCGCCGCTCAATTTGAAGGCTATGGCGCCGGGCGTTGTAATTGCACCTTCGAGCACAACTACAGGTATGCTCTTGGTCCCCGGTTGGGCATTACGTATCAGGCCGACCCGAAAACGGTCTTTCACGCAGCGTCGGGTGTGTTTTACGCGCAGCAGCCTTCCTTGAATTACCCCGGATCGGGCAATAGCATCGGCTTCGAGTGGAATACGGTCACCTATAACGCGCCGGGCTTCGGATTGTCCGCTGCGCAACTGGCCAATGGAGTGAAGTATTCGCTTGCACAATTGACCTCTACGAACTTCAACCCGGGTCTCTACCCGGTGACCGGGCAGTTGAATAATCTGCCTCCTTACAACTACCCAACCATCGGCAAACCCCCTCGCACCGTGCAAACGAATGTCGGCATGCAGCGTGCGCTTTCGCAAAGTATGACCCTTGACATTGCCTATGTGGGTACACGCGGCTCCTGGTTTGAAGCGGATGGACTCGTGGATCCAGATCAACTCGGGCAAGCGCAGCTCAGTCCTTATGGGCTCAGCCTGGCCAATGCCGACGACAGGGCGCTCCTGGGCAGCAGTATCTCCTCCCCGGCAGTGGTGGCTCGGGGCTTTACCGCCCCCTACCCGGGCTTTCCTTCCAGCGCCTCGCTGGCACAGGCGTTAAGACCCTATCCTCAATTCAATGGCGTGAGTCTGAATGGCGCTATGATCGGCAATTACTGGTATGACGCGCTTCAAGTCAAAGTCAGCAGGCGCTTATCGCGCGGGTTGTGGGCGCAAGCATCCTATACCTGGTCAAAGGTCCTGGGAACAGTCAATGGGGACGGAGGCGGGGGTAGCGCCGTGCCGGTGGCAGAAGCCAATCTGCCCCCCAAGAGCTACAAAACCTACGTGTCGATCGACACCCCGCAAATCCTATCCGTGAGCTACCGGTACACTATTCCAACCTTCGGTTTGGCTGAGGGCCGTTTGAAGTCAGCCCTGCTGAAGGGATGGACCACGGACGGCATTCTCATCTACTCGAGCGGCGCGCTGATCCAGGTGCCGAATGCACAAAATGGGCTTACCAACATAACGTTTGCGCAAGGTAACTTCGCCAATCGCGTGTTCGGACAGCCTCTCTTCTTGAATAACGTGAACAAGCACAACGTGAATCCTGCAACCACGTTTTACCTGAACCCTGCCGCTTGGTCCGATCCGGCCTCGGGCACGTACGGGGTCTCGAAACCCTATTATGGGGACTATCGTGAGCCACGGTATCCAAACGAGCAGATGGGGTTGGGCAAGATGTTCGGGTTAGGAGAACGTGCCACCTTCTCCATTCGAGCGGATTTCTTCAATGTCTTCAACCGTTGGGCCCTCCCAAATTTGAGCGGCACCAGCAACGCGCTGCAGGTTGGACAGTTTGGCTTTGTAGGGTCGAACATTTCCAGCGCCGGCGCCAACTATCCACCCCGAAGCGGAGAAATTGTAGCGCGCATACAATTCTAGGCAGGATGAAGTGGGTTCAGGCAGGGGTCTTGCTGATCGTTGTGGGCCAGGTGTTGTGCCTGGCCTGCAGGCCCCAGTCCAGTCGCGACAGTCCCTACTTCGAGTCTTTGCCTCCGGAAAAAACAGGCATCGTCTGGAAGCATGACAATGCCATGTCAACTCGCCGGTATCTTCCCGAGTCGATGGGGCCCGGGGTGGCCATCTTTGATTATGACAACGATGGCTGGATGGATTTGTACTTCACCAACAGTGGGCCGGCCGATTTCTTCGCGCCCACCCATCCCTTGCGTAACGCGCTCTACCACAACAACCATGACGGAACCTTTACCGATGTGACCGAGAAGGCCGGTGTCGCAGGAAAAGATTTCGGCATCGGCGTTGCGGCCGCGGACTATGACGGAGACGGATGGACGGATCTCCTGGTAACGACCTACGGCAGGCTGATCCTCTACCACAACAATCATGACGGAACCTTCACCGACGTGGCTAAGAAAGCCGGGCTCGATAACCCAGGGCTATTTACCAGCGCGGTGTGGTTCGATTATGACAACAATGGGACCCTCGATCTTTACGTAGGACACTTCGCGAAATACAACAAATCTCTGGAGCATGATTGCAGCACCAACGGCATCGCTCATTATTGTTATCCCCGGAGCTATGAGCCGTGGCCCAGCCGCCTTTATCGCAATAACGGAGACGGTACCTTCACCGACGTGAGCCTGTCGTCAGGAATCGGCAACTATCCGGGAAAGTCGTTCGGGGTAGTCGCAACCGACATCAATAATGACGGGCTGCTCGACCTGTTTGTGGCCAATGATTCCGTCCCCAACTTTCTTTTTCTGAACAAAGGTGGAGGCAAGTTCGCCGAGATCGGGCTCGACGCGGGAGTGGCTTATAGTCCTGACGGAGCCGCGCGCTCGGGCATGGGCGTCGATGCGGTCGACTTCGACCAGGATGGGTTTCAGGACCTGTTCGTGGCCAATATCAGCCGCGAGATGTATTCGCTCTATCGCAATAAGGGCGATCGTTCTTTTGAGGATGTGGCGGGAGCAGCCGGGATCGCCATGCCAACGATCATGGATACGGGCTGGGGAATTCGATTCTTCGACTTTGATCTGGACGGTTGGCCAGACATCATCATGGCCAACGGCCACCCTGATGATCTGATCGAAACCATCTCCAGCTCGCTGCGTTACAAGGAGCCGCTGCTCCTTTTTCGCAATAATGGCCACACCTTCGATGATGTAACCACTCTGGGCGGTCCTGCCTTTACCGTGGGATATCCAGCTCGCGGGCTTGCGGTCGGAGACCTGGATAATGACGGGCGGCCCGATGTGGTCATCGCAAATAATGGCGGCGCCCCTCTGGTTCTTCACAACACGCTTCACAATGCAAACCACTGGTTAGGACTGAACCTGGTTGGCTCCGCGGTGGGCGCCAATATAACCTGGTCTGCCGGCGGCGTGAAGCACAGCTTGTTCCATCGCGGGGGCGGAAGCTATCTCTCCTCTTCCGATCCGCGCGATATTCTAGGCTTGGGTCTTTCCGCGAATGCCGATTGGATCCAGGTTCAGTGGCCTGCGGGGGTGGGACGCACCGACCGCTTCGAGCACGTCGCGGGAGGAAGGTATTACTCGCTCGCGCCGGGAAGCAAACTCAAATGATCTGGCTGCTTGCTCTTCAACTATCGCTGTCGCCGCAACAACAGCACTATGACAATGCCAAGGCGGATCTGGGCAGAATGCAATTTGCGCTGGCCGACCAGGAGGTGGAGGCGGCCTTGCGCCTCGACCCGGATTTCGTTCCAGCATTGATTCTCAAAGCACGGCTCGCCCTTTTTGCCCACCAGCCTGATATAGCCAAAAGCTGCCTTATTAAAGCAGTCATTGTCGATCCTTCCTCAGAGGACGCGCAGTTTTTTCTGGGGATGTTCTACTATCTGCAGAACGACTTCGCTCTGGGAATTCCTCCGCTGCAGAAGGCGCAAAATTTATCTCCGCAGGCTCCTATGCCCCCCTTCTACTTAGCGATGTCCAAGGAGGCGATGGGCGACGCAACCGCTGCGCTGCGATTCTATGAGCAAGCCGAGACCCTCGCGACGGACAAAAGTCCCCAGACCGCATCCATTCTGGTAGCCCACGGTCGTCTGCTGTTTTCGCTGGGCAGGTTTGAAGAGAGCATCGCCAAGGATCAACTGGCGATTGAAGCAGATAATCAAAGCCGGGATGCATTCTACGAAAAGGCCAAGGGGCTTGAACGCCAGGGCCAATACAAGGCTGCCGCGGTGGAAGGCGAACACGCGCTCACGCTACCGGAACTGGGCACCAGCGACAGCCAGATCCACTTCCTCTTGGGGAAGGTCTATCTCAAGTTGAACCAACCCGATCTAGCCGCGTCTCATTTGGCAAAGTTCCACGCTGCTCCGCAGACCACACAACGATGAGCCCTGACATTCGCTTTATTACGTTGCTGGGCTTATTCCTTATGGTGCGATCGCTGCCTGGTCAGTTGTCCGAGGCCCCTCAGCCTCAGAACCGTGCCTTGCGTAGCGATTATGTCGGAGATGAGGCTTGTCGCGATTGCCACCAGGGGCAATTCGAATCCTATCTCAACTCCGCCCACCATGCCGCCTCGCGCCTCCCCAGCCAGACTTCGATTGATGGCAAGTTCACACCGGGTTTCAACATTCTGCGAACCTCGAACCCCTCTTTATTTTTTGTCATGAGTGCGACCCAGGAAGGTTATTTCCAGACCGCGTTTGCGAACCTGCCACCCTCCGAGACGCTCACGCACCATGAGCGTTTCGACCTGGTGATTGGTTCGGGGCGAAAGGGGCAGACCTACCTGTATTGGAAAGGAGAGGAACTCTTTGAATTGCCCGTTTCCTACTGGACAGAAACCGATCGATGGATCAATAGTCCCGGCTATCCCGACGGCCTTCCCAACTTCGATAAGCCTATCATTCCGCGTTGCCTGGAGTGCCACAGCACATACTTCGAATCACTTCCGCCTCCATCCAACCGCTTTGACAAGACCCATATAGTTCTCGGCATCACCTGTGAGAAATGCCATGGCCCGGGGGCTAAACATGTCGCGCGTCATCGATCGAAAACTCCACTGCAATCGGGGGAAGCCGAGGACATTGTGAACCCCGCATCGCTTTCGCGGGAGAGGCAAATGGATCTGTGTGCACTTTGTCATGCTGGGCCCGGAACACCCAGGGCGCCCAGCTTTTCATTTGGCGCCGGACAAGAACTTGCACGATATCTATCCATAGCGGCCGACGCACCGGACACCCCGACTGACGTCCATGGCCACCAAGTGCAACAGCTGTCGAGCAGCCGTTGCTATCGTTCAACCACGATGACATGTAGTACCTGCCACGATGTCCATAAGGCGCAGCGCGACGCGGCGTCCTTTTCTGAGCATTGCCTTACTTGCCACAGGATAGAGAATTGCGGAAAGTTCTCGACCATGGGCGCTCAGATTCTTCATCGGTGCACGAATTGCCACATGCCGCTGCAGCAATCAAATCAGATCGTATTCGACGCGGACGGCCGCCAAATCAAGCCCCAGGTCCGTACTCACAGGATCGCAATCTATAACGAACCCGATCAGCCCTGACGCGGTCAAATCGGCTCAGCAGAAATATTCGATCGAAGCAGGAATAACCGACAGCTCACAAATTTCTCCACGCCGGCCATCTCAGAGCATCATTCGTTAGGTGCTCCTGCGGCACGCCCCATGGCACGCCGCGGCAGGCGGGGCAGGCTGGAAGACGCGAAGAGCGCTCCGAAGAAACGAATCCGATCCGAACCCAGGGGGAGAGGCTTGTCAGTAGAGAAATACTTCCTGTAGGCAGCAATCCAGTCAGTGGCGATCTCGCGCTGGGCCGTGGGCAGATCGAGCTTATCCGTACAGACCAATTGGTGGAGGCGTTCCTCCAATGCGTCCTTGACGCGGGAATTCCATACCGGGGATGCGCTGGGTTCCGGCCAGAGGTTGCGAATGTCTTCTGCACCTCCCAATCCCGGCGTAATCAGGTAGTCGACCTCATAGTTGTCGGCATCAACATTCGCGATTCCATATTCTTGAAATACCTGTTGCCGCAACGCCGCTGGAACGGCTTTAACGACTTCCTCATGGGCCATTACGCAGACATCGCGGACCTCAAGTTGCCGGGTGGCGCCCGGCGTCAGGCTGCGGTTGGGAACTACCTCGGCTTCGAATCCAATGACGTCCGATTGCGGTGTGCTCATCGCCGGAGGTTGGACGACGATCTTGCTGATCACCGCAGTGATGAAGATCGTCACGCAAATATACGCTGCAACCCGCGTGGCCGGGGCAAAGCGGAAGAACCCTGGCCACGAGTCAGCGCGGGGCCTGGCGGTTAGCTCGGCCAATCTGGCTTTCAATTGCGCCCGCGCGCCGTCGATCGGCGGTAACCCGGGACCGAAATGCTGGCGATAAACTCGCGCAAAATCGGCAATCGTATCTTCGATCTCTGCCATCCGCGCGCGGCAATCCCAGCATGAGGCGAGATGGGCACGAACTCGAGTGGCGCGGCGCCCTGAAAGTTCGCCGTCCGCGGTCATGAGAAGTTCCTCGTCCCGGGGATGAAAGTCTTCGCTCAGCATAGGCTTCAGCTGCCGTCCGCGCGCTTCAACTGGCGGAAGCGGTGCGGGTCCTTGCTTATATATTCTTTTCCGCAGTCATCTGTTCAGGGTTTTTCTTGGTCCACATCTCGACAAGACAGCAAAAAAAAAGACTGAACAAAATAACCTCAACCGGAATATTCAATTGTGAGAAGCCGCACGCTTCTAAGTCGTAGGTATTCCGACGGATCCCAACCCGTAGCTCAGGCCACTCAAAATCAGGTGACAATCGAAGATGAAAAAGGCACTCATACTTTCTTTACTTCTATGTGCTCTTCCCATGCTTGCCCAAAGCACCACTGGGGAATTGCGTTTAACCGTCGATGATCCCCAAGGATTAGGTGTGAAGGCCACGGTTGACCTCGTCAGCCAAGGCACTGAGTACAGTCAGACATTCACTACGGATAGTCAGGGCAAACTGGACGCGAAGCGGCTGCCCTACGGAATCTACCAGGTCCAGATCGTGGCGCAAGGCTTTGCTCCCGTTTCCGAGTCGGTTGAAATACGCTCCGCGCTCCCCTTGGATCGCACAATTCGTTTGAAACTGGCTTCAGTTTCGGAATCGGTGAAAGTCACCGGCACTGACACATTGATGGATCCGTATCGCCCAGGTTCGGTCAATGAATTGGGCTCACAGCAGATTCAGGACCGATTGACCGCGCTGCCCGGCCGCGGCATTCAAGACCTGGTAAACTCACAACCCGGCTGGCTCTATGAAGGCAATGCCGTTCTGCACCCGCGCGGATCGGAATATCAGACCCAGTTTGTGGTGGACGGAATTCCGCTCACCGACAACCGTTCGCCTAGTTTTGGACCGCAGGCTGCCGAAGCCGATGACATCCAATCCCTCAAGATTTATACCGCCGGTATTCCGGCGGAATATGGCAGGAAGATGGGAGGCGTCGTTGAGGTTAATACCCTCAGAAGCCAATTGCCGGGGTTGCATGGACAACTTACTCTCTTCGGCGGCACCTATGATGCGGGTTCGATCAGCACCCAGGATCAATACACACGAGGGAAGAACACGTTTGGTGTGAGCGCCTCGGGTGACATGACGAACCACTATCTCAACCCCGTGGTCCCCGAAAATTACTCCAATAACGGCACGACTGCCAGCTTCGCGGGAAGCTATGAACGGGATCTAACGGAGAAAGACCGCCTCACCGTCATTTTCCGCCATGAACTCGCGCGCTATGCAATTCCTAACGAACTGGTGCAGCAGAACGGTGCATGGTTGCCAAACTCGGACAACGACACCGGCTGTCCAGCCGTGCCCCCGGACCAGGAGCCAAGCGATTGCGTGTACATTCCCGGGGGGCAGCTGCAGAATGGCGACAATTATGAAACCATGGGCAGCGTCTCCTACCAGCACATCTTCTCCTCGGACGCGACAGGGTCGCTGCGAGGAATGGCCCGCGGCAACTCCACTGACTTTTCTTCGAATGCGGCGTCCTGGCCCCTCAATGCAACCCAGCAAAATTACTTCAACGAGATTTACTTCAACGGTAGCGCCGCCGTCCATCATGGAAGACACGAATTTAAGGTGGGCTTCGAAACCGATAACATCTTCCTGCACGAAAATACCAGCTACGTAATGCCCTATTGCGGGGGCGACGGATCAGACCCTCGATGCCCAATAAATTTGGGCATCTTCGACACTGGCGCGACCACCTTTGCCTTTACCGGCACCCGTCCGGACCTCGAACAGGCCGTCTATGTTCAGGACCTGATCCGCCTCGGCAACTGGACGATCAACGCAGGCCTACGATGGGACCACTATCAACTGGAGGTGAAACAAAATGCGGTGAGCCCGCGTCTTGGCATTTCGCGCTACTTTCCCACGCTTGGCCTGAATCTGCACGGAGCCTTTGACCGCGTTTTCCAGACACCCTCTTTCGAAAACATACTTTTGGGCAGCTCTCCACAAGCAGAGACTATCGATACCAGTGTTCCCGCAGTGCTATTGCCGGTTAAGCCTTCTCACGGGGACTACTATGAAGCGGGAGTGACGAAAGTATTCTTCAATAAAGCGCGTGTGGACGCGAATATGTTCCGCCGCGATGTGAATAACTACGCCGACGACTCTCAACTACTGAGTACCGGGATAAGCTTCCCCATCGCATTCAGGTATGCCATCCTCTACGGCGCGGAGGGAAAGATCGAAACTCCGCATTGGGGACCGTTCTCGGGCTTCGCCAGCTACTCCTACATAGTGGGCAATGCATGGAATCCGGTAACCGGCGGTTTGTTTCTTGGGGATGATGCCACCGCCGCGGTGACTCAGACTACCGGATATTCACCCGATTCGCAGGACCAGCGCAATACGGTTCGTGCACGAGCGCATTATCAGATTGCTCCGCGCTTGTGGATGGCCGTTGGAGCTGACTACAATACCGGACTGCCGTTTGAAGCGGATCTAACTCCCGGGCAATATGCGACAGAATACGGTCAAACGGTGATCAATCACCTCAATTTCAATCGCGGCCGCATCAACCCTTACTTCACGCAAAACCTTACGGTGGGGGCCGATCTTCTCAAGCGTGAAAAATTCACCACGCGGTTTCAGGGCGATATCGCAAACGTGGGCAACACGCTCGAACTCATCGACTTCGGAGGACTGTTCTCCGGCAACGCGATTGGGCCGGGACGCCAATTTACCTTTCGTATCCTAACGACATTCTAAGGAGCTGGACCGGTTTTTCTATGTGACGGTAACCCGAGTTCCGGCCTGCCTTTCCCGGAGAGTGAAAAAAGCCTGAACAGAATGGCCTGCGTTGGAATGTTCAGATAGGGGAGAATGGGGGCTTCGGTGCTGGAAACGTTGCGCAAACCCGGGCGGGTGCTTCTTGCGATTGGGCTCACGGTGTATTCAGCAGGTTGCTCCCGTTCTAAGGCGGCAGAGCAGCCGGTGCAACCAGCGCCGACAGTAGCAGAAGATTCCTCGTCGTTTCGGATCTACGTAACCAATGAAGTCTCTGGAGATCTGACGGTAATCGGTTCCAACGGCTATAAAGTGATTGCGACGGTCCCGCCGGGCAAGCGTCCACGAGGCATTCACGCCAGTCCCGACCACAAGACGATCTACGTGGCGCTGAGCGGATCGCCGATCGGCGGCCCAAATGTAGACGAGAGCACTCTTCCGCCGGCTGATCATAGTGCTGACGGTATCGGCGTCTACGATGTGCAGCAAAACAAGCTGATCAAGGTACTCCGCAGCGGCAACGATCCGGAGAACTTTGACATCAGCAGAGATAGTAAGCAGATCTACATCTCGAACGAGGACGACTCTGCCGTAAGCATTTTGGTCGTAGACTCCGGAACCATTGCAAAAAGTCTGAAGATGGGCGCTCAGCCCGAGGGAGTTCAAGTCACGCCTGATGGCAAACTCGTCTACGTGACATCGGAAGAAGATGGGAATATCTCCGTGCTTGATCCGAGTGCCGGGAAAATCCTCAATACCTTCAAGGTTGGTCATCGTCCGCGAAACGTGGCCTTCATGCCGGATGGAAAACGCGCCTACGTCAACGCTGAGAATGACGGGAATGTCGACGTAGTGGACACATCCCTCTCGGCCGTCTGAACAACCTCGCCGCCATCCGCGGCCAGGACACACGACTGCACCGCATCTTCGTCACTCTCCTGCCTGGCCTGCCTGCGGCGATTGGCCTCTTCTTCAGCGCGAGACATCTCCGGCAATCCTACCCGGGTTGGCTGGAGATGTTGCTCTGGATCACCTATGGCATATTCATCCTCGGCATGCTCCGTGCCTGGTGGATACCCTACCTGGTTCTACCGGACGCAGAGCGTGCGGCACGCTATCAAATCATCTTCGCCGGCACGCACTCGTTCCTGCCTCGGCGCAATGGAATGGCCCCGGACACTTTGCATACCGTGTTTCATCTGGTCACGCTGGCCACGCTGGTCGCCCTTTTCATAAGGGATCGAATGACGAGCCCTCTCTAGTGCATCCCGCCATCAATTCATACGAAGGCCACGCTATATGAAACTCTTTCGCCGATTACTGCGCGCTCTTGCAGTCCTGTTCGGGTGCGGCCTGCTGTGCCTTCTTGCGCTCCACAAAGACACCTCTGTACGAACCGAGATCTGGATCAACAACTCACCACAGCAGGTTTGGCAGGTTCTCACGGCCACTGCAGATTACCCATCATGGAACCCGATGATCTCGCATCTCGTGGGTGATCTTCGCCAAGGAAATGTAATTGAGTTTACCGAAGGAGCAGGGTCAGACAGCATGACCTTCCGTCCGAAGATCCTTTGTGTCCGCACGGCACAGGAACTCAGGTGGAAGGGCAGCGTCCTGGTTCCGGGACTCTTTGATGGCGAACATCGATTCTTACTGGAGAAGCGAGGAGACAAGACACACTTGATCCAAAGCGAGGAGTTCACTGGCTTGTTCGCGGGTAAGTTGACACAAGGCGTTATTCGAGAGACTTCCGATCAAATGAAGGCGATGAACGCAGCCTTGAAGGGGAGATCCGAATCTCTGTCAAAGACGGAAACTCGGTAACCATCGTGAGCGCGCTCTCCGGTTGCGTCACTCATACCCGGAGTAGCCGTCGTTACGGTGCAGCGCTCGCAATCCATGTTGTGGGATTCGTGGACATCAGGATACTGCGGCGTTCTCGGGTCGCTTCCATCCCAATCTGCAGAATGACGCGAAAGGAATTGAATGACTCTTCAGACAGCTTATCGGCATCAAGGTCGCCAACGGCTTCGCCAAGAATCTTCAATAACTCACGCCAGGCGTCGTCTAACGGCGCCAGTGAATCCACCTCCTGCACCGAAGTGATCAACGCCACGACGCGGTTGCTGTACTGATCCGCCTTACTCTTTTGCTTCCGCTGCATCCATCGCTTCAACTCCCATAGCCAGGACCCAGCCATGAGTCCCACAGTCAAGAACAGGCCCACATAGTCCGCATGAGCCAGTAGAAACGACGGCTTGTCTTTGTCGTAGAAGCTGAGTGCTCCAGGATGCAGGGCTGGCCCGAGTCCCGCTTGCGGCTCCGGCCGGCGTACTTGCACCAGCAGCAAACGTACTTCCGTCATCCCGGCTGGAATCTCCTCCATGATTTCCTGCCGCCGCTCGATAAGAACTTCCGTTACGGCTCGAATAGCCGTCACACTCGCGCTATCGCGAGCCAGCAAGGTGCGATGTACCGCTACCGTCGGAAAGTCCTGCGCGGGCACGGGCGGGTTTCCCAAATAGGCGCCCACGGGAATCAGGGCCGCCTCAAACGCGGGATGTTTGATCTTCATCGCGGCAGCGTGCTCAATGGGGAGAAACCGAACACGGCCGGATTGCACTAGCTGTTCAACGGATGGATCGCCGATAGCTCGCACCCGAAAGATAGCGTCTGCCTCTCCCTTCAGGAATGCATCTTCCGCGGCCCCGTCATTTGTGCCGACAAAGTGGAAATCCACCTGATGGAGGCCAAAATGTTCCACCACGCGGAGAAACGACTGAAATTGTCCCCCGCTCTGTGCCAGCGCGATCCGCTGGCCTCGCAAATCCACCAGGCTCTGTACCCGCGAATCCTTAGGCACTAACAATTGAAAGGTGTCGTCATAGAGCACCGCCAGGGCTCGCGCCCTCGGTCCAGGCAAAATATCGGCCTGTGCAGTGACCAGTTGCGCCCGCCCGTTCTCCAGCATTTGCAGGTTTTCGACCGTGCCGCCCGTCTCCAGAAGGCTGATCTTGATCCTGGGATAGTGACGCTCCACAACCGTCTTCAGCGCCTTGCCCAGGATGTAGCTTTCGCCGCTCGACGACCCACCTGCCAGGGTTAGATATTCCGTCTTCGAGCGTTGTAAGAAGACCAATGCGAGCACACTGACCAACCCCAGGCTGAACGCAGCCAGCATAAGTTGTAGTGCCCGGTTGAAGTCGAGCTTGGCCATACTTCAGAATGCGTCCGTCCTTGTTAATAGATCGTGAAGATTGAAATTTGCAACCCGGAAGGAGCACTTAGCTTTCGCGCCCGCGTCTATTGTGAGCGGCCGGTTAAAATTCTGCGCAATGTCAGTAAAGTCCCTCCGCACTCCTTGTTTTTGCGTGGCATAGTCTCTAGCATTCGTCTCGAATGCGCGTTCCGCAGAAAGTTGGAGAAACAATGAGCCCTGCAATTGAGGAACAGCCCTTCCAAGATCACCTGCTGAACACCGATGACGACCGTACCGGCACTACAGTCGAAACCCTGAAGAAGGCGATCCTGGAGAACTTGCAGTACGTGGTCGGAAAGGATTCCGAGTCCGCCACCGAGATGGACTACTTCATGGCCGTTGCCTACACCGTGCGCGATCGTATCCTCGCCCGCTGGCTCGCGACTCGGAAGAATTATTCCGAACATAACGTACGCGTCGTTTGTTATCTGTCCGCTGAATTTTTGATGGGTCCGCACCTGGCAAATAACCTGCTCAACCTCAAGGTGGAAGAACCCATGCGACAGGCCACCAGGGAGCTCGGCCTCGATCTGGACAGGATCATCGCAGAGGAAAGCGAGCCTGGCCTGGGAAACGGCGGGCTGGGGCGCCTCGCGGCATGCTACCTCGATTCATTGGCTACTCTTGGAATCCCAGCTATTGGATACGGAATTCGTTACGAATTCGGTATGTTTCAACAGGAGATTCATGACGGCTGGCAGGTCGAGCTCACCGACTATTGGCTTCGCTACGGAAATCCCTGGAAAATCAGGCGGCCACAAGAATCCGTCGACGTCGCTTTCGGCGGCCACACCGAATCCTGGAGAGACTCGCAGGGCCACTACAGGACGCGGTGGATCCATGGTTCCCTGGTCAAGGGAATTCCCTACGACACACCGATCCTGGGGTATGGCTCGGGGGTAGCGAACGACCTTAGATTGTGGCGGTCGGAAGCCGCCGAGTCCTTCTATTTCGACCGCTTCAACAGCGGCGATTACGAAGGCGCCGTAGCCTCGAAAATCTTCGCCGAGAATATCTCCAAGGTGTCTGTATCCGAACGACGACGGAAAACAAGGCAAGCAACTGCGCCTGGAACAGCAATATTTCTTCGTCTCCTGCGCGCTGCAGGATATGATCCGGCTCCACCTGCTTGCTGGCCGCCCGATAGAGACCTTTCACGAGAAGTGGACCATTCAGCTCAATGACACGCATCCTTCTGTCGGCGTGGCTGAACTCATGCGTCTGCTGATAGACGAACACGAATTGGGATGGGATCAGGCATGGGAGATTACTTCAGAACACCTTCAATTACACCAATCACACTCTGTTGCCGTGAAGCCTTGGAGCGCTGGCCGTTGCCGCTCTTCGCCTCCCTCCTTCCCCGCCATATCGAGATCATCTACGAAATCAATAACCGCTTCCTGAATGAGGTGCGCCAACGCTTCCCCGGCGATGAGGGGAAAGTGGAGCGCATGTCCATCATCGAAGAGGATGGAGAAAAGCACGTCCGCATGGCTTACCTCGCATGCGTTGGCAGTAAACACATCAACGGTGTCGCCGAATTACACACGCAATTGCTGAAGAACGAAGTGCTGCGTGACTTCCACGATCTGTGGCCCAATAAATTTATCAATGTGACCAACGGCGTTACGCCGCGACGCTGGCTGGCGGTCAGCAATCCCGAGCAATCGCAACTGATGACGAGCAAGATTGGCGACAGCTGGATCAGCAACCTCCAGCAACTCAAGCAGCTGGAAAGCTATGCTGAGGACGCCGCTTTCCGTGCGCAGTGGCGGAAGACTCTGCATGACGTCAAGGTAAGACTCGCGCAGTACATTCAGCAGGAAACCGGCTTCTCGGTGGATCCCAGCTCCATGTTCGACAGTCAGGTAAAGCGAATCCACGAGTACAAGCGGCAACACCTCAACGTGCTTTATATCCTCACTCTCTATCTTCGCCTGAAGAGGAATCCCAAGCTGGCGATCACACCGCGTACCTTCCTGTTCGGCGGCAAGGCCGCTGCCGGGTACGCCATGGCGAAGCTGATCATCAAACTCATTAACTCCGTGGCCGAAGTGATCAATCACGATCCTGAAGTGAAGCAGCGCATCAAGGTGTTTTTTCTTCCCGATTACAACGTCACCTTCGGGCAAAAGGTCTATCCCGCCGCGGACCTGAGCGAGCAGATATCCACCGCTGGTAAAGAAGCATCGGGAACCGGAAACATGAAGTTCGCCATGAATGGCGCGCTTACAATTGGGACTCTGGACGGCGCTAATATCGAAATCAGAGATGCCGTAGGGCACGAAAATTTCTTCCTCTTCGGCCTGACCGCGCCGCAGGTGATCGCCACCAAAAATGCCGGCTACCAACCCCGGGCAATCTATGAATCTAACCCCATCCTGCGCGAGGTGGTGGACAGTATCGCAGCCGGTCAATTTTCCCGCGGCGACCAAAATCTCTTCCGTCCTTTAGTCGACGAATTGCTCAATCACGATGCCTACCTGCTCTTCGCTGACTACCAATCGTATGTCGATTGTCAGGATCACGTCGCAGCCACATTTCTGGACCAGGAAAAGTGGTCGAAGATGTCCATCTATAACGCCGTGCGCATGGGGAGGTTCTCCTCTGACCGGGCGATTGAGGAGTATTGCAGGAACATCTGGCGTGTGAGCAGACTCTAGCAGGCTGTTGAAAAACTCTCCACGAAGGGCACGGCTTCAACCGTGCCACACTGGTTGAGGGCTGATGAGGGCTTTAGCCCCTGAGGTTCGTCTTTTCTGAAGGGTACGGGCCTTCAGGCCGTACGCAAATCCTTACAACAGATTCAGCTTTAGCCGCTGAGGGATCGTTTCCCCTCACCTGCCCGCCCGCCCCGGCTTGCCATGTGGGGCCTGTCGTGGGAAACAGCACTTCTTCCGCAGCCTGCTAGGCCGCAATCGCCATGCCCTGGCTCTACCAGGACCTGGAGCCATGTGGGAGCAAACTTCGATATAGTTACCGGGAGCCGGAACACTGGCTATCCAGCAAACTATGTCCCCTTTTTCACCCACTCGCCGAGATTTCTTAAAGGCCTCTGGAGCAGCAACGGGCGCTGCCCTGCTGGCCTCGGGCGGCCTTCTAGGCGAGTCCGCTGCCGTTGCCGATTACACATTGACCATAGCCACCAAGCCCCTGGAAGTGGCTTCCAATCGCATTCTTTCCGTCACCACCTACAACGGCCAGTTTCCCGGGCCGCTGCTGCGTTTCAAAGAAGGGCAGCAGGTCACGATCGACGTTCATAACGAAACCGACACGCCCGAACAACTGCACTGGCACGGGCAATTCCTTTCCACCGAAGTCGATGGGGCAGCCGAGGAGGGCACCCCATTCATCCCTCCACACGGCAGTCGCAGGATTTCCTTTACCCCGAATCCCTCGGGTTTCCGCTTCTATCACACCCACGTTCGTGCTGGGTCAGACCTCTCCGCAGGTCAATACAGCGGGCTCGTCGGCCCTGTCTACATAGAGCCCAAGAATCACCCCGGCGACTACGACCGCGAAGTCTTCCTCACCTTGAAAGAGTTTCAGCCAACGTTAAGCAAGGGAGGAGACATGGCCATGGACTTCCTCTCACCCGCCGAAACCGTCGCCAGTCTCAAGCAACAGGGAGAGACCCAAATGAAGGCTTCCCTCGCCAAAGGGATGCCGCATGGCTACGAGGTTGGCTACGATTCGTTCACCATCAACGGACGCATGCTGGGTCACGGTGAGCCGGTTCGGGTGAAGCAAGGTGAGCGCATACTGTTTCACATTCTGAATGGTAGTGCGACCGAGATTCGCAGCCTGACTCTCCCCGGACACAGCTTCCGGATGGTCGCGATGGATGGCAACCCACTCCCCAAATCTGTGCGCGTGCCAGGCCTTTGGCTGGGAACCGCGGAGCGCATCTCGGCCATCGTCGATATGAATCATCCTGGCGTTTGGGTCATGGGCGATCTGGCCGACGACGACCGTCATCACGGCATGGGCATCGTGGTCGAATATGCAGGTTTTAAAGGCAAAGCGCAGTGGCTCGCGCCGAAACCATTCAAGTGGAACTACGCGCATTTTGGCAATCCCAGCGAGTCCACTCAATCGCCGGACGAAACCTTCGACATGCTCTTCGAGAAGCAGAACGCAGCGCTCGACGGATTTAACCAGTGGACGATCAACGGAGTTTCCTATCCCACAAGCCAGATGATGGCGACCCCAGGTTTTCATCTGCGCCAAGGCAAGCGCTACCGGATCCGGATGCGAAACGCGAGCGATGACATTCATCCCATCCATCTGCATCGCCACAGCTTCGAATTGACCCGCATCGCCGGCCAGCCGACATCAGGAGTAATAAAAGACGTGGTCATGGTCGGCGGATACCAGGAAGTCGAAATCGACTTCGTTGCCAACAATCCCGGCCTCACCCTGTTTCACTGCCATCAGCAGTTGCACATGGATTTCGGTTTCATGACCTTGTTCGATTACATCGCGTAGGCCCGCCCGAGCGCTCACTAGCTCCTGCTGATCGAATACTCAGCGGCGGCGGGGTTCGAGGGTGATACCCCGGCGACAGAGGGGAGTGCAAAACTAAAGCAACTCCCTTCCCCAACCGCGCTCTCCAGAAGAATGTTTGTATCGTGTTTCTCAGCGATCCATTTCGCCAACGCCAGTCCTAAACCAGCGCCGCGAGAAGCATTGCCCCGCGTTCGATCTACCCGGTAAAACCTGTCGAAGATTCTGGGCTGATGTTCTGGTGCAATCCCAATCCCGGTATCTTGAACCCTAACAGCACCAGGCCCCCCTCGCGGGCAACACGAAGATTGACCGCTCCCCCCGGCTGCGTATATCGGACAGAATTGTCGAGCAGAATGGTCAGCAGCCGCTGCAGAGCATTCATGTCTCCCCGGACAAACACCGGCTCCGACGTCGCCTCTACGCTAAAATCGAGAAACGCCAGGCGCATGGCTGTCTTCCACTTTTCCCCGACTTCGAAGCTAAGCCTGTTCGCATCTACCAACTCGAAGCGCAGCGCTTCCATCCCCGCATCCGCGCGAGCCAATATGAGCAGACTGTCGATAAGGCCACTCATGCGGACCGTTTCCATCTGAACTTGTTCGCAGGCCTCGCGATACTCCTCCGCCGCACGCGGCTTCGACAGTGCAACCTCCACCTCGGTTCGAATCAGGGCCAACGGTGTCCGCAGCTCATGGGCCGCGTTGGCCGTAAAGTCGCGAATGCTACGCACGCCCGATTCTACCCGCGCCAGCATCTGATTGAGCGTCTCAGAAAGATGGGCAATCTCATCCTTCGTTTGAGCGATCGGCAAGCGGACATCGAGGTTCCTGTCGTTGATCCGGCGCGCTTCCGTGGCGATGGCGGCCACCGGGGCAAGCGCTTTGCGGCTCATAAAATGACCACCGATCGCCGCCAGGACCAGAACCGCCGGGGTCAGCAGAAACAACTGCGTCCCAAAGGCCGAAAGCAACACCATCGACTTATTCAAGGCAATGCCCGTTTGGACGGAATAGGCACGTCCATTGGCGCGGATCGGGTACGCCAACGCCATGACATATCGCGTGCCCTGATGAAATTCAGCCACCGTCCCCTGCGGCGGCAGATCTGCCGGCGCGGCGAGGCGTAGACCCTCGTCGATCATCCGTTTAGAACGGTAAAGCCAATTCCCATCCTGATCCATGACCTGCAGATATTTGCCATCGTCTTTGACCTGGTAAATTTCGCCGAACTTCTGCTGCTGAAAGTTCAGCGTTGCGTCAGGGCCAAGCTGCTTCAGAAGCAGCTGTACATCTTCGGCGCGCTCCTGCAGCTCGTGGTACTCGGTCGCCATCAGGCTTCGTCGCAGCATCCACCAGCTCGACACGCTCAACAGCACGGCAGCTGCCGCAAACATCGCGCAATACCACAACGTCAAGCGAAGACGAATAGGCAGCGCTCTCATTGGATTTGTTTTCTCATGTATTCAGTCGTCGCTTTGCCCGCTAAGGCCGGTTCCTCCGCCCGCAGTTGGTAGCCACTCCCCCTTACTGTATGCAGCAATTTTGTTGGGAAAGGCGCATCGACCTTGCCCCGCAGTGAGTTGACCAGCACATCGAGCGCCCCCGGTGTGACTTCTGCCTGCTCGCCCCAAATCTCTTCGATCAATCTAGCTCTTGAGACCACGTGAGGTGAATTCTGCGCCAAAGCTTCCAGCAACAGGAATTCGGTCCGGGTCAGGTCGATGCCTAGGCCCCGCCGCTTTACCTTATGCTGCACCTTATCCACAACCATGTCTGCGATGGTGACGTTGGTGGGCGCCGGTTCAGGCGACGAACGAGTAATTGCGCGCAGTCGCGCCAGCAGCTCCGGGAACGAGAACGGCTTTACCAGGTAATCGTCGGCGCCAATGTTAAGCCCGCGCACGATTTCGTCCTCCTTATTGTAGGCTGTCAGCATAAGTATCGAGCCCGGGTATCTCCTTTCTCGCAGCACTTGCGCGACGTCGTACCCGCTCAGATCTGGCAGGTCCAAATCCAGCAGAATAACTTCAAACTCGCCGTCGAGCGTGCACTTGAGACCCTCCGCCCCATTCAGCGCCACCGTTACATCATGACTATGTTCAGAGAGTCCTTTGAACAGCAGAGCCGACATACGGGGTTCGTCTTCTATCACCAGAATGCGCATCGCTGGCTCTCGGACCTCTATTTACATTTGTCTTGATTCCCATTGCAACACAGCCGTTTCGATTGTGGAGAGTCGTGACCCAATCTTAGAAAAGTTTCACCGCATCGTTAACCCCTCTTTAACAAGACGACCTAGCCTCTGATTCGGGCAAGACTTCCGGAACCGCACCCCCACCTGGAAACTATTCGACTTCTTCTTAGACGTGCAAGGCGGAACTTGATCGCCAGTCACAGTCTATTAACAAAGATGTTGGCTGCTAGAAAACTCCAGCATTACCGCTCAAGGAGAGTTATGTTCGCGAAGGCCATACGTATACACCTCCTGCTGGCAATAGCCCTGCTCCCGTCACTGGCCGGCGCCGCAAGTGGAGACCGAGGCGCCCCGCCGGCAACGGCATCGTCAGTGGCAGCGTCAAGGATGCAGCCGGCGCTGTCCTCCAGGGGGCGCAGATTACGCTGCAGCCAACAGCAATCACCGTGGCCTCCGACGCGCAGGGCGACTTTGTCATTCCGAATCTCGTGCCGGGCACCTATACCGTAACCATCTCCTACGTGGGATTCAACAACTCGGTCTCAACCGTCGAGGTAAAAGCAGGCCAGACGACGCCGCTCAACGCCACCATGACCATCGGTTCGAGCAATCAGCAGGTTCTGGTCAATGCCAATCTAGTGGGGGATGCCCTCGCCATCAACGAGCAGCGCACCTCCGCTAACATTCTGAATGTCGAGACCGACACCCAGATCCAGAGCTTGCCCAACGCGAACGTTGCCGACGCTACAGGGCGCCTGCCCGGCGTTACCCTGCAACGCAACGAGGGCGAGGGACAGTATGTGCAGATTCGGGGTACCGAGCCGCGCCTTAGCAACACCACCATCGACGGAGTCGTAGTTCCTGGGCCCGATCCGGAGGTCCGCCAGGTAGACCTCGACACCATTCCAGCGGGTATCGTCGGGGCAATCGCTATCAACAAAACGCTCTCCGCAAACCAGGATGGCGACGCCATCGGCGGCTCGGTCGATCTCAGAATCAAACAGGCGACCGGCCAGCCTATTTTGTCCATCGAAACCATCGGCGGCTATACCCCGATTGCCGGTACGCGAAGGGTCTTCAGCATCAACTCGGCCGCCGGTATGCGCTTCGGAAATAACAGCAGCCTCGGCAAGCGCTTCGGCGTCATGCTCGGCTACAGCTACGATTCCAACGGCCGCGGCATTGATGACGTTGAGCCATCCCCCGACCTCAACCCAGATGGATCCACACTCTTCGACGAGAATAGTGTGCGCGAATATCTCTACGATCGCACCCGCTACGGCTTCGCCGGCGCCCTCGACTACAAGCTCGCAGAAGACTCCGACCTTTACGTGCACGGATTGTTTTCGAACTTCCGGGACTACGGACAAAAGTATGAATATGACTTCAAGAATTCCGGCAGTTCTGCTTTCCACACAAGTATCCGGCGCCCGAATCTCCAGATAGCAGATCTAGCCCTGGGCGGCAACCAAGTCTTCAATCATTCCTTTGTCCACTACCAGATCGCCGTCGGCCACTCACGTTTTGGCGGAGCCGCCGGCAATCCGGGTGCGGACTTTAGCAGCTCTGCCGCAAATCCAGACTGTGCCTACAGTCCCTCAACGACAGTCAGCATTTATCGTCCCCAGTTCACTTGCGACAACCCAAACGACGCAGCCACTGACCCAAGCCAATACCAGCTCTCAGACATCAATCTCACCACCGGACAGGCGACGCAGCTCAACCTGCAGGCCGGTGGCGCCATGGGTATCAATTACCACCTCGGCAACCATGCATCCACCCTCGAATTCGGCGCGCAATTCCGCAACGAACACAAAGGACAAGACGCGTACTCACCAACCTATGACAACGGCGATACGCCGCCCATGACCCAGTTTCTCAGTAACTTTACCAATCCGCACTTTTACGGTGGAAGCTACTACCTGCCTCCAGTCACAAATTGGAGTCTCTTTACCGCCTACCTGGCAAACAATCCAGGCGCGCTGCCTCTCGATGAAGAGACGACTCATCAGAACTCCGACGCCTCCAACTACAACCTGCAGGAGAGAGTAGGGGCCGGCTACATCATGAACACGCTGGAATTCGGAGGCCGGTTCCATCTGCAGACCGGCTTGCGCATCGAGGGCACGATGACGTCCAACACTGGATACCTGGTGTTGACCAACGCCGACGGCAGCTATGGCGGAACCACTCCGCAATACGGCAGCGGCTCCTATGTAAATCCGCTTCCCAGCGTTCAACTTCGCTACACCATCGATAGCAATTCCGACATCCGCGCGGTCTATGGGCGCGGCATCTCCCGCCCCGACCCCTACCAGCTAGTTCCGTATATCGTCTTCACCACGGGCGGTGGCCCTTCGGGTGTGAACCTGGTCCAGATTGGCAACACGGGCCTGGTGGCTGAGCACGCCAATGACTTCGACTTGTTATTTGAGCGGTTTCTGCCCTCGGTGGGCATGATCGAGGGAGGCTACTTCTGCAAGCAGATAACACGGCCTATCTATCTCCAACAGTCGATCGTTCCCGCTACCGGCTCCCCTCTTTCCCAGTTGTATGCCGGCGACTATGTGCAGCAGGAAGTAAACGGAGATCACGCTTACGTGCAAGGCATTGAATTCGCTTATCAACAGCACTTGAGCAGCCTGCCCGGGGTGCTCGGCGGCGCACGCATTATCGCGAACTTCGCTTACACAAACTCCAAGAACTATAACCTGACCAACCGCTCAGACACGCCTCAGCTCGTGGGGCAAGCACCGTATTCCTGGAACATTGGGCCTGCCTACGCAACCAGGCGCGCCCTGGTGACCGTAGGTGTCTCGCACAACAGCGCGAACATCTATGCCTACCAGTACCAGAGCACCGGACCCGCCGCAGTCCCCTACGGTCCGGCTGGACCCAACGGCGACAACTACTTCTCCTCCCATACCCAGGTGGACGCACAGGGAACCTACTACATCGCCAAGGGCTTCTCGGTCCTCGCCTCCGGACAGAACATGAACAACGAAGTCTTCGGCTTCTACAACGGGAGCCCAAAGTACATGACTCAGCGAGAGTACTATAAGCCCACCTTTTCCTTCGGCCTGCGCTGGAATCCGCATCACGAACAATAAAGCTAAAGAAAGCAGGGCTTCGGACAGAGCGCAATCGGCACCATGATAGTGACGAACTAAGTATCGGTCGGCTCCGGGGCACAGACCACACTACGAGAAACGCTATTGATAAACCTAGAAACCGCGGTCCTGTTGTTTTTTCTATCGCTGGGCGCTTTTTCTGCGGATACCCAGTCCACTCCCCCGCTAACGCCGCAACCAACAATTACCGTGCCCATCGGCATCGGCAAGTTCGACCATTTCGCATTTGACCCAAAGGCGAACCGCCTATTCGTCACCGCAACCGGAAATCACTCAGTTGAGGTCCTGGATCTCAACTCCGGAACAATTACGGAAAGCCTCACCGGAATCGGTAAACCCCACGGACTGGCATGGGTCCCCACAACCGGCCGTCTTTATGCATCGGACGGTATCGAGGGCGACTTGAAGATATTTGCCGGCTCGCCGCTGAGTCTGGCCAAGTCTGTCAAGCTCTCTGACGATGCCGACGACATGGTCTATGACGCAAAGTCGAAGCTGCTCTATGTCGGCCACGGAGGCAGCGACACTGCCAACCCCGCCGCGATCGCGGTAATCGATACCACCAGCCAAACGTTGCTGACGGATCTCCCTGTCGCCACGCATCCAGAAAGCTTGGAAATCGACGATGCACACGATCGGATTTTCGTGAATGTTGCCCAAGCCGCTGAGGTAGTCGTGATCGACGGGGCTAGCCATACACAGACCGCGGCATGGAAATTGACTCGCGCCAAAGATAACGTACCGCTCGCCTACGACGAAGAACATCAGCTTCTCTTCGTCGCCTGCCGAACGCCCGCCCGCCTCCTGGTCCTCGATGCAAACTCCGGGAAGGAGCTAGCCGATCTCCCTTCGGATGCGGGAGCCGACGACCTCTTCTATGATCCTGCGTTGCACCGCATCTATCTGATCGCCGGAAGCGGAGCCATCGACGTCTACCAGATCGACGACGCCAAGGCTGTTCGCGCCATCGGGGTCATTCCCACCTCGGCCGGAGCTAAAACAGGCTTGCTGGTCCCGTCGCAGCATGCTCTCTTCGTCGGGGCCCCTGCTACAGCCGGCAAGCAGGCTGAGATACTCCGCTACTCGACCCGATAATAAGCAGACATACAACATGAAAAGCGATTCAACTCAGTGGCTGGCACGATCTCGGGTTCCCCTCCTCCTGTGGCTTCTGGCCACGGTTTCTCCGATCTCTGCTCAGAGGACGCAGAACTCGACGGCCACTCTAAAGTTCGTCGTCATCATCAGCCGTCACGGCGTCCGCTCCCCAACCGGAAGCCCAGAGCAGCTAAACCAGTATTCAGCTCAGCCGTGGCCCAGATGGGATGTTCCCCCCGGCCACCTCACCTCTCAGGGCGCGAGCCTCATGACCCTCTTCGGCGCCTACTACCGCTCCTACTTTGCCCACCAGGGCCTGTTTAAGGCCGGCGGATGTGCTGACGCCGCGCACGTCTCCTTCTATTCCGATTCGGATCAGCGCACCGTAGAAACCGGAAAGTCACTTGCTGCGGGCATGTTCCCCGGTTGCCCTGCAAGCGAGCAATCAGAACAGCATGCCCTCGCCGAAAATCAACCCGACCCGCTCTTCCATGCAATGACCGCCGGCGCAGGCCGCCCTGACCGCGCAGTTGCGTCTATCGCCGGCCGCATCGGAAGCGATCCAGCCGGCCTCACTGAAGCCTATCGGCCGCAACTCGAACTGCTGCAGCGCATCCTCCTCGGCTGTCCCGCAACATCTCCATGTCCTGAGCCGGGCCACTCTGCAAGCAAGCTACTGCTCGAAATTCCAGCAAGCCTGGAAGAGGGCAAAGGCGATCACCCTGCCGACCTGAAAGGCCCGTTGAATACTGCGTCGACGATCACCGAAAACTTTCTCCTCGAATACACCAGCGGTCTGCCCATGGAACAGGTAGGCTGGGGCCGCGTCGATCTTGCAACGCTGAAACAGTTGATGGGCCTGCATACAGCCGCGTCGGACCTGACTCGTCGATCGTCCTATCTGGCGGTCACGCAAGCATCGAACGCGTTGGCTCATATCATGATCACCCTGAAGCAGGTAGTGACTGGCAAAGAGGTCCCGGGCGCATTAGGAAAACTAGGGGACCGCGCTGTGATCCTCGTTGGCCACGACACGAATCTCGCCAACATAGCAGGGGCGCTTAGCCTGAACTGGCTCATCGACGGGCGCCAGGATGACACCCCACCCGGAGGAGCACTGGTTTTCGAACTATGGGAAAGCTCGGCAACGTCAAGCTACGAAGTCCGTGCCTACTACACCGCGCAGACTTTGGACCAGATGCACAACGTTACTGCGCTCACCTTGGAAAATCCCCCGGCAAAGGCGAATGTCTTCATTCCCGGCTGCAGCAAAAGTGGAGATGGTTTCCCTTGCGATTGGAGGGCCTTCGAGCAGGCCCTCACCAAGGCAATCGATCCGGCATTTGTAAAGTAATGCTACTGGAACGATGGCTTTACTGAACCTTAGACGTTATTCACTTAGCATTCACCGAGTTTTCACAGATAGGTAACCGACTCTTAGACTTTAAAGACTACTACTCGCGTGGAGGCTTTACATGAACGTGAGTAGGTTAGTACTGGTTGGAACTGCGGTCGCGTTAACGCTATCTCCAAACTATGGATTAGCGACTGACACGAATACAGTGGGCTCGAAAAACGTTAAGCATGTGCTTTTGCTGAGCATCGATGGCATGCACGCGGTGGATTTCTACAACTGCTCGCATGGGATCGCAGGCGCCAACAGCGGAGAGCCATACTGCCCCAACCTGGCCGCACTGGGCAAGACGGGGATCAACTATGTAGCCACCACGTCGTCAAAGCCTTCAGACTCTGCTCCCGGACTTATGGCGCTGGTGACTGGCGGCACGCCTAGAACGACCGGCATCTACTACGATGTGGCCTTTGACCGGACCCTCGATGGTCCGCAAATCACCACCGGCACCGGCCTGGCAGCGGCACCCTGCACGCCCGGTGCGGCGCCGACAGGAACAACGACAGACAACGATCAGGGCATCGACCTGGACGATACCATGTTGAACGGCGGCGGGGACAGCGGCGCGGGCTCGATCGACCCTAAAAAGCTTTCCCGCAACCCCGCGGCAGGTTGCGCGCCGGTCTACCCCTGGAACTTCCTACGGGCCAATACCATCTTTGGCGTAATCCACGGAGCGGGCGGATACACGGCGTGGATAGACAAGCACCCGTCGTATGCTATGGTCGCTGGTCCCGGCGGCACGGGCCTGGATGACTATTACGCACCCGAGGTTGACTCAAATGTTGTGGCCCTGCCCGGCGTCAAGACCTCGCTAGGCGTCTCCTGCGCCACCGTCCGCGATGCGACCGCGCCCTCGTGGAACGCCAGCTTCGAAGACATCCAGTGCTACGACGCACTCCGCGTGGATGCATTGCTGAATGAGATTGCGGGCAAGAGCCACAACGGCTCAGCGGCAACTACACCGGCAATCATGGGCATGAACTTCCAGGCAGTCTATACCGGCGAATCGGTCAGTGAGCCCAGCGTGGGTGTTGGCGGCTATCAAAACGCAGCGGCTTTGCCCGGCGCGGAACTGCTGCAGGAGATCGAGTCCGTAGACACTTCGATCGGAGACATAGTCAATGCTCTTAAGGACAAGGGCATTTACGACGACACCCTCATCATCGTCACCGCCAAGCATGGCGGCTCGCCGATCGATCCGACGCGCTACGTAGCTAACGGCGCCAATACACCGGCAACTCTGATGGGCACGCGCATTCCGTACTCGGAGTCACCGCTAAATCCCACCGGCATTGGCGCCACCGAAGACGATGTCTCTGTGCTCTGGCTCAATAAGGGCGAGAGCGTGCCTTCAGCAGTTGAAATACTCGAACAGAATGCGGCAGCCATTGGCCTGGGGCAGATCTACTACGGGCCGACGCTGGCGTTGAACTACGGTGTGGGTGGTTGGGGATCAGGGCAGGATCCGCGGACGCCGGATATTATCGTGACCCCGAACGTAGGCGTCACTTACTCCGGCAGCACCACGATGATCGCAGATCACGGCGGGTTCGCTCATGACGATACCAACGTCATGCTGCTGGTCTCTCATCCCTGCTTTAGTCCGCAGACCGTCTTCGCTGAAACGGCAACCACGCAGGTGGCGCCCACCATCCTCAAGGCCTTGGGGTTGAATCCGTCAGCTCTCACCGCGGTAAAAGCCGAAGGCACGCCGGCGCTGCCGGAGGTTTGGTCACAACTCTCCAGGTAGGTGTTCGCAGTGCATGAGAGGCTGCGTAAGCAACTTCTCCTGCGCCGCATGAAGCAACCTTTTTTTTATCTCCAACCACCCTTGCTTTCCCTTCACTCAACTTCTGTTGTGCCGGCAGTCCGGGCACAACAGCGAATCTAGTAACCCATGTCCCGGAGGTAATCATGAAGAAGGTAGTTGCTCTACTCTCCCTCGCGGCCGCGTTTTCGGCAGTTCCCGCGCTCGCGCAAGACGACGGCTTCGCCAAAGGCCCCATTAAGCATGTTCTTCTGATCAGCGTCGACGGCATGCACGCGGTGGATTTACTCAACTGCGTCAATGGCATCAGCACCGTCAACAATGGCACTCCCTACTGCCCCGCGCTCGCTGCTCTGGGCAAGACCGGCGTGAACTACGTCGCCGCCAGCACCTCAAAGCCCTCGGATTCCTTCCCTGGCCTGATCTCCATCGTCACTGGTGGAAGCCCTGCTCTCACCGGCATCTACTACGACGTCGCTTACGCCCGCAATCTTGACGCCCCTGCAAAGACCACCGGCAACGGCCTCGCGGCCGGCCCATGCACTCCAGGCGCCGCTCCCACAGGCACCACCAGCGAGTATGAAGAAGGCATCGACATCGACCAGACCAAAGTGAACGGCGGCGCACCTGGCGCGGCGCTCACCGACGGCGGCATCGCCTCCATCGACCCCAAGAAGCTCATCCGCGATCCGAGCAAGGGCTGCAGTCCCGTCTACCCGTGGAATTTCGTCCGCGCCAACACCATCTTCAGTGTCATCCATGGCGCTGGCGGATACGCGGCATGGTCCGACAAGCATCCCGCTTACTCGGCTGTCGCTGCCGGTCTTGGCCCCGTCGCCCTCGACGATTTCTATGGACCGGAAATCAACTCCAGCGTGATCGCTCTCCCGGGCGTCACCACACCCACCGGCCAATCCTGCTCCGCGATCCCGGATACAGGCGCGGATCTGACAGCCTGGACCAACAGCTTCCAGAACATCCAGTGCTACGACACCTTGAAGGTCAACGCGATCCTCAACGAAATCAATGGCAAGAACCACCTCGGCACCAGTACAACCAAAGTCCCCAACATCCTGGGCATGAACTTTCAAGCCGTAAGCGTTGGCCAGAAGCTGATTGAAAAGGGCAACGGCGTTACCGGAGGATATATGGATGCCGCCGGCACGCCCACCGAGGCACTGCTGGGCGAATTCAAATTCCTCGACGCCTCGATCGGAGCATTCGTAAACGAACTGAAAGAGAAGGGGCTTTACGATTCGACTCTAATCGTGATCACCGCCAAGCACGGCCAGTCGCCGATCGATCCATCCCGCTACGTCTCGCAGCTCATCAGCGGCACATCGCCCGTCACTCTGCTCTCCAATGCGGGCTATATTCCCAACTCTGAATCCACCAACAACCCCACCGGCATTGGCCCCACGGAGGATGACGTCTCCCTGGTCTGGCTCAACAGCTCTGCCAATACCGATGCCAGTGTCAAAATCCTCGAAGACAATGCCTCTGCCACGGGCATCGCGCTCGGCCAGCTCTACTACGGCCCGTCGCTTGCCCTTAACTTCAACGACCCAACCGTGGACCCGCGCACGCCCGACATCATCGTAACCCCGAATGTCGGCGTCACTTACTCCAGCAGCAAAGCCAAACTCTCCGAGCACGGCGGCTTTGCTCATGACGACACCAATGTCGTTCTGCTCCTGTCAAATCCATCTTTCCAGGCCAAAACAGTCAGCGCCGCAGTGGGGACCGCCCAGGTAGCGCCAACCATCCTCAAAGCACTCGACTTGGATCCCAGCCAACTCTATGCCGTTCGCGTCGAAGGGACTCCAGTTCTTCCCAACGTCAAACTCTCCTGGTAAGCCCGCGCGCACGATCTGGCCGGTTGGCAAAGGACGCTCCCCAAGGAGCGTCCTTTTTTTGCCTTCAGACGTCCTTGAGTTACATTCGCAAATAGCACGCTAAAAGGTGATCGTAAGTGAAACAACGGAACCTACTGCTCCTCTGCTTCGCCTTCACGTTGATTGGCTTCGCGGCTCCTACTCCAAGCCCGGACTGGGATGCCCTGGGCAAGCAGTGGTGGTCCCACGTTCAGTTTCTTGCCGACGACAGCCTCGAAGGCCGTAATACTGGCAGCCCAGGCTATGAAAAAGCAGCCAACTATATGGCTGAGCAGTTCCGCGCCGCGGGCCTGGAACCTGCGGGGGTTGATGGTTACCGGCAACCGATGGACTTCCAAGTGGTCAGGATTGACGAATCTCGCTGCGCGCTCGATTTGCTGCGCGAGGGCAAAGCGCAGCCGCTCAAACTCGGGGAAGATGCCGTGCTCGGCGTCAGTTCGCATGCCGCGGAAAATGTCGAAGCCGGCACCGTCTTTGTCGGCTACGGTCTCACCGTCCCCGAATTGCACTACGACGATCTGGCGGATCAGGACGTGAAGGGCAAGATCGTAGTATTCGTGACCGGCGGCCCGGCAGACATGTCCGGCCCGGTGAAAGCACATTATCAATCCGGTGAAGAGCGCCGCAAGGCACTTCAAAAAGCCGGAGTCATCGGCACCATCACCATCCAGAACCCCAAAAGCGCCGAGGTGCCCTGGTCGCGGTCTGCTGCCTCCCGCTTCCAGCCACACATGGAGTTGAGCGATCCCGGCCACGGCGTCCCCCCTCCGCTCCCGCTTGGCGTCCTCTTCAACCCAGCGCACGCGGAAATCCTCTTCGAGGGGAGCGGTCACAGCTTTCAGGAGATCCTGGCGGACCTCAATGCCGATAAGCCTCTGCCCCATTTTCCCCTCGCCGTGACCATCCATGCCCGCGTTGCCATGACCCGCTCGGAGACGAAATCCGAGAACATCGTAGGTGTGCTCCCTGGCAGTGATCCCAAGCTCAAGAAGGAATATGTCATCGTCAGTGCCCACCTTGACCATCTCGGCATCGGCCAGCCGGTCAAAGGCGACCGAATCTACAACGGCGCGATGGACGATGCCTCAGGCGACGCATCGCTTATCGAAATCGCCCGGGCCATGAAAGCTTCCGCAGCAAAGCCCAGGCGCTCAATTCTTTTCCTCTCCGTCACTGGTGAAGAAAAGGGGGAACTCGGCTCGCAATACTTTGCTACTCATCCCACCGTCTCTGGTCCCCTCGTCGCCGATCTCAACATGGATATGTATCTTCCACTATTTCCTTTAAAGTACCTTGAAGTCCAGGGCCTGGGTGAGTCCACTCTGGGCGACGATCTCCGCGCGGTTGCCGCCTTGGCGGGTGTGCAGGTACAAGCGGATAAAGAGCCGGAACACAACCGATTCATCCGCAGCGACCAATACAGTTTCATCAAGAAGGGTGTCCCGGCGCTTGCCTTCAAGTTCGGCTGGCTGCCCGGAACGCCGGAAGAGAAAACCTTCAAAGCCTGGTACGCCGAGCGCTATCACGCGCCCGCAGATGATCTAAGCCAACCAGTCGACCTCGCGGCCGCCGCCCAATTCAACGCCATCCTGGAAAAGCTGGCCTTGCGAGTCGCCGACGCCGACCACCGCCCGGAGTGGAAACCAACCAGCTTCTTCCGCCGCTTCGCCCACTAGCAATGTCCCAGTGCTCTTGGGAACTCTGCTGTGCAGGTCCGAGCTAAAGAGCTCGCGTGAAAACTAAGTCCCTGCCTCTCGTGCCCACACCAAGGACGGGTGCCCCATCATCTCGCTCGTTTTTCGCGAGATGTGGAAAGCCACTGCTATGCCCGGCTGCCCCTTGAATTATCCGATTGCATTCAGCAGTCAGCATCGACACAGTCCCGAAGGGACAGCTGAGAATCAGAGCTGTCCAAATTAGCGAATATACCTGGCTTGGTGTGCAGGTAATCCGTTGATTGTGAGGAGGCGCGCTGGTCTCAAAGAGAATCAGGTTGGGTTGTGGATCGCCTGTCGGCATTTGTGTGCGGTCCGAGTGAAACTGCAGGTCCCTCCCTTACGCTCCCCCGGATTTCCTCTCCAGCTTAGTGGCGTTGGCGAACGTCGTGCGCTTTCCTAACGGAAAGCCGCATACGTCGCCTTGGACGGTACCGCGATATAGGAAATCCGGGTCCGCTCCAGTCGGGATGACAAAGTTGAGGGCGGTGGCTCCCCTTGGCGTGAGTGGAGGTGGATGGACAGAGTGGAAAAAAACCTAATTTGGACAAGTATGGCTGAGAATAGCCCAGGACGT
The DNA here is from genome assembly GCA_963813475.1 of uncultured Acidobacteriaceae bacterium. Lineage (GTDB taxonomy): Bacteria > Acidobacteriota > Terriglobia > Terriglobales > Acidobacteriaceae > PALSA-350. The sequence continues at coordinate 73,466 of CAWEZM010000021.1, read as the reverse complement.
AGTCCTGGGCTTCAGCACTCAATACGTGAACAGTGATTGTGCGTTCTCAGCAGAGTCTTCGCCAACGCTTTCTCCAGACACGCTGCCGGCCATTTCCCTAGCCCCGTACCATCGCCACCGCGGTCAGGTCGTCGTGGCTGCGCTTGCGTGCACGCAGAAAGTCGTAAACCCGCGCCCATGGATGATTGCCGAAGTCATAGGCCTCCCGCAGCACCGTGTCGCAGATTTCAGCAGCAGAGTCTCCGTTAGACCGTTCGAGCAGCCGCTCCACGCGCTTCATCCCGAACTCGGCCGCGCCCTGACGGCTCTCCGTTACTCCCTTGGTGACCAGTAGCAGCTTATCTCCGGGCTCGAAGGCCAAGACCGCCGGCTCATAGGTCACGTGCGTGAACAATCCCAACGGCACACCACCACGCTCCAAAACATGCGCACTCTCCGCATCGCGAAACACGGCCTGTACCCGGCCCGCGTTGCAATACGTCAGAATCCCAAGCGTCAGGTTGAAACAACCGAGAAACGTCGGGGCGAAACGCACACCCTTCGCCGCCTCGATCAGCGATCGATTAACCTCGTGCGCCAACGCGGCGATAGCTTCCGATTCATTCGCGCCCACTGGGCTAAACAGTTCCCGGGCAGTTTGCCGAAAGGCAACCTGCGCCTCAGCCGCGATCGCGTGAGCCTCTGATCGCGGACCCGCGATGTCCGTCAACAGGAACACGAGGCGGGACCCCACGGCAATGCCATCAAAAAAGTCGCCCCCGCAACGATCTGAATGGTAGCGGGCGCTAAGGTCCAGACCCTCCAACTGCATCAGATCAACTGGGCAAGGAGTAGACCCTGCGATACCCACCGACGTAACAGAAGCTGCCATCGTCTCCTTTGGCACGCCGGGATCATTCACTAACTCCCGCGTACGAAATTCTGCCTTAGATATTCCGCGATTTCGGTTGTTGCCAGGGACGTGCAAGGTACTACTCCAATTAGGCAGATCAATCCGTCCCGGAACAATACACCTACTGTGTGATTGTTACGGGCTCCGGCCAAAGAATGAAACCAGTGGTATGCGAAAGCATAGCAGGTAGGACTACCTGCGCGATAATGCAGTGTCTGTATCAAAAAAGGAACCCCGATCCGGCTGGACAGGGGATGTCCAGTCAGATCGGGGAGTCCGTGGCACCTGATTTTCGGCGAAACTTTGGCAAAGACTCTTCCCGCTTGTACTCCCCTCAGGAAGAACAGCCGGGCAAACGGCTCTACGCGACGCGGCTTTCGCTGGCGCTCGAGATCTCCTCGGCGCCGGTTCGGTCAAGAATGCCTTTGGCCCGGGCGATCCAGTCATGGTTGTCAGCGTGGACGGATAGGAGAATCCCACCCGTTCTGAGCCGGGTCTCATAGCGCTTGGCTTCAAATTCCGGCACACCGAATCCGACCAGCGCACCGGTGATCCCGCCCACAGCAGCGCCTACGCCTACGCCGGCAAGCGCCGCCATGATTGGTCCGGCAGCAAGAAAAGGTCCCACGCCGGGTATGGCGAGCGCACCAATGCCGACCAGCCAACCCAGGACCCCTCCAATCACGGCTCCAGAGGTACCTCCTGCCGTGGCGCCTTCTGGTGCCTTAGTGGTTTTGACGGTGCCGATATCGCGAATATCACCCAAATTCTCCGGCGCCAGGATAGAAATATCCGACCCCCGGAAATTCGCATCTCTAAGTGCTTGTACGGCTGCTTCCACGCCTTGACGGCTGGTATAGATTCCAAAAATTGAATGCCCTGCCATAGTTACTCTCCTATCTGGATTGCGGTGCCTACTGATTGCTGGTGGTTAACTGATCGTCGACATTTCCAACTCCGGCAACATTGTTAGCGGCAGACTCCACCGTTTGCTTTTCGGCGGCGGATTCTACCCGACCCTTCAAAGTCACCTTACCGTCTTTTGTGATGATGGTTACGTTATGCGCTTCTACAGAAAGCGATTTGTCTTTAACCAGCGCGCGACGAATATTCCGCGTGATTGTCAGATCGCTCGATTGGTTCGACTGCTGAGCCGCTCCGGCAACTGCACTCTGTGACTGCATCGCAGCGCCGGCGGGCCCCGCAGCGGTGGCAGCCAAAAACGCCCCAACCGCCGCTAGGCGAACTACCTTGGTTGACATTTCTCTCATCTCACCAATGGTTCTCATATACCTGCGAGACCCCTATCCACGACGCCGAACGTCGGTTGAAACCTCTTCGGCTGTCGCTGACCGCCTGGTTGTTTCCGGGTCGTCGACGCGGAGTTCTTCGCGCCGCACATCGCCGCTCACCCTCGCCACGTCTTGCACCTCGCGCTTCCCGACGCTTACTTCTTCCCGCAACACAGGCTCCTTCTCCAATCGGACCTTGTCCTCGCTCAGAGGGATTCGGATCTCCTGGCCGCGGCCAATGTTAGCGGACGGCGCCGGCGTATCACCGGAAACAGCCACGCGCTCCAACACCAATTCCTCGCGCGTGACTGGAACTTCGATGGTTTGATTCTCCGTAACCACATCCTTGCGCAATCGAACCTCACCCCGGTTGATCCGTTCCTTGTGAACGCGCAGAACTTCTCCAAAGAGCTGTACCCGTTCGACACGGCGATCCGCATCGGCGACGCGATCCGCAGCATCGACGGGACGCCGATCCACATATCCCGTGTCCGTAATCTCACGGCCAGTCGAGTCCGCGGCGTCGATTCGGTCCGCGTCCGTTCCCACAACTTCGTTTCCCACCACCTCGTCCTGTCCGGTGCCCTCGTAGCGAACACGGGCATTGTTGGCAGCAAGAATCTGCTCCGCCTCCGCTACACGATTGACATCATGCACGGTGACGATTGCTCCACCCGGCCCGAGGTTACGGGTCAAATATGAGGCGCGATCCGCAGGAATGCCTGTGCCCGCCAGTGAACCCTCGAAATCATCATCCACGAGATCGTACTCATAATCGCCGCGCGAATAGAGTTCCGGTTCGAAAGTGGTATCGGCGGCCGCATCACGAGCCACTCCTTGCCGCTCCGCGCTCTCATCGGAACGGAAAGCGTCCTTCACCTTCTCCCACCAGTTCTCATGATCGCGATGAACCGTCTCGCGGGGGACAGCACCCGCATCGTTGGGATCGAGATAGGAATCGGATGCTCGACTGCGAAAAGCTGCCCCGATCTGACTGGAGTTGAAACCTTGCGCCCTCAGCTCGGTCACCGCTTGATGAGCGTCGCTTGCATTTTTGAAGAGTCCGACCACTACCTGCGTCGCCGACCCCGGGTCACCTGCGTTGCTTGCCATTTCATGTGCCATAAAGAAGATCCTTTGAGTGAGTGATAATGTTTTGTTCTGACCGGGCAACCGGTCTCAGCGTCGGCCACTAGAGCGTGAATGCTCTAACGATTAGTAGGATGCAATCGGATTTAACGCGGAAAATAAAAAGAAAAGCCAATAGGGAGAGCGTACTTTCGAAGTAGTGCCAACACGCCTTGCGGCAAGGTTAATCTTCCTCAAGCTTTCGCAACTGGCAAAACTACTCGCTCGTCTTCACGCCGGCGTTATCGATCAATAGGCGTTCTCTGCGGACCGTGTCGGTAACTGATTCGTTTTGCGTTATCTCACGCTTCCCTACCTTGTACTCTTCACGCAGGACGGTATCTTTATCTATGTGCAAGCGCTCCTCACTCAGAGGAACACGTATGGCATGCTCCCCATCCGCGTGGCCGTCTCCGCGTTCCACCACCAGGTGCTCGCGAGTGACCGGCACCTGTACCGTTTCCATATGGGTGACCGCTTCCTTGCGAACGTGCACGTCGCCGGTGCTCACCTTCTCCTTGCGCACTCGCAGCACTTCTCCGAAGAGTTGTACATGGTCTGGTTGCGCTTGCGGAGGTGGGTTGAAAGGTGTGGAGCGAACGGTCGCTGCTGAGGCCGGCTCAATGGGCTCTGCCGGTTCAACGGCATGGCGGCCGTGTACGATGCGTGCGGCGCATTGCTCCAGCAGAGCTCGGGCCTCCGCATTGCGGGCCCCAGCCCTAACGCTCACGATGGCGGCGCCGCGCTCAAAATCATGATCCAGCGTCAGCCTATCCTGCGGGGACAGATCAATTTGCGCCAGCATGGCATCGAACCCTGTTGTAGATGACTCGGTCTGCACACTTCCTGCGCGGCCCACTTCACCATCTTCTCTCCGGTAAATCTCTCTTAGCTGGCCAAACCATTTACCGCTGCCCTGCATCGGCACAGAAGTTCCTTCCACCTGTGAATCGGCGGGTGTCCGGAATACGGCAGTGATGCGGTCGGAAGAGAAGTGGTTCTGGCGGAGTGCGTCCAGCGCCCGGCGCGCATCACTCGCGTTAGGGAAGAGGCCGATGACAGCCGGGTCATCGTCAAAGCGCGTCGACTCACTGCCGAACCGATTCCCCAACATAAATCCTCCTTAAAAGCAGGAGCCACCGGGCTCCCGCATTCAATGTGATGACCAATGCGGCATTCTGGAAGGCTCGAGGAGGAGCAATTATTTTTCCGGGACGAGACAGGAAAATATCGCGCAATGGGGCAACCATTTATGCGCTATATGCGCTGCCTGGCCCAGCGGCCCTGGCGAAAGAGAACGACGCTGATGAGCACGATGACCGATTGCGCAACAACCACTGAGGCGAAAACGCCGTTCACCCGCATCGCAGTGTGCATGGCCAGCCACCAGGCAAGCGGAATCTCCAGGATCCAAAAGCCGAAGAGATTCACATAGGTCGGGGTGAGCGTGTCGCCAGCTCCATTGAATGCCTGCAGCATAACCATGCCGTAGGCGAAAGCAACGTTGCCGCAGCTGAAGATGCGCAGACACTGGATTGCCGTGCCAACCACCGCCGGATCCTGCGTAAACAGGCCGATGATCCACGGCGCAAAGACGATAAATACAATTCCCACCGTCCCCAGGAAGAGCATGTTCCATAGGCCGGTTCGATACACCGCTTTGCGGGCGCGGTCAGGGTGGCCTGCGCCAAGGTTCTGACCCACCAGCGTGGCGGCGGCATTGCTCAATCCCCACGATGGCAAGATCGCGAAGATGACGATGCGAATACCGATGGTGTAGGCGGCCAGGGCGGGCGCACCAAACAGGCTGACGATGCGCACCAGGCCGATCCAGCTCGCTTGGCTGATCAGGAACTGCAGAATTCCGGTGATCGATACACGTATCAGCCGCCATAGCACCGCGCCCTGAAGGTGCATGTGGCGCGCCAGAATCCGAATCCGTTCCGTCCCCTTGCCGAGCCGGTAGAACTGGTAAAGGACGCCGATGCCGCGCCCGGAGAAGGTAGCCAGCGCGGCGCCGGTCACTCCAAGTTTGGGGAACGGGCCCAGGCCAAAGATCAGGCAGGGATCGAAAATCAGGTTGAGGATGTTGGACACCCACAGCAGACGCATGGCGATCGCCGCATCTCCGGCGCCGCGGAAGATGGCATTGTTTAGAAACAGCAGCAGAACCACCCCCGAGCCTCCAAGGGCGATCCGGGTGTAGTTCGCGCCGCTGGCAATAATCGCGGGCGTGGCGCCCATCAGGGCCAGCAGCCTTGGCGCCAGGAAGAGGAATGGAAGCCCAAGCACAACCGAAGCGATCAGCCCCAGGAATACTGCCTGGACTGCGGAGATGGCTGCGCCGTCCGCGTCCTTTTCGCCCACACGGCGCGCCACCATCGCCGTGGTCGACATGCCGAGCCCCATGCCCACCGCGAACACCAACGTGAGCACCGACTCTGTCAGGCCGACCGTGGCAATCGCATCAGCGCCCAGGCGGCTGACCCAAAAAACATCCACCACTGCGAACAGCGATTCCAGCACCATCTCCAGCACCATGGGGATGGCGAGCAGCAGGATCGACCGGTTCAGGCTGCCCGCGGTGTAATCCTGGTGGCTGCCCCGCAGCGCTTCTCGCACGGATTGCCAAAACGTGGGCGTGGACGCGGGGTTGGTCCCGGTTTGCATGCGGAAGTGATCCCTTCGTGTTTCGAGGCTCTTTGAAAGCAAGTTTAGACTGTATGGGTGATCAGCCCGCTGCCTCACCCGTTAGATATTCCGGTGGTAGAGACTGAACGGCTCAGGCTACGCGGTCACACCCTGGACGATTTTGCCCACACCCGGGCGCTTTGGTCGGACGCGGCCGTAGTGACATATATGAGCGGCAAGCCGCTCACGTTAGAGGAGTGCTGGACCCGCTTTCTCCGTTATTTCGGCCACTGGTCTGTTCTTGGTTTTGGATATTGGGTGGTGGAGGAGAAAGCAACAGGAGACTTTGTAGGCGAAGTTGGTTTCGGGAACTTCAAGCGCGACATGGAGCCGCCTCTCGGAGCAATCCCTGAGCTGGGCTGGGTCCTTGCTCCCGCGAAACACGGAAAGGGATATGCAACCGAAGCCGCCAAGGCAGCGTTGCAATGGGGACGAGAGCATTTTGGCACGAACGACTTCACCTGTCTCATCCACCCCGACCATCGAGCCTCCATCGGTGTTGCCAGAAAGTGCGGCTTCGCGGAGCAACTCGTCGGCACTTACAAGGGGAGGCCGGCCATCATTTTCAAACTCGCTTGAATGCTAGCTTCGCGCTCGCGGTCTGTTAGTCTGCCTTAACTTCCATGACAAACCACCTCATCTGGGCCGCTGGGCTCTTCGGACATGTGCTTCTTCTCGCCGTGCTATTCACGCGCAGGCGTGTCGCTCGCTTTCCCTGGTTCACGCTGCTCATCGTCTTCTACTTCCTGCGCTCTGTCGGGCTTGCTGCCACCTTGCATTTTTCAGGTCATCCTGCCCATCGCTTTGCCATCTTGATCCTGGACATCACCGACGTGCTATTGCAGTGCGCGGTGTTGGCGGAGCTCGCCTGGATCGCTCTGCGGCCGCTTGGTGGCATCCGCCGTTTCACCCTGCCTCTACTCCTGCTTGGAAGCGGCGTCCTCATAGTTATGCGCCTGGCGCCCGCTGGCTACTCCTCGCTGCGGATGGACCTGGTTCTGCTTCACTTCCTCTCATCTGTGCTCATGGTGGAGTGGGCCATAGTGCTCGCTTTTCTGCTACGCCCTTTGCGGCTTTCCTGGCGCAGTCATGCAGCCGCCCTCAGCTTCGGCTTCGGCGTCTATTCGGCCGCCCTTCTTGTGGGTGGCGGTTATTTCACCATCGGCCGCGAGATGAGCGACTACGTCTTCTTCTCCTTTTTCCGCATCTCCGTCTATCTGCTGGTCCTCCTCTGGTGGGCCCTCACCCTCTGGCTCAAAGAACCAAAGCCGAATGTGGCTTAGAGAGGGATCGCATCCCAGGAGAACCCGATAGAACCGGGACGTGGACGGGCCAAGCTCACGAAAACTTTTGACATTGGACCAGCAGTTCTCTGCTCCCCAAGCCAATGCATCAACGTCACCAGACTTCGCAGGAAATCCGGGCCATGGTGCATCCAGCATTTGCGTTGGGGAAAGGCGCACAGCAGGTCCCTCGGCTCCCTCCGGATTTCCTACAAGCTGCACCAATCAACGGCCACGTATCCGGCTTTCTTTAAGGAAAGCCGCAGGAGGATTACCGACGCCACAGAGCCTGACAGGAAATCCGGAGGGAGCCGAGGGACCTGCTGTGCGCCTTTCCCCAACGCAAATGCTCAAGCGAGTCACGTTTTCTTCTTCGCCAAAATCTCATCACTTCCCCCACCCAAAGCACGCCCAGCCGCCGCCCCCGAAGCCCACGCCCACTGAAAATTGAACCCCCCAAGATGCCCTGTTACATCAACCACCTCGCCAATGAAGTAAAGCCCAGGAGCCTTGCGACTTTCCATCGTGCGTGCGCTCAGCTCGGCAGTGTCCACTCCCCCTGCCGTGACCTCCGCCTTCTCATACCCTTCAGTCCCGGAAGGATAAACCGTCCACCGATGGAGCGCGTTCTCCGCCTCCTCCAGCCCCTGGTTCGTCCAAGCGGAAGGCGGGTGCAGCGCCAACCACCTGTCGGCCAACCGATGCGGAAGAACACTCCGGATCGCGGCGCGGGCCCTGGTTAGATCACGCTGCGAGCCAAGCTCCCCAGTCCACGACCGGTCCGGCGCCAGATCAACCACCACCGCCTCCCCCGGCTTCCAATACGACGAAACCTGCAGCACGGCCGGCCCGCTAAGCCCGCGGTGCGTGAAAAGCAGCTTTTCCCGAAACCGTCCAGACCCGGCAGAGGCGACCACCTCGGTGGAAACTCCCGCAAGGTCCGCATACCGCGTGAGGTCTTCAGGAAAAAAAGTAAGCGGAACCAGCGCCGGCCGGCACGGCTGCAGCCGCAAGCCAAACTGCTGGGCGATCTGGTATCCAAAGGGAGTAGCGCCCAGCTTAGGAATCGACAAACCCCCAGTGGCAATAACCAAAGACCGCCCGGAGAAAACACCCCGGTCCGTCTCAAGACGGAAACCGTCGTCCTGGACAACTTCACCCACGCGCGTGCTCAACAACACCGTTACCCCAGCCGCGGCAGACTCCTGCTCCAGCATGGAAACAATATCGCTCGCTGCCCGGTCGCAAAAGAGCTGCCCCAGCGTCTTCTCATGCCATGGAATCTGGTGCTGCTCAACCAGCGCCAGAAAATCAGCCGGAGTGTAACGGGCAAGCGCAGACTTGGCGAAATGTGGATTGGCGGAGAGAAAATTCCCCGCACTCGTGTGCAGGTTGGTAAAGTTGCAGCGTCCGCCGCCTGAGATCAGGATCTTCTTGCCGAGCCTGTTGGCATGGTCAAGCAGCAGAACCCGGCATCCGCCGCGGCCCGCATGGATGGCGCAGAAAAGTCCCGCGGCGCCGGCGCCCACAACCACAACATCGTAGGCCGATTCCTCAGCGGCAGTGTTCATTCGATGGAGAAAATAAGCGTCTACGGACGCCTAGCCGCCTGCCCCGGCCCGCCGTGGGGCCCTCGGCCCAAAACACGCTTGCGGGTAGGACGGGGCAGCGTGGCCGGCCCCGATCGCGGGCGGCGGACGGGTTTCCTGGGCTGTTCTGGGGCCTTCTTCCGCGCGGCCCGCTTCAGTTGCGTCACTTCCTCTTCACTGAGCTCGCGCGTTTCCCCCGGAGGCACATCGAGAACCAGCGGTCCAAACCCAACCCGCCTGACTTTCTCCACGAAATGCCCGACCTCCTCAAACATCTTGCGAATCTCCCGATTCTTGCCCTCGGTCAACACCACTTCGAACCAGGGATTGTCGGTGTCACGGATCAAGCTGATCTTGGCCGGCTGCGTCATCACGCGGCCCTCCCGCTCCCCGCGCCGCCCGCGTTCAATCATCACTCCATTCCGGAGTTGTTCCAGCGCTTCCTCCCTCGGTTTACCGCTCACCTTCACCAGGTAGGTCTTTTCCACGCGAGAAGCCGCACTGGTAAGAATGTTGGCCAGCTCGCCATCGTTGGTCATCAGCAGCAAGCCTTCGCTCTGGTAATCCAACCGGCCAACAGGAAAGAGGCGTGCTCCCGCTCGACCGAAAAACTTCATCACAGTGGGCCGTCCCTCCGGGTCAGAAACCGTAGTGACCACGCCCTTTGGCTTGTTCAGCATGAAATAACGAAACTGCTGTGGTTTCTTGAGCAGCTTGCCGTCGACCCGGATATGGTCCCGCTCCGGGTCCGCTTTGGAGCCCAGCTCGGTCACTGTCTGGCCATTTACCTGCACTCGTCCGGAGGCAATAAGTTCTTCCGCTTTGCGCCGCGATGCGATGCCGGCGGCAGCCACAATTTTCTGTAGCCGCTGCGGGTTGCGCTCGCGCTCTTCATTGCCGGTCATGACTCGCCGACCGTACTGTGCTCCGCTGCCGGACTGGGCTCGGTGTCCGCGTCCGCACAGGGCTCCGCTTCAGTACTGGCCTCGGCTACCGCATTAGCCTCGGCCACCGCACCGGGCTCGCCTGCGTCTGTCGGGGGCGTCAATTCCTGCTCTTCTGCGGCGGCTTCCTCCGAGGATTCCACTGCATGCGACGATGCCTGCTCTTCAGAGGAGCGCATCCCGGCATCCTGAACCTCGCCCTCCGCTTCGGACTCAGCTAACTCGCCCGCCATCTTTTCAAACTCTTCCATGCTGGGCAGATCGTTCACGTCCTTCAGCCCGAAGCGCAGTAGAAATTCCTTGGTGGTCTTGTAAAGAATGGGCCGTCCGATCACCGGCTTTCTTCCTGCCGTGGTGATTAACTTGCGGCTGACCAGGCCACCCAGCACGCCGCCCGAGTCGACCCCTCGTATTTCGCTCACCTCGGGCGCGGTCACCGGCTGCTTGTAGGCAATCACAGCCAGCGTCTCAAGGGCCTGCAGAGAGAGCTTCATCGGCGGCTTCAGGCTTTTCACAAAGCCCCTCACCGCATCGTGATATTCCGGCTTGGTCGCCATGCGGTAGCCGCCGGCGATCTCCCTGATCTCCATGCCCCGCTCGCCGTTAGCGTAGTCTGCGATCAGCTCGTCGAGCACCACCTGCAGCGCCTGCCGGACCCGGCGGTCACGTTGCCGTGCGGACTTCTTCTCGTCGCCCTCGCCCGCAACCAGCTCGGCGGCAACCGGCTCGGCGGCTTCCATCGCCGGGGTCTCTTCCGCAGACGCCTCTTCCGGAGCAGGTGCGGAACCGACCTCTGCAGGGACCTCTTCGGCCAACCCCTGCAAAACCTCTTCGGAGAAGATGGCAGCAAGCTGAGCCAGCGTCACTGGCTCCTCGGCTGCGTAGACAACGGCTTCTAATTTGGCTTTCAGACTCATGCTTCCAGACTCACGAACACTCAATGCGCCCGGAAAAAGAAAAGGCGCCTCGATTCATAGTATCGAAGCACCTCTCTTTTCGCTCGTGTTTGCTGATTTGCCTGTTTAGCCTTTGGGCGCAAACTGCACAAAGATCCAGAACAGCCCTGCAGCCATAAGCGCCGCTACCGGCAGCGTGAACACCCACGCCGCAGCGATATTGCGGATCGTCGACCACTGCAGTCCGCTCTTGTTCGCCATCATGGTTCCCGCCACACCGGAGGAGAGCACGTGCGTGGTGCTGACTGGTAAACCGTAACTATCCGCCGCCCAAATGGTGAACATCGCCACGATTTCAGCCGAAGCGCCCTGCCCATAAGTCAGGTGCGTTTTCCCGATCTTCTCGCCCACCGTCACGACAATGCGCTTCCAGCCAACCATGGTGCCAAGCCCAAGTGCAATCGCCACCGACACCTTGACCCACGGGGGGATGAACTTGGTCGAGAGATCCAGCTTCTTCTTGTAGTTCGCCATAACCGCGGCTTCTTCCGGGGTAAATGCCGGCTTCTTAGACTTGGCGAAAAGGCGCAGCGTCTCGCTCGAGATATACATATCGTTGCGCACGTTCGACTGCTGGTTGGACGGCACCCCCTTCAGAGTCTTGTATTGGTTCACCTCATGTTCGATCTCCAGGATCATCTGCCGTTCCGCCAAAATCGTAGTCGGCGTTTCCTTCTTCGTCTGGAGATATTCGGTCAGATCGGCACGCGGATCATCCATGACCGCGTTCACGTCGACATGCGCGCTCATCACCTTGGCCGCCTGTTCCGACACGGCAACGAAATCCTGGACCTGACTATAACCGACCGCATGATTGAGGGCATACGCGGTGGGAACAGTGCCGATCAGGATCAGCATGATGAGTCCCATGCCCTTTTGCCCGTCATTCGAGCCGTGGAAAAAACTCACACCGGTGCAAGTCAGCACCAGCAGGCACCGAATCCAAAACGGCGGCGGCGCGTCGCCCTTGGGCGCCTCGAAGAGCCGCGGATCCTTGATTACGAACTTGAGCACAAGCAATAAGACAGCGGAAAGAATGAAGCCGACGACAGGCGAAATCAGGAGCGACCGGAACACGTTGCCCACCTGCGACCAATCCACGCCCGAGGTCCCGTTCGAGCCCTGCATCAACTGGTTGGCCACGCCGACGCCGATGATCGACCCGATGAGGGTGTGCGAGCTGGACGCCGGCAACCCATACCACCAGGTGCTCAAGTTCCAAAGAATGGCCGATACCAGCAGAGCGAACACCATAGCGAAGCCAGCGCCCGATCCGACCTTCAGGATCAACTCCACCGGCAGCAGCGAAACGACAGCGAACGCCACCGCCCCTGAGGACAACAGCACCCCGATCAGGTTCCACATACCCGACCACATCACGGCAATATGCGGCTCAAGCGAGTGGGTATAGATCACCGTAGCCACTGCATTGGCGGTATCGTGAAAGCCGTTGACGAACTCAAAACCCAGCGCAATCAGCAGGGCGACAGCCAGCAGAAAATACGCCATTGCGGAGGCCGAGTGCGGGACCGCAAACAGGTCGCCCAGCAGCTGCGACGCGGCCCACCCGATGCCGCCGAGCAGAACAAGCCCGAAGATAATCATCGGGGTCTTGCCCTGCTTTTTGTTCATTTTTTGCTGGAGACGAGACTGCTTGCCGGGCGGCGTCAAGACTGCTGATGATCCTTCGTTCACGTGCACACGCTCCACACTACAGGTGTTCGCACGGTACCAAAGTGAGGCGGTCCCAAGTATGAATTGTGGTACCCCGGAATATTAAAGTTCCATGAATTCGGCTCCCGGCCGTTCCATCTCGGCAGCAACCACTCTCAGAACGCAACATCCACCTAACCAACGCCAAGGTTCGCCAACCATTTAAACTTTGTCATCCCGCCTGCCCCGGCGTGCCGTGGGAGCGAAGCCGAATTTCCTGCCACGCTGCTCCGAGACACGTCCGCGTGTGCGGTTTTCTGTAAGGGAAAACCGCATGAAGCTCGCCAACGCCACCAACCTCAACAGGAAATTCGGCAAGCCGAGGGACCTGCTGTGCGCCTTTCCCGCACTCAAATGCCGGGTGCCTCCCAACTACCGCCAATCATCCTTAGCCTGCATCAACCCCTGGTTCAACACCGACTCGAACGACGGGTGCTTCTTGATATAAACCTCACTAAAATTGTTATCCTGCCGCAACAACACCGCCTGCAAACGAACCAGCTCGAGCAGCGCCAGAAACATGCAAATAAGAGCCCGTTCCGACCGCGTATTTCTCAGCAAGCTGCTCAGCGAAACTGGCCTTTCTTCCATGATCAGCCGCCTGCGGACATAATCGAGCATCTGCGAGACAGTCACAGCCTCCTCATCCACATCCAGCACCGGTCTTTGCCGGGCCCGATCCAGAATCTCCCGGAAGACCCGCACCAAATCGACCGTATCGGCCGCGATCTCCTGCTCGCCTCCCTCTTCGCTACTAAACTGCCGAATCGCCGGATTGGTCCAGGTTGCGGCCTCGATCTGCTGCTTTTGCAGCAGCATCTGCGCTGCGTTCTTGAATCGCTCGTGCTCCAGCAGCCGCTCCACCAGCTCTCGCCGTGGATCTTCCTGCTCGCCGTCGCCCCCCTCCGCCGACGTGCGCGGAAGAAGCATGCGGCTCTTGATATGGATCAGCAGAGACGCCACATAAATGAAGTCTGCCGCCGCATCCACCTCGGTCTGCTTCAAACCCTCCACATAGGCCAGAAACTGGGCCGTGATCCGGCCGATGGGGATGTCGTAGATGTCGATGTCCTGCTTGCGGATCAGATCCAGCAGCAGGTCCAGCGGCCCGTCGTACACCTGCCCCACAGAAATGCTGTAAGGCGAGGCGCTCTCGGCCGCTTCCCGTTTCTGCTGCTGCTTCTCGGTTTCCTCGCGCTTTTCCCCACCCTGATCTTGGCTCATAGCGCGCGCTCTCCAAACTCCGGGTGCACCAACTGCATGGCGTCCCTCACCTGCTCCATGGTCTCTTCTGCCCGGGCCCGCGCCAGCGCCGAGCCGCTATGCAGAATGTCATGCACCAGGCGGGGCTGCTCCTCATATTGTCTGCGCCGCTCCTGCATGGGCTGTAGTTCGGCGACGATGGCATCCGCCGCCCAGCCCTTGCACTCGATGCAGCCGATGCCCGCCGACCGGCACCCCTCATAGACTCTGGCCAACGTCGACGAGGTCGAAAAAACCTTGTGCAAATCACCCACCGGGCAAACGTCCGGATCGCCCGGATCGCTCCGCCGTACCCGCGCCGGATCGGTCACCATGGTCTTCAGCTTTTGCCGCACTACCGGCTCCGGGTCCGTCAGCAGGATGGTGTTGCCATAGCTCTTCGACATCTTGCGCCCATCCGTCCCCGGCAGTTTGGGAGACGGAGTCAACAGCACCTGTGGTTCGGGCAGAATCGGGCCCGACAGGATCTGCTTCACATCCCCGGGATAAAAATGGTTGAAGCGCCGAGCTACTTCCCGAGTCACTTCCACGTGCGCCACCTGGTCTTGTCCGACGGGCACAAAGTCCGCCTGGTAGATCAGGATATCCGTTGCCATCAGTAGTGGATATCCGAGGAAGCCGTAGGTGGTCAGATCCTTCTCCGTAATCTGCGCTTGTTGCTCTTTGTAGGTCGGTACGCGCTCCAGCCAGCCGAGCGGCATGATCATCGACAGCAGGAGATGCAGCTCTGCGTGTTGCGGCACCAGGGACTGCACAAAGAGGACACAGCGCTCCGGGTCCAAACCCGCTGCCAGCCAATCGAGCGCCACGTCCACCGTATTTTGCCGGATGTTGGTCGGGTCGGCGTAGTCGGTGGTCAGGGCGTGCCAGTCGGCGACAAAAAAGTAGCAGTTGTAGTCGTGCTGCAGGCGCACCCAGTTGTAGAGGGCCCCCATGTAATTGCCGAGATGCAGTTTGCCGGTAGGCCGCATGCCGCTCAGCACGCGTTTGAGTTGAGGCGAGTGTTCGTTCACTGGCTCGATTGTACGGAAAACTCAGATCGAGAGCAGCAAAACGCGGAAGAACCCGAGTACCGGACTAATCATTGCCATGGTGACCCCGCCGCCAAAGAACAGCATCAGAAAGAGGCTCAGGATCCCCAGGCGGTCATACACCGGCAGCCATCGCTGGGGCAGCATATGGCGGAAGATGTGGCTTCCGTCCAGCGGCGGCAAGGGAAGAAGGTTGAAGGCGGCCAGGAACAGATTCAGCAGCATGCCGAAGTAGAAAATGAGTGCAAGCGGGTAGGCCACCGGGCTCAAGGCCATGAGCTGCGGATCGAGCCGGCTGAACCCTCCGAGAGCCACGGCACGGACGCAGGCCAAGCCCACCAACGACGTTTTGGCGATGACGATCAATATGAGCAGCGAGACCACAGATCCGATCACGTTGCTGACCGGCCCAGCCACCGTAGTAAGAATGTCGTCACGCACAAAATTCTTGAAGTTGCGCGTGTTCACCGGGGTCGGCTTGGCCCAGCCAATCACCGGGATGCGAGTCACCAACGCCACCAGAGGCAGCATGACCGTACCCACCGGATCGATATGCTTCAGCGGGTTCAGCGTAATGCGCCCCAGCATGCGTGCCGTCTGGTCGCCCAGCCGCGAAGCCATCCATCCGTGTGCCGACTCATGCAGGCTCAGCGCGAACAACAACACGACAAATTGAAAGATCCCCAGGACAATTTCAGGAGTTCGCATCGGAAGCCTGATGGTAGCACGCCGACCACCGGCTAAGTAGGTTTGCAATCTTCGCCGTGGGGCTGGCGATGGGCTATTCTTTGCGCTTGATCTCGCGCGCCGGGACGCCTCCCCAGATGGCATGCGGTGGCACATCGTGGGTGGCTACGCCCATGGCCCCCAGCATGGCATCTTCGCCTATCTTCACCCCGGCCATCACCGCGGAGTGGTAGGTAAGCCGCGTGCCGGGCCCCACCTCGGTGGTGCGATTCTCTATATCGAGATAATCGTTTGCCCTGTGCCAGTGGGAGTACACCGCCGCGTAGTCGGAGATGGACGTCCCCTTGCGGATGATCAGCTCGCCGCGGTCATCGAGCATCACGTACTTGTGAATGATGCAATCGTCTTCCACCGTCAGGTTGTAACCGAAACTGAACTCCACTCCGTGGAAGATCTTCACGTTCTTTCCCACATGCTTGAAGATGTGCTTCGCCAGCATCCTGCGGAAGCGAAAGCCGAGCCAGTGGTTCAACCCCAGCGCCGACCGGTCAAACATCTGCCAGAACCAGATCAACGGCTTGCGCTCGGCATATTTCTCCACGTCCACATCGCCGTAGTACTCCGGCTCGAGTGTCACGTTGGCCGGGTCGAGGGTAAGCTGCAGCACATTGCCCGGCAGCTCGGAGATCAGCGTGGTGTTGAGCTTGCCCCCATGGGGGCGGCCGAGGTAGATCTGGTGCAGCGCGTCGCGCACCATCTCGCCCCGCAGCCGAGGTTCCTTGTGGCGCGTAAATTCCTCATCCAGATGCGCTAGCCAACGCCGATAGACCTCTTCGCCCTCGGCCGTCGGGCGTAGCTCACGATACTCATATCTCGGCATGGTGCCCTTTCCTCCCAGCATACGACGCCAACCGCTATTGGATACTGAATACCGCGTAGACGGTGGCGGAAGCTGTAACCTTTTGCGCGCTGACGCTCAGCGGCTCGACCTCTTTCGCCGCTGGGGCGGCAGACATCATGGCCTGCGCCCGTATGAGCGGTTGCGGCGTACGCGCGGGAGCCTCATTGCTGGCGTATACCAACGGGCCCAACGTGGCGCTCAGGCCCGAAGCCATCTGTTGCGCAATCTGCCGCGCCCGATCCAGCGCCAGCTTTGCCGCTTTCGCCTGCAGGGCATCCTGGTCGGCGACACTCCATGTCATCTGCCCACTCTGGTTAGCGCCAGCCTTCACCGCCACATCGAGAACCTTGGCGCCATTTGCGGCTGCGGTCTTCACGTTCCAGCTCTGCTGCACCTGGAACTTGCGCTCCGTCTTCTCCGCCGGTGTCCAGTCCTGGGTGACAAACTGCTGCACCGGGGCAATGCTCTGCGACTCGCTCTGAATAGCATCCTGCGGAACTCCGGCCGCCTTGAGCGCCGCCGCGATGGCATTCGAGATTTTGGAGCCGTTGGCATAGGCCGAGTCCTGGTCTGGGCCGTAGGCGACGAAGCCGATCTGCACCGTCACCGTATCCGCATCGGCGTTGGCGTCGGCGCTGGTGGTTACGGCGATGGTGCGATTGTCTTTGCTGACCACGATCTGTTGCGCGTGGCTAGGAACGGCAACCACGGAGAAAATCAGCGCGGCACAGCCGGCGGCGATGCGTTGCAGTTGAATGGACATGGTGCGAACTCCCTTACGGCCGGGCCAGGCCTGCTGCTTTGCGCAACTGCGCCAGCAGCCGCAGACCGGCACCTGAGTCTATCGCGTCGGCGGCGCAGCGGACACCGCCGGCAAAATCGTCTGCGCGGCCGGCGATGATGAGAGCCGCCGCCGCGTTCAGCAAAACTACATCCCTCGGCGGCCCCGGCTCGCCTTCCAGAATCTTCTCAATCAGCAATGCGTTCCCCCGCGCGTCACATCCCGCGATCGCGCTCAGCGGGGCCTGAGCGAGACCCGCCTCACCTGCATCCACAGTAAAGTTGCGCACCTTCTGCTCCCTCACTTCCGCCACGTCGCTTACGCCGTTCAGCGTGAGTTCATCCAGGCCATCTCGTCCGTGGACCACGAATGCATGCCTCACACCCAGGCGAGCCAGGGTCTCGGCCACCAGGGGAACGGCTCCCGCAGCGAACACGCCGACCACCTGCGCCCTCGCTCCCGCAGGATTGGTGAGCGGACCGGCAAGATTGAACAGGGTGCGGAAGCCCAGTGCCCGGCGGATCGGCTGCACTCGCTTCATGGCCGGATGCAGTGCCGGAGCGTAGAGAAACATGAACCCAGTCTGGCGGAAACACTCCACTGCCATCTCCGGCTCCAACTCAACCGGAATGCCCAGCGCCTCCAGCACATCGGCGGAGCCGCACTTCGATGTGAGCCCCCGGTTGCCGTGCTTAGCTATCTTGACCCCGGCCGCGGCCGCCACCAGGGCTGCGGCGGTCGAGATATTGAACGTTCCCTGGCCATCGCTGCCGGTCCCGCAGGTATCCACCAGTTGCTCCCGTTCCGCTTCGCTGAGGGGGATCGGCCGGCTCATGCTCCGCATCGCCTGAACAAACCCGGCTAGCTCCTCAGCAGTGGCCCCGCGGGTAGCAATGCGCGGTCAAAAGCGAAGCAATCTCCACATCACTGGCTTCGCCTTCGAGCATCTCCCGGAGCGCCGAGCATCCCTGGTCTTGCGTCAGGGTTCCATGCTCTTCGACCACATGCTTAAGCAGCGCTACCAGCTGGGACATCACCATTCCTTCCTAAAAACATCCTAACCGCACCGGAGACTCTCCACTCGGAACCAGTCCCGAAGGGACGGCTGAGAGTAGCCCAGGACGTAGTCCTGGGTTACGGTGAGAGCGAAGGACGAGTCCCGCCAGGGACGGCTGAAAATATCCCAGGACGTCAGTCCTGGGTGGACCGAACCGCACGCGAATGCTGACCGGCCCTCACCGAGAGCCAACCCGATTCTCTTGGAGATCAACCGCGAAAAAGAGAGGCTAAGCCCAACCATCGCTTTTTGCTCCGCTTTGCCCTCGAAGCCCAATCCCTTTAGTATGGAAGTTCTGTCCAAAGACCAAACGAATGAAAATTCATGAGTATCAGGCAAAAGACATCCTTGAGCGCTACGGCGTAGCCGTACCCAAGGGTGAGGTGGCCAACACGCTTGAAGAAGCGTTGGATGTGGCCAAACGGCTCTTTACCGGAGGCGCCAAGGGCGTCGTAGTCAAAGCCCAGATTCACGCCGGCGGCCGGGGTAAGGGTGGAGGCGTCAAGCTCGCCAAAACCCTGCAGGAAGCAGAGGAGTACACCAAGAACATCCTCGGCATGCAGCTGGTGACTCACCAGACGGGTCCCCAGGGCCAGAAGGTGCAGCGGGTGCTCATCGAAGAGATGTCACCCATCGCCCGCGAGCTCTACCTGGGCATCGTGCTCGATCGCGCCACCGCCAAGCTGGTCTTTATGGCCTCCCAGGCCGGCGGCATGGAAATCGAAGAAGTCGCCGCCAAGGACCCCGACGCGATCTTCAAGGCCTACATCGACCCCGCAGTGGGCTTCCAGCCCTATCAGGCCCGCAAGCTCGCCTTCGCCCTGGGCCTCAAGCCGGTTCAGATTAACGACGCGGTCAAGTTCATGACCGGCCTCTACAAAGTATTTCTCGAGACCGATGCTTCCCTGCTGGAGATCAATCCCTTCATCACCACCACCGACGACCGTCTGGTGGCGCTCGATTGCAAGATCAACTTCGACGACAACGCCATCTTCCGCCACAAAGAGCTGAAGGAACTCCGCGACACCGCGGAAGAAGACCCCTTGGAAGTGGAAGCCTCCAAGTACGCCCTCAACTACATCAAGCTCGACGGCAACATCGCCTGCATGGTCAACGGCGCCGGCCTGGCCATGGCCACCATGGACATCATCCAGTACGCCGGCGGCTCGCCCGCCAACTTCCTCGACGTAGGCGGGGGCGCCAACCAGCAGCAGATCGAGCACGCCTTCGAGATCCTGCTCTCCGATAAAAACGTGCAGGCCGTCTTCATCAACATCTTCGGCGGCATCCTGCGCGTCGACACCCTGGCCCAGGGCGTCGTAGAAGCGGCCAAGAAGACCAACGTGAAGGTTCCCGTCATCCTGCGCCTGGAGGGAACCAACGTGGAGCAGGGACGCGAAATCCTCAAGCAGTCAGGCCTCAACTTCATCATTGGCGAGACGATGCAAGATGCAGCCGCCAAGGCAGTCAAGGCCGCCAAAGACTACGCCGCCAAAAAGTGAGTACAGCACCCGAACAGGAATTCTGGAGCAATCTATGTCTGTGTTAGTGGACGAAAATACGCGGCTCATCGTGCAAGGCATTACCGGCAAGGAAGGCACCTTCCACGCCAAGGGCTGCGCCGAGTATGGGACCAAGGTCGTGGGGGGAGTAACGCCGGGCAAGGGAGGCACCACGCACGAGGGCTGGCCGGTCTTCGACACCGTGGCTCAGGCCGTCGAGAAGACTGGCGCCAACGCCACCGTCATCTTCGTGCCCCCGCCGTTTGCCGCCGATGCCATCCTCGAAGCCGAAGACGCCGGCTTGCCGCTGATTATCTGCATCACCGAGGGAATCCCCACCAACGACATGGTCAAGGTGTGGAGCGTGGTCAGCAAATCCAAATCGCGCCTGATCGGGCCCAATTGCCCAGGCGTTATTTCTCCCGGCAAAGCCAAGATCGGCATCATGCCCGGCCGTATCCACAAGCAGGGCAGCGTAGGCATTGTCTCCCGCTCCGGCACCCTCACCTACGAAGCCGTCTAT
Source organism: uncultured Acidobacteriaceae bacterium (assembly GCA_963813475.1). GTDB lineage: Bacteria > Acidobacteriota > Terriglobia > Terriglobales > Acidobacteriaceae > PALSA-350. The sequence continues at coordinate 53,233 of CAWEZM010000021.1, read as the reverse complement.
CAGCTCACCCAGCGCGGGATTGGGCAGTCCACGGCCATCGGCATCGGCGGCGATCCCATCATCGGCACCACCCACGTCGACGCGCTCAAGCTGCTCAATGAGGATCCCGGGACTGAGTCCATCATCCTCATCGGCGAAATTGGCGGCACGGCCGAGGAGGCCGCCGCCGCTTATGTCAAAGCCCACGTCAAGAAGCCCGTCGTGGGCTTCATCGCCGGCCAGACCGCCCCTCCCGGGCGGCGCATGGGCCACGCCGGGGCCATCATCTCCGGCGGACAGGGCACTGCGGCCGACAAGATGAAGGCGCTCACAGAAGCCGGTATCCACGTAGTGCAATCCCCCGCCGCCATCGGCGAAACATTGGCCAAGGTCATCGGAAAATAGGAGTATTCGTGCAACGCACCTTCAGCATCATCAAGCCCGACGCGGTCCGCAAGAGCTATTCGGCCGCGATTCTTGCCGAAATCGAAAAGGCGGGCTTCAACATCGTCGCCATCAAGAAGATGTTTCTCTCCAAGTCGCAGGCACAGGGCTTTTACGCCGTGCACTCTAATCGGCCTTTCTTCGATTCCCTCACCACTTTCATGTCTTCCGGATCCATCATTGCCATGGTGCTGGAGAAGGAAGATGCCATCGCCGACCTGCGCAAGCTGATGGGCGCCACCAATCCCGCCGACGCGGCAGAGGGCACCATCCGCAAGCAATTCGCATCCTCCATCGAAGAAAATGCCATTCACGGCTCAGACGCCGAGGACACCGCCGCCTTCGAGATAGGCTACTTCTTCGCCGGATACGAGCTGATTTAGGGCGATTTCCTGCTCTCTGGAGCGATCCTCCCCGGCCTGGGGTCAGCCTGTCTATCGCGGAAGTGCCTTGACATGAGGCCGCTGGCCAAGCAAACTTGCGCAGATGGGGCTTAAGTTGCTAAAGCCCAGCGCTTCATACGAGGTCGGCATTGGGTGGATCACCGGCTAGCAAGGTTACCTACACACTTGAGTCCTCGCTTGACAGCGTCAATCGCGTGGAACAGACCGCGGAAGAGTTGGCCAGGAAGGCCGGCCTGGAAGAAGAGGAAATCTACCGTGTCGCGATGGCGGTCCGTGAAGCAGCGGTTAATGCCGTGCTCCATGGCAACGCCTACGACCCCGAGAAGAACATTACTGCTTCGTTTGAACAGACGGCAGATTCCCTGGTCATTCGCATCGCCGACCAGGGAAAAGGGCTGAACCCGGAGACACTGCCCGACCCGCTGGCGCCTGAGAATCTGCTGCGCGGCTCAGGACGAGGTATCTTTCTCATCCGCTCGTTCATGGATGAGGTACACTTTCGTCAATTGCAGCCCGGCACTGAACTTACCCTCATCAAACATCTAGGAACCGCCCGTTCCGCAATTTAAGGAGGAGTTTTCGTGAGCATGAAAATCAAGACCCGTCAGGTGGACGGGATCACCATTATGGATTGCAGCGGTCGCATCACCCTGGGAGAAGGCAGTGTGCAGCTGCGCGACGCCGTACGGGATCTGCTCGCCAAAGGCTCCAAGCAGATCCTGCTCAATCTGGGTGACGTAACCTATATCGACAGTTCGGGCATCGGCGAGTTGGTCAGTGCCTTTACCACCGTCCGCAACCAGGGCGGAGACCTGAAACTCCTTAATCTCACCAAAAAGGTCCACGACCTGTTGCAGATCACCAAGCTCTACACCGTTTTCGACGTCAAGGACGACGAAGCAAGCGCAGTCGCTTCCTTCGCGCGCGCCTAGTTATCTAAATAAAAGCGCGGGTGCCCGGCTTACGAGCGGGCACCCGCTTTTTTATTTGCCTGACGGGTGCCCCACACCCCGGCGCACTTTGCGCGAGATGTGGGGTACCACAGGATCTAGAAGCTGACCTTAGGCACATTCTGAGCGCCGGGGCTCGCCTGGAAATAATCGTTGTTCCGTTGGAATCCACCCATACTGGCCCAAATGCTGTTGGGAAACTGACCTATGAATGTGTTGTAGTCCTGAATTTGCTGGTTGTAGCGCATTCTGGCCACGCTGATCCGGTTTTCCGTGCCCGCCAGTTCGTCCGAGAGGCGCTGAAAATTCTGATTCGACTTCAGGTCGGGATAATTCTCCGACAACGCCAGCAACCGTCCCAGCGCGCCATCGAGCTGGCCGTTAGCCTGGATCGTGGCTTTCGGATCTCCGTGCGCGTTCAGTAGGCCGGCCCGTGCATTCGCGATATCGCCGAACACCGTCGTCTCCTGCTTGGCATACCCCTTCACCGTCTCTACCAGGTTCGGAATCAGATCCGCGCGCCGCTGCAGCTGATTGTTGACTTCACCCCAGGAGGCAGTGACTGCCTCCCGCTTGGTCACCATCTGATTCTTCGCGCTCACATAACTGCCGAAAACCAGCAGCACCGCCAGGAACACCACTACAAGCGCCGCGATTGCTACCCAAAGCCCGCGTCTCATTCGAACGTTCTCCTTCTCTTGCTCAAAATTTTCGTTATCAGCCTACCAACTGCCTGAGGCCCCACCGCCGCCGGAACTTCCCCCGCCAAAACCCCCAAATCCGCCGCCATCTCCTCCGCCACCGCCAAACCCGCCGCCACCTCCGCGGCCGCCCCAACCACCGCCTCCGCCGCCACCCAGGAACATGCCGATCAAGAAGCCGAGCAGGCCGGAACCACCCAGGCGTGCAAGGAGGAAAATCACGCCCAACAGGACCAAGCCCAACACCACCACTTGGCCCAGAGTGAGTGGCTGCGCCTGCGGGACGGGAGGCGGTCCGCGACGTTGCTGGGCAGTGAGCGTCACCCCGGCGTCCGCCGCAATCACCCCGGCGACCTGCTGCACCGCCATCGTAATCGCCCCGTCAAAGTCGTTCTGTCGCAGATACGGCACCATCTGCCGGCCGATGTCACCCACCCGGCCATCGGGCAGAATCCCTTCCAGGCCATACCCCACCTCGAAGCGGTACTTGCGATCATTCGTCGCGAAGATCAGCAGCAGGCCACGGTCCGTGCCCTTCTTCCCAACCTTCCACTTGTCTTCGAGTGCAGTAGCGAAGTTCTCGATCGGTTCGCCGTCGAGCGACTTGATCGTCACCACGGCGATCTGCGCGTGCGCCTGGCGATCCACCTGCGCGCACAGCGCGTTCAGAGAAGCCTGGGTTTGCGGCGACAACACGCCGGCAAAATCACTTACATAATTTGTGGGCTGGGGCAGGTCCTGCAACCGCTCTGCCGGCAAAACACTGGTACCGGCGAGAAGAAGCAGAAAAACCACGAGCAGGCGTAGACGCATCGCCTCATTGTACTCAGACGCAGTTGTGCCCGCTGCCGGCCCTCAGAAGGAGGGCCGGCCAAGCGGGCGCAGAAAAGCACAAGGGTGCGAGTCTACTTACTGCCCGGACATGGGCACGTTCTGGTCTTTGGCCAACTGCTGGGCCATCTGTAGATGCTGGGCGATGACCTTGCTGCCCTGGTTGGCCGCATCCTTTACGGTCTGGTCCTGTCCGGAAGAAGCTTCCGTCTGGAACTGGCTCAGATCCTGCTTGTGGTCCTTGACCATGTCCCTGATGTACGCCTGGTCGTACGCCGATCCGGAGAGCCCTTGAAGCTTGGCTATCGTCTTACGATCATTCTTCGAGATCTGGTCCGGCGCCGTCACTCCAAGCTGATCGGCCACCGGCTTCATCTGCTCGTTCAACTTGGTATGGTCATCGATCATGCGTTGGGCGAACTGCTTCACTTGGTCGTTACTGCTTTTCTGCAAGGTCAGCTGGGCAATCTGTACCTCTGCCATGCTCCCCTGCATTGCCCTGCTTACGAACATCCTGTCCATGGGCGTGGGCTGGTTTGGACCCTGCATACCATTCATCTGCGAATCCATGCTCGGATTCTGCCCCGGGGTTTGGCTTGCCGGACCGGAAGAATCGCGGGGCGCTTGCGCAATGGCCATACTGCCGCAAAGCAACATCGCGCCGGCCAGAACGATCGTTCTTTTGCCATAAATAGTGGGAAAATGCATAGTTCACTCCTCAATGGGTGGGATGCGGGCTAGCGAAACCGAGTGACCTGGACGCCCACCATTTTGACCGCATGCACAACCGGCTGCCCCCGGCGGACCAGTTATCCTTTAGCTAGATATGACCTCGACCCAACCAACCGCAGTTCAGCCACCCACCGCCCGCCGCCAAGAAGCCGTCACCACCCTCCACGGACATCAACTGGCCGACGACTACGCGTGGCTTCGCGAAAAAGAAAGCCCCGAAGTAATCGCATTTCTGGAACAGGAGAATGCCTACACCCGCGCTGTCATGAAGCCCACGGAAGAGCTGCAGGCGAAGCTCTACGCGGAAATGCTCAGTCACATCAAAGAGACCGATGTCTCCGTGCCCTTCCGCTACAAGGATTATTTCTACTACTCGCGCACCGAGCAGGGCGCGCAGTATCCCATCTACTGCCGCAAGCGCGGTTCCCTCGATGCTGCCGAAGAGATCATGCTGGATATGAACCAGATGGCGGCCGGCGAGAGTTTCCTGGCCTTAGGTGCCGTTAGCGTCTCCGATGACGGCAACCTGCTCGCCTACTCAACCGACACCACGGGATTCCGGCAATACACCCTGCACCTTAAAGATTTGAAAACAGGCGAAGTCCTCGCCGACCAGGCCGAGCGCGTCGGCTCTGTCGTCTGGACCACTGATAACCGCACCCTCTTCTATACCGTTGAGGATGAGGAAACCAAACGGCAGCACCAGCTCTTCCGCCACGTCGTGGGAAGGCCGCAGGCCGAAGATGTCCTGGTCTACGAAGAAGCCGACGAGCGCTTCAATATCGGCGCCGGCCGCACGCGCGACGGCAAGTACATCGTGCTCGAGAGCGCCAGCCACACCACCAGCGAAGAACAGTTCCTGCCCGCCGATGATCCTGAAGGAAAATGGACCCTGATCGAACCGCGGCGCGAAAACATCGAGTACTACACCGACCACCGCGACGGGCTTTGGTACATTCGCGTAAACGACACCGCCAGAACCTTCCGCATCGTCACTGCCCCCGTCGCCACCCCGGGCCGCGCGCACTGGCGCGAGATAATCGCCCACCGTGAAGACGTGATGCTCGAAGACCTGGAGCTCTTTCAGTCCTTCGCCGTGCTCGTCGAGCGCGCCAATGGTCTGCCGCAAATGCGCGTCCTCTCCTTTGACAATCAGGGCGCGTTTGCCCCATCTTCGCGCCAGATTGCATTTCCGGAGCCCACCTACAGCGCGCATCCGCACGTCAACCGCGAATTTGTAACCGATAAGTTTCGCTATGGGTATCAATCATTGGTTTCGCCCACGTCGGTCTATGAGTACGATGTGCAAACCAATCAATCAACCTTGCTCAAGGAGCTGGAAGTCCCCGGCGGATTCGACCGCTCGCAATATCGCTCCGAGCGTCTCTTCGCCACCGCGCCGGACGGAACCGCCATCCCGGTTTCCATCGTTTACCGCAAAGACAAAAAGGGTGACGGCACCAACCCTCTCTACATCTATGGCTATGGCTCTTACGGCTATGCCCTTCCCGTAGGCTTCAACTCCAACCGCCTCAGCCTGCTCGATCGCGGATTCGTCATGGCCTACGCTCACATCCGCGGCGGCGGCGATATGGGCAAGCCCTGGCACGACGCCGGGCGCCTGATGCAAAAGATGAACACCTTCACCGATTTCATCGCGGTGACGGAATACCTCACCGCCCATGGCTATGGCGATCCTCGCCGTGTCGCCATGGAAGGCGGCAGCGCCGGCGGTCTGCTGATGGGGGCGGTCGCCAACCTGCGCCCCGATCTCTACCGGGCCGTTCTCTCCCACGTGCCCTTCGTAGACGTAATGAACACCATGCTCGACCCCACGCTACCGCTGACCATCGCCGAGTACGAGGAGTGGGGAGACCCTAACCAGGCAGAGGCTTTTGCCTACATGCTGCAGTACTCGCCCTACGACAACCTGCAGCGCAAGGCTTATCCGGCGATGCTGGTGAAGACCTCCTTGCATGACAGCCAGGTGATGTACTGGGAACCGGCGAAATATGTGGCCAAGCTGCGCACATTGAAGTCCGACGACAATCTCCTTCTGCTCGAGACCAACATGAGCGCAGGCCACGGCGGCGCCTCCGGCCGCTACGACTACCTGAAGGAGATCGCCCTCGACTACGCCTTTCTTTTGCAGGAACTGGGGCAGGAATAAAGACTCGAATCGCAAGAGAGAAAACAGCAGCTCCCCTCGACTACGCTCCCTCGGATTTCCCCTGTCAAACGTGGTGGCGTTGGCGAATTTCAGACATCCCTCGGTAACGGCTGCTGAGGTGAGCGCTGCCCTCCCCTTGTCATCCCGGAGCGAAGCCCGAGGGACCTGCCGTTTCCTTTCCCCCTTCGCAACACTCTAGGCCCAAAAACAGAATGGCCCGCAGCAAAAGCTGCGGGCCATTCTGTTTGCTTCGAAAAAGCTACCGCCGTTCGTGCTCCCCGCCCCCGTTGTTGGAATGGGATTCAGGGTGCGGTTGGCTGGCGTTCTGATGTGGCGCCTCGTTGTATTTCGGTTGATTGTTAGCCGGGGCCTTATAGGCGTTGTTAACCGGCGCCTTGTACGCGTTGTTTGTGTTGTTGTGTAAGCCGGATGATTGCCATTGTTGGCGTTGTACGCCGGCCGATTGCTGTTGTTGTTATAGGCCGTGTGAGTAGCCATGTTAGCGTTCGTCATCGGGTGGCTGACCGCGGCCATGGCAGGTCTTCCGCCATTGACGGACGCGAAGTTGGCCCGATTAGTGCCGGCGAAATGTTCATGGGACATCTGTTCTCGACGTCGCCTGAACATGGGATTCGCGCATCGCCGCCTGCTCCTGACCATTGGGTCTGGCATTGATGCCGCCAGGTCCATTGAAGCTGGTGCGGTTGATCACGGTCGTATTGTGAATCACCGTGTTGTCGATGTAGGTATTGTGGATCACCGTCGTGTTCACGTGCAGCACCGCGGTGTTATAGGCGAAGTGTCCGCCCTCCCAACGCCCGCCATAGAAGCCTGCGCCGCCGTAGCCGTAGCCGTAGTTAACCCCGCCGTAGAAGCCGACGTGGGGACCCCAATACCCTGCATGCCAGCCATAAAGGCCGCCCGCAAAGCCCCAGTAGCCGGGAGTCCAGAGAAATCCAGGCCGGGGAGCAAGCACCCAGGTTCCCGGTACCCAGAAGTAGCCCGCTTCGCCGTAGGCCCAATACCCAGGGGTCCACAGGTAGCCGTCCCCGGGACAAACCGGCTGGGCGTACACCGGTAGCACTGGGGGAGCGATGGTGATGGAAAGGAATACGCCTGCGAAGGAAGACGCGGGCACGATCGATACCAAAAGTGCGAGAAAAAGGGTACGCAAAGTGCGGATGGAACGCATTGGATTGCTCCTTGCTGGCTGAACCTTGCCGGCTGAGTACCGGCCCGATCTGTATGAACGCTGTCCCCGGAATTATGTTGCTGGCGGGTTACCAGGGACGGTATCCAACGTGCTGAGGTTATCGACGATATATGTAGGTGGCTATACCACGTTCGCAGCAAGCGAGTTGGGCGGGAAGAGGCTACGAATAAGCCGGCTTTTGAGGGATTCGGGCTTCACACGCCGCCGAAAAACACTGGTTTTTGAAGTGTATGGGCTTCCCCTCAGCGGCGGTTCGAGCCGCCCAGCAGCGAACCGAGCACGCCGCGCACGATTTGCCGCCCTACCGTGCTGCCTAGGGTGCGCGCGGCGCTCTTGGCCACTGTCTCCATCAGGCTGTCCCCCCGCCGTCCCCCGGAGGAACCGCTGCCCAACGAGGTAAGTTCCCCCAGCCAGCCCGTGGGTTTCGGTGCAGGTTGCTGAGCAGAAACGGTTTGCGCGGCGCGCCCCTTCAACAGCTCATACGCCGATTCGCGGTCGACCGCGGTCTCGTATACCCCAGCCACCACGGAATCGCGGATAATCTGTTGCCGCTGCTCCGGTGTAATCGGCCCGATCTGGCTCCGTGGCGGGCACACCAGGGCCCGTTCCACCACCCCCGGTGTCCCCTTTTCATCTAAAAAGGAGACCAGCGCCTCGCCCACCCCCAGCTCCAGAATCACCTGCTCCACATTGATCTCGGGGTTGGCGCGAAAGGTCTGGGCCGCCGCTTTGACCGCCTTCTGGTCCTTCGGCGTAAACGCCCGCACCGCATGCTGAACCCGGTTGCCCAGCTGGCCCAGGATGCCGTCGGGGACGTCAATGGGATTTTGCGTAACGAAGAACACACCCACGCCCTTGGACCGGACCAGCCGAACCACCTGATGGACCTTGTCTTCAATCACTTTAGGCAGGTCGGAAAAAAGCAGGTGAGCCTCGTCGAAAAAGAAGACCAGCTTCGGCTTTTCCCCATCGCCCACCTCCGGCAGCCGCTCAAAGAGCTCGCTGAGCAGCCACAACAGGAACGTGGCATAAAGTTTGGGTGAGTTGATGAGTTTGTCCGCCGCCAGGATATTCACCACCCCATGACCCTGGGCATCCGTCTGGATGAGGTCATCGAGATTGAGCGCCGGTTCGCCTAAGAACTTGTCTCCGCCCTGCTGTTCCAAAGCCAGCAGGCCGCGCTGCATCGCTCCCACACTGGCCGCCGAAATGTTGCCATACTGCGTCTGAAACTCCTTGGCATGCGTGGCCGACATATTGCAGCATCGCCTGCAGATCCTTCAGGTCGAGCAGCAGCAGTCCCTGGTCATCGGCGATCTTGAACACCGCCGTCAGCACGCCGGCCTGAGTCTCGTTCAGGTTCAGCAAGCGGCTGAAGAGCAACGGACCCATCTCCGACACCGTCGCTCGCACCGGATGTCCCTCTTCGCCGAAGACGTCCCAGAAAGTTACCGGGCAGCCGGCAAAGGAGAAGTCCGTCAAGTTGAGCTTTTTCACTCGATCGGCGATCTTGGGGTTCTCCACCCCCGGCTGGCTGATCCCGGAAAGATCGCCCTTCACATCAGCGGCGAATACCGGGACGCCGATGCGGCTGAAGGCCTCGGCCATCACCTGCAGCGTGACCGTCTTGCCCGTCCCGGTCGCTCCGGCGATCAAACCATGACGATTCGACATGGCCGGCAGCAGGTAGAGAGGATCTTTGCTCTGAGCGATTAGCAGCGGTTCGGACATAATCGAAAATTCTCCTGATGCGGCAAACCGTTGCCGAAGGAGTTCAATTCTATATTGTGTCCGGTGGCGGGGGTTGAGTCTGGCGCAAAGAGCAAGCGCCCGTGAGCTTAAACTCACGGGCGCGCGAAGAGCAGCCCTCCCCCAGAACTGATCCTCGAAGAGAACAATAGCGGCCCCTTGCAGCGTTGGCTACATCACGCTAGTTACATTTATCGGTGACCCCGGGGTACATTACTCTCTCTCCGGCAGGCATGCGCATTTGTGTGATACATCCTTGTGGTGCCCGCAGGAGCTCCGGCGCTCGCACGCAAAGCTCGTAAACCGCCATGAAGCTTCTTCGCAGCCTATACGCGCTCACCATCTTCCTAAGTGCCTTTCTGCTCTTTGTCGTGGAGCCGATGGTGGCCAAGCAGCTGCTCCCCACTCTCGGGGGATCCTCCGCGGTATGGACCACCTGCCTGGTCTTCTTTTCCATAGCGCTCTTGCTCGGTTACCTTTATGCGCATTGGGTTTCGTCGAGATTCACTCCCACCCAACAGGCAGTCATCCACATCCTGCTGCTCACGGCAGCGCTGATGATGCTGGGCGTTCACATCAGCCCCAAGCCTTCCGCGGTTAGCTATCACCCGGCGCTGACCGTCTTCCGCGTGCTGGCCACGGTGATCGGTTTGCCCTACCTTGCACTCTCGGCCACCACTCCGTTGCTGAATTCCTGGTATGCCCGCACCTTTGAAGGCCAGTCACCCTACCGGCTCTTTGCTCTCTCCAACTTTGCATCCCTGTTAGCCCTGGCCAGCTACCCGCTGCTCATCGAGCCCCGCCTGACCATGAGCCGGCAGACCGCCTGGTGGAGTGCGGGCTTTCTGCTCTTCGCCGTGCTCTGCGGAGCGATCGCCTGGCAAGGCCGCAGACGGCCGGTTTCCGCTGCTCCTGTGGAGCCGGTCGGGCAGGATCTCCCCGCCGCTCCGGAAGTCTTCTGGTTTGTGCTCGCCATGGGCGGCGGCATGATGCTGACGGCGGTCACTCACCACATGAGCGAGAACATCGCTGCCATCCCCTTGTTGTGGCTGCCGCCCTTGGGCCTGTATCTCCTAACGTTCATCCTGGCCTTTCAAGGAGCCTGGCAGCTTATACGCCAGTCCATTTTGGGGTTGCGGCTGGTGCTGGTGGCCGTGGCATCCATGGCTTACGTGCTGCGGGACATTCGCACCCAACTGCCCATCATGGTGAGTGTCCCGCTGTTCCTGATCGCACTCTTTGTGACCTGCTTCTTTCTCCATGGTGAGCTGTATGCACGGCGCCCGGATACTTCGGGCATGACCAGGTTCTATCTCGTCGCCGCGGCGGGAAGCGCGGCCGGAACCCTGTTGGTCGGGGTGATCGCTCCACTGGTGTTGCCCGCCAACTATGATCTCGCCTGCACCCTCGTGGTGGTCGCCTTGATCGCCTTGGCGGCGACCTGGCATGACGGTTGGGGGCTGCGCATGATTTGGGTGGCGGGCGTGACCGCCGCCATCGTGGTGCTGAGCACCCAGATCCGACAATACGACGACGATGCGGTCGCCCTGATGCGCAATTTCTACGGAACACTGCGGGTTAGGGAAACGCACCTGCCACCGCAGTCCGATACCGACCGTCAACTGCTCAACGGAACCATCGAGCACGGCGCGGAGTGGTTCGCGCCACAGTTTCTCAACCAGCCCTTAACTTATTACGCAACCAACTCTGGCCTGGGCTTGGCCATGCGGCTGTGCTGTGGGCAAGATCCCAAGCGCGTCGGGGTGATCGGGTTGGGGACGGGAACGGTCGCAGCCTACGGCAACGCCGGTGACGTCATCCGCTTCTACGAGATCAATCCGCTGGTCGAGCGGCTGGCGAGGCATTGGTTCACGTTTCTCCACGACAGCGGCGCGCGAACCGACGTGGTGCTGGGCGACGCCCGCTTGTCCCTAGCCGTTGAAGCCCCGCAGCGCTTCAACGTGATAGTCATCGATGCCTTTTCCGGGGATGCCATCCCGGTGCATCTGTTAACCCGCGAGGCGCTGGCACTCTATCGCCGCCATCTGCAGCCGGATGGAATCCTCGTCTTCCACGTATCCAACCAGTACGTCGATCTGGAGCCCGTGGTCGCCGCGCTCGCCAAGGATGCCGGGCTCTACGCCCTGTCCGTGCACTCCCATGGTGACGAGCAGAATGGCTTGTACTACGCGGATTGGATTCTGGTGACCACCAACCAGGCATTCTTAAGTCAACCAGAAGTCGTCAACAACGCCTTCCCGACGCCCGTGAGACCGGACGTGCGCCTGTGGACCGACAATTACAGCAGTCTGCTCCCTCTGCTCAAGTGGTACACCAGGTAGAGAAACGCACATTTCTATCGAGACCGGACTCCCTGGATAAACAACCGGCCTAACTCTATCAACCAAGTCCGAAGACAGCCACGGTACCATAGAAGTCTAGCGGCGATCAGCATGTTCAATCAGGACCTTCATACCCATGAACGCTCTGTTTCCTCGAAGAAGGCTACGCTCTCTGCTACTCCGGCCTGACCAATCTGCCTGGTCAACTCCCGCCCGGAGATGCCTGCTGCCCGCGGTCACTAGGGCTCTCTTCGTGGGACTGCTTCTCTGCGCTTCGGCCGGTGTTGGACAAACAACCCCTCCGCAACCACAACCTCCCGTTGTTGCTTCCGCCGCAGTCACGGGTGTGGTTGTCGACTCAACCGGAAATCCCATCGCAGGCGCGCAAATCACCAGCGGTTCGGGAGATCTACTGGCTACCACCGGCTCCGACGGCACATTCACGCTCTCCGCGAGCGCCGGAACAGTGGCCATCCAAGCCTCGCATTTCGCACCCGCCTCGGTGACCATCGCAGGGCAGTCGACGCTCCGCATCCAGTTGGAACAGCCCTTTGAAAACGTCACCGTCACCGCCTACCGCTCGCCATTAAGCTCCCTCGACAGCCCGGCCAGCACCCGTGTGATGACAGCGGAAGCTCTGCGCCATGCCGCATCTTTGCCGCTGGACGACAAGCTGCGCACCGTCCCCGGCTTCGAGCTCTTTCGCAGATCAAGTTCGCTGGTCGCCAATCCCACCAGCCAGGGTGTCTCCCTGCGCGGTCTTGGATCGACCTCGGCTAGCCGCTCCCTGGTGGTCTTTGATGAGGTCCCGCTAAACGATCCCTACGGCGGCTGGATCCACTGGGAGGAGCTTCCGGAACTGGACGTTCAGTCCGTAGAAGTGGTGCGTGGAGGCGCCTCGGACCTCTACGGTTCCAGCGCCATCGGCGGCGTCATCAGCGTGGAGCCCTTTCGCCCTAAGAACTCAACCTTGCGGCTCACCACCAGCGGAGGATCGGAGAGCACGGTTAATGGAGCCTTGCTCGGCAGCTTAACCCTGGGCAAGTGGTCCGGCCTGGTGACCGGGGGAGCTGTCGCCACCGATGGCTACATCCTGACTGCGCCCGCCTACCGCGGCCCCATCGACCAGCCATCGAACGTTCATGCCCAAAACGCCCTGGTGCAATTCGACCGTGACCTGAGCAACAGCCAGCGTCTCTTCCTGCGCGGGAATGCGCTCGACGAAGCCCGCCACAACGGAACGCCCATACAAAACAATGGCACCCGCCTTTGGCGTTATGATGCGGGCGCAGATCTGACCGACTTCATCGTCCGCGTCTACGGCACCGCCGAACACTATCGGCAGAGATTTACCTCCATCAACGCCACACGCACCGCGGAGACTTTGACCACCAGTGCCGAAGAGCCCTCCGATGAGCTGGGAGTAGCCGGCCACTGGCATCACGCCATCGCCTCTAACCTGCTGCTGCTCGCCGGGGCGGACACCCATTACATTCGCGCGGCGAGCTACCAGACGATTTACACCGGCAAAGGAGGTGTCTCCAACACCGCTGCCAAGCAACGCCAAACCGGAGTCTATGGCGAGGTGCTGTACACCCCCAAAAATTGGACCTTCAGCGGTTCAGCGCGAATCGATCACTTCTCCAACTACGACGTCAACCAGTTCGCCACCGCGACCGGCCCCAGCAACCCGCCCTCGTTCAGTCAGACTCCTTTTGACCCGCGATTGGGAGTGACGCGCCGCATCACGCAATCCTTGGCCCTCAGTGCATCCGGCTTCCGCGCTTTTCGTTCGCCCAACGAAGACGAGCTCTACGCGAAAACCCAGGTCGGGCAGCAAGTCACTCTACCCAACCCGAATCTGCGCTCTGAGCGGGCAACCGGCTGGGAGACCGGCTTGCAGGCCGACCTGCATAGATTCGGATCCAGCGTGCGCGTCAGCTATTTCTTTACCCAGGTCAATCGTCCGATTACCACTTTGACCGTCAGCACAACCCCGACCTCGCAGACGTTGATGCGCGCGAACCTGGGTCAGATTGAAAGCCGCGGCATCTCGCTCGACTACTCCGCACGCCCCGCCCGTTGGATTTCGGTGGATGGAGGCTACCAATATGCGGATGCCACAGTGACCAAGTTCCAGCAGCAGCCAAACCTGGTAGGCAATTGGATTCCTGAGGTAGCTCGCAACATGGGCACCGCGCAAGTTGGCTTTACCCAGCGCCGCTTGGGCTTTCTGAGCTTTCAGGGACGCGTCAGCGGTCATCAATTTGATGACACGGCGAATAACTACTACATCAACGGCTACTTCCGCCTGGACGCATATGCAGCCCACGAGTTCCGCCACAACATCTCTCTCTTCGCCAGCGGAGAAAACCTCTTCGATCGCGGAATCATCGTCGGCAAAACCCCTCTGCCCACCCTAGGCACCCCCCGGGTAGCAAGGTTTGGCCTGCGCTACACCTTCGGCGGCTGACCGCCGGGGAAGAGCTGCGGGAAAATCGCGGACAATCTGCGGCTCTGTCCATCCCTTGTAACTGCTGCAAAGGTGAGCGCTACCCTCCCCCTTGTCATCCCGCCTGCCCCGGCGTGCCGTGGGAGCGAAGCCGAGGGACCCGTTCGACTTCGCTCAGAGCAGGCTCTGCGGTGCGCCTCTCCCCCTCCACAACTCCTCAGGCCAACGATTTCTACTTAACCGCCGCAACCCCCGCCTCGGCGACGCTATGATCGTCCTTACCCGACCCGCCACTCACCCCAATAGCCCCCACCACATGTCCACCACGCTTAATCGGAATACCCCCCGCGAAGATCATGATCTTCCCGTTGTTCGAAGCATGGATCCCGAAAAACTGCTGGCCGGACTGCGAGTTCTCGCCCAGCGACTTGGTATCCAAATCAAAAGCCCTCGCCGTAAACGCCTTCTTTTGCGCGATGTCGATGCTGCCGATCCAGCCTCCATCCATACGCTCGAAGGCAACCAGGTTGCCGCCCTCATCCACGACCGCGATGTTCATCATCACGTTGATCTCGTTTGCCTTCTTGGTAGCTGCCGCAATGATGTGGCGCGCTTCTTCCAAGGTGATCCCCAGTGCTTTTCCCATTGTTTCTCCTCTTAGCGCTGATCTCTTTGATTGATCCGCTGTGACTCTAACACAGCTTTTTTATCTTCCGCACCACAGCTCCGTTTAGATTGAATCTGCGATGAAGCGATCCCCTTTGGTCAGTCTCTTCCTTATGATGCTGGCCGCGGCGACGTGGCAAGCTTTCGCACAAGACCATGGCGGCCAATTGCGCATCAGGGTCACGGACCGTCTGGGCATTGCAGGAGTACGGTGAGCCGGTCGTGAGACGCATCAACTTTGCCCGCAGCCGAGTGAGACCCACGTTCTCTTCCCAAGCCTTCGCCGGTGTAGACCTCTACCAGGAAGGCAACGTCCATGTGCGCTTCGAGGCAGACGGCGGAAACCTGAACAACCGCCTCAACGTGATTTACTTTGGAGGTCTGTTCTCTGGCAACTCCATCGGGCCGGCGCACAACTTCGGCCTCCGCCTAGTCACTAACTTTTGACGCCACCAACGCTATGACCCGCAAATCAAGCCAACCGGACCGCCTCCGTACATTGACGGAAATCTGTCTTGCCCTGCCCGAGACCCGCAGTGAGCAAAAGCATTCTCATGTCGCCTATCTGGTGGGCAAGAAGACCTTCGCCTATTACCTCAACAACCATCACGGTGATAATCTCATCAGCGTTTGCTGTAAGGTCTTGCCCGGCGAGAACACGTTCCTGGTCGAATCAGCTCCCAGCCGGTTCTACCTGCCCGCGTACATCGGATCAAGAGGCTGGATTGCTCTCCGCATGGACCTGGCGACACTGAATTGGACCGAGGTTAAAGAACTGATTCGTGGGAGCTATATACAAGCTGCACCCAAGCGCCTTGTCTCGCTACTGAAGCTTTGAGGCTTTGTATCAGGGGCATGCCTTTACAGCCTGCGGAAAACTGATGTTTTGTATCAGGGCACGGCTTTAGCCGGGCCGTACCGGCCTCGGCAATGAGGGCTTTGCCCCTGCGCTTTTTTCTTTGCCTGCAAAGATCTGCGCTTCCCTGAACCCTACTTCAGCTCTTCAAACAACTTCTCGCCTTCGCCCGGGGCGAGGAAGCGGTTGGCCTCCAGCCCATGCTGGCGGGTGTACAAGTCGTGGTAACGCCCTTCCAGCGCATAAAGAGTAGAGTGCGTGCCGCGCTCTAATATCAGCCCACCCTCGACCACAAGAATCTGATCCGCCCTGCGGATAGTCGACAAGCGATGCGCGATCACAAACGTAGTCCGCCCCTGCATCAGGTAGCTGAGACCATTCTGAATCATGGCCTCCGATTCCGAGTCGAGCGAAGACGTCGCCTCATCCAGGATAAGAATCCGCGGGTCGGCCAGAATCGCGCGCGCAATCGAGAGCCGCTGCCGCTGGCCGCCGGAAAGCTTCACTCCCCGTTCACCCACAATCGTGTCGTAGCCCTCAGGAAAGCGCAGGGCGAATTCATCCACCCGGGCAATCGAGCAAGCCGAGAGAAACTGCTCCTCTGTCGCATTGGGACGAGAGAAGACCACGTTCTCCCGGATGGTTCCGTCGAAAAGAAACGATTCCTGCAGCACCACCCCAAGCTGGCTGCGATAGCTATTGAGGCGCACCGTGGAAAGATCAATCCCATCGACCAGCACCTGGCCGGAATCAGGCTTATGAAAAGCGCAGATCAGGCTGATGATGGTCGACTTGCCCGATCCCGAAGACCCCACCAGCGCGGTGACGGTGCCAGGATTGGCCTGAAATGAAATACCGTGCAGGACGGGCTTGTCCGCGTCATAGGAAAAGCGCACATCCTCGAACCGCACATCGCCGACAATCGGCCCCATGACGACGGTGCGCCCGGGCTCGTCGTCCTCTTCTTTTTCCGCCAGGATCTCGCTGGTACGGTCGAGGCCCGCGATAGCCTCCGTCAGCTGGGTACCCACATTCACCACCTGAAAAACCGGGGCCACCATAAAAGCCAGGAACATGGTGTAGGTGAAGTAATCGCCCAGGGTGATCTTGTGAGCCATCTCCTGCCGGGCGCCGAGCCACATCACCGTGGCGCCGACAATGCCGAGAATGGCCGTCGCGGCCAGCGCAAGCAGCGAGGTCGCGGTGAGTGAGCGGACCACGTTCTGATAAAGCCGTTCCACTCCGCTGGCAAAGACTCCCGCTTCGCGATCTTCCGCGTGGTAGCCCTTGACCACACGCACTCCGCCCAGTGACTCGGTCAGCCGCCCCGTAACCTCGGCATTGATGCGGCCGCGCTCGCGGAAGATCGGACGAATCACGCCGAAAGCCTTGCGCAGCACGAAGACAAACGTAAGCACGAAAGCGAAGGAGATCAGCGTAATCTCCGCGCTGATCCGCATCAGGATAAAGAAGGCCAGCACCGCGGTAAGCATGCCCCCGACAAAATCAACCAGCCCGGTGCCGATCAGGTTGCGCACGCCTTCCACGTCGGTCATGATGCGCGACACCAGCACGCCCGTGCGCGTGGCGTCATAGAAGCTGACCGAGAGCCGCCCGATGTGTTGCTGTACCTGCATGCGCAGGTCGGCAATCAGCCGCTGGGCGGCCTTCGAGAGTAGCTGCGTCAAGGAAAACGAAGTAATCGCCTGGATGGTCGTCGCCAGCAGAACCGCGCCCACGATCCAGGGCAGTTTCTCGGCTTGCTTTTTGACCAGGACATTATCGACCAGGAACTTCGTCGACGCAGGCAGAACCAGGCCGGAAACCCGGTTGATGACCATGAGCACGAACCCGAACGCCAGCAGCCATCGCCGCGGCTTGATCAAGGTCCAGATCTCAGGCAGCACCTTGCGTAGCGGTGGCCTTTTCTTCTTAGGCTCGGTCGTGCCGCCGCTGCTATCCGAACGCGTGCGGGTACTCCGTTCGGCGCGGATCGACATCCCCGCTCCCGCGCTGGATCGCAAGCTCACGCTCAAAAAACCCCTGGACTACACTCTAGCGCGGCGCGCGGTGATAAATGAGCGCACACACAGTAGTACATAGATGAGCATGAGGGCCGACATCGCTGCTTTTTCTTCAATAGCTGCCGGATATGGGAAGAGCTTGCCCTTGAAAAGTTGCACCACCTGAACCAGTGCCGGAGCGGTGGCCAGGAAGCCCAGCAAACCTACCGTAACCGCTATGTGCATGAACAGCATACGGCGCTTCGCCACTGGCGTTTCCGCCATCCTGCCGAAGGTAATCAGCAGGATCCCGAAAGCAGCGGGAATGAGCGAGGTGGGAAATTTGTTGCCGGTGAGCACAAAGCTCGCCACGCCAAGAATGATTAGAACAACACCGAACAGAACAGTAATTTTCGCCATTAAGAGCGGTTATCTCCGCGAAGCCTAGATCTCATAGCGGCGCCAAAGCTCGTCCAAGTCGAGAGTGAAGCCTTCCACGGGACCACTTCCCTTGACCGTCTTGTCGGATACGGCGGCTGCCTCGCGGCCAGGTTCATAGACGTAGACCGTCTTCTTATCCGGATCGATCAACCAGCCTAGCGCCACGCCGTTCTCTATCCAACGCTCCATCTTCTGCTTCGCCTTGGGCACGCTATCTGAGGGGGAAAGCAACTCAATGATGAAATCAGGGCAAAGATAGGGGAAGCCTGTCAGATCATCCTTGGTCAATCCCTTAAGCTTCTGCGGTAGCACATAAGCGGCATCCGGATTCAGCATGGAGCCGTCAGGAAGGAAAAAGCCTCCGCTGGAATCGTAGACCCATCCCAGCTGGTGGGTCTTCCACCAGGAGTGGAGCTGCGCACCAATCTCGGCATTTCCTCGGCTGGTAAATCCTCCCGCGGGTGAGTGCATCAGGATCTCTCCCTCTCTCGTACGCTCAAAGTAAACGAGATCATTAGCCGCGCAGAGCGCTTCGAACTCCGCATCGGTTAGGGGAGGATTCAGGACCAAGCTGCGGGGCGTTTCTACCTCGACATGAAGAAGAGTGATCACACCCTGATTTTACTCTAAACGGTAGTCTTGCCTTCGACCGTCAGGATCTTGTCCAGGATCTCTTCCACGATCTTCCGCGGGGACCCTTCGGCGCAGACGCGCATAAGGTCGGGCGTGACCTCGAGGGTGTCCAGTTGGCTCTGCAAGAGGTCCGGATTCATGTAGTGGTTCTTGCGGTCCTTGAGGCGCTCTTCGAGCACCGCGCGCGAGACCTCGAGCAGGATGAACCGGATGTTGAGCGCCGGAATCTGTGGGGTGAGCGCATCCCGGTAGCTCTGTTTCAAGGCCGAGCAGCCCAGGATGCCGCTGGTCCCCCCTTCATACCAGCCCAGCAACAACTGGTGCAGTGTGGCCAGCCAGGGCTTGCGATCCTCATCCGTCAGCGGGATGCCGGCATGCATCTTGGCCTTGTTGGCGTCGGAATGGAAGTCGTCGGCGTCAGCAAACCGCCAGCCTGTTTCTGCAGCCAGCAGTTTGCCAATCGTGGTTTTGCCGGACCCGGTTACCCCCATGAGCACGAGAATCATAGCTTCCTTTTAAACCAGCGGGTGAACTAGCGCAAGGTATGGCGACGTCTATTGGGCAACAGCCTGCTTGACGTCGTCAACCACGGCGGAGGGGGTCCAGTCATTGCTTGGGTACCAGCGAAAGATCTTGCCGTCGGGCGCGATGACTGCGGTGGAAAGCGAGTGGGTCAAGGTGTTGTTGCTCCCCGGGCTCACGCCGACGTCAAAAAATTGCTCCACCGCATCCAGTTCCGCGGGCGGGGGCGTGGCAAAGTCCCAGTGCGCAAACGCCTCGCTGCCGGCGTATGTGCTGCCGTAGCTATGCAGTACCTTTGGCGTGTCATACGCAGGATCGAAGCTGATGCTGAGCAGGTGAGTCTTGTTGGAGAGTCGGGGATCGGCGGCAAGCTGCTTTTGGATAGTGGCAAAATTGCGGCTCATGCGGATGCAGTAATCCGGCAAGGGACATCGCGTGTATATAAAGGTGACCAGCAGCACTTTGCCCCGAAACTGGTCGACATCGATGGCCTTCCCGCTTTGATTGAGAAATTTGAAGTTGGGGACCGTCTGCCCCGGTGCGGGAACGTTATAGGATTTGCTTGGCTTGTAGTCCGGCTTGGCCTGCGCCGTCACATCGATCTGATCAATCATGCTGCCGGACTCTGTGACTCGCAGTCGAGCCGTAATGTGGTCTCCCGGATGGAGTTCGGTAGCAACACCAGGCTGAGAAAGCTTGTAGGGCATGATCATAGCGCCCATAAGGCCGGGGATAGCCTCCGAATCAACCGTAACCACCCCTTTAGCCGCATCGGAGCTAACCACTATGCCCCTGAGCTGGTAGGTAGCCTCTTGGGCCGGGATGGCATTGGACTGCTCATCCCCACCAGAGTCTCCGCCCCGGCACCCCAGCAAAAGGCCGAAGCCAAGCAACATCACAGAAGGCCAAACCACCCCCTTAAGCATTCCCCGCATCGTTCCCTCTACCACTATCCTAGAGCCTCTCGCCCACCTTGCGAAAAGGGACGTGCGGTGTGCCTTTCCTCAAACGACTACCGCAGGGGCCAGCGGTTTCTTTTCCATCCGATCTGACAGTAAAAGTCGCCGCCCTACCCCTTGTCACTCTGCCTGCCCCGGCAAGCCGAGGGAGCGAAGGGCCACTCCCTCAACACGCCGCCAAATGCGGATCCGCAAGCTCCCCAATGCCGCGGCAATCATCAGGTAAAAGACCATCTTTCCGCGTGCAATGCGCCGACGAACTGATCCAATTCAGCAGTGGTGTTATACAGTGCAGGTGTCACACGGATGGCAGCCCCATTCGTAATTCCAGTCCGCGCCACCGTAAGAATCCGGTGCTTGTTTACCAGAACCATCTGCACCTTCTTCGCATCTCCGAAACTGTGCACGCCCTTCAAGCGGAATGACGTCGTCGCTCCATATCTTCCCTGCTCATCCGGAGTCAGAATCTGCAGCCCTTCGATGTCCCTTACGCGGGTTACCCAGTAGTCTCTTAAGAACTTCAGCCGAGCCTGTTTCCGCTCTACGGTCAACTCGTTGTGAAACGCGACGGCTCTGGGCACCGTTAACGTAGCGGCAAAATTGTAGGTTCCCGGATAGACCCGGGATGCCACCTCCGTGGCCGGATCTTCACGATTTCCGAGGCAAATTTCGATGTCCGAGAGCTTAGTCTTCCGGATGTAGACCGCCCCAGTTCCCAGAGGAGCACCCACCCACTTGTGCAAGCTGAATCCAGCGAAGTCCACCCCGAGGTCGTTCACCTTGACCGGCATCTGGCCAACCGCTTGCGCGGTGTCCAAAATGACGGCCACTCCATGCTGCTGCGCGAGTGCGACGATTTCCTTCACTGGCATCACCAGGCCGGTCCGGTGACAAAGATGTGTCACCAACATCAGTTTCGCCCGTGGCGTCTTCTTTAAGACGTCTTCGTAGGTGGCGAGGATGTTGGCAGTGGTAGCAGGTTCGGGGATGCTGAATGTCGCAACTTCCACACCGCGCCGTTCTTTCAGGAAAAACATCGCATTTTGCATGGAGTCATAGTCCAAATCGCTGTAGACCACAACATCCCCGGGAAGCAAATGGCGATACCCCGTTATGAGATCCTGCAGGGATTCTGTTCCGCATCGAGTCAGAGCGATCTCCTCGATCTCAGCTCCGATTAAACCGGCGACTGCGGCGCGTACCTTCAACAACTCGGCAGGCAGAGCCGGCGAGGGCAGAACGCCACGGACAAACGGAACATTGACGCGGTTCACAAATTGCGTTTGATTCCAGTATTCCTCCATCACGGGCCGTGACATTACGTTCCAATAAGCGTTTTCCAGGTTCACTATGCTCCGATCGACGTCATACCATCGGATAAAGCTCTCCTCGTCGACGCTTGATGGCGATAGTCTGCCTGGCGACTCTTCTGCGCGAGGGATCATCGTTTCTGGCAACATGAACGTGGCGACCGCTGCCTTCAAGAAGCCTCGTCTGGTCTCCATTCCTTCGTTCACTTTCTATGAGAGGAGCAACGTCGCCTGTCCTGCCTTGCCGTGGGAGCGGAGCGCAGCGTAGCCATGGGACCTGCGGTGCACCTCTCCCTCAAGCCACTCCTAGCGCGAACAACAACCCGCTCTAAAAGTGAACCATAGACCGCACTTCTGGCTCTGCGGTAAGGCGCACAGCGACATGCGCACCTCCGCGATCTTTATCTTCTCAGCTATGGGCCTGGGGATCCTCTTACGGCACTGCGTTGTGCCAGACGTTGCCAACGCCATCGCCGGTTGTCTCCCCAGGCTTGGTGTCTTTAACCCAGGTATAAAGCGCCTTACCCTTGTAAGCCCACTGTTTGGAACCGTCATCCCGGGTTACCACCGTCCAGTCCCCCTTGGACATTGCATCAGGTCCTGCGGTCAAAGGCGGCCAGTTCTTTGCACAGTTACCATTGCAGACCGACTTCCCGTCGGTATCCTTATCAAATGTATAGAGCGTCATCCCCTTTGCGTCCGTCAAAACGCTAACGCCTACATCTGACTTGCGCGATTGGACTCCATCGGGCACCCGATCCGCTGCGAACGCACTGGTAGCTAAAAGCAGAACCAATGTGACACCGAAACTCTTACGCAGTTGCATACTATTCATCCTCCTCATTTTCGCAAATCAAATCGCAAGATGGTTCAAGTCCGTTCCTCCGCCATAAAAGCAGAAGCCCTTTTTAAAAGTGAAATCGATACCGCACCTCCCCATAAATCTGCCGCGGGTCGTTATAGTGAAACCCTCCAAACGTAAGGCTGTTATCCAGCAACACGCGGGTGTTCCCTATATTCGACGCCTGCACAGAAACCGAGAGATTCTCCCCGAACTCCTTACCGACTGCCAAGTCCGCCCATGTGTGTGCCGGCAGGTAGGCGGCAGAATAAGGGGACGGCGGATCCTGATAGCCGTTGGAGAAGCCCGAACCGTAGTAAACATTGAAGGACCCATAGACGCGATAAGGAAGATTCCCATTCATCCCTACGTTCAGCGTGTTGCGTTGGTCGTGATCCAGTGCCGAATATCCCGGTTCTACCGCGCAATCCGGCGAATCCGGCGGATAACAGATCAGCCCTCCAGTGACCGGCCCAATCTGCTGCGCAATCTGATTGGAATAGGCCAGATGAAACTGCCCATAGTGCCAGAGGGATGGCGAGCGGAGCGTAAGCTCCCACGCTTGAATGAGCGCTCCCTGGACAGTGACGGGGACGAAGATACTCGACTCCCCAATGTTGCTGTGATCGAGAAAGTTGTTCGCCCGGGTCTGAAAGGTATCAGCATCCAGCAGCCATCCGCGCCACGGTATCTGCACCCCGAATTGATGTTCTTCATCCCGCTCCCCTTTTAAGGCAACGAAGCTGGTGTTGTTGCCGGTCGCATATTCCAGGGCCGGTCCGGAAATAGTAGTCAACGGCGGTGGCTGATAGAACCGCCCGTAAAACCCGCGGAAGACCCATTTGAGTTTGGGAATAAGAACGGCGGCGCCCACCCGCGGGTACATGGCGCTCTCTGAGAAAGAACCCTGAAAGTTCGATTGCCGAAATCCACCGATGAGCGTGAGCCACGTCGTGGGTTTGTAGCTGTCCTCAGCGTAGAACTCTTCCACTCCGCCACTGACTTGCTCTGGCTGGGTAAAATTCGGATAGCTTCCGTCGTTGAAGACCACTCCGAACACATCATGCTCGTGCTGTCCGTAGGCATAAAACCCGGCGCTCAGCGCGTTCTTCGCCACTAGCGTCGCGATGGATGCCTGCACCCCGCCATAGTTTCCCGTTTGGTCAGAGGTCGTAGCAGTGGGCAGATCGTCTGCACTGGGATCGTACTTGGCGTCGTTGTAGTGATAGAAGGGCGACACTTGCAGCAAGGTGGAAGTGTTGAAGTTGTGTACCCAGGTAAACGCAGCATAGGCATCTGTCTCATGCTCTCCGTCGCGCAGACCGCTCGAATCGTAAAGCTGGTTTTGCCAATCGTCGGGATCAGGGTCGTAAGGGATCTGGTAGTAATCCGCGCGTGCCTGCGCCACCAGGCGCATCTGGTTGGACGCATCAGGGTTGTAGATCAAGGAACCAAACCCCCCATAACCGTTGCTGGCGTCATGAATGGGGGTCTCGATCGCCGGTTGCAATCCGTAATTGCTGCGGTTTCCATTGAGGCTGGTGTACCAGGCAAATTTTTGCGAATGGTCCCCCAGGCTAAGCTGGTCATTGGTCTGGTAAAAGTTGCCCGCCGTAAGTACCAGCTCACCCTGGCGGTTGCGCTCAAATCCGGTACGCGGCACTACGTCAAAGACGCCATAGGTACGGTCGCCCACGCTGGCCCGATAGCTCCCCCGATCCACCTCGAGGTAGTCGATATCCTTGGGGTCGATCTGAGGAGCGATGTTGCTGGCGATGTTGGTGTTGGGAATATTCACCCCATCGATCATCCAGCTCAGCTCATGTCCGCCGCGCATGTGCAACATGTCGTGCGTCATGTAAGCCCCGGGCACGTAGTCGGTGATCATCGCCATGCTGTTGGTGCGATCCGCCCCTGGTGTGTGGGCAATGTCCTCACGGCTGACCAGAGTTGTCGGCGTGATGCTGTCCACGTTGGTCTGGGAAGTCGCTGCGGCGACCGTGACGGACTGTTGTACCGCGGCAACTTCCAACTCAAAGTGCAGAACCGGCGAAGTGTTGGAGGCCACGGTCAGGGTTTCTTTCACCGTGCTGAAGCCGGCCTGCGTGACGGTAATGATGTAAACCCCGGGAGGAACAGCAGAGAAGCTGAACTCTCCGTTGCTGTTCGTCTTTTCGTCTTCCACGAAATCGGAGTCGGCAGCGTGCAGGTTGACGCTCGCGCCGGCAATCGGACGATGACTAGGGTCGTGGACAACTCCACGGACGGCCACCAACACGGTCGCCTGCGCCGCCGGAAAGCACACGACAGCGACCATCGTGAGGATAAATCGATAAAAGTAGCGAACGCGCATTTCTTCCTCCGTGCGTTGTGCAACCAAGAAGAGCTTGAAAACCTGCCCCATCCACGGAACCCGAGGACCCTTCCCGAGGGCGGCCCGATCCCCAAGCTCTCATCTGCCCTGGGAATTCAAGGCTTGAGATCTGTGGGATTCCATATCTCGCTAAAAACAACCGGGGTAGGTGCGCACTCTTTGATTTGTGTCTAAGAGGGATCGAGACGCCGCGAAAAAGCTCATTTCGCTGAAGGGTACGGCTATCAGCCGATACGCAAACTGCTTCGAGATGAACTCGGCTTTAGCCGCTGAGGGATAGTTTCCTCCCCAACGGGACCTTTTCCGCGGCCTGCTAGACGGTAAAGGAGGAGGGCGGCCCGCGGGGAGCGGAGCGGCGAAGTATGCGCGTTGCGACAGCATCCGCAATCAACTGCCGGTCGATGTTAGCGGCGACGAGGGCGAAGCTGGTGCGGATAGTGAAATCCGCAGAGAAAGTAACCGTGGTGATGGCACGAAGACTCTGCCCAAACGGGCAGGCCGGCTGGCGCAGCGTCGGCCCTGTATCGGAAGATACATTGGCCATGGAACCCATCACGCATCCGTGAGCGCCGTGCGCACGGCAGCAGATAGGCAGGGGCTGTTGCGGCGTGCCGAGTGCTGCCACTGTCGCCGATGGCAACAGTGCTTCAAAAACGCACAGCAGCAAAAGTGCCGCGATCCGCCGCATGCAGTGAGTGTACACGGTGTTGCCGCTGCGGCGAAGCAGTTAGTCCTAACTATCTGCAGCGCTCCCTAACTTGGTTGTAACTCGGGGATCCTGGTTCGCGGAGTGCAGGCTCGGCTTAGCTGCTAGTTGATTTTCTGGCGAATGGCGGCCGAAACGGTGTATGCTGCAACCGTATGCAACGGATTGTCGCGGCAATGCTGGTATTGCTATTCGGCTACATGCCGATGGCACCCGCCTTTGCTGCGAGCCGTGACTCCCAGCTTCCCGCTTGCTGCCGTCGCACGGGGCAGCATCATTGCTTGATGATGACCGTGTACGGTGACTCTGAACAGGGTCAAACCAGGTTCCAAAGCACTCCCTCCCGTTGCCCAATCTTCCCACACCTGGCAATCGTTAGTTACACCTCCTTTCTTGTGGGTGCCAGCCGCGTCTATGGCGCCATGATGCATTACCCGGGAGTCTCTGCGTACAGTGAAACTCCGCATCGCGCCTCTATCTGCCTAAGCCATCAGAAACGTGGCCCTCCCGCTCTTATCGCCTGATCCTCCCTGTCTCTGAGAACTCTTCGCGTGCGCTCAGCCCATGCCGGGTGTAGCCCGCGCCTTTCCGCCTGTTCGCAGCAGGACTCGCGAATCGCATCGGCGATTCACGGTCGTCCGCAATTGCGGCTCACTTGCTGCAGCTATTGTGAGGGAGATATGAACCCCCGTAACTTTACCAACGCTCAAGCAGCCGCTATGAAGGCAGGCCTGTTCTGCATTCTGCTGCCATTGCTTTCGGTAGCCATCGCTCGGGCCCAATCAGCCGCCACCACGACACAACCGGTGCGGATTCAGTTCCAGGGCCTCTTGGCCGGCAAGGCCTTTGCCTGCGGCAGCCAATATGAAGGCGTGGGCAGTAAAGCTAGTACCATCACCCCGGCTGACCTGAGATTCTTTGTCTCCCAGATCGAACTGCTCCGCGCCGATGGTTCAGCAGTCCCTATAACCCTCGATCAGGATGGCGTATGGCAGTACAAATCCCTGGCGCTCATTGATCTTGAGGACGCGAGCGGCAGTTGCCGCAATGGAAACTCCGCCATGCATCGGGAAGCAACCGGCACGGTTGCATCCGGGACCTACGTTGGACTGCGTTTTACCCTTGGCGTTCCATTCGATCTGGATCACATCGATAGTTCCGATGCCCCTTCCCCCCTCAACATGACCGCGATGGAGTGGAACTGGCAGAACGGTTACAAATTCCTTCGCGCGGAAGTTGCTGCAATTGCTCCAAAACCAACAACCACGGCAATCTCTGCCGTGCGGTCCGCAAATGCGAGCGCACTCTCAGGAACAAATGGGCCCATGCGGATGCGGACTGGTGCCTCAGGATTTCCGGTTCACCTCGGCAGCACTGGATGTGCATCCGCACTTCCCGACTCCACTCCAGAGAAGGAGTGCAAGAACCCGAATCGTCCCGTCGTCACCCTCACTGAGTTTGACACCACCAAAGACGTCGTTGTTTTCGATCTGGGCAAGCTTCTGGCTCACTCCGATTTGTCCGCCAACAGCCCAGAAACCTCCCCCGGCTGCATGTCTTTCGAAGGCGACCCGGATTGCATTCCGATCATGGAGGCTCTGGGGATTCCCTACGACGGCGCTCCGGCCAAACCGCAAGTGGTGTTCTACCGTGGGACGAACGAGTGACGAGGGGCCGCATCGCTGGGTTTGTCTTGGCCATCGCCGGCTCCGTCGTCGCCGCATCGATGCTGGCGGCAACAGACCAGACAACTGCGTTTGCGTGGAACAAACCAGATTGGGCGCCCACCCCGGTTGTGCCCGCCGACAATCCTATGAATGCCGCGAAAGTGGAGCTGGGCCGATATCTCTTTTACGACAAGCGCCTCTCCGCTGATCGCAGCATGTCTTGCGCCAGCTGCCACCAGCAGGCCCACGCATTTACCGATGGACAACGTGTGCATCTTGGCGTAACCGGGGAACCTGGTATCCGCAGCTCCATGACCTTGACCAACGTAGCTTTTCTCTCTAGCTACACCTGGGCGAATCCGCAGCTCACCACCCTCGAGAAGCAAATGCGGATTCCGCTTTTTTCTGAGCACCCGCTGGAAATGGGCATGGCTGGACACGATCCGCAGCTCATTGCGGAGCTTTCTCGCGACGCGGACTATCAGAAGCAGTTCGCGCTGGCCTTTCCTGAAGATGGCGGCCGCATCACGGTGCAAAACCTTATCCGGGCAATTGCCGCCTTCGAGCGGACTTTGCTTTCCTTTCATTCTCCCTACGACCAATACCGGCATGGCCATCGGAATGCACTTTCCCCTCAAGCCCATCGAGGTCTTGCTCTCTTCTTCGGTGAGCGGCTCGAATGCTACCACTGCCACGGCGGTGTCAATTTTACTGACAACCATATGCAGCAGGGGCAGGCTTTCCCCGAAGTTGGGTTCCACAATACCGGCCTCTACAACGAAGATGGCGCCGGATCCTACAAGCCCTGGGATCACGGCCTGCGCGACGTGACCGCGCGCGCAGAAGACGAGGGGGCCTTTCGCACTCCGACATTGCGTAACATTGCCCTCACCGCACCTTACATGCACGACGGCTCGCTTCCGACGCTGGAAGCGGTCATCCGAAGCCACTACGCGGTCAAGGGTCACGGCGCCGTCACCGGCAAAGGACCAAACCCACTGCGCAGCGAGTTCGCTGAGGGATTCGAGATCAGCGATGAAGAGGTAAACGATGTAGTCGCCTTCCTGAATGCGCTGACCGACACAACCTTCCTCACCAATCCCGCCTTTGCTGACCCGCGCTTACCCGCGAAAAGCGGTCGAAACAACCAAGTCAAGGCTGCCGCTACCAACCACTTCCAACCCGGTGACCATGAACTTTTCGAAAAACTAATTCCAGGAGCGTTGCAATGAATCCATCTCCTTTGGCCTTTCGCACCCTG
Source organism: uncultured Acidobacteriaceae bacterium (assembly GCA_963813475.1). Classification (GTDB taxonomy): domain Bacteria; phylum Acidobacteriota; class Terriglobia; order Terriglobales; family Acidobacteriaceae; genus PALSA-350. The sequence continues at coordinate 25,027 of CAWEZM010000021.1, read as the reverse complement.
CACCTCCTCACCCTATGCCTGATGACAGCAGTTGCGGTGGCACTGTCAGTACCACGCCTTGCATTCGCTCATGCGGTGTTGCTGCAATCAACGCCTTCGGTGAACTCGATCATTCAGGGGCCTGCAGTCTCGATGGTACTCAAGTTCAATTCCCGCGTAGATGGCACCAGATCGCAGATCTCGGTCGTTGACCAAAGCGGCCAGTCAAAAGCGCTCGAGCTCGATAAGCAGCAGGCAGTCGACACCCTAACCGCTCATGCATCCAAACTCAGCCCAGGTAAGTACGCTATTCATTGGCAGGTGCTGTCGGTGGATGGGCATATCACCCGAGGAGCCGTTCCCTTTGAGGTGAAGTAACCGCCGTATGGCGTGCTGGACATCCCCGGGCACGCCAGCAGCCTTTGCGGTATAAAACAAAGATGCAACTTCCCCCGGTCATCGTCGAAGCCATCCAAGCCGGCGACACCGTTATTGCATCCAGCGCCCGAGCCGCGCGCGCCCTCCGCCGCCTGCACGGAGAGGCACAGCGCCAACAAGGTCTGCAAGCCTGGCAATCCGCCGACATCCTCGACTGGGACAGCTGGTTGCACCGTCTATGGCAGAAACAACTCCGTTCCGGCACCGAAACCCGCCTCCTACTCACCTCCCTGCAGGAGCAACAGCTCTGGGTGCAGCTCGTCAAGCCCAACATCGAAGGAAAGCGCCTGATCTCCGTGGCCGGCGTCGCGGAACTCGCGCAGCAAGCCTACGCGCTGCTCTGTGCCTACGGCGCGCTCGACTTCCTCCGAGGCGAGCGGGTGGGCAATCAAGATGTCGAGTACTTTCGCGACTGGGCGCGCACCTTCGAGCGCACCCGCCGCAAAGAGGAGTGGCTAAGCCGGGCCATGTTGCCGCTGGTATTGCACGAAGCCGTAATCGCGGGTCAGCTCGAGGCAACTGCACGTCTGCTGCTGACCGGCTTCGATCGCGTCACGCCCGCGCAGCAACAACTGATCGAAGCGTTTCGCGATCGCGGCCACGAAGTCCAAATAATCGCACCCACCGAAGTCTCAACAGCAGAGACAACCCTGCTCGTCGAAGCAGTCGATAAACGAGACGAGATCGCAACCTGTGCCCTCTGGGTAAAGCACGAGCTGGCCGCAATGAAGACTGCGCGCATTGCAGTCGTGGTACCCAACGTCTCCACCCTGCGTCCCGAGATTGAGAGAACCTTTCGCCAGATACTCGCGCCCCAGGCAGTCGCCATCGGGGAACACGACAAACCGCTTCCATTCGAATTCTCTCTTGGAGTCCCCCTCGCCGACGCGCCCATGGCGCGAAGTGCACTCCTGCTCTTGCGTTGGATGAACGGAGCGCTCCAACTGGACCAGGTAAGCTGGCTGCTGCTCTCCGGCTTTCTTCACCAGCAGCAGGACGAACTGCTGCCGGTCGCGGAATTCGATGTCAAGTTCCGGCGCCAGGCGATGAGACAGCCAGAGCAGGATCTGGAAACATTCCTCTACTCTGCAAACCCGCCCGACAACCTGCGCCGCAGTCTGCAGGCCGGGCGGCGCCTGCTCCCCCAGAACGGCTCATTCAATTTTGCGCAGTGGGTCGATCTGGCCGAGAGGATTCTGGATGCGGTCCACTGGCCCGGAGCGCATCCCCTGCAGAGCGAAGATTTCCAGGTGCAGGCCCGGTGGTCGCAGTTGCTCGACAGCGTAGCCGCACTCGCCTTCGATGGACGCAAGGCCAGCTACTCTGAGTTCCTCGAAGTGCTCGAGCGGCAGGCGCGGCAGACAATCTTCGCGCCCGAGTCGCGGGATGCGGCAGTCCAGATCATGGGACCCTTCGAAGCAGCGGGTCTCACCTTCGATGCCCTGTGGTTCCTAGGCGCCGACGATGCCAGTTGGCCGGCAGTCGCACGGCGCCATCCTTTTCTTACCCGGTCGCTGCAGCAAACCCACAACATGCCGCACGCGGACAGCACGGCCGACTGGAAGCTTGCGCAACAGGTCACCGCACGCCTCGAAAGGAGCGCAGCCAAGTGCGTCTTCAGCTATCCGTCGCAAAATGCCGAGGGCGTCTGCCGCCCCTCAACGCTGGTGAGCTCTGTCAAACGAAAGACACAAGCGAAAGCGCTGCTGATTTCAATCGCAACCGATGAATACCTGGCGGCAGCAGGAGAATTCCCTCCCTTGCCGCTGGAAGAAGAAAATGCAGCAATCCTTCCCTGGCCAATAGAGCAAAATGCCGGGGGCGCTGAAATACTCCGCCGCCAGGCAGCATGCCCATTCCAGTCCTTCGCCACCAGGCGGCTGGATGCCAGGCCGATGGACGCGACCGACTGGGGATTGGAAGCGCGCGAGCGTGGCTCGGTGGTGCACAAAATCCTGGAGGACCTGTGGGCAGAGTTGAAAACACGCGATGCTCTCCTTGAGGCCCGCGCAGACGCGCGGCTGCACGCCATAGTTGAGCAACACGTCGCGGCAACACTGCAGAGATATCGCGGCCGTGCACTGAAACACAGTTGGACCCAGGCGTATCTCGATGCGGAACAGAAGCGCATCGTCTCTCTCATCGAGGAGTGGTTGGACTACGAAGCGAAGCGGGCGGATTTTACCGTCGAAGCCGGCGAAGAGAAGCTCGCAGCCACCGTGGGCGATCTAAAACTGCAAGTGCGCGTAGATCGTATCGACGCAGTCGCCGGCGGCCGCGTCATCATCGACTACAAGACAGGCATGCTGAACGGAGTTTCTTGGGACGGGGCGCGTCCGGACGAGCCGCAACTGCCCCTGTATGCCGGCTTCGGACAGATCGACCATCTCAAGGGTGTGCTGCTGGGACGGGTCCGCGAGGACAATGTGAAATTCATCGGCCGCGTGGAAGACGCCCGGACTGTGATGCCGGGCGAAACAAAGTTGACCAAGCCGCCCTACAGCGCAGATATGCTGCGCGGCTGGCAGGCTGTTTTAGGCGATCTGGGACAACAGTTCCTCAGGGGCGAAGCCCAAGTCGACCCTAAACAGTACCCCAAGACCTGCAAATTTTGCGACCTGCCCGGACTCTGCCGGATTGCAGAGAGCGACCGCGCGGACGCGGGTGACGAAGCGGATGAAAACGATGACTGAACTGCTGTTGCAGCCGGTCGACGAAAGCGCCCGCGCGCAGACACTCGAGACCCACAAATCCTTCCTCGTCCAAGCTCCCGCCGGTTCAGGCAAGACGGAACTGCTGACTCGCCGCCTGCTGAAGCTGCTTGCGGAAGTGGACGAGCCGGAACAGATCCTGGCCATCACCTTCACCCTTGCCGCGACCGCCGAGATGCGCGAGCGGGTGCTTAGCGGGCTGCATGCGGCGCAGGATACGCCCCAGACCAGTGACGAGCTTCCCGAGATCACGCTGGCCCGCCGCGCACTAGAGAACGACGCCCGGCGCGAATGGAATCTTCTGCAACAGCCAGAGCGGCTTAATATCCAAACCATCGATGCCGTCTGCCTGACAATCGCGCATGAAACTCCCCTGCTTTCACGGCTGGGTGGATCGCTTTCTCCGACCGATAAACCACAGCCGCTATATGCGCTCGCGGCTCGGCGCACCCTCTCCCATTTAGGTAGCGAGGAGCCGCTATCAAGCGCGCTCGACGCCCTCTTACAGTTGCGCGGAACCAGCCTTCCGGATTGCCAGAAATTAATCGCCGAGATGCTCGACAAGCGAGACCAGTGGGGCCGCGTGCTCCCTCTCGCCGCCCAGGAAACGCTCGATTGGTCGAAAGTCCGCAGCAAACTGGAAGAGCCGCTCCGCCGCACGCACAACGAAGCTATCCAAAAAACACAGCTACTGTTCGCCCGCCATCCTGAGCTCGCGCGGGAGTTGGTGGCAGTCCTGAGTCACGCCTGCAATAACGTCGATCCAGATTCCGATCTGATCGCGTTGAAGCATGTCACCGATATTCGCCATCTCACGGACCACGCGCATTGGAGTCGCCTGTGCGATTTCCTGCTTACCCAAAAAGACGAGTGGCGCGCCAACGTTCCTTCGGGGATGGGATTTCCCACTGGTAGAGTGGGGACCGCGCCCAGGCAGCGCTACAAAGACTTGCTCTCCTCTCTCGACGCGAATCCCGAATTCCTCACCATGCTATCCGAGCTGCGTGCCCTTCCTCCCCAGGCATACACAGAGGAAGAGTCGCAAATGCTGCAGCACATGCTCGTCATCTTGCGCTATGCAGTCGCCGAGCTGCGCCTGGTTTTCGCCGAGCGTGGCGTGGTGGACTTTGTCGAACTAGGCCTCGCTGCGCGGCAGGTCTTGCGCGACGACGAAGGCGAGTTGAGCGAATTGGCAGCCGATGTTGCCGGACGATGGCCCCATCTGCTGGTGGACGAGTTTCAGGATACCTCGCGCAGCCAGTACGATCTCTTCACCCTGATCGCGGGCGGATGGGAGTCCGCCGGTCGAGGCAGTTGCTTCCTGGTCGGCGACCCCATGCAATCGATCTACATGTTTCGCCAAGCCGAGGTGGAGCTCTTCGAACGCACCCGGCGCTACGGCCTGGGCGAAGGAACCGCCGCGGTCCAATTAACACCTTTGCAGTTGCAAACCAATTTTCGCTCCCATGCCGGGCTGGTAGATCGCCTGAATGAGATCTTCAGGCAAATCTTCGGGCCCGCGACAGGCCGGGAATACCAGGTGACCTTCGCCCCTTCCACCGCCCACAGCCCCGCACCACGCGGTAGCCTCGGCGTCAAGGTGTGGCCCTATCTCATTTCCTCCAGAGCCACCCCGGAGCAAAAGCGCGCAGCCGACGAAGCAGAAGCCCGGCAGGTGGTCAGCATCATCCAGGAACACTGGCCCGCAGTCGAAGCAGCAAAGCAGAAGGAAAGCGAGTTTCGCATTGCCGTCCTGGTTCGTGCGCGCGCCCATCTGAACTTGATTGCCCGCAGGCTTCGCAAGGCGGATATTCCCTTCCGCGCGGTGGAGATTGAGCAGCTGAACGAACGCCAGGAGGTGAAGGACCTTACCGCGCTGACGCGTGCGCTCTTGCATCCCATGGATCGCATCGCCTGGCTCTCCGTGCTGCGTGCGCCGTGGTGCGGCCTTACCCTCAGGGACCTGCATATCCTCGCCGGTAGCGACATCAAGGACTATTCGCAACCCGCAATGCTCGGGCTGCTGCGCGAACGTACGCCGTTGCTCAATGAAGACGGGCGGCAAAGAGCCGCCCGCGTCCTTGCTGTGCTAGAAGATGCGCTGCGCGGCAAGCATCGCCAGGTCTCACTCGCCCGATGGGTCGAGCGGACCTGGGTGACCCTTGGAGGGCGCGCCTGTGTAGACCGCGCGGGTTACGCGAATGTCCAAGCCTTCTTCACCATGCTCGAGCAGCTGGGCCCGGAAGCGGCCGGGCTGGAGGAGCAGATAGCGGAGCTTTGCGCCCAGCCTGATCCGGCCGCGAGCGAACACCACGGTGTCCAGCTGATGACCATCCATAAGGCCAAGGGTCTGGGTTTTGACGTCGTGATTGTGCCTGGCCTGGGCCGCGCGACCCGGACCGAATCGCAACCGCTGCTTCGCTCGTTGGAACAGACCAGGCTGGTTGGCCCGGAGGAAGAAGAGGAGCAGGAATTCGTAGTTGCTCCCATCGGCCGCAATGGAAAACAGGGTGGCATCTATGCCTGGATTGGCGAACTACAAGGCCGCCGCGAAGATGATGAGGCCAAGCGCCTGCTTTACGTGGCGGCCACGCGTGCCCGCAAGGAGCTGCATCTGCTGGGGACCGCGGTCACGAAAGTCAATAACGAGCTAAGCCCAGGAGACCGGCGGAGTCTGCTGGGGATAGCGTGGCCGGCTCTCAAGGACGACTTCGAGCGTGCGCGTGACCCGCAGGAGCCGGCTGAAGACGCGACCCCGCAACAAGCGGAATTTGCTTTCCCGCCGGCGTTTCCCTCTATCCAGTTGCGCCGCCTGCCCGCAGACTGGAAGCCCACGGCCTATGCCGCCCCTCCGGTAGTTCAGGAAAGAAGTCCGGAAATCATCGAACGGCCGCGCGGCTCGCTGGCCGCGCGCGCTTTCGGCACCGTCGTCCACGCGCTCCTGGAGGATCTGGCGAGGCTTCCCGGCGTCGACACCGCCGGAGCCTCGCAGGCGATATTCGACGAGATAGCCGGCTGGCGCGCACGCGCATTGGCTATCCTGCGCTCCAGCGGGCTGCCGCGGGCGGAAGCTGACCCACTATCGGCAGAGGTCGTGCGGACCCTGCAAGCCGTGCTACGTGATCCCACGGGGCTCTGGATTCTGGGAGCGCGCGCCGGCGCGAAAAACGAAATCTCCTGGTCAACCTGGGCGGGCGAAGTCGTGCAAACGCTGCGCGGCGATCGCATCTTCCACGCTGGACCAACACCCGGCTCTCTAGAAGAAACCCATCTATGGATCGTGGACTATAAGACCGCCCGCCATGGAGCCTCCGGCATCGACGCCTTCCTGGCAAAGGAAAAGGAGAAGTACGCGCGGCAACTGGAGTCCTATGCCGAAGTGATGCGCAAGGTACAAGGAAACGCTTTGCCTCTGCGCATGGCCCTTTACTTCCCACTGCTGACCAGGCTGGTGTGGTGGTAGTCGGGCCTGTAAGAGGGTTTGCGCAGAAATTTTGCGAATTAAGCGAACTATGCTAACTAAGTCCCCTCCCCCTCGATTTCTTTGAGATGGCATTTTCGCCAATGCTTTTTCCAAATTAAAGTGCTCTAAAAGCGCGATAAGCGCTATAAGCGCTATAAGCGCTATAAGCGCTATAAGCGCTATAAGCGTTATAAGCGTCATAGGTCTTATTTACCTTCTCAACGCGATGCGGGCTTCTTTGCGAATTAAGCGAACTATGCGAACCATGTCCACTTACCCCCGCGATTTCTTTGAGTCGGCATTGGCCAATGCTTTGCCAAATTAAGTGCACGATAAGTCCTATTTTCGTTCTCAACCTGGCTCTACGTACAATTTGGATTTGCTGCCTATATAGATGCGGTTTGGAGAGGAAACGGTTAAATCCAAAGAAAAAAATTGTGTCGTGTAAACTTCAGGTTCATCGAGGGGTGGATGAAAACAAACCAAGACGCCAGTCCTGGGTTTGTTGGATCTCGCAGAATTGGCAAGGATGCCCAGGACTACATCCTGGGATATTCTCAGCCGTCCCTGGCGGGACTGTTCCTGGCTCTCATTGTCTACCCAGGACTGCGTCCTGGGCTACTCTCAGCGACTCTCAGCCGTCCCTGGCGGGACTGTTCCTGGCTCTCATTGTCTACCCAGGACTGCGTCCTGGGCTACTCTCAGCCGTCCCTACGGGACTCAATTCCAAACCGCGGCTTCCACGTGGGGGTTTTCAGAGTTTGCGGCCCAACCAAGGAGATGAAAAACGGCTCTCATGCAGTAACTGCTCTCTATGGACGCGCTAGCCTCCCCTTTGTCATCCCGAGCGAAGCCGAGGGACCTGCGGTTCAGCGGACCTTTCGTGGAAATATTTTTCGACCGAGCGAAGCGTAGTGGACCTGCGGTTTCTTTTCCAGTGCTCACGCAGACTCTTTAGCCCCTTAGGTACTGCCCTGCCACCTAGTAGTAGAGGTACTTACGCCACTTATGGTCGGAGTGGCCGATCATGCGCATGATGTGGCGGCTGGTATGCAACGAGAAGGGCCGAGGCTCACGCATCAATTTGATGTCGCTGAGCTCGCTAAGCAGATGATTGCCTTTCCTGCGATTGCAGGAATGGCAACACGCGACCAGGTTCTCCCAGGTGGAGAGCCCGCCGCGCGAACGAGGCATAACATGATCCAACGTAAGTTCTCCCGCAGGCAGAACCACTCCGCAGTATTGGCAGCTATTGCGATCGCGCAGCAGGATGTTCTTGCGCGAGAGTGCGCGCGTCTGGTGGGGAATGCGGCGGTATTCCAGCAGGCGAATGACCGAAGGCATGGGAATGCGCAACAACGCGGCATGCAAAATCGCGCCCTGTTCCTCTTCTGTCTTGGCCACGCCCTTCAGCACCAGGATCAGCGCCCGGCGAGCACCGCAAATGTTGATCGGTTCGTACGATGCATTCAGCACCAGCACCGGCTTTTGCATGGTGTAGGCAGAGGAAACCCGTTGCCCCGGCCATCCCTCATGCGGCTCAACCGGTTCCTTAGGCAGCGCACGGCCCTGCGCATTGGCTTTCGGCTTGCGTGCGTGGATCATGGCTTTACCCAAAGACATGTTGATCCTCCGTTACGTACCTTCCAAACCCTACCTGGCGGCCTGCTGGAAACCAGCTCGCAAAAAACCGGTGTCCCAGGAAGCGACTCCCTCGCGCTGTGCACGGGCAACCGTCGCCACCCGAACCGAGGCTGCGCCGGCGTTCATCAACACCCGGCTGCACGCCCGGGCTGTGGCCCCGGTCGTATAAATGTCATCTATCAACAAAACGTCCCGTCCAGCCACGCGGCCAGGAAGAGGCGCAAAAAAAGCGCCACGCAGATTCTGCCGGCGCTGGTGGGTAGTCAGGCCCGCCTGACTCACCGTAACGCGCACTCGTTTCAGCAAGCTGCTTTCCAGATGCAATCCAAGTTGAGGATGCCGGCGGCGCATCGCCGCAATGGCCGCGCGGGCCAGCAACTCAGCATGGTTGAAGCCGCGCTGGCGCTGCTTGACCGGGTGCATGGGCACTGGGATAACCAGCATCTGCCGCGGCGCGTCCGCGGACGATACAACAGCTTCCAGGCTCTCCGCCAGCAGAGTACCCAGGCGCCGAGCCACCGGCTGCATATCCTCGTACTTGAGCAGATGTACCAGCGAGCGAAGCTCGCCATGGTAGCCCCCGTAAGCCACCGCTTTCACAAAAGCAGGAGCGGCTAAGCGGCAGGGTTGGCAGAGGACCTGGGAATCAGAGTCGTCACTGCCCGGCGCGGTGGAAAGGTTCGCAATGCCGAGATCCTCCCCGCAGCAAGCGCAGAGGGTGCCTGTTTGCGGAGGAAGTTGCGTACAGCAGAAATCGCAGATCGGGACGCGGGTGAGACGCAGGAGGGAACGGCTACAAAGAACACAGGAGCAGGGAAACAATGCACAGGAGAGGCTGTCCGCGGGACTTCGCAGCACACGTACAACAGCCCGCCAAACCGAAGTTTGCGCCAGCGGGACGTCGAGAGTCAGGGAGATACTCTGACCAGGAAAGACGCACCTCACAGCCGGCCGGCGAGGCTAGCAGCGCCCTGCCGCCGATGGCTAGAGTATACGGGCAAGTCAAGGCCGAAGGCTAGCCTATGTTTACGCGGCCTTCCGCGCAGGTTCACGCGGCGCAACACGCTTCCCGGCAATGGTGGAAGCAACACCGGCCACCACCAGGGCGGCTCCCACGTACTGCAACGACGTGGGCCGCTCCTGCGCCAGCCATGACCCGAGCACCAGAGCAACCAGGGGGTTGACGTAGGCATAGCTGGCCACCCGGGTCACGGGATCCTGCTTGATGAGCCAGACATAGGCGCTGAAGGCAATGATGGACGCAAAGAGGATGAGGTACCCCATGGAGAACGCAAGCTGCCAATTCCATTGCCGGGAGAGACGCGGCAGCGTGCCCAGTTCCCCGGTTCCGGCGGAAATCAGAAAGAGGAAGGTCCCTCCCCAGAGCATCTGCAGTCCGGAGCTCATGCTGAGTTGCCGCGGCAAATCGAGGTGGCGGCTGGCGATCGTTCCCCCGGCCCAGAAGAAGCACCCCAGTAGCAGGACCAATGCCGAGGTGCTGAAGCTACTGTGATGAAAGCCTGTAGGAATCATGAGCACAATGACCCCCGAGATGCCCAGCACGATGCCGGCCAGGGCCTTTGCATTCGGCCGCTGCCCACCGGAAAACCACCACTCCGCCAGCAACACCCAGACCGGAATGGTGGCCGCGATCACTGCTGCCAGGCCCGAAGGCACTTCCTTCTCCGCCCAGAAAAGGCAACCGTAGTCGCCGGCAAACATAACCAGGCCGAGTATCGCGGTACCCATCCATTGCCGCCTGCTGGGCTGCGGCATCCCGCGCCAGCGGCTGTAACCATAGAGAATTGCGCCGGCGCACAAGAATCGAAAGCAAGCCGCAAAGAATGGTGGAGTCACCGCAACCACCTGGCGAATGGCCAGGAACGACGCACCCCAAAGGAGGTAGATGGCGGCGTAGGCGAGCAGCTTGCGGATGGCCATGGTTATAGATTAGAGCGGATTCTGTCCAGTCGAGATACAGTTGTTTGCAATCCTTGGGAGGACCACTGAGTGCCCGCAACGCCACCAGTTTTTCAACCCTTCGTCTCCGCTACTGAGACGCGCCCTGAACTTACCCCACGCGCGCTGGTGCTGGGGTGCATCTTTGGACTGCTTTTCGGCGCAGTGACCGTCTATGTGGGCCTGCGCGCGGGTTTGACGGTGGGGGCGTCGATTCCCATCTCCGTGCTTTCGATCAGCGTACTCCGAGCATTCGGCCGCGCCTCGATCCTGGAAAACAACATCGTGCAGACCACCGGCAATTCGGGGCAGTCGATCGCTTCCGGCGTGATCTTCACCCTGCCGGCGCTCATCTTTCTCGGCTTCAACCTGCAGTACTCACGCATATTTCTGTTGGCGCTGCTGGGCGGCCTGCTAGGCGTGCTCTTTATGATCCCGTTACGGCGACAATTGATTGTCGAGGAGCACGGACGGCTCACCTACCCCGAAGGCACAGCCTGCGCCGACGTCCTGTTGGCGGGTGAGCGCGGCGGCTCCTTCGCTGGACGCGTCTTTCTCGGCCTCGGTTTAGGGGGAATGTACACTTTATTTCAGAATGAGAATCTCTTCGGCGCCTGGCCGGGCACGCCCGACTATCAGCCACAGTGGCTGAAGGGTTCCGCGATCCGCGCCGATGTCACGCCTGAATACCTCGGCGTGGGCTACATCATCGGGCCCAGAGTTGCCGGGTTGCTTTTTTCCGGAGGCATCTTCTCCTGGCTGGTCCTCATGCCCGCCATCTATTTTTTTGGCTCCCATTTCCCGCAAGCCATCTATCCCGGAACCAAGCCGATCGCGCAGATGTCTCCCAGCGATCTCTGGGCTTCCTACATCCGCCCCATGGGCGCGGGCGCTGTGGCAGCATCCGGGCTCATCACGCTGATCAAGACCATGCCGACGATCTTTGGCGCCTTGCGCGCGGCGGCCGGCAACCTGCGCCCGGGTGGTGGCGTGAAGAGCGCACCGCTGCGCACCGAAGACGATCTGCCCTTTAGCGTAGTGGTCGGCGGTTCCGTGGTTCTGGTGTTGATGATGTTTTTCTTCCTGACCTTCAAGCCGGTGCCGGGAGCGCAAGTGAGCTGGCTCGCTAACCTCGCAGCCGCGGTGCTGGTGGCGATCTTCGGATTTCTTTTCGTCACCGTCTCTTCCCGCATCGTGGGCTTGATCGGCAGCTCTTCTAATCCCGTCTCGGGTATGACGATCGCCACTCTCATGGCGACCTCCGCGATTTTTCTGGTGAACGGATGGACGGCGCCGGCCTTCGGTGCGCTCGCCATCACCATCGGCGGCGTGGTCTGCATCGCGGCCGCGAATGCGGGCGATACGTCGCAGGATCTCAAGACCGGCTTCCTGATCGGATCAACTCCGCGCAAGCAGCAGATCGCCTTGGTTATCGGCGCATGCGTTTCCACGCTGGCCATCGGAGCGACCTTGCAGTTGATGAATCAGGGACTGGCGGAGTTCCGCCAGACCGCGAGGCCGTGGGATATGGCCGTTGCTCACAGCGGCGTGCAGATTGAGGAACAGCACTTTCATCAAGCGCAGATCCGCGTAATTCAAAGCGATAAGACGGTCGACACCCGTCCAGGCAACGGCTATGTCTTGCTGAACGCGCTCAATTCGCCTGAGCTGGCGGACGGAAAGTATCTCTACAATCCGCAGACACAGCAGATTGAGGTGCAGTGGATCCAGGGAATTGGAAGCGAAAAGGCCGCCGCGCCGCAAGCCCGGCTGATGGCCACGGTGGTCAACGGAATCCTGGGCCGCAAGCTGCCCTGGGGGCTGGTGCTGCTGGGCGTCTTCCTGGTCATTGCGGTGGAGCTGCTGGGGATTCGTTCCTTGTCCTTCGCGGTGGGCTCGTATCTCTCCATCGCGACCACGCTCGCCATCTTCACCGGTGGCATCGTGCGGTGGATGATCGATCGCGCAGTGGATAAAGCGCGCGCGGATACGATCGAAACCGAAAGTGAGATCAGCCCCGGCTCGCTCTACGCCAGCGGCCTGATCGCAGCCGGAGGCATCGTGGGGCTGATGGGCGTCGCGCTCAAGCTTTATGAAACCGCCGCAGGCAAGGAGGATGTGCTGCTGCTGCCGGCCACCAATCCCCTGCACCACGATTGGGTTTCGGTGTTGATGTTCGTACTGCTGGCAGGTTCGCTTTATTACTTCGCGCGCAAGCCGCTTAAGAGTAGGGAATAGAAACCGCGGGTCCCTCCACTGCGCTACGCTCCGGTCCCACGGCAAGCCGGGGCAGGCGGGATGACAAATTCATTTAGGTGCAAACTTTGGCTTCGAAGCCAAGATCTTTGGGCTAAACAGACTTTTCTTCCCGCGAAGTCTTACCCCACGCGGTAGGCGCGCTCTTTCCAGGTGAATTGTTGACCCGCAATCTTGCGCAGCAGGGCATACCACTGAATCGTCAGCAATACAGCGACGCCCAGCGGATGCAGGTAGGCGCTGAGCAGCGGTTGGCGGTACTTCCAGACGGAAAGCAGGCGGGGCACAAAAGACGCAGCCAGGGCGGCCAGTATGAGCGACTCTCCGAGGCTGCTGTACAGCCGCGGAGCGACCTGTCCCGCCTGTCCCGGCGGGCCGTGGAGCATGCCGTGGAAGAGCAACGAAACGGCCAGGAGAAGAGGAAGAATCTGACCGCAGAATAAGAGGAAAGTGAAAGGCAGGATACGCGCAGGGGAAGCCATCCCTTCGGTGGCATTCTTGGCCAGACCCTGCCAAACCTCAGACGCATTGTGGTACATGCGGCAAGTGGCAAGATGAGTCAGGTCGGCAATGTCGGTGCGCAGACCGTGCCGGCGAAAAAGCTGCGGCAGCAGCAGCCCATCGTGCATCGTGGCGCGGATCTGCGCGTGACCGCCGGTCTTGCGGTAGGCTTCGCGGCGCACCATGAGGAACTGTCCGCAGCCGGCCGCGAAGCCGGGCGCAGACAAGGCCCGCATGCCCGCCAGCGGCAGATAGGAAAGCAGTACGAAGTGAATCAGCGGCAGCAGTAGCCACTCCAGGGGAGTCTCCGTCTCCTGCCGGGGAAAGCCACTGACCAGGTCAGAGCCGGAGCGCCCCAGAAATGCCGACATGCGGGCCAGAGCATCGGGAGCAAGACGCACATCGGCGTCGAGAAAGCAGAGGATGTTGGAGTGGGCCATGCCCGCGAGCGCGTGGCAGGCGTGTGGCTTGCTGTTCCAGCCCCGCGGCAGCGGAGGGGAAGACTCGAGGCGCACCCGCGAATCCCGCGCGGCGAAGCTAAGTACGATTTCCGCCGTGCGATCGGTCGACGAGTCATCGAGCACAACAATCTCGATCTGGACTCCACGCGAGGCGAGCAGGCTGCCAAGCGATGCGGCAATGACGCGTTCTTCATTGCGGGCGGGGATGAGCACCGAGACAGGATCCGGCAGAACGCAATGTCCCATTTCCGCACAACTGCCGGCCTCTGGCTCGCGATAGAGCAGCATGTTCCACACCCATAGCGCGGCGGGCACAATCGCGCAACAGAAGGCGAGTCCAACGAGCCATGCGTTATTCATAGGCGGCGGATGCTCCCGTGGCTCCCCTGATAAGCGCGCCTACTCAGCAGTGCGAGGAGCCTCTTCCAAGCATCATAGACCGCCCCAATGCCAACCCTGCCGGAAAGGACGGTCGTAAAGCGCGCGGTTTTCGATTGACTCGATGTGGCAGATTTCAGCTCGAGAGAGCGGGGTGTGTTTCCCCCGCGAGCACACGGGCGGTGGCGCGCCCCTGACGGACGAGATCGGGCAATCCCACTCCGTGGTAGGCGCTCCCTAACAGATGAAGACCGGGCATTGCAGTCAGCAGCGATTCGAGCTCAGCCATGCGGTCCAGGTGGCCGACGGCGTATTGCGGCATCGAGTGGGGCCAGCGGCGTACCACCGTTTCCGAGGCTTCCGGCAAGGGGCCTAGGACGCGGCTCAGTTGTAAGCGTGCGCGCTCGACGAGCTTCTCGTCCGTTTCGCCCAGTAGCGCATCGGCGGCGTGGCTGCCGAAGAAGGCCCGCAGCAGCATGCCCCCCTCGGGGACGCGGCCGGGAAATTTCTGATGCACAAAAGTGCAGGCCAGCAACTGATGCGACGGGCCGCTTTCGGGGCCGAAAGACTGGGGAACCACAAAACCGAACCCGCGCGGTATACGCATGCGTGCTGCTTGCGCGGGTGCGAAGGCAAGCGCAACCACGATGGCCGAGGTGGCCTGTTGCGGAAGCAAGCCGGCCATGCGTGCGCCATTTTCGAGCGGTTGCAGCACCGCGCGGGTCACGTGCAATGGTGTGGCCAACACGATCGCATCAAAACGATCTTCACCACCCTCGGTCATCAACCGCCAACTTCCGCGATCCCTCTCGATCCGCAGTACTTGCTCGCGCAAGCGCAAAGAGTTGGATGGTAACCTCGAAACCATGCGCTCGATCAGCGTCTCCAGCCCACCCGTGAGGGTGGTGAAGATGGCTTGAGGGGATTGCGGTACACGGCGCTGCACAGCCTGAATCAGGCTGCCTTCCTCCGCTTCCATGCGAACGAAGGCGGGCATGACAGCGCGCACGCTGAGCTGTGCGATATCGCCGCCAAAGACGGCAGACAGCAGCGGACCGGCTATGGTGCGGGCCACTTCTTCCCCAAAGTGGCGGCGCACAAACTCAGCTACGGACTCGTCATGACCGGGGGCAGATGCTTTGAGCTCGGCAGCGCGTTTTGGCTCCCGCAGATAGGCAAGCCGGGCCTGCCAACTGAATAGCGGCGATTCCAGCAGCGGACCCCACTTCGACGGAATCATCATGCGCATGCCGTCAGGGATGGGGACGAGCTGGGCTAAGCGGTCAGCGCCCTGCTGCACATAGGTGCGCCGCGACTGGTCATTGGAGGCGATGATCTGGTCTTCGAGTCCCAGTTCCACTGCCAGTTCGCGCGCCCAGGGCTTTTCTGTGACCCAGGAATCGGGGCCGCACTCGATGACGAAACCCTCGCGCCGAACCGTCTCTACGATGCCGCCCAGCCGGTCTGACGCTTCAAAGAGGGTCCACTCCACTCCCTCGCAGGCCAGCTGATAGGCAGTGGCCACTCCGCTGATCCCACCCCCCACGATGGCAATGCGTTTGGGCGGAACTGCACCACTGCTCATAGGGCGGCGACGGGTGAGGAGAGAGGCTGCGCAGCAAGGCGAGCGAAGCCTTGGCGGGCCAGATCCTCGAGCGCCGCCGTCAGCAGAGGAGAGTCGTTGAGCGACTGCGGGCGCACCACTTCAAGGCCAATGCCGGCCGCGAAATCGCGGAAGCCGATATCGATGTCGTAAAGGATCTCGACGTGGTCGCAGAGGAAGCCGATGGGCTGGATCACGACCGCCGAATGGCCCTCCTGGCGAAGGGCAGTGAGCGTGTCCTCTACCGTGGGACCGATCCAAGTAGCGCCCGACATGCCCTGGCTCTGGAAGGCGAAAAACCAGTCGGCGCCGGTGAGGCCCAAGGGGGCGAGCAGCGCGGCCACATTGGACGCGGTGCGCTTGGCTTCCACCGGATAGGGGTCGGGACCAAGATCGGGTTTGGGATCGGGCTGCCCAGCGGCGGCTGGAGGTTGCACCTGGATGGTTCTGCAGGGGACGCTGTGCGCGGTAAAGAGCACCGGGGCCATGGATCCGATGCGCGCCGAGAGACTTTGCCACACCGGCTGCAGGCGTTCGGCAAAAGCCTGCGCGAGTTGGGGATGGTCGGCCCAGCCGTCAATGAAGTCCATCTCGATCGCACCCCCGGCCTCGGCAACAGCGGCGCGGCGATAGAGTCCTACGCTGGTTCGGGAGTTTTGGGGTGCAAGACAGATGGCAACCGCCGAGGTGATGCCATCGTCACGCATCTGGCGCACCACGTCGGCGATGTACGGCTTCCAGTTGCGCATTCCCACATAGACCGGGAGGTTGAGCGCATCTGAGAGCAAGCGCCCCTGCTCCATGGTGAGCTCGGTGAGCGGGCTCGACCCAATGAGACTGTAACGGTGACGAATCTCCTCGACCACCGATTCGGGCATGGGGCGCCCGCTGGTGATATTGCGCAGGTACTCAGGAATCTGGTCGAGCGACTGGGGCGTTCCATGGGCGAGCAACAGAACTGCGTGGCGCTGCGGTGTTCCATCAGGCATGGGAAGGCCCTCCCGTCTCGGCGCTGAACTCGCGCACGTATTGCACTACGCGCTGCACATTTTCGACCGGAGTGCCTGGGACTATGCCGTGCCCGAGGTTGAAGATGTGTCCCGGACGTCCGCCGGCCTGGGCGAGTATCTGACGCACCCGCTCGCGCAGCAGGTCCTCGCCGGCAAAGAGCGTGATGGGGTCGAGGTTGCCTTGCACGGCAACCGCATGGCCTAGGGCGGACCAGCCTTGGTCCAGGGGCACCCGCCAGTCGAGGCCGATCACGTCGGCGCCGGTCTCGCGCATGGCGGGCAGAAGGGTCGCGGTGTCCACGCCGAAGTAGATGACGGGCACGCCCAGCGCCTGCACTTTACGCACTAACCGGGTGGTCACGGGTAGGACGAAATCGCGGTAATCCGCGAGGCTGAGGGCGCCGGCCCAACTATCGAAGATCTGGATGACGTCGGCTCCCGCTTCTACCTGCTGGGCCGCGTACTCGGCCAGCACGGAAGCTAGCTTCTCCAGCAGGAGTTGCCAGACGGATGGCTCCCGGTACATGAGCGTCTTGGTGAAGATGTAATTGCGTGACCCACCGCCCTCAATCATGTAGCTGGCCAAGGGTGAAGGGCGCGCCGCAGAATCCGACGATGCCGATGCGATCCTGGAAATGGGCCACGACCTTGCGTATGGCCTCGGCCACGTAGCCAAGCTCGTGCGCGCGATCGATGCGCAGGTTCTCTACATCGGCGGCGGTGCGCACAGGGTGGTGGATTACCGGACCTTCCCCGGCCAGGAATTCGAAATCGAGACCCATGCCCTCCAGAGGTAATAGCAGGTCGGCGAAGATGATGGCGGCATCGACGTCAAGCTTCTCCGCGGCCGTGATGGTCACCTCGGCGGCAAGCTCGGGGTTCTTGCAGATCTGCAATAGGGAATGGTGCCGGCGTACGGCCTGGTACTCCGGCATGTAGCGGCCGGCTTGCCGAAGGAACCACACCGGCGTCTGGTCCACTGGCTGACGCAGGCAGGCGCGCACAAAACGGCTGCCGCTGGAAAGATGTTCAGTGGAGTGCTGCTGTAGTAGGGTCTTTTCCGACATGCTGGCCTTCAATACTTGAGGTTAGCATTTTGGGTGGCGGTGGGCCGAGGGTTGGATTCCTCCTAATGACACAGATGCGGGCGGGCCCAGATTTAGTGCCGCACCTACGGTGCTCCCACGGCAGGCCGGGGCAGGCGGATCATCTTCGCGATTGAGCCTCAGCCCTTCCGAGTCTGTGTGAGAACTGGAAAACTGCGGGAATCCGTGGTGGGAGCCCCCGCATTTATGCGGGGGAAGGAGCGCTTTAGCGCTCCGTGAAAGAGTCTCGCCTCTGAGTACGTGCTTTAGCGCTGGCACTGCCAAAGCTTCATGGGCCTCTGCATGAGAAAACCGCAGCAGAGAACCCATCGGCTCTCTAGCTAGCCCGGAGGGCCGGCCCGCCAAACGTGCCTGCCCAGCCCGGTAAGGGCTGGGTTACCGATCCCGATGAGGATCTCGCCTGCCCCGGCCTGCCGTGGGAGCGCCGTAGGCGCGGCACCCGTCTCATCCCATCACATATTTAGGATCGCAGGGGCACGCATGGTGCCGCGCCTACGGCGCTCGGAATTCTCATCTGGATCGATACCCAGCCCTACCGAGTCTGTGTGAGAACTCGACAGACTCTTCCCGGGCTGGGCTCACGTTTGGCGGCCGGCCCTCCGGGCCTCGCCTCCATGGCGATTTTGCAGTGTCATTTCTCTCCCGACTTGGGATGAACACTCAGCGGGAGAGGAACGGGGGCTTGCATTTCCCTCGGCTTACGTTCGCGGATTCTTCGTTTAAGAACTCTGGAAAGGGCTTCCCCCGGATTTCCTGTGGGGCTTGTTGGCGTTGGCGAACTTCATGCGGCTTTCCTTGATGAAAGCCGCACACGCGAATCTTATTGGCACCGCGTGCAGGGTCGCTCCGTCTTTTTCGGCCCACGTACGCTCCCACGGCAGGCCGGGCCAGGTTGGCGAACGTGGGGCGCCCGTCAGTTGTAGCGGTAGAGGGTTTCTAGGGGGCAGTGGAGAAGCTGAAGATCGTGACCTCGTGGTAGGTTTCGCCGGGCTTTAGCTCGCTGGTTGGGAACTTCGGGTGGTTGGGCGAGTCGGGGAAATGCTGGGTCTCCAGGCAAAATCCGGAGCGCTTGACGTAAACGTGACCGTGCTTCCCGTGGAGGGTTCCGTCGAGAAAATTGCCGGAATAGAACTGCACTCCGGGTTGGGTCGTTTCCACGGTTAACACTCGCCCAGTGGTGGGTTCGACCACACGCGCGGCCTGATGTAAAACCCCCATCTTGCCGTTCAGAACGTAGTTGTGGTCATAGCCCCCGCCTAGCTTCATTTGCTCATTATCGTCATTGATCCGCGCTCCGATGGCCGTTGGGTGACGGAAGTCCAGGGGCGTTCCTGCAACGGGGGCCAGCTCTCCAGTGGGGATGAGCCCGGAGTCGACGGGAGTGTAGCGGTCTGCGGGAATCATCACCAGGTGGCTGAGAATGTCTCCTTGCCCTTCGCCGGCAAGGTTGAAGTAGCTGTGATTGGTCAGGTTCAAAACCGTGTCCTTGTCGGTGGTGGCAAAGTACTCGATCGTGAGCGCATGCCCCTCCAGCGTGTAGCGGACCCGCGCGGTCAACGTGCCCGGAAAGCCCTGATCGCCATCCTTGCTGACCAGGGTCAGCTCGACCCCATGGGGAATCTCCTTCCCCTGCCATAGCAGCTTGTCGAACCCTTTGAGTCCCCCGTGCAGGGTGTTGACACCGTCATTCGCGGGAAGCTGATAGCGCTTGCCGTCCAGGGTAAAGGTGGCATGGGCGATGCGATTGCCGTAACGCCCGACGATGGATCCGAAGTAGCTCTTGGGGTCGGCGGTGTAGCCAGCCAGGGAATCGTAACCGAGAACAATGTCGGCGACCTTGCCGCTGCGATCGGGTACCTCGAGGGACACCAGCCGCGCGCCATAGGTCATGACGCGCGCCTTAATCGCACCCTCTTCCAGGGTGTAAATCTCCACCTTGGTTCCATCCGGCATATCGCCGAACACAGACTTGGTCACCTTTGCCTCCAGATGCGATGCCAACGGCACCAGTGTCAACCACAGAAAAACACAGTTCAGTAGCTTGATTTGCTTCGACGGCTTGGCCATCCACGGACTCCTTGCATTTCTTTCGCGCGCACAGCTCTCCGGGAGCCGCGTCTTCAAACCGTAATGGATACTAAAGCATTTCGCCCTTCGCTGTATCCGCCACCAGGATGGTCCGCACCCGGGCAGAAAAGAGCTGCGTCAGAAACCTTCTAAAGCATTGATTTAACGCGGTCAACCGTGGTGGAGAGGGGGAGGCAGAGGGGTTCAGGTATTACCAGTCACGAGTACCTTTATGTCGGCCATTGTTACCCAATAGTTGTAGCCAGCGGCGCGCAAGCCGCTATGCTACGGAACAAGCGGTGGATCTGGACGACTGCTTGTTGATTCTTCGGGGGAGGGATTCAATTGAAGCTGCCGGCTACGAACCACCGCGAATACATTTCTACAAACGTCGAGGTCACGCTTGACGACGCCCGGGCCACGGCCCTGGAGCGAATCGTCAGCCTCTCGATGGACTACCAGCGCGGGGTTGGCCTGGTGCAATTCCGCAATGGCGTGGACGCCGTGATTGCCTCCACGGGATACCGTCAATTGATCGAGAAGCTGCTTGAAATACTCTAACGCCATCACCGAGCTAGGTTCGACCGCACGTCGCCGCCTGGCGGCCGCAGGTTACCACGAGCCCATTGTGTCCCTGTTGTGGACCAAGCCCGTGCAGCTCAGCTTGCACCTCGCCAAGCTTTCCTTCTAAGCCGCGACGGCGATACACCGTCACTACCTGAGTTATGATAAAGCGGCTGCGGAGCTGTCGTCATCGCCTGTCGTCATCGCCCGGGAGCGCCGATTTCATGAGGACAGAAATCCATGCCCAATTATCTTGAACTGCCGGTTGGGGAGAAGAGCCCCGAGGTGATTAACGCGGTCATTGAAATTCCGGCCGAAGGCATCAACAAGTACGAATACGACAAGACGCTGCACGTCTTCCGCCTCGACCGCAATCTCTATTCGCCAGTGCATTATCCCGGCGACTACGGCTTCATCCCCTCCACGCTGAGCGAGGATGGCGATCCGCTGGATGTGCTGGTGCTGGTGGACGCGCCCAGCTTTCCCGGCTGCGTGATGCAGGTAAGGCCGATCGGCCTGCTGGAGATGCTCGATCAGGGGGTGCCGGACGAGAAGGTTCTGGCCGTGGGCAAGAACAATCCCCGGTATGCTGACGTGTGGAACTACTCGGAGATTTATCCCCACATGCTCAAAGAGATGACGCACTTCTTCGCCATCTACAAGGACCTCGAAGGCAAGCGTGTGGAAGTGAAAGGGTGGCACGACGCGGCCTACGCGCGCACCAAGGTGGTCGAAGCAGCGAATCGCTTCAAAGACCATAAGACTTCCTCTGATCTGGGTGGAAATCGCTAGAGGCCCCCACGTGTGTGCGGTCCCTCGCGGACCCCGCGACAGTCCACAGAAAACCCGGGTAAGGCAGCTTCGGGATATAATCCCTGCAGGAAAGCCTGGAGAGATGGCCGAGTGGCTGAAGGCGGCGGTTTGCTAAACCGTTGTAGGGGCTAACACCTCTACCGGGGGTTCGAATCCCCCTCTCTCGCAGATTTTCCTTCTCAATAACATTAAGGTTGCTGACCGGGCAGTGTCCCAGAAGGACGAGCTTCTAGTCAGAGTATCGCCAAATCCAATGGTCTCGTGTTGGAGGAGGGACTACATGTCTGTTCTCAAGACTCAGGCGATCAGAGCCTCCCTTGAGCAGATCGCCGATCAGCTCAATTGCGTATTGCAAAGCGACGAACGGATCTTCCCCGAAAGGTGCGTATACAGTTTCATCATGATCTAACCCCACGATTTGCAGGGGACATCTGAAGATCCCTTCTTCGGTGTTCGCCGGAAGCAGAGGTGTACCATCTTCGAGCCGAACCCCGACGGGCGATCCCAGACGCACGCTGATCCACCGTTGTACGCCAGTCTGGTCATGAAGTTTTACTCGTCGTTCTGCGATGACTGTTCCGAGCGGGAACTGGGTCGACGGCATGCTCTGCTCCTTCGCAAGACCAAAAGATGAAAACTTGGAGGCGGACTGGACGTTTACTACTCACGGAAGGTCTCGCGAACAATTCAGTTGACGTTTTCTGATTCCCAGACCATCAGATAACCTCCCGTTTGTCCCCGAGTTCCCGTATCGTTCTGCCAAAACGGGATTCGTCCCGTCTATGCCTGAAACCCCGAAACTTCCGTGATGCATCATGGAGAAATCGGGCCGGCATCACACTATGATACGGAGTTTTTTTCGTGAAACATCTGCTTCCTCGCGAAGCCTATGACCAAGACGAAGCGGGCTGTTGGAAACGTATGTCCATCGTTTTGGGAGCAGCCTTCGGATTCATTTTTGCGGTCCTGATGTATTTTGGCGAACGAACTGTACCATATCCAACGTGTCCCAACGTTGGGGGAGATGGCTTTGGTCGGAGTCATAGCCGGCCTCCTCTTCGGGACGGTCTTCCCGCGCAGATTCAAACGGCGGCTTCGCGACAGGACCGATCGTCTGTTCACAGCGGATGAGAGTTTGATCGGGCCCTCACCCACCCTGGACGCAATCGTCGCCACCCTTCTATGCACATGGATCAAGGGGGCTCGCGGGGTAGGTGGCGTACTGTATATCGGAGCCGCAGGACTGGAGTTCGTGCCCAACCGGGATGAGCTTATGTCGAACGGCGGCTTTCGTATGACGCCCGTGACCGATCTTCAAATCAGTCTGGCGGAAGCGACCGATTTGAACCTGTTGCTCCGGATACTCATACCCAAACCAAAGCCGCGCTTGCAGATCCGTTGGCAGGCTGGTACCGCCCTGTTCTCCGTCCCATCGGTCGAGGCAACCGCAGGGCGGCTCACCCAGCTCGTTCGTGAGTTTGGGTAAAGAGGGATTTTAAGAAGCTTCGTGTAAGTCGCAAAAGTGACAGGTCCGTATCTTTACGAACCCCCCGCACAACATACCTTCTCATGGCTGCACGAGTAGAGGGCATTCACCCACTCCGCAGGTTAATCGGACTCATGCGTAAACCATATCGTCTTTACTGCCCCCATTTTATGTCAGCTCATCTGACCAAGGCTTCGTAAGTGGCTACGAATACTTTTTCAGTGATCAGGTCAGGGGTCTGGAAGTAGGTGAAGAGCAAGCCGGTCGTGATGACATCGAGTACGCACACAAAATCCTTTGCCGGCATGGAGCTGTTCCGCCGGTAGGACCTTGAGGAGTTCTTTCGCGAGCCACTGATAAGCGGCAGCATTCTTTTTTGTGAGTTGCGCCCGCATGGGCTCGTGGGTAAGGGTGTAGAGCTGAAACGCGGTCGCGAGCGCGGCATACCTGCGACGCTCCCTGGCTACCTTTGCCACCGTCTTGCCCAGGATCCGCATGAGTTCTCTCAAGGTCGCCCCAGGTTGGAACGGCGGGATGATGGGCTTCCATTGGGTCTCGATGACTGCTAGAAACAGCTCTTCTTTGTTGTGAAAAGTTTCCGTAGACCGCACCTCGCGTCATACCCGCGCGGGCGGCAATCTCCTCCAAGGAGGCACGGTCAAATCCCTTTTCTCCGATGACCGCGGAAGCTGCCTCGATCAAGTGCGTTCTGGTGCGTGAGCGCTTGCCGGCCGGGGGCTTCGGATCAGACATTTGTTTCATGCCCAAATATACATCCTTGTATTTTATACATGTCTGTATTATTTTAGCCTCATGATGATTGCATGGCAACGGAATCTCGGAGCGGGCTTGTTACTTTTCCTGCTCCTGCTTGCAGCGGGGTACGCCTATGAACGAATCGGACAGCGGGCGGATCTGCGTGCGCATCCCGCACCCGGACGCCTCATTTCAGTTGGAGATCACAGGCTTCACCTGCTTTGCAAAGGGAGTGTATCGCCTACGGTCATCATCGAGCAGGGAGCGGGAGAGCTGTCGAGCTTCTGGTGGCCGGTGCAGGACGAGGTTTCGAAATTCGCGCGAGTCTGTACCTATGACCGTGCAGGTTTCGCATGGTCCGATCCGGCCCGATCGCCGAGGTCAATCGAAGACCGGAGCCGGGAGCTGCACACATTGCTGTCGAACGCGGGAGTTCCGGGTCCTTACATCCTGGTGGCGCATTCCTACGGAGGGCTCATTGTTCGCGCATATACCCGTCAATACCCCAGCGAGGTAGCTGGTCTGGTGCTTGTCGACACTCCTGAGGAGTCGTCCATTTTTAGGGGCGACGTGCTCGACTTCTATGGGAAGGCGCGCTTGCTAAATCGGGGAGTCGGTGTGGCTTCTCAGTTCGGCGTCCTGCGCGTTGTGCGGCACTGGCTTCCTGTCGACCGGTTGGGACTCTGGCTTACGAAGCCGTCTGAATATTCGGCGTTGTGCGACGACCTCGCATCCCTGGACCAAGTACCCGCGTCGATGAGAACGTCGCAGCCGGAAGGCAGCCTGGGATCGTTACCGGTCGCTGTGCTGACTCACGGATTGCCGTTTCCCGGGCCCTTTGCGGTGCTTGAAGAGAACTGGAGCCAGGGACAAACACGGCTTGCTGCTCTATCGAGCAACGCAACGCTGATCCTGGCGAAGAACAGTAATCACATGATTCAGCATGATGAGCCCGCACTGGTGATTGAAGCCATTCGCAGAGTTCATTCTGCGGTTGGTAGAGCAAATCCACAGGGATGACCGAGCTAGCCTCGGTGAATCGAGACGGCATGATCTGTGATGTGCGAGTTAGCGGTTATTATCGCCATCCCGAGGCACGCCGAGATGAAGATCTCCGCAATCACCGGTCCAAGAAAGAAGTACGTGTACGAATTGACGGCCAGTACGAAGTAGGCGACCAAAAACGCGATTAAAATCGGCCGTATGCGCCGCGCATCCGTCTTTGCCAGGGAGCCCAGTTGCCAGAAGATAATCGCCTCGGCCGTGAGGAATATCGTGATTCCCAGCCCCATCCCGCGATAGAAATCCCAAAAGGTCCGCGTGTTTCCCATCACCAGAAACCGATTCATCTTCATCGCCAACACGGCGGTGGTGGCGGGGCCCGGCGCCGGCTCGCCGAAGACCCCCGCCAATCGTGTGCATCATCGCGTGAATGAACGTCAGGACCGCCGCGATGCGAAGGAGAAAGTAGGGCTTCACTATGCTCCCTCTCCCGCGCCGCCTTAACATAAAGCGCCAAAATATCACCCCATGCACCCGGTCCGTCGAAGATAGCGCGCAGTTGCTCATAACCCTCGCCGTGACGCTCCAACTTGCTGTGCTCCAACTCAACCAGGGTCGTATCCGGTCCCTCGGCCGAGAATCGAATTTCAACCTCACTGGCTTTGGCAATGTCCGGGTCGCACACCCAATCGGGCTGATCGTGCCCGGGACCAACATGCCAAGTAGAAAGTCACGCGATTGGGCGGGTCCCACTGCAGCACCGTGCCCCAGTCGTTCAGGTTGCCTGCGACATCTCTCTCATACCAGCGGCCGCCAACGCGCGGCTCCAC
>CAWEZM010000020.1:0-216228 GCA_963813475.1 uncultured Acidobacteriaceae bacterium | reverse complement strand
TGAGGGCCGTATTTTCCTTCGCTAAGGGAGCAGAAAAACGCTCAGAGCAGCTTCAAGAACGAGCAGCGAACCGGCCACTCCGAGGAGGACGGGGCGATAGCGGGTTTCAAGAAAATCGGCGAAGACCCCGGCGATGAAAGTGAACAGAAACGGGAGAGCCCAGAGCGTGGGTTCGCTGGCAATGCCGGGGGTGATGAGAATAAAGAACAGCAGGGCCAGAAGCAGAGGGACGGTGTTGCCAAAGTAACGCGATCTGCGGGTCGGTAGATAAAGCAGCAGGGCGGTGGCCGCGGCCAGGGTTACCGGCGAATTAGGCAGGCTGAGCAGCCAGTGGCGGGCCGGCTCGAAAGAAAACCATAGACGCCCGGCGCCGCTGCGAAAGAAATAGCTGAACGCGTCCGGACTGAAATCGTAGGAAGCGAAGACCAGCAGCAGAGTCCCGATAATGGCCGTCATCATGATGGGAACGATATAGGCGCGACGGCCTACAGCCAGGTATGCCATGAACCCTATCGACAACAGGAGCGCGAGTAGAAAGGCGGCCACGTGCGAGGCCGCCGTAAAAGCAAGGGTCAGGGTGAGCAACACGATGCGTGATCGCCACTTTTTTGGCGGGCCCTGCATGGCGTGCGCTACCCCCATCGCTGTATAAAGCGAGGCGAAGAGCCCAAATGCGGTGACAATCTCGTTGTTGGGATAAGTACAGGCGTGAATGACCGCGGGACAAAAGCAGTAAAAGGCGAGCGCGATAAAGCCGCCAGGATTGCCAAAGAGCCGCCGCGTTACCCACCACAGCGCGCCCCCCAGCAAAACTCCAGTGAGCAGGAAGCCGCTATGCAGCAGCACCAGGATGTATGCGAGCTCGTGGCGCATCTCCCAGGTGGATGTGTCCTCACCTTGGCCGGCCACCATGCGCTGCAGGGTCAGTGGCAGCCCGGCGACACGATATCCCAGCGTGCCGTCGGGAATATTGCCACAGGTAGTGAAGTAACCCGCCAGAGGATTTGGTTTTTCCCACATCTCGCGACCGCAGCGCGCGAAGTCGTAGTCTCGCGAAGTAAGCGTTTGGCGATGAAATACCCAGAGGCATTGGGCCACCAGCAGCAGTAACAGCACGGCCGCGAGTTGCTGAGGACGCTTGAACTTAAAGCCGCTGGGCATGAGTGGCGATTTCTCTTACAACCTGGGGAATGTGAAATGAGTATTGGGCAAGTATTGTTTTGCGTTGGGAAAGCCGAAGAGACGAGCGTAGCTGGTGTAGGCGGTCTCGCTGCACCAGTACCAGACCACCTTCCAGCGAGGGAAATCGGCTGGCCAAGGCGCCGCTTGCATTTGCCAGGCAAGAGGAAAGCGCATGAAGATGAGGCTGGCGCGGCGCAGATGGCTGGGCGAACTCACCACCAGCGCTGAGGTCCAGTCGTGAGCCTGCATAATTTTGTAGGAGTAATAAGCGTTCTGAATGGTATTGCGGGATTGGCCTTCGGCAAAAACCGCATCGGCGGGCACACCCTCGGACTGCGCAAACTGCTTCATCACTAGCGCTTCGACAAACTGGTTCTGCACGGCGCCTCCGGTCATCAGCAGGCGCGGTGCAACGCCGGCGTGGTACTGCCGGATCGCTTCCAGTACACGCGATCGGGCGACCTGTCCGATGGAACCATCGTCTTTGGCCGGATTGCCCAGCACCAGAATCACATCGAATTGGCGCTGCTGGGTGTCGTTCATGGGAATGGAAAAGTAGATGATGGCGGCGCAGGCGATCGCGGTCGCCAACACAATGCCTAAGATGCGTGCGATCCGAAGACGCCTCTGCCCTTCTGTTTCAACCATAGATGAACTGATTCTATCGAGTCCGACTGGGACGCTCTCTGCTTGTAGGATGGCGAAATGAAATCAAACGAGAGCCTTTTACATCGACGGTCAACCGGTATAGGCCTGGACCTCTCGTGCGATCTTTCCCTCGTGCTCGGTCCTGACCTTCGTCAGGTCGAAACTCTGCTGCAAGTTCAGCCAAAACTCGGGACTCGTTCCGAATTAACGAGCCAGACGGAGAGAAGTCTCTGGAGTAATGGCGCGGCGCCCATGGACGATCTCCCCGATGCGCGTTGCCGGCACGCGGATGTCCATCGCGAGCTTATGCTGGCTAATCTCGAGTGGTTTCAGGAACTCCTCCAACAGTACTTCACCGGGATGAGTCGTAACCCGCTGAAACGCCCAACCTGAATCGGGCTTCTTTACTCCACGCATCTCTTTTTTCCTTAATCGACTAGTGGTATTGATCATAGCGTCAACCGGAAAATAAGCCGGCATTCACTGACTCGCTCACTTGCTGCTACTCTGATGCCAATGTCTGTGGGTAGAAGTGATTCTGAACGGCTGGTCTCCGCCGACCGTGGCGAAGACGACAACTCGTTCGAGCTAAAGCTCCGGCCTAAGTGGCTGGGAGAGTTCATCGGCCAGGAGAAGGCCAAGGAGCAGCTTGGCATCGCCCTTGCGGCCGCGAAGTCACGTGGCGAAGCTTTGGACCATGTGCTCCTGTTTGGGCCGCCTGGTCTGGGTAAGACGACCCTGGCGACGATCATCGCCAACGAGATGGATGTTGGCTTTCAGCAGACCTCTGGTCCTGCGCTGCAAATCCAGGGGGATCTGACCGCGATCCTGACCAACCTGCGGGATCGCCAGGTGCTCTTCCTGGACGAGATTCACCGGCTACAGCCGGTGCTCGAAGAAAAGCTCTACACGGCACTCGAAGACTACAAGCTGGACATCATCATCGGGCAGGGACCGGCGGCACGCACGCATGTAATGGAGATCAAGCCCTTCACGTTCATTGCCGCCACCACCCGGCCGGGGCTTCTCTCCTCCCCCTTGCGCTCACGCTTCGGCATCCTGTTGCGGCTGGAGTTCTACACCGAAGATGAGCTGCGCTTCATCGTGGAACGCTCGGCGGAGGTGTTGCATGTGCCCATCGACCGGGAGGGCGCCGCGGAGATTTCCTCACGCTCCCGAGGAACACCCCGCATCGCCAACCGGCTGCTGCGCCGGGTGCGGGATTACGCTCAGGTGCGGGGCACGGGCAGCATCGACCGGGCAACTGCGGAGGCAGCCCTGAAGTTGCACGGAGTTGATGCACATGGTTTCGACGAGCTCGATCGGCGCCTGCTGTTGACCATCATCGAGAAATACGACGGAGGCCCGGTGGGGCTGAATACGCTGGCAGCCAGCCTGGCAGAGGAAGAGGATGCTTTGGAAGAGGTCTATGAGCCATTCCTCATCCAGATCGGCTTTCTCGATCGCACTCCGCGCGGGCGTGTGGCGACCCGGCTGGCGTATGAACATTTCGGCCTGCCGTTGCCTCGGAGGCAGACTCCGCTTTTTTGATTTAGCGTGAGTTGGGCTCGCGTCCTGAACGACGCCGTAGATCTTCGATACGCTACGTGGCCTTAGCCATTTGAGGTGACGCTTGCATCCTCGTCACAGCGTGGTTCGGCTGGACGGTTTCAAAGACGTACCCAGGGGCTAAAGCCCTCAGCGGTGGCTTTTACGGCCCGACTAAAGTCGTGCCCTGACACAAAGCATTTGGGCGGTGACTACCGGAAAACTCGCGTATTTCCGAAGATTTGCCCGTTGTCTTTTGTGTGCTTCATGTTCGGGCTGAAGCGCGTACCCATCAGGATCGCCGGCGCGTAATGAGTGCTGAAACCCAGGACAGGCCGATTTTGCGGGAGTTCAGCAAATGCGATCGTGGGGAGCGCCCATCGTTTTTGGCCCACGTATCCGGATTTCCTGCACGGGGCGCCACCAACACCCGCGAGTGCGCCAGCGCCAACAAGCTCGACAGGAAATCCGGAGTACGCTGAGGCGAACGAGGGGCACCCGTCCTGTTCCTATTGGGTTCCGCCATGAAACATCCTCTGGGACTCACTTCTGATACCGAGGGATGGAGAAGCCGCAAGGTGTCCGCGATTCTCCTCCACTTGGGGGGAGGGGGCCAACAACCACCGCTGTTCTCCTTCATCCAGAACCAGCGCGCTCGTGTTGTAATCTTGGCTCGTGGCCCCACTGCTTGAGGTTGACCATCTCTCTATTTATTTTCGTGACCAGGCGGTGGTCCGCGACCTGAGTTTCGCGGTTGGGCAGGGCGAGGTGCTGGGCCTGGTGGGTGAGTCGGGATCGGGCAAGTCGCTGACTTCCTTGTCCATCCTGCGGCTCTTGGATGCCTCGGCACGGGTGGAAGGCTCGATCCGTTTTGAAGGCGCAAACTTGTTGGCTCTCAAACCGGAGCAGATGCGTTACTATCGCGGGCGCAAGATCGCGATGATCTTCCAGGAGCCCATGACGGCGCTCAATCCTGTCATGCCGGTGGGGCGGCAGATTGCAGAAGCCATCGAGACCCATCAGCCCGAACTGGGCCGCAAGCAGGTACGCACTGCGGTTGTGGAGGCGATGACGGCGGTGGCAATTGCCGAGCCGGAAAACCGCTTGCGCGATTATCCCCACCAGTTTTCCGGAGGCCAGCGGCAGCGCCTGCTGATCGCCATGGCGCTGGTGAACCATCCGTCATTGCTCATCGCCGATGAACCCACAACCGCTCTCGACGTCACCGTGCAGGCACAGATTCTACTTCTGCTCAAAGCGCTGCAACAGCGTAACGGCCTGGGTATGCTGTTCATTTCCCATGACCTCGCAGTGGTGGCGCAGATTGCCGACCGGGTGGCGGTGATGCGCCGCGGTATGCTGCTCGAGACGGGCACACGCGACCAGGTGTTTCTCCATCCCAGGCATGCCTATACACAAAGCCTGCTGGGTGCAGTGCCCACCCTCACCACCGACCGGGACCAGCCGCTGGCCACCCTGGCAGCTGCCACCGACGGCGCGACCGGAACTTTGGTCGAAGAGGCCCCCGGCCATTGGGTACGCTGCATCCAATCTGTCTGATATCCTGGTTGTTTGCGGCTGATTTCGGGGAGCGCCAAGCCCCTGAAACGTGCGCCGCGGTACCCCACGGCGGCCGGCACCATGCGCGCTCTACTCATTTCCGACATCCACGCCAATATCGATGCCTTGGAGGCAGTGCTGGACGCTGCTCCGGAGCATGACCTGGTTTGGAATCTGGGCGATGTGGTGGGCTACGGAGCGGCGCCGAACGAAGTGATTGAGCGGGTGCGCGGCTTAGGTGAGACGTTTGTCCGAGGCAATCACGACCGCGCTTGCAGCGGCCAACTCTCGCTGGAGGATTTTAATCCTGTGGCCAGCCGGGCCGCCCGCTGGACGCGGCAAGTGCTCACCCCGGAACACGTCGACTGGCTACAACATATGGCTCGCGGACCGATCACGCCGGACGGTCCCCAGGTGAGCTGCATGCACGGGTCGTATCTCGACGAAGATGAATACCTGCTCTCGGTTCGTGATGCGAGATTGCCGCTGAAGCAGGCGGAGACGCGCATCAACTTCTTCGGTCATACCCACCTGCAGGGCGGCTTTGCCACCAACGGAGAGGACTGGTTCAAGCTCGACCCGGTCTATTCGAATGACGAGGAAGCGGATGTTTCGGAGCTGGTGCTGGTTCCGGGCGCACGCTATTTGATCAATCCCGGTTCCGTGGGTCAGCCGCGAGACAACGATCGCCGCGCTGCATACGCGCTTTATGACGATCAGCGCATGATGGTCGAGTTCCGCCGCGTGCCCTATGACTTCCGCTTGGCCCAGATGCGTATTATGCGTGCCGGGCTGCCGGACCAGTTGGCCATGCGGCTCAGCTACGGACGCTGAAGCGGACCTGTATAAAACTGGGACGGGTGGCCTGCAGGCTAGCGGGAACAATCAGCTAAAAGCATTGGAAGCAATTCGTTTTCAGCCCAGGTACGCTGAGGCGAGGGGCACCCGTCCCTATTTGATGACCTTGGTGGCGAGTAGAAATCTCTAAGCTTCGGTTTCTTCTGCCTTGACGGTGACCTTGATGTGCGCCGTTACTTCGCGATGCAACTTGACTGGCACGTGAAACTCGCCCAGCTGGCGTAGCGGCTCTTCCAGCTGCAGCTTGCGCCGGTCGATGGTAAAGCCCTTGTGCTCCAGTTGCTGCGCGATCTCGCCCGCAGTGACGGAGCCGAAGAGATGATCGTTCTCTCCCACCTTGCGCTCGAAGACGAGCTCGACCTGGTTGAGCTGGTTGACTAGTAACTCCGCCTCGGACTTCTCCTTTGCCGAGCGACGTACAGAAGCTTGCTTCATTTGCTCGATCACCGCTTTGTTGCCGGGTGTCGCTTCCATCGCGAGCTTCCTGGGCAGCAGAAAATTCCGGCCGTAGCCTTCAGCGACCTTCACCACATCGCCGCGGTGGCCGAGCTTGTTGACATCTTCTTTCAGAATGACTTCCATGACTCGATCTCCTGGTGCCTAGTAGCGGGCGGCAAAGGGCAGCAACGCGATGTTGCGAGCCTGCTTGATGGCACGCGCCAAGCCACGCTGGTGCGTGGTGCAAACGCCGGTGAGGCGGCGAGGCACGATCTTGCCGCGCTCGGCGACAAACTGCTGTAGCAGACGCACATCGCGATAGTGGATGGCGTCGATCTTTTCGACGCAGAATTTGCAGACCTTCTTGCGGCGAAAGAACTTGCGTCCGCCGCCCCCAGGGCCGGCGGGGCGACCTCCGGGCGGGCGTCCGCCAGGACCGGAAGAGCCAGGACCGGAACCCTCGGGCCGGGACGTACTTGGTGCGCTTGGCGTGCTAATTTCGTCAGCCATAATTTTCCTATTCCTTCTTCGTTAAAAATTCTTAGGCGCTGGCCGCTTCTGATGCCGGTGCAGGCGCGGCTTCCACGGGAGCCACAGGCGCTGCCGCCGGCTGGGCGCTGAGCTTCTTGCGCGTGGCGCGGATGGCTTTGATCTTGGCCACTCGCTTCTCCTCTTCGTCCATGCGGACGGAGATGAACTTGATCACCGGCTCGGAGACGCGCAACCGGCGTTCGATCTCACCCACCAGCGAGCCATCCGCGAGGATCGTCAGCAATACATAGTTGCCGTCGTTGAACTTCTTGACTGTATAGGCAAGCTTGCGGCGGCCCAGCTTCTCCAGCGACTTGATGCTGCCGCCACCATGGGTGATGTTCGCCTCCAGCCCGGCGATCAGCTTGTCGAGATCTTCGTCCAGAATGTCAGGACGAACGATAAACATAATTTCGTACGTGCGTTGCATAGCTGTTCTCCAATTCTTCCTACTCGTCGCCCGCTACTCGTCACCTGGTTCGCGGCGATTGAACTCGTTCATTGCCGGGCCAGCCCCCTTGGCCAGCACCATCTCCACTGCCTGCGCCGTGCGATCCAGAACCTCATCGAGGATCGTCAACTGCGCCTTGCGCATCGGCGTGAGCACGTAATCTTTCCGTCCCCGCCGCGCTCTCTCCGCCGCCTCATCGCCTGGGGGAGCGACCCCGATGCGAATCCGCAACCACTCTTCGCTACCCAGGGCACCGGAGACCGACTTGACCCCATTATGCCCACCTGCGCTGCCTCGTTCCCGGATGCGCAGCGCGCCGAGGGGAAGAGCGATCTCGTCGTAAATCACGATCAGATCGCGCGTCGCATCGGCATCGAACTCTTTCACCAACGCCTGAACCGAGATGCCGCTCAGGTTCATGTACGTCTCCGGCTTGGCCAAAACCACTTCTCTGCCGGCGATGCGGGTTGTGGCTGTCAGCGCCCGGCAGCGGCGATTGGCTACCGCCACGCCACCCTGTTCTGCCAGCCGGTCGATGGCCAGAAAACCCGCGTTGTGCGGTGTGAACTGGTACACAATGCCCGGGTTTCCCAAGCCAACCACGAGGGCCGGACCCTTCCGCTCCGGGTCCACCACACCTTCATCCGCAGCTGAGCTCAGAAGGTTACTTCTTGGCGCCCTTTTCGGGGGCCGCCTCCGGAGCGTCCGTCTTGCCCTTCTTGGCCACTTCGGGTTCCGCAGGAGTCGCAGCAACGACCGCATCGACCACCGGTGCAACCTCCTCCTTGATCGCCACCACGTGAGCTACAGTTGCGGTCTCGTCGGTAATGAACTTTAGCTTGCCAGCGCGAGGCAGATCGGCAACGCGGATAGAACTATTCAATCCCAGACCGCTGACGTTCAAGTCAATATGGCTGGGGATATCGCCGGGCAGGCACTCGATTTCAACTTCACGCAACACCTGGTCGAGAATGCCGCCTTGCATTTTGACCCCAACCGGAATGCCTTCCAGCAATATCGGCACTTTCACGCGCATCGCTTTGTCCATAGCGATACGTTTGAGGTCGATGTGCATGAGCTTGCCCTTGATGGGCTCATACTGCCAATCGACGATCATGGCCTTGGTTTTGGCGGTGCCAACCTCGAGATCGAAAATCGTGTTGTGACCGGAATCCGAATGCAGAATGCGGGTAATCTGCTTGGGATCGAGTTCCACCGCGATCGCGGGCTCCTTGGCGCCATAGAGGACGCCCGGAATCATACCGGCGACGCGTACCCGGCGAGCCGCATTCTTGTTGAACTTGCCCTCGCGGGCCTTTGCTGCAACTACTTCCTGCTCAGCCATACTTTTCTCCTGCATTTCCGGTGCCTGACAATTGCCTGCACCTCTTGGTGACCCTGCGCTCGCTAACTACACTCTCTAACTAAACAGGGAGCTGACGCTGGTCTCCATGTGAATACTCTCGATCGTGGCTCCCAACAGGCCCGCGACGGAGAGCACTTTGATCTTTCCCTGCCGTTCCAGCTTCTGCGCCTCTTCTCGCAGCGGGATCGAGTCAGTGACAATTACCTCTTCCAACCGCGAGCTGGATATGCGCTCGATGGCAGGCCCTGACAATACCGGATGCGATGCTGCCGCATAGACTTTGACTGCTCCCGCCTCAAGCAGTGCCTGCGCCGTCTTGACCAGGGTGCCCGCGGTGTCGATGATGTCGTCGATGATCAGGCAGGTTCTTCCCTCCACATCGCCGATTACGTTCATCACCTCGGTCACGTTCAGATCCGTCCGCCGCTTGTCCACAATAGCCAGCGGAGCCTGCATCTTGGTCGCAAAAAACCGCGCCCGTTCCACACCACCCGCATCCGGTGAAACCACCGTGAGATTGGGCAGGTTCAACTCCCGGAAGTAGCTCACCATCACTGGACTGGCGAACATGTGATCGACCGGGATGTTAAAGAACCCCTGAATCTGCGCCGCATGCAGATCCATAAACAGCGCCCGGTTGGCTCCGGCCGTGGTCAACAGATCGGCCACCAGCTTGGACGAGATCGCCACCCGCGGCCGGTCTTTGCGGTCCTGCCGGGCATAGCCGTAATACGGCACCACTACGGTGATTCGCCCGGCCGAAGCGCGCTTCAGCGCGTCAATCATGATCAGCAGTTCCACCAGGTGCTGATCCACCGGAAAACAAGTGGGCTGGACGATAAAAACATCCACGCCACGGACGTTCTCGAGCAACTGAAAGTAGATCTCTCCGTCGGCGAAGCGCTGCAACTTGCTCTCTCCCAGCTGCACGCCGACATGGGTACAAATATCCTCGGCCAGTTTGCGGTTGGCCGAACCGGCGAAGATCTTGAACCGCTTATCCTCGCTCAAACGCCCAGCACGCTTGCGCTCCGGTTTCACCTTGCCCGGCGCCACTAGCTCCTGGGTCACGCTCCCAACCTCTTGTTGCGGGGTGGGAACAGTCAGAACACTGGATTCTCCCTTCACACGAACCTCCCAAGCTGGTTTGCTTTGGTTGTTCCGCCTGATTGTCGAGCCACGGAGTGCTTCGCCGTGACAGTAACTAGCTGCTCTTGGAAAATCTGGCTGGGCGACTAGGAGTCGAACCTAGACAAAGTGCTCCAAAGGCACTTGACCTACCATTAGTCGATCGCCCAACTGGATGCGACGGGCGATTTCGTTACGGCCCGTCAGCCACCATCATAGTGCGCCAGTAATCGCCCCGAGGCAACGTCCTGGTGACCAAGCCGGTTACGGCATGCCGCTCCAGCCGCTCGAAAGCCGCCTGAGCCGCTCCAGGAGTGGGGTAGAGCCCGAAAAGGGCTGACCCGGACCCGGAAAGGCCTGCGTGGATAGACGCATCCTCCGTGCTGGAGCCGCCCACAAGAATGCGCTTGATTTCACCGAGAAAGGGATACTGAGGAAAGACGACCTGTTCGAAGTCGTTTTCGATCCCGGTTCGGACAAGCGCGAGAAGCGGATCCTCGGCCCGGTCTTCTCTCGCGGTCACTACTTCGGAGAAGACACCGGAGGAGTGCGGTTCGCCAAATGCAACAGCGATCGACCGACTCAACTCTCCGATTGTAGCTGAGGGGGGGATCGCGGTCAACGAATGCCTGGCGTCCCAGTCCCGGAAGGCCTGGGGGGTGGAAACGCCGGTGTCAGGGAGCGCGATCACGCAGGGGAAGGAGGCAATATCGGGAAGAGGATACACCTCCTCCCCGTGTCCCACCCCAACGACCGCGCCTCCCAGCAGGAAGAGCGGTACGTCCGAGCCGATCTCTGCCGCCAGCAGCAGGCGGTCTGCCGGCGGCAACCGGCGATCGAGTTCGTGTTGGAGTCCGATGAGCGCGGCCACGGCGTTGGCGGAGCCGGCGCCCAGGCCACCTTGCAGCGGCAGCTGCTTGTCGATGTGGATGTGAACTTCGGCCTGGAGATGGAGCATTTCGAGGCAGCGCTCGACCATCCGCCATGCCGTATTGCGTGCATCGGTGGGCACGCGTGGATGAGTGCTGCTGAGCGTGATGCAGGTCGCCGCGGCCATTCGCGCCTCCACCGTTACCCACTCATGGAGGGCGAGGGTTTGGTACACCGTGGTGAGTTGGTGGAACCCATCCGGACGCAGAGGGCCGATCGACAGACCCAAATTGATTTTGGTATGGGAGCGAACGCTGGTGGGCATCGTTGTGATTTTAGTCTGCGGGGCAAGGGAAGAGAGCGTTTTGTGCCGGATTACAGGAAAGCAAAACCTCAGGGGCTAAAGCCCTCACCAGTGGCGTTGGGTACGGCCCGACTAAACAGGTTGCGGAAAAATGAGCTTTCGTATGGGGTTTAAATTTCCCCTGGGGTTAGCAGCGCGTTTTTTTGTCGGTTTTAAGTGATTATTTGGTTTATTGGCGCGTGATTGCGCATGTTTGGGGACACGTCTCCCCGGGATTTACAGCACCGGAATCAACTTTCGCATGCGCA
This sequence comes from uncultured Acidobacteriaceae bacterium, assembly GCA_963813475.1. Classification (GTDB taxonomy): domain Bacteria; phylum Acidobacteriota; class Terriglobia; order Terriglobales; family Acidobacteriaceae; genus PALSA-350. The sequence goes on along the minus strand of CAWEZM010000020.1, from coordinate 205,036 downwards.
GCAGATTGTGTGCAGCGGCGACCAGACGAAACATCCACTCGACGCGTTGTTTACCGCGCATCTTTACTTGTCTGACCGCTCGGTCCTGCTTGGCCCAGCCGAAAATCTTCTCCACCAGCTTGCGTTTGCTCTGGCTGATGGCGAAGCCTGGGCTGCTGCGTTCCGCCTCCGTCAGCCAGTTTGGCCAGGTCGGATTAGGCTCATACTCAGCTACGTGCGGCACCACCTTGCGCGCTCGGAGTCCTTCTATGAACTGCTGCTGCTGGTAGCCTTTGTCGGCGCCAACGGTGCTGGCTGGGCTACGTTTGAGCCCATCCAGCAACACCAACGCCGCCTCCCCCTCCGCCGTCTTGCTGGCCTGGGTCACCATCGCGCCGACGATCAACCCGTTCCGGTTCTCGGTCAACAGATGGCCTAAATAGCAGGGCACTGAGGCGGCCGCACCGCTCTTCTTGTACAACCGCGCATCTCCGTCCGTGGTCGATTCGTGGGTATCGCGCAGCAGCTTGCGGCCGCCGCTTCCGCTGCCCCGCCGCGGTGGATTGGACTTCTCCTGGAAGCTGCGACGGTTGGCCCAAGCCTGGATCAGCGTGCCATCCACGGTGAAGTGTTCCTCACTCAGCAGTTGCCGCGACCGCGCCTGTTCCACCACCTTCAGCAACAACTGTTCGGCGATGCCGCCCCCGATCAGACGCTCCCGATTCTTGGTAAATACCGTCACGTCCCACACCGCCTCGTCCATCTCTATGCCCACAAACCAACGAAACAAAAGGTTGTAATCCAATTGTTCGATCAACTGACGTTCCGAGCGCACCGAGTACAGCACCTGCAGAAGCTGAGCCCGGATCAGACGCTCAGGCGCAATCGACGGACGACCACCTCGCGCATAAAGACCGGCAAAATGACCGTCCAACTCCCGCAATGCCATATCCGCCATCGCTCGGATCGCTCGCAGTGGATGCTCTGCTGGAACACGCCTCTCCAGCTTCACGTAGCTAAACATCACGTCTTGATTCCCCTCATCTCCGCGCATGTCTCGTCTTAACAACTACGCTCCCGCTTTACCAGTGACTAACAAGGTGTTTTTCCGCAAGCTCTAAAGTCGTGCCCTGATACAAAGCCAAAACACAGTGTCCAACGAACCGGCCGATCTTCACGCAGACAATTTAGCGCGGACCTCGCTTGCGACTCTAGGCCAATGTCCCGAACCCTCCTTGTCACGGTACTTTAAAGTGGCGCTTAAACTTTTCGCCTATTGCCAATCGTGGGTTCGGGAGACGACACTCTTCTCGATGCAGCCCTTCCCCGAGAAGATGATCGAGATCGGCATGATCGTGGCTGGTGTGGTTGGGCTGCTGATCCTGATTGCCCCTAACTTCGGCTTAAAGCCGAAGGCTACGGTCGATGGTTGGCGCTTCCCGGTGAAACCGACCTGTCTTCTCCTCTACTATCTGGCCTTGACCGGTGGAATCGGCTCGGTGGCTTACGGCGCAGCCCGACTGCTGGCCTCCGGCACTTCCAACTGGATCGGCTGGGCCTGCTTCGGTATCGGCTTCTTCCTGGTTCCAGTAGTACTGGCCGACTGGCCGGAACCATTGATCCTGGATGGGCAAGGCCTGCTCGAAAGCGGCTGTGCCTCCACCCGCATCCGATGGCAGGAACTCATACATGTGCGGCAATACCGCATCCGCTGCGACCGCGGGGTCGTGATCCATGGGGCAGGCGGCAAGGAACTCGTGGTCGCCGATATCGCGTATGACTCAGAGGCTGTGCTTGACTGCCTGCTGCGATGGCGCCCGGTTCCGTTTTATTCTCTGCACGATGAGATGCGCCCCATCTCCATTCTTAGCGACCATTATTCCCAGTAGTGAGTTCACCCTGCTCGACCCATTATCCTCGCCATGAATCCAGTATTTCTCCTGATGCGTGACCCGGCCAACGGGCGCTGGAGAGGGTTCACGTACTCTTGCGCGGTGAGAAGATAGTAGAGAACACTTGCGCGACAGACCGGCCTGGCTCCGGAACTAAGGAAACCCAAAATTATGCAGTCGATGAGTTCCGTGGAAGCGGCACGATGCTGAGAACCATTTCGACCCATGTATTTCTGCGCCAGCGGCTACACCCGGGGTTGTTGGATGCCCTGGCCAAAGGAGGCGCCCAGGCAATCGAGATTTTTGCCGCGCGCCAGCATTTCGACTACACCAGCAAGCCTCAGGTAAAGGAAACTGCGTTGTGGTTCGCTGCCAACCCCGTGGAACCGTTTTCCATGCACATGCCGCTCTTTGGGGACACCGAGATGGGGCGCAGCGGCGCCCCTGCAATCAACGTAGTGCACCCGGAGAAGTCGCGGCGTATCGATGGCATGGACGAGATAAAGCGAGCCCTCGAGGCTGCCGAAGATTTGCCCCTACGCTACCTGGTGCTGCACCTGGGAGAACGCGAGGATAGTTGGAGCCCACGGACACTCGAGCATGCCATGACAGCAATCGAGCACCTGCAGGCCTTTTCCCGGCCTTTGGGGGTAAAGCTTCTGCTGGAAAACCTCACGAACGAGGTGACTGAGGCGACCAACCTGGTGGAGATCTTGCGCATCGGCCACTTCAAAGATGTGGGGATATGCCTGGACACTGGGCACGCACACATTGGCAGTGGCGTTACCGCGGCCATCGCCGAGTTGAAGCCGCTCATCCGAACCTCACATATCCATGACAACCATGGTCAGAAAGACGAGCATCTATGGCCCGGGGACGGAAGCATTGCCTGGAAGGAAACGATGCAGGAACTGCGCACAGCTCCGCAGTTGGCCGCCGCCGTGCTGGAAATCAATTACCAACCCGAAGATTTGCCGGAGCACGTAGCCAGCCGGGCTGCGGAAACCTTCAAAATGCTCGAGCTGTAAGGCTATTGCAGCGCGATATTCCCAGAGCATTCGAGATCGAGAAATGGCAGAAGAACCTAGAGACGAACGACTGCCTGTGGCCGCCCCGTTGGCCACCATCGCAACCCTGAACCAGCACGAGGGGCAAGCAGTAACGCTGCGCGGATGGCTCTACAATCTGCGCGCCAGCGGGAAGCTACTCTTTCCCATCTTTCGCGACGGCACGGGGACAGTGCAAGGCATTGTGCCCAAAGCCGCAGTGCCGCCGGAGGTCTTTGAGCGGGTACGTGGCCTGACCCACGAATCGAGCGTCATTGTGACCGGCCGGGTGAGAGCCGATGCGCGTGCCCCTGGCGGCTATGAGCTGGACGTGGACAACGTGGAGGTGCTGCAGCGCGTAAGCGAAGAGGAACCCTTCCCCATCACGCTCAAGGAGCACGGCGTTGAGTTTTTGATGGAGCACCGGCATCTGTGGATTCGCACTCCGCGGCAGTCGGCGATTTTGCGTATTCGCGCGGAAATCATCAAGGCGGCGCGCGATTATCTCGACGATCATGGCTTCGTGCTGACTGATCCGCCGATTCTCACTCCGGCTGCCTGCGAAGGCACCAGCACGCTGTTTCCCGTGGAGTACTTCGGCGATGAAGCGTATCTCACCCAAAGCGGCCAACTGTATATCGAAAGCACGGCCATGGCGTTGGGCAAGGTCTATTCCTTCGGGCCCACCTTTCGTGCCGAGAAGTCGAAGACCCGCCGCCACCTGACGGAGTTCTGGATGGTGGAGCCGGAGATGGCCTTCGCGACCCTTGACGACCTGATGGTGCTGGCAGAGGAGTTTCTCAGCTTTCTGGTGCAACGTGTGCTGAGCCGGCGGCCCCTGGACTTGAAGGTGCTCGGGCGGGATATCGCCAAGCTGGAGTCCGTGCGGCCGCCCTTTCCGCGGATCAGCTACGACCAGGCTGTCAGCATGCTGGACGATGCTTTTGCCAAGGGATTGATCGAGTCGAAGTTTGTCTACGGGAATGATTTTGGATCGCCCGATGAGACGTATCTTTCCTCGCAGTTCGATCGTCCGGTGATGGTGCACCGCTATCCCGCCGCCGTTAAGGCCTTCTACATGGAGCCTGACCCGGAGAACCAAAGCCTTGCGCTGTGCGTCGACGTACTGGCGCCGGAGGGCTATGGTGAAGTGATAGGCGGCTCGCAGCGTGTCTCCTCCTACGAACTGCTGAAGAAGCGAATCGAGGAGCACCAGTTACCGCTCGAAGCTTTTTCCTGGTATCTGGATTTGCGCCGCTACGGATCGGTTCCCCACGCCGGCTTCGGCATGGGCATCGAGCGCGTGGTGGCTTGGATCTGCAGCCTGGAGCATGTGCGTGAGACCATTCCTTTCGCGCGAACGCTCAACCGGATCTACCCCTAAAGTATGGCGAACGAGCGCAATCCGGTTACAACCAGTCGGCCGCGCACCGCCGGTGCTTTGCACGGCGGGGTCCAGGCTCTTCCGCCGCGTCAAATCCGCATTCTTGGAGTTCCCCTCGATCTAGGCCAATCGCGCCGCGGGGTTGACATGGGACCTTCCGCAGTCCGGGTAGCCGGACTCGAAGCCAGGCTCGAGGCTCTGGGCCACGTGGTGACCGACGGGGGAAATGTACCCGTAGCGATTGCAGAAACCCGCGCGGCCGGCGAACCAAACGCAAAATACATCAAGGAGATCAGCGAAACCTGCGAACGAGTGGCGGGCATTGTGCTGCAGACGCTGGAGGAAGGCATCACTCCCCTGCTTCTCGGAGGCGATCATTCCGTTGCCGCAGGCTCAGTCTCCGGGCTGGCCGAGTTTTACCGGCGCCGGAACCAGAAGGTTGGCCTGCTGTGGATCGACGCCCACTCCGACATCAACACTCCTGAGACATCGCCTAGCGGCAATGTGCACGGCATGCCGTTGGCCGCGCTGCTCGGTCTTGGACTGGAGCCGTTGTCGAGCATATTCGATTGGCAGCCAAAGATCGACCCGCAGAACGTGGTGCTGATCGGCGTACGCGACGTCGACGCCACGGAGAAGGAAAACATCCGGCGCGCGGGTGTCACCGAGGTGTACACGATGCGCGATATCGACGAGCGGGGCATGCGGACAGTGATGGAAGAAGCCTTGCGCGCAGCCGGCCGGGGCACGGCCGGATACCACGTCTCACTGGACATGGACTGGATTGATCCGGAAGATGCGCCCGGCGTGGGCACGCCCGTGCGCGGTGGGGCCACCTATCGCGAAGCGCACCTGGCCATGGAGATCCTGGCCGACCATGGACGATTGCTGAGCTTTGAGGTGGTCGAGGTGAACCCGGTCATTGATGAGCACAATCGAACCGCCGAGCTGGCGGTGGAGTTGATCTGCTCCGCCTTCGGAAAAAAGATTCTCTGACCAGGATCCAGCAGTTACAACCCCTCTGCGACCGCAAGCGTCTAGGTACGCATGGAATTAGAACTGCGCAGGTTGATCGGTCTCCAGGTGATCGTGATGGGGCCTAGTTTTATCGACAACGAGAAGCTGGAGAGCGTAAAGCTGCTGGCAGTGGAAGAAGCCGGCATCTGGATCGAAAGTCAGGAAGCGGTCGACAGGATCGTCGGCCGGCTACAAAAGAAGCCCTCCTCGTCGAGTCTTGCAATCTTCATTCCCTACGGGCAGATTGTCACCATCCTGGCCGGCATTGAATCGACCGGCACTGCGTAGTGGCCGTTCTCAGAGTGCCTTCGGATTCATGAGCAGATACGCTGGGTTTAGAAGACCTGTCGGGGGATAGATTTCCTGGTGGGTATATCGAAACCCTAGTTTCCTAAGCAAGCGTTCTGACGCTGCATTTTCCGGGTGGTGTCCCGCGAAGAGACCCTTGACGGCAAGGGTTTCAAAAGCGAAGGCGATCACAGCCTGTGCCGCTTCCCGAGCAAGGCCCTGTCCCCAGTACGCGGGCCGAAAGTGAAATCCCAACTCCAGAATTTGCTTATCCTCTCCATACGGCCGCAGCCCCACACATCCGACGAGCTCTCCAGCCTGAAGCAGAAACACTGGCCAGTATTGAACCTTGCATGCGCGCAATATTTCTATCTCGCGAGCGAGCCGTGCACGGACCTCTTCCTCTGCGAATGGACCGCCGATCAACTCTGAGACCCTGGGATCACTCCAGAGCGTCATGGCCAAATCCAAATCATCCTCGTGCCAGTGGCTGAAGCCGAGACGATCTGTGGTCAAAAAGTAAGGGCGAGACTCACTCACTGCATCCCTCGAGTGCTTTCAGCGATTTGTTTGAAACGCTCGACAATGGGGCGCGCATCCCCGGCGAGCCACGCCAGCTCGACGTTGCTGACTGCTTTTCCGCCGCGAAGTGGAAGGCAAACGACCTCGGCCGAGGCGATTTGGCGGACACATGCGGGAGCGATCGAAACCCCGAGCCCGGCGCCGATCAAGCGCAGGATGCTGAGCCAGTGCTGAGCCTCCTGAACAATTTGCGGACGAAAGCCGTGCTCCTCACAGAGCGTCAACGGCTTCTCGTAGGCCCGGGCACCCGCGCTTCGAGGATAGTAGATAAAGGGTTCGCCTCGCAGCACCGCGGGAGAGATGCTCTTCTGCCTGGCGCAGGAGTGGGTTGCCGGCAGCACGGCGACGAAGGGTTCGGAAAGTATGGTGGTCACGTGCACGCCTTCCACCGGATCCCCGTCGCGCAGAATCCCTGCATCGAGCGTGCCGTTCTCCAGGCCCTCCATCACCAGCGCAGTGAATGACTCGTGCAAGTGCAGCCGTACCCGGGGGTAAGCCTCACGGTAGGAGCGGAAGATGCCAGGCAAGGCTGAGAGCATGGCTGATCCGATAAAGCCGATATGAAGAGAGCCGACGTCTCCGCGGCCGATGCTGCGGGTCTCGTCAATGTCACGCTGCACATTACGCAGTGTCCTGCGTGCGCGCTGCAGTAACGCCTCGCCGGCGCTGGTAAGACTGACCGAGCGGGACGTGCGGGTGAAGAGTGGATACCCCAGCAGTTCCTCGAGCTTGCGAATCTGTTGCGAGAGAGGCGGTTGGGCCACATGCAGGCGCACCGCCGCGCGGCCAAAGTGCCGCTCTTCCGCAACGGCAACGAAGTAACGTAAGTGCCGCAGTTCTATATCCCGATCCATATGCTGGAGATCTTAATCCAGAGAAACAAGATATTGGACGTAATCGATCTAAAAAGGCAGACTGCTGATTAAGGAGCAAAGGCGATGGCGATACGCGAAGAAGAGATGCAGACTTCGGGTGGGGAACGAGGGGCCGGCCTGCCGGAGATTGAGATTCGATCGCTCAAAACAGGAGAGGACACCACCGCGTTCAGAACCCTGAACGAAGAGTGGATCACCCGCTATTTCACTTTGGAGAAGATGGACCGGGAAACGCTGGGCGACCCTGAGAACAAGATTCTTCGCAAAGGGGGGCACATCTTCATGGTTTATCTCGTTGATCAGGCTGTCGGCTGCGTCGCATTGATTCCGCTCGGGCAGGGTGTCTATGAACTATCGAAGATGGCAGTGTCGCCAGAGCTACGTGGCTTGGGGATTGGCCGCAGGTTGCTGCAGCATGCGATCACACAGGCGAAGCTGATCGGGGCCAAATCTTTGTTCCTGGGTAGCAACGCCAAGCTAACAAACGCTGTGCATCTTTATGAGTCAGTCGGCTTTCGCCATGTGGCCCCTGAGAACATCCCGCCGATGCCCTATACGCGAGCGAATGTTTTTATGGAGATGCCACTCTAATGGAATGAAAACGATGCGAGGGGGATATACCTCGGCGTGAATATCTGCAGATGGTGAATGCTAGCAGGGCCAGATCGGTGACAATAGAGATGACCTATGCGAAAACCCCTATTTGCACTGGCCGTCTCAGCCTTTGGCATCGGCACGTCGGAATTCATCATTATGGGGCTGCTGCCGGATCTCGCCCACAGTTTCCGGGTCAGCATCCCCAAGACTGGGATTCTCGTTTCCGGCTATGCGCTCAGCGTCACGCTGGGCTCGCCGCTGGTGGCGCTAGCCTTGTCGCGGATGGACCGCAAACGGGCGCTGCTGATTCTGATGGGCATGTTCCTCGCCGGCAATGCCCTGTGCGCTTTGGCGCCGACCTTTTTGCTTCTTCTTTGCGCGCGCATTCTCACCGCGCTTTGCCACGGAGCGTTTTTCGGTATCGGTAGCATCGTCGCTTCTCACCTGGTGCCGCGCTCCGAGCGGGCGCAGGCAATTGCGCTTATGTTCAGCGGGCTGACGCTGGCGAATGTGCTGGGGGTTCCTGCCGGGACCGCTTTAGGCCAGGCGTTCGGATGGCGCTTTGCTTTCTGGGCGCTGGTTCCGATTGGCTTGATCGCCGGTCTGGGCCTGTTGCGCATGGTGCCTTCGCAACCGGCAGAGAAGTTGCACCTCAAGCATGAGTTCCACGCCGTGCTGCGCCCCCAGGTACAGCTCGTGCTTGCGCTGAGCACGCTCTCCTCGGTTTCTTTGTTTTGCGTCTTCACCTACATCGCCCCGATTCTCGAACAGGTGACGCACCTCTCGCCGGGCGCGGTGACCAGGGTGCTTGTGGTCTTCGGCGTGGGCATTACGCTAGGGAACCTGCTTGGCGGCAGGCTCGCGGACTGGAAACAGATGCCGGTGCTCATTGGCGGCATCGTGTTGTTGATCGTGATCTTCCTGGCCATGCCTTTCCTTGAACCCACCGTAGTGCCGGCTGTAGTGATGGTCTTTGTGTGGGGCTGCATCCACTTCGCGGCTGGGGCTCCCCTGCAGGCGCGGATCGTGGACCAGGCACGAGGGGCTCCGAACCTGGCCTCGACCTTGAATCAGGGTGCTTTCAACCTGGGAAATGCCCTGGGCGCAAGCCTTGGCGGCATCATGCTGACCGACGGCATCGGCTACCGTTATCTTTCTCTGGGCAGCGCGGCGGTGGCCAGCGTGGCGCTGCTGGTGGCGCTCATCGCGCTGCGTGTGGAGCGAAACGAGAATGACTCCGCGGAGAAAAGGGAGATGGCGTCGGTTTGAGAAATGCGTAGTTCGGGGGCTAAGGAGTCTGCGTGCGAACCGGAAGAGAAACCGCAGGTCCCTCCACTACGCTACCCTGGATTTCCTGTGGAGGTTGGTGGCGTCGGCGAACTTCATGCGGCTTTCTCTGACGGAAAGCCGCACACGTGGACGTTCGTGAGGGCCGCGTAGCAGGAAATCCGGGTTCGCTCCAGTCGGGATGACAAATTTTTTGCAGGAACTGAGTTCGTAAGGAGCGTTTGAAGGGCTGCGCCCCGTCTTTTTCGGCCCATGTACGCTGGTGCGAACATGGGGCACCAATCCAGAACCATAGACCTCGGTGAGAAGACTGAAGCGAACCCCTGCTTGGAGCACCCGCACCAGAAGATGCAACTTACGTTGTCTACCGGAGCTATCGAAGACCCATAGAATCAGAACGGCATGAAGAAGAAACTTCGCGTTGGCATACTTTTTGGCGGGCGGAGCGGCGAGCATGAAGTCTCCCTGCTGTCGGCCGCCTCGGTCCTCAAGGCAATCGACCGCACCCGTTATGAGGTGGTGCCGATCGGCATTACCAAGCAGGGCCGCTGGGTTGTCTCCGGGGACGCCGAGCGTCTGTTGGCGGGGGACTTCCCCGATACCGGGACGCTGCGCGCGGGCGATCCGCAACACACCGCTCCGGCCGCATTGCTGGCTAAGGGACAAGGCGTGATCGTGCCCCCAATGCCGGCCGCGGGCGGTGGCCGGGGTGGCTCGCTGGTGCCCTTCGAGAGAGAGGCCTCTTCGATTTCCCCAGCCCAGGACGTATTGCAGTTAGACGTGGTCTTTCCTGTGCTGCACGGGACCTTTGGCGAAGACGGCACCATGCAGGGACTCTTCGAGCTCGCTGGGCTGGCCTACGTCGGCTCCGGGGTTCTGGGATCGGCAACCGGCATGGATAAAGAAGTGATGAAGCGCCTCTTCCTTGCCGCCGGGTTGCCCATCACCAAGCACGTTACGTTCCTGCGCCGGGAGTGGGAGAAAAGCCCGAAGAAGATCATCGCCAGGCTCGAGGCAGAGCTCAAGTATCCGTTCTTTGTTAAGCCCGCCAACCTGGGTTCGTCGGTCGGTATCAACAAGGCGCACGATCGCAAGGAGCTTGGCCCAGCCATCGATGTGGCGGCGGGCTTCGATCGCAAGATCGTCGTCGAACAGGCGGTCGGCGGCCGCGGCAACCGGACCACGATGGGCAAGGCCCGCGAACTCGAGGTCGCGGTGCTGGGCAACGATGAGCCCATCGCTTCCGTGGTGGGCGAGATCGTCCCGGGCAAAGAATTCTACGACTATGAGGCCAAGTATCTCAGCGAAGGCTCACAGGCCATCATTCCCGCCAAGCTGACGAAACAGCAGAGCAAGCAAGTGCAGGCCATGGCGCTCGACGCCTTCCGTGCCTGTGACTGCGCGGGTCTGGCGCGGGTGGACTTTCTCCTCGAGGCGGGCGATTCAGGACGGCTCTACCTTAACGAGATCAACACCATGCCGGGCTTTACCTCGATCAGCATGTATCCCAAGCTGTGGGAGGCTTCCGGCGTGAAGTATCGCGACCTGATCTCGCGGTTGATTGAGCTGGCGCTGGAACGCAAGATGGAACAGGAACAGATCTCCTACTCCCGGTAGCCGCTGGGGAAAAACTCTGCAATCGGCAGGAACAATACCCCAGGGGCTAAAGCCCGTCATATTCTCAGCCGTTTACGGCCCGACTAAAGTCGTGCCCTGATACAAAACAGAGTTTTTTCTGGAGCCTGCCAGGGACCGGAAACCGCACCTCGCCGACGGATGCGATCAGAGTAAACTTTGCGGGAGAGGCGAGGAGCGCTCCAACGCCATGACCCTGCTCGATGCACCAACCTACGATCCCGCCAAGGCGCGCGCGCGCAAGAATATTCTGATCGCGAGCCTCATCACCCTGTTCGTGCTCGCGGGCTTTCTCTGGTATTTCTGGAACTGGCCGCAGGAGCATCGCGTGAATCAATTCTTTGCGGCCGTCGAAGCCAGGGACATGCCTAAGGCCTTCGCTATCTGGAACCACGATCCAGACTGGCAGCAGCACACGCAACAGTATGCGCAGTACCCCTATGGCCGCTTTGAAGTCGATTGGGGACACTCCAGCGACTGGGGCGACATCAAGACGCACAAGATCGTGATGTCCAAAACAGTCGGCTCCGGTGTGGTCGTCGGAGTCGACGTCAACGGACAAAAGACGCCCGTCTTCCTTTGGGTCGAGCGCAAGTCGAAGACGATTGGCTTCTCCCCAGTCCAGCTTTCGACAGACTAGCTGAGAGGCGCCAGCAGCTTTTCAATACTCGCGGGGTCTTCGGCCTGGGCGCACTTCTGGCTGCGGTCAATCTGCCGTAACAGCCCGCTGAGCACCTTGCCCGGACCGACCTCAACAAAGTTTGTCACTCCCTGGGCGATGAGCAGCTGCATAGACTCCGTCCAACGAACGGCGCCCGTGACCTGGCGCACCAGTGCATCGCGCAGCGCTTCCGGTTCGGTCACCAGCGCGGCATCCACATTGACCACCACTGGAACCTTGGCGGGCAAGAATGGGAGGCCTTGCAGTACGGGAGCGAGGGCATCCTGGGCAGGCTGCATGAGGCTGCAATGGAAAGGTGCGGAGACCTGCAGCAGCACGGCGCGACGGGCTCCACGTTCCTTGGCCAGCGCGATGGCCCGCTCGACCGCCGCGGTGGCTCCGGAGATGACAGTTTGTTCGGGAGTGTTCATGTTGGCCGGCTCGACGGGCGCTCCCACCTCCCTCGAAGCATCCTGGCATACGGCAATAACCGTTTCCAGAGGCATACCGAGAATGGCGGCCATGGCGCCCTGACCCGCGGGCACGGCCTCCTGCATCAACTGCCCGCGGCGGCGCACGGTGCGGGCGGCGGCGGCAAACTCGATCGTCCCGGCAGCGACGTTGGCCGAGTATTCTCCCAGCGAATGTCCGGCAAAATAATCAGCGGTCGCTCCGGCCTCGGCCAGAACCCGCAGCGCCGCGACGGATACGGTGAAGATCGCCGGCTGGGTGAACTCCGTCAGGCGGAGCTGCTCTTCGGGGCCGCTAAAGCAGAGCTCCGCCAGGTCGAAGCCAAGCGCGTCATTCGCTTCCTCAAAGGTGTGGCGCGCGACGGGAAAGGCATCGGCGAGGTCGCGGCCCATGCCGACGCTTTGTGAACCTTGACCAGGGAATAGGAAGGCTGTCTTGTTCATTCGTGCAGTTGGGCTAGTGGAGTGGCTGGATGGGCAGGCCTAAATCCGGCTCGGATTCCGCATCCGCCGGCCGGCGGATGGCAAACTCCTGCTCCAGCCGTTGGTTGATACCGGCCTGGGCGAACTCAGCCGTCACGCGGATACCGTTATAGATGGCGCGATCATTGGAAGAGCCATGATTCACGATGCAAACCCCGCGCAGGCCGAGCAGCGGCGCGCCGCCGTATTCGGAATGGTCGAGGCGCTTCTTGAAGTCGTTGAACGCTTTACGCGAAAGCAGCGCGCCTACTTGCGCGGTGACCGTGGAGTTGAGCGACTGGCGCAGTAGGTCGCGCACCAGCCGGGCCAGCCCCTCTGACGTTTTTAGCGCGACATTGCCGACAAAACCGTCGCAGACCACAACATCGGCATTGCCGTTGTAAATGTCGCGACCCTCCACGTTGCCGATGAAGTTGATGGAGAGCTGCTTGAGCAACGGAGAAGCCTCGCGGGTAAGATCGTTACCCTTGCCTTCCTCTTCACCGATCGAGAGCAAGCCGACGCGGGGACGCGGGATCTTGAGCACGCTGCGCGCGTACATTTCGCCCATCACGGCGAACTGCTCCAGATTATGCGGCTTGCAGTCGACATTGGCGCCCACATCGAGCAGCACGCAGCGCGAGCCGGACGAGGTCGGCAGCAGCGCGGACAGCGAAGGACGGTCGACTCCGGGCAACGCCCCCAGCACCATCTTGGCCAAGGCCATCGCCGCGCCGGTATTGCCCGCGGTGAGAAAACCGGCGACCTTGTTTTCTTTGACCAGGCGAAGACCCACGCGCATGCTGCTCCCCGGCTTCTTGCGGATGGCGGTTGCGGCCTTCTCATCCATGGTGATCCATTCCGCTGCGGGAACGATCACGATAGGCAGCTCTTCACCGCCGGCTTCCTGGAGCGCGGAGCGCAGACGATCCTCTGGTCCAACCAGATGAACGCGTATCGGGAGCTGACGGCAGGCTAGGATTGCGCCCTTGATCTCGGGATCGGGAGCTTTGTCCGAGCCCATGGCATCGAGCGCAATATCCGTTAGCGTGGGCACAGATTCGGCTAGGCTTCCTTGGCTTCGAGCACTTCGCGACCCTTGTAGATGCCGCATTTGGGGCAAGCCCTATGAGGTAGTTTGCGCTCGTGGCAGTTAGGACATTCCGAGACGGTGATCGGAGTGAGCGCGTCGTGCGAACGGCGCTTGGAGGTGCGGGCCTTGGAGTGGCGCCGCTTTGGATTCGGCATTGCAGATTCCTTTCAGGCGTTCTCCCAGAGTGCCGGTCCGGCATTGCCGGGCATGCCCCGAAACGGCTGCATCTGGGATCGCTTTCAACTTTACGTTTTCATCCTGCTGCGGAGATCGGCCAGCGCTGCCCACCGCGCATCGCCCTGGCTTGCTTCGCAAGCGCAGAGCTCGGTATTCCGATTCCGTCCACAGCGAGGGCAAAGTCCCTTGCAGTCCTGCTGGCAGAGCGCTCTCGCGGGCAGGGAGAGCAACACCTGCTCGCGCAATACGTCCTCAACCGCAAGACGGCCTCCTTCATAGTACCCGATTTCCGTATCGGAGGTCGAGATAGCGTGTTCCGCGGCGTCTGCGTCGACACCGGTGGGACGGAAAAGCAGGTCGAAGTGTTCTTCGAGCCGATGGGCCACGGGATCGAGGCAGCGGGCGCACGGCATTTCGAAGTTGCCCTGGTAGGCGGCCCGCAAACGGATGTCATGAATCAGGTTGTGGGCCCCGCGATGCTCGGTGAGCAGGTCGGCGCGGCCGCTCACCGGCATGCCGTCCAATTGCCGGATACCGGAGCCGTAATCGATGGCGCCGGGAGGAACGGTCTCGCTGAATTCAAGCGGCTCCCGTTCCAGATCGAGCACGGTAATCAGTATGGCCATGGCATTCTCACAGTGACTGGGTGGTTGCAAGAGAGGTTAGATGCGCGGCGCGCATCCCCCGTGGTTACCTCCGGCTCAAAAGCGATAATATACGCCGATGTTTGGCTGCAGGGTGGTTCGCAGCGTGCGGGTATCGATCGAGACCTGGTGAAAATCAGGCGTTTTGTATTTTAAGCCGCGAAGCCCCCCGTTCACCCCGAAGCGCGAGAACAAAGGCATCTTGAGGCCGAAAGAATAGGTGAACTCCGGCAGCAGCTGAGACGGCAGCGAGCTCGGTACCGTCTGATTCAAGTTGGTGAGCGTCCCGGATATGGGGGAGAAGACAATAATCCCGCCGCCCAGGGTCAGGTATGGCTGAACCCCATAAATAACCGGCGATTGCAGCAGATAGGAGAAGCTGAAGTCGGTTACGTTGCTCTCGACCTTGACTACGCCCTTGTTGTAAGCCTCGTAGAACTTGGTGTAGCTGAGATCTGCTTCATATCCCAGCCATGGACGGTAAGGTTGGCGAAAGCTAACCAGGGCGCCTCCCGATTCGGTCGTATCCTCGCGAAGGGAGTTGCCGTTGGAGGCGTTGGTCACCTGATACAACCCGGCCACGCCGACATCGAATCTCTCTTTGGCTGCGGGCGCCGCGGGCACGGCTTGCGTGTCCTGCGCAAGGCAGGGAACGGCCCACGGGAGCATGCCCACCGCAATCAGGAGTGCGCTTAGGAAGGAAGGAAACTGCCGGGTCCATGTCGATCTGGGAGCCAAGCGAGGGAAGGTCAACGACTTTTTCAAACGGACACTCTGCATGTTAAGTCTTATCCCACTATATATCGTTCCATAGGCTCAGTTTGCCGGGAGCAGCCGCCGCCAATCGTCCAGCGCGAAGAGTCGAATGCCGGCGACTCCAGCGGCGCCTGCGGTGAGGCAATCCTGGGCATTGAAACTGGTCACGCCACCCAGGGCAAAGACGGGTATGCCTTCGGCCGCGGCGCAGGCCCGCCGGAGCGCTTCCAGGCCCTGGGGCGCGGCTTCCGGGGCTGCAAGCTTCTCGAAAATCGGAGAGAAGAGCAGCAGGTCCACCTGTTCTATCCGGGCCACACGGATATCGTCCAGGCTGTGGCAGGGCACGCTGATGATGGCGTCACGGCCGGCAGCGCGGAAGATCTGCCGCACGCTCCGGGCCGCACCCGGCGCAGGTTTACCGGCAAGATGAACTCCGTCGGCGCCGGCGGCCACTGCCAGCGCAGCCGATTCTGCCGCGGAGACATTCACCAGCAGCTTGGAACGGCTGCGGTCGATCTTCTCCACCATCTCCCGGGCGAGCGACTGGAGATCGGGCGCGCTGAGATCCTTCTCCCGCAGTTGGATGAAATGTACGCCCCCTGCTGTCCAGTCCTGCACCAGATCGAGAAGCCGGCGGCGAAGAGCTGCCTCGGATTGAGTCGCCGCCGAGAGGCGCCTGCGGTCCGTTATGGCACAGAGTTGCATGGAGTGGAGTCTATTCTGCATTTCTCATAAGGGCCCCGAGTATGCTAGACAAAAGTCATGCTGTTTGCTTTCAGGGTTTTCATTGAGCTCACAGAAATGGGAAATTAATATCTTCGATTCGTTCTTCCGGTACCCTTCCAACAAGGCATGATTACCTACGACCTACTCATCATTGGTTCCGGCCCAGCAGGGCAGCGCGCTGCCATCTACGCCAATAAGCTGGGCAAGCGGGCCGCGGTGGTGGAGCGAATGCGGACCATCGGTGGGGTCTCCGTAAATACCGGCACCATCCCCAGCAAAACGATGCGTGAGGCCGTGCTGCATCTCTCCGGCTATAACTATCGTTCGATCTACGGCATGAATTACAAGGTCAAGGAAAAGATCACGATGGCGGACCTTGCCTTCCGCGTGCAGCACGTGATCAAGACCGAGATCGATGTGACCGAGGCGCAGCTTTCGCGCAACGGGATCGATGTGCTCCCCGGAGTGGCCAGCTTTGAAGACACCACCCACGTGAAGGTGACCAATGAGGGTGGCACGCAGACATATGAGGCGAAGAACATCATCATCGCCACCGGCACCAAGCCGGCCGACTCGCCAAGGGTGCCCATCAATGGCCGCTCGATCGTAAACAGCGATCAGATTCTCGACCTGCCCAACCTGCCGAAGTCGCTGATCGTAGTGGGCGGCGGGGTCATCGGCGTGGAGTACACCTGCATGTTCGCCGCGCTCGGCGTGCGCGTCACCCTGATCGAAAAGCGGCCCAAGCTGCTGGAATTCGCTGACCAGGAAATCGTGGAGGCGCTCAGCTACCACTTGCGCGACAGCCGCGTGACCATGCGCCTGCACGAAGAAGTGGAAAGCGTGGAAGAGCTGCCCGATTGCAGTGTGGTTGCCAACCTGGAAAGCAAGAAGAGAATTTCCGGCGGCGCATTGCTGTATGCGGTCGGCCGCTCGGGCAACGTCGACGAACTCAATCTGGCGGCGGTCGGCATCGAGCCGGATTCTCGCGGCCGCATCCCGGTGGACAAGGACTTCCGCACCAAGGTGCCGGGCATCTTCGCCGTGGGGGACGTGATTGGCTTTCCCAGCCTGGCCTCGGTGTCGATGGAGCAGGGCCGTATCGCCGTTGCGCGGGCCTTCGGCAACGAGAACCTGGTGTCCAATCCCAGCTACTACCCCTATGGCATTTATACGATCCCGGAGATCTCGTTCATCGGCAAGACCGAGGAGCAGCTGACCGATGAAGATGTGCCCTACGAAGTAGGCGTCGCCTACTATCGCGAGATCGCCCGGGGACAGATCCGAGGCGATACCACGGGACGCCTGAAGATCGTCTTTCATCGCGAAACCCGGCATCTGCTGGGCGTGCACATCATCGGCGAGGGCGCCAGCGAACTGCTGCACATCGGGCAGGCCGTCATGGCGCTCGGCGGCACACTGGACTACTTCATCGATACGGTGTTCAATTACCCCACCCTTGCCGAATGCTATAAGGCTGCCGCGTTCAACGGCATCAACCGGCTGGCCCGGGCGGCGGACTGAAGGAAGAGCTGATGAGCAGGACCATTGGCATTGTCGTGTCCTCGAGGATTGTCGCGGGGCTCATGGAAGACCACAAACTGGTGGGAGAGCTGAGCCGCTATCCGGAGAATCCGGACGACCACGAAGCTCTGCTGGAACATCCCTTCGAAAGCCTTTGCCATTTGATCACCGACCAGGTCATGGCGCTGCATCCTGAGGGGCAGATTGATGCCATCGGTGTCGCCCTTCCCGGGATCATTCGCGACGGTATCGTGGAGGATTCTCCTAACCTTGCCCAGCTGAAGGGTGGAAAAATCGCCGAAGCGCTAGCCGCCATCTTTCAGTCGAAGGGGATTGTGGCCCCATTGAAGACGATGAATGATGCCGACGCGGTTGCGGCTGGGCTGGCCGTGACGCAAGGCCGCATGGATCGCCTGGTGCGGGTTTGGACGATCGGCAACGGGATCGGATTCGGACGCTATCCCTACACGCCGGGGGTATGGGAGGGCGGACACATGGTGGTGACGCTCGATCCCAAGGAGACCTATTGCGGATGCGGTGGGCGGGGACACCTGGAAGGAATCATGGGGTATCGCGCGATGCGCCTGCGCTTCCTCGATATGGAACCGGAAGAGGTTTTTGCCGCGGCCAAGAAAGGCGACACGCGCTGCATGGAGTTCGTGCGCCTGTGGCATCGCGGGCTGGGTGCGGCCACTGCCACCTCGATCCATTTGGGCGGCCCTGGCCGCTTCTACTTCACCGGCATCAACGTGCGTTTCCTCGACCTGAATCTGCTCAAAGAGTACTTGTGGCAAATGGTCAAGATGAGCCCGCTGCAGAGCTATGCATTGGAGGTCGTGCCGGAAAATAGCGAGATCGCGGTGATTGGCGCAGCGGCTTCTGCACTTCTGGCGCCGGTGACCTAGAGCCCGAACGCCTCAAAAAAACCGATGGGCTAAAGCCCGTCGTATTCTCAGTTGTTTACGGCCCGACTTAAAGTCGTGCCCTGATACAAAACATGAGAGCGGTGGCTCATTGCGGCCCGTCTAAACCGGCGAAAAACTCTGCACCCGGCAGAAAAGCAAAACCTCAGGGGCTAAACCTCAATTTCCTGTACGGGATGCTGGATAGGTCTGCGTGTGCGGCTTTCTCTCAAGGAAAACCGCTTGAAACGCCATGGCTCATTAGGCCTCCACAGGAAATCGAGGGCAGCCCTCCTACGCTGCGGCTCAGTATGGCACGGCTAAACCCGTGCCCTTCGTTCAACGGGGTTTTTCCGCAGCCCGTAATGTCGTGCCCTGATACAAACATGGGTTTTTCAGCAAGCGGTGAAAGCCGTGCCCGTTGTAGGGAGTTTTCCGCAGCCTGCTAAACAACGAACCGCAATTGCTAGGAATAACTGCGCTGGTAGATCCTCGACAGACGGTCGTGCCATCCCAGGCGATCCGGGTCGAACCAAGCCCAGGCAAACCCCAACCCCAGCGGTGCAGCCGAAAGCAGCGAGAACAACACTCGACGGCACATGGCCTGGCGGGTTGGGTTCTCGTCCTCGAAGGTGCACAGCGCAATCTTCGCGTAACGCATTCCCGGAGTGCCGTCCGCATATTTGAAGAACAGGTATTGGTACAGAAGGAAGAAGCCTCCCAGCACCAAACCGGCGGCGAGTAGCGCGGGCTTCCCCGAGGGCGGATGTGCCGTACAGGCAACAAAGACCAGTACAAAGAGAGCAAAAGCAGCTATGACCAGCGCCAAGTCGAAGATTCCGGCCATCAGCCGGTCTTCCAGGGGCGCTGCCTTGAGCGAGGTCTCCTGAGCGGGTGACTGCCCGTCGCCGGAACGCTCGGAAACGCGATCAGTATCCAGTCGAATGGGAGACCACTCCCCGCCGGCCGCTCCGATCCTTACCGTCTGCGAGATGCTCTCCGGCGCCACTTCGAAAATTTTGAGCTGACCGTGTCCGGTCGGTTGCGAGCTATCACGCAGCGGACCTTCCGCGAGCCGCGGACGGACTTTACGGGCTGCCACCAGCTCCCGAGGAACGTCAATCAAGTTTACCGCCAACGGTTCCACCGCTTCTTCGGCCTCTTCGACGGGGACAAACGCGGGTGTAACGTGTTCAGTATCCACAGCTGTGCCGAGCCCTGGTTTCCCGCTGATCAGCTCGGCGTCCAGCGAATCGCTCCAATTCTCGGGAGAGGGTTCCGGCAATAAGTCAGCAACATCGCCGGCAGCTAGCGCGGGCGTTAGGGTCTCTGCCTCGGATCGAGCCTTGGCGGTTAAGACTTCGCTATATGACGGAGCATTTGCATAGCGCTGAGCTACCTTAGCGGCCAGCCGGGAGGCGCGGGATTCAACTTTGCGCTCCATGTGCTCCAGACCAGGGAGCGGCACTTGCTCCCCCTGGATGTGCTCCCCTTGAATACGCAATCGGCGCGAGCGTGTCGCAGCAAGGCGCTCGTTCAGTTCCTGCTTCCACGCCGGCACCAGTTCGGTGTCCGCCTGGAAGAGATGCTCTCCGACATTGGGCGAAGAAGGACTCAATTCTGTTCTCCTGTTGCATGATCCGCGTTTCGTGGCCCCATAATGCGAAGTGAAGAAACGGGCACACATGGCAGCGTGTGTATCCGGCTTAGTCGGCAATTCACCCGGAATTTTCTAATACGCGGCGCCATAAATAGCCGCGTGTCCGGTCCCGGCCAAGCGAGACCATAGGAAGTTTGCTGATCCCATCAGGCGTGAAAGGAAATCCGGGTTTTGCGGAGGCGACAGAGACACGCTTCTTTCTTCATTGGCAAAGACAATGAAGGCGAGAAAACGATCCTGCAACGGCCAGAGCGGCGGAATCGTCAAAAGTTGTGAGCGCGGGTCATTTGCTATCCTAACCTCGCCCCTGGTAATGACAATCCGCACCTTTTTGTTTATCACAGCGTTAATGCTGTGTCATCCTCAGCTTTGGCCGCAGACGTTGACCAAGCAGTTTCCCTCGCAAGCTCCCGGGACCGCTGCCACTGGTAGAGCGGAGTCCAACCCTGCGGTCGACAGCGTAGCGGCGCCGCAAAGTCCGCAGGGGGGCTCTCCCCGATGCCCCTGGCTATCCGATTGCTGAAGTAGTTGAGGCACCGCCGTCGGGTGTTCCCGTCGTCTTTCGAGCCAACCAGCAGGAGAAGCATGGAGACATCTTTACCCTGACCGGCGAAGTCAGGATCGAATACAAGGACTACATTCTCACCGCGGATAAAGTCGCCTTCAATCGGCTGACCAGCGACGCCGAGGCGGACGGCCATGTGCGGCTCGAGGGCAAACGGAACAACGAACTCATTCTTGCGGATCACGGTAAGCTCAACTTTGATTTGGAGACCGGCCGTTTCGAAAACGTAACCGGAAGCGTTGGCCGCCAGCCCTCTGCAAGCAAGCGCAAGCTGATATACACCACCGCCAATCCGTTTCTCTTTACCGGCAAAGTGCTCATCAAGGAAGGACCAGAGCGCTACCAGATCATCCAGGGCACGATGACTTCGTGCCTCCTTCCTGATCCGGACTGGCGGATCCATTCCTCCGTGATCCGGGTGAACTATGGGCAGGCACGAGCGAAGAACAGTTACTTCACCCTGCTTGGCGTGCCGATTCTCTACCTGCCCTACGTCACCCACCCGGTAAGCACTGAGACCCGTGAAACGGGCTTGCTGATACCCAACTTCGGTACGTCCTCTACCAAGGGGACAGTCATCGGCGACTCGTTTTACCTGGTGCTCAATCGCAGCACGGATGTCACCTTCGGCACGCAATACTTCTCCAAACGCGGATGGTCGCCCAGTGGCGAGTTCCGCTATCGCGGTCGAGGAGAGGATTTTATCTCTGCACGCTTTACAGCTCTCTTTGACCGGGGCTTGGCTCCCACTTATATCAACCAGGGCGGACAGGACATCCTCTTCAATGGCAGGCGGGACTTTGACCTGGACGAGCACAACCGGGCCGTCGCCACCGGCGAGTATCTAAGCTCGTATGTCTATCGCGAGGCATTCGCTGAATCCTTCGCCCTCGCTGTCGCCTCCCAGGTAACATCTTCGGCATTCGTCACCCACAACGAAGATGGACTTTCGGCGAGCATCCACTTCGACCGCTATCAAAACTTCGAAGGGATCACGCAGGTTGGAAATACCTACGACACACCGCAGATCCGCATCCTCCACCTGCCCAGCCTCGATTTGGACACCATTGAGCGGCCATTGCACGGCACCCCCTTGCGCTGGAGCGTAGATGGGTCGGCTGCCGGCCTGAGCCGCAGTGAGCCAGGGTATGCGACCGGCGAGGCGGGGCGTTTCGATCTTTACCCTCACCTCTCTCTACCACTGCATCTGGACGGTTGGACCCTGCGGCCGGAATTTGGCGCAAGAGAGACCTTCTACACGCAAAGCCAGATTCCCACCATCACCCTACCGATACAGTCCAACGCGACGGTCAATCGCTCCGACCTGGAAGCCAGCTTTGAGCTGAGGCCGCCGGCACTGGTGCGGGATTTCAAGGCGCCGGCGCTGGAGAAACTTTTCGGCAGCGACGTGCGCCACACGATAGAGCCTGAGCTGCAGTATCGCTACGTTGGCGGAGTCAATAACTTCTCTTCCATCCCGCGTTTCGATCCCATCGACATCGTGAGCGACACCAATGAAGTGGAATACTCGTTGACGCAGAGGCTCTTATTCAAGCATCTGCACCCCAAGCCCTGCAGCAGCGGTGTCCTTCCCCCACCCACCAACGGGACCATTTATGTGCCGTGGGATTACACCGAGTGCGGGGGTGAAACCAGCGAGTGGATCACCTGGAAATTAGCCGCGAAATATTTCTTCGAGCCCTATTTCGGGGGGGCCGTGTCTCCGTTCCGGCGCAACGTGCTCGCTTCGACGCTCGACCTCACCGGTGTGAGTTTTCTGAATGGGCCACGCAATACCTCCCCTGTGATTTCACGATTCAAGGTCCGCACCAGTGAACACATGGACCTGGAATGGGATGCAGACTACGACTTTAAGACCAAACGGCTGGACGCCAGCAATATCTTCGCCGACTACCGTCGCGACAGCGTTTTTGGGAGTGTGGGCTATTCCACGCTGCAGACGCTCAATGGCACTTTCACCGCCAACCTTGCCAGCCAGGTAACAAAATACAACCTGCTCCGTCTACTCCTAGGGTATGGAGCCCCAACCAAGCGTGGACTAAGCATCGCCGCTAACGCCGGCTACGACTTAACCCAGGATGCCCTGCAGTATGGCGGCGTCGAGACCTCCTACAACCTGGACTGTTGTGGCTTGGTCGTCGAATACCGTCGCCTGGCTCTCGGCTCGGTAAGAAACGAGAACCAGTACAGCTTCAGCTTCACCCTCGCCGGAGTGGGCGCTGCCGGGAATCTGACCCATTCGGAGCGCATTTTCTGATTCCGGTAAGGCCCGTTCCCGCGTCTTCCCGAGGGTAGTGGCGCTAAACACGGAAAAGGGGAAACCTGGCATTTTTCCTACGTAATACGCTGGAAATGCGGTCTTTCGGTTAAGAAAAAGCTGCTCCCAGCCGCGCCAAAAGGCGACACGGCAAGCGGAGAAATGCTCTAATGGGCCATGGTATGGAAAGGTGGTTGTCTTGTTTGTACGCCGTACCCTGGTTTGGTGCCTGCTCGTCTCCCTGGCCGCAGGCTGCAAGGCTCAGAGTCCCTCCAGCACAACATCGGCTAGCGCTTCTCCTGTCCCCACTTCTCAGCTCAACCGGAGAATCGAAGTATTGGTGCGCTCGCAATTTGAGGTGCCCCCGAATGTCGACATCATGATCGGGGCGACCAGCAAGAGCGATTTTCCAGGATTTGAAACCCTGCCGATCACTTTTTCCAACAACGGCAAACAGTCGGTCGTGAATTTTCTGCTGTCCAGCGATGGGAACACGGTCGCACGGCTGGAAAGGTTTGACATCAGCCATAACCCCGCGGACCTGATTTCGATCCAAAACCGTCCTTGGCGGGGGACTCCCGACACCAAGGTCACGATTGTAAATTTTGACGACCTTGAGTGCCCCTACTGCGCGCGCATGCACCAGCAGCTCTTCCCGGACATTCAGGATCATTACAAGGGCCTAGTCAAGTTCATCTACAAGGATTTCCCGCTAGTGGAAATCCACCCCTGGGCTATGCACGCGGCGGTTGACTCCGGCTGCCTGGCGGAGCAGAACGGCGATGCCTACTGGCGGTTTGTAGATTATCTGCATGGGCACGCGGACGAGGTCACCGGCCCAGCGCACGACGCCCAACAAGCCGGAAAAACGCTGGACAAGATGGCGCACGATGAGGGCGAGCGCTCCAAGCTGGATTTGGCAAAACTCGATGCGTGTATCGCCAAGCAGGACGAAACTGCCGTGCGCGCGTCCATGAAGCAGGGAGACAGCCTGGGCGTAAACGGCACGCCGACCTTGTTTATCAATGGCGAGCGTATCTCCGGCGTGCTGCCGGAAGCCGAGCTTCGCACCGCTATCGACCGGGCTCTACGAGAGGCCGGTGTGCAACCCCCTCCCCCGGTGGTAGAACCGGCCAAGAAGCCGGTAGCGACTCCGCCGCCCACCAAGTAAAGATTTCGATCGCGAGGATAAGGAACGTTGGAACCAATCGTAGAGCGCGCACTCTCTTATAAGCCCGCCACCGCCTGCGCCTTGATGAGCATCGCCCTGTTGAGTAGCGGATTCGTTGCCGGCTGCAAGAAGAGCTATGGGCCGGATGTTGTGGCTACCGTAAACGGACAGCCGATCGAGCGTTCGGAAGTAGAGAAGGACTACCGCGATAACCTGGGCAACAACAAGGAGCAACCTACCAAGGAACAGGCCGACGCCACGCGGTTGGGCATCCTGAAGCAATTGATCGACGACGAAATCCTGCAACAGGCTGCAAAGAAGATGAACCTGGTGGCGAGCGATGAAGAGGTTGACGCAAGACTGGCGGAAATGAAGGCGCCTTATACCCAGGAAGAATTCGACAAACGATTGCAGGCCTCCAGCATGTCGTTGGACGATCTGCGTCGCCAGATCCGGCGTTATCTCACTTCAGAGAAACTGATGAACAAGGAAGTGACTTCGCGCATCAACATCACTGACGCGGATATCTCGAACTTCTACAACGCCAACAAGGCTCAGTTCAATTTCATCGAGCCCAAGTACAACATCGCTGACATCGTCGTGACTTCGCAGCCCACGCCGATGCAGCAGGGAGCCAATCTTCAGAACAGCAAGGCAAGCAACGACGTCGAGGCGCGACGAAAGATCGAAATGATTCGCAACCACCTGGAAAGCGGAGAAGACTTCGCCACCGTGGCGAATAACTACTCGGAAAATACCAATGACGCCAACAACGGCGGAAACATGGGCTACATCCCGGAATCGAGCCTGCGCAGCCAACCCCCGCCGATCTTTGCCGCGATCTCCAGGCTGCAGCCGGGGCAAATCACAGAGGTCATTCCAATCCTGCCGCCGGGTGCCAAGTCTCCCGCAGGGTACGCGATCTATAAGCTCATACAGAAGGAGCCGGCCGGCCAGCGTGAGTTAAACGACCCGCGGGTGCAACAGGAGATTCGCCAGCAGCTGCGCGATAGCCGCTCCCAGCTGTTGCGAGCCGCCTACTACGAAATGATGCGGGATCAGGCTCACGTGGAGAACCACCTGGCGGAACAGATCTTCAAGAACGGCGCTCAATAAGAATGGCGGGCTGCAGGCCTCTCGATCAGGCGGAGGGAAAGCAGTCTGGCGGAACTGTTTCTAGACTCTAGCCCCCAGGACTAGCGTCCTGGGATATTTTCAGCCGTCCCCTTCGACAAGCTCCCACGGCACGCCGGGGCACGCCGGGCAGGCTCTACGGGACTGTTTCGTGTTGTCAGCCTAACTACCTAAGACTACATCCTGGGATGTTCTCAGCGGTCCCGCCAGTGCCTAGGGGCACCGGTCCCTTCGCGATCGAGAGAGCGGGGGCTGGGCCGTCCTGTAGCGGCCACGGTTGCAAAAACACTAAGCCCCTGGCTTTGGCCAGGGGCTTAGTGAGGTTTCTCGATCGCGGCTACTTGCCGGTTTCCATAGTGATACCGCCAGGCGTTTGCTGATTCTTCTTCTCCTCGTTCGCCTTGCGGGTTGCCATGGTCTTGTCACGCCACTGATCGAACATGGCCATGTCCGCCTTGTGTGCGGCTTCGTCACCGCAATCCAGGTCGGCCTTGCGCCGGTAAAGCAAGCTCAGATACGACATCGCGTCATCGTACCCGGGACGCAGATTGACCGCCTGCTGCAACTCCTTGATGCCCTCCTCGACGAAGGGTGTGTTTTGTTCGGCCAACTTCTGGCAGGCGGCCTTGTCCTTGATCATGTCGCCGTTGTCCTGCATCCCGAGGCCGTTACGGGTCTGGATTGCATTCCTGTAGGCGACCCGCCAATCGACGACGCCGATGGTGTAATGTGCGACTGGGTCATTGGGATCAACCTCAATGACCTTTCGCTGCCATGTCTTGGCTTCCTCGGTCTTGCCGGTATTCAAGTAGACCGCGGCGATTCCCTTCAAGGCGTTGAGGTCTTTCGGATCCTTGGCCAGCACCTGCTGGTAAGCATGCACCGCCAGCTGCGCGTTCTTTTGATTCTCAGGAGTGTTTGCGTCGGGAACTACCTGCTGCGCATACGCTGTGGCGAGATACAAAGGAGCGTTTTCCAGCGACGGGTCAAGCCGTTCCGCGTTCTGGAAGTGGTCAATTGCCTCTTCAAACTTGGCATTCTTATAAGCCTGAACACCCTTGATCAATTGATCGCGAGCCTGCAGCTTGCTGCACCCGGTAATCATGGTCAGCAGCGACAGGGTAGCGACCGCCAGCACCGGAATATTTGCGCTTCGCTTCATTCTGGTTCAAATCTCCTTATGATCGCCAGGCTCCGCCTGATCTTATTACGATGCTTGCGCGGGCCTGCAACTCGAGAGGAAAAAACTCCGCGCTGTGATTGTAATTGGTTTCGGCCTACTGGCAAGTCCCGTACATAAAACAAGGTCCGCGACTGCCCAGGAGGGCACCGCGGACCTTTTAGTACAGAGCGCTTGGATCGATCGTGTGCTTGCTTTCGTGGGGCTCATGCAGCAGGGTCGGGCAACCTTTCCTTCAATGCCGATCATGCTGATTCTCAGCAGCCGGCTTACCGTGGCCCAACCTGCAACAACACAGCAGTTTTACTGCCCGGCCGCTACCTTTGGCGTGATGAGGCCGATGTGGTCGACTCCCGCCTCATGGCCGATATCGAGCACGTCCGCCACGGCTGAGAAGTCCAGTTCCGGATCTCCCTTGACGAACATCACCTTCTCCGCCCGGGTGGCGAAAATGCCTTCCAGCTTATTCAATAGATCTCCGTGGGAAATGTCCAGTTCATTGATCTTGTAGCCCGGCACGCCCCCACCTGCCCGATGCGTGATCTGGACGACAATGGTGCGGTCGTTGTCCTGTTCCTTTTGCGGGTTTTTCGGGGGTTGCGGGACCAGCGCATCGAGCCCCTTTGGAGTTACCGGCGTAATGACCATGAAGACGATCAGAAGCACCAGCAAAACATCAATCATCGGGGTAACGTTGATGCTTGCATTGAGCCCACCACCACCACCTGTATCGAATGCCATTTCATCCCTCGTTTCACTTGGCTCAGCCCTTCGGCCGGCTTGCTTAAAGCGACTGATCCGCCAGCTTACTGCCCGGCTGGTGGGGTAGCGGGTGGAGCCGCGTTCTGGTCTTGCCGGCGATCGGTCAACAGACCCACCTGGTCCACACCGGCGGTGCGTACATCGTCGATTGCATCCATGACTGTGCCGTACTGCGCCCGGGCGTCTGCACGCATAAAGATTTGCTTCTCGGTCTTGTTTTGCAACAAATCGGCGACCTTGGCCCCGAGATCTGCCATGGAAACCTGGTTTTGTCCCAGGTAAACCTTGTTATCCCGGGTAACGGCCACAACAACCGAGTCTTCTTTGTCGGCATCCGGCATCGAGGTCGGGTCGGTCACTTTGGCCAGTTCAATATTCACTTTATTTTGCAGCATCGGGGTGATGACCATGAAAACGATAAGCAGCACCAGCATCACGTCCACCATGGGCGTGACGTTGATGTTCGAATTAACTTTGGCGCCTTCGTTTCTGACTGCGATTGCCATTGTCTTTGCTCCGTGGGTCAAGCGGCTATAGCGTTTTCAAAGTGAGTGTAGCTGCCTGCAGCACTGACTGTGAAAACGCTGCACGCTGCCCATCTTCAGAATTTTTCTGTGAGCCCGATGAAAACCACCAGGTTGGAACGGATTCTACTCTTCCGTTCCAACCGGTGCAGGATTCCCGCTGTGGAGTGATTGCAGCACGTGCCGTTTCTAGTTAGCGGCGGTGGCTCTGCTTGATAAAGTAGTCGATCAACTCGCTGGAGGAGTTGTCCATCTCCACGTCGAAGGCTTCCACCTTGCCGGTGAAGTAGTTGAAGGTCATAACCGCGGGGATGGCCACGAGCAAGCCGAAAGCCGTGGTTACCAGGGCTTCAGAGATACCGCCGGCGACTGCGCCGATACCTGAGGTCTTCTGGGTAGCGATCTGTTGGAATGCATTCAAGATACCGACGACGGTTCCGAACAGCCCGATGAAGGGGGCGGTGGAACCGATGGTTGCCAGGCCGCCGAGGCCCCTCTTGAGCTTGGCGTGGACAATGGCTTCAGAGCGCTCGAGTGCACGCTTGCTGGATTCGATCTGCTCATCAGTGATCGCGCCGCCGCTACCGAAGTTGCGGAACTCCTGCAGGCCAGCAGTAACAACCTCGGCCAGATGTGACTTCTTATTGCGGTCAGCAACCTTCACTGCTTCGTCCAGCTTGCCTTCCTTGAGAGCGCCGGCAACCCGGGGAGCAAACTCGCGAGACTGCTTGCGAGCCGCGCTGAAGTAGAGTGCGCGGTCGATGATGACAGCCAGCGACCAGATAGACATAACGAACAGGACGGCGACGACGGCCTTCGCCGCGGGACCCATGTTGTGCCAGAGGTCCATGGGAGAGAAGCCGACGGTCTGACCTGAATCCTGAAACAGGTACATACCGAGAGCAGCCTGGTGGGCGGCGAGTTGGGAGAGCTGAGCGAGAATCACTGAATCTTTCCTCCTACGGAAATACTTCGTTTATAGCTCTGAAACAACCAGATGCTAGCACCGGGCAACTTCGTTACGAAATGACCCGAAGTGGCCACGAGGGGGATTGCCGGCTACCACCTTTGGTCGAGGCAGCGCCGGCACGTCGGACTAACCACCGAGATTGAAGACGACGTTGACCGTAGTCTCGACTTCGACGGGGTCTCCATTCAAGAGATAGGGTTTGTAACGCCAGGAGCGGACGGCATCCATAGCCGATTGCTGCAGCATCGGAGGACCACTGATGACTCTGAGGTTCTGGATCGAGCCGTTCTTGGAAATCGTGGCCTGCAAAACAACGGTCCCCTGAATGCGGGCCGCTTTTGCGATTGCCGGGTACTGGGGCACTGTCTTTTCAAGCAGGTTGCCCGCCATCACGCCGGACGAGATGCTCAGCTTCTTGGGGGGTGCGGCCTTGACGATCGCCGGCCCGGATCCAATACCGCCGAGAATACCGCCCATGACGCCACCAGGGGTTCCGCCGCCCATGCCTTCCATGCCGGAAACACCGGCCATCGAAGGTGGAGCAGCAGACTCCTTGATTTGCTTGATCTCTTTCGGGATCTTGCTTGGCGCCTGCAATTGATTGTCGAGCATCTCAGACTTGATCTTGACCTGGACCGGCGCCTGAGGTGGAGGTGGCGGGGGAGGTGGCGGGGGAGGTGGTGGAGCAACCAGCAGCGTGGCCATCATCTGCGTGGGTAGGGCTTCTGGATGCAACAACGGCCATATGATCAGTGCTGCCAGAATCAGGCCGTTGACAGCGAAAGTAGCAATCGACCAATACTTACTCTTGGTCTTGAGCTTGCCACCAGACTCCATTAGAGAATCTTCAAACATCGCCTAACCTCGGATATTCGAACTTGTACCAACTTAGACACCAGAGGCAGTTCTTTTGATCCCGAAGGGCTATTGGCATGCATAGGGTACCTGTGCAAGATGTGGAAAACTTTCGTCTCTATTCTGCGGTGCCCAAAAGCGCCGGAAACCTCGGAACCAGGAGCAAAGCCTCACCCATCCCTAGATGGCTTCCGGCGTGGCTTAGATGTCCGGTGGTGATGCAACTTGAGACTGGGGCTGGAAGCCAAATTCTTTTTTGGTCCTCTACGGCTCAGGCAGCAGAAAATCAATATCTCAGGGGCTAAAGTCCGTTCGTGAGAACCAGAAGACCCCTACAGGTCCCTCCATATCGCCGAGGCCCAGAGGGCCGACGTGTTTGGCGGATCGGCCCTCTGGGCCTTGACGATATGAGGGATCTGCCGTGTCTTCTAGATATCTCACGCAGGGGCTTCAGCCCGTCGTATTCTCCATCGCTACGGCCCGACTAGTCGTGCCCTGATACAAAACATGAGTTTTGCGCGGCCTGTAGCGCCGGGTACAGGAAACCCTGGGTATGGGGCACCCGTCTTTCGTCAGAGAACTAGGCCTTGGCGCGCTTCGCCGCTGGCAGCGCTGCGCCCTTGCCCCGTTTGCCGCGCCAGTCCTGATAGGCCACCAGCATGGGCGCGGCCACGGCAATCGAGGAATAGGTGCCGATAAGGATGCCGATCACCAAGGCGAAGGAGAAGCCACGCAAAACCTCGCCGCCAAAGACGTAAAGCGACAAGACGGTGAGAAAGGTCAGGCCCGAAGTTAGAACCGTCCGGCTCAGCGTCTGGTTGATGCTGCGATTCACGACGTTGGACAGGGTTTCCCTTCGAGAAAGACGCAAGTTCTCCCTTATACGGTCGAAGACCACGATCGTATCGTTCATCGAGTAGCCGATCAGGGTCAGAATGGCGGCGATGACCGTCAGCGTGATCTCCTGATTGGTCAAGCTGAAGGCGCCTATCGTGATCAAGGTGTCGTGGAAAACCGCCACCACGGCGGCCACACCGTAAATGAGCTCGAAACGGAACCATAAATAGACCAGCATCCCGAGCAGGGAGTAAAGCGTAGCCAGCAAGGCCTGCCGGCGCAACAACGCGCCCACCTGGGGTCCGATAATATCGGCCGCGAAGACATGGAAGCCGGAGAGATAGGCTCCCTGCTTCAACTGGTTGACCACCGCCGGATCAGCCACACCGTTCAGCTGGTCGATACTGCTAAATATGCCGTTGAGGTCTTTGTCGCGGTGATTCAGGATGGCCGCCGCCTGCTGGGCATATTTCTCCGCGGATCCGGGCGCCCCGACCAGATGCTCGGGGTCGGTCTGCTGCAGAAACTGGGCCAGGGCTCCCTGGCTGGCATTGTCCAAATCCAGCTTTCCCTGGTTGGCCGCCCCATTGCTGGAGTAGTTTGCGTTCAGCGCCTGCACGATGGTCTGCCGCCCGGTATCGAGCGCCGACTCCTGCGTTTCCTTTTGCGCCAGCGAAATAGCTACCTGCTTCTGCGACGCCGTTCCGTAGGTTTGAATGCGGCTGTCGTGGATGCCGGCGCGATCCATCGCCTGGCGAATCCGGTCGAGGTCTGGCGTCTGGTCGAATTGCACGTAAACCAGCGTGCCACCGCGAAAGTCGATCCCCAACTTGATGCCATGCCAGAAAAGGATCGACAGGACTCCGGCAACACTGAAGATCAGCGAAAAGGCGAGGAAGTACCACTTTTTTCCTAGCCAATCAACGTTAACGCCACGAAATAATTCCACTTGAAAACTCCGCCTTACTGGTACGCGACCACTACCCGATGGAAAGTGCCTCTCCGCGCTGCTTACGCCTGAGGATCTCATCGAAGATGTGGCGCGAGACAAAGACCGCCGTGAACAGGTTTGCGAACAAGCCGAAACTCAGCGTGATGGCAAAACCCTTCACCGGGCCGGTACCGAACAGAAACAGGATGATCGCCGAAACGATGGTCGTCACGTGGGTATCGACAATCGTCACCCAGGCATGCGCGAAGCCCTGGTCGACAGCCGCCGCGGGCGCCTTGCCGGCGCGCAATTCTTCCCGGATGCGCTCAAAGATCAGCACGTTTGAATCGACGCCCATGCCGATGGTGAGGATGACCCCGGCAATTCCGGGCAAGGTCAGCGTGGCTTCGGCATAGCCCATGAAGCCCAGCAGGATCACCAGGTTCAGCATCAGCGCCAGGTCCGCATTGATGCCCGCGCCGTGATAGTAGACGAGCATGAAGATCATGACCGCCAGCATGCCGACAATCGCAGCCATCACGCCCTTGCGAATGGAATCGGCGCCCAGCGACGGCCCGACTACACTCTCCTGTAGGTAGTGAATCGAGGCCGGCAGTGCGCCGGTGCGCAACATCAGGGAGAGATTCTGCGCCTTATCTTTGCCCAGTCCGGTGATCCGGCCCTGGTCGCGGATCGCCTGCTGGATGTTGGCTGCTTCCTGGACCCGGTTGTCCAGCACCACAGCCAGCGATTTGCCGATGTTGGTGCTGGTGAACTGATAGAAACGGTCACCCGCGTCGCGGGTAAGGATAAACGTCGCATCCGGGCGGCCATTTTCATCGACTGACGGCTGCGCATCGCGGAAGTCGTCGCCGGCCACGACCGGAATCCTCGTACAGCACGTAGTACTGGCCCAATAATTCCGGTTCCGTGCCGCCATAGGCCATGACGATATCTTCCGGCGGTACCGTCCCGCCGACGCTCTGCGCCGCTGCCTCTTCGGTGGGGAAAGGCCCACCTACCACCAGGTGGATCTCCAGGCGGGCGGTCGACTGGATAATGTCGCGCACCCGGCTCAGGTCGTCGACGCCCGGCAACTCGACCAGGATCTGGTTGGTGCCCAGGTTGTATTCCTGGATGGTGGGTTCGCGGACTCCCAGGCATTGATGCGGGTGCCGATGGTGTCGATCGACTGCTGCACGGCATGCTGCTCGATCGACTGCACCTCGGTCTGCTTCATGGTGAGGGTCCAGTTGTTGTTCGCCTCCGACGACACGGTGTACTGGGCGCCGTAGCGGGAATCCAACAGGTTGCGCACATCACTGGACTTTGTCCGCAGGCGTTCCCTGAATCTCGATGAGCTCCGGCCGCTTGGGATCGGGTTTGGACACCGCGGCCGGGAAAGCCGCCCTGCTGCAAATCAGCCTGGACTCGGGCGACCGCGTTATCCGTCTCCGCGCTCACGGCTTCATTCACCATCACCTGCAATACCAGGTGGATGCCGCCTTTGAGGTCGAGCCCAAGGTGGATACGGTCGGTCAACGCCGTCTTCCAGGCAGACAGGCCTATGCCCTTCGGAATGCCGAAGATACCAAAGACGAACACGAGAAGAACTGCAACGATCAGGAGGGTTTTACGCATGGGAGTCGCAATCAGGTTTTCCGCCGGGCTTACCGTCTGCCCGCGAAATACGGTTATTTAGCTTCCTCTTGGTTAGTGGTCACGGAAGCGATAGCACTCTTGATGACTTCGATCTTGATGCCGTCCGGCGGGACGCGCAACTGGACCGCGTCCTCCTTGATCGAGATGACGGTTCCGCGCATGCCGCCCGTAGTGGTGATGCGATCCCCCGACTTCAGGGCTCCCAGCATCTCTTGCCATTGCTTCTGCTTCTTCTGATTGGGGCGAACCAGCATCAGGTAAAAGACAGCGATGATCAAAACGAAGGGGAGAAAGGTCACCAGGCCGGGTGGAATGACTGGAGCCAGTAACAACGGGGTGAAGGTCAACGTACCATCCTCTTATTTTCTTATCCAACCATCTACTACAGCCTATCTGCCCCGGTTTGTCTACTGGATGAAGAGGGTTTGGAGGCAGGAGGAACTCAGCCCACGCGTTCGGGGCGCCCGCGCACGCAGGCCAGGAGCGCGGGAAGAGTATCCGTCGCAATAGCATTTCGTACCGATCGCATCGTGTCAAGGTAGAAGGCGAGGTTGTGCAGGGTGTTGAGCACTCCGGCGAGGGGTTCCTGGGCCGCCATCAGGTGGCGCAAATAGGCCCGGCTGTAGCGGCCGCAAACCATGCAGCCGCACTGCGGATCGGGCGGTTCGGGATCCTCGGCAAAGCGGCGGTTTTTTATGTTGAGCCGGCCCCCGGAGGTGAACAGCAGGCCGTGCCGGGCGGCGCGGGTGGGGATGGTGCAGTCCATCATGTCCACGCCCAGCGCGGCGTATTCCACGATCTCATCGGGATAGCCAACGCCCATCACGTACCTGGGCTTGTCCGCCGGCAGCAGGGGCAGCGTGCTTTCGATGATCTCCCGGGTCAGCGGCCGCGGCTCGCCGACACTGAGGCCGCCGATGGCGTAGCCGGGGAAATCCATGGCCACCAACTGCTCGGCGCAGTCGCGCCGCAGATCCGGATACATGCCGCCCTGGACGATGCCGAAGAGCGATTGGGTGGGATTGGCGTGCTGGTTAAAGTGCTGCTGGCTGCGCTTGGCCCAGCGCAGGGTCAGCTCCAGGGATTGCTGGGCACGGGCGCGCTCTGCCGGATACTCGGTGCACTCGTCGAAGGCCATGACGATGTCGGCGCCCAAGGCCATTTGCACGTCCATCGAGTGCTCGGGGGAGAAGAAATGGGAAGATCCATCGAGATGGGAGCGGAATTGCGACGCCTTCTTCGCTGATCTTGCGCAGTTGATTCAGGCTGAAGACCTGGAAGCCGCCGGAGTCGGTCAGCATGGGACGCGGCCAGGCGATGAAGCGATGCACCCCACCCAGCCGGCGCACCAACTCGTGGCCCGGGCGCAGGTACAGGTGATAGGTATTGGCGAGGATGATCTGCGCGTCCAGCTCTTCGAGCAGATGTTGAGGGATTGCCTTGACCGACCCGGCGGTACCGACCGGCATGAACGCCGGAGTCTGCACCTGCCCATGAGGCAGCGTCATGGTCGCCCGCCTCGCCTGCCCACTGGCGGCTTCTATCTGAAAAGCGAGAGACACAAGAGTGATTCTATCTGCAGGCCGTCGCTGCGCTTCACGTACATCGAAGGTGAGAAACCGCCAGTGCCCCGCGGAAGAAGCTTGCTGGTTCGGTCTGTGGTGCAATGGTCGAAGATTGTGTCAATTTATTTCGCGCCAACCGGGGTGTGGCGGTCAGTCGCCGCACGGCGGAGACGCGATTCTCCCCGTCGTCCGGCAGCTGGGACAGCAGGTCTGCCATGGTTTGCTTGCTTTCCGGGTGCCGAAGCCCGGGCGCAATCTCCGCCAGCGGCGCCAGCACAAAGCGCCGCTGGGCCAGGGCTGGGTGCGGCAGCGAGAGCTCTTCATCCGCAACGATCCAGTCCCCCATCAGCAGCAGATCCAGATCCAGCGTACGCGGACCCTTCAAGGGACCCTGGCTGCGATCGCGTCCCAATTGCCGTTCGATAGCCAGTAATCCCCGCAATAAGGGCAGCGGCTCCAATTGCGTCTCCAGCGCCACCACCGCGTTCAAGAAGGCAGGCTGATGGTGATAGCCAACGGGCTCTGTTTCGTAGAGCGAAGATAGCGCCACCACGCGGCCGAGGCTGCCCAGATGACGGATGGCTGAGGATAGCGCTTCGGTACGGTCGCCCAGATTAGAGCCGAGCGCAATGTAGGCCGTAGGCATGGAGATGGCCCTAGAATACAGCTCCAGTTTGCCGGTCACGATACGATGCCCCTATGCGCATTGCCTTCTTTGGGGGCACCTTCGATCCGCCGCATCGCGGCCACATCGCGATCGCCCGGGCGGCGATTACACGGCTGGGGCTCGATCAGGTGCTGGTTGCGCCGGTCGCTACCCAGCCGCTTAAGGGCGGCTATGGCCACTCCAGCTTTGAAGACCGCCTGGCCATGGTCCGGCTGGCTGTGGCAGGAGAGCCGGGGCTCACGGCTAGCGATGTGGACGCTCCTGTACCTGGCGGCCGGCCGAACTATACGTTTGAGACCCTGCAGCGGTTACGAAAGCAGCTCCAACCCACAGACGAACTGTTTTGTCTGGTGGGCGCCGATTCCTTCCTTACGTTGAAGGGCTGGCATCGCTGCGCCGAGTTGCTGCTTTTCTGTGATTTCATTGTGGCCGGCAGACCCGGATTCTCCCTTGAACAGATCAATGGGGTCTTGCCCAAGGTGTCGAGAACACGGGCGAGGTTCGCGAAGCCGGGTTCACCCGCTTTACGCTTGCGGGGTCTTCGGGCCAGAGCGCTGAGCTGTTTCTATTGCCTGACCTGGACCAGAACATCTCCGCCACGGAGATTCGCGCCGCCCTGGCAGAAGGCTCAGTGCAGCAAACCGTGCTCGCGCCCGCAGTTGCGGAGTACATTCGCTCCCACGCGCTCTATCGGCCTCGAAACCCGGGATACCATAGAGACTGCTGACAAAGTAGGCAAGAGCAAGGAGATTTGACCCCACCGAATGGCAACGACGGAAACGCGCCGCATGGTTTTGGCCGCCGCGGAGGCTTGCGAAGACAAGAAGGCTGAGGATACCCGCATTCTCGAGCTCGACGCCCTGGACTCCGGCTTCACTGACTTTTTTCTGATCTCGAGCGGATCGAACGAACGCCAGACGCAGGCAATCGCCGAAGAGATTGAATTACGCCTCAAACGGGAGTTTCAAACCTACCCCAACTCCGTGGAGGGCCGGCGGCAGGGCGAATGGATTTTGATGGACTATGTGGACTTCGTTGTCCACATCTTTCTCACAGAGAAGCGAACGTACTACGACATTGAGCGGCTAAGGAAGTCAGCGCGCACCATCGACCTGGAGCAGTTGAAGGCCATGCTGAGGGAAAAAACAGTGGAAGCGCGCAACAAGCCGGCGAAGAAGGCGGTGACTGTAAAAAAGACCGCGAAGAAGGCTGTGGTCAAGAAGACAGCTGTAAAAAAGCTTTCTGCAGGGCCGCAAGTCCGCGTTAAAAAAAGCGGTCAAACGCTCGGAATAGTGAACGGGCGCAAGGAGAAGAAATTGCAGCTCCCTCTACGGTCCCTGACAAGCCATGACTGGGCGATTGAGTGCCGGATCCCAGTCAAGCCAAGTACGGCTTGCCCTCCGAGCTGTCAAGCACTCTGCGGTGGCTTTCTTGGAGCTGCAGCAAGCGGGCCTCTCGCAGCCGACGTTCATCGCAGCATTTGATTCAGATACGCATCGGCATGATCACGTAGCGGTACTTGAAGTCATCCGCCGGATCTTCCGGGCGCATCTGGCCGGCCGACTGGGCGTCTTTAAATTCCAGCCGGACTTCGCCGCTCGATCCAACCGCCCGGAGAAAATCAATCAGGTAGGTTGAGTTGAAGCCCACCACGATGGGGTCGAAGCTGTAGGGGGTCTCGATGGTGTCTTCCGACTCGCCGGATTCGGTCGAGGAAGAGGAAATCTTCATCTCGTTCTGTTCCAACCGAATCTTGATGGCGCCAGATCGCTCATCGGCGAATTGGGCCACGCGCTGGATCGAACCCATCAATTCTTCGCTGCGGACCACCACGAATTTATTGTTATCCCGAGGCAGCACGGCTTCGTAGTTGGGAAATTGGCCGGTAAGCTTACGCGTCGTGAGCACGCGGTGGCCGAGACGGAAAAACAGAGTATGCTCGTCGTCGAAAAAGTCGAGCGACTCCTTGTCCGTATCGGCGAGCAGCGACTGTAGCTCAGCCAGCGCTTTACGCGGGATCAAGGTCTTCTTTTCGCCGCTGATATTTTGCAGCGTTTCGCCTGTCTTTTCGATGTGCGCCAGACGGTGACCATCGGTGGCCACCATGGACAACGACTCCGCCTTCAAAATCAGCAGCGCTCCGTTGAGGGTATAGCGCGATTCCTCGTTGGAGATAGCAAAGATGGTCTTCGAGATCATGCCTTTGATGGAGGCAGCGGCCAACTGCGTCAAGCCAGTCTCAGGAAACTCCGGCACCTGGGGAAAATTGGCGCGCGCCATGCCCACCATCTTGGTGTTGGAGCGGCCGGAACGAATCTGCACCCAGTGGTTCTCCATGAGCTTGATGGAGATATCGCCATCGGGCAGCAGCTTGACGTAGTCGAAAAGCTTGCGCGCGGGAATGGTGCAAGCGCCAGGCTTTTTCACTTTCGCCGCGCAGGATGTCCGGATGCTCTGGTCCAGGTCGGTGGCCGTAATGGTGAGGCGGTCGGTGTCGCCCTCTCCCTGCCCGGCCTCGAGGAGAAAATTGGAGAGGATAGGGATCGTCGTCTTCCGTTCGACGACGCTCTGCGTTGCACTTAGCTCACGCAGCAGGTCCTGACGGCTCACGGTAATCTCCATCGTTGCTGCTCCCTGTGCGACCGGTCGCTCCTGCTCAACGCCCGCGCTAAGCATGGCATTTTCCCCCTTGTCGATTTGACTCACTCTACACCACCCCGAAGCCGCATGAGAATCTTAAGCGCGTTGTTTCTGTGGATTCCCGGTGTGAAACCCGAACAACCGAACGGCAAAGATCACGGCTACTATGAAAAGCCTTAAAAATATATTCCTTATTAGTAGTAGTAACCGTTGGCACCGGAAAAGTGGAAAGAAAGCCGAAAACCAAGCGGCTGGCGTGGATGGAGCCCATCCCCGTTTTAGAAAACTGGACACTCGCAAAATGAAAAGCAGGAAGACCGGCGAATATCTTCGAGTTGCGTTCCGACTTCCCCACGGCGTCCACAGCCAGACCGCTAGAGGCTGTGGAAAGCGGCTGCGGCGAGTGCAAAGTGCGGTCAAATGCAGGCCTGATGCGCGTCGCGAAGAACCCGGCTTTGCACATGGCATCCATTTTGGTGCATCCAAAAAAATTGCTCTCACTCAGGATTGGTCTCATTCAGGATTGCTCTAGGGTGCTTTGACCCAGAGTTCCTGATGACGGTCGTCGGAGAAGGTGAGCCCGGTGACGCGGCCGTCGGGACCCTTCTCAAATGTGATGCGCGTACTGCTCCCGCTGGGATAGAAAAAGCGATTGGGAAGCTCAGGCAATAGCTCCGTCTGGTCGCCGGTTCGGTTCCGGGACATCAACTTGTTGCCTTGACGGAAAACAGTCAACTGGGTCACTCCGGCATCGACATATTCCCCCTGATAGGCGTCATACACGCTCGGATCGACGTGAATCGGCGGAGCGTGGATGGGAATGATCCGCTTCTCGGCATACGGCTTGGTAGTGGCGATATCGGAAAGCCGATGAGAGAGAAACCATTGCGGCAGCTGCGGGTCGGTGTAGGCGCGGTCCCAGGCGTTGTGATGGTAGTTGGCGTACTCCCAGAAGCGCACATTTCCGCCCGCGGCGGCGATGGCCGCATACATGATCTGTGACTGAGCCGGGGAGACCACGGGATCATCCGCGCCATGAAAGAGCCACACCGGCGTACGGCCGATGGCTTTGACGTACTCCGGGACAAGTTCAGGCTGATGCCAGCGTCCGGGGGCGTATGACCAGTAGATGCCTCCGCAGACCGGAGCGATGGCGGCAAAATGGCCTGGATAGGCCTTGGCAATCTCCCACACCCCGTAGCCACCGAGCGACATGCCAGTGAGGTAAAGACGCTGCGGATCGCCGCGGAACTCTTTTACTTCGGCGTTTAGAGCAGCCATGGCCATGGCCATGATGTCAGGATCCGTCCAATGATGATGGTTGTAGGGGACCTGTGGCATCACCACTACAAAGGGCCAGCGTTCGTAGTGGGAGCGCAGCGCGTTGGGCAGCCCTACCTGGGTTTCGTCGAGGCCGTCGGAGCCGCGCTCCCCGGAACCGTGCAGAAACAGGATGACCGGCCACTTTTGTTTGGGGGTCCAGTCCATCGGAAGGTAAACCACATAGTGGTAGTCGGTGCCATTGACGGTAATGCTGCGGTTCAGAAATCCAGTGTCTTGCTGACGTGCGTAGGCGTGCGGCGCTAACAGCCGGGACTGCGCCGAGGAGCACGCCGGTGAACAGATAGGCTGCCAAACAAGCCACACGGCGCGGTGAGCCGAAGCGAGACATAGACAACTTGAGCATACCGGGAGCGCCCAAACGAGGAAAGGCGACCTCAGCCGGCGGCGGAACTGGTCGACCTTGTTCTCGAGGCGGATAAAACTGGGCGAAAAAACTGGCTGACCGAAGGGCACGGCTTCATCTTCGCTATGCGGCTTCCGAGCAAACTCGAACAGGGGTTGCGGTTAGCCGTTGAGCGTCTCCAGAAGCTTGTTGATGGTGCGGTTGAGATCCTTGTCCGCGCGGCGCTGCTCATCGATCTTGGCGATGGAATGCATCACGGTAGTGTGATGCTTGCCGCCGAACTGGCGGCCAATTTCCGGGAGCGAGGCCTCGGTCATCTGCTTGGCCAGATACATGGCGATCTGGCGGGGCACGACTACGGAGCGGGAATTATTTTTCTGCTTCAGCTCCGCCACCCGCATGCCGAACTGCTCGGAGACGGCGCGCTGAATGGCTTCAATCGTGATCTTGCGCACCTGGGTATCAATGAACTGCTTGAGGCACAGTTGGGTGGTCGGCAGGGTGAGCTCGGCGCCGTTGAGGCGGCACCAGGCCAACAGCCGCACTAACGCCCCCTCGAGTTCGCGCACATTGGTGCGCACGTTGGAGGCGATGAAGAGGGCGACATCCGTGGGCAGCAGAACGTGCTCACTCTCCGCCTTCTTTTGCAGGATGGCGACCTTGGTCTCCAGGTCAGGAGGCTGAATATCGGCGATCAATCCCCATTCAAAGCGGCTGCGCAGGCGGTCTTCGATCTCCGGTAGTTCCTTGGGAGGACGATCGGAGGCGATGACGATCTGCTTCATGCTCTCGTGGAGGGCGTTGAAAGTATGGAAGAACTCTTCCTGGGTGCGCTCCTTTTGCGCCAGGAACTGGATGTCGTCAATGAGCAGCAGATCGACGGAGCGAAACTTGTCGCGGAAGCTGGTCATTTTGTCATAGCGCAGCGAGTTGATCATTTCGTTGGTGAATTTCTCGCTGGAGACATAGCAGACAGAGCATTGCGGCTGGCGCTTTTTAACCTCATGGCCGATGGCATGCATGAGGTGGGTCTTGCCCATGCCGACCCCGCCATAGATGAAGAGCGGGTTGTAGGCTTTTGACGGGCGTTCGGCAACCGCCTCAGAGGCAGCGCGGGCGAACTGGTTGCCATTGCCGATGACGAAAGCGTCAAAGGTGTAGCGCGGGTTGAGCTGCGCGGCCGTGGTCCAGTCGAACTTGGCCTGCTGCGGCGCCGGCATGGGCGCTCCGCGATTGCCCGCGCGCTGGGCGCCGGCGGAGTGGGAAGGGACCGGTGCGAACCCGCCATCCTCGCGCACCCTGACGGCGGCGGGATCTTCCTGGGGGATGACAAAGGAGACGTCATCGAACTCCAGGTGGAAAGCGTCAATGGCTTCCTGAATGAGGTCGCCATAGCGGTCGCCTATGTGCTGGAACTCGGGTGTGGGAACCCGCACGAAAAGCATCCGGCCTGTGATGTGACTGAAGCGCGTGGGCTTGAGCCAAGTATCAAAAGATTGCCGGTTAACCTTTTTTTCGAGTGCACCCAAGATCCGTGCCCAAGGGTTGGGAACGGCGGGGGCGGTGGCGACAAAAGACATACGCTTCCTTCGTTCAACGCCGACTGCCTGATACCTTCTGCAAAGTGCAAAAGAGCAAGTTCGCACCGATACCAGCCGTGCGTGCTGTTGCTGCTCCTGTGCTTAGGAACTGCTTTGGGGGAATCAAGCCCCTTCGCGAAAGTATCCAGATCGAAAGATCAGGTAGTGTGGACGTGCAGAAAATCAATCTTGATCGGAGCCGATACTAGCACAGTTACAAGGCCGTGCAACGGCTCATTCCGGGCAAAAATTTCTTTCTTCCCGGAGTTGCACCATGCGCAGTGAAAGCCGGTGCTCCCCGGCCCCTCAAGCATCGTCGCGCTTTGCGCTTTGGCCTGAATCCGTTATACTTAAAGCTTGCCTTCAGGCAGAAATTTTGAGTGAGATCAGGAGCGCAGTGTTATGCCCAAGCGCACATTCCAACCGAACCGCCGCCATCGGGCGAAGACACACGGCTTTTTGACGCGCATGAAGACCAAAGCGGGAGCAGCAGTGCTTTCCCGCCGCCGCGCCAAGGGTCGCAAGCGCGTTTCCGTGAGTGCCGGCTACCGCGACTAGCGCAGCTCGGCAGCAACTGTGACGTAGAGTACGCGCTATACCTGAATTCACCCAGAGTCCTTTGGCGTGAGGGACTTCCAGTGCAAAACGACGCTCGGCTGCGCAAGCACGCTGACTATCAACGCGTGTACCAGCGGAGCCGCAAAAAC
Source organism: uncultured Acidobacteriaceae bacterium (assembly GCA_963813475.1). Classification (GTDB taxonomy): domain Bacteria; phylum Acidobacteriota; class Terriglobia; order Terriglobales; family Acidobacteriaceae; genus PALSA-350. The sequence goes on along the minus strand of CAWEZM010000020.1, from coordinate 163,664 downwards.
TTTTCCCGCTCCATGACATATTTTTTCGCCGAGCGGACCTCGACTCCGCCCGTTGGTCCGCGCGTTGGGCTGACTGCTGGGCGCGTTCTGGGCAAGGCGGTGGAGCGCAATCGCATCAAGCGGCGCATGCGCGAAGCGGTCCGGATGAACCTGGCTTTGCTGACGCGAGATGTCGACGTCGTGCTGCATCCCCGGCGAACGGTTCTGACCGCGGAATTCGCCGGCTTGCGGAGCGAAGTATCCAGGATCTTTGCTGTCGTCGAGAATGCTGGGGAGAAGGCCGGGGAGAAGCGGGATGAGCATTCCTGAAGTCTATGGCCGCTGGGTCTCGCCGCTGCTTCACTCCATCAGCGGGGTCTCCGGCGCATGCCGTTTTCAGCCGACATGCTCTGAATACGCCATGGCCGCCGTCGTCCACCACGGTGTGATCTGGGGAACCGCACTTGCAGTATGGCGCGTGCTGCGCTGCAACCCTTTCGGCCGGGGAGGCTTTGACCCGGTTCCGGGCACCTATCCCTGCCAACCCGCCCCCGCCCCACCGTCGCTTCCGCACAGATGACCCCCGCCATTTACCATAAGACTGTGGCTCCAGGCTCGTTTGCCGTGGTTTCACGATTACGTGTCCCATCCAGCCTCGGTGAAGAGGGGCTTTTCCTGGTGAAAAGCCCCGTACGAGGTGTTTTCGCGGGGTGCAGCTATCGTGAAACCACGGGTGCCGCCGGGTGCCCTCAGATCGTCCGATCGACAGGAACTCTCTTTGGCCGAAATACGCAATCCTAATCAGCCGGGTGGCGGTGGGCAGGACTCACGCACTCTTCTCATCTTCTCCATCGTCTTTGTTTTGATTTTCCTAGGCCTGCAATACTTTGGGCCGAAGAAAAAGACGCAACCGGAGACTCCGGCCGAGGTGGCTTCGACTTCTGCGTCCAAGGCGCCGATTACCCCTGCCTCCGCTATGACCGCGGGAGCGCCGCGGGCGCTGCGTCCACCAAGGCGCCGGCTGACGCGGTGGTTGCCGCCGCCGAAACCACCACGGTGGTGGAGAACGAGCTGTACCGGATCACTTTTTCCAATCACGGTGGCCAGGCCGTCTCCTGGATTCTGAAGAAGTACAAAGACGACGCGGGTAAGCCTCTGGACCTGGTCAACCCAAAGGCAGCGGCCAAGGCTGGGTATCCGCTCTCGCTGTGGACCTATGATGCCAACCTGCGCAACCAGCTGGTGCAGGCCATTGTATGTGCCGTCGGCTACGGGCACATTGAATGCTCCCGCCGCGCTTACTTTTACCTACTCCAATAACGGCCTCGATGTGAAGAAGGTCTTCAGCTTTCGATTCCACCTACGTAGTGCACGTGGATGTGACAGCCACCGATCACGGGAATCCGGTCACGGCGATGGTGGCATGGCCCGGCGGGTTCGGCGACCAGGACACGCTGCCGGATTATGCGGCGTCGCAGTTCAATACCATGCAGGGCGGCAAGAACGAGAACCAGGCGGTAAAGAAGATTGCCGGGGGCGGCACGATACCCGGGCCTTTCGAATGGGCCGGCGTAAGCGACCTGTACTTCGCCGCGATTTTTCTTCCCGACTCGCCGCAGCAAACGTTGCTGGTGGGTCTGCATGATTCGATCGACGTTCCGCGTCATGGCAAGACGGACCAAATGGATGCGGCCCCGGTGCTGGGCGCCGCGATGGGCGCGGCCTCGGGCCACACCAGCTTACGCCTCTTCGCCGGTCCCAAGGTGCTGGACGTGCTGGCCTCGGTGCGCGCCGTAGGCAATGGAGGGCAGCCCGGGCCAAGCCTCGAACCGGTAGTGGATTTCGGCTATTCGGGCATCATCGCCAAGCCGTTGTTCCTGGCCCTGCGGTGGGTGCATGAGCATATCGTCTCCAACTGGGGTTGGGCCATCCTGGTGCTCACCCTGGTGATCAATCTGGCCATGCTGCCGACGCGCATCCAGATGATGAAATCCGCGCTGAAGATGCAGCGCATCCAGCCGGAGATGAACGCGATCAAGGAGAAGTTCAAGAAGTACAAGACTACCGACCCACGCCGGGCGGACATGAACAAGGAGATGTTCGACCTGCAGAAGCGCGAGGGCGTGAACATGTTTGGCGGCTGCCTGCCCATGCTGGTGCAGTGGCCGTTGCTGTTTGCGTTTTACCGCATGCTGCTGCATACCATCGAACTGCGCCAGGCGCCCTGGTTGTGGCTGCACAACCTGGCCGCTCCCGACCCGCTGCACATTTTGCCGGTCTTCTTCATCGTGACCATGTTCCTGGTCCAATATCTGACCCCATCGCCGGGGATGGACCCTGCGCAGCAGAAAATGATGGCCTTCACGATGCCTGTCTTTTTCGGTTTCATGACGTGGAATCTGAGTTCGGGGTTGGCGCTTTACTGGGCCTTCGGCAACGTGATCAACGTTATCCAGCAGGCAATTATGAACCGCACTGGCACAGGCAAGCAGATGCGCGACATCGCCGCCAAGCGGGCGGCCAAGAAGAGCGGTGGCAGCGGCCGGCAGATGGTTCGCCGGTAGAGGCTCCGTGGTTACCTGAAGTGGAGTTCAATTCCTGCGAGGCTGACTTCCCTGCACGCAAGTGCGATACTAAACCGATGCCGATTGTCGACCACGCGGCTGCAGCTCAAAAGATTGCAGCGTTCCTAAAGACTCTTACCACTACCGGCGGCCTGCGATTGAAGTACCGGATCATTGCGGGAGCGGGAGCCCGTGATCCTGACGGCCTCGAAGCGCGCGAGATTTACGTGGAGATGTCCGGGCCGGACGCAGTGCTTCTGACCCAGCGCGGAGGCGAGTTGCTGCGCGCATTGGAACACATCGCGGCCAAGATTGTGCGCCTGGAAGCGGAAGAGCACGACACCATCTCCTTCGACGCCAATTCATTCAAGGCGCTGCGCGCGCGGGAGCTTAAGCTGTCCGCGGAGACGGCGGCGGAGCGGGTCCGCAGCACATCGCAGCCTTACAGCTTTGCCCCCATGAGTTCGCGAGAGCGCCGCATGCTGCACCTCGCCTTCCGCGATTTTGCCGATCTCGAAACCGAGAGCAGTGGCGAAGGCTTGCGACGGTTCGTGGTGGTCTATCCCAAGGGTGCGGAGCGTCCTCGTTCCCGGCCACGGACTCCTGAGTTTGGCAACACCGGGGCACGTCCCTCGCGACGCAACTCGCCTGTCTAAAGGATCGTGAGGCTCCATGCAGCCCGATCCCCACGTGGTTTACCAGAACGAGACCATCGTTGCGATCGCGACGCCGCCCGGCCGTGGAGGCATTGGCATCGTTCGGTTTTCGGGGCCCGAGGCGACGCGGATTGCCGAGCCGATGTTGCGCCTGCGTAACCCTCTAACCCACGCGCAAGCCCGCTTTGCGGATCTGCTGGACCTCGACACCCAGGAAAAGTTGGACGAGGCGGTGGTGACATTTTTCGCCGCTCCCCATTCCTATACCGGCGAAGATGTGCTCGAAATTGCCGCGCACGGTTCACCGGTGGTTCTGGAGACGCTGGTCCGTCAGGCACTCGAAGGCGGTGCACGCTTGGCCGCTCCGGGCGAATTTACACAGCGGGCATTTTTGGGCGGCCGTATCGACCTGACCCAGGCCGAAGCGGTGCACGACCTGATTGAAGCGCAGACGCTTTACCAGGCGCGGGTCGCTGCGCAGCAACTGCATGGCGCGCTTTCCCGCCGCATCAAACCCATCAAAGAAGGGCTGGTCGCGCTGATCGCCCTGCTCGAAGCCGGCATCGATTTTGCTGAAGACGATATAGATGTGCTGCCCTCCGGCGAGATCTTGAGCAGGATCGAGGAGATTTGTGGCCTGCTGCAGCCGGTGGCGGACAGCTTCGCGCGCGGGCGCATTGTGCACGCAGGGTTGATGCTGGCTATTGTGGGGCGGCCGAACGCGGGAAAATCCTCGCTCTTCAACCGCATCGTGCAGCGGGAGCGCGCGATTGTGACGGCGACGCCAGGGACGACGCGCGATCTGGTGACGGAGCGTGTTTCTCTGGGCGGAATTCCGGTTGAGCTGGTGGATACCGCGGGCATGCGTGAGGCCAGCGACGAGGCGGAGCAGATTGGCGTTCGCAAATCGCGCGAGGCATTGGTGGAAGCAGACATGGTGCTGCTGGTGCTGGATGCTACGGCGTCACCGGGCCAGGAAGAGTTGGAGCTTTTGGCAACGCTGGCGCAGCGCCGGGCACTGGTGGTGGTTAACAAGAGCGACTTGGCCCACCCGCCGGCTGCAATGGAAGAGGCGCTGGGCAGCCTGGGCTTGCCGGTGGTACACACCTCCGCGCTCAGCGGTGAAGGGGTGGCTGAGCTGAAGCAGAAGATGCTGGCGCTGGTAGGCGACCGCACGGTGGAGACAGAGAGCGGAATGCTGACCAGCTTGCGCCAATACCAGGCGGTGACGGCGACGCTCGAATCGCTGGGGGCTGCTAGCGCGGCGGCCGGACAAAACATTCCCCACGAGATGGTGCTATTGGATCTGTACGGCGGGCTCCGCCATCTCGACTCGCTCACCGGCGAGACCACGAGCGACGATATCCTGAACCTGATCTTCTCTACCTTCTGCATCGGGAAATAAACGGAAGTTCCCCAGCAGCATCGACCCGGAACACGATGCGCTCCACCCGAGCCAGTAGGCAGTCTTCGAACGCGGCGCATCTGGTAAGAGCGGACCGTTGAGGGCAACTGCAGGTATATTGGCTGGTAACCGGAAGCAAGAGAAACACCAGCTTTAGGAGATTTCCTGCATGTCGCTCACGATTACAGGTCTCTCGAAGACCTATCCCAACGGGGTCCAGGCGCTCAAGAACATTTCGCTCACCATCGGCAACAATATGTTCGGCTTGTTGGGGCCCAACGGCGCCGGCAAGAGCACGCTGATGCGCACCATCGCCACCCTGCAGGAGCCCGACAGCGGGACGATCTTTCTCGATGGGATCGACGTTCTCAAAGAAAAGAATGCAGTGCGGCAGACGCTCGGCTACCTGCCCCAGGAATTCGGTGTTTATCCCAAGCTATCCGCTGTCGACATGCTCTCCCACCTTGCGGTGATGAAAGGAATCACCCAAGCGGGCGAGCGCAAAGAGATGGTCGAAGCGCTGCTGAACCAGACCAACCTTTGGGCCTTTCGCAAGAAGGCGCTCAGCACCTATTCCGGCGGCATGAAGCAGCGCTTTGGCATCGCGCAAGCGCTGATTGGCAAGCCACGCCTGATCATCGTCGACGAACCCACCGCCGGCCTCGACCCGGCCGAGCGCAATCGCTTTCTGAATCTGCTCTCCTCGATAGGCCGCGACATCACAGTGATCCTCTCCACGCACATCGTCGAAGACGTCCGCGAGCTTTGCCCACGCATGGCCATCATCTCCGCCGGCGAGCTGCTGCTCGAAGGCGCTCCGCAGGAAGCGCTTCAGGCCCTGCAGGGCAAAATATGGTCGAAGGTTGTCCTGACCGATGACGAGCTGCGCGCGCTGGAAACAGAACTGCGCGTCATCTCCAGCCATCTGATCGCCGGCCAACACGAGATTCGTGTGTACGCCGACAGCTCTCCAGGCGATGGCTTCCGCCCCGTCGATGCCGGCCTGGAGGATGTCTACTTCCTCAACCTTGCCAACCCGGCCGTACCGCAACCAGTCCACTAAATCCCAAGGAGAATCTGCGCATGGCCCTCTTTTGGGAGTTCTTCTTCTTCGAGCTCAAGTTCCGGCTAAAGAGCTTATCGACCTACGTCTATTTTGCGCTGTGGTTTCTGCTCAGTTTTCTCGCCATCGCTGCGGAAGACTTCATCTCCACGGGCAACGGCAAGCAGCTACTGAATGGCCCATTCTCCAACACCATTCTGTACACCTTCTTCACCCTCTTCGGGACCATTATTATCGCGGCCATCTTCGGCACGTCCGTGCTGCGCGACTTTCAACGCGACACCTTCCAGCTCATCTTTACCAAGCCCATTACCAAGTTTGCTTATCTCGGAGGCCGCTGGGCAGGATCATTTGTTACCTGCGTCTTTGCCTTCTCCGGAATGGTCTTCGGTGAAATGGCCGGAACGCTTGCCCCATGGGCGGATCACACCCGCATCGCCAGCGGGCACGCGTGGTGGTACTGGCAACCGTTCCTGTTTATCGTGGTCGTCCAGATCTTTTTTCTGGGCTCGTTATTCTTTATGGTGGCGGCGCTGTCGCGCAAGATCTTCATCGTGTATCTGCAGGGCGTTGCCGTCTTCATGCTCTATCTGATCGCCAATGCGGTCTTCGCTGCTACGCGCTCGCTCGAACACTTCTGGTCGGGCATTCTGGACCCGATTGGCCTGCAGCTAGCCGACGTGCTCGCGCGCTACTGGACAGTGGCCGAGAAAAACAGCTTGCTCTTCTCCTGGTCGCCACACGTAAGCCAAGGCGTGTTTCTCTACAACCGGCTGCTCTGGTTAGCCGTTGGGTTCATCTCCGTGGCAGTCTGCTATCGATTTTTTCCCATGTCAGTGGAAGCACTCACGGCGAGCGCACAAGGTCGCCGTGCAGCCAAGGCTAAGCGGCAGGAAGCGGCGGAAGCGCAGCCACGGCGCTCATTGGTGGCAGCGGCATTGCCACACGTGCATCAGTACTTCGGCGGCAGGGCGGGATTCGCCCAATTCGTCTCGCTGACGCGGGTGCGTCTGATCAACATCTTGCGCGAGCTGCCATTTTTGGCCATCACTGTCTTGCTGACCGTCTTCGCGCTCATCAACGGCTATTTCGCAGGAAAAATCAACGACCAGAATGTTTACCCTGTCACCTTCCTGATGGTGCAGGCGGTTGAAGGCAATGCGACCCTGTTCCTGTTCATCATTGCTACGCTTTACGCCGGCGAACTGATCTGGCGCGAGCGTGACACGTCCTTCTCAGGCATTCACGACGCGCTTCCCATGGGCGAAACCACTGACTGGCTTTCGAAGTTCGTAGCCCTGGTCGTGGTCGAAGGCATCCTGCTCGCGGTCATTCTTCTATGCGGCGTCATCATGCAGACCGTATCGGGTTATTACCACTACGATCTGCTGCAGTACTTCAAGGAGCTATATGTCATCACCTTCCCGGTGGTGATTGGCTTCACCTTGTTGGCCTTCTTTGTGCAGACCGTCGTCTCCAACAAGTTCATGGGGCATGCGATCGTGATCGGCATCTTTGTGTTAGATCCGATCATGTTTCGCTTCGGCATCGAGAACACGCTGCTTCTACCCGGCCAGAACACCCCCTACACGTATTCGGACATGAACGGCTACGGCCACTTCGTGCCGGCGCTCTTGTGGTCTCTCGTGTATTGGACGGCGATCTTCGCCGTGCTCGCCTGCTTCTCCATCGTGCTGGCCCGGCGCGGCGCCGAGGACGGTTGGTATCCCCGCCTGATGCAGGCTCGCGAGCGGCTGCCGCGCCTGATACCGGCAATCGTGCTCTTCGCGCTCATCGCTATCGGCAGCGGCTGGTGGTTTTATTTGAATGCCCACGTCCGCAACGAATTCCTCACCACCAAGCAGCAACGGAAAATTCAGGCCAGCTACGAGCGCGACTTCAAGCGCTACGAACGTCTTCCGCTGCCGAAAGTGATCGCTGTCGACGCGAACGTCGACCTCGATCCCAATCACCGCTCCTTCTCGGGAACCGGCCATTTTGTGCTGCAGAACAAGACGCCGCAGCCCATCCAGCAGATCCACATCACCGACCAGATGCAGTCGCTCTCTAACGTGCAATTCGACCGCCCCTTCCATCTCGTGAGCAGGGCTCCGCGCGATCTTTACTCGATCTATCAACTGGAAACGCCTCTCGCACCCGGCGACAAGCTGAACCTGACCTTCACGGTCGGTTACCAAACCCACGGTTTCCGCGACGGCAATGAACGGCCGGAGCTGGCCTACAATGGCATGTTCTTCGACTCCAGCTACTTCCCTTACATCGGCTACAACTCCGGCGTCGAACTGGATGACCCGCGCCGCCGCCGCGAAGAAAAGCTGGGCCCGCTCACTGATCTGCCCCCGCGCGGCGACCCCTGGGGGAGCGTCACGAATCTCTTTACGCCGGACTCCGACTGGATCAGTTATCACACGGTGGTCAGCACGCCGGATGACCAGATTGCCTTCGCACCCGGTTACCTGCAGCGCGATTGGCATCAAAACGGCCGCCACTACTATGCCTACGACATGGGTGATGTGAAGATTCTCGACTTTTACGCTTACGTCTCCGGCCGCTACGAGGTTAAGCGCGAGAACTACAAGGGCGTCAATATCGAGATCTATCACGCGCCACAACACGGCTTCGATGTCGATGACCTGATTGAAGGGGTCAAGGGCGGTCTCGACTACTACCAGGCAAACTACAGCCCGTACCAGTTCAAGCAGTTCCGTATCCTTGAATTTCCTCGCTATCGGCAGTTTGCGCAGTCGTTCCCCAATACCAGTCCCTTCACCGAAACGTTCTGGATCACGCGCGTCCTCGACCCTAATAAGGATATTGACTTTACTTATTTCGTCACCGCACACGAGCTTGCCCACCAGTGGTGGGCGCATCAGTTGATTGGAGGCCACGTAGCAGGGTCAAACATGATGTCGGAGGGGCTGGCCGAGTACTCCGCCTTGCGGGTCGCACAAAAGAAGTACGGCGATGCCCAGATGCATAAGTTCCTGGCCCACGAACTCGACGGTTACCTGCGCGGACGCTCCAACGAAACACGGAAGGAGCCGCCGCTCGGCCAGGTACAGCGCGAGGCATACGTCTGGTACCAGAAGGGCAGCCTCGTGTTTTACGCGCTCTCCGATTACATCGGGGAAGCCAAGCTCAACCTCGCCCTGCACAACTTCCTGATGCAATACCGTTATGCCAATGCCGCTGATGCGCAGTCCGGGCCCTACCCCGACACGCGCCTGCTAGAAGACGCTCTCCGCGCGCAAACGCCCTCCGATCTTCAGTACTTTCTTAACGACAGCTTCGAGAAGATCGCACTCTATGACAACAAGGCTGTCGAAGCGGGTTCGCAGAAGATGCCCGATGGCACCTACAAGGTGACACTCACCGTCGAGGGCAGGAAGGTTTATGCCGATGGCAACGGAGTTGAGTCGCCTGCGCCAGTCCACGATTTGATTGACGTGGGTGTTTTCAGCGGAAAGAAGGGCGAGGAAAAGCCGCTCGCCGTGCGCAAGGAATGGATCACTGGAGCGCGTCAGACTTTCGTGTTCATTGTGAAGGAACCGCCCACGCGCGCCGGAATTGATCCCTACAACAAGCTCATTGACCGCAACGGCGATGACAACACCATGGATATTACCAGCAGGTGATCGCAGAGCTCCCGCAATGGCCTCGTCCCAGCGACCAAAGGCGACAGCTCTTGCATGTAGTATCCTGTAGCGATACGATATACAGGTGATCAGGAGCTTTCGGCACGGGGGAATTGAATCATTCTTCCAAACTGGATCGAAGGCTGGGATCCAACCAGCTCATGCCAAACGGCTCAGGTTGCAGCTTACCCGACTGAATGCGTCCAACAGGCCAAGCGACATGGACTCACCCGGCTGGCGGCTCCATCCGCTTAAGGGCGGTTTGGCCGGTCACTGGTCTGTAGACGTGAGCGGAAACTGGCGGCTAACCTTCGCTTTTGAGCGGGCGGACGCCATTTTCGTTGACTATCAGGACTACCACTAGGAGGAACAATGCGGATGCATAACCCAGCGCACCCTGGAGAAGTTTTGCGGGAGCACATCGGAGAAATGCCGGTGAGCAAGCTAGCGGCTCATTTGGGCGTGTCCCGCGTTACTCTCTCCCGTCTCTTGAATGGTAATTCCGGCGTTTCCGCGGAAATGGCGCTCAAACTTTCTGAAGCCTTGGGGACTTCTCCTGAGCTATGGCTGAACATGCAGACTCAGTTTGATCTGTGGCAGGTCTCCCGGCGCAGACGCAAGAGGGTTGCACCCCTGGCGGCAGCCTAAGGCACATCTACGAGCCAGTGCGACATATGCAGCATAAGGCGCAACCACCCAGCCAAAAGGGCCACCACCGGCAAATTATTCTTGCTCCCCCTCCGGAATCTTTGCCCCTGGCCGGAGCTGACGAAATAGCCAGATCCTGGCCAACGCCCAATCCCGCTTAACGGATCGCGGCGCAATCTGCAGCAAGGCGCCAATCTGCTCCACGGAAAGCCCTCCAAAGTAGCGCAACTCCACGACGCGCGCCTGTCGCGGGTTCTCCTTCTCCAGCTTTTTGAGTGCCTCGTCCAAATGTTCTACTTCGTCGAGCTGCCTGGCGGAGATGGCAAGCTCATCCTGCATTTCCACGCGCTGCAACCCCCCGCCTCTTTGTTCCGCGTTATGCGCCCGCGCATAATCGACCAGTACCCGCCGCATCACGTTCGCCGCCAACCCGATGAAATGCGCGCGACTGTTCCAATCGATGTCCTCGCCTACCAACTTCAGATAGGCTTCATTGATCAATGCCGTTGCTTGCAAGGTATGGTCCGGGCGCTCGCGCCGCATGTACCCCTTAGCCAGACGATGCAGTTCTGCATAAACCAACGGCAGCAGACTCTCCGCTGCTTGCGCGTCTCCTGCATGCATCGCCTTGAGGAGTTGTGTCACCTGTCCGTTGTCGTTATCCATGGCTGCCTCCAGCAGACCCCTATGGTATATTCTGGCCATCGCGAAAGGGCTTGTAGGACACCTGGCGGGATACTCACTATGGCCGATCTGGGGCAATCCGCCGAGCAACTATTTGCAGAGGCCCTCGAATTGCAGCCGGAGCATAGGGCCCCCTTTCTTGATCGAGCATGCCGGGGAGTACCGGAGCTCCGTCGCCTGGTCGAGGAACTGCTTCGCGACAACCAACTCGCGGGAAGCTTTCTCGCTGAGCCCATCCTTACCCCCGACGGCGGGGCTAACGTTTCCGTTACTCAATCGACTGCAAGCCGCCACCTGAGCGAGGGGACAAAACTAGGCCGCTACTCGATTATCGAGCCCCTAGGGGCAGGTGGAATGGGTGTGGTGTATCGAGCGCGCGATGAAAAGCTGGAGCGCGTGGTCGCGATCAAGCTTCTTGCACCGGGGGTGTTCACGGGCGATGAGGCACGGCGCCGTTTTCACAAGGAAGCGCTCGCCCTGGCGAAGCTGAGCCACGCTCACATCGCGGCCGTGTACGACGTTGGCGAGCAGACCGGGGTCGACTACATCGTGATGGAGTGCGTGCCGGGCGAATCGCTGGCGGCGAAGATCAAGTCTGGCCCCCTCACGGTGAAAGATGCGACCTCGATCGCCATGCAAATTGCCGAGGCGCTCGAAGAGGCCCACGAACAAGGCGTGATCCACCGTGACCTGAAGCCGGCCAACGTGATGGTCACGCCGAAGGGACAAGTGAAGGTTCTGGACTTTGGCTTGGCCAAGCTGCTCGCAGTGACAAGAGACGCCACCGTGTCGGTTACGGAGACGCGTGGACTCATCGGCACTCCGCTCTACATGTCGCCCGAGCAAGCGAAAGAACAGAATCTCGACGCGCGAACGGATCTGTGGAACCTGGGGGTAATTTATTACGAATTGCTTACCGGCCGCGCACCATTCCGGGCTGACAGCAGCATTGCTGTTCTACGCGCGATCACTGACGAAGCGCCCGTGCCGCTCCGCCGCCTACGGCCGGATGTTCCGCCCCTTTGCGAGCAGATCGTTTCACACGCGCTCGAGAAGGACCGGGACCGTCGCTACCAGTCAGCGACCGAGATCATTCGCGACACGTCGGAGCTTCTATCCCGGCTCAGCACGACGTCTCTGGATCAGGAAAAGCCGGCAAAACGAACGAATCGTCTTCTATCCGTCGCAGTCGCAGTTGCCTGTCTTCTGGCGATCACAGCGAGCCTCTGGTTTTACTATCGCTCATCCCGCACGCACTGGGCGCGCGAAGAAGCAATTCCGCAAGCCAGGAGCCTGCTCGCCCAAAACAAACCACTCGCTGCGTTTCTTCTTCTCGGCAAGGCCGCAGAATACTTGCCGTCGGATCCACACCTAAAGCAAATCGCCGAGGAAAACTCGGCTCTTGTCTCGATCACCTCGTCGCCCTCCGGGGCAACGGTTCAGATTCAGGATTACCTCGCGCCGGATTCCCCTTGGCGCAGTCTCGGTACGACGCCCCTGGCAAATCTCCGCATTCCCAAGGGATATTTTCGCTGGAAAGTTTCGAAGCCCGATAGCGGCGAAATAACGGCTGCGCCCCCGACCGAAACCAAAATGGATTTTGCACTCGGTGCGTCACAACAATCGCCCAACGGGATGGTGCGGGCGGCAGGCGGCGAGGGAGGATGGTTCATCGATTTCGTCGGTTGGTACGGTCCCCACAAGCTGCCCCCTTTTTTCGTCGACCGGTACGAGGTCACCAACCGCGAGTACCAGAAGTTTGTTGATAGCGGTGGATACGAAAAGAAAGAGTACTGGAAGGAAGAATTTACTCGTGATGGTCGTAAGCTTTCGTGGGCCGACGCCACGGCGCAACTTCGGGACACGACGGGCCGCGCGGGGCCATCGACCTGGGTCGCCGGTCACTATCCTCAGGGCCAGGCCGATTTCCCGTCGCCGGCGTGAGCTGGTTCGAGGCTGCTGCCTATGCTGCGTTCGCAGGAAAGAGCTTGCCCGTATTAGCGCAGTGGCTCCAGGCGGATCCGCCGGACTTGGCGGCTGCTGCGGTGCAGGCCAGCAACATTACCAGCAACGCTCTCGCGCCTGTCGGCAAATACCCGGGGCTTGGCCCGTATGGAACCTACGACATGACCGGCAACGTCCGTGAATGGGTCACCAATGGCGCGGGCGGAGACCTACGCTTCATTTTGGGTGGCTCATGGAAATCGCAGTCTTACTTATCCACGACTCCCGAAGCGCTGTCGCCGTTCGATCGTTCGGAGACGAACGGATTCCGATGTGTGCGGAACATCGATTCGTTGCCGGTAGAGGCCCTAAACCCGGTCAAGCCCATGGTTCGCGATTTTGCGAACTTCAAGCCTGTGTCCGACGAGGTGTTTAACGCCTACAAACTTCTTTATGCCTATCCGCATTCTCCGCTGAACGCACACGTCGACGGGGTTGTTGAGGACACGGCTGACTGGCGCGAGGAAAAAGTCACATTCGACACCGCCTATGGTGGTCAGCGGATGTCTGCATATTTGTTCCTGCCGAAGCATGTGCGCCCACCATATCAAACCGTACTGTTCTTTCCCAGCGCCCGGGTGGAGGACCTTCGCGACAGCCGGAAACTGGGGGATCTCAAGTTTTTCGACTACGTCATTCAGAGCGGCCGTGCCGTGATGTATCCGGTCTATTTGGACACGTACGAGCGCAAAGTGAACTTCTATCTTCCCCAGGGCCTGGTGAGTGGCGAGCTCAACATTGACGAATACAAAGACGCTGCTCGCTCGCTCGATTATCTTGCCACCCGCTCCGATATCGACAGCAGCAAACTAGCCTACCTGGGGGTCAGCTGGGGTTCGGCAGCAGGGGTGATCATTTCGACCCTGCTGCAGGATCGTCTCAAAACGTCTATTTTTCTTGATGGCGGATACTTCCTCTTTCCGCCTAAGCCCGGCGATGACCAGGCCGACTTTGCGCCCCGGCTGAAAATCCCGGTGCTCATGGTAAATGGGCGTTACGACTACAGCTTCTCTCTCGACAAATCGCAGAATCCGCTCTTTGCCATGCTGGGCACACCCGCGGGAGAGAAGCGGCATTTGGTTCTTGATACGCCGCACGATGTCACGGAGCAGCGCCCCCAGCTGGTAAAGGCGGTGCTCGACTGGCTCGATCACTACCTGGGGCGCGTGGAATGAGTAAGCGGGCGACGGCCCGTCGTGAGACGAGCCGTCGGAGGTTGCTGCCGAGAGATCTAGTGTGCTGTTCCCGACAAAGCTACTTCCACGTTGGAGGGTGCAATATCGCTTACTGCGATCTGGACCCGCCTCTCTTCCTTCGACTTGGCAAAGTGAAGGCTACGGCTTGATCCGCGTACTGTGATCTCAGTCAGGAAGTACTCGTTGCCGTATCTCCGGAAGGTGGCTTTGCCCATCTTTGCCGGCTGTGCATTATCCTCCGCAGTGGCCGGCGTTAGGGCAATGTCCGAGTCTCCCCTAATGAGCAGAGTGTGAACGTTTTCCATCTTTATGGAGTAGATACCGGGGTTGAAGTGGTGCCCGGATGCAGTCTGGAAGGCAAAGGGTACGTTCACGTTGATGATCATGCCTACATCTTGCCCGTGCAAGGCCGGCGATAAGGGAGCGACGGCAAGAACGGCGGCGAAAAGACCTGCGCGGAACTTCGAAATCGATAGCGTTTTCATGGCGGTTCTCCTTGGGAGGGCGTCTCATTTATCGCCTTCACTAACTAATGCGCGGCGGTCCCCCCCAAAAGGGCCACGACTTTCATAATTATTTTTTTCAGCCTCCCGAAAAAAGCCCGGCTCCCTTTCGAGAGCCGGGCTTCAACAAATCGTGGGCTTCGTGAAATCCAGGGTGCCCAACTGGCGAGCTCTAGCGTGTTGTTTCCAACAAAGCTAGTTCCACGTTGGTGGGCGGGGTTCTCTCTGCGGCAATTTGCGCCCGGTTCTCTGCCTTCGACTTGGCAAAATGAATCTCACGGCTTCTTCCCGCGACCGTGATTTCGCTCAGGAAGTATTGGTTGCCGTATTTATGGAAGGTGGCGTAGCCGGTCTTTGCCGTCTGGCCGTTGTCCTCTACAGAGATCATCGTCAGTGCGGAGTCCGAGTCACCTCTGATAAGCATAGTGTGAGGGCTATCCATGCGTACGGAGTAGACGCCAGGGGCGAAGTAGTGTCCGGATGCAGTCTCGAAAGCAAACGGCACGTTTATCTTGGCGACCATTCCTACATCCTGGCCGTGCAACGCTGGCGACAAGGGAGCGACAGCAAGGACGGCGGCGAAAAGACTTGCGCGGAACTTCGAAATCGAAAGTGTGCTCATGGCGGTTCTCCTTGGAGGGCGTCTCATTGATCGCCTTCACTTACTAAGGCGCAACCGTCCCGCCAGAGGTGCCACGACTTCCACAATTATTTTTTCTCGGCCTCCGGAAAAGCCCGGTCAGGTTCACCGGGGTTGCCTCTTTCTCGCCAATGCGGGACCGGCCGGGCCAGGCTTGCGCGCCGCGGGCCTTATGAGCCGTCTCGCAAAGGTACAAGATGGTTTTTAACAAACCCAGCGTAGGATTGTTGTTTTTAAGCGACTGATCCCTCCGGGCAGCATCGTTAACAAAGAAGTCTTGGGTCCCGAGCCCATGGTCCGTTTTCCTGGCCATTGACCGCCGGGGAAACATCCTAGCCTACCTACTTATTGAGGACCGAATCCATGCCACTGCCCACAGACCAAAAGATTGTTGCCCTCAGTCAGGAACTGCTGAAGAAATTCGACCAGATCTTTGGGGTACACCCCGGCTTTCGACCAGCTCATGCCAAGGGCATCATGCTGCATGGCACCTTCACGCCGACGCCGGAAGCGGCCGGGCTCAGCAGGGCTCCTCATTTGAACAGGCCGTCGACTCCAGCCACGGTGCGCTTTTCTAATTCAACCGGAATTCCAGTGATACCCGACAATGATCCCAACGCCGATCCACGTGGCTGTGCCATCCGGTTCCATCTTGCCGACCGGGTGCACACCGACATCGTGGCCCATTCAACCAACTCTTTTCCGGCAAGAACGGGTCAGGACTTTCTGGAATTCCTGAGCGCCATTGTTGCCACTGATCTGACCCACATTCCCGGCTCGCCGCTGGAGAAATACCTAGGCACGCATCCCCCGGCGCTCGAGTTTGTGCAGGCTCCAAAGCCGCCGGCCTCCAGTTTCGCGCGGGAATCGTATTTCGGCCTGACCGCGATGCGCTTCATCAATAAGGATGGTGCGAACCGTTATGGACGCTATCGGATTCTCCCCGAGGCCGGCAACGATCATCTGGATGCCACGGCGGCCGCCGCCAAAGGACCAAATTATCTCTTCGAGGAGATCGAGAGGCGGATCGCCAAGGAGCCAGTCAAGTTCAACGTTGTGGTTCAATTGGCCGAGGCCGGGGATGTGGTGGACGATGTGACTATTCACTGGCCGGAGGATCGCAAGCTGCTCGAGTTGGGGCAGCTGGCGTTTACCGAGCTGGTGGCCAACGAGGCTCATGAGCAGAAAAACATTATCTTCGACCCGATTCCGCGGGTAGATGGCATCGAACCTTCCGATGACCCCCTGCTGGAGCTGCGTGCCGCAATATACCTTTTGAGCGGCCGCCGGCGAAGGGCAGCCCCCGAATAAACGGTCAACACCGGGCAAAACAAATCGAACCGAACGCCGCGCCATTTCGTAACTAGCTCTGCGGAGGGCTGGATGCAGATTGCGGCAGATGTCCGGCATGCGTGACGTCAATTTGCCAAGGCGCCAGGGTTTACAGCGACGGCGATTCTTACCTTGGCCCTTGGCATTGGCGCCACAATGGCGATTTTTACCCTGGTCTATGCGGTTCTATTGAAGTCGCTGCCGGTGGGACCGAGTGCTTAAGAGAAGCGCAACCTGCTTACGCCCACGCTAGGACGATTGCACCGGCAGCGATCAACAGAGTTCCCGCTGCTTTAGCCAACGTAATCGTCTCGCCCAGAAGCGGCCACGCCAGCAGCACGACAAAGACCACGCTCAACTTGTCGATGGGAGCCACCTTAGACGCTTCACCCATGGAGAGCGCGCGAAAATAACAAATCCACGACAAGCCGGTGGCCAGACCGGAAGCGATTAAGAACAGCCAACTGCGGCGGCCAACGTGCGCAAGACCGCTATGGCTGCCAAGACTAAGAGCGATGGTCCAGGCAAATACTAAGACCACCGACGTGCGAATGGCCGTGGCCAGGTTGGGATCGACATGTTCGACGCCGACCTTGGCGAGCAAAGCAGTTGCCGCTGCGAAAAGAGCCGAGAGGACGGCCCATACAAGCCAGTTCATGAAGGTGCCTTAGGGGATAGTTTACTTCGCGATTGTCTAACCGTTCGAGCAGGAGTCTATAATTCGCGCCGAGGTGTACCTATGGCCACTTACCTTGCCCTAATGCGTTGGACAAAAGAAGGTATCGAAAAGATCAAGGACAGCCCATCGCGGCTGGACGCCGCCAAGAAAGCCCTCGAGCCCGCCGGCGCAAAGATAGTGAGCTTCTACATGTTGATGGGTCAATACGACATGGCGGCGGTCATCGAGGCTCCCGACGACGCGACATACGCCCGCATCAGCCTTTCTCTTGCGTCGAAAGGCGGTATTCGCATGGAAACCCTCCGCGCTTTTACCGAAGACGAATACCGGAAGATCATTCCAAGCATCCCCTGATCCCTTAGAGCATAGAGTTCTGGCGCTCCCCGACCCTTCGCCCGCAATCGTGGTCGTGGTGTGTCCGTCCCATGCGGAGCCCGCCAGCGAGCTCGGCAATCCTGCTTCTGCTTCGCTGCGATTTCTGGTAGGACTACAGCATGGGTTCAGAAGCAACGCTTGGAAAAGCAGGCTACCTTTCCACTCTGCGGCGGGAGTGGCTTTTAGGAGCGGCCCTCGCCACTACGGCATTGTTTCTGTTATTTGGCAAAGGCTGGCTCGCCGATTTGTCCAATCCGCTGTGGTTCGCCCTGATGCTGGTTTGGCTTTTCGCCGTCATCATGAGCTCGGCCTTCGCCGTGGTGCACCACGCGGAGAGCCTGGCGGTGAGGCTCGGAGAACCGTTGGGAACGTTGGTGCTGACGCTCTCCGTCATCGGCATCGAAGTGATGATGATTTCCGCGGTTATGCTTACCGGCGAGGGCAAGCCCGCGTTGGCTCGCGACACAATGTTCGGCATCGTGATGATCGTGCTCAACGGCATGATTGGCCTCGCGTTGCTGCTGGGCGGCTTACGCCACCACGAGCAGGAATACAACCTGCAGGGGGCAAACGCCTTTTTGACCCTGATCGTGCCCTTGACGGTGCTTGGCCTCATACTGCCGAACTTCACCAAGGCTTCGGCCGGCCCCACGCTATCGGTCTTTCAATCCGTCTTTCTCGCCATCATCTCGATCGGGATTTATAGTCTCTTTCTGATCATCCAGAACTGGAGACACCGCGAATACTTCGTGAAACCGGCCAAAGTTGTTGAGCATGCCGCGAGTGCTCCAGGACACGCAGTCGATATCGAAACCAACTCAATTACGTATCATGCCCTGTTTCTGGTGATGTATCTGCTGCCTGTTGTGGTGCTGGCGGAGGAGATTGCCCTGCCTATCGATCATGGGATTGAGGTCCTCCATGCGCCGCTCGCATTGGGTGGGTTTCTCGTGGCCGCGTTAATCTTGTCTCCCGAGTCGCTCAGCGCCACGCGCGCGGCGCTGGCCAACGATTTGCAGCGTTCCATCAACATTCTGTTGGGTTCCGTGCTGGCGTCGATCGGGCTGACTATCCCCGCGGTGCTAACCATCGGCTTAGTGACCGGCAAGACCATCGTCCTGGGGCTCGATCCCGCGGATTCGCTCTTGCTGGTTTTAACTTTGGCGGTTTGCGCTCTCACCTTCACCAGCAATCGCACCAATGTTCTCTTGGGGGCGGTGCACCTATTGCTGTTTTTCGCTTATGTGATGCTGATTTTTGAGCACTAGGCGACTGTGCCATAGCAGAACCCAATAGAAGCAGGACGGGTGCCCCACGTTCGCCCCAGCGTACGTGGGCCGAAAAAGACGGGCGAAGCCCACCATAGCTTTTTGCGATGCTGATCAGCAAATCCAGGCGCGGGCTAGGAAAAGCAATCGAAACATATCATTTTCGGCCCAGGTACGCTTTGGCGATCGAGGGGCACCCGTCCTGTTCCTATTGGGTTCTGCTTTGACACAGACTCGGAAGGGACTGTACAAGGCCGTTTTCAACCCAGGCCTCAGGCCTTCTGCGCCTGGTACAGAAGCCGAAGCAGACGCCTCTGTTCTGTCAGCGCCTGCACGCAAGAGAGGAATCGCTGCAGTCCTTCCCACTTGGCCACGCCTTCGGTGGCGACCAGCCTTTCTCGGTGCTTTTGCCTGGCATCGTGCCATCTGGCTGCAATCCGGGCCGCGCTCCCTGTCTTGTCCAGTACCTTAATATCCGAAAAGCCGGCGCTCCGGATCCATCGCTCATTCTCTCCAGGTGGACTGAATATGTAGAACCCGATCGAGCTCCGGGTAGCGATTTCATCGTGCGCAATCAGCCCTCCGATGACTAGGGCGTCGCTAAATAGCATCCGTCCTATGCCAGGCTTCAGCACGCGGTACATTTCGCAGAGGAGAGATGGCCTTCCGGGGATGTGGCACAGTACGTCGTTGGCGAAGATCGCGTCAAAGGTCGCGTCTGCAAAGGGCAGCTCTTGCGAAACGTCGCATACTTCAAAGCGCACCCTTCGCTCCATACCTCCGCTTGAGGCTAACTGGTTCGCAGTACGAATTCCCAGATCATTGATATCCACACCAAGGATGTGGCAGCCAAATTCCTGTGCGATATGCAGGGCGTAGGCGCCGGATCCGCAGCCGATTTCCAACACAGACGAATCGCTGGTGAGTGCAAGCGATCGTGGAATCTCTTCGGACTCCTCGGTAGTGACCCAGCTCGTCTGGCCGAAATCTTCCCCGTAAGTCTCGATTCTGACTTGTCGATAGACATCTGAATCGTAGTTTCCGTAAGCGCCGTCATAGAGTTCGACATGGTCGGGCATACCGTGTTCCTCAGCCAGCCTTGTGGATTCGGGTTAAGCGTGACCCATTATGCCGAGGCCGTGGCTAGTCCGCAAGCCCGCAGCATGAACGAGGGGCACTCGTCCTCTCCCTTTTGGGTTCCGCTAGGCCCAGCCCGGTCGCGCTGGATTTTTAAAAACCGTCCAAATGGTCGCGGATGGAATCCAAAACGAAATGTCGCTTGACCAAAACGGGCTGTCCAGTAGGATGTTGCTCAAAGCAAAACCAGCCAACTCCCCCGGTGAAGTGACACGGAAACGCGTATGCTGTCGGCGATTCATCGCGGAGTGATCAAGCGGCTGGCGCTCGCGCCTCTGGCCGGCTTGCCGTCTAGACACACGTTTGCTCTCGATCGCCCGATCAGCCAGGTCGATCACAGCACCTGGGTGGTGCCACTCTGCGCCCCGGGCGTATTGCTCCCACCGCCTTTCTTCCACACAGTTTGGTTTATGTTGCTGTGCGCCGTTGCGGCCGGCGTGCTCCTAGGGCTTATTTTTGCCCTCCGGTTGCGACAGCTCACGCGCCAACTGCAGGCGCGGCTCGCCGAACAGCTGGCAGAGCGGGAAAGAATCGCCCGCGAACTGAATGACACTTTGCTGCAGAGCGTGGGGGGCCTGATCCTGCGCTTCCAGACGGCAGCCGAGCGCATCCCGCACGATGACCCTACGCGTCAGATGCTGGAAGAAGCGCTCAAGCAATCCGACGAGGTGCTGGCCGAAGGGCGGGAACGGCTTCTTGAGTTACGACCCCAACCAGCTGCGCATCGGCATTCGTGACAATGGTTGCGGCGTCACCAGACCGGGCTGGCGAATTGTACGCTCCAGATAGGGCCGTCGGTATACAGTGCAGAATCCAGCCGAACGACGGCCGGCACCCTGCTTTCGGTTACCCACACATGGCTATCCGGAGGCTGCTTACCGATCATAGGAGCCACTACGCCGGCAACCCCCCCGATATGGACCTTGACGTCGTATTTCGCCGCTTTGTAGGAACGGCCGCCGACCGTAAAGTGATCCTCCCCACCTTTTGCAATAGCCAGCTTCACCAATCGCGGCTTGGGTGAGAGGCCTACATACGAGACCTCGATGGGAGCGTTGGCTTGCATGTTTTGAATCAGAGGCAGTAGAAGCCCGTTGGCAAGATCTGGCGGCAGATCCATGTGCTCCGTCTTTGCCTCTTCCGTACTTTTTGATAAGTCACGAAAACTCACCTGCTGTCCGGGCACATCGATCATTACATCGCATGGGTGCGGAAAGGACTTGCCGTTCTGTATATGCCGATCACTGATCAGACGAATGGTTTCTCCTTGTGAGTAGAGTGTCGTCTCATCATCGATCGATCCATCGCGAAAATGGAAAACCACGTGAAGCGTGATCCGGTGCCTGGAGGGAACCTGCGTCAGTTCTCCAGAGGCAAGGATGGCCCCGGCCGCGTCCCGTAAGATGACAAACCCGTGTTCGGAGCCGGTTCGATATCTAAGTTTCAACTCTTGGCCTTGCGCACTGTAGGAAATGCCGAGCAGGGTCATCGCAAGCAGACCGGCAAACCATTCGTCAAAGAAACTTCGACCATACTCTCTTCTCATCAGTTTCTCCTGCTGGTCTACGATGCCAATGAAACGGAACGCGTGAGGCTCCGCCGCTGTTTATCTAATGTACCGACGCCGTCCATCGTAGCTTAGGAAGACGCCGTTTCGCGTAAAACCCAGGTGCGCCTGAGATTGACTGTGTTTTGACGGGCGTGATAAGTTTCGGCGGTCTAGTGAAAGTTCCGTTGCATATTGTGAAACGAAATCGCTAGCGGTCACAAGGATGGGCCTATGCCACTTCGGGTTTCTCGACTGCAGATGCTTTCACTTTCGGCCGCCGCTTTCTGCCTCATGGCAATTCCCCCCGCGCGCACTCAGGGCTCGCAAGCGGATGCGTCCCCTGCCAGCTCTGCTCCCTCGCTGAGTGGCCCAAGCTTTATCCCCGATGGCAGCTTCCGCGGGTCAACCCTCGCTGGATGGCACCACCTGGGACCGGCCGATTGGCGCGCGGATCAGGGCGAGATTATCGGCAAAGGAACAGACGCGGGCGGTTCCGGCTGGCTGGTGCTCGATCGATCGTTCCAGGACACCGGCCTGTACGCATCCTTTCAGTGTGTTGGTCCATGCGATACCGGAGTTTTACTGCGCCTGCGTTCCACGGCTGGTGGCATGCAAGGAACCTATCTGACCATCAAGGATAGCGGTCTTAAGGCCTATAACCTCACCATCGATAACGCGGGGAAAGAAATCGCGCGAAAGGAATTGCGTTCTGCCGGCGGACAGATCAGATTTGCGCCGCCCCCGCCGGATCCCGCTGTGCCGGTGCAGCCCACCCACTATCCGTCGCCGCCGAGCGCCCCTCCAGGTGTGACCATCCCGATTGTGCGGCCGCAACAGGGAATCCGCGATGGGGAGTGGAACGAGATTGAACTCCTGCTCGATGCGGACATACTTCGCGCCTTCATGAACGACGGGGGAGGGTACGCAAGCGTGGCCACCGAAGAGATGAATGGGTTCGGTCCGATCGCGCTTTATGTGGGCAAAGACAGCGAGGTTCGTTTCAAGAACATCGCTTACAAAGATCTCGCCATCAAAAAAGATCCTCCCGAGGAAGTTGGGAGCCGGTTCCGCATGCAGCGCCTAAGCCCCTTCTACTACGGATGGTCAGCTGCAGCCGCCGACTTCAACCGTGACGGGAAAATGGATATTGTCTCTGGTCCGTTCATTTACTTCGGTCCCGATTATCTGACCTCGCGAGAGATTTATCCCGCCGAGGCTTATAACCCGTCGACGCAGTATTCGATGAATGACTGGGTGGAACATGCGCAAGACTTTACCGGCGACGGTTGGCCCGATGTCTTAACTACCAGCCACGCGGGAGGCGGGAAAGACGGCGCTACGCTTTACGTAAATCCCAAGGGCGAGTCGCGCCGCTGGGAGAAGTACAAAGTTGTCCCGCTGATTCAGAGCGAAGAGACGGTACTGAAGGATGTGGATGGCGATGGCGAGCCGGAGCTGGTGTATGAAGCCGATGGATATATGCGCTACGCCAAGCCCGATCCCCGCAATCCGACCGGAACCTGGATCATCCACACCATCTCCGAGAAAGGTCCGTGGGCGGCCCACGGGATCGGCGCAGGCGACATCAACGGCGATGGGCGGATGGATATACTCGGCGCGCAGGGCTGGTGGGAACAGCCACCAGCCGGAAGTGGCGATCAGTTGTGGAAGTATCATCCCGTGGCCTTTGGCAGTTGGGAGCGCGCGGGACCGGGCGGCAGCGAGATTGGCGTGTATGACGTAAACGGCGATGGGTTGAACGACGTTGTCACCAGCCTGCAGGCGCATGGTTGGGGGCTGGCATGGTTTGAACAGAAGCGGGCTAAAGACGGCGAGATCACTTTTGTGAAGCACATGGTGATGGATAACTACAACACCAAGAATGCCGGCGGCGTCGCCTTCTCAGAATTGCACGGCACTGCCATCGCGGACGTGGATGGAGACGGCATCCCGGACTTCATTGTGGGCAAGCGATTCTGGTCGCATCTGGATGATTATTTCGACGCGGATGCCTACGGCCCGGCAGTTCTTTATTGGTATAAGACGGTTCGCAATCCCAAGGCGCCAGGCGGCGCGGAACTGGTGCCGCAATTGGTCCACAATCGCTCTGGCGCCGGATCGGATGTGCTGGCGGTCGACCTGAACGGCGATGGAAGGATGGATATTGTGACCTCGACGAGGAGTGGAACGTATATCTTCTGGGGCAAACCTCAAGAGCGAACGAAAACCTCGAAATAGCGGGGATGGATGAAAAGTACCTTGGGCAAAGTCATAGGAGTTCTTGTTTCGGCTGTTACCTTTGCCGCGGTGATTGCTTCCGCCAAAGACGCGAAGAAGTACACCACTTGGAGCGACTATGAAGGCAGCGCCGACTCCGCTCAATACTCTGCCCTGACGCAAATCAATAAATCGAACGTCACGCAACTGCAGCAGGTGTGGTTTTATCCCGACGGCCACAACGGCTTTCGCTATGGCTTTAATCCGCTGGTGGTCGACGGCGTGATGTACGTAGTCGGGAAAGACAATACTACCGTCGCTCTCGATGCCGCGACCGGCAAGGAGATCTGGGTTCACGACAACGGCATTCCCAGAAGCATCACCAACCGCGGCTTCAATTACTGGGAGAGCAAAGATCGCAGCGACCGTCGCCTCTTCTACGCCACGAACAGTATGCTTCATGCACTGGATGCGCGCACCGGCAAGCTGGTGGATTCGTTCGGCAACCATGGAAGTATCGATTTGCGGGAAGGCTTAGGCCGCGATCCGAAGACGATACGGTCCATTCAGTCTGGGGGCCCAGGACGGGTCTTTGAGAATCTCTTGATTCTGGGGTCGGCCACTGGGGAGGAGTACGGATCGCCTCCAGGTGATATTCGTGCCTACGACGTGCTCAGCGGGAAGATGGTCTGGATCTTTCACACCGTTCCCCATCCCGGCGAGTTTGGTTACGATACCTGGCCGAAAGATGCCTGGAAGTATATTGGCGGCACCAACGACTGGGGCGGGATGACGATCGACGAAAAGCGCGGGATTGCCTACTTTCCGCTGGGATCGCCCACCTATGATTTCTATGGCGCGGACCGTACGGGCGCCGGCCTCTTCGGCGATTGCCTGCTGGCGCTCGATGCCCGCACGGGCAAATATCTTTGGCATTTCCAGGCCGTTCATCATGATCTTTGGGATTACGATCTGACCACCGCGCCCAAGCTTCTGACCGTGAAGCACGATGGGAAGATGGTGGACATTGTCGCCCAGGCGGGGAAGAACGGTTTCTTATATGTCTTCGACAGGGTTACGGGCAAGCCCATCTGGCCGATCGAGGAACGTCCTGTGCCCCAGTCGGATATGCCCGGCGAGCACTCCTGGCCTACGCAGCCTTTTCCCACGGCGCCGCCTCCTTTCGCTCAGCAGTCATTCACCCCTGACGACGTCGATCCGTACGTGAGCGACCCCGCGGAGCGCGCGAAGATCAAAGAAGAGTTGCGGAAGGCCCGTAATGAAGGGATCTATACACCTCCGGGCTTGCGAGACACGGTTGAGATTCCGGGCAACAATGGGGGCGGTAACTGGGGTGGTGGGGCGGTTGATCCAGCGACCGGCACCTTGTACATCCAGACGAAGAACGCACCCTCGATGCTGAAGCTGGAGCCGAATCCGCCCAAACGGCAGATGACCGGCACGCCGGAGACCGAGGGCCGCATACTCTACATCCAGAATTGCCAGGCGTGTCACATGGCCGAGTTGACCGGCCAACCACCTTCCATTCCTTCGCTGGTGGGCGTGGTTTCGCGGATTGGCGCGGACCGCGTCAAGAGCACTGTGCAGGACGGAGCTTCACCCATGCCGGCCTTCACCAGTCTCTCCGAAAAAGAAGTCGACGCATTGGTCGCCTATCTTTCTGACCCGTCCAAAGCGCATGTGCCGCCTGACATACTCGCGTATATTTCAGCTCCCCGGCCTCCCCCACCGCCGATGCCGGCGGGTGCTCCTCCTGTGCGTTACTGGACCGGTTACGGGTATATGAATTCCAGCGAGGGTCTGCCGGCCAACAAGCCGCCCTGGTCGACCCTGACCGCGTACGATTTGAACAAGGGAACCATCAAGTGGCAGATTCCACTGGGAAGCGTGACGGAATTAGTCGCTAAAGGAGTTATAGACACGGGAAGTTATTGGCCGCGGGGTGGAGTGGTTGTCACCGCAGGCGGGTTGATTTTTTCCGGCACGATCTCGGACGCGACCATGCGGGCTTACGACAAAGACACCGGAAAGATACTTTGGGAGAAGGTGATGCCCGCGGGGCCCGAGGGGATTCCCGCGGTCTTCGAGGTAAATGGGCGAGAGTACCTCGCCTTCAGCGCGAGGCCAAGCCTGAAGCACCTTGGTCCGGGAGGCGAGCGGGCTAGGATCGAAGCGGGGCCGAATGCAGCGCAAACGCAGGGATTTTATGTGTTCACCCTACCGGAGCCAGGGCATAAGTAGCCCGGTGCCGATCCTTCGAATCGAATGACCGTCCGTGCCTTGACGGGAGTATAGGCAGCTGGTAGGCTTCCTTGGATATTATGCAAATGCTATAGCTCACTGTACAAAAACCATGACTACTGTAAAGCCGGGACTCGTGGACTATTCAAGCTTCGGACTGCTGGACAAGATAGCGGTGGTCACCGGAGCTTCCCAGGGGATTGGCCGGGCGATTGCGCTCGGGCTGGCGCAAGCAGGGGCACATCTGGTTTTGGCCAAATACCCTGAGAAGCGCCAGGACGAGATAAAAGGTGTTCAGACCGAGATCGAGGCACTGGGACGCAGGGCAATCATCGTGCAGACCGATGTGGCCGATGTAGATCAGGTGCGCGCCCTGATGGATAAGACGAAGGAAACCTTCGGACGCATCGACATCCTGGTCAACAACGCCGGTTGGACCGGGACAACTCCGGCTCTCGACGTGAGCGAAGAGGAGTACGACCGCACCATGGCGGCGTCTTTGAAAAGCGTGTTCTTTGCCGCGCAAGCCGCCGCACGCATCATGATTCCGCAGGGCGGGGGCAAGATCATCAATATTGGATCTAACTTCGGCGAGATCGCCTTCAAGTCACGGTCGGTCTATGCGGCGGCAAAGGCGGGCGTCCACCATTTGTCTCGCGCGCTTTCCCTGGAATGGGCCAAAGATGGGGTGCTGGTGAACGTAGTGGCGCCTTGCATTACGGAAACTGAGTCACGCAAGAATATTCTGGAACGGCCAGGCTACAAAGAATGGGCCACGAAGGAGATGATTCCGCGGGGACGATGGAATCAGCCCGAGGACTTGGTAGGTGCAGTGCTGTTTCTCTCCAGCCCCCTCTCCGATATGGTCGTTGGCCACGTGCTGATGGTCGATGGGGGCTGGACGATCCATTAACGCATTTTTTGCTAATGGTGTAGACCGGGAAACTGAACTTTGACGCGGCCATTCCGCCAAAACCGGGGCCCCCGGGTACGCGGTCTTTGCGTGCCTGGGGTGGAAAGAATGGCCGCACATAGCTGATCCCACCGGACCACGGTATTAGCAAAATGCTTTAAAGGACCGGGTGGGTTGGTGGAGAGCAACGGAATGCTAATCCAATGGGGTGAACATGAAGCTCCGCAATAAAGTAGCGCTCATTACCGGAGCCAGCCAGGGAATTGGCAAAGGAGTTGCGGAGGTATTCGCGGAAGAGGGCGCGGACGTCGCCATCAATCACTTGGGATCATGCGAAAATGCTTGTGCCGTTGCCGCATGGGTAAAGGGTAAGGGCCGTCGTGCACTGGTAGTGGAAGCAGACGTAAGCCAGCGGGAGCAGGTCGAAGCCATGTTCGACCAAGTGGAGAGAGAGCTTCGGCCGGTGGATGTGCTGGTGAACAATGCTGGAATCGAGACCATCGTTCCCTTCCTGGACCTGACAGACCAGCAGTGGAGCGATGTGGTGAATGTGAACTTGCGGGGAGAATGGCTCTGCAGCCAGGTTTTCTGCCGCCGCGCGGTGGCTGCCGGCCTCGCCGGTTCCATCATCAACATTGGCTCCATCCAGGCAGGAAAGGTTTTGCCGGGACGCACCCATTACGCGCCGGCGAAACTAGCCATCGAAGCGCTGACCCGCAATGTTTCCGCGGAGATGGGTGCTTTGGGAATCCGAGTCAATTGCATCCACCCCGGCCTGATCGAGACGCCGATGGTCTCCTGGGTGCTGAATCATCCTGACCCCAGTGTACTGGCCGGGGTTTTATCACAGATTTCGTTGGGGCGCAGCGGTCAGCCCCGGGAAATTGGAACAGTGGCTGCGTTTTTCGCCTCTGACGAGGCCAGGTATGTTACCGGCCAGTCTCTCTTTGTCGACGGCGGCTGGGTGGGAAAGTAAGGAACCATGACGAATCCTTCGCACACCCCCGTCCTGCGTGAACGATTGAGCCACGGGTTCTTCCGCAAGGACGATTACGCTACGCGGCAGGGCATCCTGAAGCTGCTCGCCATCAAGGATTCCGATATCCGTCTGCTCACGCTGGAGCAATGCCGCGACGCTGTCGATAAAGGGCTCCACGCGGGTGGCGCGTTCTCCTCGATCATTCCCCTGGTCGCGCTCTTTTACGGGGGCTTCATTGACCTGGATATCGAAGATCCTACTCGGCGCGGGCAGGATATTTTTACCCTGAGCAAGGGACATGCGGTCGCGGCACTGGCCTCTATCTATGCTGAACTAGGCTATTTCGACCGAAAGACGCTAAAGAACTCGCGCTCGTTTACCAGTATCCTGAATGGACATCCGGGGCCAATATTGCCCGGGATTCACATCGCCACTGGACCGATGGGACAAGGATTTGGTGTCGCCCAGGGTTTCGCCATCGCCGGCCGTACCAGCCCGCGGTTCGATTCGTATTGCATGACCGGTGATGGTGAGCTGCAGGAGGGCCCGATCTGGGAAGCGGTGATGTACGCCGGGCAAAATCACCTCGACAACCTATGCGTGCTGGTCGATCGCAACAACGGCCAACTCGACTTGCACACGCGCATGGTTTTTCCCATGCCCGACCTGGAGACTGTGTTTCGCTCCTTTGGTTGGCAGGCGCACACAGTGGACGCAACCCAATTCGATGGCGTGGTCGCGGCGCTGGAGAGCTTCCGTTTCGGTCCTCGCAATGGCATGCCGACAGCGATCATTTGTAACAGCCGCAAGGGCTTTGGCTCTTTTTCCGATTTTCTCAACCGGCACAAGGTCACGCTACCGGATAGCCTGATTGCCCAGGAGTACACCCTCCAGTCAGAGCAGCGCAGGGCGCGGATCGATGAGTTTGCGCTTTACTGCGAGCGGCTGACAGGCAGCGCCGAAGGCGACGCAGTACGAGACTCGCTGCTGGAAGCGGCTCATCGCATGCATCTCGAGATCGACCTGGACTCACCGGCGCGGCGAAGTGTAACTACGGTTGTTGGCCCGGTGCTGACGACGCGCGTTCCTGTGCGCAACAAGCGCATCTCCTACGACCCCAAGCTGTTGCCACAACTGGATCGCAAGAAGGAGTATGCGGCCTCGGATATCGTGACCGGGGCCATGAAAGTCTTTGCCGTCGACCCCGCTGTCGTCTCCATTGACGCTGACCTTGCATCGACCAGCGGCCTGGAAGCGGGTATTGCCGCAGTCGATCAAAAGCGGGCGTTGAATGTGGGTGTAGCCGAAGCCAACATGATGCTGATCGGCGAGGCGTTCGCGGCGCTGGGCTATAACACATGGGTGAGCACCTTCTGCCCCTTCTTCGA
Organism: uncultured Acidobacteriaceae bacterium; assembly: GCA_963813475.1. Lineage (GTDB taxonomy): Bacteria > Acidobacteriota > Terriglobia > Terriglobales > Acidobacteriaceae > PALSA-350. Next base: position 134,567 of record CAWEZM010000020.1, on the reverse strand, counting down.
TTGGAAGGTGTTGCGTCGCATCGCCGTTGGAGCCCAGGAACGGCAGGAAGCGATCGATGCGCCCGACGGTTGGCTGAGCGAGGGGCATGGCCTCGATCTGACCTTTCTGGCTACCGCGGCAAACTTCGAAACCCGCACCAACGGCGCCACCCACATGGGCAACGATGACAGCACAACGTTCGATGCGGTTGCCCAGTTGAAGATCATCGATGTCTCTTGTCCGCAGCAAATGCTCTCCATCATGCGATGGATCATGGAAGGGAATCGCGGCCTGATTTACCTCCGAGTTATGCGCACAGGCTCCGCGGTGCTCTACGACAGCGACTACGTATTCGCATTTGGTAAAGGCCACCGTCTGCTTAGCAGCCCTGCGGATCGGGCGACCATCATCAGCAGTGGACGCGGGGTACATGAGGCGATGGCCGCAGCCGGGCAGTGCGCTGCTGCAGGTATGCCGGTGGGTGTCGTGGATATGCCCTCGATCGACGAGGACCTGTTGTTGGAACTTTACAATTCTGGCCAGCTATTGCTTCTAGCGGAGCAGAACAATGGATATATCTGGCAGAATTTACTCAAGATTCTTTACCGTAATCGCGCGCGGGCGAAGCCAGGCGGATGGGAACGGATCGTCACCCTCAACACCCTCAAGAGCGATGGCCAGCCGCAGTTTATTCACTCCGGAACCTATGAAGAGCTGATCGCGGCCTTTGGCCTGAGCCCTGACGCGATCGCTCGTACCATTCTGACCTGGAAGGAGAATCGATGACGTTACCAATCGTGGACGAAAATTCGATCGAGGCGCACGATCTTCCCGGCCGGCGTCTCCGCTGGTTGATGACCCAGGAGAATGTCGATGCGCGTCACTGTTCGATGTGCATGATCCTGGTGGCGCCGGGAGAGACGGTGAGGCCGGCGCATTCTCACCCCAATGGCGAAGAGGTGATCTACATCGTCCAGGGGTCGGGCAAGGTGATGATCGAGGGAGTCGTGGAATCGGTAAAGCAGGGCAGCGCAGTCTTATTTCCCCAAGGGAAAGTGCACATGTTGCGCAATACCGGCACGGAGGAGATGAAGGTAGTTTGCTTCTTCGCTCCGGCGACCAATCTCGACAACTATAAATTCTTCGACGACGTGGAATTCCCGGAGTAGGGTCGCCCTCAGCGACCGAGCCGACTGGGGCGGTTTACAGTCTGCGGAAAAACTCTCGTGTCTCTAGTTCCCTTTGCGAGGGAACTGGAGACACGGACCTGCCCAACAGCGAGTTTTCTGCAGCCTGTTAAGCAAGCTGCGATTCCCGGCATTTGCTTAGGGTTATTGCGCCTTCAAATACGCGATCAGGTCGCTGATTTGTGCGTCGGTCAGGATGCTGCCAAAGGCGGGCATAGGCGCCTTGCCTTTTTTAATGACATCTGTTGCTTGCGCGGGCGTGATCGGAGGGGTCACCAGCGGCTTGCTGCTGAAGATGCCATGCAGGTTTGGAGGGCCGAAAGGAGTGCTGTCACCGGGCTGCTTGTTATGGCAGCTCACGCAGTTTTGCTGGAAGACCGCAGAACCACGTTTGGCCTTGGCATTCAGGGGCGGAGCCGTGTCGGCAAAACCAACCAGGTTGGTGGCGATGATCGCACCGGCGGTAACCAGAGTACAGACACCCCACAAAACCCCACGAGCACTTGCCATCGTCCTAATGCCTCCAGTAGGTTTCGGTCGCCTTGAAGCGCCCATTATAAAAATCATAAACCATGACCAGCCTCGCCCTGAGGCAGGCGAAGCAAATTGGGTGGCGTTCAAACTTGCGTATTACGCAATCGCGACGCTCTCCCTGGACAATCGCGGCTTGCATCAGTACTCTCGTAGCGGGTTGAGATGAGCTCTCTGCTGGAGAGGTTGTGCTCTAATAGAGTGCAATCGAAAGCAACCCCAAAAATCCATCACCCACTGTCTCCGTGGATTTAGTTAAGACCAGCAGAGTCTACCTGGAGACGCTGGGAATGCGAGTTTAGTACGGACCCTTTTTATGCCCGAGGACAAAGTTCGCCAGATCCCATTCATCCAAAGCCTCGATCGCGGCCTTACGATTCTGCAGGCGGTCGCTCTTTCCAAGCAGCCCGTTTCCCTCGGGGAGCTTACCGAGTTGCTAGGGATTGATCGCAGCAGCGCCTTCCGGCTGGCCAATACCCTCAGGCGACGTGGATTTCTTGCCTGCCCGGCGGGCAGGAAGGACTACATCCTCGGCTCTTCCATGTGGCGTCTTTCCCATCGATACGACTGGGGCAACATGTTGATCCGAATCGCCAACAAGCAACTGAAGCTGCTGGCGACGCAGATCAACGAAACCGCGCATCTTGCCATACGCGAAGGGAAATACGCCCTGTTTATCGACCACGCGGCAGCCAGCAACGTAATCGCCGTGGCGGGGCAGGTTGGCGAGCTGGTGCCGCTCTACTGCACTGCTCATGGCAAGGCTTTGCTGGCGGACGCGGATGAACGAGAGCTGCGGGCCCTGATCGGACCGGGTCAACTGCGCAGATACACCAAGAACACGATGACCTCTATCCAGGAGCTGAGCAAAGATTGCGCCCTGATAAAGAAGAGAGGCTACGCCACCGACGAGGCGGAATTTGCAGAAGATCTGCGCTGTGTAGCGGCCCCGATTCGCGTCGATAACGATGTGATTGTCGGGTCGATTGGTGTTTCGGCGCCCATGTCGCGTTTCTCCAAGGAGCGCTATCGCGTTGCTGCTGGGCAAGTATGCAAGGTCGCGCAAGCGATCGGGCTGCTGCTGAGCAATGCCGACCAGAGCAACGATCCGGAATCGGACAAGTCAGTGGCTGAATTCGCATAATTCCTCCAATTCCTGCGAGAAAAACACTTTGATACATAATCCGGTCCTGGATTTTGAGGTTGAGAAGTCTACGATCCGGTACATTGGCAGCGATCTGCAGCGTCCGGAATGTATTTTGGCCGAACCGGATGGAACCCTCTGGTCTGCGGACGCGCGCGGCGGGGTGGCCAGGATTACCCCGGATGGAAAACAACAGATCATTACCCAGCAGCGGTCCGGTCATTTTCAGGGCGTGACCAGCGAAGCCAGCCGGTATTTAGAGGGCACGCTACCCAACGGTCTGGCCTTCTCGCGCAACGGCGATATTTTGATTTCGAACTTTGGCACAGACTGTCTCGAGGTGATGAGCCGCGACGGCGCGACCACGGTTCTTGCCGACACCATCGACGGCGAGCCCATCGGTAAAGTGAACTTTGTTTTGCGCGACTCGCAGGATCGCATCTGGATCACCGTCTCCACGCGCATTAAGAACTGGATGCACGCTCTGCGCAGAGATCTGCCCGATGGCTACATCGCCAGGTACATCGACGGAAAGTTCCATATAGTCGCAGACGGCTTTCACTTCACCAACGAAATCCGCATGGATGCGCGGGAAGAATTCATGTACGTGGTGGAGACCACCGGCGGCTGTATCAGCCGATTGCGTGTCGGCAAAGACGGCAGCCTGAGCCACCGCGAGGTTTTTGGACCGGCGAGTTTAGGAAAGGGCGCGTGGCCCGACGGCATCGCCTTCGACAGCCTGGGAAATTTGTGGGGCACGATGGTGTACTCCGATAAGCTCTTTGTGCTGACGCCTCAAGGTGATTTTCGCCTGCTGCTCGACGAGGGCGATGTGCAGAAGGTTGAGGATCTGGAGCAGGCTTTTTTCGCGAGCAAGATAAATGAGCAAGTGCTTTTTGCTACCGGGCAAGGCATTGCCCCGTGGATGGCAAGTGTGACCTTTGGCGGCCCCGATCTGCAGACCGTCTACATCGGTTCGCTGAAGGGTAAACGAATTCCCTATTTCCGGGCACCCGCGCCGGGCCTGCCGATGGTGCACTGGCGCGAAGCCTAGAGCGTTCCGGATTGGACGACTCCCTGCTTAATCAGCCAGTCGAGCGATTCGCGCACCGCTTGGAGCGAGCTGTAGCGCGGCTCATATCCCAAGAGCGTGCGTGCTTTGGCAATGCTGCAGTTCGGCGAGTGCGCAATGTGGTCCCAGGTCACCGCGGCATCCCTGGCCGTCGCTCGCTGCCGCCACTCTTCCCAGGGCAAAAATTCCAACTGAGCGACACGTCCAAACCATGCGCTCACGCGCTCCGCATATCCCCGCATTGTCACGGCCGCGGGCGATACGACGTGAAAGCTCTCGCCAATCGCAACGCTCCTGCGCTCGATCGACCGTTGAAAGCATTGCGCCACATCGTCCGCGTGGACGTGATGCAGCGTCTCCATCCCTATGTTCGGGAGCTGGATCGGGCTTCCCTGCAGGAGCTTGGAGAAGACCTCCGGGTTGAAGTTGCCCGCCGGATTCACTGGAGCCCAACCGGGCCCTACCAGGTGTCCGGGATGCAGGATGGTTACCGGGAGCGCTGACCCGCGTGCCTCGCGCAGAAGATAGGCCTCGATTGCAGTCTTTCTCTCCCCGTATTCGCCGAATGCCCTGCGTGGCTCAGCCTCAGTTGTCGGCACCTCGATGCTCCATCCGTGCACCCAGATGGTGCCGCAGTGCAGAAGATGTTCGGTATTGCCGCGGAGCGCCTCAACCAGTTGCTCAGCGCTTTGCAGCTTGTAGCAGGTAAGATCGATCACCGTGTCCGCATCCAGGCTGGCAATGCGCTCGCCAAAGCGTCCGGCTTCCTCTTCCACCGCCCTGTCCATCTCCACCCGCGCAATCAATTGCCAGGCCGCGTGGTGCTGGTAAGGCTCCTTCAAGCCCCGGCTGATGCAGGTGACCGAGTGACCGGCCTCGACCAACCGAGGTGTCAGAAAGCTGCCGATATGGCCGGTTCCTCCGATGATCGCTACCCGCACCTTATGCCTCCGAGGAGAGATGAAACGCCCGACTGAAGCGCTGTTGCCGCGGTCTACCGGGATACACTAGAGCGGTTCCACGATTACTATGCTCATCTGGGCTCAGCGAGGTGGGTCTTTTCTTGGGGAAAAGCCCCGTCTGAATCATCTTCACCGGTTGCACCTATCGTGGACCCGCTATAGTGGGGCCAAATTCTTCAGGCAGACGGAAAATGCTGGATACTGCACAAAACGTTTTCATCGTCATTATCTCCCTTGCTTGCTCCTTCTTCTTTATGGCGGCTATCAACTATTACTGGCCTGCGGAAAGGCGCCGTGCGCACAACGATCTGATCGGCTGGCAGCTTTCGGTTCTCGGAACAACGTACGCGGTCATCATCGGCTTTATGCTGTACACGGTTTGGATCGACTTCGGAACAGCCGACTTGAATGCGGATGCGGAGGCTAATTCGGTGGTTAATCTCTACCGGCTGGCAGATGGGCTGGGGCCGCAACAAGGGGCAAAGCTTAAGGTATTGGCACGGGCCTATGGCGATGCGGTTGCGGATCAGGAATGGCCAGAGATGGCGCGCAATGCCATGCCTGAGGAAAGCCGGGAGATCACGCGGCAGATGTGGCTGACTCTCATGGAATCAAAGGGATCCTCTCCTACTGAGATCACCGCGGAAGATCATGCCCTGTACGAACTCAGCGCATTGGCAGGATATCGCCGCATTCGCCTGGTGGAGAGCGCAGCACGGCTTCCCGGTGTGCTCTGGTGGGTGCTGCTGGTGGGAGGAGCGGTCACGGTTGCGTCTACCTGCATGTTCGGTGCTTCTAATGGCGCTTTGCACGTGATCCAGGTGGGTGCGTTCAGCTTGCTCATCACGCTGGTGCTGGTCGCGATTGCCGATATCAATCGGCCATTCCAGGGGTCTGTCCATGTGAGTGACTACGCCTTCCGCCGCGCTCAAATGGATATGAAGGATCAGTAGGCTGCCGGCGGGTTCACCCCGCAGCAATCTATCTTGGGTTCTGTTAAGGCAGAGACCTAAAGAGGAGCCTTGCGCAGCCGCAATGCGTTGGTGATGACAGAGACGGAGCTGAAGCTCATAGCGGCGGCGGCGATCATGGGGTTAAGCAGCAATCCGAATACCGGGTAGAGCACACCTGCGGCAAGCGGCACGCCAAGGGCGTTGTAGATGAAAGCGAAGAAGAGATTCTGGCGGATGTTGCCCATCGTTCGTTGGCTTAAGCGCCGCGCCTTGAGAATGCCACGCAGGTCTCCCTTGACCAGGATGATGCCGCCAGACTCCATCGCTACGTCCGTTCCTGTGCCCATCGCGATGCCTACCTGCGCCTGTGCCAACGCGGGCGCATCGTTGACGCCATCGCCCGCCATGGCCACCACCGCTCCCTGCGATTGCAGCCTCTTGACTACTTCGGCCTTCTGCGCCGGCAGCACTTCCGCCTCGAAATCGATGCCCAGCTTCTGCGCCAGGGCCGCTGCCGTGGTGCGGTTATCACCGGTTACCATCACCACCTTGATGCCTTCCTGCTTTAATTCCTGAATGACTCGCAGGGCAGATTCCCTGATGGGGTCCGCGACCGCAACCAGGCCAGCCAAACGGCCATCCGAGGCGAGGAACATGACCGTCTGCCCGGCCTGGCGCAGGGCTTCGGCCTCCCGCTCCATCGCTTGCGATGAAGCTCCGAGGTCGTGCATCAGCGCGGCACTCCCGGCTGCCACGTTCTTGCCCTGCACGGTTCCCGATATACCTTTGCCGGTGAGCGACGCAAAGTTCGCCACCGGCAGCAACTCGATCTTCTTTTCCTGCGCCGCGGCAAGGATGGCTGCGGCCAGGGGATGTTCGCTGGCCTTTTCAAGGCTGGCCATCATTTGCAGAAGCTGAGTCTCGTCCACGCCCCCGGCAACGATCACTGTGCTCACTCGAGGCTTGCCCTCAGTGAGCGTCCCGGTCTTGTCCACAACTAGCGTGTTTACTTTTTCCAGCGTCTCCAGGGCTTCTGCATTGCGCACCAGGATGCCCTCGCCGGCGCCTCGGCCGGTGCCCACCATAATGGACATCGGGGTGGCCAGGCCGAGAGCGCAAGGGCAGGCAATGATGAGCACGGCCACAGCGTTCACCAAGGCTTGGGCATACCGCGGCTGCGGTCCGAAGACTGCCCAGCAGACAAACGTGATGACGGCTGCGGCCAGGACGGCCGGGACGAAGTACGAAGCCACCCGGTCGGCAAGGCGCTGAATGGGAGCGCGGGTTCTTTGTGCCTCGCTCACCATCTTTACAATCTGCGCCAGCAGCGTGGACGCCCCCACCCGCTCAGCTTTCACTACGAAGCTGCCGGTGCCGTTCATCGTTCCGCCCACCACCTTTGCTCCCGCCGCTTTCTCTACCGGGATGGGCTCGCCGGTCACCATCGATTCGTCCACCGAACTGTGACCCTCGACTACCGAGCCATCCACCGGCACTTTTTCGCCCGGGCGAACGCGCAGCAGATCGCCTATCACGACCTCGCTGAGAGCGACATCGGCCTCGCTTCCGTCAGCAGAGATGCGGCGCGCAGTTTTGGGGGCCAGGCCGAGAAGGGCCTGGATCGCTCCGCTGGTTCGGCTGCGAGCCCTCAGCTCCAACACCTGGCCCAGCAGGACCAGAACCGTGATGACGGCAGCCGCTTCGAAGTAAAGGCCGAGATGCCCGGAAGCATCGCGAAACGTCGGAGGAAAGAGGCCCGGCGCGGCCACGGCAGCCACGCTGTAAAGGTAGGCAGCGCCACTCCCCATGGCAATGAGGGTGAACATATTGAGGCTGCGATGAACAATCGACGCCCATCCGCGCTCAAAGAACGGCCATCCGCCCCACAAGACCACCGGCGTCGCCAAGGCAAACTCAACCCAGCCCAACGCCTCGCCCAACCATTGCTGCAATGGATTGCCTGGCAGGAGATCCGAGACCATGATGGCCAGCGAAGGAAGAGTCAGCACAGCCCCCACCCACAGGCGGCGCGTCATGCTGACCAGTTCAGGATTGGCCGCGTTCACCGCAACGGTTCGAGGTTCGAGGGCCATCCCGCAAATAGGACAAGCGCCGGGACCGTCGCGCACGATTTGCGGATGCATCGGGCAGGTGTATTCGGTGCGCTCGGCCGGGGCCAAGGGTTCGATCGCTTCAAGCGCCATGCCGCATTTTGGACAAGCGCCCGGCTTTGCGGAGAGCACTTCAGGATGCATGGGGCAGGTGAGTGAACCGGGCGCCGATGCTTTCTTGCTCGGGCCCAAAGAGACCAAACCGGCCGGAGGCGAGCCGTCATACCGGGCTGGAGCGGCCTCGAACTTTGTCCGGCATCCAGCGCAGCAGAAGTACCAGGTGCGTCCTGCGTGCTCGAGCGAAGGCGTAGCCTCTTGCGGCTGCACCTTCATTCCGCATACCGGGTCGACCTCGGCCAAATCTACGTTTGCCATGCTCCCACCTGTCCTTTAGTTAGACCCCTGAGCGGCTCTGAGGATTCAGGCGCGTGTGTTGAAGTTCGTTTCCGGCTAGGCGCTCTTGAGCGCCCGGCGCCCGATGTCCCGGCGGTAGTACATCCCTTCGAATTGGATCCGGCCAAGCGCCTCATAGGCGCGGGAAAGCGATTGCTCCAAGGTTGCGGCCGCCGCGGTCACGCCGAGCACCCTTCCGCCTTCAGTAACGTAATGCCCGTCCACCAAGGCGGTGCCGGAATGAAAAATCTCTACGCCCGGCACGCCGGCCGCTTCTTCCAGCCCACTGATCCTGCGCCCGGTTACGTAGCTGCCGGGGTAGCCGGCCGAGGCCGCAATGACGCACGCGGAGGCCCCGGGCTTCCATCGCAACTCGGTGTCGCTCAGACGGCCCTCGACGCAGGCTTCGAGGGTCGCCACGAGGTCGCAATCCAGCCGGGAGAGAATGGCCTGCGTCTCAGGATCGCCAAAGCGGGCATTGAACTCCAGCACCATGGGACCACGCGCGGTCATCATCAACCCACAGTACAGAACGCCCACGAAGGCTGAGTCCTCCGCAGCCATGCCGCTTACCGTGGGCAGCGCAATGTGGTTGATGATCCATTCACGCATCTGGTCATCCACCATGCCATCGGTGGAGTAGGCGCCCATCCCTCCGGTATTGGGCCCCTTATCGCCCTCTCCTATTCGCTTGTGGTCCTGCGCCGGCGCCAACGGCACTACATGCTTTCCGTCGGTCAGGGTGAGAAACGAGATCTCTTCGCCGGTGAGAAACTCCTCGATCACGATGGAAGACTGCGCCGAGCCCAGCAGCTTTCCCGCCATCAGACCGGAGATGGCCTCGGTTGCTTCGCGCCGCGTCTCGCACATGAGCACGCCCTTGCCCGAAGCCAAGCCATCCGCCTTGATTACTACCGGAAGATGGAAGAGATCGATCGAGTCCAGGGCTTGCTGCTCGCTGGTGGCGATGGCGTAGGCGGCCGTCGGGATCTTGTGCCGCTGCATAAAGCGCTTGGCGAAGGCTTTGCTGCTCTCCAGCTGCGCTGCTTTCTGCGTCGGCCCAAAGACCGGGATGCTGCGCCGCTGCAACTCGTCGACCAGTCCCAGCGACAAGGGAAGCTCGGGCCCAACCACCACCAGGTCGGGACGCTCGGATACCGTGACCCGTAACAGGTCATCGAGGTCCTTCTGGTTAGCGGGAATGCAGCGCGCCAATTGGGCTATGCCCCCATTGCCCGGTGCGCAAACGACTTCAGAGACCCTCCGGGACCGGCTAATGGACCACACCAACGCGTGTTCCCGGCCTCCCGCACCAATTACCAGCACTTTCATCCGCTCGAGCCAACCCCTCTTTAGTGAACAAATCCCGTGGTCGGGAACTGTGGCAAGACTACCGCAGCGGGGCCGGACTGCGAAGAGTCGTTAACTATAGTTAACAAAAAAACGGAAATGCAGGCTATACTGAATTCTCAGCAGCTGAAATCGAGGATCGTGCCATGCCGCCTGCTTCTCCGCCCTCGCTTCCGGTTTCGCCCACCGCGCCGCTGCTCTCCAATTTGAAGACCCGGCAGGCCCTGTATTGGTTCGGGCCGGCCTTTGTGGCCAGCATCGCCTACATCGATCCGGGGAATTTTGGCACGAACCTGATCGCAGGTACGGGCTTCGGCTACAAGCTGCTCTGGGTGTTGCTGTGGTCGAACCTGATGGCCATCCTCATCCAATATCTCTCCGCCAAGCTGGGTATCGCGACCGGAGCCACGCTGCCGCAGAACTGCCGTGAGCATTTCTCGCGGCGAACGGCGATAGGTCTGTGGGTAGCGGCCGAGCTTTCGGCTCTGGCCACCGATCTAGCCGAATTTCTTGGCGCCGCGCTCGGCTTCTACCTGCTTTTTGGCGGCTATTTCCTTCATTTGGGGCTTGCCCGGACCACGGTGATGTTTATTGCCGCGATCGTGTCGGCGGTGTGCGTGTTTGCCATCCTGGCGCTGGAGCTGCGGGGATTCAGGAGCCTGGAAATCGGCATCATGGTCTTTGTCTTGGTGATCGGGCTCTGCTACCTGATAGAGATTTTTCTGGTTCATCCCGACTGGGGCCAGATCGCCTACCATACCGCGGTGCCCTGGTTGGATCGTCGTAGCATCTACGCGGCGGTCAGCATGCTCGGGGCGACAGTGATGCCGCACGTGGTCTACCTGCATTCCGGGCTGGTGCAGCCGCGTCTCGCCACGGAAGAACGGAAAGCACAATCCTCCGAGGACCGCCAGGTGTCCCGGCTGCGCCACCTTCGGCTGGAAGCGCTGGACGTGTTTGCGGCGATGAACGGCGCCTGGCTGGTGAACTCCGCGATGGTGATTGTGGCCGCGGCGGCCTTTGCCGGCACCGGCCGCAGCGACATGTCGATCGAAGAGGCTCACCGTACGCTGGGTCCGTTATTGGGTCCGGCTTCGGCTACGATTTTCGCGATTGCGCTCTTGTGCTCCGGCCTTTCCTCTTCCACCGTCGGAACCCTCGCCGGCCAGATGATCCTCGAGGGATTCCTGAAGGTGCGCTTCAGCATCTTCCTCCGGCGGCTGCTGACTTTGCTTCCGGCGATGATCGTCATCGGCCTGGGCCTGGATCCGCTTCGCATCCTGGTCCTCTCCCAGGTGGTGCTGAGTTTTACCCTGCCTTTTGCCTTGGTCCCGCTGCTCATCCTCTGCGGCCGCCGTTCATTGATGGGGGCATTCACCAATGGCATGGTGACCAATTTTCTTGGCTGGCTGACGGTTGGCTTGATCCTGGTTCTCAATGTGGTGCTTCTGGGATTAAGCGTTACCTCCTGATTCGCACCGCCACATCTTGGCCGAAAATGCTTTAGAATCTTTAGTGGACCATGAACGCCCGGAGCAGACTTCGCGATTTCCTGCACAAGCGTTTCCGTCACGGCAAGCCTGACCGTGGACGGAGCCACTCCTCCTAACTTCTCGTCAGCCAGAATCCTGACAACCAACATTTGATCAGGCGCGTACGTGCGCAATCTTGCGCAACGGTGACGTGCTCTTTAGAGAGGAAATACCATGAACAGCTTCGGCAGCCAATCCACCCTGAAGGTCGGCAACAAGAGCTACGAAATCTTCCGTCTCCAGGCGCTTGAGGCCAAAGGCCTCGCCCTCCATCGTCTCCCTTATAGCCTGCGTGTTCTGCTGGAAAACCTGCTGCGCCAGGAAGACGGCAAGAGCGTGACGGCGAACGACATCGAATTCCTGGCCAAGTGGCAGGCAAGTGCGGAGCCGGCGCGGGAGATCGCGTTCATGCCGGCGCGCGTGCTGATGCAGGACTTTACCGGAGTGCCTGCCATCGTCGATCTGGCAGCCATGCGCGATGCGATGAAGCAGCTCGGCGGCAACCCGGAGAAGATCAATCCTCTGCAACCCGCGGAGCTGGTGATCGACCACTCGGTTCAGGTCGACGAATTCGGCACTGCGAACGCCTACTCCATCAACGCCGCGCTCGAGTTCCAGCGCAACCGGGAACGGTATGCCTTTCTCAAATGGGGTCAGACCGCGTTCCGCAACTTCTCCGCCGTGCCTCCGGGCATGGGCATCTGCCACCAGGTCAATCTGGAGTACCTGGCGCGCGTGGTCTTTACCACGACCCCCAACGGTGGAGTGGTCCAGGCGTATCCCGACACGCTGGTGGGCACCGACTCGCATACCACGATGATCAATGGACTGGGCGTGCTGGGCTGGGGCGTCGGCGGGATCGAAGCCGAGGCGGCCATGCTGGGCCAGCCGGTTTCCATGCTGGTGCCGCAAGTGGTGGGGTTCAAGCTGACGGGCAAGCTGCGCGAAGGCGCTACGGCCACCGACCTGGTGCTGACCGTGACCGAGATGCTGCGCAAGCTGGGTGTGGTGGGCAAGTTTGTTGAGTTTTACGGCTCCGGCGTGAGCGAATTGAGCCTCGCGGACCGGGCTACGATCGGCAACATGGCGCCGGAGTATGGCGCGACCTGCGGAATTTTCCCCATCGACGCAGAGACTCTCCGCTATTTGCGACTGACGGGGCGCAGCGCGGAGCAGATCAACCTGGTGGAGGCATATTCCAAAGAACAGGGATGGTTTCACACTCCTGATTCGCCTGAGGCCGAATACACGCAGACCACCGCGCTCGATCTTTCGACGGTCGAACCCAGTGTGGCCGGTCCGCGGCGTCCACAGGACCGCGTACTGCTCTCCCAGGCCGGCGCCAACTTCGAGCAGCAGTTGCCCGGCCTGCTGGGGCCGAGCGCAGCAGGGCGCAAGGAGCGGCAAACGATCCGCTGGGAGGGTGAAGGCGGTCACACCTGGTCCAACGGCAGTGAAAAGTCCACGCCGGAGAAAGGCCCGGCGACCACGGTCAAGGAGCGCTTCGGAGTCGATGTCGATCCCTACCTGGATCATGGGTCCATCGTGATCGCGGCCATCACCAGTTGCACCAACACCTCAAACCCGTCAGTCATGGTTGCAGCCGGGCTGCTGGCGAAGAAGGCGGTGGAAAAGGGATTGAGAGTGCCGCCATGGGTCAAGACTTCTCTGGCGCCGGGTTCGCGCGTGGTGACGGAATACTACCAGCGGTCGGGACTGCTCGAATTCCTGGATAAGCTGCGCTTTCAGGTAGTCGGCTATGGCTGCACCACTTGCATCGGCAACTCAGGGCCATTGCCGACGGACGTTTCCAAAGCGATCGACGACCATGGCCTGGTCGCGGTTTCCGTGCTGAGCGGCAATCGAAACTTCGAGGGCCGCATCAACTCCGAAGTGCGGGCCAACTACCTGATGTCGCCGCCACTGGTGGTTGCCTACGCGCTCGTGGGCAACATCGACCACAACTTCGACACTGATCCGATCGGGAAGGATACCCAGGGCGCGCCGGTGTACCTCAAGGACATCTGGCCTACCCAGGACGAGGTTAACAGCACCATCGCGTCAGCGATCGACTCCGAGATCTTCACCAAAGAATACGCAACTGTTACGGATGGTGATAAGAACTGGCAGAACCTCAAGTTCCCCACCGGCGACACTTATCAGTGGGAACCTGACTCCACCTACATCCGCAAGGCTCCTTATTTTGATGGCATGCCCGCCAAGCCGGCGCCAGTAGAGGAGATTAAAGGCGCCCGGGTGCTGGCCGTCCTGGGAGACAGCGTCACCACCGACCACATTTCGCCTGCGGGCTCCATCAAGCGGGATGGACCTGCGGGTAAATACCTGGTTGAGCATGGAGTGAAGCCGGTCGACTTCAATTCGTACGGATCACGGCGCGGCAATCACGAGGTGATGGTGCGCGGCACCTTTGCCAATGTGCGGCTGCGCAACAAGCTGGCTCCGGGGACCGAGGGTGGCGTCACTCGCTTGCTGCCTGAGGGTGAAGGGATGAGCATCTTCGACGCCTCAGTGAAATATGCTGAGCGCGGTACACCGCTGGTGATTCTTGCCGGTAAGGAATACGGCTCCGGCTCCTCGCGTGACTGGGCAGCCAAGGGACCTCGTCTGCTGGGTGTACGGGCGGTGATCGCGCAGAGTTACGAGCGCATCCACCGCTCCAATCTGGTGGGCATGGGCATTCTGCCATTGCAGTTCGAGAACGGTGAAAGTGCGGAGTCGCTGGGGCTCACCGGCGAAGAGGTCTTTGACCTGGAAGGGATTCGCCGCATGCTGGAACAGAAGTTTGCCCAGGGCCGCACGCTGACAGTCAAGACGACGGATGCGGCGGGGGGTGTACGGAATTTTAAGGCAACGGTGCGCATCGACACGCCGCAGGAAATTCTCTACTACGAGAACGGCGGCATCTTGCAGTATGTGCTGCGACAACTGGCGACTAGCTGACATCCAAGCTGCGCAAAGACAACAGTGGAACCGAATGGAACAGGACGGGTGCCAATCAGGTTCGCCTCACCTGTCCCGGCTTGCCGTGGAGCGTACCTGGGCCGAAAATGATATTTGTCGATTGTTTTTCCTGACCTTGTCTTGGATTTGCTGGTCGATAGAGTGAAAACTGTTGTGGGGCTTCGCCCCATAAGCGCTAACTTTAGGATGTTTTTCGTCAAAACTCTCACAAATCGTCATCCTGAGCGGAGCGCCTCACAGATTTATCGCGTGACGCAACGCTTGGAGCGCGGAGTCGAAGGACCCCGGCGGTGCTTTCCTTACCCATGCTGCTCTGAGCTTTTCAACCACCGAAGCCTGCACCGGCCGGACCGGCCAATGTCTCTCCATGAGCCGAGAACCAAGAACTCGCTAGCAGTGCATGAAAAGGTGTTCCCGTGACCATCAAGTGCGTACCGCAGCAGATCCTGTTTTCGTGCTTCGGTGGTTGAAAAGCTCAGAGCAGCATGGGTAAGGTAAGCACCGCCGAGGTCCTTCGACTCCGCGCTCCAAGCGTTGCGTCACGCGATAAATCTGTGAGGCGCTCCGCTCAGGATGACGATTTTGCGTGAGTTTCGACAAAAACATCCCAAATAAGTTAGCGCTTGTCGGGCTTCGCCCCGTCTTTTTCGGCCCAGGTACGCTCCACGGCAAGCCGGGACAGGTGAGGCGAACGTGGGGCACGTCCTGTTTCTATTGAGTTCTGATAGGGCAGAGGCTTTGCTGGGATCATCCCCTTTATCGCGGCAAAACGAGCACGCCCCAGGGTCCCTTGCCGGCTTTGACTTTCTTGGTCACGGTATTGGTAGCCAGGTCCACTACCGAGACGTCATTCGACGGCCCATTGGCCGAATATAGGGTCTTGGCGTCGAGCGAGAGCGCTATACCCCAGGGGCGTGCTCCGACTTCGACCGAACTCAGAACCTTATTTGTAGCCGTGTCGATGGTAAATACCTGGTGTCCTCTGCCGGTGCTGACGTAGAGCTTGGTCGTATCCGGAGAGAGCACGACATTCATTGGCTTAATCAGCCCCGGCTTGCCCAGCGAAATGGCTTGGATCATCTTGTACTTCTTCGCATCCACCAACACTACCGTTCCGTCGTTCTCAGCGTTGATGTAGGCGCGTGAGCCATCGGGCAGGAAAGCGATGTTGCGAGGACGATGCCCAACCTTGAATGTCTTGATGATCTTGCCCGCAACAGGGTCAAGCACGGAAATGGTTCCGGTCTCTTCGGAAGTGACCCAGACTTGCTTGCCGTCCGGAGTTACCTTGACGCCTTCAGGCTGTGCCCCCAGGGCAAGAGACTTAACCACGGTGCCAGAGGCAATGTCGACGATGCTGACGGCGGAGACGTCTTCGTTGGATATGTAAAGTTGCGTGCCATCGTGGCTGACGTCGAAGTTTTCCGGGTCAGAGCCGCCATGAATGATGCGGACGACTTTGTTCTGCGCAACATCGTAGACCCCGATTCCATCGGCGCTCTTGTCGGGCGGCGGAAGTGTGCTCTCATCGACGTCTGGTCCAGCAATGGGCGAGCCACTCAGCGCGACGTAGATCGTCTTATGGTCCGGGCTGGAATGGATGCCGCGGGGACGCTTGCCCAGCGGGACGGTGGCAAGCACGTTGTAGTTGCCGGAGTCGATCACGGTCAGATCTCCGCCGACTTCGTTGGTCACGTAAATCCGCGGCTCTGAGGTTTCTGCCGGGGCGGCGGTTTGTGCAGGCTGCTGCTCCGGAGCTTTGGCGGAGTTGCAGCCCGTGGACAACACAACGAGACCAACTGCAAAGAGGACATATCCTATGTTGCGCATATTATTTTTCCTTAAAGGTGAAGTTGGCCTCAGCAGTGCCGTGCGGAGGAACGGTTATCTGCTGCTCTTGTGTTCCAAGCTTTTCCTGCCAGACGGCGATGGTGTAGGTACCCGGCGGCAGATTCTTGATTTCGAACGATCCGTCATCCTTCGAAACCGCGAAATACGGATGAGTCCAGGACGCCGATAAAGGCGTGCATCCAACTATGAATGTTACATTTCACCCGGATCATGATTTCCGGCTTGATGAATCTGCGCGCGATGGGCGGATCTCCCGCGCCTTGACTGTGGTTCCATTCCCGGTTGACTTCTGCCATGGGGTGGATATTGTGCGTCACCGGATCTGAGTTGATGACCTGCAGTGTCTGCCCGGTCTGAATGCCCATCACCCGCGGACGAAACCAGCAGCCACTCTGATCAATGGTGACCGGGGTGGGAGGAATGGCAAAGGTCTTTCCTTCGAGGCCACTTTTGACGTAGATGAAAGCGTTGGCCAGTGCGCCGCTCTTATTCACGACCAGGGATTCGTCATAAGCCTTTCCCTTATGTGCTTCGACGCAGGCCGGCTCCTCGCTCATGTCGATCAACTTGGGCGCCGGCCTGGGTCCCTTATAGTGGATGGTTCCAGTGACAGAGCCGGCGGTAGCGGGATCCACCGTAAAGTACACCGGCGCCGGCGCGCTCTTCGGGGCGCTGGGCTGTTCGGTGTTGACCTTTCCCGAGCAACCGGCAAGCAGCGCGGCCGCACAACAAAGATGGAAAAATTGGATGGGTCTCATCTTTGACTATCTACCTGTTCTTTCCCTGGCGGTCCAGCGTTCTTGGGCATCTCGCCGGTCAGAGCGTTGAGGAACTGGACCAGATCCTCGCGGTCTTGCGCGGATAGGTGGAGCGGTTTGATGTCCTTATCGAGATATGGATTGGAGTTGCCGCCTCCGGCGTAGAAATCTACTACGTCATTGAGGGTCTTAAGGCTGCCGTCATGCATGTACGGTGGGCTGAGCGCGACATCGCGTAGTGTCGGCGTTTTGAACTCGCCCTTGGCGGTTACTATTTTTGTTGAGTTGAATCGCCCAAGGTCAGTGAAGTCGCCCGCTCCATTCACGCCCGCCCCGGTGTTATGAAATTTTCCATCGGTAAAGAGTGCGTAATTCTTATCGATAGTATGGCAGACAACGCAATTGCCTCTTTGCGGGTCCTGAAAGATGGCAAGACCGCGGATCGCAGCGGGCGAGAGCGCTTGTTTGTTCCCCCCGTATTGATATTGGTCAAACGGAGAGTTTCCGGTGAGCAACGTCCGCTCGAAACCTGCCAGCGACTTCTGAATCTTCTTGAGGGTAACGATTCCTGGCCCGAAGGCCTGAGCAAACTCGGCCTGATAAGCGGGGTCTTTGCCAATCTTCGAGACCGAAACCTCGTGCTTCTGATCCATCTCCACCGGATTCTCCATCGGAGCGGCGGACTGCTCTTCCAGACTCTTCGCCCGGCCATCCCAGAATTGCAGCGGCGAATACGCCGCGTTCAATAAAGTGGGGGCATTGCGGATGCCAATCATTCCGCCGACGCCTCTGGCCAGCGGACGTCCATCGGTGAAAGCGAGGTTTGGATTATGGCAGGAGGCGCATGACACGGTGTTGTCTTTGGACAGCCGCATGTCGTAGAAGAGCTTGCGGCCCAGCGCGATCGTCTCCGCGGTGGGCGGGTTATCCGGCGGGATAGGGACCGGAGGCAGCCCCAACGGGGCTTTGATATCGACAACCGCGCCGATCGGCCGGTCGTTACCAGACGTTCTACAACCAACGCAAAGGACCAGCAACCCGGCAAATACCACGTGATGAACTGTGAGTAAGTTCAGTTTTGGCACCACTCAACCATGATAGCGCCGTTACCGCATCCGCGAGTAGAGATGGCAAGCTGCTGGGGGCCTACGCTAGGTCACGATGTCATAAGGGCGCATCATGTCGTTGGCCTCGTGTTCCTGGACGTGGCAATGCCAGAGATACCGCCCGGGATAGCCATCGAAAGAGATGTGGATTCGCGTGACCATGTTGGGCGGACATTGCACCACATCCTTCCATCCGCCCTCATTGGGGTTGGGGGCCAGCGCGCTACCAGTGAAGCGCAGCGTAGCGTTCTGCAACAGGTAGAGGTCGCGATCAAATCCGCGGCGATCGACCACCTGGAAGCGAACGTGGTGGAGATGGATGGGGTGGGTATCGTCGGTCAAATTGACCAGGGACCAAACCTCGGTCGAGCCGAGCTTCGCACTCTCCGTTACCGGCATGTGCCACGGCGTCCGATTCAGCAGCATGACCATGGCGTTGCCGGTAGGATCCTTGAATTCATTCAGCGTCAGTTCGCGCGTGTGCGCCGCAGAAGCCTCGGACAGGCGGCCGACAGGTAGCAGAGCTTCGGGTACGTGGCTTCTATCCTGCGCGGGAGCAGGGCCGACACGGAATTGCATCAGCTGCAAGGCTCCGTTGGTCAAGGTGACGCGCTCTCCACGCATGGTGGAGAAGTCGACGATAAGATCAGCCCGCTCCCCGGGCGCGAGGAGAAGATTGGCCAGCCTAACCGGGGCGGGAAGGAGTCCCTGATCCGCCCCAATCTGCAGAAAGCCGGCGCCATGAGAGAGTCCCAGGCGGAAGAAACGCCCGTTGGCCGCGTTCAACACGCGCAGCCGATAGCGGCGCGGCTCGACCTCGTGAAAGGGCTGTACCCGTCCGTTTACGACCATGGCATCGCCGGCGACTTCGTCCGTCCAGGGATGATCCGGAATCGGAGAGACGGGATAGAACAACTGACCATCGTGGTCGAAGATGCGGTCGTACAAGATCAGTGGCAGCTCACAACTGCCCGCGGGCAGATTGAGGCTGGCCTCGTGCATATCGCGAAGCAGATATACGCCCATCATGCCGGCGTAGAGATTCAACCGGCTGGTGCCCATGGCGTGATCGTGATACCAGAGCATGGCTGCGTCCTGACGGTTTGGGTAGTGGGAGACACGGGATTGGCCGGAAGGATACCAGTGGGTCGGGTAGCCGTCGTCTGCCGCCGGCGTGCGGCCGCCGTGCAGATGGACTACCGCGCGCGACTCGGGAAGCTCGCGGCCGGAGCCATGCAGGCTGTAGTCGATGGGGAGAAAATGTCGCGGCGGCAGCTGATTATGCCACTCCACGGCCAACTCTTCGTCTTTGCGGGCTTCGATCAGCGGGCCTATGGCCTCCGGACCGTAGCTCCACAGCCGCGTCGGCGCAAGATCGCGATGCATCCTTACCCGAATCTCGCGCATGGTGACGTGGAACAACGGGACATTCCCCGCAGCCCGATGGCCTGCGCTGGGCAACAACTGCGGAAGAGGTAACGGATCGACAAAGGGCTCGAGCTGGAGCCCGTTGATGGCGCGCTTCTCAGTCGAAGAGACGGTCGAAGAGACGGAGGCTGAGAGCTGAGGGATCGAGTGGCCGGTTCGTAAAGCCAGCGTGGAGAGCGCCGCTTGCTTTAGAAGATCGCGGCGATTGAGAAACTCGTAAGACACTTAGTGACCCGTGATCAAGCCGGTCGCTTCGTCCAGCACGATCGGTGCGCCAATCTGTGGCGCCGCCCCACCCAAGTCAAGCATGTCGTCAATAGAGCCAGCTATCGAATCATAAGATCCTTGCCCGATTCGTTGCTGGTTCAAAAAAGTATCTTCGATAAAGCGCAGGATGGAACTCTGGTCGGTCACGGTATGGGAAACGTAGTTTGGCTTGGCCCAGGGAGAGATGACCAGCAGCGGAAGGCGTGGGCCGTAGCCGCATCTGCCCTGGGCATGTAAAGTGCTTGCCTCCACGCCCGGCAGCGCGCTCGTCCCGTCGCCACACTTTCCCGGCCCCGAGAAACCATCCTTCGCGGTAGAGCTGCCGTTGATGACGTTATGGACGTGGTCATACCAACCATCGGAATCGTCATACGCGACGATGATGATCGTGTTGCTCCACTGCGGAGTCTGCTGGATGAAATTGATCGCATGCACCAGGAATGCCTGTTCATCAAGCGGATCGGAGTAGCCGGCGTGGCCATCGCGATAAGCGGCGGACTTCAAGAAGCTGACGGCGGGAAAGTTGCCGGCCTTTACCGCATCGAAAAAATCGTGAATGTCGTATTGGTGGTTTGTCTCACCGTCATTCGCGTGCCCGATCATCTGTAAGGAAGTGGGACGGGCATGCTTTGGGTTCGCCGTGGAAGCGTAATACTGAAACGGATTGAGAAACGGAGTGTAGTCGACCGTTGTCTGCCTGGTGACGTCGGATAGGTTGCTTCGCCGGCAACCCGTGGTGCCATTGTTATTTACCACCGTGAGGTCGAAACCCTCATGGAAGAAGCCCCAAGTAAGTCCTGCTTCGTTCAGTAAATCGCCAACATTTCTCCCCGTCATATGCACGGTCGCGGCGCTGGTAGCTGCGCAGACATCGTTGACCGGGTTTGCATTTGCGTAAAGCGTGTATCCCCCGTTTCCGTCCGAGACGATGCTGCCGTGTGCATTGCCATCGTTTACCACGCCGTTGGTCTGACCGGAGATAAGATTGATGGCCCCTAGCGTTGACGGCCCGAAAGTCGTACCGAAGAAGCGGTCGCTCATTGCATAGTGCTGCGCATAATTCCAGATTGCTGTAACCGTGTTGCCATCGTAGTAGGCCATGGTCAGGCCGGTCGTGGCGGCGATACCGCTTCCCAGGTTCCTGTTATCGGCAGTGCCCACGGAGCGTGGGAATAAGTCCATTGCTCCACCATCGAACGCTAACTGTTCTGCGGAGTAGCCGTGGTCCTGGTCGGCGGTAGCGGCGTTTATAGGTGCTAGCCGGAAGGGGTTGGTCGCTCCGGCACCGTTTCTCTTATTGCTTGCGTTGGGGTTATTCAGCAAGAGGTCTGGGGAGAGGCCGTCAACAGCCGGGGTTCCCGCTAGCGCAGTAAACGGTGATTCGCCGGGTAGGTTTAGCGCGTTGGGATAAGTGCCAAAGTAGTGGTCGAAGGAGACATTCTCCTGAAAGATCACTACGATGTGCTGGACGGTTGCGGTTGATGAAGAGTTCGATCCTTCCGGGTTGGGAAGAGAACTGGTGTAACCACAACCAATCAAGGTCAAGGCGGCGAGAAAACCAAGCAGCAAAAAGCAAGTACTTACAAAACGGTGCACCATGGCGCTGTCTTTCACCCCAAGACACACTTCCGTGTGCAGGCGTATTTCTCTCGTCGGTGAATACTACCTGCTGCGGGGCGCCGCAATTCTAAGCATTGAGAATTGATTTACGCAAGTGAATCTTCATGCCGCGTAATTCGGCGATCTCTATGATGATTACTTAGTGTCATCCTGTTAAGGAGGCGTTAAGGACTCCTTAAATGATGAGTTGCTGGAATGACGGGAAAACCGATATCTTTTTTTTGGGTTTCGGCTGGATGGTTCATAACGGTCTGAAAAACCTTGAACAGAAGGTAGGCCGAGGGGAATATATATACGAGGATCCATGCTGATACCGGGGCCGATTCACGAGCTGGCTTTCCCAGCGAACACCAGCACTGGAGCTTCGCCGAAACCTTCCGAGAACGAATGCGAGGTGATCCATCTCTTTGAGGAGTTTCGCAACCCCCTCCTTCGTTACGTGGTTTCCCGGGGAATCTCTCTCCACGACGGGGAAGAGATTATCCAGGAGGTTTTTCTTGCCCTGTTCCGCCACCTGCAGTTGGGGAAGTCGCGGCGAAACCTTCGCGGTTGGGTTTTTCGCGTGGCGCATAACCTTGCGTTGAAACAGCACACCGCCAACAAGAGGGCTCTGGCAACCTTCGATTCCGATGAAGCCTTGGCCCAGCGCCAGCCGGCTGCGACGCTCAATCCCGAGGAAGAGGCAGCGAGCAGCCAACGGCAGAAACGCATGCAAGCCGTTCTACGGGCGTTGCCGGAGCAAGACCGCTGTTGTCTCTACCTGCGCGCGGAGGGGCTCCGTTACCGCGAAATAGCCGCCACCCTCGGGATTTCGCTCGGCGCGGTATCGATCGCGCTCACTCGCTCCCTGGCGCGTATGGGGCGCGTGGACGAAGGATGATGCCATGTTAAGAGAACCGTTCCACTTGTCGGATCAGGATATCTTGCTGGTTGTCGACGGAGAGGTGTCCGGAAAACGTGCGAGACAGGCCCGTGCTCATCTCGCCGCATGCTGGGTTTGCCGCTCCCGGATGGGAGAGCTGGAAAGCACCATCGCAGAATTCGTAACTCTTCATCGACGGACGCTGGATCCAACGCTGCCGTCTTCGACCGGCTCACGTGCTCTGCTCAAAGCACGACTTGCCGAAGCAGCCGCGGCCCCATCCGCCAATCGATGGCCGCGATTGCTGCAACCGCTTCCGCTTCATCGTGCCGCAGCCTACATTTGCGTGGCGGTCGTCACCGTGCTGGGAAGTGTATTTCTCTTGCGGCATTCCCAGCGGCAGGGATCCATGCCTTCGGACCTTTCCTTGGCGAGTCTGACGATTCCGAACCACAGCTTAACCCCAGGCGCAACTCGACCCGTGACCATCGGGGACGTCTGCTCCATGGCCCATGAGGAAGTGGTCCGTGACGTGCCCAGCTCCTTACGGCAGCAGGTCTTCAGGGAATACGGAATCGTGAATCCTCGTCCCGAGGATTATGAGATCGACTACCTGATCGCTCCGGGATTGGGCGGCGCGGAAGACATTCATAATTTATGGCCGGAGCCCAAGTCGTCTTCTGCTTGGAATGCCAACGTCAAAGATGCTCTTGAGGAGCGGCTGCACCAGTTGGTGTGCAGCGGCGAGCTTGACCTTCCCACCGCACAACAGGCCATTGCTTCCGACTGGATCACTGCCTACAAGAAATATCTCGGCACCGATCGGTATGTTTCGCAGATCAGGAAGCCGGCGTTGCTGCAAAAGCCGTCCTGAGCGGGCCCCGTAATTTCTACACAAGACTGCTTAGAATTTACCTATTGTTTGAAGGTATGCCTTGATGCCGGTGGAGATAATCTGTACGCCGATGCAGAGTAGGATGAATGAAGAAAGGCGCATCACCATCGAGGTTCCGGACCTGCCGAGAAGCTGCTCAGCTTTCCGCGCATAGACATAGCACATGTAGATAATCAGACAGATCAGAGTAATACCCGCAATGGCGGCGATCAGCACACGGAGTGAGAACAAGGAAGCTTCGTGGAGCTCTGGAGGCAAATGCGCTCCGAGGGTAATGGCAACAGAGATAGAGCCCGGCCCCACCGTGATAGGGAGCGTAAAAGGATAGAACGCGTTTTCCAGGATTTCATCTTCCGCGGGGGGCGTCGTTTTTGCTCGTCCGGTGTCCTGGCCCAGGAGAGTCCATCCGGTCGCGGCGACCACGAGGCCTCCTCCAATCTGTACTGCGTAGATCTGAATACCGAAAAATGCCAATACGTGTACACCCCACAACAGGGAGCAGAGCAACAGAAAGAAACTGTAGATGCCGATTTTTTGCGCCAGCAATCGCTGCGTGGTGGGCGCGATGGGCCCTACTAAATTCACGAAAATGGCGGCGCTTCCCAGAGGATTCACAATGGGGAAGAGAGCGGCCACGACCAGGACGGTGGCCTCAATGACCGCGGTTACTTCCTGACGAATGTCGATCACCAGCGGGATTCTCCAGGCGGGCGAGATGCCTGGAGAATCTTACTACCCTTTCTCTTTAACCATGGGCCAGGAAATCCGGGAAACCCGGATTTCCTGTAGAACTAAATGGCGTTGTCACACTTCATGCGCCTTTCTTCACGGAAAGGCGCACACGCGGCTCTTTCCAGTGCTGCGTGGCAGGAAATCCGGGAAGTGGCGGCTCGAGACAAAATTGGATGAGCAAAACCCTGCCATTTGCGGCGCCGCCGTTGCTAGAATCGAAAGTAATGACGGTCACTGCGAAGAGTGTTGCGCCTGAGGTGCTGGAACGGTATGAGCCGGTCATCGGACTCGAGGTTCACGTACAGCTGCTAACCAATACGAAGGCCTTTTGCGGCTGCGCAAATAAATTCGGCGGTGAACCGAATACACATATTTGCCCTGCCTGCCTTGGCTTGCCGGGCGCACTGCCGGTGTTGAATCAGCGCGCAGTAGAGTATGCTGTGCTGGCCGCGACTGCGATCAACTGTGAAGTGCGCGAGCAGTCGGTCTTCGCGCGCAAGAACTATTTCTATCCTGACTTGCCTAAGGGTTACCAGATTTCTCAGTTTGACAAGCCGCTGGCAGAACACGGTTGGATCGATGTTCCGGCGCTCGATGGCACCGGCCACAGCATCACCAAACGGATTGGCATTACGCGGCTGCATATGGAAGAGGATGCCGGCAAAAGCATGCACGACGGCTTTGCTGACTCTGCGACGAAAACCTACGTGGACTTGAACCGCTGCGGAACACCGCTGATTGAAATTGTGAGTGAACCCGATCTGCGAACGCCCGATGAAGCTTACGAGTATTTAACCCGCCTTAAAGAGATCCTGCTCTACACTGGCGTGAGCGACTGCAACATGGAAGAAGGCTCGTTGCGTTGCGATGCCAATGTGAGCGTAAGACCGCGCGGGCAGAAGCAATTCGGAACCAAGGCCGAGGTCAAAAACGTGAACAGCTTCCGTTTTATTCGCTCTGCGCTGGAGTATGAGATCGAGCGCCAGGTGGAAGTGATCGAAAGCGGCGGCCGGGTAACTCAAGAGACCCGGCTATGGAACGCGAGCGAGGGGCGAACCTACTCCATGCGGTCAAAGGAGCAGGCGCACGACTACCGCTATTTCCCCGAGCCGGATTTACCGCCGTTGCTGGTTTCCGGGGAGTGGAAGGGAATCCTGGTGAGCCGCATGCCCGAGCTGCCGGAGGCGCGGCGTAAGCGCATGATCGCGCAGTACGAGATCACCATGCAGGATGCCCAGACACTGACAGCCACACGTGCCTTTGCCGACCAGTTCGAGACTGCGGCACGGCAGGCGCGAAGCCCGAGGCGTGTCGCCAACCTGATTCAGAGCGAACTGATGGGCCGTCTCAAGGCCAAGGGCCTGGATCTGGAACAGTCTCCGATCACCATGCAGGGACTGGTGCAGGCGGCGGATCTGACCGAGGGTGGGGAGCTTTCCAGCAAGCAGCTGAAGGGGCTCCTGGACACGGCATTTGAGCGTGGAGAGGACTTTGGCACCGTTTACGAGCGCGAGAAGCCGCAGCAGATCAGCGATCCCGCGGTGCTGGAAAAGCTGATTCAGGAAGTGATGGCGGCCAATCCCAAGCAGGTGGAGCAGTACCGCGCCGGCAAGAAGACGGTTGCCGCGTTCTTCGTGGGTAAGGTGATGGGCTTGTCGAAAGGGCAGGCCAACCCGGCGCTGCTGAATGAATTGGTAACCAAGCAACTCGACGCCTAGTGCTGTAACTTCGCGCATAGTCGTGAGTCGAACATTGAGGTGAACCAATGTTCGAGTCAGACCTCAACTACGATGCCGCCCGGCAAAAAGTGACGCGTCGCGCCTTCCTGCTGAGCGGGGGTATGGCCGCCGCCGCTATTGCCGCGTGGTCTCTGCATCCTGCGCCCTCGCCACCGGTAGTCTCATCGCAAAGTGGTCCTGCGCCCGAGGTTTCCATTGCCGAGTTTTCTTCCTCTGGCGTGGCCACGGGCACGGTTCGGATGCCGAAGATCATCAAGAACGACGCGGAGTGGAAAAGACAGCTCTCGGCTAACGCCTTCGACATAACACGCAGGGCCGATACCGAGATGGCCTACACCGGCTCTTATTGGAACCTGCACCAGCGAGGAATCTTTCGTTGCGTCTGCTGTGACACGGCGCTGTTTTCGTCGGAGACGAAGTTCGATTCCGATACCGGCTGGCCGAGCTTCTGGCAGCCTGTCGCCAAAGAGAACATTGTGGAAACAGAAGATACGAGCTGGGGGGTGCGAACCGCCGTAGCCTGCAAACGGTGCGATGGGCACCTGGGTCACGTTTTTAACGACGGACCGCCGCCAACGGGTCTGCGCTATTGCATCAACTCCGCTTCCTTGGTGTTCAAAGCCATCCCGCTTGCGGGGCAGGCTGGCTGAATAGAGGATGCCCAGGACTACGTCCCGGGATATTTTCAGCTGTCCCCTTCCTCCACTGCGCTACGCTCCGGTCAGGATGGCAAATTAGAGGGCGGCGGCGCACCTTTGCATTGGTGGAGATGGCGGGACGGAGCTGTAGGGAGTTGTTAGAGGGAAGGGCGCACCACAGGTCCCTCGGCTACGCTCCCACGGCAAGCCGGGGCAGGCGGGATGACAAAGTTGAGGGCGGTGGCTCACCTTGGCATGGTTGGAGGTAGATGGACAGAGTCGAAAAAGAGCTAATTGGGACAAGACTGACTCTCAGGGTAGGCTCTGCGGGGACTGATCGCCATTGCGCCCTGGTTGCTGTTTTTGGCTAAGCCCTTTGTTTTCAACAAGGTGATCAAAGATGATCAGGGTTGGAAGCTAAGTCGTTTAGTTTCAACAAGGTGATCAAGATGATCAAATAATTAAATTGATCATCTTGGTATTTCCCTGGCTCAGATCGCCTTCTTGGAACTCGCGACACATATTAGATACAGTTCTGGAGAGTTTCGGTCCCCCTCAGGGAAATTTTTCGTGAGGAAGAGGTTCGCCCTTCTCGCTAGAGAATGGAGCGCACAACGCCACCATCCACGCGAAGCGCGGCGCCGGTTGTCGCCGAGGATCGCTCACTCGCGATGTAGACCACCAGCGATGCTACCTCTTCCGTGGTGGCAAAACGCTCGATCAGCGAAGAGGGGCGGATTGTTTCAAAGAATTCCTTCTCCACCTGAGTTTCGCTGACACCCTTCTGCTTGGCGAGATCGCCGACAAAGCCGGAGACGCCTTCCGAGCGTGTTGGGCCGGCCAGGATACTGTTGACTGTCACCTTGCTTCCCGCAACCGACTCTGCCAGACCGCGGGCGATCGCGAGTTGGGCGGTCTTGGTCATGCCGTAGTGGATCATCTCCACTGGAATCTGAACGGCTGACTCACTGGAGATAAACAAGATGCGGCCCCAATTATTCTTCAGCATGCCGGGCAGGTACTGGCGCGACAGGCGCACGCCGCTGAGCACGTTTACCTCGAAGAAGCGGCGCCAGTCGTCATCGGAGATGTGCGCAAAAAGCTTGGCTTCAAAGATGCCGAGATTATTGACGAGAATGTCGACCCTGGGTAGCTGGCTAAAAAGCTCCACGCAGCCCTCGGCGCTTCCCAGGTCGGCGGTGATCCCTTCGACCGTGCCCTGAGTTTGTTTCATCTGGGCCTTCAACGCTTCTACGTGGGCCATGGCCTGCTTCACCCTGGCTTCGGTGCGGCCGTTGATATAAACCGTCGCGCCTTCCAGCGCCAGTCCGCTCGCGATCGCGAGGCCGATGCCAGCAGTGGATCCACTGACCAAGGCTGTCTTTCCTACCAGTTGCAAATCCATGGCAACATCTCCCGAGCCGCAACGCGGCTGGTTTCTACGATTCGCGGATTCGTTGGGAGGATGCAAGAGAATGCAAGGGGAGGCGCGGATGCCCGAGCACGCCTACATATTCATCTTTTTGAAACGAGAGCCTGGAATGGCGCGCACCAGCAGCATGATCCAGGCCCAGAACCAGGGCACGTAGGCAACATCGCGCCGCCGCTCAACAGCTTTCAGTATGCCGAGGGCGACTTGATCCGGCGTGGCAAAAAGCGCGTTGTGCGCCACATGCGCGGTCATTGGCGTGGCCACGAAGCCCGGTTTGATGGTCAGCACCTGCACGCCATCGCGGTCGATGCGGTTGCGCAATCCTTCCAGAAAAATATTGAGCGCGCCTTTGGAGGCGCCGTAGACATAATTGCTCTTGCGGCCGCGGTCTCCGGCCACCGAGGACACGACCGCCAAAGTGCCCCCGTGCTGGGCCTGCAAGTAATTTCCCAGCCAGGTCAACAGGGAAACCGTGGAGATGAAGTTGGTATGCAGAACTGCCGCGGCGATCTCGAAATCCGCTTCCGCAGCCTGCTGGTCGCCCAACACGCCGTGTGCGATCAGAGCCAGATCGATCTTGCCCAACCGCTCCGCCGCGATGGCCAGCATCTCCCCGTGGGCCGTAGTGTCGTCCAGATCCATCGCCCAGGTATCTACGCTGGCTGCGCCGCGGGTCAGTAGGTCCTGGGCTACGGATGTCAGCCGGTCTCTGTTTCTGGCCACCAGCATGAAATGCTTATTCTGCGCCGCGAGCCGCCGCATAGTCGCGATGGCGATGCTCGAGGTCGCGCCTAACACCAGCACCCTCAAAGGAAAACCCGGATCGCGTTTAGCCAAGGCCGGCTACCCGCTGCCAGAAGCTGGAGCTGAACGAGGGATCGATGTAGACAGCAAATTGCTCCCACTGGGGATAGAACTGTTTGAAGTGCGGCGCACTCATGCACGCATCCTTGGCTGGATACATACGGCCGCCGAAGTCGGCTGTGATGGCGGCCAGCCTATCCAGCAAGGCGAAGCTCACCTCCCGCCGAATGGGAAAATCCAGGGCCAGGGTGATACCGGGCATGGGAAACGACATCATTCCGGGCGAACCGATATCCCCGAAGACCTTGAGCACGACAAGAAAAGATGCGAGTCCGGATGCGGTAATCGCCTTCAATAGCTGGATCATCCCCATGGTATCGCTGGCCCATGGCAGTACACATTGGAACTGGAGCAGGCCCTGCTCGCCATACATCCGATTCCATTGCAGGATGCGGTCCAGGGGGTAGAAGAATGGCTCGTAATCGGTGAACCCAGATCGTTGTTTGCTGATTTGCTTGTGGTAGTAGAGGGTATTGAAGGCGCCCACGGAAGAGCGGTTGAGGGCAAAGGCGGGCAGGTCGAAGGGCAAGGTAAGCTTTGGCTTGGCTACCGGTGTCAGCGGCCCGGGATTTTCGTCGTGTTCACCCTGGATGAAAATGCCGCGGCCAAAGTTACGGCCCTGGGCGACACAGTCGATCCAGGCCACGGAATATTCCTGTGTACTCGCTTGGGAAAGCGCGACGAACTCGTCCAGCCCCACGAACTGGGTGGATTGATAGCGGATGCGGCGGGAAACGATGGGGCGCATCTGCACCTCGGCCCAACTGATGAAGCCGGTCAAACCCATGCCACCGATGGTAGCCGCGTAGACATCAGGATTCTCGGTTGGGCTGCACACCAACTGTGTCCCGTCAGACCGTATCAGCTCGAAGCAAGGCGTATGCAGGCCGAAGGTGCCTGCCACGTGGTGATTCTTACCGTGAATGTCGTTGGCAATGGCTCCACCGACAGTTACGTATTTAGTGCCAGGGGTCACCGGCAAGAACCAGCCGCGGGGCACAGCGTAGTCAAGAATTTCCGCCAGCGTCACCCCGGCTTCGCAGCACAACATGCCGGTTTGGGCATTGAACGAGATCAGGCGATCGAGGTTCGGCGTACGCAGCAGGGTTCCATTCTGAAGCAGGCAAACGTCGCCGTAACTGCGTCCCATGCCCACCGCCAGCATTTTCGTGCCGGGGACTTGCGGGGGAGGAAAATCCTCTTTCCAAAACAGCGGACGGACTTCAGCGGGGAGCCTTGGATAGCGACCCCAGGATTCAAATTGTGGACGGTCCTGGCGAGGGGACATGGTCAATTATCTTTCCCGAGCGGTTTCACGAAAAGCCAGGCTCTCTCTTCGGTATACACCATTAGCAAAATGGTTTAGAGCGCAGAGTAGGCGACAAGCGCTACCCCTAAACCGAGCAAAAGGCTCATGCGGTCTTTAAGAGCAAAGATCACGGGATCTTCATCCAGCAAGCCGCGTGAGGCCAGCAGCCAAACGCGGCTGATCCAGAGGATCATCAGCGGCGTAATCAACCACATGCGATTGGGGTGGTGATAGAGCGCGGTGACGTCACGCCCGTTTATATAAAGCGTGAAAATTACGATTGAGGCATAAGCGCTGGAAGTGCCGAAGCTGCGCAACTGCTCAATGTCGCTTAAGAGATAGCCCCTTCCGGAGGCCGGGTTCATGTGGTGCGTTTGCAGGTTCTGCAATTCACTGAACCGCTTGACCATCGCCAGGCTGAGGAAAAAGAAAATCGAGAAAGCCGCAAGCCAGGGAGAGATGATCGTAAGCGTGGCGGCGCCGCCGGCCACCATACGCACGGTGTACAGGCCGGCAAGGATGAGGACATCCACCAGAACAATGCGCTTAAGCACCAGCGAATAAGCCATGGTGGTCACAAGGTAGAAGAGCAGGAAGACCAGGAACTTTCGTGGCAAGTAAGCGGCCATGGTGAACGAGACCGCGGCGAGCAGTAATGAGATGGCAAGACCCGTAGCTACCGAAAGGTCGCCTGCGGCAAAGGCTCGCCGACGCTTGTTCAGGTGCACCCGGTCTGCCTCCAGGTCAAGCAAGTCATTGAGAATGTATGTTGCCGAAGCGAGGAAGCTGAAGCAGAAGAAGGCGGCGACCGTGGCCAAAACACCCCCCAGTCGGATGGTATGGGCCAGCAACAGGGGCAGGAAAACGAGCAGATTCTTGGACCATTGATGCACCCGGAGGGCCTTCGCCAAGGCTACGGGAACGCGCGAGCGGTCGAGGAACTTCTCGCTCACCTCGATATTTCGTTTTTTCAGAGCACTCTTCAACCTGAGGTCGGGATTGGCCACCATCGCCCGCTGGGCGCTGGTGAGCACCGGCAAATCAGGAAGGGAATTTCCGATGTAGTCGAAGCCGTCGGACGCAAAGCGTTGCTGCAGATGTTGCAGCTTGTTGTTCCCGGTGAGGTTCACGGCGCCATCGCTGGCCATTACCTCGTCAAAGATGCCCAGGTGAGCGGCGACACTCTGCGCCAGCAGGCGGTCGGCCCCAGTTACGAGGTAGAGCTTGCGTCCAGCCGCACGCTCGTCTTTCAGATAGTCCAGCAATGGACGGTTGTAGGGCAGGTGGGCAACATCAAGAGCGACCCGGGAAGCCACCTGCGACTTGAGATGTGCCTTTCCCTGGATGGCCCACACTGGGGTGCGCAAAAAAGCCAGGGGACGGCGACGGGCGAGAACCATCAGCGAGTCGACGAAAGTGTCGGACTTGACCAGCGTCCCGTCCAGGTCGACACAGAGCGGCCGCTCCGCATGCACTGCGACCGAAGGCTCCATTAGCTTAGGGTCGGTCATCTCGAGCATTTCTCCCGTTGCTGATCCCAATCTATCAATAGGTTACGTCAGCGGTGGCATAAGCCGGGTAACCATTACAGTTCCTGTTGAGGATAGCAGCGCGCAGTGACAAAACGTCTCAGGTGTTGAAGTCCATTTGGGCAAGTTTTCTCGGCCTCGGTCGAACCTTTCGGACCCGGCTACCGTCATATAGGTGCGTGCTCGGCAAGGCTCAAAGAGTAAGCAGAAACCAGGGTTAAAGGATCATGAAGACAGGTACTTGCAAGGTCGCGATGGTGGTGGGAGTCTGCTGGTCCTTGCTGGGCGCCCTGACGCCACTATCGGCGCAGGAGACGAACACCGCGAGTGCCATTGTCACGGTGATTTCAAAATCGGCAGAAGATGGGACGACGACGGTTCCCAAACAGACCATGAGCGTCTACGAGAATCGTAAGCTTCAGGACGTGGCCGGTTGGGTTCCCCTGCGTGGACGAGCGCTCAGGTTTGCAACTGGTGGTGCTGTTGGATGATTCTTCCCGCGGTAACTTGGGTCTGCAATTGAACGACATCCGGAGCTTTTTGACCGGACTGCCCCCCACCGCCCAGGTTGCGATTGGCTATATGCGCAATGGGACGCCGAACCTGGTGCAAAACTTTACCAACGACCACGCGCAAGCAGTCAAGTCTCTCCGCTTGCCTTCGGGGTCAGCGGGCATTAATGGAAGCCCGTATTTTTGCCTCTCGGCTCTGGTCAAGCATTGGCCGGGCGGGGATAGCAACGTTCGCCGCGAGGTGATCATGGTCACCGATGGCGTCGATCGCTACTCCGGTGGACGCTTCGACCCCGCGGATCCCTACGTGCAGGCGGCTACCAGCGACGCGCTGAAGGCCGGCGTGATTGTCTACTCCATCTACTATCGGGGCGCGGGACGCTTCGACCAGAACCGGGTGGTGACGGATGGGGGCCAGAACTACCTTACCCAGCTTTCAGGCTCGACCGGCGGCAAGGTCTACCTGGAGGGTTTTGGCAACCCGGTATCGTTCGCGCCTTTTCTTTCCGACATTCAGCGCAAGCTGCAAAACCAGTATGAGTTGAGTTTCGTCTCTACAGCGAAACCCGGGCTGCAGTCGATCCGGGTGAAAACCAGCCAGCCAAACACAAGCCTGGAGTTCCCGTCGCGAGTTCCAGTTGGCGGCGTGAAGGCACCCCAGTAAAGGGGTTGATTCGACCGAGTGGGCCCGGCTTTGACAGCGCATAAAATAAAGCAAGGAAAGAGTGTCAGGCGAGGCGAACGATGCCAGGAATAAAGACGAGAAGGCTAAACATCCGGATGCAAAGGGTGATTCTTGGCGGAGTGACGCTCGCCGTTGCAGGCTTGCTGGCGACAGCTGGTGTGGCACAGGATCCGGCTGCGCCGGCCGCAAAGCCGGTGACTTTCCTGGGTACCGTGCAGACGCTGAGCGGCAACACGCTTAGTGTCAAGAGCGATGCCGGAGCCACCATGCAGGTCACCGTGGAGGAGAATGCCCGCCTGCTGCGGATCGAGCCGGGACAGAAGAGCCTTGCGGGGGCCAGTCCCTTCAGCTTGACGGATCTACAGGCGGGGGATCGAGTCATGGCGCGCGGTTCTACCAGCGCGGATGGTAATTCACTCGCTGCCACCATGCTGGTTGCTATCAAGGGCGCGGACATCGCGCAGAAGCAGGAACAGGAGCGGGCAGACTGGCAGAAGCGCGGTACGGGAGGGTTGGTTAAGGCGGTCGATCCGGCAGCGGGAACGGTGACCATCTCCACCGGCGCCGGCGGCACCCGGAGAACGGTCATCCACGCCACGCCCACCACCATCATTCGCCGCTATGCTCCGGGCTCGGTCCGGTTTGACCAGGCGGTCAAAGGTACTCTCGACCAAATCAAACCTGGCGACCAGCTCCGTGCCCGCGGTTCCAAGAGTGACGACGGAGCCACGCTGGAGGCGGAGGAAATTGTCAGCGGAAGCTTCCGCAACCTCGCCGGCCCCATCCTGGCGGTAAACGCGGCCGGGTCTACGATTACGGTGAATGACACGGCTACCAAGAAGCCGGTGGTCATCACCATCACACCTGATAGCGAAGTGAAAAAGCTGGACCCTGCTGTGGCGCAGCGGCTGGCCGCGCGCATGAATGGCGGAGGAGCCGGTGGGGCAGGCAGACGGCCGGATGGATCTCAGGCGCCTGCACCCTCGCAAGGCCCCGGTGCCGGCGGACCGCCTTCAGGCGCTCCCGGGGCGGATCGGCCGGGAGGTGGGCAGGGCCGCGGCGGCTTTGATGTTCAACAGCTGCTGGCGCGCTCGCCGTCGGTCGCGTTGAAGGATCTTTCCAAAGGCAACATGGTCATCGTAGTGGCCACCGAAGGCCAGGCTCCTGACGCTGCAACCGCCATCACCGTGGTCGCCGGCGTCGAGCCCATGCTGCAGGCTTCCACCAGTGGCAGCCAAGCCATGCTTTCTTCCGCCTGGAATCTAGGCGGGGGTGGCGGGGGCGAGGGCGGCGGCGGGGAAGCACCACAGTAGAGCACTCGATGTAAGTGCCGCAGAAAGCAACACCCAGGGGCTAAAGCCCAATGTTTTCTCAATCGTTTACGGCCCGACTAAAGTCGTGCCCTGATATTAAGCATGAGTTTTCCGCAGCCTGTTCGGCCAACTCTGCATTTATCTAATTCTGTATTTCCGGGGAGAACTTTTGAACCGATTGCTCGCTTTCTGCCTGACTACCCTGTTCTTTTTTAGCGGGGTAAGTTCTTTACAACTAGCCTTAGCGCAAACAGCAACAGTCACAGTGACCGGAACACTGCGCGGCCAGGTGGCGGACCCTAGCGGAGCCGTCATACCCCAGGCTTCGCTCACTGTGAAATCTGCTGCCGGAGTGAGCCGCACGGGCACCTCGGATGCTACTGGTCAGTATGCAATCCCTGGCCTGCCGCCCGGCCAATACACAGTGACTGTTCAAGCCACCGGGTTCTCCTCTTTCACTTCTCCACCCGTGCGGATTGTGGCCGGGCAAACCCAGCACCTGAATGTTTCGCTGACAATCCAAATGGAGCAGCAACAGGTACAGGTTACCGCCGATACCCCAGGTGTGAGCGTGGATCCCGACAGCAACGTGAGCGCCGTGGTGCTGACGGGCAAGGACCTCGATGCGCTTTCCGACGACCCTGACGAGTTGTCGAACGAGCTCACTGCGCTGGCGGGCCCGGCTGCAGGTCCCAGCGGGGGCCAGATCTATATCGATGGCTTCACCGGCGGCCAACTGCCGCCCAAGTCGGCGATCCGTGCCATCATCATCAACCAGAATCCCTTTTCCGCCCAATATGACACTCCTGGTTACGGCCGGATCGAGATTTTGACCAAACCAGGCTCTGACAAACTACACGGCCAACTGTTCATGAATGCGAGTGCATCGGCTTTCAACACCGCCAATCCCTTCGCGCAGAATCAGCCGCCTTACCATACGCTGCAATACGACGGCAACGTAAGCGGCCCGTTGGGCAAGAAGGCTTCTTTCTTCTTCAACTTCGATAGGAGAAATATTCAGGACAACAGCATCGTCAATGCCGTTGTGCCTTACGTGCCCGACCCTGCTACTTGCGGTCCGGAAAACGGCGCCGTAACAGGCACCAATGGCGTCCCGTGCAGTCTGGCTCTCCCTTATCCGCAGACACGCACGAACATCAGTCCGCGCGTCGACTATCAATTGACGCCGAACCAGACCCTGACAGTTCGCTATAGCTATTACCAGGACACGCGGACGAACAGCGGAGTGGGAAGCTTCGTTTTGCCTAGCCAGGGCTACAACAGCAACGAAATAGAAAACAGAATTCAGATCAGCGACAGCCAAGTGTACGGGGCGAAGTTTGTCAACAACACTCGTTTCCAATACGTTCGCGATCAAACCAACCAGACGCCGCAGCTGGTTGCTCCGGCCATCAATGTTCTGCAGAGTTTTGAAGGGGGTGGGAGCCCCCTGGGCACCAGCCGCGATACCGAGACCCGCTACGAGTTTCAGAATTACGCTTCCCTTGCGCTCACCAAACACTACGTTCGCTTCGGTGGCCGGCTGCGCGATATTCAGGACACGAATTACTCGAATGCGAACTTTGAGGGGACGTATACCTATTCCAATCTGAGTGATTACCAGGCGAACAAGCCCAGCCAGTTTTCCATCACCACGGGAACTCCGAACCAGAGCGTGGGCGTAGATCGACCTGGGTCTGTACGCTGAGGACGACTGGAAGGTGCGACCTAACTTCACCCTCAGCTACGGGCTGCGCTTCGAGACGCAGAGCCACATTCCCAACAAAGCCAATTTCGCGCCGCGGGTTGCGCTTTCCTACGGCCTTGGGGGCGGCGGAGGAAAGCCGCCAAAAACAGTGTTGCGCGCCGGCTATGGAATTTTCTTCAATCGATATACCTATGATCTGCTGCTCAACGTAGACCGCTACAACCTCAACCAACAGGGCCAGGTGCAGTCCATTCAGCCCAACCCCAATGGAACCCCTCCGGACAGCACCACGCAGGAATCTGTTGCGTTGCCGACCTACTATCGCACGCAACCTGGCCTGAATGCACCGGCCAGCATAGAAACCGGAACCGGCATCGAGCACCAGGTGAATAAAAGCGTAAGCGTCTCGGCGACGTATCTCTACTCCCGCGGCATACATCAATTGCTCTCGCGCAATATCGATGCGCCGCTGCCTGACGGGAGCCGGCCGGCGTTGGATTTATGCCCGGCCAACCCGATCGGTGCGGCGCCAGGTACGCCATGCAACATCTATGAGTACGATTCGCTGGCCACTTTCAAGGAGAACCAGATCTTCCTGAACTTGAATGTGGCTTACGGGCGGAAGCTTACGTTTACCGGCTTTTACATCTACAGCAAGGCCTACAGCGATACCGGCGGCACCGGCTACCACCCATCCAATCAGTACGACATCATGCAGGATTACGGCCGTCAGTTCTTCGACGTCCGCAATCGTGTCTTTGCCTTCGCCAATTACTCGGCTCCTTGGGGCTTCAGGATCAGCCCGTTCCTCAGCGCTTCATCGGGTGCGCCGTTCAACATCCAGCTCAGCCAGGACAACAATGGAGATTCGTTCTTCAACGACCGGCCGGTCTTCGCTTCTTCGGATTCCAATCCCGCCAATGTGGATACAACCAAGTATGGGAACTTCGATATCAGCGCCACTCCTCCCGGCTGGGGCGAGGATCATCCCTATCAATTACGGCAATGCCTCGGTTCAATTCGCTATGAATATGCGCGTAGCCAAGACCTTTGGCGTTGGCCCGCGGGTGGAAGAAGGCAAGGGAGCGAGGGTTGGTGGTGGTGGCGGCCCGGGCGGCGGGGGCCGGGGCATGCCTGGAATGGGGTTGGGCGGCAATGGGCCCAATCCGGGCGGTGGCCAGAACAACCGTGTGGACCGGCGCTACAGCATCACGTTTAGCGCGTTTGCACACAATTTATTCAACGTGGTCAATCTCGCGCCGCCCAACGGAACCCTTGGCGGGCCGCCGGACGGCACCACGGACTCTCCTTTTTTCGGCAAGGCAAGTCAGCTGGCGACAGGGTTTTTCTCCCATGGTTCCGCGGTGCGGGACTTCAATTTTCAGGCGCTGTTTAATTTTTAGGGGCAGGGTGCCGACAGAAGTGCCGGTGTAGAGCCGTGGTATGCCACATCTCGCGAAAGACGAATCGTGAGGGCGTAGCCCTATGAGCGCTAACGTGCTAAGGATGTTTTCATCAAAGCTCCCACAAAATCGTCATCCTGAGCGGAGCGCTTCGCAGATTTATCGAGTGACACAGCGCTTGTAGCGCGAAGTCGAAGGACCCCGGCGGTGCGTATCTTACCCATGCTGCTTGGAGTTTTTCAACCACCGAACCCGACAGGGGCGGACCCGCAGCCGTGGTCTTCCCCCTGAGGCCGAGAACCATGGACTTGCTAGCATCACGCTATGCCCGGCGGCTACATTTACATTCTCGGCAGCCCTACAGACACGCTTTACATTGGCGTCACCAGCAACTTGTGTCTGAGCGTCAAGTGCGTAGCGCAGCAGATCCTGTTCTCGGGCTTCCGTGGTTGAAAAGCTCCGAGCAGCATGGGGAAGATAAGCACCGCCGGGGTTCCCTCGGCTACGTTCGGGACGGGCTCTTCGACTCCGCGCTACGAGCGCTGTGTCACGCGATAAATCTGTGAGGCGCTCCGCTCAGGATGACGATTTTGTGGGAGGTTTGACGAAAAATATCCCTAACAAGTTAGCGCTTATGGGGCGACCCGCATTTTTCCTGGAATGGGGTTGGGCGGCAATGGGCCCAATCCGGGCGGTGGCCAGAACAACCGTGTGGACCGGTCGGGCACCTGTCCTGTGAATCCAGCTAGGACACAGGTTCTCGGGCCTGACCAACGGACCCCGGGTATCCCAGGATCCGTTGGCATGAGGGGTTAAAAGTCCAGTCTGAGGGCGGCCTGGCCTGTTCGGTTTCCGGCGTTCTCTGCGGTTTGCGGACCGGTCAAGGCGCCGAAGGTCGAGCTGTCGATCGCGGTGACGGGCGGCGCAAAGTTGGTGTGGTTGAGCACATTGGTAAAGGTCGTTTCGAAGCGCGCATGAAGTTTCTCCGTGATGCGAAATTGCTTGGCTACACCCAAGCGAGACCGCAGCGGTTCCAGGGCCCTCCAGGATGCCGACTCCGGCGTTTCCAAAGCGACCCGCGCCCGCAGGGGTGGGGGCAAATGCGGACAGGTTGAAGTACTGCTGCCGAGATTGGCCGGTGTAGAAGTTGTTCGACACCACGTCCGGACGCGCAAGGGCACCGCGATTGACCACGTTAGTATTTGACTGGTCTGCCGAACCGCTGATGGTCGGGGTAAGCCACGGCCCTGTTTCCAGCAACGTGACGGTCGTGAGGTCCCAACCGCCGAGGAATGCATCCTTGATGCCGCCGCCGTTCATAAAGTTCCGCCCGAGGCCAAAGGGAAGCTGATACACACCTGTCAACAGCATCCGATCGCGGCGCGTGCCTTCCACATTGCCTAGATTTCGTTCGATGTGGAAGCGATCTGCGATGGGAAGACCGTAGTTGACTTCCCCGGCGAAGGCAGTTGGTGCATCCCCCTGGTTGTCCGCTTTGTTGTAGGCCAGGGTGTAGTTGGCATCGAAGTAAAGCCCATGCTCCATGCGATGGGTGGCGTTGACCACAAATGCGCGATAGTTGCCCTCACCCGCGTTGAATGTGCTGTAAAGCTCGGTCCAGTTGATGTGAGGAGAACGCGGATCGACGTACGGGCTTGCGGCCGTGGTTGTGAAAGGAGTTGTGCTCGCGGGAATCTGGTTGAGATCCTCAGTGATGTTCAGCCGGTAAGAATGCATTCCCACATAGCTCACGCGCAACGTCGTGCTGCTGGTGAGTTCGCGTTCCACCGTCAGGTTCCACTGGTTCGACTGGGGATCGCGGAAGTTTGGATCAACTCCCTGGTCCAGGCTTCCTCCTCCGATCTGCACGGTAGTGCTCGCAGGAGCCGTGTTCGGAAACTGTATCAGTGGCGTATTGGGTCCTGCTGTGTTGGCGTTGGCGTAGCTGTGCAGGCTCGACGTAGGATTGCCACTGTTGTTGAAGGAGAGCGGCCCCAGATTGGTCATCGTGTAGATGCCGAAACCTCCGCGTATGACCGTTTTGGTGTCGTTGAACGGGCGATACGCGAATGCCACGCGCGGCTGGAAGTTGCCTTTATAAGTGTTGCGCAGGCTCTGCGGCAAGTGATCCTGGCTGGCCGTCACATAGTTCGTGCATGGAAGCGCGGTGTAGCCCAAATTGCAGGCGTTGAACGACTGCTGGAAAGCAACGTTCGACGAGGTGATGTTTTGCTGCGCGAGGTACCCGGCCAGTGCATTCGGAACCACGATTGAGTTGTTTCGCTGGTCGAAGTTGGCGAGATTGCCGCCATCCTCCTGGAAGCCGGGAAGAATCTGCCAGCGTAAGCCGTAGCTAAGCGTCAGCCGGCTGTTTAGCTGGAACTCATCCTGCGCGAAGAGGCTGAACTGGGTCGCCGTTCCGCCCACGTCCGGACTGGAGACAGCGAAGTTCAGCGTAGTGGGCGCTCCTTCAAGAAAGTCACCAAAGGCATTGCCCGTGAAGTTGGGCTGAAAGATGAAGTCGCCGAAATCGTCCGAAGCGAACTCCGGGGCGAAGCTTTCCAGATCGAAGTACCGCACGCGACGGACATCGAGGCCGCCCTTGATCGTATGCTTGCCGCGAGTGTAGGTGAGATTGTCGCTGAACTGGGTGGTCTTCGACTGCGTGATACCGGCTTTGTCCCGGCCTATGGGCGTCAGTCCGGTACCTGCGCTGAAGTTGAAGGTAGGAAAGGCATGTGTTGTCGGATGCTGACTGATGTTCACCCCGGTAAGGTCAAGCTGTGCCAACGCGGTCGATCCCTGAATGGGAAAGTCGACGCTGGTGGTGACGTTGGTAAAGCCATAGCGAAACTCGTTCAAGAGCGTGGGCGTGATGGTGTAGGTGTGGGAGATGAGCAGGCTCCGGTTATGAACGGAATCGCTATCGTTAGGAAGAAAGGGATTTGCATAGTCCTCGGTGATGTTCTTTCGGCTGAAGCGTGCATAGGCGGACTGCTTGGAGCTGATTGTCTGGTCGAGGCGCAGATCGGCGCCATCGGTGCGCGCCGGGGTGGATTGGAAATTATCGTAGTTGTAGCCCGACTGGCCGGTCACGTTGGGCAGTGGGATATAGCTCAGCAAAACTTTAGCTGTGGGGCTGATGTTGGCGGCTGGAATAGGAGCCAGCGGCGCTTGACCGGCGATATTGAAGCCGCTGAGGTCGCCGTTCCGCTCTGCGGCCGTCGGCACTTCCAATTGCTGCGCCACGGCGGTGGTGCGGCGGTTGCCTTCGTAGTCTGCGAAGAAAAAGGTTTTGTCATGCCCATTGTAGAGGTGTGGGATGATGACCGGTCCGCCGAGCGAAAAGCCAAAGGTATTGAACTTCTTTGGAGCCTTTCCGCTGAAGCCATAAGGGTCGGCGTCGAGCGCCTGATTCTGCAGATACTCGAACAGGCTCCCGTGAAATTGATTGGTTCCATTCTTGGTGGTGAACGTGACGTCGCCGATCTGCGAAAACTCTGCGCTGTTGTTAAATGAGGTGACCTTAACCGCAGCGATCCCCTCCTGCGAGGGGTAGGCGTCCTGCAATGCCCCATTCTGCCTGACGTTTGCGGTCGAGATCCCGTCGACGGAAAAGTTGACCATCGAAGAGCTAGCTCCGCCCAGCGATATATTGCCTGAACTGTCAGTCTGTACGTTGGGAGACAGACCGAGCGCACCCAGAGGGCTGGTGGTGGTCGCGCGATTGTTCAAGGGAAGCTGGGTCATCTCCACGTTGCTCTTCGAGTCGTCGAGCGTTGCGTTTTCCGTGTTGATCTGATCGGCGTTTGAGGTCACTTGAACCGTGGTCGATTGCTCCGCTATGTTGAGCGCGACCGTAAGCCTGAGGTCCTGACGCGCTTCGACGGAAATTCCCGAGATGACCGTGTCGGCAAATCCATTGTGATGCGCGTGCAGGCTGTATTTACCGGCCTTCACGTTTTCCAGGACGAAGTTGCCCGATGCATCCGCGATGACTGTGCGTTCCGTGTTTTCATCGGTGCTGTGCAGTACGATCTCGGTGTCGGAGATAACAGCGCCGCTAGCATCCTGGACGACGCCTCTGACGCTGCCGAAGGTGGATTGCCCAAACGCGAGCGATGGGCCGCTCAGGAGCAGACAGCAGACGAGAATGGGAAAGAACCGGTGATAGAACGTCCAGGCAAGGAGTCGGCTCTTCTGTCGTCCGTGGACACCTTTGGGAGTGTTCTGCGTGGCGCCATTAGGCGTGGTGCGCACTTCGCCACAAGTACATGAAGGGCGGATGTTTGTTGAATCAGAATGACGAAAGCCTCTAAGAAATTTCATTGCATCACCTCTTACGCCGGAAACGACCGACATAGTTAGTGAATCGCGAAAGCCATTGGTAATGCATAAGCTACTTCTTAACGGTTTCCTTATGTGCCGGGCGATATAGTTAAGCTGCTCAAGGTCAAGCGACGATGACTAGGAAGCCTATCCGCGCTATTGCCGGCAGGATCGCCGCCGGCGCCGCCGGCGCGTTGCTGATCACCTGCGTCGCCTACCGCTTTCACTTCAATCTCTCGTCGGCGACCTCGGTTCAACTCTTGCTGGTTACCGCGATCGCGCTGCGCTGGGGCTTTCTTGAAGCGGGCATCGTCTCATTGCTCTCCGTTGCCTGCCTGGATTACTTCTTCACCGAACCTCTGTTCAGGTTCTACATGGCGGACCCACACGATTGGGTCGCTTTGGGCGCCTTCGAAAGCGTGGCTCTGGTCGTTAGCAGTCTCTCCAACCAGGTCAGCCGCCATGCCCGCGAGTCAGAGTTGCATCGATCACAGCTACAGAAACTGTATGAACTGAGTCAGAGTATTTTGCTTCTTGACCGGCAGAAGCCGCTTGAGCCGCAGCTTGCGAGCCTTCTACACTCCACCCTTCGGGTAGACGGTGTGGTCCTGTGGAATGCTTATGAACTCCGTCTGTGCCGGAGTGGCGAGTGTGACGTCACAGACGACCAGGTGCGTTCTATCTACTTTACGGACAGCAATGGCGACGACTCTGCAACCAGCATCTCGAGGCGAGTCTTGCGCGTGGGACTACGCCCCATCGGGTCGCTTTTGGTCTGCGGGCATTCGCTCGATGCGGCTACGATCAATGCAGCTGCATCACTTGCCGCCGTGGCGATCGAGAGGGCACGCTCGTTTTCCATGGAAACCAGCGCGGAGGCAGCACGGCAAAGCGAACAACTTCGTGCCGCCGTTCTCGATGGCCTCGCCCACGCCTTCAAGAGTCCGCTGACCACAATTCGGAG
The DNA here is from genome assembly GCA_963813475.1 of uncultured Acidobacteriaceae bacterium. GTDB lineage: Bacteria > Acidobacteriota > Terriglobia > Terriglobales > Acidobacteriaceae > PALSA-350. The sequence goes on along the minus strand of CAWEZM010000020.1, from coordinate 92,426 downwards.
TGCAAGCTCTGGCTTGCTGGCGATGAATACCTTGTCCGGCGCAGAAAAGAGACTGGTTGCCCTGATCGATCAGCATGCCACGCAACTCACCGACCTCAGTACGCGTCTGCTTCGTACGGCGAGGCTCGATAGCGGTGAGCTGAGGCTGAGACGGGAACAAATCGATCTCACACAGCTCATCGAATGCTGCGTCGAAGCATCTGCCCATGAGTTAGGCGGCCATCCTATCGATCTTCGGGCTGGCGCGCGCCTTAGCCTGGTATGGGCTGATAAACAACTGTTACAAATGGCGTTCTTTCAGCTTCTGGACAACGCCGCTAAATATAGCAGGCCAGGTTCTTCCATCGTTGTGGACGTTCAGGAGGAGCCGGCAGAGATGTTCATCAGTGTCCGGAACGAAGGGTCCTTCATCCCGGCGGAGGAGAGAGACAAGGTGTTTCAACGCTTCTATCGCAGCCCAGGGTCGGAGCACAGGGCGGCGGGCACCGGGATTGGCCTTTCTGTCGTTCGTCGCATCACAGAGGCGCATCAAGGCCGCACATGGGTCACGAGCGACCCTGAGAGCGGGACGACCTTTGTTCTGACACTGCCCAGAACGGCAAAGGAGAAGTGAGGCGTGGAACAGAAGAGCAAAGTACTGGTTGTCGAGGATGATGCGGGAATTCGACAGAGCCTCTTTGAGACCCTGGGCGCACTGGGGTTCGCGATCGGGGAGGCATGCAATGGAGAGGAAGCGCTACTCCGGCTCCGCATGGTCAACTACGATGCTGTGTTGCTGGACATCAATATGCCCGGAATCGGCGGCAAGGAGACATGCCGCAGAATCTGCCACGGCTATCCTCGCCTCCCGATTATCATGCTGACCGTGCGAGATGACGAGAATGACAAAGTGGAAGTGCTGGATGCGGGCGCTTATGACTATGTGACCAAGCCATTCCAGATTCATGAGCTGGCCGCGAGGCTGCGCGCGGTGATCCGTCGTTACAACGCCTCGAGTCAATCGATTGCTGTCAGCGCAGTCGGTGACATCACTCTGGATTGCGAACGGCGCCTGGTGCAAAAGCGGGGAGAGGATATTCACCTCGCTCCGAAACAATACGAAACGTTGTGTTACTTGATGGAACATGCAGGTCACCCGGTGCCTCACGAACGCCTGCTAGCCTCCGTATGGGGACCGCTCTATGGCAACGAGCGTGAGTACTTGCGGGTGATTATTAATCAGCTGCGCAAGAAGATCGAAGATGATCCGGCTCATCCGACTTATATTTTGACGGAGACGCATATTGGGTATCGATTTCGTAAGGGGTAGGTGGGTGGCAAGGAAATCCGGGTAACGCTCGGTTGAGAAACATATCCTTGAGCAGTCGCGTGGGGGAAAGGCGCACCGCAGGTCCCTCCACTGCGCTACCCCGAATTTCCTGTCGAGGTTGGTTGCGTTAGCAAACTTCATGCGGCTTTCTTGACGGAAAGCCGCATACGTGGCCTCAGATGATACCGCGAGGTAGGAAATTCGGGTCCGCTCCGGTCGGGATGACAAAGTGGGGGGCGGCGCTCACCTTAGCAGCTGTTACCGAGGGATGGACAGAGCCAGCACAAAGGGGTCATGGGTAGGGAGAGAACCGCAGGTCCCTCCGCTACGCTTCCACGGCACGCCGGGACAGGTCGCTTCGGTCCCACGGCAAGCCGGGGCAGGCGGGATGACAGAGGGGAGGGCAGCGCTCACCTTGGCAGCAGTTGCCGAGGGATGGACAGAGCCAGCATGACAGCATATATATATAGCACAAACATTGTGCTATATAGACAAAGACTCGTTTGCCGACAGTAGCAGCACATTTGTGCCGGCCATTTCGATTTCTGCGCAGGTGGCTCCGAGTACTTCTCCATCCGCTTCGACTGCGATTGGCTGCTTGTAGTCGTGATTGGGGGTGGGGCGGCAGACCACACGCAGAACATCCTGGTAGTAAGCCGCGGCGTCTTCCGTCTGCACACGATCACGCGCTCCGCCGGAACGAAAGAGGGCCTCGTAGGTGGCACGCGCCAGGCGGGAGCGCGAGTAACCCGCAACGGTGGCCAGCCGGAGAAAGGGAAAGGTCAGGCCGCCGCATGGACGCCAGCGATTCAACTCCGCGACCCGCACCGCGATCGCTTCGCTTACCTGCTGGTGGACGACAGACCCGCCGATGGTGGTGATGGCGATGTCGAAGGGCTGTACCGGGTGATTGAGAAGTAACCTGCCCCCGGCAGCGAAATACGCTGCCCGGCCTACCCTGCTCTTGCCCGAGCGGCGCGCCTCATACATCAGGCTCGCATGCATGCCCATACCGGCGGCCATTGCAAAGAGCCAGCTTTGCCGGCCTTCAGGGACGCAGCAGGTAATCTTGCCCAAGGGCACCGGAAAGGGACGGCTACGTAGAAGCCAACGCGCGGCGGCCACCGGGTCCTTGGGCATCTTGAGATTTTGCGCCAGCACGTTTCCTGTGCCAAAGGGAACGATGCCTAGGGGCACGCTCGAGCCGGCGATCCCCTGAATGACGTCAAAGATGGTGCCATCGCCGCCGCAGACAATGATGGCGTCGTAACCTTCTGCTATTGCCCGCTTTGCCTTGGGTCCAGCGGCTCGGTTTTCACCGGTCTCCAAAATATCGACGGCGGCGCCGGCGTCGCGAAAGATACTGTGAACGCGGGCGATGTCTCTGCGCCTTGCTCTGGTCTGCTGCAGCACCGGATTGACGAAGAGCAGGATCTTTCTCATGCCGCTTCAGAACTGCGCCGGCTTCTCCCAGGCGGAAAACACGAACTCCTCCAGAGGCTTCCTCTGGCGCGGAGATACTTCTATTTTGTGCAGGTGCTCGGGCAAGCTAGCCGAATCGCCGAAATATCCGATTGCGGTGACCGCGCCGATCTCATAATCAGAAGGAATGGCAAATGATGCCCGCGCCTGTTCGCGATCGAAACCGGCCATGGAATGAGTGTGCAGTCCGTCCGCGGTCGCCTGCAGGGCGAGCGTCGCTGAGGCCGCTCCAGTGTCGTGCATGCCGTACGCGTTCGGCTTGCTGTTGCTGGTGAAAGTCTTTTTTGCCACCGACAGCACCAGCACCGGCGCGCTCTTGGCCCACGACTGATTGCCTTCCACTAACGCATTGAATATCTTCTGGTAGGTGTCATCGCCTCGCCGGCCTACCAGAAACCGCCACGGTTGCTCATTGGAAGAGGATGCTGCCCAGCGCGCTGCTTCAAAGAGCCGCTTTAGCTCAGCCGTAGGTACTTCCTTGTCGGAATAGGCGCGTGGACTCCAGCGGCGGCGGATCAAATCGTCCACACCGGCTGCTTCGGGTGCATGCTTTAGTTTTTCTATCGATTCGGGCGGGGTTGGGGGCAAGGGTCACTCCTGGGTGGTTATTGTGTCAACGTTTGGATGGATTTACGCAGGGCAACGTCGCAAGAAAGAGAGGGCCGGGCGGTGAGTCAAAGAAAAAGCGCCTGCTCCGAAGAGCAGGCGCTTGGTTTTCTATTCGCGGACGCCTTCGACGAAGGCCTTTAGTTTGCGTGAGCGTGAAGGATGCCGCAACTTGCGCAGCGCCTTGGCTTCGATCTGCCGGATACGTTCGCGGGTTACCTGGAAGCTCTGACCCACTTCTTCCAGCGTATGCTCGGAGCCATCCTCCAGGCCGAAGCGCATCTTGATCACACGCTCTTCGCGCGGAGTCAAAGTACGCAGTACCTGCGAGGTATATTCCTTCAGGTTGACGCTGATCACCGCTTCGGAAGGCGAGACCGCCTGGCGATCTTCGATGAAGTCGCCAAGATGGGAATCTTCTTCCTCACCAATAGGAGTTTCGAGCGAGATCGGTTCCTGTGCGATCTTGAGCACCTTGCGAACCTTGGCCACCGGGATGTCCATCCGGCGCGCGATCTCCTCGGAGGTAGGCTCGCGGCCCAGCTCCTGCACCAACTGCCGTGAAGTGCGAATCAGCTTGTTGATGGTCTCGATCATGTGCACCGGAATGCGGATGGTGCGGGCCTGATCGGCAATGGCGCGGGTGATCGCCTGGCGAATCCACCACGTGGCGTACGTGGAGAACTTGTAACCACGACGGTATTCGAACTTATCGACCGCCTTCATCAAGCCGATGTTGCCTTCCTGGATCAGATCGAGGAATTGCAGACCGCGGTTGGTGTACTTCTTGGCGATAGAAACCACCAGGCGAAGGTTGGCCTCAATCAGCTCGCGCTTGGCCTGCTCCGCGTCCATGTCGCCCTGGATCATCTCGCGCTGGGTGCGCTTGAGTTCGGCTATGGAAACGCCGGCCTCCTGCTCCAGTTTTTCCAGGTCGGTCTTGCAGTTCTTCTGCTGGCGGCGGTACTCCTTGCGCAGCTCTTCGCTCTTCGACTGGTCGTGCTTCTGTTCAAGCGACTTGATCTGCCGCTCGAGCATTCGCATGGCGTCGACTGTCTTGTTGACCTTGTCCAGCAGCCGCTTGCGTTCCGCGTTGGTGTACTTCAGCTCGCGGACAATGCGCGAGACTTCTACCCGCTCGCGGTTCATCATCCATCGGGTCTTGCGATGTTCCCTGGCCTTCGCCTTGACGTTGATCGTCTCCAGTTTTTCGAAGAGCAGGGATGCTTTCTTCTGGTGCTTGAGCAGAGTGTCGACGCGACCGATCGTTACCCGGATGCGCGCCTGCAGAATCTCTTCGGTGATTTCTTCCTCGTCGAAGATCACCACTTCCTTGATGTTGCGCACGCCACGCTTGAGGTCCTCGCCCAGGGCGACGATCTCGCGAATAACGATGGGCGAACGGGAAATGGCCTTGAGTACTCGCAACTGCCCGCGCTCGATGCGCTTGGCAATTTCAACTTCGCCTTCCCTGGTCAGCAGTGGAACAGTGCCCATTTCGCGCAGGTACATGCGAACGGGGTCATTAGTTTTCTCGAGTGTGCCCGGTGTAAGGTCGAGTTCAACGTCCTCGCCCTCCTCACCCTCGCTCTCGAACTTATCCGCGCCAAACTTAGGACCGCCTTCGAGCACATCAATGCCCTGGGTCCCGATGGTGGTCAGCAGATCGTCGAGATCGTCCGGTGAATGCAGATCACCAGGAATAAGATCGTTGACCTCGTTATAGGTCAAGTAACCTTTCTCCTTACCTGCATCAATCAGTTTCTGAATGTCTTCTTCGTACTTGTCTTCGATAGCCAAGCAAATCCTATCCCGTGCCTTATTTTTCGGAGCGGTCCGTGCTTAGAAAGGACAGGGTGCTATGCGAGCCGCTAAGGGCATATTCCGGACGGTTGATAAACCGTTTGGGCAAGTAGACGCACGTCCTTCAAAGAGTTATAGAATATCATGGATTGGAGTGTGCCCCTTCGACCGCTCCCAGAACGACACCCCACCTGAATCCTGATCCGCTCACCCGATTAGATGAAAAACGGCTGGTTTGGTTTCCACCGCTGGTCGTAGCGTAACGTACGACTTTCGGACTAACCATCGCACATCCCGCATTTGGCGGTCAACCTTGACCTTTTCAGCCATGAAAACGGCTAACTGAGCCCAATCGCCACGCCGTTCTGCCTCGGCAATGTCCGCGCGCACCCGGCGCTGCAGGGCTTCCAGATGGCGATAATTCAGCGACTCCAGGGCGGCTTCCACCTGCTCCATCTCCACCTCGCTGGACTCCCGCAGCAAAGCCTGCGCCAGCAGCGTGCGCTGGCCGGCATCGGGCAGTGCGGCCAAGGGGCTCGAGGGACCCGCGATCGCGCAAGAGCCACAACATCGGGGTCACGGCAAGCCCTTCGAACGACTGAGGTTGGTTGTGTAAGGCTTGGGAAACACGGAGGAAGATGCGGCTTTCGGGAGCGCCGGCCATGGCCCGCAACAGCAGCCTCTCCGCCTCCTTGAGGCTGTCCAGGCCGGAGGGATTTACCTGGTCCCGGCGTTTGCGCGCCGCCTGGTGCAGTTCCTCCCGGACCAGGGCTGAATCGATGCCCAGCTTCTGGGCGGCGTCGGACGCGAACTCGTCCCGAGCGATGCGGTTGGGCATGCGCCGGATGTGGGGCAGCAGGTAGTTTAGGGCCTTCGTCTTGCCATCGGCCGTCCGGGAAGGGAAAAGCTGCATTGCGCGTTCAAGCAGGTAGTCCGAATGGCGCTTGGCCGCTTCGACAGCGCCCACATAGGCCTTGATGCCTCGTTCGCGAATAAAGCGGTCAGGATCGAGCCCACCCTCAAGGGTGACGACCAGGACCTCAAAATCCTCTTCGGTGAGCAAGGCAATCGACTTTTCCGCGGCGTTGGCGCCGGCGGTATCGGGATCGAAGTTAACGAAGAGACGTTTGGTGTAGCGGCTGAGCAAGCGGACCTGCATCTCGGTAAATGCCGTTCCACTGGTGGCCAGCACATTGTGAAATCCGGCCATGTAGGCCGTGATGCAATCCATCTGGCCTTCTACCAGCAGGGCAAACGTCCGCTCCCGAATTGCCTGCTTCGCCTTATCGAGATTGAAAAGCACCTGTCCCTTGGAGTAGAGCGGGGTTTCCGGGGAGTTCATGTACTTCGGCCCGGACTTCTCGTCGCTATCGAGCGCCCGCGCGGTAAAGGCAATGACGCGCCCTGCCTCGTTGTGGATGGGAAAGGTGATCCGCTTGCGAAAGCGCGCATACAGCGGTCCGGCGGAGCCATCCGGCTGCTCTTTGGAAGAAAGGAGGCCCGATAGCCGCAGAAGATCGGGAGGGGCCGTCCCCTGCAAGCGGTCGCGCAGCGCATTGAAGGAATCCGGAGCATAGCCGATGCGGAACTTGGCAATGGCCTCTGCGGTCAAACCACGGCTGGTAAGGTATTCACGCGCCCGGGAGCCTTCGGCTGAACGCAACTGCTCCTCGAACCAGGTTGTGGCCAACTCGTGCAGTTCGAGCAGCTTGCCGCGCTGGCGACTCTCCTGCGCTTCCTCCGGCGAGGAAAACTCCCGTTTGGGCAGAGCGATGCCGCACTTTTGGGCAACGACTTTAACGGCTTCCGGAAAGCCGACATTCTCGATTTTTTGCACAAAGGAGAAAACGTCGCCCGACTCGTTGCAGCCAAAGCAATGGTAGAACTGGCGCACAGCATGCACCGAAAAGGACGCTGTCTTTTCCCCGTGAAAGGGGCAAAGACCGGCGTAGTTCTGGGCTCCGGATTTCTTCAGCGTGATGTATCCGCCGATGATCTTAACGATGTCCGCCTGCTGCTTTACGAGTTGGGCGAAGTCTGAGGACACACTTTATTGTCGTACATTGAGAGCGCTGGAAAAGCGCCCGGTTGTGTGGAAGGCCGATAACAGGCTGCGGAAAAAGTCCGCACCGAACAGAAAAGCAAAACCCTCAGGGGCTAAAGCCCAGATTTTTGTTGGCCTTTACGGCCCGACTAAAGTCGTGCCCTGACACAAAGCATTAGAGCGGTGGCTCATTGGGGCTTGGCTAAACCGGGGGAAAAACTCTCCACCCGGGAGGCAAGCCATACCTCTAAAGCCCTCATCAGTGGCGCTGGGTACGGCCCGACTAAAGTCGTGCCCTGACACAAAACATGAGTTTTCCGCAAGCTGTAAAGTCGTGCCCTGATACAAAGCGTGAGTTTTTCCGCAGCTTGGACAACAGCTCCTCCGGTTGCTTCCCCTGCTCCCGCAGTTTGCGCAGGCTCAGTGCGTCATGGCGCTTGGCGAGCCTCTGCCCTTGTTCATCGACCAGCAGATCGCAGTGATACCAGGCGGGTGAGGAGAAACCCAGCGCCCGCGCAAGAAGGATCTGGCGCGCCGTTGACTTCAGCAGGTCGGCGCCGCGAACCACCTCGGTGATCCCCATCGCCGCATCATCCACCACCACGGCTAGCTGATAAGCGGCAAGGTCGTCCCGGCGCCAAACGAGGAAGTCTCCAAAGTCTCGCCCGGCGACGAAGGTCTGCGTACCAAAGTGCCCATCCTCGAAGACCACCGCCTCTCCATCGGGCACGCGAAAGCGCCAGTTGGCGCCTATGGACGATTCGAGTCCATCGGAGGGGATCGTGGCCGGGCGGCAGGTTCCGGGATAGACGCCTTCGTCGTCGTGGGGAGCCTGCATGGCCTGCGCCAGGTCCTTGCGCGAACAGCGACAGGGGTAGAGCGATCCTCCGGCGAGCAGCCGGCGCCAGGCATCGTGATAGAGGCCGTGCCGCTGGCTTTGCGTGTACGGCCCGAAGGGACCGCCCACGTCGGGTCCCTCCTGCCATTCGAGGCCAAGCCAGCGCAGGTCTTCCATCATGGCCTGGCGGAAATGGGGCTGCGAACGGTCGGGATCAAGATCCTCGTCGCGCAGGATTAGAGTGCCTTGGGCTGCGAGGGCGCGCTGTTGTGCGATCCAGAAGGTGCGCGCGTGGCCCAGGTGCAGGAAACCGGTGGGAGAGGGGGCCAACCGGCCTCTGTAGATATGGGAAGTCACGTGGGGATTTTCCTTTGCCACGGGGGAACTCGGACGAGAGGATTCCACATCTGGCGCAGCCGGGAGCTGTCGGGGCAGTTTCCGAAGAGCACGGGGGCGGGTTGCTGGGCGAACGCTCCGGAGGCGCAGAGGATGAGTGCCAGGACAGACAGGAAACATTTGCGAGGGGGAAGGGCGCACAGCAGGAAACTCGGCTTGCCGAATTTCCTGTTGATCTTGGTGGCATTGGTAGACTTCATGCGGTTTTCTCCTACGGAAAACCGCACACGCGGCTGTGTCGCGGAGCAGCGTGGCAGGAAACTCGGCTTGCCGAATTTCCTGTTGATCTTGGTGGCGTTGATAGACTTCATGCGGTTTTCTCCTACGGAAAACCGCACACGTGGCTGTGTCTCGGAGCAGCGTGGCAGGAAACTCGGCTTCGCTCCCACGGCAGGCCGGGGCAGCCGGGATGACAAATCTAAAAGTGGCGCCGTTTTATCGAGTGTTGCTTGTGGATGACAAAGCGCTCGGGATGACGCCGGGAAAATGGGCATAAGCTTCAAAATAGGTCTGGAATGCTGGAAAAGGCGATCCGCGTCGGCGCGGCCGCACCCGCGAGCAGCATGCTGGCAAAGCACAGCGTGTTGGTCCCGTACTTGTAGTTCACCCGATCCATGGTGCTTGACAGCCGGGTCCGCTTTGCCTCCTCTTCGAGGCCGGAGAAGAGGGAGAGTGTGTGCAGGTGGTCGGGAACCAGGTTGCCCAGGGAAACGCCCACGAAAAACGGTTTTTGATGGGCCCGGCCGGCCGGGCTTTGACTCCATAGGCGCTGCAGCCCCTCCAGAAGCGTCTGGTTATCCTGGCATTCCAGGAGCTGGGTGCTCTGCGCCCACGGTTTCTGGTGAATGCCGGAAGAATGTTGGGAAGCGGCGGCCGAGCTAGACACCGCGAAACGAATGGTCAAGGTCATATTCGAGGCCCAAAGCCGGGCTTTTCGCAGCCGCATCGCGGCTTTGTGCAGTAGCTTGTTGGCCACAGCGTAGGCGCCCTCCGGGGTGCGCAGTTCGGGCGACAGAACGTGGGAGTGGCCGATCGACTTGGCGTGCTCCAGCTCAGCGTCGCCAAAATCCTCCCCTCGTAGCCAGTGCCATAGCTTTTCACCGCCTATCCCGCCCCATGCGGCGTGCAACTGCTCCCGGTCGAGCGCCAGCAACTGCTCCATGGTGCGAATGCCGGCCTGTTGCAGCCGCTTCTCCATCCGCGCGCCGACGCCGGGCAAGTCCCGCGGCGTCAACGCCGAAAGGGCATCGTGCAGCAGATCGGGGGTCAAGGCCACAAGGCCGTCCGGTTTCTCCATGTCGGAGGCCACTTTGGAGAGGTACCGGTTGGTCGCCAGGCCAACAGAGCAGCGAAGGGTGGCCCCAGCCTTGCGGCGCACTGCGGCTTTGACTTCGCGCGCCAACTCCAGCGCGGCCAGCAAAGGCTGCTCCCTGCCTAAGAGACGGCAGGCCATCTCGTCGATCGACATGACAGAAGTGACCGGAAGGCAGGATTCGACGGCCTCTACCACGCGGTGGTGGTAGTCGACATACAACTCATGCCGGGCCTCGACCAGCACGATGCCGGGGCAAAGCCGCTTGGCTTCGCCGACTTGGGTGCCGGTACGCACTCCATATTGTTTTGCCTCGTAGCTGGCAGCGATGCAGCAGGTCGTATCCGCTAACAGCGGCACCACGGCCATGGGGCGGTCGCGCAACTCCGGCCTTAACTCCTGCTCAACAGATGCGAAGTAGGAATTGAGGTCGAGGAAAAGCCATCGCAGCCGGGGATCCCCCATTGGGAACGTATTGTTTGTCGCGTCGGTCACATCTGACTAGTTTTGCTCATATCGAATTTTCTATAGCGATGCTAATCTTTGTCCCATCGATACTTTTCGGGAAAGTGGACACGTTTGGCCCGCAAAGGGAAGCCACCCCCGAAAAATATTTTGCATCTCAGATAACCATCTTCTGGGATTAGGGTTTCATAGATCGTGGAGTACCAAGATGCATTCTCTCCATTTACACACCTTCGTACGGTGGTTTTTCCAGTTTGAGTCGTACGGCCCGGCAATTCTAGTCACAGTAGGTGCGGCGTTGCTCATGGCCTGTGGTATCGGTGCAGCCTGCTCGCCCTGTAAGGAAAAGGACGAGGTCTTTCACCGCCAGGTGTTCTAAGGACGTTGGTTTCTCCGCTTGCCGTCGGGCTTCAGGCGTTCGACGTTCCCTGGTTTTTTTGTCCTATCTCCCAGCCAAGATTTTTTTTGTGTCTCCACGGTCCAACTAAACAGGCCGCGGAAAAGTCGGGGGGATGAAGTAAGTCCCCTCAGCGGCTAAAGCCGAATCTCGTTTGCGGCCAGTGATGTACGGGCTTCAGCCCGTACCCTTCAAAACTCTGCACCGGGCAGGAAAGCAGAGCCTCAGGGGCTAAACCTCAATTTCCTGTACGGGGATGCTGGATAGGTCCGCGTGTGCGGTTTTCTCTCAAGGAAAACCGCATGAAACGCCATGGCTCATTAGGCCTCTACAGGAAATTGAGGGCAGCCCTCCTCATCCCCGCGGTTTACGGCCCGACTAAACAGGCTGCGGAAAAAGTCGGGAGGGGATAAGATTGGTCCCCTCAGCGGCTAAAGCCGGATTCATTGCAAAGGATTTACGGCACGACTAAAAGTCGTGCCCTGATACAAAACAGAGTTTTCCGCAGCCTGTAAAGTCGTGCCCTGACACAAAGCAGGGCATCTCCGGCCCGACTAAACAGGCTGCGAAAGATGGCCGATTTCGTCCGGCATATCCAAAAAGACGTACCTCAGGGGCTAAAGCCCTCCTGTGCTGCGCCTCTGTATGGCACGGCTAAACAGCTTGCGGAAAAAGTCCGCACCGAACCGAAAAGCAAAACCCTCAGGGGCTAAAGGCCGTCATATTCTCAATCGTTTACGGCCCGACTAAAGTCGTGCCCTGACACAAAGCATGAGTTTTTCCGCAAGCTGTAAACCCGTGCCCTTCGTTAAGCGAGTTTTTCCGCACGCTGTAAAGTCGTGCCCTGACACAAAGCATCAGAGCGGCGATTACTTAGCGCTTTGTCACTGCTGCTTTGGGCTTTCAGGTTTCACGAACTCCGGCTTGCCTTTCGCGCCCCATTTCACGTATCCCATCGGATGATGATGGTCGTGAGTAAAGAGAACCAGCCAGCGCTCGGGGATCGCGCGGCTTAGGAAGCGCTTGCGCTGCTCTATGCAGGTGAGCGGGTCGAGGTCATAACCCATCACCCAGGTCACGTCGAGGTGCGCGCTGGTGGGCATCAGGTCAGAAATGTAGCAGGCCCTGCTTCCACCCGAATCAAGCATCACCGCCATCATCTGCGCGGTATGGCCAGGAAAAACTTCGACACTCACTCCGGGAACAATCTTTGTGTGTCCCCCGCTTGGAGTGTCAAGCAAAGTCATTTGCCCGCCGGCGATGAGGGGATCGTAATTGTCACTGATATAGCTCACGGCATCGCGCTCCAACTGCAGATGGCCGTGATCCACTTCTCCGCGATGCGCGAAGTAGCGGGCATTGGGAAACGTGGGCACGATGCTGCCATCTTCCCTTCGCGTCGTATTCCATCCGCAGTGATCGAAGTGCAGGTGGGTATTGATCACGATGTCCACCTCCTCCGGTTTGATGTGAGCCGCGTCAAAGCTGTGCAGCAAGAGCTGCCTGGCGTCGAAGATGCCGCGCATTTTTTCCGGCAGCTTGTTGCCGATGCCGGTCTCGATCACCACCGTATGTTTGCCGGTGCGAACAACGACGGTGTTGGTTCCGACCAGGATCTGGTTTCGCTCATTGGCCGGCGCCCGCTTCTCCCACAAGGGTTTCGGCACTACACCGAACATGGCGCCCCCATCGGCCAGGTAGGTGCCATCAGTCAGGATGGTCAGGTCCAGGTCGCCGAGCGTGGTGTGGCCGCGCACCAGATCGCGTGTGGTGTGAGTTTCCGCAGGATGCATCATGGCAACACCGGGCTCATGAGATAACGCTCAAAATGCTCCAGTATGCGGCCATACAAGTGGGTAGTGGCGTCAGCGCCATCGACGTCGTGCGTCTTGCGCGGATAGAGCTGCAAATCATAGGGCAGATCGGCATCGATCAATCGCTGAATGAATTGGATGGAATTCTCCAGGTGTACGTTGTCATCTCCAGTGCCTTGCATCAACAGCAGGCGTCCCTTGAGGTTGGGCGCGCTGTTCAGCACGGAGTCGTCGCGATAGATATCTTCGTTTGCCGCCGGCGTTCCAAGATAGCGCTCGGTGTAGATGGAATCATAGTTCTGCCAGGCGGTGACCGGAGCTCCGGCAACCCCGGCGCGAAAGCGGTCACTATGGGTCATGGCATAGAGGGTGAAGGTGCCGCCCCAACTCCAGCCCCACCACCCGAGCCGCTTGGGGTCAAGTTGGGGATACGCGCGAAGCGTTTGGTCGAGCGCCGCGATCTGGTCGCCCAGTTGTACCGGTCCAAAATCATGATAGGCCGCCTGGGCAAAATCGCGGCCTCTGCCGCCCATTCCACGGTTGTCCACGTGCAGCACGGCGAATCCCCTCTCTACCAACATCTGATCGAAGAGACGATCTTCGGCCGACCATTTTCCGGTGACCATCTGCGCGTGTGGGCCGCCATACGGATTCATAATCAGAGGCACGCTTGCCGCCTCGGTCTTGCCTACAGGAAACACCAGTTGGCCATAAAGCGTGGTGGCGCCGTCGGCAGCCTTCCATTCGACGGGCAGCGGCGGTGTTAATTCCGTATCGAGCGCCGGCGCTTTCCAGATCGTCTGGCAGTCGCTATCGTGGCGGCATAGATCCACCACAGGGGGCGTCGTGGTGGAAGAAATCGTATCGGCAAAGAAATTCGTGTTGGGGGAGAAGATCGGCTCGTGCCATTCTCCGTTGCGGCTCACCCGGTGCTTGCCCTGCCCGTCGAGCCCGATCACCCAGAGCTGCTGCTGGCGCGGGTCCCCTTCGTTGGAGAGATAGTAGACGGTGCGCGCCACCTCGTTCACGCCCAGAATATCTCCCACCTCATAGTTGCCGCCAGTGAGTTGCTTGACCAGTCCGGCTTGGGTGGCCAAGGGGTTCGCTCCATCAAAGCCATAGAGGTAGATATGGTTGTGTCCGTCGCGCCAACTGGTAAGCAGGAAGTTTGAGGCGAAGAACGTCAAGTCATACGAGTCGTCCAGGAACTTGTCGTCGGTTCTGGTGAGCACCGGTTTCGACTCGTCCATCGAGATGTCGACGAAATACAGCGTCATCGTCTTGTGATCGCGCTTTAAGGTCTCAATCCAAAGAGTCTTGGCATTGAGCCATCCAAAGCGCGGGATGTAATCGCTTCCGTTGTCGATGGGCAGGTTGATCCACTTGGTCCTTCCGCCATTGGCGCCGACCACTCCGACACGCACGACGGGGTTGGGATCACCGGGCTGCGGATAACGCTGGCGATCGACGGTTGCATGGGTGGGGATCCAGTCTTCGATAGGATATTCGGGCACCGGGGTTTCGTTCATCTGCAAGTACGCTATGCGCCGCGAGTCTGGCGACCAGAAGTAATTGCTGCGCACATCGAGCTCTTCTTCATAGACCCAGTCCACCTCACCATCGAGTAGTGTGTCTGCTTGCGAGTCCGTCAGCCGCAATGCGGGATTGTTGTCTTTCAATTTGTTTACATAGAGATTGTGACTTCGAACATAGGAGAGGTAGGTTCCGTCGGGAGAAAACTTGGGATCATCTCCACTTCCCACGCCGGTCGACGCCAGTTGCAGGCCGGTCTTAGTCGCCAGATCGAAGAACCACAGCTGCCCATTGGAGTCGAAGAGAAGGTGTTTGGAGTCGGGTACCCAGCTGTAGCTGGCTTGCTTGTAACGGGTGCGATTGTCGACGTCACGCTCGGAAGTGAGGGGCGGATTCAGAGACTGCATCCTGGCGTGGTCGACCAGCACCTGCGTGGCGCCCGTTCCACCTTCTACGGCGAGTAGATCGCCATTGTCGGCGATATAGCTGAGGCGGGTGCCGTCGGGACTCCAGGCGATGCCCTGCGGCGGTTGGGTTGCCTGCTGCTGGCGGTAGATCTGGTCGACCGTCACCGGCTTGGTATCAGCCGCCAAGGCGGAGAGGCGACAGCACAATCCAAGCACCAGGGCGAATCGAATCCGTCTCAACGAATGGCTCCAGCAGGGTCCCCGTTCGACTCCGCTCCCACGGCTCGCCGGGGCAGGCAGGGCAGGCTCTCTGCGCTCCCACGGCAAGCTCCACGGCAAGGCGGGGCAGGCGGGATGACAAATTCGAGGGCGGGCGGGCCCACCTTGGGGGATCTCCGAGCCTGAAGTGTATCGCACGTCGAGGGGCCACGGTGTCAGAGCATTCTCAGTACTACTATGCACGGTCGAGTTCAACGACGTGCGGCTTTTCTTGAGGAAAAGCCACGCCGGGAGTGGTCGCCTGGTATGCATCGGAAGTGAAAATGCTGTAGACTCCAGACCACGCATGGATGTTCAACTGCAGTCGCTTATTCGTTTGCAGCAGGTCGATATTAAGACGGCCCAACTGCTGGAAACCATCGCTGCCGTTCCCCGGCATTTGCAATCCGTCGAAGAAAAACTTCAGCAGCTCAAGCTGGCCGTGGAGCAGGCGGACAAGGCTGTACCGGTGGAAGAGGCGCGGCGCAGAAGATTGGAAAGCGATCGCAAGGATCAGCAGCAGAAGCTGATTAAGTACCGCGACCAGTCAAGCAGCGTCAAGACCAACGAACAATTCCATGCACTGCAACATGAGATCGGATTCGTCGAAGCGGAGATTCGCCGCATTGAAGATGAAGAACTCGCCAGCATGATCAGGAGCGAGTCGCTGGAGAGCCAGCGCTTCGAGGCGCGGACGGCTTTGGCCCAGCAAGCGAAGCTGGTCGAAGAGGAAAAAGAGCGAGCTCGCATTGCTTCGCGGGGCTATCAGGAAGAGCTCGCCACGTTGCAGCAGGAACGGACCTCACTGCGTAAAAGAGTGGACGAAGCCCTGCTCTCGCAGTATGACCGCATTGCTTCTTCTTCTCGCAAGACCGCGCTTGCGCGCGCTGCAGGCCAGCGGTGTCTCTCCTGCCAAATGCAATTGCGTCCGCAGTTTTGGAATCAGGTGCGCGAAGGCACGGTGCTGAATTGCGAGAGCTGTGGGCGATTGTTGTACTTTGATCCGGCTCAGGTCACTACGCAGGCCTCGTGATTTGGCGGGGGTCGAACAGTTGCGTAAAAGCTCTTTCCCCTTCTCACGCGGAGTGTAAAGTCCGTAAAAGCCTTGCCCTGACGGCGCCGATCTAGGATCTGTTCCAACGACAGATCGCAATGGGGACAGACTTAACAAATGCCATGAAAGACAGCTGAATCGAGAAAGGGGAGTTCAGGGCTTAACATTTAGGAATGAAACGAATTGCTGTCGACATGGACGAGGTGCTGGCAGATGCCCTGAGCGAACACCTGGCGCGCTACAATCGCGACCACGACGAGGCCATCACCAAGGGCCAGTTGCACGGTAAATGGCTGTGGGATATCGTCTCCGCCGACAGGCATGAGCGATTGGAGGCTTACCTCCGCAGTGAAGACTTTTTCGAAGACCTGCCTGTTCTCGAGGACAGTCAGGAGGTTTTGGAGAAGCTCAGCCGGCACTACGAGATTTTTATCGCCACCGCGGCCATGGAGTTTCCTAATTCCTTCGGTTCCAAATACCGGTGGTTACGACGCCACTTTCCGTTCATTCCGCCGACCCACTTCGTTTTCTGCGGAGACAAGAGCATCCTGCTCGCCGACTACCTGATTGACGACACCTACCGGCACTTGGAACGATTCAAAGGCCAGGGAATCCTTTTCTCCGCTCCCCATAATGCGGCAGTCACCGGTTTTCGCCGGGTGGCCGGCTGGCGAGAGATCGAGGATTTCTTTCTGCCTGTGGGCAGGGCCTAAGGCTCTGGCTGGAGGCTTTCCTTGGCGCGGGGCGGGGTGGCAATCGTGGTCGACGCCGGCCTTCCGGAAGGCAGGTTGAGACCAGCGTTCTTCGGTCCCATGGCAGCCCCCAGAGGGCGCAGGTTCATGGCCGGTTGTGGCGACTGCAGTTGGTGCATGGTCACGATGATGGCGTGGGCCGCTGACTTGCCTGCACAGCGATACCCGTGTGGCGTGCTGGCATCAAAGTACACTCCATCCCCCGGGGAAAGGACATGCGTCTTGTCTGCATGCCGGATTTCCAGTTCACCCTCCAGGATGTAAAGAAACTCATAACCCGGGTGTACGTGGGGCCGGACCTCGATGTTCTTCTTCAACGGTACGAACTCTGCGTAGTAGGGATCCAATTGCCGATCGGGAACCATGTATCCCAGGCTCTCGAAGTAGTAGGTTGGATCGTCGACGCCAGTCTGGGGCAGACGAACGCGCTCCTTTTTTCGATGAACACGGAAAAGCGTGTGCGGCTCGGTCTCAAAAAAGTAGGAGAGGTCTTTGCTGAAAACCATCGCGACCCGGGCCAGGTTGCGTAGAGTCGGCACCACGCGGCCGGTCTCGAGCTGTGACAGGAAACTGGCGGACAAGCCGGTATGCCGGCCCAGTTCGACCAGACCCATGGACTTTTTCAGGCGGAGCCGCTTGATTCGTTCGCCGATGCGCTTTTCTGCGATAAATGATTCCGCGCTGGCGGGGTCAATTTGCGAATTTGTCGCTGTCTCTTTGGTCTCCACGGTGCGGGCTCCTTTAAATGCATGCGGCTGAACACGTGTGATGCGACTAGCACTTAGAATGTTGCTGAGAAGAAAATACTTTCCTTTTCCGTGAACATTATCTCAGAACTGCCGGAGGGAAGCTAGGATCACAACGGATGCACATGAGATGACAGCTGATCAGATTTTGTTGACTGGATCATCGGGACTTATCGGTACTTCTTTAGTACGTACTCTGCGCCGCAAGCGGATTTCAATTATTTCGCTGCATCGGCGTCCGTTGCCTGGATCCGGTCTCCACAACGCGGGTTTTCAAGGGCTGTGGGATCCCTACGCGGCAACGCCGATGACGCTTCCCCGGAATGTTGAAGGGACAACCGCGGCAGTTCATCTCTCCGGGGCGAATCTGGCCGGGCGGCGATGGAACTCCTCCTACAAACAGGAAATCCTGGAAAGCCGGGTAAAGCCTACCCGCGCGATCGCCACCCTGCTGGCCGGGCTGCGGCCCAAGCCGGCAGTGCTGGTGTGTGCGTCGGCAATCGGTATTTACGGTGGCCGCGGGGATGAGTTGCTGACCGAGTCCTCCATGCCGGGAAGTGGATTTCTCCCTGAGGTGTGCCTTGCCTGGGAAAGAGCAACGAAGCCGGCCTCGGACGCGGGAATCCGGGTAGTGCATCTGCGATTTGGCGTTGTGCTTTCTCCGGACGGGGGAGCCCTGGCGCAGATGCTGCCTCTCTTTCGCGCTGGGCTGGGCGGCCGGCTAGGGAGCGGCCGGCAGTGGATCAGCTGGGTAGCGCTGCCCGATGCGATTCGGGCGATTGAGTCGGCGTTGGAGAACAGAAGCTTAGCCAAGGCGGTGAATGTAGTTGCGCCCAATCCGGTGACGAACTTGGAGTTTACCCGCTCCCTGGGGCGGGCCCTTCACCGCCCAACTCTGCTTCGCGTCCCCGCCTTTGCGTTGCGGCTGGCTTTCGGCGAAATGGCGGAGGCGACCATCCTGCAAAGCGAGCGGGTCTTGCCGGCTCGCTTGAGTGCCTCGGGGTTCGAGTTCGAATATCCTGAACTCGACGCCGCTCTTTGCGCCATGTTGACCCGACCTTAAGGCAGTTTCGGGGCTACACCAATTACGAAACCGCCTTAGAGGCCGCACGCGCTACGCTCATTGACAGAATGATTTACGTTGGGAGAGCATGCATCGCAAGCTCCTGGTTTCAGCGCCCCGCATCGCCAGCTCCGTCTTCGCGCTGCTCACGCTTTTCATTGCGGGTACGACGATGGGGTGCGGATCACCGGCGGCGCCACAGCCCCCCAGCCTCAACCTGCCGACGCCAGTCTTAAATCTCTCCGCCGTGCGTATTGGCAACTCCGTTCGCTTGGCTTGGACGATGCCGACACGCACCACGGACCACATCGCCCTGCAGCACCCGGTCAAGGTTCAGGTCTGCCGCGCGCTTGAGAAGGGCCCTTGCGCCAACGTCGGCAGTCTCTCGCTCGAGCCAGGTAAGGAAGGGGCATACACGGACGAATTGCCGGCCGATCTCGTCCAGGGAGCAGACCGCCTGCTGCGTTATGAGGTCTTCTTGAATAACCATGCAGGTAAATCCGCGGGCCCGTCGAATGTCGCATACAGTGCCGCCGGTGTCAGCCCGCCCGCCGTCACCGGATTGACTGGGCAAGTACGAGGAGACGGCGTCCTGCTCGGTTGGCAACCGGTCGCGGATTCCGGGAGATCGGTATTCGTCCGCATCGAGCGTCTGCAGCTGGACGCTCCAGCGCCCCAGGAAACTCCCAAGTCTCCTCTCGCCCCCGCCGTACCGGCCGGCTCACAGACGCTGGTGGTCCATGGGAAGGAGGGCGGAGATCCGGGCCACGCCATCGATGCCTCCGCCCTCTTCAATCAGCGATATCGCTACTCCCTCGAACGGGTCGTGACCGTTACTGTCTCCGGACAATCCGTGGAGGTACAGGGTTTTCCCAGCGAGGCTATTGTGGTTGCGACCACCGACGTTTTCCCGCCCGCGGTTCCCCAGGGGCTGGTGGCGGTGGCCGATGCGGCTGCGGGCGCGATTGATCTCTCCTGGTCGCCGGACAGCGACAGCGATCTGGCGGCTTACCACGTCTACCGCCGCGATGTGCATGGAGATTCGACGGTCCAACGCATCGCTTCGGTCGGGGTCGAGACCTCGTACCGGGATGCGGGCGCACAACCCGAACATACGTATGCTTATTCCTTGTCGGCCGTCGATCAAAGTGGCAATGAGAGCAAGCGTTCTCCTGAAGTCGAGGAGACTTTACCCGGCCGGTAAGCTCGCAAGCCAAGCGTCTCTAGAACTCAGACATAGGAGCCCCATGAAATACTGCCGCCTGCAAACGAAGTATGGAGCGCAATACGCCGAGGTTGTCGACCGCGATGGCCGGATGTGGATCGAGCGCCTGATTCCACCCTTCGAAGAAGGCCCAGCCAGCGATTTCGTTGACCCAGCGATCGATCGATTCGAACCGCTGCCGCTCGATGAGGCGCGAACGCTCGCTCCGGTCGCGCCCTCAAAGATCGTCTGCGTCGGACGCAATTATCGCGAGCACGCGGCCGAGTTGGGCAATGAGGTTCCGGCTGAACCGCTGCTGTTCCTCAAGCCTCCGTCCGCGATCCTTTCCCCGGGCGAGGGGATTCGCATTCCGGTGCTCTCCAAGCGGGTTGATTTTGAAGGCGAAATCGCGGTGGTGATCGGCGATCGCTGCAGCAGGATTGGTCCCGATGAGGACCCGAGCGACTATATCCGCGGATACACCGTCGCCAACGACGTGACCGCAAGAGACTTGCAGAAAAAAGATGGCCAGTGGTCCCGCGCCAAAGGCTTTGACACCTTCTGTCCGGTCGGGCCGCTGGTTACCGACGAAGTGGATCCCGCTTTGGGCATCGGCATCACCACCCGCCTGAATGGGGAGCTGCGCCAGGACGGCAATACGCGCGACCTGATCTTTTCGATCGACCATCTGCTGCGCTATATCACTGCGGCCATGACGCTGTTTCCAGGGGACTTGATCCTTACCGGGACCCCGGCCGGCGTGGCTCCCATGCAGCCCGGTGACCGGGTGGCCATTACCGTGGAGGGGATCGGAACGCTGAGCAATCCAATCGTCTGATGGGGAAGCAAATTCTGAGACCCCGACGAAACCTATCGCGATTTTAAGAATCTCACATGTTGAAAGCCTTACACTCAAGGTGTACGCAAGGAGAGATATCGCATGGCCAAGACACTGCTCGAACAGCTTAAGGAAATGACGGTGGTCGTCGCCGATACCGGGGATTTTGAATCGATCGAACAATTCAAGCCCCAGGACACCACGACCAATCCCTCCCTTCTCACCGCAGCCGCCGGGATGCCACAGTACCAGCCCATCGTGGATGGAGTGCTCCTCGAAGCCAAAAAGCAGCTTGGTCCCCAAGCCAAGGATAAAGACGTAGCGAATCTCGCTTTCCGTCACCTGGCGGTTGCCTTTGGCAAGAAGATTCTGGCTATCGTTCCCGGCCGGGTTTCGACCGAAGTGGACGCGCGGCTGTCCTATGACACCGCCGCCACCATGAAGCAAGCGCGTGAAATTATCCAGCAGTACGACGAGGCGGGCATTTCGCGGGAGCGCATCCTGATCAAGATCGCCTCCACCTGGCCGGGTATCAAAGCCGCGGAGCAACTGGAGAAGGAAGGCATCCATTGCAACTTGACGCTGCTGTTTGGCATGCATCAAGCCATTGCCTGTGCCGAGGCTAAAGTCACGTTGATCTCGCCCTTCGTCGGCCGCATCCTCGACTGGTACAAGAAAGACACGGGCAAGGACTACCAGGGCGCAGACGATCCGGGCGTGCAGTCGGTGACAAAGATTTATAACTACTTCAAGAAGTTTGGTTACAAGACCGTGGTGATGGGGGCAAGCTTCCGCAATATCGGGGAGATTCGCGAGCTGGCCGGCAGCGATTTGCTTACCATTGCTCCCAAGCTGCTGGAAGAGCTTCAGTCCACACAGGGCGACCTGCCGCGCAAGCTGGACCCGAAGAATTCCCAGGGCTTGCAAATTGAGAAGATCCCGATGGATGAGGCAACGTTCGAAAAAATGCACGCTGCCGATCGAATGGCTCACGACAAGCTGAAGGAAGGCATTGAAGGCTTCAGCGAGGCGCTGGAGAAGCTGGAAAAGCTATTGGCCGACCGTCTGGCCAAAATGGGCGCCGGCGAAGCTGTCGCCGCTCGATAAGACTCACCCGCAAACGCTATATCCGGTGCGGCTGGCCTAGATGGCCAGCCGCATCGCACACCTGGAAGATGCCCTTGTTAGCAAAGCCTTGAAAATTGCTGCCTTCGCGGCAGGCATGCCCGTGCCTTTTCGAGTCCCGCACGAAATGCTTGTCCGCCGATAATTCTCAACAGTGCACGGTATTTTTCCGCCAGGACGCAAAGAAAAAGCCCAGGGGCTAAAGCCCAAATTTTGCCTGAACTCGACGGCCCGACTAAAGTCGTGCCCTGACACAAAGCATCCAAACCCTGACTACCGGAACCTTCGAAGAGGAACATATCATTCTCGCCCAGGTACGCTTGGCGAGGGGCACCCGTCCTGTTCCTATTGGCCCTGGCTATACACTGAGTCCGCGGGAGCTGCCTAGTTATATGGGCATCGCGCCTACGAATACCCAGCCCTTTCGTCCTGCAATTTGCCCAGTTTTTCTTAACCAGAAGATAGCGTAAGCATGTTCTCCTCGATATGCAGTGGAAGGCGAATCTTCCACGATCGCAGGAGGCCTTCGTGTCCTGGTACGCCCTTAATGATCCCAATGACCCGCAACTCGACGATCTGGCGAAGCAATTCCAGCTTCATCCACTGCACATTGAAGACTGCCGCAGTAATAACGAGCGACTCAAGGCTGAGGGAACAGACCAATATCTCTTCCTGATCCTGAAATATATTCAGGCGGTCGAGGACGGGGACCTGAGCTTTGGGAATGTCTTCCTTTTCGTAGGCCGCGACTACCTCATCACCGTTCGCGACCCCTCCTGCAAGAGCGACGAGATTTTGCAGCGCGCCCAGAAGGCGGGACCAGAAGAGAAACCAGCGAAGCTTCTTTACCTGATCATGGATAGCATTGTCGACTCCTACTTTGTCTCCATCGACCATAGCGACGACCGCATCGATGACCTGCAGGACAGCGTACTCGACAATCCATCTCCTGAGATCCTGGAAAATCTCTTCGAACAGAAGCGCAAGTTGATCGAGCTGCGCCGGGTTCTGGTCAACCTTCGCGACGCCTGCATGTCGCTGCAGCGCGAATCCGGCTCCATCCTCAACCCGGAACTCTATCCATTTTTTCGCGATGTCTACGATCACTCGTTGCGCCTGCTCGATATGGTCGAGACGCTTCGCGATCTGCTCAACAACACTTTTGACGTGTACCTGTCGAGCGTTGCCAATCGCACCAACCAGGTAATGAAGGTGCTTACGGTGCTGAGCACTGTCGCCCTTCCAGCGCTGGTGATTTCCGGCATCTACGGGATGAATCTGAAGGGTCTACCCTTTCTCGAGTCCGATCACGGAACGGAGATCGTGGTGGGTGCGATGGTCGCTTCCACTGCGATGGTGCTCTGGATGCTTAAGAGGTATGGGTGGCTTTAGAGCTACGCAAGCGAATTCCGCTCGGCACATTGCCGGAAGGGTCTAAAATGCTCTTCGATCATGCCTTTTACGCCGAGCAACATTGCCGCCCTGGTCATCGCTGCGAGTTTCGCCGCTGGGCTCAATGTGTACGCGACGGTGCTGACGCTTGGGCTGCTGGCACATGCGCATTGGGTAGCCTTGCCGCCCGGTCTTGAGACGCTATCCAGTTGGTGGATTATCGGGGTGAGCGGAACCCTCTTTGCGGTGGAGTTCGTCGCCGATAAAATTCCCGGGCTCGATTTGCTGTGGAATGGGCTGCACACCTTTATCCGCATCCCGATTGCCGCGCTGTTGGCTTACCGGGCCACTACGCAGCTGACTCCCGAGATGCAACTGCTGGCCACAGCAGTGGGGGCTGCGATTGCTCTCGCCGCACACGGGTCCAAGACAGCGGCGCGGGCGCTGGTAACCCCCAGTCCGGAGCCGGTGTCAAACATTGCCCTGAGCAGCAGTGAAGATGTTGCCGCAGTAGGCATCACGTGGCTGGCCACGCAGCATCCCTGGGCCGCCGCCAGCATTACGCTGGCGCTGCTCCTGGTGACCGTGTTGATGATGCGGTGGGTGATCAAGGCCCTGCGCGAGCTGTGGTGGAAGGTGCGCCCGGCGCCGGCGCAGTAGATTGCTTTAGCCTTTGGCCGCGGCACGGCGGGTGTGCATCGGCATATGAACGGGCCTAATCACTTCGGTATCACCCTCCGGGAGCACGCAGACCGAACCGGCAACACCGGCGCGCCTCGCAGCCGCCATCAGGCGCTCGACAGGCTCTTCCATCGGCTCCTGAGAGAGCCGGAAGGTGCCATAGTGCATCGGGATCATCTGCCGTGCACCCAGGTCGAGAAATGCCTGTAGAGCCTCTTCAGGGCAGGTGTGCACCCCGCGATAGCTATCCGGACTATAGGCGCCGATGGGCAACAATGCGATCTCCGGCTTCAGGCGCTCGCCAATCTTCGCAAAGCCGTCGAAATAGGCCGTGTCGCCGGAGTGGTACAGGGTGTGACCGCCGCCACGGATCACGTAGCCGCCAAAGCCCCGATGCGTGTCCTTGAAGAAGCGTGCTCCCCAATGTTTGCAGGGCGTCATGGTGATCTCAAGACCGCTGACCGACTTGGTCTGCCACCACTCGAGCGTGACTACCCGCTCGAAACCCAGGTCACTGACCAAGTCCTCAACTCCCCATGGCACCACGGCAAGGGGAGCTCGTCCCGTCATTTTCAAGGTATGGGCGACGATCCGGCGCAAGGATGGCCGATTGAGGTGATCCATATGCGCATGGGAGAGCAACACCATGTCAATGGCAGGGAGTTCCTTGATCCTGACTCCGGGACGGCGCAAGCGCCGCAATGCGATCAGCCGCTCGGCGAAGACGGGGTCCATAAGCAGCTTCCGTCCAGCGATCTGGATCAGGAACGATGAGTGGCCAATGAAGGTGACTGCCAACTCCTCCGGGGATACCAGGAGGGGCTTCTTCGATTCTCCGGTCATCGGCCTGAATGCAGACTCGCCGACCAGCGTTCCCAGCGACTGCATTTTGAGCAGAACCGCGCTCTTGCGCTTGACCATGGTTTTCACCGCCAATACCTACTAATAGATTCGCCCGCCCGGTCGTGAGATGCCATTTCCGCCGGTACAGTACTTTTGCTTCATAATCCGGACCTTTCCTGGAAAGAAGTCCGCGCTTAGCGCTTCTCTACAGCAGGCGCGAAAACGCTATAAGGTACCACATGTCCGCCCTATCCACAGGCCCGGTGATGGTTCCGAGGCGGACCTGCAGGTGCCTCTAGTAATAGACGGGAAGCATCAAGGAAAGATTGTCCCCCAGGTTAAAAGGCGGCAATTTGGGGTCTAGGGTAACTGGGACGTTACTCCAAGGTTGTACATAAGGAACGAGTAAATGTCCGCCGCTGTATCCAGCGCCTTGCTGGTGTTGCTGGCTCCGTGGCCGGATTGCGTATCGATGCGGATCAACACCGGATTGGCATGACTCGCCTTCTCCTGCAGGGCGGCGGCGTATTTGAAGGAATGCGCCGGTACCACCCGATCATCGTGGTCCGCGGTAGTGATGAGCGTCGCAGGATACTTCACGCCCTGGCGAATATTGTGCAAGGGCGAATATCGATACAGTGTTTGAAACTCTTCCGGGTTGTCGCTTGATCCGTAGTCTGCAATCCAGTTCCATCCGATGGTGAACTTCTGAAAGCGAAGCATGTCCATGACCCCCACCTGGGGCACGGCCGCGCGAAAGAGATCTGGGCGCTGGTTCATTACCACTCCGACGAGGAGGCCGCCGTTCGATCCTCCGGTGATCGCGAGTTTCGCCGGCGAGGTGTACTGATTGGCAATCAACCACTCGGCCGCGGCAATAAAGTCATCGAAGACATTCTGCTTCTCCAACTTCATCCCCGCCTGGTGCCACTGTTCGCCATACTCACCGCCGCCTCGTATGTTGGCCGACGCGTAAACCACGCCTTGCTCCAGCAGAGCCAGGCGCAGCGGGTTGAATTCGGGAGGGACTGTGACGTTGAAGCCGCCATAGGCATAGAGCAAGGTAGGATTGCTTCCGTCCAGCTTCAATCCTCGCTTGAAAACCAGAAACATGGGCACCCGGGTGCCGTCTTTGCTGGTGTAGAAGACCTGCGCCGTCTCGTAGTCTTCCGCCTGGAAGCCCTTGATCGCGGACTCGCGGAAGATAGTGGATTTTCCGGCAGCAATGTCGTAACGAAAGATTGTGCTGGGATAGTTGAATGAGGAGTAGGCGTAAAAAGCATCCGTATCCTCGCTTCTTCCACCAAAGCCGCTCGAAGTTCCTGGACCCGGCAGGGCAATTGGGTTCTCCATTTTGCCATCGAGTGAGTAGACGTAAGGGTGAGAGGTGACATCCCGCGCATAGGTGATAAAGAGCTTGCCGCCTTGGGTAGACACACTGCTCAACGTTTCCTTAGTTTCGGGTACAACGTCTTTCCACGCGGCCTCAGCGTGGTTCGGATCGTAGAGCGCGACTCGTCCATGGGGCGCGTTCTTGTTGGTCTGGATAAGGAATCGGTCGCCGAGATTGTCAACCACGTGAAAGCGGTCATTGGTCACGTCAGCGACAATCGGAGTGAAGGCCGCTTCGTGCCCTGGGACGAATTTGGAGAGGTCATAAAAGAAGAGCGCGTTGCCGTCCTTACCTTGGCCGCGCTCAGAGACGGTCAGGATCGCGAACCGTTCGTCTTCGGTCGTTTGTACGGTGTGGAAGCGCTGCGGATGGGCTTTGTCCTCGTATATAAGCTGATCGCCGGATTGCGCCGTGCCCAGGCGATGGTAGTAGACCTTGTGTCCTTCGTTGCGGGAAGAAAGATCATGCCCATCCTCGGGCGCGTCATAGCGGCTGTAAAAGAAGCCGTCGACAAACCAGGCTAGATCAGTCACCTTCAGCCACTGGAGGTCGTCTTTAAGAACAGTTCCGGTTTCTATTTCCAGAACGTGACCCTCCAGCCAGTCTGAGCCGCCGCTGGAGAGGTAGTAGGCAAAGTAGCGCCCATCCCGGGAAGGCTCCCCGCCCATGAGACGCACGGTACCGTCGGTGGAGAGTTGGTTGGGGTCAATCAGAACGCGGGGCGTACCCTCCAGCCCCTTCTGTACATAGAGCACGCTCTGATTTTGCAGTCCGTCATTTTTTGACCAAAGGTAATAGGCTCCGGTCCGGCTCGGAATGCCGTACTTGGGGTAGTTGTAAAGCTCTTCCAGCCGCTGCTTGAGCTTGGAGCGGTAGGGGATTTTTTGCAGGTAGTCGAAGGTGACCTGGTTCTCCGCCTTCACCCATGCCAGGGTCTCGGCCGAGTTGTCATCTTCGAGCCAGCGATACGGATCAGCGACCTCGATGCCATGGTAATCATCGACCTGGTCAGCTTTGCGGGTTTTGGGGTAGTTCAAGTTTTTCAAATCTGTAACGATTTCAGATACTCGCGAAATACTCCCCCCAGCTCATTGTGGTTCAGGGCAAACTCCACGGTTGCTTTGAGCATGCCGAACTTGTCGCCGGCATCGAAGCGCAGCCCGTCGAAACTGTATCCGTAGACCTTTTCGTGCTGCAGCAGGCCTCGGATGCCGTCGGTCAATTGCAGTTCCCCGCCGGCGCCGAGCGGCGTCTTTTCCAGCACATCAAAGATTTTGGGGGTGAGAATGTAGCGTCCGATGATCGCGTGCCGTGAGGGCGCCTCCTCCAGTTTCGGTTTTTCCACCAAACCTTTCACGTCGAAGATACGGTCACTTCCTTCATGATCAGTGCAATCGAGCACGCCGTAGGATGAGATGGAAGGGCCTTCGACGACCTGGGTGGCCAGAATGGTGGACTGCGTCTGCTCAAAGACTTCTATCATCTGCTGCAGGCACGGCACTTTGGCTTCGATGATGTCGTCGGGCAGAATGACGGCAAAGGGCTCGTCGCCCACCAGGTCGCGCGCCATGAGAACGGCGTGTCCCAGCCCCATGGCCTCCTTCTGGCGAACATAGGCGATGCGCGCCATATGCGATATTTGTCGCGTCATGGCGAGCAGCTCGGTCTTGCCTCGCTTCTCCAGCAGTTGCTCCAGCTCAAAACTGATGTCGAAATGGTCTTCGATTTCTGCCTTGTTTCTGCCGGTAACAATGATGATTTGTTCGCAACCTGCCGCAATTGCTTCTTCCACGCCGTATTGGATAAGCGGCTTGTCTACCAGCGCCAACATCTCTTTAGGCAACGCTTTGGTGGCCGGCAAAAAGCGGGTGCCGAGTCCGGCCGCCGGAAAAACTGCTTTGCGTACTCTGTCTTTCATTTTTGCAATCCTTCACGCCGGTTAGGCTGTTCCTTGTGGAATGTTTATCGTGATTGGCCCGTGGAGCACCCTCAGCATATTTAGGATGCAGGAATAATTAGAGCGTAGGCGACGCGTCCCCGAGAAGTGCCCGGCGAACTATTTTTACGGGGGCGAACCCCTGCTTGAGAAAGTCGTCGTGGAATCGCTCCAGCGAAAATTGCGCGCCCTCCTTCTTCTCTACATCGGCACGCAATTTCATGATCTGGAGTTTACCCAAGGTGTAATAGAGATAAGTTGCATCGGTTGTTCCGCGCTTGGTTTCTATCAGACCGCCCTCGTGCGTTTGATACCCTTCCGTTAGAAAGAAGTCTACCGCCTGATCGAACGTCATCTTTCCGGTATGCATTTGGATGCCTACAACGAAACGGGCATCGCGTAGCAGAGCATCCTGCAATTGCCCCAGGCGAATCATTTTGGCATCCCGGGCGTCGCGAGCCCCCGCTCCCGGTTGGCCGTAACCTTCGTCAAGCATCATCTGCTCGCAATAATGCGCCCACCCTTCGGCATTGGAGGAGGCTCCCAAAAGCTTGCGTACGGTGCTCGGCGCCTGTGGAACCCACAGGAATTGTATGTAGTGTCCTGGATAAGCCTCGTGAATCGCAGTGCTGATGATGGTTCCCCGGTTGAACTCGGCCATGCGCTCATCGATTTGCCTGGGCGTATCGTGGGCTCCGGGCAGGGTCACGTTGAAGTAGGCTTGGGTCGCGACTTTCTCAAAGGGGCCGGGGGTGTCCATCGACGCTGTGGTGGTCGCGCGCATGAACGGCGGCGTCTCTTCCACGATGGGGCGCACGGGCGAGGGGATATCAACGATATGCCGGGCTTGAATGAACTGGATCAAGCCCTGGAAGGTGTCGCGAAAACTCTGTAGCAGATGATCGGGCGCAGGATGGTCCCGGCCCAGTTCTGCCAGGATCTCGCGGGGTTGGCGATTGGGGTCGATTTCCTTGGCAATGCGGTTGAACTCCTCCTGGTTCTTGTGCAGGTCCGCATACCCGATCTCGAGCAGCCTGGGCAGCGGTGTGTCGACCATCTCGTTGTACAGCAGCAGTTTCGAAAAGGTCTCCGCGCCATACCTAAAGTCGCCATGGGAGCGAGGAAGCACGTCCTTCTTGAGCCATGTCTGATAACGCTGGAGCGCTGCGATGACGGCTCCGTTTGAGTGAGCAAACTCTTGCTTGAGCTGCTCGTTCTGCGCCGCTTTAAAGGCCGCAGGTACGTCCGATTGGAAAAAGGAGATGATGTCGGGAAGTTGTTCCAGGGCGATTTCGGTATAAATGCGCGGCGGGTTCTTGAGATTCTGATGGGCCGCCTCGAGCGCAGCCGGCATCAGCTTTTCGCGGGCAATCAGGGAGCGCAAACGGTCGTCGGGCGAGGCGAAGGTACGCTCCATGAGCACGAAGGCGCTATTGGAAATTCCGCTCGAATACTGGTCGGGGTCCTTCTCCCATAAGCGAATGGTGTTGAGCGAGAGCAACGTGCTGTGAATATTCGCCAGTAGCAGCTGCAGATCGCCCTGGCTGGTCAGATCGAGCTGGGGAGCTGGAACGGCGTTAAATTTGGCTTCGAAGCGCTGCAGGTCAGCCGTCTCTCGATCGATACCGTCGCGTGAGTAATCCTCAAGCTGCGTGTCGTACTGGTGCAGGCCTGCCTCCGTGCCTGTTGATGGGGCGTAATGGAAATAGACCTGGTCGAAGTATTGATCGGCGAGTTGGCGAAGCGCTGCGGCTGCCGCGGGTGGCTCCGAAGCGGCTGGCTGCGCCGACTTGTTGGAACAGCCTGAGCCAGCGGTTACCGCGATTCCTGTGAGTACAAGTGCAATTTGTTTCAGCCGCAATCGATCGTTTCTCCGATTCGAAAATCTTTCGTGTCGCTGTTGGCTAGAGTGATCTTCCGAAAGTCGCTGGTCAATTCGACCGGGTAAAATTACGAAAACCGAAAGCCTCAGGGGCTAAAGCCCGTCGTTTTTCGATCGTTTACGGCCCGACTAAACAGGCTGCGGAAAAGTCCGCACCGAACAGAAAAGCAAAACCTCAGGAGCTAAAGCCCGTCATATTCTCAATCGTTTACGGCCCGACTAAACAGGTTGCGGAAAAATGAGCTTTCGTATGGGGTTTAAATTTCCCCTGGGGTTAGCAGCGCGTTTTTTTGTCGGTTTTAAGTGATTATTTGGTTTATTGGCGCGTGATTGCGCATGTTTGGGGACACGTCTCCCCGGGATTTACAGCACAGGAATCAACTTTCGCATGCGCAGCAGATTGTGTGCAGCGGCGACCAGACGAAACATCCACTCGACGCGTTGTTTACCGCGCATCTTTACTTGTCTGACCGCTCGGTCCTGCTTGGCCCAGCCGAAAATCTTCTCCACCAGCTTGCGTTTGCTCTGGCTGATGGCGAAGCCTGGGCTGCTGCGTTCCGCCTCCGTCAGCCAGTTTGGCCAGGTCGGATTAGGCTCATACTCAGCTACGTGCGGCACCACCTTGCGCGCTCGGAGTCCTTCTATGAACTGCTGCTGCTGGTAGCCTTTGTCGGCGCCAACGGTGCTGGCTGGGCTACCTTTGAGCCCATCCAGCAACACCAACGCCGCCTCCCCCTCCGCCGTCTTGCTGGCCTGGGTCACCATCGCGCCGACGATCAACCCGTTCCGGTTCTCGGTCAACAGATGGCCTAAATAGCAGGGCACTGAGGCGGCCGCACCGCTCTTCTTGTACAACCGCGCATCTCCGTCCGTGGTCGATTCGTGGGTATCGCGCAGCAGCTTGCGGCCGCGGCTTCCGCTGCCCCGCCGCGGTGGATTGGACTTCTCCTGGAAGCTGCGACGGTTGGCCCAAGCCTGGATCAGCGTGCCATCCACGGTGAAGTGTTCCTCACTCAGCAGTTGCCGCGACCGCGCCTGTTCCACCACCTTCAGCAACAACTGTTCGGCGATGCCGCCCCCGATCAGACGCTCCCGATTCTTGGTAAATACCGTCACGTCCCACACCGCCTCGTCCATCTCTATGCCCACAAACCAACGAAACAAAAGGTTGTAATCCAGTTGTTCGATCAACTGACGTTCCGAGCGCACCGAGTACAGCACCTGCAGAAGCTGAGCTCGGATCAGACGCTCAGGCGCAATCGACGGACGACCACCTCGCGCATAAAGACCGGCAAAATGACCGTCCAACTCCCGCAATGCCATATCCGCCATCGCTCGGATCGCTCGCAGTGGATGCTCTGCTGGAACACGCCTCTCCAGCTTCACGTAGCTAAACATCACGTCTTGATTCCCCTCATCTCCGCGCATGTCTCGTCTTAACAACTACGCTCCCGCTTTACCAGTGACTAACAAGGTGTTTTTCCGCAAGCTCTAAAGTCGTGCCCTGACACAAAACATGAGTTTTTCCGCAGCCTGTAAAGCCGTGTCCTTCGTTAAGCGAGTTTTTCCGCAAGCTGTAAAGTCGTGCCCTGATACAAAACATGAGTTCTTTCGCAGCCTGTAAAGCCGTGCCCTTTGTTCAGCGGGTTTTTCCGTACCTCAGGGCCTGAAGGCCAAAGTGCTTGCCCTGGTTGATGTCCGGGTTAAAGCCCGGACCTACCCAACGGCGGATTTTTCCGCAGTCTGTAAAGTCGTGCCCTGATACAAAACCCGACAACATTTTATTCAACGAACTTCCGGGGCAGAATGCTAGCGGCGCTGGTGCGGGGCGGCCACCTCAGCGACTTCGTCTGCCGTGAGCTCTTCCAGCAGAGCCCGGATCTCGTTCAGTACATCCCGCGGGTCTGTTGCCTTGAGCGGAAAACGAAGCACCCCCTGGGGCGTGAACTGCGCTCCCCTTTTGGCGTTTTGCGCGACCATCTTCATCAGACGGCCAGGGTCGATGTTGGCTTGGCCGGTGAAGCGGA
This sequence comes from uncultured Acidobacteriaceae bacterium, assembly GCA_963813475.1. GTDB lineage: Bacteria > Acidobacteriota > Terriglobia > Terriglobales > Acidobacteriaceae > PALSA-350. The sequence continues at coordinate 60,826 of CAWEZM010000020.1, read as the reverse complement.
TGTGGATCTGGTCGCGTTTGCGATCCACCTGGGCTACCCCCGTCCGCTCGCATAGCAGACGAAGGCTGGCCGCATCCATAAGGTGGTGCACGCTGGCCGGCAGCTCGCCGTAGCGGTCTTCCAACTCGGCACGCACCTCGCTTAGGCTTCCGTCATCCGCTGCTCCGGCGATCTTCTTATAGATGCGCAGCCGCTGATTCTCTTCCTCGATATAGCTTTCGTCGATGCGCAGGCTGATCCCGAGGTTGAGCTGCACGCTCGCCCGCTGGGGGTGTTCCTCACCTTTCAGCTCGTTGACCGCGTGCTCCAGCATGCTGGTATACATTTCAAAGCCCACGGCCTCGATATGGCCACTCTGCTCGCCGCCCAGCATGTTGCCTGCACCGCGCAGCTCGAGGTCGAGTGCGGCGATCTTGAAGCCGGCGCCGAGGTCAGAGAACTCCTTCAGTGCGGCCAGCCTGCGGCGAGCAATTTCGGTTAGCTCCTGCTCGGGAGGAATCAGCAAGTAGGCATACGCCCGGCGGTTGGACCGGCCAACCCTGCCCCGCAGCTGGTAAAGCTCAGAGAGCCCGTGACGGTCGGCGCGGCTGATCAGGATGGTGTTCGCCAGCGGAATGTCGAGTCCGTTCTCGATGATCGTGGTCGCGACCAGCACGTCGTATTCTCCGTGCATGAAGGCCAGCATGACCCGCTCCAGCTCGGTCTCCCCCATCTGGCCATGGCCGACGGTGACCCGAGCGTGCGGCACCAGCTCTTGGATCTTGGCGGCAATTTCGTAAATGGTCTCTACCCGGTTGTGGACAAAGTAGACCTGGCCACCTCGCTCCAATTCGAGTTCCAGAGCCGAGCGAATGAGCTTCTCGTCGAACCTGGCCACTACTGTCTGAATGGCCATACGATCTTTGGGCGGCGTCTCGATGACGCTCATATCGCGCAAGCCCACCAGAGACATATGCAGAGTGCGCGGAATGGGCGTGGCCGACATTGCCAACACATCGATTTCGCGGCGCATCTGCTTCAGGCGCTCTTTGTGGCGCACCCCGAAGCGCTGCTCTTCATCCACCACCAGCAAGCCAAGGTTGTGGAAGAGCAGGTCCTTTGACAATAGGCGATGGGTGCCGATCAGGATGTCGACTTTACCCGCCTCCACGCGTTCCAGGATCACCTTCTGTTCCTTGGGAGAGCGAAAGCGCGAGATCATTTCCACGGTGATGGGAAACTTGCTGAAGCGGCTTTTGAAGGTCTCGAAATGCTGGAAACTGAGTACTGTGGTCGGCGTAAGCACCGCCACCTGGCGGCCATCCTGCACGGCCTTGAAGGCGGCGCGCATGGCCACTTCGGTCTTGCCGTAGCCCACGTCGCCGACCAGCAGACGGTCCATGGGGAGGGTCGATTCCATGTCGCGCTTGATGTCGGCGATGGCTGAAATCTGGTCCTCGGTTTCGTTGTAATCGAAGGCGTCTTCGAACTCGCGTTGAAATTCATTGTCCGTGGGAAAGGCATGACCTTGGGCCGCCTTGCGCTGGGCATAGAGCTTGAGCAGCTCATCGGCCATGTCCTGCATGGCCTTTTTCACGCGCGCCTTGGTCTTGGCCCATTGCTGGCTGCCCAGACGGTTCAGCACGGGGGCCGGACCGGCATCGGTAGAGCGGTACTTCTGAATCAGATCGAGCCGGGTGAGCGGGACATAGAGCCGCGCCTGCTCGGCAAACTCCAGCACCATGAATTCGACCTTGATGCCGTCCTGCTCAATCTCCCTCAGCCCCATGTAGCGGGCGATGCCATGTTCCACGTGCACAACGTAGTCGCCTACGGTTAGGTCGCGGAAGTCCGAGACGAAGGCTGCCGTCTTTGACTTAGCCTTCCGCGGCACGGGGCGAGCGGCCACGTCGGCTTCATCGGAGAAGTCATTGGCGCCGAAGAGGACCAGGTTGCTCTCCGGCAGGCTGACGCCGCTCGAAATTGCGCTTTGCACCAGCACAGGGGTGCGGAAATCGCCTGCCAGGTGACTGGATTCGTCGTAGGCCTGCTCGCTGCCCGGGGCCTGGGCGCGGCTCCCCAACCGATAGGGTTGGCCGTACTCGCGCAGGAGGCCGGCCAGCCGCTCCACCTCTCCATGATTCGGCGCTACCAGCAGCATGCGGACTTGCTGCTCCGCCAGGGTCTTGATCTGCTGCAGAAACGCCGGAATGGAACCATGAAAGCGCAAGGTTGGACGGGAAGAAAAAGTGATCTCGTCCATCGGGTTGACGTCTTCGTCCAGGACATCCACAGCGCCCAGCTGGTCCATCTCCAGGCCGGGCGATGCTGAGATTTTGGCCAGCAACTCGTCCGGGGAAAGGTAGATGTCGCCGGGAGTGATGAGCGAACCGATACCGCTGCGCTCGTGCCGCTGCTCGACTTTGTTCCACCATCGATCCGCCTGGTTGCGGATCATGGCCGGCTCTTCCTGGAAGATATGCACCTTGGGAAACAGGTCGAAGAGGGTACGATCGGCGCCCGCCACAGGACAGAAAAATTCCCAACCGGGAAAGACGCTTACGCCGCCAGCGACGAGTGCCCGGTTCAGCAGCTCCCGGTCGTCTCCGGCATCGAGACGGCTTCCAGTCAGGCGCTGGTGCACGGCGGCCAGCAGATCTTCAGAGATCGGCGTCTCGGTCAGCGGCAACAGCCAGGTTTCGTCGATGGCGGTGGACGAGCGTTGCGAGTCCGGCTCGAACTTGCGCAGCGATTCGATCTCGTCGCCGAAGAGCTCCATGCGGACGGGGCGATCGGCTTCTGGAGAGTAGACGTCGAAGATGCCGCCGCGGCGGGTAAACTGGCCCGGCATTTCTACAATGTCCATGGGGGCGTAGCCCACGCTGGCCAGGTGAGTGGTGAGCTCCTCCATGTCGATCTCTTCTTCACGGCGCAGGACCCGCCCCAGCTGCGCGTAGTAGTCCGCGGGGAAGACGCGCATGCACGCGGCCTCCACGGGAACGATGACGATCGAAGCGGCGCCGGTCGCGATCTTCCACAGCACGGAAGCGCGCTGCTCCTGCACGTCCGGGTGAGGCGACATGTTTTCAAAGGGCAAAACATCATGTGCCGGAAAGCGAAGCACGCGCTCGGTTTCGATCGCCCCGGTAAGTTCACAGGCAGCGCGTAATGTGAGCTGGAGCGTGTCCGCGGCCTTATTGTCGGCGACGATCACCACCACGGGCGACTGGGCAGCCCGGGCGAAGAACGGCAGATAGAGGGCCCGTGCGGTGGCGGTGAGCCCGGAGACACGTTTGCGCCCCGCAGCGAAGGCCAAGTGTCTTCGTACGCGCTCAAACGGTTCACAGTGTTCCAGGTCCGTGAGCAACTCGCGGACGAAGGGGAGGATCATGCCTGATTCAATTCTAACCGGACGGTTTTTATGGCAAACACTCCCGCGAAATCGTCATCCTGAGGCACGTTTTTGAACTCGGGATTGGCGCGTCCGCCCGGTGCGGGCTTCGGTGGTTGAAAAGCTCCGAGCGGCATGGGTAAGACAAGCACCGCCGAGGTTCCCTCGGCTACGTTCGGGACGGGCTCTTCGACTCCGCGCCACAAGCCCTGTCACACGATAAATCTGTGAGGCGCTCCGCTCAGAGGTTGTGACTTTATTGATTTTTTACGCGTTTGGCAGCACCTAACCTTTTTGTTTTCAGCGTCGGCTTTTGTGTGCAATGAATAAAGTCACAAACTCTCAGGATGACGATTTCGTGGGAGTTTTGACGAAAACATCCCAAACAAAGTTAGCGCCTATGGACTGCGCCCCGTCTTTTTCGGCCCAGGTAGCTCCCACGGCAAGCTCCACGGCGAGCCGGGACAGGCGGGGCAGGTTGGCGAACCTGGGGCACGCGTCCCGTTCCTAGTGGATCCAGCTACAACAAAAGCGCCTTCAGGACTGATCCCCGCTCCGGGGCGAGACAGCGCCGTCTGACAGGAAGCGAAGTGCAATGTATCTTAGGGATTAGCCCATGATGCGGGATCTGCGGAGGTTTGGTTGAAGGCAATTGGTGTTGCTGCACGGAAGTGGGGGACCGCGGCCGTCCTTTTGAGTGTAGGTTTCTTGAGTATGGGCAGGATCGCCAACGCACAGGTGGTTCCGCCTGCGCAAACGATCCCCGAAGCACCCTCCCTCCAGAATGAGACCCTGAAGCCTCTGGATTATCGCAATAAGTACGATATCTATGGCGGCCTTGCCTCGTCCCACTTCAACGCCGGCCCGGCTTTGATTCCGGGCGCAAATCTGGGCGGCTTCGACATTCAGGGCACCATGTGGTTGAAGATGCGTATAGGCGTGACGGCCAATGTACGCGGTTATTACGGAACCACCGGAGTGATTCCCAACCCCTACAACATCCACGGTCCGTTCGTTTACGAGCACCAGTTTATGGGTGGACCTTCGATCCGAGGTCCCAAGAACGAACACGCCGCGTTGACCTTCCATGCCCTGGTGGGAGGCTCCTATGGAGTCTTTGACTCCGCCATAAACTCGGGGATCACTGGACCAAATCTGGGGCTGTTCAACAACGGCTTTGCACTGGCTACGGCGCTGGGCGGATCACTCGATCTGAACCGCAGCTCAAAATTCTCACTGCGCCTTTCGCCGGACTACCTGCTTACGCGCTTTGGCGGCACGTCGCAGAACGAATTTGCCATCTCTATCGGCGTACTCTATCGCCTTAACAAAATGCGCAAGTAAGCGGGATGAGCGGGCGGAGTCCGATTGACAGGGTAATAATCATTATTATCTACTAACGGCAGTGAATCGACTGGAAACACAAGAGTTTCGCGATCTTTGCGTGGCTCATGGGATTACCGTCACGCACCAGCGGCAGGTGCTCTTTGAAGTGCTGAAGAGCATGCCCGGACATCCGAGCCCGGAAGAAGTGTACGTGCGGGTCAAGAGGCGGATCCCGTCCATTTCTCTGGCCACCGTTTACAAGAACATTCATCTCTTCTTGAAGAGCGGCATCTTCCACGAGATGAGCCCGCACCACGGCTCGCTGCGCGTGGAACTGAATAGCCGCTCACACCACCATCTGGTGTGCACGGTTTGCAAATCAATCAGCGACATCGACGAAGAGGAATTGAGCCTGCTGCAAAAGCCGGACGTATTGCCGGGTGGGTTTCTGGCTGAGCGATTCTCCATCGACATTCTCGGCCGCTGCAGCGCCTGCCAGGCAAAGAGCTAACTCCTCACGGTCTTCCATGGGGGAGCCACTGCGGCTTCCACGCTGTCTGGGCAAGCCACTCAATCGGTTCCACCATCGATGCGATCGCTCGAGTCATATGAGGAAAGTCGATGCGGCTGATTTCGTCGCTCGGCTCATGGTAGTCGGCGTGCAGGCCGAAGCTGGAAATAGTGTGGGCAATGATTCCCCGGCGGGCGAGACTGTAGTTGTCGGAGCGCTGAAAGAAGTTCTGCGTGGGGTGAGGATCGGGAACCAAGGCGGCGCCGTGGCGCACCAGCTCCGGGCCCAGGTTGCTGCGATGGAAACCGGTCAGCCATAGACCGTCCTGGGGCAAAGCAGGGTCACGGCGGCCGATCATTTCAAACTCCAGACCGGCAACGATCTGCCCCAAGGGCACAGGCGGATGGTCAAGAAAGTATTGATTGCCGTAGCCTCCGATTTCCTCAGAACCGAAGAGGACAAAGAGCACTGTGCGCGCGGGATGGGGAGCACCGGCGAAAACGCGCGCCAGTTCAATCACCGCAGTGGTTCCAGAAGCATCGTCATCGGCCCCGTTATAGATCCGGTCGCCGTTTTTCCTGGGGCCGATCCCGAGGTGATCAAGGTGCGCGGTCAGCAGGATGGCTTGTTTGCCGGCTACCGGGTCGGAGCCGCGGAGAATACCCACCACGTTCCAGGTCTCCGTTCTTGGTCCAGGCGCGAAGCCCACCAGGCTGGCGGCGACATTGGGCGGCAGCGGAGAGGGCAACGGGACTTTCTGCAGGAAACTGCCGTTAGCACCGCCCGGCTCCAGCCCAAAACCCGCGAACAGCGAGGCGGCATAGAGGGCGGCCAGATGCTCGTCGCGGGTGCCGCTACCCCGTCCCTGGAGTTCGTCGGAAGCAAGGAAGCTCATGTCTCCGCGGATGCAAGGGATGCAGAGCGCTGCATGGGACGGCTTCACCACCTGGGACTGGCAGGCGGATACGAGCGTTGCCGCACACAGAACGGCACGGGATAACGACGGCATCGGGAAAGTATAATGGAGGCCTCCCGTACAGGCGTTCGTGTGACGACTCTGAAAGTTCATGCGTGGCGGTTACGCTGAGCGGATGACAGCGCCGGATCGTCTGGTGCTTGGAAACTATCCCGAACGAAAGTTACTTTGCGGGTAAGGGAAATTGCATGCGCCGAATACCGGCTCTGTTTTGTTTGTTGCTCCTTGGGTTGACGACGGGGTGTGATTTTTTCACTAGTCAGAGCAATTGCACCGACTGCACCACCACAGGCGACTATCTTTACGTCGCCAATGGGAACAACACGTTCCTTGCCGGATTCGGTGTCAGCACCGCCGGAGCGCTCTCGGTTCTCCCCAACTCGCCCTATAACAACGGGGTGGCTGCGCAGGCACTGGCAATCACGCCCACCAACACATTCTTGTACGCCGCAACTACCAGCGGCATCTTCTGCTACCTGATCAATAGCAATGGATCGATTACCGTGCAGAATAGCGGCAGTGCGGTTGCGGCGGACGTGGTGGCCACGTCGATGCAGGTGGACAGCACCGGAAGCTTCCTGCTGGCAGCCGGAATCAGCACCTCGATTGCGGCCCAGGCGATTGGCATCTATCAGATCAACACTTCGACCGGCCTGTTGACAGCGCTCAGCGGTTCTCCTCTGGCACTTTATACCGGCAATGCCTCCACCGCGACCGTGGTGACTCCAACGGCAATGTTGATCACCCCCAACAACTCGTATGTCTACGTCTCCCTCCAGTCGCTAGGAGTGCAGGTGCTGACACTCGGCGCGGGGGGCGCTCTCAGCACTGGCACCACAGCCACTTTTCTGCCGCCCCTAAAAACTTCGACCACGCCGGCGGATTACGGGCTGGCCAGTGATCCCAATTCCAAATTTTTATTTGTGTGCGAGTTGAATACCGGGCTGCGCGTCTTAAGTATCGGCACCAACGGAACGCTCAACGAAATCAGCGGCTCACCGTACGCCACCGGGACGGGACCGACAGGAGCCGTGTTGGACCCGACGGGAAGCTACGTTTACGTGGCCAATAAGGGAAGCAACAACATCAGCGCTTTCACGCTCACCCTGGCCTCGGGTAAGCTAGCGGTGGTTTCAGGCTCGCCTTTCAGTTCTGGTGGGCAGCTGCCAATCGGTTTCGTCAATGACAACACGAAGGCCTATCTGGCCGTGATCAATTCCGGCTCTAACGGCACCACGGGTAACAGCGACCTGCAGCTTTTCAAATTCGACGCCACCGTCGACGGCAAGCTGGACCCAATTGCGACAGCAACCACGGGCACTGATCCTACCAATCCTACCGCCATCACGGCCACGTTCTAAGGCAGTCGGTCACGAGGGGAACAAGGAATCGAGGACTGCCGCAAGAAAGCGTACAACGAAAGTGGCATATTGCTGGATCGTCCCGTCAGTCCCCTAAGGTATTTTTCCTAATACGGTGGTCTGGTGAGGTCGGTTATGTGCGGCCATTCTTCGACGGAATGGCCGCGTCACGTGCAGTTTTCCGGTCTACAGCCTTAGGAAAAATGCTTGAACCGAACAACGCGGACAGAGGGTAACTGGATCTTGAGAGCTCCGGAGCTAGTTGTATTTGGGGAACGTACAACCGCAGGGTTATTTCCGGTGAAGGTCTTGACTGATGAGGATGGGAATAGGGTTTTGCGCGTATGCGAAAGCGGTCTTTTCATCGAGAAAAGGCGCTCTCGGGTGAACTCGGTGGTGCATCGCGATAGGAAATCCGGTCTAATGGTGACAGGGAGACCCTGCCTCTCATATGTTTGCTGCTTTGTCGCTCCTTCGCCGCGCCGGCCCGCGTTTCCTGTTTGGCTCCGTAATATGCGTCGCTTTGATCACCGCTGTGGGCGGTTGCAATCGTCTGCGCGAGCGCGCCAAGCCGGAGATGGTCTATGTAGTGGCCAAGCAGACGTATCTGAGAGACCGGGTTGCTGCTGTATCGAATCGAGTCGCTCTGGTTACGAATGGAGAGCCGCTTGAGGTAGTCGAGCACGGACGCCGCTTCCTGAGAACCAAGACCAGCAAGGGTGAGGTGGGCTGGATCGAGGACCACATGGTCATCGACCAGGCGACCTATGACCAGTTTGCCGCGCTTCAGCAACAGCACGCGCATGATCCGGTGGTGGCCACTGGTGTCCTGCGCGACGATCTTTACCTGCATGTGAAACCGGGCCGCGACACCGACCGCTTTTATTTGTTGCCGGAAAATCAAAAGCTACAGTTGTTGATACGTGCTTCCGTGCCCAAGCCGGCGCCGCCTCAAGGCTTTCTCACCGCACCCCGGCCAGCGGCACCCGGGAAGGAGAAAAAGGGGACTGCAAAGGCCACCGCGCCAGTCGAGCCTGCTGTCCCTATGGAAGACTGGTGGCTGGTACGAGACAGCCGCGGCCAGGTAGGTTGGTTGCTGTCGCGCCGGCTGGATGTGGATGTTCCCGACGAGATTGCCGGATATTCCGAAGGGCAGAAGATCGTGGGCGCCTATGTCCTGACCAAGGTTTACGATCCTGACTCCTCGCTGCCTGGCAAGTTGGTGCCTGAATATATCTCGGTGACGAATGCCTACAAGGACGGTCTTCCATACGACTTTGACCAGGTAAGGGTTTTTACCTGGAACGTGAAAAAGCATCGCTATGAGACAGCCTACCGGCAGCGCAACATCGAGGGCTATCTTCCGGTCGCAATAAGCCAGAGCAAGAACGGCCAGGGCCAGCCTGTTCCGGTATTCTCCATCACGGTTGCCACCAGCGACGCAGTCAAAATCGATCCGCAAACCGGGGCGGTGCGCCCGGTCGCAACCGACACCTTGAAGTATCAATTGGAATCCGGCATGGTGAAGCGGGTCACGCCCGCCGGGCCACCGGGATCGGCGCCGATAGGCCCCAGGCCAAAGCCGGCCGAGGCCCATGCGCGTCGCCATCACGCCAAGGGCAAAGGCGCGGGCGGATAGGCTCGTTCAGCTGAAGAAATCTGCGATGGCGGCAACGACGATTTCTTGTTCCTCAAAGGTAAGCTGGGGAAAGATGGGCAGCGCCAATACCTCCGCTGCCGCGCGCTCGCTCTCCGGAAAGGCCCCGGTTGGGTATCCGAGGCTACGCAAGGCTGGCTGCTGATGCAGGGCCAGGGGGTAGTAAACCTCTGATTCGACTCCCCTGGCATGCAGAAAGGCCTTCAGTTCGTCGCGCCGGCGAACCCGGATAACGTACTGATGGAAGACGTGCGTAGCCTTGGATCTGGTTTTGGGAAGGACTACTCCCTTTTGCGGATACGGCCCCGGCTCGACCAAACCCGCCTGCTCGAAAAGTACCCGATAGCTTTCGGCTAACGCACGACGTTTAGCATTCCAGTCGTCGATGAAGCCGAGCTTCACCAGCAAAACGGCGGCCTGCACCGTATCCATGCGGCTGTTCCAACCAACTTCATCGTGGTGATAGCGGCGGCGCATGCCATGGACCCGCAAGAGGCTAGCGCGCTGGGCGATTGCGTCGTCCGCGGTGGTTACCATACCGGCGTCGCCGCCGGCGCTGAGGTTCTTGGTGGGGTAGAAGCTGAACGTTGCCGCGTCACCCAGCGCGCCTGCCTTGCGCCCATCCCAGGAGGCTCCGAATGCCTGGGCCGCGTCTTCAATCAGCAGGACGTCATGTTCCTGTTTCAGGATCTCGAAGCGGTCCCAGTCCGTAATCTGGCCGTAGAGGTGAACGGGCAGAATGGCACGAACGGCGGGGCCGGTTGCCGACTTCAGGCATGCCCCGGCAGCTGCGGGATCCAGGTTGAAGGTCTCCGGATCGATATCCACAAGCAGGGGCTGAGCGCCGGCACGCAGAATCGCGCTGACCGTGGCGAAGAAACTGAAGCTTGTTGTGATGACCGCGTCACCAGGACCGATGCCCGCGCCGGCGAGCGCCAACCACAGAGCATCCGTGCCCGAAGAGCAGCCGATGGCGTGGGCTACGCCACATTTTTCGGCGGCGGCGCCCTCAAACTGCGCGACCTGGGGGCCCATAATGAACTTCTGTGAGGAGAAGACGGCTTCCACCGCCTTGAGCAGGAGACGACCAATCAGCTGATATTCCCGCGAAAGGTCCAACATTGGGACCCGGATTGGGGTTCGGATGGGCACTTTTAGCGCGGGTGCGCCCGATTCTTTCCAGTCTCCCACGTTGGTAATGTTAGCACCGCGGCAACCGGCGGGATCGCGGACAGCAAAAGCTGCATCTAAGCCAAGATTGCCGCTGGCCGAATGGCGGCGCTGATGCTTTTTACCCGATCAGCCTTGCTTGGGTTCGGGCGCAACCCGGTAAGGCGTGTAAACTTTGAGTAGCAGGTTTTGAGCGCGATCCGGCTCGGACCCCAATTTGCAGTAGCTGCAAGAGCTTGAGCATTTTCCATAACGCAATTTGACATTTTAGGAATTGGAGATCGGCACATGGACAATAAGCCGGCACAGAACATCCAGGACACGTTTCTCAATACGGTCCGCAAAGATAAGACTCCGATCACGATATACCTGGTCAGCGGAGTCAAACTCACAGGCAAAATACGCTCGTTCGACAAGTACTCCGTGTTGCTTGAAAACAACAGTCAAGAACAATTGATTTTCAAGCATGCCATCTCGACGGTGGTAAGCACGCGGTCTGTGCTGCACAGCGATCATCGTCCGAGTACTGGCGTAGGCCATCCTCCTGCGAGCGCTCCCGGCCCCGGTGGTTTAGCCGCGCGCCCTGACAGCGCGGCGGCAGAAGGCTAGCTAACGGCCGGACCGGAAATACGGGTAGAATCGTCAGCTGCGGTCCCCTTCCGCGGCTTCAAAGGTTCACGGCTCGAAGGATTCGCGGCTACAGGGAAGCGTGTGCCGCCTCGCGGCGCCGCGTGAGTTAGCCGTTTGGACATGCCTCACCAATGAGGGACTTCTCAAAAAACACGGGAGTTCAGGCGGATCGAGCGCTCCTCGTTGGGGTCGAGTTCGTTTCCAGGCCGCAGGCGCTACCACGCTCCGCTGCCCTTGCGCGGGAAGCCGCCAAGCTTGCCAGCATCGGGGACGATGCGGATGCGACGGAACACCACGCCGCAAACGGTAATGCGGCGTTCGCAGAGTTTCGCGAACTGGTGGCCGGCGCTGGGGCCGAAGTAGTCGCAGAAGTGTTCCAGCGAAGGCCCAGACCTGATCCCGCTACCCTAGTTGGCAAGGGCAAGGTGGAAGAGATCGGCGCCGTTGCGGAATCGGCAGGGGCCACGCTCATCCTCTTCGATCACGACCTGACTCCAACCCAGCTTAGGAATCTGGAACACGCGCTACCCGTCCGGGTGGTGGATCGTACCCAGCTGATCCTGGACATTTTCGCCCGCCACGCGCGCAGCCGCGAAGGCCAGCTTCAGGTGGAGCTGGCGCAGCTGGAGTACATGTTACCCAGGCTCACTGGACGGGGGGCTGCGATGTCCCAGCTGGGCGGCGGGATCGGGAGCCGGGGGCCCGGCGAAACCCAGCTGGAGACTGATCGCCGCAAGATCCAACGCCGGCTGCTGCAGCTGAAGCGGGAGCTGGAGGACGTGCGCCGCGTGCGCACCCAGCAGCGCCACCGCCGCGCCGCGGTGCCGGTGCCCACGATTGCCCTGGTCGGCTACACCAATGCGGGCAAGAGCACTCTCTTCAATCGGCTCACTGACGCGGGCGTCCTGGCTTCGTCGCGCATGTTTTCCACCCTCGACCCCAAATTGCGCGCCCTGGTGCTGCCGTCACGACGAAAAGTTCTGTTGTCGGACACGGTCGGCTTCATTCGCAATCTGCCGCACACCCTCATCACTTCGTTCCGCGCCACTCTGGAAGAGGTAGAGAAGGCCGAAGTGCTCCTTCACGTGCAGGATTGTTCGAGCCCTGAGCGCGAACAACACAAAGAGGACGTGGAAAAGGTGCTCGCCGAATTGGGCTCGATGGGCAAGCCGATCGTTTCGGTCCTGAACAAGATTGATTTATTGCCGCCGGCGGAGCGCTCCGCGAGTGCAACCGGTGAGTGGACGGCAGCAGTCTCAGCGCAAACCGGTGAAGGAATTGCTCACTTGCTCGAGCTTATGGATCGAGCTCTTACGGCAGACCCGATTGTCGAGGAGGAGTTCCTGATTCCGCAGCGGGAGGGCGCAGCGTTGGCGGCGCTGGATGCGGGAGCTTTGATCTTCAAGCGGGAGTTCTCAGGCGAACTGGTTGACTTGGCCGTGGCCGGCCCAGCATCGTTGCTGGCCCGCTATCGACAGTACAGGCAGTCGCAAACTACGCCTAAAGTAGGGACGGGCCGGGAAGGTGGGAGCGGAGCGATTTCCCACGAGACCGGCCCCGTCTGACCCTGATCTGGGTCTAGGAAGTAACTAAAGTATACGCTTTAGTGGGATACCTCACAAACGAGAAATTCAGCTCGGAAGACGCTGACCTTTTGGCTAAAAATCGATCGGAAAACGCCGATGTTAGGCGGCAAAGCCCCTATTTTGGTGCCGTTGGCCGTATCTTGCCGCTTCGGTCGCAAGCCACGGCCCAGTTAGCCCGAGCCTGACTCGCCACTGGCCTGGTATGCGGCGCCTTTGGGGATGAGGTTTGACAGCCAAATTTCGCCTCTGTTAAAAACAAAGGTCCCGGCTGTCACTACCGACTCTCCGCCCACAATCTACCCATATACTGAATATTTGGCATGGACGAGACCTTACATCAACTCGAAGGACTACTGCTCGGCTCTGTACCGACCATCTTTCTATTCCTTTTGATCGTTATTCTCTACCGGTTACTGGTTTACGGCCCGTTGACCCGGGTACTGAACGAGCGGCGGGAGCGTACCGAAGGGGCGATCGAGCAGGCCAACGCGGCGATGGCGGCGGCAGCTGCCAAGACCCAGGAATACGAGGCGCAGCTGCGGGCTGCGCGTTCCAGGATCTTCCAGGCGCGGCAACTGAAGCAGCAACAGTGGACCCGGGAACGCGACAACGCGATCGCGGAAGCCCACGGAGCCGCCCAGCGCCAAGTCGAAGAGGCCAAATCGGCCCTGCAGGCACAAACCGACGCCTCCCACGCCACCATCAAAGACTCGATCGACGAACTGGCCAATGAGATTCTCGCGGCCATCCTCCCGAAAAGCAGTGCAGCTGTGGGGAGAGTCCGTTGAACTTCTCCCGATTGCCCTTCTTTTTAGTTTTCCTGCTGTGCCTGGGTGGCGCACTTTGCCTCCCCGGAACGGCTTCGTGGGCCTTGCAGGCCCGGATTTCCTGTACGCTGCCCCAACCATCGTCCGCGAGTGCGGCTTTCATTAAGGAAAGCCGCATGAAGTTGGTCAACGCCAACGAGCTTCACAGGAAATCCGGGCAGGTGGGCGATGCTGCTCCGGCCGCGGATTCCCCTAAGCCTGACGACCGCGTGGCTAGCCTGCCCAGTGAGGGAACCACGGAACTGGAATCAGGCGATGACGTTTATCGCCATTCGGCCTCAGTAAAGTTGATCGCGCGCTGGTTGCACCTGGATAAGGAGTCTGCGGCGCGCCTATTCGAATACCTGAACTTCGCCATTCTCGCCGGCGCCGTTCTTTATGCGCTGTCGAAATACCTGCCCAAGACTTTCCGCGCAAACCGGGAAAGCATCCAGCACCGGCTGCTGGATGCGCGGACGGCGACCGAGCAGGCCCATCAACGCCTGGCGGCGATTGAGCAGAGGTTGGGACGTTTGGACGAGGAGATCGCGGCCATCAGCAAGCAGGCGGAGAAGGATAGCGTCGATGATGAAGCGCGCATCAAAGCCTCGATTGAAGAGGAGCGGCGGCGGATCGTCGAATCGGCGAGCAAAGATATTGCCGCAGCGGCCAGCGCCGCGCAGAGGGATCTCAAGCGGTTTGCCGCAGGGTTAGCCGTGGATCGCGCGGCCCAAAGATTGGTGCTGACAGAAGACGATGATCGCGGCCTGCTGCAGGAGTTTGCGCAAAGCCTCGGCCAGCACGCGCAGGGCAGAGGGGAAAGCTGATGGCTGTCTTCGCCGCTCGATATGCCCGCGCCTTGGCCGATGTAGTGTTGGACGCGAAGCTGAACACTGCAGAGGTTGAGCAGCAGCTGGAAGATTTTGCCGCCACGTTCGCGGGCAGCAAGGATCTCAGAGAGATTCTGTTGAATCCCTCCATCCCTGCAACGCGGAGAGTGGCGATCCTGGACAAAGTTAACGGCCGCATCGGCTGTGGGCCCAAGGTGAGAAATTTCCTGGCGGTTCTGATCAGGCACGAACGGCTGGGAGCGCTGGCAGAAATTCTTGAGGAGTACCGGCTGGAGATGAACCGGCGTTTGTCGATCTCCGATGCCGAGGTGGTGACGGCACGCCCTCTGGAAGATCAGGAACGGGCAGAGCTGGAAGGGCAAGTCTCCGTGCTGGCCGGCAACAACCGGGTCAACGCAACCTTCCGCGAGGACAAGTCGCTCATCGGCGGAGCGATCGTGCGCATTGGCAGCACCATCTATGACGGCTCGATACGGGGACGTCTAGAACGCTTGAAAGAGCGGCTGGTTTCCAGCTAACCCCGATAACAAACGCGCCGGTGGAACACAACGGGCCGATTACAAGCAAATTGAGAATTGACGGAAGAACGCTATGGCTCAGATCAACGCAGACGAGATCACACAGCTCCTGAAGGAGCAGATTCAAAACTACGACGCAGAGATCAGCGTCGATGAGGTAGGGACCATCATTTCCCTGGGCGACGGAATCGCCCGTCTCCACGGCCTGGATAAGGCCATGGCGGGAGAGATGCTGAAATTTCCCCACGGTGTGGAAGGCCTGGCGATGAACCTCGATGAGGATCAGGTGGGCTGCGTCATCCTGGGCGATTACAGCATCCTGCGCGAGGGAGACGAGGTCAAGCGCAGCGGCGAGATCATGAGCGTGCCGGTAGGCAACGCGCTCATTGGCCGTGTAGTCAATGCGCTGGGGCAGCCGATCGATAACCGTGGACCCATTGAGGGAACCGAACTGGCGCCCATCGAGAGGATCGCTCCGGGCGTCGTGGACCGGCAGGGAGTGCGGGAGCCCATGTCGACTGGCCTCAAGGCGATCGACAGCATGATCCCGATTGGCCGTGGACAGCGCGAGCTGATTATCGGCGACAGGCAGACAGGAAAGACGGCAGTTGCGCTTGACACCATCATCAACAGCGCGAAGAACAACCTGATCTGCATTTACTGCGCTATCGGGCAGAAGCGATCTTCGGTGGCCCAGGTAGTGCAAACGCTCACCGAGTATGGGGCGATGGACTACACCATCGTGGTTTCAGCTTCCGCGTCAGAGCCGGCGCCGATGCAGTACCTGGCCCCGTATGCCGCCACCAGCATGGGCGAGTTTTTCCGGGACAACGGCCGTCACGCGCTCATCATCTATGACGATCTCTCCAAGCATGCCGTGGCCTATCGTGAGATTTCGTTGCTGCTGCGGCGTCCCCCTGGCCGTGAAGCGTACCCCGGCGATGTGTTCTATCTCCACTCGCGCCTATTGGAGCGTTCGGCCAAGATGAGCGATGCCAAGGGTGGGGGCTCGCTGACTGCGCTGCCGATTATCGAAACCCAGGCGGGAGACGTCTCCGCTTACATTCCGACCAACGTCATCTCCATCACCGATGGACAGATTTATTTGGAGACGGATCTATTCAACTCCGGCGTTCGCCCCGCAGTGAATGTCGGCCTCTCTGTCAGCCGTGTTGGTGGCAGCGCCCAGATCAAGGCTATGCGGCAGGTGGCGGGAACCTTGAAGCTTGACCTGGCGCAGTTCAGAGAGCTGGCAGCATTCGCGCAGTTCGGCAGCGACCTGGACAAGGTCACACAAAATCAGCTCAACCGCGGCCAGCGGCTTACGGAAATTTTGAAGCAGCCACAGTTTTCTCCCCTGACCACGGAGAAACAGATCGTTGTCATTTACGCCGGCACCAACGGCTTCCTCGATGATCTGAAGGTGGAAGAGATCCACGCTTTTGAGGCCGGCCTTTATCCGTATCTGGATTCGGCACAGTCTGCATTACTGAACGATATAGCCACCAAGAAGTCCTTGGACGATGATTTGAAGAACCGCATCAAATCAGCTCTGGACGAGTACAAAGCGAATTTCGTCGCTGAGCATCGGGATGCGAAGCTGAAAGAGTCGTCGGTGAAGGCGCTCTCAGAAGAAGAGAAGAAGAAAGCAGACGAGAAGAAGACCGCATAACCATGGCCAATGTCCTCGATTTGCGCCGGCGCATTCGCAGTGTAAAGAGCACGCGCCAGATCACCAAGGCAATGAAGATGATTGCCGCAGCCAAGCTGCGCCGTGCCCAGGAGCGCGCGGTTTCTGCGCGTCCCTACGCCAACATGCTGGCCAGCGTCATCGGTTCGTTGATGCGTCATATCGATCTGTACGATCCGGCGACGGGCGAGGTGCGTCACCCGCTATTGCTGGAGCGCGAAGAGAAGCGGGTTTTGCTGATCGTAGTTTCCGGTGATAAAGGATTTGCCGGCGCCTTCAACGGCAATATTGCCAAGGCTACCTTTCGTTTTATCGCCGACACCGCGGACGGGGAGATCGACATAGCTGCGATCGGCCGCAAGAGCCGGGATCTTTTTCGACGCCGCTACGGCACCGCGACATTCATAGACGAACAACCTGACCCTAACGACGCCGACCACCAAAAGCGCATGCCTGGTTCGACGGTCCCGCCCCCGGACATCAAGCGTCGAGGGGAACGCAAGGACCGGATCGAGGTAGCGGGTGATTATCCCGGCATGCTGGATAAGCCCAGCTTCGACCGGGTAGCCGAGTTGGGACGCGAAGTTGTCCATCGTTATGTGGAGCAGGAGATCGACGCCGCCTACCTGGTGTACAACGAATTCAAATCCGTGATTGCCCAACGGGTAGTGGTGGAGCGCATTCTGCCCATCATGAAGGTAGGAGAGCATTCCGTTGAGCAGGCGGTGGAGATGACCCAGGAGGAGCGCGAGCAGGCGGCACTCGCCGCAGCGTCCGCGGGCATTAGCCTCAAAGAGGCGGACACTGCTGAGGCTGACCGGGAAGCAAAGACTTTTGGGACTGCGGAAGTGGACTACATCTACGAGCAGCCGCCCAGGGAGTTGCTGGATGGCTTGTTGCGGCAGTATGTGACCACCCAGATCTATCACGCAGTGATTGAGTCCACCGCCGCTGAGCAGGCCGCGCGCATGACGGCTATGGATGCGGCCACGAACAATGCCTCGGAGATGATCGATTCGCTGACCCTCACCATGAACCGGGTGCGTCAGGCTGCGATCACCAAAGAGATTATCGAGATTGTCAGCGGTGCGGCGGCTCTCTAGGGAACTTATTACGGGAAGGCCCTGAGGAAGAGGAAATCCGCTCCCTCAGAGGCTAAAACCCAATTTGTATCGCAGGGTCAATGTACGGGCTAAAGCCCGTACCCCTTCATCCCGAGAAACAACGGAGTTGAAGGGGACGGCTTTTAGGCCGTCCATAAATGGCCCCAGGATGAGAGCGTCTTTAGCCGCTGAGGGGAAGAGGATTTATGGCAGAAAACATAGGCAAGGTGATTCAGATATCCGGACCGGCAGTCGATGTGCAGTTCGAAGAGGCAACCATGCCCTCGATCTACCAGGCACTGCGTGTGACCAGCGAAGGCTTCATTGTCCCGCACCCGGTCAACGTGATTTTGGAAGTCGAGCAGCACATTGGCGAAGGCCGGGTTCGTTGCGTGGCGATGGAGTCGACCGAGGGCATGGTACGGGGCATGAAGTGCATCGATACCGGCTCCCAGATTACGGTCCCGGTAGGCGTCGCAACACTCGGCCGCATCCTTAACGTGATCGGCGAGCCGGTGGATGAGTTAGGCCCGGTCAATGCAAAAGAGAGATGGCCGATCCACCGTGCCGCTCCCTCATTCGAGGAGCAGGCGACGGCGGAAGAGATGTTCGAGACCGGAGTGAAGGTCATCGATCTGATCCAGCCGTTCTTGAAAGGCGGAAAAATTGGTCTCTTCGGCGGCGCCGGCGTGGGCAAGACAGTCATCATTCAGGAATTGATCAACAACGTGGCCAGCAAGCACGGTGGCGTTTCGGTCTTCGCCGGCGTGGGCGAACGTACCCGTGAGGGAACCGACCTTTGGAATGAGTTCGAGGAATCGGGCGTTATTAATTCGAAGGATCGCGAGAAGTCAAAAGCAGCGCTGGTTTATGGCCAGATGACGGAGCCACCAGGAGCCCGATTGCGCGTCGCGCTCAGCGCTCTGACCATTGCCGAATATTTCCGCGACGAACAAGGCGGCGATACGCTGCTGTTCATCGACAACATCTTCCGCTTCACCCAGGCGGGTTCTGAAGTTTCGACCTTGCTGGGCCGCATGCCCTCGGCGGTAGGGTATCAGCCCAACCTGGCCACGGAGATGGGCGAACTGCAGGAGAGAATCACCTCCACTAAGAAAGGGTCCGTAACATCGGTGCAGGCGATCTATGTGCCGGCCGATGACTTAACGGATCCGGCGCCGGCGACCACGTTTGCCCACCTGGATGCGACCACGGTGCTTTCGCGGGCGTTGACCGAGATCGGAATCTATCCAGCGGTGGATCCTCTGGCCTCGTCTTCGCGGATTCTTTCCCCTCGCGTGGTCGGCGAGGAACACTACGCGGTGGCGCAGGGCGTGAAGCGGCTGTTGCAGCGCTACAAAGACCTGCAGGACATCATCGCGATTCTGGGAATCGATGAGCTTTCCGATGAGGACAAGCTCACCGTTAGTCGCGCGCGAAAGGTGCAGCGCTTCCTCTCCCAGCCGTTCCACGTGGCGGAAGTCTTTACCGGCGCTCCCGGAAAGTACGTCAAGGTTGGGGATACGGTGCGGAGCTTCAAAGAGATCATCGAGGGCAAGCACGACAACATTCCCGAGCAGGCTTTTTACATGAAAGGCACCATCGAGGAAGTGCTCGAAGCAGCCAAGAGCATGCAGAGTAAGTAACCATGGCAGAGACAGACAATCAACTACACGTCCGCTTGGTGACGCCGGACCGGATATTGATCGACGAGAGCGCAGACGCGGTTGAGTTACCGTCGAAGTCCGGGTACATGGAGGTGCTCTACGGGCATGCTCCGTTGCTGGCCGAGCTGGGCGTGGGCGAAGTGAGACTGCATGGCGGAAGCAGCGGCGATCAAACCTATTTTGTGGTGTGGGGTTTTGTCGAAGTGCTGCCGGATCGGGTGACTATCCTGGCGCAAAACGCGATTAAACCCGAGGAGATCGATACCGGCGAGGCGCAGCGTCAACTGGAAAGCGGCGAGAAGATGTGGAACGAGGCCGGTGAGGATCCAGATAAGTATAAAGAGGCCAACGAAGTGATTCACGAGGCACAGGTGAAGTTGGCCAGTGCGCACAAAGGGTAGTTTGGCCGCTTCAAATTGTTGCCGCCACTAGCTGAAACTGCAGGTCCCTCGGCTACCTCCGGATTTCCTGTCAAGCTTAGGGGGTATCGATAAAGCTCGTGCGGCTTTCTTTAAAAGAAAGCCGCATACGTGGCCGTTGGTTGGTGCTGCGTAGTAGGAAACCCGGAGTACGCTCCCACGGCACGCCGGGGCAGGCGGGATGACAAAGGGAGGGGCGGCGCTCCCATGGGGAATTGGCTAGTGGCTGAAAGAGTTGCAAGACAGTGCCTTCCGCTGTGACAACTGCATCGTTATCCCCGCCGAAAGTGTAGCAACCTGCGTTTACTCTATGGCCGCAGAGTTTTTCGCTAAACCCTGCCCCAATACTTCCAGCTCGATGAGCGCCTGACACCTGAGGAGGTGCAATGGAATACGTCAACCTTGGTTCGACCGGACTAAAGGTTTCCCGGATTTGCCTCGGAACCATGACCTACGGCTCGAAGAAGTGGCGCGAATGGGTGCTTGAGGATCAGGAGTCACGGCCGTTCTACCGCCGCGCGATTGAAGCCGGCATCAATTTTTTTGATACAGCAGATGTATATTCGCTCGGAGTCAGCGAGGAGATCACTGGGCGAGCGCTGAAGGAGTATGGCCCTTCGCGAGACAAGCTGGTGATCGCGACCAAAGTCTTCAACGCGATGGGAGACGATCCGAACCAACAAGGCCTTTCGCGCAAGCACATTATGCATGCCATTGACGATAGTCTGCGCCGCTTGCGGACCGACTATGTCGATCTTTACCAGATCCACCGTTTCGATCCCCACACTCCCATCGAAGAGACGCTCGAGGCGCTGGATCAGGTGGTGCGGTCGGGCAAGGCGCTCTACATCGGCGCGTCGTCCATGTACGCATGGCAGTTCCTGAAAATGCTCCAGACGTCAGACAGGATGGGACTCGCTCGGTTTGTAACCATGCAGAACCACTACAACCTGGTCTATCGGGAAGAAGAGCGGGAGATGATTCCGCTTTGTTTGGAGGAGGGCGTGGGGCTTATTCCCTGGAGCCCGCTGGCGCGCGGCTTTTTGGCGGGGAACCGGAATAGCGAAAACCGCGGGGAAACGATTCGCGCCAAGACTGATGATTTTGCGCAGAAGCTTTACTATCGTCCATCGGACTTCACAGTGGTGGACCGGCTGACCGAAATTGCGACCAAGCGAGGGGTACAGAATTCGCAAGTAGCTTTGGCATGGATCCTGGCGAAGCCTGGCGTGAGTGCACCGATTATCGGGGCGAGCAAGATGGCCCATTTGGATCAGGCGATCGAGGCGCTGAAAATTCACTTGGATGAGAACGAGATGAAAGCGCTCGAAGAGCCTTACGAGCCACATCCTGTTTTAGGGTTTTGATTTTCTGCAACGAGGAGTGGAACCGCAGGTCCCTCGGCTGCGCTCCTAATGACACGGGTGCGAGCGGACCCTGGTTTAGTGCCGCACCTACGGTGCTCGGATCATCTTCGGGATTGAGCCCCAGCCCTTCCGGGCTGGGCTCACGTTTAGCGGTCGGCCCTCCAGGCCTCGCCTCCATGGCGATTTTGCCGTGTCTTTTCTTTCTCAACTTGCCGTAGGCAAATTGGCTGCCGTGGAAGCGCAGTGGAGGACCTGCGGTTCCACTTTCTTCCGTAGCAGAACTTTAAGCGATTGTCTCTTCCAGCATCTGCAGATCGAAGGGTGGGGCCTGCATACAATCCATCTCCGCGATTTTGGCGAGCGCTGCTTTCAACGCTGAGCTCTTGCAGGGTTCGACCGTCACCACAAAGGGCAGGCGATCCTTCGGATAGCCTGGCTTTTGCAGGATGGCATTGATGTTGATGTGCTGGCCCGCAAGGTCGCCGGCGATCGCCGCCACGATGCCGGGCCGGTCATCGACCACGAACCGGATGTAATGCGGCACGACAAAATCGCCGTCGACACGAGCCCTGGTGCTGGTAATGGTCACGGGACAGCCGCCATGCGCGATCGCCAGCACATCCGAGATGACGGCAACCGCCGTGGGATTGCCTCCGGCCCCGTGGCCGGAGAAGACAGTTTCACCTCCGTATTGGCCACCCGAAATAACCATGTTTTCCGTGCCCCGCGACCACGACAAGGGGGAGCTGCGCGGGACCAGCATGGGCCCAACCGTGGCTAACAGTTCCTGATTTCTGACCTCCGCACGCGCAATCTGCCGGATGGTGCAGTTCAGTTCCTTGGCATAAGCGAAGTCAATGGCGGATACATCGCGGATGGTGCGGCACGCAACTTCCTCCGGCAGGACCTCCACGCGCAGTCCAATGCGGGAGAGGATCACCAGCTTGGCGCGGGCATCGAAACCATCGACATCTTCTGTGGGATCGGCTTCGGCGTAACCACGCTGCTGCGCTTCGCGCAACGTGGGATCAAATTCGGCGCCCGCTTCCATGTTGCTGAGAATGAAATTGCAAGTGCCGTTCAAAATGCCGTGGAAGCGTGTGATGCGGTCGCCGGCGAGCCCCTGCTGCACTGCAGGAATGACAGGAACACCGCCTGCCACCGCTGCGCCGTAAAGCAGCTGACAGCCATGCCGCCGGGCTAGCTCTTCCAAGGCGGGACCCTGCTCGGCAATCATTTTCTTGTTGGCCGTGACCACCGACTTGCCGGCCGCAAGCGACCGCCGCACCCACTCGCCGGCAGGATTCAGCCCCCCTGCCAACTCCACGACGATATCGGGATTGGAGGCGAGGACCTCGTCGAAGTTTTCTGTCCACACGACGGAAGAGGGAATCCAGGGGACACGTTTACGATCGATTCCGCGGTTGAAGATGCAGCCGAGCGCGACACCCTGCGGCGGGTGCTCACACAAAATACGAGCCGCAGACGTGCCCACCGTACCAAAGCCCAAAATGGCGACCTTCACGGGCGCCCCTGCTCCTACGCTCTTTCTGTTCATATCTTTGATACAACCTTCTCACAGATAAGGACAGAGCTAGAAATGACGGAACTGCTCTTCGGGCATGGTTTCAGGCGCAGGACGGGCCGCTTCCCGTTCGAGCGAGCGGCTCACCAGGTCGCGGGAGCCCAGGCCCACTGCGAGCGCCAACGCCAGAACGATGCCGCCAAAGAGAATGCCGAAGGCCAGATCCACAATCGCAGCGCCGATCGACAGGTGATCGAGCACCATCGCGGCGGTCAGCACCAGCACCAGCCACTTGATGCCCAGGCTCAACAGGCGCGCATAATGCAGATTCATGTTTACTGCGCCAATGAGCACGCTGCGGGACAGAAAGCGCGCAATGACGTTGCCCAGGATGAGCAGCACAACCGCGCCCACGACGTTGGGGATGTAACCGAGTAGCCGCGCGGTGAGCAGGTTGTCTGAGGACGCGCCAAAGGCCTCCAATCCAACCAGGAAACCTACCAGGACGACGCACCAGAAAACGATACGCGTGATCAGAGTGGTGGGAGTATAGGTGGGTGACCATTCGGCGATGGCATTGGTTCCGCGCGCCAGCCGTTCGTCGATGCGGATCGCCGTCAACAACGAACGCACCAGCCACGCCAGCAGCCAGGCGATGGCGGCGAAGAACAGGACGGCGACGATAAGCGCGAGAATGCCCGGAAGCAACGTGGCGATGCGGCTGATGACCCGAGACATCGATTCGTGCAGCGACTGTGACACCTGAGTCCACATAATCTTCTCCTCCTGCCCTATGGGTTGAAGCGGTCTGGCCAACGCCACCGCGATAATAAGTAGGGCTTGCCATCTTCATAGGCGCGAGCAAGTTTTTCCAACCTTTGCTCTGCCTCCGCGGGGCTGGCGCTGCCTACTTCCAGCGCATAGGAGGCCACCCACCCCAAGTACAACGGCGTGAGTGCCCCTAACAAATGGGTCCGGCTGAGCGTACGCAACCGGTGGGCCAAGGCGAAGTCGTAGATGATGCGAACCCAGAGCTCATCGGGCATGTGGAAGCGATCCAGGCTCACCCGGGCCAACCGCTTGAGCTCGAGAAGCGTAACCGGCGGCAGCACCAGGGACCAGACCTCCTGCAGATTGCGGAAGCCGAGCTGGAATGTCTCCAGCATGGGAGTCGTGTCTGCCGGGTGTCCGTCCGCTGGGGGGGCCACGGCAACACCCGAGGTTGCCACCGGCTGCGAGCCCCGGACACGTTGCCAGAGAGGGGCATTGGTCGTCATCTCCGCGAACAACGGGCCAACGGTCTGGGCCAATATGGTGCTTAGATCGACGCCATCCGCAGCCGGCACATGCCTGGTATCCACATGTACCTGGCAAATGCCGCAGTCGCGCATGGCCGCCTCAGTCGCCGGCCAAAATAGATCTTGCCCCTGGGCGGTGGTTCGCTGCAGGGCCACTTCAAGCTCGGGAAGCATCTTGGCTGAAATGCAGAAGTCGGGGGCCAGCGGGAAGCGCACCCGCTTGCCATACAGCGCTCGGGTAAGGGGAGCCAGGATGCTCGAGTTCAGCAGGCCATCGAACTTTCCCATTGGATAGAGCGGCATGGCGAGTTCGCAGCGCTTCTCCAGCACCGGCGCCAGCATCGGCCCCAGAAAATTTGATTCGAGCGCCCCAAGATCGAAACCGATCACGGCGCATGCGCTCACCCCCAGCTCGCGCGCCATGCCAAACAGCGTCTGATAGGTGCTCGCCGGCGCAAGCCAGGAAATTCTCGAGGGACCGCCGGAAGGAAGCGAATACGGCAGAAAGCGTAAATGATTCCCTTCAGCGGCCTGATCGCGCTCGATCTCGCCTTGTTCCGCAGCCTCCACCTTGCTTACGCCCGGAAACGCCACCACGGTGCGCAGAGCGGACGTATGATCGGCCGCATCCATGGCGAGCACGCTTTTTGCGGCCGCGGCCCGGAGCTGATCGGCGTCCACCTGCACCGCGACCGCGATGAGCAGATCGGCGGCCCCTACGGCCTCGATCCCTGTTTTCGTTTCTTCCGAAAGCTCTAACTTCGCCATGCTTGTACCTTCGGCTCCCCTCTCGGATCTTACCTGTAACTCACTCGCAATGTTCCGCCGCGCATGATCGCTACAGCGGCAAGCCCAATATCCCCGTCAACGGGATCAATACCCAATTAGGCCGGTTATTCAACTCGTAGACCAGCTCATAGAGCGCTTTGTCGATTACATAGGCTTCCAGTAGTTGCTGGAAGAGCAGCGGTTCCGATGGAACCACTGGAACCCCCTTGGCAAACTCGCAGTAGGTGCGCAGGAAAGCCGACGAGACCGATTGCTCCCACAGGCGCGCCCACGGCTCCAGCCGATGAAAATCTTCCGGACGCCGCGTGGTGTACTTCATCAGGGCGGAAAAGGCCGCGTAGCTGAAGGAACGCAGCATACCCGCGACGTCTTTGAGCGGGGACTGCTTCGTTCGGCGCTCGGCAAGCGTCCGCGCCGGCTCACCCTCGAAGTCCAAAATGACGAAGTCGCCTTTGGATCGCAGCACCTGTCCAAGATGATAGTCCCCGTGGATGCGGGTGCGCAGCGCATCGATTTGTTTTGCAGCCAATTGGCGGAAGCGGTCGAGCACGAGAGTCCTGCGGCTGATCACCAGGCCGGCCCTTTCCAGAACGCCGTCGGGCAGACGGGCTACATTTTCCTTGAGTGCATCGAAGGCGCTGCCGGCATGCAGGATCAGATCCTCGCGCAGCCGGTCGATGTCCTGGGAGGTGAGCGGTTCAGGCATGAACGCGGGGTTTTGGGTTGGCGAGGCTAGGGCCAAGTGCAACTCCGCCGTTCGTCTGCCCAACAGCGCAGCCGCATCGAGATACGGGCCCACGTGCTCGCGCGCGAGCCTCGTCTCCGGGGCTTCACTCAACTGGAGCAGGCCGGCTTGCTCCTCGATGACTCCCCCCTGAGCGAAACTCTGCGCCGCGCTGGCCTCGAAGTAGCGGTCTAACTCTTCCAGGGTCCAGCTCCATCCATCGCCTTCATTGGTGACCAGGCCTTGCAACATGGCCAGCGTCGATGGCTCCTGTCCTTTGCGCGTGTATTGGATAGCACCACCGAAGGGTGCGATATGGGTGAAGTGGGTTTGCTCGGTGAGGTAACTTCCGATTTCCGTGTCGGGATTGGGACCGGTTTGCTGCCTACGGAACAACTTCATAATCAAGTGGTCGCCGAAGATAATCGAGGTGTTGCTTTGCTCCGCGGAGCCGCGCCGCGGCACCTCCCGGGATGGGCCCTGTAATTGAGAGAGCGTGGTGCTAGGCACTCCCAGGATGACGCCCTCACGCGAGGGAACCTGCGCACCCCCTGCGATCAGCGCCAGGAGCGCTTCGCTGGCGCTATCGTTAAAGACCGCCTCATGAAGCACGCCTTCATCCGCGGAGGTCGTTACACGCGCCAACAGGGCGTTGGGCGACTCTTCGCGCAGCGCGTCCGCCGCCTTGCCGAAGAGTAATCCTAGAGTGACCAGGTAGGTGTCGCTCTCCCCTTCAGCATATTGGATCTCGACCAGGGCCAGTGCGCTGACGCCCTGGTTGAAGATTGCCCAGTCTTCAATTCTAGTGCCGGAGATGGGACGCGACTTGCCGCCAAACCAACGCTGCCGGGCCAGATACCCCCGCAGCACCGACTCCTCCAGTTCCCTGCGGCCGTTGCCCTCAAGAACGCTCATCCAGTCCGTAGTGGAGTTGATCTCGAGTTCGGTTTCCCCGTCATTGTCGAGACTAGGCACAGGCTCCGGCGAGGGCTGCAATTCCAGCCACAGAAAGCCGTAGGGCCCAACGGTCAAGGGATAGGGAGCAGTGCGGATGCGAGGGAATTCGACATAGCCCAGCATCTCGACCGGCACCATGCCGGCGAACGGGGCCAGATCCAACTCCACCGGTTGGGCAAAGCGGGAGAGGTTGGCCACGCAGAGAACTCTTTCGTTTTGATACTCGCGGATGTAGGCGAGAATTTTACGGTTGGCCGGATTAAGAAAACTCAAAGTCCCGCGGCCAAAGACCTGGAAGAGCTTGCGCAGGGCGATCATGTTGCGCATCCAGCTCAGGAGCGAAGACGGGTCGCCCTGCTGCGCTTCCACGTTGATTGCCTCGTAGCCCCAAACCGGGTCCATGACCACCGGGCTGTACAGCTTCGCGGGCACGGCGCGGGAGAAGCCGGCGTTGCGGTCGCCGTTCCACTGCATCGGGGTGCGCACCCCGTTGCGATCGCCGAGGTAGATGTTGTCGCCCATGCCGATCTCATCGCCGTAGTAAACGATAGGCGTGCCGGGAAAGGAGAAGAGCAGGCTATTCAGCAGCTCGATGCGGCGCCGGCTGTTGTCCACCAATGGCGCCAGGCGCCGCCGGATGCCGACGTTGATGCGCATGCGCGGATCTGCGCTGTAGGCCAGGTACATGTAGTCCCGCTCTTCATCGCTCACCATCTCCAGCGTCAGCTCATCATGATTGCGCAGAAACAGCCCCCATTGGCAGTTGTGGGGAATCTCCGGCGTTTGCGCCATGATGTCGGTGATGGGCAGGCGATCTTCCTGGCGCAGCGCCATATACATCCGGGGCATAAGTGGAAAGTGAAATGCCATGTGGCACTCATCGCCGTCCCCGTAGTAGATACGGACATCGTCGGGCCACTGGTTCGCTTCGGCGAGAATCGTTCGGCCGGCGTATGCCTTGTCAATCTCGGCGCGAATGCGCTTCATCACCGCGTGGGTTTCGGGAAGATTCTCGCAGTTGGTGCCTTCGCGCTCCACCAGGTAGGGAATGGCATCGACGCGCAGCCCATCCACGCCCATGTCAAGCCAGTAGCGCATGACCTTTACCACTTCTTCGATCACGGCCGGATTGTCATAGTTCAGGTCTGGTTGATGCGAGAAAAAGCGATGCCAGTAGTACTGTTGGGCGTCAGGATCCCAGGTCCAATTGGATTTCTCGGTATCCGTAAAGATGATGCGCGCGCCGGTATATTTTTGATCGGTATCACTCCACACGTAGAAGTCGCGCTCGGGCGAATCTTTAGGAGCGAGGCGGGCCCGCTGGAACCAGGGATGCTGGTCGGAAGTGTGATTGATGACCAGCTCAATCATCACTTGCAGACCGCGGCTATGCGCCTGGATCAGGAACTCCCGGAAGTCCTCCATGGTGCCATAGTTCGGGTGCACGCTGAGGTAATCGGAGATATCGTAGCCGTCGTCGCGTAGGGGCGAGGGGAAGAACGGAAGCAACCAGAGGCACGTGACTCCCAGGTCCTGCAGGTAATCGAGCTTGCTGAGTAATCCCTGGAAATCGCCAATGCCGTCGTTGTTGCCGTCCATGAATGCCTTGACGTGCAACTCGTAAATGATCGCGTCCTTGTACCAGAGCGGGTCCGCCGCGCTTCCCGGTTGCTTCAATCGTGCCTCCCCGGCTTGGCGCCTGGGCGAATTGTAACTATCACAGTGATATGATCGGTCCTGCCGTTTTCTTAAGGCAGCACGCGGAAGAGATGCGCCGGCGCCTCCGCCGGCCGCAGAGCAACGTAGTTCCTAGATCCCTGCCAGCGATAGGAATGATCCGCCAGCAGATCGTAGACTTCAAATGTATCGCCCGGAGCGAGCCCGAGCACCCCTAAATCCAAGGAAACCCAGCCCGTCTGAACCACAAAAGGATCGAGGTTGACCACCACGAGGATCGTATTGCTCCCGTCTGCCGTGCGCTTGGAGTAGCAGATGAGCGCTGGGTTATCCGTGAAATGGAAATGCAGCCGCTCATTGCTTTGCAGCGCCTTGTTTTGCTGCCGGGCCTGATTCAGCCGGGTGATGAGCGGTTTCAGGCTGGTGGGAAGCGTCAGATCCCAGGTCTTGATCTCGTATTTCTCTGAGTTCAGATATTCTTCGCCGCCCGGCTTGAAGGGGGTGTTTTCTCCCAACTCGAAAGCCGGTCCGTAGATCCCGTAATTCGCCGTAAGAGTCGTGGCCAGCACCAGACGGCTGCGAAAGGCCGGTAGGCCCCCGGTCTGTAGATGGATGGGCAGGATGTCGGGGGTGTTAGGCCAGAAATTGGGGCGGAAGTACTCCCGAACGGGGGTAGTGGTGAGCTCCAACATATATTGCGTAAGCTCGTCCTTGGAGTCGCGCCAGGTGAAGTAGGTATAGGACTGGGAAAAGCCGAGCTTAGCCAGCCGCTCCATTACCCGCGGCCGGGTAAAGGCCTCGGCCAGAAACAAGACTCCGGGGTCCTTCGCCTTCAGCTCGGGGATAACCCACTGCCAGAAAGGGAACGCCTTGGTATGCGGGTTGTCTACGCGGAAGATGCGCACGCCCTGATCCATCCAAAAGCTGAAGACACCCTTGAGGGCCTCCCAGAGCCCCTGCCAGTTGGAAGATTCAAAGTCCAGCGGATAGATGTCCTGATACTTCTTGGGCGGGTTCTCCGCATACTGAATCGATCCGTCGGGACGCTTCTTAAAGAACTCGGGATGTTCCGTCACCCAGGGATGATCCGGCGAGCATTGAAAGGCGATATCGAGGGCGATTTCCATTTTCAGTTGGATGGCCCGCTTTACCAGGTCCTGGAAGTCGGCCATGGTGCCGAGGGCGGGATGGATCGCAGTGTGGCCTCCCTCCGCCGAGCCGATTGCCCAAGGGCTGCCCTCGTCTCCCGGTCGCGGCTTCGACTGCATTGTTCTTGCCCTTGCGGTAGCTTTTTCCGATCGGGGAGATCGGGGGCAGATAGAGGACGTCAAAACCCATTTCTGCCACGTAGTCCATCCGGGCGGTCACGTCGCGCAGAGTGCCATGCTTACCTGGGACGGTTGACCAGGATCGCGGGAAGAGCTCATACCAGCTGGAAAAGCGCGCCCTTTCCCGGTCAACGACAATTTCCAGTTCGTGGTCGTAGCGGGTCTCGAGCGCAGTATTCGGATATCGTTTGACCATCTCCGCGAGCTCATCCTGCAATGCGAGTTCAGCGGTTGCGGAGTCATCTTTTCCGGTTCTGAGTGCCTTAGCCCAGGTTGCCAGTTTTGCGCTGTCCTTCTTCGTTGCCCGGGCCTGCACCTGTTCGAGAAGAATAGCGCCGGTGGCAAACGGCACTTTGAGATCCTGTTGCGCAGCTATGCGCTTCTTGAGGTCGCTGCGCCAGGTTCCGAAATGATCGACCTCACCCACAATCGTGTAGCGATAGCCGGCCGACTTGCCGGACGGTGAATTCTCCCTGCCAACGGTCGTTTCCCAGCGACCGCATTTCGGTCGACTGCCAGTCTGGATCTCCTGCCTGCTTCCACAAGCAGCCGCGCACGCACCTCGTCATGCCCGTCGCCGAAGACATCGGCTTGCACGGAGACCGTGTCGTCGACAATTCGCTTAATGGGAAACCGCCCACAGTCCAGTTCAGGTTCTACGTTCTGAATGACAACCCGGCTTCGTCCCTCGTTCGGCTTCGCCATTACACCTCCAACACCCCATTGTAGGCAGATGCAGTTTCCTGCGGTCGCGTTCTGACTGCCTTGCGCTCATGGCAGAGCGAAAAGCTTTGCTTCTGTCCCATCGGGATTCAATCCGACCCGCAAGTTTCTCCCGCAGGCAAAGCCACTGCCCTACTGGAGTTTCCGCAGCCTGTACGCGTGGCAATTCCACAATTTTTTACCCATTCCTCTGCCCGGCGATGGACAATCGATGGATGCGCCTAATCACTTATCGTCGCGATGCATCCACTGGCCCGGCACTCCTCAAGGACGGCCATGTCTTCCCTCTCAATCCCCTTGGATATCCGGATGCGGTGGCCTTCATCGCCGCAGGACCTAAGAGATGGGCTGGGGTCAATCTCCAATTGGAAGAGACCGGTCTGAATTTGCTCGCGCCCCTGTCCTCCGTCACCCTGGAGGCTCCCCTGCTGCGGCCTTCCAAGATTCTCTGCATTGGCCTGAATTACCGCGACCACGCCACGGAATCGAAGATGGAACCCCCCAAGTTTCCTACCGTTTTCACCAAGTACCCACTGACCCTCATCGGCAACGGGCAGCCGATTCTGCTGCCGCGCGCCAGCCAGCAACCTGACTATGAAGCGGAGCTCGCGGTCGTGATCGGTCAGGGCGGCCGCAACATACCGGAGGCAGAGTGGGAAAACCACGTCTTCGGCTATACCATCCTCAACGACGTCAGCGCTCGTGACGTGCAGTTGGCCACTTCTCAATGGACGCTGGGCAAGAACTTCCCTACCTTCGGGCCGATGGGACCGTGGATCGTTTCCAAGGATGAAATCCCCGATCCTCATGCATTGGACATCTCGCTTTCCATCAACGGGGAAACCCTGCAGAAGTCCAACACCCGCGAGCTCATCTTCAAGCTGCCCCGCCTCATCTCGTATATTTCGACCATGATGCCCCTGGTGCCAGGGGACATCATCAGCACCGGTACGCCGGCGGGTGTTGGCATGGGCCGCACCCCGCAGCGCTGGCTCAAGCCAGGGGACGATGTGGTGGTGGAGATTGCCGGGATTGGCAGTTTGCGCAACCCTGTCCTCGCCGAACCTTAAGGGAAGGCCCTGAGGTGCGACCCCGGCCAGTGACTGCTGAAGCTGCGGAAGAGAACGCCCAGGTGAACTCGTCCCTGACGGGACTGGTCATGGCTCGCATGTCTACCCAGGACTGCGTCCTGGGATACTTTCAGCCGTCCCCTTCGACAAGCTCGGGCAGGCTCTTCGGGACTGAGTTTAGTCGGTGGAGTTTTTACGCGGACTCGAGACCCTCTGGCCCAGAGGTTCTGCCGGATCAGCTCTTTCAGGGCTCGGTGGAACCCTCCCGACGCGCCCAATCAGGTAATGCGCTTGCTCTGGATTATTGCTTCTGCCGGTGCTAGCATCACGCCACCGGCGTGTCCGGCATCCAATTTGCGAGAGATACTCCATGGTCCGGGTCATCACGATCGAACGGGAGTACGGCAGCCAGGGAGCCGAATTCGCACACCGTCTGGCCGACAGGCTGCACTGGAAACTCATCGATCGTTGCCTGATCGATGAAGTCGCCCATAAGGCGGGCGTTCCAAAAAGCATGGCGGAGCAATGCGATGAGCGTCTTGACCCCTGGTACTACCGGATGGGCAAGTCCTTCTGGCATGGCAGCGTGGACCGCCTGCCTGCGCCACCCAAAGACCAGGTTTTTGATAGCGAACGCATGGTCGAGTTTGTGCGCAACTACCTGAAGCAATGCGTGGCTGACGGCAACTGTGTGATTGTCGGCCGCGGCGCCGCCTGCGCATTGGCATCCCTTCCGGGAGTCTTCAACATCTTCGTCTACGCGTCGCTATCGAGGAAGATTCGCTGGTTTGAACAACACTTCCCAGAGCACGCAGGAAACGCCAGGGCGGAGCTTGAGGCCACCGACAACCGGCGGGGGGAGTACATCCGCCGCTACTATGACCGGGACTGGACCGACCGGCGGCTGTACCACATGATGATCAACTCATGCATGGGTTGTGACGCCATGATCGAGGCGGTGCATCGACGGGGCGGGAATGGCCGCAGTCCGGCAGCAGGTAGCGGCGGGCAGCAGATAGCAAACCAGCTAGATTTTTTGGGAGCGCGCGCTGAACCTTACCCTCGCTTTTGTCGCCCAACGGAGCCGGAGCGATCTGCTCGGGCCGGCCACAAAGTTATACCTGGATCGCATAACCCCCTATGCCGCCATCGAAGCGGTTGCTTTCCGTAGCGAGGAGGCGCTGTTCGATTTTGTGGCCCGCCAGCGAGCGCGGACTGCGGCGTGGCTGGTACTACTTGACAGCCGAGGTGAAGCTCTCTCGTCAGAACAGCTGGCGAAGTGGCTAGGGGTGCGCCGGGATTCAGGCCAGCAGATGATTGTTTTCGCCATTGGGCCGGCGAATGGCTGGTCGGATCGGCGGCAGGCCCAGACGGTGCTGTCTTTGGGTCCAATGACGCTGCCCCACGAACTCGCTCGCCTGGTGCTGGCCGAACAGCTCTACCGGGCATTTACAATACTTGCTGGGCATCCGTACCACATCGGGCACTGATGCCAGCCGCCGCCAGGCCCGGATTTCCTGTGGAGTTTGTTGGCGTTGGCAAAGTTCATACGGCTTTCCTTAATGAAAGCCGCACACGCGGTCGTGTCCAGCTCAGCGTACAGGAAGTCGGGAGCGACCCTGGCGCGTTCAGGCCGGCACTTCGGCCAGAGCATTTCTCCAGTTGCTGCCAACCGGAGAAAGAGTATTCAGGCAGCTTCTCCAGCAGGAAAAGCTGCACAAAATCAGAGGCAGAAAGATCGCACCAGCGGTAAGCTCCAGGGGACTGGAGCAGCAACGGGAGCCATGCGGGGGGCGCGTGGCGAAAGGGAATACATGTCCTGGTTCAAGCGGCAGGAAAACGAGATTGAAACGAATTCAGCGGAGAAGAACGTGCGCACCGAGGGGCTGTGGCAGAAGTGCGAGGGCTGTGGGCAGTCCATCTTCAAGAAAGACTTCGAAGACAATCTCCAAGTCTGCCCAAAGTGCGGACACCATCTGCGCCTGGATGCGCGCAGCCGCATAGCCAGCCTGCTGGAGCCGGGATACGAGCTGGTTGACCTGGAGCTCGTATCCACTGATCCGCTCGAGTTCGTCGATATCAAGCCCTATCGGGACCGGCTGGAAAAAGCCCGGCGTGAGACCGGCCTCAATGACGCGGTGATGAATGCCCTGGGAAACATCGGCCCGCACAGCGTCGTCCTGAGTGTCATGGAGTTCGCGTTTATCGGCGGGAGCATGGGATGCGTGGTGGGAGAAACCATCGCGCGTGCTATCGACCGGGCGCTGGACGGTAAGAAGCCGCTCATCATTGTTGCCGCATCAGGCGGCGCACGCATGATGGAAGGAGTGGCCAGCTTGATGCAATTGGCTAAAGTCTCCGCCGGGCTGGCGCAGCTGGATGATGCAGGGCTTCCCTATATTTCAGTGCTCACCAACCCCACTACGGGCGGCGTGACCGCAAGCTTTGGCATGCTGGGCGATCTCAACATTGCCGAGCCGGGCGCCCTGATCGGCTTCGCCGGTCCACGAGTCATCGAGCAGACGATTCGACAAAAGCTTCCGGAGGGATTCCAACGATCGGAGTTCCTGCTCGAACACGGCATGCTGGACGCGATCGTAGCCCGCCGCGACCTCAAGGGTTACCTGATTCGCGCCCTCGACTTCATGTGCCCTGCGGCAAGTTAAGGCCGTACATCGACGGTTGCACTCGTTGGCGCAGGATCGCGGGGAATTCACTCTAGAATAGATATATGTCTTATGCTTCGGCCCTTGACCGCCTGAATGCACTCGGTCAGGAATTGCACACTGCGCCCGGCACGCCTCGCCGGAAATTTGAGCTGGCGCATATGCGCACGCTTATGGCAGCGCTGGGCAATGCCGAGCGTAACTTCTCCTCAATACTGGTTGCCGGCACCAACGGTAAAGGATCAACCTCGTCGACCTTGGCCAGCATTCTTGCCCGGGCCGGCTATAGGACGGGTCTTTACACCTCGCCTCACCTGAGCAGTGTCAATGAGCGCATCCAGGTGGATGGCGCCCTGATCGGCGACAACGACCTGGCATCCCTCTTCTTCCATGTCGAGGAGATCGCCTCAGCGTTGGTACGAGACGGGCGGCTGCCTGCGCTGCCGAGTTTTTTCGAGACCCTCACCGCCATGGGCTTTCTGTATTTTGCTTCCCGCAAGGTACATACCGCGGTCGTGGAAGTGGGCATGGGCGGACGACTGGATGCGACCAATATTGTCGAGCCCCTGGTATCGGTGATTACCGACATTTCGCTTGATCACACCGAGTGGCTGGGCTCGACTGTCGATCTGATAGCGCGGGAAAAGGCCGGTATCCTGCGCCGCGATGGGGTCATGATCACGCTGCCGCAGCACCCGGAGGCTAACCAGGCATTGGGAGAAGTCGCAACCGGGCTGCAGGTGCGCGGAGTGAATGCGGCCAGCTACATCCCGGTGCACAATCATCCTGAGCAGTACACGCGGAATCGCTATCCGCTTTCCGTGATGGGCGAGCTGATCGGGATCGACTCCCCCCTGGCGGGAGCTCACCAACAGCGTAATCTGGCGCTGGCCATTGCCACGGCGGTGGAGTTAAGAAACAATTACGGTTACAATATAACTCCCATCGATATTCAGGCCGGCATCCACGATACAGTCTGGCCGGCGCGGCTGGAGCACATTGCGGGCAATGGCAGCCGGGCCGATGTGCTGCTGGACGTGGGCCACAATCCTGCCGGCGCCTGGGCGCTGCGCGCGGCAGTGTCGCAGCTGGATAAAGGCCAACCTTTGACGCTGGTTTTTGGCTGCCTCAAAGACAAGCCGGTCGCGGAGCTGGCCCAGATTCTCTTTCCTCTTTTCGGCCGCGTGGTGGTGACGCCGGTTGACTCGCTGCGCAGTGCCTCGCTCGAAGATCTGCTGGCAGCAGCGCGCACGACCGGCAGCGAGGTTGAGGGGGCACCTGGCGCTATCAGCGCACTCGAGAGCGCGTTCCGTATCACCCCCGCAAACGGTTTGGTTGTCGTTACGGGTTCGGTTTACCTGGTGGGACAAGTGCGCCCGCTGCTGATAGCTTCGCGGCCAGTGCCAACGGAGCCGCTCGAGGTATGAGCACGCCATCCGGCACCTTGCCGGCTCTCTCGTTAGCAGGCCGGCTGAGCTCCAACCTGGTGCGCGGTCCCTTATTCTTTTTCTGTACAGGATTCTTCGGCTGCATTTCGCTGGCTGCCTCTTGCGTGGAAGAGGATGGCCGCATGCAACATAGCATCGCCCGGCGATGGGCGCGAACATCGTTGCGGATCGCCGGCGCGCCTGTGACTGTTATCGGACGTGAGAATTTTCTGCCCCTCGGCATTTATACCTCCAACCACACCTCGTTTATGGATACGCCAGTCGTCTTCGGCAGCCTTCCCTTCCAGTTTCGGATCCTGGCCAAGCAGAGCTTGTGGAGGTGGCCATTTATCGGTTGGCATCTAAATCGGTCTGGCCAGATACCTGTGGACGAAGAAAGCGGCAGCGGTTCCGTCGCCGGGCTCAATCGTGCCATCAAGGCACTGAAAGCAGGTTTGCCCCTCTTCATCTTTCCAGAAGGCGGTCGAACCGAGGATGGCAGAATGCGGCCCTTCATGCGGGGACCAGCTTATATATCCATACGAGCGCGGGTTCCGCTGGTGCCGATGGCGCTGATTGGCACCTATGAGCTGTTGCCGATTCACACCCACCACTTCCGTCCACGACCGGTCAAACTGGTTATCGGCAAACCCATCGATCCGTCGGGATATACCATTCGCCAAGCGGATGAGCTTACCGCCAAACTACAAAGCGAGATCCGGCAACTTTACGAGAGCCACGCCGGATCGGATGACTTTGGCCCGAACCTGGTAGTCGAAGCGGCAGCTAGAGAGGCTCAATGATTTCCCCTATTCCCCGCATAGCAATCCCTGAGCCAACGTCTACCGACGCAGCCTACAATCAGCGCAGCCTGCCGCAGTACGTACGCGCAGTCGAAGCGGCGGGAGGGATTGCAGTTCCTATTTCGCTGCATGAATCGCCGGCTGTGCAGGCAGAAATTCTGGCCTCGTGCTCCGCCATCCTGCTACCCGGGCAGCCCGGCGGATGTCGATCCCAGGCGATATGGGCAAGAAGCAGTACAGGAATGCGCAGCCAAGGATCCGGCTCGCGAGGCCACCGACGATCTTCTTTTGCAGGATGCGTTCGCGCACGCGAAGCCGATCCTGGGGATTTGCTATGGACTGCAGTCGTTAAATGTGTGGCGTCGGGGCAGTCTCATACAGGATTTGCCTCACACCCCGGACCGTACAGCTCCCGGCGCCGGAGCCTTCGTTAATCATGAGCCCGGACGGACGGTGCAAGACGCTCACCGGGTGCTGGTGACGCCCGGTTCCCGTCTCTCCAATTTATTGGAGAGGAATGGGCAGGAAGAACTACAGCTTTCTGTGAACTCGAGTCATCATCAGGCAATCGACCGTCCTGGAGAGCAACTCTTGGTTGCCGCGATCAGTCCCGTGGATGGGGTGATCGAAGCCTTGGAGGGCATCGAACCGCGGCAATTCGTGGTTGCGGTGCAATGGCATCCGGAGCGCACCTACGAGAGCAGTGAAACGTCGCGTGCACTCTTCGCGGCCCTTCTCGATGCGGCTCGTTCCTGGGAGTCTTCCCGGACGACGCGGATTGGCGCTAGCCAGTCGTGAGCTCCCAGCCTGACGGGAGCTCACAAGAGATTCAGGAAGCCTTTGCTGAGGCTGGCATCACCGGATTGTCCGCAAGCTGCTACGACCAATTCTCCAATTACCTCGAGCTGCTGCTGCGTTGGAACGCACGCTTGAGTCTGACTGCCATCCGGGAGTCAGGACAGATCATCCGTCGCCATTTTGCGGAGTGTGCCTTTGCCGCCCAGCATCTCCCCGTGGACATAGCAAGCCTCCTGGACTATGGCTCGGGAGCAGGGCTGCCGGGGATTCCCTTTGCGATCTGCCGTCCCGAGATCCGCGTGACGTTGGCCGAGGCGCAGGGGAAGAAAGCCTCCTTCCTGCGGGAAGTCGTGCGGACAATCGGTACGGGGACTGACGTCTTCGACGGGCGCGTGGAGACGATGGCGCAAGGGCGCCTTTTTCACGCAGTTTCGATGCGGGCGGTAGAGAAGATGGAGCTGGCCATACCGGTTGCGCTTCGAAAGGTTGAGCGATATTTGGTGCTGCTCACCACGGAGGGGTCTGCGCCTGTGTACTGGAGACTGGCTCCGGAGCTCCAATGGTTCGATCCAGTTCATCTGCCCAACTCCGATCAGATGATCCTGGCCATCGGGCAGCGTCGCTAACCGGCTTCGCGGCACGCAATTTGGTTTGTTCCACGTGGAACAAACGCCGGCTATCCTCCCCATTATGTGCTTCTTCCGCTTCTTTGTTCCACGTGGAACATCAACGTTTTCCACCGATGTAATCTGCCGTTCATACTCAACTCATCTTCGCCTTCCAGTCTCTATCTCCTTGCGAATGCGATACTTGGAGATCTTGCCGGCGGGCCCATTTTGGGGTTCTCCACAATTCACGCCCAGTTCTGCACATCGCCGGTTTCTTGCTCTCGCCGCCTTCAGCCGATACTCTTCCATTACGCATGGGTAAAGTAATAGCGGTCGTGAATCAGAAGGGCGGCGTTGGCAAAACCACTACCGCAATCAATCTCTCTGCGGCATTAGCCCTTGAAGGCCTTACCTGCCTGCTCGTCGATTGCGATCCGCAAGCTAATTCCTCCGGGGGATTCGGCATAGCGCGGGACGAAAACCGCAACTCGACCTACGACATTCTTACCGGAAACGCGACCGTGGCTGAATCAACCCTGGACACTGAGATCGATACCCTAAAGATCGTTCCAGGCAGCAATCACCTGATTGGGGCTACGGTCGAATTAATCCAAGTTGAGCGCCGCGAATACCGTCTGCGCCAAGCTTTGGAGCCAGTACGAAATCAATACAACTTCATTATTCTCGATTGCCCGCCGGCCCTCGATCTCCTCACGTTGAATGCGCTGGTGGCTGCCGACCGGCTGCTCGTCCCCATGCAGGCTGAATACTTCGCCCTGGAAGGTATCTCTGAGCTGCTCACCACTCTGGGACGCATCCAGGCCGCCTTCAACCCAACGCTCGATATCGAGGGTGTGATTCTCACCATGTATGACGAGCGTACGAACCTGGCCCAGCAAGTCACGGAAAACCTGCGCAAGTTTTTCGGGGCCAAGCTGCTCAAGACCGCGATCCCTCGCAACATCCGTCTAGCGGAAGCCCCAAGCTATGGCAAACCGGTCGCGCTGTACGATCCGCGATCTCGCGGCGCGGAAAGTTATCGGGAACTGGCCGAGGAAATCCTGGCTCGCAATCACATCGATAGTCCCAAGGCTCTGGAGCGCAAGGCTGCTTTGCAGGCGCAGTCGCGACAGGAGACGAAAGTACGTTTCTGGCCCTATGCTTGACCATCCATCGTCGCTGAGGACGATTTCCTCAGGAATTGCCGGCTAGCCGTGCACATGGCCGCCTAGTTTCACAGTTGTCAACCTCCGAGGCTTTAGGAAGATCAATGACCGCTGCAGTTGAAGTCCCCAAACGCCGCGCACTCGGCAAGGGTCTCGAATCCCTGCTTCCAGGACGATCTGGATTTACCTCTACTCCCGCGCCTGCTGCGCCTCCTCCTCCTGACGAGGGCAAGCCGAGGGAGATACCTGTCGACCAGATCGAACGAAATCCTTTTCAAACCCGCGGGAGGATCGACGAGAACGCTCTGAAGGAACTCTCTGCCTCGATTGCGGCGACTGGTGTAGTGCAACCGGTGCTGGTGCGGCCGCTGGCCGACAACCGTTTCCAATTGATTGCCGGCGAGCGCCGGTGGCTCGCCTCCAAATTGGCAGGCAAGGCCACCGTGCCCGCTATCCTGCGCCACGTTTCCGATGAGCAGGCAATGGAGATGACGATCGTTGAGAACCTGCAGCGCGCCGATCTGAACCCGATGGAACAAGCGCGCGCTTACGATCGCCTGGGCCAGCAATTCAAAATGACGCAAGAACAAATGGCCCAGCGCACGGGCAAGGATAGGGCCTCCGTCGCCAATTTCCTCCGCCTACTTCGCCTGCCGCTCGAAGTGCAACACAAAGTGGAAAGCGGGAGCCTCAGCTTTGGTCATGCGCGCACGCTTCTGTCGCTGGAATCGCCTGAGGCAATCCTGAAGGCAGCACAAAAGGTGAGCGCACTCTCCATGTCGGTTCGCCAAACAGAGAGTTATGTGCAGGGCTTGCTGAACCCGGAGAAAAAACCGAAGGGTGAAGAAAAGGAGAAGGCTCCGCTTGACCCCAACGTACGTGAGGCGCGGGATTCGCTACAGCGAGCACTCGGCCTGAAAGTTTCAATTGAAGACAAGAACGGCCGCGGACGCGTGATCATCGAATATTCCCGCCTGGAAGACTTCGATGCCCTGCTGGAAACGATCACCGGCAAATAGAATCGCAGGTGTCGACGGTACCAACTTGCGTCAAGCAGGCCGGTAGCTGAAGGCGGCTTTCCATTGATCTCTCTTTCGGCATTTGCGCGCGGCCCAGGTTCACCGTGGGCGAATCGCCTCCAGGTTCCGTTTTTCCATCAAGGCAAACCGCAGGTCCCTCGGCTACGCTCCCACGGCAAGCCGGGGCAGGCGGGATGACAAATCTAAGGGCGGCGGTGCAACTTAGCATTGGTGGAGATGGATGGACGGAGCTGTAGGGAGCGGTTAGAGGGAAGGGCGCACAGCAGGTCCCTCGGCTGCCTCCGGATTTCCTGTCGAGCTTAGTGGTGTCGATAGACCTCATGCGGCTTTCCTTGCTGAAAGCCGCATACGTGGTCCTCGATGAGAGCAGTGTAGTAGGAAATCCGGAGTTCGCTCCCACGGCACGCCGGGGCAGGCGGGATGACAAATTTGAGGGCGGTGGCCCACCTTGGCATGAGTGGACGTGGATGGACAGAGTCGAAAAAAGCTAATTTGGACACGGCTGACTTTCAGCCGTCCCCCCTTCGACAAGCTCAGGGCAGGCTCTTTGACAAGCTCCCACGGCACGCCGGGGCAGGCAGGGCAGGCTCTTCAGGACTGATTATATGAAACTATCGTGGTTACGTTTTGCCTGTCGACCAAAGGCGACGGCCAGCGAGCAGCGCCTATGAATGCGGCGGCGCTGGCATTCCGCTTCCGGGTCGTCATCTTTGTGCTGCTCTACGTGCTTGGCTTTCTCGCGCCCTGGAGAGCTATCGTTCGCGGTGGCAGTGACGGCACGCTTTGGCTTGCGGCGTCCACGCTGGCCGCGCGCACCGGCTGGATTGGCTTGGCAGCTGCAACCCTAACCGTGACGCTCATCGCCCTGGCCTGTCTTGTGCTAGGGGCCATCCTGCGGGTGTGGGGAACCGCCTACCTCGGTTCCCGCGTTATGCGTGGCGCAGTGATGCAGGGTGCAGCGGTTGGTCGCCGCAGGACCTTATCGCTATCTTCGCAATCCACTCTATCTGGGGTCCTGGCTGCTCGGGTTCGCCACCGCAATTCTCATGCCGCCCAGTGGAGCCGCATTCTTTCTGCTGGCTTTCAGCGTTTTCCCCCTGTTTCTTATATCCGCGGAAGAGCGCTTCCTCACCGCCCAGCTGGGCGATGGCTACCAGGAATACTGTCGCCGTGTTCCCCGCTTATGGCCTCGTACCAGCGCCGGCGATACCACCTCATCCGCGCGTCCCCATTGGCTACAAGCCTTCCTGGCCGAAACTTATCCCATCACCTTTACGCTTTGCTTCGCGATCTTTGCCTGGCGCTACAACGCGCGCATCCTGATCCAATGCCTGCTGATCTGCTACGGCCTCTCATTGATCATCCGCGCGTTTACCAAGCGTCCCGCAGCCCCGGCGGACGCAGGTGTATAGCGGAAGCCTCTTGCCCTGGAAACCAGGAAGCAAGCGCCGACAATCTATTGGGCTCGACAAGGTGGGTGGAGACTTGTGGTCTCCCATCCTTGCCGAGAAAATCGTCAAGGATGGGATGTCGGGATTCCTGCTTCGCTATTCAGGCAGAAGCTGAGGGCTGCTGCGGAACCCAGGTGCAGAGGGCGCGGCGTATTGCCCGGCCCTCCTCGCGTGCTTCTTCCTTCACCCTCGGACTTGCGTTGATGACGGCCCATCCGGTCTTAGCTTGGCAACTTAGACCGGTGTCATCTGGTTCAGATCGCCGCCACCACTCAAGCCTACTTTTTCGGCGGCGCGATGGTGTCTTTAGCAGCCTTGGCCACGCGGAACTTGACCACGGTCTTGGCTTTGATCTTGATGGTTTCGCCAGTTTGTGGATTGCGACCCATACGAGCCTTGCGCTCAGCCTTCACCAACCGGCCAAGTCCGGGAATGACGAAAACGCCATTCTTCTTTGTCTCCTTCACCGCCGTCTCTGCGAGCAGGTCAAGAAATGCCGCCGATTGCTTGTTGGTCAGCTCAAGCTTTTCCGCCAGATTGCGAACCAGTGCTGTCTTGGTCATGCCTGTTGCCATATTGTGTCCTTCTTTCTCCTGTTAATTCATGGGCCCATGGTGGCGTGTTTTTCGCACCTGGAGAATCCATGTCCTGCTTGACGCTTCACCCGGTACCTTCGGATGCTCGTGCGAAACTTGCATCGATCGTCAGGAAACCCAGTGTTTATGCGGGTAAAAACGAACCCACCGCCGTTTACGATGCGGCTTTGTCCGGCGTTTGTCAATCGAAAAACCGAGATTTGTTCTGTTTTTGGCTTGTTTTCCCAAGATTTCTCCCAATTTCATGGGTTTTCCCTTGATTTATGCCCTTTTCGCTATAAACCAAACAAGGGCCGCCGCTTCTTGTCGATACTCGCGATCAGCGGCGTGTTCAGCGCTTCCACCAGCGGAGCTGCGAGTCGGAAGTGCCGGATCACTTCGGTTGCGAAGTTATTCTTGAGAGCTGCCGTGGGCGCGAGGGTAGCTTCCACGCCCCACTGGCGACACAAGAGCAAATCCATCGCCGGGTGATCTTTAGCAAAGCCCTTTGGTGGCCGAGTGAGCGGCACGCCGGTAAAGGACTCCATAGTGCGGCGTAGCTTGCGGTCGTTGAGCAACCGCCGCACTTCCTCATGGTGCACGGCCAGATATCCCCGTATCGCGAGCAGTTGCTCGCGCTCCGGCATATATACGCCGGCAGCAATCAGCACCTCGTCTGGGGAGATATGCATGTAGTAGCCGCCCCCGGAGGTCTTTTCCAAACCTGCACGCGACCACCACGCGGAGATATGACTCTTGTAAGGTCGCTTGTCAGAAGAAAATCGTATGTCACGATAGATGCGCATCATGCATTTTTGCGGCGGCTTCACGTTCGCGGGAGCGAAGTCTTCCATGGCGCCGTTCACCGTTTCGATCAGCGCCAGCATCGGCTGCTTGAGCTCACGCTCGAACTCCGGCTTGTGGGCCTCGAACCACTCCCGCCGGTTATTTCGCCGCAGGCTGCGCAAAAATCTGAGCCCGGCTTCACGGAAGTAGGGTTCCCCGGATTTCTTGTTGGCGTTGGTGGCGCGGGCTAGCTGCATGCGGCTTTCCTCACTGAAAGCCGCACACGCGACGGCGTCCAGCTTCGCGAGGCAGGAAATCCGGGTTGCCCGGATTTCCTGTTGGTGTTGGTGGCGCGGGCTAGCTGCATGCGGCTTTCCTCACTGAAAGCCGCACACGCGACGGCGTCCAGCTTCGCGAGGCAGGAAATCCGGGTTGCCCGACAACGTGTGCGAATTGAGAGGTCATGGTTGGATAGCGAAATAGATAGGTAAGCGGAAGCCGCAATTAGGTGGTTGCCGTAGGCCTGTCTCTGCAATGGCCGCAGGAGCCGGTAACGTCGAAGGTACTCTAAATCCTGTTTTGCAGTACAAAAGTAATGGACGTGTTATGCGACGCTCGATCGTGTTTATATTGATCTGCAATAGACTTTGCTTGCCTCCCTCAAATCTGACAAGGCTGTCCGGCTGCTCACATACATGAGACAACTTGCCTTCTTTTTCTTTTTTGTAGCTGCATCTACGCTGTGCGCGCGTGCGCGTGCACATGAGATGGAGTTCGACCAAGCTCGCCAGGTCGTCCTCATCGTTGCCCGCTTCGACAACATTACGGTGGATGATCGCACGATCGTGATGAACTCGATGGACACCCGGACGGATGCCGGCTTTATCCCCGGCTACTATAGCTTCTCCATCATTCGAGAGAGCGACTCGCCCGCGCGCCCGGATGAAACTATTCGCATGTATGTAGTTTCCAAGAAGACGGCCGACACCTGGGAACTGAATCTTTGCACCCACTACTCGTTCCCTGA
Organism: uncultured Acidobacteriaceae bacterium; assembly: GCA_963813475.1. Classification (GTDB taxonomy): domain Bacteria; phylum Acidobacteriota; class Terriglobia; order Terriglobales; family Acidobacteriaceae; genus PALSA-350. Next base: position 17,380 of record CAWEZM010000020.1, on the reverse strand, counting down.
ACTGCAGAAGTTCCAGCAAGACCTCATGCATAAGACGGGAGCCAATGCGGCTAACGATCCTGACATGCCCAAAGCAATCGGTTGTGCCAATCAAGCACAGATGAAGCCTGCGTCAGAATAAGTTACCTACAAAAGAAGATGCCCACACCTCCCTGGTATGGGCATCTTCTCCGCGGCATCACCGAAGTGAGCCGCAAACATAGGGACCGCAGTGCTGTCGGGGGGAAGTCTTCGCACAGCGTAGTCCTACCGGCTTCATAGCATGTTGCATGCCAAACGACGTAAAGGGAATAGAGTAGTCAATTCAGAGGTTTATCTACCTGGGCCTGTGGAACGCGCAATAGCGCTGGCTCAATCTACTCTCCACTGGGAAAAATCTACCTGCCTGAGTGCCCCATTCGAGAGGCAATCTAGTTGCGCATTCCGGCCAGAGTGGCGCGGAAAAGAGCCTCAAAGCTTTCTCCTATAGTCTTGTCCTTAGCCACTGCGGCAGCAATTGCCTTTTGCGCCAGCGGGCGTTGGTAACCAAGATTGACAAGGGCGGAAAGCACGTCCTCAGTCGAAGGGCCGGTCTCGACGGGGCGCGGTGCAGCAGCCATATCCTCGAGCTTGTCTTTGAGATCCACCACCAGGCGCTCCGCGAGGCGTTTGCCGATGCCTGGGATTTGCGAGAGAGTGGCATGGTCCTGGCCGCGGATAGCGCCTACCAATCGCTCAGTACTCAGACCGCTCTGGATGGTGACCGCAAGCTTCGGACCCACGCCGCTCACGGTGATCAGGCGCTCGAAGACGCGCTTCTCTTCGCGAGTGAGAAAGCCGTACAGCGCCAGCGTATCTTCGCGCACGTGGGTGTGAATAAAGAGAGCCACCTCGGTACCCTCCGGCGGTAGCGCACTAAACGTCGGCACGCTGATCACGACATCGTAGCCGACTCCGCCGGCCTCGATGATCGCCTGCTGTGGTTGTTTCGCCAGGAGCCGCCCGCGCAGGTGCGCAATCATGCGCTGATTGTACAGAGCGCTTTAAAACTTGTGGCGATAGGAGATTTGAAAATCGTAGCCGGGATTGGGAGGAAAGAGCGCGGCCACATGGCGCAAACGCTCGGCCAACGCGGGCGCCGCCAGCAGTGGATATTCGCGCTCACGCAGATCGGTGTAATTGAAGTCGAGGGTGAGCGAGAGCATATAGATGGCAAGAGCATCAGAAAAGGCCGCCTCAAAGAAGCTGCTCTTTGCCTTCTCGTCGATCCGCCCCTTTTCAACCACACGTCCTGCGGCAGCCGGCTGATCCACACGTGAGAACGTTCTCTCGGCCATGCGCGCGCCGGGGCCTTCGTTGCGGCCACGGTCCAGTGCCCGGCGCCGGCTTTCGTAGCTATCCTGGCTGGTTTCGCCGCGCACTTCGGCCAGAGCCTGCGACCACGCCAGATCGCAAAAACTCTGTGGCACTCCAGCGGCTTCGACAAAGTGGTGGCCGACATTGATGAAGAATTCGAAGGCCAACGCAAATCTGTCCTGCATCAGACGGGTGGAGATGAAGATGCAATCGGCGCCGTCAAATTGCACGTTGCGGTGACACATGGCGCGATCACCCAAGTCTATGGTGTAGCCGGGCGCAACCATCGTCTCTTCCGTCTCACCAATGGTGAGGGGAACGAAGTAGTAGGCATGCCGGGTGAGCGCTGCGGCCACTGCATTCGGCACTGCCTGCACAATCGGCTCGAGCTCCTGCTCGGTGACGTGCGTATCGGCAAAGATCGCGTAGCACAAGCGGTTTTCCGACTGACGCACGGGGGTTTGCTGCGCCACGAGCGATGCCGGCAACAACTCCATTTGGGCGACTTCAGCCATAACCTAGTATTCTAGCTGAGTGGAAGGGTGTGCACCGTCCCCATTCTGAGGCTAATCATGAATGCGCAGCAGCAAAACCTTCACCAGGGCGCCAATCCTCGGGCGGAGGGAAGGTTCTTCGGCATCCCCTTGGGAGATTTCGGGTTCTTTACCAGCCTTCTGATGGCCTTGGGGGTGGGTTTCCTGAGTTTCTTCCTGTTCACCTTCCTGGCTATCGTCGGCATCATGATCTACAACGGCATGGGCCACCGGGTTGACTACGCCGAGAGCTATAAATACATCTCCTTCCCAGCCGGCTGCGTCGTGTTGGCGATCAGTCTTGTCTTTTTTGGCAGGTTGTGGCTGCGCCGCAAGTTTTTGAGAGGCTAGGAAAGTTGCTCTCATGGCTCTGATCAGCATTGCTCCCGAGTCACTGCAACTGGACAACTTGAATAGTGCGCCTTCATCGGAGCAGGCGCGCGCATGGTGCAGGCAACTGGAAGCCGGCGACATTCTCTACTTTCCACGAACGCCCATTTCACTTCGGCCCGAAGACCTCTCTTTCCTGCTGGGCCAGCAACAGACGGGCAGCACGCTGCACAAGAACATCGCCTACAAGCCGAATCTGGATAGCGTGAGCGGCCTGGATGCCCGCACCACCGGCGCCGCGGAGCTGAAGCAACTGCAGGCAATCATGCGCCAGTACTCGCAGGACGTGACCCGCTTCCTCACTCGCTTTCTTTCGCCCTACCAAGGGCGCTGGCAGCTGGACTACGCCAGCTTCCGGCCGCAAGAGGAAGAGGGCCGGGACTTGCCGCTGCGCCGCCGCAACGACCTGCTGCACACCGATGCTTTCCCTACCCGTCCGACTCAGGGAGCACGCATTCTGCGCTTCTTCAACAATATTCACCCAACGCGCACGCGCGACTGGGTGGTCAGCGATCCATTTCCCGTGCTTGCGCCGCGGTATGCTCCGCAACAAATCGCGCTCCCGGCCGCTGGCGGCTCAGCCAGCCGCTGCGCTGCGCTCGCTGGCCAATGCAGCAGGCCTTGGTTATGCGGTTCCCAGTCTGAAGCGATCGCCCTATGACGACTTCATGATGCGCTTCCACAATTTCCTTAAAGAGAACGCCTCGTTCCAGGCGGAGTGCCGCAAGGAGTATCTGCAGTTTCCCGCCGGCTCCAGTTGGATGGTCTATACCGACATGGTTCCACACGCTGTGCTCTCGGGCCAGTACGCCCTGGAGCAAACCTTCCTGGTGGAACACCAAGCCATGGTTTCTCCGGAGTCGTCGCCTCTCTCCGTGCTGGAGGCCATGACGCACTCTGCGCTGGTGTAGAGCGCTCCTTGCGGGGAGCTTAGGGCGCACGATTTGCGCGGAACTACCCTCTTTAACTTGAATCCCATAGGGACCGCTGAGAGTCACTCTTGGCCAAATCAGCTCTTTTTTGATCGGCCGATATCGACAGCACTTGCTAAAGAGCAGATCAGCCATCAGGGTGAATCGCGACCAGTCCCGCAGGGACGGCTGAAAAGTAGCCCAGGACGCTAGTCCTGGGCTTCCTTATATGGGCCTGACGAGTCCGCGCGAGAACCCACAATCCTCCATTCTCCCGAGAGATGCCGCCCTTATAGCGATGATGCAATTCCAGGTGTCTCTCCCGGATCATCGGCGGGCGTTCTGCGGTCGCGAACACCACTTCAACCAAGCAACATGTGTCGTTGTGAGACATGGTTTCTGCCGCGACTCTTACTCTCAGCCAGAGCTGTCCAAATTAGAAAATAAATCGGGCTTGGTGTGCAGGTAATCCGGTGTTCTACGGAGCCGGGCGAATCCCAAAGAGAATCGGGTTGGCTCTCGATGATCGCCTGCCAGCCTTCGCGTGCGGTCTAGTTCACCCAGGACTGACATCCTGGGGCATTCTCAGCCGTCCCCTTCGACAAGCTCAGGGCAGGCTCTTCGGGACTGGTCGCGGTGTGAATGTACACCCAGGACTGACGTCCTGGGCTACTCTCAGCCGTCCCCTTCGACAAGCTCAGGGCAGGCTCTTCGGGACTCAAACCTGAACCGGCGGTTCTCACGCAGACACTGAAGTACGTACCCTGTATGGGAAACCCGGGGATCGCAAAGCGCCCCGCCGCCCCTCGACGAATGAGGGTACAGGCACATATCCTTGAGTTCTAGCTCTCCCAGGAAAATGACAGCGATCGCAGACTCGATAAAGGTTCATCTCCCCGACGGCTCAATCAAGGAATTCCCCGCCGGAACGACTCCCCACGACGTCGCCCAAAGCATCTCACCGCGACTGGCCGCCGCGGCGGTGGTGGCGCGCATTCGACCCATAGCCGCGGAAAATCATCAGCCAGCCACTGGCGCCCCGTCTGAGAGCGGCGAAGCGATGCCTGAGGCCAGCATGTATAGCGCCGACGAAGCGAGCGACGAACGTTTGGTGGACCTGAGCTCTCCGCTCACCGAGGACGTATCGCTGCAGCTGCTTACCGAGAAGGATGCGGACGCTCTGAAAGTGGTGCGCCACTCCGCCGCGCACGTGATGGCGACCGCGGTGCTCGAGCTGTATCCCGAGACCAAGCTCGGCCACGGCCCGGCCACGGATGCGGGTTTCTTCTACGATTTTTACCGGCCCACACCCTTCACGCCCGAAGACCTTAAGGCGATCGAAGCCAGGATGGCGGAAGTGGTCGCGCGCAACGAGCCGTTCGTTCGCGAGTGGGAGTCGCGCGACCAAAGTCTGGAGCGCTTCAAGGAAAGCAACGATTTTATGAAGGCCCACTTCGTCGAACGCTTCACCAAGCCGGGCGAGGAAATTTCCTTCTACCGCAATGGCGCCTTTGAGGATTTTTGCCGCGGGCCGCACGTGCCCTCGACGGGAAGGGTCAAGTCCTTCAAGGTGATGAGCCTTGCCGGCGCTTATTGGCTGGGCGACGAAGACAATCCCCAACTGCAGCGCATTTACGGCACAGCTTTTTTTTCCAACAAGGAAATGGAGCAGCACTTCGCCCGCCTGGAGGAGGCACAACGCCGGGACCATCGCGTGCTGGGCAAGCAGCTGGACCTTTTTTCCATTCAGGAAGTAGCGGGCCCCGGACTGATCTTCTGGCATCCCAAGGGCGCGATGGTGCGCAGGATCATGGAAGACTGGATGCGTGACGAGTGTCTCAAACGTGGCTATGCGCTGGTCTACACGCCCCACGTGGCGCGGGTGAACCTGTGGCAGATCAGCGGTCACGAAGGCTTTTACGCGAAGAACATGTTCACACCGATGGAGCTGGACGACGCCGATTATCGGATGAAGCCGATGAACTGCCCGTTCCACATTCTCATCTACAAGAACTCGCCCAAGAGCTACCGTGATTTGCCCGTGCGCTACGCCGAATTGGGGAATGTCTATCGCTACGAGCGTTCCGGCACCATGCACGGATTGTTGCGGGTTCGCGGTTTTATCCAGGATGACGCCCATATCTTCTGCACCCCGGCACAAATCGAAGACGAGATTGTGGCCTGCATCGATTTTGCGCAGCTGGTGCTGAATACTTTCGGCTTTACGGAATTCAAGGTGGAGCTTTCCACCTGGGATCCGAAAGACCGCAAGAGTTATGCCGGCTCGGACGAACATTGGAATTCGGCAGTGGGTGCGCTTGAAAACGCTTTGCAGCGGAAAGCGATTCCCTATCGAAAGGTTTCTGGCGAAGCTGCCTTTTACGGGCCCAAGATCGACATCAAGCTGGTCGACGTATTGGGGCGGCTCTGGCAGCTATCGACCGTGCAGTTCGACTTCAACCTGCCGGCGCGCTTTGAGCTGGAGTATGTGGGCGAAGACGGCGAGCGTCATCAACCGGTGATGGTGCATCGGGCTCTCTATGGCTCGGTAGAGCGCTTTTTCGGCGTGCTGATAGAGCACTATGCCGGCGCCTTTCCGCTGTGGCTTGCGCCGGTGCAGGCCGGCATCGTGCCCATCAGCGAACGCCATCTCGCTTACGCGGAAAAGATACAAACGACGTTACAGAATACTGGCCTGCGCGTAGAAGTCGATCACCGCAATGAGAAGATGGGGGCCAAGATTCGCGATTTTACTTTGCAGAAGCTGCCTTACATCCTCGTCGTAGGCGACAAGGAAGCGGAGACGGGCGGGGTCAGCTTGCGTGTCCGCGGCCAGGGAGATCAGGGCGCAATGCCACTGGAAGATTTTGTTACCCGGGCGCGTTCGTTGGTCGAGAGTAAATCAACTAGTTTGTAGCAGCTGGGAGAGTGATGATCCGCCTAGCGCAGCATATTACTAATCAACCGCCAGATAGACATTACCTACAACGGACAACTTCAGCGGGCATACAATTGGGATTCCAGGATCTCGCGAGCCTACCGCGACCAGCTTGCAAGAACGTCAGAGAATATTATGGAAAGCACTCGCAGCTCCGATTCGCCAGTCCACTCCGCCGCTGATCTGGATGCTATTTATAGCGTCCGGTTTCAAAATCAGGAAGCCTACCGGAATAAAGTGTGGTCGGTGCTGGCCAGATATTTTTCGCGCTGGATCCCGTCCGACGCCGTGGTTCTGGACCTGGGATGCGGGTATTGCGAGTTCATTAACCAGGCGCAATGCGCGGCTAAATATGCCATGGATCTCAATCCCGAGGCGAAGAAGCGAGCTTCGTCCGATGTACGCGTACTCGAGCAGGACTGCTCTTTGCCCTGGTCTGTTCCCACCGCCAGCTTAACCACGGTTTTTACCAGCAATTTCCTGGAACACCTGCCTACAAAAGCACATGTAGAGGAAACTTTGCTGCACGCACACCGTGCCCTTCAACCAGGGGGCCGTTTCATTGCCATGGGACCCAATATCAAGTGCGTTCCAGGCGCGTACTGGGATTTCTATGATCATTATGTTGCCCTGACAGAACTCTCGATGAAGGAAATCCTCACCAAGTGCGGCTTCCATGTGGAAGTGTGCACGGAGAGATTCCTGCCGTATTCCATGTCCCAGGGAAAAACGTACCCTTTATGGATGCTACGTGCTTACCTCGCACTGCCAGCCATGTGGCCGCTCTTCGGACGGCAGTTTCTTCTGGTTGCGAGGAAACAGGTCTGATCGATAAAGAGCAGCGTACCTCGCCCACCGGGAAAACGGTCCTCGGCGCGACGCACGAGTTTTGGTTTGCTGCCATCGCGCTCACGATTCTGTATCTCCTCTTTGTTTCGATCGGCAACCGCCGCTACGTGTGGTTTGACGAGCTCTTCACTTTCGATGTCGCTAACTCTCCTTCACTCAAAGAGCTTTGGCATCGAGAGCTCACATTCGATATGCAACCACCCGCGGGCTATCTCCTCAGCCGCGCTTCCATGCATATCTTCGGCGCTAATCCATCGGCCTGCGCTTCCCTTCGATGGCCGAGTTTTATGCCGGCAGTCTTGTCACGTTTCTATAGTGAGGCGAAAGGCCGGTGTTGCCTTCGCGACGCTGGCTGTGCTCCTGCTGTGGGGAGCAGCACCGACCTTGTACTACGCCGTCGAAGCCAGACCTTACGCACTGGTCTTTTTTTCCTTTTCCTGCCTATTGTTGTCATGGGATATCGCGATCCGAAGCAAACCCCGCGGCCTGGCGCTTCTGGGCGTAGGCATGGCAACGTTCTGTCTAGCGATAGCGCATGTTTTTCGGCTTTTTATTCTCATCAATCTGCTTTTGATTCATCGCCGGGGGACCTTTTACGATCGGTACTGTCTTACGACGCAGGTTGCGATCATGGTAGCCCTCGCTATTTTTCTAGGGCTTCGTGTGCGAAGAAACCGCCGGGCTGCCTATGCTGGCTCCATCGTGCTCGTTCTCCCTTCACCGCGAAGGTCGCGCCGTACTCCAGCTTTGTCAGCCAGCACCGGCAGTTTCTGTTGCTCGGGGCACGAACAGAATGGGTCTTTCAAAAGCTTCTCGAAAGCGGTGCTTCGATCGCATTTGTAGGTGGATATAGCGACTTGCTCTATCTGGATAAAGATCTTTATCTGGTTACGATGCCGTCACAGTAGCCTGTTGATCGGCCTTTTCTGAAGACTGCGAGTCACGTGGAACGAAGTTCTTCTCTTGTCCGGCGACTCCTCGCCTTGGGCTGAAAAGCCATGAAATACCACTTCAAATAGTGCGGCAGCCACTTCCATAGCTTGAAGTTGGAAGTCCCCGCAGTCCGGTCGCGCCAGGTAGCGGGCGTTTCGGTGATCGTGTAGCCGGCAAGAAAGGCCTTCACTGTGATCTCCAAACTCAGCTCAAATCCACCTTTGCTCTCGATGCGGATGGCACTCAACATGCCGCGATCGTAGATCTTGAAGGCGTTGGTCGCGTCATGTGTCGGTATCCCGCGGAACCAGCACAAGGTAAGTCCGGATAGGCGTGAGAGGAGCTGTTTGAACCACGGTCCTCCGATGAGTCGGCCGCCCTTCATATAGCGGCTGCCGACAACAATGTGGCTGCCGCGCCGATACAGTTCGAGCATCTTGCGAACCTGCGCCAAGTCATCGGAGAGGTCGGCCATAACGACCAACACAGGACCGGCAGGCGACGCATCGAATCCGGTTCGGATCGCACCGACAACTCCGCGGCCGTAGGCGTTCTTGATCAACTGCAATCGAGTCTCGCCCTCCCCAATAATCCGCCGGACTACCGGAAGCGTGTCGTCTCCATCAAAGTCATAGGCGACCAACGCGGAAAAGGGAAAGTCGAGGTGTTCCGTCATCTCGTCCCAGAGCGCAGGAAAATTAGCCCCCTCGTTGTAAACGGGAATGACTATGGTGAGCGGCCTGTCTACCAGCTCTGCTGTCGAATTTTGGGAGGAGACGAGTTGGTTCACATCTGCCCTATTTCCACTTGCTCTGCGATCCATGGAATAACCTCATCCAAGATGTCTGAGAGCGGGGTCTTCGCCTCAAACCCGAGCAACTCCCGCGCCTTGCCTACCGCAGGCGCCCTCTCCTGGACATCGTACTCGTAAGCGGGGTCGCTTACGTAGCGGAATGGCTTGCCTGAGCCGTGGATCTTTTTCCAGATCAACTCAGCCAGTTCCAGTACGGTTGTGCGCACTGGAGTCGATAGGTTGAAATCCTGATTGAGAGCGGCCGGGTGCTCAACGCAAACACGGATGCCGCGCGCGAGATCGCCGCCATACGTGTAATGGCGGACCTGCTTCCCGTCACCCAGAATGTGTAGCGGATCCTGGCCTTTTACCAGCTTCTGTACCAGGTCGGGAACGACGTGAGACATGGCCAGGCGCACGTTGCCGCTCATGATGTCATGGTCAGACAAGGCGCGCTTTTCCCCGATGCCAACGCAATTGAAAGGCCGCACAATGGTGTAAGGAAGCTTGTACTGCTCGTAGGCACCCTGCACGAAATACTCTACGGCGAGCTTTTGGAAGCCGTACGTCGAGCGTGGCGGCGGACTGCGCCGCTCCGCCCCTTCCGGTGTGGGGTATTCGCACGTGCTCTCGAAAACCATGCTGGAGGAGAGCACAACAATCTTCTGGAGCTTGCGCTCCTTGTGCGCCCAGATGGCAGCATCAAAGGAGGAAGCAATGATGCGCTCATTCTCCGCCAGCAGGTCGTAGGCAAATTCGTGAAAGTAGGAGATACCGCCAATCATGGCCGCGGCCGCGACGAAATGGTCACAGTCGGAGAGAAGTTCCTTCATGAGCGCGACATCTTTCGCATCGCCCTCGACCAGCTTGTAGCGGGGATGGGAATCGTAGGACTTCTGCAGCCGGCCATACTTGCTGAAGTTGTCAAGACCAACTACGTCGTACCCGTGTTCCAGAAGTTCCTGGATCAGGTATCCACAGATAAAGCCGGAAGCGCCAGTTACCAGAACTTTCACGGTGCGGAAGATCCTCCTGTTACGAGTTGCTGAGGGGCCAAAATCCCCACACATCCACAACTACCTTCTTGCCGGATAGGTCAAGGTCCCGGTAGGCGGAGTGCGGGGCTCCGAGAATAATGACGTCAGCCCGATCGACAGCCACTTCAAGCGAAACCAGCTTCTCGTCCACTACGTAGGGATCTGTGCAAAGAACCTCTTTCGCTTCCACCATAAGCAATTTGCGAAGTTTGTAGGATAGACTTTCGCGTTTGTCGTCCGACTCGGATTTGAAGGCCATGCCCAGCACTGCTACGACTTTATCGCGAAGTTTTTGCTGCTGTCGCAATTGGCCGACGATGAAGTTGGGTAGACCTTCGTTCACCAGCATGGCAGCATGCCCCAGGAAGAAGTTATTTCCTGAAAACGCGGAGAGCTGCAGGGTATCTTTCAAGAGGCAGGGCCCGGCCGCAAAGCCGGCCCTGGCAAAACTCTTCATGCGTGGGTAGCGATGGGTGACCGCGCGATAAATCCTCTGGTAATCCAAGCCGTATGACTCGGCCAACATGTAAAACTGGTTAGAGATAGCGAAGTTCATATAGCGCCAGCTATTGGAGAAGAGCTTCGCCAACTCGGCTTCGAGCGGGGAGAGCTCGACTAAATCATCATTGATGATGGAGAACAATTCGCGTGCGCGTGCCAACGAAACCGAATCAAACGCGGAAATGATTTGCGGGAGGGTACGAATCTCTTCCATGGCTTTGCCCTCCGCGATCCTTTCCGGGCAAAATGACAAAAGTATCTTGCGCCCGGAGGCCTGCAGGCGCTCGAAGACCAGCTTCGTGACCCCGGGATAGACGGTGCTGCGTAAGACCAGAAGTGCATTCTCCGGCATGCGGGCGATCACCTCGTCGATGCTGCGATAAAGATCGGTAACCGTTGGATTGAGGTGCTCATCCACCGGGGTACCGAGGACTGCGATGGCGGCGTCCGAATCGCGCAGACAAGAAGGATCTGAAGTAGCAATCAATTTCCTGCCCACAACCCGGTCCAGCTGTTCCAGGGCATTGGTCTCCATAAAGGGCATTTGCCCGCCATTGACCGTATCTATCTTGGCTTGGTCCCGATCGAGTAGTACTACCTCCAGACCGCAGTTGGCGAAGACGATTCCCAGCGGCAGCCCCACGTGGCCACACCCGCCGATAATGACGATCTTTTTCGGTTTCTGCATGAACTCCTGATTTTTCACTTCTAGTTTAGCGATTGCGGCTTTTCTCGATGAAAACCCGCGACAGGATTGGCTACTTTGTCTCGAGCTGAAGCGAAAATGCCAATGGTCGAATTGTAAACCGCAGCGCCCTTGGCACCCCAGGCCGGTTCCTCTTCAAGCAACAAGTGGATCACGTGTCAGCCGTTAGGAATTTTGCTCAGATCGCGTTCCTTCCGGACCAGAAGAACAAAGTTATCCATCGAGCCTACCGGCTTGAACTCATCGTGGATGTAGCGAACGAGTGGTAATCCGCTCAAATCGCGACCATTACGATTCCAGAACCCTAAAATCTCCGGATTGTAAATGGCACACGCCTTTGGGTGTTTTGATAGCTCGAGTTCAATCTCCAATTGTTCCTGGTCCGAGAGGACTAACATCCACGCATCGGCGTTCAGCCGTACCGGCGGATTCATCCCAGCCCAGAAATTCAAGCTGGGAATGTTCGGCAGTCCAATCAGGATGTCGCAATAACTAATGCTGCTTCGCGTGAGCCACTGGTATTCTCTTGCCTGCCGATCGTTAAGATGGATTCTGCTTGCCCCGGCAAGATTCAGCGCTGCCAACGAATTGTAGGATTCGCGCTGAGCGTAAGCAATGTACGCATAATCCAAAACCAAACAGAATAAGGCAACCGAGCCGGCTCCGCGAAGAAGACTGGGGTGCCGGCCTCCTAAGTCGTATTTAGCTGCGAACCACAACCAAAAGTCATCGATACAAATTACCCCAACGACGATCAGGAGTATTCGAATAAAGAGGGCCTGACTGCCCGCCACAGGGTAGGCGCACAGAGTCTGTATCACGGCGGTTGTACACAATAGGGTTCGCCAAAAAACCAGCCGCGAATCGCATTTTTCGGGGAGCGGATACAGCAGGAGCCAGCAGAAGGGGGTGGCAAACGCGAGCATGTGACAGCCATTGGTTGAGAAAAGTGTTGCGATGACACCAAGGCCGAACAGGAGCTTGATGGGAAAAAGGTATTTTAAGCTCCAATTCCCCTTATTCTTCATCGAGAACGCAACCCATCCTGCGGCAGCTATTCCAATGAAAGACCAGTATCGCCATTTCGCGCTCAAAGCCACTGGAGAGTAAAAGAGCCCTCCCACGCTAACCTTTAAGTGAAGCAGGACCAGGCAGTCGACCATGCTCTGGAGTGAACTCCCCTTCGCAATCGAAACCAGCACGATCGTAGCGAATGTGAGTACGAAAGAGCTAACAACAATCCCAGAGTCCCTGGATGTAATCGAGATAGTTCTATTACTGCAGAAAAGAATTTGGCTGAACGCTCCTATAGACGCGATCAATAGAACGCAATAGACAAGTGCCTGAGGGTCGGCCAGCTGATGCCTCATCAGCGCAAACGGCAGAAATAGGCTCGCGGCTACAAAGGAAGCGCCGAAGGTCTTTGACAACCAGTTCTCTCTTGCATGGAAGCTCAGCGACAGGCCGATCGCAAGAATCGCAAAAATACCTAGATTGACCTTGATCAACAGAAGCGCGGCAGGTAAAGCCCCTAACAGAATTGTTGCTGGAAAGTGGCGTTTCTGTCCGATCGATATACCGCTCGCGACAAAGCACACCAGCAGCAAAATACAGAGCTCCTGGGGGTGCCCTGGTTCAACAGCAAAAAACTGCAAGGAATACAAGGTGAGTAAGTGCGCGAGAGTCGCCAGGACCAGCGAATCAGTGATCCGTAAAATTATCCAGGCGCAAACTAACGCAGTGACTAACCAGGGTAAAAGCGCGCTGATACGGACAACGTCGTGTGTTACCGGCGTTCCTGTGCTGGATCGGAGCAGCCAGTTGTAGAAGTAATAGACAGGCCCGTAGCCACTCCAAAATTGATCGTACAATTTCAAGCCGTCAAGATACTGTTTGACAGAGGCCATCGTCGTGCCTTCATCGTCCCAGAAGCTGAAGCCGGAGAAGACACGGTAATAGGCCCAAATCCCACCCAGAAGAGTAAGAAAACCAAACCAGAGGAGACGTAGAAAACGTGGATCACTTGTCAGCCTGAATAGGGGCGAGGGAGCAGTTGTCTTGAATTCTTCAATGCCTTGCCGCTTATCCGGCTCGTCGCCTACCATAGTCCTTAGAAATCTCAATATCAGGTACTCTCCATGGCGGTTGGCTGCGCATCGGGTTCCATCTCGGTAAGTGGTGGGCCAAACGCAATTTTTGGGTAGACATTGGTGAAAGTATCGATCGTCACCTCAATAAGGGCTGCGGCACCGGGGTCCTGACTCTATTTCCGGGTCATTCCGCACAGCACAGTTTGCAATTCCAAACGCGTGGGCCACTCGAGCGAAGTCGCTTACAACAATATCGTCAATCGAATGCCTCATGCCGTCCACCTTGTCGGCATCGCAAGAATTGTATCGCACGCCGGATGGATCCGATCCGCACAATTGCTATCCTGAAAACTCGACAACAGCGACAGCGGCTCCGCTTATTAGAACTTTTACGGTGATCTCCAGGCTTAGTTCAAATCCGCCCTTGCTCTCGATGCGAATGGCATTCAACATGGCACGATCGAAGATCTCGAGCATCACGTACACTGCCAGTAAGAAGTTCGATTCCCAAGAGACTTTCGGCCCAAGAGGAGCAAATGCAGCTGGACTTTATTCCGCGTACTTGTCCTCTCTGCGGCGGCGAGGACGCCCGAGTCCTGGTGGAAGCGACGCTTGATGAGGACAGGCTGACAGCATCGGCGTTCGCCTCTCGCAAGCTACCCGAATACATGCATTCCAGGATGGTCGAATGCAATTTATGCGGGATGCTCTACGCCAACCCGGTGCTGCGGCAGGAGGCCCTTGCGGACGCTTACAAAGATGCATCTTTCGACAGCGGGGCCGAGTCAAGATTAGCCGCCGTAACCTACCGCGCGCTGCTTGAACCCCATTTAGGCAAACTGCCGAGCAGGACGAGCGCCCTCGATATAGGGGCAGGAGATGGCGCGTTTGTAGAGGAGTTGTTGGCGCTGGGGTTCACCAACGTCGTCGGAGTAGAGCCATCAAGAGCCCCCATTGAGGCCGCCAAGCCCGCGATTCGCGGCTATCTTAAATGCGGTATCTTCGCCGTGGAACAATTCAACGCGGACAGCCTTGATCTCATCACCTGCTTTCAGGTGATAGAGCATGTCTGGGATCCAGTGAAAATAACCAGCGATGCGCTGGCCCTGTTGAGGCCGGGAGGCCTGTTCTTCATTGTCGCGCACGACCGGACAGCATTCTCCGCCCGCATCATGGGAACAAAGTCCCCGATCTTCGACATCGAACACCTGCAGCTCTTCGACAAGCCCACCAGCGCAGCGCTGCTACGGAATGCAGGATTCGATTCGATCAAGGTGAGTTCGATACGAAACAAGTATCCGGTTGACTACTGGATTAAGCTGTTTCCCCTTCCGATGACCTTCAAATCTGCCATCAGGGGCCTGGCTGAGACCTCAGGGATAGGGAGACTCTTGCTGTCTCTTCCGGCGGGTAACTTAGCCGTGGTGGGGCGAAAGCCCATTATCCCGGTGTGAGTGAATCACCTGCGCGAACGGCAAACACGGTATAGCCCAGGCAATCATCGCCTCCAGATCCCCGCAGGGTGAGATTAGCAACGAGAGCCAGTAATAAAAACAAAGGGAGAAAAAGCCAAGCCCACCAGTCGAAGGAGCAAACCGGCCGCTCTGGATGCTGTTTGAGGCATCAAGAGCAGCAGGGTAAGGGTCATAGCCTTGTAGCAGGCGACCGTAAGAGCATTTCCACGGGCGTAGACGCGCACGCTGTGAAAGCCCGTTGCCGTCAGCAAGTAACTGAGGCTTGAGGGTGTAAAGCGCCAATAGTCGTAAGGGATGAAATGCCACCGGGCCGCAAAGGGAATGGTTAACACGAGCAATCCGCTAGGCGTTAGGCAGCGTGCAGCTTCGGATAGAAAACGGCGCGTGTCTAGTACGTGCTCGAGGGTTTCAGTGCACAACACCACGTTCACTGAAGAGTCGGCAACGGGCCAGACATCGTCGGAAAAGTAGGTTGTGTTAGGCATCTCATACCCGAAATGGGCCTTGGCCGCGTCGGTATCGATACCCAGGTAAACGGCGCGCGGGCTGATCAGCGAACGGAACGGTTGCGCTCCGCAGCCGACATCGAGTACGGTCCCTTGCAGCGACGGAAGCACTGCGCTCAGGTCGCGCCACGCAGAACCTGCCTGGATGTCGAAGAATCTGCGGACTGCAGCCAGACGCAGAGAGAGCCGGTTAGTTGCTGCGACAAAGAGCTGCGGACGCCAGGTCTCCGAGGTGGCTTCCACCATGTTGTTACGGTGCTTGAATGGCGCCAGTTCGTGCTCTGGGTACAATGCTGCGTGACTACGTTTCATCAACTCTCTTTCACCGCCAAGCGCACTTCTCCATCGCGAATAATACTGCGGCGAATGAAGTGGGGGCGCTGCTTGACCTCTTCAAAGATCTTGGCAATGTACTCGCCCGCCACGCTGACCGCGAGCACGTTCAGCGATCCAAAAAACACGATCAGAATGATTAAGGTTGCGAACCCCCTGGGGGCGAGCTGAGGAAAAAGCAACTTCGCCAGCAATTGTCCCAGGATCATCAGCAACGAAATGCCACAAAGGATAATTGCCGAGCTGCTCATGATGTCGAGGGGAACGTAGCTGAACGAAAGGATTCCCTTCTTCGCCCAACCCAGGTTCTTTAAGAGACTATTCGTTGTACGCCCAAACATACGTTCCGGCCGCACATAATCGATCCCCATTTGTCGAAAGCCGGCGTAGGCGCGAACCCCTCTCAGGAAAAGGTCGCGCTCAGAAAACGAAGCATCGCCTCCGCGACCCTCCTATCAATGAGCGAGAAATCGCCGGCATCGCGCGGAATCTTGATGTATGAGAACGTGTCAAAAAGCCGATAGAACAGCTTGTAGCCAATTTGCATCGGCAGAGGAGCTTCCCCTTTTTACCCGCCGCCCGATAAACAACGTCAAACCCCTCGCGCCACTTCTGGACAAATTGTTCGATCAGCTCCGGCGGGTCCTGAAGATCGCCGTCCAGCAGAACGCATGAGTTCTTGGTGGCAATTTCCATTCCGCTGCGAAAGGCGGCCTGTGAACCAAAATTCCGAGAGTGAGAAATCCCCAGCACCCGCCGGTCATTGCGCGAAATCGACCGGATCACTTCTTCTGAATCGTCCGGGCTGCAATCGTTGACGAAGATGATCTCGTAATCGACATTCAAACCGGCGAAGGTCTTTTTCAAGCGCTCGTACATGATCGGTATCGCCTGTCCATCCTTGTAGCAAGCGACGATTGCTGACACGCTGTGTTTGGTATCCAGTCCAAATCGCTTGGACGACTGCCGATATTCGGCCTTATCCGGCAGGGAGCGATACCACTCCGCGGTGCGCTTTAACCCTTCTTCGAGTGGGATGCGGGATGCCCATCCAATCCGCTGCTGCACCTTGCTGATATCAGAAAACCAGTCGGTCAGGTCCCATTCACGATTGGGCATTTTGAACACGGGATCCTGTCGAGATATCAAAAAGTTTTCGCGAGACGGAGACTATGTCGCCAATGGTGGTCTTCCGTCCCGTACCTGATGTTGAACGATTCGCCGTAGTCCGCTTCGCTTAACTTGAGACCTACGTCCACGAACGCGTGCACTACGTCGTCGACATAGATAAAGTCCCGTGACACGCGCGGATCCACCAGTTCCGGGTAACGACCCGCCGATCCAAAATGGACGATATTCGGGATCAACCGGGAGGAGTCCTCCAGCGGTCCATGCGCGAATACAGGCGCAGGTTCGCGCAGGGCAACCCTTTCTTCTTCCCCAGGTAGTTGATCAGGCTGGCAGCAGCCACTTTTGAGACCGAGTAGTGGCTGTTCGGTGCAGGCACCTCGTCCTCTGGTGGTCCGGAGGCGTTGTCTCCGTATTCCGAGGAACTGCCGGCGTGCACATAACAGGAAAGATTCCGCGGATCGAGCCGGCACAGCAATCGGGATATCAGGTTGAAGTTGGTCCGATAAATCAGCTCACGGTCCGTTTCGAACGAGTACGCGCCATAAGCGATACAATCGAAAACCGTTTGGCTTCACCGAGCTGTCGAGCATGAAATCCAGGTTGGAATCGACCAGCAGGTCGGTGACCAGGACGTGCTGGCGCGGCAGGGCCTCGAGTCGCCAGGCGGGAAGCCGGGTCGCTGTCCAGTATGAACATTCCTCACGGTCTTCCATCTGAGCATGCACAGCAGGTTGGCGCCGATCAACCCACTCGCCCCAGTACTAGGATGGACGCTGGAGCTGACGAATATTGTTGGAACCAGGCCTTGTTGAACAGGTTGGTTTCGGGTGAGGTCATTGCACTGAAACCGCAGCGACAATGGATGGCATCAAGACCGCATTCCGCGCGGTGGAACTTTTGCGATCCATATAAACCGGAG
>CAWEZM010000019.1:0-99650 GCA_963813475.1 uncultured Acidobacteriaceae bacterium | reverse complement strand
CCTATGGGAATTGGCTTATGACCACGCTGGCTGCGGTTTTCGGTACTGCGGCCCTGCTCCCATCACAGGAGCTGGACATAGCGGACTGCCCTGGCAAGAGAGCCTGGTTATGATTGGCTTCATGACGGTGGGGATTACGATGGTGTTCTCGTCGGTGGTCGTTCTTTGGGGTCTTCGCGCCAGAGCGTTGCCGTAATTTCTAAGGAATCACTGCTAGCCTGCCGCCGCTACGCTTTGCCGCGGTGGGTAGAGGCGATGGCAGCGCTGGAAGTCGCATCCTGCACAGCAGCCGCACGAAACTCGGCATACACATCACATGGCATGGTCGATTCCTCCGGTCAATAGCTTATGACAACTCGACGTGCCTGGTTTCCGGTCCGGAGAGCGCGCCCAGCAACAGGGAGTAAGCCTCCGGCTGCGAAGATGACGATTTCGGTGTATTCATAGGGCATTCCCAATGCCTTCAGGCCCAGCATATAGAAGGAGGAAAATGCGGGAATGATCGCGGCCGCGCTGAACCCGATGCCATAGCCGGAGGCCCTGACCACGGTAGGAAAACGCTCGTTGATATACGAGGTGATGATTGCCCATGCGGGCGTGGCGCACAGATTGATCAAGCTCACCAGCACGATCAGTTGCCAGGCGCTCCGGTAGCCGAACCTGACGAGCACGTAGTAGAGGCTGGGGCCGGCGGTGAGCCCCGCGAGGCCCATCACCGCCAGGATGGGACGGCGCCCGATCTTCTGCCCCAATATGCCGAAAGGAACAAAGCAAACCGCCAGCAGCAGGTTCGCAACCAATTGCGCGTTGGTTACGACCACGCCGTCGACGTGCAGGACAGTCAACAGCACGCCGGGAAGAATGGACGTAACCGCGTTCAGCGTGAACCAGACCCCGCTCATCACCAGGAAGACTTGCGACAGACAGCGAAAATTGTCTCCGCGGAACAGTTCCTTCAATGGAGATTTACTTCTGTCGGCTCTCAGCCCAGACGCTCGATTCGGGAACCCTTTTCACGTAGTAAAGGAAGATCCCGCCGGCAAAAACAGGGCTCCGAGGAAGAACGGAATACGCCAGCCCCATTGCAGGTACGGTGAATGGGGCGAGCCCGCTGGCAGCACCCGCAACAAGCCAGTGGTGATCAGCGACATGACGGCCAGAGACAGCGGAAACCCGGTATGGATGATCGCCGCCCATTTGCCTCGCTTCTCCTTGGGCGCATACTCCATGGCCAGGGGATTGGCGCCGGTATATTCGCCTCCCAGGAAAACACCATCGACCGAACGGAGCAAGGTAAGGATCACGATGCTGGCGATGCCCCAGCTTTCATAGCCCGGCAACAGTCCAATGAGCAGGGTCACGACCGCGAAGCCACCCATGGAAATAATCGTCACCCATCGCCGGCCGAGCTTGTCGCCGAAGTGGCCAAACAGCGTGGCTCCTACCGGACGACCCACCAGGGACAAGGCAAAAACGCTGTAATACAAGGTTGATTTCAGGGCCGGGCTCAGGGTTGCTGGTTGGAAGTAAGACATGGCCGGACCCAAGACCACAATCGGCAGATACATGTCGAACATGTCAACAAAGAATCCGACGAAGGCGGCACGCAAGGCTCGCTGTCCGGCAGCGTGTGCAACGGCGTTGGCTTGCAAACCTTGACTGAAAGAATCTGCCCGTAGGGCCACATCAACCTCTTATAGGTGGTGCTGAACCTTTTGGCCTTGGAAGTAGCGCCATAGTACACCCCGTCTCCGCGAGCTGCGACACGCCCGTTCTACCAAGGTGGCCCTGTGATAGAGTTTCGCATTGGAAGGTGTCATATGCGGCATTGTGTCGCAAGGGACTCGGTCCTCGGGAAAACTTTCCTTATCCTCTTAATATCTGGATTTCTGGCAACTTCCATTCGGCCTTCGCTCAGGCGAACGCTTCTTCGACTGAGAGCCAGGCTCCGTTCCGGCTGAAAATAACTAGCAACCTGGTGGTCGTACGTGTCGTGGTGCGCGATGCGCAGAATAAGCCGGTAGAGAACCTCAAGAAGGAAGACTTCAAGCTTTTCGACCGGGGCAAGCAGCAATCCATCACGCAGTTTGCTGTGGATGCCCCGGTTTCGCGGCCCTCTGCTTCATCCTCGGCCGAACCATCTGGGCAACCTTCCAATGCGGTTGCGCCAGCGTCAGCCATGCCGAGACGTTTCCTGGCTCCGTATTTCGACGATCTGAATACGTCCGCCGCGGACCTGATCCGGGCGCGTGACGCGGCCGATCACTACCTCGCAGCCAACCTCCAGCCGGGCGACCGGGTTGGCATATTTACTTCAGGAACAAGCCTCTCTGACTTTACCGGAGATCCGAAACAAATCCACGAAGCTCTATTCAAGCTCCACGCCAGCCCTTTCTCTCTGACTCTGGCTCAGAAGCAGGATTGCCCGGATCTATCCGACTACCAGGCCCAGCAGATTATCGACTACGAATTCGACGAAAATATCGACGCCTGGCAGATTGCCATTGATCAGGCTAATAACGATCCCAAGTGCGTGCGGGTGCCGAAGGGTCCCCATGAACCCGAACTATACATTGCGAACTTGGCGCGGAGAGTCATAGAACAAGCCTTGACGCAGTCGCGCGCTAACTTGCAGAAACTGGATCAAGTGGTGAAGTATGTCTCACAGATGCCCGGTCAACGCACCGTCCTTCTCGTCTCTCCTGGCTTCCTATCACGCAGCGAACAGTCTCAATTGGACGAGGTGATTGACCATGCATTGCGCTCGCAGGTGGTCATCAGTTCGCTGGACCCCAAGGGCCTGACCAACGTTACGCGTGAAGGCGATGTATCCCACACTTATCTACCAGGGGCAGTGCCAGGGCCTGCAGTTGGGAAAACGCAGGGCTTGGATTCGCAGCGAGAGGCGGAGGTGCGTGACGTGCTGGCGGAGGTTGCGCAAGGCACGGGCGGGGAGTTCATTCACAATAACAACGACCTCCAGGCCGGATTCGCGGCGCTTGCGCCCGCTCCCGCGTACTACCTGGCCTTCGATCCGACGGATATAAAGCAAGACGGCAAATTCCACGAGTTGAAAGTGGAGCTAACGGAGAAACATAAAGGGTTCAGTGTCCAGGCACGGCGCGGCTATTTTGCGCCGGGAAAGAATGCTGAGCCCAACGATCTCGCCAAGCAAGTGGGAGCAAACGAATCCGACGCTCAGGCACAGGAGCAGATCCGGGAGGCGGTTCAGTCAAAGACCGACTTACAGCAATTGCCGGTCACGATGGACGTGAGGGTTTCCTCCACGAAAACCGACGACCGCGCACTTGCGCTGACCGCTCACCTCGATCCAAAGCCGCTCCACTTTCGCAAGGACGGACAGCGCAACTTGAATAACGTCACATTCGTCTTCGCCATCTTTGACGCAAAGGACAACCTGATTCAGCTGCAGCGAGGCCAGGCCAAAATGGACGTCTCAGACGCAGAGCTACAGAACATTCTGCGTGCCGGCCTCAAGATGGATTCGACCTTTGAGTTGAAGCCAGGCATCTACCGGGTACGTGAGGTCGTGACGGATTCTGAGGAACATCACATCACTGCTGTGTCCCGCACTGTGAATGTTTCTACCGAGTGTTGCGTGCCTCCAACCGAATTGGCAAGCAATCACCCAACGTCTCCCAGCCAGCCCCCGCCGTCTCATGACCTTACCAGCACCCAGCCAAGCTCTCCCGCTCAGAGTGCAGTCCCACCGGTATTCACGAATGCACCGACTTACATTGACTATCCCTTGCGCAAGCTGAGCGCGGTGGTGCCCACCCTGGACGGGATGAAAGCCGATTCCAATCAGGATCAGTTGGCTGGGATCCTCTCGAAAGTTGGTGAGGCGACCGTGAGGTCATTGTCTGCGGCGCCCAATTTAACTTCTCGCGAAGATGTGTACTCCATCGTGCTAGCCCGGGACCCGGGATTAACAAATAGCGTCGTAGGGATGGAGGAAATGCCGGCGCTGCTGGACCTGGAAACGCAGCTACTTCAATCCCGAAGTATTGAGTTCAACTACTTGCTCCTCTTTGATCACCACGCGGATGGCGCCACTTCCATCAAGGAGTTGCGGACCGATTTTAAGAACCGGCAGGTTAACTCACCGGTGAACGGATTCGCGCCACATGGCTTTGGATTTGCCTATCAGTGGTTGTTATTGACGCCTGCGAATCAATCCGAGCTACGCTTCCGCTATCTCGGACAGCAGAGAATGGACGATCATAAAACCTTCGTTCTCCGTCCGAAGATCCCAAAGTCAGGTCAAGATACCCGGAAAATTCAGCTGGGCGGGCAAGGAAGCTCCGTTTTTCTTTCAGGGAATTGTCTGGATCGATCAATCTACGTTTGATGTGGTTCGGCTGCGCACTGATCTTCTGTCGCCGGTCCCTAGCGTCAATTTGCGGCAAATGACCACGGAGCTCCATTTCCGTTCCGTGCGCATTCACGGTTACGGCGCCGATCTTTGGCTACCTTCTGAGGTGCTTATCCGTACGGCACAAACCGACAGCGTGGTCGAGGAGCTGCACCAGTATTCAGCCTACAGATTCTTCCACGCCGAGAGCAGGCTTCTCCCGTGATCTATCTATCCGCAGGCTTTAGAGTCTGCGTAATAAACGTCGCTCTGGGAGAGCTCCTAGGGCACACACTCCGCCGGAACGCACTTCCGAAACGCAGTTCTCACGCAGACCCTTTTGCACGTGAGAACGCCTCAAGCGGCACGCTCGTTTAAGGTTCGGCGTAATACATCGTGTTCGTACGCACCGTCACTCCCGGTTTGTCTACTTTCAGTTCGACCGAATGGTACTCGCTTGGACCCGCAGCAGCATTTGAATCAAAAGACAGCACGTAATACGAGGCGGCATCGGCAATGCATGCGGCAATGCTGTCGGGAATGTTCTTTCTGGATAAGTATTTGGCCGCCGCTCTGGTGCGCAAAAGCCTGCAAACTAAGGCTACCGGCTGTCACCTCGTCCTGATTCCGCAGACCGTCGAGCAATGCCTTGTCGTGATCGTTGAGCGACTCGGTTTTGCGCAGGAAGTCGGACGGACAAATCATATTCAGCGTCACCTGCCCCTCCCGCAATGCTGTCGAAATATGCACCAGTTGGGTAAAGAGGTTTCGCCTGAGCGTCGCGTCGTCCTGACGAAATTGCTGATTATAAAGATGAGGCCAACCAGGTCCAATCCACATCAGGATCACTCTCCCCGGCATGTTTACCTGCTGCTCCGCAAGTTTACTAAGAGCCGCCAAGGATTCTATGAACCGCCGATTTAAGCAGTCGAGCTGGCGAACTGATTCGGCGGTAGTTACAACCCCAGGGATCATGAGGGCCTGAAATGTTTCATTGGGGTTCCTCTCGTCCGCACAGCCGATCGCCTTAAGATTGCCGGTGAGATCCCTAAGCTCATTCAGGACTGAGTCGCGGTCGCGTGAAGGCTTGCCCACGGTCAACCCGGAATCGGATACGGCGGCAATCGACGTTGGATAGGTGAGAAGCTCCTGGCTCTGCTTCAGAAACCTCTGAATCTCTCTGCGGTCATTGGCGATATCCCGCGCGGAGTTATTCACCGCATCCAGCACCAGGATGACGTCGGCAGGTACGGGCGCTGTGGCGCCCTCCACCGCTTTGAAGGACAGGTTTGTCCGGGGCCTCCGGTCGTCAACGAGCGTGAAGTCCTGCGCCTTCCACCCGGTAGCAGGGTTGCCGGACGCGTCCGTTACCTGCACATTCAGGATGATGCGATGCTGAATCTGATAGGTTCGTTCCCGGTCCAGATGTGATCGGGGAATCAATCGCGGCGGTTGATCGGAACCTTCCCCAGCAGGATTTGCCGGGGAAGGAGGAGCGACTTGCGCAGCCAGGGAAACGGCGGCGCATAGACCCAGCGCACTCATCCATTTCAGTCTTGACAATTTGAGTGCACCTCCCCGGAAAGCGCTTGCGCGAACCAATGCTCAATCATCCAGGCCCAATCATGCAACTGGTGGACAGCTTTTGGGGCATCATAGTGTCGACATATTGTCGTCATTTGCTCAACGACCCGACTGCCTCGACCGCTAAACTGATCGGGGGGTGGGCCACGGTAGGCTGCAATACGAGCCAAGCACGATCGATGTCACTCTACTGGGGAGGAAATAAAACGCAATGAACCGTCTTCGGCAGGCCCTGGCAAAGCGAAACGGCAAAACTCTGCTCGGCGCAGCGTGCTATTTTTACGACCCGATTTTTCTTGAGATTGCCGCCCATGTCGGCTTTGACGCCATCTGGATCGAGATGGAGCACGCGGCCATCAGCTTTGCCGAGGCGGGCGACCTCTGCCGCATGGCAGCGGGCACCGGCATGCTCACCATGATCCGGGTGCCCGACACGCGGCGCGACAGCATCTTGAAGAGCGCTGAGTTGGGACCAGATATCATCGATGTCCCCATGATGGACTCACCAGAACAGATGAAAGAGATGGTGCGCTACGCACGCTTTGCTCCCGAAGGTGCGCGCGGGTCATTCGGCTCTTCCCGGGCCGTCAAGTATGGAATGGTAGACAGTGTGCCCAAAGAGCAGGCGCGGCTAAACCAGGAGCTCTGCCTGATGGCGCAGGTAGAGACCAAAGAAGCGGTGGACAGGATTGAAGAGCTCTGCGCGGTTCCCGATATCGAGATTTTTGTGGGCCCGGCGGACCTCTCTTCCAGCTATGGTGTACCCGGTGAGACCCTGCATCCCAAGGTGACGCAAGCGGCGAAGCGGATCGTCACCACGGCGCGCGCGCATGGCAAACTCCTGGCCACGGCATGCGCGCCCAAGGATTTTCCTTTCTGGGCGGAGGTAGGAGTGGATCTGCTGTTTTGCACCAATGATATTACCTGCCTGAAGCAGGGAGCACAGGCCGCACACCTGAGCGCACTCGAAGCTCTGCGCTAGACGGGCCTACCATCATGGCCGGAAGGGTTCCGGCGTTACTTTGAGATTGCTACAAAGGGAAAAGCTGCAGGTAAATCCCGCCGCATGGCGCGGGCGCGGTTCCAGGCGTCGAATTCAGTCAGACGTTCGCGCAAGCTGATCTCAATATGCTCGGAGAGGATACGCATCGCGCGCTCCGGCTGGCGCTCACGTAAAGCCATAACGATCTCGTTATGCTGGGAATGAATTTTATCCAGTATCGCCGCCTCGTGTCCGCTGCGGCGAATGGCAAAGATGCGGATCATCAACTGCGTCTCGTTGGCAATCTTCTGCATCCGCGGATTGAGCGCCATCAGCATCAGACAGGCGTGGAAGTTAAGGTCGAGATGCATAAAGCGCCCCATCTGCTCCTCGTTGAGCGAATGCCCTCCCGAGGCGACCAATTCTTCGCGTAATGGCTGGATGCCGTCGACTAACTGCTGCAACTGGTCCATTTCGGCAGCGGGCACGCCAAGACGGGCCACTTTGCGCGCAGCAAAGACCTCCATTGCCTCGCGCAACTCATATAAATCGACGATATCGTCCCGAGTCAGTCGCGCCACGGTGGTGCCGCGGCCCGGTATCTGCTCCAACAGGCCCGATGCAACTAGTTGCCCAATCGCTTCCCGGACAGGTGTACGGCTGCTCCCCAGACCCTCTGCCACTTCGACCTCGGAGAGAGGATCTCCGCTGCTAAGTCCTCCGCTGGCAATTTTGTGCCGGATGTAGGCATAAGCCCGTTCGCGTACGGATTGGTCCGCCAAGGACGGCTTGGACGGTCCGCCGGCTAAACTCGGGCGAGCCGGCCGGGTCTTGAATTTGGGCATGGTTCTCTCCCGGTCTTCTATACGATCCAGTGATACTGTACATCGCGGAACTCGAACAGCCAAGATGTATTCGTCATGTCGACACATAATAGACGCAGTATGTAATATCGTTCCGGCAAGCCTCCCCTCCCCCGAAAGGAGCGTTAGCGGCAATGTGGCACTCTCTATTGCACGGTGTCAGCGCCGCGGTCCTCACCCCGCGAACGGACACGGATTCGCTAGCTGAGGGGCAGTTCCGGCAAAGCCTTGAGTTCCTGCTGGCTCGAGGTATTCGCAGTTTTGCTCTGAACGGCGCCACCGGCGAGTTCTGCCTGACCACTCCAGCGCAACTGGAGCGCATTCTGGCCAATGCCTCGGCGATCACAACGTTAACGGACAGTTCGTGGTTGGGATCGGCACCCCGGGATATACGACCAGCATCGAATTAGGCCGCATGGCGGCCGATGCGGGAGCGAAGGCCGTTTTGCTGCCGATGCCCTATTTCTTCCCTTACGAACAGGCGGATCTGCGGGCATTCGTTGCTCGTGTGGCCGCTGCATTGTCGATCCCCGTGCTGCTCTATAACCTGCCGCAATTTACCTCCGGCCTTGCCCCCCAGACCTCGCTTGCATTGATTCGCGAACATGAAAATGTAGCCGGCATCAAAGACTCGAGCGGTTCGCTGGACACGCTCCGATTGCTAACCGCCGAGGGGGTGGACTGCTGTCGCATCGTAGGCAGCGATAGTGCCCTGGGCCCGGCGCTCGAAGAAGGGATCAGCGATGGAGTGGTGTCGGGCGTCGCCTGTGTTCTGCCCGAGCTTATCCAGCGCGTCTTTGAGGCAGGCAACTCGGCCGTCGGCAGCGCGGATTTCCGAACGGCTAACGGCCACCTCGAAGCTTTTATCGAAGAGATCAATCCGCTGCCCGTTCCCTGGGGATTGAAGGTCGTTGCGGAGGAACGGCAGTTAGGGCCGGCGACATTCGCCATACCGGTCGCACCCGACCGGCAACGGCAGATGGAGCATCTTCGTACCTGGTATCGGCAGCGGAGCCAGATGCTCTGCAGCCGCGTCTTAAACGTGCATCCCGACGTTCAGATCGCTACTCGTGCCGTAAGGCCTCCATTGGCTCGACGCTGGAGGCACGCATTGCGGGCAGCCAGCCGGCGGTGAGCGCGACCGCAATCAACAACCCAGCCGCGCCAATCAGAGACGCAGGATCCGCAGGCTGCAGGCCGTAGAGCATCGACCTCACCAGCCTCCCCAGAGCCAACGCGATTGCCAGGCCACACAACACACCTGTAACCGAGACCCAGCCGGCCTCGCGGAGCACCATGCCACGAACTTGTCGCCGCCTGGCTCCGAGTGCGAGGCGGATACCAATCTCATTCGTGCGCTGCGCCACGGTGTACGACATGATTCCGTAGATGCCCACTAAGGCCAGCGAGAGAGCAAGCAAGGCAAATCCCGAAGTCATGCTTGCGAACATGCGCTCTTGTTGCAGGTTGTTATTTATCTGCTGTTCCTGGGTACGGACATTCATCAAAGGCAGATCAGGATCGATGCGATGGACCACTCTTGTTAGCGAGGGCACGATCGATTCCGGTTGCAACGGCGTACGAATCATAAACGTCAAATCCTCAACCGCTGGTTCCTGACGATACGGACCCAGACGCAATGGAGCGGGATTGTCTCGCATGTTGTTATAACGGGTGTCGGCACATACACCCACAATCTGTACCCAGGTAGGTTTGGATGTAGGAGGTCCCTGGGTGAAACGTTTGCCGACCGGGTTTTGGTTGGAAAAGAATTTGCGCGCCAGGGCCTGGTTGATGATGGCCACCTTAGGAGAACTTTCCGTATCCTGCTTGGTGAAGGCTCGGCCCGCAATCATCGGTACCTTCATGACCGCGATGAAATCGTTCCCCACATGAGCCATGCTAGGGAAGCTGTTCATATCATGGCGCTCGCTCTCGCTTGATTGAGAGAAGTCCCGCTGGGGATCGCCCTCGGGGAAGAAACCGCCATTCATCATCTCGCCGGAGAGCAGAGGAACGTCGGAAGCCGTAACTCCCTCCGCGCCAGGCACGGTCCGCAGTTCCTCTTCCAGCCTGGTTTGCAAGGCGACGTCCTTGGGCGGCGGATAGCGCTTTGCCGGGAGAGAAATCTCGAACAGAAGAAGATGATCTGTGCGGAAGCCGGGATCGATCGCAATCAATTTAGTCAGCGTCCGCAAGAATAGGACCGCGGCCACCACCAGCAGTGTCGACAAGGCAACCTGGAAAGTGACGATCGACTTACCGGTCAAGGCTTTCCGGCGTCGCGAGGCGGTCTGGCTCCCTTGCTTGAGCGCAGAACCGATTTCAGCCCGTGTAGCAGCCCAGGCGGGGAAAATGCCGAATAAGATGCCGGTGCCGATCGTGATCCCGGCCGTGAATGCGAATACCTTCCAGTGGAAGGGTATGTTCATTTCGACGTCCTGCCAGGAACTGGCGACAAGATTGGGCAAGAGGGTTCGACCTGAGTAACCGAGGAGGAGGCCAAGTGCGCCGCCGGCGCAGGAAAGCAGCAGGCTCTCGGTCAAAACCTGGCGCAGAATCCGCCATCGGCCGGCGCCCAGTGCCAGCCTGACACTCATCTCCCGCTGCCTCACCGCCGCACGGGCAAGCATCAGATTGGCCATGTTGGCGCACGCCAGCAACAGCACCGACAAAACCATCGCGAGCAGCAAATACAAGGGCGCAGAGTAGTCTTGCGCGGCCTGGTTGAGACCTCGACTGCCATCTTCCACTTCCATTCGAGGCAGAGTGCCCCCTTTGTCGATCTTCATCGTGCCGCGGACGGCCGCGCGCAGCATGACATCGAGTGCGGCTCTCGCCTGCTCATCGGAGACACCTGGCTTGGCGCGCGCCATTAATTGTATCCACCACAGATCGGCGCTCGAAAGCACGGAGCCCGGCTCCCCGACAGATCCGCGCATCAACGGCGCCATGGATAGCGGCATAAACAGGTCTGGCGAAACCTGAACGCTTTCCGCGCCAGTGAAACCCCGCGGATTTACGCCCACAATGGTCACGGGGCTCATGTTCACCGTTATCGTTTTGCCGATGACTCCAGGCGAGCGATTGAAGGCGCGATTCCAGAAACTGTCGCTGATTACGACTACGGCGCCTGTGCCGGGGGCCTGGTCGTCTGAGGGTAAGATGGCCCTGCCCAGTTGCGACTGCACCTGCAATTGCTGGTAGAAATTGCCCGAGACCAGTTCCGCGCTCACAGACCGTGCATTTCCATCCACGGTGATATTGGCACGGCCGAAATTCTTAAATGCAAAGAGCGGTTCCAGCACTTGATTCCGAGCACTCAACTGCTGATAAACCGGGTAAGTGAAGGTGTCGAATCGAGCCCTCCCGTTGACAGTTCCGCCGTCATCACCCCAGTAGAAATGGACCACGACCTTTTGGTCACCGGTTATCGTCAACAGGCGCAACTGCTCTGGATGCGGCACAGCCAATCGCTCAAGCAGCAATTCGTTCGTCACCGAAAAGATGGTGGTGTTTGCGCCGATTGCCAAGGCCAGGGATCCGACAGCAATGGCCGTAAACCCTGGACTCTTCTTGAGGATTCGTAGCCCATATCCGAGATCGCTCCAGAGCTCGTCCCACCAACGCAGCCCCAAAGAATACCGCATCCCGTCCTTGTGGGTTGCGACCCCGCCAAACTCAACCCTCGCCTGTCGAGCAGCCTGGCGTGGAGTGAGGCCCTGGCGTATCAGATCCTCGGCCCTGGCTTCCAGGTGGAAACGAATCTCATCTTCCATCTCTCCTTCCAAACGTTGCCGCCTGATCACGGAACGCAGCCAGGAACGCATGCGTGCAAAGGACGCGTTCACGAGCGCACCTCCCCGGCGGTCAATCGCAGGATGGCACCCATGAGCTCGCCCATCCGATTCCACTTCTCCGTCTCTTCCGCCAGTTGTTTACGACCGGCCGCTGTCAGCGTGTAGTACTTAGCGCGGCGATTGTTTTCGCTCTCTCCCCACTCGCTTTTGATTGCCCCTTCATGTTCGAGGCGATAGAGCGCGGGATACAACGAGCCCTGCTGAATCACCAGTTGTTCACCACTGATCTGCTGAATGCGCAGCAGCACGCCGTAGCCATGCAATTTCCCGAGCGAAACCGCCTTCAAGATAAGCAGCTCGAGTGTTCCCTGCATGAGGTCAATCTGTTTCGGCATCCAGTCTCTCCTTGGCAATCTAGGAAAGTGTCGCCCAATTCTCCTAGTTCGTCAAGGAGAGCAGCAGCGCTCGATCGCCCTTCTTCTCGATCCGACTAACCAACGCATGGGTAAGTAGCCGCCTAGACTTTCCCGCTCGGGGTCTGCCTCTCGTTCCCTAGCAAAGGACTGGTGCCCCATATCTCGCTCGTTTTTCGCGAGATGTGGGATACCCGTCCTTTGCTAGGGAACGAGAGGCACTAGGGCACAGGCTCTACCGGTTCTCCTTCGGAACCGGCGTTTCTCACGCAGACACTTCAAGCAAGCTCGCGAGCTAAACGTGAGCCAGGACCGCCCGAATCGCAGTAAACTTACTCCGTGAGGAACTCATCATGGAACGGCGAAAATTTCTGCAGCAAGCGGCGGCAGCAGCAGCCTTGGCCGGATGGAAAGCAGCCTCAGGCCAAAGCACGAACGGAAACACAGAATTAACGGGTGCGGCTGCACTTACTCCCGTACCGGTCGTGACCACGTCCAGTGGCATCGGCCGGCGCAAACTAGGCCGCGCTGACGTCGAGGTCTCCATCATTGGCATCGGCGGCTACCATATCGGGATCTCGGCGGTCACCGAGCAGGAGGCCCTGCGCATTGTCCGCACCGCCTTGGATCAAGGTATTAATTTTCTCGATAATTGTTGGGACTACAACGGCGGCGCCAGCGAAGAGCGCATGGGCAAAGCCCTTGCCGATGGCTACCGCCAGAAAGCCTTCCTGATGACCAAGCTCGACGGACGCACCGGCGCCTCAGCTAAGCAGCAGCTGGAGGAATCCCTGACGCGACTCAAAACGGACCACATCGACCTGGTGCAGATTCATGAAGTGATTCGCATGGGAGATCCGGAGCAGGCCTTTCAACCGGGAAACATCGTCGAGGTGTTGCAGCAAGCCAGGAAAGAGGGCAAGATTCGCTACATCGGTTTCACCGGTCACAAGAGCCCCAACATCCACCTCCACATGATCGAAATAGCAGACAAGCATGGCTTCACCTTCGACACGGTCCAGATGCCCGTCAATGCGCTCGATGAACACTACCAAAGTTTCTGCCAGAACGTGATTCCGCAGGCGCAAAAGCGAGGTATGGCAGTGTTGGGGATGAAGCCTCTGGCCTTTGGCGCCATTCTCAAAACCGGGACCATCACCGCGCCGGAGGCATTGCACTACGCCATGAGCGTGCCTGTGACGGTGACGATTACCGGCTGCCAATCCATGGCTAACCTGGAACAGGCTCTCAGCCTGGCGCGAAATTTTCAGCCCATGACCCGCGAGCAGAAACTTGCTGTGCTGGAGAAGACGGCGCCGGTCGCGGCGAACGGACAGTTCGAAGCCTACAAGTCGTCGCAGATTTTCGATGGCACGGCCAACAACCCGAAGTGGCTGGGTTAAAGAAACCGCGATGGATTAGTCCAACAAGTCAGGCTGCTCGCGGACGATCAAGTCCCATAGCGGCTGGTACTGGAACCATGCCACGCGAGGGTTGCCCACTTGCTTTTGCGCGACGAGGGCGCTCTCATGGGAGATAGGACGCGGCTTGCCGGCAGCTTCCGCCATCAGCTGTGCCTGGCAGCTGCGGTCCATGGTGATGAAGAGCCACGCTGCTTCGTCCACGGTGTTCCCTACGGTCAGGATGCCGTGGTTTTGCAGAATGATTGCTTTCCGCGGCCCCAGCGCCTTTGCGATGCGGTCCCCTTCGGAATTGTCATAGACCACGCCGGTGTAGTCATCGAAGAGACTGTGATCTTCGTAGAAAGCGCAGGCATCCTGGGTCAAGGGGTCGAGCAGGCGTCCGAGAGAGGACCAGGTCTTGCCATAAAGGGAATGCGCGTGCGCTGCCGCCACCACCTCAGGCCTTGCCATGTGCAGCCGTGAGTGAATGGCGAACGCCGACTCATTGATTTCACGCTCACCTTCCACGACTACACCCTGCTCATTCACCAGGACCAGGTCGGAAACGCGAATGTGCCCAAAGTGCATGCCGAAGGGATTCACCCAGAAATGGTCCTGCAGCTCGGGGTCACGCGCCGTGATGTGCCCGGCGACTCCTTCGCTGAAACCAAACCTTGCGAAGAGCCGAAAAGCGGAAGCAAGTCGCTGCTTGCGGTGCAGGCGTTCCTCCGCCACGGTCGCGAAAGACGGTGGATTCGGAGTCTTGGCGATCTTAACTTCAGTCGGAACAACGGTACCTGGCATGGATAACCTCGCAATCAGAAGGAAACCTGATTCTAGCTCTCTGGGAACAGCAAGACAACGCCGAGGCTGCGCTGGCCGTTATATGGCCGCGTTCGTCAGCGTACCCGAATCCAACTGAGCAGCAGAGTCTGCGTCCAAATAGACCGTCGCATCCGGGTGAGTACGAAGAATGGTCGCCGGGCAATTGGTGGATATCGGCTCGTCAACCACCCTTCGGATAATCTCGGCTTTCCGGCTACCGGGCACCGACGCAATGATCTTCTGGACCCGAAGGAGCGCGGGCACGGTGAGGGTAATGGCCGACTTGGGAACATCCTCGAGACTCTTGAACCAGCCTTCGGCGACTTGTTGTTGCCGGGTAACGCCATCCAGCTGAACGATCTTTACATCGAGTGGATCGTTAAAGTCCGCCTCAGGAGGATCGTTAAACGCCAAGTGTCCGTTCTCCCCGATCCCCGCCAAACACAATTGCGGTTTCGCGGAACGCAGCTTGTCCGCATACTCCCGGCAGGCAAGCTCCGGGTCGGGCGCATTGCCATCGATACCAAAAAACTCTTTCATCGCTACGTGCTGGGTCAGGTGCTGGCGAAGAAAATAGAGGAATGAGGCCGGATGATCTTCCGGCAGGCCGGCATAACTATCCATATGAAAGCCGAGAACCTGCTTCCAGGAAAGATCCGGCATCGCTGTCAGCGCGCGCAGGGTTTCGATCTGCGAAGCAGCCGCCGCGAAAATGACCGCAACGTCTCTTCCCGAAGAACTGAACTGACGGATCGCTTGCGCCACCGCCTGGGCCGCGGCTTCGCCCGCCGCTTTGCGGGTTGGGTGAATCTCCAGTTTCAGCGTTCCCACTTGAAGCCGCGTTACCTCTTTGTTCTCGATGGCCATGGATCACCTTTCCAATGTTTCAACTGCCAGGTTTTACCCCACCCGGGTCGAGAACTATATTTCCCGAAATTTGTGATGAGAGCAAATCGGGCCTCTTACCGGCATCCGTTAGCGGCCCGATTCCCTACCAGACCTTGCTCACGCAAAGCGGGAAGCATGTGCCTGCGCCCACGACTGAAAGCTTCTGGGTGGCCTTCCAGTCAATTGCTTAACCGTGTCTTTGACCATCGCCATCCGGCCATCGCGAATTGCCTCGAACGACTTCCCCACTGCCGCGGCCACTGGAGGTGGTGTCCCTATGCGAATGAGACCCTGGACGGCGGTCTCGGTGGGCACATCCACGCATTGGATGGGCCGCTTGCGGACCTGGGCCAGAATATCCACTTGCTCCGCAACGGTGAGCAGTTCGCCGCCGGTGACTTCGAAGACTTCCGGCGGGACAGCCGCATCGGTCAGCGCGTGAACTACGACGGCTCCTATGTCCTCCGCTGCAACGGGAGCGACCTTACCGCTGCCCATGGCGTTGTAGACGACTCCTTCTCCCTTGATGCCATCGAGCCACTGGTAGGAATTCGTCATGAATGCGCCCGCGCGGACGAACGTTCCCGGCAGACCGGATGCCCGGATCACGTCCTCCTTATCCTTATGCAGTTGGCCGATGGCAGAATCGGGAAAGCCCGCGAAGAGCGTGGAGAGAAATACAACTCTCGGATTGCCCTGCGCTTTCGTGGCCGCGATGAGCTGACGAAAAACACCGCCGTCCAGAGGTCCATTCATGATGAAGACTCCGTCGACGCCTGAGACGGCCTTGGCGAAGGTCTCCGGCGAAGTGAGGTCGCCGGTCGCTACCTCGACTTGATCGCCCCATTGGGCTACCTTGGCGGCATCACGGGTAAAGACGCGCACCTTTTTCCCCTCGGCTAAAAGTTGACTCACCACTTCGCTGCCTACGTTTCCTGATGCTCCGGTTATGAGATACATGCTGTTACCTCCTCTTTCTAATTCCCTGCACAACAGATTCGGCTGGGCCATATCGCGATCTATGAAACAATCAGTCTGATATGGAACATACTGTTTCTCTGTAGGAACAATCGTGACGAATTTAAATGAGCTTCAATTCTTCGTGCATGTCTCGCAAACACAAAGCTTCACTAAGGCAGCAAAACGGCTTGGCGTGCCCAAGTCGAGTGTCAGCCGCGCCATCCACCGGCTGGAAAACCGCTTGGGCGTTCGCCTGGTGGAAAGAACCACGCGCAGAGTCGCGCTCACTGAGGTGGGCGAGCTTTATCTGGATCGCTGCCAGCGGGTGATGGAAGAAGCCGCGCAGGCCGACCTTGCGGTGGGAGCTCTACAGGCCAAGCCGCGCGGGACCCTGCGCGTGGCGGCTCCGGTGGCATTTGCGCGTTCCATCCTGGGACCGAAAATGGGAAAGTTTCTCGCCAAGTATCCGGAATTGCGCTTGCATCTGCAATTGTTGAACGGTGATGAATCTGCACGCGACAGTGGTCTCGATGTGGTGATTCGTGCCGGCGCGCTGGAGGATTCGGGCCTGCTGGTGAAACCTCTCATGCGGATTCGCCTCGGCGCATATGCCAGCCCCGATTACCTCAAGCATCGCAAAGTGCCCGATGGCCCGGCAGATCTTCTCGAGCTCAGCTGCATTGTCACCAGCTGCGACACGGCCGCAGAGCACGGAGATTTCACCACCTGGCGGTTGCGCCGTAACCTCGAGTTAAAAGAGGTGAAAGTGAACGCGCGTGTTTTAGTGCCAGATCCAACCATCAATCATCACCTTGCCTTGGCGGGAGCCGGTGTGGCGCTGCTGGCTCAATCGGTTGTACGCGCCGACGTTGAGCACGGACGCCTGGTACGCGTTTTGCCCGACTGGGAGCCGGAGCCGGTGGAACTCCACGCCTTGTATTCATCGCGGTTGAACTCATCCCCAAAAGTGCGCGCGTTCCTTCAATTTCTGCGCGGACCCTTACTCGACGGTCAAGAGGTTTGAAGGATCCATTGTCCTGTGGTTGGTAACGCCCTCCTTACCTGGGTAGGAAAGCGATAAGCACCGGCGCCTGCTTGACATACATTCCGATATGGTTATATATAAACTGCATGGCTAGAGCGGCGACAACCACCGATGTCTTTAACGCAATTGCAGAACCGCGGCGACGAGAGATCATCGGCCTTCTCAACGACGGACAGGAATGGGCGGTCAACGATGTCGTTGCGCGGGTGAAGATCGCGCAGCCGGCGGTATCCAAGCATCTTCGCGTGCTGCGCAAGGTGGGCGTGGTGACGGTTGTGAAGCGCGGACAGCACCGGTTATACCGGCTGCACGGCGCACAACTCAAACCCATTCACGATTGGGTGAATCCGTACGAACGGTATTGGACCCATCAACTCGGCCGCATCAAGGAACGGGCCGAACAGAAGGCCATGGATCGTATTGCTCGCGAGAACAGTTAACTGCGAGAGAGAGACCGGGTCCGGTGGATCGACTATTTACTGTCCGCGGCGCCTACGGCGTCGACCCAGTATGAGTTGCGCGCGCTCAGTTGCAGCCCTGGCCGGTCCTTGAGCGTCAGGTTCAGCGCATGGGGCCCCGGGAGCGGCGATTGCGGGTGGAAGCTCAGAATGTAGTAATTCGGCGCGTCGTTCGAAATCGTGATCAGGTGGCGGCTGAGCGTCGTTGCATCCTTGAAGGCAAAGTATTCGCCCCCAGTCAGTTGCGCGACTGACTCAGGCACGTTGCGCTGGAGTCCGTCTCGCGCTGCAAGATACGCCATCCGTCCCAATCGCAACGGTGGGATCAGATCGCTCGCGCAGTCCAATGCCTGAACGCTGCGCTTGCCGTGTGCGTCCGGGTCGGCATCCGGCGCACGGCTCATGCAGCCGCCTTTCGCGTACGGCGTGTCTTCATAAGCGGTTCCCCCGGGCCGGGGCAGCTTCGACCCCTCGTGCTTCACCGCCATCTTGGTGCTCGAAAAACCGAAACTGTAAATCGCGGTGTTGGTGTCGTCAACCGTGCGTATCGCCTCCTCGAAGCTCGTTTGGCTGCCGTCGTCGATGGTTTCGCTGAAGAGCAGCACGGCGCGGCGATACCCTTGCGGCTGCTGGCGCAAAAGATTGATGCCGAAATTGAGCCCGTCCAGAATCGCCGCGCCCGGATCCCCCTCTTGAAGGTTGTGAATGGTCCGGAGGGCCGCATCCGTGTCGCCGGTGAAGTCCTGTACGAGGCGAGACTTGCTATCGAAGGTGACTACTGCAATGCGATGTTCCACATTGCCAACGACGGCATCCAGCACTGCATCCAGGTTGCTATAGTCACCCAGGTGGGATGCGCCCCGACCGCCGGTCTGCACGATGATAGCCAGCGCCACGGGCTGCTCGTCAGTATCCGGCTCCAGTCGCAACGACTGGGGAACGCCGTTATCGGTAAGGATGAAATCGTCCGCAGTCAGCGCGAAGACCAACTCGCCGCTCTTGGTCTTTACTAACGCGGGTACAAGCACCAGGTTCGAGCGCACGGAAAGAGCCGGAAGCTGCGAGCTAGCTGATGATGGCGCACTACTTTGCGCGCTGGCCGCCACGCCAGAGAGCAAGACCATCCCCGAAATAACGCCCGCCACTGCGCAAAGCATGCTCATGAGACGCAGCATGGGATGACGCCTCGCGAACAGGATACATCTTCGCGGGATAGACGATCACGTTAATAGTCGGGCCGGTTTCCACAGCTGGCACCTGGGTTTAGAAAGTAATCTTGACAGCACCCTGGAATACACGCGCCCCATAAGAAGTGAGGGTGGATGTTACTTGGCCAAACGTTGACGAGAGCAACGACGAGCTGGATCCCAGGTTGCCGCTGCTGCCAGGAGCAGCGAAGGCCGGATGATTCAATGCATTGAAGGCCTCGAGCCGCACAACCAAGGCCAATCTCTCATGCAGAGGAAACGTCCGGCTCACGGCGCCATCCAGCTGGAAGTAGCCCGGCCCGCGATAGGCAAATCGTCCCGAATCGCCAAAAGTGCCAGTGGGGTTTTGCGCGAATGCCGAGGCGTTGACCCACGACCGATTGCCGCCCTTACTGGCTTGAGTGATCTGCTTATGAGTGTAAATGCCGTTTGGATTGACCACATTCGGGCGGTCGTTGCCAGTATCGGTGAGCGAATTGTCCACCCCTGAGGTCACGGTAAACGGTGCACCGTCCTGGATGTGCACCAACGGCGCGAGTTGCCAGTTGTTGATCGCCAGGGCCTTCCAGCCAGTCAGCGAAAAGTTGCTGGATACCACCATGGTGCTGTTAAAGATGTTGCGGAAATCAAAACCGCAGTTCGATTGATCGCCTTTGATGTTGGCTGGATTCTGCACGGTGGTTCCCGCGATATCCCCCGGATTGTCTTCGATGTCTATGCAATGCGACCAGGTGTAGTTGGCGAGAAAACTGAAATTAGCCGAGAAGCGATGCTGGATGGAAGCCACCATCCCGTCGTAAAAAGCGTTGGCTCCCGAGGCAATCAGAATGGAACCGCCTCCGCCGCCCGCGTAACCCGGGCCTTGCGCGGGATTCTCTCGCGTCAGGTAGAAACGCGAAGTCTGATTGCCAGTGGTCGAGCACGCGGTAGTTCCGCAGGTTCCGGGAATGTAGACTGCCGGGTTCAAAGGAAATCCGTATCCGTCGAAACTGGTTTTCGCTCCAATGTAGTCGATCTGGAATTGCCAGCCATGCTCCAGCTCCTGCTGCATGCTGGCCGTCCACTGCATGGTGTATGGCGGATGAAAATGCGTGGGCAGAACGATGAATTGTGCCTGGTGCGCAAATGTTGTGGAAGGTGGTGGCTTGAACGGCAATGGGAACGGGTTGCTGGGCGTGCTGCCGTTGGACCACGGGCTGCTGAAGCTCATCGGAACGCCCACGGGAACATTCGAGATCGCGGTGGCGAAAGGCGGGTTTTGATTCACTCGCTGAGCGGTGAAGAAGTTCGGCTCGTCATACACCAACGCCGACCCTGCGCGGAACACGGTCTTGCCTTGTCCTGTTGGATCCAAGGTGATTCCAACGCGGGGAGAGAATTGCCAGGGTGAGTTCTGCGTAAATGCGTCGGGCACCCCCGCGTCCCCATGATAGAAACTTCCTGCCGGAGCGTTGGGAAAGACCGTGCTGTGCGTATCGCTAAGGAAGGACGCCATGTTAAAAATAGATCCGCGGTAGAAGTTATCCACGGGAACGTACTCAGGATCCCACCGCAGGCCAGCCGACAGCACAAGTCTCTTGGTCGCGTGGTACGTGTCCTGGATGTAAAGACTCGGAATCGGCGCACGCAATGCGTTCTGCTGCGCCTTGCTCTGCTGGTAAGTGTTGAGTGCTCCGGTAAGAAAGTCTAGATTCGCATCCGCGCCCGTACCCCCCGGACTGCTTCCCGCCGGTCCCTTTTGACTATAGACGCCGCTGATTCCAAAATTGCCGTTCGATTCATACAGGTTGTTGATGTTCAGTTGAGAGCGAACGTATTCCCCGCCGAACGCAAGCTGGTGCTTGCCCAGTACCATGTTTACATCGTCCGCAAAAGAGAAGGTATTTACGTTGAAATGAGCCGCGGCACAGGTGCCGCAATAGGTGCTCCACTTGTTGGTAACGGTCAGTTCCAGGAAGTTGGTGCTCGGCGCGTACGAGTTTATGCCCAGCGTAGTGGGGCCGATGCCCTCGGCGGCGGCGCCTCGGTTGTTTCGCCGTCTGGTCGCCGTAGCATGAAACGAATTGACCGTATGGTCGTTGATGACATAGGTCTCACCGATAGTAAGTCCCTGTGCGCGCTCATAGTTTCCGGGTTGCGTGGTGATCAAGACGTTGGTCGGAGAGAAGAATCCCGGGCTGGTATAGCCGTCGAGGAAGTAGCGACCGTACAAACTATGCTTCTGGTTGATGGTTGAATCGACCCGGCCGATGAATTCATTTTCTACCTGCTCCGAGGGAATCGCATAATTCACCAACCCGCAATTGTTCGTGGCCGCCGGCAGGTACTGTGTCAACTTAAGGGAACTCGCGTTGAACAGGGAGGGACTGATCTGGTTCCCAGGTAGTACTGCCCCGGTAAAAGGGTTCAAGAGCTGAATTGCCTTGCCGCTTGCCTGGCAAGCCGCGCTTTCCGTAGCGGAAAAATCGCCCTGGAGATTGGCGGGGGTGGGAACGAACGCCTGTGTCAACGCCTGGCTTTGATCGGCCTTGAGCCGTTGATATCCGCCAAAGAAGAACAACTTGTCGCGAATGATCCTTCCGCCGAAAGTGCCGCCATATTGATTTTGGTGCAGCGTATCTTTTTTGGTCGAGAAGAAGTTGGTGGCATCGATAAAGTTGTTGCGGATAAACTCAAACGCCGACCCGTGCCACTCATTCGACCCTGATCGTGTGACCACATTCACCAGGCCGCCTGGATGCAAGCCGCTCTGCGCTCCCAGCGCCGAGGTTTCCACGCTGAATTGGCTGACTGCATCAGGGAACGGGAATGGAAGATTGACGTTGGTCATGTAGTCGTTGTGATCGCCGCCATCCAATCGATAGTCAGTCGCGTTGCCCATCCCGCCCCCGACCGAAACGACAACCGAACTGTAAAACGTCTTGCTCCCCTGCAGGTCGCTACCCTCGTTGGCGTTCGCGGATCCGCCCGACAAAGCAATCAGGGAGGTTACCTGGCGCCCGTTCAGAGGCAATTCCGTAAGCGTCTTCTGGTCGATGGTTTGTTTGAAAGACGGGTCTTCCGTCTGCAGGGCAATCCCGTTCGCATGCACCACGACCCTCTGGTCGGTCGCACCGACAGTCATGTTTACGTTGATGGCAATGCTGCTGCCGACTTCCAGATCGATGCCGGCCTGGCTGTAATGTTCGAAGCCGGGAGCCGACACATCCAAGTTGTAGATGCCGATGGGAATATTGGGAAAGCTGTAGAGGCCATCGCTCCCGGTGGTTGTTTTGTGTTGCACTGCAGTGGCGGCGTTGAGGATCGTGACCGAGGCGTCTTGCAGAACAGCGCCGGTTTGATCGGCGACGGCCCCCTGAATACTCCCCGTACCGGCAGTCTGAGCGTTTCCTGTGGGGAAAAAGAGCGCCGCGAACAAAAAGATACCGGCCAAACGAAGACTGCCCAGCCATCTTCTTGTCAGAGAATGTGTTTGCATTGCAAGCCTCCAAGGTAGATCTGTGCGGTCACGAGTGCCGCCACGGCTCTTAGCCTGCCATCACAGTCATGGCTATCTCCGGCGGCTCACTTTCCGGCTCTAGTCGCCCCCGGCCACCGGTTGAACCTTGTAAACCATTCACCACCGTGAGGTCAGACCTCTAGAGCGGAAACAGTGTCCTGGACCGAACATGGAACTGTCAAGGGGCAAACTCGTTATCTTTCGACAGTACCGCTTAACACTGGGTCAAAAGCCTCACATTGAGCCCTGTAGTGCCGCGCTAGCCTATGGCGCGCTACAAGGGGCAATCGGCCAAGAGGTCCGACCATTAGAATCGTCGCCACACTCGGGCGCAGCCGAAAACCTTGAGCAGCCGAACGTGGAGTGCTAATCTCGCAACTGTACTGTCTAACGTCATTTTTGCTAATACTCTGATCCGTTGGGATCAGTCATGTACGGCCATTCCTTAGGGAATGGCCTCGTCGGGTTCAGTTTCCTGGTCTACAGCATTAGCAAAAATGCTCTAGGCTTAAAAACGCCCGCCACGGGAGGTACTTGGACAGTTATGCCGACAGAAACCAATGGCGCCGCTGACAAACAGCTGACGATGAAGGTGGTCAGCCACATTCAGAAGCTTATCGAAACCGGTGTACTGAAGGCCGGGAACAAGATTCCGCCAGAGCGCGAGTTCGCCACCCAGCTGAAAATCAGCCGCGCCAGTTTGCGCGCGGGGATTGGATATCTCGCCGCGATGGGCGTCTTGAAGGTACGGCATGGAGTGGGCACGTTTGTAGCCGAGGAAGCGCGCGCCGTCGACTCTTTCTCCATGCACCTGCTCAGCGCTTTCAACGGCTTCAAGCCCAAGCAGATGTTTGAAGCACGATTGGTGCTCGAAGCCGGCCTCGCGGCCATGGCGGCGGAACGGGGTGGCGACTTACACTTCGCGGTGATGGCCGAGGAAGTGACCGAAATGTATGCCACCTTCGACGACCCGCAGGAGTACTTGATCCACGACGTCCGCTTTCACCGTGCGATCGCCGATGCGGCGGGAAATCCGATCCTTGCGGTACTGATGGAGACTGTCGTGAGTGCGATGTACGATGATCGCCGGCGCACCGTGGAACAATCCTCCGACCTTAGACAGTCCGCCGATATGCATCGCACCATCTATCGTGCGATTCGCGCGCGCGATGCGGTAGCAGCCCGCAAAGCTATGGAGCAACACCTGCGCCTGGCGGAAAGCGCCCAGGTAAGCGAGCCTGTGCCGCGAACTCGCAATGGGCGCAAGCGCGCCAGTGTCAAAGCGGCCGCAACGGCGGCAGGGGAAAGAAAACCTCGCCAGCACTGACTTCGCATTTATGAGCTCAGTCCTGGGGGCCCGCCTCTCGTTCCCCCACAAGTCTCCTACCAAACCTATTCCTTGGGCTTCCAGCAATGGGCAAACTCTTTTCGCGTATGGCTGACTCCCATGACGTTGAACGAGCGCGACTGTTTCGAGTAGATGACCTGTTGAATTCCGCCGTGAATCGAATTCGAGTTGTTGTAGTGCCCAATCCCGGTTCCCGTGTATTCCCGGCTCATCCGGATATAGCTATGCCATTCCGGATTCCCTGTTGCCTGAAAGCCTGATGCTTCGAGTAAACCGTCTTTGGGCTGCCATGTGATGTCGACGATCCCGCCGGTCGGCTCATGCGTTCCGTCATCCCGGATACGGTAATTTTCGTACCGGCCGGCCAGAGAACCATACTGTTTGGTGAGTGCGCGCAGTTCAGACCACTTGCGGAATCTGGTGCCAACCTGCCAATCGGCGATCACGCCCAGAATTGCGCCCAATACGGACCCGATTGCAAGATTCGGCCAACTGATTGTCATTTCACATTCCTAGGAAGGCGTAGCTCTTCGTAGCGTTGTACGTTGATTCTCCCCTGCCGGTTCCCTTCATTGACCCACGAACCCCGTCTTGCTCCATTATCTTGCCGAATTCAACCGTCGCGCCCGCCCCGCGACGCGCTGCCAGGTACGCTTGCCTGCGGATATAGACCGGATAAAGGTTCAGAGGCGGGGAAGCCCATCCTGGGGTGGAATCACCAGATCAAAGCGAACAGCAACCTGCAGCGAATCAATGGCTTGCGCCGCGTCTTTCCAGTTGAGAGCGAGCAGCGCGCGGACTGTGTGTGCATAGCTGGATTCCATCAGCGTATCGTCCGGAAGGCGCTTCGCCAAAGCTCAGGATGTGCGGTTAACAGTCCCATGATCATTCGCGTCTTTTTGAGCGAGAGGGTCAGCGATGCACTTTGCAAAACGAATCCTGCCCTGGGTCTTCCTTATCCTTATCACCGGCCCAGCCACATCACAGAAGAAAGACCTCGACACTGCAAAGCGTATTCAAGACGCCGCATTCAGTCATTCACAGATCATGGAGATGGTTGGCTACCTAACGGACGTTACCGGCCCACGTTTGACCGGCTCACCCAATCTCAGGAGAGCTGAGGAGTACGCCCGGGACAAACTCCGCGATTGGGGAGTTGCCAACGCGCATCTCGAATCCTGGGGACCATTTGGCCGCGGCTGGTCTTTGGAAGGCTTAACCGCGAACATGTTGTCGCCCAGCTTCAGTCCGCTCATTGCCTACCCTAAAGCATGGAGCCCAGGCACCAGCGGCACGGTTCGCGGAGAAGTCTTTTTCCTTGACGTAAAGACTCCCGCGGACCTGGACAAATAC
Source organism: uncultured Acidobacteriaceae bacterium (assembly GCA_963813475.1). Taxonomy (GTDB): domain Bacteria; phylum Acidobacteriota; class Terriglobia; order Terriglobales; family Acidobacteriaceae; genus PALSA-350. Next base: position 74,646 of record CAWEZM010000019.1, on the reverse strand, counting down.
AAAGGCAGGCTTAAAGGGAAGATTGTTCTTTTTTCCCCGGCGCGGCAGGTCGATCCATTGTTTGCCCCACCCTCGCAGCGGCGCACCGACGAGGAATTACAGCGTCTGGCAAACGCCCCGGCCCCAGGCGAACCGCAGCGCTTCCAGCCTTCGCCGGAGCAACGGGCGGCGGAAGACCTCAACTACCGAAAATGGCAGTTGATCCAAAGCGAAGGCGCTGCCGTTGTATTGGAACCGTCGTTTCGAGACGCAGGAACGGTTTACGTCACGGCGGCTACTGTTCCGTATCCCTCCGCTGTGCCGTTTGAGAAGCGCGTGAACGCATGGGACCTTAGCAGGCCAGTGGTCACTCCACAGATCAATGTTGCCGCCGAGCAATACAACCGCATTGTCCGGCTCGTGGCGCGCGGAATCCCCGTTCAGCTCGAAGTAAATATAGCCACACGCTTCTATGACAACGACCCTATGAGTTACAACGTAATCGCCGAGATCCCTGGCACGGATTTGAAAGACGAGGTGGTGATGATCGGCGGTTGTATCGATTCCTGGCACGCAGGCACAGGGGCTACCGACAACGCAGCAGGTGCAGCGACCGTGCTCGAGGTGGTACGCATCCTGCAGTCGCTCGGGTTGAAGCCGCGCAGAACGATTCGCGTCGGCCTTTGGAGCGCGGAAGAGCAAGGGGGATTCGGATCCCGCGCCTACGTGGCCGCGCACCTGGGACGGAGAATCCACGCTGTGGACGGCCAGGCGGCACACGCACGCTTCGAGTTCAAACCTGAATATGAGAAGTTCGACACGTACCTCAACTTCGACTATGGCACAGGACGCATTCGCGGAATCTTCCTGCAAGGCAACGCCGCTGCGCAAGCACTGTTCCGCGACGCCCTCGACCACGTCAAAGCTCTCGACGCTTCCACCGTATCTCTTGCCAACGTGGGCGCCGGCGATCATCTTTCTTTCGATGAAATCGGAGTGCCAGGCTTCCAGTGGATACGCGACTATATGGAAGGAAGCAGCACTCGCGCCCCGCACACTAACATGGACACCTACGATCACGTGCTTGAAGACGACCTGAAGCAATCCGCTGCGGTCGCGGCATCTGTTGTCTACGATCTCTCTATGCGCGATGAAAAGGTCCCTCGCAAACCGTTACCTCCGCATTGACTAAATTGTGCATGCGTCTTTCCGAGAGAGATACTCCTACTGATGCGACAGTCCGCCAATCCGATCTCCGAGCTGTCGCCTGACCGCGATCTGGTTCGTGCTGCGCGGGCTGGAGACCGCGTTGCGTATGGCGAGCTTTATCGACGTTACGCGCCTATGGTCCACGGTGTGCTGCTGGCGCGCGTTGCGCCGGATCATGTTGACGATCTCTTACAAGAGGTCTTTCTAAAAGCCATGACTCAGATAACCCATCTGCGGGAAGACGATCATTTTGGAGGATGGATCGCCGCCATCGCCCGCCATCGCGCCACAGACCATTACCGGCAAACACGAGAGATGCAATCCACAGAGAATTTTGCCGGCAGCATCGCCACCAGAGGAACACCAGGCAGCCAGGCTGAAGCCAGGATCGCCCTCGCAGCCATCCAGTCACTACCGGATGCCTACCGTGAAACCTTGGCACTGCGGCTCGTTGAAGGGATGACCGGGCCGGAGATAGCAAGCCGCACTGGCCTCACACCCGAGTCGGTGCGAGTCAACCTCCACCGTGGAATGAAGATGCTGCGTGAACGTCTCGGTGAGCATCAAACACGCCTCGTAAGCGGGAAAGCGGATGTGAATCATGACTGAGCCAACCCAGGATTACCTTTGGGACAAGTCCGGCACGCCCGATCCGGAGATCGAACGGCTCGAATCCCTGCTCGCGCAATTTCGTTCCGATTCGCAGCCGGTGTGGATTCATGAACCTTTGCCAGGTCCAGCCGAACGAAGGCCGGGAAAATGGCTCTGGTTGTCCGCAGTCTCCGCGTTTGCGGCTCTTGTGCTGGTCACGGTTGCACTTGCCATTCGCGCGCGCTTCGAGTGGCGTCCCGGCGATCCCTGGAAAGTCGTGGCTTTAAGCGGCTCTCCACAGATTGCAGGCTCTTTGGTTAAGGATCGCGCACATTTCTCCGTTGGCCAGGCGCTTGTGACCGACGCAGCTTCGCGGGCCCGCATTCGGGTCGCCGGCCTTGGCGTAGTGGACGTGGAACCCGGCAGCCGCGTGCGGTTGATTGCCACCCATGCGAGGCGTCACCAGATCGCGCTCGATTACGGTACGATCTCAGCCCGCATGTGGGCGCCCCCATTTAGTCTTGCTGTAGATACCCCCTCGGCTTCCCTCTTCGATCTCGGTTGCGCCTTTACGCTGCACGTCGAATCTGGCGGCTACGGGAGAGTGCAGGTCACTTCGGGCTGGGTGGAGTTTGAGACCCCCTTAAGAAGCGTTACCATCCCGGCGGGAGCTGAGGCCGTGACTCGCCCTGAGCTTGGTCCCGGTACACCGTACTTCTCTGACGCCACGCCTACTTTCAAAACCGCTGTTTTGGCATTTGACAGCCATCCACAGGATGACGGCGCGCTTGCGTTGATCGTCTCTAACGCTCGCTCTCGCGACGCCCTCACCCTTCTCAGTCTCTTGAATCGACTCCCGCTTTCGCAGCGTGCCGTGGTCCTCGACCGCCTTGCCGCACTCGTCCCCATTCCGGACGGATTCTCCCGCGAAGATGTACTCAGCCTTCGCACCGATGCGATGGACAGCTACTGGAAAGCGTTGCATCTCGGTAGCCCTAAGAGTTGGCTCATGAACTGGAAGGATTTGTTGAGCAACTGAGCGTCGTTAACAGCTCCGCTCCCGGAGCCTCGCTATTCGTCGTGGAGCAACTGGGCCGGCTGGACCGAAATGGCTCGGCGGGCAGGGAGTGCTGCAGAGATCAATCCGATACCTGCCATGGAGAGTACGACGGCCACGATCACCAGTGGATCGGAAGCTGTGGCCTGGTAGACAATGCTCGCCAGCAGCTTACTCGCCGCTATGCCGAGAGCGAGCCCGGCGATCGAGCCGGCGGCGAGAAGTACGGCGACTCGCTGCAGGGCGGCGCGCAAGACTTGGCCTTGCTGCGCGCCCAGGGCGACGCGGATACCGAATTCGCGCATGCGTTTCGAGACCGTGTAGCTCGCCAGGCCAAAGATTCCCGTAACGGCTAGCATCATGGCCAAGCCACCAAGCGCCCCGAGTGCTACCGTCGCTGCACGAGCCGGCAGGGTGACCAGAGACAGCGCTTGGCTCCAGGTACCGAGCGAGAAAGTGGGTAGTCCCCGATCGACTTGCATTAATCGCCTGACGGATCGCCGGGATCATATCCGCCGGAGCCCGCTGCGACCGCACCAGCAATACGATATCGCTGTCCGGGCTCTGAGCGATGGGCCAGTAGATGGCCGGCTGGGGATCTTCCGTCAAGGTGGTATATTTGCCGTCTTCTACCACGCCAACGACCTCCATCTCACTCCCCGGGCCTGTGGGAAAATGCATGCCCACCGCGTCGAGCGTCCCAAAGAGCCGCCTGGCAAAGATCTGATTCACAATGGCCACCCTGGGCGCTTGCTTGTCGTCGTGCTCGGTAAACGTTCTGCCGACCAGCAGCCGAGTGCCGGCAACCGCAAAATATCCGGGAGAAACCTCGTAATAATTGGCTCCGAATTTTGCCGTAGCGATTGCTGAAATCGGTTGTGCCCGGCGCGTGAATGGCAGTGCCGGACTGATTGATACTGAGCGGAGTTGAGTTGGCGTAGGCGGCCGACTGGACTCCTGGAATCTGTTGAACGGCAGAGAGCAGCCGCTGCTGTACCTTCAGCCGCGCGTCCTCGTCTTTATATCCGCCCAGGTTCAAGTCCAATGAGGCGATGACCACACCTTCAGGCGGATACCTAACGGCAAGGTGAAAGTCTTCTGCAAGCCACGCAGAGAGACGAAGGAAGCGGTGACCAGCAGGCCGCAAAGGGCAATCTGGATCGCCAGCAGAACATCGCGCAACGCAAATCGATGCGAACCGGAAACCGCACCTCCAGCCGCCTTCATAGTTTGGTTGGGATCCGTCTTCCATGCCTGACGGGCAGGAATCACGCCGAAAATCACTCCGGTTGCCACCGCCAGCGACGAGGCAAACGCGTACACCAAGAAGTCCGGTTCCACCAGTAGCTGGATCGGGAATTTCGCTGCTGAGGCGCCATTGTGAAAGACCATGTAATAACGTCTTGGCGAGAACAGTGGCTGCGAAACCGCCGAGCAACGAGACGATCACTGATTCAGTAATCAGCTGGCGCACAATACGCCCCCGGCTGGATCCAATTGCGAGCCGAATCCCGAGTTCCCTGGAGCGATCCGCGGTCTGCGCGGAAAATAGTCCTCCCAGGTTGGCGCAAGCGGCCAACAATACCAGGCCGGCCAGAAACATGATGCCGAGCAGAAAGCTGCGCACGGGGCCGCCAACGTTATCGCCGAGAAAACCAGGTTGGGATAGCTTGAGGGTCAGATACTTGTCTTCCCCAGGAAATTCTTTAGCCAGTTGCACAGCGATCCTATTCAGGTCAGCAGTCGCCTGTTGCGGCGTGACGCCCGGCTTAAGCCGGCCCACGACGAAGGCATTGTTGTTCTGCCGTCCCTCCAGCCATTCGTAGCCTTCGATCTGAGATTCGTTGTGGATCGGTACCCACAGCTCAGGCGAGAAAAACCGCTCGACGCCGTTAAAGTACTGCGGGGCTACGCCAATCACCGTGTAGGGAACCTTGTTGAGCTTGACGGCTTTGCCAACGATGTTTCGGTCCCCGCCGAAGCGTACTCTCCAGGTGGCGTAGCTGAGCACCGCGACCTGGCTCCCATTCACTTTCTCATCATCTGAAGGCGCCAGAAACCGGCCCAGGAGCGGCTTGATACCCATGGCATTGAAGTAGTTGCCGCTGGCTTCATACCCCCAGACCGCCTGTGCATTGTTATTCACCTCGAGACCGACCCGCATAAGGCGCGCGTCGGCAACCTCGGCGAAGGTATGGTTGCGATCGCGGATATCGCGATAATTGGGATAAGACACTGCGAACGAATTAGGAGTTTGCACGGTGTAGAGCCGGCTCGCTTCGGGCACAGGCAGCGGATGCAACACCAGTGCATTCAATACACCGAAGACCACGACGTTAGCGCCGATCGCGATGGTCAACGTCAGCACTGCGGTGAGCGCGAAGCCCGGGGATTTGCTTAGCCTACGGAGTGCGTACCGAAGATCCTGGAGCAAGTTTTGCATAGGGCGTCCTGAGACTGCAGCTTCTCGACCGAGTATCTGCATTTTGACGACCTAAAGTCGAGTTCTTTAAATTACGCGGAATGAGGCCTCGGAGTTCCGTTGACGATTCGTCGATTCCAGCGATCGACTGTTCGGAACTGGACAGCACGGGTAGCCTTGCGGTCGCAATCAGTCGCATCGCAAAGCCACGATCGGATTCACGCTCGTGGCGGATCTGGCCGGAATGAGAGCGGCAACGACGGCTACGAGGACGAGCAGCAGCGTTACCAATCCAAAGGTAACCGGATCATGGGGGCCAATGCTGTACAACAGGCTCGCGAGCACGCGGGTTGCAGCCAACGCGGCAATCAGGCCAACGGCAATTCCGGACAAAATAAGCCGCAAACTCCTCGCCATCACCAGCCGTAAAATGTCACCTTTGTTTGCTCCCAGCGCCATCCGCACCCCGATCTCCTGGGTCCGCTGCGCCACCAGGTAAGCGATCACTCCATAGAGTCCGATCATGGCCAGCACCAGGCCCGTCGCGGCGAAGAAGCTCACCAAGGTCGTCTGAAATCTCGGCTCGTCGGCCAGCTTGGCGACTCGCTGGCGGAGAGTCGCAATATCCACCGGAAGCGTCGGGTCAAGGGCAGCCACCTGGGAGCGAATCCAGCGACTCGTCTGGCCGGGTGGCAGCGAGCTTCGGACTACGACCACGGAAATCTTCCCAGGTGCCACCACGTCCCAGTCGTCGGCAAGATCTCTGCGCAACCGGTAAATACTCAGGCACCTCCTCTTTGGTGAGGCCGCCGTTTTTCACGTCCGCCGCGACCCCGACAATCGTGCTCCAGGGCTCAGACGGATCAGTCTTTCCAAACCGCATTTGTTGACCAATCGGATTGGTGTTCGGGAAGAACAAATCCGCGAGCCGCTTGCTGAGGACAATGGACCGTTGGCTCGCGTTCATATCCTCTTCACGAAAACCTGCGCCCTGCGATCATTGCGATATCCAAAGCGCGGAAGTAGTCAGGCGAAACCAGCCGTGAGGCGACCACCCCGGTGATGGGTGGCGTCGGCCTTCCGGCAACAACGATCTCGTCGAGACGGCCGCCGAAGTGACCCCCGCCAGGAGGGATAGAGTCGCTGACAGAAACAAGTGAGATGCCGGGTCCGAACTTAAGGCGCGTAGTCAATTGTTGAAAGAAGGCGAGCCGGCTTGCAGCTGTGGGATACGTGTGATCTCCCAAGGTAACGTTCGCAGTGAGCGTATTGTCGGTTCGCATGCCAAACTTTTGATCTTCGAGATTGCGGAAACTGCGCAGCAAGAGAATTGCCGCAACCAGTAGAACCATGCTCGCAGCGATCTGCGCCACAACCAGCCACTGTCGCACGATCGCATGGGAGATCGTGGTGAAGGAACGTCCGCTTAACACGCCATCCCCAGGCTTCTGCATGGCCGGTGCGAGGCCAAAGAATGCGCCGCAGACGATCGAAAGTACGACCGTGGCACACACGATGCGAAGATCGAGCCGAGTTTGGTCGAGGTAAGGAATGGTTGCGGGAGCGATGGCAACGAAGAAGCGCAACAAGCCCTCTGCCAGTGCGCATCCCGCGAGCGCGCCTGCGATGGAAAGTAGCAATGCTTCCGTCAGCGCCTGACGCAGCAGTCTGCCGCGGCTCGCTCCCAGGGCCGAACGAACCGCGAGCTCGCGTTGCCGCGCTGCCCCACGTGCCATAAGGAGACTTGCCACATTAGCGCATGCGATGAACAAGACCGCGAGAACAGCGCCCAGCAGAACCCATGCAGCTGTTCGTACGTCTTGCATCTGACGATCGCGGAGCGAGCGAACTTTTAGGTGGAAGTCATAGCGAATATCTGCCGGAACCCGTTTCAAAGCGTTCTGGAACAGTGGCTGCAGCGCTGCCTCGGCCTGCTGAACGTCTACTCCAGGTTTGAGCCTGGCGAAGGCTCGTCTTGGACCTCCAAGTCCACTGTTTGCTTTTTTGTCGGCCGCTTCATCTGCCGGCATCGGAAACAGAACATCGACCGGTTGCAGCCTGGGCATCTCAAAGTTTTTAGGTAGCACCCCGACCACCTGGACCGGGACACCGTCTATATCAATCGCCTTGTTCAGAAGGCCGCGATCGAGGTTGTAATGGGAGAGCCAAAGGCCGTAGGAGATGAGCGCTACCTTTGGCCCGTTGGGAAGATCTTCTTGCGGCAGGAAGTTTCGCCCAAGGACCGGCGAGACCCCGAGTGTGGGGAGAAAATTTCCTTCTACCGACGTACAGTTCAGCTGCGCCGGGTGTCTCTCCGTCAGATCGCACTCCCCTGTCGTGGCGCGCTCGGAGGTAAGCGCCTCGAAGGGCTTTTGGCCACGCTGCCAGTCGTAGTAGAAGTAGCCCAGCATAAACGGATCTTTCGTTTCGAGCGAATGAACCATGCCAACAGAGACCAGCTGGTCGGCATGGGAGTAGGGGAGGCTGCGAAAAAGTATGCGATCGACAATGCTGAACACAGCAGTCGTCGCACCAATGCCCAGCATCAGCGTGACGAGAATGGTGGTCGTAAAGACGGGGTTGCGGCCGAAGCCGCGGAGAGCGTAGCGGATATCTTGAAGAACAGTTTCGATAAAGAAGCTTGGCCGCTGTTGGTGAGATTCTTCCTTGGTACTCTCGACTCCCCCAAACGAGATGACCGCTTGCCTACGAGCCTCCTGCGGCGTCATTCCAGCGGCGACGTTTGCCTTGGTCTGTTGTTCGAGGTGGAATTGCGACTCGTCGTCTATTTCATGATGAGGCTTGGGAGCTAGCAGAAAGCGGAGGCGCGTTAGCCATTGCTTCAGCATCGAGAATCCTCCTACTCGAGCACCAGGGCGATCGCAGTGGAGATGCGGCCCCAGTTTTCGAGTTCGACTTCGAGCTGCTTCTGTCCGCTGCGCGTCAGCGAATAATACTTGGCCTTGCGGTTATTTTCGGAAGCTCCCCAGTCGGCACGAATCCAGCCCTTGTACTCCAGCCGGTGGAGCGCTGGATAGAGCGACCCCTGCCCGATCTGTAGCGCCTCCTTCGATACCTGTTGAATGCGCTGCGCGATGCCCCATCCGTGCATGGACTCAAGGGCCAACGTCTTCAAGATGAGCAAATCAAGCGTCCCCTGAAGCAGATCGGTAGATGGCGGCAAAGTTCCCCCTTGACCCTCAACAAGAGGATGCGTCCGCCTCTTGTCGAATGTCAAGGGGTAGAATTCAAATCATGCTTGTAGATGTCGAGTTGCCGCGCTTAACCGATGCGTTCGGACGATTGCACCAGCGATAACGATCGCCAGGGAATCGGAGAAATACCACATCAGCCTGGGCAGAGGTGTAGCATACCCAAACCGCATAATCTCTACCGGGAGAGCAACGACAACCATCGCGCCGAAGATTAGACCCAGGGCCATCGTGGCCACCATTTCCCTCCCCTTGGCCACGAAGGCAACGATGAAACCAACGAACAGGAAGGTGATCAGGTAGCCGATGTCGATGCCCGTGGTTGCGAGGAACACATAGGCGCTGAAATGATGCTCGGGAATCTGATATCTCTCAATCACTGCAAATATCGTTGGCTCGACCAATCGACCGAGAAGCCCCCGCAGAAAGAATCCTCCGACCACGGCGGCCGTCGTCAGCCAGGGGGCGGTGCGGAAGCCCTGAGCCGCAAGCTGAAAGATGGTCTTCAATGTCTGTCGCCAGTACCATCTGCCGGCGAACGGAAATCCGGATTTTGACGCGAGACGGGTGAATTCCTCAAGCAGGTCGCCCAGGATGTGTTCTGCTGCATCGTCAAGGGCGAAAAGAGTGAGAAGCCACGACGCGAAACGTGGCGGCTGAACAAAATGTGACTGCGACGTCATGAGTAGCTCCTGATGAAGGCGAGGCCTTCTGTCATGCTCTCGAGTGCCCGGTGGGTGCGGCTCACGGCCGCGATTCCCTTTGCGGTGACACGGAAGAAGCGCTTCGCAGTTTTCGATATCGAGACCAGCAAATCCAAAGAGGGATAGGAAAGCAATCGAAACATATCGTTTTCGACGCACGTACGCCCCACGGCAAGCCGGGGCGGGTAGCGGGGAGCCCAGATCATGCTTGTAGATGTCGAGTTGCCGCGCCTAACCGATGCGTTCGGACGATTGTTCCAGCAATAACGATCGCCAGGGAATCAGCGAAGTACACCATCCCCCTCGACAGAGCTGTGCCGTACCCACTCTGCATCACCACTGCAGGGAAAGAAGCGACAGTCAACGCACCCCAGAAAAAGCCCAGGGACATCGTGGCAACCATTTCCCTTCCCCTGGCCACGAATGCAACGACGAAACCAATGAGCAGGAATGTGATGAGGTGTCCGATGTCAATCCCGGTGGAGGCGAAGAATACATACGCGCTGAAGTGATGCTGGTAAACCTGGTATCTCTCGAGCACCGCAAATATCGTGGGCTCGACCCTTCGCGCGACGAGCTTCCGCAGAAAGACTCCTCCGGCAACGGCTGCCGTCGTCAACCATGGAGCGGTGCGGAAGGCCAGAGCCGCAAGCTGGAAGACGGTCTTCAACGTCTGTCGCCAATACCATCTGCGGGCGAATGGAACTCCGGAGTTTGACGCTAGACGGGTGAATTCCTCGAGCAGGTCGCCCAGGATGTGTTCTGCTGCATCGTCAAGAGCGAAAAGAGTAAGGAGCCACATCGCTAAACGTGGCGGCTGAACGACATGTGATTGCGACGTCATGAGTAGCTCCTGATGAAGCCGAGGCCTTCTGTCATGCTCTCGAGTGCCCGGTGGGTGCGGCTCACGGCCGCGATTCCCTTTGCGGTGACACGGAAGAAGCGCTTCGCACGGCCGCCGCGTTCCGGGGTAGGATCGCCGCGGTGGGACTTGACGTACCCTTTTGCCTCCAGGCGATCAAGGGTGGCGTAGACGGCGCCTATGGACACCTCTCGCTCGGTGCGCAGTTCAATCTCCTGCCGCACGGTGACTCCATAGGCCTGATCAGCCAGGCGCAGTAGTGCCAGGACAATGATGTGCTCAAATTCGCCGAGGTAATCGCGGTCAGCCATTTCTTATACAATATAGATCAAATCCTCCGTGAAAGGATACTGCGGTCGGGCGCTTCTCGTTCCTGAGCAAAGGATGGGCGGGCCCCATATCTCGCTCGCTTTTCGCGAGATATGGGATACCACCGATGTTGACCGCTAAGAGCGTCGGACGAATCGAGAGTTAGAGGGAAAGCGCCGTGGAATCCCACATCTCGCGAAGCCAATGAAATTCTGGCCGGAATCCACAGCACCTTTGCGCAAGCTGGCTGAGGTCCTGCTGCGCGATGAAAGCGCGCTCACCTCTGCCGAGCGGGAAACGATCGCGGCGTTTGTTTCTTCTGGAAACGACTGCCGATTCTGCCAGCTTTCCCATAGCGCCGCCGCAGCCGAGCACCTGGGTGGAAACGAGGCTCACTACGCCCTTGTCGAATCGGTGAAGACGGATTTCTCATCCGCCAAGGTGTCACCCAAACTGAAATCCCTCCTCGCCATTGCGGACAAGGTGCGGAAGGGCGGCAAGAACGTTACTCCGCAAGACATCGCGGCTGCCCGGGCACAGAACGCTACCCGGCAAAGAAATCCACGACACGGTTCTCATCACCGCAGCTTTTTGCATGTTCAACCGCTACGTAGATGGACTCGCAACGTGGCAGCCGGAAGACCCAGCCGACTATCGTCCGATGGGAAAACTCATGGCACATTCCGGCTATACTCGGACGGAGTGGGCGAAATAGCTTCGGACGATGCGGATATCTACTCCCTGCTGAAAAGCTCCCACACGAGCGGCGCGGCTTTACAGGCTGCGAAAAAACTCATGTTTTGTATCAGGGCACGACTTTAGTCGGGCCATTCACAACGGTAGATCGAGGGCTTTAGCCCCTGAGCTCTGCTTTCCTCGCTTCCGGCAACGACGTTGAACGTCTGGTTGTGCCAGACGGATCGCTGCCCCCTCAGGGCAGTAGCCGAGTCTTTATAACCCTTAACGGCCCAACCAAACAGGCTGCGGAAAATTCTGCACCGGCAGGAAAGGAGTGCCTCAGGGGCTAAAGCCCTCATCGCCGAGATCCGGTACGGCCCGGCTAAAGCCGTGCCCTGATACAAAACATTAGTTTCTCCGCAGCCTGTAAAGCCTCGTCAGGTAATAGGAAGCCGTGCCCTTCGTTTAATGAGCGTGCCGCTGACTTTCAATAAGCGAGAGGGTCGGGTCGAATCTGAAAGTGGACTACCTTGGGGTTCGTCCCTTTCCCGGTCTCGCTGTGGAATGGCGTGCGCGTACCCCATGTGGTCCAGACTCCTTTGCCCTTCCAGCCGGCCTTCGGATCGTCGAAGCGGCCGTCCATCCCCTTGGCGAAGAAGCCAATCGGATAAGGCACGCGCATGATCGTGAATTTCCCGTTGACCAGAGCAATGAGCGAGTCCGATGAATTGCCGGTAATAATGGGCGTGTTGTTGCCCAGCCCCAGAGTGTCGAACTTATCCACCCAGACGTAATAATGCGAGTCCGCGCTGCCGGAGGCGGTCACGTTTTTGAACTTCGGTCCCGGCGTTTGATAGAGCGTCCACCCCTCGGGACACTGCCGTCCGGTGGCCTTCGGCCCGTTGAGCGGACCTTTGCACTTCTGCCGGTCGAAGCTTGCCAGGTGCCCGCTGGCCAGCGCCACCCAGACGACGCCGTTACCATCGATGTCCATTCCCCGCGGCGAGAAGCCCCACACTGGGGCCTTCGGATCGTTCCATGGCGCTTCATAGTATTCCGCAAGGGCTGTCTCCGGCGGGTTCGATCCTGGGTTGAGGCGCACGATCCCGCCCGGAAAACCGAGCACGGAACCCCAGACCATTCCGTCCTTGCCAACTGCGACTCCATAGAACGCTGCGTTGAGTCGCGTATCCTTGGTTGGATCAGTGGCCGCATTGAACACTGTGGAAGTGCCCAGACTTTCGCCGCTAGGCGCGGTCGCGACTTTCTGCTCGCCTTCCACATATGCATCGCGCTTGCCGTTGCCGTTGGTGTCCAGCACTAAAGCAGTCCAGCCTTGTGATTTCTGCGCGTCGTGCGTCGCATCCCACATCTTCGTGTTCAACCAACCCACGACTCCGCCGCCGCCACCGCTGCTGGTCCAAAGCGTGTCGTTCGCATCCGCGGCGAAGACCAGGTGGTGAGTGCCGAAGCAAGTGTCGATCATGGCGATTTGCTTGGTCGCCGGATCGTACATCTCCAATTGGCGCCCGGAGCTCTGCACGGGAGTAAGCACCGCCGAAATGAGACCGGATCCGGCCTTGCAGAACGCCGGGTTATCGTTGGCGCGGATGCGAGCCGTAAACCACAAGCGTCCGCGCTCGTCGAACATGGGATTGTGCACGGTCGTGTGGCTATCCCAGATCGGCTCGTCGCCCCAGATCGGTGACGAATTCAGAGGCTTCGGTTGCCCAGGTGTATCCGGATCACGGTACTGAACTTTGAGCTGGCTGATTGCGCTGCGCACGGGATCGAGCACCGGCAAATAATCGCGGCTCTCCTCGGGCGATCCATAGATGAGGCCGTTGGCGTTCACGCTGGGATACCGCTTGTCGGTGGAGATCTCGTCGTGCAGATAAGCCTTGGGGTCGGCCCAGTCCCATTGGGTAATCACCACGTTTCGCTCGATGCCCTGCGGCCGCGGAGGCGCCTCCGCAGGCAATTCTCCCTTCGCGATGCGAGTGGACCAATCGCCAAACTGCTGTGTGGCTCGTTGCGCGCCGAGTTGAGCCAGTCCGCCCATCATGGCCGAACCGGCTTGCCCTGACTGCAACCGGCGCATCCACGCCTGTGCAGGAGGAAGATCGCTGAACATTGCCGGAATCGTCCGCGTGTACTGGTTGCCCAGTTGATGGCACGACTCGCAGCTATCGGTCTTGATCAGGTGGATCCACTGCGCTTGAGTTTTTATATTCGGGGAAATGCCGTTGCCATTGGTAGAGGTCCCGGGGAATTCGTTTTCCCCCGGCACCTCCAGCAGGGAGTACCAATAATTAGCCGGATAGTAGTGCGCAGCGGACTTCGCATCCGGCGCGACACTCGGTTTTAGATCCACTCGTTTGCCTGGCTCGGTTTCCACCTTGGGTGAATCCACCAACCCATAGCCGCGCGCCCAGACGGTGTACCTGGCTTTCGGCAAGGCCGGTATCAGATAGCGCCCCTGAGCGTCGGTCACCACTTCCTTGATATAGCGCGTGGGCAGATCCGTTGTTTCCGCGATCACCCACACCCCGGCCTCCGGCCCGGCCGAGCTGGTAACCGTCCCGACAATCACGTCGGGCATCATTTGTGTTGCGCTTGTGGTGTCGAGCGAGGCGGCTAGGAATGCGAAAACGCCGAACGCAAGCACTCGGGGAAACAGGGTCCTGGTCATCTGATGTGACCTCCCTATGGCTTAGCCGATTGGCCGCCAATATACGCCCGCCTGCCTCCCAGAGGCAATCAAGCTCAGCTCATGTGAGGAAGAGAGTGCACGCTGGACTGCCGATTGCTGTATATCGTCCGGTGAAGCTTAACAGTCCGGTCTTTCGGTCGACTCGAAACGAAGCGATGCTATCGCTGCGTTGATTGCACGCAAACACAAACGATCCGCTGGGATCGAGTTGTATGTGCCTAGGGTAATCGCCCATGGTTGAGGTTTCGCCCACGTAATGCAGCCGGCCTTCGCTGTTAAGGGAGAAGATCGCGATCGTATCGTGGAGTCGATTTGCTGCGTAGAGAAAATGCCCATCGGGCGAGAGCACGATCTCCGAGGTGAACGTTGTTCCCTTAAAACCAGGCGGCAAGGTTGAGATGGTTTGCTGGGGACGAAGCGCTCCGGTCGCCGGATCAAAATGAAAGAACACCACCGTAGACGCCTCTTCCTGAAGCGAATACAGCCAGCGTCCATTGCGGTGAAAAGTGAAGTGACGTGGACCATCACCCGGGGGCACCGAAACAAAGGGAACTGCAGCGGGAGCTAATTTGCCGGCGACGGGATCGAAGGCGTAGACATAGATCCGATCCTGTCCCAGGTCGGTTTGCAGCACGAATCGGTTGGAAGGGTCAGCGTGGATCATGTGGGCGTGCGGCTTGTCATGCCCGCTGAAGGCAAAGCTTCCGGCAGGACCACTCGATGGGACCTTCGGTCCGACAGACCCTGTGTCCTGGTGAACGAACGTAGCTGGGCCAAGCGCTCCCGTTGACTGTATAGGCAGCACGGCAATCGTCCCGCCGGCGTAATTGGCAACAAATACATATTTGCCCGTCGCGTCGACACTCAGATGAGCCGGGCCCGCTCCCTCCGAGGAAACTACATTTAGTGGTTGAAGATTTCCATCTGACCGATTCACAGCATAGGCACTTACCGCCCCGCTCTTTCCTCCAAAGTCTGCGATTTCATTGCCGGCGTAGAGGTATCGTCCGGATGGATCGAGGGAGAGCCATGAAGCGTTGCGGGCCTCGGCAGCCAGCTTGATCAGGGTGAGTTCTCCGCTAGCGGGGTTCATCTCAAAGAGGTAGATTCCCTTCCCGTTGCTTCCTCCTCCGTCAACCGCTGCGCTATAGGTCCCCGCATACACCAATACTTTTCGACTCGGGCCTACCATCGCGGACCCGCGGACCGGTCTGAGCGCCGCAAGAATGGCGAAGGCAGCGGATCCTTGTAGTAATTCGCGGCGAGAGATGTTGCCGCCGGTCTTATCTGTTGATTCGATATTTTGTGGACCCACCAGAGCGATTTCTCCTCTTCTATAGAGACCCGACCCATCAGCTGTACTTTAGCCAGCGCAACATCTCTGGCAGCGTCGGCCGCTTGCCGTACATCAGGATACCGACGCGATAGATCCGCGTAGCCACCCACACCATCCCGTAGATGGACAACACCATCAGCACCAGGGAGAGAGTGAGTTGCCACGCCGGCACCGCCATTGCCGCCATGCGCAAGCACATCACGATCGGCGTGCACGGCGGAATTAGCGACAACAACACCACCGGCCACGCGCCCGGGTTGCTCAGGATGTAGACAATCAGCGCCAGCCCGATTATCTGGGGCAACACGATAATCATGCTGAACTGCTGTACCTCCGACTCCTGGCTCACGGTGGCGCCGAGACCTGCGCTGAGCGCGCTGTAGAAGAAAAATCCCAGAATGAAATAGAGCACGAAGAAAATCAGCTGCAGTGGCGTCACTCCATAGGCTGCCAGGCCGCCGAGCCCGAACGTCATCCATAGCGATGACGCGCTCAGAATCAAAATGAAAACAATCCAGATCGCCATCTGGGTCAGCCCTACTGCGCCAACGCCCAACAGCTTGCCCAGCATCAGTGACTCCGGTTTGGCCGAAGACAGCATCACTTCAAATACCCGCGAGGTTTTTTCCGCCACTACCGAATGGGCCACATTCACGCCGTAGAACACCACCGCGAAATACAGCATAAAGGCCATAATGTAGGCGCCCCAGAAACCCTTGCTCGCGTCTGCCGCAACGGCTGTGCCGTTCTTCACCTGCTGTGTTTTCAGATCAACATCTTTGAGCAATGCCTGGATCTCTTCGCTGGTCGCGCCGCGCTTCACCAGCTCTTCCCGGACTAACGCGTGGCCGATCGAATCCTGCATCCTGTCCTTTCCCACAAAATCGGCCGATCCGCGGGAAGTGTAGGTAGCCTCGAGGCGCGTCGTTCCTGGCCGCAGATTGAGCCACAAGTAGCCATCAATCTGCTTGCTCTCCACCTCCGCGTTCAGGGCCGCCAGGTCGTCCTGCGTGAGCGGAGCCTTCACATCTACCGTCAGTCGCGAGGATGGGTCCTTTCGAACCTCAGCCGCAGCGTTGTCAGCCGCTATCAACTCCGCCCGCTCACTCTCGGCCAACTGAGGATCGTTCGAGACCACCAGAACATGCCTCGGGCCGCCGCTAAGTTTGCCGGAAAGGGCACCCACTCCGAAAATCAGCGCAAAAAATAGCGGAATGAGCACCGTGCTGATGCGGAAAGCCTTACTGCGGATCCGCTCCAGATACTCGCGCCGTGCGATCAGCAATGCCTCACGCATCCACTTTCTCCCCTACCGTCCTTATGAAAATCTCCTCGAGCGACGGCTCTACGAGCTCAAACCGGTAAATCTTCGCGTGCTGTTCGGCGGCGCGCAACAATTCCTGCGCGTCGCCATGCTCCTTCAGGCTGATCTCCACGTGCCCTGGATACTCCCTGCTTTCGGCGATCGCCTCGTGGCTTAGAAAGCCGTTGTCCCCTTCGAAATCGATGATCACCCGGTTGCGTTCGTAGCGCGATTTCACCTCGCGCATCCCGCCGGAAAGCACCGCTTCTCCTCGATGGACGAGGCAAATCTCGTCGCACAGCTTCTCCACCTGGTCCATGCGATGGGTTGAGAACAGAATGGCCCGCCCTTCTTTCTTCAGATCCAGCAGGGTGTCTTGCAGCAGCGTCGCGTTGACTGGATCAAGCCCTGAGAAGGGCTCATCCATAATGATCAGTTCGGGCTCGTGCAACAGCGTCACAATAAACTGGATCTTCTGCTGCATTCCCTTGGAAAGCTCTTCGGTCTTGTTCTGTGCCGCATCGATTATTTGCAATCGTTCGCACCATGCTTGCGCGCGCTTCGCGGCGACCTCTGAGGTCAGCCCATGGAGCTGGCCCATAAACACCAGCTGATCCATCACCTTCATCTTCCGGTAGAGCCCGCGTTCTTCCGGAAGGTATCCAACCCTCTTCAAGCTTTCGCGCGTAAATGCCCGGCCGAACAAATTTACGGTGCCGGAATCCGGCACCGTAATTCCCACCATCATGCGGATGGTCGAAGTCTTCCCCGCCCCGTTCGGCCCCAGCAGGCCAAACATGGTTCCCGGCTCTATCCGCAGATCCAGGTCGCGTACCGCCACCTTCAGCTCGTACGCTTTCGACACATGATCGAGCTCCACCAGGGGCGCCATTCCTAAACCTCTCGCCACGAGTTTAACAAAGCCTCATTACAGAAGAAGTTTTGCAACAGGCTCAACAGTGGCGTTCACAACCCTACTCGGCCCCGCCTTCGGTCGCCGCGGTTTTGCCCTGCAGATAACGTTCAAACCAGGCTGCCGAGCGCGTTAGCTCATCTGTCTGATGCTCCCGCTTGAGAAAGCCGTGGCCTTCCTCCGGATAGTACACAGCCTCGACGGTTCGGCCCTCCGCCTTCAGGATCGATACCACTTGTTCGGCCTCTTCCTTGGGCACGCGGATATCCCGCTCACCCTGCAGCACCAGCAGTGGCGCCTTCTCCTTGCGGATGTACTTAAGCGGCGAGCTTGCCTCGTACACGGCCCGGTCTTTCTCCGGATCGCCTAGCAGTGTCTTCTCGTACTCCTGCAGAGAAGGGTCTTCATGCTGCAGCATGGTGTACCAGTTCAGAATCCCGAACTCGTCCACCGCGGCCGACCACACCTCAGGGGTCTTGCCGATAGCCATCAGGGTCATGAAGCCGCCGTACGACCCTCCCCAGATCCCGATCTTTTTGGGATCCACGAAGCCGGTCGCCTTGAGAAAGTCCACGCCGGCGATCTCGTCTTTTAAATCGCCACCGCCCAGGTCTTTGACGTTGGCGTTCTGAAACTCCATGCCGTAGCCGGTGGAACCGCGTACATTGGGCGCAATGACCACAAAGCCACGTGAAGCCAGCAGTACGGCGCGGCTGTTGAAGCTGTCTACGGTCTGCCCTGTGGGCCCACCGTGAGGCATCACCACGGCAGCGGCTGTTCCGTCGCGCTTGAGATTGAAGGGCACCCAGACGAAGGCCGAAATTAATCGCCCATCAAAGCTCTTGTAGGTCACCAGTTGCGATGCCGGCACGACGGCTGCTGCGAGCCCGGGCGATTCGTTGTGGGTGATCTGCTTCAGATCATTGTCGGCATGCAGCAGGTAGAGATTTGCCGGGTGCGTCGAGTCCTGATGAAGCAGGAGATAGCTGCCATCGGGCAAAAACGATGTCGGGCTCGCTCCGCCCGTATTCAATCCCAAGGGCGCGTTGCGTTCACTGGCCTTTAGTGTTGCCGTGTCGACGAATTGAACGCTGGCGCGGCCGTCCGCGTTCAGCTCGTAGGTAAAACTCTTCCCGTCGGGAGAGAATTCTCCGGCAGAAGACTCCCATTGCGTATCGGTCACCCACTTCCACTGCTTCGATGAGAGATCGAGCAAAGCTACATTGTTGAAGCCCGCTTTCCGGTTGGAACTGAGCAGCAGCGTTTTGCCATCCGGCGATATATCGCTGATCGACACCAGCTCTTTGCTTTCATGCGCGGTTAATTTCTCCGCCACGCCAGTATGGACATCGATACGATATCCATCGGAGTCGTCCAACCCCACTCGGCGGTCGGCAAAAAGAGCACTGCCGTCGGGACTCCAGCAGACCGGCATCCACGAAGCTTTGCGATCCGTCTCGTGCGTCAACAAACGGACGGCGCCGGCCGGCCAGCTCATCACGGCGATATTCGTGGAAGGTGAGATCTTGTCTTTGGCGCCAAAAGCGAGCATGGAGCCATCGCGCGAAAACAGGGGCCCTGTTTCGCTCGTCTGATCGGTATTGGTCAGGTTGCGCGGCTCGCCCCCGGTCAGCGACAGGGCGTAGATGTCGTACATCTCGTCTCCACCCTTGTCCTGGACGTAGACAATCTGCCCACCGTCGCGGGTGAAGGTGAGCTCCGCCTGCCGGTCATTCGCATGCAGTAGCTGGTGTGCGTCTGTGCCGTCGATGTTCATGAGCCAGAGGTTGAGGCGCCCCGAGGCATTGCCGACATAAGCGATGCGGTGGCCATCGGGAGACAAGGTTGCGTCCGCAATCCGGGTCGTCTGGAGCAAGTCGGCTACCTTTACCGGAGCAGCATTCGCCTGCGCCGTGGAAACCACGCTCTTCGGATCAGTGGGCACGCGGTCCGCAGGCCCCGAAGCTAAGGAGACAATGCTGGAAGTCGAAAGCAGGAGTAAAACAGCGGAAGAGCGGATCATACGGCCTCGGAGATGTGGGAAGGACGAAGTCAGAGAATACGACAGCTAGGATACCCGACCTGTCCAACATTGCGGCACAGCATGCGTTCAGCTTTCTCTGCAACTCTTTGGACGGTGTCCTGTCAACCCAGGACGCAGTCCCCCGTCAACGCACCCCGGAATTCCCGTCCGCGCGACTCATCACCTCGATGAGTAGAATGGTTCACAAACTGGAGCAGTCTGGTGACAAAAGCTACTCGGGCTTTATGCCTGCTGATGTTCTCCGCTCCCGGATGGGGACAGATTGCCTCGCCGGCCCCGGCGCAAGACGCGGATCAAGCCCAACAACCGGTGACCACGCTCAAGGTCGTTACAGGTCTGGTGGCCATCTCGGCCGTAGTGAAGACCAAAGACGGCCAGGCCCAGGAAGGCCTGACCAAGGACGACTTCGTCCTCAAGCAGGACGGCAAGGAAGTGCCGATCCACTATTTCTCGCGAGGGTCCGAGGTCCCCTTGAGCTTTGCGCTCATGGTGGATACCAGCGGGAGCCAGGAAACCTTCATCGGGGATGAATCGCTGGCGAGCGACGTCTTTTTCGAGACCATGCTGGGCCGTCAAGAGGACCGCGCGATGCTGGTGCAGTTCGACACCACTGTCCTACAGCTGAAGAGCATGACGAACTCCGCGAGTGCGCTCCATTTTGCACTGTCGCGCATGAGTCAGCGTGCCGCCGCCAAGGGAGGAACCCTTCTCTATGACGCGGTCTACGTGGTGGCGAAGGATGCCTTGGCAAAGGAGACGGGACGCAAGGCAATGGTGATTCTCACCGACGGCGGTGATGTCGGAAGTCGCCGCTCGCTCGCCGAAGCCATCGAGCAGGCGCAGCGCGCGGATGTCCAGGTCTACTCCATCCTCTACAGCATGTTTAAGGGACTCAGCGGCGGCCAACACTGGTCTTCCACCCCGGGCCGATCCCGGCCTGGAAGCCTTGGAGAAACTCTCAGAGAGTACGGGTGGACATGTATTTACCGTCTCGCGCACGATGAGCCTGCGAGATATCTTCGCGCAGATCGCCGATGACCTGCGATTGCAGTACGAATTGGGCTACAAACCTCCCCCAGACACCCGGCCGAACAGCTATCACAAGCTGGAGTTGAAGGCGAAAGACAAGAAGCTGACCGTGCAGGCCCGCAAGGGCTTTTTCCAACCATCTTAGACTTTTGCCGCAGCACAGATGCGGATAGCGTGAACAGAAACCCGCAGATCCAGGTTCCGCGATAGCTTTTTGCTCCGCTTCAAGGGTGTATTCTGAACGCCAACCCGAGGGTGAATTCTTGAAAAAGCTGACGAAGAGGAACCACCCCGGCGTGCTCACGATTGAGCGGCGCGCGGCCCCTGCTCCGCAGGATGCCTCTGAAGCCATCCGCGAGGGTTTGGACGACATAGATCATGGGCGCACCCGCCCCGCGGACGAAGTATTTGACGAGATCCGCCGCAAATATGCCATACCGCGTTCGGATGAGCGCTCGCATGGCCTACGATAACTCCAACTAACCCATCCTGAAAGAGCACTCAACGTGAACATGCCAGCATTATTTGATTTAAGCGGCCGTGTGGCCGTGGTCACGGGCGGTAATGGCGGAATTGGACGCGGCATTGCACTCGGATTAGCCGGAGCCGGGGCTGCCGTCGCGATCTTTGGACGAAACGAGGAAAAGAACCAGCAGGTGCTTGCTGAGTTGAAAGCTATCGGTGTTCCTTCCCTTGCCATGAAGGTGGATCTGACCCAGCGCGCCACATTAGAACCGGCGCTGAACAAGGTCGAGAGCGAACTCGGTCCCATCGGCATCCTGGTCAATAACGCCGGCAACGTCTCCGTAAGCGGCGGTGTATTGAACGAAAAACCTGAGGACTGGGACAACGTCATCGAAACCCATCTCAATGCAACCTTCCTGCTTTCCAAGCTCGCTGCCCGGTCGATGCTTAGTCAAAAGAGGGGAAAGATTATCAACATAGGCAGCATGTACTCGTACTTTGGATCGGGCGCTGGTTCCCTCGTACAGCGCGGCGAAGGGAGCGATCGTGCAGTTGACCAAGTCCATGGCCATCGAGTTCGCCCCACACAACATTCAAGTGAATGCGATCGCGCCCGGGTGGATTGAAACCGACATGACCGCGCCTGTACTTACCATGCCTTTGAACGACGAGATTCTTGCGCGCACCCCGGCCGGTCGATGGGGTCAACCAGAGGAGATCGCAGGAACCGCCGTATACCTGGCCTCACGGGCTTCAGACTTCGTTACCGGGAGCTACGATTCGCGTCGACGGCGGCTATGCGATCCGGTGACGGGCAAAGGAAACTCTGGTAAGGAACTAGCGAAAGATCCGTTTCTCTCCGTGATCCCTGCGTAATTTTGGGCGCCCCATCCGTATACCCCTCGTATGTTCGAATACGATGGGACATTGGCGGGGACCGTGAGCACCGAAACGCAACAAATTGCGCGTGGTCTTCGCCAAAGAGACGTCGCTCTACTACACGCGTTAGTCGGGCAATATCAGTATCGTCTCGTCCGCTACTTTACCTATCTCCTGGGGAGCCGCGATCCCGTCGACGACCTCGTCCAGGAAACATGGCTGCGCATCCTTGAGCGTGGACACTCCTACGACGGGCAATCTCGCTTCGAGCCGTGGCTCTTTACCGTTGCCCGCAATCTTGCCCTCGACTACGTGCGCAAGCGGCGAGTCCTCAGCCTCGACTCGACGGACTCGTTAGAACCAGATCTCGAATCGCTCTCGCCTGTTTCCCAAGCGCCCTCGCCCTTCGAGCAGGCAGCGCGCACGGAGGATGCCCAGCGTCTCGCTCACTCGCTGCAGATGCTGGAGCCCATCTATCGGGAAGCACTCGTCCTTCGCTTTCAGGAAGATCTATCGCTGCAGGAGATGGCGGAAGTGGTAGGAGCGTCCGTCTCGACCGTATCTTCAAGAATTTATCGCGGCCTCGCGGCACTGCGGGCGCAGATGGAAGGAGGAACCAATGCAAGTTGATCGTCACCAGGAGATCCGCCATATCATCGACCGATCTCTCGAGGGCGCGGCCTCTCTTCAGGAGGAGCAAACCTTGCGCGAGCATCTTCTTACTTGTGCCCCGTGCCAGGAGTATCTGAATCGCTTCTCATCGAGCTATCGCCGGTCTAGGAGGCTTCTCCTTCGAAGTGAATCCAGATCTTCATGGGAAAGTGCTCGCGGCCCTCACGCAACGCGCACAACAATTGGAAACCAAGAGGGTCGAGCGAAGGCCAATGTTGTGGAGTTATCTTGCCGCGCTTGTGCTCACGGTGGTGGGATCGTTGACCGCTGCGCGATTTAGCGGTCTTGCGGTTGCTGTCTTTCACTTGCAGCCCGCGACCATGCACTTTGGATTGCTCGCCTTATGGATCGTGCCCTCCTTGTGCTTCTGTCTGCTGTTTCCCATCCTGCACCGGTTGTCGGTGGGCTGGATGAATGAGAAAGGATTATCCCAATGAGTGTTCGTCAATTCCTAGATGTCGTTCCGAAGTCCGTTAAGACCGTAGCCTCCGGGACAGCGGGCGGAGTGATGCTGATCGGCTTGGTCAGCACATTCATCGAGGGACATGGTCAAAACGCCCCTTTCCCGGTTCTGTTGCCAGGCGTCGGCTTTGGTTTGCTGGCGGGTGTGGTGATCGCAATCTGGATTCTGTGCCTGGGCTATGTCTACGCAGATGCTCGACGGCGCGGCATGCCGCCCATCCTATGGACGCTCATCGCTGCTTTCATCCCTAACTTGCTAGGATTTCTTCTCTACTTTGCCTTGCGCCGGCCCATTGCGCTGCCTTGTCCGCACTGCGGGCAGGCGACAACGGCGGGGCAACGATTCTGCTCATGGTGTGGCTATCAAGGATCCTCAGCGCTCTCCAGCCAGGCTTCCTAGCGCTCGGTTTCCACCGTTCATTCACGGACACCCTTGAATGAAACCGGACATACAGTTCCCTCTTCGTATCGCTGCGAGAGCCCGCAAGCCGTTTGATTCTCATAAACTTGCTTGCACCGTACTCTGGCTTCCGAATTGCTCTTATTACTGTCGAGCCACATCGTCAACCTGAGGCCGCCCAGTGAAGAACCTGATGCAGGATCTGCGATTCGCACTTCGCCAGATACTCCGTTCTCCCGGATTTGCCATCACCGCCGTGCTTACCCTGGCGCTCGGGATTGCCGCCAATGTCATTGTCTTCGGCATACTGCAGGCGCTGATCCTGCGGCCCATTGATGTGCCCAATCCGGGCCAGGTAATGACGCTCGCGCGCAGCGATCAGACCTATCCGATTTTTTCCTATCCCGAGGTGCGCGACGTTCGCGATGGCAATACGGTGTTTTCTGCGGTTGCGGCCATGAGCATAACGAGTTTCGGTCTGGAAGCCAACGGTGTCACCCGTCCTGTCTGGGGATACCCGGTGAGCGGACAATACTTTGAGGTTGTCGGCATCAAGCCGTTCCTGGGACGTTTGCTGCAACGTTCCGATGACGACCATCCCGGAGCCTCCGAGGTTGCGGTGCTTTCATGGCCCGCGTGGAATAGTTCTTTTGACGCGGATCCCAACATCGTGGGAAAGACGGTCCGCATCAACAAGCAACCGTACACGATCGTCGGCGTTACTCCGCAAGGCTTCTACGGGACGGAAAAAATTGGCAATCCTGACATTTTCCTACCGCTGGCGAATGAAGCATCGCTGGGAGCGGCCGACACGCTTGAGTCGCGGAGCTTTGCTAACGTCTGGGGGATCGTGCGCATCAAAGACGGCGTCACCATGCCCCAGGTACAGGCTGAATTGAATATGATTGCTGCCCGTATTGCCCGGCAGTATCCCAAAGAAGAAGAGAAGATGGGATTCAAGCTGACCCGTCCTGGCCTGATGGGCGACTTCTTCGGTGCGCCGGCGCGCGGCTTTCTGACTGGGGTGATGGGGCTAGCCGGGATTGTGCTGGTCGCCGCCTGCGCCAACCTGGGCAGCCTGTTCGCAGCGCGTACGGCAGACCGTGGGCGTGAGATCGCCATCCGCATGGCCATCGGATCTAGCCGCTGGCGCATCGTGCGCCAGATCCTGGTCGAAGCCTTGCTAATTTCGATACTCGGTGGTGCGTGCGCCTGCGCTTTAGCGTGGATGGCAATCACCGGCCTGAGTAACTGGCATCCACCCACCGAATTCCCTATGAAGTTCCATATAGCGCCGCAGCCCTCGCTGATCCTGGTAGGCTTGCTGATCTCTGCGCTCGCGGGCGCTCTGTTCGGGGTGACGCCGCTGCGCCAGATCTTCAAAACCGATCCAAATGATGCCATCAAAAGCGGCAGCAGCCAGGCCTCTGCAGGTCGTCGCTGGGCGCTGCGCGACGTGCTGCTGGCAGCGCAGATCGCGCTCTGCTGCGTCACTGTCACGGCTGCCTTTGTCTCCTTGCGTGGCCTGGGCAAAGCAATGACCATGAACATGGGTTTCAATCCCAAGCATGCTGTGGTGACCAAGTTCGAGCTCAGCCACGCTGGCTATTCGAAGCAGTCTGCCGACCATTTCCAACGCCAGCTGCTGGAAAGAGTTTCGCAACTGCCGGGAGTCCAAGCAGCAGCCTATGCGAGTGCCACTCCCCTCTCCCAGGACACCATTACTTCTGCTGTCTTCTCCCAACAAACGACCGATCTCAGACCTTCGCACCGCGTGTTTTATACCTATGACTACGACGTCTCACCAGGATATTTCGCCGCCGCGCAAACACCACTGCTAGAGGGACGCGATGTAAGCTTTAGCGACACCAGCAGGACGCCGGCAGTTGCGCTGGTGAATCAGGAATTCGCCCGGGAGCTCTTCCACTCCGAACACGTGGTCGGTCGCTATTTCAAAAATGAGGCCGGCGTTTCCATCCAGATCGTTGGCGTCGTCGCCGACGGGAAATACCTATCGCTCACTGAAGACAAGGATGACGCAGCGTTCTTTCCCATCTCGCAGGTAGCAAGCACGAAAACGTCGCTCATCGTCCGAACCCAGCCAGGTTACTCCGACGAGGCCACGAACGAGACGGCAGCTACCGTCCGCAAAGTGATCCGCGATCTTGACCTCAGCGTTCCTATCCAGGAATCCAGCGCCTGGAGCAATCAGCTTGGACTGACGTTCTTTGTATCCCAGGTGGCTAGCATCGCTCTCGGCATCTTTGGCGCTTTCGGACTGCTGCTCTCGATCGCCGGCACCTTCGGCCTTGCCTCTTACACGGTCAGCAAGCGGCTACGCGAGCTAAGTATTCGGGTCGCGCTTGGTGCGCAGGCGAAGCAGATTCTCTCCGCAGCACTGGGCCGTATGCTGATCCTACTCGCCAGCGGCTGTGCAGTTGGCTTGGTGCTGGGAGTGGCGACGAGCCGACTGCTCTCAGCCATCGTTTACCAGGCCTCCGCCCAGGATCCATTTGTGCTTGTCACGGTTGCATTGACCATGGCGCTCACCGCAACCCTCTCGGTCGCCGGTCCAGTGAGACGCGCTCTGCACATCGATCCGGCAAATCTGCTCCGCGAACAATAGTGGCCGGTCGTTCGGCCTGACCTCGCTCTGTCCATCCACCTCCACTCATGCCAAGGTGGATGGGAAAGAACCGCCACTACAGCAATTAACCCGATTTCGTTTGCCAGAGAACACACACCCGGTTTCCCAATCCTGTCAAGCACCATTGCGTCGCAGCGGCCTCCATTCGTAAGTAACTTTCGGGTCCCCAATCTGATCGCCTTGGCCCGTTCGGGGGAGATGAAAAAATTACCGCCTCTGACACAGTAGGTCAGAGCATTCTCGATGGAGTGACGGGAATACGCCTCTAAGGAGCAATACCTCGATGAAACTCCTTGTAGCGGGCTTTTTCGCGTTTACCGGAGTAGCCTTCGCCGCACACCTTGCGCCGGCTACCTATCACGATGGAACCCTTGTCTCTTTCCCCACGCAGGCTTCCGGGAGCAACTGCCCCGGCAGCTCAGAACAGATCTGCAGCGATTACCAGTCGGAATACATGGTCAAGTCCGAGGGAATTCTCTATGCCCTTACCCCGGCCAACGCAGCGACGGGCAGCTTCGCCGAAAGAACGATGCTCGGCTGGAGCAGAGCCTTCGGCAGAACCGATTCGCTGTATCACCAACAGCCGGGGACACCCATCCTGGTGCGAGATGATGGTAGACATCTTTTCGTGAAGGTGGGTAGCCGGGAGTCGAAGTACATGGCCATTGAGGCACGATAGCGAGCGCCGCGACAGCTGTGTTGTTTGTTTCAAATACAATTTTCGCTTTACCAGGGGCTCCGCGTGAAAATCAAGCGCGGGGCCCTCGGCGTCTCATTCTTCATCCCTAAAGCAGCATCCTGCTAGTCACCCACACTCTCATACTTTTCGCAGAAGGTACGCGCCGCTCGTCCGCTGCTACCACCCCTGGATTTCTGATATCTTTGTGGCCCAGGCCGGAGGATTTCCCACTCTCGTCCGTTCTAAATTGGTTGAAGTGACCATCAAGCGCGTGAGGAAATATGAACTCCGGGTCTCTATTGCAAACTTGCTAGCGTGTTTCTTGCATCGGGTGCTTCCCTCACCCTGATCACGGCCGTGGCTGCGCAAACTCAGGCGCCGGCAGCGCCGCCTGCCGCCCCTGATCGCGCCGCGATTACCGCCGCCTCCGCGGCGGAGCGCAATCGCGAACTGCAAGCTGCTGGGCATCACCGCCATGCAGCCTCCGGCCACCGCCTATGACATCGGCAAGCCAGGCAATGCCAATTACGATGAGGCCAAAGCCAATCCCTATCCCAAACTTCCCGACGTCCTGACCATGAACGACGGGACCAAGGTGACCACGCCGGCGCAGTGGAAGAAGCGTCGCGCCGAAATCAAAGCCATGTTCGACGAAAATGTCTATGGCAAGTATCCCGCGCACATTCCCGCCGTGACGTGGAAAGTGGACAGCGTCGAGCAGATCACCGTCCAGGGCATTCCCGCCATCGTCAAACACATCACCGGCCATGTCGATAACTCGGCCTATCCGGCCATCACCGTCGATATCCACGCGGATGTTGTGACGCCGGCCAGCACCAAGGGCACCAAGGTGCCGGTCATCATCGGCGGCGGTTCGATACGCCCGCGCCCGGCTTTCCCACGCCCCGCGCCGGGCCAGGTAGTGCATAAGCTCGCTTCCCCGCCCGATGCACCCGATTCCGCCAAGCTGCTGCTTGCCCATGGCTGGGGCTTTGTCGGCCGCAACTCCAACGACGTGCAAGCTGACAATGGCGCGGGTCTCGACAAAGGCATCATCGGCCTGGTGAACAAGGGCCAGCCGCGCTCGCTCGACGATTGGGGCGTGCTGCGCGCCTGGGCCTGGGGCGACAGCAAGCTGCTCGATTATCTCGAGACCGATCCTGATGTCGACAGCAAGAAAGTCGGCGTGATGGGCCATTCCCGCGGTGGCAAGGCGGCGCTGGTGGCCCAGGTGGACGACCCGCGCTTCGCCATCGGCTTCATCTCCTCTTCGGGTGCAGGGGGCGCCGATCTCTACCGTCGCAACTATGGTGAGACGACGGGCAACATCGCTGGGACGAGCGAGTTCCATTGGTTCGCGGGCAACTTCATGAGATACGGCGCAGCCGGCCATTCCGCCAACGAGATGCCTGTGGATAGCCATGAATTCATCGCGCTGGTGGCGCCGCGCGCTATCTTCATCGGCGGTGGGGCGCTGCTCACCGATCCGGTCTATGCCCCGGGCGATGCCTGGCAAGACGCGCAGGGCATGTTCATGGCTGCCGTCGCCGCCAGCCCGGTCTGGGATCTGCTGGGCGCAAAGGGCCTGGGGACAACCACGTTTCCCCCGATGGGCACTCTGATCGATTCAGGCGACGTGGCCTTCCGCCAGCACGAGTATGGACACACGCCCGCGCCCAACTGGCCCTACTTCATCGAATTTGCAGATAAGGAATTCAAGAAGCGCTGAGACCGAGTGCGCAGAAAGAGCTGTTGGCTTCGAAGGCTGCGGTTCAGTGTTCTTCTTTCCCGAGAGCCGGCGACATACCTGCGTTGGAAGCATGATGGAAACTATCTCCGGTCAATTCCAACTCCCATTCCTGACCAATGAGATCGTGGCCGAAGCTGTGGTGAGGCTCTTCCTTGATAAGTCGAAAGCCTGCCTTTTTGTAGATGCGATGTGCAGAAGTAAGAATGCTCTGCGTCCAGAGAACAACCTTCCGATAGCCTGCCGTGCGCGCGAAGCGGATACATTCGTTCACTAAAGCGTCCCCCAGGCCAAGGCCACGAGCACAAGGCTCGACAAAGAGGAGACGAAGCTTCGCCGTCTTCGGTTCGCTCGGATGCTTGACCAGAAAAACATGGCCCACATTCTGACCATCGATCTCGGCTATCCAGCAGCGCTCCCGGCTAGCATCGAAGTTGGTGACAAATCCATCCACAATGCCTGCAACCAGGGCTTCGAAGGTGTTGTCCCACCCGTACTGCTCCGCGTAGCCGACGCTCTCCCGATAGACGACCCATCCCATATCGCCCACACGATGCGGGCCGCAGGATGAACGGCGGCCGGTTGCGATCGACTTTCATGAGAATGCTCTCGATGGACTGCATGCAATGGATGAGTTCCGTTCGAGCAGCGGGGGCCAGGTCCTGGAGAATCGTGTGGGCCTGTTCCTGGGAAAGAGCGTTGAGCTTCTTGAATGCCGATTGGCCCTTCGCTGTCAGCATCAATTCAGCGTAGCGGCCATCCTGTTCTGAAGCCTTCTTGCGCAAGAGGCCGGCGCGCTCGAATTTTCCCAGCATACGGCTCAGATACGCCGGATCCACTGCCAAGCCCTTCCGCGATGTCGCTTGCCTTGGGCGCGACGCGGTTCGCCAGCTCGTAGAGAACTCTGGCTTCCGCCAAACTGTAATCGCTGTTGAGGAGCCCTTCGTTCAGAGTCCCGATGAATCGTGTGTACATCCGGTTAAAGCGGCGGAAGTTCGCTGCTTCGCCGGCCAGGTCCGGCGACGATATGGGATGCGATGCCATATGTGAAATGGTCACCCATATTGATTGACTTTGTCAACTATCGATACCTGGAGCGATTGAGAGCCCGGCTTCGCCTCTTGCACGGACTGATTTTGCGTTCCATGATGGAAGGAGCGATGAGACTTTTCAACTGCTTCCCTCTTCAGGTTGCGGCCTGCGCACTATGGTTGCTGGCTCCGGCGGCCGCACTCTCAGCCAGCACCACCACCCATTCGAAGTTTGTCGGAACGTACCTATCTGAACCGCGCGGCGACGCACGGCCCATCCCGGCGACGACGCGCAGGCTGGACCATCGATGAATTTGAGCCTGGGCGCGGACGGCACGGCAACCGTTACCGAAGACCCAGGTAACGGCACCACCACGCTCTTTGGCCATTGGGTCGATTCCGGCAGCCAGGTCAAGGTCACGTTCGACGCTGTAGAAGGCAAGCCGGCCGAACCTCCCATGGTTTTTCAGCCCGGCCACGATGGTCTGCAGGCCGTCACCTGGAACCATGCCACGTGGGGTAAAACAAATCCCCCGCCCATGAAGAACCGATCCAAGGTGAAAGAGCGATTGACTCACAACAAGTCCGCGGACTGAATCGGTCAACCGAACGATGAAGCCGTCGCCCGAGAATATCCGCCTGGCCAAGGAGATTCACGCCCGGTTAAATCAGTTGACGGTGCTCAGCACTCCAATGATCCGTGCGATCCGCAGGGAGTTCTCCCGCCGCATTGCAGACGCGCCGCCCGAAAGTGTCGTTCAACTTGCTCTGCACCTGCTCAACCAGAAATCCGGCCTTCTCCGGTTTTTTTCTTATGAGTTACTAAGCCATCATCGTCCCGCTTTCGAACGGCTCACGACGGACGATCTTCTGAAGTTTGGCAAGGGGCTCAATAGTTGGTCATCGGTCGATTGTTTCGCCATGTATCTTTCCGGCCCGCTGTGGGCACAGGGCCGAGTCCCTGCTCAAACGATCGCCGACTGGGCTCTCAGCCAAGACCACTGGTGGCGACGTACCGCGCTCGTCAGCACCGTTGCTCTTAGCCGGCGCGGAAATCCAGATGACCTTCGCAACGTGCTACGGATCTGTGCACTGCTGGCAGCAGATAAGGAAGACATGGTCGTGAAGGCGCTCTCCTGGGCTTTGCGCGAAATCGCCAAGAAACATCCAGAGCAGGCCAAGACCTTTCTTGAGAAGCATCGACAGGCCCTGGCTGCACGTGTCGTGAGAGAGGTCAACAACAAACTAAAGACTGGCCTGAAAACCCCTCGTCGTCGCGCCGCACACTCCAGTTAACAGAGCTTTGGGTTTCCAGGAACCCACCGACCGACGGGTGCCCAATCAGATCTCCACTTCGCCTTCAAGGTAAAAGACGCACGAGCCTTCCAACTCGACACCACTCTCGGTGAGCCGGCAAATGACCTCTCCGCCGCGTGGCGAAGCCTGAAAGGCGCGAAACTCTTTTTTGTTGAGTTGCTTGGCCCAATAGGGAGTGAGCATGCAGTGCGCCGCGCCGGTCACCGGATCTTCCGGGATGCCTTTGGCGGGGGCGAAGTAACGGCTAACGAAATCGTAGATACCGTCCCCGGGCGCAGTCACAATCAATCCACTTCGGTCCAGGCGAGCGATGCCAGCAATATCCGGAGAAAGTTCACGTACCGCCTTCGCGTTCGCCAGCAAAGCCATGTAATTGAAGGTGTTCGCAAACACTGCCACGGGAGCCGTCGCCCAGCGCCTCGGCTAGCCCCGGTGGCGCCGCAACCGGGTCCGCTGTCCTGGCTGGAAACTGCATCACATAGCTCGAACCCGCGCGATTTACGATGAGCGGTCCGCTTGCCGAGTGAAAGACCACACTGCTGCGCGCAGGCTCCAGCCTCTCCATCACCACGGTTGCGCTGGCCAGCGTGGCGTGGCCGCAAAGCGGCACCTCGGTGGCAGGCGTGAACCAGCGCAGCCGGTAGTCGCCGCCTTCAGGAACCAGAAATGCCGTTTCCGCCAGGTTGTTCTCGGCGGCAATGGCCTGTAGCGTCGCATCGTCCAAAAAGCTTTTCATCGGCATCACCGCAGCGGGATTTCCCGCGAATCGGCGCGTGGTAAAAGCATCCAGCTGAAATATCGGCGTGCGCATAAGTTGAGTCCTACGGAAACGGTTCCCTTAATGAGACCGCAACCTTTCGCTTCTATGATAAGGAAGTTGTGCTTCAGTTGTTTGCTGCCCACCGCACTTGGTAAACTTGGGGAGTCCCGCCGCGTAAATCCTGTTTGAGAACATCTACCGAAGTTGCACTGCCCCTTGGGCCGACCTCTCCTTTGAAGCTACTCTCGCAACCACGCCTGCGCCTTCGACTCCTGGCTCCCTCAATCGCCCTGATTGTGGCCGCCACGATGATTCCAGTAGCGCTGCGGCATCCTTCCCTGAGGTACATCGACAACTCGTTCGAACCTCCTGATTTCGTAAACAATATCCTCATGTACATGCCGTTGGGGATCGCCCTCAGCGGTTCGTCGCTCCTGCGCACATTCCTCTTCGGCTTTTTTTTGTCAAGCGCTGCTGAACTGCTGCAGCTGGGATACGTAGACCGCATCCCGTCAGGCTTTGACGTTGCGAGTAACACGATCGGAGCCCTGGTCGGCTACCTGGTCGCGATACTTTGGCTCCGGGCGACCGGGGTCGATCCAAAATCGCTGCGGATCCCTCGACCACTCGCGGCCTCGACCATTCTGGTTGCGATCCTCGGCATCATCATGCTCGTGGACCACCCCACGCGATCAGACTTCTCCAACTGGAGTCCGGCCTTTCACCTGGCGATCGGGAACGAATTGACCGGTAACCGTCCGTGGGCTGGAACAATCTCAGAATTTCAAATTTATCCCTTTGCCATGGCTCCATCGCAGATCGAGGATCTCGCTCACCAGGCTGCTCATGCGGATAACGCTGCGCTGCCGACTGGCGGCCTCGTACCGCCGACGAATCCGCAGACACGTTATGGCCATTCACTTCTCTCCAGAGATGAGGAACTCAGCCTCTACGACGCGCTCGTCAGCCGCAACCAGCTCACACTCCTGGTTGCCCTGCGTCCGAACAACATCGATCAGGGCGGTGCAGCGCGCATCATCACCTATTCTCAAGATACCGGCGAACGTAACTTTACTCTGGGCCAGATCCATGACACGCTCACCTTCCGTCTGCGCACACCCGCTTCTGGCTCGAATGGGGCCAACCCTGCGCTATACTCCAAACCTGTTCTCGCACCCAACCGCACGGCGTTTGTTGCGGCCGTCTACGACGGACGTATTTCCCGGTTGTACGTGGATGGCAAACTCGTCGCGCATGCGGACCTGGGCGCGAGAAGACCTCGCTTGCCCAGGCGGTTTTTGTCCTGGCTTCCACGGGATCTGCCGCTTCGCGAGATCGAGCTGGGCGCATCCGAGAGTCTACTGAGCGGGTTATTCGCGCTGGGGATATTTGCTTTGGCTGGAGTTCCTAGCCGGCGGTCGACGTGCCTGTTCGTTGGCGCAGTAGCAGGACTCGCGATCGGCGTAGCCGTATGGATCTTTGGAGTATCCGAGCCGCGCCTGGGGTTGCGCATCCTGCTGGAGTGCGTGGCCGCCGGCGTGGTCGTCGCCGCGTCGGTTGAGACCGAAACCGAGCAGGGCGAACTGGCCCCCGCGTTGCAGAGGCCAGCCTCGGCTTAAGGCAGTTTCGCAATTACGATGGACTAATAAAGGTCGCGAGGTGTGGTTTTCATTGGGAGAAAACCACGAAAGGGCCTACCGCCACGGTCTACACCAATTGCGAAACTGTTCTAGAAGCGGGGCACATCGGCAAGACGATTCCTGCTTTGGAAAGGAACCATCCAGCCGGGGTATTCAGGCGGAAGGGCGCTCACCTCGTCGAGCTTCTGCATCTCGTCTTCAGTAAGCTGGAGATCGACCGCGGACAGGTTCTGTTGTAGTTGATCGACACGTTTGGCCCCAATGATGATGGACGTGACAAACGGTTTGGCGAGAATCCACGCCAGCGCAACCGTGGCCACGCTCGTCTCGTGAGCCTTGGCGATGGGCTGAAGCACATCCAGGATGCGCCAGGTCCGATCCTTATCCACAATGGGGAAATCAAAGGAGGAACGTCTTGAGTCCTCCGGCTTCTGATGCTCGCGAGAGAATTTGCCCGAAAGCAGCCCGCCGGCCAGAGGGCTCCAGACCAGGAGCCCGGTGCGCTGGTCCTCGAGCAGGGGCACAATCTCCCGTTCGAGGTCACGGCCTGCGATGGAGTAATAGGCCTGCAACGTTTCGAGCTTGGCAAGATTCTTTGCTTCGGAGATGCCATTGGCTTTCATGATCTGCCACGCATACCAGTTGGAGCATCCGATGTAGCGGACTTTTCCCTGCGTCACCAAAGTATCCAGAGCGCGCATAGTTTCTTCAATAGGCGTGACCTGGTCGGCAGCGTGAATTTGGTAGAGATCGATGTAGTCGGTTCTCAGCCGCTTGAGCGAGGCTTCCACCGCATCCATGATATGTCCCCGCGATGCGCCGACGTCGTTACGTCCCGGACCCGTCCGCCCATAGGCTTTGGTAGCAATGACAATATCCTTACGAGCGTTGCCCAGGTTGGCGATCGCTTGGGCAAGAACCTTCTCCGATTCGCCATTGGTGTAGACATCCGCTGTGTCCACGAAGTTGATGCCCGCGTCTATGGAGAGCCGGACGAGTTCATCCGCAAGATTTTGCTCCACACCCGCAATCGGTTTCCATATGCCTTCGCCTGTGGCAAAGGTCATGGTACCGAGGCAGAGCTCGGAGACGAGAAGGCCCGTGTGGCCAAGAGTGTTGTATTTCATAGGCACCTTTTGCTTGGAGATGGGTTCGTACAGCTCTTAGATGTTATGCCTAGTCTGGCAGATTCGCGATTAGCACTACGTGATGCACCACCCGCTCCCCGCCTGGGCCGGGTGCGCACGGTCGAACAAGTGCTGACGGCGCTCGCGTGACCAATGCAGAAATTGTAGTCCGCGGGCAAAGCACAACCACGCCTCTTGCGATTATGCTGTTCCCCTGGAGGCTTCCTCATGACAATCGCCGAAACTCTGCTTCAGGACTATGAAGTCGAAGCAAAAAATACCCGCACCACGCTGGAGCGCATACCCGCCCATCTTTCCGATTTCAAGCCCCATGAGAAATCGATGCCGATGGGCCGGCTGACCATGCACGTGGCCACGCTACCCCGCTTTGCCAACGCCATCCTCACGCTAGAGAAAATGGATTTGACCAAAGAGAAATTTCCACCACTGATCTTTGAATCCCCTGAGGCTGCCGTGCGCACGTTTGATCAGCTATCGTCCGAACTGCGCGATACGCTTATGCGCCAATCCGATGCCGACCTCGAACGTAAATGGACCATGTCCTTCGGCGAGAAGATCATCGCGGACGCTCCGCGCTCGCTTCTCTTCCGCACCATGTTTTTCAATCATCAGATCCATCACCGTGCCCAGCTCGGCGTCTATCTCCGGCTGAACAACCTTCCCGTCCCCGCGCTCTACGGCCCCTCAGCCGACGACAGGATGGGCTTTTAATACAGAGTGCCCCTCGTCCCCTAACGAAGGACGAGGGGCAGACCCCAGGGTCTCTCAGCGTGATAACGTGTGGGCGAGGATTATTCCATGCGCGCACTCGTCTCCTGGCAGTTTGCACTGGTTGCTGTGGCCTGCTGCTTCGCACAGCCTGCGGTGGCGCAGAATGCGGCGTTACCCTCTGCGGAAGTGGAGCAGCACATCCAGCATGTCACCTCCGGCCTCATTGGCGGCGTGGTTATCAAGGGCGATGAGCACGTAACCCACACGCTCGCCGACAGAATGACGGAGCTCAAGGTCCCCGGTGTAAGCATCGCGGTCATTCATCAGGGCAAGATCGAATGGGCACGGGGCTTTGGCGTGCGCAGCGTGGGTGGGCCGCCGGTCACTGCCGATACCATGTTTCAGGCCGGTTCGATCAGCAAGCCCCTCGCTGCCATGGCGGCTCTGCACCTGGTACAGCAAGGAAAGCTTTCGCTCGACACCGACGTAAACACCTACCTGACCAGTTGGAAGTTCCCCAGCGATCCGATTACAGCGGGCAAATCCATCACTCTCCGAGAGCTGTTGACACACACCGCCGGGACCACAGTGCACGGCTTCCCCGGCTATGCGAGCAATGAGCCGGTCCCCACCCTGGTGCAGGTACTCAACGGGGCAAAGCCCGCGAATACGCCGGCAATCCGCAGTGAGGGACCGCCTGGAGTTAACTGGAAGTACTCAGGCGGCGGATACACGATCATGCAGCAAGTCCTCATCGACGTGACCAAGGAACCGTTTCCCAAGTTGCTGCACGATTCAGTGCTGGCCCCCATCGGCATGAGCCACAGCACCTACGAGCAGCCATTGCTCCAGGCGTTTCAGCGTTTCGCAGCTACGCCCTATCGCGGCGACGGCAAGCCGGTGGAAGGCGGCGCGCATACCTACCCGGAGATGGCCGCCGCCGGGCTTTGGACAACGCCGACCGATCTCGCTCACTACTCCATTGAGGTCGAGCAATCGTTGCAGGGCAAGGCCAACCATGTGCTCTCGGCAGACATGACGCGCCAGATGCTGACGCCCGGGATCGGGCATTGGGGTCTCGGTCTGGAGATCGGCGGGTCCGATGCCAGCCCATACTTCTCCCATGGCGGTGCGAACGAGGGCTTCCGCAATATCTTTTTAGCCTACGAAAAGAGCGGCGATGGCGCTGTGGTGATGACCAGCGGAGACGCCGGCGGTCTGCTGGGCGACGAAGTCCTGCGCAGCATTGCGGTCGAGTATGGGTGGCCGGACTACAAGCCCGTCGTCCGCGCCGCCGTTCAAGTCGACCCCAAGATCCTGGCCCAGTATGTCGGCTCCTTCGAGCTTCAGAAGGGCTTCGATTTGGTGGTCACTCTGGAAGATGGCCGGCTCATGACGCAGGCCACTGGCCAAGGAAAGATCCCGATCTACCCCGAATCCGAAACAAAGTTCTTCCCCACCGCTATTCCCGCGGAGATCGAATTCTTCAAGGACGACCAAGGGAAAGTGGCCTACCTCATCCTGCATCAGAACGGGCATGAAATGAAGGCACCGAAGAAGTAGCAGTTACCAGCCCAGGCAGTGTTCGTTTACGGACAATCTTTTCCAATTCCGGACACGCCATCCCGGTCCGCAGTGAAGGAGCTTGAGAACGCTGCGTTTGCAGGCTCCGAATTTGGTCACAAAAGTGCTCCCGATTAGCAAAGCGGTGGTGCGCACCTGGGGGTTTCCATGCAAAGTTTACTGAACGATTTAAAGGGCGCCTTGCGCCAACTTCGTCAGTCACCGGGACCGGCACTGCTCGCGATACTGACCCTTGCGCTCGGTATCGGCGCCAACACGGCTATCTTCACCGTCATCGAAAGCGTCTTGCTGCGGCCGCTGCCCTACGCGCATGCCGATCGCCTGGTTTATATCGGTCCAGGCGACAAGCCGGGTTTCGGAGCGACGTCATGGTTGAACTATCGTGATATTCGCGACCAGTCAAAGCAATTGAACACGCTTGTTGCCTATTCCGAGGACGTGGCCGTAATCGAGAGCAGGGATGGTTCGCAAAGTGTCGTTGCCCCACGCACGACAACCAATCTGTTTTCCATGTTGGGTGCACAGCCCTTGCTGGGCCGCGCTTTCACTGTGGAGGAAGGCGAAATGGGCGGTCCGGAAGTCGTCCTGCTCTCCGAGGGCCTCTGGCGGCGGAGCTTCCAGGCCGATCCGGAGATCGTCGGCAAGGCGGTGAAGATCAGCGGCAAGCCCCACACCGTGGTTGGAGTCATGCCCAACTCGTTCAACTTCCCTGAAAGCATGGGGCCAGGGATGCATACAGGCGTGTGGCTGCCGCTGCGGCCCACGGGAGAGATGCTGAAAGACCGAGGCTACCACTTCACCAATGTCGTGGGTGAACTTCAGCCGGGAGTCAGCATGATCCAGGCACAGCGCGAGCTCGATGCCATTGCTGCTCACGTTCCCATCAGGCAGAGTGGCCAAAAAGACACTTTCCGCGCCACTCCCTACCAGGAAACGCTGACGGGGCCGGTACGCCCGACACTTTTGGCGCTCTTTGCCGCTCTGATGCTGGTCCTGTTGATCGCCTGCGCGAATGTCTCCAATCTCCTGATCGCCCGCTGCCTCGGGCGTCAGAAGGAGTTCGCAGTCCGCGCGGCGCTGGGCGCGAGCCGGCTGCGCCTGGTTCGGCAACTGCTCGCAGAAGGA
This sequence comes from uncultured Acidobacteriaceae bacterium, assembly GCA_963813475.1. GTDB lineage: Bacteria > Acidobacteriota > Terriglobia > Terriglobales > Acidobacteriaceae > PALSA-350. Next base: position 37,018 of record CAWEZM010000019.1, on the reverse strand, counting down.
ATGATATTGAGCCTCGCCGGTTGCGGCATCGGGCTTCTTCTCGCTCAACTAGCCATGCAGGCCATGAGCAAACTGCCGGCAGGGACCATCCCCCGAGCCGATTCCATAGCCATCCATTGGACTGTGCTGCTCACTCTTGCCGCTATCGCTATGATCACCACCTTGCTGTCTTCGCTGCTGCCCGCGTTGCTGGTGGCGCGAGCCAATCCACAGGCGGCTTTGCAGGCAGCTTCCCGCGGTATCGGCTCACGTGCAGTGAGCAGAAAGCTGAGCGGATGGCTGGTGACGGGCGAAGTTGCCCTCTCTACCCTGCTGCTGGTGGGAACTGGGCTGCTCTTTCACACGCTTTGGAATCTGCAACAGTCACGGCTAGGTTTTGATACAGCGCATCTAACAACTTTCCAGGCCATGCCAGCGGATGCCGCCGGCTTCTCCGCGATGGCGGTTTCGCAAGACGCGGGGCACGCGCCGCCTTCCGTCGCCACGATCGCCTATCAGCCCGTTCTCGATCGCATCCGCCAGGTTCCCGGCGTGCAGAGTGCAGCGCTCACCACCGTTTGGCCCCTTTCCGGTATGGACATAGGAACAAGCTTTGGCATCCTCGGGCAGGCGAAGGATCCGGCGAATAAGCCGGAAGCGCGCATCTCCGCCGTCAGTGGAGACTATGTCCGCACCATGGGTACACCAGTCTTGCGCGGCCGCATGATCGACGAGGAGGATGGTGCGACCGCTCCCTTTGTCGTGGTCATCAACGAATCTCTGGCCAAGAAGTACTTCGCGGGCCAGGACCCGCTGCAGAAACAACTCGACCTGGGCGGCAAAGATACGGGCATGATCAAGCCGTACACCATCGTTGGCGTTCTTGCCGACCAGGTGGACAGCAAAGTCGGGGGTGCGGTCCAGCCGTTCATTTTGGTGCCTTACCAGCAGGTTCCCACCACCTCCCTCTTCTACCAGGCGCTGTTGGAAACCGTGGTCAGCTTTATGGTGAAGACACGCGGCGACATTCCCGTCGCGGCGGAGATGCGCTCGGTCTTTCACCAGGAGGCGCCGGGCTTCGCGCTGGATGAGTTTCAAACCATGCAGCAGGCCGTCGAGAAGAACACCTTCAACCAGCGGTTGGGATTGAATCTTGTCGGCTCATTCGCGGGGCTCGCGGTAGCCATGGTGATTGCCGGGTTGTACGGCGTCTTATCTCAATTGGTGAGCTATCGCCGCCGTGAGATAGGCGTCCGCATGGCACTGGGCGCGACCCGAAAAAGTGTCGCGCAGCTCGTCCTCTACCAAGGTTCGATCCTGATTGGCGCCGGGCTTGGCGCCGGTCTCCTGTTGTCTTTTGCCGCGGCTCGCCTGATCAAGAGCTTCCTGTACCAGGTGCAGCCGTTGGACATTTTGACTTATGTCGCCGTAGCTGTGACGCTCTCGGCAATCGGATTGGTCGCCGCACTCATCCCCGCGCGCAGGGCCGCGTACATCGAACCCATGCAGGCGCTGCGCACGGAGTAGTCGGTGCGATGCTGTCGAACATAGCCCGATGAGTCCCCATTGGCAGGAAACGTAAAGCCATCTTGTTTTCCTGTTCCACGATGTCTTCGGCAGTCACTCTTGCGTCAGGAAATGCAACCCAAAATGCCTCGTAATATGTCCTTACGCTGTCCAATCCAGGGTTACACCTGGATACCCATGGAGGACGATCTCGTTGGAATAAAGATCGAAGTAGTGGCTACGCTTCGCGGGATTGGCGAAACACGCTAACGCCAGATCGATAACCTCTCGATTCGACATGTAACCAATATATTCCAGGTCTTTTTGCGCGAGCACAGCACGGCGATCCATCAACACAGCTCGAAGCAGGGGTATAACTCGCGTTATTCCGAGTCCAAGGTGATCTTGACAGGTGAGCTAGCGGTCGGGGACACTTAAACGCACTATTGTAAGCAGATTAGGCAGTTTGGGACCTTTCTTGTGAATACTTTTGCCTTGTTCAGGAATATCTCTTGGAAGGGTTGTCTCTTTACTGTTCTCGCCGTCCTTGGTCTCATTGGTCAGTCAGCGAAAGCACAGACCCAACCCATTTTTCCAGTGGCAACGCAAGTCAGTCTCCCGGTTGAATCCACCCCACTCTTCATCGGCGACTTCAATGGCGATGGAATTCCCGATCTTGCCGCCTATACTATTAGCAACAACGCGCCAGCCACGTTAAGCATACTGTTGAGCTTCGGCACGAACGCACAGACAACAGTGACAACAACTTTCCCCTCTGGCACCCAGACCCCGCCATTGACCTTCGCGGATGTCAACAATGATAAGAAGCTGGACCTTGTTTATTACTCCAACGGCTATCTGACTATCCAATTAGGGAACGGCGACGGCACGTTTCAGAGTCCGGCCTATTTTGCAATAAGCTCCTTCAGCCCGGTGCTTGTTGACTTAAATGGCGATGGGTATCTTGATATCGCCGGCCTGGTTGCCAGCACGCAACCCAACACGCCTCCGCAGGTGGCTGTCTTTATGAATGGCGGCAGCACCGGACCCGGTGTGTTCGCATTGCCCAAGCTATACGCGGCTTCGCAGACCGCTTACAACCTGGTGGCGGGCGACTTCAACGGAGATGGCAAACAGGACCTTCTGGGAGTCACCTCCTCATCTCTTCCCATAATGACGGGTGCTTCGGTCTTCTACGGCAATGGCGATGGCACGCTCAAACCGGCCGAGGCACAGTCGCTCCCTCCATTTGGCAGCTTCACCGTGGGCGACTTCAATGGTGATGGGGTCACGGATTTGGCCTTATCGCTGGTCGCTGCCACCAATACCCTCTATACCTCGGTACAGATTTTGCTGGGCAGCACAAGCGGAACCTTCACCCAGGGCGCGGTGCTACCCGTGGTGGCAGTGGCCGGTTCGGCGGCTGGGTATTCCGGACCTCTGCAAGCAGTAGATCTTACCGGCAATGGCAATCTTGATCTGGTGGTCGGAACCAGCGTTCTGAATATCTTCCATGGCGATGGCAAGGGAAAATTCGCAGCCACCGGCAGCTACGGCGTTGACTCCACGGGGGGTCCCTTCTTATTCGCCGATGTGAACGGAGACGGCAAGCAGGACCTGATTCTTGCGAACGTTGTCGCGGCTTTTATTTTTCCCGGCAACGGAGATAGCACATTTCAAGCACCGCCGGCTACGCCGGTGGCTGGTTTGACTGCCGACGTAAATAACGATGGCATCGGGGACATGGTATTTTCGCTGCCTCAGGGAGGGAACATCTTTGGCACAGCCCTCGGCCGAGGCGACGGAACCTTCGCTATCCTCGACCAAACTACGGCTCTTGCCTCGCCGCTACCGTATTCGTTGATGATCGGAGACTTCAACGGGGATGGAAAGGTCGACACCCTCGCGATCCAATCTGGCACTCTACCCGTGAACGCCTTAGGCTGCACCGCTGGTACGAATTCCCAGGTGCTCACCTATCTGGGAAGTGGCGACGGAAGGTTTCAGGAGAAGGGTACGGGGCTCGCTCTGGGAGTGCAAAATCCAGGCGTAGGCATCAGCGGCGATTTCAACTCCGATGGAAAGCTCGATCTAATCCTTCCTTTCGGCTCGGGCTGCCAATCGGGATTGCTGTTTGTGCCAGGAAATGGTGACGGTACATTCGGCGCCCCGGTCAACCTCAATCCGTCCCAAGCATTCACAACCCAAAATTTCTTGGTCGGCGATCTAAACAATGACAAGAAACTCGATTTCATTTGGGGCAATGCTGTGTTTCTAGGAAATGGTGACGGGACCTTCAAACAAATTCCTCTTAACACCCCAACCGGCACAGCAGTTGCGATAGCAGACCTCAATGGCGACGGCCTTCTCGATGCGGTATCAGGCGTCTCCATCTATGCTGGGAACGGAGACGGCACATTCCAGACAGCACCTTTCTATTCACCGACAGCCCCTTCAGTGGGTTTCCTGGCCTTAGGAGACGTAAACGGTGATGGCAATCTCGATTTGCTTTTAGTCGAGCCGTCGAGCGCCTGGGTCAATCCGTACCTCATCCCTTACCTGGGCGACGGACACGGCAACTTCACGCCGGATACCAATACTTACCTCATCAGTATTGGGCAGAATGGCGAGGGCGCTACGGTGCCCACGCGGGTCAACAACCGGGCTCCTGCTCTTCCCAATGACAACAGGCTCGATCTGTTGCTTACGCTCAATAGCGGTTCGTCCGACCAGACGTATGAACTGGCTTTGTTAAACCAGACCAACCCTGTGCCGGCTAAGCCCGCCCTCATTACGAGTACGACGGCACTGCAAGCTTTGCCTGTTACGGCTATCCCCGGCGAGCCGATTAAATTGACTGCATCGGTCTTCGGCACAAATCCCACCGGCTCTGTCTCCTTCTCGGCGGACGGCAATCTCCTCGGCACGGCGTCGCTGGGGAATGGAAGCGCAATTCTGGAAACATCGTTCGCGAATATCGGCACGTATGCGGTCACCGCAACTTATACGGGCGACAGCAACAACACAGCCAGTACTTCCGGCGTCGCGCCAGTCGCCGTCATGGCGGCCACCAGCACAACGACTCTGCAAGCTTCCCCCACGACAGGAGACGTGAATGCGCAGATCACGTTGAAGGCCAGCGTCACCGGAGACAACCCGACGGGTAAAGTCTCTTTCACCGCAGGCTCCACTAGCTTGGGAACAGCAACGCTGACCGCCGGAGTCGCCACCCTGCAAACATCGTTTGCCACTGCCGGCAGCTACCCGGTCACGGCGGCCTACGCAGGCGATCAAAACAACGCGGCTAGTACGTCCAGCGCCGTTACCATCACGATCGCGGCGCCCGATTTTACGATTGCCGCGACGCCCACATCCGCTTCCGTAACCCCGGGGCAGACTGCGACCTTTACATTCACGGTAAGCCCGATAGCAGGCTACTCGGGCACGGTGAAATTCTCCTGTGGAACATTACCGAGTATGGCGGCGTGCGCATTTACTCCGTCAAGCGTGGCGCCGTCGGGTGGTTCCCCACTCGCCAGCACTTTGAGTCTCAGCACTGCGGGTGCTACAGCCATGCTCAACATGGAAAGGTGGCCCAGCCCGTCACTCCCTCCATGGATCCCCACAGGCGGACTCGCTCTCGCAGGGGCGATGGGTCTCGCTTTTGCTCCGAGGAAGATCAGACGCTGGAACCGTCAACTGCGCGTGCTGATTTGGGGATTGTTGTTGGCTTCCCTATCCCTGTCAGTACTCAGTTGTGGTGGCGGCGGTAGCAGTGCGCCATCCAGCCCCGGTACCCCTGCCGGTTCCTACACTCTATCGGTCAACGCCTCCGACAGCGCAGGCGGACCCCAGCATGCGGTCAGCTTGACATTGTCAGTCCAGTAGAGCACTGGCGGCTAGTGAGCGCCTTTATTTCACGCCTTTAACCAGATAGAGCTCGGAGAGCATCCGGATATAGCTGTAGACGTACGCCCGGCCGTCACCGCTGAAAAGAACGTGAGACATGTTGCACAAACCGGTGAGATCGCTGGGGTGAAATTCTCTTAAGAGTTGCCGCTCGCCACTGACTACGTTCAAGCGATAAACCCGGACCGGTAGCTGTTTCACCTGATAGGCGTACAAGATGTGCGGGTCGGAACTCCATTGAATCATCTCATGCGGCAAAAGACCTGGAATGTCACGCGACGGGCCACCGTCCTTCGGATAAAACTGGGCTACTCCGCCCGTGAGACTGTTGCCGACAATCAATTGCCCATCCGGCGATACCGCACAGCCGCCAACGCCCTCGGGGGTAAGGGGCTTGGGTGTGCCACCGTCAATGTTCTGAATGAAACAGCGAACCCCATGTCCCGGCAGGTTCCCGGTAAACACGATCTGCTTGCTATCGGGCATCCAGTGGATCATGTGCCCATAGCGCTCGATCCCCCCCTTATCGATTCGCTTGACCGTTCCCGCGCCCGTTGGCAGGAGCATAATCTGCGAGTAGGACACATCCGTAGCTGCCCACTTACCATCGGGAGAAAGGTCGCCCGCCATCCCTTCCCCCAAGGGAATTGGTGGGGAGCCACTGGTGCTGCGCATGGCCACCGTGTAGGTGGGTCCACCCTGCTCTCCCTGCTCGTCGAAGAGCAAGGTTTTGCCGTCGTGCGACAGATCCACAGGGAGAGACCAGTCCTCCCAGGAGAGATCCTGTTCCTTGGTTGCCCCTGGCCCGGCGCCGATCATGCCGGCGCGATTTTCATCGCGGGTTAACAGCACTCTCCCGTCGGGAGCGATATCTTGCAGCGTGACCCCGCCGAGTGCCTGGTAGGCCAGGCGTTGGTGGCCGGTCAGGTCGACGGCGTAGATGCGGCGTTCGAGGCCGGCGCGGGTGGCCGAAAACCAAACCTCGCTTCCATTCGGTGACCAAGCCAGTCCTTCTTCGCTCTCCCAGCCGGTGGAGAGCACGCGCTTACGCCCCGCAAGGTCGACGAACGAAACCACACCCTGGTCATCGTCCTGCGAAGGGTGGTCCAGGAAAGCGATGGCATCCCCTTTGGGCGATATCCGGGGATGGCTAATCCATCCTGCAGTCTCATAAAGAACATGGCCCAGGGGATATTCCAGACGCCGCTTCTGCCCCGTAGCGTGAACCACGGCGAGGGTCTTGCCATCCGGGGACCAATCTGCCCATTCAACATTCTCGGCGATCTGACGAGGCGACCCCCCGGTCAGAGGGACCTTACCCAGGGTGCCCTGGATGGTCATCATAAAAAGGGGATCGACCGATTGCAGTACGGCCATTTCGCCGGACGACGAAACAGCAAGCAAATGGGTTGCCGGTAACTCCATATTACGCGAGGTACCCATATTAAGGTCGGTGGAGAAGATCTCGATCGGTGCACCGTCCCACGAGGCCGCATAGATCACATTGTGCCCATCAGGCGCAAACCGGGCGTTGTACACCGTGCCATGGCGCACGGTCAGGCGCTGAAAATCCTGCGATTGCGGCCGGGCAGTGCGGTGGCCAAGAAACACTCCCAATCCAACCAGGATCGCAGCAACAACAAAGGCCAGTAGTGCCAGCAGCGCACGCCTGTTGCCGGCCGGGGGCGCGCCGGGTGGTGGAGCAATGACTGACGGCGCCTTCGGCGGAGCAGCCTCCACCGGAGGATCTTCCAATTTGCCGACAAAACGATACCCACGCCGGGGCACCGTTTCGATGAAGCAAGGATTGTCGGCGGTATCTCCCAGGGCGGTTCTCAGCTTGCCAATCGCAACATTGACTGCGTGATCAAAGTCTCCAAAGTTCTCCGACGGCCATATCCGGGACTGCAGCTCGTCCCGTGTCACCAGGACACCCGGTTGCTCGAGCAGAATCTGCAGCACCTTAAACGGCTGGTCCTGGAGCTTGATCCGGCTGCCCGATTTACGGACCTCTCCCGAATGGAGATCTGCCTCAAAAGCGCCAAACCGGACCGTCCGGTTCCCATTACGCCCGTTTGATTCCCCGTTCCTGTAAGTCTCAAGCATCAGTAATAGTCTGCTTCCTCTCTACGCAAAAGAGTAATCAATTGTTCAACTATTTTGCGGGAGAGAATGGTCACCGGCTCCTCTCCCATCCCTCTCCCGGTGCGTAACTCGCGCTGTACCTATAAGCTACCGCCAGTGCATTGAGGTACCAGTCGGCCCGATCGAGCATGGCTTCGAGGTGAGCCTTTATGCGCGATCGCTTCCGCTGGTTCGTTGTCCTCCTGGGCCTTGTGCTGGCCGGCCAATCATTTGCCCTCGGAGATCAGGAAATCGGGCCGCGCCAGCCCGTAGAGGGGACGGTTAAGTTCGATCTTTATCGCGGCTACCTGATGGTCGCCCGGGGATCGGCCGGGACAGTGAAGGGTCTTACCTTTCTCCTGGACACCGGGGCCAGTTCCTCTGTTCTGGATCCGCAGTTGGCGCGCAAGCTGCACCTGCAACGGCTCCCTGCCAGCATCTCGGTTCTGGGCGGCAGTGTGCAAGCCGAGAAGTCCGTCGCGCCCAGCTTGAACGTTGGACTGATGCAAAGGGAGAACGTCCCGGTATTGATTGAAGATCTGTCCTTCCTGCAAAAGGCACTCCCAGTCCGGGTTGACGCAATCATCGGTCTGGATGTCCTGGGTCAAACCGCCTTCGTGATTGACTACTCAGCACGCCAGATCCACCTCGGTCCCCTTCCAGCTTTGCCTGACGCCATTCCCATGCACATGGCAGGTGGTCTGGCCATCATCGAAGCAGAGGTGAACAATCTCCCAGCACACCTGTTGCTGGATACCGGTGCCTCCTCCCTCTTCCTCTTTGCCACAAGCACGCCGGGGGCCGTTTCAGACGTGAGAGTCAGCGCCGTTCAGCAATCGTCCGGCACCATCGGGGAGTCCGATCGCAAACAAGTGAAGCTGCACAGCCTGAGGCTGGGCACGGCGGAGTTTGCCCAAGAGACGGCCTTTCTGGTCCCCGACGGCAGCCACGGAGGCCACCCATTCGACGGATTGATCAGTCCGGCGGGGCTAGGCATACGGAGAGTCGCAGTCGATCTTGCCCGCGGAGAGGTGGCATTCAGCCGCTAAGAGGGGACGCTACTTCCCGCTGGTCTCGTTCCACAGGAAGGCGAGTTCGTCCGCCTGGTCTTCTACCAGCTGTGAGAGCGACACCCCAGAGCTGTGCCCCCCTTTGAGGGAGTAGTGCAGCAGGACCGGACGGTCTCCCCCACCAGAAGCCTGCATGCGGGCGGTCATCTTGCGCGCGTGCAGGGGGTCAACACGGGTATCGCTGTCTCCGGTGAAGAACATGATCGCGGGATACTTCTCGCCCGGCTTCACATTCTGGTACGGAGAGTATTTGACGAGATAGGAGAAATCCTTCGCCTTCTCCGCGCTTCCGTACTCGGTGGTCCAAAGCCGGCCCATCTCAAAGTTCTGATAGCGCAGCATGTCGAGCAAGGGATAGCCGCACCAGATGGCGCCAAAGAGATCGGGCCGCTGCGCGATGGCTGCGCCCATGAGCAGGCCGCCGTTCGAGCGCCCGCGGAGGGCGAACCGTTCCGGCACCGTGTAGTGGTTGGCGATCAGGTACTCCGCCGCGGCAAAGAAGTCGTCAAAGACGTTTTGCTTGTGCTCGAACATCGCCGCCTTGTGCCACGGCTCGCCATACTCATCCCCGCCGCGCAGGTTGGGGAGCGCGAAGAACCCTCCTTGCTCCATCCACCACGCGTATTCGGGGTCCCACTCGGGCAGCATGGGAACATCGAAGCCGCCATACCCGGTCATCAGGAGCCGGACCTGGCCATTGCGCTCCAGGCCCTTCTTGCCGGCGATGAACATCGGGACGCGCGTGCCGTCTTTCGAGTTGTAGAAGACTTGGGTCACTTCGTACTGTGAGGAATCGAAAGGGACCTTCGGCGTGGCGAAAACTTCCGATTTTTCGCTTCGGGTGTCGTAACGAAAAATCGTCGGCGGCTGAATAAAGGATTCGAAGGTGTAAAAGCCTTCGTTCTGGGTGGGTAGGCCAAACACTCCCGAGCTCGATCCGATCCCCGGATAGTCGATGCTGCCGGTTAGACGGCCGTCCAGGGTATAGATCGTCGTCTCGGTCTTGACGTCGTGCAAGCGGGTGACGAAGAGCTTGCCGCCCACGATGCTCGATCCGTCGATGACATCCTTGCCTTCAGGGATAACGGTCTTCCATTCCTCGGTCTTACCGCCAGGCATAGCCTCCACAATGCGTTTATTCGCCGCCTGGTAATCCGTTTCCAGAAAGAAGCGGTCGCCGATATCCAGGGCCCGCGTATGCGCCTCGATGCCGTATATCAGCGGTACAAAATCGCTCCCAAGCCGGCGCAGATCCTTTACCAGGATGTCGTCTCGTGTGGACGGAACGCCGTGACCGATGTTGAGCAGTAGATAGCGATCGTTATCGCTCACCCAGGCCTCTATCAAATCGATCTCGCCCAGCTGCTCGCCGCGATATTCGCCGCCAAAAATCTTGCTGTCGTTCTGGACGGGCGTGCCGAAGCGGTGAAAGTAAACATTGGTGCCTTGGTGGGTGAAAACGGAATAGTAGATTCCTTTGTCCTCAGGGCCCAGGCTCACGCTGAAGTAGCGGGCCGATGGCAATACATCCGGCAGTTCCTTGCGCTCTCCCACTTGCATTACATGCACCGATTCCTCGTCGGCGCCCCCCTGGCGCACCCCGTAGACCAGCAGCCTGCCATTCCTGGAAATATCGTCAATGCTCACGGAAGTGTTCTGATCAGCGCTCAGCTTGGTCGCATCAATCAGGCGATTGTCTGTGCCCTTCCAGCCCTCACGCACGTAGATCGAGGCCTGATTCTCGCCCGCCAGCCGCTTCGCGAAGAAGTACTTCCCGCCGCGCAGCGCAGGCATGGAGTACTTATCGACCCGCTCCAGCTCGGTAAGCTGGTGGGTGATTTCAGGGCGATTCTTCAGCTGGGATAAATATTGCTGAGTGTACTTATTCTGCTCGTCGATCCAGGCCCGCGTCTCCGGGCTCTTTGCGTCCTCGAGCCAGCGGTAGGGATCCGTGATCTGCACGTTCTGATACTGATCGGTAACGGAGTGCGCTGGGGTCGGCGGAGGCGGAGGCAACGTAACCCCATTCCCTCCGCGGATCGTCTGTGCGGGGTTTTGGGCGTACAGCGCCAGGGCAAAGAATGCCGGCAGGGAAAACGCACACCACTTCCGGCGCCAGAAAAAAGTTGCTTGCATGTCCGGCTCCTTGCTGAGAAACACCTACCCTTGGACGAAGCGCCATACAAAATTGTTCATCGCCTAAAGCAAATTCCCAATGATTCAGGAAGACGCGTGCCCTATCGCTATCGTAGATAACCCAGCCGCACCGCTGTCTGCGTCTGGCTCGGAGCTACGGCGTGGTCGTGAAATGGGCAGCGTTGGTGGCGGTCGAACTGCCCCCTACATAAACGGTATAGTCAGCCGGCTCGACGACCTGCTGCACCTTGGCGTTGTAGAAGGAAAGTTCGCCAAAGCCAAGTGGAAAATGAACCGTCTGGGATTGGCCTGGGTCGAGCGTGACGCGGGTAAAGCCCTTGAGATTGCGTACTGGCTGCTCGGTGCTGGCGCCTCGGATATTGACATAGCACTGGACGATTTCGGTGGCACGGCGCTTGCCGGTATTGCTTACCGTGGCGGTTGCAACAACGGGCTGGCTCTGGGTATCGCGCATCAGCGAAGCCGAACTTATGGACTGCGTTGAAAGCGAAACGCCGGAATAGGCGAACGTCGAATAGGTAAGACCATGTCCGAAGGGGAAGAGCGCGTCATTGGGCACGTCCAGATAGCGTGAGACGAACTTCATCTCAACGTAGGCGCCGGGGTGAGCCGGGTCGGCGTGCTGGATCGGGCGGCCAGTAGGAAGCTGGTTGTAGTAGAGCGGCTCCTGCCCCACTGCGCGTGGGAAACTCATGGTGAGCTTACCGCTCGGAGCGACATCGCCGAATAGGGTGTCGGCGATCGCGGGGCCGGTTTCGACGCCAGGGAACCACACTTCCATGATGGCGGGCACATGCTGAGCAGCCCAATCCAGTACCAGCGGCCGGCCGGAGAAAACGAGCAGAACAACAGGCTTGCCCGTCGCAACGACAGCTTCAAGCAACTGCTGTTGGTTCCCGGGCAAGTCCAGGTGAGCGCGCGACGCGGCCTCGCCGCTCATGTCGCTCGATTCGCCAAGGGCGAGGATGGCAACATCGGAATTCTGTGCAGCGGCAACCGCTGCTGCGAACCCGGAGTCCGAAGTGCCGGAGATCTCAGTTCCCTTCTCATACGTGAGCGATGGCGCCGCTTTGCTGGGCTCGTTCCACCATGGTGGCGCGCAAGGTACGCACATCGCCGAAATTGTTGGCGCCAGACCAGGCGCCGACCATGTCGTTGGCATCGTCGGCCAGCGGGCCGATGAGGGCGATCCTCTTTGTGGTGTTGTCCAGGGGTAGGAGAGGGTCTTGAGGCGCAGGATTGTTCTGCAGCAGGACGAAAGACTCCTCCGCCGCCCGGCGCACAAGCGGGCGATGCTCGGCGACTGCTCCTGTTACCTCTGGGCCTTCGGTGAAGGGGTGATCGAAGACGCCGAGAGCGAACTTGACCCGCAGGACGCGGCGCACGGCTTCATCGACCACAGGCATGGGCACGCGGCCGGACTTGACCAGTGCGGGCAGCTCGGCGTCGTAGTAGTGCGACATCATGTCGATGTCGACGCCGGCGATTAGCGCCTTTTCGCTGGCCATGGCGGCATCGAGTGCGATGCCGTGATGCGTGAGTTCCATGACAGCGGTGTAGTCGGAGACAACCGCGCCGTCGAAGCCCCACTCGTTGCGCAGGATGGTCTGAAGCAGGAACGGGTTGGCGGTCGCGGGCACGCCATTGAGCGAGTTGAAGGAGGACATCACGGTGGCCGCGCCGGCCTCAACCGCTGCGTGATACGGCGGCAGGTAGACCTGGCGCAGCAGCAGTTCGCTCATGTCCGTGGTGTTGTACTCGCGGCCGGCCTCGGCCGCACCGTAGGCGGCGAAATGCTTGACAGATGCGGCGACGGAATCTGGCGCGGAGAGGCTGTCGCCCTGGTAGCCGCGAATATAGGCACGAGCGATGGCGGAGCCCAGGTAGGGGTCTTCGCCCGCGCCCTCCGTGCAGCGACCCCATCGAGCATCGCGCGCGATGTCGACCATGGGTGAATAGACCCAGTCGACGCCGGCGGTGCGAGCCTCAATCGCGGCCAGGTGCGCGAGGTCGGTGATCAGGGCGGGGTCCCAGCTGGATGCAGTGGCCAGCGGAACGGGGAAGATGGTGCGGAAGCCGTGAATGACGTCGGCGCCGAAAAGCAGCGGAATATGCAGGCGCGTATTGTCCACGGCGGCGTGCTGGAAATGGTTGGTAAGTCCCTGCCCGACCGTGTTGAGCATGGAGCCGAGTTCCCCCTTTTGCGCGAGCTCGTAGCTATCGACTCCCCCGGGCGCGGGCGGATTCACGTTGAGAGCGGTGGTTGTGTTGCCGGAGGTGGGCGCGGGGTGTGCTTCGGTGGCGCTGTACTGGACCAACTGGCCTATTTTCTCGTCGAGGGTCATCTGCTTGAGCAGTGCGTCGACCTTCCGCTCGATCTGCGGGCTCGCGAGCTGCGCGTTGGAAGGCGCTACATGTGACACCTGCGCGAGAGCTGGGGAGAATGCAAGGCAGAACGAGAGACCGGCGAGCAGGATGGATCGACAGTAGGTCATGCGCGACTCCTCTACGCTACTCTATCGTCTCCTGAAGGCCGCCAACCCCAGTATCCCATCTTTCAGCCTAATCATGACCCCACGGCTGTGATCCCCGCGGGCTCTGGTCCGGCGGCGGGTCCGGCGGCGATGATTTGGTCTATTTTATTTGCTGGTGGCTGAAGAAAAGTTAGAACCAAAAAGCGGGAGCTGCAATCAAACCCTATTAAAGGTCAGCCCGGCTGGGGGATGCGAGATCGGTTTTGATTAAAATAGCCCGCAAGATATCTGCCAGGCCAGGCGGCAACGCATCCAGGATCGTCGACACGACCGGTGCCTACGTCATGTGGGCGGGTTCGCCCTTGTACACCTCAAATCATGGGGCGCCTTTGTATCGGGTATGATCGAGGCCGGCGATTAAGCTGCCGCCGGGTCCGTCGACCTTGCTGCGGCTGCCTTTATTTTGTTTTCATAGTCAAACAGCCACGAACGAACTTTATCGACCGCGCGAGTACCCGGGGTTCCTGTTATGTATCACCAGACGGCACTGCGTATGCGGCTTTTATTAAGGAAAGCCGCATGAAGGTCATCAACAGGAAACCCGGGGTATCGACGGATCTTGATTTAATGAGAGCGGCCAACTTTATGCGATTTGTTTTCACCTGCGCGGTCTGTCTGTTATCTCTTAGGCCGGGCATGGCACAAGAGAGCGCCACGTTGCTTCCATCCGCTACCGCGCAGCAAACTGCGGTGGCCGCCACAGCAATCCCGGACGCGCCTACACCCGCTCCCGTGCCTCAGGGACAACAAGACCCTCCCCCCTCGACCAGCTCCTCAACCTCCGCCGCAGCGAATTCGCAAGACGGCCAGCAGACCAAGCGGATCCTTTGGATCGTGCCGAACTTTCGGGCCGTCAACGCAGGAGCAAAGCTACCTCCTCAGTCCGTGAAGGAGAAGTTCAAGACCGGGGCCTTGGATAGCTTCGACTATTCCTCGTTCATCTTCGTCGGCATCCAGGCAGGGATTAGTCAGGCCACGACAGCCTATCCGGCATTTCGCCAAGGCGCCGCCGGATACGGCCGGTATTACTGGCACACATTCGCTGACCAGACGGATGAGAACCTGTGGGTAGAAGGCATCCTGCCCAGCGTCCTTCGTCAGGACAGCCGCTATTACACACTCGGCCACGGCGGCTTTATCAAGCGCGGCTTCTATGCGGTGACACGCACGGTCATCACCCGCACAGATTCGGGACGTGAAACCTTCAACGCCTCAGAGATCTTTGGGATCCGGCACATCAGCCGCCATCTCCTCGCTTTACTACCCAACCCAATACCGCACCTGGACGAAGATTGGACAACGCTGGCTGACCAACGCTCTGCTGGATTTTGGCACGTTCGCAGCCAAGGAGTTCTGGCCAGATGTCAACAACGCGATCTTTCATGAAAGCGATTAATGAAGCACCGCGGAGCTGCGTGGCCGTACGAGTGATCAAGCCGGCCGCAGGTGATGACAAACGTTAGTTGATTATTCAAGATTCGACCGTTCACCCAACGATACAAGGTAGGCGTGACTCCGATGACCGAACAAAATCCGCAAGCCATGAAGCATGTCTTAATCGTAGGCGGCGGTTTCGCGGGCCTGAACTGTGCCCGCAAACTAGCCTCCAATCCAAATGTACGCATCACTCTGCTTGATAAGAACAACTACCATCAGTTTCAGCCACTGCTGTACCAGGTGGCCACGTCGACGCTCTCCCCCGACAATATAGCCTTCAATTTGCGCTTCACTCTCCTCCATCATCCCAACGTGGAGGTCAAGATGACGGAGGTCGTCTCTATCGATCCGAACTCACGGACGGTCGAAACCGCTCACGGTCAGCGGTACCAGGGCGACTATCTGGTGCTGGCAGCGGGCTCTCAGCCCAACTTTTTCGGTACGCCAGGAGCACAGGAAAACAGCTACCCGCTGTACTCACTGCATGACGCGGAAAAGTTACGTTCTCGCATCCTGGCCATGCTCGAGTCGGCGGAACGCGATCCTTCGCTCGCCGCTAAGGGAGCGCTGACTTCGGTCGTCGTGGGTGGGGGTCCGACGGGCGCGGAAATGGCGGGCGCCTTTGGGGATATGTTGCAATTAGCGCTCAAGAAGAGACCCGAGGAGCGAGCCTACAAGGGTATCGCCGCGGAGCATACGAAGATTTTCCTGGTGGATGGCGGCCATGCAGTATTAAGTGCCTTTTCTCCTGCGTCGCAGGAATACGCCGCCAAAATGCTCGCGGAACGAGGCGTGCAGGTCCTCCTGAATACCAGAGTGAAGGAGATTGGGAGTGGGCATGTGCTGCTTTCAGATGGCACCAGCATCCCGACGCACACTGTGATTTGGGCCGGGGGCCTTAAGGCTGCGCCTCTGTCCGACAATTTGGGAATGCCTACAGGGCACGGTGGCCGCATAGACGTTTCGCCCGACCTCACAGTGCCCGGACTGACGGGCGTCTATGCCTTGGGAGACTTTGCCAATATTACCGGCAAAGACGGCTCGCCACTCCCCCAATTGGCCTCGGTCGCAGAACAGTCGGGCAAATGGTGCGGCAAAAATATTTTGCTGGACATCGCGGGCAAACCAAAAACCCCGTTCCACTATTTGGACAAGGGCATCATGGCTATCATCGGACGCAACTCCGGAGTAGCCGAAGTGGGAGAGCATCGACTTCAGATTCACGGTCCAATCGCTTTCGCCGCGTGGCTGGGAGTGCACGCCGCTCTGCTCTCCTCCACCCGCGCAAAGATCGAAGCCTTTATGGAATGGGCCTGGGACTATTTTGGAGGGGCCCGCGGCGACGCAGTCCTCGACCGCAGAGAAGAATTGCAAATCGACTGGAACGACGACGAGAAGAGCCATTCTGAGGAGCCTCAACCGCAAGCAGCCCTCAAAGGATAGGTCAGTCCTCTGATGGACAATGACTCCGACGGCGCCGCTCATCCCACTTTTTCAGCGCCTCGAACCTGGGGCTTTCCCAAGCGAGTCAACGCGTAGGCCATTCCCACTTCGGAGTGTTGAAGAGGGTTGTTCCCGCAAGCGTGGTCTCGCCGAAAGACTTCACCAAATGCAGCCGCTTGCACATACTCGCGGCGTCCAGGGCTTCAATCAGCACTTGGGCGTGCGACACAATAATCAGTTGCGTGTGCTCGGATGCGGCAGCGATTAACCGCGCTAACGCCGGAAGGAGATCGGGGTGCAAGCTCGTCTCCGGTTCGTTAAGAACCATCAATGCAGGGGGGCGCGCGGTCAGCAGTGCTGCCGTCTACAGAAGGAAACGCAGCGTTCCATCGGATAGTTCAGAAGCAGACAGAGGGCGCAACAATCCATGTTGTTGCAGCTTCAATCACTCAAGAAGGATAGCTGTTTCAGGCGCGTAACACTTCTCCCTTAGACTGACGCCATGTCACTTTTGCAGGTAATCATCCTGGCGGTCGTCCAAGGCCTTGCCGAATTACTCCCGGTTTCAAGCTCTGCGCATGTCGTCGTGGCCGAAAAGCTTATGGGCCTCGATCCATCTTCACCGCAAATGACTCTGCTTCTTGTCATGCTGCACACCGGGACCATGTTTGCTGTCATCGCCTTCTTCTGGAACACCTGGAAGAAGGCTTATTTCTCCAGTACTGCCGCATTTAAGCAATTTGCCATTCTCGTGATCTGGGCCACCCTGCTCACCGGAATCGTAGGAGAAGCGATCAAAAAGGTCATAGAAAAGACCTTGTTCCACGGCGCAGAGAAGGCCGAGATCGAGCAGTTGTTCAGCCGCCTCGACCTGATCGCGCCTGCTCTCGCCGCCGCCGGAGTGCTGATCCTCATCGCCGGCCTCCTCGAAAGACGCCACGGCATAAGCAGCGTCTCAGATTCGGCTCGAGATCGAGCACTGGGGAATTCCTTTGGCACTGTGAACTTTCGCCAGGCCGGCTGGATGGGCATGGTGCAGGGTCTTGCCTTGCCGTTTCGCGGATTCTCCCGGTCTGGCTCGACCATCTCGGTTGGCATGCTGGTTGGTGCGACTAAGGAGCGTGCGGAGCGTTTCAGTTTCGCCATGGCAGTGGTGCTGACGCCGCCGGTGGTGGCAATCGAGGCATTGCGCCTGCAAAAGGCGTCGCACGCTGCTTTGCTTGCCGGCGCACCGATTGACCTGCGGGGTTCGCTGGTCTTCTGT
The DNA here is from genome assembly GCA_963813475.1 of uncultured Acidobacteriaceae bacterium. Taxonomy (GTDB): domain Bacteria; phylum Acidobacteriota; class Terriglobia; order Terriglobales; family Acidobacteriaceae; genus PALSA-350. The sequence goes on along the minus strand of CAWEZM010000019.1, from coordinate 19,595 downwards.
CTGCTGGGAATGGTGTTCTCTTTCCTCGCTGGACTGGTGGCCCTCAAATGGTTAAGCAGTTGGCTTGAGAATGGCCGTTGGTACCTGTTTGGGATCTATTGCTTGGTCGCTTCAGGAATTGTTTTTTACCTGCACGCCAGCGGCTTTTAGGCTCGCTCCACTATTTCAAAGAGAATCGGGTTGGTTAGCGGATCGCTTGCCGGCATTTGCGTGCGGTCCGAGTGAACAACCTCCTCAGGATGACAAGGGGAGGTGGCGTTTCCATGTGGCAGTAAATAGTGGCTGAAAGAGTTGCTGGCAGTTGTTTTGGGGAAGGGCGCACCGCAGGTCCCTCGGCTTCGCTCGGGATGACAAAGGGGAGGGTAGCGTTTCCATGTGACAGTGAATAGTGGCTGAAGGAGCTGTATGCAGTTGTTTGAGGGAAGGGCGCACCGCAGGTCCCTCGGCTTCGCTCGGGATGACAAGGGGAGGGCGGCGTTTCCATGTGACAGTAAATAGTGGCTGAAAGAGTTGCTGGCAGTTGTTTGGGGGAAGGGCGCACCGCAGGTCCCTCGGCTTCCTCCGGATTTCCTGTAAAACTTAGTGGCTTCGGTGAACCTCATGCGGCTTTCCTTAGAGAAAGCCGCATACGTGGCCGTTAATTGGTGCAGCGTGTAGGAAATCCTGAGTCCGCTCCTAATGAACAAAAAAATAAAGCCAATAGAATCAATCTCGATTTCCAGCGTTCATTTCAGTCTTAACTTGCCGCAGGCAAGTCAGTTCCTCGGGATGACAAATTTTAGGGCGGTGGCCCACCTTGGCATCAGTGGAGGTGGATGGACAGAGTCAAAAATAGCTAATTGGGACAAATCTGGCCGGAAATAGCTGCTGACGCTGCGAGCACATCCCGCTTCGAGCGTCCTAAAACTATTCCCCGCGCAATGCTTGCATGGGATCAATGGAGGCTGCGCGGAGCGCCGGTAGCATCGAGGCAGTCAGGGCCAACAGCAGCACACTCACTCCAGCCAACGTCAGCACGAGCGGATCAAACGGGCTCACTCCGAAGAGCAGCGAGCGCAGCAGGGTTGAATCAGCAGCAGCCCCCGCCAATCCGAGAACGCAGCCGAAGGCGGCCAACTTCGCACCGGATACCAGAATCAGGCGAATGATTTCAGACCGCTGCGAACCGAGCGCCATGCGTATGGCCATCTCCTGCACGCGTGAGGCAACCGAGAAGGCGATGACGCTGTAGATGCCAAGCACCGCCAGCAATACAGCAGCAAAAGCAAAACTGCTGATCAAGACGGTGTTGAACCGGCGCGGCGCTTCGCTCTCAGAGACAGCCTGCTCCATGGTCTGCACCTGCGTCAGTGGCAGTTGCCGATCGATCGATGCCACGGTGGTGCGAAGAGCGTTCTCCATCTGCTCCGCCGGCAACGCCGAGCGCAATACAATAAAGCCTCCATTGCCATTCAGATCGCCGGGCGAGGCGAGCGCGCCAATCTCTTCTTCCGCCTGGTCCACCGGTTCGTAATACTCTTCCTTGGTGGTCTCGTCAGGGGAAGATAGCTTAACGTCTGCCACCTCTCCCACAATCGTCAGCCACGGGGTCTTCATCTCCTGAGTGCCAACGCGCAACCGTTTCCCGATCGGGTCCTGATTGGGCCAGTAGTGCTGCGCGAGCGCCCGGTTCACGATCACACCCAACTGTGCGCCCGCCTTGTCCGCATCGGTGAAGTAACGCCCGCGCAGCAGCGGAATCCCCATCGCGCGGAAGTAATCGCCGGTCACCTGCGCAACGGTGGCCAGGTTCATGTTCGCGCCCTTCGGCGGTGTGTAACCCTCGACCACGAAGGTCTGGTTATTGTTGCTGCCGGAAGCGGGCAGGAGGCTGGTGAGGCCCACGCTGGTAGCGCCCGGCAGTTGCCTGAGGCGTCGCAGCAGCTCGTTGTTGAAGGCGTCAACCGCCGGCTGGGTCGCGTATTGCTTTTGCGGCAGCGAATAGGCTGCGGTGGTCACGTGCTCGGGCCGAAATCCGAGATCGACCGAGCGCATCTTTTCAAAGCTGCGCAGCAGCAACCCCGAGGCGGTCAACAGAACCAGCGCAATCGCAATCTCCGTCACCACCAGCGTGGAGCGCAGACGTGCGTGACCTCCGCCCGCGGTACCGCTGCGGCCGCCTTCTTTCAGTGTGCCGTTGACGTTGGTGCGCAGAGCGGCAAACGCCGGAGCCAATCCGCAAAGCAGTCCCGTGCCCACCGCGAGCAGCAGTGCAAACCCCACCACGTTCCAATTCAGCGAGATTTCGCTGATGCGGGGCAGGCTTTGCGGCAACAGACTTTTGCCTACGCGTAGCGCCAACCCGGCAAGCATCAACCCCAACACACCGCCGCTCACGCTCAACACCAGGCTCTCAAGCATCGCCTGGCGCAGCAGGGCTGCCGCGCTTGCGCCCAGCGCCTGGCGTACGGCAATTTCTCTCTGCCTGCGAATCGCACGCACCAGCATCAGCCCAGCCAAGTTAAAGCAGGCGATCAAAAGCACCACCGCCACCGCCAGGAAGAGCGTGCGCAACAGCGGACGCGATTGCTCAACTGTTTGCTCCTGCAGAGGCCGCACCACGGAACTGATACGCAGGCTTGCCATATCCGCCGGATAGTTGCGCATGATCTCCTGCGCCACGCGCTGCGCGTCGCTCTGCGCCTGCGCGGGAGAGATGTCCGGCTTTAGACGCCCTACCATCCGGTAGCTAAAGTTGCCCGCGGCCGTCGATGAGAGCTCTTGGGGAGTAAAGCTCATGGGAACCCAAAGCTCCATGCGGTTTAGCTGCCCCGCGACCAGCGGAAATTCAAAGTTTCGCGGCATCACCCCGATGATGAGATAGGGCTTGCGATCGAGCAGGATCTTGGTACCCAGAATCTGCTTATCGCCATGGAAGCGCTCCTGCCATGTCGTGTAGCTCAAAACCGCGACCTGCTGGCTGTGCTCGACTTCCTCCGCGGTGAAGACTCGGCCCAGCAGCGGCGCAACTCCGAGCGCGGAAAAAACTCCGGCAGTCAAGCGCGAGGCGCTCACTTGGGCGGCCTCACCGACACCGGAAAGCTCATAGCCCGCGAATTGATAGCCTCCAAGTGCTGCAAAGGAGTGGGTATCGCGCGTATACGCGCGAATATCCGGCACGGTGACCCCCACTCCCCCGGGGCCGCCCACGTCCACCCCCTGAAGGCGATCCGACAACTCCATCAGGCGATCGGGATTTGGAAACGGCAGCGGCCGCAGCAGAACCCCTTCCACGATGGAGAAAATCGCAGTCGTCGCCCCAATGCCGAATGCCAGCATCAACACCGCGGTGACGGTGAATCCTGGGGACTTGCGGAGTTGGCGAAACGCGAATTTGAGATCGGGAAACAACGTCTGCATAGGGCTCCTCGTATTCCGTAATACGAAGCGACTGCAATTCCGGTTCCACACTGCCCTTGCACGAAACTGGTCATTTTTGGGCGGTTCAGCTCGATTCGTAAAAGAATCGCTGTCCAGAAGCATGTAAGCCCGGCCACAGGTGTCCGCAAATGAACACAGCTTGGCTTTCCTCGAGTTCGGTCAACTTCGGGGCTTGGGAGCGGCCTCGATGTCCATCGCTTTGATCAATCCCCCTTCAAATGTGTAGACATGTGCGACCTCACCGTCGTTGAGTACATTGCCCGATAGATCCCTGACAATTTGGTGTACGCGAACGGAGATTCTGCCATCGCCTCTGTGCTCGAAGGAAATCGGAACAACGTCAGGATCTATCACGGCCCACTGACGATTCCAATATGAGCGCACCTGGTCACGGCCGGAGACTCGGCCTCCCTCCCACCCGTTTGGCCAATCTACCGCGGGATGCATGGCGGCCAGCACGGTATCCGTATCTCGCCGGTTGAACGCCTTATAGATCCGTGCGAGCGATTTCTCCTGGTCATTCATTTGGCTGTTCATTCCCTCTTTCGCCCCTAATCACCTTTTCCAGATTTGAGCGCTAAAAGCGCCATAAGCGCTATAAGCCCCCTTTTGCCTCTTCCAGACCGTAGTTTCCGCGAATTTAAGTGCGCCATAAGCGCCATAAGCGCCATAAGTCCCCTTTGCCTTTCCCGAACCATTGTTTCCGCAAAAAGAAACAGCGCGATAAGCACTATAAGCCCTTCCGGGCTTTTCAACGCTGGTAGCGCGTGCAATTGTATCTGGCTGTGACATTAGATACATTTGGAGAGCAATTCGTTCACTGTCTGGAGAGAAAATTATTTCTTCAGTGGCCAAGCCCATTCGAGTACCCACGGATGGCGAGCGCGATGGGCAATCCTATGCAGAGCATATGCACAGCCAATCCGATCACGACCGCCGGTGGCGGGTATGAGAATTTGAAAGGCACGGCCGACAACGGAACCACAACCACATTCATAAACAGGTAAATGGCTACGCCGTAGAGCAGTCCACAAACGATAGGCCGCTGGACCAGGAACTTCAGCTTCCGGCTCGCCGCGTAATAGACGGCTGCGGCGCCAAAGGCAATCAGGAAATGCGACGCGAGACCCAAGGCCGCGGATGATAAACCGTCCCGGAAGGAAGAAGCGCCCAGAAGGCCGCTTGCGACCCCTTGCAGGACGATCATTGGGCTCCGCCCTTGAAGACCACTGCCCACAAAAGCAGCTGTAATGTCGAGGGTTCCGGCTATGAGACCTCCCAAAAGGATTCCCTGATACGCCTTCGACAGTTGTGATCGTGGCAGCGAAAGTTGCGCAGATGTTGCAGAAGTTGTTGTCACAAACCGCTCTCCGTATGATTTCTCGCTGGATTTCATTCTGATCAGGAACACTCCTGGTCAGAATCGACTATCGGCTCTCAGTGAGGAAGCGGAGTTTGACAAACTGGCTTAAAGGATTGATGAAGAGGCCGGGAGACCATCAAAACGGGTTGGCGGCCAAGGCTCTCAACTTCTCCGAATAGCTTCGCCCGGATTGCAGCCGCACGCCGTCTTGCAAGGTGACGAGGTACTCTCCGTGCGCGGCTGGTTGCAGCGCTTTGATTCGTTTCAATTGACCATGGTGGAACGTTGGATGCGCAGGAAGATCTCAGGATCGAGAGATTTCTCCAGGGTATTCATGGTCACATGAAGCAGGTGGCTCGCTTTCCCGGCATGAAGCTCCACGTAGTTTTCCGCAGCTGCCAGCCAATCCACTTCTTCGACGTCGACAAAGATGGTTTTTCCTGCCGATCTTACGGCTAGCCGCTTCATATAGCGGCGAGGGGAGGCGATCGTCTCCAGCAAGGAGAGAATCCGCCGGTTCGCCCCCCCGGTTGGATCCGCGTAGAGGCGAGTTTTAGCCCGCGCCAGCGCCTTGAGAAATCGCTCCTCGGTCACAGGCTTCAGTAAATAATCGATGGCATTGATCTCGAATGCCTCGATCGCGTAACGGTCATGCGCGGTGACAAACACGACCGCAGGCATGCCTTCCATGCCCACTTCCTGCATGACGGCAAATCCGTTCATCTCCGGCATCTGTACATCCAGAAAAACAAGATCCGGCCGTGTATTGCGAATCGATGCGACCGCTTCCCGACCATCTCTTGCTTCCTCAATCGCCGAAACCTCCGGATCGAGTGCCAGTAGCATGCGCAGTCCTTCGCGGGCCAGCGGCTCGTCGTCGACAATGAGGGTTCTAAAAGGCATCAACTTCCGTCATCTCCGGTTGCGCATTTTCGAGTGCGGCATGGTAGGGAAGAATCATCGTCACCGCCGCTCCGCCGCCTTGCGCGTTTTGAAGCGTTAACCTGGCCGCGCTACCGTAAAGCTGTTCCAGGCGCGCTCGCGTGTTCGAGAGGCCAATTCCCTTTTCATTAGAATCACTTTTCAGTGCGGAATCGCTTTGTCGGGCCAAGCCAGGCCCATCATCCTCGACTCGAATTTCGAGCGTATCGTTTACCCGCCGGGCGCTGATCGCGACTCGGCCGGCAGAGCCGCTTGCGCCTATCCCGTGGCGAATGGCGTTCTCCACGAGCGGCTGCAAGGCGAACTGGGGAACGGCGGCATCCTGAACGGCAACGTCCGCAGAGATCTCGACGCGGAGGCGGTCCGGGAAGCGCACCTGCTCAATGGAGAGATAGAGTTTCAGGTAATGGAGCTCGCGGCGCAGCGGAACTTCCTGGGCCTCCACGTCCTCCAGGACGCAGCGCAGCAGGTCACTCAGGTGCGAGAGCATCTCTTCCGCGGCCCGGCTATTCTGCTGCCGCACCAGGACCATGATGGCGTTCAGCGTATTGAAGAGAAAGTGCGGCTGCAGTTGCATTTTCATCGCATTCAGCTGAGCGCTCATTAGTTGTGTTCGAAGTTCCGACGCGCGAAGCTCCAGGTCCAACGCCTGTTGTGTGCGCTCCTGATACCAGCGGTAGTACAGAATTCCCCACTGCACACCCAATACCGCCCAGTAGGTGAGTATGCCGCCCTGCAATCCCCTGGCTAGCAAGAACGGAAAGGTGTTGCGGAATGTCTTGATCTGCATGGGAAAGATTCCCAGGTGGGGATAGATCGCACTTTCCATGGTGATTTCAAATACAGAAAACACAGCGCTGAGCAGCAAATGAAGGCCAACGCGCGAGAGCCAGTTGCCCCGCTCCAGGGGAAATCTGCGGCCGAGCCACAACATGACAGGGGTAAGAAACGCCCAGATGTAGACATCCACCAGCCAGGCAAGCAAGTAGTACCACCAGGGCGTTCGGTCCTGCCCAAGCAATCTTTGGTTGAGGTTTTCACTGTAGTAAAAGAGTCCCACCAAGGTCCAAAGGCCAAAATAGAGCGGCCAATGCCGCAAGTCGCGCACGAGCGAACTCTCCAGCGAGTGGTCAGCTGCATGAACGGCACCGCGGAACTGCGAATCGGAAGTCATTGCTGTCGGTCGCACTCTCTTCCACCCGCTCTCGAAGCCAAGTAGTACCCGGGTTTTTCGTCGACCAACAGGCTTGTGACGGCCAGCCGGGAGCGGCCCGTGGCTAAGACGGCAGTGTAGCAAGTCTTACGGAAGCTGTGAACCGCAGCCGGGGATCGGAGACCGGTCACTGAAGCGTCCATGGCGACTGCTGCGACCAATGACTCATCGCGTCCGTTGCCCACGCAGTTGTCTTGTCTTTGTGACAGGATGTACAAGCGTTCGGGATCTGGTATTTCTCTGTCATTGCCGGCGGGATGAACTTAAAAGTATGTGCGCTCACGAAGGAGCCGGGGACGCCTTCGGTCTCGATCTTCGGCATATGGCAGGCTACACACTGACTACCTGGGCTGCCGTCCTTATGATGGGTATGAAGCTCCATGGTGGCTACGTGTGGACCATTCGGCGACGCTGTACCGTGGCAGTCGAGGCAAATCGTGTCTACGGGCTTACGAAGCTGCGCATAGTTTTCAGTCCCGTGTACGTCGTGGCAAGATGCGCAGGTGACGCCCTTCCGGTACATCACGCTCTGCACAAAGTCATTGCCCTGCATCCTATTTTTGTGGGCGGTCCCGTCGGCGAAATGAGTGAAAGTCGTCTGTCCCAGTGTGTGATCTTCGAGTTTCCAGTAGTCCGCCAGGCGGAGACCGGCGCGGTAACCAACGGGCCAGTCGTAAGCCTTCCCTTCGATTTGTTGAGAAAGAGGTTGCCCCTGCGAGTGGCAAGCAATACAAGTGTCGTTCGCGGCAATATTGTCCATCTGTGACGGATTGAGGATATTTCCGCGGGAGGGATGCGTAACGTGTTCGCTGCCAGGGCCGTGGCAGCGTTCGCAACCGACGTTCCACTCGCTGGCTTGTTTGGTGTGAATGTCATAACTGACGGAGTGGCAACCGTCGCAGGTCGCTCCGGTCGGACGCTGCATGTTGTTGGATGGATAGTACGCAGTCCACCAGTCTGCTCCGGTGTCTGGTACGTGGTAGGGTCGCCATGTTTTATTGCCGACGTCCCATTGAGCCGGAAGTGGATAGTATTCATCTCCTATTTTGGTGAAGTAGCGCTGCTTCCACTTGCTGCCATAGACAAATGCGACCTGGTCCTTAGTAAACTTTGCGATGGTATTGGTACTGAGATCCGGGATGATGGCTTCCGGGTGGTCGCGCGGGTCGCGCACTACATTCGCCATGGGTGTTTTCTTCCAGCGGTCATAGATGTCCTGGTGGCATTTCTGACATGTTTGTGAGCCAATGTAATGTGCTGAAGTCGAAGTACTCGCCTCTTCACTCTTTTCCCCTGAGGTGAGAGGTCGCAAGCTTCGGATGTACGAAACAAGTTTCCAGCTCTCCGCTGGGGAGTCCCCTCGGGTACTTGCCATTGCAGGCATCCCGGTGAGTTGAATCCCGTTCTCGATAATGTAATGGATCTCACCATCGGTCAGGTTCTGGGTGGCGTCTGAGTGCAGGTCGGGGACCCGAGGATAAACGTTCGCTCCAATCGGAGTTCGTCCCCTCGCATCCACTCCATGGCAGGACGCACATCGGGTCAGAAAGTCTTCGCGGCTCTGCTGAATCGACGATGAGTTGCCGGCGTCCGGATTGGCCTTGTGGCGCTCGGCTGCCGGTATCGCAAAGTCACGCACAGATCGGGCCGCGACGGTTTCGAACGTCGAAGGCGTTGAAGTGGCACGGAAACCCCGCCACTTTAGCAAACCCGCGCAGATCGTACCCACGAAGATTATGGCGAGAGACCCGACGATGAGTTGATTACGAGTTTTCATGGTAACTACCTTTGCCTGTTGACGACCTTTCCTGGCTTAGCCCTCCGATAGAGGCGCTGCGATACGAGTGGCTGTTTCCCTTCTCTGAGAACTCTGAGTGAGTTGGCGCATCGACGATGCGCATCGCACATGGACGAGACGGTTTACGGGTACGTGCAATTATGGATTGCGGCTGGACGTTCAGACGAACTGCCTGGGAGCTCAATTCGCTTCAGCCCTCATGGTGACGCATGACATCATTGCGTGTAAGGAAGGCGGTTCTCTATTTTGAAAGCCGGCCAGTAACAAAGAGGTCAATCGCGACGTCGTTGTCCGCTTTCCAGAACAAAAAGCTTGGATCCTTCAGTCCCCATTGGATGTACGGCACGACAAAATGAGCCTTGGCCGTTGCGGTTGTGCCTTCAAGATGGACAAGGATGGGGATGGTGATCTCGTGAGGCGTGCCGAGGAGTGTGAAGATACCAGTTACCTGGATGGTCGAGTCTCCTGATGGAGCGATGACGCCAGCGTAGGACTTCGGCTCAAACGAGACAGTTGCGTGCTGTTCGACCTGCAGGATGTCCTTGTTCATCTTCTTGTCGCGACTGTCATTGCCGGTCTTGCCGCTGCCGGCGAGGACGACCACCGAACCCGACATCTTAGCAGCGCTGCGGTCAAACTCAATCGATCCGGATTGGACGTGAAAGGTGCCGTTGACGACCTCGTGGGTTGTTTTGAGCGTCATCTTGACCTCGCTGGCATCGGGATTGACGACGAAGGTCTGATGCTGGGCGAGCGCGGCTGGAGCGAGTATGACCGCGAGGGCGAAGACTGCGAAGGATTTCATTGCATCTCTCCATGGGGTTTTGACTAACGAGAGTTGTTTTGGCGTGGCTCGATTTCAGCTGGCGACTGCCTGTGGAGCAACAGCGGCGTGCTGGGCGACGCGTGTCAGCCTTGCCGTCACGCGCATCACGCCGGGCCAGACCCTGAGGCAAAACGGCAATACAGCGCGCGCGAGTGAGTTGTTCAAGCCATCGGCGGCGAACTCGGCAAGGCGCATCTGGGCCAGCAGTGCGGACCGCAGCTTAGCCTGGAAGAGCGGCGCCGGCTCGGCCGCAAGATAGGCAGCGACGGCACAACGTGCAGTATGCAGCGCGATGGATATGCCATCGCCGGTGAACGAGGGGATGACGGCTGCCTGATCGCCGATGCAGTAGAGCCCATTCTCGGTTGTGCGGCGGATGTAACCGTACGGGATATGGGTGATGGCGATCGGCCTGGCGAGCAACGGCTCCGCACCGGCAAGCCTCATCGCGAGGTGTGGACAGTCCTGCTGCATCTTCGCGAGGAAATTCTCCCAGCGATGACCCGCACGTGCGAGATACCGCTGCTGCACCACGCAGCAGAGGTTTGCAATGCCGCCTTCCACCGGCTGGATACCACCATAGCCTCCGGGATAGAGCATCAGCTCAGAGGCGCGTGCCAGCTCAGCGGCCTGCGCGGGCGCCAGGCGAAAATACATCTTGAAGGCGACCCATCGCTGCGGGTCCTCCGGACGCATGTGGCCGCGGAGATCGTGCTTGCCTGTGGCGAGAAAGACCGTTGGAGCTTCACGGGTGGTGCCGTCGTCGAGCGTAGCTTGCCAGAGGTTGCCTGTTGTGCGAGCAAGCGCCTGCACACTGCGACCGCGCTCTACGCGGACTCCTGCGGCGATGGCCTCGGCGATGAGCGCTGTATCAAGCGCCTTGCGCGTGAGCGAGGCTGCGGGAAAAGGCAAGGGAGCCTCCGCGGCGCGCCTGGCAGCGGCGAGGCGAACGTAGTCGATGGGCACGGCGCCAAGCGAGGCCACGTCGATGCCGAGCGCGTGCAGGTCCTCAAGGGCCTCACCGCTCAGGAACTCTCCGCAGACCTTATGGCGCGATGTGGGCTCGCGTTCGATCAGCGTGACGCGCCGTCCCTTGCGGGCGAGCGCGATCGAAGCGGCACAGCCTGCCACTCCACCACCGAGGATGAGAACTTCGTCTTGCACAGGAATCCGATTCAGAGTGGACGTTGTAACTGGAATCTCCTCTTTCGGAGCCGGTCCGCCGGAATTGTACCGTTCCTCATGGGTATTGAATGACCAATGCTGCAGTTGGGTAGTGGTGCAGTTTTTCATATCGATAAAGTCTCATAGCCGGCGACCGTCAGACACGACCAGAGGTGAGCTCGCGCCAGTTGAGGCCGAGGTCCACGATAAGCAGCGAGGCAAGAGTGAAGGCGATGACGCCGACAGCGGCAAAGGTGTCGCCGAGGTGGCTCCAGTAACGGGGCCAGAGGTTGAGCACACGGCTGGAGACGAAGGTGAAGGTGACGGCGTAGGAGCGGGCCATCCATTGGCGGTGCTGGAGGATTTGCCGGTTGCGCGCGGTGAGGAAGGCGGCGGTGGTGCAGACGATCCAGGCGGCGGCCTGCATGGAGGTTCCGGGGAAGCCCGGACGGCCGGTGGCGAGAGCGACCCCGGTTGCGGCGCCGATAAAGACGGAGACGACGTAGATGCGGCCGAGGACGCGATGGAATTTGAGGTGACGCTGGCGAAATCGCGAGGAGAACTGGATGGGGCCGCTGAGGAGAGCGATGACGCCGCAGAGCGTGTGCGGGATGAGGAGATGGCGGTCGGCGATGACCTGCAGACGGTAGGCGTGGTACATGGAATAGTCGGTGATGAGGAGAACTTCTGAGGTAATGAAGACAAAGAGCGCGGTGAGACCGAGGGAGATCCAGATAACAGTTTTGGATCTGGAGCGGGAGGAGCTGGGCGCTAGCAGCGTGGAAGTTGGCATGATTCGCCTCTCAGATGGCTAGACGTAACAGGTGCCCCGCATGAGCGACGGGTGCGAAAGAGTACATGGAGGTAGCGGGCAAACAGGAACCTGACGGCCGGATAACTCCCGAGAAGCGCGTTTGGTGACGAACCTTCAATTGTCGATTGCGGTAAGCTGCTCTCGCTGTCGCTAACCACCAACACCGACCTCATTTCCACCGCCCCACACACAACCGTCCTGGCCGCCAATGCTCCACCGTCACAGCCTCTCGCGGGACCTCAGCCGCCGCCAGCAGCCGTACCCAATCCTCCTTCCGGAATGCCCGCCGGAACGACACCGGCCCATCATGGCGCACAAACCGGTGCCACCCCACCATCCCCGCCACCCACCCAAACATCCTGCAGGTCCGCTCCGACCGCTCCAAATCATTCAAAAACCAACCCACCCGAGTAGTGGCCTCCATCCACCGCAGCAGCGCGACAATCTCCTCATCCTCCAGATGATGTGCCGTCAGCGAGCTCGCCACGATATCCACCGGCTTCTCCGGCCGATACACCAAAGCATCGCCGGTCACCCAAGCGATGCCCAATTCCGTTGGCGTAGACTCCGCTGCTGCCCGCGCTGCGTAAGGGTTCAGATCAATTCCAGTTAGCTGCGCAGCAATTCCTCGCCGCCGAACCCAGCCTGCAATCTGCCGCAACAGGTCGCCGCCGCCACTTCCCACATCAACGATGTGCACTGGCTCATGCGGCTCACGCGGCAAGCGCTCCAGCCAAGCCAGCGTCGGCCGATAGCCCAGGAGCCAGCGGTTGACCTGCTCCAGACTGCGTAGGCAGCCACGGAAATCCTCATAGCTACAGTTACCATCCATCAGCTCCGGCATCTCACGCGGAGAGACCCGCCGTCTGAAGTCGATCTCCGCACTAGACCGCATGGAAGCGCATCGTCTCCGCTGTCAGCCCGGGCCCAAACGACATCGCACACCCACGCTGCCCAGGCTGCGCCTGCTGCATCATCCGCTGCAGCACAAACATTACCGTCGCCGACGACATATTGCCGAAGCACGACAGCACCTCGCGCGACGCCGCCAGCGCACCAACCGGCAGCTCCAGTCCCTTCTCCACCGCATCCAAAATCGAGCGTCCGCCCGGATGCACCGCCCACAGGTCGACGCCATCGCGCTCGGCCATCAGCTCGCCCTCATGTAGCGCGCGGCCCAACTCCGCCGGTACCTGCCCGGAGAGGAACATGTCGAATCCCAACCCACGGATCTTCCACGTAATCAGCCCCCTCGTCTCGGGCACCATCACCGCCTTGAAGCTGTCCAGTGCAAAGCCCTGCTCGCACGCGGTAATCAGGCTCGCCGCCGCACCATCGGCAAAGATCAGGAAGGAGAGCACCTGCTCCAGCTCCTGCGTCTCCTGTAAGTGAAGCGTACACAGCTCCAGGTTGACCATCAGAACACCCGCCTTGGGATCTGAGCGCACAATGTGGCGCGCCAGCTTAAGCGCATTGATGGCGGCATAGCATCCCATGAATCCAACCATCGTGCGCTCCACGCCCGCCGAAAGCCCGAGGTGGTCGATGATCTCAAAGTCCAGTCCCGGCGCATAGAGCCCCGTGCAGCAGGTCACCAGCACGTGCGTAATACTCGAGCGTTCCTTCTCATTGAGCGCAAGCCGGTCCACGGCCTTCCTCATCAGTACCGGAGCGCTCTTCTCAAACAGCTCCATACGTCGCGCCGTGTTGGGAAAGTTGCCTAGCTGATAAAACTCATGCGCGTCATGCGACAAAAATTGGCCGGAACCTTTCTGCGGATCGAGGAATGAATAGCGATGCGCGATGTTGGCACGCCTCACCATGCGGTGGAAGACCGTGCGCAGCTGTGGGTCGGCAAGCATCTTCTCTGCGAAGACGACGAAGGCGTCATGTACATCGTGCTCTGGTACGCCAGTGGCGATGCGGTTCAGGTAAGCAGTGGTTATGCGGAATAGGCCCTCAACCCGGATTATGAGCAAGTCTTCTCTCCAAGAAGCACTTGACATCTAAATCTTAACATATTAAGACTTGTAGGCAAGTAGACGTTTTTTAACATTACCCGCCATGATGTTTGTACACATGGGCAGAGTAACGTCAAAAGAGAACCAGATGTGGCAGACGATGAAGATCTTCCTACTGCGTACTTGCTCTTTGCAGTTGGAGCCATAATTGTCATCGGGATCATGGCGGCGGGGGCGTTCATAATCTTAATTCGTAACTGACGCATATTGGCTCTATCCGGCGAAACATCGAACTTAACTCCCGGTCTGCCGTGCCCAGCATATTCACGGTGAGGAGGACAGTTCAGGGAGGCGCCCTGTCTTTGGCGGTGCGGAGAAATTCCAAACCGACCCCCACTGGCGCGACAATATCCTCTTCTACGAATACTTTAATGGCGATAATGGCGCAGGGATCGGCGCCAGCCACCAGACTGGATGGACCGGCCTCGTGGCGCGAATTATTCAGCTTAACGGCTCCTTGTTAGAAGATTTATTCGTCGACGGTGACGCCGGCCGGCTCCCAGTCAGGCTTAGCCAGGGCTAAAGCGTTTCAGACGGCGGAGCTTAGTTCGCTCGAACTCCGGAAGCGGAGAATTTCAGTCAGAAGCTCCGTCGAGTGTAAGCAGTTCCCGTCTCGGTTCTCACCCTGACGCTCACGCAGCAGCCATTTCACGCCGTAGAACCTGCATCTCGCGACAAAGTGTGGCGCAACCAATGTAATCTGCTTAGCATTGGGGGAGCGGCCTCTCGTTAAGGCGCAATAATAAGCAAAATGACTGCGTTGTCTCGCATCAAATTCGTGATCCTCGGCTGGGCAGGCGCTTCTGTATTTTTCACGGCCGTTCTCGAAATCAGCGAACTCGGCCATAAGCCCCTTGGATTTGCCCTCTATGCCAATGCCGTGCATTTTGCCCTTTGGACACTTACCCTGCCGATTTTTGTACGATGCATTCGGCGCTTCCCGCTGAAGGAACCAAAACGAATCCGGAATGCAGGGATCCTTCTGATCTTGATCGCAGTGCTGGCGATGATTGTGGACTTCACGCACTGGGCCATCGTTTACCCGACCTATTACCCATACCGCTCGTCTGTCCCTACGTTTAAGATCTTCCTCGGATCCGATCTGTTCTGGTTTTTACCCAACGAAATTCTGATTGGCATCGTGGTGGTGACCGCAATCGAAGGCTGGCAGGTGTTCAAGGATCTTCAGGCGGAAAGAATGCGCGCGATGGATTTGGAGCGCCAGCTCGCAGTCTCGCGCCTGGAAGCACTTCGAATGCAACTTCACCCGCACTTTCTTTTTAATACCCTTCACACCGTTGCGGGTCTGACCGTCGAAGACCCGGCCATGGCGCGTCGCATGGTGATTGCGCTTGGGGATCTTCTGCGCAGTACGCTCAAGGAAAATGACCACCGGATGCGAACACTCGCCGAAGAACTGGAATACTCGGATCTGTATCTTGGGATCGAAAAGCTCCGGCTCGGAGACCGAT
This sequence comes from uncultured Acidobacteriaceae bacterium, assembly GCA_963813475.1. Lineage (GTDB taxonomy): Bacteria > Acidobacteriota > Terriglobia > Terriglobales > Acidobacteriaceae > PALSA-350. The sequence continues at coordinate 4,562 of CAWEZM010000019.1, read as the reverse complement.
TGTTGCTCAACTATGAGATTGAGCCCGCTGCCACCAGGGCCCTGGTACCGCAGTTTCTCTTGCAGCCTCTGTTCGAGAATGCGATACGCCACGGCGCTTCGCGCATGACCGGTCCCTGCGAGATTTGTTTTTGCGCATCGTGTAAATCAGGAGCCCTCCATATCATGATCCACAACGATGGTCCTAAACGCGCCCCTGGTTCCGCGCTGCCGCAGTTCGGCGTGGGGCTTACCAATACGATTGACCGTCTGCAGATCCACTATGGAGGTCGCCACACGTTTGTTTATTCCGACCGGCCGGAGGGCGGAGTCCAGATCGATATTTCCATACCTTACAGCGAAGCCGGCGAGGGCGCTGGAGCGGCTGGCTCGATAACAGAGCCTCTGTCAGCGGTGGATGGCAACTATCCGACCAGTAGGCCGGTAGCTCCCACAATTCGGTACACCTGAAGGCGGGGTTAAGATTGAGGAGTCATGCGGAACGGATCAGAGCCCAGCGCTGCAACGGCAGGAATGGCGGCTCGCGTCCTCATTGTTGAGGACGAAGCGCATGCGCGTCATTATCTGCGCGAATTGCTCGAGGGCGAGCCCCATGTGGAAGTCGTTGGAGAAAGTTCGAATGGTGTTCAGGGGGCTCAACAAATCCGGGAGCTGTCGCCGGATATCGTGTTTGTCGATATTCAGATGCCTGGGCTCGATGGGTTTGGAATGATTGATGAGCTCGCCGGATCCAGGCCGCCCCTCTTTGTCTTCGTAACGAGTTACAGCGAGTACGCGGTAAGAGCCTTCGAAATCGAAGCCGTTGACTATCTCTGTAAGCCATTCGATAAGGAGCGCCTTTCGACAGCGATTGAGAGAGCGATTCGGAGATTGCACTCCGCTGTCCCAGGTGCCGCCGGCAGTCAATGGCTCACCCGGCTCTCGATTAAAGATGACGAACACATCCTGTTCGTGCCTGTGGAGGAAATCATCTGGATTGAAGCAGCCAACAAATATGTCGTTGTCTACACACGGACTGGATCGCATATATCGCGGCAGACGATTCAGGGCCTCGAAGACCAGCTCAACCCAAGAGAATTCGTGCGGACCCACAGATCGACCCTGGTGCGTAAGGCCGCGGTGCGGGGTCTGCATCCTCTCTTTCATGGGGACTACATTGTGAAGCTTGCGAATGGCGCCGAAGTTTCGTTGAGCCGTAGTTTTCGAGGATCGTTTTTTCGTGAAATGAGCCGGTAGAGAATCGGGGGGGTAGCTCTTTTTCGACTCTGTCCATCCACCTCCACTCATGCCAACGTGGCATGAGTGGAGGTGGATGGACAGAGCCGGAAAAAAGCTAATTTGGACAAAATTGACTCTCAGCCGTCCCCTTCGACAAGCTCCCACGGCACGCCGGGGCAGGCAGGACAGGCTCTTCGGGACTGATCGCGATACGCCCTGAGAGCTGATTTGTTTTCAGCGAGTGCTGTACAAATCAGCCGATCAAACAAATCCACCTCACGCCAATAAACAGGCGTTTCGCTCCAAACGGAAGCAGACTTCGTTTTCATTCACCTAGCTTGAGAGATCAGGCTAGGTGAACTGGAGACGAAATGAACAAGCGACCGTTCGGAAACAGCTGTGGATCGGCGATGAAGGCCGTCATGATGGCCGGCCGGAACTGCGCAGTCCTTCTCGTGGGGTTATTAGTTTCCGGGACGGCTCTCGCACAGCAGTCCTGCACTCGAGGGATGCACATCGACGGCGTGATTACAGATCGGACCGGGGCGGTAATTCCCGGAGCACACGTGCAGGCCGGCACAGGAGCAACGGGCCTGACCGATGCAACGGGCCACTATGCGTTCGCATGTGTGGCCTTGACCTCAGCCACAATTACGGCAGATGCCGCCGGATTCGCCCAAGCCACCGCCCGCGCACACGCTCATGCAGGCGGCGCCGCACATGTCAACCTGCGACTTGCTGTGGCGGCGGTGCAGACGGATGTAGAGGTGCACGGGAATACAAGCGAGGCAGACGACCACAGCGCAAGCACCGCTGTGCTGGGAGCGGAAGAAGTGCAACGGTTTTCAGATGATCCAGATGATTTTCGTCGCGAGTTGCAGGCTCTCGCTGCAGGCGGGGGCGGGGCTTCTGGGAATGCCCTTATTACTGTTGATGGATTTCAAAACGGCAGCACGCCGCCTCCGAAGAGCTCCATCGCCTCCATCCGCGTGAATCCCGACTTGTTCTCTTCCGAGTATCAGACAGTGCCGTGGCTGGGCGCCAGGATTGAGATTGCAACCAAGCCAGGCGCCGGACCGTGGCACGGAGCCGTCTTCTTTGCAGACAGCGCCAGCCCTTTCAACGCTACGGATCCGTTGTCAGTGAGCGCAACGCCCGCGGGCAAGCAGCGGTATGGTTTCGAACTCGGTGGGCCCATCACGCAGAAAAGAAGCGATGTCTTTCTTGCGCTGGAAAAGCGAGATATCGATGAGTTCAATGTGGTCGATGCGGTGACATTGAATTCAGACGGAACTCCCGCGCCTCTGCAACAATCCATACCCGCTCCGCAACGGCTGTGGATCGGGTCCGCGCGCGTAGATTGGCAAATCAAAGCAAATGATCTCGCGACCGTTTCATTCTCCTCGAACGTCAACAACCTCGGGAACCAGGGTGCGGGCGGCCTGGTTCTTGCTGAAGCCGGTTACGACAGCCTGTCAAGCGAATATGATCTGCGTCTGCTGAATACGCAGAGCGTTGGTGCCAATCTGTTGCATGAGACGCGGATCGGCTACTCCTGGAAACGTACCGAGCAAACGCCTCTCTCGACGGAGCCTTCTTTGCAGGTGGCCGGCGATTTCGTTGGTGGCGGGTCATCCGCCGGAGATCTCAACAACCGCGAACGCGATCTCGAAGCAGACGATGACGTAATCCTCAGTCGAGGGCGGCATACCCTGAAACTTGGTGTACAGTCTCTTGGGGTATTCGAGCACGACTACGATCCGGACACCTTCAACGGCGCATTCGTTTTTGGAGGGGGGAGCGCGCCTGTGCTCGACGCAACCAACAATCCAACCGGCGAAGCAACGACAATCAGTGCAATAGAGCAGTACCGCCGCGCGGTTCTGAATCTCCCTGGCGGGACGCCAACGGCCTTTCAGAAAAACAGCGGAACTCCGCTGGTTCCCTTCACTCAATGGCGGCTCGCTTTGTATGCGCAAGACGGTGCGAAGCTAAACGATCACTTCACCCTGAATGCAGGCTTCCGCTATCAGTTTCAAACCGCGCCCAGCAGTTTTGCGAACTTCTCGCCTCGACTGGGCATGAATTGGTCGCTCGACAAGAAGTCGACATGGGTGGTTCACGTGCGAGCAGGACTGTTTTCGAGCGCGGTGGATCCAGGCTATGCCATGCAAGTTGATCGGTTGAATGGAATTCGGCAACAAGAGAAGACAACCTATGCGCCAGGGTTCCAGAACCCGCAGGCGCCCGTCGCAGGTTCGATCAGCGTGAACACACTCTGGCAGTTCACGAAGACGTTCAGGCAAATACCCTCCTTTGGCACTCAGTTCGCGGTGGAGCATGAATTTTCGCATCATTGGCATGCCGAGGGTGATTTCAATTATGGAGCGAACTGGGATCAGATCCGAGTAAAAAACATCAACGCTCCGATGGTTGCAAGCAGCATAGGCGTTGCGCCGGATCCAATCGCGGCTCTTCTTGCTCCCAGGCCGAATGCACCCAACCAGAATATCTTTCTCTACGAGAAGCTCGCTCATATGCGCGGGAGATTCCTGGTGTTATCTCTGGGGCAAAACGATTACAAGCGATTCGGCGTTTCCGCGTTCTATGTGCACATGACAGGTGTCCGATCCGATGGGGGCTTCCGCGGTGAGGATACATCCGGGGCGGCCACTCCGCAGTCGAGCTATAGCGAGCAGGGCGAGTCGTCGCGGGTGGATTGGCAGACCTCCGGCCTCTTCGGTCTGATGGGCCATGTGAAGCTGCCGCTGAAAGCGGAGCTCTCCACCGAGCTCTTCGCCAGCAGTGGCACGCCATACAACATCACAACAGGCACGGATGGAAACGGCGACGGCAACTTCAATGACCGCCCTTCCCACGCCTCCGTGCCGGGCCCGGGAGTTTACAGCACGCAATTCGGATTGCTCACGATCAACACGGTGAATGGCAATGTGCCACGGAACATTGGGACGATGCCCGGAACGGTGCATCTCGACACGAACCTGAGCCGTTCCTTCACCCTTCCTGGGGCCAAGGACCATCCGCGCACATTTACATTCAATGCGCGAAGCGCCAATCTGCTAAACCACACTAATGTCACTACGGTAAACACCATACTTTCCTCCGGAGCGGTTGGGCGGCCCGTTGCAGCCGAAACCGCTCGCCGTATCGAGTTGGGCGTACGATTTCGCCTTCTGATTGGGCATCACTTCCCGGAGAGCCAATTTTACGGACAGATGGCGCTGAGCATGCGGTATCCGAGGTCTCAATAGGGTTCTTGACAGATCTACAACGTGTGTTATAGACAATACAACACGTGTTGGAGGGTTAATGCCCGGCCCCAAG
>CAWEZM010000018.1:0-258144 GCA_963813475.1 uncultured Acidobacteriaceae bacterium | reverse complement strand
CACCGCCGTTTCCTGGTGTGGAGCATTCAAAGCCCAAATGCCTCCACGTACTGCTGTGCCGCAATCCTACGACTGTAGCGCTGCTCAACTAATTGCCGGGCTGCGAGACCGTAGCTCTGGCGCCGTTGTTCGCTATCGAGTAGCCACCTGAGCTGCCGGGCAAGACTTTCGCTATCTCCCAGCTCGAACAGTGCGGCCGCTTTGCCGCCGGCTGTGATTTCGCGATGAACTGCGAGATCACTGAAGATGCAAGGCAAGCCATGAGCCATCGCCTCGAGTGAAACTAGTGGCAAACCTTCGGGACCTAGTGATGGGTTGATAAATATGGATGAATCCTTATAGAAGCGGGATGGGTCTGGCTGAAAACCGGCGAAGTGAACATCCAGTCGATCTGCCAAACCCTCCAACTGGCGCCGATATGAGCCTTCTCCAACCACCAGCAAAGACACGTCCGGGATTTCCCGCATGGCTTGCAGAATAAACTGCACTCCCTTGTACTCCTCCAGCCGGCCAACGAAGAGAAGCTGCGGATGCCCGGGAGTAGGCAACGTGCAGCTCAAAGTTGAAGGAGTCTCGACCCAATTCGCGATAACCTTCACTTTTTCCTGCGGTAAAATACTACGCGCGATCTCGCCGATCGTTTCCGATACGCATACCACCTGTGAGGCGAAACGCAGCGAGTGCTTGGAGAGGAGCCTGGGAAAGAAGCGCTCGGGATTCCGAAACCAGGAATAAAGTTCTGTTTCAAACGGGATATGCATCGTGAAAATCGTCCTGTAGCCGAATAGGCGAAGGGGTCCCAGGAGCAGCGATTCGAAAAATCCGTTGACTTGCACCGTGCGGATCCTGAACCGCACGAGCATGTAGGGGACCACAAAGCAGGCAAGGAGGAGCCGTAGCCCCTTGAGCCATTTTGAGCCCAGTATTGGCAAGCAAACCACCGTCATTCCCTGGGCGCGCAGTTGGGCCTCAAGTTTAGGCAGCGAAAGGACAGCGTAGCCCTGAACATAGGGACTTAGCATGGCTCCAAGACCCTTTAAATAGGTCTCGACACCACCATAATCGGAACCGAGATCGATGAATAGAATCCGTTCTTGTTTCATTCGGGATGGAGTGTGATGCTGTTAAGACGCGCTTATCTCACGCTAAGAGCACATGCCGCATAGGGCAATCACACGAAAGTAATAAGGCGGGATAATCAGCAATAAACGTGTTTACTCTACGCGTTACAAGACCGCCAAATGGAATAGATCGACGCCGCGCTTCATGATAAAAGTGTGAATATGGTCGAGACGGTAAGCTCATGGATACTTCCCGAGACCTCGGGATATCACCGCGAGCCCGCCCGTCCCGTTGAGCTTCGCCAGGCCAACTTCGATGCCCAGTTTGAATGGCACACGGTCATTTATGACTGCTTTCGCGTGGAAAAAACCCAGGTGATGCTGGTCGGGCCGCCGCTGGATCGGTTTAACGGCATTCTTGGTTCCCTCAAGATCCACGCTCTGCCCACGGGGAACGAATGTCGCTACGATGTGCATCACAAGTTCACGACTGCGTTCGCCAATCGACGCACGGACAACCTTTGCCGGATCATGGTCGAAGTGCCAGAGGGGGATACAAGCTTACAGCTACAAGCCGTCGCCGGCGCCAAAGTCCTCGATGTCAGGCCAAGCGCCCGTGAAGTCTTCCGGGGCCGACGCGTGCTTTTCACTCTGAGTAAGAATAATCACCCCACGTGGGTGTGCGACTGGATGCGTTTTCATCGCGACCTGCATGGGGCGGACGCGGTTCTTCTCTACGACAACGATTCCACCGCCTACACCGCGGAGACGCTTCTCGAGAAGATGAACCAGGTCTCCGGTTTCTCTGCCATATACGTTGTCAGCTGGCCTTACAAGTACGGACCCCAGGGAGTAGGCCGCGGCACGTGGGACTCCTCGTTCAGCCAGTATGGCGCACTGGAAGATGCTCGCTGGCGGTACCTTGCCGATGCCTATGCCGTGCTTAACTGCGATATAGACGAGTTAGCTCTTTCTGTCGAAGGCAGCGTATTTGATAAGGCCACCGCATCCACCGATGGTTACGTGAAGTTCTCAGGCAGATGGGTCACTGCAAGGAATGGCAATGAAGCAGAAATGATCCCGCGTCACCAGGAGAGCACTCAGCAGCAGCTGCCGCATTGGCGCTGGCAGGGCTTTCGTCCAAGGGATATCAAGTTATGTCCGGCAAAGTGGGCGGTGGCCCCGGACCGCTGTCCAGCGGACGCACACTGGAGCATCCATGAAATCGTCGGCATGCGTACTCGCGAAATGAAGTTTGACGAAACCTCTTACCGCCATTTCAGCCGGATCAGCACAAACTGGAAAAATAACCGTAAGTCGATAGAGCACTGCGATCCACGCCGGCTGAAGGAAGATACAAGGCTCCAACAAGCCTTTGCCAGGGTCAAATGGGACCAGTAGTCACGCGGTAGCACTTGTTCCTGAAAGAACAACAAGTCCCGGCTACCCCACGTCCGTTTCGCCGAAGAAGGCGGGGCGAAGCCCAACAGAGCGTTGCTCTAATCCGGCAGCAAGTCGGAGGGTGCCCCTTTGCCTTCCTTTGGCAAGCCCGACCTTGCGGCAGCGAACGTGTTTCACTGTGACGGAGCCGCCAGTCCCGAAATTGTGATCCGTGGCTTGCGCAGCCCTGACCTTTACCAGTGGGGTCAGCCGGTTATCGGCATTTTGGTCGACGACGACAAGTTCAAAGTCGCGCATTTGCTGCTCTGCCAGACTGCTCAGCAGAACAGCGAATTCCTTAGTGCGATCTTTGGTCCCCACAATAAAGCTGAAGCGGGGCATATAGGCTCTTTACCTATGACTGCTGTGCCTTAAGTTGTTAAAGTGGTAAGACCGATGCAGACTTCTGTACTCTGATTCCAAAGGTAACGGGGCTTAGGCTCACACTCCAACAACACTAAAGTTTGGTCTTCGACAATGAGATACACGCTTGTGCTTTGTCTTTTCCTCGCCACCATCGCCCGAGCTCAGAGCGGCTTCAACATAGGCGTCTCCGTGCACCTCGCTGTCCATCCAGCCATGCTGCCGGGTCAGTTGAGCCTGATTGGTCAATCGGGAGCTACCTCCATCAGGGATGAGGTGAGTTGGGATCATATTGAGATGGAAAAAGACCATCTCGTCATGCCATCTGGGTTCGACAATCTGGTCGATCAAGCTCTACAAGCGCACCTGCAGCCCCTGCTGATCCTCGATTACGGCAATCGCTTTTACGACTCGGGAGATAAGCCGGCTTCACCCCAGGCCCTGAGCGCCTTTGCCCGCTACGCGGCTTTTGTCGTCCTGCACTTCAAGGGCAAAGTACATATGTACGAGATGTGGAACGAATGGAATACCACCACCGGCAACACCCACGCCGGCACGCCGCAGGATTACGTTCGCTTGCTCAGAGTTGTGTATCCGGCGGTGAAAGCAATCGACCCTTCGGCTGTTTTCATCGCCGGGGCCATCGGCGGCAGAGATCTCAATTGGCTCGCCGCGATGTTATCCGCCGGGGCCATGGGATCCTTCGATGCCCTTTCGATTCACCCATACAATTTCGGTCACCCGATGCGCACGGGCGACGCATGGGCGCAAGACATGTTGGCAACCGAGGATGTGATTCATCGTTTCAACAGCGGACGCGACCTCCCGTTGTACATCACCGAGATGGGATGGCCCACCTATAGCGGGACCGGTGGTATCTCCCAGCAAGAGTCAGCCGCATACCTGGCCCAGATGTTTTTGCTCGCTCGCACCATGAAATTCCTCCGTGGTATCTGGTGGTACGATTTTCGCGATGACGGCTGGGATGAAACCAACAAAGAGAATGACTTTGGCCTAGTTCGTCCGGATCTAACGCCAAAAACCGCGTTTGCCGCCCTCCAGGCCATCGCGCCCTTAGTAAGGGATGCATTGACCGTTGAGGATCTGTCCGCTGGCAGCCCCACACTACGGGCGCTTAGGTTCCGCTTCGCAGGAAATAATCAGGTGCTTGCCCTGTGGAGTCAAGCCGGAGTGATAAGAGTGCACGTAATGGGAAGCACCCACATCCAGGTCCGCAGCACCCAGCGAGGCGACAACGATGCGGATGCAACCGCGCATGCTGCAAAGGATCGGACAATAGAGATATCCAATACTCCCGTGCTGGTCACTGGAGCGAACCTTGCCATAAAAGGCTTGAATTAGGCCCTTCCTCCCGACTCCAGATGCTCGAAAAGGTGGATCGCCCGGGCCAGATCGCCGGCTCCTGGCGGTCAAAGAAGATACCGGTGATGCCGTCGACGATCGTGCCAGCCACCGCCGCGGAGAGGGCGACACGAATACCTCCGATAGTGTGTTTAGTACCTAAGTTGTATTCTAGGACGGCGGAGCGTAAGTGATACTGAATAGCGTAAGCACTTTAGTAATCGCCGCTCTGGCATGCTTCCACTGTCTGAATATGAAAATAGCGACTCGAAATCTAAATACAATCTATTCAGCCCCTCTTCAAAAGCGTCATTACATCGCCGCGAAGAACATGTTCACCCTGTACGCTCGTCCGTTCGATGCATACATGCGATATCTTTGCGGCACGGGAGACTACCCTACGGAAGTAACGGTAAAGACACCTTCTGGATCGATCGCGCTTACAATTTATTCTTCCCATGATCTTCTCACCGTGAATGAGATTTTCTGCAGGGAAGATTACAAGGTGGAGGATGGGCGCGACCGAGTTATCGTAGATTTCGGTTCTAACATAGGCATCTCGGCCGCCTACTTCCTTTCCCGCAACACAAGGAATTTCGCTTATTTGTTCGAGCCAGTCTCGCGTAATGTTCAAAGACTCACGGCTAACCTGAAGGGCTTTGAAGATCGCTATGAATTGTCATCAGTCGCTATAGCTCTAGAAGCCGGAGTCGTTGCTTTCGGATGCGAGAAAACCGGTCGATACGGAGGCATAGGCAAACTGACCGATGATACTATTCAGGTCGAGGCAGTTGCAGCTAACGACGTTCTCGGAGCGATCATAGCCAAGCATGGCCACATTGATATTTTAAAGATCGATATAGAAACCTTAGAAAGCCAAGTCGTCGAAAACCTGACAGTCAAGTTGGCCGAGCGTATCCTAACCTGCTACGTGGAGTATCCCTTTGTGAATAATCCACTTAGTAGAACTCACCAGATGGGGCGCTACGGACGTGTCGCGCAGTTTAGATCGCTGACATATCATGCGTGAGCTTGTCCTCGATGTTGCGAGCAGGCGGTCGCGGCTGCAGACATTCACGCTGATTGTACGAAGCTATACGAGCCCGACGTTGCGTATACGAGCAGGATTCTGCGCCAAGGTCGTGAGCGCACCCTCGCGGCATAAAGCCGGTTAGACCTAACAGCGGTATGCCGCTGCTACTCCCTGAATGCACCGGTGGCCTACACTGATTCATAAGCCTCTACGCGCATCTATTAAACAGAAGGGCCTAGCCACAAGCCCATAGCGCAATGAGCCTGCCACACAGCTCCACCCTGACTGCAAACCCGCTGCTTTCTCAGGAGCCTATGCAGGCACTCTATTCGGCATCCCGGCGAGCTTAGGTTCAAAGCTTTGGGCGGCCGTGGCTGCAGAGAAGGGCTGCGAAACGTCCTCGAGCGGTGCGCCGACTCGGGCCAAGAACTGCCGGAAGCGTGCCTGGAAGACCTCGGCACTGAAGCCCTCGGCGTGCCTGCGCAGGAGCTTCGCTGACCACTCCTGGCGCTCAAAGCGCACGATCGCTTCGGAAAGATCGCTCACCTCCTGGCGGTCGAAGAAGATCCCGGTGACGCCGTCGAGTATCGTCTCTGCTGCTCCTCCGGCGCGGTAGGCGATGGTGGGCCGGCCGGCGGCAGCGAGTTCGAGCGGCGCCATCCCAAAGTCCTCCTCTCCAGGAAAGAGGAGGGCGCGGCAGCGGGCCGCGTAGTGCTCCACCTCAGCGTCGGAAAGGCGGCTCAGGAACTGAACGGTTGGTCCAGCCTTGGCCATCAAGCGGTCACGGTCCGGCCCGTCCCCGATAATCAGCAGGCGCCGGCCGAGTCTCGAACAGGCTTCGATGGCAAGATCGATGCGCTTGTAGGAGATCAATCGGGCGAGCACCAGATAGTAGTCCTCCTGCTCCGGCGAGGGACGGAACCGGTTGACATCAATAGGCGGGTGGATCACTTCGGCCGTCCGGCCATAGGCGCGCTGGATACGCGCGGCTACTGTCTTCGAATTGGCAACAAAGTGATCAGGATAGTGCGAGGCACGCTCGTCCCATTTGCGAAGGGCGCGCATCATAGGCGGCAGAAGCAGGCGTCGCGCAATACCGGCGCTCTCCTGTGCGGAGTAGCTGGCGAAGCTCCAGGCCCAGCGCATGGGAGTGTGGCAGTAGCAGACGTGAATGGCGTCTCGGTTCGTGCGCACACCCTTGGCGTAGCCAGAGGAGCTCGAAACTACCAGGTCGTAGCGCGATAAGTCGAGAGAACGCACGGCGAATGGGTACAGCAGAAAGTAGAGGCGATAGTACCGCTTCATACTCGGCAGATGCTGCATCCACGAGGTTTCAACCCGCCTGCTCGACAGTCCCGGAGGCAAGAGATCCGGCATCGCGACCGTGGTGTAGAGGGATGCGCTGGGCAGCATGCGCGCGAGTTCCTCGGCGACTCTTTCCGCGCCGCCCATCTGCGTAAAGTAATCATGGACTACGGCAATCTGCATTTATTCCTCAAAGTGCTACGAAACTGCGCCGGATCGCTTGAGCATCGCGGGAACGGTTCGCGCAAGAATCTTCAAATCCAGTCCCAGCGACCATTCGTCTATGTAAGAAAAGTCGAGTGCTACCCGCTCTTCGAAGCTGAGCGAAGGATCTTCGGCCACCTGCCAGTTCCCAGTCATCCCCGGGCGAACGCTGAAGCGCCGCATGAGCTGTGCCTCTCCGAACCGCGAAACGTCGAGCGCGCTCATGGGCCGTGGGCCCACCAGCGACATGTCACCTAACAGCACGTTCCAGAGCACGGGTAGCTCGTCGAGCAACGTGCGGCGTAGAAATCGGCCCAACGGAGTTAAGCGCGTCACGTCGTGCGGCTCAGGATCCAACATCCGGTCTGAGGCATCGCGCACCATGCTGCGAAACTTGAACATGCGGAACCGGCGGCGCCCATAACCGTGCCGCTCCTGCACAAAGAAGATCGATCCCGGGCTGGTGAGCTTGATAGCCAACCCGATCGCCAGAAAGACTGGCGCCAGCAGTACGATTCCTGCGGCCGCGCCCAGGACATCGAGAATGCGCTTCGCAGTCTCGGCCGTTTCGCGCCTGTGGTCCTTGGGCACGAGCTCAGCGAAGAGTGCCGCTCGCCGCCGGAGATCTTTTTCTTGAGACAGCCTAAATACGTCGTTTAAACAAACCACACGCACGCCCGCATCCTCGGCGATCGATACAGCGCGCTGAGCCAGGTCGTAGCAGGAGCGCATGGGGATAGCCACAATGAGTTCGTCGACGATATTTTGCAGGAGATAACCGGACAGATCGTCCACATTGCCAATCAGGCGGCTGGCAATGTCTGGTGGCATCGAATCAGGATGGCGATCGTCGACGAATCCCAGAAGGCGCTTCGTGCGGTGATTCTGAATGCGCAACTCACGCCATGCCTTACTTGCGCGCCGGCCGCTCCCCAAGATAATCACCCGCTCGGGCTCGACCACATGCCAACTCCGATGTTGGCTGCACGCCAGCACCCGGCACGTCTCATAGAGGAACGCAACGAGCAGGAAGCTTACTAGGATCTCCGGGATTGGCCCACGCGCGTGGCGGCCTTGCAGGTACAAGTCCAGAAGCGCGGTCATGATCGCGCAGGCAATCACCGTTCGCAGCACCAGGCTGCGCAGTCCATCGAGGTCGCGGCGGTAAAGGCCCAGAACCGTCAAACATTGCTTCCAGAGGATTGCGAACACGATGGAGAAAGACGCATTCAGCAGAGTGATGCGAATCATCAGGAACTGTGCAAAGCCGCCATGCGGTATGTAGCGGAAGTTCACCCAGACGACGGCACCCACAGCGAGCCCGAGCGCGATTAAGCTATCGGCAGCTGCTAACAGTGCAGGCGAGTTGCGGAGTCTGGGCATTATCGTCCACCTACACCGGGTCGGAGGGATGCGCGGATAGTGACGCAGGATAAGCTAGGCGACGAAAGATCGATCCCTGCTAAGCTTCGCTTCGAGTTTGGCGATAGCGACACTCCCGTTACCAAGATCACCCTGGACTGTTCCCAAGGTAAGCGGGGCATGGGTGAATCTTCAATCACACTAAAGTTTCGTAGACCCAGCCAAAGGTAGACGGCATGAACCGGATGGGGGTGAATCTTTCGTTAAACCGCGGCCCCAGAAAAATGGGGACAGGTTAAAATATCACCCCTCTTCTGCAGCGCGCTTTGTTCCTCATCGGCACACACGATAAGTCCCGCACCGGGTACTCTTTTCCGCATACGTAGCTCATACGTAACCGCCTTTGCCCTCTTTACCCGGGAGTTCTTCACCGTCGTTCGGGTAGGATAGGAACACTATAGTTACAAAATAGCCGGAATGGGTGGAGGGAGCCCTGCGCAACCGTCTGCTTGTCGCCACACTGGGTGTTCTGTGTACATTGTCGCCTCTCAATGCACAGCAGCGGCCCAGGCGATCCAATCCTGCTTCCATGCAGAGTTTTCAAATTCCCAGTCACGGAGCGCTGCTCAACGCGTTCGTCTATGTCGCCGCGGGCGCCGGTCCGCATCCAACGGTGGTGCTGCTTCACGGGTTTCCCGGCAACGAGCGCAATCTCGATCTGGCACAGGATATTCGCCGTGCGGGGTGGGACGTTCTCTACTTCGACTACAGGGGCTCCTGGGGTTCAACTGGAGACTTCTCTTTCTCTCATGGCATCGAAGATACGGCTGCCGCAGTCAGCTATCTACGCTCACCCACCATGGCGAAGATATTGCGGCTTGATCCCACGCGCATTGTTCTCATAGGTCACAGCATGGGCGGATTCATGGCAGTGCAAGACGCGGCTGGTGACCGTAGCATCCTGGGAATAGGTCTTATTTCTGCTGCCGATCTTGGAGGACGCATTCCTCAGCCGTTGTCAAAGGAGCGCGAACACGCAACGATCAAGGCACTGAGTGCCGCATACGATCGTGAAGGAATGGACCCAATCAGCGGTTGTACGCCCGAAGAGCTGGCCCATGACACGCTCGCCAATGCGGCGGAGTGGAGCTTCATGGCTAAGGTGGCTTCACTCAAGAGCCGGCCGGCCTTAGTCGTCACCTCGGACGACGCCTATGCAAGGGAAGAAGAAGTGTTCGCGGCTGCGTTGCGCCGCGCAGGAAATACTCGCGTGGCCACACTCCACCTTTCCACCGATCACGTCTACTCCGATCAGCGCGGCGCTCTTTCAGCCGCAGTTCTCAGGTGGCTTGCGACGGTGGTTTCGCCAGCGACAGAGCGCTAACCCCATTTACCGGCGGGCGGAGTGATGATGGTGGTGATGACGATGATGATGGTGCGTTTGCGCGAATGCGGAAGCCGAAACCATCAGGACCATGGCAAAAAGCAAAGCCTTTTTCATGTCCCTCATCATAACAACAAAGGCACCGCGCGCATGCCGCCTCGCGTAACTTTTGGGTTACCCACCTACCCCAATGATGTTAGGCCAGGGTCAGGAGAAATCTTCCTGTGCGCTCACCACGGGGTGGCGCTTGTGCCGGGTGCGGAAAAAGAAGACCAGGGCGACGAGCAAGTAGACAAAATAGAGATAAGGTAGCCAGGAATAAGGCGGAGCAGGGACTGGATAAAGGGTACCCGCCAGGGCCATGATCATCGAAACGCCCCCCAGGATAGCGACGACCAGAAGACTCATTGACAGTGCGCCCTGCCTTTTTAACTTGAGTGGCAGGGCAATACAGGTGAGTCCATAGATAGTGATAAAGCCGTAAACCGCGAAAGATCCAAGCCAGCCGTAGATGTCCGTGCCTGAGTAGCCGAGAGCAATAAGAATCAGGACTGGGAAGCCCACCACGAAGGCCGTTATCACGACGGCCACATGTGGAGTCTCGTTGCGGTGATGGGTCCTGCACAGCCGCATCGGAACCAGTCCGTTATGAGCCATGAGTAGCAGGATCCGGGCGGCGGCTGTGATGCAGGCCAGGAGGCAGGCAAACATGCTGATCATCGCACCGGCGTCAATGACGAGGCCAAGTATAGGCAACGCCGCCTGGTTTGCCAGGACGTGCACCGGGGCATCGGTTTTGTCGAGGGCGAGGCCCGCATTGCGAAAACCAAGCACTTCAGCATACGCAGCCAGGATGAAGAAAGCCCCCGCGCCCAGCGCGCACTGCAAAACTGCGCGCGGTATGGTGCGTAGCGGTTCTTTGGCCTCGTGACCGAGCGCGGTCGCGCTCTCAAAACCAACAAAGCTGAAAATCGCCAGGACCAGCCCCAGACGGACACCCGCAATCGAGCTGCCCTGTAGCCGTAATTGTGGCCAGTCCAGGTGCAGCCCGTTCTTCCACAAGACCAAAACCAGCACCACTACGATACAAGCGGTGGATGCGCCTTGTAGCCACAGCATGGCTCGTGCGGAGAGCTTCACATCGCTGTATGCCATGGTCGCGGCACCGATGACCGATACCAGCACCAGCAGATCGGGCGAGATCGTATGGTTGGTGAAGGATTTCAGCAGGATATTGGAGTACTGAACGAATCCCCCGACGATCGACGAACCCGTGGCTACATATCCGAGGACGAGGGCCCATGCTGCCACGGCGGCAATCATGGGCGGAAGTGAATCGGTGGCATAGCTGTAAAGGGAGCCGGGTGAGGCTGATCGTCGTCCGAGCGCGCCGATGAGCAGGGCAATCAGCGTTATCTGTACGGTTCCGAGGGCATATGCCGCCCAGGTTCCGTTGCCGGCCAAGGCAAAGACCAGGGGAATGGTTAGGACCGGCGAGGTGACCGGCGCGATGGCGGCGACCGATTGAGCCAAAGTTTCCCAAGGCGTAAGAATGTTATGGCGCAGGCCATATTCAATCTCAGAGCTGGATGCAAGGACAGCTGTGGTCTCGGGCGGCAGTGGTGCGTCTCCAGAAAACTGGTTCAAAAAAGCTGAGTTTGCGAGCGACGGTTGAGGGAAGGCCTGAAATAAGTGTGCTGGGAAGTCGAAGGTGAAGTCAAAGGATTTTATTGACGGTGTAGAGTGAGCATATGGCAACGCAGCTCGCCCCCGGATTTCCTGTACGTTGCTCTAGAAAGATCTGCGTATGCGGCTTTCTTCGCGGAAAGGCGCATGAGGCTCGCTAAACCCAACAAGCTTTACAGGAAATCCGGGTTCGAGCAGGCGCTTAGCCTCTACGATCTCCCCCGGGACGCGACAGTCCACCTGATCAGCCGTTCCGAAAATGAGACTTACAAGGTCGAAGCTCCCTCCGGCGGGCAGTGGGCTTTGCGCGTCCAACGCCCGGGATATCAGTCGAAAAACACGCTTGCCTCAGAGATTGCCTGGCTGGTCGCATTGCGCCAGGACGGGGTGGTCGCGACGCCGGTTCCCATCGCCGGGCTCAATGGGGAATGGGTCCAGGTCGCGCAGGGCGCCCCGGAAGCCCGCAACATGGTTCTCTTTGCCTGGGAAGACGGCCGCCAACCCGCTATCGAAATGGACTTGCGCCAATGTTTTAGGAGCCTGGGAGCCATCACCGCGAAGATGCATGCGCACAGCAGCGCATGGCAGCGGCCCGAAGGTTTTGAACGATTCACCTGGGACTTTGAAGCCGCACTGGGCGAGTCTGCGCGCTGGGGCCGTTGGCGCGATGGGCTGGGCATGGACGCTAATAAGCTGGATCTGTTTGGCCGGACGGCGGACCTGATCCGGGATCGCCTGGCGCGTTACGGCAGAGGTCCGGATCGCTTCGGTCTTGCCCACTGCGATTTGCGGCTGGCCAATCTGCTGGTGCACGAGACGCAAGTCAAAGTGATCGACTTTGATGACTGCGGCTTTAGCTGGTACATGTACGACGCTGCGACACTCTTGTCGTTTTACGAGCACCTGCCTGGCGCGGCCGGCCTGATTGAGTTCTGGCTGGAAGGCTATCGAACGGTGAGAACCGTGGCTAAGGCTGAAGAAGAAGAGATTCCAACCTTCATCATGCTGCGCCGCCTGCTGCTCGTGGCCTGGGTCGGCTCCCATGCGGAAACCGATCTTGCCCGTTCGCTGGGCGTCACTTACACGGATCAGACAGTAGGTCTTTGCTCCGCCTATCTCAGGCGTTTCGGGTGATCCGATCAACCGAGACGAACCATGATCTTGGAAAACCCGCTCGGGTGATCGCTCCAGGTCTTAATCATTGCCGGCGCCTCTTCCAGCGTGACTATGGCGCTCACCGCCTCGTCCACCGGAAAGCGATGCTCTTCGAGCATGCGTATCACTTCGCGAAAGTCCTCAGGCAGGGCATTGCGTGAGCCCAGAATGTCGATCTCTTTCTGGACGAACCACTTGGTTTCGTAAGCCACCGGCTCCTTGGCGTAGCCGATGTAGACCACGCGGCCGGTAAATGCCACCTCGTCGACGGCGCTGCGAAAGGTTTGCGGCAGCCCAATCGCTTCAATAATCACGTCCGGCCCCCGTCCACCGGTAAGTTCGAGCAGACGTTCGTGCAGAGGCTCTTTCGAGGTGTTGATCGCGTGGGTGGCGCCGGCGCGCAGAGCCAGCGCCAGTTTTGTATCCTCAAGATCGACGGCGATCGTCTTAGCTCCACGAAAACCAGAGGCAGCCACAGCTCCGAGTCCTACTCCGCCACAACCGAAGATAGCCACCGTATCCTGTGCGGTGACGCGTCCCCGGCCCACTGCGTGCAGGCCAACGGTCAAAGGCTCGACCAGGCAGAGTTCCTTGATGGTGAGGCGGGCAGGATAGAGCTTCTCCGCCGGCACGGCGATATATTCCGTCATAGCCCCGTTGCGTTGCACGCCCAGCGTTTCGTTGAACTGGCAGGCGTTGGGGCGATTTCTGAGGCAAGCGGGGCACCGGCCGCAACCAAAATACGGCGAGAGGGTGACGTCCATTCCCGCGGCAAGTTCCGGATGCGCTTTGCTCGGTTCGGCAATCGTAGCCGCTACTTCGTGGCCCGGGATACGAGGAAAAGTCACCATCGGATTTCTGCCCCGATAAGAATTCAGGTCGGTCCCGCAAAGGCCAATCATGCGAACCTTGAGCAGCACATCGTCATTGGTCGCGACTGCATCCGCAACTGTTTCAATTGCAACCTCGCCGGGTTCTTTCATTACGAATGCTTTCATATTCCGTATCCTATCTGTCTAGACCAATTTACCCCATTCAACAAAGTTGCCATCCGCCCAGCCGGGTTTTCTCTCCACTGGAGCGACATTTGGCTTTGTATCAGGGCACGGCTTTAGCCGGGCCATTGTGTCGTGGCAGTTGAGGGCTTTAGCCCCTGAGGTCACTGTTTTCTCTCGGCGAAGCGCGGCGTAGTGGAGGGATGCGTAATCCCCACACACCTCAATCTTGATTTTCAGCGCGCCCCGAAGGCCATACATGGTTGAAGACCGGCGCCAGAATGGCTTTGACCTGACGTAGAAGCTCTGGATCGCAGGAAGTGCGCAGCAGATCCAGGCTGGCTTCCACCTGGCGGGTGTTTGCCATACCGACCAGTGTGCTCGAGACGTAGGGGTGATTCAGGCTGAAGCGCATAGCCACGTCAGCTATATCCGCTCCACGGCTGCGGCAAAATTCAGCCGCCTTTTTTCCTGCGTCGCGCACCTTCTGGGGTGCTGGATGCCACTCCGCCGGGCCATTTTCGGTCAGAATACCCATGTGCAAAGCAGCCGCATTGATGAGCCCGATACCACGCTCCCGGGCGAATGCGGTCAGAACCTCATCCATATCCGTGTTCATGAGGTTGTAGTGGCAATAGGTAAGGATGCTGTCGACTGGCGCCGCCGCGGCAATGCGCTTCAGGAGCTTGGGGGGATATCCCGTGATGCCGATGTAGCGCGCCTTGCCTTGTTGCTGCAATCGCCGCAAAGCGGGAATGGTCTCGTCGATAATTTGTTGAGCATCGCCAAACTCGAGATCATGCACCTGAAACAAATCGACATAGTCGGTCTGCAACCGTCGCAGTGACTCATCTATGCTGGCGGTCACACGCTTCGCGGAAAAATCGAACTCGTCCATTCCGTAGCGGCCGCACTTGGTGGCCAGAATGACGCGTTCGCGCCTGCCCAGCAGGGCCGCGCCGAGTCTTGTTTCTGCCAGCGTAATCCCGTAGTACGGTGAAGTATCAAAGAAGTTGATGCCGCTGTCCACCGCCAGGTGCACAGCCCTCATTCCTTCGCCGGGGTCGACGTTGCCGAACACGCCCCCCAACGCCGCGCCTCCAAAGCCAACCAATGAGAGGTTGAGGTCCGTCTTCCCAAGTTTTCTGTAGTCCATCGTATGGGCTCGGGTATGCAACTTGACTGCGATTCCGCGCTACTGGTTGACTCCACTCGCCAGAAAACCACCGTCGACCACCAGGATCTCGCCGGATACAAACGACGCGGCATCCGAAGCCAGGTACACGGCCGCGCCTACCAGTTCTTCCGTCTTGCCGAAGCGGCCAATCGGGGTACGCATCTTGAATTCCCGCCCACGCTCCGTGCTGTCCAACAGATTTGCGTTTAGATCGGTGCGGAACACGCCGGGTGCAATGGCGTTCACCAGCACCCCATGGCGGGACCATTCCACGGCCAGCGCTTTGGTAAGCGCCCCAACCGCGGCCTTACTGGCGCAGTAGGCGGCCACTTCGAAAAGCCCCACGTAGGTGGAGAGGGATCCAATATTAATGATGCGCCCGTAACCGCGGGAGAGCATAGCTTTCCCAAAGACCTGGCAACCTCGCAGCGTGCCCGTGAGATTTGTGTCAATGATCCGTTCCCAATCCTCTTCGGGAAAGTCGAGCGTGGGCGCACGCTTGGTGATGCCGGCGCAATTGATCAGAATGTCCACTTGGCCAAACTTGTTCAGGACGTCGTCGCGCAAAACTTCGAGCGTAGCTCGATCGTGCACGTCCGAGGTTCGGCGCAATGTCTTTCGCCCCTTGGCCTCGATCTCAGCAGCCACTTGCTCTACCTGCTCCGCTCGCCTGGAAGAGGCGACCACATGCGCGCCGGCATCCGCCAGCCCCAGAGAAAGAGCATGTCCGATGCCTGTGGTGCCGCCGACAACAACAGCGGTCTTGCCCTGCAAATCAAAAAGGGAAGAACTCATGAAGGGACTGTTTTCTCCGACGAGCTAGGTTCTTGCTGGTTTGACCGTCGATACAGTAAGCGCTACATTGAGTCTATATCAGAGCGCCTTAACCTGGAGACCGCGGAGTAAGCGACATCCACGGCAGAGTGCCCGCGAGACGAAATGGCTGCCGAAAAAATACTCCGGATCGACCCCAAAGACAACGTCCTCGTAGCCCTAACGCAACTCCCCGCCGGAGAAGCCATCACCTTCGCTGGGGAGCAGTATGTCCCGCTATCCGAGATACCGGCCAAGCAAAAATTTGCCATGCGCGATCTTGCCCAAGGGGATGAGGTCATCATGTATGGCGGAGTCGTCGGACTCGTACGCCAGGCGATCCCCCGTGGGGGCCTACTGAGCACACGTAATGTGCAGCATGACGCCTCCGGCTTTGGACCCAAGGTGGGCGATTATGTTTGGTCTGCGCCTCCCGTCTCGCATTGGTCCGAGCGCACATTCGCCGGTTACCATCGTGCGGACGGCCAGGTCGGCACGCGCAATTACTGGCTGGTTATTCCCCTGGTCTTTTGCGAAAACCGCAATGTAGAAGCCCTCCGCGATGCCTTCGAGGAGGAGCTTGGTTACGGGCGGCCGAAACTTTACCGCCAGCAGGTACGGCAATTGATCGAGCAACATAACCAGGCGTTGCGAGCGACACAGCGCGACGATCTCACTCTGGGTCGGCAGGAGCAGGTCTTTCCCAATGTCGACGGAGTAAGGTTCCTGGTGCATGAGGGCGGCTGTGGCGGAACTCGTCAGGATTCCAAGGCGCTCTGTGGCTTGCTCGCCGGCTACATCCATCATCCCAACGTTGCCGGCGCGACGGTGCTCAGTCTTGGTTGCCAGAACGCCCAGCCGTCCATTCTGATGGACGCCCTTCGCGAGCGGGACCCCGAGTTGCGCAAGCCGGTTCTCATGTTCGAGCAGCAGAAGTCCGGTCTTGAATCGGCCATGCTTTCCGACGCCATTCGTGCCACCTTCGAAGGCCTCATCGAAGCCAATCGCCTGACCCGACAGCCCGCCCCTCTCAGCAAGCTCACCCTAGGTTTAAAGTGCGGAGGCTCCGATGGATTTTCCGGCATCTCGGCTAACCCCGCGATCGGGCATGTCTCCGACCTGTTGGCTGGGCTGGGTGCAAAATCGATCTTGTCGGAGTTTCCCGAGCTCTGTGGGGTCGAGCAGAGTCTGATCAACCGTTGTGTGGATGCGAGCCGCGCCGACCGTTTTATTCAACTGATGCGCGACTATGCTGCGCGGGCCAAGGCGGTCCACTCCGGTTTCGAAATGAATCCTTCCCCAGGGAACATCAAGGACGGGCTGATCACCGACGCGATGAAGTCCGCCGGCGCAGCCAGGAAGGGCGGTACTTCTCCCGTCTGCGAGGTCCTGGACTATCCGGACTATGACAATACACCGGGCTTGGCGCTGCTTTGCACTCCAGGCAATGACGTCGAGTGTGTAACCGCGCAAGTCGGCGCGGGCGCTAATATCGTTCTCTTTACTACCGGCCTGGGCACGCCTACCGGAAATCCCATCGCGCCGGTGATTAAGATCTCCACCAACTCGAATCTTGCCGAACGCATGGCAGACATCATCGATATCGACACCGGAGCCGTGATTCGCGGCGAGACTACCATCGAGCGAGTCGGCGAATCGATTCTGGATCTGATCATTGACGTTGCCGGCGGAAAGGTACGAACCAAGGCCGAGCAACTCGATCAGAACGATTTCATTCCCTGGAAGCGCGGCGTGTCTCTCTAGAGCTATCGTTGGGAAATCCCCGCTGAAGAGAGAAGGTGTTGCGTGCTTAAGACAGGCATTCTCAATCCCGCCATAAACTCCCTTCTCAGCCGTATCCGGCACACCAATACCCTGGTCATCGCGGATCGGGGATTTCCATTTTGGCCGCAGATCGAAACCGTCGACATTTCATTGACCGACGATATCCCACGAGTCCTCGACGTACTGCGGGCGATCAGGAAGAATTTCGTCGTGGGGCAAGCCTTCATGGCCGAAGAGTTCCTCACCGCAAACCAGCCTGAGATGCGGGATGCATTTGCGGCAGAGCTGAAAGGTGTGCCTACTCTCTACGAGCCGCATGTGGTCTTCAAGAAGCGCGTGCCCCATGCCATCGGGCTCATCCGCACCGGTGACACCGTGTTGTATGCAAACCTCATTATCGAATCCGGCTGATACAACCTCGCTTTCCCGTTTCCAACCCAAGAGGCTACTTGACGAGGCCCATTGTTGGCCCTACCATCGACTTCAGCCTGCCGTAGTGGACATCAATAAGACGAAAGGGCTTTGCCTTGAAACTGAAGGGACGGAATTCGGTCGTCACCGGAGCGGGTTCGGGAATCGGTCGCGCAGTGGCGCTTGCCCTGGGCGCGGAAGGGTCCCGCGTCGTGCTCGTGGACATCGATGAAACCAAAGCGGAAGTGGCAGCCGCGGCCATTTGTTCGCAGGGCGGCGACGCACGCGCCTTCAAGGCGGATGTAGCCGACCCCAAGTCGGTCGACAGCCTCCAGGCCTTCGTGCGCGGTGAGCTTGGCCCGTTGGACATCCTGGTGAACAACGCCGCGATTCAGGTCAACAAGAGAATCGAAGACACGACGCCGGAGGAATGGAGTCGTCAGATGGCGGTCAATGTGGGAGGCGTCTTCCTGTGCTCGCGCGCATTCCTGCCTGATTTGCGCCAGACGCGCGGCGTGATCCTGAACATGTCATCGGTCAATGGCTTCTTCGTCGAGCCCGCATGTGCCGGGTACTGTGCCACCAAGGGAGCGATTCTCGCATTCACCAAGGCGGTCGCCATCGACCACGGGCGAGAAGGGATAAGGGTTCATGCCATATGCCCCGGCTACATCAATGCGGGGCTGGCCGAAGGCTACTTCGAATCGCAGCCCGATCCCGTCAGGGCTCGCGAAGAAGCGGGCTCTCTGCATGCGTTGGGAAGAATTGGACAGCCAGAGGAAGTGGCGCGTGCGGCTGTCTTTCTCGCCAGCGATGACGCCTCCTTCATGACCGGTTCAGCACTCATCGTAGACGGCGGCTTTAGCGCCGGTCTGCCTCCAAAATAGGCGTACGGATACGATGGAGTGCGTTGGCACAGCTCTCCGGCGCGCTATAAGGGGTGCAGCGGACCGTTACCGAGAAAATCTTGCCCGGGGCAAGTTGGCCGTGCCGGCCTTGGTCAAACGCCTGTGCAAGGTTCACTGGATATCCCGTCCATGGCTCGACGACTGCGTGATGGTAGCCGCGCCAGCCGCCGTACACTAGTCAAAGCCACAGATGCGGGCACGTTTCCAGAGGAAACTCGTAGAGGATGCCCCGGCCTTTCGTTTCGACGGCAAACCATCCATCCTCCAGGTCGGTTGCATAGTGTCCGCAGTTGATACCCGCCGAAATATCCGGCACGATGCTCATGTCTCTCCCCTTGAGCAGAGGCCAATCGTATCGATCGCCCGGTGCCCCAGGGAAGGGTGGTTCGATTGCGCCACGATTCCCGTACGAGCAGGGATGATCAGGCGCGTCCCGGCTTCGACGGCGAAGGTGGGATGGGTGCCCCCACAGGAAATCCAGCGGAATCGGACTCAGGCTCTCAATGGCGAAAGTTCATTTGCAGCTCTCGCCCGGCCAATGAGATCGCCTTGACTGCCTTGATCGCGCTGATCGGACCATAGGCGAAAAGTCTTGCCGTGGCCTTGGTCTCATCCGCTTGTAGTTCTTCTACTTCCCAACGCAAGGAACGCAGCTCTCCCAGATTGGGGAACGGTTCCCCTCCATGTACGCATGCATCGGCGGTCGGATAGGCGTCGTCCCATCCTCCGCACCAGTAGTTATCGAAGTTCGCATCGATGGGGTAACTTTGCGGACGAATCTTCTCCATATTGAAAATCGATTCACTATACTGTTGAAGGCTGATTTTCTTTATATACACTCCTGACAGATTGTCAACTCATCTGGGCCAGGTAGCTTGACTGTTCTCTGCTGAGCGTCTTCGCGACTGGATTTTGCTCCTGCTTTGCAATCTCATGTGGGCCAGCCAATTCGTCCTGGTCAAAATCGTGCAAGAGCAGATGGGACCGGTTGCGGCGACTTCTATCCCCATGTTGATCGCCACCGTTCTCTTGTTTCCCATTGTCCAGTGGGAAGCAAGATCGCGGCCTATACAAAGCCAGAGGCGCGGCAAGGACTGGTTGCAGTTCATGCTCATCGGAGTGCTGGGCCAGGTCGTGGCTCAACTGTTCATCACCTGGGGTCTTCGTTTTTCGCTTGCCTCCAAGGCCGCGCTCCTGATGCTGGCCCTGCCCATCGCCACCACGGTCATGGCCTATTTTCTTTTAGGAGAGATCATGTCCCCCGTGCGCTGGTTGAGCTTTGCTCTGGCAGTGGCGGGGGTGGTGGAATGTTCGGGGGGCGATTGGAAAGAGCTATCGATGGTGATTTTTCTGACGGTATTAACCCGTCTAGATGCAACCCAGGCAAGCTTATCCAACTATATGATTCCCTTTTTCGGGCTGGTGATTGCGGCGGTTGTACTGCATGCGGCTCACTCTCCCCATGATCCTTGGTGGAGCGTTAGTGCTGATCAGTACGCTGCTCATCACGGTCTATGAGGAACACGGAATAAGCAACCGGCAAGCTTACCGGTTCCATAGTTCGGAATTCGAACGTTCGCCTCCCGCGGAAACGCTGGCTTCGAGCGACCTTGTACCTAGCCGGGCGGACATCGCATCCGCGAAGTGTTTTACCTGGACGCCGAGCGTTGGAATGCGTTCTTCGCTTATCTGGTGCGTCGTGCCTACCACGCTCACGGCCGCCAGCAAAATATGGTCCGGCCCAAAAATAGGAGCAGCTACGCACGCCACGCCAGGCTCGCCTTCGTTCACTTCCCACGCATAACCCAAGCGCTGAAACTGGCGAAGTTGCTGCTCCAGCTGCTGCTTCACGGTAATGGTGTACTTAGTCAGCTTGCTGAGCGGAAGGTATTTCAATGTCTGGGCGAGTTCGTCCTTGGGCAGAAACGCAAGCAGCGCCTTGCCCACTCCAGAAGCGTGCAGCGGCCACCTCATCCCGACATACGACGAGAACTGCATGAGACCTGTGCCCGGAACCCGATCCACGTACATCGACTCGCCTTCGCGCATGACCGCAGTGTGCGCGGTGAAACCGCTCTCGGCGGCCAGCTGTTCGAGCAAACCATGCGAGCGCCCTACCAGATCGAATTGATCGCTCATCCTCCCCGACAGAGAGAACAGCTTTGTACTCAGGGTATAGCGGGAGGATTCGGGATCTTTTTCTACATATCCCAGAGCCTGTAAGGTGTAGAGGATGGCCGCCGCCGAACTCAACGGCAAGTGGAGGGTCCGATGAATCTCTGTAACTGTCAGGCCCTTGTCTTTCCCTGAGAGTAAATCAATCAGGTCAAAGCACCGCTTGATCGCGGGAACCAGATAGTGCTTCTTGATTAGCTTCGCCATCTATAGTTGTCCTGAGCAGTAAGGCCAAGATCGCTTCAGATTTTGCCCCACTGAGTGTACAAGTTACTACGCGTATGGTCTCACCTCAACTTCTTCCGACGACGGGAGGAACGAAGTTCAATTCCTCCGCGTTGGCAGGGCGGAGGAAGTCGAAGTCGCAACCTTCATCGCACTGCAGAACGTGATCGATATAGAGCTTGGGGTAGCCTCTCAGGTGAAGGCTCCGGTGCGGCTCTCGTTTTTCCATTCGTCGCGCGAGTTCATCTTCCGGCACCAGGAGTTCCAACCGCCGCCGGCCTACGTCGAGACGGATTGCGTCGCCGGTCTGGACCACGGAGAGTGGCCCGCCGGCAGCGGCCTCCGGACAGGCGTGGAGGACGACGGTACCGTAGCTGGTTCCGCTCATCCGCGCGTCGCTGATGCGCACCATGTCGCTCACCCCGGCAGCCTGAAGCTTGCGCGGGATGGGAATCGCGCCCCACTCCGGCATGCCGGGAACGGCCTTGGGCCCGCAATTCTTTAGCACCAGGACCGAATCGGCGGTGACCTCAAGATCGGGGTCTTCGATCCGTGCCAGCATGTCCAGGTAATCCTCAAATACTACGGCGTTGCCCTGGTGCTGCAGCAGGTGAGGGGAAGCTGCCGAGGTCTTCAGGATCGCGCCATTCGGTACCAGGTTGCCCCCCAGCACGGCGATGGCGCCTTCCGCTCGCAGCGGTTGCGACAGTGACCGAACCACCCCGACATCGCGATTGATCACCCCGGTGAGGTTCTCTCCTACTGTCTTGCCGGTCACCGTTACGCAGGTCGTATCCAGCAGCGACTCGATCTCCTTCATCACTGCGGGTACGCCGCCCGCAGAATGGAGAGCATGGATCAAGTGCCGGCCTGACGGCTTCAAATCCGCCAGGCACGGAGTAGTCCGGCCGAGTTCATCGAATCTATCCAGCGGCAAGCGGATGCCGACCCTTCCTGCGATGGCAACCAGGTGGATAATCGCATTGGTCGACCCACCCAGGGCCATACAAAGCCGGATCGCGTTGTCGAAGGCGGCCATGGTCATGATGTCGCGCGGCCGAAGGTCTTGCTCCACCAGCGCAACAATACGTTTGCCGCTCTCTTCCGCCACCGTCATACGCCCAGGGTCGTTGGCAGCGAAGGTAGACGAGCCGGGCAACATGATGCCGAGCCCTTCCGAGAGCGCGGACATGGTAGAGGCCGTCCCCATCACATTGCAGGCGCCGGCGCCGCAGGACATGCACTGCTCTAAATCGTTCCAGTCCTGTTTGGAGATCTTCCCCGTCCGGTACTCGTCCCAGTACTTCCACAGGTCCGTGCCACTCCCGACTTCGATGCCTTTCCAATGGCCCGAGCTGCGCGGCCCCCCATTCACCTGGATGCAAGGAAGGTTGGCGCTGGCCGCGCCCATCAACTGCGCGGGCCCCGTCTTGTCGCAATTCGACAGTAGGACAACTCCATCCAGCGGGTTGGCGCGAAGCGTCTCCTCCACATCCATCGCCATCAGGTTGCGATAGAGCATGGTAGTTGGCTTCATAAATTCTTCGCCCAGGGAAATTGTCGGAAACTCGAGCGGCAGTGCCCCCGCTGCCAGGATGCCGCGGCGCACCGCCGCAGCCACATCCCGCAGATTCATATTGCAGTTGTTCAGTTCACTCCATGAGTTTGCTATACCGATGACGGGCCGGTCTTTGAATTGATCGAAATCAATCCCCATTGTGCGCAGGGCGCTGCGATGTTGTAAACCAAGCTCGTCTCGACCATCAAACCATTCCTGGCTGCGAAATTTCATCCTGTTTAGATTCTAATGGTCACTCGCTAAGCCTTCGCCGCAACGTGACTATGGAGCCACTCAAGAATTTTTCGGTTGAGGAACTTGATATGCGCTTGATCATCAGGTCCCAGGGTGAGCGTCGCATCGCGGATGGTTACCTCGGGGAGCACGCCGCGAGCCACCAGCAAGGCCTTCTCCGTATGGTGGAAAAACTCAAGACTCTGCAGGCTGTAAGTAATCTGAGGCAGCACCTCCATAAAATCTGAATAGGCGCCATCCTTATCGCCCTGGCGAGCGCGATTCCAGACCTGTTGGAGTATATCCGAGACTGCCAGGCCCGGCATCACACCGCAAATGCCCGCGCCGATCAGCTCGATCATGTACATGCCTCCCCAGCCCTCCAAAACGCCCAGTTCTCCCGAGGTTCCATCCACAATCTGCCGCACCCGTTCCGACATCAGGGGCTCTTCCAGCTTGAGAAAACGGAAGTGCTGGTGCTGACCCCGCAGTTGCTTAAGAAAGTTCAAGCTCAGCGTGGGGCCTCCCGGATTGAAATCCTGAATGAGCAGAGGGATCGTGATCGATTGCAGAATTCGATCGTAATAGCGAAGCAGGTCCCGCTCCGGCAGGCCAAAGAGCCGCGGCACGGCCACAGAAATCGCTGAAGCGCCCGCTCGCTCGAGATCACGGGCCGTCTCGGCAACGTAGGCCGTCGAGACATGGTTCACCTGG
The DNA here is from genome assembly GCA_963813475.1 of uncultured Acidobacteriaceae bacterium. Taxonomy (GTDB): domain Bacteria; phylum Acidobacteriota; class Terriglobia; order Terriglobales; family Acidobacteriaceae; genus PALSA-350. The sequence goes on along the minus strand of CAWEZM010000018.1, from coordinate 234,794 downwards.
CCGATCACCGGAAGCCTGCCCTGCATAAGCTCGACGGCGTGGATCACCATATCGCGCCGTTCCGAGTCTGTCAGCTTGTAGAACTCGCTGGCATACGCTGGAAGGCAAACCGCGCACACGCCTCCATACACGGCAAAATCCAGGAGCCTCTTCAACGCGCTCCAGTCCGGCCCACCCTGCGGTAGGAAAGGCGTGGGGATAATTGGAACCACGCCATCAATTTGTAACGTTGACATAAGTACTTCTCCTTGACAGGTACTTCTAGAGCAGAAACAGGAAATACTTGGCTTCTCGGATGCTGCTCGGGGTATGGTAATCCTGTTTCTGCTTTCTTTGCATGACTGCGGGTTACAAACCTGTAGACGCCATCGCCGTTGGAAACGACCTTGGTCGCTGTGCCGGTCGCCGTGTTGGTTGCCGTCACAGTGACTCCCGGTACGGCCGCGCCGGAAGAGTCCGTAACCAGTCCAGAGATACTGCCGGTGGTTTGCTGGGCACGTACGGGAAAACTCGAAGCCAGCAAAAAGAGAAGAGTGACTACAGCCCGCTGAAGAATCCTGGTACAAGCCTCGTAGTCGAACGCGAGGTTTGCAGTTCCGTTATCAATTTGTTTCCTTGATATCGATCTGAGATCATAAGACATGCCCTCCAAAAGTTTTCTTGCTGGACAGGAATAACGGCCCGTTTGCACTACAGGAGCTGGTGTTGCGGAGAGGCCCACCAGGGTATCGAACAGGTTTTCAATGTGTTGTAATCTTGTTCCGTGTACTGTAACCGATTTTTTGGGCCCTGCAACAATTATTTAGAGGCGAGCAGAAACCTTTTCAGTAGGCTGAAACGCATAGAGGATTGCTGTGTCCAAAGTTGCTAAGCCCGTACAGATGCTGGTCACCTGCTTTCTCTGTGTGACCATGGTTGCCGCGCAGCAGCCTTTCCCGGTTGTCTCAACCGCGGACGTCTCCTCGATCGCCGGACGGCCGGTTGCGCTGGATAGCCAGGGAAAGCTCTTGCCCTGGCCGATTCCGGACAACACAGGATTTTCCTACTCGAGTTATTTTCTTTCTCAATGGACGATCGTCTGGGACCAATACAACCGGCAGAGGCTGCCTTACTATTTCTGCTGCTTCGATTTTGACCGCACCACCTTTGAAATGATGCCCGACTGGCATTGGGTCAACTCGACGGGCTACTTGCGGGCGATGATGCAAGGATTTGTCGAGCGCCTCTATCCCTATACCGGTGATCCGCGCACCCTGGAGTTCCTGGAGAACTTCGTAGATTACGAACTCGAGAATGGTTTGACTCCGGAAGGATATGCGTGGTCTCAGGTGCCTTATCCTTCGGCGAATCCCGGGAGCCGCCGCTACACCGGATGGAGCCGGCATGGAGAAGACTTTGTCGAGCCGCACGTAGTCGGTGAAGATGGCTACGGATATCTCCGTCTCTACGAAATGACGGGCAACACCAAATACCTGCGTGCGGCGATTCGCTGTGCCGAGGCGCTGGTTAAGAATTTCAAGCCCGGGGATGAACGCATTTCTCCCTGGCCGTATCGATGCTTCGCGCGCGACGGCTCGTTGGAAGGAGGTAAGGGTATGTTTCCTTACTCCGCCAATGTGGTTGAGCCGATCATGCTGCTGGATGAATTGATTCGGCTGGATCAGGGAGACACCGCGTCCTATAAAAGAGTGCGCGATGTCGCCTGGTCGTGGCTTATGAAATATCCGATGCAGAACAACGTCTGGGTCGGATACTTTGAGGATGTCTCCGGCAGCATGCAGAACATGAACCAAGTGATCCCGCTGGAGTTTGCCCGCTACATCCTGCTGCACCCGGAAAAAGATCCTGAATGGCGCGCACATGCCCGGCAACTGGTGAATTGGGTGAAGACGACACCCAAGTGGCCCAAGTACATCGTGCATGGCGCAACCGTCACCACGGAACAAGGAGATGGTAAGGAATTTTGCTGCAACCTCCCCAGCCAATGTTGTGACAGCCATAGTGCGCGGCTGGCTGCAGTCGAGGCGCTGTACTACGCCAGGACGGGAGACATCGCCTATAAGGAAGAAGCCTATCGCACCTACAACTGGGTTACGTATTTCCAGGGACTTTCCAAAGATGCCCACGCCCCGTTTTCGACCCAGTGGTGGTTTACCGACGAATTCTCCGACGGACCACGCAGGATGATGGATGCGTTTTGGGCAGTTCCCGATTGGGCGCCGGCCGAGGAATCGCATCTATTGGGATCCCTGTCAGTCGTTACAAAAATCGCTTATGGCCGCGGTGAGGTGACTTATTCGACCTTCGACGCTGATTCCACCGATGTGCTGCGCCTGGATTTCGTCCCCGATTCCATTACTGTGGGCGGAAAAACGATCTCCCGCCGCGGTGACCTGGAGCGGGAGGGATATACATTCGACGACACGACGCATGCGCTTTCCATTCGTCATACCAGTTCGCGTGATGTAGATATCCAGGGAAAGAGCGATCGCGTGCCGTTCTCTTACATAACCTTTGACGATCCACATCTTCCTGCGGGCACGCCCTTGGTGGGTCAATATCCTTCCGGTGTGATCGATTGGGGCGATGGGGCGTGGCAGATCGGCACGCCCTATTGCAAGTTCGGAACCTTCACGCTTGCCTTGACGGATCCAAAGGCGCCAGGAGCGGGCTTTCGCTTTTACACGCCGCACATCTTCGCCGGTGTGGACGTCTACAACGATGGGGAAAGCAATGCAACCGTCACGGTTCGTTCGCCGGAAGCTCGTGAGCAGTCCTTCACCATCAAGCCCAAGGAACTGCGCCGTCTAAGGACAGGATGGCATGATCCAAGCACCTCGGTTGCCTTTGACCTGACAAACGGACAGGCATTGCACTTCGACAACCTGGCTTATCTTCACCAGTGACCAGGTTTCCCATCCCGCTACGCAGGCTTGCGGCTCAAAGCGCGTCGCAGAACAAGTTCGAGCGCCTGCTTCTGCTGTTCGTATTCCGAGTCCGTTAATTTGCCCTGAAGATGATCCGTCTCCAGCGTAAAGAGCTCTTCCTTGAGCGCACCCAAAAGTCCGCCCGGCGCCTGAGCCCCCGAGACCGGGGCGACGGCAGCAGCGACCTCAGTTGTCGAAGCGGCTTCCCCTGGGCGGCGCAGCAGAAACCCCGCCCCCACTGCAAACACCAAGGTGATTGCCCCCAGGATCCACCACTTGTACTTGTCGAGGGGATCAGGCGTATCGATGGGCGCACCCAGACCACCGCCGGGACGAGTGTCGTTGGCAGCTGCATTACTTCCCGTATCAGCAGCCCCTGCGCCGTCATTGGCCTGGTTCTCCGCCTGCGTATCACGTGGCATGGCGCCGGAGCCGGACACCGTGAAGGCAAATGGTCGTGAGGGGGAACCCCCGCGGGCCAGCATGGTGAGTGCACCAGGAGTCTCATTCAGCGACTCGAACGATACGCCCGTCCCAGGTTTAAAGCTCATGCTCTTCGGCATCATCACCACGAAGCTGTCCGTAGGCGTGGCGAAACGCTGGTCGAAGGCGAGGCTGCCGGAGTAGGGCAAATGATAGCTCAATTGAAACTGGGTCACGCCCGGGCGCAAGGGAAAGAGAAAAGCATAGTGGCCCTTGTCACCCAAAGGAACTGGAGAGGATTGCACTGGCATTCCGCCAGGAGCCATGGCGGCCGAGCCTTCGATCTGCGCATCCGGTGGCAGATAAAAATCGTAGGACTGCTTGCTGAACTGCGTTCGCGGAGGGTTGGAGTCGTTCTTGATAAAAAAACTCTGGGTCACACGAAGCCCCTGCTGGTCGGTCTCAACGCGCATTACGTTGGCTACCGTGCTTACGCCGGCGACCACAGCCGCGACATCGTAGACTTGCACATTCACATTGGGCGTATTGGGCGGGGCGGGCTGAAAATATGCCGCGCCCTCATGATCGACGCGGATGAGATGCATTCCCGGGTCCGGCGCATCGATCGAATAATGGCCTTGGGCATCGGTCTTGGTATGCGCGATCTCCTGCATGCGCTGATCGAGTGCGATCAGCACGACCGCATCTCCCGCTGCCGGCGTGTGCGTCGTACCGTTGGTGACGGTACCCGTAATGGTGGCCGCGGAAGCGGAAACTCCGGCGGCGAATACAAGCATTGCGCAGAGCGCAAGAATTCTGCGCGGCATAGGGTTCGGTCTCATACTCATCTTTCTGTAGCAGCGCAGAGAATCACTTCAGGAATGTAGCGCGACCTGCAGCTCCAACTGGTCGATTTCCGCAAGCACCGCGGCGGTTTCGTTCTCCAATGCAGCGCGCTGCGCCGCGTAATCTTCAGCCGTATATTTTCCCGCGCTGTACTCGAAGTTCAGGTCGCGAAGATTCTCGTATAGCACGTCCTTCTGTTCACGCAGGAAGTCGAGACGCGTTTTTGGAATCTGCGGCGCGGTATGCCGCTGGGGATAAAACACGAAGGCAAAGATCGCCAGCAGGAGCACGCCACAAGCGATGGTGCTCATATCTGTGTCTCCCTACGTATCCGGTCACGGGTAGCGGCAAAACCGGGTGTATTCGGCTCCGGAGGAGTGGGTACGGTGTGCAGCTTCCAGTTGCGCACGATCAGCAAAACGGCGGCGATGCCTAAAAACAGCACCAGCGGCGGCATGATCCAGGCGAGATGGTTAAACCGTGTGAACCTGGGCGCGGCGATGATCACCGGTCCGTATTCAGCCTGGAACTGATGCAAGATGGCGTCATCGCTATCGCCCCTGGCAATCGCCGCCGACAGTTCTGCGAGCATTCCCGGCGAAGCGGGACAGCCCACGTGGTTACATTCGCCCAGCAGCTGATTGCAGCCGCAGCCACACATCAATTCATGGCTATTTTTGTAGTACCGGGCAGAGGAATCGGTCGCACCTGCTGTTACCGCAATCAGGATGCACAGCAATGCGAGCTGCGAGGCCCGGGCGAGAACACTGCGGGATTTCAATCGTGACCTCTGCCGGCGATCGCGACTTCAGGCTCATCCACCAGTCGCGGGGTGGGCGGCTTCACTCGCTCGCCAACGCCACCGCGGGTGCGGCCGGAAGCCAGCGCCGCGCTAAGATTGGGCGCAAGCGCCAGCAGCGTGCCAATCGCGACTATTACAACCCCGATCCAGATCCAGGCCATGAGCGGGTTAAGAAACACCTTGATGATCGGCAAGCCGCTGTCGGGGTTCTTCCCGGCATAAATGACGTAAAGGTCCCAGGCCAACGTGGAGTGGTTGGCAACCCTGGTTTCAGGTTGCTGCGAAGCGGCGTAGAAACGCTTCTCCGGCGAAAGCTGGGTTATTTTCTTATTGCCGCGATAGACGTCGAGCAGGGCGAACTCGGTGTCGTAGTTCAGGTTCGAGTCCTGCGTAAAACTCTCGCACACGATGCGATAGGGCCCAATGGTCATGCTTTGGCCATTGTTCATCTCCTGCTCGTGGCTTTGGTTGAAGGCGCCTCCGGCAATGCCAATAAAGATGACGACCACGCCAAAGTGCACGAGATACCCGCCATAGCGGCGCGTATTGCGGCGCGTCAGCTGCAGCATGGAGGCGAAAATGTTTTGCCCAGTGTGCTTGCGGATGACGTTGGCGCCGCGCAAAAACTCCGAAGAAATAGCGGTCACAACGCCGGCGCCCAAGGAAAAGGCAACCAGCGAATAGAAGGTCGCCTGATCGTTCCAGGGACGGACTCCAACGGCCATCAAGACAATCGCAGTGGTCGCAATCGCCGCCCCAGGCAGAATAAAGTTGCGCCGGATGCTCTTGAAGGATGCGCTGCGCCATGCCAGCAGTGGGCCTATTCCGGTGAGGAAGAGAAGGAAAAGCCCGATGGGGAGCGCCACGCGGTTAAAGAAGGGTGCGCCGACCGTGACCTTATTGCCCTGCACGTACTCCGAAATGATCGGGAACAGTGTGCCCCACAGAATCGTGAAGCAGGCAGCGAGCAGAACCAGGTTATTGAAGAGGAAGCTCGACTCCCGCGAAACCAGCGATTCCAGCTTGTGCTCTGACTTGAGGTGATCCCGCTGCCGCAGGAAAGTGAAGAGGCAGATGGAGAGCACAATGACGAGAAAGGCCGTGAACCAGCTGCCGATGGATGACTGGGCAAAGGCGTGAACAGAGCTGACCAGCCCGGAGCGCGTCAGATCGGTCCCCAGGATGCACAGCATGAAAGTGCTGAAAATCAGCCAGACATTCCAGTTCTTCATCATGCCGCGCTTCTCCTGCATCATGACCGAGTGCAGGAAGGCGGTCCCGGTGAGCCAAGGCATCAGCGATGCATTCTCTACCGGGTCCCAGCCCCAGTAGCCGCCCCACCCCAGCACGGAGTAGGCCCAGTGCGCGCCCAGGAAGATGCCGCAGGTCAGGAAAAGCCAGGTCACCATGGTCCAGCGGCGCGTGATGTGAATCCACTTCTCTCCCGGGTAGCGCATCATGAGTGCGCCGAGAGCAAATGCGAACGGCACGCTGAAGCCCACGTAACCCAGGTAAAGCATCGGCGGATGGATCACCATCTCCGGATACTGCAGCAGAGGATTCAGTCCGAAGCCGTCGGCCGGCGCCTGGCCCTGCACCAGGGCAAACGGTGGCGCGGCAAAATTCAGCAACAGTAGGAAGAAGATCTGGATGCCCGCCAGGATGGTGGAGGCGTACGCGGTAAGGGTGACGTCGACCTTATGGCGAAGCCGGAGCACGAAGCCGTAGGCGGTCAGCAACCAGGCCCAAAGCAGCAGCGATCCCTCCTGGCCCGACCATAGCGCGGCAAACTTGTAGGGGCCGGGCAGAGCGCGATTCGAATGATGGAGGATGTAGGAGACAGAGAAGTCGTTGGCAAAGGCGGTGTAGACCAAGGCGAAGGCCGCGCAGGTGACGGCAAAAAAGCTGCCGATACCGGCCCGCCGGGCGGTTTCCGCCAGCCTGTCAGGGGCCATCCGGCCGCGAGATCCAGTGGCCAGTTGCCGCAGCGCGACTCCGCCGGCTAATAGTGTGTAGCCGCTCAGAACAAGAGCAAGGAGGAGAGAAAAACTTCCAAATTCCGGCATGAGAAGGTCACAAGCCCTTCCAGATTGTCGCAGAGGCAGACAGGGAACGGCAATGCCGGGAAGGGAATCGCCCGAAACTAAACCCGCCGAGCCTTATCAATTTGTTGGCCACAACGAGGGATGAGGGTTAACGGCTAAGGAGTTATGCGGACCGGCGCATGCATTCTCCGAGCAACTCCTGAACCAGCCGAATCAGGCTTTCGGGATCGCACGGCTTAAGCCGGAAGACCACGTTCAGCCCTCCGTATGCCGATTCGGCATCGGGCAGGCCGCTAAGCACGACGACGGGCAGGGTGAAACCGCGCCGGCGAACCTCAGCCACAAACTCCGGTCCACTCATGACCGGCATCAGATGGTCGGTAACGATTAAGCCGATGGAGTTTTCCGGATTGTTGAGTAGTTCCAGCGCCCGCTTGCCTTCGAGCGCGATGCAGACCTCTCGGCCAGACACCTCCAGGATTGCCCTGCGGGTGGCCGATTGTATTTGATTGTCATCCACCAGCAGTATGCGCGAAGTCATTCCCAAGGAGCCCAATTAACCTCTCGATCATGGATGAATGCCTGATGAAAACGGTTGCCTGGATTGCACCTTTTTCGGACATTTAAACCGGACCAAAGTGAAAGTGAAGCTCCTGTACGCTGGCGATCGGGGTACCGTCCTTGGTCGCCGGGCGAAAGGTCCAGGTCTTGAGGGTACCGATCACACTGGATTCAATGCCGTAACCAAGGGTACGCAGAACCGCAAGATTGGCAACTTTGCCGCTGGGGTCAATGGTCACATCGATCACCACGTCGCCCTGTACCCCACGGGGGAGTACTGAAAGATCGGGCGCCGGGCTGGGGGAGTAGGTAGTAAGAGCTATCTGGATCGAGCCATCACCCCAGGAATCGGAGCCGGTTGTCGAGTCCGGTGTAGCGGACGCGGGCGCTATCGTAGTTGGGGAGGGTGCCGCCTCGGTGACGGTAAGGTGCGGGACCGGCGGTGGATGGACCGCGGCGGCTTGCGGCGTAGAAGCCGGAAGTGCAGGAGTGGGCCTGAGTTCCGGCGCGGCTTGCGGCCGCGGTTTGATTCGAGGATTCGGATGAAGCGCCGGGGCGGGCGCTCGGCCCGGCAAATAGGCGATCTCCACATGGCTGCCCAACGCAGTGCCGGGCAGAGTGAAAACGTGCACCGGATGGAGCCGCATGGAGAACACAAACAGGCCTATGGCCACAGCGTGCGCAGCCAGCGACAACCAGGTTGAGCCCAGGAGATTGCGCCGGTTTGGGAGCGGAGAAAACATGCGTGAATCCCCTCCATTTTAATTGTGACAGCCTCCTGCGGGGAGACCATGAATCTGAATAACTAACTATCGTGGCTACCGGGCCTACGCTCTGCGTGAGAACTCGACGGTCCAGAAGTTAGCCCTGAAGGGACGGCTGAGGAACTGTCCTACTCAGTGGATAGTTGGGTTTGAGGATCACCTCAGCATTCGGTTACGGTCCAGGTTCACCCAGGACATAGCCCAGGACGTAAGTCCTGGGTATAGATCCACACCGAGACCAGTCCCGAAGGGACGACTGAGAATGCCCCAAGATGTGAGTCCTGGGTGAACCCGGACCGTACGCGAATGCTGAGGCGATCATCCTAGGGCAATCCGATTCTCTTGAGGGCCATGCGCCTCCATACCATCAACGGATTACTTGCACACCGACCCCGATCTGCCGCTAATTTGAACAGCTCTGGCCGTCAGCCGTCCCCTTCGCCAAGCTCCCACGGCACGCTCCGCGGCAAGCCGGGACAGGCGGGGCAGGCAGGGCAGGCTGCGCGGGACTGGTCTGATACGCCCTTTTAGCTGAGTTGTTTCAGTGAGTGCTGTCCAAATTTCCAGCATTCTTCGTTGGTCAAAACGATGTGTGGCGGTGGGCGGCTTAGCCGGCAGTTATTTATAAAATTCGATATTTTTGGGTCCTTTTTGCGGATTTGCAGTTCAGCGGCGGTGCTTAAAAGGGTTCACTTTGATAGAGAAAGGGACTCTGGTGTCTGGAACAGAAGTGGACTGGGGGACATAAGGCGGCACGCCGTCCGCGAGGGGAACGCGATGGGCAAAGGTGGGCTGTCCCTCCACTACGCTTCGCTCCGGTTCCGCGGCAGGCCGGGACAGGCGGGATGACAATTCTATTGGGACCGGAGGCGCCTCTGCCACCGCGCCGGGAGCGGGTTCGGGAGCCAAATCGGGTTGGGGGACCTCGGGCGCTTCTTCCTCGGTTCCACGGCATGCCCCACGGCTCACCGGGGCAGGCGGGACAGGCGGGGCAGGGGTTGGCTGCGGGTCGATGGTTGCGGCCTGCTTCTCGCGAAGCCACGCGGATTTATAGAATTCCGGAGGCGCAGACGTAGGGGCGGATTTCTTCTCCGCGGAGAGGGTGCGACGGTCGGGGATGAAGTTTTCCATGGCCACGATGATCGAAATGGCCTTGACCTGTCCGGTAATGCTGTTTCGGGTCATATCGGGGCTGAGGTTGGCGAGTTCCCAGAGGCGGTTTAGTACTTGTTCGCGGTCCAGGTTCAGGCGGTGGAGTCCTTCCACGGCACGCCGGGACAGGTCGGCTTCTTGCTGAACGAGTTGTTGCTCGACGGCGGCGCGGTGCTCGAGCATGTAGGCGCGGACATGGGGTTTGGCTTTGGTGTAGGCGGCGGAGTCGGGGTTGAGGCCAACAGCTTCGGCGGCCTGACGGTCGGTCATGGCGCCAGAGAGGACCAGGCGGGCAAAGGCTATTTCCTGATCGGTGATGGGGTCGCTGACTTTATTTTTGGGCATAGGGCTCCTGGAGTTTGAAAGAAGTTAGGGACAGAGGTTTCCGCTGTGCTTGGAGGTACAGTGGGGTGCAATAAAAAATCCCGCCGCGGCGGGATGCTGGGATTGCGTTATTTTGAGACAGGGATCGGGTGTGACACCGGACAGCAGTAAAACTGTCCTTCGCTCGCCTTAGGCCGAAACTACCGGCAACTGCCGACCAGCGGGAGGGTGACGAGAGGCCGCCCGTTGTGCCGAAATCTTCTGCCGACAGCATATAGCGCACTGCGGAATCGGACCAAGCCGCCGAGACTGCTTTCTTGTATCGACAGTTATCATTTCGGGGGTTACTTTCGTGCTTCATCATCAGGCGGCCTCGATGGGGCCTGCCTCATCAGTCGTGGGGAGGCAGCGCGTCCGGCATGCTCACGATGCCCACCTGGCCCTGGGCGTCGCGTTCCAGGACCGGTGCGTATACACCCAGCAGCCGCCGCGTCCACCAGTCGCCGGTCGAGCGCTTTTGCGGGATCGACGTAAACCAGTATTGCCATAGGACAGCACGCACCAGGCGCGGAGGCTCACCGGCGAAGGGATTGCCGGCAAAGAGCGCCAGTACGTCCGGGTCGTTGATCAGCAAGCGCTCTTCGGTTCGCGGAACCAGCGGGTTTTGCTGCCACGAGCCTAGCGACGCAAACCAGAGATTCCACTCAAATCGCGGTTGATAGGGCGCGTATATACCGGGCGCCCGATTCAGTGCCTGCGGCTTGAACCGGAAGGGATACGCGACCCAGGCCTGCCCGTCGTTAGAACCCTGAAACTCGATCTCATAGCGGCCCCGGGTCATCACGGCGAAGAGACCGTATTGGTTGGCGATGCGGAAAGGCTCCAGCATCGTCACCGGCTGCATCGGCAGGGGCAATCGTCCGAAGACCATCGAGATGAGTTCCACCGTCGTTACGTAGCCAACCAGCGAGAGCAGCACAGCACTGGCCGCAAGACCGAAATCGCTCAACACGCGGCCGGCCGTTTGCCCGCCGTCTGTGCTCGCTTCCGAATCGTCCTGTCGTTCAGTTTTCCACCCACCTCTGAAAGAAGCGGTCATCCAACAACAGGAAACCTAGGGTAAGAACGAGGTAATTAAGAAAGGTGTAATTAGCGGTGAAAATCACCCCGATTTCCCACGGGGTGACGATCAGAAAGCAGACAATGCGCCAGCGGCGGGGAAGAAAGAGCATCCAGACGATAGCCAGTTCCATCGCCAGCGTGGAGAACGCGGTAGCCACATGGAACCAGTGCGGCAGGTGCTGGATGTACCAGCCGATCCAGGTCGGCAGGGGACCGTTCTGGTAGTACTCGTCCATCGCCGTCAGATGGCGCCATTCCTGGTCACCGCTCAGCAGCTTCACCAGGCCCGATTCGAAGTAAATGCGGAACCACTCCCACTGCAGCAGGAACAGGCTGGCCCGTGAAGGCGGATGCTTAGAACCCAACCCCGGCCGCCAGCCGGGCGGGGCAAAGAAAAGCGCCAGGAACCCTGCTTCCAGAAGCATGCCGTCGGATTGGTAGCCGGAGAAATCCTGGGCCGCCCCCACGAAGGAAAGAAAACAGGCAAAGCAGATCAGCAGCATGGCTCGAGGCCAAACGTTGACGGTCAGCAACAGCGAGGCGGCCAAGCCCGCCCAACACATCGCCATGAGTGCGTGCGAGCCGCTGCCAGCCCAGAGGAGAGTGGGTGCGAACCACAAGCGCGTCCAAGGTCCAAACGACTGCTGCAACGGCTGCCAGGTATCTGCCCGCGGGGAGAATGCCGGCAGGCCCCATCAGGCCGCGGATTTGAAAGAGGAGAGAAACAAATGCGGAGCAGTAAATCAGGCCCAGAGCGCGCAGCACAATCCATCGCGGGATCAACCGGTCCGCTGCGCCCTGCCGCCCACTGAACAGCCAGAGGAATGTGTCCTTCACGGCGATGCTGGCATTTTATGCGCACAAATAAGAAGGCGCATCCCAGACGGGTGCGCCTTCGTTTTAGGTGCACTTTCCAGCACCTTTCCCCAATGGGGAGAACGTCGATTTCGTTAGCTGTCTAGGTTAGCTGCCCTGATGCACTACCACAACCTTCTTGCGCTTGGCTTTGGGCTTGGGTGGCGGGGGTGGCGCCGTCGGTGTGGTAGGCGTGATGCTTGCCACGAGCCACGTTTGCGCAGCCTGTACGACGGGGTCGCTGCCCTCCGGCGGCATGACCGTGGTGGAAGGGAAGACCTGGTCGGGCGTGAAGCCATCGGGATACTGCTTGCCGGCGCGGTCGGCGTCGATGGCGGTGGTGAGGTAGAGTTCGGCGCCGTCATCCAGCTTGAAGGGCTGGACGGCGGTGGATTTTCCAGCCGTGCGAGTGCCGAAGAAGCGGGTGTCCGGCCGCCCGTGGAAAGCGATGGTGATGGCTTCCGCTGAGCTTGCCGTGCTGCCGTCTACCAGAACAGCGACGGGAGCGGAGGGAGTCATGAGGACAGGAGCGTCTTCCAGGGTCAGCGAAACCGTCTCCAGGCCCGCTGGATTCCGGGTCCCCGTCTTACCATCCTGGTAGAACCAGGGAATGCTTCCGTCGGCGGCGACGAATGAGCCTACGACGCCGTCGCCCAGGATCGGCCCGATGCCGGTCAACATCGGCCACATATTGCCGCCGGTGTTGCCCCGCAAGTCAACGATCCAGCCCTTGGGGTTTTGCGACGAAAGGTCGGTCAGAATGCGGCGCACGTCAGCGGCATAAAGAAGCAGGCCGTCGTTATCCTTGGCCGAGCAACGGGGAAGCACGACGTAGCCGAAATTCTTGCCCTGCGAGGTCACGATATGACCTTCAGGCAGACGGCGGCTGGTGAAGGCGGTAGGAACGGCTGTTTCTGTCCGGGCGCTTGCCGGTGCGGTGTTCGCAGCCTCTTTCTCCGCCTGTTGCAGCAGGGCGATCTGATCGGGATACAGGCCGGGAGGCAGGCGAAGATGGCTTCCAGGATCGCCCAGCTGTACCAGGGACCAGTAGATCGCCGGATAGGTGTCGATGGGATTGAATGCGCCGCCCGCGCGTTTGAAGGCTTCCGCCCGGAGCGCTTCCCAGTCAACGCCCTGGCCATGCAAGGCGTGTTGCCGCATGACATCGATGGCGTTGTCCAGGAAAGCCGCCGCGTCCGGCGTAATCGCAGTGGGACTGTTCTGCGGGCGGGGGGCAGGCTTCTTGCCAGCCAGGCCGATGGCCGGGCTGAGGAGGAGCAACGAGCATGCGAGAATGCGAATTTGGTACTTCATGGCAGAGCAAGGCTAGCATGGCATTCGGCCACATTTGATCGCACAAAGGTTGCAGATTGAGCATCTTGCGGGCCGTGCAGCAAGTTACAAAAGTTGTAGAGAAAGACACAGAGTCAGTTGCACAAGTCGACAGCCACAGAAACAGCTACAGATACATATGCAGAATGGAATCAGCGGCTCACGGGCAGAGCGAAGTCCACCCCGGCTTTGCGGTTGGCTTCCACCGTGGCCGGAACGTCGAGCAGGGAGAGTGGTATTTCCTGGCGTGAATCGCCGTCGAGAGCGTATAGGGTGCTGGCGGTGAGCGCGTAGTTATGCACCTGCACCGGCGCGCGGCCATCCTTGAAGATCAGGGTGGTGGTGGGCTGAGGGTGCACGGGGGCAGCCTCGATTTGCCCCTGGTAGGTGGGCCGGAAGGGCGATGGAGTATTCGCTGCCACTTCCGGGGCCTCCGGGCCATAATCGCCCGTGGGCTGGTTACTATAGTCAGCTTGTTGTGGCGCTACTTGGGCGCCGCCACCCTCGTCCTGGTCATCCCCGTAGGGAAGGGCGTACGGAAGACCGTAGCCGAAGGGGGCCAGCCACGGGTAGCCCACATAGAAATAGGGTCCCCGATATCCCACGCCATGCCGGCCGTTATCTGGGTGTCGACCGGGGTTCCAGGACGGCCAATGTCCCGATTGCCCGGTTGGAAAGGATGGGTGGCGTGCCCCCTGAAATAGCGGTCCCGCAGGTGGAGCAAAGCTGCGGGAAGCTCCTGAGAAGGATGGGGAGGAGTGAACCGCGCCCCCCACATGGGCCGATGACATTGGGGCAGCTAATCCGCCATGCTGGGCGAGCAAGCCTGCTGGAAGGATCAGACTCGTAGTCAGGAGACCGAGCGCGACTTGAAGAAAACAGGAAGTCCGACGCCGCATACTCTCATTCTAGACCTAAGCAGCACTGCCGAGTTCTTGCACACACTCCGCCGTCGTGGCCGATCTAATCCAACACCGAGAACGGACCCAGCTCGGCTGCCTGAGAACGGGCTGGAGCCGCTGTTGCCCACACCGGCATGGCAAGCTCCGGCATTGGTTTCGAGATGAAGAACTTGCGTGTGTGCCGCGAAAGCCAGCGTGCTCCGGAGTTTGCTTTCTTGCGCCGCGCGCTGTCGGTGCTGATACCGGTGCCGGCATACATCTTGCGGTAAAGCTTGGAGAGGAAAACAAAGGCCACCCGGGAGCGCAGTGTCGGCGTGCAGTCAGAGCGTTTCCAGATATTGGAAAAGCTGTAGAAACGATCCCATACCCCCTGGGTCCGGTCGCTGATCTCCTGCGAGCTCATGAGCGCGTGGGGCATGAACATCTTGGGCCGGATCGCGGCCGGAATCAGCCAAAACCGGGTGACCGGGATGCCCTCGACATACACCGGCGCCTTTTCCTGCTCCTTCTCCCAGCGCAGAAAGTCGACCGTTCCCGGGAAGGGGGTCAACATGACGAACTGGGCGAAGGCAAGTCCCGCCCTGCGCGGCAAGATCGGCGGTGGCTTTGAAGGTGTCCGGCTTATCCGAAGGCAGGCCGAAGATGAACGAGCCCAGCATATGCAGCCCATGCTCGCGGAAAGTCTGCAGTTGCTTTACCAGGCCTTCCCCCGAGAAATTGAACTCCTTGAAGACCGACTTCAAACCTTCGGGGGTCACGGCCTCGACGCCAACCAGCGCTCCCTTGATATTCGCGTTGCGCATGGCATCGAGATATTCCGGATCCTCAGCCGATTCCATCGTGATCTGGGTGAAAAAGACCATGTTCTTCGGCAGCTTCGCCATCTCGGCCATGAGCGCGAATTTGTCGCTGCGGATCTGCTCCAACTCGGCCAGCTTGGCGTAGTTTTTCTGCTCCCTGGCCAGCCGCAGATCGGTCAAAGTGACGGGATAGAAGTTGTCGTCCGCCAGGGCGATATAGCGGAAGCCCTTGCGCCGCAACTGGACAATCTCTTCGATGACGTTCTCAAAACTCCGCTGCCTCGGTTTTTGTCCGTCGGTGCGCCAGACAGAGCAAAAGGAGCAGTGCTTAGGGCAGCCACGAACCGTCTGCACCGAGGCCCACATATATTTGTCCGGTGGCAGCAAGTCCCAGCGGGCGGCAACAAACTGGTCCGCGTCGATCCTGCCCCCCTCGTAGATCTGTTTTGGTTTGCCTCCGATGCACGCGTCCAGCACCTTGGACCAGATGACGTCGCCGTCGCCCTTAACCACGCAGTGCGCGTGGCCACGCTCCAGCGCTTCCTCGGGGTAAAGCGTGGCGTGAATGCCGCCATAGATCACCCAGGCGCCACGCTCCCGCGCCAGACGGCCGACTTCATATCCGCGCAAGGCGTTTCCGGTATGAATCCCGATGCCGACAAAATCTCCGGCCTGAATGCCTGAGGGAACCAGCGCCTCGAGGGTCTCGTCCACAATGACCGGGTCGCCAAAGGAACCGGGGGTAGCCGCAGCCAGCACATAGAGCCAGCGGGGTGTAATCACGGCGGTGCCAAAAGAGTGGTCGCTGGGATTAATCAGGAAGACAGCCATACGTACACGTCCTTTCCAAGACGGAAGAACTCTGCAACTAACCCACGCGCGTCCTGGCGGATAAAGGACATCTCATACAAAACGCGAAAGTTACGATGACAAGGGGTCGCTAGAGCTTCTAGAAAGGAGCAGAAGAGATCACGTTTGGCAACGTGCTAAGACTATTCCTAAATACAGGCTTTGTGTGTGAAATATGGCGCAATATGGCGTATGCAGTCCCGGGTTGATACTGTACTTCGGCGCCCCTCACCCAGAGTACATGTAATCACCGCCGTGGATTACCCGTCGTCGGAGCGGCAGGAGCAGGAGCCGGTGTGTGGGGAATAATTCGGCTATGAATTCGGCCGTGAAAAACCGCCACCAGGACGGCAAGAACACCGGCGACGAGCAACAGAACAATATTGCGGAATCGCCGGTTATCCTTGCGCGTGTGCTCTATGTGCACTGCAAGTTCCTGGAGATTTCGCTGCTGGTTGCTGTGCCGCGCCTTGAGTTGTTCAATCAATGCGGATTTGGGGCCAGCCGCCGTCAACGGCCGTGAAACTTTGGATCCCGGATCGTCCTGCAGTATGGCCACGGTGACATCATCACCGCTGCCCTGTTGTGTAGCCTCGGTCAAAATGGCGGGCAGCTCTTCAGCCAGCGAGGCGATACCTTGCTGCTGGATAATCTCCAGGTAGTCCTGACCGATCTTGAGAAAGTCCTCGTCGGAGCGGAACGAGTTGGCGTAACCATCCGTCGAGAGCAAAACCAGAGACGGCAGCCCTGAACCCATCACCCATGAGGAGCGAAAGTCCTTCCAGGCCTCGGGTTGGCATAAGGAGGTTGTCTGATTGGCAATCAACCGGTCATCGGGTGGCAGCGGCCGGGTAGTTGTTCCACTGGCGCTGACGCTCAGGATCTCGCCATCGCCAAGTTGAAGATAGAGCAGCACCTTGTCTGTGGCCCCGGCGGCCAGGAGCGTGGCGCCGTAGGCAAGCTCGGGGCGACTTCTCAGAGCGGCTCGGCCTTCCTTTCCGTCTTGCTTTTCCAGCGTGGCCAGCTCCGCTTGGGTAAACGGGTTGCGTTCCAGGTCGGAGTGGACAGCGGCCAGCCATCCGCTCACAATTTTGCGTTCCAACTCATGAACCTGCTCGGGAACGAAGGGCACCTGACCATTGCTGGCCACCGACTCGCGCAGGAAGCCTTGCAGCGTGCCGGCTACCGTGCTCACGGCCAGCGAGGAACCTATCTGGCTGCGGAAGTTCCGTGGGCTTCCATGCCCGTCGGAGACGACTGCCACCGCCACTGTTCCTTGTGCGCCTGGCGCGACCGTGCACTGTGCTGCATCCTGGTTCGGAAGTCCCCGAGCGCTGATGGGAACTGCCCCGTACGCAGGCATGTACTGCTTTCCAGCTCATCGTTTTACCTCAGCTGCGACAACCCCTTTTGTTTTCGCGGCTGGTCCTCCCTTGGCAAGATTCCCTAACCACATCGCGTCGTCGAGCGAAAATAGCGCACGAGTTGCTCCGCATCCTCGACGCGCAGCCCCTGAAGTACGTCTTCTCCTAACATACTTCGTGACTAATGTACCTAAGCGGTTGAAGGCTGCGGAAAACTGTATCAGTGAAGGGTACGGGTTTAAAGGCAGTGCTTTAGACGCTGCCGTTTAAGCCTAGTCGCAGATTTTTCCAGCGTTGCTCTCGATGGGTAAGGACTTCAGAGTCTGCGTGAGAACTATAAGAGACATTGCATTTCCTCCACTCGCCAAGGCCCGGAGGGCCGACCGCTAAACGTCAGCCCAGCCCGGCAGGGCTGGGGTACCGACCCCGATGAGGATCTCGAGCGCCGTAGGCGCGGCACCATGCGTGCCCTCCGATCCCAAATATGTGATGGGGTGAAACGGGTGCCGCACCTACGGTGCTCGGGGATCACACGACCGATATCCCAGCCCTGCCGGGCTGGGCTGACGTTTAGCGGTCGGCCCTCCGGGCCTTGACGAGTGGAGGAAATGCGGTGTCTCTTGCAAACACTTACGTACGAGCTGAAGCCGCACCCTTCAAAAACCGGAGTTTTTCCGCAAGCGCCGAAGCCGTGCTCCTCGTAGAGCGGGTGTTTCCGTGGCCCATTTAGCCTGAGGAACGTGTTCCCCATGCGAAGGGAAGAGGACGGCGCCGCAACCGCCGGGAGCCGCGGCCGCTACTCTCGCTTAGTTGCCTTTGCCGACCTTACAGGGGGCTGCGGTGCGAACGGATTTCTCGGCGGCAACTGCGATCTCAAGCGCACGCAAGCCATCTTCTCCGGTGACGCGAGGGGCGCGGTCGCTCAGCATGGTGTCGACGAAGTCGATCACTTCAGCCACGTAGGCCTCCCGAAAACGCGACAGGAAATGATCTTCTAACTCGTAGCTGCCATCGTTCGGTTTGAAGAAGGTCGCGGAGTTTTGCCGTATGCTTCCGATCAGGATGGATCCCCTGGAGCCGACGACCTCTGTGCGGATATCGTAACCGTACAAGCACTGAACATACGACTCGATATTTCCAATAGCCCCATGGGCGAAGCGAAGGTTCACCGAGCCGGCCACCACATCTCCGAATTCCGCAATCTCCGGCCGGATCGCGACCGTGGCAAAAGTATGCACCTCGGCAACCTCGTCATGGGTGAGCCAGCGCGCCAGATCGAAGTCGTGAATCGTGCTGTTGTAAAAGAGCATGCCATTGATTCTCGACTGGTAAGCCCTGAGCGGCGGCATGTCTTTGTCGCGTCCAATGGATTTGAAGACCACGGTCTCGCCAATCTCTCCCGCTTCAATCCGCTTGCTGGCGGCAACATAAGCGGGGTCATAGCGGCGCATGAAGCCCACTTGCAGGCGGACCCCGGCATCGGCGACCGCCCGCAACGCCTCCTCGGCGCTCTCGCGGCTAAGGCCGAGCGGCTTCTCGCAGAGAATGTCTTTGCCTGCGCGCGCTGCGGCCTGAACCGCATCGGCATGGAACTTGTCCGGCGCCGCGATCACAACCGCTTGAATATCTTTGCGTTCGAGCATCGCGTCCAGGCTGGTATAGGAGTGCTCAATCTCAAGCTCGGCGGCCACCTTGCCGGCGCGGGCGCCGTCCACATCGGCCACGGCGATCAGTTGTGCCTGGGGAACCAGGCGACGCAGGTTCTCCGCGTGCCGTTTGCCCATGTCCCCAACGCCCAGCACCCCCATACCCAACTTACGCATCCCTTTGTGCTCCCAGGTGAAAATTTGTACGGTCCTCGGGCTTGACGACAGGAATTGCCCCCTGCATCATAGGCAATATAAGCGCTTAGTCAAAGGCATTCAAGTGCTTGCAAGGGGTTTACCCGTGACTGCATCGCCTTCCCAATTCAAGTTTGCCTCGGCGCCTAATAGCTGGGGGGTTTTGGACTATCCAAGTCCGTCGTGGGAGCAGAGCTACCAGACCATGTTGGATGAGATGGTTTCCGCAGGCTACACCGGTACCGAGCTGGGGCCTTACGGCTTCTTTCCTACCGATGCAAAAGTGCTCGAACGGGAACTTTCCCAGCGGAAGCTGAAGATGTTGGGTTCGTTTGTCCCGGTAGATCTGACCGACCCGGCTTCCACCACCATCGTGGTTGAGCAGATCCGCAAAGTAGGCGACCTGCTCGCAGCCCTCGGTGCGCCCTTCCTGGTTCTTGCCGACCAGCAGTCGCCGGAGCGGGACAGAATTGCGGGCCGGGTTCCCGCCGATGGCAGCAAGGGCCTGAACGCCCAGCAATGGAAGCAAGTCGCGAAAGTGGTTGCCGAGGCTGCCCAGGTGGCGGACGAGTTTGGCCTGGACCTGGTCTTCCATCCCCACACCTCAACTTATGTTGAAACGCCGCGGGAGACCGAGCAGTTCTTCGACGTTACCTCGGCTTCGAAGATTGGGCTCTGCCTGGACACCGGACATTGTGCCTACTCGGGTGGAGATCCCGTGGCCGAAGCAGAAAAATTTCGCAAGATTCTCAGGTTCATTCACATCAAGGACGTCGACGACAAGGTAATGGCAAAGGTTCGCAGCAGTGACATGAACTTTGAGCAGGCCATCGCCGCCAATGCCTTCACCATCATTGGCCAGGGATCGGTTGATTTTCCCGCGTTCTTTCGCGTGCTCGAGAAGAACGGCTATTCGGGATGGATGGTCGTCGAACAGGATGTTACGTTTGGCGCCACTGTCGTGCCTCCGGTGGAGAGCGTCGCGGCCAGTCTCAAATATCTGTTGCAAGCCTCCGCCCGGTAAACCCTCTACTGTGAGAAATTCCGGGCATAGGTATCCCCCGGCATCCCATCACGGAGCGCTTTCGCGCGCATGTCAAACGACTGCTGACGATCCATGGCGCCGCCGACGATCACCAGGTAAGTGTCACCATTGCCCCGAGGGCTGAAGACCGAGGCACTCAGGTCGGGATATTTCCCAGTGATCTCGCTTGCCTTATCCGTAGCCAGTTTCTGACTTCTATAGGTGTAGACGACGACACGCCAGATAGTGCGCTCTTTTGGTGCAGAGGCGGAGGCCGTGTGCTGGTCCACCGGTGCAGGCTTTGGCGGGGCTGGCTTCTTCGCCGGAGCGGGTTTCGCCGGGGGAGTAACGGGCGTCGGGGCAGCTGCCGGCGGTGGCGTGGCCGGCTGGTTGTCGGTCTGGGCAGTGGTTCCGTTCGTAGGAGCCTGTGCGGACTTGGGCCAGAATAGCCAGCCAATGATCGCCAGCACTACCACAGCCAGTGCTCCGTACAGCATAAGAGGCCTTCGCTGGGCAGTCACCGGCTCAGCAGCTTCGGGCGCTAACGGGAGCGGTCTCCCGGCTCCGGGAGGCGGAGTAGCGGGACGGTATGACGGCGCCGCCGGATCCACCACCTTCACCACGATGGGGTCATGCTCAGGCGTGGCCGGAGCCGGCGGGCGAACTGGAGGCGGAGCCGGGGGGCGAACCGGAGCCGGGGCTGAGGGGCGAGCTGGAGCCGGTGGGCGAACCGCAGCCGCTGGAACCGCTTGGGCGACCGGCGGGCCGGGCTTCAGGGCGTTGGCGATTTGCGCTAACGTCCAGCGCCGGGCAAAAGAGTTGCGGATAATTTCCGCAAACGGCGCCGGGATGCGATTGATTTGCGCATCGGTGGCGGTAAGCGCTTTTCGCTGCGTGAAGGCGTGGAACAGGGTCGTGCCGATGCCCGCCACGTCCTCCGCCTGCCCCGCTGCGGTGGTTTGCAGGCAATCGCTGCGCAGCTTGACCGTCTCCTCGGTCGCCAGCACGCTGGCAGCTTCTACGTGACCATGCGACATGCCCTTCTGATGAATCGCGGTGAGCGCTCCCACCAGGGCTTCGGCGACTTCGCGGCCTTCGTCGGCGGTGAGGGTCTGAGTCTGCAGCACGTCGGAGAGACTCTGCTCAATGTGCTCCATGACGGCATAGACAATCAAGGTGTTGTCGACTCTGACCTGGCCGACATTGGTAATGCTCACCAGGTTCGGATGCTTCAGGTTTTGCGCCGCTCTTAGGCGCGCGGTCACCTCGTCCGCATCCGTCAGCGCCTCGGTCAGGCTGATGGTGGCAGGGGTGCTTAGCTCTTCACCGGTGGCAGTCTCGAACCAGGCGCTACGCCCTTCGGATCGCACCAGGCGGCGCAAGGGATAAAGCCGATCGATTGTTTGTCCTTCCAATTCGTTCCAGAACTGCATAGTGTCCTTGTTTCCCCGAAAAGTGAGGGTAATGGAGCAAGCCCGCGGGTTGGGCCCGGAGGATCGTAGAGCACCAAACGCGTCCGGACCGACTGCAACTCTCCATTCTGCTACTCACCAACCTTAATGCAAGGGTTGTGAGGTCTGCAGGGTCAGAGCGGCTCTCGAGCATTTCCACTTCTACCCTATATATATAGCCGGGTTAAGCTAGGTGCGGCTTTTCTCGAGGAAAAGCCGCGTCGGGAGCCGTTCCCCTGTATACATCAGAAGTGAAAAATGCTGTACCCCTCGAATTGTGGATATATTGTCCTATTGCGCATGAATAGTTACAGCCCGACTGCCCAGGACTCCTGCCTCGCTGCGCCCAACGAGCTTTAACAGGAAATCCGGGACCAACCCGGGCTGCTTGTTTCGCGCTACCGCCGATGGCCAAACGCACTGCCGGTTCCCTCAGCGGCCAAACCCGGATTTCCTGTACGCAGGCCTAATATGCGGCCAAGTGTGCGGCTTTCATTGAGGAAAGCCGCATGAAGTTCATCAACGCCAATAAACTTCACAGGAAATCCGGGAAAGGGATTATCTAGCCAGCTTACGCGATTCTTTCAATATTGGTCTTAGTGGTGTTGCTGGTGCGCGCCAGCATGGCCATGCCCTCGCGGGCCATTTCCCGAGCCATTTTACGCAATTCTTCAGGACGTTCGTTATGGATCGCGGTGAGCTGCTCGAGGGCGGCAGCGGCGCGCAGCTTGGCCACTCCCTGGAAAGCAGCCTCGCCGGAATTTCCGCAGGTGTGCAGGATGCTGTCGCAGGTTATTTTGAAAACGTCTTCGCCCTGGATGACGAAGGCCACAAAATATTTTTCGGGCGCGGGGACTGGGTTGTGGGATGCCATTAGCACTTCCTTTGGGTTGATTCTTTGAATTCAAGTGCAGGACGGTCTCATTGAGGGGCCAGACAATACACTACATTTTGCATACTAGAAGCACGTGTATGGATGCAAGCGTATTGAGCAGCCCGGAACCGCAGGGGTAACCGAGATAGGTATTCACACAACCCGGATAGATGCGTATCGCTACAGGGTCGGTGACTATTTCTTGCGCTTGATGGCGGAGAACAGCGGCGCGCCCCACGTTCCGATGGCCAGCAGGCTCCCGAAAAGAATCACGGCGTCGATACTCTCCCGTCCCTGGGGTGACCAATAGACATTGGCAAGGTTCAGCCACAGCGCGAACTCATCGAGCGTCAATGCGGCGCCGACGCCATAGAGGATGGCCATGAGCCGGCTGGCGAAGATTGAGCTGGGTGTGCCCTGCGAGCCGAGTTCATTGAGGTAGCCTAACCCCACGCCGAGCAGGATCAGAATGCCCCACACCAGGTGATGGATATGGCGGCCGCCCATGGTGACGTATTGGAACGGCCCGATGTGATGCTGGATGGAAGCAACCAGCAAGCGGACCGCCAGAAAAGTGATAAAGAAGCTGACCGATGCCAGGAACATTCTCCGGTGTGGCCGGTCCGGAAGATTGTCGTGCAGGATCAGGCCCAGCTGAGTGAGATGGAGCAGCAACAGCATGGCCGCCGTTACCAGAACAATGAAGATCAGCAGTATCCACTCGCCTGACAAGTGCATGGCGTATTACAGCATAAACCGCACCTGCGAGAGCGTAAGGATGCAGGAGAACGCCGTCGAACAAAACAGCTGTCCAAATTAGCGAATAGATCGGGGTTGGTGTGCAGGTGACTCACTTGCGCAGTTGCGTTCGGGAAGGGCGCACAGCAGGTCCCTCCACTCCGCTACCCCGAATTTCCTGTTCAGCTTAGTGGCGTTGGCGAACTTCATGCGGCTTTCTTTACGGAAAGCCGCATACGTGGCCGCGGATGGTACCGCGAGGTAGGAAATCCGGGTCCGCTCCGGTCGGGATGACAAGGGTGGGGTGGTGCTTCCAGGAGGAATCGGCTAGTGGCTGAAAGAATCACGGGCGCAGCCGATCATTTCCACCGGAACCCAGTCCCTGAGGCGTCTCAGGAAAAGAGGAATTCCTTGGTCCGTAGGTCCTTGATGGTATCGCGCAGCTTGGCCGCCTTTTCAAACTCGAACTTCTTGGCCGCTTCGCGCATGTCCGACTCCAGCTTGCCGATGTATGTGTCCAGTTCCTGCTGGGTCTCGAACTCCGGCAACGAATCATCCTGGCTGGTGAGGTCAGCGTACTCCGCCTTGAGAATGTGAACCAGCGACATATCCAGCGAGCGGCTGATGGAAGTAGGCGTAATGCCGTGTTCTTCGTTGTGGGCCCTCTGCACCGTGCGCCGGCGCTCGGTTTCGTCCAGGGCGCGGCGGATGGAATCGGTCATCACGTCGGCGTAAAGAATGGCGCGGCCACTCAGGTGCCGGGCCGCGCGCCCAATGGTCTGGATCAGCGAGCCTGACGAGCGCAGGAATCCCTCCTTGTCGGCATCCAGGATCGCCACAAGGGAAACCTCCGGCAAATCAAGCCCTTCGCGCAACAGGTTGATGCCGATCAGCACGTCATATTCTCCGCGGCGCAGATCGCGCAGCAGGCGCACCCGCTCCAGGGTTTCGATCTCGGAGTGCATGTAGCGGCATTTCACCCCGACCTCTGAGTAGTATCCGGACAGGTCCTCCGCCATTCGCTTGGTTAACACGGTCACCAAAACGCGCTCGTTCTTCTCTACACGAGCGCGGATCTCCGCCAACAAATCGTCGATCTGACCGCGGATGGGCCGGATCTCCACCTCCGGATCCACCAGCCCGGTCGGCCGGATGATCTGCTCCACGACTACACCTGCCGACTTGGTCAGCTCATAGGGACCGGGCGTCGCGGAAACATAAATCGTCTGGTGGGCCCGGGTCTCGAACTCCTCGAACCTGAGCGGACGATTGTCCATGGCAGAGGGCAGGCGGAAGCCATAGTCGACCAGGTTCTGCTTGCGCGAGCGGTCCCCATGCCACATGCCATGGAGTTGGGGGACGGTTACGTGCGACTCGTCGATAAAAACCAGGTAATCACGCGGGAAATAGTCCAGCAGCGTAGGCGGTGGTTCGCCCGGTAGCCGTCCGGAGAAGTGACGCGAGTAGTTCTCAATGCCATGGCAGTAGCCCATGGACTTGATCATTTCCAGATCAAAGCGAGTGCGCTGATGGATACGCTGCGACTCGACCAGCCGCCCCTCTGACTCCAGCTGCTTCTCCCATATGGCGAGTTCTTCCAGGATGGAGGCGACGGCCGTCTTCTTGCGCTCCGGCTGAACGACGTAATGCGATTTGGGATAGATCGGCAGGCGGGCGTATTTCTGGCGCACGGTGCCGAAGAGGGGATCAATCTGCGAGAGCTCTTCGATCTCGTTGCCGAAGAGCTCGATGCGATAGGCCATTTCATCGTAGGTGGGATAGACCTCGATCACGTCGCCCCGCACGCGAAAGGTTCCGCGCCGGAAATCGCTGTCGTTGCGCTCGTAGAGAATCTCCACCAGGCGCCGGGTAATGTCTTCGCGGCGGAGTTTCTGCCCTTTTTCCAGCAGCAGCAGCATGCCGTAGTACGCTTCCGGCGAACCCAGGCCATAGATGCAGCTGACCGAGGAGACAATAATGGCGTCGCGCCGCTCAAACAGCGAACGGGTGGCCGAGAGGCGGAGCTTGTCCAGCTCCTCGTTGATGGTCGCTTCCTTCTCGATATAAAGGTCGCCGGAAGGAATGTAGGCCTCGGGCTGGTAGTAGTCGTAGTAGGAGACGAAGTACTCGACCGCGTTGCCGGGGAAAAACTGCTTGAACTCGTGAAAGAGCTGGGCCGCCAAAGTCTTGTTGTGGGCCAGGATCAGAGCCGGGCGGTTGGATTGCTCGATGATCTTGGCCATGGTGAAGGTCTTGCCCGAGCCGGTAACGCCGAGCAGGGTCTGATGTTGCTCGCCGGCGGCTAATCCGGAGATAAGCTCCTGGATGGCGCGGCCTTGGTCGCCACGGGGACGGTAATCGCTAACCAGCTGGAAATCCATGAGTACCTATGTCGAGCGTGCGGCGCGGGGACCAGCCGTGAGCACCACAGGGTCCCAGGAAGCGCGGGATATCTCCTGATTATAAACGCCGGCAGCTTCGGTTCTATAACCGCGGCAGGGGAGGGAAGGCCACTGGGCCGCGCACCATACGGCGCGCGAGCACAATCAGGCTGCCGATGATGACGCAAATGCCAAGAATAATGGGTAGAAAAATGATCGGAGGAAATAAAGTGCGGGTGTTGCTGACCGCGGCGGGATCCTGATGCAGATGTCCGCCGAAGACAACCACGCGGCCGTCGACTTTGGCGTTGCTGGTGAGTGTAACGTTGCCACCGAACACCATGACGTTCCCGGCCACCGAACCGTTGAGAAACACATTCCCGGCGAAAACGCGCACGCTGCCGGCGGCCCGGCCCTCCACGTCGGCGGAGCACAGAATGCAGGTGGCATTACGGAACTCTTTGTCAGGCGCGAGCAGAATGTTCCGGCCGACGTGGAGTAGGTTCGGTAAAGACTGCGCAAAACCCGCCAACGACGGCGCCAGGAGCAGAGCGCAAACGACAAAGCACCGTGGAAGCATGCGTGCGGTTTCCTCGGGGGAGCTGACGCTATTCGATCATTAAAGGTTCGTGTATGAGAAGTGACAAGGCAGCTTCCGTCGCTAAATGTCACAACCTAGCGAAGGTGAAGGGCGGTGGGATGCTTCGCCTGGTACAAACCCACTTCGCCGCCTCCGGGTAGCCTGATCTTGGTGATCGATCCCCACCTGGCTTCCTGAACGGCCGAACACCTCACGTTCTTTTTCGCCAAGGCCAGCATCTCCGCCTCGAGATCTTCACACATGAAGTACAGTTCGCTGCGTTCGTTGTCTTCGACCGGATGGAATGCCGCTTCTGCCGGAGGCAAAGCAAAGATCAACCATCCGTGGCCGGCATCAACGGACGCAAATCCAAGCACATCGCGAAAGAAGACGCGGTCCGCCTCCGCATCCTTGCTGTAGACGATGACGTGTGCTCCAGAAATCACGATGTACAACAGTCTAAAGCGGTTTCGCAATTACTGTGGCCTGATATAAGGTCGCGAGGTGTGGTCCCGGCGCGCCGGGACCACGAAAAGGGCTTTCGCCTCGGTCTACACCAATTGCGAAACCGCTATAGCTCGGCCGCTCAGTCGATCGATGCGGTAATGTGAAAATACGATGCCCTCTGCCACCCTCTTCGCAAGGCGTTTCGCTGCGACCCTTGCGCTGGCCGCGTGTCTCCTTTGCGCCGATCGCTCCGACGCCGCAGCCGCGGTTATGAGCTATAAGGTCGTGGCGGAGTACCCACACTCCACCGACAGTTATACCGAGGGGTTCCTGTATCTCGACGGGCTGTTTTACGAGGGGACAGGGATTGCGGGGCACTCGGCTCTACTTGCCATCCAGCCGGAAACCGGGAAACCGCTGCAGAAGCTCGCGCTGCCGCCGCAATATTTTGGAGAGGGGATCGTCGACTGGGGGCCGAACATCTACCAATGGACCTGGAAGTCGCAAATCTGCTTTGTTTATGACCGTTTCAGCCTGCGGATGGTTAAGCAGCTCAATTACAGCGGTGACGGCTGGGGGATGACGCGCACCGCCAAAGAGCTCATCACCAGCGATGGCACGGCGACGCTTCGCTTCCGCGACCCGAATAGCTTCAAAGAAACCCACCACATCCTGGTGAAGGATGGGAACAGGATCATCGACGAGCTGAACGAGCTGGAATTTATCAAGGGTGAGATTTACGCCAATGTCTGGCACACCGACCGGATCGCACGCATCAATCCGCACGACGGACACGTGATTGCCTGGATCGATCTCACCGGCTTGCTGCCGGACGATCAGAAGATCAACGGGGAATCCGTGTTAAACGGCATCGCATACGACGCCAAACGCGACCGTCTCTTCGTCACCGGGAAGCAGTGGCCCAAGGTCTTCGAAATCAAAGTTGTCTCCCACGCTGCTGCGCGGTGAGGCAGCTGGAACAACACTGGCTTTGAATCAGGGCACGGCTTTACAGGCTGCGAAAGAAGTCTGAACCGGGTGGAAAGCAAAACCCCAGGGGCTAAAGCCCTCGTCAATCCATCGTTTACGGCCCGACTAAAGTCGTGCCCTGATACAAAACATGAGAGCGGTGGCTCATTGCGGCCCGTCTAAACCGGCGAAAAACTCTGCACCCGGCAGAAAAGCAACACCTCAGGGGCTAAAGCCCTCCTACGCTGCGGCTCAGTATGGCACGGCTAAACCCGTGCCCTTCGTTCAGCGAGGTTTTTCCGCAATCTGTAAAGTCGTGGCCTGACACAAAGCACGAGTTTTTCCGCAGCTTGTTTAGCCATGCCGGCGTTGGGGGCATCGGCCCCTCCGCCACCATCCAATCCCGGCCGCATTCCCTGTGAAATACTTTGCGAGGGCTCGGCGATGCCATCTAGCTCCCTGAGCATCTGAGCCAGCAGAAGGAGATTCGTGCGGATGAGTTACGTACCCAACGAGAAGCGGTATGACGGTGCGCAGTTTAGGAGATGTGGGCGGTCGGGGATCGTGCTGCCGCCCGTCTCGCTTGGTTTATGGCAGAACTTCGGCGGAGTCGATGCTTTCGAGACCGGCCGTGCAGTCGTTCGCCGAGCCTTCGATCGGGGAGTGACCCACTTTGACTTGGCCAACAACTATGGACCACCGTATGGCTCAGCAGAAGAAAACTTCGGCGAAATTCTGCGCAAGGATTTCCGCGGTCTTCGCAATGAGCTTCTGATCTCCTCCAAGGCCGGGTGGGATATGTGGCCGGGTCCCTACGGCCTGGGCGGCTCGCGCAAGTATATGCTGGCCTCTCTCGACGAGAGCTTGCAGCGCATGGGCCTGGAGTATGTCGACATCTTCTACTCTCACCGCCCCACCATGGATGTACCCCTGGAAGAAACCATGGGGGCGCTGGTGCATGCAGTACGCCAGGGCAAGGCGTTGTATGTAGGGATCTCGTCCTACAGTCCGGAGCGCACGCGCCAGGCGGCAAAGATCCTGCAGGGCGAAGGAGTGCCGCTACTGATTCACCAGCCTTCGTACTCGATGCTGAACCGCTGGGTGGAGAAGGGTTTGCTCAGCACTCTGGAGGAGCTGGGCGTAGGTTGCATTGGCTTCTCTCCGCTGGCCCAGGGACTGCTGACCAGCAAGTATCTAAAGGGGATGCCGGAGAACTCGCGCGCCAAGGCCGAAGGTTCGCTACAGAAGGAACACCTGAGCGAAGAAAACCTCAACCGTGTACGGGCGTTGAACGAAATTGCGCACGGACGCGGCCAGACGCTGGCGCAGATGGCCATCGCCTGGGTGCTTCGTGACCCGCGAGTTACCTCGGCACTGATCGGAGCGCGTAATGTGGAACAGCTCGACGACTCCCTCGACGCCGTCAAGAAGCTTCACTTCACCGCTGCTGAATTGAAGGAAATTGATGGCTACGCGCAAGACGGAGAGATTGACATTTGGAAAGATGCCCGCGAGGGGACCGCTTAGCGGGCCTGCTCACTTGTGTCTGGAGCCCGTCACTGCGGTCGCCATACCCAGGCCTAGATATACCGTCCCGGAGACGTAGCGCTCGTTGCGAATAAAGGTCCGGTTGCGGCGCAGCCATCCCGCGGCCGATCCCGCGGCGAGCGCCCACGCGCTGTCGGTCGTGAATCCCATAAGCGTAAAGATCATCCCCAGGGCAAAGAACTGCAAGCTAACGTGTCCGCGCGCCGGGTTGACGAACTGCGGCAGGAAGGCAAAGAAGAAAATTGCTACCTTTGGATTGAGAGCCTCGACCAGAACACCTTGCGCATAGACCCGGCGCAGCGGCAGCGGCGGCACGTGCCTCGCTTCGATATCCATGGCGGGGCGTTCACGCAGTTTTTTAACTCCTAAATAAATCAGGTAAGCTGCGCCGGCATACTTCACCACAGAGTAGGCCACTGCCGAAGACAGCAGCAAGGCCGAGAGCCCGAGCGTTGCGGCCAGGACGTGTACCAGCGAGCCGGTAGCGATCCCGGAACACGAGGCCAGTCCTGCTTTACGCCCTTGGTCAACGCTGCGCGTCAAGACGTAAAGCACCGCCGGTCCTGGAATGAGCAGCAAGATCACTGCAGCTGAGACGAAGAGAAGTAGATCGTTCGAGGAAGGTAGAAAACTCACTCAAGTCTCCAGAAAGGGGATGGCGCAAAAAGCAGCAATGATAGCAATGATTCTACTCGATCCCCGGGCCGCACTTGGCGACTCAGTTCTTTGCTGTATATAATCCCCTGCCATCGGCGGGAAGGGGCTCCAACTGACCCTCTGCCGTGGAGGGAAGATGGCAGCTCCCGATGTCGTCTGGAAAGACGGCAGGTTCGGCCAGACGTCTCGGCGGGATCCTTGGTGGCTCTCGCCCTCAGCGATTTTTCTGGGATTGAGCACGTTTCTGGTTTACTCCACCTGGGCCGCATGGCAGAACAGCCACTACACCTTTGGCCCCTACATCTCACCTTTCTATTCTCCGGAACTCTTCGGCTCCTCGCCCCACGCCCTCTTCGGCGCCAAGCCGTCGTGGTATCCGAATTTTGTGCACTTCTCTCCGGCGCTCCTTATCTTGTGGATACCTGGCCTCTTTCGCCTCACCTGTTACTACTACCGCGGCGCCTACTACAAGTCGTTTTGGGCCGACCCTCCGGCGTGCTCGGTAAGCGAACCGCGCAAGAGCTATCTCGGCGAACGAAGCTTTCCCCTGATCATGCAGAATTTCCATCGCTACTTTCTGCGTCTCTCCTATTTGGTGTGGGCATTTCTGGTCTATGACGCAATCGTCTCCTTTCATTTCCCTAACGGCTTCGGGATCGGCGTCGGAAGCCTCGTCCTGGTCTTGAATGTTGTCCTTCTCGGCGGATATATATTCGGCTGCCATGCCTTCCGGCACCTGGTCGGAGGGACATTCGACCGCATCTCGGAATACCCGGTACGGCACAAGCTCTACGATTGCGTGAGTTGTCTAAACCGGGGACACCAGAAATGGGCATGGGCCAGTCTCTTCTGGGTAGGATTCTCCGATATCTACGTCCGCCTCTGCTCCATGGGCATCTGGCACGACTGGAGAATCCTGTAGATGCCGGAGTTCCAGCGGTTCTCCTACGATGTTCTGGTCATCGGTGCAGGTGGGGCAGGACTGCGCGCTGCCATCGAAGCCGCGGCGAGCGGCGCCAAAGTAGGCGTGGTCTGCAAGTCTCTGCTCGGCAAAGCCCATACGGTCATGGCCGAAGGCGGCATTGCCGCTGCGCTGGCCAACGTCGACGATCGCGACAGCTGGCGCGTTCATTTCGCCGATACCATGCGTGGTGGCCAGTACCTCAATAACTGGCGCATGGCGGAGTTGCACGCTAAGGAAGCGCCGGAGTGCGTGCGTGAGTTGGAAGCCTGGGGCGCGCTCTTCGACCGCACCAAGGACGGGCGGATTCTGCAGCGGAACTTCGGCGGCCATCAGTATCCCCGCCTGGCCCACGTAGGTGATCGCACCGGCCTGGAAATGATCCGCACTCTCCAGGATCATGGCATTCATTGCGGCATGCAGGTCCACATGGAGTGCACCGTGCTTAGCCTCCTGATGGACTCGGGCCGTGTCGCCGGCGCCTGCGGATACGACCGCGAGAAGGGTCTCTTCCAACTATGGCAGGCGAAGGCGGTGGTGCTGGCCACGGGCGGAATCGGGCGCGCCTTCAAGGTCACCAGCAACAGCTGGGAATACACCGGCGATGGCCTTGCCCTGGCGTATAACGTCGGCGCCGAACTGCAGGAAATGGAGTTCGTTCAGTTCCATCCCACCGGCATGGTCTGGCCCATCAGTGTGCGCGGCATCCTGGTGACCGAAGGCGTGCGCGGGGAAGGCGGCGTCCTACGCAACAGCGAAGGCCGCAGGTTCATGTTCGACGAAATCCCCGATCTCTACAAGAACCAGACCGCCGACACAGAAGAGGAAGGATGGCGCTACACGCAGGGCGACAGAAATGCCCGCCGGCCCCCCGAACTCCTCACCCGCGACCACGTGGCCCGCTGCATCAATCGCGAAGTCAAAGCCGGGCGAGGCACTCCACACGGTGGCGTCTTTCTCGATATTGCCTGGATCAAGCAGCATCTTCCCAAAGCGGAGGAACACATCAAGCGCAAGCTGCCCAGCATGTATCACCAGTTCAAGCAGCTCGCAGATCTGGATATCACCAAAGAGCCGATGGAGGTCGGGCCCACCACGCACTACATGATGGGCGGCATCCGCGTCGATGGCGATTCCCAGATGTCCAACGTCCCGGGGTTATTTGCCGCGGGAGAAGCCGCCGCCGGATTGCACGGCGCCAATCGGTTGGGTGGCAATTCGCTTTCGGATCTGGTGGTATTCGGACGCCGGGCCGGCCACTATGCGGCGGAATTCGCCAAAAGCAATGCAGCTGGCACGATCGATGACGAGCAGCTCCAGGCAACCGCTGCCGAAGCCCTCAAGCCCTTCGAGCGCGGTGCTTCCGGGGAGAATCCCTATCAGATTCAGTACGACCTGCAGGAATCGATGCAGGACCTGGTCGGCATCGTGCGCACAGAAAGTGAAATGCAACAGGCACTGGAGAAAATCGCGCAACTTCAGGTGCGGGCAGACCGCGTGGGTATCGCGGGCCATCGCCAGTACAACAACGGATGGCACACCGCCCTCGATCTTTCCAGCATGCTGGTTGTGTCGGAGGCGATCACCCATGCTGCGCTGCTCCGACAAGAGAGCCGGGGCGCGCAGTTTCGCGAAGACTTTCCCAACAAAGACGCTGAATGGGGTAAGCACAACATCATCGTCAAGCGCGGAGCGGATGGCGAAATGCTGGTGGAGAAGCGCGCTCTCCCGCCCATGCCTGATGAGTTGAAAGCCGTGATTCAGGAAATGAAATAGGGAGACGAAAACAATGGCCAAGCAGGCAATGTTTCGCATCTGGCGCGGGGATCCGGCTGGCGGCCGGTTCGAGGATTACCTCACGCCGGTGGAGGAGGGCATGGTGGTGTTGGACGCCGTGCACCGGATCCAGGCTCAACAGGCGCCCGATCTTGCCCTGCGATGGAATTGCAAGGCCGGCAAGTGCGGCTCCTGTTCCGCTGAAATTAACGGGATGCCGAAGCTGATGTGCATGACCCGGCTGAGCAATCTCAACTTGGATTTGCCCGTCATCCTCGAGCCGATGCACACCTTTCCCTTGATTCGCGACCTGGTCACCGACGTCTCCTGGAACTTCCGCGCCAAGATGACGGTCAAGCCATTCAGGCCCCGCTCCCCGGACCTGCCGGATGGAACATGGCGCATGCAGCAGGCTGACGTCGAGCGGGTGCAGGAGTTTCGCAAGTGCATCGAGTGTTTCCTTTGCCAGGATGTATGTCACGTCCTCCGCGAACACCATAAGGAGGACGAGTTCATCGGTCCCCGCTTGTTTGTCTATGCCGCGGCGCTCGAAATGCATCCTCTCGATAGCGAAGATCGCGTCGACGACTTAAGAAAAAAGCACAGTATTGGTTACTGTAATATCACCACCTGCTGCCGAAAGGTATGTCCGGAGTCGATCACAATTACTGAAAACGCAATTATTCCGCTCAAGGAGCGGGTAGTCGATCGTTTTTTCGATCCTTTAAAGCAGTTGTTCAACATCCTCTAATTGAAGGGGGTAACATGTTCACACTCAAACCCATTTCTCGTGACAGCGTTAGCGGCGCACTCGCAAAGGCCGAACGTTACCGCTTGCTGAACGAACCCAACGAAGCGGTAAGCATTTGCCGCGACATCC
Source organism: uncultured Acidobacteriaceae bacterium (assembly GCA_963813475.1). Classification (GTDB taxonomy): domain Bacteria; phylum Acidobacteriota; class Terriglobia; order Terriglobales; family Acidobacteriaceae; genus PALSA-350. The sequence continues at coordinate 201,599 of CAWEZM010000018.1, read as the reverse complement.
TGGAAGTTGACCCCGCGAACCGGGAGGCGCACATAAGCATGATCCTGGCCTTGACCGATGAGATGGCTCATGATCAAGGGGCGTTTTCGAGCGCGATGGAGGCCATAGCCGGCCTGCAAGTGGAGTACGATCGCGCTTACTATTCCGGGATCGCATGGGAGCGGCGCGCGAAGGCATATTACGATGCCGGCAAGCCGGGCTCCAGTGGCTACGTTTACGATTGGCTTGTCAAGGCGCTACACCTATTCGAGGAAGCGGAGCGCGTGCGACCCGCAGGCAACGATGACGCCATTCTGCGCTGGAACGCCTGTGTCCGTTTTCTCGAGCGCCACAAAAAGCTGGGGCCAAAAACCGATGACGTTCGAGAGCCAATTCTTTCGGAGTGAATCCGAGGGGCTTCGGGGTTGAAAAGCTCCGAGCAGCATGAGGTAGATAAGCACCGCCGGGGTTCCCTCGGCTACGTTCGGGACGGGCTCTTCGACTCCGCGCTACAAGCGCTGTGTCACGCGATAAATCTGTGGGGCGCTCCGCTCAGGATGACGGTTTTGTGGGAGTTTTGACGAAAAACATCCTAAACAAGTTAGCGCATGTAGCGAAGCCCACCATCGCTTTGCCTAATACATCCAGCTGCAATCGCGAGTGAAATCGGTCGCCGCGGATCGCTGCCATTTGCCGTCTTTCTTCTCGACCGCGAAAATCCCACCGCTCCCGCAAAGGTGACCGCAGCTCTTGATCACCGACACCAATGCCCGGGTGTGCGCGTGATCAAATCCCGGCACTCCCAGCAACCGTACATATCTGAGTTGCTTGTAGCTTTCGCAGGATGCAGCCTCTCGTCCGTGTGTCGCCGCGCATGTCTGCGCCTGGGCAAGCTCGTTGTGCGGCAGCAGCCGGTAGCCCTGCGGGATGGAAAACTTCTGTTCCCAGCGATGGCTCTGCTGGTTGGCTGCAACGAAGGCGTCGGTCATCTCATGCTCTTGAGGCGCCGCGGGCCTCAGGCAGCTGCCGTTCACCTGCGGAATATCGGTCAGCGAATCCTCAGAGAAGACCAGCGGCTCCTGCATCGGAGCCTGGTAGAGAGCGGAGTAGACCTCGTACGCCTCCATCGGAGCAACACCGCCGCCCGGTTGGTTCAACGGCATCGTTGTTCCCAGATCAGCTATCGGCGTGCTGACGGGCGGCTTCGCGTGATGCAACGAAACGATACCGACCCACAGCAGCGCTGCTGCAACCGCCAGCAGAAGCAACCATAATCTGGTCGGCCTAGCCATTGGGCCCCCCTCATTTTTGCTTTGGAGACTCGGCGTCAATTCGAAGCAGGGAATTCCCGCCTTCTCGACTGCAATTAATTTCGAATTCAAAACCGCTCGCCGCGACCGGTCCAACAACAATGATGTATTCCCCGTCCGCTAACGGTCGCTCCGGCTGAATCGTAAGAATGTCGTTGGAGAGAGCACTCACGTTCAACGGGATTTCCAGATGGGGCGAAAATCCCGGATCAAAATTGAAAACGGAGGCGCCTGAGGTCGCCGTCAGTTCACGCTCCTTACCCCGAGTTATGAAACGCGCAAGGTGAATCTCATGGTTACTTAAATCCGCAATATGTGCTGCTGTGTCTGAATGGTCGACATAGAACAATGGCACCCTGTTTTCGGGTGCCTCAAGAGCATGGCTAAATGGAAACACCGTAACCACCTGCGGCATCATCCACGGTATCAGGCTCCTTCTCTTGTGCCTCAATGCTTGATGAGTCGCATAGATATGATTCAGCCCAACCCAGCCATGTGGTGTACTGTAAGTGACCTCGACATCATCCTTCGGAGGAGTGATTGTGCGCCAGTCAGAGGTAGGCATGGCCGCCACGGGATTTGTACAGTTTGAAGCGCTGCCGGGAAGATGCAAAATCAGCGCGACTGCTCCCAACCCAAGAACTAGTGGAACCGTTTGCCGTAAACGCACGCGCATCATCGCAGCCCTCTCCACAGATAGCCCGGGCTTACCAGCCCTCACGGAACAACCTTGACCTGAGCCTGCCAAAAGGCAGCCTTCTGCCCGGTCGGATTCAGTACGGATATCTGGCAGTCATATTCGCCGGGTGGGAGCTGGCTAAGAGGAATGCTGAAGCTGAAAGGCATCGTTTCGAGCCGATTATTCAACCCGCTCGTTATTTCCATCGGTTGGGTTTCAAACGCTTTTGTTTGCTCATGATAGAAACTCACAAACGCCACCAACGGCTGGGCAGCGGCAACTCCCTGCTCATACGCCTGCAAATAGACATACATGTTCTGGCTCTGGCGAAAGACGCGAGTTACGCTGGGAATCAGTTTCTGGCCATTCTGCACCAGTGGGTTTACATCTTCCTCTTTCGTTCTGTCCTTAGTCTTCTGAGCGTTGAACAGGGCATCTTTAAGATCCACTCGCTGGCTGCTAAGAACGACGGAGCTGATGGGGACGTGCGCGGCCTCCTTGTTCAAATTTGGGATGACGAAGTTCGTTTGATAAGTGCCGATTCTGCCCGTCTCATCGTCGCGCGCCAGGAATTTGATCATGTACTTGCCGGGCAAGAGAGTGAACCCGGTGTCGTACTCGATGGGCCGCCGGGCCAGCTCGGCAGCGGTTGCGTCGGTGAGCTTGATATTGACGTTGTCGCGGACATTACTGACTGTGGTGCCGCCGACCAGGTCTTTGATTTCGCCGACGAAGTCGATCAGCGTGTGCTCGGCGCCTCCGCGTTTGGCCAGCGCGAGCTCGCGGCCGGGGATCTTGATAATGATGGGCACGAAATATTCAGCCCGGTTGAGCTGGAAGTGATCGATCTCCATGGCGATCGAAAGGTCGGTGATCGGATCCTCAAGCATGAGCGCGTCTTCCAACTGACGCTCTTTGTCGACCGTGGTAAAGCGGCTGAACTCCTTGTCAGCGTAGTAGCCCTGGCGGTAATCGAGCTTGGCGGTCTCGTTCTGGTTGAGGGAGATTTTTACCCGGCGGAAGTGGCCGTTCCTGGCCGTATTGCTGGTGTAGTAGCCGATCACATAGTAGTCGGAGACGGATTCCTGAGCCTGGACGATGCCGCGCGTCAAGTCGTTGTTATCGAAAAGCGCTTTGCCTCCGGTGTCGCCGGCGAGGGCGTAGAGCGTGTCCTGCGATTGTTGGAAGTTGGTCGTGTTGGCAATGGCCGCGGTGCCGGAATACATGCCGGAATTGCCCGGCGATCCTTGCGTCGCATCCCCTAGCGGAGCCTGGGCAACCAGGCCGCGCGCGTCCACTGGCCAGAAGGAGACGCCGGCGCGGATAGCGGCGTCGACAGTGGCATGTAGCTGCGCCTGGTTATCAATGCCGTTGAGGTGGAGTCCACTGGCGAAGTAGATCAAAGACTTCTTCTCGTTCAACTGGCTGAGCATCTTAGCCGCGGTCTGCAGCGCGGAGAGCTGGCGATCGGTGTTGAAGACATTGAACTCGGTGTCGTCCTGGCCAAACGCCGCGCCTGTGTCGGCGCTGCTTGCGTCGTCGATGGTTTCGGCAGAGCCTTGACCTTCGCCGACAATCATGGTCTCGAGAATGCTGAGCAGCTTGTTGCGATCGGCAGTGAAGTCTTGAAGGATGTCGACCGAGCCGCCTTGGTAGCGGAGAATGGCGACGAGGTCGACGGTTGTTATTTGCGTGCGCAGGAACTTCTCCGCGGCCGAAAGGGCGCGGAGCTGGTCGGCCGGGCGCATGGCAGTCATATCAAAGTAGAGCGCGAGCAAGCGACGGTTCTTATAGCGGCTGTTTTCGGGCGCTTCAGGAGCAATCTGCGTTCGCGTGAGTTGCTTGTACAGTTTGATCTGTTCCGTGCCGGGTGCAGCGGGGGCTACCGGCGCCTCCTCGGCGGCGAGATCCTGGTGCTCGCAGAAGCGGATCGTCTGTGCAGCGCCGTCTTCAGTGACCGTAAAGTCTTTGGCGCTGAGTCCAGGAATGAATTTCCCCTGCTTATCTTTGACCACAACGGTCTCGACGACCAATTGCGACTTAGCGGTGAGGGTGTAGGTTCCCGAGGGAGTGGCGGACGTGTTTTGGCCAATTTGCTGCGCGGTCGCGTGCGCTGCGGTGATAAGGAGAAGGAGAGCGATCAAGATTTGCCACGATTTGTCAGAAGTTACTTTCAGAAGCAGTTGCGTGTGGGAAGGGCGCACAGCAGGTCCCTCGGCTTGCCGAATTTCCTGTTGAGGTTGGTGGCGTTGGCGAGCTTCATGCGGTTTTCCCTTACAGAAAACCGCACACGCGGACGTGTCTCGGAGCGGCGTGGCAGGAAACTCGGCTGCGCTCGGGATGACAAAGAGGAGGGCGGCGCTTACCTCGGCAGCCGTTACGGAGGGATGGATGGAGCCGCAGAACTCCCACGATTTGCCTCCCCTTGGATCCGGGGTGGTGAGCGGATGATGAAGTGAACTCTGTTTCATCTCAGAACCTCAAGCGCAGCTGGGTTTCCAGGCTGCGCATCGGGTTGGGGCTAAGCGGCAGACCGAATTGCGTGCTGTTCACGGTCGTGTTCCAGCCAGTAAACACCGGGTGATTCAACATATTGGTTGCCGATACTTTCAAATCCAGGAAAAACCGTCCGCTAGGGCGGAAAGTTCGGTTGACTGAGCTGTCGAGGCTGAACTGGCCGGGACCGGTGATCGAGTTCCTGCTCGCCGTTCCCCATTGGCCTGTCAGAGGCGCACTGTAAGCGGCGGGGTTGAGATGCAGGCCGGCAGGGGCGGCGTAGATGTGTGCGCCGGTAGGGTTGGGGCGGATTGTGCCCGTGACTCCCGTGCCGGGAACGGCAGCTAAGTAAACCGGGGTCTGTGGCAGGCCGGTGCCCACCACAGCCGTGGTAACGAAAGTCCACTCCTTGAGCAGCCTGCCGGGCCAGCCTCCCATCAGGGTTCCACCGCGGAGGCCTTCACCGCTGGTGTATTGGGCCTGCAGGTTGAGGAGGTGACGTTGATCGAAACTGGAAAGCGAACGCTCGGCATGCAGGTTGAGCCAGTTTTGCGCGATGGTCGATGCGGTCGATGCGCTTTGCGTGGTCGTGGCCGTGCTTCCCGACGAGCCTTGTCCGGAGCCCCCACCCGATCCTTGTCCCGAGCCTTGCCCTGCCGGGGGCGCCGCACTCTGGTTGCCGGCGAGCACATGACCCTGGCCACCCAGGTACGCGTCATCGTCAATGGACTTCGAAAACGTATAGAGGAGCGACGCGGTAAAGCCGCTGCGCAGCCTGCGGCGCAGCTGGACCTGCCCCGCTTGCCGCGTGGAATCGCCGCCCGAAGTTTGATACGTAAAGCCTGATTGACAGCTGGTACAGGGGTTGGCTGCTCCGATGGGGTACGTGTTGGGCAGGAACTGCTGCACCCCTCGCGTGCCTTTGACGCCGAGGTAACTCGCCGTGAGCTGCAACGCCCCGGGCAGGTCGCGCTGGATCGACAATTGCCAGGTTTGCGCATAGCCGACGCGGAAGTTGGGATCGACAGCGAAGGTGTTGGCGGTGATCGAGGAGCATTGCTCAAAGGCATTCGCCAGCGTAAGCCGGCAGTCGGGGCTGTTCGAGACGCTCAGACTTGTTGAGATTGGGGCTTGCTGCGCGAGTTGGAGTACCGAGGTCAGGTACACCGAGGTGTCGTCATAGATGCCATAGCCGGCGCGCACCACGATGGTCGAAGCAGGGATCGGCCGCCAGGAGATTCCGACGCGCGGCTCGAAACCGAGTTTGTCCGGGCGGATGAGTGAACTGGGATAATGGTTCCCGGTGAGCGGGCCGATCGGATCGCTGCCCAGCACGGGCTCAACTTTGGTAAAGCCAGAAAGCACATCAAGATTTACCAGCCGGCCATGAATCTCTGTGATCGGCGAGCCGTAATCCCAGCGCAGACCGGCATTGATGGTCAGGTTGGGCAGAATGCGCCAGTCGTCTGTGCCGTATAGGTCGTAGACGGGCTGGCGGAAATACTTATCCGCGTTCCCGAAGGCAATCTGGCTGGTATCCGGCACGCCAATGAGAAAGTCGGCCAGGTCAGAGCCGGCACTAGCGACGCCGTTGGATACGCCTTGCGTGGCAGCGCCGGTAAAGGTGAAGATGCCTCGCGGGTTCTGCTGGTAGAAATCGTTGTATTGCTGCTTGCGCAGATCGCCGCCGAGGGTAATGTTGTGGCGGCCGCGATAGATGCCTACCGATCCGGAAAAGCTATCGGTACGGTTACGATTGAACGCGCTGTTCTGATCCGTGAGCGGTGTAATGCCGCTGGAGAAGGTGAGCGCCGGGGGCCCCCAGTTCGTCGGGTCCTGGTTGTTGCCGGAAATGCCGGCATCTCCGGAAATGTTCTGCCGGTTTTCAAAATAAGGCGCTATTTGCGTTCTGAGCCGGCTGAAGTGATAGCCCGCAAAAAGGAAGAGCCGCTGGTTGAAGCGGTGAGACCAGTTGATATTGGTATTGATGCCCAGCGTGTCAGTCTTATCGACGAAGCCGAAGAGGTCGGCGCTGCTGCCCCTGCTGCTTTGAAAGTTGAAGCTGCCATAGAGCTCGTCTCTGCGGCCGAGTGTCTTGTCCAGGTGCGACACCAGCGCGTCCTGATGGGTGCTGTTGAGCACGGGCACCTGGTAGTTATACAGCGGGTTGCCGGTAATATTCGGCGACGGGTAGAGCTGCAACAGCGCCTGGGCCTGGGAGCTGACAGGGACGAGATTGCCGGGGAAGGGCAGGCCAGTTGCGGGATCGTAGACGATGACCGGTTGGCCGAGCGGGTTGACCAGATTGGAAAGATCACCTGTCCGCTCCGCTTCTGTCGGAACAAGTCCGGGATCAGTCTCGGCAGTACGGCTGCGGGTCCATTTGTAGGCCACGACGAAGTTAGGCCCACGCGGCAGCAGATGTGGAATCTTCAACGGTCCGCCGAAGTTGAAGATGCCGGTGATGGTATTGAAATTGGGCTTGGGGGTATTGAGTCCGGTGAGCGAGTAGGGGCGTGCATCGAGGGCGGAGGTATCGTAGACGGCGGCCAGCCCGCCGTTGTAGAGGCTCCTGCTATTAGTCCTACGGTTGCCAAAGGCCTGATCGAGTGAGAACCGGGACGTTGCGGCGTTGTTGACGCTGCCGTTGACCAGGAAGCCGTCATTGGATTGCTGGCTTGCTTCGTCCGCCGGCTTTGGTAATTCGGCGGCGTTCTCATTCGGGGCGCCGGGCGCGGCAGGGGTTTTGGGCTTTAGACTGATGGAAGGGATCGGCGCAGGCGGAAGCTTGGTTAGCTTCGTGATCTGGTCGAGTGGCAGCAGGCTCAGCTCCCACTTACCCGGGGCCGTCGCCGGCGAAATTGTTATATCGGCATGAACGGTCGAGAAGCACTGCATCTCGATCTCGATCTTTGCCGGGCCGTCCGACAGGTTGGGAATGGTGTAAAGGCCGCCCTGGTCAGTGACCGCGCTCACCTTGGTTGCCCCCTGTGTAACTATTACTGTAGCGCCAGGTAGAGGCAAGCCGCCATAGGTAACCTGGCCACTGTAGTCTAATGCCGCGGCGATGCGCGGAAAGGCACTCGCCGCCAGCAGGCAAACCAGGTAGAAGATTTTCTGCGCTCGCCGCCAGGTCATTTTTGAGGTTCCCCGAGGTTCGTCCCCGCGTCAGTTCTCGGAAGGCTTCTGGACATGATCGATCACAATCACGTCATCCGGGAACTTTGACCGATTTGTACCCGCCGTCATCTGCCTTTGAGATCTTGACCACGATGCGCAGGTCTCTGCCGGGGTGGATGCGTGCCCTGCCAGGTGTCGGCGATACTCTGAGTCGCATTTTCAGGTTTGGCTTGCGCACGGACGTGGGTGATGTGTACCGAACCGAAGAAGGCTGTCGCGGCGACGGTCGACAAGACAGCCACGAACTGCAGAACCCTTCTGATGAAATCGGGTTTGCGAGCAGGACGGTCACTCATGATTCGGAGAATCCTTTCATCGGGATCGGACCCGGTAACCTCGGAACAAGCCAGCCAACGATGACGTAGAACTTGAACATAAGACCTCCGGACCTCACCACCCTGCTCGGTGGCACGAACTATATCTGTTACTACGCTGCTCGGTCGTTCCGGTTCCCGTTCGCCGGCATTAATTTTCCAACGGCTTCTCGACATGATCGATGACGATCACATCATCGGGCACGTTTGCCGGCCCCATTTTCAGTCCGAGTTGCTCTTGCATTGCGGTGAAAAGGACCGGCGGCGCATTGGGGTCATCGGTCGGGGGCGGCACCTTCGGGGAGGTCCCTTTGAATTGCGCGAATTGCGAGTCGTCCGGCGTCCATTTCAACTCAAAATCGTATCTGTCCGGAAGTCCGGTTTGATCCACCACCGGCTTGTCCATGACGACTGACTGCATCCAGGTGGCAAAATCCGCCACGCTCAGATTTTTCACCATCAGATCCCCAAGTCCCCCGAAACGGAAACCCGGTGGGTCGTTCGGTCCGGCGGTGCTCTTGGTCATCTTCGGCCCACCGCTTGCCACGGTGATCACATAAGCGGATAGCTCTTTCTTGTCGTGATGAAAGGTCAGCTTGAAACGATCCGCCAGCAACTTTTGCACCATCATTTGCATCTGCTTCAAGCTAGGCTGCCCTTCCGTATCCGGCTTGGCCTCGATGTCGTAAAGATCCGTGCCGAACCAGGGTGGTGCCTCAGTGATCTGCATGGTGTGAAGCCCGTACGCAAACGCGATGAGATCGTCGAGATTGGTGTTCATGGTTACAAAATGACCATCCCTAAAACCAAATCCCTTGCCGGGTTTGTTGGGAGGACTCGCCTTGATGGTGGCGGCCGCGAAGCTGGGATGAGCATTCGCGTCCATCGGCAGCATCTTAGGTTCAGCCGGGGGAATGGTCCACGCCGTCTCGGGTGTGGCGCGCGTCAGGTTTAGGGGGAGGGGTTTCGGCCCTTGGCTCAAGGCGCCTGTAATCGTCTTGCCATCTGCACTCAGCTTGCCCTCATAGGTCCCGCCCATCGCGAGCGCCATTTTTACCGTGGTGCCCTCCAGCGTAATCTTGGTCACCGGAAGGCTGTCGCCGCCCTGGTCGATGCTGTAGAAGACCGCCTTGTAACCGCCGTCATCCGCCTTAGAGATTTTGACTATGGTGCGCAGGTCTCGACCGGCGTGCAGCGTACCTTGCCACGTGTCGGCAATGTTTTGCCCCGAATTTTCTGCCTTGGCTTGTGCTTGGATGTGGGTGACGTGCCTCGTGGTCACGAAGACCATGCACAGCAGGAACCTTAGAACGAAATCCAGTTTGCGTGCGGCACGGTTGCTCATGGTCGGGAACCCTTTTCTTGAGATCGGACCCGGTATTTCGGACACAAGCCAGCAACGATGGTGTGGAGAGCCTTATATAAGACGTTCGGAAGCGACAAATTTGTTCGACCGCACGAATTTTATTTGCCGCCGCGGTTAGCCTCGTCGACCCTCTGTAGTGGCCTACTTAGCCTAGCATTCGTCAGCCCGGGAGTACAGGAAGGCGACGCGGCCTTTTTCCCGAGCCTTAGTCCCCACAGCGATGCGGGGGAATTGTGCGCCTTAAGCGCCCTAAGCGCCCTAAGTCTTCGCCGGTATCGTGAAATTGAGCAGGCATTGCGGCTAAGTCCTTTATTTCACTCTAATCTCCGGTTAGTTCTCCGACGGCCTCTCCACATGATCGATGACCAGGCCCTCGACCTGACCCTTTTGTGATTCCAGTTTCAGCCCGAGCTGTTCCTGGATGGCCGTGAAGATAGAAGCCCCTGAAGAATCAGCAGCAGCGCTCCCTTGCCGGTTGCCTTCCGCGCCGTTAGGCATCGGTGGCTGGACGTCCTCTGGCGTCCACAGTAGTGTGATGTCGTACGTTCCTTTCAGCCCGGTCTTGTCGAGAACGGTGCGTTCCAGTTGCTGCGTTAACGGCGGCAGCAGGGAGGCAATCGGAATCCCTTGTGCAACGAGGCGGCCTCTACTCCACATCATCATTCCCGGACGTCCGGCGGGCGTACCGTCAGGACGCTTGATTCCGTCAGCGTAAGTATCGCCCGGCTTTGCCGCGTGGAGTTTGGGACCGTTCTTGGCGATGACAAGTGCATACACCGGAATTTCCTTAGGTGCTCGGTGCACTTTTAGCTGGAAGCGTTCCGCCAGGACCGGTTGAAGCATGCGGAGGCGATGTTCTTGATCAAGCTTGCCCAGGGCAGCTAAGTCAGCGCTCGCCACCTTTGCGTCGACATCGTAAGTTTCGGAGTCGAGCCAGTTCGGTGCTCCTGAGATCTCATCATCTTCGACGCCATAGGCCTGTTTAATGAGGAATTTCACGGTGACCCGTTTCGCCGTCAATCCATCGGCCGTGAGCAATAACGTAGATCCCTCGCCGGATTTATGCGGCTTCACCGAAGCGACCTCGAACCCAGGCAGATCGACGGTGGAATTTGCGCTCTGTGGCTCAACGTTGCTTTGTGCGGCGTTGAGCTGAGCAGACACGATCGGTAGAACTACGGCCATCGTTCCCGCAATGACGAGCGACAACTTCTTACTCAAGCCTGGTTCTCCTGCGATGCGCGTGGCCATTAATTTTCCGACGGCGCCGCGACGTGATCGATGACCAGCATCTCCACGGGGACTTTCCGGGACTCCAGTTTCAGCCCAAGCTGCTCCTGAATCGCCGTGAAGATAGAAGGCCGGGAAGAATCAGGGGGCGGTGCATCTTCAGACCTTGCGCCACCGCCTTGAGACGCGTCAGGCATCGAACCTGCCCGTTCATCCGGGGTCCATTGCAAGGTGAAGTCGTAGTTGCCTGTAAGCCCTGTCTCATCCACAACGGTGCGGCCCAGTTGCTGCGACAGTAACCGCACCAGGCCCTCGATATTAATCCCTTGACCGGTGACCGGTCCCCCAAGTCCTCCCATGATCATCAGGCCTGTTCCAGGCTTGCCATCGGGGCCTTTAATTCCGTTCGGGTAAGTATCGCCTGGCTTCGCTTCGTGCAGCTTGGAACCACCCTTCGCAATAACGAGGGCATAGCCGGGAAGTTCTTTTGTTTCGCGGTGAGTCGCCAGCTGGAAACGGTTCGCCAAAAGCGCCTGAAGCATACGCTTCGACTCCTGCCGGCTCTCATCTTGGCTAAGCGTCTTTAACCTGTCCATTTGAGCGCTGTCCATTTTTGCCTCGATATCGTATCTGTCCGAGCTAATCCATTTGGGTGCTCCTACGATCTGGAAGTCCTGGATCTCGTATGCATTTTGAATGAGCATGTCCAGTGTGGCGCCCATTGCTGATAGCCCGTCGGGTTTGATCATCATCCTGACCATATTGGTGCCGGATTTGTTTGGTTTGATCGAAGCAACATCGTACCCATGCGTATCGACGGCCGTGCTCTTGGCTTCCGGAGTCGCCGGGCTGGGCGTTGTGTTTTGCAGGCCAAACACGATCGGCGCGGCGACGGTCAGCAATCCAGCGGCAACGAACAACAGCTTCTTACCGAAATCCAGTTCGCGCGCCACACGCTCGGTCATGATCCGAACGATCCGGCCCTTGAGATCGGCGCCCGTAACTCCGGATACGGAAGCCGGCAGTGATCCCACGCAGAATTCGCAGGTCTTCAGAATGCTCTCAGCGTAGACCTGCGGTGGATTGCCCAGCCGCAATACTTCTTCATCGCAGGCTCGTTCGCGTTCCTCTACCAGCCGGGCTCCCAACCACCAAACCAGGGGGTGAAACCAGAAGATGGCTTCCACCACCATATGCATCGCCGCAGCCAGATTGTCGCGACGGCGCACATGCCATACCTCATGAGCGATAATCGCCTCGAGGTGCGCATCGGTAAGCTGCGCGGAGATTCCGGCTGGCCATATGAGCGCTGGCCGAACTATGCCCAGGATACCTGGTTCCAGTGAGGCCTGTGAGCACACCAACGCGATCGGCCTTCGCACTCCGGCGATCTGCTCCAAGCGCCGCAGCGCATCTATTTCACGCCCTTGCGTTATGGTCACCGCGCCGCGCATCGTTCGAGAAAAGCGCCGCCAGCGCCACGACCATAGACCGAGCACAGCAACAAAACCGCACAGCCAAACGGCGATGAGAGCCTCTTGTAATAGGGGACGAAGATCGGCGCTCGCCGCCCGTGCAATCGGCACAACGCTCGGAGCGGCGGTGCCGGTAAAGGGCTGACCTATTACTTGCGCCACTGAATACAAATCGCTCTGCACGTTTGCCGAATTGCGCGGTCTGGCCAGGTGGCCGCCGAGGGTGATCAGCAGCGAAAAAGGAATGAGAAACTTTAGCGATGCCGCCAGCCACAGTCGATAACGAACCCGTGCCTGGTTCTTCCGCGCAGCCAACGTCATCATTGCAGCTGCGGCTGCGAACAGCGTTGACTGCCAAAGGTGGTTGCCCACCACCGGTGCGATTGCCGCCCATACTCCAGACAAGTACTCCATGACTTGTCCTTTCTCTGTAACTAGCAAATGCGTTTAATTGATTCTGAAGTTCACCTCGATGTTCACTTCCACCGCTACAGGTTCGCCGTTGCGCATCGCCGGCTCGAATTTATACTGCCGCACCGCCTCGACCGCTTTCTGGTCCAAGCCCTTTCCCAGGTGACGTACCACCTGCAGGCGTTTAGGGTTCCCTTGGGGGTCCACAATCAACGACACAACGCAGACCCCTTGATACTTCGCCCGCCTGGCCTCTTCAGAGTATTCCGGGTCAGGTGCGAAGATGAGGGTGGGTGCAGAAACACCCGGTCCCACGTGGTAGATTTGCTGCGCGCCTGCGGCCTGGGAGGAGCGTGGGATTGGGGCGTCTAGGGTTAGGGCTGCAAAATCTACCGCCGCTTGCGGGTTACTCGCCCGGGGTGATTGCGCACGGACCTGCGGGGTGTTCCATAGGCCGAAGAATACAGGTCCAGTAACGGCCGCAATTCCCACCGAAGCCAGCAGAAGCCTTCTGCCGGGGCTAAGCTTCTCTGCCGGGGTCGGAGTCATGATGCGCACAATGCGTTTCTTCAGCTCGGCGCCCGTAACTCCAGAGAGGCAAGCCAGATCCGATCCCACGCAGAATTCGCAAGTCTTCAAAATGCTCTCGGCGTAGATCGACGGTGGATTGCCCAGCTGCAACACTGCTTCATCGCAGGCGAGCTCGCGTTCCTCCACCAGGCGTGCTCCCAGCCACCAAACCATGGGGTGAAACCAGAAGATGGCTTCCACCGCCATGTGCATCGCGGCCGCCAGATTGTCGCGACTCCGCGCATGCGATACCTCGTGCGCAAGGATCGCCTTGAGGTGCGAGTCCTGAAGGTGTTCGGAGATCGTCGCCGGCCACAACAGGACCGGCCGAAAGATGCCGAAGATCCCGGGTTCCAGAACAGAGTCCCGCGACAACAAGAGCGTCATCGGCCTGCGCACTCCTCCAATCTTCTCCAGCTGCCGCAGCGCATCCACTTCGCGTCCTTGCTCCATAGGCGTCGAGCGATGTGCCGCCGCGAGCAATGCGACGCCAGCGCACAGACCAAAGGATAACCACCGCGACAAAACCGCATAGCCACACCGCCGCGATCAACCCCGGCAGCACGGCAAGCAGGGAAGCAGCATTTGTCGCATGGTTAACCGGCGCGACAACGAGGAAGGTGAAAGGCTGGCTAAAGCCTTCCACCGCCGAAAACAGTCCGCTCCGCCCGCTCAGTGAAAACCGCGGAGTGGCCAGACGCCTGCCGAGGCCGATCAGTAGTGAGAGGGGGACGAGAAACTTCAACGAAGCTGCCAGCCACAGATGATGGCGAATCCGTGCCTGGTTTCTCTTAAAAGCCAGCGTTAGGATCGCGGCCAGCGCTGCGAATAGCGTCGACTGCCAGAGGTGGTTAGCCATCGCTGGTGCCATTGCCGCCGGCATTTCAGAGAAGTATTTCGCAATCACGACCTATCCTTCCTTTCCAGTTGGCGGAGCGCCTTCTCTGCCTCCTTTACGTCCTCGAGTGTGAGCTTGCCGGATTCAATCAGGTGCGCCATCACGGGTTGTGTGCGGCCGCCGAACAATGCCAGCAGGTCGTCGATCAATCTGCGTTGTGCGGCGCTGCGTGAAACCGCCGCCGCGAAGATGTGGAAGTTGCCAACCTTCTTCACCCGGCGAACGATATTCTTCGCTTCCAGGCGATAAACGGTGGTCTGGATGGTTGTATATGCGGGCCTGCGCTTAGCAGGAAATGTCTCTTGAATCTCGCGGATGGAGGCCTCGCCTTGCGTCCAGAGCGCCTCCATGATCTGAAATTCGAGCTTGGATAATTTGGGTTCAGCCACTTTCGCTCCTACAGGTGTATTATGGTTTACTACACCTGTTTGTTATCGTCAAGAGAAAGCGCGGCGCTCTTGAGGGTTCGCACAAGCCATGGAGTATAGTTCTCAAAAAAGGGCCGGAAACCGGTGAGTGTGCTGCGAACCAGGATGGGGCATGGAAGCCGAAGGTCACCCTTTGCGCATTGGCGAGGGGAGGCAACCCGGAATCGCAAGTCGGTCTTCGTGCACCTTCTGCTGGCGCTGATATGCGGTCGAAGCCTTGCGCAAGAGAATGGGAAGCCTCTTTCTCCCTCGGAAGCTTACAAGGCGGCGTTTGCACCATTCCAGGCGTCGCGGACGCAGCCCGACGATCTAACCGATGCCGACCGGTTAGCCTTGCAAATTGGCATTGCCCGCGCTTCCCGTGACTGCCGGGCACTCTCTTCGAATGCGTCGTCGCTGGACGCGGATGAAAAAGAACTGATCGCTCTAGGCAACTTGTGCCTATTCGGTCAGGAGTTCGGGCCTGCCCGCGCCGCACTCACCAAGTACCTTGCCCTCCCTCAGCCGCCGGAGAGAAAGAGGGCAATGGTCTTGCTGGTGCAAGCTCTACTCGGCCTGAACGACCCGGGCTCTGCAGAGTTGGTGGTGCGTTCACTGTTAAAAGATTTTCCCTACGATGCGGAAATCCACTTTGCCATCGATCAGGTCATCGATGCATCCGAGGGACTAAGTGACGGGCTCAATAAAATGGCTTTCAACCTATGCGCGACGCAGAATGCTGTCACCCTGCCGCTGCTTGCCAGTGGAAAGGCACTTGAGGGAAAAGAAGCAAACGCATCTGCAAGTGTTTTGTTCAACGATGCTGTGCGCTGCGTTTCCCTGGCAAAAGGCCGAGATGAACCCTCCGGGCAGGAAGCGATGCATCAATTGGCAGCCATCGCACAGATGCAGAGCTGGCAAGGCACAGCAGATGATTCACCCATGCAGGCGTCGTTGCAAAGGCAGCAAATGGTAGGGACGCAAGTCCCTCTGAGTGGATTGCACGGATTTACGCTCACGAACGGCAAACTCGCGCCGCGCCCGATCGCACTGAAGCGAGGCACAGTGATTTTGTTTCCCTTTGTTCTTTGGTCACCAAACGCCTCAGAGGAGGCGAGCCGTCTAGCCAGGCTCGCACCGCAACAGACCATTTACGCAATCACCAGCTGGAGTGCCAACACCGGCCGGGACGATGTCCCGTCCAGTCAAATCTCGATGGCTTTGCGCGAGTGGCAGCGGAATTTGCCGGCCAACGTTCATATGGTCATAGTGCCCAATGCAGAGCTGAGCGTCTTCCATGTCGATTCCTTTCCCGCCGGCATTGTGATCCGCGAAGGGACGGTGCTCTGGAATGGTGTCTTGTCGAGCCAGGGGGCGGAGCGCATGCTTCTTAGCACTGTCGCCAACCGGGCCTTCGTCCACCAGGGATCCGATCATCACAAATGACAAATGAATCTCATGTCTACTCGCCGTGCCGTCTTATGTGTGATGTTGATTTTGTCGTCGAGCTTGACAGGTAAGAGTCAGACTCCCACTAAATCAAGGCCGCTGCCCATTGGCACTCTCGTGGACGTGGGCGGCTATCGCGTGCACCTTTACTGCCTTGGCCAGGGAAGCCCAACGGTCATGATCGCCGGCGCGTTTTCTTTCGACTGGGCGCTGGTTCAACCCGAGGTGGCGAAATTCACCCGCGTTTGTACCTTCGATCCATCGGGAACCGCGTGGAGCGATCCTCTCAAGGGGGCGACAGCACCCACTTGCAAACAACGAGTCAATGAAATCCATCAATTGATTCTGAGAGCACCGGTCGATGGTCCTTATGTTCTCGTCGGATTCTCAGTGGGAGCTCAGTGGGCGCGGCTCTACGCGGCCAGCTATCCCAACAACATAGTTGGCATGGTCATTGTCGACCATGCGTTCATTCCCGCTCAGGTCGCCCGCGGCAAGCAACACGCTCGCATACCTTGCCGCAGAGCTATAGTCCGCCGACGCTCGATTTCTCAAGCGCCAATCGCTCTCGACTTCCAGGACAATGTGAATTTCAGCAAGTTGCCGAAACACGATCAGGAACTGCACACCTGGGCCCTCTCTGAGAATCCCGTTCGCCCGGATTACGAAATGGCCGAGGACTGCTTTTCGGATCTTGCAACGGTTACAGGCAAATCTCCGTTTCCGCTTGGCGACATGCCGCTCATCGTGATCAGCACTCCAAACGAATCCCCGGGCTATCCGAAATTACAAGCAAAACTATTGGCGTTGTCACGAAACAGCAAACATATCATTGCCTGGAACAGCACTCACATGGTTCTCATCGACCAGCCCGAAGTGATAACAGAGTCCATCCTTAAGATGGCGACGGCCGCGCGGCAGCAGCCTATCAAATCCGCGATCCCTTGAGTGCCACGACGTTGGTAGGAGCCGGGTAGCAGGAAATCTGAGTACGCTCGGGATGACACGGTCCGAGAGGGCCCTTGTTTAGTGCCGCACCTACGGCGCTCCCACGGCAGGCCGGGGCAGGCAGATCATCTTCGGGATTGAGCCCCAGCCCTTCCGGGCTGGGCTCACGTTTAGCGGTCGGCCCTCCGGGCCTCGCATCCATGGCGATTCTGCAGTGTCATTTCTTTCTCAACTTGCCATAGGCAAGTCGGCTCCTCCCACGGCGCGCCGGGGCAGGTGGGATGACAAAGTTAAAAGCAGTGGTCCACCCTGGCATCGGGGGAGGTGGGTGGACAGGGTTGTAGGGAGTTGTTTGATGGGAAGGCGCACCGCAGGTCCCTCGGCTACCTCCGGATTTCCTGTCAGGCTTCATGGTGTCGATAGAGTTCATGCGGCTTTCCTTACTGAAAGCCGCATACGTGGCCGTTGATTAGCGCAGCGGAGTAGGAAATCCGGAGTTCGCTCCCACGGCACGCCGGGGCAGGCGGGATGACAAAGTTTAGGGTAAGTGCCACCCTGTAGATCTGTTATGGGGATGTGAAGAGAAAGCAGGTCCCTCCACTTATGCTTCCAGGGCACGCCGGGACCGGAGCGCAGCGTAGTGGAGGGACCTGGAGGGACCTGCGGTTTCTCTTCTGGTTCTCACACAGACACTACAAGCAGCCCATGCCTCCGTTTGCTACCACGCGTGTTTGTCCTGAAACCGTTGGAACTGCGAATGGGCGATTAGCAAGGCTGGCGTTCTCAGCATGACTGTGATCTGATGATCGACAGCTTCCGCAGACCCTGATTCGAATAAAGCTACCGGTTCATGGAGGTTCCATGAAGTCCACCATGATGTCATCGCCCCTGCTCGTCAACAACATGCTGGAGCGTGCGGGCACACTTTTCCCCGATGTCTCAATCGTCTCCATGCAGCCTGACGGTTCTCGCCACAGCTACACCTATCGAGATCTCCGCAGACGTTCCAGGCAATTGGCGGCTGCCCTCGAAGCTGCGGGTGTTGCCCAAGGAGATCGCGTCGCCACACTTATGTGGAACGGGCATGCCCATCTGGAAGCGTATTTCGGCATTCCCATCACTGGAGCCGTACTGCACACCCTTAACCTGCGACTGCATCCGGACGAACTCGCTTACATCGTCAATCACGCCCGCGACCGCTTTCTGATTGTGGATGATGTGCTACTCGACCTCTTCGAGCAGATCCGGCACAAAGTCGATTTTGAACGCGTCTTTGTCGTCGATCACGGCACCGGCAGGCTCCCCGAGGGAGGCGAGCCGTATGAGGATTTCCTGATGGAAGGGAGTGCAGAGCCGAACGAAGTCGAGATTGCGGAAGAGGATGCAGCGGCCCTGTGCTACACCTCGGGAACTACAGGCTGCCCAAAAGGAGTCCTCTATTCTCATCGGGCCATCGCCCTGCATTCTCTCGCCATCTCTCTCCCCGACCAGCTGAACTTCAGTCGCAACGACACGGTTCTCCCCGATCGTGCCCATGTTCCACGTGAACTCGTGGGGCTTCCCGTATGCCGCGGCCATGAATGGAAGCAAGCTGGTCTTGCCTGGCTGCAACCTTAAGCCCGAGGCCCTACTTGACCTGTTGCAAAACGAACGGGTGACGCTCGCCGGCGGAGTTCCTACGATTTGGATGGGCGTGCTGAATACACTCGAAAGCCATCCCGGCCGGTGGAAGTTGGCCGCTGGATTACGGTTCACGGTAGGCGGTTCTGCAGCTCCCGAGTTTCTGTTCCGCCGCTTCGACAAGCTCGGCGTGCACTTGGTGCACGCATGGGGCATGACCGAAACCACTCCTGTTGGTACGGCCGCTACGCTCAAGCCGCACATGCACAGTTGGACAGAAGATCAAAGGTACGCCCAGCGCGCCAAGCAAGGATTGCCGCTGCCCTTCATCGAGACCCGCACCGTTGGCGATCAGGGCGAAGCAGCCAGAGACGGCATAACCACAGGCGAATTGCAGGTCCGTGGGCCATGGATAGCGGGCAGTTATTACAACCTCGATCAGGCTGACAAGTGGACCGCCGACGGCTGGTTCCGCACCGGCGACGTAGGCGCGATTGACTCCGAAGGCTACTTGAAAATCACCGATCGTCTGAAGGACCTGATCAAGTCCGGCGGCGAGTGGATCAGCTCTGTCGACCTGGAAAATGCCCTGGTGGCACACGAGGCGGTGAGGGAAGCCGCGGTTATCGCCGTGCCCCACAGCAAATGGCAAGAGCGTCCACTAGCTCTTGTCATATTGAAAGATGGTTTCGTAGTAGATGCTTCCGAGCTCCGCACCTTCCTGGAGCGCAGCTTTCCACGCTGGCACGTACCTGACGGTTTTGTATTCGTGGACGAGCTCGCCCACACCTCAACCGGGAAACTATTGAAAAGCAAGCTGCGCCAGGACTTCGGGCATTACCTCGGGGATGTCTTCTAGCTGCGCTGCTTCACCTAGGGATTGGGCGAGTGAGGAAACTCCCGGCTGAACTCCTCCATCTGCTTTTGCATTTCCTTTTGCAGATCGTCCATCTGCTGCTTGAACTCTGGACTGTTTACCTTTGGCCCAACCTCCGCCATCTGTCTCCGCAGATCGTCCATCTCCTGCTTAAACTCCGGACCGTTTACCTTCGGCCCAACCTCCGCCATCTGTCTCCGCAGATCGTCCATCTGCTGCTTAAACTCGGGACTATTTACCTTCGGCCCAACCTCCGCCATTTGTCTCCGCAGATCGTCCATCTGCTGCTTAAACTCGGGACTGTTTACCTTTGGCCCAACCTCCGCCATCTGTCTCCGCAGATCGTCCATCTGCTGCTTAAACTCGGGACTATTTACCTTCGGCCCAACCTCCGCCATTTGTCTCCGCAGATCGTCCATCTGCTGCTTAAACTCGGGACTGTTTACCTTTGGCCCAACCTCCGCCATTTGTCTCCGCAGATCGTCCATCTGCTGCTTAAACTCGGGACTGTTTACCTTTGGCCCAACCTCTGCCAGTTGCCTCCGCAGATGCTGAACATCCTTATCGATGAGCCGTTGCTCCGCCAGGGCAGATTCGCGGCTTTCGCCATCGCCTCCATCGCGATGGATGTGGGTGCGTTTTTTCGGAGTAGCGGGCGTCGTGTCGTGGTGCGTAGCTGCGGACGGAGAGGTAGCCTTAGGCTCCGGCACAGGAGCCGGGGCCTCTGCCGGAGGGTTCTGCGTTGCTTGCGGCAGAACGTTTGCCTGCGCCATCGTCGGCGTGACATGAAACATTCCCGCGATCACGCCCGTGGCGATCATCATCGCCGCGCCACTTACCACACGGGCTGCCTTCGCCCGCACACTCATGGTGGTTGTGTCCATCAGACGCATCACTCGTTCCTCCAGTGTGTGGTTGCCGAATAACCCCAGAAATTGCGCCTGCGCAGCCATGCCGCGCTCTCCAAGCATGCTGTGCGCCAGCGCCAGCAGGCACTTCGCGTATCCCAGATGGGACTTCATTTCCTGTGCCGCCATTGCATCGCAAACCATCTCACGCGTCATGTGTATCCGCTGCTGTACCCAATCCACAACTGGATGCCAGGCCAGCGGCAATGCTGCCACTTGGCAGGCCACATTCAACAGGTAGTCCCGCCGTTGGATGTGCGCCAGCTCGTGGCACAGGGCAGCTCGGATTTCATTCTCTGTATGCCGGGCAAATCCCGCCGGCAATAGCAAGACCGGCGCCCGCCCGCCCACGATCATGGGGCTCGACACCTCTGCGGACTCGCGGAGCTGTGGCGGCTTGATCCCTAACCGATGGCTGTAACCCTCTAAGACCGTCTGGTCTCGATCGCCCAGGCAGGTCTCCTGCGAATTTCGCACCAGCGTTCGCGCGCCGAGCCATGCCCGTGTCATGCGGAACAGGCCGATGACGATCGTCGCTACATACAGCCTCAACAACCAATGGGCAGTTCTCGTGGTCAACCGGAGGTTACCCGTCCGCGCGGAGAAGAGGGGACCAAACCCAGACCATTGGCTGCGTCTCCGCGGCAGCTCGTTCTGAGCAAGCGGGACAAGGACCTCTTCGTGGCTGGCTACAATAACCGTCCCCGTGGGCTGGGTCGCGGATGCACCGCGAAAATCCATGCCATGCACCGGCAGCAGCACTGCCAGCCCCAAAACGGCTAGCCATATGTGATGCTGCATCAGTGGCGACGGCCTGACCATCCGCAACAGCAGCCACGCGCCTCCCGCAAGCAGCGGAACCTGCCACAGGGCGTTGAGTACGTATTCGATGAGTGCTCGCTCCATCATGGCTCCTCCTCGGGTGACGGAGCTTCGGCTGCGGCCAACTTCTGCGCCACGCGCGCCAATTCCTCCGCGGTGATCTGCCGTGTATCTACCATCGCCATGAGCAATGCCTCGCTGGATCCGCCAAACATCCGCTTCACCAGGTCGCTCAAGGCGTTTCCGCTTGCGCGTTCACGGCTCACTGCCGGCCGGTAGCGATAAGCGCGCCCCTCCTGTACCCGCTTCACCTTGTTCTTGCGCAGCAGTACGTTGAGCATGGTCTGCACCGTCGTATAGGCAAGCTCTCCGTTGAGCTTCGGCTGCACCTCGGCGACCGTGCAGGGTCCCACTTCCCAAAGCACCTGCATGATTTCCAGCTCCAACGGCGTCAATGTCTGATTTATCTTGGCTGGCATGTAAAATTCACTCTCTTACTAAACTTTTAGTAGCTTAATACGCAGGCACTGGGGTTTGTCAACTAATCTTTTAGTAGTGGGTAGCGGCTCAGCCCTGACAGGCCAGTTTCTCGCCCTCACCGGCCAGTGCCAGGGGCCAGTCGGCGGGTGAGTCGACGAGGCAGTCCGGAGGCTCCGTGACCAGCGTATGTGGCGCCAGTCCGTACGAGCAGCCCATACTCCACACTCCGGCGTTGTGCGCGGTTCGGATGTCCACGTCGGAATCTCCGATCATCAGTGTCTCTTGCGGGCGAACTCCCGCCTCTTTCATCAGGGCAAGCAGCCCTTCCGGATCTGGCTTCTTGGTGGCGAAGCTGTTGCCGCCGTAGATGCGAAAGAAATAAGGGCTGAGGCCAAGAGCGTCACAGATCGCCTGCGACGGTCCGATCGGTTTGTTGGTCAGCACCGCCATGGACCTCGCTGCGCCCCCAGGTTCGAGCCGCAGGCTGTCGAGCGATGCAAACACTCCCGGGTAGACGTAGGTCTTGTCCAGCTTGTGCTCGCGATAGTAATCGAGGAAGTAGGCGAGAGCCGATTCAAGAAAGGCTTGATCCGCTGGTTCGCCAAGAGAACGGCTCACCAGCCGCGCCGCGCCGTCGCCAATATAAGTGGAGATCACGGCGTCCGGGAGCGGCGGCCGGTCGAAGTGCTGCAGCATTGCATTGACCGAGGCACAAAGGTCGGCACCGGAGTCGATCAGTGTGCCATCGAGGTCAAATACCAGCAGCCGGAGAGATCCGGCGGGGATGGGGCGAAAGGTCCTGAACATCTTTCTACTTTAGTCGATGCACCCCGTCACGCTCCCTGAGACGCTCCCTCTGTCTACTCCGGAACACGCCAGCCGTTCATGGTCAGCACCAGCGTGGCCTGGTCCTGAGCGTCTCCCGAGGTAGCCTTGGCAAACGCAGGAAAGGCCGTTCGTATCTTGTCGGAGTCGGCCCAGCCCGGAACGTCCATCATCTTGTAGTGATAGTTCACCTTGGTCGTTTGCTGCCCGTTGACTGCTGCCGGTGGCGTAAAACCGTCGATGCTGGTGACGACCCGATGTCCGTAGCAGAATCTCGGCGGCACGCGTTTGCCATAGGTGGTGAGCTCATAGCGCTTGACGTGGATGTCTCTGTCTTCCAGGGACTTGAGCAGCCCTGCATCGGCCAGTGCGTCCAGGCCCTTTTTCCTGGGATCGATGTCCCCGCTGGTGGTGCCGGCTTCGTAAGGAAAACGAATCGCGCTCGGGAAAAGGCAATCGTCGTTGTTACCATAGTATATGTTCAGCGTGCGGATAAAGTTCTTCGGGGTGGCGTCCTTGACCCCGTTGCATCCTGCCAGTAAAAGCCCCAGCGTGAGTGTGATCCCTGCCCGGTAGATCCATCGTTGTCTTGCCATGTGGTGCCCTCGCGGTGATAGGGGAAACTCGAAACCTGTTTGATGCTTAATGATAGGGTGAAGGGCGATATGGAAAAAGAAAATCCGCGGGTTGTTCTGGTCACGGGCGCCTCTTCCGGCATCGGACTGGCTTGCGCCTCTCATTTGGCTGGACGTGGCTTTCGTGTCTACGGTACTTCGCGGCGGGCGGTCGCCGGAAGCCCAATCCCGGACAACCTGACCATGCTCACTGCCGATGTTACCGACGATGGTTCGGTGGAGCAGGCAGTCGCGACGGTGCTTGAGCGCGAGGGGCGGCTGGATATCGTGGTGAATAACGCCGGGATGGGAATTGCCGGGCCGGTCGAAAACACTTCGACCGAGCAAGCCAAGGGGCAATTCGAAGTTAATTTCTTCGGGGCTCTCCGGGTCTGCCGTGCGGTATTGCCGGCGATGCGCAGGCAGCGCAGTGGCTACATCATCAACATCGGCTCCATTGGCGGCATCGTCGCCATCCCATATCAGTCGATGTACAGTGCGTCCAAGTTTGCCTTGGAAGGGCTAAGCGAAGCTCTGCGGATGGAGGTAAGGCCATTTGGCATTCGTGTGGTGATCATCGAGCCTGGCGACCACAAGACGGCCCTCACTGAAAATCGGCAGTTCACGGCGCTGTCGGGTGCCGCGGAAGCCTATAGTCCGTCTCTTGAGGCAGCGCTGCTGAAGACGGCCCACGATGAGCAAAGCGGTCCCGGGCCGGAGCAGATTGCACGCCTGCTCTATCGCATTGTGAACCACCGTCACCCGCGGCTGCGCTATACCGTTGGCCCCGCCCCGCAGCGCGCTGCTGTGTGGCTCAAGCGCCTCATGCCCTACAGCATTCTCGAGTACAGCATGCGCACCTACTACGGCCTGCGAAGCTAGATCTGCGGCCCTACTGAATCCGAATATCCCCCGAACCCGTTTCCGCTCTAACTGTAGGCCCGCCACCATTAACGGTTCCGTTTACGTGATGCTTGTCCAGGGAGCCCCGCATGGTGAGCGGAAGGTCCGTCTTAACCGAGCCTGAGCCCGTCTGCGCATCCAGCGTAAAACGAGCGCCGCTGCCAACCTGTAATGAAATGTCGCCCGAACCGGTCGTGAGTTTCCATGGGGAGGTAGGCTGGCCGCTGATCTCGACCGTGCCGGAGCCGGTTTCCGCCTTCACAGCCCCATGAACATCGGTCAGCTTGATGGAACCGGAGCCGGTGCCCGCCACCACGTCACCCGCCGATCCAAGCTGTGCCCGCACTTCGCCTGAGCCGGTCTGTAGCGTAGTGGAACCGCCCAGGTTTGTCGCTTCGATGCTACCCGAGCCGGTTTCGAGCTTGGAGCCCGCGCCCAGCTTATCCGCGCGAATGGAGCCAGAGCCCGTGTGTGCCTGGACCGTTCCGTTCAGACTGGAGAGTTGCAGGTCGCCGGAGCCGCTCTCGGCCGCAAGCATGGTATTTGCCGGGGTCGTGATCTCGTAATCGATGGCCACATGCCGCATGAAGTCATCGCTGCCCTCGCCCACGCGAATGATATTGCCCGCCTGGTTAATGGGCGGATTGTTGGCGACTCGCGAAACCGCATCGTCGGATGAGCCGCCGCCCCACCAGCTGTTGCCGCCGCTCTTCACGTGGCCAACGATGTGGACTTGATTATCCGACCCGGGCGAGACGTGAATATATCCGGCCCCCGTAGAGACGTGGAGCGTCACCGGACCGTTCACGGTAAGCGTACGGTCGAACGACCTTTCCGCCGCCAATGCAGCCACCGGGAGATACATCGACATGGCGACTAGAATGCCGGCTGCCGCTTTCCGGGATGGTTTCCATCGGGTTTGCATCGTTGCCCTCCTTGGGCACTAGAGACGTCGCTCTAGGGTTTCCCCTTGCATTATTTGATACGCAGGCGAACCGGAGATGGTTCCTCTGTCCAGCTGAACTGCCCAGAAATTCAGGCTGTCCCACATCGGAGTCCGCCTTTCACGCCAAATCTAGGATCCCACAGTACTCAAATCAACACTTTTCGGCGACGTACCCGGGCCCCGGCCTCACCAGTATCATGGCGTAATGAGCTCCGCGTCCTCCCCTCCCATCAGCGGCCGGCTGCCTGGTTCCTGCGCGCGATGGTTGAACTGATGCTCTTTCGCATGGTTTCCGTCGCCTTGCTGATCCTGGCGAACGGCTTCTTCGTGGCCGCGGAGTTCGCCCTGGTGAGCGTGCGCGAGACGCGCATCGAGCGATTGATTGCCCTGGGGCGGCCCGGAGCGAGGGCAGTACGCCGCTTGCAGGAAAACATGGAAGACTTCCTGCCCGCCGTGCAGCTGGGCGTGACCCTGTGCAGCCTTGCCCTGGGCTGGATTGGCGAGCCCGCGGTAGCGACCCTCTTCGAGCATTGGTTCAACGGCATGCCGCACGCCAGGGTCTACGCCCACCTGATGGCCGTGCCCGTCGCTTTTGCGCTGATCACCTACCTCCACGTCTTGCTTGGAGAGTTGGTCCCAAAATCCCTGGCCTTGCGTAAGGCAGAGGTTCTGGCGGTTGCCGTGGCCGGTCCGATGGACGTCTTTATCCGCGTTACGCGCCCTGCCGTGCGGCTGATGAAGTTTTCCGCCCGCTTGGTCATGCGCCTCTTCGGCATGGAAATGATGCAGGGCGGGGAAGTGCATTCGCCGGAAGAACTGAAGCTGATCGCCACCGCGGCGCGCCGAATGGGCATGCTACCCGCTTTTCAGGAGTCGCTGATTCACCGCGCCGTCGAGCTCAACAGCGTGCCCACACGGGAGATCATGACTCCCCGGCAACGCATCTTTTCATTGCCCCAGGACATGCTCCTTGAGGACGCGAACGCGCGCGTAGTGGAAGAGCAGCACTCTCGCGTCCCGGTCTACGACCCGGCGCATGGCCCCGAGCATATTGTCGGCGTGGTCTACTCAAAAGACCTCTCGCGTTTGATGCACTTCCGCATGAGCGCTCAAACCCGTTTTGCCCGCGCGCCTTTCTCCGAATTGCGCCTTGGGCAGGTGATGCATGATGTGCTTGTCGTGCCGGAAACCAAGCCCGTGCTCGACCTGCTCAGCGAATTCCAGCAGCGCAGACGGCACATCGCGATCGTCGTCGATGAGTATGGGTCGACGGTCGGTCTGGTAACCGTAGAAGACGCTATCGAGCAGATCATCGGCGAGGTAGAAGACGAGTTTGACATCGGCCCCCGGGCAGCTCTGCAAACCACCTCCGGCGCCGTGGTGCTTGATGGCAGCGTGAACCTGCGCGATCTGGAGACGCAGATGGACTGGCATCTGCCCCGCAGCGGCGGAGTGGAAACCCTGGCCGGGTTTCTGCTTACCCGGCTGGGAAAAATCCCGACCGGTGAAGAGACCGTGGATTTTGAAGGACGAAGGTTTACGGTATTGGAAATGAGCGATCATCGCATCAGCCGGGTGCGTGTGGAACGGTTGGAGAACCAGGCGGAAGAACCAGAACTGGGCAGCACACCAAAAGTGGACTCAGTGAAGACGGGCGTGGCGGCGCGAGTGCAGAGTCACCGCGATGCCGGCAAGAAAGAAGGTTAGAGCATTTTCACTTCTACTCTTTTAGGCAGGTTGCATTGGTAGCGTTGCTCAAGCGATTGCTCTATATCCTGCCGGTCATCTGGCTGGTAGTTTCGATGGTCTTCTTGCTCATTCATCTGGTGCCGGGCGACCCGGTGCAGCAGATGCTGGGCGAGGGCGCGACCGCGTCCGATCTCTCGGCGCTGCGCCACCAGTATGGTTTGGACGCGCCCCTGGGTCAGCAATATCTCCACTACTGGCGCGGCGTCGTGCATGGCGACCTGGGCAGGTCCCTGCGCCTCAACGACTCCGTCTCCCACCTGGTACTCACCCGCTACCCCTATACCTTGGAGCTGACCGTGGCCGCGCTACTGCTGGCTTTGGCGCTCGCCATTCCCGCCGGTGTGCTGGCCGCGCTGCGCCGCGCCCGCTGGCAAGACAGCGCCGTCGGCGTGGTGAGCCTGCTGGGACTTTCCTTTCCCAGTTTCGCGCTGGGCCCGATCCTGATCTTGCTCTTCTCCATCAAGCTGGGGTGGCTCCCGGTCTCCGGCGCAGGTTCGTTCGCCCACCTGGTGCTGCCCGCCATCACCATGGGCGGCAGCCTGGCCGCTATTCTTACCCGCATGGTCCGCACCGCCATGCTGGAGGAGTTAAACCAGGACTACATTCGCACCGCGCGCGCTAAAGGCGTGCCCGAGCACGTAGTGGTCTACCGCCACGCGCTGCGCAACGCCATCATCCCTGTGATGACGCTGGTGGGCCTGCAATTTGGCGCCCTTCTGGCAGGCGCCATCGTCACCGAGACCATTTTTTCCTGGCCCGGGATTGGCCGGCTCACGGTCTCGGCGATCTCCAACCGCGACTACGCCCTGGTGCAGGGCTGCATCCTGGCCGTCGGGCTGACCTACGTGCTGGTCAACCTGCTGACCGATCTGCTCTACACCGTGGCCAACCCCAGAATCCGCAGCTAGAGCAGGCCCTTACAGGCTGCGGAAAAAGTCTGCATCGGGCAGGAAGAGCAATACCCCAGGGGCTAAAGCCCGACATATTCTCAATCATTTACGGCCCGACTAAAGTCGTGCCCTGACACAAAGCATGAGTTTTTCCGCAACCTGTTTAGCCGTGCCGTCCCAACGCGCCTGATGAGCGCTCTAGCTGCTGAGGTGTTGCTTTCCTGCCTTCGCGCACGCTTTTTCCTGAGCCTCTTTGGTCGGCCCCTAGAGGCCCTGGCTTTGTATCAGGGCACGGCTTTAGCCGGGCCGTACCGTACCTCAGCGATGAGGGCTTTAGCCCCTGAGGTCCCTGAGGTACTGCTTCCCTGCCCGGTGCCGACTTTTCCTTAGATCTCCACTTTCTGCGCGAAAACGCCGGCGAACGCCCGTCGTACCCCGAAAAAGACGATGAACCATAACACGACGGTGAGCAGTCCAGGCGGCAACCCGGCAGGCTGCAAGGCAAGGTGGAAGAGAAGGATGTTAACGATTACCGGCCCGAGCAGGATCAGCGCCAGCGGGATGAACTGGCCGGAAAGCAGCAGCAGCCCTCCGACAATCTGCACCAGGAAGACGAAGTGCATGTAAATGGTGGGGCCCAGCAAGGCCATGAATTGGCCGACAGGACCAGGGGGCATGGGGGCGTGCAGGAAGTTGAAAAACCCGTTCAGTCCAAAGAACAGGAAAATCAGGCCCAGCAGGATACGCGCGACGAGAACGGCGATTTTCATAACTTACTCCTTGAAATGGGCAACTGTACGGATGACTTAAACAGCGATGCTTCTTACCTGCTCCAGGTGGGGTTGGAGGAATTGGCCACGATCGACGGTTCCAGTCCTCAGCTGCGCTGTGCCGCCGGCAGTAACAAATTTTACGTCCGTAATACCAACAAAGCCGAGGATGGTACGAAGATAAGGATCGATAAAGTTGAAGGCCGCGTAGGGAGTCCCCACATCATAGACCCCGCCCGTCGCCACCAGAACGGTGGCCTTCTTGCCCAAAAGCAGGCCCTTAGGTCCCTCCGGTCCACCGTAAACAAAGGTGCGTCCGACGCGGAGCACCTGGTCGATCCACAGCTTGAGTACCGAGGGGATGCTGAAGTTATGCATCGCCACGCCAATCACGTACTCGTCTGCCCGCTCTAGTTCGGCGATGCTCTCTTCGGAGTAGGCGAGCAGGGCCTTTTGCTCAGGCTGCTGTTCTGCTTCCGGGGTAAAGGCTGCATAGATCCAGGCTTGATCCACTGGCTTTGGGGGGTTGGCGGCCAGGTCGCGATTGATCACCTTGTCTGTAGGGTGGCTAGCCTTCCAATTGCTGACGAATTCCCGCGTCAATTCGCGGCTGACCGAGTTTGCGAGTGGGCTGCTATCCAGATGTAACAAAGTAGCCATATCAAGAGTCTCCTTAACGACATACGTTGTCTATACGTCGTCTGTCGTTGAGTATAAGACGACGATCGTCGTTTTCCCGATTCTTTTAAATGCCGGATACGCTCTAATAGGGGTGACGATGCCCATTTCCGACTGTCAAGTTCGCGATCCGCGGATCCGCCGCACCCGGAAGCTGCTGCAGGGAGCCTTGGGCTCCCTTATGCACAGCAAGAGCTTCGACGAGATCTCGGTCCAGGACATCACGGAAGCAGCTACCGTCAACCGGGCCACCTTCTACGACCACTACACGGACAAGTACGCCCTGCTGGACGCGCTGATCGCGGGTGGATTTCATGAATTGCTCTATGAGCGACAGCTGCGCTATGAGGCCGGTTGTCCCGGCGCGCTGGGGGCAATTATTCGAGCCACTTGCGATTTCCAAACCCAGGCACACTCCGGGGGAGAGTGCGAGCGCCAGACGGCCTTTGAACCGCTGATGGACGCCGCCATCGTGGCCGCGATCCGGCGCATGCTGGTGGAGGGTCTCGAACGAAAACGTCCGTTGGTTGTATCGCCGGAGCCGTCAGCACCTGATCTGAAGGAGCCGTCAGCACCTGATCTTGAACTGGTTGCGGCCGCAGCCAGTTGGGCTATCGCCGGCGGGGTGAAGCAGTGGCTCTCGATGCCTGATCGTCCGCCGGTCGACACGTTCGTGCCGCAGCTCCTGCAGCTCGTTCTCCCTATGCTCGATCTGACCGCTAAAGAAGATTCACCAATTGCGGCTGGAGCGAATCTTCATCAATCGTCACCAGCGCCAGCGAAATAGGCAGTGAGAAACGGCGGGGTCCAGCGCTTCCGGGGTTGAGGTAGAGAACGCCTTTGCGCCACTCGATCAGCGGCCGGTGCGAGTGCCCGCTGATGACCGCAGAGAAGCCGGCGGCAGCGGGATCCAGGTCGAGCGCATGCCGGTCGTGCAGCATATAAAAAGTGTGGCCATGCAAGGTGACCACCTCCGTTGCGGGCAGGAATGAGCAAGGCCCATGCACATCGATATTGCCGCTGATCGCGGTGACCGGGGCGAGCTCGCGCAGAGTATCCAGGATGAACGGGTCGCCCACGTCTCCGGCGTGGAGGATGTGCTCGACCCCGCGCAGAGCCGCGATGGCCTCCGGTCGGAGCAGGCCGTGTGTATCTGAAATAACCCCGATCATACGCATTTTTGCTAATACTGTGGTCCGGTGGGATCAGCTATGTGCAGCCGTTCTTTCCACCCCAGGCACGCAAAGACCGCGTGCCCGGGGGCCCCGGTTTGGCGGAACGGCCGCGTCAAGTCCAGCTTCCTCGTCTAAACCATTAGCAAAAATGCTATAGCCCGATCAACAGCCGGGTGCGCGGGTCGAGGTAATCGCGCAGCGCGTCGCCGATGAAGTTGAACGACAGCACGCATAGCATCACCGCGATTGCCGGAAAGACAACCATGTGCGGCGAATCGAACAGGTGCGACCGCGCGTCGTTGAGCATCCCGCCCCAGCTGGCCGCGGGTGGCGGCAGACCCAAACCAAGAAAGCTCAGCGTCGCTTCGGCCAGGACCGCTCCTGCCATCCCGATCGCGGCCTGCACGATGATGGGCTGAAGGATGTTAGGCAGGATATGGCGGGTGAAGATGCGCAGATCGGAGGCGCCGAGCGCGCGGGCCGCCTCCACAAACTCCCGTTCTTTGACTGCCAGCACCTGGGCCCGTACCAGGCGGGCATATCCCACCCAACCGCCGATGGCCAGGGCGAGGACCAGGTTAAGCAACCCGGGCCCCAGAAAAGCCACGAAGGCGATGGCCAGAAGAATGCCGGGGAAGGAAAGAAAAGCATTCATCACAAAGACGTTGAGCAGCGTATCCACCCGGCCACCGTAAAAGCCCGCCAGGCCGCCAAGAACCAGCCCCAGGGAAAGAGAGACACCCACGACGCTGACGGCAACCATCAGCGACAGGCGCGCACCAGAGAGAATGCGGGAGAAGATGTCGCGGCCCAGCTCGTCGGTGCCAAACCAGTGGGCATGCGAAGGCGGGGCGAGCCGATGATAAAGGTCGATGGCCGCAGGATCGTAGGGCGAAATGACAGGCGCCAGCACCGCAATAGCGACGAAGAGCACCAGGAGGCAGATGCCGATAACTCCGAGCGGCTGGTGGCGGAGGGTGCGAGCGAAGGCCATCGTTGGTCATGATCGCATATCGGACCAGTGACCATGGTGTAATCAACCCGCATACTATCCGGCTCTTGATGGGTTGAATAGGATGGGGAGAACGCTATGCGCAAAAGACACTGGCTTTCGACGATGGTACTGGCGGGAACAATGGCGGCGCTGCCGGTTCTGGCGCAGCAATCGGCCGAGCAGCAGGTCATGAACTTGGCGAATGCGGATCGGGCCCAGCAAGGACTGCCTCCCCTGAAGTGGGACCCGGCCCTGGCCCAGGCCGCAGCGCAACACGCGCAGCTCATGGCTCAGCAGCCCGCGACGCTTTCCCACCAATATCCCGGCGAGCCGGACCTGGACGCGCGTGCGGGCGCTGCAGGCGCCCATTTTCGCGCGATCGCTGAGAATGTCGCATTAGCGCCCAGCCCCCAGGCGCTGGATCAGGAGTGGATGCACTCGCCGCTTCATCGGGCCAACATCCTCGATCCGCGCATGGATACCATCGGTGTGGGCCTGGTAAAGCGGGGAGGGAACTACTACGCCGTGGAGGACTTTGCCTCCACCGTCGCCGACCTTGGACCGCAGCAGATTGAACAGAAGATCGGGCAATTGCTGCAACAGCGGGGGCTGCAGCCGGCGGGGCTGACTCAGCAAGCTCGTCAGACCTGCGAGATGGATAGCGGCTCGGCTGGAGGTACGAAGCCCTGGTTCATCATGCGCTGGGAGGGAACGGATCTCGGCCGCTTACCGGACGTGCTGGAGCAGAAAATTTCCACCGGCAAGTACCACAAAGCCGCGGTCGGTGCCTGCGGCAACCCGGGGCAGGGCTTCACCACCTACAAGATAGCGGTAATGCTCTACCAGTGATCAAGGGCAACGCGTCAGCAGTCTGCCATTCCAGAAGTGAGCCCCAATAAAAACAGGACGGGTGCCCCTGGTTCGCCAACCTGCCCCGCCAGCCCCGGCAGCGTACCTGGGCCGAAAACGATGGGGCGTCCCGGATTTCCTGTACGCTGCACAGGAAATCCGGGGTTAGCCCCACAAGCGCTAACTTGTTTAGAATGTTTTCCTCAAAACTCCCACAAAATCGTCATCCTGAGCGGAGCGCCTCACAGATTTATTGGGTGACACAGCGCTTGGCAGCGCGGAGTCGAAGGACCCCGGCGGTGCTAATCTTACCCATGTCGCTCGGAGCTTTTCGACCACCGAAGCCCGAAAACAGGATCTGCTGCGATACGCACTTGATGGTCACGGGTACATCTTTTCATGCACTGTAATCATCTTCCATCCCCAGGGTCTGTGCCAGGTCTTTGAACTCGGGATGGATCGTGCGAATGAGGTTGAGTTTCTTTTCGCGCCGCCAGCCTTTGAGTTGTTTTTCCCGAGCGATGGCTGTGCGAATGTCTCCGTAGCCTTCAAAATAGAGCAGGCGCTTGCAGCCGTAAGCCGCAGTGAAACCTTCCAGCGTGCCCTCCTTATGTTGCATGACGCGCAGATACAGATTGCTGGTGACGCCAATGTAAAGCGTGCCTGTATGGCTGCCGAGAATGTAGATGTAGCCGCCGGGCATAGCAAGATGCTAGCAAGTTCTTGGTTCTCGGGCCCAGGGAAAGACCGTGGCGAGTCCGCCCGGTGCGGGCTTCGGTGGTTGAAAAGCTCCGAGCGGCATGGGTAAGATAAGCACCGCCGGGGTCCTTCGACTCCGCGCCGCCAAGCGCTCTGTCACGCGATAGATCTGTGAGGCGCTCCGCTCAGAGCTTGTGACTTTTTTGGCTACTTTAGACAAGTTCTAACTCTAACTCGTTTGTTTTGAGAACTGGATTTTTCAAAAATCAATAAAGTTACAAACTCTCAGGATGACGTTTTTGCGGCCAATTGGAGATGCAAAAAACCAGCGTCTTCCTGGATTTCTATTGTCTGCCAGACAAGTCAGCGCTTGCGGGGCGTAGCCCGGTTCTCACCCAGACACCGTAGCTCCTGAGGGCATCGTTTTTTGACCGCCGGAGCAATCTAAAATACTCGTCGTATGCGACGGCTTCAACTCGAAGCAGGCCTTCATTTCACCCCTGTCAACACCATTCCGCACCGCTGTGGATGCAAAAACCGAAAGCGTTTTAACCTCGCCCAATGAGTGTATCTTTCGAGCGTGTAGCCAAAGCTGAGCCCACTCCCTGCGGAACCGAACCGTCGAAAGCAGAGAAGCGATGACCGAGGTAGCCATTATTGGAGCGGGCTTGGCGGGTCTCAGTTGTGCCTTGTCGCTTGAGGCCGCGGGTCTTTCCGTAACCCTACTGGAGGCGAGTGACGCGCCAGGTGGGCGGGTGCGCACCGACCTGGTCGACGGCTTTCGCCTCGATCGCGGATTCCAGGTAATGCTGACGGCCTATCCGGAAGCGAAGCGGTTGCTGGATTACCGTGCCTTGCAGTTGAAGCCGTTCCAACCCGGTGCGCTGGTGTGGCACGGCGGCAAGTTCCATCGCTTCGCCGATCCCTTCCGCAACCCCATGGGCGCGGCCAGATTCCTGCTCGACCCGATCGTGCCCCTGGCAGACAAACTGCAAGTAGCGAAGTTGCGCCAGCGCGTGCAGCGAGGCACCTTGAAGGAGATCTTCACCCGCACGGAGAAGACCACGCGCGACTATCTACAGGCGGTTCCATTCAGCGCCAACATCATCGAGAAGTTTTTTGAGCCCTTCTTTGCCGGCGTCTTTCTGGAGCGTGAGCTGGTGACCTCAAGCCGCTTCTTCGAATTTCTCTTTCGCCTCTTCTCCCTCGGGGACGCCGTAGTTCCCGCGGCTGGTATGCAACAGATACCATTGCAATTGGCCGCGAAGCTGCGGGCGGGCACGCTGCTGACCGGTGCGCGCGTGAGCAAGCTAACGCGCAACACACGATCGTTTCAAATAGAGATTGCGGGCAAGGACCAGCAGGAGGCGCGTGCCGTGGTGCTCGCAGTCCCGGGCAACGACGGCAACCGGCTGCTCGGAGGAGTGGGCGGCTGGAGCATCCCTGAGGTGCGGGCCTGGAACAAAACCACGGCCTTTTACTATGCCGCGCAGCAGGTGGCGGTCGCTGAGCCCGTGATCTTGCTGAATGGGGAGGGGCGCGCAGCGGGGCCGGTGAATCATGTTGCGGTGATGAGTGCTGTTTCGCCCCAGTATGCGCCCCCGGGCGTGCATCTGGTAGTGGCGAACGTGGTCGGCGAAGCGCCGGCAGAGGACGCGGCACTGATGCGGCTGGACCGGGCCGTTCGCCTCCATATGAGAAAGTGGTTTGGTCCCGCCGTGGATTCATGGAAGATGCTCGGGGCCTACACTCTGGCTCGCGCGCTGCCCCAGCAGCGGCACGCCGAGTGGGAGCAAGCTCCGGTGCGGGTGGGCGGTACGGGCGGCGTCTACATGTGTGGGGACTACCGCGAAACCGCCTCCATCCAGGGCGCGTTGGCCTCCGGGAGGCGTGCCGCAGAGGCCGTGATCAAAGATTTGGGTGGGATTTAGGGGGCCAACAAGCTCGCTTTGACGCGGGCGATAGGGTTTGCGGTAAAATCAACCACAGTTGCGAAGTTGCCCGCCTGGACACTCCTCAGTAGCTCAATGGCAGAGCATTCGGCTGTTAACCGAAGGGTTGTAGGTTCGAGTCCTACCTGAGGAGCCAAACTTCCAAAAGCGAAATCCCAATAAAACTAAATATCCCAATGCAAATGGAAAGACTGGGGCGGGGTAAAAGGGGGCTACGTGTAGCGTTCTACACATTGTAATGTGTGGTAGGCTACACGCAAAGGAGGTGCCCCCATGCCGACCAATCTAGCTATTGACGATCGCTTGATCGAGGAAGCTCGCCAGGTAGGCCATCACGGGACGAAGAAGGAGGCCGTGACTGCGGCTTTAGACGAGTACATCCGTCGCCGCAAGCAGATGCAGATCCTCGATCTGTTCGATACCATCGACTACCACGAAGATTACGACTACAAGGCCAATCGCCGCCGCGACCAGATCGAGAACGAACGGTGAAACTGCTCGTCGATACCTCCGTCTGGTCGCTCGCGCTTCGTCGCAAGAATACTGCCAGCCTCAGTCCCGATGAACAGAAGCTCAAGGCGGAACTGGTTCAGGCCATTCAGGATGGTCGAGTCGCGATGCTTGGGCTTCTCCGTCAGGAGCTTCTGTCAGGCATCAAGGAAAAAGCCCAATTCGACAAAGTGAAAGCCGCGCTCGAACCATATCTCGACGAGCCGATCAACACCGCCGATCACGAGTACGCGGCGCGCGTCTACAACGAATGCAGAAACCAGGGCATTGAGGCCGGCACGGTCGATATTCTGATCTGTGCCGTCGCCGTGCGGCGAGGTTGGGAAGTTCTCTCCGGCGATGGCGGCCTGATCCGCTGCCTTGCCGTCTCTAAGAAGTTTCACGAAAAGCAAAAGAGGACCTCAGCAACGGAAGAGGTCAAAACACGTCGCACTTCTCGTAAGTGATTCGGCGATCTGCGGCGTCGCGCAAAGCCGCTTCCGTCTTGACTACTGTAGGCGGATGGCGCCATGGAGAGTGCCCTTCCTGCAACGTTAAAAGACAAAAACTCCCCAGTTAGTTCACCATTGCTCACCTAACAGATTGAGTAACCAGGGAAGGCTCTAACTGGGACACTCGGATTACTTCGGCGTCCACCCGCAGGCGATCTCTGCTTCTGTATGCTCGGACACCCAAACCTGAGGGGCTCTACGCTGCCGCAAAGACCACCTGCCGAAGATCGTGTCCTGGCCGATAAGCACAGCAGCACCCTCCGTTTGGACTCTTAGCCACGTTGCTGAGGGTTCTATTTTGCTTGAAATATGCACGCTATAACCGCCTCGTCACATCAACGTTTGTGGGTCATGAAGATGACCGGAACGAGCGAACGAGCAGGTGCTGTTCGCCGCACGGCGAGAGTCTCAATCCTGGCCCTTTTGGCGTTCTTGGTCCTCCCCGCGTGGCCCCAGCAGGAGCCGACGGATCTCACCGACAAAAGTATCGAAGACCTGATGAATATTCGGGTGACATCCATCTCCAAGACTGATCAGTCGCTCTCTCGCGCGGCGTCAGCGGTGTTCGTAATCACGCCAGACGCCATTCGCCACTCGGGCGCGACCAATATTCCCGACCTGCTCAGAATGGTCCCCGGGCTGAATGTCGCCCGGATCAACGCCAATACATGGGCGGTCAGCGTGCGCGGATTCAATGGACGGTTCAGCAACAAACTGTTGGTGCTGCTGGACGGGCGATCCGTCTACACGCCAACCTTTGGAGGCGTCTTTTGGGAGCTTTTGGATCTCCCTTTGAGCAACGTCGAGAGAATCGAAGTCATCCGCGGCCCGGGCGGTTCGGTCTGGGGAGCGAACGCCGTAAACGGTGTCATCAACATCATCAGTAGAAGCGCTTCCGAAACCAAAGGCGGGCTGCTGGTTGCAGGGGACGGGAATGCCGAACAGGGATTTGGAACTGCCCAATATGGTGGCAGAGCAGGCAAGAGCACCGACTATCGCGTATACACGAAATATTTTAACCAGGGTCAATTTCCCGGTCTTATAGGCACGGACGGAGCCGATGGCTGGCGAATGCTTCGCGGGGGCTTTCGCACCGATAGTGTGCTTTCTTCAAAGGACACCCTGATGTTCCAAGGAGATCTTTACAGCGCCCGCGAGGGCAACCCTTTCTTGAGCTTTGTCTTCACTCCCGGCCCGGCAATCCAGAACGTCGATTCGCAGGCAAACCTGTCAGGTGGCTTTCTCCAGGGCGTCTGGAACCACACCTGGTCCCCTCACTCGGACACCAGCCTCCATCTCTCCTACGATACTTACCAACGCAATGATCAACTCCGCGAGGGTCGGAAAACATTCGCTCTCGATTTCCAGCACACCTTCAGCGGACGGGCGCGGCAGAACATCGCCTGGGGATTGTCGTATCGCTATTCGGCATCGCAATCCGACGGGTCTCTGGGTGTCTCATTAGTCCCCGCCGGCCGCGATACCCAACTATTCAGTTCATTCATCCAGGACGAAATCGCCATCGTTCCTGACCGCCTCTTCCTGACCATCGGCGTCAAGCTCGAGCACAATTACTATTCGGGCTTTGCCACCATGCCCAGCGCTCGTGTGGCTTGGGTCCCCACTCACCGCCAAACGCTGTGGGCAGCCGTCTCCGAAACCGAGCGGACCCCCAGTGAGCTCGATGCCGCCCTCCGTGCCGACGCCGGAGTTTTTCCGGGCCCGGGGGGAATTCCCGTTTTGCTAACTCTTTTCGGTAATCCGAACCTCAAGAACGAAGGGTTGATCGCCTACGAGATGGGCTATCGAACCGTTGTCTCGCAACAATTGTCGATCGACTTCACCGGTTACTACAACCACTACAGCCATTTGGAAACAAGTGAGCCGTCCACGCCGTTTCTCGTAAACGCGCCGTCACCGTACCTTCTCCTGCCGCTGTTTTACGAGAACCTGATGCATGGAGAGACACACGGCGCCGAGATTGCTGTGAACTGGAAAGTGACTCGCCGCTGGAATCTGAATCCGGGATATGCCTTCGAGCAGATCCACATGCATCTCGCGCCCACCAGCCAGGACACGACCTCGGTGAGCGGGGCGCAGGGCAGCAGCCCGGTCAACGCTGCGCAGTTGCGCTCGCATCTCGCGCTGGCGCATGGCCTGGCCTGGGATGCTTCTGCTTACTTCGTAGGCCGGCTCACTGATCCAATGGAACCTTCCTATACCAGGCTCGACACCGGGCTATCGTGGGCCGTCGGTGAAAGGGTAGCTCTGAGCCTGGTCGGCCAGAACCTCCTAAGGGGCCGGCACCAGGAATTCGTCGACACGACTGGAAGCGCGGACACTACGCTCATCAAGCGTAGCGCCTATGCCAAAGTGGAATGGAGATTCTGAATAAACATCGGGAAAGACCGTCAGGACCCAATTAAAATCAATTAGTTACTTATACCGGCCTGCAAAGTGATCTTTTTACCCCGCTTCGCCGCACTAGAGTTGTTTGTTCATACAACAAGCATTTCTCGATTCCCGGTCCCGGTCGGTGATTTTGCCATAGAATAAGCTCAAGACTGTTTTCGGCAATCGGAGAAACGTGCGAGGATCGTTGTGGATACCATCCACCGCTCTCGCGGCGCGTTTGGATCACAAGCACACGATTCGGATCACAGGGCACGCCCACTGCGACTCGAACATCTCCCGGCGCTTGTGTCGAAATGTAAGCTTTTTCGTGCTTTGTCTCGTCTGTTTCTTAGGTTGAGGCTCGACTCCAGATAGGCCCGGCAGCTCCGAGTTGCATGTTCGTAAGAGGCGACAGCCCATGTGGCCGGTTTGGGCGATTGGTCTACGCGCAGGATTGAGGTAGCCGATTGGCTTTAAATCGATGGTTTCCGGCTGCATCCGTAGCCTTGGTCTTAATCTTCGCCGGCCCCGTGGCAAGGTCACAAAACGCCGACGCCGCGCTGAGTTTACCGGATGCTCCGCCTGCGAGCATAGAGCAGTCTTCTTCCTCCAGCAATCCTCCAGTGCCCGCGCAGTCGGGCTCTCAGACCCCCGCCGCTCAAAGCGCGGTGGCCCAAACTCCGGAGGAAGCACAACGCCAGAAGGCGCAAGAGCAGCTTAAGGCGCAGGAGAAGCAACGGGTCTTCGGGGTCATGGCGACATTCAACACCACCACGAATAAGGACGCGCTTCCTCTGACTTCCGGCCAAAAGTATCAGCTCTTCTTCAAGAGCGCGACTGATCCGTGGCCCTTCCTGCTCGCGGGTTTTGGTGCCGGCCTCGATCAGGCTGACGACAGCTTTCCCGAATACGGGCAAGGTATGCAAGGGTACGCCAAGCGATTCGGCGCCGCTTATACCGATTACTTCACCGGCAATCTGTTGGGAAACGCTGTGCTGGCAAGCCTGATGAAGGAAGATCCGCGTTATTTTCAGAAAGGCACAGGCAGCTACACCAGCCGTTTTCTCTGGGCCGCCACCAGCACCGTGTGGTGCAAGCGCGATGACGCTACCTGGGGACCGAATTATGCCAACGTCCTCGGTAATCTCATGGGCGCTGCCGTTTCCAACCTCTACTACCCGCAATCCGATCGAACTGTCGGCGGCACCCTCGGACGTGGATTTACCGTGACGGCCCAGGCAATTATCGGCTCAGAAGTCATCGAATTCTGGCCTGACATGGTGCGTCATCACAGGCGAAAGCAAGCCGAGAAGCTGGCTAAGCAGGGAGGGGCGCCGAGCACTTCTCAGCCTGCCCCTCAACCCGCAGCCCCTGTACCACCCTCCCCCCAACCCTAAGTTGCCCCTTATCGCGGCGTTACTTTCACCACGTTAGCCCGGCACGACCGCACCCCCTGGCAGGCCTCGGGGCGCAGATCTTTGCTCAAGCAGATCTCCACTGCCGTCAGCCGGTTGTTGCCGCAGCTCAGCGCGAAACTACCCGCTGGGTATCCGGGATTCGCCGCCGCAAAGCGCGCCAGCAAGTCGTCTGGAGTGACGCCATCGGCATCCCTACCCAAGCCAATATTCGCTGGAATTTTCACTCCCGCGTAGGCCTTATGCATGGCGGAAAAATAGTTGTCGACCCCCAGTCCTGAGCATGTGCCGTGGGTTTGCCACTCATGCTCAACCAGGCTCGCCGTCGGCATAATATCCGTGTCGGCCTGCGGATTAGATGGGCCGGGCGCATCACCGCAATGCTGTGGATAGTCACCGCTCGTATCCTGCGGCCACAATCCGTGCACCACAAACCCCAGGTTACGCCCGCACTCTGGACTGTCTCCGTGCGTCGCACAGAACTCCGGCGACCACGAAAGGTTCAGCAGATAGAAGTCGAATTCGCCCGGCGCCGCCTGCTCTTCCGGACGTCCGCGGCGCGGCCGGCGCCTACGCTCATCGTTCCCGGAATAAGTTGAGTTGTCTCGTGGTTGATACTCCGGGGCGCTTGGACGCGCCTCCGTATTGCGATGCGGAGCAACAGGCGGCTGCACGCTGTTGTTACAGCCCATCATCGAAAGCATGACTAGAAACGTCGTGCTACCGAATAAGCCGGCCTTCTTGAGAGCGCAAGATGATTCCATGGAAGAGAGCAAAAATCAGGACTGCTTTTGTTGATCCGCTGTTGTCTACTCTCTGACAGCCCGGCGCGGCTCTTACGCCGCGCCGGCGGTTACTCTCTTTGTCAAGGTTAGCTCGTGCTCACCGGCTGGTGGCCATGGTGTTTGACGTATTGGGTGAGTGACTCGAACTTGGTTTCCTTGAGTAGCTCACCGAGAGTGCGCTCGCCGTCCCAATCAGGGGCAAAGTGCTGGCCGTAATGCTCGCGCAGGTGCTTGATCTTGGTGGTGGGATGCTTGTGATCGATCTGTCCGCTCTTTTCGCGGCCACGGCCGTCCAGGCCAGGATTCTTCGGGGCGTTGCTCATACCAACTCCTTCCGGACGCATCATGGCCCGGAGTGTGGGCGGGCTCCAACAACAAAGGTCCGTCCGTCTTGGGGATCCGGGCGCGTCGAGGACACGCGTCCGGCGGAACTGCAATGCGGGCCATTCTACTCTTCATTATTTACAACCGTTCGGCAGTCGTGTAGCATCTGCACTTTTAAGGCCGATCCACAGTTCCACGCAAAAACGTTTTCACTTTTGGTGTATATAGAAGAACAAATGTCGGCGCGCGCCTTTTCCCTAATGGAAAACGCACTTCGCCACATTTGCCTGTGCAGTGTTGAAGTGAAAATGCCCTAAGACTTGCCCCTCTATGCGGATCCCGATGGGTTGGCGAATTTGCTTGTTAATCATTGTGGCTGGCGTCTCCGCCTGGGCGCTGGTGGAAGTCGTGCTCCCCTCGCGGGCGACGCGCGCTTCGGGGCCGTCGCAATACGTGACTACGGGTGTTTTCACCCCCGCACATCCTGACGCATCCGCTGCCGTGAGAGACTTTCTCGACATCCATCCGGAGCATCCCGTGCAGCCCATTGCTTACACTCATACCGTGCACCTCGCCAAGGGGCTGCCATGCACTTTCTGTCACGTGGGTGTCGATCAAGGGCCCGAAGCACGCATTCCCGGCGTGAATGTCTGCATGAGCTGTCACTCTTCGATCGCCACCGACCGGCCCGAGATCAAGAAGATCGCCGCCTACAAGGCACGCGGCGAAGAAATCCCCTGGGTGCGCGTCTACAACTACAGCGAATCCGCGCACGTGCGCTTTAATCACGCGCCCCACATCCGCGCTGGGGTCGATTGCGCCTCCTGCCACGGCGACCTGACCAAGCAAACAACCGCTGAGCGCAAAATTGATTTGAACATGGGCTTTTGTCTCAACTGCCACACGCAGAAAAAAGTATCGATCGATTGCGAGACCTGTCACTACTGACCCTTATGGAACGGCGAGACTTCATCAAGATATCGGCTCTCTCTGGCGTGATGGCAACGCTCGAAGCCTGTCGTGCGCCCGAGAAGCAGATGATCCGTTTCGTTCCCGAGGAAGAGCTGATCCCCGGCATCGCCACCTGGAAGCCCAGCGTGTGCACTCTCTGTTCCGCGGGTTGTGGCCTGCTGGTGCGCGTGATGCAGGGCGAGGCAGAAGTCGTACGTCATGGCGAGCAGGGGCTGATCAAGATGGGCCTGGCGAAAAAACTCGAAGGCAATCCGCAGCACCCTATCAATCAAGGAAAGCTGTGCGCCCGCGGCCAAGCAGGCTTGCAAGTGCTCTATCATCCTGATCGCATCACACACCCCATCAAGCGCACCGGCCCGCGCGGCTCTGGCGAGTTTCAGGAGATAACCTGGGACGATGCGCTGAAGGAATTGTCCGGGCATCTGTCGGCGTTGCAGTCATCGAAGTCGACGGATGCTCTTGCCTTTTTGGCACGGCCTTTGAGCGGGCAGCGCCACGAACTCATCGAGCGCTTCCTGAAAGCCTACGGCGCGCCCCCGGCAATCTGGTATCAACCCTTTGATGAAGCCGTATTGCGCCAGGCAAATCTGCTTAGTTTCGGTCATGCTGCCTTGCCCACGTTCGACCTCGCTCGCGCGGATTATGTGATCTCCTTCGGCGCTGATTTCCTCGGTACCTGGAACTCTTCTGTGGCGCAATCGATCGGTTACGGCGTGATGCGCCAGGGCCGCCCCGGCCGCCGCGCAAAATTCGTGCAGGTCGAATCGCGTATGTCGCAGACCGGCGCCAACACCGATGAGTGGGTTGCTTGTCGGCCGGGAATGGAAGGCGCGCTGGCGCTGGGCATCGCGCATGTCATCCTGGCTGAGAAGCTTGTGCCGCAAGGTGCCGGATCACGCGCCGGATCACGCGCCGGCTCGCTCATCGCCGGCTGGTCCGC
This sequence comes from uncultured Acidobacteriaceae bacterium, assembly GCA_963813475.1. Taxonomy (GTDB): domain Bacteria; phylum Acidobacteriota; class Terriglobia; order Terriglobales; family Acidobacteriaceae; genus PALSA-350. Next base: position 159,305 of record CAWEZM010000018.1, on the reverse strand, counting down.
GGGCCTGCCCGACTACTCTCCCGAAGCGGTAGAGAAGCAGACCGGCGTGCCAGCTGCTGTAATCAAGCGCCTCGCGCATGAGATCACGCAAAGCGGATCAGCCGCTGCCATCGTGGGTGGTCCGCCGCTCGCTCACACGAATGGCTTGTTCAACGCGCTGGCCGTCAATGCCCTCGAATCCTTGGTGGACCGCGCGCCGATATTGGGCTTCACGCCCGATCTCGCGCAGGCTGCGCCGCAGACGCAGGCCAGCCTGGCCAGTCTAAAGGCGTTTGCTCAATCCGCTCTCTCGGGCCAGCCGCACGCGACGCAGATGCTGCTGCTCTATGAGGCCAATCCAATTTTCTCTGCGCCCCCGGCTCTACGCGTACGCGAGGCCCTCGCCAAGATTCCTTACATCGTCAGCTTCGGCAGCTTCATCGACGAGACCAGCGCCCAGGCAGACCTGATCTTGCCCGACCACGCACCGCTCGAGTCCTGGCTCGATAGCATGCCAGAGTCCGGCTCGTTACAGGCCGTGGCCAGCCTCGCGCCGCCTGCCGTTCTGCCTCTGCACGACACCCGCTCTATGCCCGATGTACTGCTTGGCTTGGCGCATCAACTTGGCGGCGATGTCGCCAAGGCTCTTCCCTTTACGACCTACGACGCCATGCTGCGCGCCGCCTTCGTTCCTCTGCGCACCCGTGGCGGCTCGATCGACGCCAAGACAGATGATGATTTTTGGGACGCTGCGCAGACCCAGGGTGGCTGGTGGAGCTCGCCATCGGCGGCTCACCCTGCCCCCCCGTCCTCTCCCGTGGGAGGGCCCAAACACGCGCCGATGTCGATGACGGTGCCGGAATTTGCCGGTGTCACAGGTGACTTCCCGTTCTATTTTCTGCCCTACGCTTCGCAGGCGCTTGGCGATGGTTCGCTCGCCCATCTGCCCTGGCTGCAGGAGCTGCCTGATGTGCTCACCTCGGCCATGTGGTCGAGCTGGGTCGAGATCCATCCCAAAACCGGCGAGCACTTGGGCATCAAGGAAGGCGATCTGGTAGAGATCGCATCGCCCCAAGGAAGCGTGCGCGCCGCGGCAATTCTTTCTCCTGGCATCGCACCTGACATGGTTGCCATGCCGGTCGGCCAGGGTCATGAAAATTTCACCCGCTTCGCCAGCGGCCGCGGCACGAACCCGCTCACTATTCTCGCGCCCCTCGCGGAGCAGGAAACCGGATCGCTCGCCTGGGCCGCGACACGCGTGAAACTCACCCGCGCAGGCGGACCCGAGCAGGCCAAGTTGATATTGTTCGCCGGTGGAATGAGCGGCTTCCCGCACGAGGAGCAACATCGCTGATGCTAAGGCTCAGAAGGTTCATTTTCGGATTGGCGGCTGAAACAAACCAAGACGCCAATCCTGGGTTTGCCGGGTTGCCAGAAATTGGTGAGGATGCCCAGGACTGCGTCCTGGGCATCAGCGGTTCTAACGGACGAGACCTCGGTGAGAAGTTCAGGAGTAGCACATGGCGCACAAGTGGGGACTGGTAGTCGACCTTGACCGCTGTACCGGATGCGAAGCCTGTGTAGTCGCCTGTCATGCGGAAAACAACATCCCCACCGCGGGCGCGGACCAGGCCGCGCGCGGCCGCGCCAAGCACTGGATTCGCGTGGAGCGCTACTGGGAAGGCGATTTCCCCAACCCCAAGATCCGCTTTCAACCCGTCCTCTGCCAGCAATGCGATGAAGCACCGTGCGAACCCGTCTGCCCCACCTACGCCAGCTATCACACACCTGAAGGGCTCAACTCTCAGGTCTACAACCGCTGCATCGGCACCCGCTTCTGCGCCAATGCCTGCCCGTACAACGTGCGCTTCTTCAATTTTTATAATCCCGAATGGGATATGCCACTGCAGCTGCAACTTAACCCCGACGTCTCCGTGCGCAGCGTTGGCATTATGGAGAAGTGCACCTTCTGCGTGCAGCGCATCAAGGCAGCCGAGATTCAGGCGGAAGCAGAAAAGCGCGAGCTAAAGGACGGCGAATTCACCACTGCATGCGCGCAGTCGTGCGCTTCCAAAGCCCTGGTCTTCGGCGACCTGAACGATCCCAACAGCGAAGTCGCGCGTCTGTCCAACTCCAATCGCGGCACCAAGCTGCTGGGAGAACTGGGCACCAAGCCCAACGTGACCTATCTCGAACGAGGCACCTGGCAAGATGCAAAAAACGGCTGAACAAATCGAGCACGACCTGCTGCGGCCGCTCTTCCACAGCAGCGGCAAGTACTGGGTCGCCGTGGCGCTTGCCACCAGCCTGCTGCTCGCTGGCGTGGCTGCATTCGGCTATCAACTCTATAACGGGATAGGCGTGTGGGGCATCAACTCCCCGGTCTTCTGGGCCTTCGACATCACCAATTTCGTCTTCTGGATCGGCATCAGCCACGCGGGCACATTGATCTCTGCCATTCTCCGTCTCACCAATGCCACCTGGCGGCGTCCTGTCACGCGTTGTGCAGAGGCCATCACCGTCTTCTCGGTCTTGATCGGCGCTATCATTCCGCTCTGCCACATTGGGCGTCCGTGGCTCGCTTTCTGGATGATCCCTTACCCCAACCAACGCCATATCTGGCCCAATTTTCGCTCCCCGCTGGCCTGGGACTTCTTCGCCATCTCCACGTATCTCACCGGCAGCACCACCTTCCTATATCTGCCCACGATTCCGGACTTCGCCGCCGTGCGCGATGCCTCCACCGGCTTGCGCAAAAAGATCTACCGCTTGTTAGCACTGGGTTGGCAGGGCACGCAGCGTCAATGGCAGCGCCTGGAAATCGCCATGCACATCATGGCCATCGTCATCATCCCGGTCGCCGTCTCTGTGCACACCATCGTTTCCTGGGACTTCGCTATGACCCCCGTGCCCATGTGGCACTCCTCCATCTTCGGTCCCTACTTTGTCGCCGGAGCGATTTTCAGCGGGATCGCCGCCTTGATCCTGGCCATGGCGCTGCTGCGCAAGCTCCTGCACCTGGAGGACTATCTGGAGCCGATCCACTTTGAAAACCTCGGCAAGCTGCTGCTGACCATGAGCCTGCTCTGGTTCTACTTCACCTTTGCCGAGCGGCTCACCGCCTGGTATGGCAACTCGCCTCCGGAAATGGCAGTCTTCTGGGAGAGCATTCGCAAGCAGTACGCGCCGCTCTTCTGGATCATGGTCTTTTGCAACTTCATCATCCCCGTGCCCATCCTGGCCATCAAGCGCCTGCGCACCATCACCGGGACAGCGATTGCCTCCTTCACCGTCGTCGTGGGCATGTGGCTAGAGCGCTTCCTCATCGTGGTGCCCTCGCTCGAGCGCAAGTTTCTGTCTTACTCCTGGGGTACTTACCGCCCCACCTGGGTGGAAGACGTCTTGATGGCTTCGAGCTTTGGCTTCATGCTGCTGCTTTACCTTCTGTTCTCGAAATTCGTGCCCATGATCTCCATCTGGGAATTGAAGGTCGGGCTGCAACCGCACTTCAGGGTTCGAACATCCCCCAAGGCCGAATCCAAGCGCCATGGTAAGCGTGACGGTTTGGCAATGCCCGGGCCACTGCCCACGGACGTGGCCGAATGAAGGCCCTCTATGCGCTCTACCCTGACCCCGACGCCGCCCAGCGCGCTCTAGACTCCTTGCGCGCCGCGAGCTCTCAACTCAAATTAGACCCGCGCCAGATCGTCGTGATCTCCGGTGAGCCCTACGAGGGCTACGAATTTACCGACGAGCACGCCACCGGCATCCCCTATCGATGGGCAGTGCTGGGTGCGGTGGTTGGAGGCACCTGTGGCCTCTTGCTCACCACGCTCTCGCAGAAGTCCTATCCGATACTCACTGGCGGCATGTCCCTTACGCCCGCGTGGACCAACGGCATCATCGTCTACGAGATGATCATGCTTGGAGCCATCCTCACCACGCTGATAGTTCTGCTGATCGGCGCAGGACTCCCCAATTTCAAAGGCGTGATTACAGATCCTGAGATTTGGAACGGGAAGATACTGGTAGGGGTGGTGGACGCGCCGGAAAATTCCCAGCCGGAACTGGAGAAGCGTCTGCTCCAGGCAGGCGCTTCGCAAGTGAAGCAATCTGTCTAAAAAAATCGCTAAAGCCTAACCGAAACGCCGCGGAATTGCATCTATAAGTGCAAAGCATGGAGGGTTTGGCCATGCAAGGCCCGGGAGTAGCCAAGATGATCAATTAATTAATTTGATCATCTTGATCATCTTGATGAAACAAAGGACTTAGCCGCCAAGAGGATCAAATGGATTTGAAGTTTTGATCATCTTGGCGGAACAAACAACCCGATTGTCCTCTAGGAACCGGCCTTGATGCTGGTCACGTGGATCGTCTTGGTCGCTGGGTTCAGCGTCCCGGTCACCGACACCTTCGCCCCGGCAAATGCGGCGCTCTTTTTCTGATCATCGAGCTGATAGGCGGTCTTGGTTGCGGGATCGAAGAGGGTGTACTTGCCGCCCATGTTTGCGCAGCGAGTAGTACAGTCCTTTGAGCTTTCGCCCTGCTTCTGCATTATCTGGTGGCCGCCCAAAGCGGCGCACTGGCTGTCGATGATCTCGCCCTTATAAGTCTGCGGGCCTTGGGCAAAAATGCTCAGCGATGCCAACAAACAACCTGCACTGATCGCTAGTTTCTTCATGGAAGCAGTCTCCTTGTGCCCGATATTCGGGGTCCCTCAATCACGCGACTATGGGTCGTCCGGGATACTTTCATAATGCTTAGAGCATTGTCAATATTGGACTTCGAGCCGTTCTGGCACCCGTTTTTCGCTTCGCCGCCGTCGCGGCGACTATAAGATGAGCTATCTCAATCGCTCGAAGGATACGGAGCCCACAAGGATACGGAACATGGATAAGCACTCGGGTCATCACAGCCATCCTCACCGCCATCATCTCCACTCGCACAACCATGTCGTGAATGGACCCCCCTCACGCCGCGACTTCCTTCGTGTCCTGATGGGGGGCGCCCTGGCTGGAGCCTCGATACTGGAGCTGGCTTGGCATCGAGCCGCCTGGGCCCGCGCTGCGGCTCCCAACTCCGAGCCCAGCCTCTTCGACATTCAGAAGGTTGCCAGCGGTGTTTACTTCGCGCGTGCCCATCCTCAGGCCATGTTGAACTGCAACGCCGCCATATTCGTTCGCTCGAAAGACGTCGTCGTAGTCGACGCGCACGCGAAGCCCTCGGCGGCCGCGTCTCTGATAAGCCAGATGAAGCGGGAAGTGAGCACCAAGCCCGTCCGCTACGTGATCAACACCCACTTTCATACGGACCACACCCAGGGAGATCCTGCCTATCGTCTAACCGGCGAGAAAGTCGACTTTATCGCCAGCGCGGCTACCAGGCAACTGATGGCGAGCCTGGCTGTCGACAGGATGAAGGCTTCGGTGGGAGAGGTACCGCAACAGATCGATGCGCTCCGGGATCAGGCCGCGCACGCAACTTCCGCTGGGGAAAAGGCCTTCTGCGCCGACCAGATTCGGCAGCTGCAGGCTTATCAGGCTGAGCTTAAGGATTACGCTCCGGAGTTGCCCACAATCACCTTCGACAAGTCCTACTTGCTTCAAGATCCGGCATACGACCTGCGCATCGAATTTCACGGGCATGCCCACACCGCGGGAGACGTAGTGGCCTATTGCCCACAAGAGCGCGTAGTTGCCACTGGAGATGTGATCCATGGCTTTCTGCCCAACATCGCCGACGGTTTCCCGCGCATCTGGCCTGGGACGATCGATTCCATCAGCACTGGCGACTTCAATACCATCCTGCCCGGCCATGCCGCGCTCCAAACCGGCCGCATGCGGATGATCAACCAGCGCAACTATATCGAGGAATTGACCGGGAATGTTGAGCAAGGCAAGAAGGCCGGCCTGAGCTTGGCCGAGATGCAACAACGCAGCACCGTGGCCTCACTCAAGTCTCTGCACTCCAACGGGTACAAGGAATACCTGGCGCAAATGAGCGAGCTAAGTAACTCGCCATTCAGCAAGCCAACGCCGTTGCAAACCGACGTAAACGAGAATATAGCCCAAATCTACGAAAACCTCGATCGAACCTAGTCGCGTCCGCGAAGTTTGGTGAGCAGCCTCAGGATCTCGAGGTACAGCCAAACTAGCGTGACCATAAGCCCAAAGGCGCCGTACCACTCCATGTACTTTGGAGCGCCCATCCGAACGCCACTCTCGATGAAGTCGAAATCGAGCACCAGGTTGAGCGCAGCGATGCCGACAACGATCAGGCTGAACCCGATCCCGATCGGCCCCGAGCCGTTGATCGAAGTAAAGTGAACCCCGAAGAAGCCCAGCACAAACTGCAACAGGTAAAACAGCATGATCGCGCCCGTCGCGGCCACGATGCCCAACCGGAAGTTCTGTGTCACTGGGATCAGTCCCGAACGATACGCGAGCAGGAGAACCAGCAGTGTGCCAAATGTCAGGCTGACTGACTGGATCGCGATACCCGGGAAGCGCACCTCGAGAACGGCCGAGATGCCGCCCAGAGCCAATCCTTCCAGGAGCGCATAGGCGGGCGCGGTGATCGGAGACCATTCCTTCTTGAAGACCGTGACCATTGCGCAGACAAATCCGCCGATACTCCCGATCCACAGCCAGGGAAGTACCGCGGCAGCCGAATGTGCCTGGTTGAAGAGATGCCATGTCCAGGCTGCGGTGGCAATAGCGCAAACCAGAAGCAGGCCGGTCTTGTTGACCGTACCCTCGAGTGTCATTCCGCCGCCCAGCTCGGCGACACTCTCAAAACGCTTCTCGTTCAAAACTGGATTCGACGTCCTCATCAGCTGCGCCACGTTGCACTCTCCTTACACAAACCGCTCTGCACTATTTTACGGCAACCACGCAAAAGAACGTGTATGCCGGCCCACCAAGCCGGTTGCGGCGCGTGGGGGCAGTTGCTTACACTGGAGTTGTCGATGGAATGAGGTGGCTAGGGTTCCGGTCTTATTTCCTGGACCAGTCCAAGCGCCACAAAGGACCGGACGGTCCGCACCCAAGGGCAAAAATCCCAGAGGGAAAAGTCGAAAGCGACTTTGTGTCTCTGGGAGCGGATCTTGTCACTTACAGCATTCCTTCTCGTTACATTTGCATCTATCGCCCACGCCACATGGAATTTCCTGGCCAAGCGGGGCGCCCACAGCAAGCACCTCATCTGGTTTTCTTCGACCACCGAAGCGTTGTTGTTTGCGCATTGGCTCAGTTCTTATTGCCGGAGGCGTGGCCGCATTAGCGCTAGGCTAGTTTCGCAATTGGTAATTGCGAAACTGCCGTAAGCTGACGAGCGCCTGTAATTTACCGCCGCTTAACAACGGCTGGTTAGGCTGCAGCTGAGGCTGGTGTTGCCGGTCCTGTTCGACATCGAGAACCTGCTATTCTCAAACCCGGCATCCCCGAAGCGCAGGAGTTTGATTCCCGATGTCGCATCCAACGGCGGATGTTGCGATCGTAGGCGCGGGGATCCTAGGACTGGCCCACGCCTATGTAGCAGCGAAAGCTGGTAAATCCGTGGTCGTCTTTGAGAGAAGTCCGCATGCCACCGGCGCTTCGGTACGTAATTTCGGCATGATATGGCCCATCGGCCAGCCGGCCGGGACCATGCTCGCACTCTCCTTGCGCAGCCGCGAATTGTGGCTGGAAATTCTGGGCCTCGCCAAACTGCCGCGCCGGGAAACGGGATCACTTCATGTGGTCTACCGTCCCGATGAGGCGGCGGTGGCGCAGGAGTTCGCTGAGCTCGGTCCAAAGTTGGGCTACCAATGCTCATGGCTGAAGCCCTGCGAGGTGCTCGAGCGTTCGCATGCCGTCCAGCCCGATGGGCTCTCAGGTGGTCTATGGAGCAGCACCGAGCTCACCGTCGATCCTCGCCAGGTCATCCAGTCTTTGCCCAGCTTTCTCGCGGAGCAATACAACGTCCATTTCGTCTTTGGAACCGCGGTGACCGCCGTCGAACCGCCTGTGTTACACACGGGCCACGGCCGGTGGCAAGCGGAAACCGTGATTGTTTGCAGCGGTGACGACTTCGAAACACTCTATCCGCAGCACTATGCAGTCAGTGGCCTGACTCGCTGCAAACTGCAGATGATGCGGACCGCCTCGCAGCCCGACGGATGGCAGCTCGGCCCGTCGCTCGCAGCCGGGCTTACGCTGCGCTTCTATCCCGCTTTTCAAGTTTGCAGCATGCTTCCGGCGCTCAGCCGCCGCATCGCCGACGAAACCCCCGAGTACGATCGCTGGGGAATCCACGCGCTGGTCTCGCAAACCGCGGACGGAGCGCTCACCCTCGGCGACTCCCACGAGTACTCGCTCGCCGTCGATATCTTCAACAAGGAGGAGATCGACGAGATCATCCTTCGCTACACACGGCAGTTCCTTCGCGCCCCGGATCTGGCGGTTGCCGAGCGCTGGTACGGCGTCTATGCCAAGCATCCTGACAAACCACTGGTCGTGATGCAACCGGAAGACGGAGTCAGGATTGTGGCTTCGCCGGGAGGTTCCGGTATGACATTGTCCTTTGGGGTGGCAGAGCAGTCGATGCGCGACTTAGGATTTATCCATGCCTAGCCAAAAAATCCCTGCCATCTTTCTTGACTGGGCAGGCACCGCCGTCGATCACGGAAGCATCGCGCCCGTGCATGCTCTCGAGAACATCTTCGATCAATATGGCATTGCGGTCCCTCGCCCGCTGGTTCGTCGATACATGGGGCTGGCTAAGAAAGACCACGTTCGCAAGTTGCTCGAAGAACCGGAAGTGAAACAACAATGGCGGGCCCTGCGCAATGCGGTGCCGCAAGAGCGCGATGTTGACGAAATTTATGCCAACTTCGAGCCGCAAATGATGGAAGTGCTATCCGGCTACGCAACCGTCATCTCAGGCGTGGTGGACGCGGTGGCAGCGATGCGCACACGAGACATGAAGATCGCAGGCACTACCGGCTATACGCGCCCGATGCTTGACCGGCTGGAAGCCCTCGCTGCCAAGCAAGGCTATCGTACGGATCGTTCGCTGGCGCCTGAAGATGCCGGGGGAGGCCGGCCCTTTCCCTGGATGATTTATCGGCTGGCAATGGAGCTCCGCATCTATCCCCTCTCCGCCTGTGTGAAGATTGGCGATACGGAGTCAGATATAGAAGAGGGCCGGAGCGCTGGTATGTGGACCATCGGCGTGACCCGCAGCGGCAACACCGTCGGATTATCGGAAGCCGATTGGTTCCAGCTCGACCCCGGAGAACAGAAAAAACTTCTTACGAGTGCTGATGAAGAGCTGCGTGCGGCCGGAGCACACTACACCGCGGAAACCGTTGCCCACACGCTGCCGCTCCTGGATGAGATTGAGCACAGAATCGCGAGCGGAGAGCGCCCGAAATGATGCCGGAGAACGTAATCTCCGCATCGCCTCGCCGTCTTACGCGCTGGCATGTGCTCACTGTCTCTTTGCTCTTCCTCGGGTATGGCGGTTATTACTTCTGCCGCTCCGATTATTCCGTTGCCTTGCCCCTGATCATTGCCGAACAAGTGCACAAAGGCACGCCCGCAGGCGTGGCCCAGGTAAGGCTTGGCTCGATCGCTTCGCTCGGCGTGCTGGTCTATGCCATCGGCAAGTTTCCCAGCGGCGGCCTGGCGGATCGCTTTGGAGGCCGGCGCAACTTCCTCGGCGGCATGTTCGGGTCAATTCTGTTCACCGTGCTCTTTATGCTGGGCGGCGGATTTCCCGTCTTCACCCTTGCCTGGTTGGGCAACCGCCTGGTGCAGTCCCTGGGATGGGTTGGGTTGGTTAAGGTCACCTCACGCTGGTTCTCCTACACCGCCTATGGCAGCGTCATGGCAGTGCTCAGTCTCAGTTACCTTTTCGGAGATGCCATCTCCCGCGCTATTATGTCGCTCCTGCTGGCGCACGGTTTCGGTTGGAGAGGAGTCTTCGCTGCTGGCGCTGGTCTGCTCAGCGTGATTCTTTTATGCAATCTGATTTTCCTGCGAGACTCGCCTCAGTCGTACCACTTGCCTCCTCCGGAGGAGAATCCACTTAACCTTTTTTCCGATGCAACGGCGATGGCCACGCGACCTGGTATGGTTTCGATCTTTCGAATCTTGCTCAGCTCCTATGCTTTCTGGCTGGTCTGCGGTCTTTCTCTCGGGACCACGCTACTGCGCGAGACCTTCAATCTCTGGATACCCACATACTTCACACAGATGGCCGGCATGACCGGCGCACAGGCCGCCGGCGGCAGTGCTCTCTTTCCCTTCTTCGGCGGCCTCTCTGTCCTGGCCGCCGGTTTCCTCAGCGATTACCTTGGCCCCGAAGGCCGAAGCCGCATTCTCTTTGGGGGGCTCTGCTTTACGGTTGTGGCGCTACTGGGTCTAGCGGAGGTAACCATGCATGCACCGCGGCTTGTGCCCCTCGCTCTGGTGGCCACGGTCGCCTTCTGCCTGCTCGGGCCCTACTCTTATCTTGCGGGTGCGATGGCCCTCGACTTTGGTGGAAGGGAAGGGAGTGCAACGGCCTCTGGCATGATCGACGGCTTTGGCTATCTCGCGGGCATTCTCTCCGGCAATGCCATGGCCCATTTGGCGGTCACGTATGGCTGGCAGACGATGTTTCTGGTGCTGGCTGGCGTCGCGGGGCTCACCAGTGTTGTGGGCGGGCTCGCTCTGTGGCAGCAGCACCGGCGCGCCCTCGCGATCGGTTTGCTGCGCACTGCGGAGGGACAATGACTGCCAAAGCAGCAGATATCGATGTCGCCGAGGCAAAATGCACGCCAGCCGAGCTGACAATTAGCTGGCAGAATTCAAGTTACAGCGTCTACAGCTCGCTGTGGCTGCGAGACAACGCCCCTACCCATCGCGATCCCCAAACCGGTCAGCGCCTGATAAGGCTGGTCGATCTCCCGCTCGAACCACGGATGCACTCGGCTGAACTTTGGCCGCCAGAACACATCACCCTGCGTTGGGATGACGGCGAAACCGGCGTCTTTTCTCTCCACTGGCTGCGCGCGTATGACCGCTCCTTGCGCTTGAGTGCGCGACCCACGCGCCTGCCGTGGATGGGCCAGCCAGCCCAGCACTTCGCCTGTTCTGTCTACCCGGAATGGGTGTCGGATGCATCCATCCGCGAAGACTGGCTCTATTATGTGGGACGCGACGGATTGGCTTTCCTTAGCGACGTTCCTCGAGAAGACGCCGCCGTGCTGCGGGTTGCCGCGCAGATCGGCTACGTTCGCGAGAACAACCATGGCCGCATCTTCGACGATCGTGATGTTGCTGCCTCTCCGGTCCACACTGACAATTCATATCGTGAGCCGGTGCCCGGCTTCCAGCTGCTGCATTGTCTCTCGGCCGCTGGTCGCAGTGGTGGAAGTGTCTTTGTTGACGGAATGGCCGCTGCCGAGCGCCTTCGCGCCCATGATGCCAACGCTTTTTCCACGCTCTGTCAGACGCCGATCTTGTATCGCTTTCAAGATGACAACGTGGACCTAGCCGTCGAGCGAACCATGCTTGAGGTGGACACGCGCGACCAATTCCGCGCCATCCATTACGACGACCGCTTCATCGCGCCGCTGCCGCTCAAGGGCCCTTTGCTCAAAAAGTATTACGCGGCCTACCGTCAGTTCGCCGAGCTCCTCTGTGATCCCGCGCGATCTGTAATCTACCGGCTGCAGCCAGGCGATCTGGTCCTCTTCGATAACACCCGCATCCTTCATGGCCGAACGGAGGGAGAAGGCGGTCTTGGCCACCTGCAGGGCTGCTACCTGGATGCAGATGGACTCTATAGCTCGCTCGCCGTACTCTCACGAACAAGGAGTTCGCCTCATGACGACCGCAAAGATTGAGAGCCTGATCGATCTGCTCAATGCCAAGGGAGGGAGCGCATACTTCGGAGAGCCCGTTTCGATTCTTGAGCACAGTCTGCAGGCGGCCCACTCAGCCGAACTGGCCGCTGCGGGCCCGGCTGCTATTTCCGCCGCGCTGTTGCACGACATCGGCCACATGCTGCACGGGCTCGACGAAGAAATCGCCCATCGTGGCCTCGACGGCATGCATGAAGAGGTCGCGGCCAAATATCTCTCCCGCTGGTTTGGAGACGAGGTTACGGTGCCGATCCTTCTCCACGTCCCGGCCAAGCGATTCCTTTGTTGGCAAGACCACGCGTATCTGCGGCAGCTCTCCCCTTCATCCCTGGAAAGCCTTGGTTTGCAAGGTGGGCCGATGAATGGTGAGCAGGCTGAGCAATTTTTGCGCAACCCGTTCGCACAGGCCGCGATTGCGTTGCGCCGTTGGGACGACGAAGCCAAAGTGCCAGGTCTGCGCGTTCCCAATGCGGCCTACTATCTTCCCGTGCTCCAGGCTGCATCACGCCCCGACGCTTAGCGCTCGCCACTTCGCATCCGCCAGGACAACAGAGGTTTCAACCTGACGTTCCGGAATACTCCAATATTGTTTGAGGAGCCGGTTCTTTTCCGTGGTGGAAACCATCTGGAAGCCATGTTTCTCATAGAAGCGAATTGCCCAGACGGCATCGGCCCAAGTTCCTATCAGCACCGGCCTTTCGGTCAGCAGGCGCAAATGAGACAGCAAGTGTGCTCCGACCCCACGTTTTTGGCTGCTGGTGCGAACATAGGCGTGCCGAATGAGCGTCACATCCCTGACTTGTTGAAGTCCCATCACGCCTAATAAATTGCCTGCGTCCTCATAGCCCCAGAACACGACACCGTCATCGATCTCATGTTGAAGCTTTTCCCGGGACATGTATGGTTCTGTCCACCGATCTTCAGGGATCGTTCCGCGATAAGCCTGCGCGCCATCGTTGATGATTGCCCAAACAGATTCGAAGTCGCGGCCGTCGCAGCGGCGAATCATGAGTCCTCCAATCTTCTATTGTGAGCCATAAGCTTGTTGGCATATACTCATGTATATGCCGGTAACCGGAGGAGACATTATGCAGCGCACCGCCAAAATATTTATGAATAACCGGAGTCAGGCAGTCCGCCTTCCGAAGGAGTTCCAGTTCACTACCTCTGAAGTGTTCATTCGTAAACAAGGGGACGACGTGATTCTTTCCGCTCGTCCAGAGGACTGGTCTGCTTACCTGACTTCGGGCCCTGTGGCTTCGGCCGAATTCATGGATGGGGTTGGGGATTTGCCAGTGCAGGAGCGCTGACTCTGATGGCAGTCTACATGCTTGATACGGACATATCGTCCTACATTATGAAGCGTTCTCACAGTAGTGTTTTGAAGAGACTTAAAAAGGTTTCCGTCGGTGATGTTTGCATCTCCGCCATCACAAAGTCAGAACTTATGTTCGGCGTTGAGGTGTCACCGCGAAGGCAACAGGACCAAGCTGCGCTCGATGGGTATTTAAGACACGTCGTGGTTCTAGACTATCCGGATGATGCAGCTCTCCACTATGCCCAGATTCGCGCCGCTCTCAAGTCACGGGGAACCATGATCGGTGCGAACGATCTCTTTATCGCAGCGCATGCCCGTTGTCTCGGACTCACGTTGGTGACCAACAATACTAGGGAATTCGGACGCGTCCAACGCCTAAACATCGAAAACTGGACCGAACCAACCCGTTAAGCGGTCGCTCTGGTCCACAAACGACAACAGATGATATGACCAATCCAGGAGCTGCTGCCGTGCCGGCTAACGCACTACCAACCCAGCCCAACAGCCCGTCGCTGCTGCTGCGCGGCCTGCGCAAATCCTTTGCCGATGTGGTGGCAGTAGATGGCCTTGATCTCCAGGTCACGCGGGGAGAGTGCTTCGGCCTCTTGGGCCCAAATGGCGCGGGCAAGACGACGACCATTGAGATTTGCGAAGGGTTGACCGCTCCCGATAGTGGGACGGTTGAGCTGCTGGGGTTGAATTGGGCTAACGCCGAGAACGAGCTGCGCCAGCGTATCGGCATTCAATTGCAGGAGACCCAGTTTCCCGAAAAGCTGACCGTGGACGAAGTGCTACGGCTCTTTCGCAGCTTCTTCCATCGAGGCATTGCAGTGGAGGAGTCCATTCGTACGGCGCAGCTGGAAGAGAAGCGCTACGCCCGCGTAGGCACGCTCTCGGGTGGCCAAAAACAGCGGCTCGCCATGGCCTGCGCGCTGGTGGGTGATCCGGAGTTGTTGTTCCTGGACGAACCGACAACTGGACTCGACCCCCAGGCACGTCGCCACCTTTGGGACCTGGTGGACGGGCTCAAGCAGGCTGGGCGAACGATCATCCTGACCACGCACTACATGGATGAAGCGGAGCGGCTGTGCGATCGGGTAGCCATCATGGATCACGGGCGCATCATCGCCCTCGGCAGTCCGCAGCAGTTGATCGCCTCTGTCGGTGGGGAGCATATCGTCGAGTTCGCCATCATCGGCCATGCGACAGGAGATGGGCTGGTCGACCCAGCCCTGCTGACGGCGATCGAGGGAGTGGAGTCGCATCGCGTCGATGCCGGAGTGCACCAGCTCTCGGTGCGTGAGCTGCATATCGCCGTGCCGCGCATCTTTGCCACTTTGACCGGTCAGGGGCTGCATCTGAGCGAGTTTCGCACTCACTCGGCGACCCTCGAAGATGTTTTTGTCGGCCTGACGGGAAGGAATTTGCGCGATGAGTAAGCTCCAGCAGAGCAGTTTGTTTCAATTGACAATGGTGCGCTTTCGCCTGTTCCTGCGCGAGCCGGAGGCGATCTTCTGGATCTTCGTTTTCCCGATTCTGTTGGCGGTGGGGCTGGGAATTGCCTTCCGCAATCGGCCGGCGGATGTTTTCCAGGTGGGCGCCACGACACCGCAACTTACCCAGGCGCTGGCCGCTGACAAGGGTCTAAAGGCCGCCACCATGAACGACGCAGACGGAACGCGGGCGCTGGCCACAGGAAGCATTCTGCTGCTCGTTACCAAGACCCCGGATGGCTTGTCCTACAAATACGATGAGACCAATCCCGATGCACGGACCGCGCGCATGGTGGCTGATCGTGCTATTCAGACAGCGGCGGGGCAGCACGAGGCCGTGCATGTCGAGAATCAGCTGGTGCACGAGACGGGTGCACGATACATCGACTTTGTGGTGCCGGGACTGCTGGGCATGAACCTAATGGGGTCCGCGATCTGGGGAATGGGCTTCTCGATTGTGGAGTCCAGACAAAAGAAACTGCTCAAACGCCTGGTCGCTTCGCCCATGCCGCGCTGGCAATACCTGGCGTCGTATCTACTATCGCGGCTGTCAATGCTGGTGATCGAGGTGGTAGGCTTCCTGGGGTTTGCGCGGCTGGTCTTTGGCGTGCCTTTTCGAGGGTCGATGTGGCAATTGGGGCTGCTCTGTGTGCTTACCTCTCTCGCATTTTCCGCGCTGGGTCTCCTGGTGGCCTCGCGGGCAACGACGATGGAAGCGGCCTCAGGACTGATGAACCTGGTTATGCTTCCCATGTGGATTTTGTCCGGGGTCTTTTTTTCGGCGACACGTTTCCCGTCCGTGATTCAACCGGTAGTCCGGGCTCTCCCGCTGACCGCAGCCATCGATGCACTGCGGGGAAATATGTTGCAGGGAACAAACCTGGGCCAACTTACTTCCCAGGTAGGTATACTTATCGCTTGGTTGATAGTGCCCTTTGTAATCTCGCTACGCATCTTTCGCTGGAGATAGCGGGATAGGATGACATCGCGTTGAAGCGCCTTAAATCCACGGACGTAGTCGTCATTGGCAGCGGGTGGAGCGGCCTGGTCATGGCCAAGGAAATAGCCACCCGAACGGCCCTGCAAGTAACTGTCCTCGAGCGCGGTCCCGCCCGCAGCCTCTCTCAATATGCCGGCGGCATGGACGAAATCAACATGCGGCGCGTGGGCCTGGTGCAAAACCCAGCAGAGCAAACCATTACGCATAGGCATTCTCTAAAAGACTCGGCTGCTCCGATACGCCAATACGGTTCGTTTACACCTGGAACCGGAACCGGGGGCACCTCCGAACACTGGGGTGGCATTTCCGATCGCTATCTCCCAGACTTCTTTGTGTTGGCCACGCATCTCCGCGAAAAATACGGCGCGGCTCGCATGTTGCCGGATTGGGCCATTCAGGACTGGGGCATAACGTACGACGAATTTGAAAATTACTACTGGCGTGCGGAACAGTTGATGGGGATTAGCGGCAAGGCGGGTAACTTGCGCGGGCAGCTTATCGAAGGGGGGAATATCTTTGAGGGTCCTCGCCAGCATGAGTACCCGACACCGCCTTTGGCAGCGACCTACACCATGGGCTTTTTCCATAAGGCGGCAATGGAGGTGGGCTATCACCCGTACCCGCTGCCCGCGGCCAACCTGAGTCAGGGATATACCAATCCTGATAAAGTATCCCGGCCAGGCTGCGTCTTTTGCGGCTACTGCCCAAACTATGGCTGCATGATCGGAGCGAAAGCACAACCGACGAACACGATCATGCCGGTTCTTACCAGCCGGAATAACTTCTCGCTGCGCAACAACTGCTGGGTCCGCAAGATCATCCACCGCAACGGACGCGCCGAGGGCGTTGTCTACATGGATGAAAACGGCGAGGAAACCATGCAACCCGCCGAGGTGGTTGTGCTCGCGGCATGGACCCCCAACAGCGTTCGCCTCCTGCTCTTATCGGAGATTGGTGAACCGTACAATCCGGTCACAGCCAAAGGAACGCTGGGCAAGAACCTAACCCATCAGGTCACCAGTGGCGGAGCAGGGATGCTGGTATTCAAAGAGCGTCTGAATCTCTTCATGGGATCGGGCGCCGTTGGATACGGCATTGCAGACTTTGATGGAGACCTCAAAGAGGAGACTGCGGAAAAAGTTTTGCGCGGTGGGGTGTTCTTGCGCGGTGCGGCTGCCAGCCAAGGACCAGTTGCATCGTTTGGTCGCATTCCGGGAGGAGAAGCTCCACGCAACTGGGGCTCAGCGTGGAAAAAAGCTTCGATCAGCCACTGGGACAGGATCGGCCCAGGCGTCGAAATGAGAGGGGATCATTTTGCCTACAAGCAAAATTTTATGGACTTGGATCCCACCTACACAGACAAGTGGGGTGACCCTCTGTTGCGGATGACCTTGGATTGGACAGATTACGAAATGCGCCAGATGGCTTTCGGAGAGCGAATAGGCTCCCGGCTTCTGGAGGTGATTGCGCAGGTGTCTGGAGCCAGGTTAATCAAGACCGACACGGGCAGAAGAAGCGGGGCCTTTCGTCACTACAACGCTGCCCAATACATCACCACGCACATACAGGGAGGAGCGATCATGGGAAGCTCTCCCGGCCAAAGCGTTGTCAACCCCTGGCTTCAACATTGGAAGATGCCCAATCTTTTTGTTGTGGGCTCGTCGTCTTTCCCGCAAAATTCCTCTGCCAACCCGACGCTTACGATTGTTGCGGTCAGTCATCGGGCGGCGGATGGTTTGATTGATCACTATCTGAAAAAGCCAGGTCCGTTGGCTTAGAGGAGGGATCGTGAAACGGCGTGAATTTATATTGATCCCGGCAAAGGCCATCGGCGGTCTGGTGCTGTACTCGCTGGTGGGAGAGCTGATCCCCGCTCCGGCGGAAGATGGCGTGAAGGTGCCCTTGCGTTTCTTTACCGCTGCGGAAGCCCAGATCATTCAGGCCGCTTCCGAACGCATCTTTCCCAGCGACGAAAGTGGGCCCGGAGCAACCGAGGCGGGAGTGGTGATCTACATCGATCGCCAACTCGCGAGCCCTTACGGCAAAGACGCGCGACGCTACACCAAGGGACCTTGGATTGAATCGATACCGGAACACGGCTACCAGGGCAAAGAAACGCCGCAACAGGTCTATCGCGCCGGTATCGGGTTGCTGGGGGCTGATTTTGCCGGAGCACCTCCCGAGCAGCAGGACCTGCGTCTGGAAAAGATCGAAGGGACACACTTTTTCCAGCTATTGCGCTTGCACACGCTGGAAGGCATGTTTTGCGATCCATTGCATGGCGGCAACATCGGGATGGTCGGCTGGAAGTTAATCGGCTTTCCCGGACCACGGATGAATTACCGGGATCAGATCGACAAACACTTCGGGCAAACCTACAGTCCGGCTCCCATGAGCCTGGAGCAAATCCTTCGCCACCCAGTTAAGGGAGTCGAAGACGACGTGGAGTAGGCGCAATCGGCCTCTACGCACGGTGGAGAGAAACCGCAGGTCCCTTCTGCCATCCGATCTGACTGCTCCAAATAAAAGTCACCGCCCTTTACTTTGTCATCCCGAGCGAAGCCGAAGGATCTGCAGTTTCCCTCCACCTCAGTTAGATGTTCGCGCTAGAAAGAGAATCTAGCCACGAACTGCAGTTGACGCATGCCGGCAAAGGTTCCGCCGAGGATATCTGTGATCTGGCCATTGCCCGCGCAATCGACGCATGTAGTGCTTGGATTAGCCAGGTTGGTATGGTTGAAGGCGTTCTGAGCCTGTACCTCGAGCTTCATACTTAAGCTCTCGTAAAGGTTGAAGACCTTGCTGAGCGCGAGGTCCGTCGTATAGAGCCCGGGACCCCAGAAGCCGTTATAGGGGATATCTCCGAACTGTTCGACCTGGGGTCGTTGGTAAGGACCGCTGATTTGCCCATTGGCGGCCAACGGTGCAACTGGAGTAAAGTACGTCGCGGAGTGGGTCGCGACATTCAGCCCGCTCGCGCTCTGCGAGAAACTGTGGAGCAGATTCGGCCGGCAAGGCCCGTTGTCTACATCCGATCCGCACTCCCCATAGGAAGGAGTGTAAGGAAGCCCACTGGCCCAATGGATGTTTCCATTCAACGCCAGCCCACCGACGATAGCGTTCGCCCACCCCGGAATGCTGGACCCGAACTGTTGCCCGCGTCCAACGGGAATCGCGTAATTTCCAAAGAGCTTAAAGTCATTGGTGCGGTTAAAGTCAAAATGTCCCCAGTTTGCGTGCGGGTTAATCTCGAAGTATCCACCGTTGGCTACACCCATCGCTTTTGACCACACATAGCTTGAGTTCAGCTGAAGTCCCTTTGAGAACCGTTTTTCAAAGGTGGCCTGCAACGAGTTGTAGTGAGCGTTCGCCTCGTTCGCGTAATAACCGATGTACCCCGGACCGCAATATCCGTTTTGCGCGAAGAAGACCGAACGTTGGCACTGACTTATACCTTCGGCAAAGCCGACCACGGTGTAGTCATTCCAATTGATACCGCCCCAGGTAGAGTTGGGGATGGAGTGCGTCGATTTATTGCCAACGTACGCCACACTGAAGCTGGTGGTTGCGTCGAGCTGCTGCTGAAGCGTGAGGTTCCATCCATCAACCTCCGGAATTCTCATTCGATCTGGGCGCGAGGTAGGAGAAATTCCGGGAGGGAGTGGAAGTTGCCCGTTGGATGGAATCACGTAGGCATTGTTTGGAGCAGAGGGTCCAGTGGCGATGTTATAGCCCGTTCCATCGAGGTTGCGCGCAACATCGTAGATTTCGCCGTCAAGCTGGCTCAATTGTTGGTTTTGCAGAACCGGAATGGTCTGCGTCACCAATTGGCCGAAGATGTCGCCGAAGAATCCAGGATCGTATGCTCGGCCATAGCCGCCGCGGACCACCGTTCTGGGTAGCAACTGATACGCAAAGCCAACCCGCGGCGCAATATAAGTGAAGTTATTTTGAATGTTCAGATTGAGTCCGATGTTCCCGTACCCGGCGACACGGACCGTGTTTGTCTTTAGGTCGTAGAACCCGCCCATGCCTTTGCCGTTGACAGCCTCGGGAAAATAGATCTCCCAGCGTGCCCCAAGATTCAGAGTGAGCTTGGGCGAGACCTTCCAGTTATCCTGAACATAGAAGAACGTCCGGTACTGATGCTCCGTTGCGGTGGTGGACGTGCTGAAGTAACGCGACATAGTCGAGACGTCTCCAAATAGGAGAGAGGCTATGCCCAGGCCGCCGGGTGTTGAACCAGAGGCGGTGGCAGTGCGTTCGTCTGCAAACTGCAGTTGGCCGGTGCGATTCACGTCGCTTGGAATGCGCAGTTCTTGAAGGTGACGAATCTCAGCCCCGAATTTGACCGAGTGGCGGCCAATGTCGCGGGTCCAGTCATTCACAAAGGCATACTCCTGCTCGGTCATATTGAGCGGGCAGTTGCAATGATTGGCGCCATTATTGCCGGAGCCGAGGTAGGCCATCTCACCGATTTTGCTGCCGCCGTCGCCGATCTCGATTTGCGAAGCGCCCCCGGATCCCGGGGCGCCCGTGTTTAGACCCGTCCATCCAAGGTTCGTCATGAGCGGAGTGACGCCATCGTATTTCGCTTCGATGAAGGCGTAGCGAAAGTAGGAAAATCGAACATCGGTAACCAACTTGGGTGACACCGCCAAATCGGTGCCAACCGCCAGGCTATCGTTGCCTCCTGTTTCGCTGCCCGCCCAGCCACCCACACCAAAACCGTTTCCTCCCACCGCGCCCAGAGAGGCGGGAGAGCTCTGGTTGGAGCCGAGGTAACCATAGCGACCGAAAATATGCACGGTCGGTTTCAATTGATAGTCAATGCGCGTATCTGCCTGATTGAAGTTGTATACGCCAAAGCCGCCCGCAACATAGTTGTTCTGCACCCCGGGCAAGCTGGGGGTGGGAATGAGCTTGAGGAGATTGATCGCCGCCGGCGAGAGGCGGCCGTTCGGAATCTGATTGTTGACAAAGGGTACACGGCCTACGCCGGTCGCTGCGCCATCCGCATTCGCCTGCTCCTGAAGCGGGGTCGTAGGCCTGCCCTTGGCCGCCTTGCAGGTACTCGCTCAGGTCGCAGTTACTCCCTGCGACTCCGGTGCAGGTCGTGTGCACCAGCGCGGTGGGCACTGTCAGCTTGAACGAGTTTCCGACCTTCTGGCGGGTTCCTTGATAGTCCGCGAAGAAGAAGAGCTTCTGCTTGATGATCGGACCGCCAATCGAACCGCCAAAGACATTGGATAGAGTGTTCGGGATGTCAGGGCCCACCGGGTTGTTGCCGGGATACTGGGTGAACGGGTCGCGCGCCTGTTGCGCGTCACTATGCCGGTAAAGGTAAGCAGACCCGTGAAAGCTGTTGGTGCCGGATTTCGTTTGCATCACGGTGACGCCCGCAACAGCGGCGCCGAACTCGGCATCGTAGTTCTGGTTGATGAATTTCAATTCCGCAATCGAGTCGAGCGGCGGATTGACCACGATCTCACCGATAAACCCATCCTTATCATTGGCCCCATCAAGGACGAAACCCGCGGAAAAGGGCGATTGACCGTTAGAGGAAATCGGGATCGACCGTTGCGGATCCTCAGCATTGGCATTGGAAAAGGTGGAAGCGGTTGTGGCCGGAGCCAGCAACACAAGGGCGGTTGTATTTCGTATTAGATTGGGCGTCTCCTCCACCGTCAGCGTATTCAGTGTCGTGGATACGTCCGCGCGATCGGTCTTTAGCTGCGGAGCCTCAGCGCTTACTTCAACCGTCTGCGAGGCAGTGCCCGGTTTCAATTCGAAGTTGACT
Organism: uncultured Acidobacteriaceae bacterium; assembly: GCA_963813475.1. Taxonomy (GTDB): domain Bacteria; phylum Acidobacteriota; class Terriglobia; order Terriglobales; family Acidobacteriaceae; genus PALSA-350. The sequence goes on along the minus strand of CAWEZM010000018.1, from coordinate 137,822 downwards.
TGCGCAGAACTGTCGGCTGAGACCGAGATTACCTCCGACTGTGCGGTGGCGAACCCAGGGGCATCGATCTTGAATTGATAGTGATCCGGAATCAGGTCGTGGATCAGGTAGGTGCCCGAGTCGGAGGTGGTGACTACCCTGGTCGTGCCTTTATCGGTGTCAGTGATGGTGATAGAAGCATTGGGGACCACCGCACCACTGGGGTCGGTGACCGTGCCGTTGACGGAACCAAAGATTGCCTGTGCGAGCTGCACGTTGGACAGGCAAGGCCATGCGCTGCATAGTATCAAGAGCGTCGCTTGCCGGGCGCTCTTAGCCGGCGACGATACTCTTACCGTACCGGCCGAATATCGATGAAATATGAATCTGCGTCATAACTACCTCCGAAATAAGTCGGCAGCATCTCAGGCGTGCTGTCCCTTGTGGAGAGGGTGACCGGTGAGTCCCGTCCTTCTCTCTCTAGTTACTGGCACTTACAGTGGGTGAAATAGACAGCGTCCGCAGATGCCAGTTGTGGTCGGGAAGAACTCTAGGGATTAAATGCAGAGTGCGAATCCGCCTAAAGTATGACTGCGTAGAAAAAACCGGAAAGAAGACCAACATAGCAACGGGAATGCCGTATTGTCAGCGTGGTACACTCCTGCCTCAGTAGTGGCTCGTTGTCTGGTTCAGGGCGATCTGATGTCTTTTTTGCGAGACAATCGTGGCTATCTTTTACGACCCCGCTGCCAGTGGCTCCAGTGGGCAATTTTCTTTGCTCTATTCCCGGGTTTGGCCGCGGAGCAAACCGCCCTGGCCGCCGCCAGGACCGGGACCGCGGGCGCAAACGCTACGAATGCCGATCCGGCCATGCAATATACGCGCCGCATCTGGCGCATCCAGGACGGCCTTCCCGAAGATACGGTGCAGGCGATCGAGCAGTCCCAGGACGGGTACCTCTGGATAGGGACAACTGGCGGCCTGTTGCGCTTCGACGGATCGCACTTCCATCTGTATAACCACGCGAATGTGCCCGCTCTGGCAGACAATAGTGTCTTCTGCATTCTGGCAGCACGGGATGGCAGCCTCTGGATCGGCACCGAGGGCGGCGGCCTGGTGCACCTGAAGAATGGGGTCTTTCGCGCTTACACCCAAGCCGAGGGCCTAAGCAACGGCTTTGTGCGAAGCGTGCTTGAGGATGACCAGGGTCGCATCTGGATCGGCACCGACAACGGCCTTTTCCAGTTGGTCCACGACAAGCTGAGTCAGGTGGATACTTCTCCCTATGTACCAGCTTTGGCCGTGCACGCGATCGTCGAAGACCGGGAGCATCGCATTTGGGTGGGCGGCTCAGCGCTTCTGGTGTTTGATCAGACCGGCGTAAGCGTGAGGCGCCTGCCCGGCAGAGACAGCGAGAATCGCGTGAAATCGATTCTCGAAACCCAGGATGGAACGATATGGGTGGGCACAGTTGGCGGGCTTGACCGGCTGGTGAAGGGAAGCTTTCGCCCGGTAGAACAGATCAAGGGAACCGTTCGCACCCTTCGGCAGACCAGCGATGGAGCGCTGTGGATCGGCAGCATCGGGCACGGTCTCTATCTTTATGCCGGTGGTCGCTTCTCCCGCTGGACAAAAGCCGACCTGTTGCCTAGCGGCACCGTACTGAGCCTTTTCGCAGACGCTCAGCAGCAAGTCTGGATCGGAACCCAGGAGGGCATGGTGCGCTTAAGCAAGACCCCGGTGAGCGTAATACCGCTGCCGGGCGATTCCGATGTCGCCTCCGGTACAATTTTCGCCGACCCTGACGGAACTGTCTGGATGGTGACTGCGGGCGTCTTTGCTATCCGCGACGGGGTGGCCCGGCCGTATAAGTTTTCTAAGTTGCCGGATGTGGCATTACGGACGCTTTTCCGCGACCGTTCCGGAGATCTCTGGCTCGGTTCCGACGGCAGTGGGATCTACCGTTTGACCCGATCGGGTGTGATCCACTACACGGCGCCGGGCAGACTGGTAAACAACTTCGTGCGCGCATTCCTGCAGAGCAGAGATGGCGCTATGTGGATCGCAACCGACGAAGGAGTAAGCCGCATTGCAGGCAACGAGACGCAGAACTACCAGGAACGGGACGGTCTCGCTTATTTCAGCACTCGCTCCCTGGTCGAGGACAGTAACGGCGACATTTGGATCGGCACCGATCATGGCCTGAGCCACCTGCACGCGGATGTCTTTGTTCACGATGCGGCGACTGCAGCCCTGGCCGAAGAAAAGGTGTGGTCGATCCTCGAGGACCATGATGGAGCTTTGTGGTTTGGTACGCGCAGCCACGGGTTATTTCGCTATGCGAAAGGCAGGATCGCATCGTATCACGACCGCCCAGGGCCTGGCAAACAACAACATCTATCAGCTGCTTGCCGACCGGCGCGGCTCTCTTTGGCTGAGCGGACCGACTACCATCTCATCTTTTCCTTTGCCCCCGCAGGAACAGGATCCATCAGACACGCACCTCAAAGTGAATGTCTACGAATTGCCTTACGATGCTGGGCCAGTGCAGATGTGCGGCGGCCAGCATCCCGCCGGCTCTGTAGCCCCGAACGGCGACATCTGGTTCGCCAGCAGCAAAGGTGCGGTACGTGTCTTACCCGTACCGCCGGCTCGGGTAGACCCGCCGCAGGCACTGCTCACCGGGATCACGGCCGACGGACGCGAGTTGCCGGTCTCCTCCGCGCTGGTTTTTCCCGCTGCATTGTCGCGCCTGGAAATCGCCTTTGCCCCGCTGCTGCTCCGCTCTCAGGAGGACGTCCGCTTCCGTTACCGGCTGGAGGACTTTGACCGCGACTGGATCGATGCCGGAACCAGCCGGGTCGCCAGTTACACCAACCTTCCACCGGGCAAGTATCGATTCCGTGTCGCTGCTTTTGAAGTAAACAATCCATCCGCGATCTCAGAGGTTTCCATCGGGCTCGAAAAGAAACCCTATTTCTACGGCACCTGGTGGTTCCTGACTCTTTGCCTGCTGGCAGCGGCGCTGCTGATTCTGGCCATCTACCACTCGCGCATCCGCTCCTTGCGCCTGCGTTTCAAAGCAGTCCTCGATGAACGCAGCCGCCTGGCGCGAGAGATGCACGACACCGTGATCCAGGGATGCACCAGCATCTCGGCGCTGCTGGAGGCGATCTCCAGCCTCCGCCGTGAAAATCCCGAGCTACAGGAAAATCTTCTCGACCATGCCCGCATGCAGGTCCGTGCCACCATCGATGAGGCACGCCAGGCAGTGTGGAACCTGCGTCACAAGGAGGATTCCGTCGCCGACCTGGGGAGCTCGGCCGCCGCTATCGCGGAACGCACCAGTATGGAATTCGGCATCCCGGTCGGGTGCGTAGAAGAGGGACGGCCCTTTCGCGTGCGCGGCCCGCTGGCGCGTGAGCTTCTGATGGTGATACGAGAGGCGGTCTACAACGGGGCTTTGCACGGGCGTCCGCAACGCATTCAGATCAAACTGGTCTATACCCGCGATGAACTCAGCAGCATCGTCAGCGACGATGGATGCGGCTTTGATCCCGCCGCCCGCAAGGCCGAAGGCGGCCAACACTATGGAATCGAAGGCATGCGGGAACGCGTGGAGCGCATGGGCGGGCGCATCGGCATCGTCAGCGTTCCCGCGCGGGGAACGACGGTCTCCTTCAGCGTTCGGCGCTCACACCTGCAATCCCCGGCTGCCCAGGACAGCATGCAGCTATGAGTGATGAACAGAAGATTAAGATTCTTATCTGCGACGATCACCCCATCATGCGCTTCGGCATTGCCGCCATCATTCAATCTCAACCCAACATGATGGTAGCCGCCCAGGCGGGAACCGCCGCGGAAGCGATCCGTCTCTTCTGGGAACATCGGCCCGACATCACCCTGATGGATCTCAGGCTCCCCGATAAGAGTGGGGTCGAGGTCATTCGTGAAGTTCGGCGAGCGGCGCCGCAGGCGCGTTTCATCGTGCTCACCACGTATGAGGGCGACGAGGATATCCACCAGGCGCTGGAGGCCGGCGCGATGGGATACCTCATCAAGGGCATGCCACATGAAGCGCTCATGGAGGCTTTGCGCAAGGTGCATGCCGGGCGCAATTTTTTGCCTCCGCCGGTCACCCGCGCCCTGGCCTCCCGCATGCCGGACGGCGAGCTCAGCTCACGCGAGCGGGAGGTGCTCTCACTGCTGGTTCGCGGCAAGAGCAACCGCGAAATCGCCGACGAATTGTCCATCAAGGAGGCCACCGTTAAGTCCCACGTGAGCGTGATACTGATGCGCCTGAACGTGGCCGATCGCACCCAGGCGGTGGTTGTGGCCTTGCAGCGCGGCCTGGCCCACCTTTAGCTTTCATTTATCGTTTACCCCTGGTCCAGTACAATCGGGGATGCTATTGAGAAAGCCTGCCGTTGCGGGCGCTTCAGTAAGCTACGCCCGGAAGGCTCATGCCAGGAACGACCACACCTCCGCCGTACAGCCCTAACGATTCCCTCTGGGGACCGTACCTCAGCGAACGCCAGTGGGGCACGGTCCGCGAGGACTACTCCAGCGATGGAGACGCATGGAATTACTTTCCCCATGACCACGCACGCAGCCGCGCGTATCGCTGGGGCGAGGACGGTTTGGCGGGCATTAGCGACGAGGAGCAGAGGTTGTGTTTCGCGCTGGCGCTGTGGAACGGACAAGATCCTATCTTGAAGGAGCGGCTCTTTGGCCTGACCAACGGCGAGGGCAATCACGGTGAGGACGTCAAGGAATACTACTACTATCTCGACGCTGCGCCGAACCATTCCTACCTGAAGATGCTTTACAAATACCCGCAGGCTGCCTATCCATACAGCCGGCTGGTAGAGGAAAATCGCAATCGCGGCCTGCAGGACAACGAATTCGAACTGATCGACACAGGCGTATTCGACGAGAATCGCTACTGGGATGTTTTCGTCGAGTACTTCAAGGCTGCTCCTGACGATATCCTGGCACAGATAACGATTTACAATCGCGGCCCCGAAGCCGCCGAATTGCACGTGCTTCCCCAATTGTGGTTCCGCAATACGTGGTCGTGGAACCCCCCGACGGCGAAGCCCGAGATCAGCGCCCAAGGCTCGGTCATCACCGCGACCCATCCTCAACTCGGAACCTACTATCTCTACGCGGAAGATCACGTCGAGCTGTTGTTTTGCGAGAACGAAACCAACGTTGCGCGCCTCTATGGAGCCGCAGCCCAGGGTTATTACAAAGACGCTTTTCACGAGTACCTGGTGCATGGGAACCGGTCGGCGGTGAACCCGCTGCTGCGCGGTTCGAAGGCCTGTGTGCACCTCAATACGCGAGTAGGCGCCGGCGCCTCTGCAACGTTCCGCCTGCGCCTCTCTCACGCTGAGAATCCAGCGCCCTTTGCTGATTTTGATCAGATCGCCGGCGCCCGAAAAAGCGATTGCGATGATTTCTACTTCCGGATTCAAACCGGCCTGGAGCACGAAGACGCTCGCCTGGTCCAACGGCAGGCTTTTGCCGGAATGATATGGAGCAAACAATATTACGAATACGACGTGCGCCGCTGGCTGGCGGGTGATTCCGATTCTGCGCCTCCACCCGCCCAGCGCGCAGTCTGGCCGCAACTCTGAGTGGCAACACCTCAACAGCGGCGTCGTCCTTTCCATGCCCGACAAGTGGGAGTACCCCTGGTTTGCGTCATGGGACCTGGCGTTCCATGCGGTCACCTTTTCATTGATCGATCCGGAGTTTGCCAAGAACCAGCTGGTAGAGCTTTTGCATGTCTGGTCTCTCCATCCCAACGGACAACTACCTGCGTACGAGTGGAACTTTAGTGATGCCAATCCCCCGGTTCACGGATGGGCCTGCTGGCGGGTCTTTGAGATAGACCGGAAGCTTCGCCGCGAACAGAATCCGGATGACCCTGGAGATCTTTCCTTCCTCGAGCGCGTCTTCCAGAAGCTGCTGCTCAACTTTACCTGGTGGGTCAACCAAAAGGACATGCATGGGCGCGACCTCTTTCAAGGTGGCTTCCTCGGCCTGGATAACATCGGCGTCTTCAATCGGGACCAGACTCTTCCCAATGGCGCCTACCTGAGCCAATCGGATGGAACCAGCTGGATGGCGATGTACACGCTGGCCTTGATGAGAATCGCTCTTGAACTGGCGCAGCACAACATCGACTACGACGACATGGCGACCAAGTTCTTCGAGCACTTCCTCTACATTGCCGGGGCCATGGCGGATATGGGGGGCCGCGGCGTAGGGCTCTGGAACGAGGAAGACAGCTTTTATTACGACGTACTCAATTTGCCTAACGGTCAGACCGTGCCCATGCGCATCCGCTCGATGGTGGGCTTGATTCCTCTCTTCGCCGTCGAGACTCTGGATCCCGAACTGCTGGAGAAGGTTCCCGGGTTCAACGGCGCATGGAGTGGTTTCTCACCTACCGGCCTGATCTTGCCATGCTGGTATCGCGCTGGTTCGTTCCCGGGAAAGGCGAGCGCAAGCTGCTCTCGTTGCTACGGGGACATCGCATGAAGGCACTCTTGCGCAGAATGCTCGACCCTAACGAGTTTCTTTCCGATTACGGCATCCGTTCTGTCTCGCGTTACCATCTTGAACACCCATATACATACTGGACGGACGATGGCCGTCCGCTGAGTGTGGACTATGAACCGTCCGAGTCTCGATCGCGGCTCTTTGGCGGCAATTCGAACTGGCGTGGTCCAATATGGTTCCCGATGAATTTCCTCATCATCGAATCGCTGCAGAAGTTCTACCACTACTACGGCGACGACTTCAAGATTGAGTGCCCAACGGGCTCAGGAATATTTTTCACCATCGACCAGGTTGCCGCGGAACTCACAAGTCGCCTGACAAAAATCTTTCTCAAGAACAGTGAAGGAGTTCGCCAGGTAAATGCACTCTACCCTCGCTTCCAGAAGGACGACAATTTCCGTGATTACGTGCCCTTTTACGAATACTTTGATGGAGACACCGCAAGAGGGGCAGGCGCCTCCCACCAGACCGGCTGGACTGGGATCATCGCCAAGCTGTTAGAGCCTCGAGCAGGGTATCCAGGCCACTAGGGACAAAAACATATCTGAGAGGAATCTACATGTCACTCGCCAAGAAAGTTGCCATCGTCACTGGCGGTAATAGCGGTATCGGCAAAGCCATTGTGCTCGAGCTCGCCAGCCAGGGCGCGTGCGTTGTTATCGACTACGTCTCTCATCCCGAGGCGACCGACGCCCTCGAAGCGCAGATCGCTGCTTTGGGAGAATGTGTGATCGGCGTCCAGGCGGACGTCAGCAAGCTGGATGACCTGCAGCGCCTGGTCTCTGCCGCGGTCGATAAATGGGGGCATGTCGACGTCATGGTGAACAATGCCGGGGTAGAAACCCGCACGTCGATTCTCGACACCACCGAAGCGCAGTACGAGAAGGTACTGGAGATCAACCTCAAGAGCGCGTTTTTTGGCACCCAGCTCGCGGCCAAACAGATGATCAAGCAGGGCGGCGGCGGCCGTATTATCAACATCACGTCGATCCACGAAGACTGGCCAATGCCCGGCAACACAGCGTATTGTCTTTCCAAAGGCGGGATGCGCATGTTGACGCGCACGGCGGCTGTGGAACTCGCTCCCCATAACATCCTGGTCGTAGGCGTAGCACCAGGCGCGGTCGCGACGCCGATCAATCTTTCCACCATGACGGATCCCGCGCTCATGCAGAAATTGAACGCTGCGATTCCGCTGGGCCGGATGGCGAAGCCTGAAGAGATCGCCAGCGTGGTCGCCTTCTTAGCCGGAGACGGGGCCAGCTACATCACGGCTACCACCATCATCACGGACGGTGGCATGATGCAAAGCAGCCCCGGATTGTAGTGGAGACGCGCTGAACGGCTGCTCGATTGTGACTCTGCAACCATGAAGAACACGCGTTGGGTCCCGGTGTCGATTATGGTAATCGTGACAGTGGCGTTGACCATAGCTGTCTCGATGGTGAAAGAGCACGTCGCTGCCGCACAGAGCTCAGTTACCTGGTCCGGTGAGATTGCTCCCCTGGTTTATGGCAACTGCACCACCTGTCATCATCCCGGCGGCGCGGGCCCGTTCAGCCTGCTCACCTATCAGGACGCGCGACGGTGGGGGCCACAGATGGCCAGCGTCACTTCGTCGCGGTATATGCCGCCATGGCTGCCGGAGCGTGGTTACGGAGACTTTGCCGATGAGCGAAGGCTTAGCACGAACAGATTGCGCTAATCTCGAAGTGGGTTGCCACCGGCATGCCGGAAGGCGATTCGTCCGCAGCGCCGCAGCCGCCCGCGTACAGCAAAACCTGGCAGTATGGCACGCCTGATCTAATTCTTACGGTGGAACGACCATTTGCTTTGGCTGCTTCCGGAACCGATGTCTTTCGCAATTTTGTGCTGCCGTATCCTCTCAAGCAAACGCATTACATTCGCGCCATGGAGATCCGCCCGGTCGCGCCGCAGATCGTTCACCACGCAAACATCCTCATCGATCGAACAGCATCGTTTCGCCGTGCACATCCAGAGGAATGGAAGGATGGAGTTCCCGGGATGGAGTTGGAGGTGGACACCGGGAACGACTTTGATCCGGATAGTAACTTTCTGTTCTGGAAACCCGATACGCCGGTGCTGGTTGAGCCGGAGGGTATGCCCTGGAGGCTCGATCCCGGCAATGACCTGATCCTTAATATGCATCTGAAACCTTCGGGCAAGCCGGAGATCGCTTCGGCGCAGATCGGCCTCTACTTCACCGATCAGCCTCCATCGAAACAGCCAATGTTGCTCCAGCTGGAGCACGACAGCGCGCTCGACATACCGGCCGGCGAGCGCAACTTCGTAGTCGAGGACGGGCTGCGGCTTCCCGTGGATGTCGAAGTGCTTGGCATCTATCCCCACGCGCATTATCTGGGCAAGCGCATGGAGGCGTGGGCTACACTGCCCGATCAACAGAAGAAATGGCTGATCCTGATTCCCAGTTGGGATATTGACCGGCAGTCGGTATACCGCTATCGCAAGCCGGTGTTTCTGCCCAAAGGTTCGGTCGTGCACATGCGCTATACCTACGACAACTCTTCCGGCAATGCACACAATCCTCATAATCCGCCGGTGCGTGTGAAAGCAGGGAATCGGTCCGAAGACGAGATGGCGCACTTGTGGCTGCAGGTCTTGCCGGTAAACACGCCCAGCAATGGTCCCGATCCGAGGCTCCTGCTGGACGAGGCCTGGATGCGCCACTGGCTGACCAAGGATCCAGGCGACATCGTCCCGCTCTATAACCTCGCATCCGCGCTGGCTGACCAGGGCAAGTATCAGGAGGCGATCGCCTCGTTTCGGCATGCGCTGGCCCTGCATCCTGACGATGAGCGGACGCTGAATGAGCTCGGCGCGGCGCTCGAGAATTCCGGTGACTGGCAGCAGGCTCAGAGGACTTTTACGCAGGACATCGCTGCGCATCCCAAGACCTGCAATGCGCGATTCAACCTGGCCGGCTTGGAGCTAAAGCATGACCAGGCAAGCGCCGCCGAGCAGCAGTTTCGTACCATGCTCGTGCAGTGTCCCTCCGATGCGGGCGTGCATAGCGGGCTCGGGGCCGCACTGGCGAGTGAGGGCCAGGCGGACGCGGCGCAGGCTGAGCTGCGCGCAGCGCTCGAAATCGACCCACACGATTTCACGGCACTTTATAACTTGGGCGATATGGCACTTCAGGCCAGTCAGCCTCAGCAAGCAGCAGAACTTCTTGAAGCGGCCGTCAAGCAGCGCCCTAAGGACGTGGACGCGCGCGAGCAACTGGCGGATGCTTATGCGTTATCGGGGCGCGTCGGCGACGCGGTGGTCCAGCTGCGCGAGGCCATCGCGCTATCCCCAGACAATCCTGTGCTGCACTCGCTGCTGTCGCAGGCGCTGGCCAGCACCGGGCAACCGCAACAGGCGATTGCGGAGCTAAAAGCAGCGCTGCATCTGCGGGCAAACGATCCCGATGACTGGAACAACCTGGGCGTTCTCGAAGCCGGGGCCGGTAGGATCGCCGAAGCGCGTGAGGACTTCCGTCATGCCTTACAGCTCGCTCCTGATCATGCGCAGGCTCGGGCGAACCTGGAGCATCTGCCGCCATCCTGAAGTGACTGCGGATACTCTCATTAGGGTGCGCTCCGCGGAAAACCGTATCTCCGGGCTGAAGACAAGTTTTACTAGAGCATGAATCCTACAGTACGCAAGTGAAAGCATTGGAAAAAATTCGTCTTCGGCCCATGTACGCTCCCACGGCAAGCCGGGGCAGGTAGGCGAACATGGGGCACCCGTCCAGAGCCATACACCGTAGTTGGGAGACTAAGTGCGAGCCCCATTCGGTTCTCGCGCATGCTCTCAACCCCGTTGCCCTAAGTCCCCGCATAAGCGCGGGGCGTAGTCGAAGGATCCGCAGTTGAACACGTCAATCCGGAAGAGCAAAGCTATAGAGCACATTTCCGGCGGCAACTGCGATGAATTGTTTTCCGTCAATTGCATAGCTCATCGCTGACGAGGCAATGGCAGCCCCCGTCTGAAAATGCCAGAGAGACTTTCCTGAGTCGCTATCCAAGGCAATCAGATTTCCTTCCGCAGTGCTCACAAAGACTAACCCGCCGGCAGTGGCAAGCACTCCTGCCGCGGCCGACATGTTAGAAATCGGGAACTTCCACTTCACCGTCCCGCTCTTTGTATCAATGGCCATCACCCCATTCTGGCCTTGCTCGCCGCCCATAAAAGGTGATCCACCCATATATTGCCGTCCCGCTTCAAACTTCACCTCTCCACTGCGGTAACCCATTCCGCCGTCGCGCGCGGCCACATAGAGCACCGACCGTACAGGATCATAGGACGGGCTTTGCCAGTTGGAACCACCGATTAATGTAGGGAAGACAATGTTGCCCTCCGGAGACGATTTCCATTTCGGCGCCAGAATAGGGTGTCCATCTTTGTCGAAGCCGAGATTCCAGGTTTCCTTGACGTAGGGCTTGGCAAGAATGAATTTCCCGTCCGTTCGATCGAGAACGTAGAACATCCCGTTACGATCGGCCTGCACTAGGACATCGCGTTTCTTGCCGGCAATACTTTCATTCGCCAATACCAGATCTTCGTTGGCGTCCCAGTCATGCGTGTCGCCAGGCGTGAACTGGTAGTGCCATTTTCGCGTGCCTGTGGCTGGATCGAGAGCGACGACGGAACAGGTAAACAAGTTATCGCCCTTGCGAACGGCTCCATTCAAACTGGGACCTGGGTTGCCCACGGCCCAATAGATTGTGTCCAGATCGGGATCATAGCTGCCCGTCAGCCATGCTCCGCCGCTGCCGTGCTTCCAGCTGTCTCCGCTCCACGTCTCGTTGCCAAACTCGCCCGGTCCGGGGATGGTGTTGAATCGCCACAGCCGCTTACCGGTGGCCGCATCGTACGCATCGATGAAGCCGCGAATGCCAAATTCTCCTCCGGCGATCCCGACGATGATCTTGTCTTTGATCGCCAAAGGCGCGCCGGTAAGCGAATAGCCCTGGAGCGTGTCGGCCACCTGGGTTTCCCAAAGCATACGTCCGGTGCGAGCATCCAACGCGATGAGCGCCGCGTCGAGCGTGCCGAAGAAGACGCGGCTGCCCAACACCGCAGGCCCGCGATTGAACGGGTTTATCTGGTACGGACTTACTACTTTCTGCCGTCGCTCAAATTTCCAAATCTGAAGCCCTGTGCGGGCGTCGATGGCAAACATCTGTCCCGGCGGTCCGGAGGTATACATAATGCCGTCCACCACCAGCGGCGTCGCCTCCAGTACGGAACTCCCGGGCATCTGTACCGACCAGCGCGCCTGCATTTGGCTGATATTTGCCGGGGTGATCTGATTCAAGGCTGTGAAGTGTTGTCCCTGGTAGTTGCCCCAATACGTAAGCCAGTTCTGCGGCTCGGCCTGGGCATTGCGCAATCGTTCAAAGCTCAAGCCCGGGGGCAGTTGCACCTGAATGGTCTTGCTCAAATTACGGGCTTTCAAGCTCTTCAAGTAAGCGATCAGGTCTTGAATTTCGGCTTCGGAGAGAAGCTGACTGTAATTTGCCGGCATGAGCGACTCGTGTTCGGTCTGCTCCTCAACTAGATCTTGCTTATCCAATCGATAGAGTTTTCCATCGGTGCCAGCCAGGATCAGGTTGTAGCTATCTTCAGCTCGTGTAATGCCGCGGATCTGCTGCCCGCTTTTGGTCTTCACGCTCACGACGCTCGGCCCAAAGAAGCGCCTTCTCCTGAGCTGTGGGTCGTTGGGGTTGAGGATCACACTGCGTAAGTACGACGTGGAGTTTGTTCCGGCAGCCGACAGATCGGGCCCGACATCGGCACCCCGGCCGTTCACCTCGTGGCACGAGGCACATCCTCCTTTGCCCCAGAAGATCTGTTCGCCTGCGACTGCATCGCCCGTCACGACTTCATTGGCTGCGGCGCCGTTGGCATTGAGGCTGCGGAGATACGTAATGATTCGCCAGATGGTGTCCGTAGGGAGGGCCGAAAATGCGGGCATTTGCGTGCCCGGAACCCCCGTCCGTATGGTCTGGAAGAGGTCGTTGTCTTCGCCCCCATGTTTAAAATTGCCCGTCGCCAGCGCGGGACCACGACCTCCCCGCGCCTCTCCTCCATGACAGGTTTGACAGGTTTGCGCGTACAAATCCCTCCCGGCAGCAACTGCGGCAGGATCACCGGCAAACGGATTCTTTACCGTGTCGGGCGTATCCGCGCGCTGCGCGATCACTACCCCGGCACTCAGACCTATCGCCGCAACCCAAAGATAAACACGAACTCGCCTGACCTGATGTGCCCTTAATCCATGGATCATCTTCTGTGGAGTCCCCTTCTGGTTTTGCTTCCCCGGATTTCCTGTAGAACTTGGTGGCGTTGTCGCACTTCATGCGCCTTTCTTTACGGAAAGGCGCACACGCGCGGAAAGGCCACGCATAGTCAACTCTTCGACTGTTCCTAGTGTTTCAGCAGGCCCTGGGCATTCATCCATTCGAGAAAGAGCGAAGTCCAGCCAGAGACCGGCGCTGGATTCGTCTTGCGGACGCCAAAGCCATGCCCGACGCCCGCGTAGATGTGGAGTTCGGTTGATACGTGCAGACGGCTGAGAGCGAGATAGAGTTCCGCCAGGCCTTGCGAAATATCCGGCCGGTCGTTGCCCCCGCACGCCAGGAAGGCTCGTGGTGTGTTGGCAGTGAGCCGGCGGTCATGGGGAATCGCCGGATACAGAAGGGCCTGAAAGTCCGGTTTGGAACCGGCACGCTCCACTGGATCGTCTGAGGACGGCGATCCTTCGTCATAGCGGGTACTGGCAAGAGCGGCCAACTCGCCTCCGGCAGAGAACCCCATGACGCCGATGCGTGCCGGGTCTATTCCCCACTCCGTGCTGCGACTGCGCACCGTGCGGATCGCACGTTGCATGTCACCCAACTCGGTTTCTTCCACGGTGTAGGTGGAGTCCTTCTGTTTGGCCAGCCGGTATTTCAAGATAAAAGCCGCAACGCCATGGCCGCTGAGCCATTCCGCTACGGCATAGCCTTCGTGATCCATCCATAATTCGCTGTGGCCTCCGCCCGGTGCGACGATTACCGCGGCTCCCGTGGCATCCGTCTTGGAGGGAAGGTATGGAATGATCGATGGCTCCTGAATGTTGGAGACGATGTGTTCGCCGTCCGGATTAAGCCGGACGGTCTCCGGAGTAACACTCCCTTCAGCTCCCGGAGCGCCCTTGGGCCACAACTTGATAGGCTCCTGTTGTGCGCCGGCGAAGCCGAAGTAAGAACAAATGAGCAGAAATACGATCCAGCGTCTGGCCATGGACACGTGAGCCCTCCTAAGACTTTGCAATCCCGCTACTCGAAGCATTTGGATTTGATACTACATGGCAGTTGTGGTGAGCCTGAACCCAGTGCTGACAGCGCAATGAGCCTACTCGTTCGTTAGGCCCCGCGAATCCGACTAAAGTAGGTATCGCAAGCGTGACCGGCCCTATATGCTTCATTACCGCATAGTGAAAGGCTTGTTCATGTCTTATAGTCCCACCCGTCGTGACTTTCTTGGGGATGCAGCCAAGGCCGGAGTGGCCTCAGCATTGAAGCTTGACCTCTCGCCACTTCCCAAATCCGTTACCGCTGCACCCCCGGAGCGGAAGGCAAATTTCGACAGCCAATGGCGGTTCTTCAAAGGAGATACAGAGGGCGCGCAATCGGCGGGTTTCAAGGATGGCGGCTGGAGGACGCTGGACCTTCCCCACGACTGGAGCATCGAAGGTCCTTTCAGCGAAGACGCCCCCGCCGGAGGGAACGGAGCTTATTTGCCCACCGGCATCGGTTGGTACAGGAAGCAGTTCACGCTTCCGGCCACAACGCGAGGCAAGCGCGTTGTGCTGCAGTTCGACGGGGTCTACCAGCGAAGCGAAGTCTGGATTAATGGAACCTCCCTGGGAATGCGACCGTATGGGTTCACTACTTTTGCCTATGATCTGACGCCGCACCTTAGCCCTCACGGAAGGCCCAACCAGGTAGCGGTCCGCGTAGACAACTCTCTGCAGCCGAACTGCCGCTGGTATTCCGGCTCCGGCATTTACCGGCACGCGTGGCTGATCACTACCGATCCAATTCATATTGCCCAATGGGGCACGTTCGTTACCACTCCAACCATTGCTCCCCAGAGCGCCGAGGTGGAAATCAAGACTCGCGTTCTGAATGAGAGCGATCGTGATGCAGCGTGTGACCTGACAACAGAAATCATCGACGCGAATGGAACCGTGGTGCAGAAGGGGAGTGCCACTCTGTCGATTCAACACGGAGGCGAGGGAACCTTCGCTCAGCGTTTGAGCGTTGCCTCGCCGGCGCTGTGGTCGGTGTCGACGCCAAATCTTTACCGCGTACGCTGCACCTTGCGCTCTGGCGGAGAGCAACTCGATCAGGAGACGACGAGCTTCGGCATACGAGACGTGAAATTTGATGTGGACAAGGGCCTCCTGCTCAACGGGGAACACGTCAAGATGAACGGTGTTTGTATCCACGGCGATTGCGGATGCGCCGGAACGGCGGTACCGGAACGCATGTGGGAGCGGCGGCTGGAGTTGCTGAAGGAGATGGGCTGCAACGCCATCCGGCTGAGCCACAATCCTCCTGCTCCGGAGCTTCTCGATCTGCTGGACCGGGTGGGCTTTCTAGTCATGGATGAGGCATTTGACGAATGGAAGCAGCCAAAGTTGCAGACGCCGTTATACGGCTACCACAAGTACTTTGACGAGTGGGCGGCGCGCGATGTGGCCGCCATGGTTGAGCGAGACCGGAATCATCCTTCGATCGTGCTATGGAGCGCCGGCAACGAAGTGCCTGACCAAAGCGATCCCCAAGGACCGCAAACGTTGCAGGGAATGCTCGACGTTATCCGTACTAAAGACCCAACGCGGCTGGTGACTGTGGCTTGCGATCAGATCGCTGCTGAACCCAAGGCGGCTCTGCCGGAGTTTCTCGCAAAGCTCGATGTGGTCGGGTATAACTACGTGGATCGCTGGCGAGACCGGCGGGAAAAGTTTTACAGCATCGATCGTCATGCTTACCCCGATCGGCGATTCGTGGGCACGGAGACGAGCGCAATCTTCGGCGCCCGTGGGACCTACGCCGTCGAAGAGCCAGACGATTTCTTCTTCGGCAGGGCGGCGAACAATCTTATCGAGGTGGAACAGCTGCAAAAGTTTATCCAGACCTACGAGTACGTCAGCGGCGACTTTATCTGGACTGGGATCGACTACCTGGGAGAATCGCGATGGCCTTCCAAGCTAGGCTCGAGCGGCGCCCTGGATACATGCGGATTTCCTAAGGATGCGTACTACTTCTATCAAAGTAGATGGACCAGCGAAACCGTGCTCCATCTCTTTCCTCACTGGAACTGGGCGGGAAGAGAGGGAAAGAACATCACCGTGAGCTGCTTTACCAACTGCGACACGGTGGAGTTATTCCTCAATGGCAAGAGCCTGGGCGTGAAAGGGTATGCTTTTCCTCGTCCCGGAATGGTGGGCACGTACGGAAACTATCCTCCGCGGGCAAAAGCATTGCAGACGACGGCAGACCTTCATCTGTCATGGGATGTGCCCTATGCTGCGGGAACTCTCACTGCCAACGGAATAAAGGACGGCAAGGTCGTGCGGACGGTTGAGATTCAGACGACGGACAGCCCGGCGAAGCTGGCGCTAGTGGCCGATCGTATGCGCATCGCCAATCATCCTAGCGATGTTGCACACGTTACCGTCCAGGTGCTGGATGCGAAAGGCCGAATTGTTCCCACCGCCGACAACGAAATCAACTTCGCCATTCAAGGTGCGGGCCGCATACTGGGTGTCGATAATGGACGACCCGATGGTCACGAGAGCTACCAGCAGCACAGCCGTCAGGCTTTCCATGGGTTGGCGCTTGTCGTTCTCCAGCCGACTGGAGTCCCAGGCAGGGCAACACTGTCTGCGTCGTCTCCGACACTCGCGCCGGCACAAATTGAAGTAGAGGTCAGCTAGGCTGTTTGGCTGGATCGTCCGCTTTGCTGAAAGCAGCTAGCCAGCGTGAGGCAATACCGGAGAGCCGCTTGCGGACAGCGGCGGTAAATTCGGGCTCTTCCGTATTCTGGAGGGCGTTGACGAGTTCATAGTGCTCTCTGCCCATCGACCCGGTTAATGGGGCACCGCTGGCCAGGACAACGAAGATGAAGAGCGGGGCCATCAGCCGGTCCAGGGTCTCGGCAAGATAAGCATTCCCGGACAGCGCCCAACATTGCCGGTGAAACGCGTAATCGAGCTCCAGGAATCGGCGCCGATCGCCTTGCTCACCTGCTTCCACCACCTTCGCGATCTGGCGGCTGAGCTCCTTGAGGTCGTTCTCCGTAACTCGTGGCTTCGCCCACTGCAACGCCAACAGCTCCAGTTCGACACGGAGGGTATAAAGCTGACGTACTTCGGCGGTCGTAAACTGGGTCACAAACGTGCCGGTATTTGTCACCCGGCGAACGAATCCCTGGCCCTGCAAGGAAATCAGCGCCTCGCGCACCACTGGAGTGCCAACCTTCATCTGCCGGGCAAGCTCCCGCTCTACGATGGCGTCGCCTGGCTTGAGCTCGCCCGCAAAGAAGGCGTCTTTCAGTGCGTTGATCACGCGGTCACTGAGAGAAAGTGGCTCGATTTCGGCAAAGGTGGGCATAATGGGGCGGCTGCTAGTTCATTTATCATCGCAGCACCGGCCGGTGCTCGCAACTCGTTGCCTCGGCACCGTTTTGATCGAGCTAGCCACGGGCAGGCGCTGATGTGTACACTTCTCCTTTCTGCTGTGAGCAGGATGATAGATCAATTATCAGACAGTCGCTTCGGCAGGTCAGAAGAGAACTAAATGCCCCCAGGTAACGATATCGGGATGATTCCGGAGGCAGCCACACTGCCAGTCGCGAAAGTTCCTGGTCCCGGGCCGGCCCGTCCAACCCACGTTCGTTACATCGTCTTAGGCCTGACCATCGCGGCCTACATGATCACCTATATCGATCGTGTCGTCATCTCCTCCGCGGTTCCATCCATCCAGAAAGAGTTCGGCTTCTCCATCGTGACCATGGGATGGATCCTGAGCTCGTTCCAGTGGGCGTACGCGCTTTTCCAGATACCTGGCGGTTGGCTTGGAGATCGTATCGGCCCGCGGCGTGCACTAACGCTCATCGTGACTTGGTGGTCGCTATTTACTTGCGCAACAGTGTTTGCCTGGAGCGCGGGATCGATGGCGTTGATTCGCTTTCTTTTCGGAATGGGCGAGGCGGGTGCGTTTCCTATTGCTACCCGCTCGCTTTCGCGTTGGATGTTGCCCACCGAGCGCGGTTTTGCGCAGGGCGCCACCCACGCCGGCTCCCGCTTGGGCGGTGCCCTGACCCCGGCTTTGGTGGTGCTCATCATTGCCCGCTATGGCTGGCGCACTGCTTTCCTCTGTTGCGGGTCGTTAGGATTGATTTGGGCTGCTGTCTGGTATTGGTATTACCGCAACACTCCGGATGAGCACAAGTCAGTCAATTCCGGGGAACGCGAGCAGATACGCTCTGCTCTCGAGCTAGCCCGCGGCAGCAAGAGCACGCAGATTGTTCCCTGGAAACGCATTTTGCGCAGCCGGCAGATGTGGATCCTTTCGGCGATGTATTTCTGCTACGCCTACAATCTCTCGGTTTATCTGGTTTGGTTTCCCAAGTACCTGAATGACCATCGCGGATTTAATCTTCAACGGATGGGTTTCTACGCGAGTTTGCTTTTGTTGGCCGGGACGGTGGGAGACATCTTTGGCGGCTGCATCTCGGATTTCTGGGCCAAGAGGTCTAACGATCTCAAGAAAGCTCGCCGCCTGGTGGGAGCGGCAGGTTTCTTAGTATCTGCTCTGGCGATGGTACCTGCTTGCCTTACGAAAAACCCGATGACTTGTGTGTGGCTCTCCTGTGTGGCGATCTTTGCGTTGGAATCGACGGTGGGTGTTTCCTGGGCCATCACGCTCGACATTGGCGGAGATTCCGCGGGTTCGGTTTGCTCAGTCATGAATACCTGCGGCAACCTTGGCGGAGCGATCGGCTCCGCATTGTCGGCTTATCTTGTCGTGATGTACGGCTGGAGCGCGCCGTTTTTGCTGATGGCTGGTCTTTCTGTTGTGGGCACGGTGCTGTATTTGCGGATTAATGCGAATCAGCGGTTGTTGACGGTTTAAGGGTGAGGAACTGCAGGTCCCTCGGCTTCGCTCGGGATGACAAAGTTTAGATGGTTGGCAGACCTCGGCACGAGCTATTCGGATGGTGGAGATCTGAACTTGGTTGCGGCCGAGAGGAAACTGCAGGTCCCTCGGCTTCGCTCCCACGGCACGCCGGGGGGCAGGCGGGATGACAAGTGGAAATGACAGCACAAATCAGTCCCGTAGGGACGGCTGAAATTAGCCCAGGACGCTAGTCCTGGGTACATAATGAATGCCATGAACAGTCCCGCCAGGGACGGCTGAGAATATCCCAGGACGTAGTCCTGGGCTTCAGCTACGGGAGAAGCAATTGTGGGGTTCTCACGCAGACCCTGGAGCCCGTACCTTCTCAGCCGATATCCGGTTTTATCGTGGGGCGGGTCCTGCGACGCGGTTTCCTGCGATGTAGACGGCGTCGATGGTGCGGGTGTTCTTGATGTTGTCTAGCGGATTCTGGTTGAGCACAATCAGGTCGGCCCACTTGTTGGCTTCGAGAGTGCCCAGGTCCTTGGCATGCAAAAAGGAAGCGGCACTTCCGGTGGCTGCGGTGATCACCTGCATCGGAGTCAACCCCGACTGCACCATGAGCTCCATTTCCCAATGAGCGAAGTAGCCGGGAAAACGCCCCGGGGGGCCGCTATCGGTGCCAAGTCCATACGGCACGCCCGCATCCGCAAGGGTCTTGAGGTTGTGTTCCGCGGTGCGCAAAAATGCGGGGTATTGGCTGAAATCAGGATCGGATCGAATGGTCTGTTGATACGCAGGGCTCTTTAGCTTGGCGACGACGTCGGCCGAGACGCTGCGGGTGAAGAAGGGATCGTTGGCAAAGGGAGGCGTTTGCCCATAAATGAACATGGAGCCTTCACGGGAGAGCGTGGCCGCCATCTGCCAGGTTCCATGTTTCTTCATATCGTCAATGAACGCCTGATCTACGGGCTTGTCACGGACGCTGTGGGCTAAACCGTCCACACCGTAATCGACGAGCTGTCTGGCATCCTGCAGGTAGAAGATGTGGGCTACCACGCGCAGATGATGGCGGTGCGCGCTCTCGATGATGGCCTGGGCCATGTCGTAAGGCATCTTCTTCTTGGTGCCCAGGTGATCGTCCATCCATAGCTTGATAAGGTCGACGTGCTTTGCGGCCTGAGCGGCGACGGCAGGCTCTACCTCCGCGACCGTGGCAATGCCTTGGTTCACGCCTTCCAGACCGCCGTATCCACCTTTGAAGACGAATCCTTGTCCCACGGTGTAAACGCGCGTTTCCTCTGGACGCCCGGCACGCTGTGCATCACGAATCTTGAAGATGGAGTCTTTATCGGTGCCCATGCTGAGAACCGTGGTGACGCCGTAGGAGGCGTAGGTTTTCAGGTCCTTCTCAACATTTTCCGGGGTGAAGAACTTTGCGTTTTGCTCCAGGCCGATGGTGGCACCGAGGTGGACATGCAGGTTGATGATGCCAGGCATCACGTACCTGCCCTGCAGATCGATGACCTGCGCCGATGGGGGCACCTTCAGGCGTGCCATCGGTCCTACCCATTGGATGCGCCCATTGTCGAGGATCATGGCCGCATGGGCCACCGGGGCGTGGCCGGTGCCGTCGATCAAAGTGAAGTTCTTGAGTACTTTGACTTCTGCAACCAGGGAAGTTGCAAACAACAGCACCAGGCAGACAAGTACGCTATTTCGAATTCGTCCGGGCATCTTCGAGAACCCTCTTGGCGCGCGCCGGATTGAAGATACCACAAGAACAGAAGCGTGACAGGTAGGTGGCTGCCTGCTCAGGAGTCCGGCGATTCTCCTTAACGAAGTCGATCATTTTCTTGGCCAGCGAGTGGCTGATCATTCCATGTCCACACATGGTGGAGAGCATCGCGACCTGGGAGTTGGGAATCTTTTCCGTTTTTCCTTCAAAGCCCAGGGAGTAGCCGATACTGTGCCTGTCGATACAGGCATAGTTGCAGCAACGCTCCGCACCCTCGATGGAGGTCGATATGTTGACGCTCATGCCGAAATTTTCTTCTTTGACACGCTTGACGAACTGCTCCGCGGCGGTAGGGTTGTCGAAGACCGCGGCGCAAGTGGTGGGAACAGTCAGGCCCTTGATGACGGCCTGAAAATCCGGCTTCATATCCCGGTTCCAGTGGGCCCAGGGACCAAGATCTTTAGAGGCGCGCAGTGCGCCCCCGTGCCGTGCATCCCCCAGATTTACCGGTTTGTACTCCAGGGCAATTTCCAGGAAGCGGTGGAGTTTCGGTAGCGCATTCGGATCTTTGTTGGTCTTGCTGGGAATGGCGAAGACAATGTAGTCGTCGTAGAAGCTCTCGGCGTCGCCGAACCGATGAAGTGTATTGGTCATACGCTTGCAGTCTCCCTGGTAGGCTCGCCTGCGGGCTGAACGATCTGCCCCAAACCTATATTCGTCTTCGCTCGCTGGAGCTTATATCCGAGACGCTCAAGGATGGGGGCGATGACGACTTCTTCTCCGTGCTCCCCGCAACGCGTCGCGACACCGAGCGCAACCACCGTGTCCAACCGTTTCTCAACCTCCCAGACGAGGCGAATGATCTCTTCCGTGCGCGCGACCGGGACCTTGATCTCAACAATCGCCGACATGACCTTCTCATTCAGAATGTCGGGGCGCAGGGTGCCGGTAGGTACATCGGACATCAAGGAGGTAATCGGGTTTTTCTTCTCGAAGCTGACATTCGCTTTCGCCAGGGCCCAGCACATCTCCTGGATCTGGTGGAAGCGGACCCCCACCCCTGGTCTGCCGAACTCGATGGTGAAGCCTACATCGCCCACCTTCACTCTTCCGGTTACATCGTTGGTCTTCACTTCTTCGGTGCCGCGACCTTCGACCCCGGTGGACTCGTGGGGGACGCTGGGGTCAGAGAATGCGCGGCGCACGACCCGTGGCCAAGTCAGCTCGTCGGGCTCGAAAGCGGCAGTGGGACAAACATCGGGTTCGGGTTCAAAGCGAATTCGCAACGCCGCGAAAACGCGGCGCACAGTGCGCACCAGGGTAGGGTTCAGGTGTTCCTGGCTCAGCCCGTTGTAGCAGGCGTAACATTCAACGCACTCGTCGCGATTGATCGTTGCGCGCTTGAGAACGGGGTCGATGTAGATGGCCCCCATGGGGCAAACGTAGGTACAGTTCCCGCAAGCCACGCACTTTTCAGGATCGATCTTCATCTTTTCCCTCGCTTTATAAAGCAGGATCACACGATGATCTATCGTAGATATTAACATAGGCAGAGGGAGCGGATGTCCGGTTCTCGGGCTATCATTGATCGCCCTTCGAAGATGTAAACCGTTGAAAGGAAATGCCATGGATCGCAGGCAGTTTCTAACCAGTTCCGCAGCACTGTTAGCATCGGGCACCCTTCCGGCCGCCGCCCAAGCTCCGGCGTGCGCAGAACAGGCTCCGCACCTCGAACCGCTCTACAAGCAGCAGCAACAATATCGCATCGGGTACACGACCAACACGCGTGGTGGCTGGGAGGGCGACCCATTCAAGGGCATGCAAGAGGGCCGGGAGGTGGGCTTCCGTTACATGGAGATCTTCGGCGCCTCCTTTTGCCGTCCCGACACTTTGTACTACCCGGATAACGCGGAGGGGCTTATGCGCCGCATCTTCGAAATCGGGGTCAACTTCGTGAGCATCACGGGCGGCTCAGCCACGGGCAACACCCGCTTTGAGGACCTTGACTCGCGTGTGGCCGTGGTCGAGAACCATTTCGCCATGGCCCGCTTCAGCCGGCGCTTCGGTTGCCAGGTGCAAAAGACGAATACCGGACGCCGGCGCCCCAGCGGCACGACCGATGACGACCTCAAGGTGATGGCGGGCACGATCAATGCGCTCGGCAAGCGGGTGAGTGAAGAGCTGGACATGCAGCTTGGGGTTCACCCGCACCTGAATAGCCAGCTCCAGACCCAGCACGAACTGGACTTCATCATGGCTAACACTGATCCGAAGTACGTCGGCCTGGTTCTCGATACTGGTCACTTCACCATGGCGGGGATGGATCCCATAGCCATGGGTAAGAAGTATGGCACGCGCGTTCTGGAATACCACCTTAAGGACACCAAGGCGGAAGATCGCGGTGGGACCAGGAACGTACCCGGACCGCAAGTCGACCAGATGAAGACTCCGTATTTCTTCCCCATGGGCGAAGGCGGGGTGGATTTTCTTGGCCTCAAAGCCTATCTGGACAGTATTCAGTGGAGAGGCTTTTTGAACGTCGAACTGGATACATCTCCCTGGCGTCCACCGCAGGAGAGCGCCAGGATCACGGCGAACTACATTCAGAACGTGCTGAAGATTCCGCTTTAAGGCAGGGCTCAAGCTCCTGTTATCTTCGCCGTCAATCTTTCGTTCGATTTTGTTCGATGAGAGCGCGCAGCTTTCTCAGCCCACGAAGCACGGTGGCCTGTTCGCTCTTGCTTGCGCTGCGCAGTGCCTTGGTGAGGGGACTGATCGCTAGCTCCGGCATGCGGTTGGACAGGAAGTCGCGCACCTCGGCGGATGGGGCGATGATTGTGGCGCGGCCATCTGATTCATCTTTGCGGCGGACAACCAAGCCGCGCGCCTGCAAGCGGTCAACGATGCCGGAGACAGTGCTATGCGCGAGGCTCACCTGAGCACTGAGCTGTTTCAAGCTCAGCCCCTCTGACTGGACGACTGCCTGCATGACCATGCGCTGCGGAGCGGTAAGGTTCCCGCGCGCAAACTCGGTCTCCAATGGCTCGCGCAATCTTTGCCGGATGATGCCGAGGTGCTGGTCCACCTCTTGCGCCAACTTGTGCAAGAGCTCCTGTTTCGTCGTCGATCTAGAGGACATAAGGGATCAATGCTTTGACCCTCTCCTGATATCGGCGATAGTCTGCGCCAAACTGTTCCAGCATAAATCGCTCTTCGATCCTCAACTTAAGCCAATAGGAGAGGGCTAAGACCGCCACTCCCAAAAGGCCGCGGACTTCGCCCACAATGAACGCTACCCCGAGCAAAGCAAGCAGAAGCCCAGTGTAGATGGGGTGGCGAACGATGGTGTAGGGTCCATGGCAAATGAGGGTGTGCCCCTGCTTTACGGTAACCGAGGAGCTCCAGTTCCCGCCGAGCACCAGCCGAGCCCAGATTGAGAAAGCGACGCCCAGCAAAACCAACAAGAGTCCGGTTGCGCCGGCAAGTTGGGAATTCGGAACAAAGTTGAGTGCGCGCCAGCCGGATTGGAAGTAATGGGTGAAAACAAGACAGAAGGCGAGGGTACTGAGTCCGATTTCGAGCAACCGGGAGCCGGAAGACTGGATTCGGGCGTCAGGTTTGGTGGTGAGCAGACCGAAAAGCCAGACGGCGGCGAGCAGGAACCAGAGATCACAGGCGATTTTGTAGTAGTCGAGGCTCATGTGCATTCTCCTTGCTGTATGCGTCGTATACGACGTATCGTGTACGACGCATATTAAACGGCCTTTTTAAGGCAAATGCAAGCGGAAAAAATGAAGTTCTGGCGGTTTCCGAAGATGTTAAAAAAGGGGACACCTTCGCAGTTGCTGGAGACTACGTGAAGATTCTGGATCGCACTCTCAGTTGTCTGCTGATACTCGGGGGCATCGGCCACACAATCGGGTCGCTTCAGTTCTACAAGAGTGACCAGATGACTCTGCTCTGGTCGCTGTGCGCCAGCCTCTTCGTCTTTTTGTTTGCCGCCGTCAGTTTTATTCGCGCCGGCCGACCGCAAGATCGCGCTTTGGCATGGGTTTGCCTGGTGGCCGGCCTCTGCTGGATTGCCGCCTCTCTACGGTTCGGTGGGCTGATAGGCAACCTCCTGGACTTTCGTCCATTGATCTTCGGCGTGCTCACCCTTGGCCTCTGCGCGTTTTGCGTACGGACCTTGATTGTGAAGCGCTGAGATGAGGCGCCTCGTCGTTTTCGCATTGTGCCTGGCCGCAAGCTTCGGTTTCGGCCAGCAGCGCTACACCGTTTCCGACGAGGACGCCGCTGCCCCAGGCTCCCCCCGGGTTGTCGTCTTGCGCGATGCGGTCGCTGGAGCGGAGGCAGCGATCACTCCTTCTGAGGGCGGAGAACTCAGCAGCTTTCGTATCAAGTTCAAAGACCAGTGGATTGAGCTGCTCTATCATGCTCGCGATTACTCTTCCGCTAAGGGATTCCAAGGAAAAGGGCCATTGCTTTGGCCGGCCGTCGGGGTGCAATTTCCCCTGGGGAATTTTCCTAAATCAACTTGCGGAGATGGTTCCTACCTGCTGGACGATAAGACGTATCCGATGCCGTGCCATGGCTTCGCAAAAAGCCTACCGTGGCAAGAGGTGAACCGATCCGCGGACAATCAAGGAGCCCGGGTAACTGTGGAGCTACGCGATTCCGATCGCACACGGCAGTACTATCCCTTTGGCTTTCACCTGGACGCCACCTACACACTTGCCGGTGGCCAACTTACCATCGACTACACGGTGAAGGCCGATGCTGCGAACACCAGGGCGATGATCTTTTCGATCGGCAACCATATCGCGTTCAAGATTCCATTCGTGCCCGGCACTGACCCCGCCAGCATGACTCTTGAAACGCCCAGCACCATACAAATGTTGCGCAACCCGCAGGGCTTCGTGAACGGTGAAGAGAAGCCGCGGTCGTTCGAAACTCCCGAGCGCCTGGGCGACTTCGATGCACACGTCGCGATCCCGCTGGCCGGCTATCGCAGCCAGCCCTACGCTCTGCTGAGAGATCCGCAGGGGCTCTCTGTGCGCATCTCTCAACAATCCACTTCGGATCTGCCTGAACCCATCGTGCGCTTCAACGTCTACGGAGGACCGCAGGTGGGTTATCTATCTCCGGAACCGTGGTTCGGCATGACGAACTCACTGAATCTCGGCAAACCCCTGGTCACTCTGCCGGCAGGAGATTCCTGGGTATGGCGCGTTCAATTGAAAGCCAGTGGTCCCGCGCCCAGCTTGCCGGCGCAAGCGGCCGGGGTAGAGCGCTTTGGCAGTGACTTTGGATACGTTGAAGGGCCGGTATGGTCGCGAGGGGGATTTCTCATTTTCAGCGATATGTTCAATTCCCGCATCATGAAGATGACCAAGGCTGACCATGCCGAAATCTACCGTGATTACACCAATGGGGCGAATGGCAACTCGATGGACGTGGAAGGGCGGCTATACAGCTGCGAACGCGACGGACGCCGTGTGGTGCGGATGGAGAAGGACGGCCGCCTGACTACCATCGCATCCGAGTTCGAAGGAAAACGGCTCAACGATCCCAACGATGTCGTCGTCCGCCGGGATGGGCAGGTCTACTTTACTGACCCTGCTCCGAAGGATTCGCTGCAGCGTTTTGAACTCGGCTACTCCGGTGTCTACCACGTGACCCCGAAGGGTACGATCTCGCTCATTGCGAAGATGACGCGTCCTAATGGAGTCGCGCTGACACCGGATGGCCGCACGCTCTACATCGCCGATACAACGGAGCGGAAGATCATGGCCTACGATCTGGATGCGGAGGGAAATGCATCGCGGGAGAGAGTCTTCATCTCCGGAATCGACGGCGGCCCCGATGGATTACGCATCGCCGCCAACGGCAACGTGTACATCGCATGCCGGGGAATTGCGATCTATACGCCCACCGGAAAATTCATACGAATGATCGAGTTTCCTGAGACACCGGCTAACTGCACTTTCGGCGACCGCGACTTGAAGACGCTCTATGTCACCGCGCGCACCTCGGTCTACCGTGTCCGCATCCCTGACAAGGGATTCCTGCAGTACTGATTACTCGCCTGCAGGCTTCTCTGGTTCGAAGAGTGCGAAGCCGAATATGTCGGCGCCCGATGCGATCGCTACATATTGTTTCCCATGGAACATATAGGTGATGGGTTGCGCATTGATTGCCTGGCCGGTATTAAAGTGCCACAGAACCCGGCCCGTCTTCGCGTCCAGAGCCACGAATTCTCCAATGAGCTCGCCCGAGAAAATCACCCCGCCGGCGGTTGAAAGCAATCCGCCGCCAAGGCTCGTTGATCCAACCCGTTCCCGTTCCCAGACCTGCATCCCGGTTGTCAGATCAAGCGCCCGAACGTAGATTTTCCAGTTCTCATCGCGCAGCAGCACATCGCCCCCGGCGCGATACTGAAAGCCGCCAGGGCGAAACTTCTCTGTATTCTTCGTGGCCAGCCCGCAGCCCTCGAGGGCAACGAAATAGAACAGCCCAGTCTGGGGACTGTACGTAGGGGACATCCAGTTGGTCGCCCCGATCGAAGAGGGGCAAACCTTGGTGCCGGTTAGGGTCGGTTCAATTCCCTGCACGAGAATGGGCCGGCCCTGCGGTGTGAGGCCACTGGCCCAGTTGAGTTGGGTCGCGAAGCGGTTGCCATGGAGAAACTCACCGGTCGCACGATCGAGAATGTAATAGAAACCGTTGCGATCTGCCTGCACCAGCAGCTTGCGCATTTTGCCGTCGAAGCGCGCATCTACGAGCACCGGGATCTCCGCCCCATCCCAATCCATCACATCATGGGGTGTGAACTGGAAGTACCATTTCAGCTTTCCGGTATCCAGGTCAACCGCCACCATGGAGTCGGTATAAAGGTTATCGCCCTTGCGCACATCGCCGTTGAAATCGGGCGAGGGATTTCCGATGCCCCAATAGAGCAGGTTCAACTCCGGATCGTAGCTACCCGTGAGCCAGGTCGCCCCGCCTCCATGCTGCCAGGAGTCATCAGCCCACGTGTCTCCGCCGGGTTCACCTGGCTTCGGTATGGAATCAAAATGCCACAGATGCTCGCCGGTTCTTGCGTCGAATGCGGTAAGAAAGCCGTTGAGCCCGCGGTCACCGTAGATGACGCCGACGATCACCTTGCCCTTGACCACCAGCGGCGCTGCGGACGAATGATATCCGTCAGCGGATTCGGCGATTTTGCTCTGCCACAGAACGTTCCCGTTAGAGGCATTCAGCGCAACCAGAAAGGCATCGGTGGTGGTGAAGTAGACTTTGTCCTCGAAGACCGCGGCGCCCCGGTTAGGTCCTTCGCGATCGGGCGCCTTGGCCAGGATATGTTGATAATGCCAGATCAATCGCCCGCTCCGCCCGTCGAGCGCGTAGATCTCATTAGGCTGCGTGATGTACATGACCCCATCGACCACAACGGGCACACACTGAAGGCCTCCGGCTCCGGGCACGTGGTACACCCATTTGCTTATCAATGAACCTACGTTGGAACGTGTGATCTGGTTCAGCACGCTATGTCGCTGGCTATCGTAACTGCCGTGGTAGTCGAGCCAGTCGCTGCCCGGGGGCTTTTGCAAATCATTGTCAGTTACTTGAGCCGCAAGTGACGATGCGATGCCCAGGATAAGAGTCAGCGCGATCCTTCTCATCGTCCCACCTCACCCTCGCCGTCCTGGTGTACGTGAAGCGTGGTGCGCACTTGCCGGGCTAGCATGGCCACCAGATCCTGATACTCCTGGGCACTGAGAACCTTGTCATAGTCGTGGGGCATCAGCGACGTCTTTCCGGGAATGATCTCGCGTAATTCGTTGGTGTCGTAAAGATGAAGTTTGTCCTGGTAGTCAAGAATCTGGATGGAGAACGCATCCTCGTTCTTGGCGATTCCCTCGACCGTTTGTCCGTCTCTCGTGATCACCTTGATAGGCCGATAGTCGGGTGGAATCGGTCTCTCCTCGCTCAGTGATTCGCGCAGATGCTTGAGGGTGATCTGGGCACCGATATTGGACAGATCGGGTCCGATGGTTCCACCTTTTCCATTCAGCATGTGGCACTTCAGGCATCCGCCCTTTGCCGTAAAGACTGCCATGCCCTGTTGCGTGTTTCCTGGAACATCCGTCTCTGAAGCCGAACCGCGCATGGCGCGGATGAAGACCACGATGCGCCAGATGTCGTCATCCGGCAGACCGAAGGGAGGCATCGCAGTGCCGGGAATCCCG
The DNA here is from genome assembly GCA_963813475.1 of uncultured Acidobacteriaceae bacterium. Lineage (GTDB taxonomy): Bacteria > Acidobacteriota > Terriglobia > Terriglobales > Acidobacteriaceae > PALSA-350. The sequence goes on along the minus strand of CAWEZM010000018.1, from coordinate 109,080 downwards.
CCCCGGATGGTATCGAAGATCGAGTTTTCGCTGAGCCGGAAAAAGCGACGGTCTCCAACCAGGGCTGGAGCCCGTTCTCCTTCTCCTCCGTCGATGCCGTGACATGCGGTGCAAGTCCGGTTGTAGAGCGCATGTCCAGCGGCCACCACGTCCGGTCCGGTACCGAGCGGATTCTTAGGATGAACGGCTTGCGCCGTGGCAGCAGAGAAAGCGCAGAGCAGGAAAAGCGAACTACCAGGGAATCGGGTCATGAATAAAGCGCCGCCACTTCGTAATCGTCGATGGAAGGAATGGTGAACTCGACCACTCCACCCGCGATATGAAAAGGGATGTTCCTTCCGGCGCGCAGCAGTTCTACCCGCGTAACATGCCGGCCCTCGGGCAGCCGCATCGAAACCTTCTGCTCGCCGATGGGGTAGAACTCCCGCACCCAGCCGCGGTGTACGTTGGGGTTGGTGTAGTTCAGGACATGCACGGCGAAGCCCGCCTCGGTCTCCCAGGCAAAAACTTCAATCAAGCCTCGACCCTCTATGGAAACGGGCGCGCCGGAACCGCCTACCCAGCGAATCGAGTTCTGCAGCAGGCGGCTGAGGTCAGTACTTCCAGAAAGCCACATGGTGCGCTCAATATCTCCGGGGAAGTAGGCAAGCCGTCCCTTTTCTGCTTCGCCGCAGCACCACTGCGGGCTCATTCGTATGCGGTTGTGGAGGGTAGGAGAGTTCCGGTGGGTACGCGGGAAAGCCGGGGATCACGGTGAGTACCGGGCTTTCCACGGGCGCTAAAGGAATGCGGTACTCCGCGCCCGGCAAAATACTGGTATCGGTAAAGCCCTGCAAGCAGGGATGCTGCTTCTCTATTCGCGCATAATACGGATTGCTGTTGCCACGCCTGCCGATCACCTCTCCTGCTGCGTGAATGCCGAATACATCGCCAAGGCCGAAGTCAGCTCGCCGCACGTATTGATCCGTATACATGCTGGTTTCGAATGTGGCCAGCAGCGAGCCGCCCTGCTGGACGTAATCGCGCAGCTGCTGGCATTGTTGGTCGCTCAACAAGGCGGTGTTAGGCAAAATCAGCGCGGAATATTTCTTCAGTTGCTCGGGCTGCATTCGGTCTTCGTGCACGAAGTCGAAGAGGAAGCGGCCCTCGAGCAGCGCGTAGTACATGCCGTTCATGTAATGAGAGATCTGGACACCGTGCGGCGGCTTATAGAACAGCTGCGTCCGCTGGCCGATTACGACGCCGAGATTGGCGATCGAATGCTTATTCGTGAAATGGGCATCGTGCTTGGCGGTCCAATCGAAATACTCGTAGCCAATTTTCTTGAAGCGAAGATCCGCGCTGAGCCCGTTCTCGCCCCCGATGGAGTGCACGTAAGGTGTCATGCCGCTGGCCGAGGTCTCATCTAGCCATATCTGTGCCTCGGCCGGAGACTTGGTGCTTTCTCGCCACCTTATCGACCCGGTTGACCACAATCCCACCACGTTCGCGGCCATCTTGCCATCGAGCACCGCGTTGCACACACGGCCCTGCAGGCTGCATCCCCAGATCGGTTCGTCCTGGCCTCCGCGGCCCTGGTTATCGGCCTGAAACCACTGGCATATCTCGCCCAGGGTGGATAGGTTCGGGCCGCCATGAATGCCTCCGCCTAGATTGGCGAAGTAAAAGCTGCTCGCTTTTTTCTCCTTCGCAAGGCCGTCGTAAAGCTTCCACAGGTAGAGAACGCGTTCATTGAACTTATCCCAATAAGCAGGCGTTCCCGCGGCAGGGAGTTGGGTGCATTGTGTGCAATAGCAGGAGGGCAGGCTACCGAGCGGCGGCCAGCCATTCATAAAGTGCGCCTCGACGTCATAGAGGCTATTGATCTCGCGGATGATGGCCGGCATGTAGTCCGTCATGTAGCTGGTGAACATGCAGGTTTCGTACAGGTCCGGATCATCGGCGGCGGGCCGTGGGTTGCCTTGTGCGTCGCGCTGAAACCATTCCGGATGCGCCGCGAAGGCATCTCCCCAGTTGAGGTCGGGGCTCATGCGGGCGATGGTGCGGATGCCGCGTTTTTTGGCGGCGGCGTTCAGTTCGCCGAAGAAGTCGCGATTGCCCAGGTATTTGCCTTTGCGGTGAAAAGGGACCTTGGTCTGATAAAAAGCAATAATTCCGGTTACGCTTATGAAGGTTGCGCCCACTTGCAGGCGCGCCATGTAGTCGGCCCATTCCTCGACGTTCATGACAGCCGGATCATGCTCCGTCATGTTCACCTGGGCGATACGGCGCAGTTTCCGCTGCCATGGAATGTCTGTCGGGTCCTCGGGAATACCGGCGTAGACGAGATTACTCTGGGTAGCAAGATAGGCAGCAGCTGCCCCTGTCTTCACAAAAGTGCGCCGGTTGATCACGGTAGTGTCCTCGTGATTGCTGAAGATAGACGCCAGTGTACCGCAGGGATTCGACGGGATCTGCGGTTTATCTTTCGCGAACGCGGACGGTCGCTAGGTAAGCGCAACGACCTCGTAATCCTCAACGGAAGGGACTTCAAATTTCACCGTTCCCTCTCGATTGCGAAAGGGGAGATTCTTACCTCCGCGCAGAGCGCGCACGGAGGTGATTTTTCGATCGCGCGGAACCTGAACATGTGCTTGCAGCGGGCCCACCGGATAGAGCTGCGACACAAACGGCCGCAAGGCGTTGGGATTGGAATAATTCAGGATGTGTAGCGCGAAGCCGGGCTCTGTCTCCCATGCGAAAGTTTCGAGCAAGCCATTGCCTTGCACGGACGCAGGCGGCGTTTGTTGCTTCAGAATCCAGCGCACTGCGTTGATGAGCAGCCGGCTAAGATCGGGATTGCCGGAGCGCCAATAGGAGCGGCCAACGTCTCCGGGAAAATAAGCAATGCGGGAACTACCCTGCTCGCGGAAGATCGCGGCGGGCTCTTCCGTTTGCCGGATGCGCGGATAAACCATCTCCGGCGGGAAGGGTGGATAGTGGGGCACGACGCTGAGGTAAAGCGCGTCCGATGGCACATGGCTTACGGGCACGCGAAACTCCGGGCCGGGTAATATGCTGGTTCCGGCGAAGCCTTCGCATACCGGGTGGGCCTTTTCCATGCGCATGTAGCTGTTGTTGAAGGGCCCGATCGGGTCGCCAGCGGCACTTACCCCGAACAGCGCTTGCAAACCAAAGTCTTCTCTTGCGACGCCCCACTCGTTGTAGCGTGAGCTTTCAAAAGTAGCGAGCACGGAACCGCCTGCCTTCACATAGTCGCGGATCGCCTCACACTCCGTGTCGCGCAGAAATGCTGCGTTTGGGATGACCAATGCCCGATATGGTTTCAGCGACTCCGCGGTCAGATTTTCCTGATGAACAAAGTCGAATAAGAAGCGGCCTTCGAGCAAGGCCGCATACATTCCTTCGAGGTATTCTGCTGAATCGATGGTGGCGCCATTCAGCGTTCTGGTGCTCGTACCGTTCGAGCCATAGAAGGCGATCGTGCTCTGCGGGTAGAGGACCGCCAGGTCGGCGAGCGAGCGCCGGTTACGGAAATGCTGCTCGTTGGCAGCCAGCCAATCGAAAAAGACCTGTCCCGTTGCGCGCCAGCGAGTATCCTCCGGATGGCCGCCCAGCCAATGAAACCAGGGCACCATGCCGCTCGCCGTCGCCTGTGCCATCCATAGTGTTGTCTCGGCCGGCGTCTTGCTGGAGTGTCTCCAGTTGATCTGTCCATTGCTATAAGCGCCAATCACGTTGGTGACGGTGCGGCCGTGCATCACCGAGCGAGCCACGCGTCCCTGTTGCGCACACATCCAGATCGGCGTGTTACCCGCCCTGCCTTGATTGTCCGCATTGAACCAGGCGGCAACATTGCTCAGCCGGTTCAAGTCCTTCACGGTCCGGATGCCTCCACCGAGGTTGCCGACATAAACCGACTCCGCACTCTTCTCCTTAACCGTGTCCTGCCACAACTTCCATACCTGCGCGATGCGATCCATATAGACTGCGTAATATTTGCGATACACCTCACTCCGTACGTCGGTTGTCTGCGGCGGAACGCCTCCCGTCTGCTCGCGGTAGATCTTCTGGCAGTTGGGGCAGTGGCAAACCTCAAGCGCCTCAGTGCCTGGCCATCCATTCGTATAGAAGCCATCCGGTGCGTAGCGCTGGTTAATCTCGCGGTAAATGGCCGGCATCTGTTCGGTAAAGTAGGTTCCGAACATGCAAGTCTTGTAAAGCCAGTGACACTCCGGATGGCGGGTCGGGGACCCGTCCGCGGCAAACTGAAACCACTCCGGATGCGCCTGAAAGGCCTCTTCGTAGGCGTAGTTGCAATCCATGCGAGCAACGACACGCATGTTTCTCTTACGCCCGGCGGCCAACATCTCGCCGAAGAGATCTCTCGAGCCCAAAAACTCACTACGGTGCTGATAGGGGACTTGCGTGGGATAGAAGGCCATGATTCCGCCTCCATTGAGCAATACGGCATTCACCTTCAGGGAGGCGAAGTAGTCCATCCACTCATCGGCTTTCATCGACACGGGATCCTGCTCATTGAAGTTGACCTGGCCGCAGCGCAGCATCGTCTCATACCAGGGCTTGTCCCCTTCAGGAGCCAGGGCCCTGAGGCTTCCGGTGGAAGCGACGACCAGTGAGGCCCCTGATACTTCGATAAATTCACGCCGGTTCATGGATAGCTCCTCGATTTGCATCGTTGCGGAAAGTCGTGCTTTCAAAGCATAATCTCTAGCTGCCACCAACCGCGCCGGCCGCGAGATCCATTTGGCATAATCGACAGCGAATAACACCGAGGTAGAAATGAAATTTGGGGTGAACACCTTCATCTGGTCTGCAACCTTCGATTCGTCCAATTTTGGCTTGCTCCCTCTCATCAAAGAGGCTGGTTTCGACGGAGTCGAGGTCCCGCTGTTGCGGCCGGCTGCGTTTGCCGCGTCCAGCATTCGCCGGGCCAACGAGGCTCATGGCCTGGAATGTAATGCCTGCACGGTGCTGGTGGACGGCCTTAGCCTGATCAGCGAGAGCGCGGAGATACGGCGCCGCACCCGCGTGCACCTGGAAGACGTAGCAAAGGTCGCCGCGGACGCGGGCATCGGGATTGTCGCCGGACCTCTCTACAGCCCGGTCGGCTACCTGCCTGGCCGGCGCCGGACCAGCGATGAATGGAAGTGGGCCGTCGAAGGCTTTCAATCCGTGGGTGACACGTTGGCCGCCAATGGCGTGACCTTCGCCATTGAGCCGCTGAACCGGTTCGAAACCTATTTTCTGAACACCGCCGCCGATGCTGCGGCGCTTGCCCAGGAGATTGGCCATCCGAATATCGGCATTCTCTTTGACACCTTCCACGCCAACATCGAAGAGAAGAGTATTGCTGCGGGGTACCGCACAGTCGGTCCCTATCTCAAGCACGTTCATACCTGCGAAAACGATCGTGGCATACCGGGATCAGGACATGTGGAATGGAGGGAGGTTTTCCAGGCACTGCGTGATCTGAAGTACGACGGGTGGCTGACCATTGAGGGCTTTGGTTTTGCGCTCAAGGATTTGAGCGCTGCGGCGGCCATTTGGCGAGACATCGAGCGCACGCCGGAGTCGATCGCCTTCGAAGGCGTCAAGTTTCTGAAGAAGAGTGTTGCGGCCGGCTAGAGTGGACAACTTGCGCGGCTTCAGACAGCTTGCATAGGCCAAAGGAAAAGAGGAAACCGTCAAAGAAAGAGGAGTGAAATGAAAGCTCGTGCACTCTTGATCGCGTTTGGCGTCGGACTGGCGCTCCAACTTGCCATGGTCATTACTGGTCACTTTGTGCCGGTGGTGAAGAATAGCGGCTTCGCTATAGGTGGCATGATGATTTCACTTTTTGCGGGCTTTCTGTACGCGAAACTCACCGAAACCGGATGGCGTGACAGCCTTGTCGGTGGCATTCTCTCCGGCGGCGTTTGTGCACTGCTCGGCATCGCAGTGTCCGTTCTTTTGACGGATGTCCCGATGCAGGTATTGGGGTTCGGCACGGTGGCCTCCGCCATAACGGGCTTGGCTGGCTCGGCGATTGGGCGGCTGTTCCGTAAATGAGCAGTTGCCTGGCGACCGGTGGTGGCAGGCACCCGCCACCACCGGTCTACACTCGCGGTGCAACGACCTCTGTAGATCTCCTGTGAATTCGAGATGATTCGGGACGGCCGCTGTTTACTATTGGCCGGAGGCAGCGATCGACCGCTCCTCGACGCCAGCCGTCTCTTGCGCCTTCTTTTCGGCCTTAGTCGGGTCAGCCACGATGCCATAAGCATCACCTTGAAGGAGCACTCTGTTGAAGTACAGAGTATTCCCGTATTTCTCGAAGGTAATCTTGGATTGACGTGGAGGATCAAGAGACTGGGTTGGGGTGACACCGATGAACGTGCTGTGTAAACCATCCGCGCTCTTGATGACGGCTATCGACTTATTGAAGTCATCGGGCTGAGTAAGTGAGTACGAACCGCTCGGCATTTGTGTGCTGCCCACGTAAAAAGAGAACGGAGTGGTAAATTTCACGCCGTAGGTTACCTGTGCGGCGAGGGGCATTGCAGAAAATAAGGCTATCAGTCCTGCCCTGGTAACTAACTTTCCTGAACTGCTCATAAGCTTCTCCCGTGGTTTGATTTAGCTTGATTAGAACGTGCTCCTTTCTAACCAAATAGACGGAAGGTGTGAGATGGAGTTGCATATCTTTCGATAGCGGTAAAGTTATAGGTAACTGTATGTGTGCCGTAATGCTGCGAGCAATAAAGCAGAGTGTTGGTCGCCTAGCTTTGGAGAGGTAAGCATGGCGAGATTTCGGCCGCTGGTAACCACTCGCGGACACATAATGGACGAACGTGAAGGCGCCCTTGCTCAGGCAACTCCAGGGCGGCCGAGGACGTCTAAATCACAGGTGTCTCAGCTCCGGGCAGGTGCAGACAGAACTCGTTTGGACTATATTTGCGAAGGACACAATTTGTGTTTCGCAAAGCGCAGTTTTAACGGAGATTCTGAATGTCCCAAGTGGTTCGGTCGCCAAAAGTTTACGACGTATGCATCATAGGTTCTGGCGCTGGAGGCGGGACCGCCGCCAAGGTGCTGACCGAAGGTGGATTGAATGTTGTGATGCTGGAGGCGGGGCCCCTGCTGAATCCCCGCAAAGATTACAAAGAGCATGTGTGGCCCTACGCGCTGCCCCACCGCGGAGCCGATATCGGCGGCCGGGCCCGGCACGAGCTAAACGGGGAATTTCTGGCTCCCAACGGATTCTGGGAGATCGATGGCGAGCCCTACACGACTGCTCCAGGCACGAGCTTTCGCTGGTTCCGCTCGCGCATCGAAGGCGGCCGCACCAATCATTACGGACGCATCTCACTCCGCGTCTCTCCCGCGGATTTGAAGGCCCGCTCCCGGGACGGTCTGGGAGATGACTGGCCGATTACTTACGAAGAGCTTGCGCCTTATTACGATAAGGTCGAATCGTTCATCGGCGTTTTTGGAACCAAAGAAAATCTTGTCTACGCGCCGGACGGCATCTTTCTGCCTCCGCCCAAGCCCCGCTGCACCGAGACCCTGGTCAAGAAGGCGTGCGATCAGCTGAATATCACGTGTATTCCCTCGCGCATGGCCATCATTACCAAGCCAGTGAATGGACGCGCCCCGTGCCACTACTGCGCGCAATGCGGACGAGGCTGCATCAGCGCTTCCAATTTCAGTTCCAGCCAGGTGATGATTCCGCCAGCCCAGGCGACCGGCCGCTTCACGCTGATTCCCAACGCCATGGCGCGGGAGGTCGTCGTCGGCAAAGACGGCAAGGCGCAAGCGGTTTCCTACATTGACAAGACGACGCGCCAGGAAATGCGCGTCAACGCCAAAGCCTTCGTGTTGGCGGCGAGTTCCTGCGAATCCGCGCGCTTGTTGCTTAATTCGAAGTCCACGCTCTTTCCCAATGGCCTGGCGAATTCATCCGGGGTAGTCGGCCGCTATCTTACGGATAGCGTTGGCACCAGCGTAACCGGATATTTTCCCCAACTGGCCGGGGTGGCGCCGCACAATCACGACGGTATCGGCGGTATGCATATGTACATGCCGTGGTGGAGGGCTGACCAGAAGAACGATTTTCCGCGTGGCTACCACATCGAGTTCGGCGGAGGACGCCACATGCCCAGTGTCGGCAGCTTCGACGGTGTGTGCCACGAGCATGAGGGCTATGGGGCATCGTTGAAACAGCACGTCCGCAGCAAATATGGAAACACCATAGGATTTTCGGGGCGCGGGGAGATGATCCCCAATCCCGATACCTATTGCGAGATCGATCCCAATGTGGTCGACAAATGGGGAATCCCGGTGTTGCGCTTCCACTTTGCCTGGAGCGATTACGAGATCAAGATGTCGAAGGATATGCAGGAGACCTTTCGCGCCATCATTGAAGCCGGCGGAGGCACTGTCGTTGGGCCGGCCAAGCCGGATCCAAGGGGCAACTACGGGATCTCCGAGGGCGGAGAGATCATTCATGAGCTTGGAACCGTGCGCATGGGTGACGATCCAAAAACGTCGGTCCTGAATAAGAACTGCCAGGCGCACGACGTCAAGAATCTGTTCGTGGCTGACGGCGCGCCCTTCGTTACGGGCCCTGACAAGAACCCGACGCTCACCATCACGGCACTGTCGTGGAGAACTTCAGAGTACCTGCTCAATCAGGCGAAAAAAGGGGAGATATAGCATGTCTGTATCCCGGCGTGATGTATTGAAGTCGCTCAGCATGGGGGCCGCCGCGACCTCAGTGCTGCGAGTGATTCCGCTGCAGGCGGCGGAGTATGCCCACCACATGATCGACACGGAAAAGGCGGCGAGCAAGACAGGTGTCTACACGCCCAAATATTTCCCGCCGCAACAGTACAAGACTCTGCAATCGCTGTGCGAGTCGATCTTTCCGGCGGACGCGGACTGCGGAGGCGCCACGGAGGCCGGTGCTCCGGAGTTTATTGACCTGCTCACGAGCGAGAATCCGAAGTATCAGTTGACCCTTGGTGGGGGTCTGATGTGGCTCGACTCCACATGTGTGGATCGCTACGGGAAGGCCTATCTCGATTGCACCCCACAGCAGAGAACGGAAATGCTCGATCTGATCGCGTATCGCAAGAACATCGCGCAGGACGCGAGCCTGAGCCAGGGAGTGGCGTTCTTTTCGTTCCTGCGGAACTTGACCGCGGACGGATTCTTTACCAGCAAGATTGGGATTGAGTATTTGGGGTATATCGGAAATGGCTATCTGGCTGAATTTCCGGGGTGCCCACCGGTGCCTGGGGTTTAACCTTACAACCGTAGCGGCTGCGTGTCAGGGAACCGACATGCGATCCTTTCAGCCACTAGCCAATTCTTCATGGAAGCGCCGCCCTCCCCTTTGTCATCCCGAGAGGTTGTGACTTTTTTGGTGCACCAGTTCGAATAAATCGAGTGGTTGTCTGGATGAAGTTGTAAGAAGAGATATGGGCAAAAGCGAGGTAGGCGGTGTAGCGCAGGGGGGTGGATTGCGACTGCGTAAGCCAGAACGGCGTCAGCTTTCGATGGTAGTGCAGTGCGCCGATGATCTGGTGCGAGCGCTTCATCCGGTGCGCACGGTGCATGCGGTAGTGGAGCAGCTGGAGGTGAGCGGTTTTTGCGAACCGATCCGAGCCCGAGAGGGAGTAGCGGGGCGAGATGCGACCGACCCGCGTCTGCTGGTGGGTTTATGGCTTTATGCGTGTGTGCGCGGCATAGGTTCGGCCCGAGAGCTAGCGCGTCGCTGCGAGGAGAGCGCTCCGTTCCGTTGGTTGTGCGGTGGAGTGACGGTGAATCATCGCCTGTTGTCTGATTTTCGCACCGACCACGCAGATGCCTTAGACGCGCTGTTTACGCAGGTGCTAGTGACGTTGGTGGACAAGAAGCTGGTGCGGGTGAGCCGCATCAGTCAGGATGGGTTGCGGGTGCGCGTCAGCGCCGGAAGCAACAGTTTTCGTCGGGAAGAGCGATTGCAGCTTTTGTTGGCGCAGGCCCGGCAGCAAGTGTTGGAGTTACGTAAGCAGTTGGAATCGCCAGCCCAATCGGGTGCGGTGACAGCGCGTCAGAAGGCGGCGCGTCAGCGCGCGGCGGAATCGCGGCAGCAGCGCTTGGAGCAGGCGATTGCGCAGTTACCAGAGCTGAAGCAGAAGCAGGCGGAGGCGGCCCAGCGGGCAGGTCAAGGCAAGTGCGGGGATCAGATCCGGGCCAAGCAGCCACGGGTGAGCAGCACGGATGCGGCCACGCGGGTGATGAAGATGGCCAACGGTGGTTACAACCCTGCGGTGAACGTGCAGTTGGCTACCGACCCACAAAGCCGAGCCATTCTGGGGGTGGAAGTCAGTAACGAGGGCTCCGATTCGGCGGGGTTGAGTGAACCGATGCGGCAGCAAGTGGAACAACGCACTGGGTGCCAGGTGGAGCAGCACCTGGTGGACGGTGGCTACTTGCGGATGGAGGATATCGTGCAGGCCCACCAGCAAGGGGTGGAACTGTTCGTGCCGCCCAAACCGGCCAAGAACCCTGAGAACCGGGGACACGAGTTGGAACCCAAGCCCAGCGACTCAGAAGCGATACGGGCATGGAAACAGCGCATGGCGAGCGAAGAAGGCCAGAACATCTACCGACAAAGGGCGTCCACCAGCGAAACCGTGAATGCTGACCTACGAACTTATCGCGGGCTGGCGCCGTTTACCGTGCGTGGCCTCAACAAAATCAAATGCGTGACGCTGTGGTGCGCCCTGGCTTACAACCTGATGCACTTCAGCAAAGCGTTTTTGAGCTAAAGCAAAGCGTTTCTGCGCTAAAACCGGGCTGCAGAGCAAAACAGAAAGGACCTCGCATCACATGGCAAGCAGAACCGAGCTGAGACTGCACCTCGGCCTGATGGCCCGTTAGCACTCCGACTGCAGAGAAACATGCCCTATCCTCTTTGCCTAAAGCAAAGCTCAATAAAGTCACAGCCTCCGACCGGAGCCGAGGGACCTGCTGTGCGCCTTTCCTGAACACAACTGCCAAAGTAAGGTCTCCGCCCTCAGGCAGCGCTCAGCCGGGCCCGAAACAGAACCGCAGATCCCTCTATCGTTCGGGACGACGCTTGCGCAGCCAGGCTAAGCCTTCAGAAGTGCCCTCCCTCGGCCGGTACTCGCAGCCAATCCAGCCGTCGTAACCAAGTTCGTCGATCAGGTCGAACAGGTGGTCGTAATTGAGTTCGCCGCGGTCGGGCTCGTTGCGTTCGGGCACGCTCGCGATCTGGATATGCCCTACGTTTTTCTGTCCTGAGCCGGAGAGATATTTGCGCAGCTTCATGCTCACATCGCCTTCAACAATCTGGCAGTGATAGAGATCCATCTGCACCTTGAGCGCGGGGCTGCCAATCTCGTCGACGAGGGCATGCGCCTCATCCTGGCGATTGAGAAAGTATCCGGGCATGTCGCGTGTATTGATCGGTTCAATCAGCAGCTGGATGCCAGCCGGCGCCGCGAGCTCGGCGGCCCACGCCAGGTTGGATGTAAAGGTGCGGCGCATAGCAGCGCGATCCATCCCTGCGGGTTCCACACCAGCCATCACATGCACCCGCGGGCAGCCCAACGTTTGTGCGTATTCGAGAGCTGTGTGTATTTCCGCACGAAAGTCTTCTTCTTTGCCTGGCAGCGAAGCGACGCCTCGCTCGCCTGCCGCCCAATTTCCGGGTGGAGCGTTGAGCAGCACCTGGGTCAGCCCCTGCTCACACAGCCACGTGGCCAGGTCCTTGGCCGGATATTCGTAGGGGAAGAGATACTCCACCGCCTTGAACCCATCCTTTGCGGCGGCAGCGAAGCGACCTGGGAAGGGATACTCCCCATACATCATGGTAAGGTTTGCGGCGAAACGTGGCATCAGGTTGAGTCCTAAAAGGAGAAGCTACCACGAAGCGCCAAATTGCTGACGCAGTTGATCGATCTGCTGCGGTGAAAGCGGCTCCACCTTTCGGCCGGCGAGCAACCAGAGCCGCGCGGTTTCCTCCAGCTCTTCCAGTGTGGCCATAGCGGCCGCGGGCGTGCTATGCCACACGTTGGGGCCGAGCCGATCCAGCATGACGGCGCGTATGCGCGTGCCCTGCGCCTTCATCTGCTCAATCGCCTGGGCCACCAGCTCGCCCACCATCGCGTCTCCGGGACGGTAATACTCGATTAGCGGCACGTGACCTACCTTCATCACGTAATACGGCGTGATGGGTGGCAGGATATCCTCTTGCTTCCAAACCCCCGTCAACGTGAGCGCAACCAGGTGGGTGGAGTGCGTATGAATCACGCAGCCGGCGTCCGGGTCCGCGGCATAGATGCTCCGGTGCAGCATCAGCGTCTTGCTGGCGCGCTCGCCGCTCAGCTGTACACCATCCGCTCCGACCTTGGCGAGAGCCTCCGGTTTAAGGAAACCCAGGCATGCCTCCGAAGGCGTGATGAGAAAGCCCTCTGCCAGCCGAACGCTGATGTTTCCTGCCGTGGAATGAACGTAGCCGCGCTCAAAGAGAGAGCGGCCCACACGACAGATCTCTTGCCGCAGTTCCGTTTCGTTCATAGGTCACAAGACGAAGGCAAAGGCTTTATCGAAAAAGTCAGGCGATCCAAAGTTACCCGATTTTAAAGCGATGTGGAGACCTCCGTTCGCGGCAGAGGAAGATGCAGCGTAACACCAGGGCACTCCGGGATCAATCTGGGGGCCAATCTGCATTTGCCGGATCTGGAGAGCTTGCACGCAAATGCCCGCGGTTTCTCCGCCTGCGACCACCAGGCTTCCTACGCCGCGTTGGACGAACGCGCTGGCCAGGGCCGACATGGCCTGCTCGACAATTGCGCCCGACCGGGCGACTCCTAGTTGGGTGTGCGCCGCCGCAACCTCGGCGGGTTGCGCTGTTGAGTAGACCAGCAACGGCAGCGCGGTTTCGCTGCGCCAGCATGCATCGGCCCATGCCAGCACGCGGGCGATTTCCAACTCGATGTCTGCGGCGAGCCGGAGCGGATCCAGTGCGTAGGCTTCGCCTCCATCACGAATAAAGCGCTGCACCTGTCCGTTGGTGGCAACCGAACAACTGCCTGCGAGGATGGCCTTTTGCCCGCGGGCCGGCGGCAGGCTCACGCGGGTTGACGGAGTAAAACCCCAATTGCGCGGCAGGCTGTCGCCGAGTCCGGAGCTGGCAGTAAGAAATAACGAGTCGCGCAGCGCCTCGCCAAGCCGGTCCAGGTCTTCCTTAGTCAAAGCATCGACGATGGCGATTGCCATGCCCTCCGCTCGCAGCTCGTCCATGCGCTTGCGGATCGCCGCTGCCGATTGCGCTACGGTCCGGTAGTCCACCAGCCCCACTTTGCGTCCTTTGGCAGGATTCAGTTGCGCCTGCAGCACGCGCACCAGGTTGGCATCGGTCATTGGGGTGAGGGGATGATGGCGCATGCCACTGTCGGAAAGCAGCGTGTTTCCCACAAACAGATGTCCATGGACGACCGTTCGCTCGTTCTCAGGAAATGCCGGCGTGGCAATGCTGAAACCACAATCCAGCTCATCCATCAGCGCCTCGATTACGGGACCAATGTTGCCCGCCGGCGTGGAGTCAAAGGTTGAGCAAACTTTGAAGTAGATCTGAGCCGCACCCTGTTTGCGCAGCCAGCGGCAGGCTTGCAGCGATTGCTCAACCGCCGCGGAGGCGGCTACCGTTCGCGATTTCAGGGCGACCACCACAGCGTCTGCATCGACCCGCTCATCGTCTGGGGGGACATCCACGGTGAGGACGACTCGCATACCGGAGCGCACCAGGTTGTTCGCCAGATCGGTAGCGCCGGTGAAGTCATCCGCGATGCAGCCGAGGATAGGGGTGCCCGGGGGCCTCTCTGACGCAGGACCGCTCACCACTAAAGTCCTTGCTCTTTCTGAAACTGGCGAATAATTGAGATGAAATCAGGATCGGCAGCGAGGCCCAGGCGGCGTGCCCGGGCGCTCTCGAAGGCGGAAGCCCATCCACCCACCATGGTGGCTACGGTTTCATTTTCTTCGAAGCGCACTCTTTCGCGCGCCGCGCGGCCTGCCACGACTTCCAACGCATCCAGCATCTCGCTGACACGAACTGTCAGGCCGGGCAGGTTTACGGCTGTCCCGCCACCCCATGCATCGGATGTAGCCTCGGCTGCCTTGAGCAAACCCTCGATCGCACGTTGCGGCGAAGCGACGGCTACGGCTGTCTGCGGTGACACGGGGCACACTGCCTGCTGTCCATTCATGGGCTCACGCACAATGGAGGATAGAAAGCCGGACGCAGCGGCATTCGGGCGGCCCGGGCGCACGGTTACGGTCATCAGCCGCACGCTACGGCCGTCAATCAACCCGCGCCGGGTATAGTCCGCCACCAGTTGTTCGCAGATAAATTTCTGCACTCCATACGACGTCTGCGGCACAGGCAAGGTGTCGTCGTGGATGACACGCGGCATGGGCAGATCGACGTCACCGCCGAAGACAGCCACCGAGCTGGAAAAGACAAAACGCGGCTGGCCTTCTGCGCGCAGGGCGTCAAGGAGAGCGCGGGTAGTATCCACGTTTGAGCGGAGTCCGAGATCGAGGTTCGCCTCGCACTCTGCGGAAACCGCAGCGGCGAGATGGAAGACCAGGTCGAAGTTTCCCTGCCCCAGGGTCTTAGCCTGGTCTATCAATGCGCCGGTGGAGGCACGGACACGCTCGTCGCGCGCCAGGTCGGGCGGGGGTGGTACCAGATCGGCCAGCACCAGTTCGGCGATTGGGCGGCCCGAAAGGTGTCCACGTTGCAGGATCGTGCGCGCCAGTCTGCTTCCAAGAAAGCCCCCTCCGCCGGTGATGAGCACCTTCATCGTGTTCGGATTATCAATCGTCATTCGATCCTTCCTCTGTCTTCCGCTGCTACCTCGCCTTTGCGGATGACCACTTGGCGCACTCCATCCTATCTCCTGAGTCGAGACCAGACCAGAGGCTAAACTGATGCTGAAGAGACGATAGAATCGAGAGGCTGGGCAGACAAGCTTCTAGCGGCAATTCTGTTTCCGTGGACCTCTTCCCCTGTATGCCTGGATCGATGGCAGCACCAGCCGGCGGTACCGATGCCATAAAGATAAGCCTGCGAGAGCGCTGATCGTGACTTTTACGCTGCAATCATGAAGAAGGACCTGCACAGCAAATCGGAGCAACTGACGCGGCGGTCATTTCTGCGCGAGGGTGCCGCTGCGGTTGGCGGTTTAACCGTAGTCACAGCAGCCGGCCAAACGGCGGGCGCTCAGACCAGGCCGGCCTCGTTTCTCGAGCTGCTGCGTCCGCCGGATGGAGTGACGGCATACGCGCGTTTCGAGCGGACGCTGCCAGCAGGCCGAATCCCGCTGCAAGGCACTGGAGGGCAGTGGCGCGGTGGACAAGTTGTGGTCGAAAGCACAGTGGAACAGGATGCGCTGGTGCTGACGCTCGCTGCGCCGTCGACCCAAATCGCCGCGGTGCATGTGCGGTGGCAAGCCCAAGTGGCGCCGGACCTGCGTGCTTTGGGCGATGCGTGGGAGCGCAGCTATGGAGACCTGGGCTGGCGCAACCTGATTCCGGAACGCGTGATGCCATGGTACTTCGCGACCCACGACGGCGCGACGTGCCATGGATATGGCGTAAAAACAGACGCGGCCGCGCTGTGCTTTTGGCAGCTTGATCCGGAAGGCGTTTCGCTGTGGCTAAACGTAACCAACGGCGGAGACGGCGTCGAACTCGGTCGACGTAGGTTGACCATGGCGACGGTTGTCCCCCGTCGCGGGGTCGATGGCGAGAATGCACAGGAGGCAGTCGCGGGGCTTTGCCGGAGCATGTGCGCACGCGCGTCTCGGTCGATCGTGCCTATCTATGGGGCGAACGATTGGGACTATAGCTATGGGCGAAGCACGGCCGAGACAATCCTGCGCGATACGGAGTTCATTGCCGAACTCTCGCCCAGCGGAGGTGCGCGGCCCTTCTCCGTAGTCGATGGCGGGTGGACCAACGGTACGGCCGCGTGGCCGGACATGGGCAAGCTGGCGCGCGAAATCAAACAGCGGACGGCACGGCCAGGACTCTGGATCCGGCCGCTCGAGGCGCCGCACGATGCTGCTCGCGGGCTATTGTTGCCCGATGCGAGGTTTGGGGAGAGGACGGAGCGGGCACGCGAGATGGCCTACGATCCGACGCACCCCGACGCGCAAGAGAAAATCCGAGCCAAGATGCGCCAGGCGACGGGCTGGGGCTACGAGATGGTGAAGCATGACTTTAGTACTTACGACCTGCTGGGGCAGTGGGGCTTCGAGATGGGGCCTCAACCTACGCTGCCCGGATGGTCGCTTCACGATCGCAGCCGAACGAATGCCGAGGTGCTCGCGGGGCTCTATGCTCTGCTACGCGACACGGCCGGTGAGCGGGTGCTGCTCGATGGCTGTAATACCGTCGGCCAGCTGGGCCAGGGTATCTTCGACCTGCAGCGCACGGGCGACGACACCAGCGGCCGCCAGTGGGAGCGCACCCGGCGCATGGGAGTGAACACGCTCGCCTTCCGGCTGCCTCAGCACGGTACGTTTTATACCCTGGACGCGGACCTGGTGGGCATTACGGACGCCGTCCCATGGGAGTTCAACCGGCAGTGGCTCGAAGTGCTGGCGCAGAGCGGAACGGCCACGATGGTCTCCGCGGGGCCGCCAGCGCGGGGACAGGAGCAGCGCGCAGCGCTGCGTCAGGCTTTCGCGATCGTGGCCGCCGGCGGGGCTACCGCGAGGCCGACCGATTGGCTGGAGACCAGCACACCCGAGCGCTGGCAGGCAAGTGGGAAAACAAGCGCACAGAAGCAGTGGCGTTATCACTGGAGCGGGACGGAAGGCGCATCCGCATTTTTGAGTCCGTAGTGTGGTGAGAGTAGGAAGGGCTCATTTTTGTGCGGGGTGACGGCCTTGAGTGCCTGCGTGAGAGCTCAACCAGACAGAAGTCAGTTTTCTAACAGAACCCAGTAGGAACGGGACGGGTGCCCCACGTTCGCCTCAGCGTACGTGGGCCGAATAAGACGGGCGAAGCCCACCATAGCTTTTTCGAATCGATCAGCTAAAAAGCAATCGAAACATATCATTTTCGGCCCACGTACGCTGAGGCGAGGGGCACCCGTCCCGTCCTATGGGGTTTGTTATGAGATAGAAAATGGGGGGCCGAGCTCGTAGAATGAAGTTCTCACCCATAGTTTAACCCAATGAGCCTCAACCCGGGTTGGGGAACCCGCCTGCCAGCCTCGCCGCTTTCACCTTGTCGTTCACTTGCGCTACTGCTCGCAGCGCGCTTAGCGCTGCCCCCTCTTGCCAGGCGACGATGTGGCTCACGTGGTCACCTGCGAAGATGATCGGTCCATCGGGCTCGATGAGCGTCTCGTAGCCCGGATTGATCTGCGTGCGCGACGCGGCAGGATGGCGTGCGTCACCCGTCTGGCGCGTCAGACCATACGGTTGCCACCTCTCCTGCCCCGGCCCATACGCCCTGATCCACGAACCCTCGTTATGCGGTATCTGGCCCCAGCTCACGTACATGGGCTTCTCCAGCTCCTTGCCGTGGCCGGGATGCAGCCGCTCGATCGACTTGCGGCTCTCCGCAAACTTCTGCTCTATGGTGAGTCCTCCCAGCGAGGAGCGCGACTCATCGGTGTATCCGCACACCAGGACGCCGCGTGGGGTAAACAATCCTGCGGAAGGAAACCAGATGGGGCTGCATCCAACGTTGACGAACTCCAGACCGCCATAGATGTGGTAGTCCTGCTCCCAGAATCTACGGCTTTCCCATGCGATCTTGTAGGCGCTCGCATATGTACACTCGTCAATCACTTTCTTATAGGGTGCGCTGAAATCGTTGGGGATCTTTTTCAAAATGGTGAGGGGCATCGCGCAGATGCAATAGTCGGCCTCGAGCACCCGCGCCGACCCATGACTCGTATAACCGATCTTGACGCCCTTCGCGGTCTTGCGAATTTCCGTGACTGGCGCATCGTACTTCACCACGTCACCCAAGGCCTTGGCGAACGCATAGGGAATGCGATCCATACCACCCACCGGCTGGAACATGGTGGCCTGCATATCGAACTGCTCATCGAAGAGCATGCTCTGCCAGAAGTCCTCGTCCAGCAGCGTGTGCATGTCGATGGGCTTGCTCAACACGCCCGTCTGATCGCCTGCGCCAGCCATTTCGGCGTAACCTGCGCGATCGCTGCCACCGTACTTGCCCGCGTCGTCCAGCGGGCCGTAGGTTCTCAAAAAGCTCAGCATCCGGTCCCGGTCTTCTTTGGATAGTTCCTGATCGAGCGCTCCCTGGTTGATGGTCTTTGCCAGCAGCTCGCTTACGTGCCCCCGGGTATCGTTTTCGACCTGGCGCAAGACCATCGGCTTGCCGTCGTTCGCGTTATCGTTTTGCAGGAAGGCGGAGCGTGACATATTCACCTCCACCTCGAGCGGGACCCCCAGCTTTTGACAGTAGCCCAGCATGGTGTGATGAACGGAGGGCAACCGCGCCGGTCCAAAATTCTGATAGTGCCCCTCGTCCCACGAGCAGGTCTGCGTGGTTCCGTCGAGAAAGGTAACTTTGTCTCCACCGCGGACCGTCCAGTTTCTTCCTCCGGGCCTCTGCCGGCTTTCCAGAAGGGTGCATGCGTATCCCAGGGCGCGGAGCTCGTAGGCTGCCACCAGCCCTGCGATCCCTCCGCCCAGGATCACTGCCTTCACTCCTTTACCAGACCCTGGCGCCCCGGGCGTAGCCTGCGCAGCAGCCGCCGGCATCAGGCCCATGCCCTGCATCATTAGGAACGCGGCGCTGTATCCGCCTGCCCGTCCTACACGAGTCAAAAATTCCCGCCGGCTAACCGTCATCGTATTTGTTTTCCCTTTCCGGAAAAGAATTCGCCGTGCCGTTGCATGGGCCGCAGCGACCCGGATTTCCTGTACGTGGCTCCATCCCACGACTGCGTGTGCGGCTTTCAGTGAGGAAAGCCGCATGATGTTCGCCGACCCCACCAAGCTCCACAGGAAATCCGGGGGCATCGATCCATTCGATTAAGCATTTTCCCTAATACTGTGGTCTGGTGAGATCGGTTGTGTGCGGCCATTCTTTGACGGAATGGCCGCGTCACGTGCAGTTTTCCGGTCTACACCATTAGGGAAAATGCTACAGGGTCCCGATGATACTGAGCGATCACGCTCCCCTGGCGGGGAGCGAACAAACGTATCTGACAGAGTGGAAAATTCAGTCTATCGCATTTTTTCGGATTTCAAGACCGCTTCCGGTGCCGGTCCGCCGAGGTTGATAGAGTAGATATAACCAAGGTGAAGACGTGGAGGCGGCCTCGCTTATGCGGTTTACGCGGCGCGACACAATAAAATTGCTGGGCTACTCGGCCGCTTGGGCGCAGGACAAAAGGCGCGTTGGGCCAGACGCCTACGCTCCCTCTCACTTCAGGACCTTTCCAGGCGACCCGCGGTTCGCTCGACGCCTACCGGGTCCCGGAGTGGTTCCGCGATGCAAAATTCGGTATCTGGTCCCATTGGGGACCACAGTCCGGCGTCGAAGATGGCGACTGGTTCGCGCGCAATATGTATATCCAGGGCAGCCCGCAATACGAGTATCACCTCAAGACCTACGGACATCCCTCCAAGGTCGGCTACAAAGACCTGATTCCGTTGTTCAAGGGCGACAAGTGGGATCCGGAGCATTTGATGGACCTGTATGTGAAGGCAGGCGCTAAGTACTTCGTCAGCATGGGTGTTCACCATGACAACTTCGATATGTGGAATTCGAAGTATCAACCCCGCTGGAACGCGACCGCCACCGGGCCAATGCGAGACATCGTCGGTCTTTACAAGCAGGCGGCGCGCAAGCGTGGACTGCGCTTTGGAGTCAGCGAACACCTCTCCAATAGCTTCGACTGGCTCGCCCCGGCCCACACCAGCGACACCACGGGACCATTGGCCGGAAAATCCTACGAGGGCACCAATCCTTTATTTGCCGACTTGTATCACAGCTACACGTTGATGCCTCCCGACTTTGCAAAGACCGCGAAGGCCATGGGCCGAGTCGCGCCCGACGAGTGGAAGCTCGAGTACTTCAACCGCATCAAAGATCTCATCGACCAGCATCAGCCCGATCTGCTTTATACCGATGGCGGCATTCCGTTTGACGAATACGGATTAGCCACCGTGGCTGAGGTTTACAACGTGAGCGCCAGCCTGCACAGCGGCAAGGTGGAAGCCGTCTACTGCAGCAAGGTGGCCAGCGACTGCACGATCGGCACCTGTATCGTCGACCATGAGCGCGGGGTTTCCGACGCCATCTCGCCCGACCCATGGCAAACCGACACCTGCATTGGCGTTTGGCATTACAAACGAGGACAGGTCTACAAAACCCCAAAAAAAGTAATTGATCTGCTGGTGGACATCGTCAGCAAGAACGGTAATCTGCTGTTGAATTTTCCCTTGCCGAACAGCGGTGAACTGGATCCGGAGGAGTTGCAAGGTGCTCGAGGGGATAACCGGCTGGATGGCCGTCAACAGCGAAGGGATCTATGGTTCACGCCCATGGAAGATCTATGGCGACGGACCATCGACCGAGGTGGTGGTTTCCCAAAGCGGTTTCAACGAGAGCAAGCAACCCGGTTTGACGGCGCAGGATGTGCGCTTCACCACCAAGGGAAAAATCCTGTACGCCTACGTCATGGGGATACCGGCCGGCGAATTTGTCATCAAGCCGCTGGCGGCCGACAGTCCGCAGCAGCCGGGGAAGATTCTCAACGTGCAATTGCTGGGATACCAGGACAAGCTGCATTGGAAGCAGGACAACCATGGTTTGAAGGTGCGCGTGCCGGCAGCCAAGCTGTCTGATATGGGCATCGCATTGAAAGTCACGCTGGCCTGATAGGCTCAAAGACGAATGAAGCTGCTGATCAGTGCTCTTTTACTCTCTCTCTCCGGGCCGCTGTGGGCGCAAGGGGTAGACAATGCCATGCTGCTCAATCCGCCGTCGGACAGTTGGCCCATGTACCACGGCACGTATGACGGGCAGCGTCACAGCAAGCTGGAACAGATTACCCCGCGGAATGTCGGCACGCTGGCTCTCGCCTGGGCTTTTCAGACCCACCAGAGCGCGGAAATCAAATCCACCCCATTGATGGTCGATGGTGTGCTGTACTTTACGGTGCCCGACAACGTCTGGGCGGTCGATGCGCTCTCCGGTCACCTGCTCTGGCGTTACACCTACCCGCCCAATCATGGCTTGCATATCGGCAACCGCGGGCTCGCGATGTACAAGGATTGGCTGTACTTCCTGACCCCGGATGGGCACCTGGTATCGCTCAACGCCAAAGATGGCAGCGTGCGCTGGATCGTGCCGGTCGCTGATTCCACCAAGGGATATTGGACCAGCATGGCCCCGCTGGTTGTGCGCAATCATGTGCTGGTTGGCACGTCAGGCGATTTCGATAACCTGGTGGGATACATCCAGTCTATCGATGCAGAGACCGGGAAGATGCAGTGGCAATGGGATGCCACGCCGCCTCTGGGCACACCAGGAGCGGCGACCGGCGGCAATTCATGGATGACGGGCACCTACGATCCTGAACTCAACCTGGTGTATTGGGGAACTGGAAACCCTACGCCGGTTCTCACCGCCTCAACCCGCCCTGGAGAGGATCTGTATACCTGCAGCATTGTGGCCCTCAACCCGGATACCGGAAAACTGGTGTGGTCCTTTCAGCCCTCCCCACACGATACGCATGACTGGGATGCGTCCGAAACGCCGGTGCTGGTGGACGGAATGTTTCACGGCAAGCCGCGCAAGATGCTGCTACAGAGTTCCCGCAACGGTTATTTTTTCGTGCTCGATCGAACCGACGGCAAGAGCTTGCTCACCGTTCCGTTTGGGCCCGTTGACTGGTCGCTTGGGGTTGACAAGCAGGGGCGTCCCATTCCCAACCCGGCTAAGGAACCAGCGCCCGACGGGCGTTTGATAGCGCCTGACGAGGGTGGGATGGCCAACTTTCGATCTCCCAGTTTCGACCCCAAGACCGGACTGTTCATCGTCTCCGCCCACCCCAGCTACTCCATCTATTTCGCCAAACCAGCGGATGGCACCTACGGCTGGGCCGGCGCCGATTACGGTCTGTGGGGTAAGGGCGTCGTCGAGGCGATCGATTACCAGACAGGCAAGATCCGGTGGACGCATGATCTGGGACGTGGATCTCCAGGTGCGGGAGTCCTGACCACGGCGAGCGGGCTCACCTTCACCGGCGATGTCAAAGGCAATTTTCTTGCTCTTGACACCAGCACGGGCAAAACGCTTTGGCATGCCGGCTCAGGCGCGTCCATTGACACCTCACCGATCAGCTACATGCTCGACGGGCGGCAATATGTATTAAACACCAGTGGAGGGGTGCTCTTCGCCTGGGCTTTGCCGCCGGCGGCGAATGCGGGCCAGTAGACGATAAATGTAACTGTATTTATATTAATTAGCGTCATTATACGAGTGCCACGCCCAGCCCAGGTAGTGTGGGTTGCCGCTCAAATCCTGCTGTACGGTTTTGAGCATGTTGGGGAGTTGGCTCTGGTAGTCGGGAGTGCGCAGGCCGATGGCCATTTTTGCCAGGTGAGCCTGACTCAGATCCCTGGTATGCCATGTTGAAGTAGTTCTCGCTGGCTTGGCGAAGCTTATCCGCCTGGGCGGCGGTGCTCTGTCCGTCGGACGGACTGCTCAGCTCGTACAGCATCAGCGTCAACCGCGGCAGGGAAGACATCAGCGCCTGGCGCTGGCCCAGGTCGCCCTTGAGAAATTTGTTGGGAATATCCGCATTGACGGTCATCCGGTTCTGCTCGGCCAGCGCGCGCACGTCGCGATAGGCTTCCAGCAGGCCCGGCAGGAAACCCAGGTTTCCTGGGCCCTTGTTTTCCGGGCGCTGTTGCGGCTCCACGTCGAGGTGGACGCCATCGAATGCACTGCGCGCATGCTTACGATTAAACTCGAGCACCGCCCGGACATGGTCGAGCAGCTTTTCCCGGTGTGCGCCCGGCTCATCGGCGTTCACGCTCGATAGCAGCGCCTCTACCCGGATCCCGGATCGATGGAGCAAGGCGATGACCCCGGCGACCTCCGCCTCTTCTGTTGCATCGGCCTTGTCCGGCGAGTAGGAGAGATATACCTCGTTGACCGTTTGCGCCCGGCAGAAATCGCGCAAGGCCTCACCGCTGTTGGGTGCGGTGAGGAGCGAAGCGGTCTTCCATACCCACAGCCCATGCACGAAAGGTTCCTGGGCGACGGCGGCGCCGCTGAGCGCTGCGACCGTCGCTGTCCACAGCAGACAAATCGTTAGCCGCATAAGAGAGTCCTCTCCGTACAGTTTCGCACTTGTATAGTGACCCGGGCCTCGGTAGGCTGGTTGGCACTGGGAGGAAGGTGAAGATGCGGCGGATAGGGATGGTATGTGCAGTGGCAGGGTTGATGTTTTCGGGAGCGGCTTGGGGTCAGGGCAGCCCGCTGGCGAGTGAAGTGCAGGGGGCCTATGCGAGAGTCAAGCCGAACATCCTCAAGGCGGCGGAGAAGATGCCGGCGGAGGATTACAGCTACAAGCCCACTCCGGACATTCGAACCTTTGCCCGAGTGGTGAACCATGTGATCGAGGCACAGAGCCACATTTGTGGCGCGGCGAACCATGTGGATCCCAGCGCGGCGCCGAAAGTGCCGGCGGACACCGCTGATAAGGCTGCAATTCTGGAGGCGCTGAATGCCTCCTTCGCCGAGTGTGACAAAGCCTATGCCGGTTTGACCGATGCCAACATGACAGAGTTGCTGCCGGCTGGCCCGGCGAAACGGTCGCGTTTGAGCATGCTGTGGGGGAACGTCTCCCATGACAATGAGCAGTACGCCACGCTTGCGTTGTATCTGCGGTTGAAGGGGCTGGTGCCGCCTAGCAGCGAAAAATAAACCCGCCTCTAACTCACGATAGCAATCTTACCCGCCGGCGTTCTGGTGAAGGCGTGCAGTGTGTTGCCATTCTGATCCAGGTGGCGCAGGGTCATCAGATGCGTCGTTACTGAGATATGGCTAAAGCCGTAAACCTTTTGTCCATAAGGACCGCGTTGCGCAGGATCAACCTTCAGCGAGTACAAATCGGCGCCGCCACCGCCGGAGAGGAAATGGCTGGTCGGATGCCCCTCAAACTCCAGGTGCTGCAAGTCGTGGTCGTGGCCAGCCATGTAAAGGTCCACACCATACTTGCGGAATAACGGATCCCAATCACGAATCAACACGGGATGATCTCCGTGAGGCCCGTCCGAGTAGACGGGGTGGTGCGCGATGACACCCAGAAAGGGAGTCGTGCGCGGACGTTTTAGCTCGGCTTCGAACCATGCCAGCTGCTCTGCCTGCTGCTCCGGGGTCAGGGTGAAATCCCGCCCCAGGCTTTCCTTGCCGTCCGCACGCGGCATGTTGCTATCGAGTGCCAGAAAAGTGACCAGAGGATTCTTCGTGGGAAACTCAAAGCGATACCAGCGCGAGGGCATTGTCCAGCGAGTAGCGGCGC
Organism: uncultured Acidobacteriaceae bacterium; assembly: GCA_963813475.1. Classification (GTDB taxonomy): domain Bacteria; phylum Acidobacteriota; class Terriglobia; order Terriglobales; family Acidobacteriaceae; genus PALSA-350. Next base: position 84,464 of record CAWEZM010000018.1, on the reverse strand, counting down.
CGCCGTTGCGTCCGCTGCGGGCGTACTCCAATTCGGCATCCACTTTGCTCTCAGGCCATCGCTGATAATCGTGGTTTCCCAGTACGGCATACGCAGGGCAATGGAAGTCGCTAGCGGGGTACATCTCTTCGAAGTGTGTTTGCCAGCGGGCGGAGGTGGCCCCTCCCGCCAACTCGCCATACCAGTTGTCTCCCAACATAAACAGCGCCTGTGGTTGAACCGAATGCTGTTTGGCATATGCGCGCAAGCCCGCTGCCACCTGGGATTGCGCCGCGGGGTTTTCATATCCCCAATCGCCCAGAACCAACAGCTGCGCGGCCGCCGGGTCCGATGGCACGGAATCAGCCAGGCCCGAGAACGTTCCAAGACTGGCCAAGGCACTGAAAGCAAAGCTCTGCCGCAGAAATCGCCGGCGGCTCAAGGTATGAGGCGATGAAGGGAAGGCCATACAGGCGGGTTATATCACTTTTCTGAGAATGCCTGCAAAGGGTCACTAAGCATTACGGGATTGGAACCCAGGAGCCGCTCCCCGGCAGAGCCGATTCCGCTCTTAAGTCCCGTGTTCAAGAGATCGCACGTTCGTGGCTGGAGAAGACCATCGTCTAGAGCAATAGGCCCCGTGTTCTAATGGCACGGCAATACAATTCATGCGCCGAGGAGCTGCATGCGAATCAAAGTTTCTCTCGTCATCCTGGCGATGCTTGCCGCGCCGGTCTCTCATGGCTGGGCCCAGGAAAGCCAGCAAACGTATGAGGTCGTGGTGGAACGCGGGGTGGCCGCGGCCATGCGCGATGGGGTCAAATTGCGGGCGGACATTTACCGGCCCCGCACTGAGGGCAAATTTCCAGTGCTTTTAGCAGCGCACGCCGTACGACAAGAACGGTGGTTTCGCCTTCGGGATGAGGGCAGCAGCGAAAGGCTACGTGGTTGTGATTCAGGATGTGCGCGGACGCTACACCTCCGAGGGTGAGTGGTACCCGTTCAAGCACGAGTCCGACGATGGCTATGACACGGTCGAGTGGGCAGCGCTACTGCCTCATGCCGACGGCAGAGTGGGAATGTTCGGCGGCTCCTATGTAGGCGCGACACAGATGCTCACCGCCATCACTCATCCACCCCACCTGGCCGGCATCTGTCCCGTGGTCACGGCGAGCAACTACCACAATGGGTGGACCTACCAGGGAGGCGCATTTGAACAGTGGTTCAATGAGTCCTGGACCTCCGGCCTGGCACAGGACACGATGACCCGCATCGTCAAGGCTGATACCAACGCCAGAGTAGGGGCGGAGGTGCTGCCTCTGACAAAGTACCCGCTCTTCAATCTGAATTTCTCGCCCAGCCAGGATGATCTGAAGCACGTGGCGGCGCCCTATTTTCTGGATTGGCTTGCTCATCCTGATTACGACGACTATTGGAAGCGTTGGTCGATCGAGGAGAATTACCCATCGATCCAGGTCCCAGCGTTCACGGTTGCGGCGTGGTACGACATATTCCAGGGTGGCTCGCTAAAGAATTACCAGGGCATGCTATCCAAGGCAGGAAACGCTGCCGCTAGAAAAGATCAGAAGCTGCTGGTGGTGATCGGAGGACACGCCGGTTCAGGCAGAAAAATCGGCGATTTGGATTTTGGCCCGGCGGCTGCGGACTACGACGAAAACGACGTCATCCTGCTTTGGTACGACTATCTTTTCCACGGGGTAAAAAACCGCCTCGCTACCGGCAAGCCAGTGCGCATATTCGTGATGGGCGCCAATGTTTGGCGAGACGAAGATGCATGGCCTCTTGCGCGCGCCCGGGAGACGAAATATTTTCTGGAATCACGCGAGAAGGCCGCGGGCCCATCCTCCGCCGGAGTGCTATCGACGCGCATCGCTTCGGGCGAGGTCTCAGAGAGCTATGTGTACGATCCGATGAAGCCGGCGCCGACTGTGGGTGGCCCCTTATGCTGCGACCCGGAGCATCTTGCCGCGGGGCCTCGGGATCAGCGCCCTGTCGAAGCTCGCGACGATGTATTGTCGTACTCGACTCCCCAGCTTACGCAGGATACCGAGGTAACAGGTCCAGTTACGATGGAACTCTACGCCAGCTCTTCGGCCGTCGACACCGACTTCACTGCAAAGCTGGTCGACGTGTGGCCCAATGGCTACGCGCAAAATCTGACCGAAGGCATTGTCCGCGCGGTTTACCGGGACTCGGATGCCAAGCCGCAAGCGATGGAACCAGGCAAGGTCTATCAGTTCCATATCGATCTGTGGTCCACCAGCAATGTCTTTCTCAAGGGGCACAGGATTCGCCTGGAGGTCAGCAGCAGCAACTTTCCTCGCTTCGACCGAAATCTGAACACGGGCAAGAACGCCGCCGACGATCAGACATCAGTCAAGGCGACAAATACGATCTATCACGATCCCAAATACCCTTCGGCGCTCATTCTCCCCATTGTCTCCCCGTGAGTCTTTGAAGCTTTGATCATGCCTTTTGCGGCAACACGGGTTGGTCTGACTGCCGGCGACGCCAGTGGTAGGCGGCAACCGAGTTCTGCCAGAAAAACTTCTCTTCGGCTTTGCGCCCCTTAGGCTTAACGAAGTCGCGCACAACCGAGATGGTCTCCGTGTAGGTTGCGTGATGATCGCTATTCGGCCAGTCGCTGGCATAGAGAACGTGATCTTCACCGAAGACGTCCCAAAGGGCGCCGAGCGTCTCCTGGGCAAAGGTAGGACCGCCCGACTGTTCGGTACGCGCGGCGATTACTTCAGAAAGCTTGACGAAGACATTTTTGTTTTGCGCCAGGTGTCGCAGCAGCGACCAATATTCATCGCGTGCGGCCGCCTCGGTGGGTACGCGTGCACTGGGTAGGTGGTCGATCACGATCCGCAACTCGGGAAGATGGTCCGACACGCCGGCGATTGCCCGGATGAGACTGGGATCGGGATTGGCGCTATCGAGCACCAGGCCGCGGTCGGCTAACATCTTCAGCCCGGGAAGGAATTCAGGCTTCTTGGCATCGACGGCCAGGTCCCGGTCCCATAGATTGCCGTAGCGGATGCCCAGGAAGAGAGGGTTCGCATGCAGCCGATCGAGGTCCTTCTGGTACGCAGGAGTGCCCGGAATCAGGTCCCCGACCATACCCACGATGATGGGATGGTTCGCCGCTACATTGAGCACCCAATCGTTATCGCTCACCAGGTTGCTGGCTTCGATCACGATCGCGCCAACCACTCCAAACGGGCCTGCAAGGCTCTGGTAGCGCTCGGGCAGGGCAGCTTTGTAGAGCGCGGTGTCAGTTTTCGCAGGCCACGGAACGCCCCCTGGACGTCCCGGATCGAAGAGGTGAATGTGGGTGTCGATGATAGGTATCGCTGGGGGAAGAGCGTCGCCGACCTCGGCCCGTCGCCCATGCGCCGGCGAGGGCTGCTCCAAACTTGAGAAGTTCACGCCTTTGCATGTACGTCTCCTTTCTCCTTAGCGCGTAACTGCATCCTTCCAGCCGCCACGCCACAGTAACAGAGGAAATGCTTTAGAATTCTCCTTTCATTGGAGGAGCTTTGCAAAGACGCCATTTCCTGACCTCGTCGCTGGCCGCAGCGGCTGTTGCCTTGGCACCGAACGATTCGCAGGCTCAGGCGCCTGCAGGCAAAGCCCGCGAGTACTATGAGCTGCGCAAGTATCAGCTGCAGTCAGGACCGGAAAGTAAGCTACTGCAGAGCTACCTGGCCGATGCCCTGATTCCTGCGCTCAACCGGATGGGTTTTTCGCCCATCGGCGCCTTCAACCTCGACCTTGGCCCCGAGACCCCTGCCCTCTACCTGCTTATCCCCTCAAACACGCTGGAATCACTGGCTACGGCCGAGTTGCAGCTGGCAAAGGATGAGGAATTTATGAAGGTCGCGGCGCCCTTCTGGAGCGCGCCGGCGACCGCGCCCGGTTTCCTGCGGATCGAGAGCTCGCTCATGATCGCGTTTGAAGGCTGGCCGAAGCTGGTGCTTCCGCCTGCGACCGCGCAGCACGGCAAACGAGTCTTTCAGCTGCGCACCTACGAAAGTCCAACGCAGCAGGATCATGTGCGCAAAGTGGACATGTTCCATAACGGTGAGTTTGAGATCTTTGCCCGCGCCGGCTTCTGGCAGGTATTTTTCGGCGACACGTTGATCGGACCTCGACTGCCCCAGTTGACCTATATGGTCAGTTATCCCGATATATCGGAGATCGATGTGAAGTGGGACGCGTTTCGCTCTGACCCGCAATGGAAAAAGCTGTCGGCTCAGCCCAGATACAGCTCCGAGGCGATCGTGAGCAACATCTCCAACCTGATACTCAGGCCGGCGTCCTTTTCCCAGATATAGGATTCAAGCGTTGCCCTCGTCCTCGAGTCCGACCTCTTCGAGGCCTTTGCCCCCGTGCTTCTCCAGGTCAGCCAGCAGTCCTTCGTCCGAGAGGTCCATCGGATGAGAGTTCTTCCAGTCGCGCTTCACGATCTCGTGCAGGCGATCCACGATATGCTTATCGTCCACCTCGATGGCTAATTCGCGCCTGCTGTCGAAGCTGCCCGGGCGCCAGGTTGATGGAGCCGATAATGGCGCGTTCTCCATCGGCAAGCAGCATTTTGGCATGAAGCTTTAGCGTCTTCAGCTTGCGTATCTTGACGCCCACGTCGCGCAGAATGCGGAGCCCGCCTACGCCCTCGATCAATTTGTCCTTCTTGAGCGTGTGCGCGGGCCGTGCCATCACGTGAATTTTTACTCCGCGTTCTTTGGCCCGCACCAGGCACTCAATCATCATTTGATCCTGGTAGCGTTCATTTTGTAACCACAACGAGTGCTTGGCCTGGTTGATGAATTGGGTAATTCGCTCGCGGCCATTGCCGCGGCACCAGATCAGAGTGCTTGGATGCGAAATCCTGGCGGTTCCAATCCGCTTCGAAGCCGTTGATAATCTCTTCTACTTCGTGCGCGTGCCTGGTGATGATGGCATAGTCGCGAGTACCGGTTAAATTCTTGGTCTGCCAATTCAGCGACTTGACAAATGCGGTCTTATCGTCGACCACCATCGACTTTTCGTGGGTAAGATCAAAGGCCGGATTGCTGTCGCGCACCTCGATACCGGCTGCCTCCAGCTTGCTGCGGCTTTCATCATTCTCCGAAACACCACTTCGGCGCTTGGGATTCAGCATGATGCGCACGTTGACCCCCCTGCGATGGGCGGCAATCACCGCATCCAGCAAGGTTGGATCGGTAAAGATAAACATCTTGATGCGCAGTGATTTGGTCGCGCCATCGATCGCGTCCAGAATCGGCTGGACAGAATCATCCGGGAGAACGATCAAGCTACGGGACATATACGGGGTTTCTCTGCCTCTAGGGAGCGGCCTTGGCCGCTGCTGTATCGAACTGTACACTATACAACTCGGCGTAGGTTCCGCCCATGGCCAGCAGTTGGTCGTGCGTCCCCTGCTCTGCGACCACGCCGCCTTTCAACACGATGATTTTATCCGCATCGCGGATGGTGCTCAGCCGGTGGGCAATGGTGAGCACCGTTCGTCCTTTCATCAATCGTTCCAGCGCTTCGATGACCAGTCTCTCCGATTCGGTGTCCAGGGCCGCCGTCGGTTCATCGAGAATCAGGATCGGGTTATTGCGTATGATTGCGCGCGCGATGCCGATACGCTGGCGCTGGCCGCCGGAGAGGGTGTCGCCGCGGTCGCCGACGAACGACTGGTAGCCATTGGGCATGCGGGTGATGAACTCGTCCGCGTTGGCCAGCTTCGCGGCCTCGATAATCTCCTCATCGGTGGCGCCGGCACGGCCGTAGGCGATGTTATCCCGCACGGTCCCGCGGAAGAGCACGGTCTCCTGCAGCACATAGCCGATCTGGTTGCGCAAGGCCTGCAATCGATAATCGCGCACATCGATGCCGTCCACCAGAACTTTGCCTGCGCTGGGATCGTAGAACCGGGGAATCAGGCTCATGATCGTGGATTTGCCGCCACCCGTGGGCCCGACAACGCCGATCATCTGTCCGGGCTTGACGGTGAAGCTTACATCGCGCAACACGGGGTAGCTTTCGTCATAGGCGAAGGCCACATGATCGAAGACGATTTCCCCGCGAATCGTCTGTTCGCGCGCATCCGGCTTTTCCGGGAGTATGGCGTCCGCATCGAGAATCGTCCGAATGCGTTCCACGGCCACCGCGGTCTGGGCAATGGAGTTATTCATGCTGGCAAGGTCCTTCACCGGCTTGAAAAACGAACCCAGGTAAGAGAGGAAGACGGTTAATTCCCCGGCCGTCATCCATCCGGCCAGAATGAGCAGGGAGCCGCGCCAGAGCACGAAGCCAACACAGCATGCCACGATGATGGAAACGAGGGGCGATAGCAGGGCTTTGACCTGACGCGCCTTGAGCGCGGCGGCCACGGTTGCATGGCTGACGGCCTGGAGTGCTTCCTGTTCCAGTTCCTGCCGTCCGAAGGCCGTGACCACGCGGATGGATTCGAGATCCTGCTGCACCACCGCCACGATATTGCTCTGCTGCTTGCGTACTTCGTGGGTGGACTTCTTGACCGCCTTCTTGAACCGGGAGGCAAGCAATAGCATCAACGGCGTCACTGCGACCGCGATCAAGGTAAAGTCCCAGTTCATGCAGAACATGATCACCAGCATGCCCAGGATGGTGATCATGTCGACCACAATGCCCAGGGTGGCCGACGAGGCGAAGTTTTGGATGGTGAGCACGTCGGCGGTAATCGTGCTCAGCAGGACGCCGGACTGGTGGGTGTCGTAGTAGCGCAGGGAAAGATATTGCAGATGATGGTAGGTCCGCATGCGCAGGTCGTTGGCGACCCACTGGCCCACGCTCTCGGTGAAGTAATTGGCGAGGTACGATGCCAAGGCGTTCAAAAGGGCGATGAGGACCACGGCAACCGCTGCCAACACCGCAAGATGTACGCGGTGGCCATGGGCCAGCATCGGCCTCAGCCAGCGGTCCATCCACGGAGCTAAGCTTGCGGCCGAGGATTACGTTGTCGAGGATGATCTTGAGCGGCCACGGCGCGGCCAGCGTCATCGCGCTCTGGACGATCATGGCCGTAAGAATGATGGCCAGACTGCCCCGGTAAGGGCGAAGCAGTTCGCGGATGAGGCCCATCATCCCCGGACCTTTATCGTTGTCCTCTTGCGGTGTAGCTACGCCATCCATGGAGTTGACTCCACTTTAAACTTTATCCAGCCCTCCTGTCGCACTAGTCTTCAACCGCCTGCCTCCAAGGATTTAAGAGTCGCCAGGACAGGGCAGTGGAATCCCACATCTCGCTCGTTTTTCGCGAGATGTGGGATTCCACCGCCCTACACCCAAGCTTTTCACTCGGCATTGGCTACCAGGTGGTAGATTTGGGCGCCATACTTTTCCACGGTACCCATGCCGATCCCGGGCACGGCAAGCAGGGCCGAGTCGTTCTTGGGCCAGGTGCTGGCGATATTGCGCAAGGTCCGGTCGCCAAAGATGCGAAAGGCCGGCATATTTCTGCGTTTCGCCTCGGTCAAACGCCACGCCCGCAATGCCTGCTCCAGGCGAACCTGTCGTTCCGGCGGGGGAGCCTCAGCCGCCGCGGGCTTGGTTAGCTTGCCTTGCTTCAGCGTCACAACGGACGCACCCTTCTTGCCGCGTTTGGGAGAAGCCACCGCGGCCACCGCGTCTCTCATAATGAAGGGCGCCGACTGGCTTTCGTGGAAGTTCAGCCCGGCCGGCAAAATGCTGACCGTCCGGTAGGGAATCTTCTTGCCCTGCTTCTCAAAAACGGCATCGGCAAACGCCAGCAGTTCCGCCCGGGCCATCGCCCCCAGAACCTCTTCGAAGTCATCCCGGCTCATTTCGTTTTCCGGGAACAGGTCGGCATGCAGTTTTCCCGTAGATCGCGCGGGCAGAGATCGCAGCTTCTTGAGAACCCGATCGCAGGCGATTCGCTCCGCATGCGTAGCTCCTCGGAATCTTTGCGCAACGCAATCGGCAGGGGCGCAGAAGTCGCAGATTCCACAGCCAGACCCCCTATCCGACGTGTCCCCGAAGTGGCGAACCAGTGACGTCATCCGGCAATGATGGCTCTCCGCGAAGCGGATGATCTCCTCCACCTGGCCCTGCTTCTGTTCAGCCTGCATCGTGTAGGAAGCTCGCCAACCTTCCATGCCACGGCTTATATTCTCCGCATAGTCCAGCACGGCTCCTTTGTGAATCCAAAGTTTCTCCAGAGCCTTGTCGAAGATGTCCTCTTCCATCGCAGCCAGTTTGCGCACCGTCTCTTTGCTTTGCGTCTGGGCGCCTAGCTTGGCAAAAATGCGGTCCAGTAACTCGACCGGCGGGTAATCGCGGCCGAAAAAGAAATCGTGCGTATAGCGGTCCGCGTAGGAGTACATCAGCACGGCGCGACTCGGCTTTCCATCGCGTCCAGCGCGGCCAATCTCCTGGTAGTAGCCTTCCAGGCTGCCGGGAAATGCAGTATGGATCACGGTCCGGACATCCGGCTTATCGATGCCCATGCCGAAGGCCGTGGTGGCCACCATGACGTCCAGCTTGCCGCCCATGAATTCTTCCTGCACCCGCCGCCGCCGTTGGGCATCGAGGCCGGCATGGTAGCCGGCCACGCGAAACTCGCTTTTCCAGGATGCGGACAGAGCTTCGGCCTGCTTGCGTGTCGGCGTGTAGACAATCGCCGGGCGGTTGCCGGCTTCGAGCAGGATGGTTCGCGCCAGCACGGGACGTTGGGAGGGCAGCGCCTCCACAATCTCGATGCCAATATTCTCCCGGCGAAAGCCATGGATGAAGTGCTTTACCGTGCCCAGCCCAAGCTGCGCCGCAATGTCTTTCTGCACCAGCGGCGTCGCCGTTGCGGTGAGCGCCAGCGCCGGGGCCGGACGAAGAGTCGGCAGGTACTGTCCCAGCATGCGATAGTCGGGACGAAAATCGTGACCCCATTGCGAGATGCAGTGCGCTTCATCGATGGCGATGAGCGAGGGTTTTCGTTTGGCCAGCATCTCAGGAAAGCCGGGCACCCGCAGCCGCTCGGGAGCGATAAACAGAAACTGAAGATTGCCCTTCATGTAGTCGACGCAGGCTTGCCGCGAACTCTCACGATCGCGGCCGGAGTGGATGCACTCGGCCGATAAACCAAGTTCCTTCAGCTTGCGCACCTGGTCATCCATCAAAGCGATGAGCGGACTGATTACCAGCGTGGTTCCACCGCGCGCCAATCCTGGCAATTGATAGCAGAGCGACTTGCCCGACCCGGTCGGCATGACCAGGAGAGCATCTTCTCCCGCGGTCACCGCCTGGCACACCGCCTCCTGGTTCGGACGAAAGCTGGAAAAGCCGAAGACGCTTTGCAGCAGTTGGTTGAGGTTTGCATCGCTGGGGATAGCTTTTCTGCCGGGAGGTTCCTTGGTAACCGTCGTTTCGGCCTGGGCGGGAGGCGCTGTTCGAGCTACTGGTGTAGTTTGGCTCACCCGCCCTACGACCGAGCGAACGTAATCGCTGATGCGTTCGAGAAAGGGATCGAGCTGCGCCTCACCATGCTGGATCCGGTTGAGAAAGGCCTCCCACTGCCCCGTCATCGCTGGACTCTTCACTTCAGGGTGCACTACTTCAATCAGGTGAATCCCTTTGTCTGTGGCTTCCAGGCTCTTGCCCGTCCTGGTGACATAGCCGCGTTTCAAAAGCACTTCGATGATGGCTGCCCGGGTCGCCGGCGTGCCGAGCCCGGTTTCCTTCATGGCATCGGATAGTTCTTTCTCGTCCAGGGTCTTGCCCGCTGTCTGCATGGCGGTCAGGATCGTGGCATCGGTAAATCGTTGCGGCGGCCGGGTCTTCTTCTTTAAGGCTTCAACCTTGGTTACGGTCTGCGCTTGTCCTTGCGCGAGGGTTGCCGGCAACGCCTGATCGAGCTCTTTCTTCGGGTCCCGCCGTACTTCCCCGCCCACGTCGAGAATCTTCCAACCCGTTTGCCGCACCACTGTTCCCGTGGTGCGATATCTGTCCATGATTGATTCGCTACGGATTGCCGTGATGACGGTGGTCACTTCCTGCAGGTGGTCATCGTGCCACAACATGAGCAAGCGCCGGCAAACCAGGTCGTAGAGTTTGTTCTCTTCATCGGAGAGCCTGCCTGGCTGCAGCGCAACCGTGGTGGGAATAATGGCGTGATGATCGCTGACCTTGTTGTCGTCGACGTAACGCTTACCCAGGGCGCGCTCCCCGGTCCCCGGAGCCAGTTGCTGCCGGTAGGGTCCGGAAATGGCGGCCACGATTTTGGGCACCGTTTCCGCGATATCGGTGGAGAGATAGCGGCTGTCAGTCCGGGGATAGCTGATGAGTTTGTGCTGCTCGTAGAGAGCCTGGGCCAAATCGAGTGTCTTTTGCGCGCTGAAGCCGTAGAGACGGTTGGCATGCCGCTGCAATTCCGTGAGGTCGTACAACAGGGGCGGCAGCATACGTACCGTTTCCGAGTTCAAGCTCTCGATGGCGGCTTGCCCGGTCCGTGCCCGCGCGATGATCTGATCGGCTTCCTGGCCGTCAGCGGGCAATCTGTTGTTCGCCGATGCATCTTTCTCGTCGCTGGACTTGTTGTGGGGACGAAACCAGGTACCGTCATAGTGAGCCTGGTTGGCCTCAAAGGTGGCCACCACCTGGAGATAATCCTCGGGCACGAAGCGTCGCAGGGTGAGTTCGCGATCGACGATCATGGCCAATGTCGGGGTCTGGACGCGCCCGACGGAAAGCTCTTCGTTGTAGACGATCGAGTAGGCGCGCGAGAGATTCATGCCCACCAGCCAATCGGCCCGGCTGCGGCCGGAGGCGGCATCGGCCAGCCGGTCATAATCGCTGCCGGGACGAAGGCTGGAGAATCCTTTGCGGATGGCGTCCGGCGTCAGCGAGGAGATCCATAATCTGCTGAACGGCTTTTCGCTTTTGGTCGCCTCGTAGATGTAGCGGAAAATCAGTTCTCCTTCCCGCCCCGCATCCGTGGCGCACACAATGCGCGACACGCGTGGAGATAGGAGTATCTGTTGCACTACTTCGAACTGCTCTTTGCTTCGCTCGTAGACCACCAGGGGCCAACGATCGGGCAGGATGGGCAAGGCTTCTAAGCGCCACTGCCGCCACTGGGGATTGATCTGATGCGGCTCCGCCAGGGAAACCAGGTGCCCAATGGCCCAGGTGACCACATAGCCGTTTCCCTGCAGGTAGCCCTTGCCCCGTTTCTCGGCTCCGAGCACCCGGGCAATGTCACGCGCAACCGAAGGCTTTTCCGCCAGAACGGCGACGGTACCGGATTCACTTGCCTTCATAGATTATTCTCAGTCTACCGCGATCCCGGTTTCCTGATTCACGGCTCCACTGATGGCTTCGTGTGCGGCTTTCTATAAGGAAATCTCATGAAGTTTATTAACTCTGCTGCGCTCCGCCAGGAAATGTGGGGTGCCCAAGCCGGGCACCTTTCTCCTTATCAAACAGTCGGAGGCATCTCCCGTTCCACTTTTATGCCGGTAGCAGAAATGCTTTAATCCATATGTGGACGTCTCCCTCGTTGAAATAAAGCAAGCAGAACAAAGAATCCGCGATTTCATCTATTTTTCCCCCTGCCAACTCTCGGCCGCTCTCTCCGAGGTGACCGGTCAACAGGTCTTCCTCAAGCTGGATAATCTGCAGCGGACCGGAGCCTTCAAAGAGCGTGGTGCGCTCAACCGGATTCTGCTGCTGAGCGAGGATGAGAAGCGGCGCGGCGTGATCGCCGCCAGCGCCGGCAACCATGCCCAGGCCGTGGCCTACCACGCCACGCAGCGTGGTGTGCTGGCGCGGATTGTCATGCCGCTCATGACTCCCCTGGTGAAGATCTCGGCCACCCGTGGATTTGGAGCCGATGTGATCCTCCACGGCGCCAACTACGATGAGGCCTGTGACGAAGCGCTCCGCATTTGCCAGCTGGAAGGACTGACGTTTCTGCACCCTTTCGATGACCATGCCGTGATTAACGGCCAAGGGACCATCGGTCTGGAGCTGCTGGAACAGGTTCAAGGTCTTGAGGCGGTAGTCGTACCCATCGGTGGCGGGGGATTGATCAGCGGCGTGGCCTGCGCCTTGAAAGAGAGCAACCCGGCGATTCGCGTTGTCGGGGTGCAGACCGAGCGGCTTCCCTCCATGTTGCGCGCGATCGAGCATGGAGGGCCGGTCACCCTGCCGGCTGAAGCGACCATTGCGGATGGAATCGCGGTCCGGCGTGCCGGAGATCTCACCCTGCCCCAGGTGAAACGCTTTGTCGACGAGATTGTCACTGTGGATGAAGAGGAGATCGCCAACGCAATTATGGTGCTGCTCGAAAGGGAGAAAACGCTGGCCGAAGGGGCCGGAGCCGTGGCCCTGGCGGCGCTGTTGCAAAAGAAGACCTCGCTCAAGGGGCAACGAACCGCCGTCCTGGTCTGCGGAGGCAACATCGATGTAAGTCTCCTGGCCAGGATTATCGAACGCGGCCTTGCCAAAGACGGCCGGCGGGTACGCATTCGCGTGCACCTCGCTGATCGTCCCGGGAGCGCTGCTATCAGCTGACCAAGATCCTCGCCGATCAGCGGGCAAACATCGTCGAGACGTTACACAACCGTGCTTATTACGGCGTCAATTTGGGCGACACGGTCATTGACATCACACTCGAAACACGGGGCGCTGCGCATATCACCGCCATTGCCAATGCCCTTGAGAGCGAAGGCTATCGCTATGAGCGTATTCAGTAAAACGATAGGAACAAGGCCAATGCAAGAGTTTTTAAGGTTGAAACGCCTGCCGCCGTATGTCTTCAACATCACCGGCGAGTTGAAGGCTGCCGCTCGGGCCCGCGGAGAAGACATTATCGATTTCGGCATGGGCAACCCTGACGGCGCCACGCCCAAGCACATCGTAGACAAGATGATTGAAGCGGCGGGCAAGACCGCCACCCATCGCTACTCCTTGTCTAAAGGAATCCCGCGGCTGCGCAAGGCGATTTGCAACTGGTATCTCAGGCGCTATGACGTGGAGCTGGATCCACTGACCGAAGCGATCGTTACCATAGGCTCAAAGGAGGGCATTGCCCATCTTTGCCTGGCCACGCTTGACCGCGGAGATGTGGTGGCGGTACCGAGTCCCAGTTATCCAATCCACATTTATGGGCCGGTGATTGCGGGAGCCAACGTGCGGGGCATCGCGGTGCACAGCACTGACGATTTTCTGGCGGAGCTGGAGCACAGCGTCCCCCTGATGTATCCGCGGCCCAAGATGTTGATTCTGAACTTCCCGGCGAATCCCACTACGCAGTGTGTGGATCTGGCATTCTTCGAGCGCGTCGTCGCTCTGTGCAAAGAATTTCAAATCTACCTGGTGCACGATCTGGCTTATGCCGATATTGTCTTCGATGGATATCGTGCGCCGTCGATCCTGCAGGTACCCGGTGCGAAGGATATCGCCGTCGAGTTCTTTACCTTGTCCAAGAGCTACAACATGCCTGGTTGGCGAGTGGGCTTCATGGTGGGCAACCCTGAGTTAGTGGCGGCCTTGGGGCGGCTCAAGAGCTACTTCGATTACGGCACGTTCACGCCTATCCAGGTTGCTTCGATTCTCGCTTTGGAGGGCCCGCAGGAGTGTGTGCAGGAGATATGTGATAACTATCGCAAGCGGCGCGATGTGCTGGTGAAGGGGCTCAACCAATTGAACTGGCAGGTGCCGCTGCCAAAGGCCACGATGTTTGTCTGGGCCTCCATTCCTGAGCGATATAAGGCAATGGGTTCGCTCGAATTTTCCAAGAAGATGCTGACTGAGGCCAAGGTCGCGGTCAGCCCAGGTGTCGGCTTCGGTGAACACGGGGACGAGCACGTGCGCTTTTCGTTGATTGAGAACGAAGAACGAACCAGGCAAGCCTTGCGGGGCATCAAGCAGATGTTCCAGCAAGAAAGCTGATAAATAAAATCTCTCCCCGTAGAAGATGTCTGTCACGAGGACGGGTGCCAAGGTTCCCTGGATTTCCTGTTGAGTTTGGTGGCGTTGACGAACTGCATGCGGCTTTCCTCAATGAAAGCCGCACACGCGGTCCTGTCTGGTGCTGCGTGACAGGAAATCCAGGTTCGCCTCAGCGTACCTGGGCGATGATGATTTGTTTCCGTTGCTTTCCCTGAAGGTGCAACCGAACTCTCTAAAGCAAAAGCAATGGTGGCGCGAAGCCCATGAGTGCTAACTTGTTTAGGATGTTTTCGTCAAAACTCGCCACAAAATCGTCATCCTGAGCGCAGCGCCGCACAGGTCTATCGCGTGACACAGCGCTAGGTGGGCGCGGAGTCGAAGGACCCCGGCGTGCTTATCTTACCCATGCCGCTCGGAGCTTTTCGACCACCGAAGCCCGAGAACCGGTTGCTGGTGATGCCAATGTAAAGAGTACCTGTATGGCTGCCGAGAATATAGATGTAGCCGCCCCGTATAGCAAGATGCTAGCCAATTCTTGCTTCTCGGCCCCAGGGAAAAGACCGTGGCGGGTCCACTCGGCGCGGGCTTCGGTGATTGAAAAGCTCCGAACGGCATGGGTAAGATAAGCACGCCGGGGTCCTTCGACTCCGCGCCCACCTAGCGCCGTGGCACGCGATAAATCTGTGCGGCGCTGCGCTCAGGATGACGATTTTGTGGCGAGTTGGAGATGCAAACAATCAGCGTCATCTCGGATTTCTATTCGTTCGTTTTAATTAATGGAAATCATGCGAGTGTACCTCGAGGTTGGTGAAGGCCAGCGGCTGTATGCGCTTAGCCTTGACGTGGATCACACCGTCCTGATTCTGCAACGCACCCTCGACCAGGACAAATTTGCTGCGGGTGACTACCAACCGTTCTCGCTCATATAGATCGGGAGTAATGATGACATTGGCGATGCCGGTCTCATCTTCCATGGAGAGAAAGATGAATCCCTTGGCCGTGCCTGGGCGCTGCCGTGCAATGACACAACCAGCCGCGCGTACATAGGCTCCGTCTTGATAATTCCGCAGCTCGCATGCGGATAGCACCTTACTCGCTTGCAGCTCTTGACGGCGGTAGTGCAGTGGATGCTTGCCAACCGTCAAGCCCGTGCCGGAGTAGTCCGCACTCAGCCTCTCCTCGGTATTCATTTGCCGCAGGGGAGAAGAGCTGGAGGCATGATGTGCCGACTTCAGCAAAGGGCCCACTGGCCGGGCCGATTCTTCTACCTGCCAAACCGCATCGCGCCGGTGATCGATGCCATCGAGCGAATTCAAAGCGCCAATGCGGGCCAACAGCGTGAGCTCTTTGCGATGCAGCAGTGGGAGACGCAGCGTGAGATCTTCTACGGAGCTAAACGGACCGGATTGCCTGCGGGATTCGACCATCGCTTCCCCCACGTCCTGCCGTAATCCTTTGGCATACATCAGGCCCATGCGCAGCGAGAGCTCACCATTGTTTTCATGCTCAATCGTGCACTTCCAATCCGACACCTGCACATCGATCGGGCGTATACGCAGGCCATGACGTTGCGCATCCTTTACCAGCACAGCAGGCATGTAAAAACCCATGGGCTGATTGTTGAGAATCGCGCAGGTGAAGGCAGCCAGGTAACGCACCTTGAAATAAGCGGATGCGTAGGCAATCAACGCAAAGCTCGCTGCGTGGGATTCGGGGAAGCCATAGAGCGCGAAGGAAGTAATGTTTTGAATGATGGTTGCCTGGGTGGCTTCATCCAGACCGTTTTTCGTCATGCCACTGCGCAGCTTCACTTCCAGTTGCTCCATGCGCTGCCAGGAACGGCGCATGCCGACGGCACGGCGCAATTCTTCCGCTTCCGCACCAGAAAAATCAGCGACCGTCATGGCCATGCGCAAGAGCTGCTCTTGAAATAATGGAACGCCTAAGGTCCGCTTGAGCACTGGTATCAGCGATGGGTGGGGATAAGTAACTGCTTCTTTGTTCTGCCGCCGGCGCATGTACGGATGCATCATCTTGCCTACGATGGGCCCAGGGCGGATGATGGCCACCTGCACCACGAGGTCATAAAATCTGTCGGGACGATTGCGCGGCAGCGAGGCCATTTGCGCCCGGCTTTCCACTTGGAACATGCCCACTGTATCAGCGCGCTGCAGGGTTTCGTACACCAACGGATCCTGGGGCAACTGTGCCAGGTCGATAGGTTCTTCGTAATGCTCTGCTACCAGGGTAAGGGACTCCTGGATGACCGCCATCATGCCCAGGCCCAGCAAGTCCACTTTGATGAGACCCAGGTCGGCGCAGTCTTCCTTATCCCACTGGACCACGGTTCGGCCGGGCATGGATGTTCGTTCCAGCGGCACCACATGATCCAATTGGCCCTGGCATATCACCATGCCTCCGGAGTGCTGGCCGAGATGCCGCGGCAGGTCCTGTATACGCATGCAAAGCTCGAGATATTTGCGGATATGCGTGTGCTTGACATCGAAGCCCGCGTGGAGAAAGGAGTTTTCGAGGGTGTCATTGTTTCCCTTCCACTCCCACTGCGAAACCAGGCTGGAAAGGCGCCCCAGTGTTTCAGGATCGAAGCCCATCGCCTTTCCCACTTCCCGTGCGGCTGACTTACCACGGTAGGTAATCACGTTTGCGGTCACCGCGGCGCCAAGCTCCCCGTAGCGATGGTAGATGTACTGGATCGCCTGCTCCCGTTTATCTCCGGAGGGCAGATCGAGATCGATGTCCGGCCATTCCCCTCGGCTCTCGCTCAGGAAGCGTTCAAAGAGCAAATCCATGCCAACTGGATCGACCGCGGTTATTTCAAGTGCATAGCAGACGGCGGAATTCGCCGCACTCCCCCGGCCCTGCACCAGGATGTCGTTTCGTTTGCAGAAATCAACCAGGTCCCACACGATCAGAAAATAGCCGGCAAATCCAAGTTTCTGAATCAAGGCCAGCTCATGCTCAACCTGCTTGTTCACTCTTTCCAGTAACTTGCGATTGCGCTTGGCGCCGTAGCGCTTTAGTACGCCCTCAGCCACACGCTGGCGTAGAAAGCTGTCCATGGTTTCGCCATCCGGAACCGGATAGCGGGGAAATTCATAGCCCAAATCATGGAGTTCAAATTCCAGTCGCTCAGACAAAGACACAGAATGCGTAATAGCCTGGGGAAGATCGCTGAATCGTCCCGTCATCTCCCGCGCATCGCGCAGGTGACGTTGGCTATTGATAGTGAGCAGACGGCCAGCCTGCTCCAGATCAGTATGGTGACGTATCGCGGTAAACACATCGAGAATTTCTCTGTCATACGCCGTGGCATAGCGAACACCGTTGGTAGCCAGCAAAGGCAAGCGCAGGCGTTGGGCAATGCGGATGGCGGCCTGGTTACGCCATTCCTCCTCCCGCTCGTCATGACGCTGAACTTCGACATAGACATTCTGTTGCCCGAAGACACGAACCAGCTGTTCGGCAACTTTTACGGCTGCAGATTCTCCTCCATGCATCAGTGCAGCTGCCACCGGGCCTTCATCACCGCCGGTCAGGCAGACCAGCCCGGAAGAATACTCTTCCAGGTCCTCGAGTTTAGCTGCGCCTTCGCTCTTGGTCGTCTCGCGCATCTTGAACCGGGTAATCAGTTGACAGAGGTTCTGATATCCGGCGCGGGAAGTACAGAGCAGGGGCAGGCGCGCGGCTTCGGGAACATGGCCATGCGGCAGCCATTGCGGAGGCATGAGGCGATTGCCCAGGCTGGATACCGCAATCTCCGCGCCCACATGTGCCCGTACCCCATGCTTACGCGCAAGGGTGTGAAATCGCGCCGCGCCGTAGACCCCATTGCGATCCAGCAGTGCCATGGCCGGCATATTGAGTTCTGCGGCGCGCTGGATAAGGTCTTCTGGTAGCGATGCACCTTCAAGAAAACTGAATGCGCTGGCCGCATGGAGTTCGACATAGCGCTCAGTCATAGAGCGCCTCTACCTGCCAGCGATCCTGAGTGAAATCATGGATCAGGCAGCAACAGAGCCAGGTTGCATGCTCGGCAGAGCAATGAGCCCTGGCTACCAGGTCCCATTGCTCTAGCGACCAGAGAGTAGGTCTCCACCAGTCTCCGCCGGAAGACCAGGGCCCGTAAGCACGCTCGACGGTGTATCGCATCTCGCGAAAAATAAAGGATTCCGGTTGCCGGTTACGTAGAGTAACAGTCACGGATTCCGCTGGCCGTAGTTGCCGCATGGCTACGCGCTGCGTTCCGGATTTTGCGCCTAGCGTAGTCGAAGAGGGCACAGCAAAAGCTTCAACGCGAAAGGCTTCCGGGCGATGCGTGTCTTTGAGCACCACCTGCCCCGCGCAGCCCTCGCCAACAATGCTGCGAATGCGCGCCAGGGTGACATCCAGCCGCATGGGTTCTGGCACTTGTGGTGAAAAAAGTCCAAGCTGCACCTTGCTGGTGCTGCCTGGCTGTGCGCTCAAGCTTAGCCCAACGATAGCTGCCTGCGGAGGATGCGCCTGTAGATCCAGGTGGATGAGCTTCAACCATAGTTTTCGATCATTGTTGGGCAGTGCGGGCCGCACCGTGCGGGTATGCGTCCTGCTCCCTTCAAGTTCCAGTTGGAGGGTGACTGAGGCCAGCGCCAGAATGCGTGACTGGGCGCGCACAATCAGCTGATCGAGCATCACTCCCAGGATAAAAAGCAGCGAATCGAGCAGTTCCACTGGCGAGTCCAGTTCCATTCGCTCTTCAAGAACCAGGCTAGCTTCAATCGCGCGAAATAAATGGGGCGATTCTCCCCGTGCCAGCAGGCGCATTTCTTTGCCCGGTTGTCCGAGCCGTGTAATCAATTCAGTTTCTTTGAGATTCGCCAGTGCTCCGAGTGTCGTGATGCCCCACATGGCGAAGGTCTCAGCGTGTTCTGGGGAAAGATCGAGAACCGTGAGTGGTAAAGGCGCGAGTGCAGTGCTTTCCATTCCTCGCGGCACCACCCGTATGCTTTTGCCAGAAGAGTGCCCTCGCGCCAGGCATCTGGCGGCATGAAAATTGCTGCTGATAGCTATCGATGCTTGTATGCACAGTGCTTGTATCTTTTTGAGCAGGCTTTCGCCCAGGGTATCCGGGGAACCGAAGAGCGTCTCTGTTCCGGCGATGTCGATTACGCAGGTAAAGTAACTGTCACTGCTCTGATCTTCCACCCGGGGGGAGAAGCCGCCGGCACATTCCAGCAAGGCTGCTCGAGCCGCTGCCTCTTCGGCGCGCGAGCGTGGTAAGACCAGGGCGGTAGGAAACATTTCCATTTCCAACCGTGTCATGCCCATGGCTATCCCGAGGGTTCGTGCTGCAGTATTGAGCGAGCACACCTGCTCGAATGGCGGCTCGCCATCGAGCACGGCTACCGGCTTGCCCTGCAATTCCGGCCGCAGGCGCAGGAGTGCCTGCAGTGGAAATGCCCTTACGTCGACACAGGCATATCGTTCCGTCATGAGCGGCCTGCCCAAAGGGTTCTGCCCTGCCACTGCGCTGTTGGCACGCTTTGTGGTGGCTTCCTGTCCCGCCCGTCCCGGCGTGCCGTGGAGCCTGCCGTGGAGCGCATGGGGAAATACATTCCCGGGTGACTGAGGAAAACGCTGGCGGGCTAACTCCGCGCGATGTTCGAGACCGGTGAAGATGGTCGAGTCAGGAGCAAGCACGCTGCCCGGCTGCAGACGAAGTACCAGGCCGGCGCTGTTCCTGGAGCAGGCATGTTGGGTCAGCAGCAACACATTCGATTGCAGCCGCTCGGCTGCGGTACGGAAGCGGAACCATGTCGCCAGCGGCACGCGCAAGGCATACTCCGCGCTCAGACTGCCCATATCCAGCACGATGCAGCTGAAGCCACCAGCCTGGAGCAGTAAATCTGTAACCCGTAGTGCCTGTTCCAGCCGTGCCCAGGACTTGCTCCTAGGGGCTGTCTTGATGGCAGCTGCGGGAAGCTTGGCGGGCTGCGGACCATGATTCTGTTGCTTGCCTTGGGGCCGAGGTTTGTGGAGCGCTTCGGCGCAGCGAGGAGCGATGTCAGCAGGGCTGAGCAAATCGCTGACTGCGGTAGAAAGGCCTTTGGCCTCCATCCGGGGATGGCCCCCACCTGCAGCCGGTAAATCCGGCTTTGCCTTGGACGGTTTTTCCGCCTTGTGCAATCCGCGCACTGGGGCTTGTGGCAAGGTCGTAGTAACGGGAGACGAACCGCAGCGTACCCAAAGCAGCCGCGAGAGGTCCACTCCGATGGCTGCTACCGATTCAGGATGCAAGGTGTCGGAGACATCTACCCAGGCGCAGACGTTGCCTGCCTGAGTCATGCTGCCGACAAATGCGAGCGCCAGTGAGGTGCGTCCCGAGCATTCCGGTCCAACCACCTCACTGAGGGCGCCGACCGGGAATCCGCCATGCAGCAGGTGATCGATCTCAGGAATGCCTGTCGGCGCAACCGGGTAGGGAAGACGCGCCATCGGCGTGAGAGCTGAAGGAATCCTTTCCGCCAGGGTAGCTTCTATTTGTGTGCGCAGATGGCTGGCGGTTGGCATGGGCTCTATCTTCGCCTTATTTTCGCCTATCGCGGGTCTTCAGTGTCAACCAGCGGCTGTGGGAAACATCCGGATCTTATCTGCAAGCGGTTGAAAGTAAGGCGCTTATATAATTTCGATAAGTAGGGTGCTATGCTTTCCGGCGGCACAAAAAAGAGTATGCAGATAGGGACCAGGTTCGGGGCTTTGCTGTTATGCATGTGGGGATGAAACAGCACGGCTCCTGCGTCCGTCTCAAGTATGGCAACATCTACGCGTAGTCGGACACTACTGCATCGAAATGCTGCATCGCAGGCTTGGGAGATAATCAATTCATATAGGAATTTGAGGCTGAATGATCCTGAGCTTTTTTCATTTCGCGATATTGGGGATGGCTGCAATCCCTTTGATTTATTACTCGCTTGCGCTGTTTAGCGCATGGCAGTTTTTTCGATGTTCGCGCAAAATCCGGGGTCCCCAGCAAGCAGGCTTGCTGGGGTGGAAGCCCACTTCTACCAGCTATACCCCTCCGGTAAGTAACCTTAAGCCCATTCGGGGACTTGACCCCGATGCCTATGAAAATCTCGCTAGCTTTTGCCGTCAGGACTATCCGGAATACGAAATTGTTTTTTGCGTAGGGGATGCATCCGATCCTGCATTGCCCACGATTCAGAGGCTCATCCGCGACTTTCCCGAATGCCAGATCCGTGTCCTGATCGGCTCCGGCCGGATAGCTACCAACGATAAAGTCGCCAAGCTGGCGCGAATGACGGCGGAAGCAAAATACGAAACTGTCGTGATGAGCGACAGCGACGTGCGCGTGGAACCAGATTATTTGCGCACAATTGTTGCCCCACTAGCGGATCCGAAGGTAGGAGCAGTCACGTGTTTTTACGTGCCCGTTGCCAGCGAAGAAAAGACCTTTGTACAGCGCGTTCAATCCGTGGGAATGCTCTCTGACTTTTATGCCGGGATTCTGGTTGCCCGGCAGTTGGATGGAGTCAAGTTTGCCCTGGGTCCAACCATTGCCACCACGCGTAAGCATCTCGCCGGCTTTGGCGGCTATGCGGCGATCGAAAACCGTCCCGCGGACGATCTGCTGGTAGGACGCTTGATCGCAGAGCAAGGCTATGAAGTAGAGCTTCTGAACTACTCGATTCGCACGGTGTCAGACTTCCAGTCGCTGCGTGACTTATTCCTGAAGCGCTTGCGCTGGACGGTAGTGATGCGCATCATGCGTCCGTGGGGACATCTGGGCCTGATTTTTACTCTTGGATTGCCTTGGGCCCTGGCAGCGATCTTTGTACAGCCCACACCTGAAGTGGCGTTCGCCTATTTGAGCGCATATTACGCCTTTCGTATCGCCATGATGGAAGTGATTGGCAGGTGGGGTTTGAAACAGCCAGGTATTTACAAGAAGCTTTGGCTGCTTCCCGTATGGGACCTGCTGGCCGCCAGTATATGGCTAACCAGCTTTACCCGTAACAGCATTCGCTGGAGAGACGGATACTACTTCATTCGCAATGGCGAGTTAGTCCCGGTCGACCCTGCTGCGGCGATTCGAGCGGCGGAGAAAGCTCCCGAACGAGTGTAAAGGCAGACCGCGGATTGTTACTTTACAGAGATGTCGTCCTGCGCCCTCTGAAGTACTCCTGGACTTGATGTCGATTGGGGAGACATCAAGCCAGTCCCGCGCCAACTGTTACTGTTATGGCGTGATATGCGGACGTCGCTCGCCTGAGCGGTCCGGAACCAATCGATGACCTCTTCTTCAGTGTGGTAGTAGGCTGTCGGTGCGACGAGTTGATCGAAGACATTCCAAAAATTCTCTGCAAAGGAGTAATCCGAGATAGAGCAGAGATAATCGGAATAGGGTAACAGACGCTTTAACCATCCCACCCGTTTGGCCGGTCGATAGAAAAGTTTAAGACTGAGATATAAGATCACTGCCGGCAAGAATGAAAGACCACGCGTGATCACTCTCGGCAGGCGCGACGTAATGTTCTTCCGGAGAGGGTCGATGATCATCTCGATCCAGCGATTGCCTTCCTTGCCGTATACCCAAACCGAAATCCGGCCACCTTGTTTCACGTGTTTTGTCAAAGCCAGAAAGCCGCTTTTGGGTATCGGGAGGTGATGAAGCACTCCGATGCTATAGATAAGATCGAAGGGCTGTGCAAAGGGAAGGTGCAGAATGTCGGCTTGTACGATATGCACATTCGGCAAATCGCGAGTATTGCGATAAGCAGCTTCCACAGCGTTCGACAGATCGATTCCTATGACCGTGCGCGCGTTGAACCTGGCGGATAGAAAAGCATGCCGGCCTTTCCCGCAGCCTGCGTCGAGTACCACGCGACCGTCGAAATCCGCCGGTGTTAACGGCGACATCCAATCGAGAAACTCGCGGCTGTCAGCATCCGCAAGCTTCGAATAATGCGTCCATTCATACCCGAATGCGTCCGCGGTCGCCTTCTGATCGGCGCTCATATTCTCTCCGAGAAAGCGCGGAATGCCTCGCGTGATCGGAAATGCAGAATTGCAGCGCAGGCATGTGAGCGTTCCCTCGATCACTTCCGCACCATCGCTGTTTTCGGCCTTGAGGGTGATGGGGCCGGTGCAGGCTGGGCAGGTTAAAAACGGCAAGAGAGCTTGTTTCAAATGAACCTCCCGAGTGACGATGGTCCATGCAAAGGACGAATTGTATACCGACAGGGACGTTCGCTCATGTTAAGAAACACTGTGGATCGGCCGCCGGCGCTGGAGCATCAGTAGGATGAAATAACAGGCGACTGCCGCGGTGACGTGCTTGAGCGAGTGACCGCTAATAAGTGTTAAGGAATTGATCTGGCTGTCGAAAAGTTCAAACAGCTTGGCCAGCACAAAAAGAAAAAAGGCGCCGACCAGGTAATTCGTATGAGTATAGCGTGGAGGGAAAAGGGCTATGATGGCGGCGAGCAGGACAGGCGAATAAAACTGCACAAATAAGTAAAAGCGATAGTCGCCGTGACCACGAGCCTCTGTTGCGTACCAATAGGCGACGCTTGCCATTCCAAGCACAAGCAAAGGCAAAAGAAGAGCTCGGCCGACGCTGACGCTGACCCTCTCCATGAAGATGGCACTTATCATGACGGTGAAACAGCAGGTCATCGGCAACAGGTCCCACGGGAGGCGATCATCGCCGGGGTTGAGGTGGTACCATAGTGAGCCGAATCCAGTCACAGTGACTCCCGAGAAGAAAATGAAATAGGGTAGCCGCTCGCTTTGGAAGGTGAAGGAGCTTTTACTCGATGGATGCAGCAGCCAAACCAGTCCCCAAACCCCTGCAACCACAAACGGTATATTTGAGAGGACGTTGAAACAATTTGGTATCCCCAGCAGGGCGCGATTATCGGCAAAGCTGTGATAGCCGGCAGCCAGGGGAAGAGGGGGTAGAGAAAATAAAGCAATGATGGAGACAAGGGACAATAGGGTGATGATTCCCAACCGTGTCTGGCGCTCCAAAAGCCGCGCACCAAAATCCATTGATCAATACCCTCGCCGCGTAGTGGCGCGTCCTTCTCATAGCGAACAAAACCTTCGTATCTCGCAGAACAGCACGCGACAAACCTATCTTAACGAATATTCGAGGGCGTGTCCGCTATCGGACTTTGTTGGTAGCCTAGCTAGATGAACTGCTTACTGAAAACATGGTCAAGTAGGATGACCAGGTGTTTGGACGAGGAGCACTAGATTGCAGAGTGTGAAAGAGGGCCGGCCGAGATTCGTTTCTCTGTTCCTCGTGATTTTGGTTGCCGCAGCGATTTATCTTCCCACCATTATTTCTCCCCCCTCTCTCATGGACGACTCCGACGCCGTGGAGGCGCAAATCGGACGCACCATGTTAACCACACACGACTGGGTGACAGCTCGTCTAGATAGCGTGGTTTACCTGGAAAAGACACCCATGTCCTGGTGGCTAATGGACATCTTCTACAAAGTCTTCGGCTTCAAGGATTGGGCAGCCCGCATTCCGTTTGCACTCACTGCCATTGGCCTAGCGTGGCTCACCGGCGCCTTTGCTCGCTGGGCATTTGGCCGGCCATCGGGTTTTTGCGCAGGTTTGGTGATGGCAACTTGCGTCGGCCTATGGCTCTTTACGCGCATCCTTATACCCGATGTGATGCTGACCTTTGTCATCACCCTCGCCATGTGGTCTTTCCTGCGAGCCCTTGAGGAGGAAGAAAGCCATCCGAAAGCGTGGGCTCTATTGTTTTTCGCTTGTCTCGGTTCTGGGCTGCTACTCAAGAGTCTGGTCGGTGTTGTATTTCCCGTCGGCGCAGCGATACTATTCCTTCTCTTTACCAAGCAGCTATTTTCCAGGCGCACTTGGAAGAGACTCCATCTGCTTTCGGGAACCCTCATTCTGCTGGCGATCGCCCTTCCGTGGCATATCCTGGCAACGCTTCGTAATCCGCCCTACTTTGCCTGGACGCTCAAGAGCCAGCCCGGGCATTACCACGGCTTCCTCTGGTTCTTTTTCATCAACGAACAGCTACTCCGCTTTCTTAACCTGCGGTACCCCCGCGACTACGACACCGTGCCGCGCTTATATTTCTGGCTTTTCCATTTGATCTGGCTTTTCCCGTGGAGCGTTTATCTGCCCGCGGTTGCCAGGCTTTCCTTCCGGCCAAGCGACCGTGCGGGGCGATGCCGGCTACTTGCCCTTTGTTGGATCGGTTTTGTGCTGGTGTTCTTTACCTTTTCAACGACGCAAGAGTACTACTCGATGCCGTGCTACCCCGCATTTGCGATTCTCCTTGGTTCCGCGATGGTCGCGGAAGGAAATGCCGTTCGCTGGGGTACGCAGGCATTAAGCATCGTTGCCTTTATCCTGGGTCTGGGTTGTTTGCTGATCCTGTTCTCGGTGCGACACGTTCCGACTCCAGGTGATATCACCGCCGCGCTTATTCCGCACCCCAATGCCTACAAGCTGTCGCTGGGGCATATGGAAGACCTCACACTAAACTCCTTTGCTTATTTACGGATGCCGCTTTTGATAGCGGGGGCCAGTTTTATTGTTGGAGCGATCGGCTTGTTCTTGTTTAGCAGACGCAAAGCGTATTCGCGCGTCTACCTGACTGCCGCCGTGATGATGATCGTCTTTTTCCAGGGCGCCTATCTGGCCATGGCCAGGTTTGATCCGCTGCTCTCCTCAAGAGATATTGCGCAGGCGATCATGAAAGGACCAGGGGGCCAGATTATCGTCGATCACAATTACTACTGGTTCTCGTCGATTCCCTTTTACACAGGTCGTCCGGAACTGCTGCTGAACGGCCGCTGGAACAATCTCGAGTATGGTTCCAATGCTCCGGGTGTCCCGGATGTCTTCATTGGTGATGAGAGGCTGAGGTCTCTTTGGACAAGCTCGGGACGCTATTATCTAGTTGCGAGGGCAGATCAGCTCCCGCGGTTTAACGCGCTGCTGGGTCCGGAGCATGTGGAATTGGTTCGTCGAACCGGCGGCAAAGTTCTGCTGACGAATCAGCCCCTGAGTAGTGCTGATCGGTAGCCGCCTTGGCCTCTCTCCAGATGATGCAGTGCTGGGCTTGACGATACAGCAAGTTCAGGCACACGCATCGAGCGACTCGTCACCAAGGCTGTTACAAGGAAAGAGGCGCGTACCCAGGCGCCTCATCCTCCATAATGTTGCCGGGGCCTAAGGAGCCGTCTAGGCTAAGACAGGCTTCTGCAAACGCCGGTCATTTCGAGTCTGGCGCCAGTTTACGCGGGGCAGGAAGAGTGCCGTGTCGATTCGATCGCGGTATCGCACGGCTATCTCGATGAGCGAATCGAGCAAGGAATCGGAGAGAAAGTGCGGCGTAAGCCCGAGATCAATAAGCTTGGAATGTTTCGCATTGTAGTAATGCTGTTCGGCTTCGACGCGAGGATCCGGTAAGTAGTCAATCTCAACGTTTAGTCCAGTTTGCTTGCCCGCGGTCTGCACCAGGTGGGCCAGGTCCAACACGGAAAACTGCTCCGTGAATTGATTGAAGACGCGGAACTCCCCCTTCGCTGCGGGATTCAAGCAAGCAAGCTCGACGCACCGCACGGTATCGCGAATGTCCAGAAACCCGCGGGTCTGGCCTCCCTTGCCGTAGACCGTGAGCGGATGGCCAAGCGCCGCCTGCGCGCAGAAGCGGTTGAGCACGGTCCCGAAGACCTCGTCATAGTCAAAACGATTGATCAGCGCTTCGTCCAGAGCCACTTCGTCGGTCATGGTTCCGTACACCACGCCCTGGTTAAGATCGGTGGCGCGTGTTCCCCAGATCTTGCAGGCGAACATCATGTTATGGCTGTCATGCACCTTCGAGAGGTGATAGAACGACCCCGGCTGCTTGGGATAAGGGAGCACATCTTTGCGGCCGTTGTGCTCAATGGTGATGTATCCCTCTTCGATATCTATATTCGGTGTGCCGTACTCGCCCATGGTGCCGAGCTTGACCAGGTGGCAATCAGGCTGGAACTCGCGCAGGGCAAAAAGCAAATTCAGCGTGCCCACGACATTGTTCACCTGCGTGCCCACCGCGTGGTTACGATCGATCATCGAATAGGGGGCGGAACGCTGCTCGGCGAAGTGAACCACAGCCTCCGGCTCAAATGATTTAATCGTTGACGCCAGAAATTCGTAGTCCGTCACATCGCCAACCATGAGCTCGATCGACTTGCCGGTAAGCTCGTGCCAGACTCTCAGGCGATCGGCAAGCGGACGAATGGGCGTAAGAGACTGCACGCCCAACTCGTGGTCCCAAAGACGGCGCACAAAGTTGTCGATAATCGCAACAGAATGGCCGCGGTTTGACAGGTAAAGGGCAGTAGCCCAGCCACAGTAGCCATCCCCTCCAAGTACGGCAATTTTCATAAATCCTCCAGTGAGTTACAGGTTCTCGGAATGGCCAACTTAAAGCCAAGTCTATCAGGTACTTTGATCGCCGCATGCTGGTCGGCGGGTGCGGTAGCGAGCCGATTGGCCCCATTGCCGAACAACCACGGGCAGCTTTATTGCGTGCAGGCGCTCCCTGCACCGCATCGACAATAACCATCAGGGCGGGTGAGGAAACAATGCAGCCCTTGAACGGCCGCAACCAGCAGGAGCGCTAGATCGGTGTGCCAGCTGCTTCTCCTACTAAAGCCGGCAGCTTGCTTGTCGACGCGGGCGTCGACTGAATTCGCCATTGTTTCATCCACAGAAACAGGATCATTAAACCCCACAGGTGGTATCCCAAGTTGGCTCGCCTATCCATGTGAAGCCGTACATAGTTCTCGATGGTATCGGCCCGGAATAGGTCAGCATGCGCAGAAAGACCCTCTTTCAAAGTGTCAAGCAGAAGCGGACGGAGAGATCCGCGAAGCCACTCGTGCGCGGGAATATCGAAGCCCACTTTCTTGCGGTTGAGAATCGATTGCGGCAGTTTGTCGCGCATCAGCTCCTTTAATAGCAGCTTCTGGCGTGAGCCCCGCATCTTCAGCGTGTCAGGCAGAGTGGAAGCAAACTCCACGATTCGGTGGTCGAGAAATGGAGGACGCACCTCGACGGCATGGGCCATACTCATCCGATCCGACTTCACCAGGATGTCGTCAGCCAGATAGTACTGTTGATCGAAGGCGAGATAGGGATACAGGCCGTGCTGAGACGCCAGGGAACTTGCCAGTCCACCCAGTAGGTTGTGCATCGCAGAGGGCAAGGTTTGCCGCAGCAAAGCCGCCTTGGCCGCCTCGGAGAAGGTTCCATTCCAGTGGACATGGGCGCGTTCCGGCGATAGCAGGCAGCCCTCGAGAAAACGCTTTAGTTTGTACTCCAGGCTGATTTTCTCATCGGAGACGGGCCAAAATTGCAGGCCTTTGAGTGCCAGGCGGAGGGCGGCAGCAGGCATGGTCCTGGCATGCCGGGCAAGTTGGTTGGCGCGATAGGTAAGGTATCCGGCAAAGATCTCATCTGCCCCTTCCCCGCTTAAAGCCACGGTCGCGTGAGTTTTGCACATGCGGGAGAGAAACCACACCGGTAAGGCTCCCGCATCGGCGCTGGGCTCATCCGAGTAGTACGCGAACTGCTCGATGGCGCCCTGCAGATCCTCCTGCGGGCTCAGGTCAAGCTGTTCATGATCGGTTCCATAGTGTGAGACCACCCGCTGTATGTAATCCGTCTCGTCAAAGCTGTGGCCGTGGAAGGAAATGGAAAAAGTTTTCAGGCGCGCATGGTTGGTCGCGGCAGCATAGTGCAGGATGGTCGAAGAATCAACTCCGCCGCTGAGCCACACGCCCAAGGGAACGTCTGAGAGCAGGTGCTCGCGGACAGATTGCTGCAGTAGAAAATCCAGCTCTTCCTTGGCGCTCTCTAGATCGCGAGTTCGGGGCGCGGCTTGGGGCAGCTTCCAGTAGCATTCCGAGCGCACTTGACCATCACGCCACTCGTACCAACAGCCTGGCGGCAGCTTTTTCACTCCATCTACCAAAGTCCAGGGGCAGGGCACATAATTCAGAGAGAGATAGCAGTCCAGCCCTTCCATGCTCAATCGGCGCTCTACTTCAGGATGGACGAGGACGGCCTTGAGCTCAGAACCAAAGATCAGGTCCTCTCCATACCTGGCCAGGTAGAGAGGCTTGATGCCCATGCGATCCCGCGCCAGGACCAGGCGTTGTGTGGACTTGCTCCAGAGGGCGACCGCGAACATCCCGCGCATGCGGGCAAAGCATGCAGTGTCCCAGGCCAGGAACGCATAAAGCACCGTTTCGGTGTCGCAACGACTATGAAAGCGGTAGCCAAGAGCTTCCAGCTCAGGCCGCAGTTCAAGATGGTTGTAGATTTCACCGTTGAATACGATGACAGTGTCGCCATCGCTCGAAGTTATGGGCTGATCGCCTGCGGCTAAATCGAGAATCTTCAACCGGGTTGCGCCGAGGGAACATAAGCGCGATGAGAAAACCCCCTGCTGGTCTGGCCCGCGATGGATCAGAGTGGCCGTGGCCTGGTGAATTCGATCAGGATCGGCTCTCCAACCTTTCTCGGTAAAGCCTACAATGCCGCACAAAGTTGTAACTACCTCCAAAATCCAACAGGCCCTGATTAGGCAACTGGCGTCGCCTTCCCAAATTATAGTTATATCGATGGTTTCCGCCGTGCGGCGGCATAAAAGAACAAACTTTAGCTGTCTTGCTGCGCGGCCGCAGGCCGGCAACCGCGCTTGTACAATCTAACTTGCCGGCCGGGAAATTCATGACGCCTCAGAAAACACTGCACCTTAAAACGTTTTTCCTGATCCTGGTGATGGTCATCGCTGGCCCTCTAGGGAACGTTTTGCTGAGCAAGGGCATGAAGCAGGCAGGCAGGCTTGCCATATGGCCGCCAACAGAAGCGTTGCACACCGCCTTGCGCGTCTTTGACACCGGCTCCATTTGGCTTGGGGTCGCCTCTCTGCTTACCTTCTTCCTGGCCAATGTGCTGGTGCTGTCCTGGGCGGATTACAGCTATGTCCAGCCGGCATCGTCGGTAGGCTACGGCGTTTCCGCACTGCTTGGGTACTTTATGCTGGGGGAACCGGTTTCGCCCTTGCGCTGGCTGGGTATCGCCATCATCTGCCTGGGTGTCTTGGTTGTAGGGCAGAGCAACCCGCGCAGCCTTGAGCGCAGCCCGACAGGCATGGAGCGCAGCTAGTTGCTTGAGGTAATCCTTTTCCTGCTCATCGTGGTGGCCGGTACCGGTGGCGAACTGTGCGTCTCCCGCGCCATGAAGGCGGTCGGAGAGGTGAAGGATTTTCGGCCCGCAGCCATTGCTCGAGTCATTCTTCGCGCCCTGCAGGTGGGGTGGATGTGGGCGGGAGTGGGGTTGATGGCCCTGGCATTTTTCTCTTTGCTGGGCGCGCTCTCCATTCTGAATGTAAGCTTTGTGGTGCCGGTAACTGCCTTGAGCTACGTGGCCGGAGCGCTTGGAGCGGTGTTCTTTCTCCGTGAACGCGTTAGCCGGCGGCGTTGGGTGGGTGTTTTTCTGGTCTCGCTGGGGGTCACCCTGGTGTTCCTGGGCAAGCGGTGAGCGGGTCGGACTCTTTATGAGCGTTTCGTCGCCAGTTCGCAGTACTCAGAGCATTGCCTTCCGCGAGATCGTGTTACTGGCCATCGACTCCTTTCGTCTCAACCAGATTCGCTTTGCCCTGACCGCCCTGGGTATGGTGATCGGGACAGCCTCACTGATCCTGGTAGTGACCATAGGGCTTTCCGGCCGGCGATATGTCCTCACCTCCATTCAGAACATCGGCACCAATCTTATCTGGGCCGAGTACGCCGGGCTGTCGGATGCCAGTATCGCTTCGGTACGCGATTACCTGACGGTGGACGATATGCGCGCCGTGGAGCAGCAGGTGCCCGGTATTCAGGAGGCGTCGCCGGTGCTCAACCTGCACCAGTACTTCACCAGCGGTGGGGGCAAGGAACGGGATGTCCTGATCCTGGGGGTAAACCCGGAGTATCCCAACATACGCCGGCTTTATCTGATCGCGGGACGCTTTTTCGATGAGCAGGACTCGATTACCCACAGCCATGCGGCTCTGGTCACGGAACGGTTTGCATTGACCCAGTTCGGCAGCGCGCAGGAAGCCATAGGCAAGACGCTGGCCATCTCCAGCGTGCCCTTCGTGATCATCGGCGTTTTCCGGGAGCGCGTAGCGACCTTTGGGCAGTCGGAAATTGTCGATGAGACGGTGCTTATCCCGTACACCGTCGCGCGCTATTTCACCGGCACCGACGCAGTCAACCAGATCTATTTCTCGATGACCGACTCGGGCAGTGTGCCCTGGGCTCAAAAGGCTATCAAGGCGGCTATCAAGGGCCGGCACCGCTCAGAATCCGTGTACGACGTGGGCGATCTCTCCGAGGTACTTTCCATGGCCGGTAAGACCGCGACTGCGTTCAGCATTGTGCTGCTCTTGTTTTCCCTGGTGACCCTGCTGGTCAGCGGGGTGGGGATCATGAATATCATGCTGGCCACGGTGCGTTCGAGGATCCGGGAAATTGGCATTCGCAAGGCTTTGGGGGCGACTTTCCGGGAGATTCAACTGCAGTTTCTGGCCGAGGCAGTGCTGATCTCGCTCAGCGGGGGGGTGGTGGGCACGATTCTGGCCATGGCCTTGCCCCTTACGATCGCTATATTTACCAATTACCGCCTACAGGTCTCGTGGCTATCGGCGGTCATTGCCATCCTGGTCTCATGTGCGGTGGGGATAGCCTTTGGCACCGGACCGGCGGTGCGTGCGGCGCGGATGGATCCTGTAGAATCATTGAAGTACGAGTAGGGCGTCGAGCATTTTTTCGCCTTTTCGGGCAATTTTTTCATTGCGCCTGTTGCATCTGCGGTATATCCTAAAAGAGCGTCGAATACGATTTTGGTTCTCAGCTCGTTCTGCTCTAGGAGTCCGCACTACCTGCAGATACCCCGATTGAATTCAGCGTCATCTCGTTACTAAGGAAGAAACACAATGGAACAAGGTACAGTGAAATGGTTCAACGATGCCAAGGGGTTCGGCTTTTTGAGCCGTGCAAATGGTGAGGATGTTTTCGTGCACCACACAGCGATTCAAGCAAACGGCTTCCGCACTCTTCAAGAAGGCCAGGCGGTTCAGTTCAACGTAACCAAAGGCCCTAAGGGTTGGCAGGCAGAGAACGTTCAGGTTCTGTAGTCTGTAGTCAGATTCGTGAAGGAAGAGGCGGCTCAACGCCGTCTTTTCCTTCAGCTTACCGGTGAATATTGGCCCTGCAAGACCATGGCCTGTTCTAGCAGGAGTTTCCTGCGTCCTACTTTCCCTTCCACATCCCAATAGCCTAAGATCGCTGTCAAGGAGCAATCATGTTTCGAGCGTCTGTTCTCTTGCTGCTTGTGTCTTGCGCGATGGTCATGGGTTGCGATACCGGCAGCACCGCACAAAACGTCAGTACGACTGGCTGGAAAGGCCAAAAAGTCGGCAAGAGTTCTAACGTTGCCGGGCCGGTACCGAGCTCAACCACCGGCACCCCGGGCAATATCCAGGATCCCCAGCCCAAACCGCCCCAGGACGAACCCAAAGCGACGCAGAACCTCAACAGCGACTAGAGCATTTTCGCTTCTACGCTGCGCAGTCAGTCTCAGCGTAGTGCGGCTTTTCTTGAGGAAAAGCCGCGTTGGGCGCGGTTGCCTTTGTACTGCAGAAGTGAAAATGCTGGCGTCCGCTAGACGGCTGCTAGACTCAACTGGAACTCACATCTCTGAACTGGAGTCTTGCATGGCTGAAGGGGAAGTAACTATCACGGTTCGACCAAACGGACCGTTTCGCGTCGAAGGTCCAATCAAGCTGGTGAACACCGACGGCACTTTAATAGATCTTGCCGGTAAACCCGCCATCTCTCTCTGTCGCTGCGGAGCATCGACCAACAAGCCATTCTGCGACGGAACCCATTCCAAAATCGGTTTCCAAGCTGCGGCAGCAGTCGTCCCCGAGTCCGCCGAAAAAGTCTAAAGCCAATCTGCGAGCAGTCCCGAAGGGACGGTTGAGTGTAGCCCAGGACGTCAGTCCTGGGTGTACATTCCCACTGCGATCAAGTCCCGAAGGGACGGCTGAGAATGCCCCAGGACGTTAGTCCTGGGTGCACCTGGATCGCACGCGAATGCTGATTGGAACCCATCAAAGCCAAACCCCGACTTTTCCAGTTCTGAAGCGGAACGGATTGCAAAGGGTCAGGAGCCAAAACACACCTAGCGACGGATCGGCGAAGTACACTGCCTACAATGGGTATCGGGGTTTCTCATGGGGTCAACCGTCATAAGCATCCGGCTTTCGGCGGCAACCGGAAATCGCCTTAAACAGATGGCGAGCCGGTATGGATGGACGCCCAGCGAAGCTGGTTCGCGTTTAGTAGAGGAAGGCCTTCGGCGATCGGAGTTTGCGTTTATCGATTTCCGCGATTCATCGGCTGGAAGGCAAGCATGCATCCAGGGCAGCAGTCTCGCTGTTTGGGAGGTTATGCTCCTGGTCCAGAGCTATAAGAATGACTTGGCAGCTACAGCCAAACATCTGCAATGGCCGGAAGTCAAGGTACAAGCGGCGGTGAACTACACCGAGGCTTTCGCAGACGAGATTGCTCAGGTACTGGACGAGTATCGCGCCGTGGATTTTGTGGCGTTGAAGCGGTTGTTGCCGCAAGCGGTCGAATTCTCGTCAGCAAAAACGACCAAAAACTGAGATGCTCAGCCTTTGCTCCTGTGTCGGGGGCGTCTAGAACACTACTCCTCGCTGGTAAGCGGCAGTCTCGGTCTTCTCCAGAGGCGCTGCAGCGGCGACAGATCCAGCATGCTGCGGGCAAAACCGCCCAGGGTGTCTCCCAGCAGCCCCAGACTCTCGCGCAATACGTAGAAGGCAGTGAAGACATCGCCAGCCACCAGCGCGATCGCCGCACCGCGCAGGCCGAGCGAGGGAACGTGCATCAATAGCCAGGCGAGGACCAATGCCGCGCAGGTGGCGGCCAGCATCGCCCGGGCCATCCTCTGGTGTTGGTTGGTCGCCATCGGCACTACCGAACTGGTGAACCAAAACGCGGACACCACCATCTGCAGCAACATGATGTTGAGCAGCACGGGGTCGGTCGGCACCTTGCCGACAGTCCACACACGCCAGATCCAATCCCCCAGAAAAGCCACCCCGAGCGTAATGCCCAGACATAGCAGCAGCGAGACCTGGCACGCGCGCCGGTGGAGCATCCGCGCGACGTCCATCGCTCCAACGCCGAAGGCCGCCGACATCTCCGGCCAGATCGAATTATTGATCAGGTTCATTCCCTGGGTAGCGCTGCGGGAGATGGTTCGGGCCGTATTGAAGGTGACCACCGCAACCGGACCCATCACGTAGCCGATCACCACCAGGACACCCTGCAAGTTAAGGGCGTTGACCAGCGGGAAACTCATAAAGGAGAGCGCCGGGCCAGTGAGCCGTCGAATGACTGCCCATTGCGCGTGGCGAATGCCGAAACGAATCCAGGGCACTTCCCGCCGGAGCAAAACCCACAAGGCAAGCACCCCCACCGCATTGACGGCAACGTACAGTACGGTGACGGGGACAGGGGACAGGTGCAGTCCAACACCAATCATGGTGCTCAAAAAGGCTGCCAGCACCACCAGGCTCTTGGCCATGGTCCCGAGCGGATATTTGCCTACGCAGCGAAATGCCGCCTGGAACAGGGTCTCCTGCATGCCCAACAGAACCGCCAGTCCCAGCAGCAAGACGATCAGGTTGGTATCGGCCGGGCTGATTGCGTGCATGTGCAGCCACGTGCCTAAGGGCAGGAACCAGACGGCTGCGATCAGCAGCAGGCCGATCAGGCTGGTGATGACCGTAGTGAGCACCCAGACACTCTGAAAAACGACCAGCGCCTCCTCGAAGTTCTGGGCCGCCGCCAGCATGGTCATCTCGTTGCCGGCAACGCTGCCGAAGCCCACGTCGCTGAGCCCGAGGTAGCTGGGAATGGTGTTGAGCAGGATCCACTCGCCGTAGAGGTGCACTCCCCAATGGCTGAGGAAGACAGGAACGGAGAAGATCTGGGTCAGGGTGGTGGAGAGGCGGCTGAAGGTGTTGGCGCCGAATCCTGCGATCAGCCTGCGTTGAAGACTGCGTGTGCTCATGGGGGAAGGCAAGAAGCGGCAGCTTGAAACATCGTACATGGTTGAGGATGCGAGCGCCCACGATGTACCCTTAAGACCACTATGAAAGCTCTGCTACTCTCCGAATACAACCAGCTCGACATTGCAGATCTTCCCGCCCCCGTTCCCGGCGCGGACGAGATCCTGGTGCGCGTCGCCGCCTGTGGCATCTGCGGCAGTGACGTGCACGGCTATGACGGCACTTCCGGCAGGCGGATTCCTCCAATCGTTATGGGCCATGAAGCGGCCGGGGTGGTAGCGGCGGCCGGCAGCGGCGTGAGCAAGTTCAAGCCCGGCGATCGGGTTACGTTCGACTCCACCGTCTACTGCGGCCAGTGCGAGTTCTGTCTCCAGGGCGATATCAATCTATGCAATAACCGCCAGGTGATCGGGGTCTCGTGCGGAGACTATCGCCGCGCGGGCGCTTTTGCAGAATATGTCGTGGTGCCACAGCGCATCACCTATCACCTTCCCGAGGGCCTCGGATTTCAGGAGGCGGCCATGCTCGAAGCCGTCTCGGTGGCCTTGCATGCTGTGCGCGTTTCCGAAATGAAGGGCGGCGAGACGGCCCTGGTGATCGGCGCGGGCATGATCGGTTTACTCACCCTGCAGGCGGCGAAGGCCGCAGGGGCGTCCCAGGTGCTGATCGCGGACATTGATCGTACCCGCTTGGAGCGGGCCGAAAAACTCGGCGCCGACGCGACGCTGCTGCTTTCAGGAAGCGAGTTGGTGCAGGAGATCCTGCGCCGCACCGGCGGCAGGGGCGTCGACCTGGTCCTCGAAGCAGTGGGACGGGACGAAACCATCTCCGCCTCCATCGCCAGCGTGCGCAAAGGCGGAACTGTTACACTGATCGGCAACATTTCTCCCCAGGTCAAGATCCCGCTGCAGGTTGTGGTCTCCAGGCAGATTCGCCTGCAGGGATCCTGTGCCTCATCGGGCGAATATCCTGAGGCGATGGAACTGCTGGCCAACGGGAAAATCAAGGTGAAGTCCTTGATTACCGCGGTCGCTCCTCTTAGCGATGGGCCCCAATGGTTTGCCCGGCTGCACGCGGGCGAGCCAAACCTGATGAAAGTCGTGCTCGATCCTGGCGCGTAGATTCGGTTTGAAGTCACGCGTACATTGCCACCCCCCTAACCAATGAAGGACAAGTCATGACCAGTGAGGAAGAATTTTCATCGACCGCTCGCAGGCGATTTCAGGCATGGTGCCTGTTGGCTGCGGTTTTGGCGTGGTCGATGCTCGCCGGAGCGCAAGCAGCCAAGAGCCGTTCGCTTCAGGTTTATTTCATCGATGTGGACGGCGGACAATCGACGCTCTTTGTGACCCCGGCAGGGAAGTCGCTGCTGATCGATACAGGCTGGGCCGGAAACAATGGCCTGGATGCCGGACGCATCGTTGCCGCGGCCAAAGATGCCGGCGTGAGCAAGATCGATTACCTGTTGCTGACCCACTATCATGCGGATCACCTCGGCGGAGTTCCCGAGCTGGTGGCGAAGATTCCCGTGGGCACGTTCATCGATCATGGACCCAACAGTCCCACCGATCCGGGCAACAACAAAACCTATGCGGCTTATCAACTCCTTCTCACCAATGGCCATTACGGTCATATTGTGGCCAAACCAGGCGACGCTTTGCCGATTCCCGGCATCAAGGCGGTGGTGATCAGCTCTAACGGCGAGGTTCTCAGCAACCCGCTGCCCGGAGCCGGGCAACCGAATGCCTACTGTAAGGACTCGGAAACCAGGCCGGAAGACCAGACCGACAACGCGCGTTCCCTGGGCACGCTGTTCACCTTCGGTAAGACAAGAATTCTCGACCTGGGCGATCTCACCTGGGATAAGGAAATGAAGTTGATGTGCCCTGATAACCGGATTGGCAAGGTCGACGTCCTGGTGGTATCGCACCACGGACTGTTCCAGAGCTCCAGCCCGGCATTACTATTTGCGATTGCGCCGCGCGTGGCGATCATGAACAACGGGGCCAAAAAGGGCGGCTCCACGGCTACCTTTGAAACCCTGGCGAAGACCCCTGGGCTTGAGTCGCTATGGCAATTGCACTTCTCCAACGAGGCAGGCATGCACAACATGGCGGAGGAGTACATTGCCAACCCCATGGGGCAGAATGATGACGCCAACTACCTGAAATTGACCGTCAATCCCAAGGGCAGTTTCTCTGTCTTCAATTCACGCACCAAGGCTACGAAGGATTACCCGGCAGGCTGAGGCTGGCTGGGAATTCTTTCGATACGGCCGAGCATGAAGATGTAGGCTGAGATCCCGATGCACAGGTAAATAGCGGAGACGCCAAAGGCCCATCCGAAGGAGTGCCGGGCGCTGACCAGGTAGCCGGTCACGATGGGCGCCACAATACCCGATACCTGGCTGGAAAAATTCATGATCCCGGCCAGGGTGCCCACGCTACCGCGGGGACCGATCAACGAGGGCACAGACCAGCCCACGGCCGCTGCCGACGACAGTCCTCCCAGAGAGATGCTGATCCAGATCAGCGCGCTGGTAGCCGTCTGGGCGTAGGCTGCGCCAATGATGCCCAGCCCCATCGTAGTGCCGCCGATCAGCACCGCGCGCTGCACGCTGCTGGCATTCCATCCTCGTTGGAGCAAGCGGTCGACCAGCCATCCTCCAACCACCAGCTCGCAGGCCGTGCCAAACAACCAGGGCACGCCGGTGTAGAGAAACGAGTGCAAAAGGTCGATGTGCAGAGCTTGGGAAAGATAGCTGGGCAGCCAAGTGAGCAGAAGGTAGAAAACGTAGTTGTATGCGCCGAAGCCGAGGGTCATGCCAATCACTTTCGGTTGCCGTATCAGGTAGCCGAAGGATGCGGTTTCCGCGGGTAGAACCGGCGCCTCGGCATCGCGCTCCAGGATGTAATCCCGTTCCTGCTGGGTGAGCCCCGGATCATCCACGGGGTCGCGATAGACGTAGCAGAAGAGCAAGAAGTAGAGGAAGCTGATCAAGCCGGTAGCGGCAAAACTCCAGCGCCAACCGACCCTGAGTAGCAGCATTCCAATGAGTGGCACGCCGATCGCCGATGCGAATTTGGCCGAGCCGTCGAAGATCGATGTGGCTGAACTCCGCTCCTTTGCGGGGAACCAGTAGCCGATGGCTTTTGCATTGGAGGGAAAGGTGGGAGCTTCTCCTATGCCCAGCAGCAGACGTGCGGCGAAGAAGCCGCCCAGGTTGGGAGTAACAGCGGCGGCGAACGACGCCACGCTCCACAGAAAGCTGCTGATGCGTCCCACGCGGCGCACCCCGAATTTGTCCAGCACGATGCCGACCGGAAGCTGGCACAGCGCATAGGTCCAGTTATAGGCGGCGGAGAGATAGCCGAAGGTGATGTTGGAGATGGCGAAGGTGGTGATGAGCGCAGCGTGGGCGACCGAGAGGTTGACCCGGTCGAAGTAGTTGACCAGAACGCCGGCAGCCAGCAGAAAAGCGATGCGCCACCGGCGCCTGGGGATTTTGGGCATAGGTTCGA
The DNA here is from genome assembly GCA_963813475.1 of uncultured Acidobacteriaceae bacterium. Classification (GTDB taxonomy): domain Bacteria; phylum Acidobacteriota; class Terriglobia; order Terriglobales; family Acidobacteriaceae; genus PALSA-350. The sequence goes on along the minus strand of CAWEZM010000018.1, from coordinate 45,766 downwards.
AAGGCACTGCCTAGACTAACCTATGCAGCTTGCTCTTTTTCGATTCTGTCCATCCACCTCCACTCATGCCAAGGTGGGCCACTGCCCTCAACTTTGTCATCCCGACTGAAGCGGACCCGAATTTCCTACATCGCGGTACCGCCCAAGGCGACGTATGCGGCTTTCCGTAAGGAAAGCCGCACGAAGTTCGCCAACGCCACTAAGCTGGACAGGAAATCCGGGGGAGCGTAGGGGAGGGACCTGCAGTTTCACTCGGGACCGCACGCAAATGCCAACAACCGATCCACAACCCAACCCGATTCCTTTTGAGACCCACGTGCCTCCACACAATCAACGGAATACCTGCAAACCAAGCCCGATATATTCGCTAATTTGGACGGCTCTGACCGGCACCCATCCAGGGCGAGAGGGGCCAGCAGTAGGAGAACTGCCGACCTAGCGACCCGCAGAGGGCTTCCTGGGCCTACGCTTGACGTTGCGTCCTGGAATGGCGCCGTTTTTTCCACGCGGTTCAGTTTCGATGACGCTGCGCATCCAGTAATCGCCCTCGGCATCCACCTCGATCCCATGAACCTCGCGTTCAAACCCTGGAAACTGCTTGCCGAACTTTTCCAATGCCAACAGAAGGCGAATGGTAGGACTGTCGACGTCGCCCAGGCGCTCTCCGGGCATGCGCACCGGGATGCCCGGCGGGTAGGGAACTATCATCACACCCGCCAGCCGGCGCGCCATCTCAGAGATGCGCACCTTCTCGGTGCCGTTGCGGATCAGCTTCTGATACGTCTGAGCAGGCGTCAGCACCGGTTCCGGGTCCACATCACAGGCCTGGTGCAGCAGACCTGTCAGATTCAGCTCCCCCATGGCCGCGTGCATCTCGTCGCTCAGTTCCTTCAACGTCATGTCCTTGTAACGGATGCGGATGCTCGGCGACCAAATCCGGCAACGCCTCGTACAACGTGCCCTCGTTATCGTAGAGGCGCTTGAACTCGAAAAGAGTTTCCAGCAGGCTGCCCCATTTTCCTTTGCTGGTTCCCACCGAGAAGAGGATCAACGCGGTGTAGTCGCCGGTGCGGGCAATTTCCACCAGACGGGCATCGAGAAACTCGGTGAGGATCGCCCCCGGGATGCCCCATTCCGCCAGCTCTCCACGAGAATTGATGCCCGGCATCAGAATCGTGACCTTGGTGGGGTCGAGCATGCAATGGTCTTCAGCGATGTCTTCATCCCTGAAGCCATGCCAGTCTTCCTCAGGCTTGAGGGTCCAGCATTCTGACGACTGGATGAGCAGAGAGTCGGGGGTCTCTTCGAAAAGAGACGTCTGCCCAGTCATCGGATCAGTCACTGTATCCGGCTGGTAGACGCGGAAGAACCATTCCTCCCCGTTGGCCGAGCGCAGCCGATGAGCGATCGAAGACATAGCTTTCCGGAAGCTGATGGCATCTTGAATCGTCTCGTACATCAGGGTCGGACCGGCCGGTTCATCCATCATCGAGGTAGCTACATCCAGCGACGCGATCATGGGATAGAAAGGCGAAGTCGTGCCATGCATCATGAAGGCTTCATTGAACAGATCGAAGTCCAGCGGCGCGCGGTCGCTCAGCTTGACGTGGATCATCGATGCCATGGAAAACGCGGCCAGCATCTTGTGCGTCGATTGCACGGCAAAGATCACTGGCCGGTCCGGCATATCGTCAGGCACATCCATGGCGAAGCGTCCGCGATAAATCGAATGGAATTTGGCGTAGGCGTACCACGCTTCGTCGAAGTGAAGGCGCGGCACGCTACGCGCCAGTTCGGCGGTCACCTTCTGTACGTCGTAACAGAAGCCGTCGTATGTGGAGTTAGTGACTACTGCATAGGTGGGTTCCTGCGAAGGCGCGTCGGCGCTAAACGGACTTTCCTTGATTAATTCCTGGATGTGCTCAGGGGAAAAGCGCCGCATGGGCACCAGGCCGATCATTCCGTAGCCGTTCCGGGTGGGCTTGAAGTACACCGGCCTTGCGCCAGTCACGGTGAGCGAGTGGCAGATCGACTTGTGGCAGTTTGCGTCTATCAGGACGATATCGTTGTTTCCGATGACACCGTGGCCCACGATCTGGTTCGAAGTAGAGGAACCGCTGAGGACGTAAAAAGTCCAATCCGCTCCGAAGATGCGAGCGGCATTGCGCTCCGATTCTGCCGGAGGTCCGATGTGGTCCAGCCAGGAACCGAGGGAGGAAGTGGAGATGCCCAGGTCGGCGCGCAGCAGATTTTCGCCGAAGAAGCGGTGAAACTGCATACCCACCGGATGCTTGAGGAAAGCCACGCCGCCCATATGGCCGGGGGCGTCCCACGAGTAAGCGCCCTGGTCGGTATATTTTTTGAGCTCGCGAAAGTACGGAGGCAGCAACTGTTCGTTATAGCGGGCAACGGCAAAGTCCACGCGGTTGGCGATGAAGGCCGGTGTGTCTCCAAAGAGATGGATGTATTCGTGGACCTGCTTCACCACTTCCAGCGGCAGCTCGCTTACCAGTGTGCGGTCGGCAATCAGGAAGATGGGAACCTTTTTATTTCTGCGGCGGACGGCGCGGATGATCTTCAGCGCGGCGCGCTCATCGAACTGATGTTCTTCTTCGAGATCCCAATCGAGCAGGATGGCGCTGTGCGATGGATCTGACTTCACCAGCGAAAGCCCATCCTCCGGCGTCGATGTTCTGACCACCTCGTAGCCTTCTTCTCCAATCGCGTTGCACAGCCGCTCCATGGCGCGGTCAGAAACGGAGTTGGTCCCACCCAGTTCACTGGCAATCAACAGTACCCAACGGCCATCACTCATAGCTTGGAGTCTCAACGAATAGTGTTACGTGCATGTTTCAATCCTTTGCTTGGAAGCGCTTACCGGGAAGCTAACGACGAGCCTGTCGTTGCCTGCACCAGCTTGGTAACTGCTGGTGCAATCATGTTCAACAGCACGGCTTGTGGCTTCTCCGCTGTTTTCAGCATGTCAAGCTGACGAGTTTTCCAGTCAGCGGGCGCGCTCTTATGCTCGCGCAGGTAGCCAATCGCGTCCAGGCCGACCTGCGAGACTTGGTGCAGGCTGGTGGAGACGGGCTCGAGCTCCTGAGTAAGCTCTGACTTCGCCAGCAGCGGCTGCAGTTGCGTATCGTTGTCGCGCCACAGTACCAGCCACTCCTGCGCCTGTTCCCAGTCCTCTTGCGTGGCTCTTCCCGTGACGATGCGGTTGACCATATCGAGAAACTGGCGCGCGGTGTCGCTCTCCGGAGGAATGGCATCGATCAACCGGTTCAGCGGACTGAAGGCATCGTAATCGCGCAGCTGTTCACGCGCGTAAATACGCGGAGGCTGGACGACGTCGCCCAGGACGCGCAGCGGCAGCGGATCGGGCTCGCCGGTCATGCGGCTCAGCATGGCGGGATAGCTGGAGTTATGTTCCAGCCCGTAGTTGTTCAACTGCTGAGAAATGATCGCCAGCCGGGCGTACATGGATGCTACGTCACGGGTATCGCGTGGCGACCAAAGGCGCTCGGCAATGGCGGCCGTGCGTGGCCAGATGCGGCTATCGATATTTTCCGGGGTCGTATATTCCGACCACATCGTCGCCTCACCGCCCAGAATGCGCTTTCTCTCTTCGCTGCTCAGGGTGGATGGTCCCTCCCCCTCGGGGTCGGCCGCATAGTGTTCAGACGCGGCCTGGTTCAGATCGATATAGTAGCCGGCCGACAACAGGGCGCGATTGCCACCCTTCACCGCCTCGCCAACAAATTGCGGGCCGCGCCAGGACTGGATGACCACATCCTTCGGAGTGCCGGGCTGCAAAACCTCATCCCAACCCATCATGATCTTCTTGTGCCGGGCGACGATTTTTTGCACTTGGGCGCTGAAGTACGCCTGCAGAGCGTTGTTGTCTTTGAGTCCGTGGGCCTTCATGAACTCCTGGATGCGCGGGTTCCCGTCCCATGCCTTGCCGTTGCACTCATCTCCACCCACGTGGAAGTAGGAGTCGGGGAAGAGGCTGGTCATCTCGCCGATCAAGGTGTCGAGAAATTTGTAAGTGCTGTCGCGCGTAGGATCCATCGCCGGGTCGAAGATGCCCCATTTGCGCTCAATTTGGTAAGGACCCGGGCCGCTGGCTATGTCCGGATAGCCCACAAACCATGCGGTGGTGTGGCCGGGCATATCGAATTCCGGCACCACGCGGATGCCCCGGTCGCGGGCGTACTCGATCACGGCGCGAATCTCGTCCTGGGTATAAAAGAGACCATCGGAGCCCTTCTGCTGCAGCAAGGGAAACTTCTTGCTCTCTACTCGAAAGCCCTGATCGTCTGAGAGATGCCAATGAAAGACGTTCAGCTTGACCGCCTCCATGCCGTCGAGCGTGCGATACACCACATCGAGGGGCTGAAAATGCCGGCTGACGTCGAGCATCAATCCCCGCCAGGGAAAGCGCGGCTGATCGTCGATGGTCATGGCTGGAACGATGAAGCCTCGCGGGGTGATACGGACGAGTTGCAGAAAGGTTTGCAGGCCGTGCAGCACGCCCAGCGGATTGGCGGCTTCGAGGTGTACCTCGTTGGCCGTAATCTGCAGATGATATTGCTCGTCTTCTTCCGCCTGTTGCACAGGTGCGCTCGGACCCGTGGTCTTGATGAAGAACTGCGGCTTATTCAGCGCAGCTTCGCGCCAGAGGGGAATCCCGGTCTCCCGCGAGAGGATGTTCAGAAAGCGCTGCTTGGCGTGTTCCAGGCGCGGCTCCTGGTAACCTTCCAGAGCGATCCCGAAGCCATTATTGATGAGGAACTCACCCACGCCCGGCTTCACTTGAGCCGGAAGAGGCATTAACGGCAGGGGTGGGGGCAAGGGAGCCGGAGACAGGGTCTGGCCACCGGCGATCAGCGAGCTGAGCAGCAGGGTCATGGGGAGAAAGATCCGAAGCAAGGGCGACCTCAAGTGAGAAACCGTAAACCGCGCTCAACGATTCTATCTGTATCGTTAAGGGTGGTATAGATAAGCCAAAGGATGGAGTTTCCATGATGCAAGCCGGCGACATGTTTGAGCACGCGATGCTGCGTGAGATTTATGAGCAGCCCCGGGCGCTCGCCGACACCATCGAACATTATGCCCCCAACGGTAAGCTTGCCACCGACGTCTTCCAGCCGGTAGCGGATGCGCTGCGCGGGCGGGAGCGCCTGGTGATCGCGGCCAGTGGCTCCAGCCGCCACGCGGGGCTGGCGGCGGAGATCATGCTGGAGGATCTGGCCGGCTTGATCGTCGATGTCGAATATGCCAGCGAGTACGTCTATCGTTCCACGCACACCATTCAGGACCCCGGGGTTCTGGTCATCTCCCAATCCGGCGAGACAGCTGACACGCTTGCCGGATTGCGGGAAGCCAAGTCGCGCGGCCTGCCCACGCTGGCCATTACCAATAACCCTCGTTCCAGCATGGCGCAAGAAGCAGACGCTTCCTTGCCCACCTGCGCCGGCCCGGAGAAGGCCATACCGGCGACCAAGAGCTTTACTACGCAACTGGCCGTTCTCTATTCGCTGGCGCTCTACCTGGCGCGCATTCGGGGAAGAATGACGTCGCCGACGGTGGAAAGCCACACCGAGGACCTCCGCCGGCTACCCGCGCTACTGGAGCCTGCGTTAGGAAGGTGGCAGCAACAAATCGCTGCCCTGGCGCCGTCGCTAAAGGGAGCTCGTGCCTTTCTCTATCTGGGTCGCGGCGTCCACTATGCGATTGCCCGTGAAGGAGCGCTGAAGCTCAAGGAATCGGCCTATCTGCAAGCGGAGGGCTATCCTGCGGGCGAGTTGAAGCATGGTCCGAACGCGTTGGTGAGCCCGGATGCGCCTTTGGTGGTGATTGCTACCAGTGACCCATCGGATCCGGATGCCATGCTGCGCTATCGCAAGGTGCTGCAGTTGATGAGGGACATGCGGACGCAGGGCGCGACCATCCTGGCTATCGCGACCGAGGGAGATGACGAGGCCGCCAAGCTAGCCAACCATTGCATCGAGGTTCCCAAAACCGAAGATCTATTAGCGACCATGCTGGAAGTGGTTCCGCTGCAGTTGCTTGCCTACCAGCTGGCGATCCAGAACGGGATCGATGTAGACCATCCACGCAACCTGACAAAGGCCGTTCTGCAGGAGTAGCGCGACCCCGCTGTGTCCGACACAGACCACTCGCTCTGTCCTGACCACGAATCGACGGGTGCGCCACATCTCGCTCGTTTTTCGCGAGATGTGGGAGACCACGGCGCTACACCCGAGACTTTCGAGACATCCTCGGAGGCGAACGGTGAAGATTCGTCAGCTATGGGAGCCAGGAACAGTCCCGCCAGGGACGGCTGAGAATATCCCAGGACTACGTCCCATAAGCGCTAACTTGTTTAGGATGTTTTTCGTCAAAACTCCCACAAAATCGTCATCCTGAGCGGAGCGCCTCACAGGTTTATCGCTTGACACGACGCTTGGTGGCGCGGAGTCGAAGGACCCCGGCGGTGACTGTCTTACCCATGCTTTTCGGAGCTTTTCAACAACCGAAGCCCGCACCGGGCGGACCCGCCACGATCTTTCCCTGGGGCGGAGATTCAAGAACTTCCTAGCATCTTGCTATGTCCGGTGGCTGCAACTACATTTCTGGCAGCCATACACGCACGCTTTACATTGCAGCAGATCCTGTTCTCGGGGGTTCGGTGGTTGAAAAGCTCCGAAAAGCATGGGTAAGATAGTCACCGCCGGGGTCCTTCGACTCCGCGCCACCAAGTGTCGTGTCAGGCGATAAATCTGTGAGGCGCTCCGCCTCGGGATGACGATTTTGCGGCGAGTTTGAGATGCAAAAAGCAGCGTCCTCTCCGATTTCTATTGTCTGCCAAACAAGTTAGCGCTTATGGGACATAGTCCTGGGCTTCAGCACCCGCTACCGGAGCAGCGATTGGCTGGTTCTCACGCAGACTCTTTAGCCCCTTAGGTACGTCTTTTCATGCTTAGGCGCCAACGGTAGCTCAGCGGCTAAACCCGTGCCATACGTCCACAGGCGGACCCTGTGTTCCCCGCGGAAGTTATAATGAAGTCGTAGACATACGACTATGGTCACCAAAAATCTCCCCCTGGAAAGTCACCCCGCCAACTTATTCGATCTCGCAACGCGATCAGGTCTTCGACGCATTTCGCCGTTGGGGTTATCTGCAGGCAAACCTTGACCCCCTGGGGCAATACCTGCTGCCGGCGCCCGTACCGGAATTGAACTTCGAGGGAGAGGCAGCCGAGGAAGCCAAGGGCTATTACTGCGGGAGCATCGGGGTCGAGTTCATGCATCTTCCCGACGCGGCCCGGCGGGAATGGATCCAGGAGCGCATGGAGCAGACGACGCCGGCGCCGGACCAGCGACAGATTCTCGAACGGTTGATCCAGGCCGACCTCTTCGAGCAGGTGATTCAGTCGCGCTATTTGGGCACCAAGCGTTTCTCGCTTGAAGGCGTCACCGTGTTAATCCCCTTCCTTGACGAGATTCTTAACCGCGCCGCGGATCATGGAGCGATCAAGTCTGTGGTGGGGATGAGCCACCGCGGGCGCCTGAACGTGATGGCGAACACCTTCGGTAAGTCCGCCGCCGATATTTTTTCAAAATTCGAAGATGCCAATCCGCGCAGCATCCTGGGCGGCGGTGACGTGAAGTATCACGTAGGCGCCACGGGGGAATTCCTCCCCAGGAGCGGGGGAAGAATCGGCCTGCACCTGGTATCGAACCCGAGTCACCTGGAAGCGGTGGATCCGGTGGCTATGGGCCGTGCACGGGCCCAGCAGGTGCGGTTGGGTGAAAACGGTCAGGACCAGGTGCTGCCGGTGCTCATCCATGGAGATGCGGCCTTTGCCGGCCAAGGCATCTGGGCAGAAACGCTGAGTCTCGGGGCCATGCCCGGCTTTACCGTGGGCGGCACCATCCAGATCATCGTCAACAATCTGATTGGCTTTACCGCCGACCCCGAGGAGTGCTACTCGTCGCGCTTCTCCTCCGATATCGGCAGAGCGGCTGCCCATTCCCATCTTTCACGTAAATGGAGAGGATGCCGAGGCCGCGATTCGCGTTGCCGCGCTGGCCATCGAGTACCGCTACACGTTCCACACCGATGTGATCATCGACCTGGTTGGCTACCGCCGCCACGGCCATAGTGAGGTAGACGACCCTACCATTACCCAGCCACTGCGCTACGAAAAGATCAAGAATCATCCTCCTCTCTACGAGATCTATGCCAAACAAATCGGCGTGGACCCCTCGGCGCGCGTAAAGGAAATTCAGACGGAGCTTGCCGAAGCGCAGAAGCAAGCGGCCAGGATGGCCAAACGTGTGGCGCTGGCAAAGCTTCCCGGCTATTGGTCGAATTATTCTGGTGGACCGTACAAGCCTGAGTACGAGGTCGACACCGGGTTGAGCGCCGCCAGGATCGAGGAAATCAGCAACAGCCTCACTACGTATCCGCGACAGTTTCATATTCATCCCAAAATCAAGAAGCTGCTCGAACAACGCAGGGAGATGGGGCGCGGCGAGCGGCTCTTCGATTACGGCATGGCCGAAGCGCTGGCCTTTGGCTCTCTATTGCTGCAAGGCACACCGGTGCGTCTCAGCGGCCAGGATAGCCAGCGCGGCACCTTCAACCAGCGGCATAGCGTGCTGGTCGATATCGAGAACGAACAGCTCTATTTTCCCCTCGCCAATCTGGCCCCGGATCAGGCCCGCTTCGAGATATATAACTCGATGCTGTCGGAAGCAGGCGTCCTGGGCTTCGAGTACGGCTACAGCCGCGACTATCCTGAGACGCTGGTTTTGTGGGAGGCGCAGTTCGGTGACTTTGCCAACGGTGCGCAGATTATCATCGACCAATTCATTGCCTCGGGTGAAGACAAGTGGGGACTACTGGGCGGAGTGGTGATGCTGCTGCCTCACGGCTATGAGGGGCAGGGACCGGAACATTCCAGTGCCCGGGTGGAACGCTACCTGCAATTGGCGGCGCACGACAATATCCAAATCTGCCAGCCTTCTACGGCCGCGCAATACTTCCACCTATTGCGCCGGCAGGCGATGCGGGCATGGCGTAAGCCGCTGATCGTATTCACCCCCAAGAGCATGCTGCGCAATCCCGATGCAAGCTCGCCGGTGGCCGGCTTCGAGTTGCCGCGCTTCCAGAATGTCCTGCCGGAAACCGAGATACAGCAGGTGAAGCGTCTGCTGCTCTGCACCGGCAAGATCGGTCACGAGTTGCGTATCGAACGGGCGAAGCAAAAGGACAGCACCACAGGCATCGTCTTTCTGGAACAACTGTATCCGTGGCCCGAGGCGGAACTGACGGCGGAAATCGCCCGCCATCCTGACGCGCGCGAAATAGTTTGGGTGCAGGAAGAGCCGGACAATATGGGGGCGCTCTCGTTTGTGGTGCCGCGCCTGCGCAGGCTCTTTCCTGAACGCAAGGTGCTCAGCATCAAGCGTTCGGCGGCAGCCAGCCCGGCGACGGGGTCGGCCAAGGCGCATGACCTCGAACAGAAGACGCTCATCAGCCTGGCTCTGCGCGACCAAGGTAAATGATGCTGCTGCACCGATTGCAAGTCATGTTCTGAAGTCGAACATGCAAGAAGTGACAATCTACGGACATTGCCGTGACATGTTGGCTCGTGCGCTGATTTACTTTCGCACTTAGGTCACTGGTTTGAGCCAGCGGCGAGCGAGTGTTCGGCTGCTCTGTTTCAGGTTGACGTTGCATGGCGGGTGCAACCGGTTAATTCACAGGTGTCTCCCGTAAACTGGTCACAAAAGACCGGCTTAGCATTTCGAACTCTGCGCAAACCGGCCCCAGACACGCGATCTCTCGACTCCCCCGAAGACCTCAGAATTCTGCGAATGTCGCTCCAACACCCTCGGAGCGGATGGAGACGGCAGATGTGCGTGCTTCAGTTGTTCGAGCGTGGAGCGTCCGCGTTTCCAAACGCTATAGCAGTAGGATGCAAAGGTCGGCAAGTCACCTACCGCGAATTGAACCTGACCGCGGATCGAATCGCGCAGGGGCTTAGAGAGGCCGGAGTGAGAAGTGGCACCCTGGTGGGAGTCTTTCTCGACCGCTCTCCGGAGATGGTTGCCGGTCTGCTCGGCATATGGAAGGCGGGCGGGGCCTACATACCGCTCGATCCAGCGGCTCCGCGCCAGCGGATCGCTTTTATGCTGGAGGACTCCGCTCCGCCCTTTGTGCTCACGCTCGACAAGCTTAGCAGTGGGCTGCCGAGTACCACCGCCCAGGTGATCCATCTCGATGATTTCCGGGCCACGCGAACTCCAGTGGGTCCGCAAGACCCTGCCATGAGCACGGTTTCCGGAGATAGCGTCGCTTACGTGATCTATACCTCCGGTTCGACGGGCAAGCCAAAGGGAGTAAGCATCACCCATGGAGCTCTTGCCAATACGATTCGCGGTGTTGGCGGGGACTTGACGCTGCAGACCGATGACGTTGTGCTTGCCTGGTCCACGATCGCGTTCGACGTCGCTGGTCTGGAAATTTTCCTGCCTCTTGCCTTCGGCGCCAGTTTGTACCTGGTCGAGACGGACCCGGTCAATGGCGGCGGTTCGCGGATTGAGCAAGTTCGTGGTTCCGCCGCGACCGTCATCTTCGCCACTCCCACCATGTTCCGGCTCCTGCTGGAAGAGGGGTGGCAGGGCGATGCGAGGATGCAACTGATCGCCGGCGGCGAGGTTCTTCCTCTGAGCCTTGCCCGAACTCTGGCCAGGATGTGCCGCGTGCTCTGGAACCAATATGGGCCGAGCGAAACGGCGATTTGTGCGACCCGGGCAAGAATCGAACCTGGATGTCGAGAAGATCACCATCGGCTATCCGTTGCCGAATGTCAGCATTTACCTTCTCGATGCAGACCTCCAGCCGGTGCCGCAGGGAGAGGAAGGTGAGATATACATTGGCGGTGCAGGCGTGGGTCTCGGTTACCTCAATCGGCCCGATCTTAGCCGGGCATCCTTCCTTCCCGATCCTCTTCCTGACGGTGCGCACACGCGGATCTATAAGAGTGGAGATCGTGCAGTGCAGCTCGAGGACGGCCGCTTCGACTTTCTGGGGCGGGTCGACGGCCAAGTCAAGATTCGAGGCTTTCGCATTGAGCTGGGGGAGATTGAATCGGTGCTCAGGGAATGCGAGGGAGTGCAGGCCGCGGTAGTGCGGGCGATTGAACTGGAGGCCGGCGACCGGCGCCTGGTCGCCTTCGTGGTTGGCGAGGGGGCGTCCCGAGTGAGCCAATGGAAGGACTCGCTGAGCCGTCGACTGCCTGCTTACATGGTACCCGGTGAGTTTGTGCAGGTGCCTTATTTCCCCACCACTCCCGGCGGCAAGGTGGACGGCCAGGCTTTGGACGGGATGCGTCTCCACGTGGCGACTTTGCCTCCCGCACCAGAGGCGTCTCCAGGCGATGGGGTCGAAGCGCGCCTCAAGGCAATCTGGCAAAAGCTGCTTAAGGTCGGGACGATCGGTATCCATGACGATTTCTTTTCGCTGGGGGGGCATTCCCTGCTGGCGGCGCGTATGTTAGCCCAGATCGAGCGATGGTTCGGCTACAAGGTTCCCCACTCTGTGCTGGTGGAACATCCGACCATTCACGGGTTGGCTACTTTTCTTTGTCAGTGCTCTGCCGAGAGATGGCCGGCAACAGTAACGCTGCAAGCAGGCGCAAATCTGCCACCGCTGTTTATTGCCCATGGCATCGGGGGGAGCCTGCTGAGTTTTGTCGAGCTGGCGGCCCAGCTGGGGCCGGAGCAACCCGTCTACGGTCTTCAGCTGCCGGCAACCATCGATGAGCATCAAGCGAACCTGAGGGCCGTGGCGGCAAATTATGTGCGCCAGGTCCGCGCCATTCAGCCATCCGGCCCCTACCACGTTGCCGGGCATTCTTCGGGTGGCCTGGTGGCCTTCGAGATCGCCTGCCAGCTTCGTGAACAAGGCGAAACCGTGGGTCTATTGGCGCTTCTCGATTGCGACCCCGATACGGGCAAGTCGGCGCATCAACCCTTTCGTGATTGGAATTCGCTGAAGGCCTCGTTCTCTCGCGCGCGCGCAGCGTTCCAGCTGCGGACATTTGGTATGCGCGAGGTGATCAGGAGCAGAATTGATTATCAAAGGATCAAGATCAAGATCTGGCGCGCGGCCCGATCGCGCCGCGCGGGAAGAACCCATGGGCGGGTTGAAGCCGAAGGGTACCTGGCACTCGCGCTCCGCGATTACGAATTGAGACCTTATCCCGGCAATATCACTTTGTTCATCGCCCAGGACGAGCAGGGCCCCAAACATGAGCCGGCAAGCGCATGGAAGGGGAAGATTCTGGGTAGCTGTGAAACCCGGCTGATTCCCGGAACCCATCGAACGATTTTGACTCGCCCCCAGGTGGTTTCGCTTGCCCGCGAGATCAGAGAGAGAATGCTGAAGAATAAGGACACGGGCGTGAGAGGCGTTGTGGCCTGAGTCAGTAATGAAGACTGAAGCAGGTGATCCTGGCTTCGCCGAGCGCGGTGGCCAGGGCTCCGATTGTGCCCGGCGCCGGCGACACATCGTAAAGCTTCCACGGGTATAAAAAGCGCATCCGCGTCCCCAAGAGCTCCGCCGGCGCGCCAGGCAACAACCCAACATCGAAACTATCGAGCGCACGATGAAGGCCCACTCCTTCGGCCTTGAGGATTGCTTCCTTACGTGTCCAGCAACGATAGAAGCCGTCGAGCCAGGCATCGCCGGTCAACTGACTCAGCTGGGAGAGTTCGCTGGCTGAGAAATGCGTAGCGGCTACTTCCGGTTCGATGAGCCTCACTTCTTCCACATCCACGCCCAACGGTAATCCTTGGGCCACCGCCAGAACGGCAATGCTATGGCTGTGGCTAAGGCTGAAGTGAAGTGAAGAAGCGTTGCCGTCCAGTTCGGGTTTGCCGAAGCGATTGGCACGGAAGCTGATTGTTCTTGCGGGCTGGTGGAGATAGCCGCCGAGAATTCTGCGCAGGTTGGCATGGGCCACGGCGTAGCGTCCGCGATCCCGAGCAAAATGAAAGCGGCGCATCCGCTCAAGTTCCGCGGGCTCGAGGATCTCGATGTGAGCAGGCAGTTCCTTCGCAACCGTTTCGAGCGGCCACGCCCAGAGATGAACCTCGTCAGCGGAAATCGCCGTGAGGATTCCGGAGGCCGGCCACGTAAGCGCGGAGATCACGTCTGATTGACTCCCTAGAATCGTGGTCATGGGCCCTTTGGCCCACCCATGGGGATGAAAATCGCGGATTACCTGCGGCTCTGTCGATCCCCGGTAACCGCCGCTGAGGTGAGCGCTACCCTCCCCTTTGTCAGTCCGGGGGAGCGAAGCCGAGAGCCTGCCCTGAGCGAAGTCGAATGGGGACCTGCTGTGCGCCTTTCTCAAATGCAACTGTGCAACTGTGTCACCGCCCGCAACTGGCCCCGTGGAAATGTTTTTCGACCGAACGAAGTGTAGTGGAGCGACCCCTCGATTGCCGTGTGCTGCGGAGTGCTATGAGCTTTTGTCTGGGCTATCCCCGCTCGTGGCGCCTCCAGGGCTCTCGATCCACATCAATTCCAATTGGCGGAGTTTGTTGATCAGGAAGGCTACGTCACGGGCGCTGACATCCTCCGATTCAGCGCGGGCGATCTCGTGCTGTAAGAAGTTGAAGGCCGGGCGCATGTCCACGGGAAAGTCATCGCTGCGGAGTCCACGCAGAACTTCCCACGCCTGAAGAAGGAGCGTCCGATCACCCGTGTTCGTCCCTTCATGCGCCAGCAGCGATGCTGCGCGCCGGAGTCTTTCATGAGCATCCAGTTTGATCATGGGTAATGAAAGTGTGACACGAAACGGTCGAACACATCTACCACCGAAACATGGTTTGCGACCGGCCGCGTCCCGCGAAACAATATACTAAGAGTGGGCGCTAATCTCGAAGCACCATTTTCGGGCCGATTTATCCGAGAACTGTCATCTCGCCGCCCGCCTGCCCTGTCTGCCCCGGCGTGCCGTGGGGCATACCGGGGGACCGAAACAACCTGTCCCGCCTGTCCCGGCCTGCCGTCGAGTGAGCCGTGGAAGCGGGGTGGAGAGACAACAGAGGTCAAAGCGCATCTCCCGCAGGTTAAACCGCCGATGAACACAACGTTAGACGACGCAAAAGGCGGTACCGATGCAGGCTACAACTTTCGTTCTTCGTTGGCCGAGTATGTGCGCAGCCAGGCATTGCCGGTGGATAAGCTGGGGCATCAGCCGCGGCTCTATGCGTTGACTCGATTGGTCGGCCGGGGGCTCGCCTACGACGACGACGTGGTGTACGCTGCGGCGTGGCTGCATGATCTGGGAGTGTTTATCGGTCATCGGCCCGAAGACCCGGTCGAACTATCCCGCTGGGATAATGTCGGCTACGCGATGAGGCAAGCCCCGGCAGCACTTCTGCAAGCCGGCTTTCCTACGACCAAAGTTGCACAGGTTGTGGAAGCCATCCGCACCCACCAGCCGCACCATAGTCCGTCCACAATCGAGGGCATGATCCTGCGCGATGCGGACATTCTCGAGCAGCTGGGGGCGATCGGTATTTTGCGCGCGGCGGCTAAGATTGGCCGTGACACGCGGTATCCGACATTCACCGATGCCGCGACCACCTTGCGCAAGGCCCTGGCGGAGTTGCCCGGCAAACTTCACTTGGATACAGCGAAGACGCTGGCGGGGCCCAGGATCGCTTTCCTCGAGGCCTTCCTTCAGGAGTTGGACCAGGAAGCATACGGCGCTCTGTATTGAAGTGTTTCCGTTATGGTTACCTACGACGTTTCCAGGCCGGATCGTTGTGCGTGGAGTGTGAGAGACTAACCGTTGCCGCGGCATTGTGACAAGGGTCTTTGGGTAAGGCCGCTGGGCCGCGGATTGCATTGGGAGCCTGTACATGAAGGTGAAAAACGCCAAGGTAGTGGTGTGCGGCGCCGGCGGTTTCATCGGCGGTCACCTGGTCAAGAGTCTGTTGGACAATGGAGCAAACGTCATCCGCGCGGTGGATGTAAAGCCGTTGGACGAGTGGTACCAGGCATCGCCCGGCGTGCCCAATCTGACTTTGGACCTCAAAGACAAAGACAGTTGCATGAAGGCGGCGCAAGGCGCGCAGATTATTTTTCAACTCGCCGCTGACATGGGCGGGATGGGCTTCATCGAGAACAACAAAGCTCTCTGCATGTTGAGCGTACTAACAAATACGCACATGCTTGTGGCCGCACGGGAAAAAGGCGTCGAGCGATTTTTCTACGCTTCCTCTGCCTGCGTGTACAACGGCGACAAGCAAACGAGTGCAGACGTGGTTCCGCTTAAGGAAGAGGACGCCTATCCGGCACTGCCCGAGGACGGCTACGGCTGGGAGAAGCTGTTCAGCGAACGGATGTGCCGCCACTTTGAAGAGGACTTTGGTTTGCAATGCCGAGTGGCTCGCTACCACAATGTCTACGGCCCTTTGGGTACCTGGACCGGCGGACGCGAAAAAGCGCCTGCCGCCATCTGCCGCAAAGTCATCCAGGCCAAGTCATCGGGCAAACATCAAATAGAAATATGGGGTGACGGTAAACAGACCCGCAGCTTCATGTATATCGACGATTGCACCCGGGGTACACAGGCGATCCTCGAAAGCGAAATCCATGAGCCCATCAACCTGGGCAGCAGCGAACTGGTGACCATTAATCAATTGGTAGATATGGCCGAAGCCATCGCCGGGGTGAAGCTGGAGCGCAAGTACAAGTTGGATGCGCCCAAGGGCGTCAACGGAAGGAACAGCGATAACACCAAGATTAGAGCGTATCTGGGGTGGGAACCTTCGATCCGCCTTAAAGAAGGCCTGGCAAAGACCTATGCATGGATCGAAAGCGAAATGATGGCAGTATCTAAAGCGTAACCAAGGTTAATGCGAATTGGTGATACCCATCCAATAAGCAACTCTGATAGTGATCTAGACTGAGTTTAGAGAAACTGTGGGAGTGACAGCATTGGCTACGGCAGGCGCTCAGTTCCGCCAGATTCTGGGTATTCGGTTCTTTATTGGAGATGCAGATGAGGCAATAGCCCGGATAAGCGGGGGCGGCCTCCTGGTGGTTCCCGCAGCCCCAGCTCTGAAAAATCTCGCCCACGATTCGGAATATCGTGAAGCTCTCCAGGGCGCCGACCTGGTAATCACTGATAGTGCCTTCATGGTTATGATCTGGAATCGTCTCAAGCGCGATTCCATCCGCCGGGTCTCCGGCCTGAAGTATCTATCCTCTCTATTGAAGCAGCCCGACTTTTACCAGCCCGGCGGGAGCTTCTGGATCATGGCCGGCGAAGAAAGCGCGCGTAGAAATTGCGCTTGGCTGCGACGCCAGGGGATTGAGTTGGCCGCAGCCGATCGGTACATCGCTCCGCTTTACGGCAAGACAATTTTTGATCCGGCGCTGCTGCGGCGGATCGATGAACGGCGTCCTCGCCATATCGTTGTGACCCTCGGTGGCGGTACGCAGGAGCGCCTCGGGCTTTATCTGAGAAGCGAGCTCAACTGCAAGCCTTCCATCCATTGCATTGGGGCGGCCATTGCCTTCTTGAGCGGCGATCAGGTGCAGATCCCGAGATGGGCAGACCGCATGTATCTGGGATGGCTCTTTCGCTGTCTCTCGGACCCGCGGCGTTACATGCCGCGCTACTGGGATGCGCGTAAGCTACTATCACTTATGATTCGTTATGGCAGCAGCCTTCCGGACGCCCTCAAGAGCTCGCCGGCTAGTGTAGAGCTCACCGCCGTTCCCTCAAATAGCGACTGCATCCCATCGACGTCCAGCGCGTCACAGTCTTAGTCGCTGGCTCCTTATAAGCTTCATCCCTAGTGTCAGGGCACAACAAAGGGCACGGCTAGCCGTGCCCTTTGTTGTGCGACTTTTCCAATCGCAGGCTACTGGTTTCCTCGCACGCTGGCACGTTGTGTTTCTGCGTGCTTGGCCGCACCCTCCAGGGCTTTTGCCTGGGGCAGGTAATCGAGCGCCTTGTTGATCATGGGATCCCAGTTGGCCCGCACCTTCAAACCTTCTTCCTGGCCAAACTGGGTAGTGAAGATCTCAGCCTTGATGTTTGCCTTCACCCAATCCATGACCGGAGTCAGATCCGCATCGGTGTAGGGAATCTGCTGGCTGGTCAAGAACTGCTTGAAGTTGTCCATCACCGCGTCGTCCACCTGGAAGTCCTTGCCAACGGTTCGGTTGGACATGTAGTGCTTGGCGAAATTAAAGAACGCATAGCGTTCCAGCAGCACTTCCTGAATAGGAACGGACTTCGGGGTGTCAATCTTATCGTCGGGCGTGATTCCGCCTCCGCCAAAGACCGTTCTTCCGGAGTCGGTGGCCTTCACCTCACGACTCTTCGTATCCTGCGGCTGGTCGTGGTTGTAGTAGTAGTCGTAAAGCGACACGCCGTTGTAATTGCGCTGAATGAGCCGGCCGCTGGGAGTGTAGTAGTGGTACGTCGTCAGCGCCAGTCCAGTGTTCTCAGACAAGGGGTAGACAGTCTGCACCAGCCCTTTGCCGAAGGTGGTCTCGCCGGCGATGATGGCGCGATCGTGATCCTGCAGCGCACCGGAAACAATTTCCGCAGCCGAGGCAGTGCCGTGATTCACCAGCACCACGATGGGATATTCGCGGCCTCCGTTGCCATGGGTCGCGCGATAGGTCTGCTCGGGGAACGCACGTCCGCGCTGGGAGACGATCACCTGGCCCTTTTCCAGGAACTTATCGCAGACCGCCACTGCTTCACTCAATAAGCCGCCCGGGATTTCCCCGCAGATCGAGAATCAGTCCATCGATATTGCCGAAATGATCGAGTGCGTCGGAAAGCTCGCGGCCGGTTGTTTCCTGAAAGTTCGTGATGTGCACATAGCCGACGTTGGGCCGGACCATGTAAGTAAGGTCGATGCTGTTGTGCGGGATCTCATCCCGGATCAGGTCGAACACCAGCGGCTTGGCAGCGCCCTCACGCGCGATCGTAATCTGCACGTGAGTACCTTTGGGTCCCTTAAGCACATTGGCAACATCTTCCGAATTCATATTGTCTGTGGACTTGCCGTCCACCGCGACAATCACGTCTCCGGGCCGTATGCCGGCCTTGAAGGAAGGTGTGCCTTCAAAAGGACTGACCACGACAATCTTGTTGTTCTGGGGCTGAATCAGCATGCCTACGCCGTAGTACTTGCCATGCTGGTCTTCGCGCATCTTGGCGTAGGCTTTTGGATCGTAGAAGCTGGAATGCGGGTCGAGCACGCGCAGCATGCCCGGGATGGCCCCGTCGTAGACGGCCTTTTCCGCTTTGTCGCCGGTCAGCGGCTCGGCGTAGTTTTGTTCCACCAGGTCATAAACACTGGTGAAGGAGCGCAAATCGTCGCGCAGCGCGGACTCGTCGGTGCTGGATTGCGCGCCCAGCCTCTGGCTGACCACCGTGCCAAGGAAGCCACAAACCACAAAGAAGAGGAGGATGGAGAACAAAAACCGTCGTGTGCGGGAGGCCATAATTGCGGGTTTCCTCTGGGTCCGGAGGGCGCGAAGGAAGGCAGCCCTGCTGCGCGGCCCGGAGTGTTTCTTGACTCGAAGTATATCATTGGACGTAAGCTGATCTGATAGGTACTCGAGGACGCAAAACCTTGGAAAATCCGGTCTGTTTCAGTAGCTGCACAACGGTGCTGGTGCGAAACCAGGCAAACTACCACGTAAGAGCTACAGCATTTCACTTCTGGTGCATACAGAGCAACGGCTCCAGACGTGGCTTTCCTCAGGGAAAGCCGCGACTTCACTTAGCAGCTAAACGAGATGTCCAGACCCATGACGTTCTTTCGATTCCAGCAATCCGCGGCGATTTTGATCCTGAGCGCGAGTCTAAGCGCTGTCCCGTCCCTGGCCCAGGCCACCAACACGCAAACCGCTAACGCGCAAGCCCCGCAAAACCCAGCCGCCCTGGCGCCGGTCAACGGCAAGGTGATTGAGGACATTGTCGCCCGGGTGAATGACCAGATCATCACCCAGTCAGACTACGATCGAGCCGCGGAGCAACTTGATGGCGAAGCCAAGCAGCAGGCCATTCCTGCCCGCGAGCTACAGCAGAAGCAAGCCGATCTGCTGCGCGACCTGATCGATAAGCAGCTCCTGCTCTCCAAAGGCAAGGAACTGGGGATCACCGGCGAAACCGAGTTGATCAAGAGGCTGGACGGGATCAGAAAGCAGAATCACCTGGATTCGCTCGAAGACCTGGAGAAGGCTGCTCAGCAGCAGGGCGTCTCTTATGAAGACTTCAAGGCAAACATCCGCGACAGCATCATTACCGAACAGGTAGTGCGGGACGAGGTAGGGCGGCACATTACCATGTCGCCGACGGATGTACAGAAGTACTTCAAGGACCACGAAACTGAGTTTGCCCAACCGGAGTCAGTTACCCTGAACGAAATCCTGATCCCCACCCCTGTGCAGGCGGAGCAGAGGGGGCGGATGCGGCGCAGGTCGCGGCTGCGCAGGCGCAAGCCGAGGCGATAGAAGCCAAACTGGCTGCAGGGGCTAAGTTCGATGATTTGGCCAAGCCGGCGCCCACCGACCCCACCGCGCCCAAGAGCGTTGATCTGGGCGAATTTCGCCGTGGAATGTTGGGTAGTAAGGAAATTGAAGATAAGGCCTTCGCCCTCAATGCCGGCCAACATACGCAGCCGATTCGCACCAAGCAGGGCTTCATCATTCTGCAGGCCACCCAGCGTCAGCTGGGTGGAGATGCCAGCTTCAAGCAAGTGGAACCGCAAGTGGAAGAAGCGCTCTTCATGGAGCGTATGCAGCCCGCATTGAGGGTGTACCTGACCAAGCTGCGCGAAGAGGCCTTTATCGATCTCAAGCCGGGAGTGGTGGATACAGGGGCCAGCGGCAACGAAATGCGCCTGACCTACAGCGCCTACACACCCCCAGCGGAAAAAAAGAAGAAGAAGTTTGCCCGCTCTCGCTTCCGCGGTAGGGACAGGTCGACTCCGGCGCCGGCCCAGACGCAAACGGCGGCCGCTCAGGCCCCAGGGGCAACAACTTCTGGTGCAACGACCCCAGGCGCCAGCGCAGCAACCCCAGAGGCCGGCACGGCAGCCACTGCGCCGCCACCGCAGCCACCGGCGCCAGCAAGCCGGCCACGCAACAGGCAAGCAACAACGACAGAACGTGCAGAAGCCCGGCAAGAAAGAGAAAATCCGCTTCGGGCAGGCCCCGCGTGAGTCTCTTCCTGCTTCCTCGCAGGTCGCCGCGGCCAACGTCCCCTCGGGTCCGGACACGAACCCGAGTGTCACCACTCCGGATACGCGCTACGTAAACCCCGATGGTACGGTTAGCAGCACCACGCCTGCGGAGAATGAACGCAAGACTCGCCTGAGCAACCGGCCGCCGGTGAAGAAGGCAAAGAAAGACAAGACCGACCCGAATGCACCCCCGCCCCCGACTCCTGAAGACCTGGCGTCGCAAAAGGTACAGAACGCGCCGCTGGGGCTGGCTGACCAGGCGACCGACCAGAAAAAGCCCAAGCCGAAGGGCGATAAGACCCGCTACGCCGACAGGCCGAAGCAGCCCGACGAAACGCCGGCGCCCTATCTTGGCAAACCGGCCCCCGCAGGCACTCAGCCGGCTTCTGACGGCGTAATGCACCCTCCGCCGGCACAAGCCGCCCGCACCTGCCACCGCCCCGCCAGTCCAACGCCTCCGGCGCGCAACAACCTTAGGCGAAATGAAAGAGATTTACGTTGCGGATCTAGGCAAATTCGAAAATCAGGCAGTCGTCTCTTTCTTCGCCGTCACCTCCAGGCAATTGCGCAGCCGAAAGGATGGCGGCCAGTACATGGCGCTGGCCCTGGGCGATCGTACCGGCCAGATCGAATCCCGCATGTGGGACAATTTTGCCGACGTCGCTGCCGGGTTTGAGCAAGGAGATGTGGTCAAGGTTCGCGGCGAAGTCTGCCGCTACAACGGCCGCCTGCAGCTGAACCTGGAAAAACTTCGCATCGCTACGGCGGACGAGTTCGAACTGGCAGACTATGTTCCCCATACCCGCAAAGACGTGGGGGAGCTCTGGTCGGCGCTGGTCAAATCCGTCGACAGTTTCTCCGATCTTTCCCTGCAGGCGCTGGTGCGCTCCTTTCTCGACGATCCAGTCTTTGCAGCAGCCTTCCGTGAGGCCCCGGCCGCTAAAAGCCTGCACCATGCCTGGTTGGGCGGCCTGTTGGAGCATGTGGTCTCGCTGGTGGGCATCTGTGAGCTGGCTGCGCAACATTACCCTGAGATCAACCGCGACCTGCTCCTGACCGGCGCCATTCTGCATGACATTGGCAAGCTGGAGGAGCTGCGTTGGGGCACCAGCTTCGACTACACCCTGGAGGGGCAACTCGTAGGGCACATCACCATGGGCATCGCCATGATTGAAAAGAAGCTGGCAACGCTGCCGGACTTTCCTCCAGCGCTCCGCATTCTGGTCGAGCACATGGTCTTGAGCCATCATGGCAAACTGGAGTTCGGTTCGCCTAAACTGCCCATGATCCCGGAAGCGGTGCTGCTCCACTATCTCGACGATATCGACGCCAAGATGCACACTATGCGCAGCGAGTTTGAGCGCCACGAAGCCGAGGGGGGCGAGGCGGGCGAAATGACGGACTGGGTGCGCTCCATGGACAGGCCCCTGCTCAACACCGCCACCTTCCTCAAGCCCAAGTCCCCGTCGGAGGAGTAGACCATGAACTATCTGCTGAAGACCGAGCCCACCGCCTACTCCTTTGCCGACCTGGTGCGGGAAAAGGAGACCGACTGGACCGGCGTAACCAACCCGCAGGCGGTCAAAAACCTCCGCGCCATGAAGAAGGGCGATAAGCTCCTGATCTATCACACCGGGGACGAGAAGGCGGCGGTGGGTCTGGCCCACGTCAAGTCTGTCGATCTAACTGATCCCAAGGTTCCGTTGATTCGCATCGCGGTCGGCCCGGCGATCAAGCGGCCAAAGACCCTGGCGGAAATCAAGCAACAGCAGCTCTTTCAAGCCTCTCCCCTGGTCCGTCAGTCAAGGCTCTCTGTCGTGCCCCTGGACGAGGCGCAATACGACTGGATCGTGCAGAACTGAACCGCGGCATAGAGCGATTCTCCCGGGCAAAATCGTCTACAATCAAACGTTAGGCCTCCTCGCCTCATAAGATGCTACGTTTTTCAACGGCTGGTGAATCACACGGCGAGTGCCTTATCGCCCTCATTTCCGGACTGCCTGCGGGCCTCGACGTCGATCTGGAATTTATCGACCGGGAGCTGTGGCGGCGCCAGCAGGGTTTCGGCCGCGGCGGCCGCATGCACATTGAGCAGGACCGCGCGCACATCCTCTCCGGGGTGCGCCATGGCAAGACCATTGGTTCGCCGGTTTCCATCCAAATTGAAAATCGAGACTGGAAAAACTGGACCGAGGTTCTGCCCGTGGCTGTGGGCGATCCGGCAAAGCACAAAGCTGTGGCTTCGCCGCGGCCCGGCCACGCTGACCTTGCCGGTTCGCTGAAGTACGATTTCCCCGATGCTCGCTACGTGCTCGAGCGGGCCTCCGCGCGCGAATCGACCGCCAGGGTAGCGGCGGGCGCCCTGGCCAAGTTGCTGCTGAAGTCCCTGGGCATCGAGGTTGGCAGCCATGTGGTGCGCGTTGGCCGCGTGGAGCTGCCGCGCATTGCCTCCTGGGAAGAGATTAAGGCGCTGAACCAACGCGATGAGATCCTGTTGAGCTGCGTCGATCCGGCGACGGAAGAGCAGATGAAGGCGGAAGTGGATCATGTCTTGCGCACCGGCGACTCGATCGGCGGAGTCTTCGAAGTGGTGGTGCATGGCGTGCCGCCAGGTCTGGGCACGTATGCCAATTGGGACGAGCGGCTGGATGGATTACTCGCCTGGGCGGTGATGTCGCTGCAGGCGGTCAAGGCTGTGGAAATTGGCCAGGGGGTTACGGCTGCCGAGTCCTTTGGTTCCGCGGTGCACGACGCCATCGGCTATAGCCCGGAGGAGAATGGCGCGCCGACCAGGTTCACCCGCGAGCACAACAACGCCGGCGGCATCGAGGGCGGCGTCTCCAATGGTGAAGACATTGTTGTGCGCGGTTATTTGAAGCCGATCTCTACCTTGCGCAGGCCGCTCGGCTCGGTTTCCTACGCTACACGGGAGGCGACCAAGGCGGCTTACGAGCGATCCGATGTCTGCGTTGTGCCTGCCGCCGGAGTGGCAGCGGAAGCGATGGTCGCGTTCGTTATGGCGAAGCTGGCGCTGGAAAAGTTCGGCAGCGACTCGGCCGGAGAACTCACCAGAAACTACCAGGGATACCTGGAGCAGATTCGCAGATTTTAAGAAAGATATCCCGTCGCATGGTCTATCCCATTGTCAAGTTTCCCGACCCCATCCTGCAGCGGCCGGCCGAGCCGGTTACCGTGTTTGACGAGGATTTGAAAAAGCTGGTCGACGATATGTTCGAGTCCATGTACCTTGCCCATGGCATCGGCCTCGCTGCCCCGCAGATTGGGGTTCCCAAACGTCTGACAGTGATCGATCTCAGCTTCCAGAAGACCCCCGAGGACAAGATCGCCTTGATCAATCCCGAGGTGGTCACCAAAGAAGGGAAAATCTTCGAGGAGGAGGGCTGTCTCAGCCTGCCTGATATTCGCGAGAAAGTCGCGCGCGCCGCGAAGGTCAAAATACGCGCCCAGGATGTGGAGGGCAATTGGTTTGAACGGGAAGCCGACGAGTTGCTGGCGCGCGCCTTTCAGCATGAAATCGATCACCTGGACGGGATTCTCTTCATCTTCCGCATCAGTGCGCTCAAGCGTGACTTTGTGTTGCGCAAGATCCGCAAATTGCAGCGAGCCGGGGAATGGTAGGTGAGGCTCGTCTTTTGTGGCACGCCGCAGTTCGCCATCCCTACTCTTGAGCAGCTCATTGGGGCTGGTCATACCATCGAGCTGGTAATTACCCAGCCCGATCGTGTGCGGGGCCGCGATCAGGATCCCTCACCACCCCCGGTCAAGGTGCTGGCAGGCGCAGCGGGCTTGCCCGTAGTGCAGCCGGAAAAGATCAAGAACAATCCGGATTTGCGGGCGCGCCTGGAGGCGATCCAGCCGGATGCCATTATCGTGGTCGCCTACGGCCGCATCATTCCCGACTGGATGCTTCAGTTGCCGCGATGGGGCAACCTCAACCTTCACGCCTCGCTGCTGCCTAAATACCGCGGCGCTGCTCCCATCCAGTGGGCGGTGGCCAACGGCGAGACCGTGACCGGCGCCACCACCATGCGTATCGACCAGGGTCTGGATACAGGCGACATTTTGCTGCAGAGCACCCTGGCCATCGAACCCGACCAGACAGCCGAGCAACTTTTCCCTTTGCTTGCCGAAAGCGGAGCAAGCCTCATGCTTGAAACTCTTCAGCGCCTGGAGGTGGGTACGATCCATCCTGTTCCGCAGGATGATGCCGCGGCCTCGCTGGCGCCGATCCTCGAGCGCGAAGATGCCCTGGTCGACTTCACCCGGTCTGCACGTGAGATTTACAACCGCTGGCGTGGCTTTCAGCCCTGGCCCGGAGCCTATACGTACTTCCGCGGAAAAAAGCTAACCCTGCATCGCATGGCGCCCGCTGGGACTACCGATATCCCTCCCAGCGAAGTGATGGTGGAGGGAGATCGCCTGTTCGTGGCCGCGGGGTCGGGCACGCGGCTTGAGCTGCTGGAGGTTCAAGTGGAAGGGAAGAAGCGAATGCCGGTAGCGGACTTCCTGCGCGGCTCGGCTCCCCATCCTCATGAGAGCCTCGGCATGTCATGATCGCGCCCGCCCGGAAGGCCGCCTTCGAGCTGCTGCTGGAACTGAAGCGGAAGCCGGAGTCGCACAGTGACATACTGCTCCGTTCGAAGCGCGTGGAAGCGTTGTCGCCTCTAGACAGAAATCTGACGACCACCCTGGTGATGGGAGTGCTGCGCTGGCAACTGGTGCTGCAGCAGCGAATCCGGGAAGCGCTCACCAGGAGCAAAGGTCATCTGGCCGACGCGGTGCAGGTTTCGCTGGAGTTGGGAGCGTTACAGCTACTGTTGCTTGATCGCATCCCGGCGCACGCCGCTATTTTTGAAAGTGTGGAGCTGGTCCGGCAATCGGGAAATCCCTACGCCGTGGGGCTGGCCAACGCGGTACTGCGCAAACTGACGCAGGCGCCGAAGCTGCAGGAGGCGGAGGCCTCCGCTGCGCATCCTTTGTGGATGGTGGAACGGTGGGTGGCGGCCTATGGCAGCGAAGCGGCTGCCGCAATCTGCCGTTACGACCAGCTTCCTCCCCCAACCACGATTCGCCTTGCCTCGCCGGAGGCAGAACCGGGTTTACAACTGGAGCCGGGGAGCTTCGTGGCCCGCGCCTGGCGGCTAGTCGGCGGAGAAGTAACGGGCGCGCGAGCAGCGCGCGTGCAGGATGAGGGATCGCAACTGATTGCGGAGTTAGCAGGGAGGGGCACTGCCATCTTGGATTGCTGCGCTGCTCCGGGAGGAAAGACCGCCATCCTGGCCGAGCGCAATCCCGCCGCCACGATCACTGCGTGCGACATCAGCCCTCGGCGGCTCAAAGCCATGCAGGCCCTCCTGGCGGGGCAGCCGGGAAAGATTCGCTTCCGCGCTCTCGATGCTACAGAGTTGCCGTTTCAGGATGAGTTCGACTTGGTGCTCTGTGATGCCCCCTGCAGCGGAACGGGCACCCTGGCCCGCAATCCGGAAATAAGGCATCGCATCACGGTGGATGATTTCGCGCGCCAGCATGAACGCCAGGTCCGTCTTCTCTGCTCGGCGATGAGTACCTTGCGCGAGGGTGGGAGGCTTGTCTACTCCACCTGCTCGCTTGAAGGCGAAGAAAACGAAGCAGTGGTGGCTGAGGCCCTGGAGCGGCAGAAGGGCTTCCGCCTGCTCCCCTGGCGTCCGCAAGTCCGGGCGCTGGAAGGTGAAGGCGTGCTCCTCCCGGGCACAGCAGACCGGCTATTCCCCGGCGCCTTGCCGGATGATTTCGTGCGCTTGCTTCCCGGCGCGTACCAAGGAGACGGCTTCTTCGCCGCCTGCCTAACGCGGGATTAACGGAAAGAAACCGCAGGGACCTGCGGTTAACTCGTCGTTACCCCAAACTCTTCTACTGCGCGACCCGCAGGGTGATGGTCATGCCGGGTTCGACGCGATGTCCCGCAAGGGGGCTCTGGCTCAACACCGTGCCGGCGGGATCCACTGTGTCCGCAGGCGCCATTTGTCCCGCGGCTGGGTCCGTGTCGGTCGGAGCAGGGGCGCTCGAGTAGCTATTCTCTACCGGCCCGACCTTCAACCCCGCGTGCACAACGAAAGCGGTCGCCGTCGCCAGCGGCAAGCCGACCAACTGCGGCATCACCAGGGCGGGCGGCGGAGTTACCACAGGGCTGCTCACCAGCAGGCTCACGCTGGGGCGTTCTACGCCGGCTGCCCCCTGCTGCGGATT
Source organism: uncultured Acidobacteriaceae bacterium (assembly GCA_963813475.1). GTDB lineage: Bacteria > Acidobacteriota > Terriglobia > Terriglobales > Acidobacteriaceae > PALSA-350. The sequence continues at coordinate 19,201 of CAWEZM010000018.1, read as the reverse complement.
CTGTGCAATCACCGTTCCTGGTTGAACGCCGCTGTAGGGCATCTGCGCCGTCTCTTCAAGGTCCAGCCCAAGGCGGCGCACTTCAATCGCTGCTACCCGTTCCTGCTGGCCCACAACCTTCGGGATCGCCACCCGCTGCGGACCCAGGCTCTCGGTCACCCGCATGCGCCATTCGCGGCGAACAATGGCTCCAGGCAAAGGAGATTGCGCCAGCACCCGGCCCGCCGGCACATCGACGCTGTAGTACTTGTTGTCGATGCCCAGGTTCAATCCCATATTCGCCGTCCGGTGCACGGCTTCAGCCACCGTGAGCCCCTGCAGATCCGGAACCTTGACCTCCGCTCCATGGATGGCGAAATGCATCGTCGTCACTGCGGAAACCAACCCCGCCATGGCGAGCACCATCCCGGCGAGGACCAGGCGGAAGAAATTGATCATGCGCCCTCGTAGGTGATCTCGTAATCGATGGTCACTGCTTTTTCCAGCATCTTGGAAACCGAGCAGTACTTATTCTTGGACAGCGCAACCGCATCTTCGGCAGCCTTTGGCGAGACCTTTCCGCCCAGGTGATAGGTGAGATGGATGTGGGTGAAGACCCGGGGAGCTTCCGGCGCCTGTTCGGCAACTGCCGAAACCGTCAGCGAGGTGAACGCCTCCCGCTTCTTGTGCAGAATCGAGACCACATCGACCGCGGTGCAACTGCACAGGGCCATCAACACCAGCTCCATGGGGCTGGGGCCGCCGGCGTGTGCGGCGTCCGCATCCAGGGCGACGTGATGGCCGCTATGAGACTCGGCATCGTACTGCTGGTGTTCCTTCCAGGTGACGATCGCGCGCATTCCCTAAGTTTATCCAGTTAGGCCGCCACCCGGGCATTGGACGATCGTGGGCGGACCTCACCTGGTTAACCCGCCGTGGTGCTAGGAAGACTGCGGCTTGACGGCGCGATATAGGCCGGCGATACCGAAGCTGTAGGAGGTCCAGGAAACCTCCCTAAAGCCCACGGATTCCATGGTTTGCAGCAGTTGCGGAGGGGTGGGGAACTGGCTTACGGAACGGGGAAGATAGCGATACGGTCCGGAGACTCCTGAGAGCAGCGAGCCCACGGCAGGAAGAACCCGGCGGAAGTAAAAGGCATAAAGCTTGCCCATCACGCCGCCGGGCTCGCTGAAGTCAAGAATGCCCAGCTGGCCGCCCGGCTTCAACGTGCGGTAGAACTCCTCCAGGCCGGCCCGGTAGTTGGCCAGGTTACGAAAACCGAAGGCGGTGGTGAGCAGATCGAGCGAGCCGGTGGGCAGAGGAAGATGGAGGGCGTCGGCCTCAAAGGCGATCCCACCCTGGGGAACGAATTTCGCCGCACCACGCAGCAACATCTGGTGTGCGAAGTCGGCGGCCAGCACCGGCCGTCCATCTTTTGGCCTGCGCCGCAGCAGCGCCAGCGTCATATCCCCGGTTCCGCAGCATAGGTCCAGAATCTGCGCGTCCGGACGGGCCAGCACCTGGCGAAAACTGCGCGCCGCGCGCCACCACCAAATGCGGTCGATGTTGCAGGAAAGGACATGGTTCAGCAGATCGTAGCGCGGGGCGATCTGATCGAACATGGAGCGGACGGCGGCGGCCGCGCTGGCTTCGTCTCCGGACCCCTCTGGTTGAGCGCCAGGCGCGACCACGGCTATTTGCCGCCCGCGGAGAGGCGGTACATCGCGTCGATGGCTGCCAGCACCTCGGCGTCGGTGACGTCCTCGGCCACCACCGCATTGCCCAGGCCCTGCAGCAGAACGAAGCGGCGCACCCCGGCCCGATTCTTCTTGTCGCCGGAGGCTGCCTGCAACAGGCGTTTGGCGCTGAGCGAGGGCAATGCCGGCGGTTCGAAGTAGCGGATCAGGTCCTCGATGCGGCGCACGGCTTCCGCCGTTACCAGGTTTCGCTGGTGGCTGATGTGCAGCGCGGCAATCATGCCCCAGGCGACGGCTTCGCCGTGCAGCAGCGCACGATAGCCGGTCGCCGCCTCAATCGCATGGCCGATGGTGTGGCCGAAATTGAGAATCATCCGCACACCAAACTCCCGCTCATCCAGATTGACCACCTCGGCCTTCATCCGTATGGAGGCCGCGATCATCTTCTCCAGCGATGCGGGATCGCCCTGGTCAAGGGCCTCGCGATGGCTCTCAATGAAGCGGAAGAGCGCCGCGTCCCGGATGAGCCCAGCCTTGATGCTTTCATAGATCCCAGCCCGCAGTTCCCGCTGGGGAAGGGTGTGGAGCAGTGCGATGTCTGCGACCACTTCCTGCGGCGGGTAGAAGCAGCCCACCAGGTTCTTGCCGGTTTGCAGATTGACCCCGGTCTTGCCTCCGACCGAGGAATCAACCTGCGACAACAGGGTGGTCGGCACCTGGATGTAATCGATTCCGCGCATGTAGATCGCGCTGAGGAACCCGCCCACGTCGCCGATCACGCCGCCGCCGAAGGCGATCAGCAGGGAGGAGCGGTCTGCTCCGGCTTTGGCCATCTCCGTGGCCAGCCGCTCCACCTGGGCCATGCGCTTGTGGCGCTCGCCTGGGGGTAAAAACAGCACCACCGGTTCCTGGGGAAGCGAATCCTGCATGCGCTCGCCCCAAAGGGACCAGATCTCCGGCGAGGTTAAGAGGAAGATGAGCTTGCGCTTCTTGCCGGTGAGCGCCGGCATGCGCTTGGCTTAAGGACTCCAGGATGCCGCTTCCCACGGAAACGGTGTAGTGCCCTGACTTGGTCGTGACCGAAATTTTACGCACGCTTGGTCCATCGTATCGCAACCCTCAAGGCGTACTCGCGCTGTGGGTCTTGGTTGAGATCAGGGAAGCAGCCGCGACTGTGAGCACCACCAGGACAATGAAGCCGAGCGAGATGCCGACCGGCACATGGACGTATTTCGCCAACATCATCTTCGCGCCCACAAAGCCCAGAATCGTAGCCAGGCCGAGGTAAAGAAAGCGCAGCCGGTCAAGCAAGCCGGCCAGCAGGAAGTAGAGCGACCGCAAGCCGAGAATGGCGAAGATGTTTGAGGTGTAGACCACAAACGGGTGGTGGGAGATGGCGAGCACAGCGGGCACGGAATCAATCGCGAAGACCAGATCGACCAGTTCGATGGCGATCACCGCAAGGAAGAAAGTAGATTTGGGGCTGTTGCCCCAGCGTTTTGTCCATTGCGTAATCCACTTTGCTGGAGCGGGAGCGGCCCCGGCCTTCTTTTCCCGCAACAGCCGCAGCGCGGCAAACAACAGCAGTGCGCCGAAAAAGTACTGAATCCAACTGAAGCGCTGCAGCAGTTCGAGTCCGGCGAAGATGAACATTCCGCGCATGACGATGGCGCCGAGGACTCCCAGCAGGAGCGCCTTTCTCTGCGCCTCCGCGCTCAGGCCGAAGGCGCGGAAGAGGAGCAGGAAGACGAAGAGATTATCGATGCTGAGGGAGAGCTCGATCAGGTACCCGGAGGCGAATTCGAGCGCTGTCTGATGTTCCTCAACGTGTCCGATCCATATCCCGAAACACGCAGCGAGGGAAAAGACAAACAGGACAAAAATGATGCTATCGCGGGTCCGGGCGGAGGCCTTACCCAGACTGAGGACGGCCAGGTCGACCACGATCAGGGCCAGCACCACAACGTGGAAACCTATCCAGTATGTGATCGGCGCGCCATCCAGCATGATCAATCCTAGCCTACGGTCGTTACTGATGAAGAAACCCGAGGGACCTGCTGTTCCACTCCACCTGCAACCAACGCCGCCAGAAGCAACCTTCGAACTCCGCTAGCAAATGCCCACTGGATACGTCACCCCCAACTTGTCATCCCGACCGAAGCGAAGCGAAGTGGAGGGACCTGCGGTGCGCCTCAACCTCTACCCGCATTTGTTTTTGGGAAGAATTTCACCGCTGATTCAACAGCTGCACCGTCTCCAGGAAGACATCGCCCACGATGGTGAGGCTCTTGGCGCTCAGCTTATCCATGGTGTCCTCGGGTGTGTGCCAAAACGCGTTTTGGTATCCGTAATCGAAATCGATGATGTCGGCGCAGGGCACGCCCCGTTGCACAAATGGAGTGTGATCATCGCCCACCGTATTTTGTCGCTGGAAAAAGTAGGACTGGTCGCCGAACTTCGCTGCCGCCTGCCCTACCAGGTCGAGCAGCCACTGGGTCGAGCTCATGTCCCGCTCCACATCCAGATCGCTGTCGCCGATCATATCGGCCAGGAGAAAGCCCTTGATGTGCTTGAGCGTCCCATCGGCCTGCCACTTGGCCGCGAGATGCCGGCTGCCATAGGTCGAATCGGTGTCTGTCCAGCCCTTGATCGCCTCTTCTCCATCAAAGAAAACCAGCCACACGCTGTATCCATCCAACTTCTTTCCCCGGAAGCTGTTGGCCAACTGCAGCAGCAGGCCGGTGCTCGAGCCGCCATCATTCGCGCCCACGTAGCCGGTATCTTTCAGCGGGTAGTTGGTGTCGTAATGGCTGGCCAGCACGATGATGCCGTCCTTGTTGCCAGAAAATTTGACGATGTAATTGGTCATGGCCAGCGGCCCGATGGGTGTTGATGCGGTAAAGCTGTCCTTCACCAGGTCATCTTTTGCGAACTGCCGTTCGAGGAAGGCTTGGGCCTTGGCATGTCCCGGGCTGCCTACCCAACGTGGACCCGTAGCGACGAACTCCTTGGTGTACGTCAGAGCGCGCTCGCCGTCAAAGCGGGGGAGCGGTGCTGCCGCCTGCGCCCTAGCCACTCCACTGAACACGCAACACAGCAGCGCGGCGCCGAGCGGCCGAAAAAGAAACGAGAAGCGCTTCATGATGCCTGTTTTTGCCGGTTCCTTCGGCTGGGATGGACCATGTAAGCGACGCCAATACTGACCAGGTAAAGTGCGAGCATCGGCGCGGCAAAGACGCACATCGTCAATACCTCGGGGGTTGGAGTGATGATCGCGGCGATGATGAAAATGACCAGGACGGCGTAGCGGATATTTTTCCACAGAAATCTTGCGTTCACGATGCCGAAGAGGGCCAGAAAGAAGACCAGGATCGGCAACTCGAAGGTGATCCCCAGGCCCAGGATCACGGTCGTAAAGAGCTCCGTGTACTCACCCACGGTGACCATCGGCCTGAACTGATCGCCATAGCCGATGAGGAAGTTGAGAGCGCCAGGGTAGACATAGTGGTAGCCGAAAAAGGCGCCGGCAAGAAATAGTCCGACGGTGGCCGTCATGAAGGGCAGGATGTATCGCTTCTCCTGCCGGTAGAGCCCAGGCGCGATGAATAGCCACACCTGGTACAGAATGAAGGGCGAAGCCAGGATGGCGCCCCCGACCAGGCTGATTTTGATGAAGAAATTAAAGGGATCTACCGGGTTTAGATAGACCAGGTGAGGGTCCAGATGGTGCGCCTGGAGCGCCGAAACAATGGGCCGCTCCATGAACGAAAAGAGCTTCTGACGGAAGTAGTAAGCGATGAAGAAGGCGGCGACGAGATAGAGCCCAGAACGAATGATGCGCTTGCGCAGCTCCTCCAGGTGTTCCAGGAGGCTCATGCCCGGCAATTCCGCTCTTTCCGTCACTGCAGTACGTGCCCGATCCACGATGTCAGTCATGATGCGTGGTTGCCTGCTCCGGCTCGTGCTTGAGGCCGTTGGCAGCCAGTTCCGGATGGTCCCCCGCGACTGCTTCTAGTTCCGCGACTTCTTCGTGCACCGGGATCACCCTGGACGACGGGCTCTCCGTGCTGACAGTGGTTCCGTCACTTGGCGGCCGTATGGTCAGGGCCTCTGAGGTGGATTCCGGGGCCGGCGATGGGGTAACTGGCGGGGCGGCAATCTGCTTTTGGCGATCTGCCAGTTCCGCGGCGCGTAACTCTTCCTCAATCTGCATCTTGAACTCGTTGCTGGCGCGGCGGAATTCGAGCACCAGCTTGCCTAGCTGACGGCCGATCTCCGGCAGCTTCTTGGGCCCAAAAATTACCAGCGCCAGTCCGAAAATGAAGATGGTATCGGGCAAACTCATCGCTCTGTCATGATACCTGCCTCGCCAAGGGGCCACAAATCAAGGTGGTTTATCATGAGGTTTGGACGAAGGCCGTACTTATGAAGACATTCTCTCTGGATGAGGCGCAGTCGCTCTTGCCGATTCTCGAATCCCTTCTGCGGCGGGCGATCGAAGGCAAAGCGAGTGCCGGTCTGGTCGAAGCGGAATTGCAGATGCTCAGCCAGAATATCTTCCTCTCGGGAGGGATGCTGGTGGATGTCGCAGCGGTGGCGCGTAAGCGCATGGCCCAGCGCGCCTCGGTCCAGCAAGCCCAGGATGCGATCCAGGAAATCGATTCGATTGGTGTCCAGGTAAAGGACCTCGATAAGGGATTGCTGGATTTTCCATGCCAGATCGGCGACCAGATCGTTCTACTCTGCTGGCAGTTGGGCGAAGCAAAAATCGACTACTGGCACACCGTAGAGGCTGGCTATCAGGGCAGACAGCCGCTCGATGAGCGTTTTCATCCGAAGACCCGCCCGGAACGACCAAACTAAGCCACTCTCACAGCCTGGCAATGCGATGGTGGTCACAAAGAAATTTCAGCGTGAATCATGGAAAACCACACTTATGGGGCCGAAGAGTCTGCGTGAGTAGTAGACATCTAGTCTCACCAGATTGCCAAGTCCCGTAGGGACGGCTGTAGAACGTGACCCAGGACATCGTCCTGGGTTGGGCTTCCCCGAATCGCGAATAGTCCATTTCAGAGGCAGAGATACCCCAGGATTGGCATCCTGGGTCATCTCTTCAGCCGTCCCCTTCGACAAGGTCTCAGGGCAGGCTCTGCGGCGACTGGTGTCGTCTCTCGGGATCGATTCCCAGGACTTACCGTCCTGGGCTACGTCTCAGCCGTCCCTACGGGACTTAATCTGGAAAGGGTAGTTCTCACGCCGACTCCAAAGCCCTCTCCGATTGCATACCTATACGTACGGCACGGCTAAAAGCCGTGCCGTACGTTCGAGGGAGTTCCCCCAGCCTTCCTCCCCAGGGTTACTAAATTGACCCTGCCGCGACTCTCTTACTAACCTGCTCCAACCTTCCCCCGAACGCTGTTAGACTGCAACCGGCCTTCGATGCACGAAAAGCACCTTACACACGCCAGCCTAACTCTCCTGCTCGGTACGCTGATCACAGACCGGCAGGGTCGCGTGCAGGGCCGCCTGAAGGACGTCGCGGTGGCTACCGGACTAGCCGCGGGCAATGTCGCGGGCCTACTCCTCAAAACACGGGAGGGAGCCAGGCTGGTTGCCGTAAAGGATGTACTGCAGACGCCGGCCGGAACCATCGAATTGCGCGAGGACGCCCTGCTTCAGCCCCTCCGCGGAGATGAAAATCTCCTGCTCCTCCACCAAGATGTGCTGGACCGGCAAATTATCGATGTGCACGGCAGGAAGGTGGTGCGGGTCAACGACGTCGACCTGCAGTGGTTTCTTGAGAACGGCCGTGAGGGATTGCGTGTCGCCGAGGTGGCCGTCGGGCTGCGGGGGGCGGTGCGCAGGCTGCTCAAAGGTACGATGCCCAGGCACACACTGGCGAAGTTCGCCATGCAGTTTCGCGCCAGCGTCATTCCCTGGGAGTTCGTGGACCTGATCGAAGTCGATCCGGCGCGACGGGTGAAGCTGAAGATCGAACATGAGCGGCTTGCTCATATGCACCCTTCCGATCTCGCGGACATCCTGGAAGACCTGCCGCCGCCTGAGCGCGAAGCGGTCTTCGGCTCCCTCGACGAGGAGGTAGCAGCAGAAGCGCTGGAGGAAGTCGATCCTCGGCTGCAGAAGTCCCTGCTCGAATCGCTCGATTCCGGCCGCGTAGCCGACATCGTGGAAGAGATGGATCCAGGGGCGGCCGCCGATCTGCTGGCCGAGCTTTCCGACGAGCGCTCCGAGGCGATCCTCGAGGAGATGGAACCCGAAGAGCGGCATGAAGTAGAGGAGCTGCTCGAGTTCCGGGAAGATTCCGCTGCCGGCAGAATGACCACCGACTGCGTACAGGTGGGCTCCGGCGTCTCGGTCGCGGATGCGGTGCGCGCACTGCGTGAGTTTGATGGCGACCCCGAGGGAGTAACCGAGATTTATCTCACCGGCCATAATGATGTGCTCGAGGGAGTCGTCCCGCTGTCGCGCCTGATACTGGCCCTGCCCGAGACGCGGGTGACCGTCCTTGCCGAGCCGCGCATTATTTCTTGTCAGGCCGAGGCCCACCAGGATGAAGTCGCAGAACTCTTCGACAAGTACAATCTGCATGCGCTACCGGTGGTGGATGGAGCAAACCGGCTGGTGGGTGTAGTGCAGGCAGATCATGTGATCGCGTTTTTGCGCGCAAAGCAATGAAGTGAAATCCCCGGATTTCCTGTGAGGTTTGGTGGCGTTGATGTACTTCATGCGGTCCCGGCTGGCCGGGGCCGCACACTTGGCTGTTGCTTGGTGCCACGTGCAGGAAATTCGGGACACCAGTAGCCTGAAATTCAAATTGAAATCTATACCCTGACCGCATGCTCAAGCGCTGGCGAATCCGCATACTGCTCTTCCTCGCCGTGCTGGGGCCGGGCTTTATCACCGCCAACATTGATAACGATTCGGGCGGCATTCTCACCTACTCCAATGCCGGAGCCCAGTTCGGCTACACCCTGCTGTGGACCATGATCCCCATCACGGTGGCTTTGCTGGTGGTGCAGGAAATGTGCGCGCGCATGGGGGCGGTTACCGGCAAGGGCCTGAGCGACCTGATTCGCGAAGAGTTCGGGCTGCGCATGACGTTCATCTTGATGCTGCTGCTGGTAGTGGTCAATTTCGGCAACGTCATGACGGAGTTCGTCGGCATTGCCGGGAGTATGCAGCTCTTCCACGTCAGCAAATATATTTCCGTGCCCGGCAGCGCCCTGTTGATCTGGCTTCTGGTAGTTAAGGGAGACTTTAAGAGCGTCGAAAAGGTTTTTCTGGCGGCGTCGGTTTTCTATATTGCCTATATCGTCACCGGCGTTCTTTCCCAGCCCAGCTGGCATGAAGCCATGGTGGCCACGGTTGAGCTGCCCAAAGGCTCCATATGGCACTCAAAAAGTTACATTTACATGATCGTGGCAGTGATCGGCACCACCATTTCTCCCTGGATGCAGTTCTACCTGCAGTCTTCGATCGTGGAAAAGGGGGTTACGGCCAAGAGCTATGCGGCTTCGCGTCTCGACGTCATCATCGGGTCGTTCTTCACCAACATCGTGGCCTGGTTCATCGTGGTCGCTTGCGCCGCCACGCTGTTTGCCCATGGCATGGGAGCGATCAAGGAGGCGGCGGACGCGGCCCAGGCGATGAAGCCGCTGGCCGGGCGTTATGCTTTCCTGCTGTTCGCCGTGGGGCTGTTCAATGCGTCGCTCTTTGCGGCCTCGATTCTGCCCCTTTCCACTGCCTACACGGTATGCGAGGGGCTGGGTCTGCAGTCCGGCCTGGATGGCGGCTTCAAAGACGCGCCTGTCTTTTACTGGCTGTATACCCTCCTGGTGGCGGGTGGGGCGCTCGCCGTGTTGTTTGTCCCCAACGCCAAACTGATCAGCATGGTCATCCTGTCGCAGGTATTGAACGGCGTGTTGCTGCCCCTGGTGATCGTCTTCATGCTCCTGCTCATCAATCGCAAGGACCTGATGGGCGATTTTGTAAACTCAGGCTGGTTCAACACCGTGGCCTGGCTCACCGCGGCCGTGGTCATCGTCCTCTCGCTGGTGATGATGTTTACCAGCGGTTCGGGCTAGAGCGCAAAGGGGAAAGCCCCCGATTACAGGCCTTAGTCCCGAAGGGACGTCTGAGAATGCCCCAGGACGTAGTCCCATAAGTGCTAACTTGTTTGGCAAACAATAGAAATCCGAGAAGACGCTGGCTTTTGCATCTTCAACTCGCCGCAAAAACGTCATCCTGAGCGGAGCGCCTCACAGATTTATCGCGTGACGCAGCGCTTGGCGGCGCGGAGTCGAAGGACCCCGGCGGTGCTTATCTTTCCCATGCTGCTTGGAGCTTTTCGACCGCCGAAGCCCGCACCGGGCGGACCCGCGATGGTCTTTCCCTGGGGCCGAGGACCAAGAACTTGCGAGCATCTTGCTGTGTCCGGTGGCTACATCTACATTCTCGGCAGCCATACATGCACGCTTTACAAGTGCGCACCGCAGCAGATCCTGTTCTCGAGCTTCCGTAGTCGAAAGCTCCGAGCAGCATGGGTAAGATAAGCACCGCCGGGGTCCTTCGACTCCGCGCCAAGCGCTCTGTCACGCGGATAAATCTGTGAGGCGCTCCGCTCAGGATGACGATTTTGTGGGAGTTTTGACGAAAAACATCCTAAACAAGTTAGCGCTTATGGGACGTAGTCCTGTGCTCAACGCTGCGCTACCCTCACTAGTACACAGCAGAAGTGAAAATGCTCCAACCGCATGTAATACGATGAGAGTTCAAGGACTATCTTGGACGTCGAAGCAGCCCCCAACTCTCTCTCTGACGCCGCCAAGCAGGAGCCCCTAGCGAAGCGGAGGACCCCGTCGGCCCTTGGCTGGACGATTTTGTTCTTCGCGATATTCTGGGCGGCGTTTTACGGACTGTCCCGCGGTCTGCCCTACCTGAAGAATGGCTCCGATATAGTCTTCGGCGCCAAGCTGCAATGGGAGCAGAAGGGCAAGGTCTTTCCTTCTGACCCTGCGGTCACCCGGGTCTTGATCTTCGGCAACAGCAAGATCCTCGCGGGTTTTGTTCCCGCATGGTTTGACCAGATGAGTTTGGCGGATCATCGAAACGTCTCATCCTTCAACTCTGGTTTTCCGGGTAGCGATTTGTTCTTACCGCCGCTGGCGGCCCTGTGTGCGCGGGGCCAGGCTCCCAACGTACTGCTGCTTACGCTCCCGTGGAACCCTGATCCACCCCGGCGCGGCATCTTTCATTTCATTCCCGACGATCACGCCGTGATCGATGCGCTCTTCCCCTTTCGTAATTTCCTCAGAGACCTGACCGCCTTCCTGCTTGCAGCGCCCAGCCATGGCGGTGTCTTGAGTTACTACCGCGAGTCGGAGGAAAACGAGCATGCGGTGATCGCCGAGCGAGGCTACCATCTGATCACCGAGCAAAGCCACTTTCCCGGAGGACGGCTGCCGGAAGATTTTCATCTTGCTTCCGACCAGCCGGCGCAGGTGCTCGCGCGGGTTGCTCCATCGAAGAGCACGCAGATTGGTCAACTGAACCAACTGGTGCGGCAGTATCACATGGATTGTTACTACGTGCCGTATTACCTCCGGCAGGGAGAAGCCGCGCCTGCGGCGGCGCGTGACGAGCGCTTTGCTGCGCTGCTCCAGCAGACGACTTCATGCAAGCTGCTCGGCCCGGACTACTTTCTTTATCCCAACCGGCTCTTTGCCGATCAGACGCACCTGAATGAAGCCGGCGCGCGAGTGTATACGGAGGCGTTGTTTCAGCTGCTGAAGGAGAGCTCCCATGCTCTTCAATAGCTTTCAGTTCCTGTTATTTTTTATCCTCGTGTGGCTCCTATTCCTGGCCACGCGCGGCACGGCCCGCAAGATCATTCTGCTTATCGCCAGCTACTACTTCTACATGTGCTGGAGCACGCGCTACATCTTTGTGATCTGGGCCATCACGGTCATCGACTACATCGCCGGCCTGCAGATCGAAAAAGCCGAGCAGCCTGCGCGGCGGCGTCTGTATCTGGGAGTAAGCCTGTTTTGTAACCTGGGACTCCTGGTGGTCTTCAAATATTTCAATTTTCTGACCGGCTCTTTTCGCAGCGCGTCGCACCTCTTCGGGCTGCGGTTTGATCCGCCGCTGCTGGCGATCATTTTGCCTGTCGGCCTCTCCTTCCACACCTTTCAGGCCATGAGTTACACCATCGAGGTTTACCGGCGGAGGGTGCCGGCAGAAAAGAATCTGTTGGAGTACGCACTCTACGTCGCCTTCTTTCCGCAAATGGTGGCTGGGCCCATTGAGCGGCCGTACGAACTGCTGCCGCAGTTTCATCGCGAGCCGGAGGTCAGCTTTGAAGGCGTGCGGGCGGGCTTGGTGCAGGCCCTTTGGGGTCTGTTCAAGAAGATGGTGCTGGCCGACAATGTGGCTGATTTTGTAAAGCTCATTTACGACACGCCGCGGCATTACGATGGGGCAGCGCTGTTGCTGGCTACGCTGTTGTTTTCCATCCAGATCTACTGCGATTTTTCCGGCTACACCGATATTGCTTTGGGCTTGGCGCGGATGATGGGCTACGAGTTGCGTATCAATTTCATGCAGCCGTACTTCAGCCGCTCGGTGGGTGAGTTCTGGAGGCGATGGCACATCTCGTTGTCCACGTGGTTTCGCGATTACGTCTATATTCCGTTGGGCGGGAACCGCGTGAAGCTTTCCCGGCATTATGCCAACCTGCTGATCACCTTTGTCATCAGCGGGCTTTGGCATGGCGCCAACTGGACCTTTGTTGCCTGGGGCTTTTTGCACGGCATCTACCTGATCGTATCCCAGGCCACGGCTCGTTTCACCACGCGATTCGACCGGCTGGTCCTGATCAAGACTGTCTTTACCTTCAGCCTGGTGACCTACGCCTGGATATTTTTTCGCGCTAACAACCTGGGAGACGCCTGGTTTATCGCCACCCATCTTTTTCCCCTGGGGCAGATCGATCCTCTACTGCTAAAGGTCGGTGGCTTCAGTCGCGCCACGGCTCCCTATCTGGTCTTATCGATTGTCGCCATGTTTGTCGTCGAATGGTGGATCGCCCACCCTGCGCGCGTCCCCCGGCTCTGGGCGCGGCCGGCGTTTCGCGCCCTGGCTTATAACGTCTGTGTGTACGCGATCGCGTTCTTCGGCTTTTTTGGCCATCGCGACTTTATCTATTTTCAGTTTTGAAATCTGCAGAGGATGCCCAGGATTGCGTCCTGGGATATTGTCAGCCAGTCTTGTCCCAATTAGCTCTTTTTCGACTCCGTCCATCCACCTCCAACCATGCCAAGGTGGGCCACCGCCCTCTAATTTGTCATCCCGCCTGCCCCGGCGCGCCGTGGGAGCGTAGCCGAATTTCCTGCCACGCTGCTCCGGCAGTTCTCACGCAGACTCCGTAGCCCCGGAAAATTCACAAGCTTGGCTATTGAACTTTAAGGGGCAGGCTCGCCGAAGCGGAAGATCCAGGGTTCTGCGTGGTGACCAATACTGACTGCGGCGCGGTTACATCCGCGGCCGCGACAGCAAACTGTAAATGGTTCTGGTCGATGAACGTGGTTGTTCGTGGAGTACCGTTCCAAAGGACGACGGCGCCCGGAATGAAACCGCTCCCGATTGCGGTCAGATACTGATTGCCGGTGTTGTGTACCAATGCGGCTGATGAAAGGCTCGTCAGGCCCGGAGCCGGATTCACGGCCCCCTCCGCCGGCAGCACGAAGGGCCCGCGAATGAGCAGCATTTGATAGTTGGCCACATTTCCCTGGACCGAATCATAGGCAAGCACCGCCAAGCCATCTTGGCCCCAACGCACCAACTGGTAAGCCTGTTCGCCGGACGTGGCTGGTATTGGCAAAGCAACTTGCGCTTCATTTATGTAATTCGTTGTATCAAAACGCTCCAGTATGGCTGTGAACGTTCCCGCGAGGTTCACTCCGACAATAAAGACCTTATGCTGTGGAGAGTCCGGCACCTCGGCGTCCCCGGAGTAAGTGTATCCAGCCGCTCCCGGGCTTAGCGGTAGCAGTGCGACCTGCGAGGGCGGATTCGTTGCAGGATTGATGATCCCGCCATTATCCCCGTAGACCAGGCCATCCTGACCGAGCGTGGCGGCGAAGCCGGTGCCGCCCAATCCATTGAGACCAGTGGCATCCAATGCCGTCAGGCCGTTGGCGTCTACTGTGTATCGCAACAAAGCCTCCCCTGCGGTACTGGAGCTTTCCGCGTAAAGGAGAGCGGCATTCGCAAACGCCGGCGCGCCATTTTCGTAGATCGGAGCGAAGTTTGGCCGGAAAGCGCCCCCGTTCCCGGTGATGTCGAAGATGCCGAGCCCGTTGGATTCGGTGGCGATTGCGAGTGTAGTGTCGGTACCGGGCTGAACGGCGAGATTAGTCGCCGCGAGGTTCTGACCTGCGGCGCCGGGCACCGTAATCGGATAGGTTGCAGCGAGCGATTGAGTGAGAAGGTTGAATTGACCCAGGCTCTGAACTCCGCTCACTCCTATGTAGAGATAATTGCCGTCAGCGCTTTCCGCCAACGCATTGGGAGAATTTCCCACCGCGACCGGCGTGCCGACGGTGAGGCTTGCCGGGTCGATCGCTACCAGGCTATTGGGCGCAATGCTGGTCGCCGTGCTGGGAACAGTCGCGTACAGCTTGCGCGTGAACGGGTCGTAAAGCAGGCTGGTTGCGGGCACATTCATAGCCTGATAAATGCTCACCACAGCAGCGGCGGATTGGCCGCCGCCAGGTATCGGATTCGACACGCTTATTTGTGCCCAACCTAATGTCGCGAGCTGGGTAGCGTCCACGGATGCGGTCAATTGAGTACCGCTGACATAGGTGGTTGCCAGTGGGTTGGAGTTCCACAGCACGCTTGAAGCAGGCGTAAACCCTGTTCCGCTCACCGTGAGGGTGGTGGTGCTGGATCCTGCGAGGATGAGATTGGGAACAACGCCGGAGACGCTGGGTATTACGCTGTAGGTAGCCCCGGTGACTGCAACGGTAGCGGTTGCGCTATTGTTTGTCGACACCGGATCATAGCTGCTCGACGCAACGGTAGCCGTGCTTTCAATAGAACCAGGGCTGAGCATCGTGCCCGTGATCTGAATGGATGCGGTTGCGCCGTTGGCGAGAGTACCTAAATCGCACCATACTTCGCTTGAGCCGCTGCAGCTTCCAACGGTCGTGATTGCGTTCTGATAAGAAAAGCTATCCGCTAGCGTAGCGCTTAAGCTCACTCCCTGCGCCGTGTTGGGGCCGTTATTCGTCACCGTGATGGAATAGGTGACACTGGCGCCGGTGGTCGCCGTACCCTGCGCTTGAATGGCGACGGCAAGATCTGCAGGCGATTGCGACAGATCCTTCACTACCGGGGACTGCAGTACATAGATCTGGGTAGGGGTGTTGAACGCCAGGCCGTCTTGTCCCCAGCGCACCAGATTGACGGCGTTCAGTCCAGCTCCGGCGGTGCTGGTTCCGTTCACAATGATCGATCCCGCCTGGATGAAGGTGGTTTCATTAAAAGCCAGCACCTGGTTCACATCGACGGAAAGGGCGGTTTCGGGAATGACCCATGCTTTTTGCAACGATGAGTCGGAGACGATGGGGCCGGCAGCAAACGTAGTCGGAGTGATGTAGAACTGGCCGAGCGACGCGCCGTTAGCTGCACTCTGCACCGCGCCGTTAGAAAGGTAGAGATTACCTGCATCGAATTGCACGGATCCAAAGTCGTATAGGGGGACAGGGAAGTATGTCGTTGCGGTGACGCCGGTCGGGTCGATGGTGAGTTGAGCCAAGTTGCTGCCACCGTCGTTAAATCTGGTTCCGTAGAGGGTCGCTGCGGATGGCCCAAAGCTGAGCGACCCGGTGTTCTGGTTGAAGTAGCCGTCCAGCATGGCGGTGTTCGTTCTCGCCGTGCCCGAATCGAAGATGCTAACGGTTGCGGTACTGTCCAATACGGCAACGGAATTGGGTTCTCCGGGCAAAGAGGCCACTGCGGCGGCCGTGAACGGGTTATCGTAGATGCCTGTTCCGCCGCCCAGGGAGAACTGTAAGCCGGCCGTGCCGGTAGACAGGTCCACTTGGCGCACAGCCGCAGCTCCATCCAGTCCCACATACAGCTCTGTGCCGTCGTCGGAGATCGTCAGCTTGTTCGGTTCGCTGCCAACCGGAATCGTTCTGGTGAGGACCCCGGTATTGGGATCGATGGCCACAACACTGTTCCCCAGGCCCGGACCTGCGTACCCCGGTACAGACGCGTACAGCATCCCATCGTGCGGGTTGTAGATCAGGGTGTTGTTGGGCAATGGAAGATACGTGGGAAAAATCTGCGGCGATGAAACAGCGCCGGCGTTCTCAGGGCTCGACACGGTAATACTTGCGGTTACAAACATGCTGAGATCTGCCGCCGGAATGGTGGCCTGTAGACCCGTAATAGAGGAAGATCCTGATCCAAACGGGGGCGGGGAGTTTATCGGTTTGGTAGCGAGCGGGGTACCGTTCCACTCCACAATTGAGTCTGCAAAGATGCCGCCGGCGGTTACCTGGATGGTCAAATCCGGGCTACCGATCGGCGCCGAGCTGGGCGTGATCCCGTCGATTGCGGGCACGCCAACCACATTGAAGACATAGGCATTGGATTGCAAAGGGGTCGCACCGGGATTGGTGACCACCAGCGATAGTTGTCCCTGCTGCGCTAAAGAGGCCTGGGGAATCGCAGTCACGATTGAGGTCGCGGTTTGGCTGGCGATCGTCAAAGCCTGGTTATTGGCGCTAACGGTGGCGTTTGGGGCGAAGTTGGTGCCCTGGATAGTGATCGGCAATGGCGATGCGGGCGAGATATTCACCAGGGTGTTGGGCGGCGTCACCGCGGTGATGGCCGGGGTGGTGGTCGCCTCAATCGTCAACTGAGCCGGGCCGGTGGCAGAACCGTTCGGGCCCGGATTGCTCACGATGATTTTGCCGGTACCTGGATTCTGAAGATCGCTGGCGCTGAGTGAAACCTGCAGCTTCGTGGGGAGCACGAAGGTTGTCGGCCGTGGGGAGCCGTTCCACTCGGCAACCGAGTTCACTTCAAATCCAGTGCCTGTAATCGTGATCACGATCGCGGCGCCGGCAGGCGCAGTTTGCGGCGAGATGCCAGTCACCAGAGGCGTTGGACTGGTGATATCGAAGGCAGTATTTGCGGAATTGCCTCCGCCGGGAGCCGGATTCCCCATGGTGATTTGTGCAATCTGTCCGGCGGCTAAATTCTGGACCGGGACAACTGCTTTGACCTCGGTTCCGCTCACGAAGTTCGTTTGCAGCGCGGCTCCGTTCCACTGCACCACGGAGGTCGCGATGAAGCCGGTTCCTTGAATATCGAGTGTCTGCTGCTGCGCTCCGGCGACGACGCTTGCGGGAGAGATGCTGGTAACCACGGGCGACGGATTATTTACATTGAACTTGGCGCCGCTGGAGACGCCTCCTCCCGGACTCGGATTAGACACAGTGATGGTTGCTATGGAGCCGTTGCCTAAATCGCTGGCTGGGAGCACAGCGGCCAGTTGAGTCGCACTGGAAAATGTCGTTTGCAGGGCAACTCCGTTGAACTCAGCAACCGACGCCGCAACAAACCCGGTCCCGTCGATGGTGACGTTGGTCGCCGCACTTCCAGCGATGATGGCGGCTGGAGTGATTGAGGAGATGACCGGGGTTGGATTCGAAGGGGGAGTTTGCTCGCCTTGATTTGGGCTACCGCCCCCGCACCCTGCCAACAGTGCAGCCAGCGATAAAAGAGCCGAAAGACCCCCTGCATTGGCGATCCGTGTGCGCCAGAGTGGGGTAGGCGTGCTTTTGGGCACACAGAGGCTCACATCCTGATGGTTTCTGCAATTTGTCATTTGAGGGCGACTGTGATGGTAGCTGAATTCCGAAATCGCGAAAAGTTACCGTTGAGGATCAGGCGCTGAACTCCCGTTACGATGGGAACTCTTTATTAGCTCGCCTGTCGGCATTCGTGTGCGGTCCGGGTTCACCCAGGACGAGCCCCGGATTTCCTGCACGCTGCTCTAGCAGGTCTGCGTATACGGCTTTCTTCACGGAAAGCCGCACGAGGCTCCTTGGTTCCACCAACCTGCACAGAAATCCGGGTCCGTCCTGGGGCATTCTCAGCCGACCTGTCCAAGTTAGCTCTTTTTCGACTCTGTCCATCCACCTCCAACCATGCCAAGGTGGGCCGCCGCCCTTAGATTTGCTCCCGAGGTTGCCTGCGGCAGTTCCTGACGCTGAATCGAGCTGCTTTATTTTTGTCGAGCGAGCCGAGGGACCTGCTGTGCGCCCTTCCCTCTAACAACTCCCTACAGCTCCGTCCGTCCATCTCCACCTTGGCATGGGTGGAGGTGGATGCACGGAAGCACTGCCACGGCACCAACCCGATTTCCCTTGTCCACGTTCTCTTCCACGCATTCAGCAAGTTCCGCTGTCCAGAAGGCCATTTGCGCGCTAATTTGGACACCTCTGACTTTCAGCCGTCCCCTTCGACAAGCTCCACACGGCACGCCGGGGCAGGCAGGGCAGGCTGTTCGGGACTGATCGCGATACGGCCTGATAAAGCCGATTTGTTTTCAACGAGTGCTGTCCAAAAGTAACCTCCGAAACGATAACCGTCGATACAAGAAAACAGTTTCGGCGGCCTAGTCCGATTCCGCAACGCGCCATATCCTGTTAGCAGACGATTTCGGCACAATGGGCGGCTCTCGCGTACCTCCCGCTGGTCGGCAGTTGCTGTAGTTTCAGCCTAAAGCGAGCGAAGGACAGTTTTATCGCTGTCCGGTGTCACACCCGATCCCTGTCTCAAAATAACGGAATCCAAGCATCCCGCCGCGGCGGGATTTTCTTATTCGTCCCATTGCGCCTCCAAGCGCAGTGGTCAACCTCTGTCCCAAACTTCTCTCAACCAGGAGCCACCTATGCCCAAAAATAAAGTCAGCGACTGCATCACCGATCAGGAAATGGCCTTTGCCCGCCTGGTCCTCTCTGGCGCCATGACCGACCGTCAAGCCGCCGAAGCAGCCGGTCTAAACCCCGACTCCGCCGCCTACACCAAATCCAAACCCCATGTCCGCGCCTACATGCTCGAGCACCGCGCCGCCGTGGTGCAACAACTCGTCCAGAAAGAGCAGAAGAACAGCACCAGCTGAATCTGGACCGCAAACAAGTACTGGACCGCCTCTGGGAAATCGCCAACCTCAGCCCCGAAATGACCCGAGGCAGCATTACCGGACAGGTCAAGGCCCTCGCCATGATCATTGCCATGGAGAACTTCATCCCCAACCGTCTCGCCGTCTCTTCGGAGAAAAAATCGGCCCCTGCCGTGGGGCAGCGTGCCGGGCAACAGGCCACAGCCATCGACCCGCAGCCAAGCCCTGCTCCCAGCTCGGTGGCACAAGCGCCTCCGGCCCCTGGCCCAAGCCAGTCCACCTTCGCCAACCGCCCTAT
>CAWEZM010000017.1:0-232468 GCA_963813475.1 uncultured Acidobacteriaceae bacterium | reverse complement strand
GTCACAGCAAAGGTGGCGGTTCGTGTAGGTGAAAACCTTATTGAGAGTGTCATCACTCGCCAAAGCGTGGAGGACCTGGGCATCAAAGTAGGAGACGATGTCACGGCAGTCATCAAGTCAACCGAGATTATGTTGATGGTGGACTAATTTCTGCCGACGGCCGCACCGCAATGGTCGCGATCCGCGAAGCACAGTTAGAAGAAGCGGAGGCTATATCCGCCTGCCTGAATTCGGCATTTGAACGCTTTCGTTCTCAGTACACCGCAGAGGCCTTCGACGACACAGTTCCGAGCCCGGAAGCAATTCGAGAACGCATGGTTCTTATGAAGGTGTATGTAGCGATCACCAGCGAGGGAGAGGTCGTGGGGACGATTGCGTCCGGCATGCGAGGAGAAGAGGGTCACCTGCGAGGCATGGCTATTCGCCCTCCGTGGCAAGGGCGCGGTATTGCTGACAGCTGCTTGGTACGGCAGAAAATGATTTACTTGCTGCCGGATGCAAGCGGGTTACCCTCGATACAACCGCTCCGCTGGAACGAGCGATGCGCTTCTATCGCAGGAATGGCTTAGTTCCCACGGGTGGCGTCACCGATTTCTTCGGTATGCCTCTCTACGAATACGCGAAGCCATTGATTCTGCGTTGAGCACGGGAGGCTCGAGTGGATGTGCCAAGAAAGAGTAACTGCCTCCATCAACCAGATTTGGATGGCGTGTCGCACGCGCGGGCGCTCCAGCAGCAGGTTGCGCTCGCGCGCATTACGAGTGAGCGACGCCGCGATCTCGAACTCCCCTCGCGCTTCTCTGAAGCGGCCGAGTTTGCTGAGCAGGTTGCCCCGTACGCTCGGCAAGAGAATGGTAATTCTTGAGTGCCGGATCATTCGAGTGCGTCGACCAGCTCAAGACCGGCTTGCGGACCGAATGCCATGGCCACCGCGACCGCACGATTCAGCTCGACGATAGGGGAAGGCCGTGAGCTGCGCAAGTGCATCATAGAGCGCGACAATGCCGGTCCACTCTGTATCTTCCGCGGTGACGGCTCGCGCGTGACAGGCCGCGATGGCAGCCTGTATCCCGTACGGCCCAAGGCCGCCGCCCAGTTGCTCGGCCCTCTGCAGTGCGGCGAGACCACGACGGATGAGAAGTCGATCCCACTGCGCGCGGTTTTGATCGAGCAGCAGGATGGGCTCTCCTGTGGGCTGCCTACCCGCGCCCTGGAGCGCGACGATTGAATCTCCATAAGCAGCTACCAGGCCGTGAACCTCGGGCTCCTGCGAAAGGCACTCGGCCAGGATTCGCCCCAGGCGCAGCGCATCCTCGCAGAGCTCAGGTCTTATCCAGTCATCACCCGAGGTCGCTGAGTATCCCTCGTTGAAGATGAGGTAAATAACCTCCAGAACAGACGAGAGACGAGCAGCGAGTTCGGCACCGCGGGGCACTTCGAAAGGCACATGCGCCTCTGTGAGCGTCCGCTTGGCGCGCACAATGCGCTGCGCGATCGTACTCTCCGGGACCAGGAACGCACGCGCGATCTCTCCCGTCGACAGCCCTCCCAGGAGGCGTAGCGTGAGCGCGACCTGCGCTTCCGTGGAGAGCACTGGATGGCAGGAGATGAACACTAGGCGCAGAAGGTCATCGCCGACGTCGTCGTCCAGCGCGCTGGTCATGTCCGGCACAGCCATCTCCTTGTATGCAAGGTCGCGGCCGATTTCATCGAGTTTGCGTTCCTGCAGTGCGCTTCGCCGGAAACGGTCGATGGCACGATGCTTGGCCGTGGTCATGAGCCAGGCGCCCGGATTGTCCGGAACGCCCGACTTCGGCCATTGCTCCAGTGCTGCCACGAGCGCATCGTGAGCGAGGTCCTCAGCAACGCCGACGTCGCGCACCATACGGGTCAGCCCGGCGATGAGTCTGGGCGACTCGATTCTCCAGACCGCGTCAATTGTCCGATGCGTGTCGCCGGCCATGGTCACAGAAAACCATCACACCATCTTCGATCCGACGGTGCAAGCGGAGGCGCCGCGGGCAGCGCCTCATGCCGTGTTGCGCTGCCCAAACTGCGCTTGCAAATCTTCAAACCCAGCGGCAGCCTCCCTCACGTCAGCAGGGAAGTCACAAAATTCCTGCACCTGGCGCACCTCGACGACGCAGTCATCATTCCCGGGGCAGCGGGTTGCCCACTCAATGGCTTCCTCTCTTGACTTCACCTTGATCATCCAGTAACCGCCGAGCGCCTCCTTGGCTTCGGTGAAGGGTCCGTCGACAACCTTCGCTTTGCCGCCGGGAAACGTGACGCGCGCCCCCATGGACGGCGGTTGCAGACCGTCGAGCGCGAGCAACACCCCCGCCTCTTGCAGGGACTCGTTGTACTTCATCATTGCCGCCACGGCCTCGGCGCTAGGCATAGCTCCGGGCTCGGCTTTCTCGTAGTCTTTGGGGATCATCAGCATCATGAATCGCATGGTCGTGTCTCCTCTGGGTGAATTTCTGACTCTACTAGAACGTCGAATAAGATAGATCGAAATCGACAGCCATAGATTTTTTTTTAGCCGGCATCTATGAATGAGGGGGAACGTCCGAATGCTCTACGCGCGTTTGGGAAATACTGGGCTGCTGGTCTCGAAATTGGCCCTGGGAGCGATGACCTTCGGCTCTGCCGAGGGTCCAATGGCATCGGTCTCCAAGGTGGGACAGAAGGGCGCAGACGAAATGGTGGGCAAAGCGTTGGACGCGGGTGTGAACTTCTTTAACACCGCGGACGCGTACACCGGCGGCCAATCCGAGCAGATGCTGGCCGCGGCTTTGGGGGCTCGACGGAAGACACAGTCATCGCCACCAAGGTTGGATTCCGCACCGGAGACGCCTTGATCCACACCGGCCTATCGCGGCAGCATGTCATCGCGTCCGCTGAAGAAAGTCTGAGACGACTGAAAACGGATTATCTGGACGTCTACCTGGTCCACCGGGTTGACAAGTACACGCCCGTGGCAGAGACGCTGAGCGCCTTGAACGATCTGGTGCGCGCGGGCAAAGTGCGCTACGCAGGGTTTTCCAACTGGCCTGCGTGGCTGGCCGCTAAGGCGCTGGGCGTGCAGAGAATGAACGGCTGGGCTGAGTTCCAGGCTGCGGAGATGTACTACTCCCTGGTGGGCCGTGATATCGAGCACGAGATTGTGCCGCTGGCTCTGGAAGCCGGCATTGGCATCATGGGTGTGGAGTCCGTTGGCTGGCGGGTTTCTCAGTGGAAAGTATTCCCGTGAAAATCCGCAAGGCGATGGGGGAAGGCTAACCGGCTTTGACATCTTGCCCTTCGATCGCGATCGCGGCTATGCGCTGATCGATGTGTTGAAAGAGATCGCCGCAAACCACAAGGCATCGCCTTCCCAGGTTGCGATCGCGTGGCTTCTCGCCCGGCCTGCAGTTGCATCCGTGTTGGTTGGCGCAAACAAGCTGGGACAATTAGAGGACGATTCGGCCGCCGCCAGCCTGACGCTGAGCCCGGATGAGTCAGGCAGGCTAGACGAGACGACCAAACCGGCTGCGATTTACCCCAACTGGTTCAATACCAATATTTTCGATCAGCAGGCAAAAAATGCACTGGAGGGATAAAGGGCCTGCAGTGTTTTCGAACTACGACGCAGTGCTCTAAAGCATTTTTCCTAATACTGTGGTCCGGTGAGGTCGGTTATGTGCGGCCATTCTTTGACGGAATGGCCGCGTCAGGTGCAGTTTTCCGGTCTACACCATTAGGAAAAAATGCTCTAGCTAGCCACCCGCAACAGCCGCGATCACCAGGAATGGTTCGGCCTCGGTGACAACTGCGTCGGGCAGGGGAGCATCCGGTGGTTCGTGGGAAAGATCCTCCGCGCAGGCAAAGAATCTCAGGAACGGCCTGCGCTGGCGGGTGACATGATCACGGATCGTTCCCCGCAGCATCGGGTAGCTGGCCTCGAGCGCGTCGAGGACCGTGCGCTGCGTGATCGGGCTCGCCACTTCCAGCTTCACCTCGCCGCTGACCTGGGCCAGCGTACGAAGATGTGCCGTGAGCAGGACTCGGATCATGACAGTGTCTGTACCTCGACTGAAAGGACAGCCGGAAGATCCCGGACGAGGGGGGCCCAGCTATCCCCAGCGTCAGGCGACCCGTAAACCTGGCCCCCGGTCGTACCAAAGTAAATGCCGCATGTGTCGAGCGAGTCGACGGCCATGGCATCGCGCAGGACGTTCACGTAACAGTCGCGTTGCGGCAGACCCTTCGTGAGTGCTTCCCACTCGTTTCCGCCGGTTTGGCTACGAAACACGCGCAGCTTTCCGTCGGGCGGGTAGTGTTCCGAGTCGCTCTTGATGGGTACGACGTAGATGGTCTCCGGCTGGTGCGCGTGCACGTCGATCGCGAACCCGAAATCGGTGGGCAGGTTCCCGCTAACCTCCTGCCACGATTCGCCCGCGTCGTCGCTGCGCATCACATCCCAATGCTTTTGCATGAACAGCACACCGGGGCGCGAATGGTGCATGGCAATATGATGAACGCAATGACCAACCTCAGCCGTCGGGTCGGGGATGTGTTGGGATTTCAAGCCACGGTTGATGGGCCGCCACGATTCGCCGCCGTCATCGGTGCGGAAGGCGCCCGCGGACGAGATGGCAATGTACATCCGGCCTGGGTTGCTGGGATCGAGAAGGATTGTGTGCAGGCACATTCCTCCACCGCCCGGCTGCCAGTGGGGGCCCGAGCCGTGCCCGCGAAGACCCCCGAGCTCCCGCCATGTTTGCCCACCGTCGATAGAGCGGAACAGGGCAGCATCTTCGACGCCTGCGTAGACCGTGTCCGGATCGGTGAGCGATGGCTCGAGATGCCATACTCGCTTGAATTCCCAGGGATGCGGGGTTCCGTCATACCACTGGTGTGTGCCTGCGATACCGTCGTAGGTAAACTTGTTATCCACCGGCCGCCAGGTTTTGCCGCCATCGTCAGAGCGTTGGATCAGCTGACCGAACCAACCGGTTGATTGGGACGCATACAGCCGATTAGGGTCAGCGGGAGATCCCTTAAGATGGTAGATCTCCCAACCGCCAAAGAAGGGACCGCTTACATCCCATTGTTCGCGTTTGCCGTCTGACGTCAGGACAAACGCACCCTTGCGCGTACCCACCAGCAACCTTACCTTGCTCATCAACCACTCCTTCCACGCAACTGTCGGGCGAGTGGCACATAGAAGGTCCTACGCCAAGCCCTGAACTTTGCCGCGCAGCACGGTGACAGAACATTTGGGCAATGTTACTACGGCGCCTCTTCCTGCCTCGATTGTGGAAGCGACCGGAGGGTTGTCCGGCTCGGCGTGGGATCGCTCGCCGGCTGAATGCCAGACGTATTGCTCGCCTCCGAACGTCACCATGTTCACCTCGCCGTCAAAAAAACTGGTCCCGCCGCCGGCGCCCTCGAAGGCAATCTCAATCTTGTGCGGGTGATCCCTGTCTTTATTCACCAGCAGAAGCGCCCACTCGTCATCGGGCCGTTGAACCGCATAGGAAGTCACAAGCGCGTGACCTGCAGGATCATGGACGGAGCCGTCCACACGGAACAGGTGATGCATACCGGTGCGATGCGTGACCCATTCGTTGTTGATCATGCGGCCGGTGTGATATTGGGCAGTGAACTGGCGAATCTTCAGATCCGCGTCGGCCACGTAATTCCCATAAGTCGCCCAGCCACCGTGGCAGCCCGGGTGGAGCGGTTCGGCCTGAATCGGCGAATGATAATAAGCCGAGCCGCCGTATAGGAAAAACGAACCAACGCTGTCGGCCAGCCACAGCGCTGAAAAAATATCGGTCATGTAGTTCGAGAGGTTGTACGTTAGCGCGCTCTCAGTGTTCATGAGAGGCACGCCCTCGGGCAAGCCATCCTGGCGAAATGCGTCCAGGCAATTTCGCGTCACGTCAGGTTCGCGATAAAGATCGGCCCAGTTTACCGCGCACGGATCAAACGGATAATGTTCAAACGAAACAAAGGCAAGATCCTGAATATGATGGTGAGACTTTAAGTAATCCAGGAACCTTCCGAACCAGGAGGTACGGTTCTCCGCGTCCGGCCAAACCGAGACATCCTGATTGATGCCTTGGAATACGGGCCCGCCCAGCTTGGTCTCCGGAGCGACCTTATGGATCGCGTCGGCAAACTGAATATAGAGCGCCGCGTAATCTTCAGGCAGCATGTACTGGCCATCGCATTCTTCTCCCATCTCCACCCAGGCGACTGGGTACCCGCGTTTCTTCAAGTAAGCAATCTGATTCGCGGCATCTTCAGGTGTGCTGAAGAGGACTGCGACGGGAATCATCGCCGGCAAATTGTTGGTAATGCCGCTGGTGAAGAAAAGGTCGAGACCCGTCTGATCGCCGCTCTTGTTCAGATCCGTGGCCGAGTGGTAGGGGTCGGTCGAGGAGCAGTAGGTTGGGGTCTGTGTCGCGTCCGGTGAGTGCCTTATAAGATCGACGAAGGTGCCGTCGTCGCGGAGCATGCCGGCATAAACCTGGTAGATCGCGTAGCCGGCTCGATGCCGCAGGTCGTCGGTTCCGTGTGGTCCCGGCTGATTCGAGGATTGGGTCATCACCACACGAATCCAGCGTGTCGTGATCGGCTGTCCGGCGAGCTTCAACGTCTCGGTCCCCCCTTCGCCATCGTGCACGATGCCATTGGGAAAACTGTTCCAGCGCCCATTGGCCTGCTGGCTGACGCCCAGTCCTTCCGTGGGCGCGTACTGCGCCTCCCAATTCATGGGGTCAACGCCGGTCCAATATTGCACTTCATACGCGCGCGCGCTCGGCTCGCACCAATCGATACGCAAGGCATTGATCTGCAGCGGAGCGAGCAAATCCACGATGATCCATTGCGGATGCAGCGCGTCGTCTTCGCTGGTAAATGCCTTGGTGAGGTATGGATTGCTCTTCCAAAACGTGGCCGGATCGCCGTCCGTGAGCCGCCCGTAGCCCTCGGAATCGCCGCCGTCCGCCGTCGTGCCGCGATGCGGCAGCGGGTATCCAAATGAATCGTGAATAAACCCGGTGGGCTCCGCATCGCCGACAAAGTAGCCCCTCTGATGCGCGGCGTCGCTCCACTTTCCATTGCTATTCCAATGCCAAGCCTCGACGGCGAGCTCTGTGTGGTTGCGATACGTGATCGGTCCCCATCCCGCCGAGAGCCATTGCCGAACCATTTCCGGCGTGTAGATCTTCTCGATCACCGGGACCGA
The DNA here is from genome assembly GCA_963813475.1 of uncultured Acidobacteriaceae bacterium. GTDB lineage: Bacteria > Acidobacteriota > Terriglobia > Terriglobales > Acidobacteriaceae > PALSA-350. The sequence goes on along the minus strand of CAWEZM010000017.1, from coordinate 225,225 downwards.
GAGCTCATCCATCGAAGAACCAAGACTCTTATCCGGATCGAAGCTGTTCACAGCTTTGCTCGCATCCACCCGCAGCAATGCGACGTGCGATGCCCCTGTACCTGCCTCCTGACCGGCGGCTTGACCAAGCGCAGCCGTAATTTTACGGCTGGAAACCATCGTCAATGCCGCCGCTCCAGCTGCATGACCGAGGAATTTCCGCCGCGAAATTCCCCGCGGGCGGTGCTGCTCGGAAGGATTCAATGGAAGTTCCATTACCACATTTCCTTTCCATGAAATTCGGGTATTGCTCTGCGTCCATTTCCCAGTCACCGGCGACCCCGGTTTAGGAAAAGCCGCCTTCTGAGATCCCAGGTTACCGCGGAGCACCACGAGCGATGCTTTTGGAAGGTCGTAAAGCGTATCCGCATGGTGCGACGCCGGAAAATCATGCGGAGGAGGATTATGCCGTTATCTCCCGGGCATTCGATCCCGAAACTCATGCCATGTTGATCTTGGTCAGCGGTTGCCTGCAATGCGGCACCGAAGGTGCGGCGAGACTGATCACCAACCCCGACCTTCTCGCCCCAGCTCTTCGCAACGCCCCGAAAGACTGGCAGAAGAATAACTTGCAACTGGTCATTGAGTTCGACGTCGGAGCCAACTCGCCCGCTTCTTCCCGGGTCGTTGCCTTCTATTTATTGGTAGTTATTGGTAGCCACGCCTTTCCTCCGTCCACAAGCACGCAAGAGTTCATGATTCCGGGCAAAATCTCTGTGTTGTGGTGTCTATGTTTCAGCGAAATCCGAGCCCAGCGATTAAATAGGTTGATTGGGTTTAGAGATTGAAAATACACACCCTGTATTAACGGGTAGCGACATCTTATTGAAACGGAAGGAGTTGCAAAGATAAAAGGCTTCGAATGCCTTCTTCGCAGTGAGCTACGGCACAGGGTACCTCAGCCTTCTCATGCCGTGTCCCGGATTCAGCAATCAGCAACTGCAATAATGCCGGTGATTCGACTTAGGCTTCCCGAGGACGCTGGGTATCAAGATCTTGTGAAATGCAAGTAATAGTCAAAGCCTCACCTGAGGCTCGAAGAGGCGGCGACCCCCTTAGCCGGACCAAGTCGAATTTTGCCGGGGATTAACCTCTCTGAGTCCGGCAATCTTGCAAATTTTTAATTTGACGGCTAGTCAACGCTCCATCGAACTGATACCATCCGGCTGCATTAGTTTGCGACTCGTACATTAAGGATTTCAAAACAAGATGCTGTTTCCATTCGGAGGCTGTAATGCAAGAGAAAAGACATTCGCTTCTGGGGCTCCCTAGGTGCGCTCCATGGCTGTTGAGCGGGGTACTAACTTGTTTGGTTTTTCTGCCGACCCCACTTTCCTGGGGACAAGCGGTATCTGCGACCCTCCTGGGCAACGTGACCGACGACACCGGTGCGTCGGTGGCCAACGCAGAAGTCCAGATATTGGAAAGCGCTACGGGCATCCCACACGCCGGGGTCACGAATGAAAGCGGCAACTTTACCTTTCCTGACCTGACGCCGGGCACCTACACGGTAAGTGTCGAATCCAAGGGCTTCAAGAAGGAGACCCGGGAAAGCGTTGACGTGGTTGTGAATACCACGACGCGTGTGGACATGGTCTTACAGCCCGGCAATGTCACTGAAAGCGTTATTGTGACCAGCGCCCCGGCCATCATGCAAACTGACCGTGCCGACGTGAGCGCAAATATTGAAGCCCACACGTTGGCCAGCGTGCCCATTTCGGTCAATCAAAATTTCCAGACCCTGCTCACCCTGGTGCCTGGGGTAGGGCCTCCGGTCTTCCAGCACTCGCAGTTTTTTAATGCCGCCAGTTCGATCCAGACGGAGGTCAATGGCCAGCCGCGTGAGGGCAACAGCTATCAGATCGAGGGCATCGATGACGATGAGCGGACGGGGCTTCTCCAGATGTTGATCCCGCCGGTACAGGCCATCCAAACCGTCGACGTCTCTACAGCTAACTACGAGGCCGAACTGGGGCGAGCTGTTGGAGCCGTGACCAATGTGAGCATTCGGTCCGGCACCAACCAATTTCACGGTTCAGCCAGTGAGTACCTGCAGAACAGCGAATTCCAGGCGCGCTCCTATTTCAATAAGGGTGTGGGGCATCTGGCTTATAACTACTTTGGCGGCCAAGTCGGCGGCCCTATCATCAGGGACAAGTTGTTCTTCTACGGAGACTACTATCGCTCTCCCGATCACGAAGCCAACTCCAATATTCTGACCATTCCGCCGACCCAGTGGTATACGCCCAATGCGGCCGGCTTTATTGATCTGAGCGGTCCATTAAGCAGCAGCGGCAAGGGTCAAGTCTACGATCCGGCAACAGGTAGCGCTACCGGAGCAGGCCGCACGCCGTTCCCCAACAATCAGATTCCTTTTTCCCGCGTGAATCCAGTATCCCTCAACCTGTTGAAGCTGTTGCCCGCGCCCAACGCCAACCTTTCTACCAACCTCACCGCCCCGACGAATAACTTTTCCATTAACCTTCCGTTCCAAAAAACGACTACCCGCTACGACATAAAAATCGATTATCAAATCACTGCGAAGGATCACCTGAGCGGCCGATACAACCGGGACAATGTCGACATTTTTCAGGCGCCCGCCTTCGGAGCGGCAGGCGGAGGGCCCGCGCAAGGTGCGTTTGCGGGCACCGGTACGTCTGGTATCTACAGCACCGGGTTGAATTATGACCGTGCCTTCTCCGGAACACTACTTACGGAGGCCCGCATCGGGGTGGCGAACTACGGCAACAGGGCAGTGCCCACCGGCTATGGAACCGACTATGCCACCCAGGCTGGAATTCCCGGTGTCAATATCAGCCAGTTCACCAGCGGCCAGGTTGGAATTTTGCTTTCGCCGACGGATTTCAGCAGTCCGATCATCGGTTACTCAGCCTCTCTTCCCTGGATCCGGGCGGAAACCAACATCGATGGCGTCAACCACTGGACCAAGATTATCCGCAATCACACCATCAAATTCGGAGTCGACGTTCGGCGCATCCATGACGACCTGCTTCAGGATCAGACGTTCAGTCCACGCGGAGCCATTACCTTCGCGGAAAACAATACTTCTGAGCCTGGCGCTCAAACCAATGTCGCGAACGAAATAGCCAGCATTCTGTTCGACGTCCCCATGCAGGTTGGCCGGGATATCAATACCTATTTCCCCGCCTACCGGCAGTGGTGGTTTTTTGCCTTCGCCGGCGATAAATGGCAGGTAAACCCTAAATTGACCGCGGATGTGGGCCTTCGCTGGGAATTTTATCCTCCGGCGACCCCCAAGAGCGCCGGAGGCTTTTCCAATTATGATCCGACGACCAACTCCCTGGTCGTTGCCGGGGTAGGTGGGAATCCTTCGAATCTCGGATTGCAGACAAGGTATACCTACTTCGCGCCGCGGTTCGGGTTGGCCTATCGAGCCTCAGAACAAACCGTAGTTCGCGGAGGCTTTGGCATCAGCTACACGCCCTTTGAAGACAATACCTACGCGTATAACTACCCGGTACGCGCCAATAACAGCTACCAACAGCTCACCCAGTACACACCCGCACTCGAGTCCGACAATATAACGCCTATAACTTTTCAGGCCGGCTTCCCAGCGCCGACCGAGATCAACGTTCCCCGCAACGGCATCATCACTAATGCGCCTGCCCAAGCGTATAACGTCATCCCCAAGGACTATCACAACCCCTACGTGGAGTCGTGGAATGTGGCAGTGCAACAGGCTTTGCCGCAACAGTTCACCATGCAGGTAGCCTACGTGGCCAACCATGGCGTTCACATTGGCTCATCACAAAATATTAATCTGCCGCCGGCGCTCGGTCTGGGCAACGCCGGTGACCCGGAATATGTGGCGTTCAAGCGAAGCGCGGCGACCAACGTGTACTTCCTCGGGTTCTCATCAAATTACCAGTCTCTACAGTTGCAATTGAACCGCCGTTTCGCCAAGAGCCTGGGTGTGACGACCTCATTTACCTGGGGCAAGGGCCTCGGCTACCAAACCGCCGACGACGGCAGTCTTTACTTCTGGATTGATCAGCGCCACAACTATGCACCCAACGATTACGACCACCGGCTCAACTTCGAGGAAAGCCTGATCTACGCCCTGCCCTTCGGTCCAGGCAGGCAGTGGCTGAATTCCGGTGTTGCTTCTTCGGTGCTGGGCGGTTGGCAGATAGCGGCCCTGGTGTCTCTCTATTCGGGCCTGCCTTTCAACGTCAGTGCCAATGCCGGCACGATCAACACTCCTGGACAAGGCCAGAATGCAAATCTGGTTGCTCCCTTCCATGCGCTCCACGGCATAGGGCCGGGACACAATTGGTTTGATCCCTCAAGCTTCGCGCAACCCGCAGGCTGCCCCAAGACAGGCGCATGCCCGGTAGCCTACGGAAGCGTCTTAGGCAATGTCGCTAGAAACGCGTACTATGGCCCGGGATACATCCAGGACAATCTTTCGGTGTTCAAGACCTTTGCCATCTGGGAAAGCGTCTCGCTCGAGGTACGTGCGGACGCCTTCCAGTTGAGCAACAGTCCGCAGTTTGCCAGCCCGCAATCATCCATTACCAGCACGACCTTTGGGCAAGTGACGAGCACGATCAGCAGCGGCACGGGGATCAATGGAATAGGAGGCGGCCGTTCGATTCAACTTTCCGGCACGGTTCGGTTCTAGCAAGGGTTTTTAAAGCATTGAAGGGGACGGGCTTTAGCCCCTGAGGCGGCGCCTCCACCTGATAAGAACAAGCCTCAGGGGCTAAACCCGCACCCTTCATTTCGGTGAGGCCTTTTCCGGAGTCCTAGCGCGAGGAATCGCCCACCGCCATGCGCCGGGGAACGGTGCGAGAAGAAGCAGGACTGAAGTGATGCTGCAGCACCAGAGCCAACGCCCCCCGTAGACGGGCCATTCCACAATCAGCCGTGGTGATGATACGCGGCAGCTTCGCATTGAGCGTTTTCGGTGATTCTTCGGCCAGAATGCCGGAGAAGTAAGGCCATACGGCGACGATATCCCCGGCGAACAACACGATCTCGGGGGAGAGCCCAACCAGAATCGTTTGCAGGCCGCGCGCGATCTGTACGAATTGATAGCGCAGGGCAGCCATTGCCTCGGGCTTCTTATCTTGGGCGTCAATCAACAGATGACGATAGGTGAAGGAAGCAGGAACCTTTCCTTTCAACTTGCGATAGTGGCGCAGGGCAGCCTGGTTGGAGGCAACCGTCTCCCAGCATCCGCGGTTGCCACATCCGCAAAGAAGCCCCGCGGCTTCGACTGGCATGTGGCCGAACTCGCCCGCCATACCGTTCCAACCGGAGATGAGGTGTCCGCCGGCGAGAATACCGGTTCCTATTCCTTCCGAAACATTGATGGCCACCGCATCCTGAACACCAGACAAGCTTCCAAACCAACGCTCAGCGAGAATGATGAGATTCGCAGCGTTTTCGATCTCTACCGGAAGCCCGGTTCCGTCGGCAATAGCCTTTCCGATATCGAACGGTCCCCAGCGTAGATTGGGCGCGAAAGCCAATCTTCCGGTCAAAGGATCCACCCGGCCCGGAACACTGATGCCTACGCCTTGGATCGCTTTCTTGGGTTCAGCGTTCGTGACACGTTTGATGGCAGCTAACAGTTGAACAATGGACCGTTGAGGCTGAGAAGAAATAGGGACATTCTCCTGCACCAGAAAATTCCCGCTGAAGTCGGAGATGGCTACGATGGCGTTGCCGGGGTGGAGGTCTAAGATGACCACTCCCAGTTCATTGTTCACTTCCAGCATCAGCGGCCTTCGGCCGTGTTTGCTGAAGCCGGTCTCTCCCTCACAAATCCAACGGGTCACCAGCAGTTCTTCTACGATCGCGGAGACGGTGCTCTTCTGCAGGCCGGAGAGGCGAGCCAGATCGGCGCGCGAGACCGCCCCGGCAAGGCGAATCAGTTCTAGGATGATGGTTCGGTTTGTATCCCGTGCGGTCTCGCTGCTTGACGCTTGAATCGCCAATCGCGGAACATGCGCTAACTGGCGGAGTGCGCGTTCGTTCATCTAGCCCAACTCATGATTTTGACCCCTATTCTACTCAATGCGGCCAGGTCCGCCGGTAATTGGTCGCTGCGGAGAATCGTACGCTCAAACGTTGAGCGCTTTAGGCGCTCTGGCCTTCTGAGGATTAAAAGCGCGATACTGCCTGCATGATCGGCAGAACGATAGCCCTACTGCTTGGTACGTTAGCTTTTCTCTCCCCACCCGTCTTCCGCGAATCCGGAGCGGCGACTAGCGGCCCGGAATTCAACCAGGGCGGCGAGCTGAAACTTCCCCAAGGCTACCGGGAATGGGTTTACCTGACCTCAGGCTTTGACATGAGCTATAACCCGGCGATGCAGATGGGCAACCAGCACATGTTCGACAACGTCTTCGTCAATCCCGAAGCGTACAAGGCCTTTGTGAACACCGGCACCTGGCCAGACAAGACCATACTGGTCCTTGAGGAGCGTGGAGCCCGAGCGAAAGGCTCCATCAATCAGAGCGGCAACTTTCAGGCCGCCGATGTGATGGGACTTGAGCTCCACGTAAAAGACGAGGCGCGTTTTCCGGGGAAGTGGGCGTTCTTCGCCTTTAATGGTCAAAATACGGCAAAGGTAATCCCAACTTCCGCCGACTGCTACAGCTGTCACGCGCAACATGCGGCAGTGGACACCACGTTTGTTCAGTTCTATCCGACCCTGCTTCCAATCGCCAAAGAGAAGCGCACCCTTTCCGCCTCTTACCTGAAGGATACGGCCACTCCGGCTGATAGGTAGCGCTTGACTGCAGGATCCGTTCCCCAAGGCACCGCGAGATCCACCAAAAGGTGGAGTTTGAGTTCAACCGTCTACACGACGACAGCCCACCCGGTGCTCAGATAGGCTCACCCTGTGGCTAACGGTCTGACGAGGTTCCTCCCCAAACCCCATGGGATCGCGGATTTATTGATGAGTGGCCGCAGCTAGGCGGTCTCCTCTGGCCGGGATCGCATGATGTTTGTTGCTCCCAGCAACCACTGCAGGAAATACCCCGGTTCCGGTAGGAAGCTGGAGCGCCGGTAACGTAATCTAGCGTGGGTGAACTGCTCGCGGGTATACGGCCGGATGTGTAGTGGAAACTGTCGGACGAGGGGGGATCGACGCTGGTTCAAGTCTTACCAGCGGTGGTGCGGCCCCGCCGTCGGATGGCGCGGGCTGCCGGGTAAAACACTGGCGGCCGTCCTCGCGTTGTTGCTCAGCGGATGCCACTCCTCCGGGCTGCCCAAGCCAGCGACCAAGGCTTACCTGGACGAGGTGAAGGCATTCTACGTGGGCCTTGCGGCGCTGCAGGTGGGAGACGATGTGCGCGCTGACAGCACCCTCGAGCAGGCCACGCAGCTGGCCCAAGGAGAACCGGCAGGCTGGGCAAACTGGGGCCTGCTCGCGTTGCGCCAGGGAAACTTTGAGGTAGCGGCACAACGGCTGGCGCGAGCGCAGAAGTTGGTGCCGGAGAACGATCAGGTTCACTATCTGTTGGGTGTGCTCGAAAGCAAACGTGGCAATCCGGCGCAGGCTATTGTCGAGCTGCGTCGAGCGGTGCAGCTCAACCCGCACGGCTTGCGCGCGATGTATCTGCTGGCGCAGGAGCTTGAGCGCCAGGGCGACCCCAACAGCGAGACCGAATTTCAGCAATTGCTGCAGCAGATTCTCGTCCAACAACCAGGGAACCCAGCCGCTTTGCTGGAACTAGGGCGAGTGGCGGCCAAGCGTGGCGACGCACAGACGTTGCGCTCCGTGATCGCCCAGATCGGCGCCCACGCCGGGACTTGGCCGGCGGAAATCCAACCGCAGTGGACTGCTTTGCAAGCTGCGGCTGCCGGGCCCGATCCGCGAGCAGCCGCCGTGCGCATTGCCTTTCTGCGCAACTCATTGATGCGCATGCCGGACTTTCGTCAGAGCCTTAGCGTGATTCAACCGGCAGCAGGGAATGAGGCCGTCCCCTTTACCCATTTCCTGCTGCTGCCCTCGCCCACCTTTACTCCACCGCCAGCCGACACCGCGATCCGCTTTCAGCCTGTGGCCGTCACCAATCCAGGCCCCGCGCAAGAAGCCGAAGGCTACTCATGGATTCGAGCCATCTCGCTCACTGGAGAGGGCGCTCCGGTGATCGCCGTGGCCAATAGCCATACCGTAAGGCTGGCCACCGGTGCGGCCTTTCCGTTCCCTGGAGGATCCGCGAACGAGGCTCTTGAGCCCGAGTCCATCCTGCCGGTCGACTTCAACTACGACTTCAAAACTGATCTGGTGCTGGCTGGGGCAGGCGGCATTCGTTTCCTCCGCCAGGAGAGCGCAAGCTCCTTCACGGATGTGACCGCGCAGACTAAGCTCCCTCCGGCCCTGCTGCATGCCCCCTACACCGGTGCATGGGCGATCGATGTGGAGGCCGATGGGGATATGGACATCCTGCTTGGCACACATCAAGGACCGCCAGTCGTGCTAAGAAACAACGGCGATGGATCGTTTACTGCAATACAACCGTTTGCTGGGATTTCGGGCCTGCGCGGCTTTGCCTGGGTCGACCTGGATGGCGACGGCAATCCCGATGCCGCCATGATCGATGGCGCGGGCGTGCTCCATTTCTTTCATAACCAGAGAGGAGGTTTATTTCGCGAGCTTGCGCTTCCAAATAATCTTCCCCATGTGAAAGCAGTGACGGTTGCCGATGTAAGCGGCGCAGGAACGCTGGCTCTGGTGGCTGTGGAAGAGACGGGTGCGCTGGTGGCAATTACCAACCCCGAGGGGTGGAAGGTTGCCCAGCTCGGGAACGCGCCCCGGCTTGCCGGAGAAGTGCGCCTGCACGCCGCCGATCTGGATAACAACGGGGCGGTCGATCTGCTGCTCGCTCCGGTTGTCCCGAATGCCGGGGATCCTCCTGGAGCCTTGGTGTGGCTGGGCAATGGCGCGCAGAAATTTACCCCGCTCGGTTCAACCCGTCGGTTCCGCGCGGGTATTTGACGTCGCCGACGTCAATGGCGATGGAAGACTCGACCTGCTGGGACTCTCCGCGGCCGGGCAGGCGCAGCAGGCGCTCAACCAGGGAACTAAAACGTATCAGTGGCAGATCCTTCGCCCACGAGCGCGGCAGGCGACGGGTGACCAGCGTATCAACTCCTTCGGCATTGGCGGAGAGATGGAGCTTCGCTCCGGCCTCATGCTTCAGAAGCAGCCGATGACTGCTCCACAATTGCATTTCGGTCTGGGAGAGCAGGGTGGCGCCGACGTAGTAAGAATCCAGTGGCCCAATGGCATGGAGAACGCTGAGTTTGCGCTGAAGGCAGATCAGGAAGTGCTGACCGAGCAGCGCCTCAAGGGCTCATGTCCCTTTCTCTTTGCCTGGAATGGTAAGCAGATTGGCTTTGTGAAAGATGCCGTGCCATGGGGTTCGGCGATCGGTCTGCAAATCGACTCGGTTGGCTCCCCTAAAATCGCAGCCACCGAAGAGTGGTACAAAATCGGCCGCGATCAACTTGTGCCCCACGATGGCTACTACGACCTGCGCATTACCGGCGAGCTATGGGAAACCTACTACTACGACTATCTGAAGTTGATGGTGGTTGACCATCCGGCAGGCACCGAGGTTTTTACCGACGAGCGGTTTGTCGTTCCACCCGTTAAGCTGGCGTTGACTACCGTTGCGCCTCCCCACCCCATTGCGAAAGCTACCGATGATCGAGGTCAGGATGTGACCGAAATCGTCAGCAAGCTCGATGGCAACTACCTGGATACCTTTGGACGCGGACAGTATCAGGGGCTTACCCGCGATCACTATGTGGAGATTGATCTGGGCAACGATGTACCGTCGAGTGGGCCCCTGTGGCTGATTGCCAAGGGATGGGTGCACCCGACCGACTCCTCGGTAAACGTCGCGATCAGCCAGGGAAGCGGCCAGAAGGCGCACGCTCTTAGCCTCGAAGTTCCGGATGGGCGCGGCGGATGGCGTACCGCCCGGGCGAACCTGGGCTTCCCGGCGGGCCGGAAGAAGACCTGCCTGATCGACCTGGAGAATGTCTTTCTACCCGGCACTCCGCACAAGCTTCGCTTGCGCACAAACCTCGAGGTCTATTGGGATTCCATCGAGTGGGCGCAGGGCCTGCCCGTGCGCGGCTCAAGGTCACGCGCCTGGATCCGTCGCTGGCCGATCTTCATTACCGGGGATACTCCGTGGTCAATCAGGCCAATCCTTCTTCTCCCGAGCTACCCGATTACAACCGGATTGCGGCTAGCCGGCAGATCTGGCGTGACCTCGAGGGCTACTACACTCGCTATGGCGATGTCCGCGAATTGCTGGCAGGCATCGATGACCGCTACGTGATCATGAACGCCGGCGACGAGATTACCTTGCGCTTTGCCGAGCAACCTCCGCCGCCTGCCGGATGGGTGCGCGACTATGTGATCGCCGGAGATGGCTGGATTAAGGACGGAGACTATAACTCTACCTACTCGCGAACCGTGCAACCTTTGCCCTACCACGCAAAGAGCGAGTACAACGAAGCTCCGGGCAAGCTCGAAGATGAGTGGGTGTATCGCCATCATGCAGAGGATTGGCAGAACTACCACACCCGCTACGTAACCCCGGAACCCATTGACCAGGCACTCAGGAGCGGTGCAGCGAAATGAAGGCAGGCATCACCGCAAGAGTTGTTCTGGCCATTCTATTCGTGGGAATGTTAGCCACCCCCCTTGCTATCAGGCAGGTTTCCGCGCGACGGGAAGAGGCCCAGGCGAAGCTGGATGAGGGCCAGGCGATCGCGCGATACGGCTTCCATTTGCAGGAAGTCTCGCAACAGGCCGGCGTTCATTTTGTTCACCAGGCTCCGACCTTGGACGCCAAGCTCGAAGGCATCATGCCGGAAGTCGCGTCCATGGGCGCCTCGGTGTCCATCGTCGACTTCGACCGCGACGGCTGGCCCGATATATACGCAACTAACAGCGCGATCGGGAGCCAGAACCACCTCTACCGCAACATGCACGACGGCACCTTCCAGGATGTTGCCGCGCAGATGGGGTTGGCTGATGTGAACCAGGCCGGGAACCGGCGTCTCCATGGGAGCGGTCTGGGGCGATTATGACAATGACGGTTACGAAGACCTATTTCTGATCAAGTGGGGCAAGCCGGAGCTTTTTCATAACGACCAGGGCCGTGGTTTTACCCGCGTAAGCGATGCTGCCGGTTTACCTCCCTGGATCAATGCAAATAGCGCCGTCTGGTTTGACTATGACGGCGACGGGCTGCTCGACCTGTTCGTTGGCGGGTACTACTCCGAAAAGCTGGATCTGTGGCATTTGGATACCACGCGCATGATGCCCGAGAGTTTTGAGTACGCAAAAAACGGTGGCCGAAAGTTCTTGTTTCATAACCTGGGCAATGGCAAGTTTGAGGAGGTCAGCGAAAAGGCGGGTATCAAGAGCAATCGTTGGGCGCTTGCCGCTTCTGCAGCGGATTTGCGTGGCACCGGACATCCCGACCTCTTTATTGCCAATGACTACGGAGTCTCCGAGCTGTTCCTGAATGAGGGTGGTGGACACTTTCGCGAGGCGGGCGAGGCGACCGGCGTAGGATTTGCGCCCAAGAGCGGCATGAACGTCGCCTATGGAGACATTCTGAACCAGGGCAAATACGCCATTTATGTCTCCAATATCTCGCAGGAGGGGGTACTGATTCAGGGCAATAATCTCTGGGTGCCCCAGGAGGGGTCGAGCCTGAAGTACGAAAACCTGGCTCGGGATATGGGCGTGGAACTGGGTGGCTGGAGCTTCGGCGCGCAGTTTGGCGACCTGAATAACGATGGCTACCTGGATCTCTATCTCACCAACGGCTATATCTCCCTCAACCGGACCAAAAGTTATTGGTATGACTTCTCCAGAGTCGCCGGTGGCAACAGCAAGATTATCGCCGACGCGGCGGATTGGCCTGCTTTCAATGGGCGCAGCCTTTCGGGATATCAGCAGAAGAAGGTCTGGATCAACGATGGTTCGGCAAAGTTTATCGACGTAGCCCAAGCTGTCGGCGCGACCGATATCTATGATGGACGCTCGGTGGCGATGGCTGATCTGTGGAATCGCGGGGTACTCGATGTGGTGGTAGCCAATCAACGCGGCCCCTTGTTGATTTACAAGAATACGGTGAAGGAAGAGAATGAGTGGCTGGAATTTTCACTCGAGGGCACGGCTAGCAATCGCAGTGCGATCGGCGCTCAGCTCACCCTTTATTGGAACGGCCAACAACAAGTGCAGCAGGTTTCGGGTGGTAGCGGCTTTGCGGCGCAGAATGATCGGCGATTGCATTTCGGGCTGGGGAAGAATCCGCAGATCGAGAAGGCGGTCATTCGCTGGCCCTCTGGCAAAGTCCAGACGGTCGATCATCTGCTCCCGGGAAAGCTCTACAATGTCAGGGAGGGTGAATGAGTCACGGGGTCGGTATCGGGCAACCGGTAAAGGTTGAGGCGGCTTGGAAGCGGTTCTTCAGCGCCTCCAATCGCTATCTCTCCCCCCTGCTCATCACCTGCGTCCTGCTGGTAGGCCAACTCTCTTACGGCATCCTCGAGAGTTATACCCGTACCTTGTTGGCAATTGGCGCTAGCCTTCTCGCCGAGTTGATTCTGTCGCGCATTTACCTGGGCAAGTGGCCGAATCTGGCGAGTGCTTACATCACTGGCATCAGCGTTGGCATTCTGGTGCGTTCCCCCGCCTTTTGGCCGTATGCCCTTTGCGCACTGATTTCCATTACCTCTAAGTACGTGCTGCGCGTCCATGATCGGCACATCTGGAACCCTTCCAACTTCGGCATCGTTGCGATGTTTGTTCTCGCTTCCGGCACCGTGGCGGGATTGAGCATCCAGTGGGGAAACTTTGTGTGGCCGATGATCGTGATCTGGACGCTCGGATCGGCGATCATCTGGCGCCTGCGGCGTTTTCATATCAGTGCGACCTACGTGGCGTCATTCCTGGCCTTCGCTTTACTGCGCAGCTGGATCACGGGCGATCCCTGGCGGTCGGAAATCTCTCCCATCACCGGACCTATGTATCAGTTGTTCATTTTTTTCATGATCACCGATCCTAAAACGACCGTGCGCTCGAAGACCGGCCAGTGCGTGACGGTCTTTGTCGTGGCCGCGGTCGAGATGGTGCTGCGCCTCCACCAGGCGGTCTACGCCCCCTTCTACGCCCTCTTTCTGGTGGGACCTGCGGCCATGCTTCTGGAAATGTGGATGGACTCCCGTCGTGCCCGTCTCGTGGTCGCGCATGCCTGAAAGTACCTTACGTCGCTGTCTTATTTTGTGTTTCCTCGGGACCCTGATTTCGAGCGCACCTGCACAACGGCCTTCCGGCCCGATTCGTTTTGTCGATGCCACCGCCGCGTCCGGCATTTCCTTTCGTCACCATAGCGGTGCTTTTGGAAAGAAATACCTTCCCGAAACGATGGGCAGTGGTGTGTGTGTTCTGGACTACGACAACGACGGCGCACAAGATATCCTTTTCGTGAACTCCATGGATTGGCCGGGTCACGGCTCATCCAAGTCTTATCCCGCCCTCTACCACAACAATGGCAATGGAACCTTCACCGACCGAACCAAGCAGGCTGGATTGGCCGTCGAGATGTACGGAATGGGGTGCACCGTCGGCGATTATGATAACGACGGTAAGGACGATATCTACATCACCGCAGTCGGTTCCAATCATCTGTTCCACAATCTCGGCAATGGGCGCTTCGCGGATGTGACCGCTCGCGCGGGAGTGGGTGGCAGCGGGTTTTCGAGCGGCGCTGTGTGGTTCGACTACGACAACGACGGCAAGCTGGATTTGTTCGTGGCGCACTACGTGACCTGGTCGGTGGAGAAAGACCAGTTTTGTTCACTCGACACAAAAAACAAATCGTATTGCACACCCCAGGTTTACCAGGGCGAGAGCGCGAGGCTCTACCACAATCGCGGCGACGGAACTTTTGAGGATGTAACCAAGCGCGCCGGTCTCTTCGATGCGACCAGCAAGTCTCTTGGCATTGCGCTGGTTGACTATGACGACGATGGTTGGCTCGATTTGCTGGTCACCAACGACACCCAGCCAAATAAGCTCTATCGCAACAACCACAACGGCACCTTCACCGATGTCGGCGTGCAGGCAGGTGTTGCCTACAGCGATGCTGGCGCTACCAGGGCAGGCATGGGAGTAGATAACGGCGACTATGAGAACTCAGGTCATCCCGGGGTGATCATCGGAAACTTTACCAATGAGGGCATGGCGCTGTACCGTACCGACGGTTCAGGTTTGTATACGTCCGCATCCGAGGCAACCGGGATCGACCGCTGGTCGTTACAGTCGCTGACTTTCAGTACTTTCTTTTTCGACTACGACTTGGACGGTCTGCTCGATATACTAGCGGTGAACGGACATGTGGCCGACGACATCAGCGTAACCCAGCCCCATCTAAAGTATGCGGAACCAGCCCTGGTATTTCGTAATCAGGGAAAGGGTCAGTTTGAAAACATGTCTACCCAGTTGGGGCCTGCTCTCGAGCGGCCGGTGGTAGGACGGGGCTCTGCCTACGGGGACTTCGACAATGACGGCGATCTGGACCTGGTGATTACCGAGGCCAATGGTCCGGCGCGGCTGCTTCGCAACGACAACGGCAATCAGAACGACATGCTCCGGGTGAGGCTGGTGGGCACGCGCTCTAACCGGGACGGCATCGGAGCCAAGCTCATGCTCCAGGTCGATAACCATCTTCAACTGTTACGTATGGTGAAGACCGGCTCCGCCTATTTGTCGCAAAGCGAGTTGCCCGTGACCTTCGGACTGGGCAAGCCTGACCCAAGCAGAAGAATGCGGCTTACGATCGCATGGCCCAGCGGGCATAAAGACGTTGTACCAAACATTCAGCCCAACCAAGCCATCACGGTGCAGGAAGGGAAGGGAATTATCGCAGCCCACGCCATCGTCTTTACAAGAGGTGGCGGCAGCGAAAGCATCTCGTTAGCGTGCGCTGTCGCCGCATGAACGGGTGAACCGCAGGTCCCTCCACTGCGCTTCGCTCCGGTCGGGATGACAATTCTTTTGTGCCCGCAAGACCACCAACGAGAAATACTTGGCCCCGCAAAAGAATTGTCATCCCGACCGGAGCGAAGCGCAGTCGGAGGGACCTGCGGTTCACCCGTTGGCCTAACAAATCATGAGGGAATGACGCGGTGTACTGTACCAGCAACAGGAGGGAGGATATGCAGTTTCCCCTCAACCCTTGACTGATGCTTGCGCAAAGAAACCGGCCCTCTCCAGCATGCCAATAATCTCTTCCCGGCTGGCTCCAAGTTTGTGTCGTGCATCGAGCAAGTCGTCGGCACGCACGGGATACCAGTTATGACGGGCGGGATCTCCGAACCCGCCCACATTGAATGGCTCTATCAACCGCTGGAGGTCTGCCGCGAACGCTTCGTCCGGCTTATACGCACGCTCCAACAAAACCCGCGAAGCCGGCCCGAATGACGGATGTCGATGCAATAGGAATCCAGGCGCCAACTCCGGTTTGCCCAGCCGGTGTGCGGTCTCAGTAAAGCTGACGGCGGCAAAGTATAAGAGCGACAGCGCGGTAAATGCTGGAAAGTCACCCATGTTCGCGTACAAGGCCCCAATCAGCCGGCTCGCAGCCAGCAAGTTGCCATCCGTTTCCTCGGCATAACTCTGCAGTTGCCCCGCCAAGTCATCTACGTCGCGATGTTCAGCGATGATTTGTGCAAGCCGCTCTATCCCCGTCAGCGTGAGAGCAAACCCGGTAGAAAGCAAGGGGTCAACGAAACCGGCCGCTGAGGGCAACATTGCCCATCGTTTTCCTGCAATGGTGCTGCTGCGGAAGCTGATCGCCGGCATGTGCCGGAACGGCTGGCACGCAGATGCCTGTTTGAATTGTGCTTTCAACCCAGGCAGCCGGTCCAGAAGCCTCTGCCATGCCGGCTCCCCTTCGCTCAGCGCCAACTCTTTCGCCACCCGGCGAGTTGCTGCGACCCCAGCACTAGTGACCCCGTTATTGAATCGCAGTACCCACACCCATCCGCCATCAAATACGTGATGCACCGCGGCGTCATCCACCGGATAGGGAGGTTCATCTCCGGCAGTTTCGTTGCGTGTAACTCCTGTGAAGTGGCTGTACAGGCTTTCCGTAGGAGGGAGTCCAGGCAGCGGAGACTCCTCCAACTGCAAACTCCGGTGCAGAAAACCGCGCGGACCAGTGGCATCGATCAGAAGCCCGGCACGAAGATGAAACGCCTCCTCGCCCGCGCGGCCGGCGATGGTTGCGCCATCCTCTGCGAAATCCACCGTCTCGATCCGAACGCTGTCGCGGTACTCGACTCCCAGCCGCTGCGCCTCCCTAACCAGGAAGTGGTCCACGTCAGCCCGGTACCAATGGGTGTCGGCGATATCATCGTGCGGGCTCGCCGCCACCAGCAATTGACCTTCCTGGTGAAAGAACGTGAAGCCGCGCTTCAGTCCGCATGCGATCCGCGGATAGGCGCGCTGCCAGCTTCCCCATTTTGCGAGCGGAGCAATCCGCGGCAGATCATAGCTGGCGCTCAGCCTCTCCAGCAGGAGATTGCTGAGCGGCGTGGTGGATTCTCCAATCACCATGCGGGGATGCCGGCCCTGTTCAAGCAGGATGACTGAGAGGCCAAGCTGATGGGCAATCATCGCCATCAGGCTGCCGCCGAAGCCTGCGCCAACGATGGCAAGATCAAACTCGCGTTTCAACTTGCACCACCGCAATGGGTGCAGGTAATCCTATCTAGCACCACCTGCTGCAGATTCATCTGGCGCAGCCGTGTGGCGCGCTGCGCGTGGCAGTGCACACATGATTCGCGCAGTTCCCATAGATCCGCGAAGACTCTGCCCGCCTTGAGTCGCAAGCCGTACTCCATTGCGGACTCCAGGGTTTCCAAGGCCGGAGGCGTAAACATGAGTGCTTCCATGGCTCCGTTTCCCGCACGTGTCGGGATCAGAGTCGCGGCCGTGGCGCCAAGTTCCATGGCGAATTCCAAAGAGCGCTCAGCCCACGCAAGCCCTTCCCCTGCCGGCATGAGCGGAGGCTGCACCAGGATAAAGACCCGAAGATCGATCCCGTTGCGGCGCAGGAAGTTTGCCGCGGTCGAAAATTGATCGAGCGACATGCGTTTATTCAGTCCGGCGAGAACTTGAGGATGCGTCGTCTCCAAGCCCATAGCGATCTCGAGTTTGCCGCTAAGCAGGTCCCGAAAGCGAAGGCAGGCATCGCCGGTGAGCGCGGGATGATTCTCTACGATTAACCTCTCGAAGCGAGTACCGCGTTGCGCGATGGCGCCGTAGTCTGCGGGAGGAATTGCCTGGGGATCGAAAAAGCTGCCACTGTTATAGAGCTTGAGCTGTCGCGCCGGTGGAAGCCTGAGAAGCGCGTGATCGATCTGTGCCGGGATCGCCCCGAGCGGTACTGTTTCGCTGAGCGTGTTGCGCCACAGATCGCACATCAAACAACGAAACGGACATTCTCGATTGGTGAGAAAGACGGTGGCAACCGGTTCCACTGCGCCGCCAATCGCACATTCCTCTTCTACGAAATATTGATAGGGGAGATAAGGATCGCGTATCTCTCGCGCCGGGCGCCGGCTGAGTATCCAGGCATCGCGTTCCGCCGCTTTGGCCGGATATAAGTTCATGGATACAGAGACAGAAATTTCTGGCGATACTCCGCCTCGCGTAAGGGCAGTGCGGAATGCAGCGTGCTCTCTGCAACCGCCCCGTGCTGGAACCGGCGCTTGGGGAAAACCGGCATATCGAACGCGGTAACTGCCTTCAATCCACGGGCCACGATCTCACCCTTGAGCTGATAGAGTCGCTCCACGTCATAATTGGTCAAATCAACGAACGGAATGCCCTCCGCGACTGCGATCACCGACGGTCGCGTGAAAGGACTGAAGCCACAAAAGCCAAAGTGGTGGCCGGGGGCGTAGGTTCGGCTATAAGAGCGGCTCAGTCCGCCGCTGTAAGTCAAGGAGTGTTTGATTTTTCCCACCCCCCAACCTTCCTGATACAACATGGGGTTATTGATCACGCTGCGAATGGTGAGCTCAGGATTCTCCTCGATGGGATAATCCTTGAGGTTCTCGTCGCCGCCGTCACCATCGATCAGATAGAGCCAGCTGGGATAGCGCTGCCGCACTCCCCGGCATAACGCCATCGCCATGGTGGCCGATTGCACGTCGAGCACTTTGTAATCCTCAATCACACGGATGGTCTCATCGACATTGAGCGACGACGCATCCACTGCGACCGGTTCAAGAAATAATCCCAGGCCGAGAGCGTCGAGAAAGGCGCGAGCCTGACCCAAATCAGGACCATCGCCGAGGTCGAGCACGAAGGCTTTAAGCCGCGCGGGGTTCATGCCCAACCTGAGCATGACGTGGTAGGTGGTAAGGAAGACGCTGCCGCTGTCGATGCCGCCCGAAAAGCATACCCCGATTGGTTCATGCCCAGGAATGCGGACCAACCATTGCTCGATCTCGCCGGCCAGCGCACCAATATAGGCTGCGCCAATCTGGTCGAGGTTGGTGCTCATCACTCCTTGAGACGGGGTGAAGAACCGCGTGTAAACCGGGTCCGGATCGGGGCAGCCGATCAGTTGCAGCGCAACCACGTGGTGGGCGGGAACCATCCTGGTATAGCTGGGCTGAAACTGGCCTTCCAGTCCTTCCGCTTTCAGCCAGTTGTAGATGGTGTCGATGCGCGCCGCGACAATCAGCACCGGTCCCGCCTGGCGCTTGGCGAGGAAGTAGCGCAAGGGTCGGTCCAGCGAACGTGCCAGCTTCACGGTCTTGCCGGCGCGCGCGACCAGCGCAAACGAACCTGCGATGCGGCTCACTCCTTCCGCAGATCCGCTTAATACTATCTCGCGCGCTTGTTCTACCGGGAGGCGATAGAGTTGGTTCGCCTCTGGTTCGGTGAGATCGACTACCTGCTCAATGTACTGCTCCTGCATCGCGCCCTCGACTCTTTGTCCTTGGTCAAGGATAGCGCAATCAACGACGGTCCGAACTTGGAGCGGCCTAGTGTTTGAGCGGCGTATCCCAGTGGAAAATCAACTCGACATAGGCAAGTTGGGCATTGCGGCCCTGCGGATAGTCGCTGCCGACCACGCTCTTACCCCACACATGAGCGTAATACCCGTTGACGTCGAGATAAGGCTTGGCGTGCCAGTCTGAACTGATATCGGCAACGCTGGCGAAAGAGGAATGTCCCCCGCTGGGCCGTCCGGTCATGCCGAACACCTTGTTATCGAATGCCCCACCACCCTGGTACCAGATGTCTTTGCCTGAAGTAAGCTGCAGCCAGTGCAGGTCGCTGCGCAGTTCTAACTTTGGCGTTGGGCGATCGATGATCTGTACAAACTCGTCCGTGAGGTTCATCAGATTGTAGAAAGGGATCCGCGCGTAGACGCGTGGGGTGGGCAAAAGCTCAAAGAAAGTGCCGTGCGTTTTATCCGAGGCATTTTTGTCTCCACTGCCGCGCCACCAACCGCCGCGCAGCCACGGTGTGCTGGCCACGTGCAGAAGCTGATATCCTCCCTCGAGATCGGCAGCGCCTGCGCGATGGTCCAGTTCTCCCCATTGACCGTTTTGCAGCGCACCCCAACCGACGAAATCGAATTGTCCCGGGCCGGCGGGAATGGCGGTCATAAAGTCTCCGCCGTAGGTGCCAACACGAATATTTTGATGGTCTGTCTGGCGCACCGCCAGCGGGCGGTTGTCTGTCTTAGTAATTCCTGTGCGGCCGTCGTGATAGCCAATGGCAAACAACCGCCACACGAAGCGGTTCTGCCAGTCGGATTTTGTATAGGCAAGATACTGCAAATCCACGTTCAATTCGGGATTGCCGTTCATGTTGAAGACGCCCTGGTCCGAACGTGCAGCCATTGCGGTGATATCCCACGAGCCTTGGCCGTAGTGAGCATCGACTCCATCGAAACTACGCTGCGCGTTGGTAAAGCCAAAGTTGCTCACCAGCCGCTGCCCCACCCGGTTGGGCTGCAGCCAGGCAAGGGTCGGATTCTTTGGTTTCGTCTCCAGTCCATCGAAAAACTCAAAGCGTCCGATACGAATATTCTTATCGTTGTCGAAACCATAACGAACGTATCCCTGCTTAAGAAACGCGGCCGCGGGATAAGAATTGTTGCCGCCACTGACGTAATAACTGGCGCCCAGGCCTAGCTGGCCTTGGGCGGTCGATGAGCTGACCGCGGTGTTGGGAGCATCAATAATCGTCCCTTGCGTGATCTCGACTCTCCAGTCCCAGCGGTTAATGGTCTGTGAAAGCCCAAAACGCAACAGTGATTCGCCATAACCGTAAATGTTGTCTGGAGGCGCCTTGAACCACTCCCAGCCAAGACCGCGAGCCCGTTCATACACAAAGAAATTCACGGGATGGCCGCTGGGTGTTGATTGGGGTGCCGATTGCGGTGTCTGGCCGAGCAAAGCAATCGCGCTCGATAAAAAGATCAAAAAGCAAATAGAACGACCCACACCTACCTCCAAAATGGTTGCCGGTTTTCACGGCAATTGGTTTCTCAACTTTTATGTAGAAGATTTTTTCTTGAAAACGCTCGGACTCGAACGACATCTCATGTATGCCCAATTCGGACAAGCGATCGCAAAGCTGTGCCCGCACTCGGGCAGTCCATGGATAAGGACAGGATCTCTGTCGGATTAATAAACATCGGTGGCGCAAGCATCAATGAATCAACGCCAGGGGTCAACCACCGTGGGGTTGGTATTTATCTCAACCCTATGGTGGAGATCGTTCGGGTGGCGGTCAGGAAGATGTTTCAGACAGAGGCTAGGCTGCGGCCTGACGAGAGGGTTGTTGCCATTTGCAAAAGCTGTAAAACAGGAACGTTCCCAGGCGCGACAGATTCACTAAAGAGCAGAACAGGAGTGTCTTCAAAACCCCGCGCGGCCGGAGCCGCGAATAGACTGAGTTAAGACTCCACGCCGGCACCGTGTAGACATCCCCCGCCTTCAAGACGCCGATGCGGTTCCTTATCGGCGACTCATAGATCACCCTCTCAATGCCGTAATTGAAGAACATTGCCAGATCGAGAATCCGCCGGCTGTACATGGCTGCCCCCAACCGTGGGATACTTTGCCCGTGACGAGACTCGATCAGCAGCTGAGAGGCTTCCGCTGCATGTCTCAGTGCAGCGGTCACTCCGTTTGCTGTCATCGGATCCACCATCGCCGCGGCTTCTCCCGCGATCAGCCAGTTCGGTCCGGCGACGCGGCCATGCATGCGGCAAATGAACGATGTGACCGATGGGGCAACCGCCGGCACAGCCCGCAAAAGACTCTCAAAGCGAGGATACCGGCCTAGCTTTTCTCTTAAGATGGATTCCACGGTTTCCCCCTGCTGGCGCGCGGCCTTGATTGTTTCCCCAGTGGCTACGTAACCCACGCTGACGGTATCGGGGTTGATAGGGATTTCCCAAACCCATTCCATGTAGGGTGGCTTCACTCCGTCAGCGTAGAGCGTTGTCCCTTCAACCGGCGTGATCACGGGGAAATACCCCCAAATGGCTACTTTTCTCGGACCTGTCTCGTATGTTGGCAGATGGAAAGCCCGGGCGAATAAGATTGAAGCCGAGCCGGAAGCGTCGATGAACCAGGGGGAAGAGATTCTCCTGCCAAGCTGTGTGCTAACCGCCTCTGCCCGTCTCCCGTTGGTTTCCACTGCAACGACGCGATCTTCAAGAAAAGCGACGCCGTTGCTGAGAACCATTTTTCGCAAGAGCCGATTGAGTTGAGTCCGGTCGACATGCAGGGTACGCAGTTCCACATTGAAAGGCGGCCGCCCTAACCACTCGCCCGGGATATAGCTTTGATCGCACCCGTCCCCCAACTTCAGGGTGACATGGCGCTTGTAAGTCGCGATTTTTTCCTCGATCAGCCGGTCCATGGTCAGGCCCAGGCCTGCTAACAAGCCGGGTGCGGACCAGTCCAGCGACTCGCCAATCGCGTCGTTCTCGATTCCCCCTGCGTCGACACACAGGACCCGCAGTCCTGCCTTCGCCAGATGAATGCATGCAGCCATGCCTGCCAGGCCGCCGCCAATGACGGTGACGTCACTCCCGCCTGCAGGAGTCTGCTGATCGAACGTGCCTGTCTGCTGAATGACCTCGATCCTTTCGCCGAACTGGCCGTGTGCCAGCATACTGCCAGTGTGCCAGGCGGTTCGTCAGGACAAAGGTGGACTCCTAACTCAACCTTTCGATTGAGGTGGCCTCTGTGTAATGGCGCTAGAATCCGATTGCGCATACCGGGACTGCATGCAAGACAGGAAAGAAAGAGGTCACAAGGCTTGATCGTTCGTCTTCGCCCGATCGCGCTCATCGCAGTTCTGCTGCTTCTCTGGCAAGTCGCCGTTACCCGGCGCCCCATTCACATTTTGCCGACGCCTTGGGGCGTCGTCGAAGGTATCGGCGATCTCTTGCAGCACGGGCTGTTATTCAAATATGTGGTGGCTTCGCTCTTCCGCGTCACGTGGGGCTTCTTGTTGGGCGTCGTGCTGGCTGTGCCTCTGGGACTTATCATCGGCTGGAACCGCAGGTTGGAGATGGCATTCAATCCCTTGATTCAGATCCTTCGGCCAATCTCCCCGCTAGCCTGGATTCCCATCGCGATTCTCTGGTTCGGTGTGGGCGACTTCGCGGCAATCTTCCTCATCTTCCTGGGCTGCTTCTTTCCTCTGCTCCTGACCTCCATCAACGCCGTGCGCGGTATCCCGGCGGTCTATCTGAATGCGGGGCGCAACTTCGGCCTGGGGCAGGCTGCCTTGGTCTCTCGCGTCCTTTTTCCCGCTGTGATTCCGCAACTGATCGTCGGCATGCGCATCACACTTGGGGTTGCGTGGTTGGTGGTGGTCGCGGCGGAGATGATTGCGGTGAACTCCGGTCTGGGCTTTCTGATTGTCGACGCTCGGAACGCCGGCAACCGATATGACCTCGTGGTGGCCGGAATGGTCATTATCGGCTTGATCGGTTTGTTGTTGGATATGGGAATGCGATCTCTTGAACATGTGAAGTCGCTCCGCTGGAGTTACTCGGAGGATTAGTTGGGAAAGTTGAAGTTACAGGCCGACCATATCCATACCGTGTTCACTCGCGACGGGGAGACTACGCCCGTGCTCAATGACATCAACCTTGACGTCATCGAGGGGGAATTTGTTTGCCTGCTCGGACCTTCCGGCTGCGGTAAGTCGACGCTGTTAAGCACGATGGCCGGCTTTCTCTCTCCCACCAGCGGCGTGATTAAGATCGATGGGCAAGTGGTGCAAGGTCCCGATCCTCGTCGCATCTTCGTCTTCCAGGAGCGTGGTGTCTTCCCCTGGCTCACCGTCGAAGGGAATATAGCCTTCGGACTCTTTAAGCTGGACCGCTCCGAGCGGCAGCAGCGGGTTGCTCACTATATCAAGATGGTTGGCCTGGAGGGCTTCGAAAAAGCTTATCCAGCTGCGCTCTCCGGCGGAATGAAGCAGCGGCTCGAGGTAGCGCGCGCTTTGGCCGTCAATCCGGACATGCTCTTTCTCGATGAACCCTTTGGCGCCCTCGACTCCATCACCCGGCTCATCATGCGTGCTGAGCTGCTGCGCATCTGGCAGGCGGAACGCAAGACGATCATCTTTGTGACTCACGATATTGATGAGGCGGTCCAGCTTGCCGACCGGGTGGTGGTGATGAGTGCTCGCCCCGCCACCGTCCAGCAGATTGTGGAAATCGATATACCGCACCCCCGTGACATCAGTTCGGCGCGTTACCTGGAGCTGCGCGACGGCATTTTCCAACAGATCGGTTTGGCGCACCGCATATGAATTCGCTCGCAGAGCCGCGGAAATGGGAAAAATTCTTCTGGCCCGTGCTGGCCTGCACGCTGCTTCTCGCGCTGTGGCACTTTTCTGTCGTTTGGACAGCGACCAAAGTTTTTCCTTCGCCCCTCGATGTGAAGAAGGGAATCGCTGAGCTGATTCACAAGCAGGTGTTGTGGCGTGACATTGTCGATTCTCTGCGCCGCGTGGCCATCGGCTTCGGCGGCGCGGCCGTCATTGGTATTCCATTGGGATTAACGCTGGGATGGTATCCGGCGGCCAACCAGGTGGTGAACCCGGTCCTGCAGATTCTTCGTCCCATCAGTCCCATCGCCTGGATTCCGGTCGCCATCATCCTGCTTGGTGTGGGCGACCACGCCGCTACCTCGCTCATCTTCCTAGGAGCGTTGTTCCCCATCATCGTCGCCTGTGTCGATGGCGTATCGAATGTGCCCTCGGTCTTCCGCCTTGCTGGGCGCAACTTCGGCCTCAGTCCTGCCCGGCTGCTTACCCAGGTCGTCTTTCCCGCGGCTCTGCCCAAAATTATTGTGGGTTTGCGCATCGCCCTCGGTATCGCCTGGTTAGTGGTGGTGGCAGCGGAGATGATCGCGGTCGATTCCGGCCTTGGCTATCTGGTGATCGACTCGCGTAATTCAGGCAAGCGTTACGACTTGGTGGTGGCGGCCATGTTGCTGATTGGCCTGATCGGTTTGATCCTCGACACCTGCTTCCGCCGGCTGGAAAAAATCAAATCCGTTCGCTGGGGATTTCGCGATGAGTCTTAAGAGCAAAATCGTGTTGTGTGTTGTCGTATGGCTGCTGCTGATTACAGGCCTGCATGCCTGGCTGAATGTGAATTGGGCCGCTGTGCTGAACGACTATCGACCGCTCGAGAAACGAAAAATCACCGTCGCTTACCTCCCCGTCACCTGCCAGCTCACTTGCCCGGTAACCGACTACATCTCCAAGTATTCTTTGTCGGGTGAAATGTTTCTTGCCCAAGATGTTTCAGGGCTTTCCGGAGATGAAGGAAGCGCTGATCTCGAATCGGGTGCAGGCCGCCTTCATCGTTGCGCCTTTGGCAATTGCTCTCGTTTCCCAGGGAGTTCCGATCAAGGTCGTATACCTGGGGCATCGATACGGCAGCGCGGTCGTCGTCCGCAAGGACGGCCCCATCAAGTCCTTTGCCGATATGCGTGGCCGGACCATTGCCATTCCCAGCCGCTTTTCCGACGAGCGCCTCCTGCTCTTCCGCGCGATGAAGGTATTTGGCATCAAGCCCGGCGAGATAAAGATGGTCGAGATGGCGCCCCCTGATGTGTCCGGCGCGCTCGCGGCCCATGCCATCGATGCCTTTGTGATGGGCGAGCCCTTTCCATCGCAAGCGGAAATAGGCGGCTTTGGACGAGTCCTCTTTCAAGCCCGAGAATATTGGCCGGACTACATGTCGTGCATCCTGGTCGTACGCCAGGACCTGATCGATAAGCGTCCTGAGGTCGTCCAGACCCTGGTGGATGGAATTGCCCGGTCGGGCCTCTGGCTGGATACGAGCAAGCCCCATCGTGAAGACGCGGCCGATTTTGTCGGCCGCTTCTACTACAACCAGAAACCTGCATTGCTGCGATGGGCTCTGACCAAGCCGATGGACCGCGTCACCTATAGCCCCCTCGCCCCGCGCAAGGCAGACTTCGATATGGTGCGCGATCTGATGATAGAAACCGGGGTCTTGAATAAGAAGATCGAGTTTAGCGACTACACCGACACCCGCTTCTCGGACCAAGCCAGTATCCAGACACCCTGGAGATATGAACCCGGCACTGCAAGTGCCCGGTAGGGAGATAACGAAAATGTTTCGCAGACGGTTTCTTCAATTAATGACCATGGCTAGCGTCGGCACTCTGACCCCCCTCGAAGGCATGTCGGCCGGAGCGACCAAGACCGTGACTTATAGGGTCAAGGGATTCAGTTGCATCACCTGCGCCACCGGTCTCGATACCATGCTTGGTCAACAAAAGGGCATCACTTCGAGCAAATCGACGTATCCGCAGGGTAAGGTCACGGTCGGCTTCGATCCCCACCAGATCAGCGAGCAAGCCATCGTCGCATTCATCACCGATCTCGGCTTCACCGTGCAACCTGAACCGAAAGGCTGACCATATGTCGCACGAAAGAAATTACTCGCAATTGGCCGCCATTCTTGCTGCATCGCTGGATCTTAAGCAGTCACCGGTAGCGATTTCCTTCGCCGAATCTTTGCCCGTCGGCGTGAAGAGTCATGCCGGCCGCGCTCCCGCAGGTTGCAGGTTTTGGGAAGACGGCGCGGCCACCGCATTTGCGACTTCCGCCGCCGACCACAGCCTCTGTGCCATTGGTGTTTATACTCACAATCTTCAAACCTCTCCGGCTCAGCAGACTGACTTGATGGATGCTCTCAAGGTCTTCGGCGAGCTCGACTATGTGAGGCCGGAAGACCTGAGGTTAATTCCGGTTCTGGGATCGCAGCCCGGGTACGTCGTGTATGCGCCTTTGGCGGACTCCCCGCTGCCACCGGACGTGGTGCTCCTGTTCGTAAACGCAAATCAAACCCTCATCCTTTCCGAAGCAACGCAGCAGGTGGAAAATCAGAACGCACCCGCCATGGGCAGGCCGGCCTGCGCGGTCGTTCCCCAGGTCATGAATACCGGCCGGGCGGCGTTAAGTTTGGGATGCTGTGGAGCGCGGGCCTATCTGGACGTGCTCACCGACGACGTCGCCGTTTTTGCGATCCCCGGCGACAAACTCGAGGCCTACACCCGGCGGATCGAGGCCCTGGCTAAAGCAAATGGCGTCCTTTCAAAATTCCACAGCCTCCGGCGTAACGCCATCGCGGCCGGGGGGACCCCCACAATCAAGGACTCCCTTGCCGCCATGGCGTCCTAAAGCAGAACCTGCTAGAAACTGGACGGCTGCCCCACGTTCGCACCAGCGTACGTGGGCCGAAAAAGACGGGGCGTAGCCCCACGATAGCTTTTGCAATATTGACCAGCAATCCAAGCTGGGGTGCCCCACAATCCGGTACGCGGTCGAAAAACATTTCCACGATAGACTCGCAATCTCGGCTGCCCTAATGAACAAAAAATAAAGCCAATAGAATCAATCTCGATTTCCAGCGTTCATTTCAGTCTTAACTTGCCGCAGGCAAGTAGCTCCTGGGATGACAAAGGGTAGGGTAGCGCTCACCTCAACACCGGTTATAGGGATGGACAGAGTCGCCGGTTATCCGCGATTTTCAACTCTTTCGTGGGTCAAAGGCCCAAGATTCCGCCTGCCCCGGCGTGCCGTGGGACCGGAGCGAAGCGTAGTGGAGTGGACCTGCGGTTTCTTTCCCCCTACTCACACCCCAACCCGTTCCACCCCAAAATTCTCGCTATTTTAATCGCCCACCGCACCCTCACCTCGATGCAATCCTCCAAGCCCACCCCAAGTCTGAGAGAATCTCATGATGAGAAGATCCAAAGTGCTGCTGGGGCATCAAACCTGCTGAGTTACATCAGAGAAACGGAGTAAAGCAATGGCAACCGCGGTGAAGGTGCAATCTCTCACGCAACGAGCAGCCTGGAAGGCGCTTGAGACCCATTACCAACAAGTTCGCAATGTTCCTTTGCGCTCGCTGTTTTCCGACGATCCAGGACGTGCCGCCCGCTTTTCCGTCGAGGCGGCCGGTCTTTTTCTCGATTACTCCAAGAACCGTATCACCGAGGAGACGCGTAAGCTTCTCCTCCAGCTAGCCCAGGAATCCGGCCTGCGGGAGCGCATCGACGCCATGTTCCGCGGGGACAAGATCAACATCACCGAAAAGCGCGCGGTGCTGCACGTCGCGTTGCGTGCACCCAAAGGGGAAGCCATCTTTGTCGATGGCCAGGATGTAGTTCCGGAAGTCCATGCGGTGCTCGATAAGATGGCCGCCTTCTCCGACCGTGTGCGCAGTGGCGACTGGAAAGGCCACACCGGCAAGCGCATTCGCAACGTGATCAACATCGGCATCGGAGGTTCAGATCTTGGCCCGGTGATGGCCTATGAGGCGCTCAAATTCTACAGCGACCGCAAGCTCGTCTTTCGCTTTGTCTCCAACGTCGACGGCACCGACTTCGCCGAGGCGGTGATCGATCTCGATCCCGCCGAGACCCTCTTCATCATCTCCTCCAAGACCTTCACCACGCTCGAGACCATGACCAACGCGCACTCAGCTCGCGATTGGGCGCTGGCGGGTCTGAAGGACGAGACTGCGGTCGCCAAGCATTTTGTCGCCGTTTCGACCAACGGCGCTGAGGTCAAGAAATTCGGCATCGACACCGCCAACATGTTCGGCTTCTGGGATTGGGTCGGTGGCCGCTACTCCATGGACTCCGCCATCGGCCTCTCCACCATGCTGGCCATCGGCCCGGCAAATTTTCGCGCCATGCTCGACGGTTTCCACCAGATGGATGAGCATTTCCGGACCGCTCCCTTCGAGAGCAATCTGCCCGTCATTCTGGGGCTGCTTAGCGTCTGGTACAACGACTTCTTCGGCGCGCAAACCGTGGCGGTATTGCCCTATGAGCAGTACTTAAAGCGATTTCCTGCCTACCTGCAGCAGCTCACCATGGAAAGCAATGGGAAACACGTCACCCTCGAAGGCGAGCGCGTCGACTACGATACCGGCCCGATTTACTGGGGCGAGCCGGGAACCAACGGTCAGCACTCGTTCTACCAATTGATTCACCAGGGCACCCGGCTGATTCCCTGTGACTTCATCGGTTTCGAGAAGACCCTCAATCCGCTCGGGCGGCACCATGACATGCTGCTGGCCAACGTCTTCGCCCAAGCCGAGGCCTTGGCCTTCGGAAAGACACCGGAGCAGGTAAAGGCCGAAGGGACACCGGATTGGCTCGTTCCGCATCGCGTCTTTGAGGGCAACCGCCCGTCCAACGTCCTATTGGCGGATAAACTCACACCAGAAACGCTGGGCAAGCTGGTCGCACTCTACGAGCACTCGGTCTTTACCCAGGGCACCGTCTGGCAAATCGACTCCTTCGATCAATGGGGCGTCGAGTTGGGCAAAGTGCTGGCTCAGCACATCATCGCCGAGATTGAGGCTCCGGATGATGCAGGACTGAAGCATGATGCTTCCACCACTAACCTCATCCGCCGCTACCGCAAGCTCAAGTAAAGCTGCGCGATTGACGAAAAACACTTAACCGAAAGAGGAGCGATGCGATGCAATTAGGAATGGTGGGTCTGGGCAGAATGGGCTCCAACATGGTCAAGCGCTTGCTGAACAACGGTCACACCGCCGTGGTCTACGACCGGTCGGCGCAAGTGGTTCAGGAGCTGGAAAAGCAAAAAGCCGTAGGCGCCTCTTCGCTCGCGGACATGGTAAGCAAGCTCTCCAAGCCGCGCGCCATCTGGCTGATGATTCCCGCCGCCGTGGTGGACCAAACCATTGCCGAGGTTGCGCCTCACCTCGAGTCCGGCGACATCTTGATCGATGGCGGCAATTCCTACTACATCGACGACATCCGTCGCAGTGGACAGCTGGCGCCGAAGGGAATTCAATATGTCGACGTTGGCACCAGCGGCGGTGTCTGGGGCCTGGAACGAGGCTACTGCCTGATGATCGGCGGTCCCACCGCCGTCGTCGAGCACCTTGAACCGATTTTCAAAACCATCGCCCCGGGCGTCGGCGATATTCCCCGCACTCCCGGACGCGACAAGATTGGCGGCTCGGCGGAAGAGGGGTACCTGCATTGCGGGCCCAGCGGCGCCGGCCACTTTGTCAAGATGGTGCACAACGGCATGGAGTACGGCATCATGGCGGCCTATGCCGAGGGCCTGAACATTCTTCACCATGCCAATGTCGGCCACAAGGCCGGGGAGATCGATGCTGAAACCACGCCGCTACGCGATCCCCAGGACTATCAATTCGACTTCAACCTCTCGGATGTGGCGGAGGTATGGCGGCGGGGCAGCGTGATCTCCTCCTGGTTGCTGGACCTTACCGCGGCTGCTTTGACCAAGAGCCCTGCCTTAGCGGAGTTTGCCGGTCACGTGTCCGATTCCGGCGAGGGCCGTTGGACCATCAAGGCGGCGATCGACGAAGGCGTGCCGGCGCCGGTGCTCACTGCGGCGCTCTACGAACGCTTCAGCTCGCGCGGTGAAGCCGACTTTGCCGACAAACTGCTCTCCGCCATGCGCTTTGAATTTGGAGGACACCTGGAAAAGGCAGCCAAGTAGATAGACTCGCCTTTACACTAGTGGTTGCTTTCGATTGCTCTGTAAGGACGCTAGCGCTTGCCTCGTACGTCTCCGCTCTTCCGCTGTGCTCTTCTCCTCGCGCTCCTGATGGTCGCGGCCCTGCCGGCCGCGACCGCTCAGGCTCCCGTACGCACCATTGGCTTCATGACCGACTTCGACGTCAAGGATGACGCCGTGGGTATCTGCAAGGCGGTGATGGAGGGTGTTGCTCCCGGCGTGAGAATTATCGACATCACGCAACAGGTCACGCCTTTCGATATAGAGGAGGGCGCGCGCTTTCTCGCTGGCTCGGCGCCGTACTTCGCGAAAGATGCCGTCTTTGTCGCTGTCGTCGATCCGACGGTTGGCAGCAAGCGTAAGGCGATCATTGCGCAATCCAGGGTGGGCCAGTTCTTCGTCCTGCCTGACAATGGCTTGCTCACCCTGGTTGCCGACCGCGACGGCATCGTGGCGGCTCGGGAGATCACCAATCCCGCGTGGATGATTGGCGCCGCCCTCTCCTCGACCTTCCACGGCCGGGATATTTTCTCCCCTGCCGGGGCGCACTTGGCGCGGGGAGACGATTGGACCACCGCGGGTCCGCCCCTCGATGTAGCCAAACTGGTGCGATTGGAGATTCACTCCGCCACCATCGACGCCGCCGGTTTGCACGGAAAGGTGCTGGGCGTCGACGGACCGTTCGGAAACCTGGTGCTGAACATACCCGCCGAAACCTTTGCCAAGCTGGGCTATACGCGCGGCGAATCCATACCGGTGACCCTAGGCGGCAAAGATTACCATTTTCCTTTTGTGAAAACCTTCAGCGATGTGCCGGTTGGCGCACCTTTGTTCTATATCGATTCGCGGGGGCGGCTAAGCCTGGGAATCAATCAGCGAAACTTCTCCGAGACCTATAAGCTTTCGTCGGGAACGGAGTTGTTGATTCCGGCCAAGCATTGACCCCGGGGAATGGGTAGAACCGGGGTTCCGGATAACGACGCCCAGGATTGCATCCTGGGATATTCTCAGCCGTCCCCTTCGACAAGCTCAGGGCAGGCTCTGCGGGACTGTGTCTGGACCGACAGATTTTCACGCGGGCTCTAAGGCCCACGCCCCAATAATCAGAGTTTAGGCACTTTGGTAGGAAGGCAACACCTCAACGGCTAAGTCGCATGAGAACCAGCCTGTTTGACTTGAGTCCCGTAGAGCCTGCCCTGAGCTTGTCGAAGGGGACGGCTGAGAGTAGCCCAGGACGCTAGTCCTGGGTAGAGATAAGCGTCATGAACAGTCCCGTCAGGGACGGCTGAGAATATCCCAGGACGTCAGTCCTGGGCTTCCTACTTGAGGCTTACGAGTCCGCGCGAGAAGCCAAAATCATTCCTCCGAGATTCTCAGTCAATCAGACTTATCCAAATAAACCGCTTCAGCAGGAAGCTGGGTCCCGGCATCAGGCTTCAAACGCTCATAGACGCTTCCCGATTGCACGTGCGTGGCGGCGATCTCAAAAAATCGGGCACGGAGGCACGGCTTCCAGATAAAAATATCCGTGCATAGCTCGATCGGCTCGCAATATCTCCTGAGCAACAAAGAGGACCCGCCAACAAAGTTGATGAGCTTCTGCCTGCGCCCAATCTCATGCTCCAACATGAAGGCCCGCATCACGGCGGAAATGGATTCCTTCTTGTAGTGCATGTCGTTCATCTGCAGGTCCACATAGGTCACGCCATGGCGGCGCCAGCCGGTCAGAATGCTTAACCATGTACCATCCGGTAAGCGTAGGCCCATGGAAAAAAAATCAGCGTTCGCGCGCAGCAAGCGATACCGGGCGTGGAAGAACTTGCTTATGCGCTGCGGCATCGATTTGCTTTCCAGCGCCAACATTCCCTCGAGCGACTGATCCGGTTCGAGCGTAGGCATAAATTGAACCTTCGCGCTTCTCTCCAATTGCTGGCGCTTGCCTGCAAGGCTACGCCGCGTGCGCGGGCCCAGCCGTGCCAGCATGCCTTCGTACGTACTCTCCAGGGGCAGCTTGTGCTGTACCGTCGTTCCGCTGAATCTGCGGAAGTTACTCGCCGGGCCCATCACCTCTAAGCACGACTCCAGAGAAGCCTTGACGCTGAGGCTTACGCCGTGAATACGCCGCTCTTTCAGCAATGCCTGGGCGGCCAGATGCACATAGTGCACGCGGTTTGCTGAGGGGCCGGCCACCAGGCTTTCCCCAATGTAATCTCCTCCGCGAAATAATCCCAGCCCAATGCCCAGCCTGGTGTGCTCAAAGAACAGGACACAGGCTTCGAGCTCCCGCTCCCGGCGAATCAGCACCGCCGCGCATCTTCTGTTTGCCAAGGTATTTGCAGCCATGAAATATTGCGGCTCGGTCGTCAGATCATCTTCCTGGCCACAACGCCGGCGGAGCTCGAGAATCTCGGCCAGGCAGGAGTGCAGTTCCCGGTTGCCTATAACCAGATGTGTGGCTCTTGCGCAGTCGCTAAACGTGGAAATTGCTCTTGAAGCAATCCCTGGCGTGCTGCCAGCCAACCGTTGACGGTCATCGCTTGAGCTCGCGTTGTTTCTGTCGGAGATAAGAGACGGTTGCGCCATGCTGTTCGCGGTCATCAGGAATTGAGTGCCGCATATTCCTTCGGCCACCACGAATTCCTGCTCCTCTCAGGAGAGATGGAAAGCAAACAGAAGCGGGCGGTGGCGGCTGGAATGATCTTACGGCAAGTGCTGAATTAAGACGGGTGCGGACGACCCATCCGGGCGTGGAAAACTGGAACGCGTACTGCGATTGTGCTTTTTTGGGACGCGTAGCCCCAAAAAAGCACAGTGGAGGTCGACGATTACCCAGCTCTCCCCTCCACAAATTACTGCACCTGTACCAGTTACATATGAGATGCCGAGTCTGTCTCCGCTTGTAAATGGCCGGGACTCAACTTATCCTTCCGGCCGCGGTAGTAAAGGGCAGTGAACCAGAACATCACTACCAGCAATCCGTCACAACCCAGACTCGTCCATGCGGCCCCGCGCCAGGAATAGCGGGGCAAGATAACCAGGTTGAGAGCAATGTTGATCAGGGCCACCACTACCTGGATCGCCATGCGCGTGCGTTGCAGTCCCGCACCCGAAAGCGCATCCGCCAGGAACGAGTGGAGGCAGCGCAGGAAGGGAATCAGTGCCAGCCATCGCACCGCCGGAACGACAGCATCGTACTTGGATCCCAGGATGTGAGGTAAGACGGGGGCGAACAGCCATAGTCCGGCAGATGCAACGGAACCGTAGATCGCAGCTTTCCGCATCAGTGCCAGCGCGTAAGCATAGGTGGCGCCGATGCCATCCATCCCTTTGCGGAAGAAGCGCGGGTACGCGGCCGCAGCCAGCGACCGGATCGGGGTCATGCTTACATCGATTACGCGATAGGCGGCGGCATACACGCCGGTGGACGCCAGGTCCGCCAGCTTGCTCAGCATGATCTTGTCGATGTCGTTATAGATCGTTGTGGCCGAGCCGGCGATGCTGAAGAACACGCCCTCCGCGATGTCTTCCCGTAACGCCGTCAGGTCCGTGGCTGGGCGTCCCCACAACTGCGAACCCTTGGCGACGGCGTAGATCATGCCCAGCAAGGTGGTGAGCAGGTAGACCAGCACCCAGCGATCGAGGGTTACCGGATGCGCCGTCGCCATCAAGGCCGCAATGCCGGCCAGCCGCAACAGGCTAACCACCACATTCTGGATCGAGGTTTGCTTCATCCGGTCCGAGGCGGCAAAGCCGAATGCCGCCAGTTCGGTCACTTTCATCAACACCATGTCTGCGACGCAAACCAGGAAGACGGCAAACGGAGCGGTCTTCAGGTGGAGGAGGAAGCTCAGCCCAACCGCCACCGCGGTGAGCAATGCCCCGGAAAGCACAGTGAGCAGGATCCCGTTGCCCCAGCAGATGGCCGCCACCCGTTTGCCGGAACGCACATTCTTGATGAACAGGTTGGGTGTGCCCAGGCCGGAAAAGGGTCCGAGCAGAGCGGCCATGGCTACCACGGTCACGAACGCGCCGTACGCATCCGGGCCCAGCGATCGGGCGACGAGAACGAAATAGGCAGCTTGAATGACCAGCCTGAAACCCTGCCCGATGGATAGGTGGGTAGTGTCCCTGAGCAGGCCGCGGGTCTTCATGCGCGCCGATAGGTTCACAATCAGACCTCCATTCTCACTGGGTCAAGGTCAGTTGAGCGGCTCTAGCTATCGGTAAGCGCGATTTTGCCTTCCGCCGAGCCTGCGGCCAACAGCTTAAAAGTCTTGTGCCTCGGGTTTCCTATTGCCGGGTCTTTGCCAATATAAGCTTCAGCCGCGCTACGCATTGCTGCCTCAACGGACTTCTGCCCCGGATCATCGATTGGGCGCAAAAACCAGGAGAGCAGCAAATCCTTTATGCTTTGGCCAGATACGCAAAAGGAGTGACCCGCTTGTCCTGTCGTAGTTTCGTGGTGCTGTTGTTCTGGCTGTTGATATTTCCCTGGCATGTGCGGGCCCAGAGCACTACCCCGCCCCCGGCCCCGCAAAACGCCCAACCCCAGGCCATGGGCGTAAACACCGGGGGAACCTATGCGCCGGTGCTCGACTCAGAGCAACGCCCCATCACCGCCGGCGGCTTTGTGAAGACCGGTCCCGTGATCTTTGAGGATATTGCCGCCAAGGCCGGGCTGACCGCCTGGCACCACACCATGGGTACTCTGCAAAAGCAGTTCATCCTGGAAGCGCCGGGATCGGGCGTGGCGCTGCTGGACTACGACAAGGACGGATGGCTCGACATCTACATGGTCAACGGCTCGACCTACGACGCGTTATCGGGCAAGGCCGTCTCTCCCCATGCGGCCCTTTTCCACAACAATCATGACGGCACCTTCACCGATGTGGCGGCCAAGGCCGGCGTGACCAACGACCGCTGGGGATTTGGAGTAGCCGTAGGCGACTACGACAACGATGGCTGGCCCGATCTATTCGTCGCCAACTTCGGCCATAACCGGCTCTATCACAACAACCACGATGGCACCTTCACCGACATGGCGGAGAAGGCCGGCGTGCAACTGGGAAACTGGTCGAGCGGGCCGACCTTTGGTGACTACGACGGCGACGGAAGGCTCGATCTATTTGTCTCCGGCTACGTGCACTACGATCAGGACAAGCCGCCCGCGCTCGATGGAACCACGGTGCCCGCGAACTTCTGCCAGTTCCGCGGCGTCAACGTAATGTGCGGTCCGCGCGGGCTCAAGGGAGAGCACGACCATCTCTTCCACAACAACGGCGACGGCACCTTCACCGATGTCAGCGAAAAGGCCGGAGTAAGCGATCCCAATGGCTACTACGGTTTCACCGCTGTGTTCGCGGACCTGAACAACGACGGCAAGGTGGATCTGCTGGTGGCCGACGACTCCACCCCCAACTACCTCTACATCAACAAGGGCCACGGCACCTTCGAAGATGACAGCTATGCCTCGGGTTATGCGCTCAACGAGAATGGCCGGGAAACCGCATCCATGGGGGTGGCTGTCGGCGATTATCAGAACAACGGCCGCCTTGGTCTTTTCAACACCACTTTTTCCGACGACTACGATGTGCTCTACCGCAACGATGGCGATGCCAATTTCACCGACGACAGCTATGCCGCCGGGGTAGCCGAGCCGACCGTGCCGTTCCTGGGGTGGGCGACCGAGTTCATCGATTACGACAACGACGGCTGGAAAGACCTGTTTATCGCCAACGGCCACGTCTACCCGCTGGTCGACAAGAACAACTGGGGCTCGACCTACGCCGAGCGGCCGTTGTTGTTCCACAATCTGCTGGGCAAGAAGTTTGACTTGATGCCTGCGGTCGAGGGCTCCGGGCTGGCTCTGGTTATCCCCGCGCGCGGCGCGGCCTTTGGCGATCTCTTCAACGACGGCCGCATCGACGTGGTGATCAATAACATGGACAGCGCGCCCACGCTCTTGCGCAATGTCGATCCGGACCACCACCACTGGGTGGAGTTGAGCCTGGTTGGAGGAGCAAAGAGTCCAAGGGATGCGGTGGGGGCGGCGGTCTATCTCACGGCCGGCGGCCTGCGGCAGCGCGGCGACGTGCTCAGCGGGGGCAGCTTTGTTTCCTCCAACGATCCGCGGGTACACTTTGGCCTGGGCGATAGCGACAAAGTCACCGCGGTAGAGATTCACTGG
The DNA here is from genome assembly GCA_963813475.1 of uncultured Acidobacteriaceae bacterium. Classification (GTDB taxonomy): domain Bacteria; phylum Acidobacteriota; class Terriglobia; order Terriglobales; family Acidobacteriaceae; genus PALSA-350. The sequence continues at coordinate 188,818 of CAWEZM010000017.1, read as the reverse complement.
CCGAGCGGCCTGAAGGAGAAGGTGAACCTGCCCGGCGTCGACAAGATCTTCACCGTGGAAGAGGGTAAGGGCGTGACCGGGCAGACCTGCGCCAAATGCCCACAGCGCAGCAAGTAGCGGTGCTCATTCGAGGAACCATGAACGAACAGAACATGCAGTTTCCCCATCGCCGCTTCGATCCTCTCCGTGGCCGCTGGGTCCTGGTTTCCCCGCACCGTACCCAGCGCCCCTGGCAGGGCGAGGTCAGCCGGACGGATACCAAGCCGCCCGTGCATTACGACCCGGAATGCTATCTCTGCCCCGGCAACCTGCGCGCCGGCGGCCAGCATAACCCGCAATACACGGGAGTCTTTGCCTTTGTGAATGACTACGCTGCGCTCTTGCCCGACTCGCCTGGCTGGGCAACGGAGATTGGCGATGGGTTGCTGCGAGCCGAGAGTGAGCGTGGCATATGCCGCGTCTTGTGCTTCCATCCCGACCACAGCCTGACCCTGGCAGGCATGGAGGTGGCCGACATCGTCCGCGTAGTGGAAGCCTGGACAGCGGAGTTTACCGAGTTGGGTGCGCGCCCGGAGATCCGTCACGTGCAGATCTTCGAAAACCGCGGCGCGATGATGGGCGCGAGCAATCCCCATCCCCATGGCCAGATCTGGGCCACCGAGCATATTCCTGACGAGCCTCTGACAGAGCTGGCCAACCAACGCGCGTATGCCCAGCAGCACGATTCCTGCCTGCTCTGCGACACCCTCAAAATCGAACTGGAGCAGCGCCAGCGCATCGTGTGCGAAAACCAGGAATTCGTTGTACTGGTGCCGTTTTGGGCGGTCTGGCCTTTCGAGACCCTGGTGCTGAGCCGCGCCCACCTGGGGAGCATGGATGCATTCAGCCCCGCGCAGCAACATGGGATGGCGGATATTTTGAAGCAGTTGACCATGCGCTACGACCGTCTGTTCGCTACCAGTTTCCCTTACACCATGGGCTTTCATCAGCGTCCAACGGATGGGGAGGCGCATCCGGAATGGCATTTTCATGGTCACTTCTACCCGCCGTTGCTCCGTTCTGCAACCGTCCGCAAATTCATGGTGGGCTTCGAAATGTTAGGTATGCCGCAGCGGGACATCACTCCGGAAACCGCTGCCGAGCGGCTGCGCGCGGCCGGTGGGTAAACTTCGTGACTATGCGTCGACTCCGGCTCCTGGCTTGTCTACCCTTTTTCCTGTCGTTCTGCCTGGCCGCCCAGAATCCTGCCCCGGTCATTACCGTCGACCACGGGCCGAATACCGCCGCGCAGCAAGCTAAGCCTTACGTAGTGCTGGTCTCGCTCGACGGCTTCCGCTACGACTACGCCAAGAAGTATGGCGCCAGACATCTGCTGGCGCTGGGAGCTCAGGGCGCGATCGCCGCCCAGGGAATGATCCCGTCTTATCCCTCGCTGACCTTTCCCAACCACTACACGCTGGTCACCGGGCTTTATCCGGAGCACCACGGCATCGTAGCCAACAATTTCTATGATCCCAACCGCAAACAGCGCTACTCCAACAGCGATCCGGCCACCAGCAGCGACGGCAGTTGGTACGGGGGCACCCCACTCTGGGTGCTGGCGGAGAAGCAGGGCATGCGCAGCGCGTGCTTCTTCTGGCCCGGCTCGGAAGCGGAGATCGATGGCAGCCGGCCGACCTACTACCTCAAATTTGACGACCACTTTCCCGATGCCAAACGGATCGAACAAGTCGTCGCCTGGCTGCGCATGCCGCCCGAGCAGCGGCCGCACTTCATCACGCTTTACTACTCCAACGTCGATCATGCCGGGCATCAATACGGCCCCGACAGCCCGCAGACGGCCGCGGCGGTCGAGCACGTCGATCAGTTGGTAGGCGATCTATGGGCGCAGCTCAGCCAGCTGCAGCTGCCGATCGACCTGTTTGTAGTCTCCGACCACGGCATGGAGAAGGAGCAGGGACCCTGGATCGATCTGGACAAGTACGCCGACCTGGCGAACTTCACGACCGTCGGATGGCTGCTCTATCCCAACTCCGAAGCCGCAGCCGAGAAGGCCTACCAGGAGTTGAAGATCAAGAGCGATGCCTTCACCGTGTATCGGCGCAAGCGGGTTCCGGCGGCGTTCGAGTACGACTACAATCCCCGCGAGGGCGATCCCGTCATCGTGGCCAACGGGCCCTATGCCATTCGCGCCCATGGTCCTGCGAGCGGCGCGCCCGATAAGCCTCCGGAAGCGGGCGTACACGGCTACGATCCGCGGGCGATGAAGTCCATGCGCGCCCTCTTCATCGCCGTTGGCCCGGACATTCGTCCCGGCTCGACGCTAGAACCCTTTGAGAACGTGAATGTCTATCCGCTGCTGGCGAGCATCCTGGGCCTGGACGCCCCAAAAGTCGACGGCAACCTGCACGTGCTCTCCAAGATCCTGAAAAACCCGCCCGCCGAAGATGCCCCCTAGTTCCCAGGACGGGTGTTCCAATGTCACTGTAGCGTACCTGGGCCGAAAAAGAGCGGCTACGGTCCATAACCGCTAACTTGTTTGGCAGACATTAGAAATCTGAGGAGACGCTGGCTTTTTGCATCTTCAACTCGCCACAAAATCGTCATCCTGAGCGGAGCGCCTCACAGATTTATCGCGTCACACAGTGCTTGTGTAGCGCGCAGTCGAAGAGCCTGTCCCGAACGTAGCCGAGGGAACCCCGGCGGCCTTAACTTACCCATGCTTCTCGGAGCTTTCCAACCACCGAAGCCCGCACTGGGCGGACCCGCCACGGTCTTTCCCTGGGGCCGAGAACAAAGAACTTGCTAGCATCTTGCTATGTCCGGCCTTGCACAGACCGGGGGACGGAAGATGATTACAGTGCTGCAGCAGATCCTGTTCTCGTGCTTCGGTGGTCGAAAGCTCCGAGCAGCATGGGTAAGTTAAGGCCGCCGGGGTTCCCTCGGCTACGTTCGGGACAGGCTCTTCGACTGCGCGCTACACAAGCACTGTGTGATGCGATAAATCTGTGAGGCGCTCCGCTCAGAGGTTGTGACTTTATTGATTTTTTACGCGTTTGGCAGCACCTAACCTTTTTGTTTTCAGCGTCGGCTTTTGTGTGCAACGAATAAAGTCACAAACTCTCAGGATGACCGATTTTGTGGGAGTTTTGGTGCAAAACATCCGGAACAAGTTAGCCCTTATGGGGCGCAGCCCCTCCATAGCTTTTGCCTCACTGTCACTTCGGTTGTCACGCGAACTACCTGGGCCAGTCGACAAGTCGCTGAATCCGAAGAGCCGCTTCCTCATCTACCAGTGGATGAAGCCTTCCGACTCATCGCTGTCAGATACTCTCTTGCTCGACAATCCCATCTGGCATGCCCTATCCACGGCACAACGAGCGTTGGCCCAAGGCAACAATCTCGCCAAGCGTTTCCCCACGGATATCGCCCCATTCGGTGGCTTGATTGATCAATCGGCGGCCGCTTACCGCGCGCTGGAGGAAATACTTCCGGGAGCCGTCACCGCCCTAGCTCTCGAGGATGAGCCAGCCCTCCCCTGTAATTGGGAGATGGTACATAGCGGAGAGATGTACCAGATGATTTGTGAGGCGCCGGCTCACCTGGACGAGCGCCAAATCTTCCGCGAATTGACAAAGGCTGACGTCCCCGAGATGCTGGCGTTAACCAAGCTGACAGAGCCGGGTCCCTTTCTCCCCCGAACTATAGAACTCGGCACCTATCTCGGCGTTCACGATGCCGGGTCTTTGGTGGCCATGGCGGGAGAGCGGCTGCACCTCACCGGGTTCACTGAAATCAGCGCGGTCTGTACGCATCCGCATTACCGAGGACGAGGCTACGGAAACGCGCTAATGTCCGCCTTGATCTCCCGCATCACGAGGCGAGGTGAGATTCCGTTTCTGCACGTGAGAACGGAAAATGCTGCCGTTCGCATATACGAAAAACTGGGATTCAAGGTACGCGCTCAACTGCATCTGGCCGTAATCAAATACCGCGCGGTTTCCAGCTAGCGGCGATTCACTTACCCCGGCCCGCATTCCCCCCCGCTCCTCTTGACAATCTGGAGGAAAAAATATTTCATCTAGATTGTCAAGAGGAAGCCATCCATGCCCACACTGTCAGACCCATCAAACCAGCGCGACCTGGGCTCCCGCGACCTGGTGCAGGGAACCCTGGAGATGCTCATCATGAAAACCCTGGCTCTCGAGCCCATGCATGGCTACGGCGTCGCTCTGCGCATAGAGCAGATGAGCCAGGGGGTCTTTCGCGTGAACCCGGGTTCGCTCCTGCCTGCCCTCAGCCGCATGGAGAGAGCAGGTGGCGTGAAGTCGGAGTGGCGTGCGACAGAGAATAACCGCCGCGCCAAGTATTACCAGCTCACAGCTAAGGGCCGCAAAGCCTTGAACAAGGAAACCGAGCAGTGGCAGCGCCAGAGTATCGCCATCGCGCGCATCCTCGAGGCCTAAGCCAGGACAGTTCACAAGGAGAAAGCTATGCGCTGGCTAACCAATCTGATCGATGGTCTTAAAGCCTTGCTGCAAACCGAGCGAGTGGAAGCAGAGCTTGACGAGGAGTTGGAAAGCTATGTGGAAGCGTCCGTCGCCAATAAGCAACACAGCGGCATGACGGAAGACGCCGCCCGGCGCGCCGCGCTCGCGGAAGTCGGCAGCCGCAACGCAGTCAAGCACCAGGTCTGGTCGACGCGTTGGGAGTCCACGCTCCAGGGTTTGCTGCAGGATATTCGTATAAGCCTGCGCTCCCTCGCCAAGAGTCCCGGCTTTACCGGCGTGGCGATTCTCTCCATCGCTCTCGGGATTGGCGGTAACACCGCCATCTTTACCCTGATTCACCAAGTCCTCCTGCGCAACCTTCCCGTGCGTGACCCGCAGCAACTGGTCACCTTCGACAAGTCCGATGATTCAGGGATCGTAGGCGGCGTGGACCTTGGCTCTTACGGCTTGTTCCCGTGGTACTTCGCCCGTCAACTTGAGGCCGATCCGGGGCCGTTCCAAGGCATCGCCTCCTACAGCAGCTTCTCTTCCAAGGTTAGCTTGCGTCCGCCCTCCCACGAGAGCGCTCCGGACTCCAACACGCCCGCTATCCTCGTCCCAGCGAGTCTGGTCTCAGGCAACTACTTCAGTCTTCTCGGTGCCCAACCCCTTCTCGGCCGCACCATCTCCCCCTCCGACAACGCGACCCCCGGAAGCGGAGCCGTCGTAGTCCTTAGCTATCACTTCTGGCGGCAGTCGCTTTCCGCTGATCCCGCCATCCTGGGAAAAACGCTCACCATCAATGGCACGTCATTCGCTGTCATCGGCGTCATGCCTGAACAATTCCACGGCATTAAGGTGGAACTTGAACCGGCCGCCATGTGGGTACCGATCACCATGCAGCCCGTGATTTTCCAGCAGCCCTCCTTCCTCACCCAGTCCGGGCCCTACTTCCTGCTTCTTTTCGGCCGCCTCACTCCGCAGGCAGCAACCAGCAGGGCCGCCTTCGCGCAGAATCAGCAATGGCTCGATCAGCAGATCCGTGCCGCCATTCGCGCCAATGAAAGTGCTTCCATATCCCAAGCTCGCCAGCAGGAAATCAACCGCGCCACCGTCCCTCTCATCTCCGCCGCGCGTGGTGTCTCGCAATTGCGCAGTGAGTATGGGGATTCCTTGCAGATCCTTATGGCCGTAGTCGGCCTGGTGCTGCTGATCGCTTGTGCCAACCTGGCCAACTTCCTGCTTGCCCGCGCCGCCACCCGCCGCCACGAGACCGCAACCCGTCTCGCTCTCGGCTCCAGTCGCGGGCGGATTATCCGCCAGAGTTTGACGGAAACGCTGCTGCTGTCCCTGAGCGGCGGCGCTCTGGGTTTGGCAATCGCCTTTGCCGCCACCCGCGCCCTGGTCGCCTTCCTCCGTCAAAGCAACAGCTACATCGCCCTTAGCCCCGCTCCGGATGTCGCGGTTCTGCTCTTCACTCTGGCTATCTCCCTGCTCACTGGACTCCTCTTCGGCTTGGCGCCGGCATTCGCTTCCGCCCGCACCGGAGCCTCGAGCACTCTCAGTTCCAGCGCCCGTACCACTCAAGCCAGCGGGGGAAGGGCTTCCCGCCTCTGGCCCAAAATTCTGGTTTCCTCCCAGATCACCCTCTCGCTGCTTCTCCTGGTGGGTGCTGGTCTTTTCCTCCGTTCCCTCCGCAACCTGCAGAATCAGGACTACGGTTTCGAGCGCAACCATCTGCTGCTCGCAGGATTCAACCCCCAACTTGCCGGTTACCGGCCCAGCCAGACGCCCGCTCTTCACCAGCAGCTCATCGAGCGGCTCTCCGCGCTTCCCGGGGTCCGCTCCGTAGCTCTTTCCGCCGCCCGGCCGATTCAGGAGGGCAACTGGGCTTCCAACCTCGATATCAAGGGCTACGTACCAGCCCCAAAAGAAAACATGACCACGACACTCAATCGCGTCTCCGGCCGATTTTTCGAAACCGTTGGCATTCCTATCCTCGCGGGCCGTCCCATCACAACTGCGGATACCGCCACCACTGCCAAGGTCGTTGTTGTAAGCCAGAGTTTCGCTCAGCACTTCTTTCCTAAAGGGGATGCGCTGGGACGCATCCTCACTCTCGGCATCGACAGCGTGAAAGGCCCGTGGCAAATCGTCGGCATCGCCAAAGACACCAAGTCCGGCGATCCCCGCGACAAGGATCCCGTGTGGATGACTTTCCTCCCACTCGCCCAGATTGAGGCCTTCATGCCCGTCGAGAAATCATCGCCTGGGAGCGCGGCTCCAGGGCCTCCCGTTGAGAATCAGGACCGCTTCGCCAACACCATCCTGCTGCGTACTGCGAACGATCCAGCTACGACCATTGCCAGCCTGCGCGCGACGGTCGCGGCCATCGACTCCAACCTGCCCCTTCTCGATGTCACCACGATCCAGGAACAGGTTTCCAGCCTGCTGACGCACGACGAACTCATCTCTACTCTTACCGGCATCTTTTCTCTCCTCGCGCTGCTCCTCGCTGCCATCGGCCTGTACGGTGTCGTTAGTTACAACGTTGTCCGCCGTACCAACGAAATTGGGATCCGGTTTGCTCTGGGCGCACCCCAGCAAAGCGTGCTCTGGATGATCCTCCGTGAGTCGCTGCTGCTGCTCTCCATTGGCGTCGCGATCGGATTGCCACTAACGCTCGCCGCAAGCAGATTCATCAAGCAGCAGCTCTTCGGCCTTGGCCCCCTGGACACGGCTACCCTTGCCACTTCCATTGCTATCGTCAGCACCATGACCTTATTCGCCTCGTGGCTGCCTGCCCAGCGAGCCACCCGGGTCGATCCCATGGAGGCCCTGCGATGCGACTAGGCAGCTTGCGGAAAACTCATGTTTTGTATCAGGCCACGACTTTACAGGTTGCGGAAAAACACGCTCAACGAAGGGCACGGGTTTAGTCGGGCCGTAAACATTGAGAATATGACGGGCTGCCCTCAATTTCCTGTATAAGCCTAATGAGCCATGGCACTTCATGCGGTTTTCCTTGAGAGAAAACCGCACACGCGGATCCATCCAGCCTCCACGTACAGGAAATTGAGGTTTAGCCCCTGAGGTTTTGCTTCCTGCCGGGTGCAGCGTCTTTCCGCAGCATATAAGGACGTCCGGCGGTCGGCCATCCAGCTAGCGCACATCGAGGCTCTACACTGAGACAGGATGGCGAACAAACCAGCGAGCACTACGTAGGGTAGGCATTCACCTGCCTACCGCAGGTGGAGTCTGCCGGGCGCCAGAACGTGCCCACGTCATCGGCGCCAACACCTTCCAGATCTTCTCCTCCAGCCCGCGCATGTGGCGCGGCAGCATAATCCCAGCCGAAGACTGCGGCCGCATGAAGGAACTGCGCTCGCTCTACGACTGCCGGCCCCTGGTCATCCACGCCAGCTATCTGGTCAATCTCTGCAGTCAATCCAGCCCGGTGCGGGTCAACTCCATCAAGGCCTTGCGCGGTGAGATTGAGCGCGCACTGGCCCTCAGCGCCGACTACCTAGTTCTGCACCCCGGCTCCTGGAAAGGCCTTACCCGGGAGGAGGGTCTCCGCCTCGCCGTCGAGTCCGTCGCCCGTGCGCTCGATGGGCTTCCCTGGGCTCAGACTCCCTTCACCCTCCTGATCGAGAACACCGCCGGCGCCGAGTTCTCTTTGGGCGCTTCCCTTGAACAGGTAGCCGAGCTCATTGGCCGCTTACAGGCCGTCGTTCCCATCGCAGCTTGCCTCGACACCTGCCACACCCACGTGGCTGGTTACGATCTCGTCAGCGCCGAGGGCTATGAGGCCACGATGCAACAGATCGAGCAGCTCCTGGGCTTTGAAACGGTTCGCGTGTGGCACACGAACGACGCCAAGGCCACGCGTGGTTCGCGTCTCGATCGCCATGAACATATCGGAGAAGGCACCATCGGCATCGCACCCTTCCGCCGGTTGCTCAACGACCCGCGCTTTGCTCACGCCGCCTTTATCGCGGAAACGCCGGTCGATCAACCAGACGATGACCTGCGTAACGTCAGCGTGCTGCGCTCGCTGATCGCGCGTTCCTCCGCTGTCGCCAGTTACAATCGTTAATGAAGATGTCCCCGACCGACACAAAGAAAAACCCCGGCGCCCGCTCCGAGACGGCCGCCATCTCCCCTCCGGCCGTGGCCGCGCATGAGGTGCGCTACGACCCGGCGGAGATCGAAGTGCGCTGGCAGCAACTCTGGGATGAGCAACCGGATCTTTATCGCGCCGAGCCCGAAAACAGTGGCCGGCCGAAGTATTACGTGCTCGAGATGCTGCCCTATCCCTCGGGCCAGCTCCACATGGGCCACGTGCGCAACTACGCCATCGGCGACGCCCTGGCTCGCTACATGTGGATGCAGGGCTATAACGTGCTCCACCCCATGGGCTGGGATGCCTTTGGCCTCCCAGCGGAAAACGCGGCGCTCAAGAACGACACCCCGCCCCGCGAGTGGACGCTCAAAAACATTGCGCACATGCGCCGCCAGATGCGCCGGCTGGGGCTGAGCTACGACTGGCAGACCGAAATCACCACCTGCCTGCCCGACTACTACCGTTGGACGCAGTGGTTTTTCCTGCGCATGCTGGAGAAGGGGCTGGCTTTTCGCAAGCAGAGCAAGGTGAACTGGTGCCCGTTGTGCGCCACCGTGCTGGCCAACGAACAGGTCATCAACGGATGCTGCTGGCGGCATGAAGATACCGTGGTGGAACAGCGCGACCTGGAGCAATGGTTTCTGCGCACCACCAACTATGCCCAGGAGCTGCTCGATGGGTTGGACCACCTGCCTGGCTGGCCGGAAAAGGTGCGCACCATGCAGCGCAACTGGATCGGGCGCAGCGAAGGGGCCACCATCGAGTTTGTTCTCGATCCAACCGCTGCCGAGCGGGAAAACCGCAATGGCAAAGAGACCCTTGCGGCTGCGGAGGATTTTGTTGCCGGCGCTGCGCCTGACCAGAACGCCACCAGGATTCCGGTGTACACCACCCGTCTGGACACTATCTTCGGCGCCACCAGCTTGCAGCTTGCACCGCAACATCCCTTAGTCAACCAATTTGCCCAGGCCGACGAACGCCTCGCCGCCGAGGTAGCGACCCTGGTCGAAGAGCAGAAGAAGGCGCGTGAGGCCGGCGATCCCGCAGCCATCGAAAAGCACGGTGCATTCACCGGCCGCTATGCCATCAACCCCTTCAACGGCGAGCGGCTGCCTATCTGGGTGGCCAACTACATCTTGCTCGAGTATGGTGCCGGCGCCGTCATGTCGGTACCCGCGCATGACGACCGCGACTATGAGTTCGCCCGCAAGTATGGCCTCGAAATACGTATCGTTATTCTGCCCCGCCGGACGGGTGAACCACCCGCCGCCGGCCAGCCTGAAGAGCCGGTACTGCCTTATACCGAGGAAGACAGCCTGCTCATGAACTCCGGCGAGTACAACGGGCTGGGCAACCAGGAGGCGCAGGCAAAGATGGCGGCGTTCGCACAGGAACATGGCTTTGGCCAACCCACCGTCACCTTCCGGCTTAAGGATTGGGGCGTCAGCCGCCAGCGCTACTGGGGTGCGCCGATCCCCGTGCTCTATTGCCCCAAAGACGGCATCGTGCCCGTGCCCGATGATCAGCTTCCGGTGCTGCTTCCGGAGCAGATCGAGATCACCCAGCAGGATGGTTCTCCGCTGAGCCGGGTTCCCAGCTTCGTCAATGCGACCTGTCCCAAGTGCGGCGGCCCGGCCCGGCGTGAGACCGACACCATGGACACCTTCGTCGACTCGTCCTGGTACTTCTACCGTTATCCTGACGCACACAACGCGACCGCTCCCTTCAGCCGGCGGAAGATCGATTATTGGTTTCCCATCGATCAGTACATTGGCGGCGTGGAACACGCGATTCTGCACCTGATCTACTCCCGCTTCTGGACCAAGGTGATGCGCGATCTGGGACTGATCGGCAATGACGAGCCGGTCGACCGCCAGTTCAGCCAGGGGATGGTCATCCGCAATGGCGCCAAGATGTCCAAGTCCAAGGGCAACGTGGTCTCGCCGGACGAGATGATCGCCCGCTATGGTGCCGACGCCACGCGTATGTACGTGCTTTTTGCTGCTCCGCCGGATCGCGACCTCGAGTGGCAGGAGGATGGGGTGGCGGGTATCAGCCGCTTCCTGGGCCGGGTTTACCGGCTGGGCATGCGTTACCGGGAAGTGGTGCGGGGCCGCCAGAACCACCCTCCGGTTGTGCCCGCCTCTGCTTTGGCCCAGGCGCTTTTGCGTAAGCTGCACCAGACCATACGCAAAATCAGTCAGGACTTTGCCGGGCGCTGGCACTTCAACACCTGCATTGCAGCGGTCATGGAGCTGGTCAACGAAATCACCGCAGCCGAGCCGGGTTTGGCCCAGATGCCGGCGGAGGTTTTCGCGGAGCTGATGGCCACTCTTTTGCCTACGCTCATCCTGTTGTTGGCGCCCTTTGCCCCCTATCTCGCGGCCGAGCTTTGGAGTGAAACCGGCGGGACTGGTTCGCTCCTTCGTCAGCCCTGGCCTGCCTTCGATCCCGATCTGGCCCGGGAAGAGGAGCTGGAAGTGCCGGTGCAAGTCAATGGCAAATTGCGCGCTGTGGTCAAGCTGTTGCCAAACGCTTCAAGTGAGGACATGCAGCAGGCCGCGCTGGCGGAACCCAAAGTGCAAGCAGCCATCGCCGGCAAGCAGGTGGTCAAGGTGGTGGTAGTACCGGGCAAGCTGATCAACATCGTGGTGAAGTAGGGTCAATGAGAGTCAAGGTGAGAGCCAATTTTTGTGCGGCGAACAAGCTGATCCGCATCGTGGTGAAGTAGGCTCAATGAGAGTCAAGGTAAGAACGAGTCTCTCGCTGGCGAACAAACTCATCAACATTGCGGTGAAGTAGGCTGTGACCGTACGCGGAACTCAGTCTCTGGTTTATATCTGCGCCTTCTGCTGGAAGCGCCCCAGTCTGCTGGGATGGGAACTGCTTTGGCGCTGGGGCTTCGGCATCCCTGCAGCAGCGATCCTTTATCAGCAGGGTACCCGTATCGCATCCAGCGTTTCGCTTAACCAGGAAAGCCTCTCCAACCTCTCGCTCAGTGACCCTTTAGGGGCAGGTCAACAGCTGACTGCGGTCGCCGCGGCCCTCACCCCAACCTTAGTGAGAGCGGCTCTCTTGCTGGTGCCATTGTTGGCCGTGGCGTGGGCGATTGCATCCGGGTTGGGACGCAGTGCCGTGCTGCAGCGTCTCGATCCGGCACTTCGCGCGTCTCCCTCGACTCTCATTCTGCTGCAACTGCTGCGCATCGCGGCCCTGGTCGCCGTCTGCGTAGGCTGGTACCACGCGATTGGCTGGGCCGCGGATGCGACCCTGAGTAGCGCCGCTCCCAACCTGGTGGCCTGGAGTGCATGGGTGATCTGCCTCACCCTCGGCGTTTTTGTTCTCTGGGCCCTGCTTAGCTGGGTTTTCTCCATTGCTCCTTTGCTGGCCATGCTGGAAGGCAGCGGCGTCTTCAGCAGCCTGGCACACAGTCTTCGCCTGGGTCCCCTCACCTCCAAGCTGGTCGAAGTCAACCTGGTGTTGGGCATCGTCCGGCTGGCGCTGATTGTGCTCGCCCTGGTCTTCTCGGCGATCCCGCTGCCTTTCGAAGCAGACATGACAGGCACGGCGCTCTACGCTTGGTGGGCGCTGGTTACACTGCTCTATCTGGTGGCCAGCGATTTCTTCCAGGTGGCGAGGTTAGCTGCGTTTCTCCAGTTCTGGCGGTTCTACCATCCCGACGGTCGCGCGCCAAGGCCGCTCGAATCGTGAGTTGTTTACTGACTGGGATTCCCTGGACACCGGCTCCCCGGATTTCCTGTCGAGTTTGGTGGCGTTGGCGAACTTCACGCGGCTTTCCTTAATAGAAAGCCGCACACGCCGTCGTGTCCAGTGCTGCGTACAGGAAATCCGGGTCTTGCTTACACACAGAAAGCCTGAAAAAATAGAACGTGGATACCTCCTCGATCGTCATCCTGGACTTTGGCAGCCAATACACTCAACTCATAGCCCGCCGCATACGAGAACAGAATGTCTTCTCGGTAGTTCTCCCCTGTAGCGCTTCAGTCGCCGAAATCCGATCGCATCATCCCATCGGGCTGATTCTCTCCGGAGGTCCCTGCTCCGTCTATGACGCGGATGCACCCCTTGCCGACCCGGAGATGCTCACCCTGGGACTGCCGATCCTCGGTATCTGCTATGGCCTGCAGTTCCTAACTCATCATCTAGGCGGCAAGGTGCGCCCTGCGGATAAGCGCGAGTACGGCCCTGCCCAGGTATCAATTGTGCCTGGCCTTCGGGCTGAGAGCCCGTTGTTTGCCGGCCTGCCCGAATCGCTCGATGTCTGGATGTCGCATGGGGATGAGGCCCTGGAGCTGCCCCCTGGCTTTTCCCTCACCGCGCGCACTGCCAATGCCGTGGCCGGCATCGCCGATCCCGCGCGCAACATCTGGGCGGTGCAATTTCACCCCGAGGTCCGGCACACACCCAAGGGAACCGAGTTGCTGCGCAACTTCCTCTTCCGTATCTGCCATGCCGAGCCCAACTGGACGCCTGCCCAATTTATCCAGTCGACCGTCGCAGCGATTCGCGAGCAAGTGGGAGACGGCCACGCCATCTGCGCCCTCTCCGGAGGGGTGGATTCTTCCGTCGCGGCCGTGTTGGTAGAACGCGCCATTGGCGACCGGCTCACCTGCGTCTTCGTCAACAACGGCGTTCTGCGCAAGAACGAATTCCTCCAGGTACAGCGCAACATGCGTGACCGGCTCGGCTTGCGTTTAGTCGCCGTGGATGCGAGCGATCGCTTTCTATCCCGCCTGGCTGGCGTCATCGACCCGGAGCAGAAACGCAAGATCATCGGCAGCGAGTTCATCTCCGTCTTCGATGATGAAGCGGTCCGCATACTCGAGCAACAGCAGCTTGGCGCCACCGTCGCCTGGCTGGTGCAGGGCACCCTCTATCCCGACGTGATCGAATCTTCTTCCGTCAAAGGCCCCTCTCAGACCATCAAGAGCCATCACAACGTCGGCGGCCTGCCGGCCACCATGAAGCTGAAGCTCATTGAACCCTTGCGCGATTTGTTCAAGGATGAAGTCCGGCGCATCGGCCGCGACCTGGAAATGCCGGCCGAGATCCTGGAGCGTCAGCCCTTTCCCGGCCCCGGGCTTGCCGTGCGCATCCTGGGCGAGGTGACGCCCGAGCGGGTGGCGCTGCTGCAGGAAGCGGACGACATCGTGGTCAGCGAGATCAAGGCCGCCGGACTCTACCAGCAGATCTGGCAATCCTTCGCCGTGCTGCTCCCGGTAAAGAGCGTCGGCGTGATGGGCGATCAGCGCACCTATGCCTACACGTGCGCCATCCGCGCCGTGCATTCAGAAGACGGCATGACCGCCGACTGGGTGCCGCTGCCCTACGATCTGCTGAAGAAAATCTCCAGCCGCATCGTCAATGAGATCCGCGGCATCAACCGTGTGGTTTACGACATCACGTCTAAGCCGCCGGGGACGATTGAATGGGAATAGATAAAAGAAAGAACCCAGATCTCGCACTCGAGACCTGGGTTCTGTAGCTCTCTACATCATCCCAACCCGGCTATTTTGGTGTATCGGCCCGGAGGGCCGACCACCCAACGTGCCCGCCCCGGCCTGCCGTGGGAGCCCAGCCCGGAAGGGCTGGGGTAGCGTCTACAAAGATCCTGCCTGCCCCGGCCTGCCGTGGGAGCGCCGTAGGCGCGGCACCGTGCGTGCCATCCCGCGCAACCTCTTCACGCCCATGAACCCTACGCTAGCGCTAACACATCCGCAGCCGTGACCCCAACCTTGGGGAACCAGGAGTGAGCCGATTCCAGGCTCTTATTAACGTTTTGAATGTTCTTCACGCCCTGGTCGTCGAGCCAGTCTCTAAACGCCTTGGCGCCGCCCTTGGCATAGATGGCGATGCCGTCCTTCCACGTAGCGCGGCCGCAGAGAACGCCGTTAAACGTGGTGCCGCTTTCCGCAGCCAACTCCAGGGTCTCGGTGAAGACCGCATTGCTCACCCCGGCGGAGAGGTAGATGAAAGGCTTGTGGGTGGTCGTCGCCGCGTCCTTGAAATGCTGCAACGCTTCGCTACGGGTGTAAGCGGATTCGCCCTTGAAGGCCCTGGTGCCCTGCACGAACTCCATCTGCACCGGAACCTCTACCTTCAGCACATCGATCAGATATTTTGCTTTGCCGAATTCGGACATCGAACCGGAAACAATCTCCGGCTTCTTCAAGGCGTACTCTAACGACTTTTCACTGTTGCCGTGCACGTCATAGCCGACAAACTCCAGGAAGAAAGCAATGTCGTGCGCCCGGCATTCGTCGCCGATGCGCTCGATGAAGGCGTGCTTTTGATCGTTGATATCGCTCTTCTCAAACGGAGTGTAGTAGAGCAGCACCTTGACGCAGTCCGCACCCGCCTCCTTCAACCTGCGCACCGACCAATGGTCCAGCAGATCCGGCAGCCGCCCCGGCGTATCGGCATCATAGCCGGTCTTTTCATAGGCCAGCAGCAGGCCCTTGCCGTGGCGCAGTTTGGACGCCGGCAAGCCAAACTCGGGATCGAGCAGGATAGCCGATGCATATTTGGTGAGAACGTCGGTGACCAGTTCCTTGAACTCGACCAGGGCCGAGTCCGGCAAGTCGGAAACGCCCTTCTCTTTGGCCAGCGACTTCTTCAGCGATCCGCGCTGATCCATAGCGGCCGCGGCGATCACCCCGCGTGCGTCCGAGACGGCCTTGAGTCCCGCCAGTTTTCCAGCTGTCAGCTTTGTGGTTGTCATTGCTCATTCCCTCTCAATTTTTGCCCGTTGTTCCCGCGGCTCATTCTAATGCATTCCCGGTTGTTAACGTATGACCGCCTACTACTGCGCCAGCGCCGCCCGCTGCGCCTCCACCAGTTCGATGATCCCGCGCTCGGCATGATCCATCATCTCCAATAATTTTTCCCGCGGGAATGCGTTGCGCTCCGCGGTCGCCTGTACTTCCACCAATCCGCCGCCCTCGGTCATAACCACGTTCATGTCGACTTCCGCCTGCGAGTCCTCTTCATACGCCAGGTCAAGCAGCGTCACTCCCTCCACAATTCCCACGCTGGTAGCGGCTACCAGTTGCGTGAGGGGCAGCTTCTTCAGTGTTCCCGCATCCACCAGCCGGCGGAAGGCAATGGCCATGGCCACGCAGGCGCCCGTGATGGCGGCGGTGCGGGTGCCCCCGTCGGCCTGCAGCACATCGCAATCCAGGATCACCGTGCGTTCGCCCAGGGCATGCATGTCGACCACGGACCGCAAAGAACGCCCGATGAGCCGCTGGATCTCATGCGTGCGCCCGCCTACCTTACCGCGCTCCGATTCGCGCGGCGTGCGGGTGAGCGTGGCCCGGGGAAGCATGCCGTATTCCGCGGTGACCCATCCCCGTCCGCTGTTCTTCAACCAGCCGGGCACGCCGGTTTCGATGGTGGCATTACACAACACCCGGGTGTGGCCCACTTCGATCAGCAGCGAACCCTCCGCCATCGAGGTGTAATGCGGCGTGAGTCGTACCGGACGCATCGCACCCGCGGCCCGGTCATTGGGACGGAAGAATGGGGAGCGGGAGAATGGTCGCCGCAGATTTTTGCGCTGGGTTCATCCCCTGATTGTATGAGAGCGGGGACGGCCGCGGCCCAGCGGATTTCCTGCACGGGCCCATTGGGCCGGCAACTTCCCCCGGGGCCCTTGCCGGCCGGGAGCGCACGCGGTGCGGCCCTGGTTGGCGTTCCGTAGCAGAACACGCCGCGTTGAGCGTTCCCATTTCGGGACTCTTCCCGATTTAAAACTCATGACCCTAACACACAGATTGCGCGGAAGTTACCTCTGCCGCGAGGGTGCGTCGCAGTTCCATTTAAGAACTCCTCCCCCGCGGGGAGGCCGGGTGATGCCGCCTTCGTTCTCCCCTCCCCATTCACTGCAAGTGATGCTTATTCGGTAACTTACCGCTCCCACGCGCGACCGCCACCCCATTGGCACGCAACATGCTTTAACACCTGCATCAACAACCGCATTTGCCGGCGTGAAGCAGCGGTCTTGAGTCAGGAGGTCTTGCGCATGAGTTTTGTCTTCGCGGTGCGAACACTTTCTTTGGCGAGCAATCAGTGGGGTGCGCAGAAGAATAAAAAGATCCTCTGCGCTGATAAATCGTTCGCCGCAGCTTTTCCCGGTGAGGTGACGAAAGTTGCCCTAAATGTCGATACAGCAGGCAGGGAAGTTCTTCTATCCGGCCAGGAAGGAATCTGCGTACAATGGCGATAACAATTCCAGTAACAGCTTCTGTGGCAACTATGTCGCGTCCCGCGGAGCGCACCGGCAAGCTTCACCTCCTCGTGGTTGATGAGGACGCCGCGATCCGTTCGGCTTGCTGCGAAATAGCGACTGACCTGGGCTTTGTACCGCAGACCGTTTCCACCATTGCAGCGGCCCGTAGCCTCTTACGCGATCAGGGCGTGGATGTCCTGCTGCTCGATCTACGCGCCCCACTGGGCGAAGGCCTGGGGCTACTACACGAGATCAAGGCGCTCAATCCTGGCCTGGTGGTAGTGGTCATGACGGCATACGCTACTGTACCCGCGGCAGTGGAGGCGATGCGCACCGGCGCCGCCGATTATCTGACCAAGCCTTTCGCCATGGATGAACTGGCGGTGGTGCTGGAACGGGCGCTTGAACGGACCATGGAACGGCGCACGGTGGAGGGCGCCAGCCGTCAGTTGCGCGAATCTCTGCGCTCCAACCTGGGCCTGGGCAACCTCATCGGCCGCAGCCCGGAGATGGACAAGCTGTATCGCATTCTGGCCAAGGTGGCGCAAAGCTCGCATCCGGTGCTGATCCTGGGCGAAAGCGGCGTGGGCAAGGAGCTGGTGGCGCGTTCCATTCATAGCAACGGCCCTCACGCCGACCGTCCGTTTGTCCCTGTCGATTGCGGTTCCCTGGTGCCTACGCTCATGGAGAGCGAGCTCTTCGGCTACGTGAAAGGCGCATTCACCGGCGCCAATCGTGCCAAGGAGGGTCTGCTGGCTTCGGCCGAGGGCGGCACTGTCTTTCTCGATGAGATTGGCGAGCTGCCACTCGATTTGCAGGCCAAGCTGCTGCGCGCCCTGCAGGAAAAAGAAGTTCGCCCGGTGGGCGCCACCCATCGCATCCACATCAACGTCCGTATCCTGGCGGCCACCAACCGCGATCTGCCGGCAATGGTGGAGCAGGGACGCTTCCGCAAGGATCTTTATTACCGGCTCAGCGTGGTCAACTTGCGTATCCCTCCACTGCGCGAGCGCAAACAGGACATTCCCCTGCTGGCCACGCATTTTCTGGAGCGGATGGCACGCGAAACCGGCACCCCGCACACCCTCAGCGACGACGCTTTGCGGACTCTGGTGGAATACGAATGGCCAGGTAACGTGCGCGAGCTGGAGCATTCGATCGATCGTGCCTGTACCCTCTCCTCCGGTCCAGTACTGCACCTGGGCGATCTGCCCACCCAGTTGCAGAACTTTCACCTGCAACATCGCCGCGCCCTGGTGGTGGCGGCTGAGCTTCCCAGTGCTAGCCCCGCCGTTCGCGGAGCGGTTCTGCCATTGGCCCAGTTGGAGAAGGAGGCCATTCTCGAAACCCTGCGCAAACTGAATGGCGACAAGCTCCTGGCCGCACGTCTGCTGGGCATCGGCAAGACCACGCTCTATCGCAAACTGAAGGAGTACGGCATCACCGCCCCCGCCGAGGGAAACGACGCCGGAGACCACGCCAACTAAGCAACTAAGCCAACGAATCCATAACCCCGCTGCCCTGGCCGCTGGCTCGTTTCCCGATCTCAACGGCCACTCCCTGCAACCCTGCAACCCTAACGAGATAGTTATGCAAAAAGGAGGTAGTTGTGCAATCAGCTGCGCAGCACAGTGTCCTGATCATTAGTCCCATGGCCGACGCTTCCCGGGTCGCCGACTCCCTGGCCACCACTCTTGGATGTTCCGTGAACGTTGCCCCCACCCATCGCGCCGGGTTGATCGCGCTACGCCACCGTGACTACTCCGTAGTCGTGGTGGACGATTGCCTGGCGGAAGCCAATCCCGCGGCCGTCGAGCTGTTGTGGCAGAGCTTCGGCATGGCTGTGCCGGTGCAGATCAACTTCGCCTTCTCCGGGGGGGCGAGACTGGCGCGCGAGGTGCAAGCGGCGATCGGGCGACGGGAGCAGCAGCAGGTCATGGCTTTGCGCGCTGCTGCCTCGCTGCTGGAAAACGACTTGAAATCCACCCTGACCGGGCTTCTGCTGCAGTCCCAGCTCGCGCTCGCCGAACCCGAACTGCCCCCGAGCCTCGCCGGCAAATTAGAGCTGGTGGCCGAACTCGCGGGCAGCTTGCGCCGGCGGCTCGAGCAGGCCCAAGCCTGAGTGGAACTTTGCCCAGCTTGCCGGCAATGAGCTGAGGCGGACGACGAACATTTCGAGTTGGTGTAAGCTGGAGTCGTTCTCAACGCTCCGTCCACTCATCGCTGAATCGGGGGAGTATCCACAAGCCGGGCTTGCGGGACCTCGAGCGGTGCATCAATCGATCCCACGATCGAGCGGGAGAGCGACTCAGGGTCTTCGACAAACCGATAGAACGGCTGCAAAAAAACCGTATCGGAGGAGAACCTTCGGCTCCTGCGCCCGGGCTAATGCATCTTTACTTCTGAGCGGGCGGATTCTTCGGGAAAGAAACCGCACATCGCTGCCCTCGTCGATCGGAGTAGTAGCGAAGATGCTCTAGCATGGCAGTGCAGAAAATTTCTTGTTCAGGGAGAGAATCATGAAGAGGCACTCGTTCTTGGGCTCAGGCTATTTCACCGGCGGCCGCGCGCAGAGGCAGACGGCGCACTCTCTTGCGGGCATGCTTTCGATTGGATTGACCGGGTTGCTGCTGCTTGGTGGATGCAATAAAACGCCGGCTCCCGCTGCCCCGGCTGCGGAGCCCGCGACCACGGCACAGGCCGCCCCTCCTCCTGCCGCTGCCCCGGATGCTACCCCTTCGCCCGCACCTGCTCCACCGCCGGCCGCGATGACGGCCGCTCCTCCACCAAGCGCGGCGCCGCCGGCTCCTGCAGCCCCTCCTCCCCCGCCGCCGCCACAGAAATATGTCGTGGCCAGTGGCACCCCGCTGGTCGTCCGCATGCAGCAGACGGTCAGCGCTAAGAGCAGCAATGTGGGCGACACTTTCACCGGGACCTTGGCACAGTCCGTGGTGGTCCACGGAGTTAAGGTCATCCGCGCAGGCGCCCCGGTCACCGGGACTGTGACTGCCGCCAAGGGCCAGGGAAGGTTTAAGGGCTCCGGAGACTTGGGCGTAGCGATTACCCGCGTGGGCACGTACTCGGTCACGACGACTTCTTATGAAGCGACCGGCAAAGGCAAGGGCAAGCGTACCGCCGGCTTCGTTGGTGGCGGCGCTGGAGGAGGCGCGTTAATCGGTGGCCTCGCTGGCGGCGGCAAGGGGGCGTTGATTGGCGGCCTGCTGGGAGCAGGCGCCGGCACTGCAGGCGCCGCCTTTACCGGCAACAAGGATATCTCCATCCCTGCGGAAAGCGTCGTCACCTTCAACCTTTCCCAGCCCATCACTGTGATACTGGAAAGTCATTCACCTCAGGAGTGAGGCGAAAGGGCGTCCCGGATTTTCAAGCCGGCTCGGTTGGGGCCAGTTGGACCGCGCATCGAGCCGGCGAGGCAACGGGATCAGCGACAACCTTCTCTCTCGTTTTTACCGCTGTCGCGGAAGTGGGATTGCTGTGCCGCTCGAAGTTGCAGATACTCAAAAGCATTATCCGAGTTGCGTCGATGGCGTCATTGCCGGTCTGTTGCGTTCTTTGAGGGAACAGCCAACAGGGAAACAAGTCGCTCGATTCCAACAACTCTGAAAAAGCTTTAGCTGGTACTGCCGGAGGCAGAATGGATAGCGAACCCGTTAGCAGGGCGCGACGCAAGCACACGAACGGTTGGATGACAGTGCTGGCGCTGGGCCTTCTCGGTGCCGGTTTTCTTGCCTGCCTGTATGTTCTGATCGGCGTTCCCGCCCAAGCCCAAGCGGTTGGCGGTTCCACCACCGAGCCTACCCTTTCCGCGCCTGCCCCTGCCGCCCCGGTGTACCGGCGACAGCAGCCGCCGATCACCGTGGCCGCCGCGCCCAGTCTTGCGCCTCCGGCGCAGGCGTCCGTCGCGCCTTCGCACTCCGATATCGTTATCGATGAGCTCCAGGCCGAACTGACTACCGTTCACGACCAATTGCGCCAGTCCCAGGAATTTATGCGCGAAGCGGCGGCGGCGCAGCACCGAACTCGCATCGCGTCGGCGCTGTTCCTGGCTGTCTTTGTGGTCATCGCCGCTCTGATTGTGATCCAGGTCTACCTGCAGGCGCGTGCCTGGGATAACGATCAGTCCCGGGCCGTTGCCGAAGTCGAAGCCGTCGCGGCCCAGCTGGAAGTCCTACGGGATGCGCAGAGTGAAGCCAGGAGCGCTTTGCCCGGATTGCTGCAGGAGGTGGGCGAGCAGCCCTTGGGTTTTCAGGAAGAGGGCACAGCCTTTGCCCCGCGGGCACTGGCGGTTATCGATGACATCGACCATCTGGCCTACGTCGGACAGGGCCGTCTTGCCTTTCGCGACCTTCCCACGGAGACCGATGCGGCGGTTTACCTGAATGGCCTGTTGCTATCGGCGGTTGCCCACTTGACCCGCTCCGATCCGTGGACGGCCTTTGCGCGACTGGACCAGTTTTTCCTGCAGTTGTCGCGCTTTCCGGACGCGGTGGATCGGCGCCGTATCGCCCAGGGCTATTCCTATCGAGCGTTGGCCGCCTACCAGGTCCTGGAATCCCAAGACAGGGAGCCGTCCTGGCTGCGCAAGGCGGGGCGACCCCAGCTCGAGTCGTTATCCAAGCAGGCTTTTGCGGATATCGCCCACGCTACGTCCGTGGACCCGGAGTGGCGGCATGCGACTTTTGTCGAAGCCTTGCTTTGTAGCCGCTTTTACCTCGCCGACGAGGCCGCCGACAACGGCTCGCGGAGCGATCTCTTTGTCCGCGGCCTTCGCCGGGCAGTCGCCCTTTATAAGGGATTGATTGAGGAGAAGGCTTATCGTGGGCCTGCGCGTCGCAACCTGGTGCGCACCCTCAAACGGATTGCGGAGCAGACCGGGGAGAAGAGCGATTTCTCCGATTTCGGCTATGCCTTGAACGCCTTCCCGACCGATGAGGAACTGGCCGATGAGGCGCTCGCTGCCCGCCAGCCAACCTCTCAGGACCGGTTTCTGTGGCAATGGCTGCTCGCGGACGAGGAGCTGTTCGCCAACGTCGAACAGCTCAACCTGGCCGAATACCGCGCTTTCTGGATCCGTATGCTCGACAACAAGGTCCATCTCCGAAACTGGAGAGCAGACTTGGCGGAGTTGCAGCAGGCCAAGCCGGCAATGAAGGAATGGAGTATCCAGCTGCTGCAGTCCGAGCCGCCCATCACCCTATCCAACGCCATATCCCGCCGTCAGGAGCGCTTTGATAGCCCCGCCTCGGGGACTTGAGGCCCAGGCTTCTCCGTAACCTCACCCAATGGCAACGGCCTTCGCCTGCTCGCCGTGCCGTTGCACCAGCGATACAGCATGCAGCCCAAGGTAATCCCAAAGTTACTATCGAATTAGCTGACAACTGCTCGCTCTCCTTCGTATCATTGATATGTGCCCGGATGAATGGATGGGCGACTCAATGTGGGTTGATGAAGGAGATAGGAATGACGACCAAAAGCGGAGAAGCGGCGAACGGGACTCCCAAGAAACGGAAACCGGCAGCAAAGAAGCAGACGCCACCCCCCGCACCCTCGCGCGAGGAGATCGCTCGCTTGGCGGAGAAGTATTGGGCTGAGCGCGGCTGGCCGGAAGGTTCACCCGAGCAGGATTGGCTGCGCGCCGAAAAAGAACTGAAGACTGCCTCGTAGAGGCTAAAGCATTTTCGCTTCTGGTGCATACAGAGCAACTGCTCTCGACGTGGCTTTTCCTCAAGAAAAGCCGCACTTCGCTCAACTTGAATGTGCAGGGTAGAAGTGAAAATGCTCTAGGGAAGGCCGATTCCTGGTCTTGTCGCGTACTGGTCTTCCCATATCGCCGGCCTCAACTTCCGAACGAACTGAAACAGTCTGCAGGAAAACTCCCAGCAATAATAGGATCCGCGCCGCACTGCGCACGGCCACTGATTGCATAAGAAGGCAGTTTTGCGTTTCGACCCCACCAAGGAAAGGCACGCCTTTTAGCCGTGCCGGAAATGGTTGGGAGTAAGACAGGGCTTTCGCAGACACTTTAGCCCCGGAGGTATTGCTTTCCTGCTCAACGCGGACTCTTCCGCACGCCGTTTAGCTGTGCTGCACGGTAGCGTGCGCCTCGGAGAGGGCTTTAGCTCCTGACGGGACTTATTTCGTCCCCTCCCGTCTTTTTCGCACCTGCCTGGACGCCATCAAGTTGTAGAGGGGACGGTTTCCCCCTCCAATCGGTTCTTACCGACGTCCCCACTTAAACATGAAGCACCGTCAAGCAGGGGACCACCTCCACGAAAGGATGCAGGGGTGCCTACGACTCCTCCCCATCCGGTCACACTTCCGTGACCTTGAGTCTTTCCCAGGTTGAGCGATACTGAACACCAGGGAAAAGCCGATTGTTTGCGATTCCCACTGTATTACTTTGCATCTTTCTCTGCCGCGTCTTATGAAAAACGAAGTCCTCGACATTCTGATCCTGGGTCTGCTCGTGGTGTTGTTTGCCTCGATCTACCGCAAACGTGCGACCGCGCGATTACGCTGCTGGGTTGCCGGGTGGATCCTCGTCCTGCTGCATTTCGCCGCCCTGCTGATTCCCGCTGTATCCGACGGGAGACAGGTGTTGGTCGACAGCGTGAGCCTCAGCGCGCTGTTTCTTTCCGGGCTGTGCTTCCTTTTCTCCGTCCCGGCCATCTCCGAAACCGCCGTGGGCAGAGCTCTGGCCGCGCTTGGCGTCGGTCTTCCGGCGCTCTTCTATATCAATTACGTGGTCGTCGGTGGCGTACTTCAGTGGCCGCTGTATACCGCCGCGACGGTGGCCACCGCTGGTGGCATCGTCTTGGCTTGGAAGCTGTGCCGCGGCCGCAGCCGGGTTTGGGCGGTCATCACCCTGGCCTTTTCGCTGGGCGAAATCTGGACCGTCGTCGCGCTCGCGCATCATGCCCCGGATCAAGGCATTTCGGCTCTTCTTTTTGAGATTTTCCTTACCTTTGCTGCCCTCTACTGGTTCGACTTCCGGCGTACCTCGACCGGCGTCCTGACCTCTATCCTGGGCCTGGTGGCGTGGTCTTCGGTCTTTCCCGTCGGGATGCTTTGCCAGTATCTGATTCCGGCCGCGCAGATTCCTCCAGAGCTGTGGAATGTGCCCAAGTTTTTCGTGGCTTTCGGCATGATCCTCACCTTGCTGGAGGACGAGTTCCTGGCTGCGGGCCGCGCCATGGAGCATTATCGTCTGCTCTTCGCCGCCCACCCGCACCCCATGTGGGTGCAGGAATCGGGGACGCTCCGCATTCTCGAGGTCAATGACGCTGCGGTGGCCCACTACGGCTACACCCGCGAAGAATTTCAGAGCATGACCGTGCGCGATCTGCGGCCTACCGAAGAAGCGGCGATGCTCAGGGATAATTCCGGCACCAACCCCACCCAGCTCGCCGGCCCCTGGCGCCACCGGCGTAAAGACGGCTCCTACATCCAGGTGGATATGGCGTCCCATCGCATCGACTACATGGAGCGGAGGTGCAGTTTTGTCCTCATACAGGACGTCACCGACCGCCAGCAACTGCATGAGCAGCTGCTTCACCAGGCGCATCACGACACGCTCACCGGGCTGCCCAACCGGCTTCTGCTGGAGGATCGAATCCAACAGAGTCTGGCCCAAGCCGCCCGCTACGGACAGCAAGCTGCGGTCCTGTGCCTGGATCTGGATCGCTTCAAGCAGATCAACGATTCCTTTGGCCATGCCGCTGGCGACTTATGCTTGCAACAGGTAGTGGCGCGGATCTCCGCCCGCCTGCGCGCCGTGGACACCTTTGCCCGCACCGGCGGGGACGAGTTCGTGATCATTCTGGGCGAGCTGGCCAACAAAAGCAGCGCCCTGATGGTCGCGCGCAATGTGCTCGAAAGCATCAACCAGCCGATCGAAGTCGAGGATTGCTCCTTCGACATCTCGGCATCGATCGGCATTGCCATCTATCCCGATGATGGAACCGACTCCGTGCAACTCCGGCGCTCGGCCGACGCCGCGATGTACCGCGCCAAGCAGGCCGGCGGGGGCCAATATCTTCTCGTCTCTTCGCAGATCAGCTCCTCCGCCAGCGAGGTCAGCGAGCTCGAACGATTCATGCGCAGCGCGCTCAAGGGCGAGGGACTGGAACTCTATTACCAGCCGCAATACTCCATGGTAGGCAATCTCTGCGGCCTGGAAGCGCTGTTGCGGATGAACCATCCCCAACTCGGCTCGATCGCAGCGGATAGGTTCCTGCCCGTTGCCGAGGAGCGTGGCCTGATCGTTCCCTTAGGCGAATGGGTTCTGGACGAGGTTTGCCGCCAGAGCATCGAGTGGCAAAATAAGAAGCTCACCCCGCTGCGCGTATCTTTCTGTGTCTCACCGCTGCAGTTTCTGCACTCGGATTTTTCCGCCCGCGTGCTCAGCAGCCTAACCAGGTTCGGCCTCGACCCGCGCCTGCTCGAACTGATCGTCACCGAGAGCACGGTCATGCGCAACCGCCCCGAGGTCGCATCTCAGATGCGCAGCCTGGCCGCGTTGGGCGTTCACTTTTCTGTGGCCGACTTCGGCACCAGTTACTCCTGTCTGAGCCACCTTCATCAGCTTCCCGTCAGCACGCTCAAGGTTGATTGCTCCTTTGTCGAGCGCATCTCGGAACCCAACGGGACCTATACCATCGTTCAGGGCATCGTTGCCTTGGCCCACGGTCTTGGCTTGAAGGTTGCAGGCGAAGGAGTGGAGCGCGCCGATCAGTTGGAGTGCCTGCGGACCCTGGGTTGCGATTTTGTGCAAGGTCAACTCCTGGCACCCACCCTGCCGTCTGCGGGTATTGCCAAATACCTCGCGACGGCCGCGCCCCCGGTCGCTCGACACTCGCGTCGTTAGTCTCTTTCCTGATCCGTTAAGCCGATTTCCTTAGAGCCTCTCCAACCAACCTCCATAGCTACCCCGGATTCCTGTGAAGCTTGTTGGCGTTGATAAAATTCATGCGGCTTTCGTCAATGAAAGCCGCACTCGGGGACGTTGATTGGGGTCGCGTACACGAAATCCGGGTACCGCGACGCATCCAATCCCAAGCCGCCAGCGACGGCCGGTGGCTTCGCCTCCGTGCCCAACGGCCAACTTGCTAAGACCGTGTGATAGAAGAGGAATCCAGAAGGATGATCGCTGCCCCCCGCAATCGCCCCGGAGAAAAAGCAGCCGCAAACCCAGAAGGCTGCCACGTGATCGACACCCGATGGGGAGCAAGTGCCTGATGATCCCTGCCGGGCCGGCTCATCTCCTTCTGCCGTTGATTGTTGCCATCAGCATTCTGCTGATGCTGATTCGTCCCAAAGGGATTGCCGAGGTCTACTGGGTCGGCGGCGGCGTGCTCCTGCTGGCTGCTCTCCGCCTGGTGCCTCTCGAGCTCGTAGCGCGGGCCATAGCGAAAGGGTCGGACGTCTATCTTTTCCTGATCGGCATGATGTTGTTGTCCGAGCTGGCCAAGGAACACGGGGTCTTTGACTGGCTTGCGGCGATTGCCGTACGCGGTGCTCGGGGTTCCTGCGCACGGCTCTTCACCCTGGTCTACGGCGTGGGAACGATGGTCACGATCTTCATGTCGAACGACGCGACGGCCGTGGTGTTGACGCCTGCGATCCTGGCTGCAGTGCGCAGGGCCAGGGCGGAGCCGCTGCCTTATCTCTTTGCCTGTGCCCTGATCGCCAATGCCGCGTCCTTCGTCCTGCCTATTTCGAACCCGGCGAACCTGGTGGTCTTCCATACTGGCATGCCTCCACTTGGTCAGTGGTTGCTATGGTTCGCTGTTCCCTCGGTGCTCTCGATTGCCGCCACCTATGTGGTTGCACGATTCGTCTTTCGCCAGCCGCTCCGCGCTGCCATCGAAAGTGAAGTGGAGACGCATCGCCTGAAGAACAATGGCAAGCTGGTGCTGGCAGGGTCGGCCGTCATGGTGCTGGTTCTGCTGGTCGCGTCTTCGTTGAAAAAGGATCTTGGCCTGCCGGCATGTCTCGCCGCCCTGGCGATCACAGCAGCCGTCTCCATCCACACCCGCAGCAATCCCATCAGGCTCGCGCGCGAGATTAGTTGGGGAACCCTATTGCTGGTAGCCGGGCTGTTCGTCCTGGTGGATGCAGTGGAAAGCATCGGCGCGCTCACAGTGACCCGAACGTGGCTGGCCTGGGTGCAAAAGCTCGCTCCAGCGGCAGGCGCCCTGGTCGCCGGCTTCGTCGTGGCTGTGGGCAACAACCTGGTCAACAACCTTCCCCTGGGGCTGATTGCCGGCAGCACCTTGCGGGCCGCGCACGCCCGGGATCTGATCGCCCACGCGGTTCTCATTGGTGTGGACCTGGGGCCGAACCTGTCGGTTACTGGTTCGCTGGCGACGATTCTCTGGCTACTCGCCCTGCGCAAGGAAAAGCTCGATGTAAGCTTCGCGCGCTTTCTTCAGGTGGGAGCCATCGCCATGCCGGTGGCGCTGCTGCTTTCGCTCGGCGGAGCCATTTTGATGCAGTGGTTGTTGCCAACCTGAAGGACGACCGGCGGCGTGATCCGCAAATGTCACAGTGCCTCAGATAAAATGCGGATCATGTTCCTGGCTACGGTGCGGTGATGACCGCGCAAGCGATTCTGCCGCCCGCATTGCCCGTGGGGTCGGTCATCATGTCGTCCGCCTTCTCGTGAATGACGAATGCCGTGCCTCCGTTGGCGAAGACCGAGTTTTTCGCGTCCTTCTTGAGAGAAATGCTGTTGGTCACGAAGGAGACGTGGTCCGTGCCGTCCGCCATTACCTGCAGGTTGATGGGCATGTCGCCCGCGTGAGGTCCCTTGGGATTCTTGGTTCCATGCTCTTTGTTGTCGGGATTGAAATGGCCGCCTGCGGTCTTGAAGTCCGGCCCATCGCATTTCGCGTTCTGATGAACGTGCAGCGCATGCTCGCCCTCGGGAAGATTCGTCAGGTTCAGCTTGACCTTGACCCCATTGCCGGCGGGCGTGAGCGTCGCTGTTCCCGCGTCCTGACCTTGGCTGGTCTTGAAGTTCACTTCAAGACCCTTGTTCCTGGCCGCCGAAGCTGAAAGCGCCAGCAAAGCCGGCAGCGCCATCGTACCTATGCACACTCTGAGCAATCTGGTCATTCTGTTCCTCACGTCTCCACCGGGGTCTAGCATGTTTCGCAATTGAGGTAGACCGAAGCGATTGCGCCTTCTCGTGGTTTTCTACCAAAGAAAACCACACTTCGCGATCTTTATCAGGCGGCAGTCATTGCGAAACTGCTCTAGCATACCCGATCTTTTGCCGAGCCCCGCGCCGCTTCCCGCGAAAAATTTTCTTAGTAGTGGAAAAATCTTCTAAATGGCTTGTTATCAAGGTAATGCACAGCAAGTGTTATGTACGCACCAGAGCACCGAACCTAGAGTGATAACAACACCGAGAGCAGGCACTGGCATGGTCCCTCGCATATTAATCATCGATGATGAAGCCGATATTCGTGAGGTAACTGCGCTCAGCCTGGAAACCATTGCCGGTTGGCAGGTCATCCTGGCCCCTTCCGGAGCACAAGGCATACGGCGCGCTTCGCTGGAACAGCCGGATGCCATTCTGCTCGATGTCATGATGCCCGACATCGATGGCCCGACAACGTATCAGATCCTCAAGCAGAACGGAAACACCGCTCACATTCCTGTGCTTTTGCTGACCGCGAAAGTACAGGGGCAGGATCGGCGCAAGCTCGATGAACTGGGTGCGGCCGCGATCCTTTCCAAGCCCTTCGATCCCTTAACGCTCGCCGACCAGATCTCAGAAGTCCTCGGCTGGGAGCGTGAAGGCGCTTGCAGCCCAGGACCCTCCCCCATTCCCCTCGCCGGCGACTGACAACCCCAAAAGCCCAGAGGGTCTGACCTCATTTCCTTCGCCAGGAAACAGGGGCAATCGTCTTGTTGAAGGCCATAGTAATTTGCCCGATTGATGCCCGGGCTGAATGCACGGATCTTCAAACCCCAGGCAACCACCCCACTAAGTAGTCGGCCGCGGTTTGACCGCCAGGAAGACGGGCGGCAGCGGCTTGCCATTGATATCCGTAAGTTTGGGGTTGATCTCCTGTGTGTCGAGCAGGGTGGTGGTGTCGATCACGTGCAGCTGGTCATCGCCCGTGGTGCCGGCGAAGAAGAGGGTGTTATCGGGAGAGAAGATGCCCGCCACAGGAGCCAATGCATTGCCGGTAAGCGTGACACTGCTGAGTGTACCTGGCGCGCCCGCTGTCGTCGAAGGTTTGTAAACCGGCAATAGCGCACCCCCGGCAGGTGGCGCGGTGGCATCGCTGCTATAGGTTACGAAGGCTTCGACCGAGTTGGTGGCGGCAATTACCTCGTTGATATTGGTGATGCCGTAGGCCGCCAGCGATGCCTGATTGACTACCGGAGGAGGGTCAAACGTGATGCCGGTGGTCTGCGAGTTCGCGTCGGTCGGGCAGGTGAGCGGTGCGGTCAAGGTACCGCTTGCATTAGTAATCGACAAATCCGACAACACTGGCGGATTAGCGGAGGCGCCAATAATGTGTTTGCCATCAGTCGTCGCGGCTACATGGTCTGAGACAGTGGCGACCGTCGTTGCCTCGGGATAGTTCACCACCGGCGTCACCGTGGTTTCCGGGCACGCCCCATAGGCCGCAGTCGTTGGACCGGAAAGAAAGACCGCTATCGCCGGAATCGTCACGGCCAGATCAGGTGAGCAGAACATGTTGTAGGTGTTGTTGGGGTTCGCCGTCGTGTTGGGCGGATAAGTCGTAGGATCGGTGGGAATCGGACTGGTGGTGTTTGTCGCCGGGCAAACGCCCGTGCCGGTGGTCCCTTGGCTCGCAGGCAGGGGTTCGACCGACCAGCCGGTAAAGTTGTTGTGGATGTAGAGCACCCCGTCTCCCACAATGTAGACGGTTTGGCCATCGGCGGTGTAGGCGGCCTTCTGGCCGATTCCGGCGAAGGAAGTATAGCTTCCCGACGATGGCGTGTAGAGATAGATAACGCCGCGCAACTGGTCGTTCACTACCACGGAAGAGTTGGTAGGTGAGGCCGCCAGGACGACGCCGGGTATGCTGGTTGTCTCCGAAGCCAAGCTATTGGTTGCCGCGGTATACGACATCAGCTCGTGGTAGCTGCCGAAATAAAGAGTTGTACCCGTAGGATCGAGCACCATCGAGTTTGGCGAGTAAGGAAGCTTGATCTGCGTGCCTATGGTCCCGGTCGACAAATCGATGGGCACGAAGTACGGCGACCCTGGACTGGAGACCCAGATGTAGTTGCTGTTCTTGCCTGGAGACGCGATCTGCACGAAATTGCTGATCGCCGGGACCCCTGTGCCCAGGGTTCCTTGCTCGTTGATCGGGGCAGGATTGCACGTCGTCGGCTGGCAGATGGCAGTGATCGCGGAGTTGGAGGGAAATGAGGCCGTCACCGCGCCGGCGGAGCTGACCGCGATGCTCCCCGGGTTGGTGGAAACATAGCTCAGCGCCAGCCCGTTGATCACGTTGTTGTTGACGTCCGTCACCGTCGCCGTGAGCGACAGTGGCGTATTGAGCGTCACGCTGGCGCTGGTTGCGCCGGTCGAGGCCACGCTCAGAGCGATCTTGGCCGGCGGGCAGGTATAGAAATAGCCTGCGTTGCTGCTGGTCTGGGCAATGGTGCCGGTGATCAACGTAGAGCCCGGAGCCTGGGCCGTGGCGACGCCATTCTGGTCAATGGTGACCACGCCGGCGCTTGCCGCCGAGTAGGTCAAGTGGCCGATGACGTTATTGCAGTCGTTAGGGCCATAACTCCCGTCAGCCAGGATATTGGGGCTGCAGAGAAGAACCGGCTGGCCGGCACTATTCGTGTAATAGGCAGTGGCGTCCAGCTGCGAAGTGAGGCCCTGCGAAAGACACTCCGGCTTGCCGGTGGTACTGTTCGTCGGGCCCGAGACCGCGAGGCTGGTGATAGGCGGATGGGAATAGACCGCGACCTGGTTGCTGGTAAATCCCGCGGCGCTGGCCGTCATATACGCGACGCCCGTCTTGTTGGTGGGAATGCAGGTGGTGTAAGCAGCCACCGCCGGCGTATGGAGATTCCAGGTTCCCCCGCACACGGCGCCAGTAGGCGAAACGTCGGCGATGGTGCGGTCCGTGGTGCCGTAGGTGTAAGTGCCTATCGATGCAGCGGTGCCAACGCAGTTTAAAGCGGAGGGAGCTTGCAGCTGCGAGGTTTGCGAGAACGCAACCGACAACCCAGTGGTCTGGGGCTGAAGCGAGATGGAGACTGGCTGCGTCTTCAGATAGCCGTAGCCGGATCCGTTGCAGTAATTCGCGTTCTTGTTGGCACAGCCCTGGATGGAAAGACCCACAGGAACGGTAAGGAGTAACAAAACCACGAAAGTCAAAAACCGCTGCATGAAACCTCCCCGCCGGGTGTCGCCGCCCCCCGGCGGTTGATGAACTACTCGAACGAATCCCCGATCGCTGCACGCCGGAGCCGCTGCCTTCCACGTGGCTTTTCCCTCAAGAAAAGCCACACCTACCGAACTGCATGCGACTTTCCTCGAAGACGGTCGCACTTCGTTGCTCACGGCCAGTTCCGCGCTGCAGGAAATCCGGGAAGCGATAGGCCTTTTCGTGGTTTTCTCTCAAAGAAAACCACACCTCCCGATCTTTATCAGGCCACAGTAATTGCGAAACTGCTCTAAGCACTTGTTCCAGAATCCAACTCCGCGCCACTCTATCTCTCCAGTGTCTTCTGGAGCGTGGCTATACCTCGTATGATCGCTGGCACCGTAGCCGCCGCCTCGATCCGCGTGCAGAGTTGTGTGGTCAACGTCCTAAGTGTAGAAGGGACTGAGCCCTGAGGCAACAGGTCAGCCTTGAAGCCGCGGGTTCAAGGCGTCGGCATCTAGCTTGGCGGCATGTATTGCTCGAACCACGACAAGGCACGCGCCAGCACATCGCGGCGGTGCTGCGGCGAGTTGAAGTGGTGTCCTTCATCCGGGTAGACCACCAACTGGGTGGGCACGTGTTCGGCGCGCAAGGCATGCCAGAACTCGAACGACTGCGGGGCAGGGCACTCTCCGTCCCGGTCGCCGACCACTACCAGGGTCGGCGTTTTGACGTTGTGGATGAAGTCGATGGCCGAGCTCTTGGCGTACACCGCGGGGTCGTCGTACACCGAGGCGCCGAAGAAGGGAGTCATCCATTGGTCGATGGAGTTTTCCCCGTAATAGCTCTTCCAGTCGGAGATACCGGCACCGGCGACCGCGGCGTGAAAGCGCTGTGTCTGGGTCACGGCGAACATGGTCATGAAGCCGCCGTAACTCCAGCCCGTCAGGCCGATGCGCTGCTGATCGATAGGAAACTTCGCGCTCACAGCGTCGACGCCGGCCAGGATGTCGCGCAGGTCGCCGTAGCCGAAATCCTTCCGGTTCGCCTGGGTAAAGGCCTCCCCCTCGCCGTAGCTGCCGCGCGGATTCGGCATGAGCACGAAGTAATCCAGCGCGGAAAAGGCGATCGGGTTGTAACCCAGGTCCGGCCATTGCGGCAGCACCGCGCTTGAGGGACCGCCATGCACACTGACAATGAGCGGGTATTTCCTGGCCGGATTGTAATGGGCCGGGTACAGCAACCAACCCTGGACGGGGAAGGCGTCGCTGGTCCAGTGGACCGATTCAGCCTTGCCCCAGAGAGGTTTGCGGGCGTCGTTGTAGTGGGTGACCGCCTGGATCAGCTGAGATCCAGCGCCGACTCCGCTGGCTTCGGGCGAGGCCAAAGTACCCTCCCAAACCTCGGGTGGCTGTTCAAAAGAACTTTGGATGAAGGCAATTTTGCGATTGTCGGTCGAGAGCGAGAGGCTTCCCTCCAAGAGATCGGCCCTTATGGTGGAAGCCTGGAAAAGCTGCCGGTCCTCAGCCTCGAAGGCCCGTTCCGATTGGCTGGCGCCGGGCACATCCGATGGCTTGAAAGCGATTTGGAGGACAGAAGTCGAGCCGGCACGGATCGCGGAAACGATCAGCGTGTTGGCGCTTGTCCAGTGGATCCACGCCGAAGTGAAGGTGGTGCCCAATGCTGGATGAGGGTCTATCGTCCAGGTCAGACTCTTTGCTGTTCCCCCGCTCGCCGGGACCAGGTAAATGTCGCCGCCTGTGGCCCCCTGGTCGCTCATCAGCCCACCGATGAAGGCGATCTCTTGCCCATCCGGCGACCAGCGGGGGACCGCGATCTGTAGTCCGTGCAACGGGCCCGGCGTGTGTTCCGGGTCGAGCACCGCGCGAGGTTGGCCGCCTGCCAGCCGTTGGGTATAGAGCTGGGCCACCCACCAGTTGTTTTCCCCGGGCGGGGGTGCGGCGATATAGGCCAGCTGGCCGGAGTCGGGCGCCCAGTCATATTCGTAGACGTGCAGGGTGGCTGGGGTGACCTGGTGGAATTCACCGGAAGCGGTTTCGATGGTGCCCACCCGCTGGATCTCCAGCCCCTCGACCCCGATCACGCCGGCGGGCGGCCTCATGGGCGCCAGCGCCCCGGCCGGCCGGGTGGCGCCTTCTATAAATAGGCAGGCAATATGTAAGCCGTCCGGCGAAAAAGCCAGGCTGGTCACTCCACCGTGCAGATGGGTGAGCCGTCGCGGCGAAACGGGCGCACCCGGCGCGGCGAGGTAGACATCCGCCTGGTCCATGGCGCTGCCGGCATTGCCGTTGCAGTCGGAGGTGAAGGCGAGCTCTTTGCTATCTGGAGACCAGGCCAGATATTCCTCCAAGCAGGGGGCCCCGGTCCCGGCGGTGAGCCGGTGGGGGCGAGCCGGATCGGCCGTGGACGCAATCTGAATCTCGGTGCCCCCGTCCCCATCGACGACCCAAGCGATCTGCTGACCGTCCGGCGCAAGTGCGGCTTGATGAATGCCGCGCGTTCTTTCCAGTTCGGAAATGACATTGGCAATGCGAGGATCGACAGCTTTAGAGGAGCCGGCACCGCTCTGGCCAAGTGAGGCCGTTGGGCCAGCGGCGAGAGCCACCGTTGCCAACCCAAAACAGGCGCCGAAGCGCAGAGCGAAAAGCCATCGTGGGGGACAAGGCGCAGACATTTAGGACGGATGCTAGCACACCCGCTTTGTCGTCGCGGGTTCTCCAAACCACCAGAACGCTATAGTAAAGTCACGCATGATGACCCGAACATGGACGGCGTTCGTGTTTGGTGCAGCACTGGTCAGCATCGCTAAAGTGCTCGCGCACTTTAATTTGGCTACGCCGATTCCGTTTTGGCTGCTTTCGCCGGGAATTCTGGCAGGAGCATGTGTTCCGGGTTCTGGTTTCAATCCGGAAGGGGATACTCAACCCTGGAGCCCGCTTTCTGTATTCGTCGTCTACGCAGTCAACATCTCGCTCTACAGCGGCTTGGCCTATTTGGTCTACCCCCTTCGCCGGCACTTTTTAGCCTCCAGGTAGCCAACCGCGTTACGCTGGCTGCGGTGTCCGCAGGGACGGCTGAGGATATTCCAGGATGTAGTCCTGGGCATCCTCACCAATTGCTGCGGCAACCGCCCCGTCCCCGCGCCATTGACGCCGGCGGCGCGGCTTGGTATCTTAAAAAGGTTCCGCATAAGCCTGTAAAGTGCGTGCTGGAAGGATGTGCCGCAGTAAAGGCTAAGCAATATGAGCCTTAACCGGCAAGGTGCGCTTAAGACAGGCAGCAGTATTTTGCGGCCCATTCATCAGGGTCCCTTCCAAACGCTCGCGTGATGTAGGGGAAACAATCGCATCGGCCTTTGCGACACCTCCCACCTGGGGAGGCTATGCGGGCCGGAACTTCGAAACGGAACTGGCTTCTTCTCTGGTGCCCGGTTTTCCGGTGCCTGATCCGGCATGGGGTGCAATAGCGCGTGAGCGCACGTACCCGGTCAAGGCCGGATGTGAGAAGAAACGCGCGGCCACCGTCGAAGTTCTCGTCTGGTATGCAGCAAGCAGGCGCGAAGCAAGCCGGCTTCGTGCACCGATGAGCGCCGGGTTCAGGCGCAGCGTCGGTGATGTGCGGCGCAGCAGTTTTGGCGAAGGTGGTCTCTTCGTGTCGAATCGGTTTCACAGTAGCTGTGTGCCGGAGCGAGAGAAGTTCACGTGGTTTTCCGCTAAAGAAAACCACACCTCGCGATCTCGGTGAAGCATGGGAACTGTTAAACCGATGGGCGTATTTCGCTCACGCAATGCGGAAGTTTTAAGGAGTAAGGTTTGCCTACATTCAGTCAGCTCGTGAGAAAAGGCCGCACCGCGGCGCGGTACAAGACCGCATCGCCGGCGCTCCAGGGATCGCCACAGCGGCGCGGCGTCTGCACCCGCGTTTACACGCAAACGCCCAAGAAGCCGAACTCGGCCTTGCGCAAGGTCGCGCGCGTCCGCCTGACCAACGGGGTCGAAGTCACGACCTATATCCCCGGCATCGGTCACAACCTGCAGGAGCACTCGATTGTTCTGATCCGCGGGGGACGTGTGAAGGATCTGCCCGGCGTGCGCTATCACGTGGTGCGCGGCACGCTCGATTCGGTGGGTGTGGCCAACCGCAAGCAGAGCCGTTCGAAGTATGGCGCCAAGCGCCCGAAGAGCGGCGCGAAGTAGCGGCGCGAAGTAGTGACAGGATTGAGCGCCTGTGGGCGCTAAACGAATAGCGGAAGGGAATACAAGGTTCTATGCCGAGAAAAGGACATATCGCGAAACGGGAAGTGGCCGCCGATCCGGTGTACAACTCGTCGCTGGTTACGAAGTTCGTCAACTCCATGATGTGGGACGGCAAGAAGTCGACTGCTCAGGGCATCTTCTACCAGGCGATGACCAACCTGGAGCAAAAGGGCGGCGACGAGGCGTTGAAGTTGTTCAAAAAGGCAGTGGAGAACTGCAAGCCCCTGCTGGAAGTGAAGACCCGTCGCGTGGGCGGCGCCAACTACCAGGTGCCGATCGAAGTCAATCCCGAGCGGCGTACCTCGCTCGCTATCCGCTGGCTGGTGACCTATGGCCGGGCGCGGGGCGAGAAGGGCATGATCGACAAGTTGACCAGCGAACTGCTGGATGCGGCCAATGGTCGCGGCGCTGCCATGAAGAAAAAGGAAGATGTCCATCGCATGGCTGAAGCCAACAAGGCGTTTGCCCACTACCGCTGGTAGTTGAGCGGGGCGAACGCTTAGTACCCGGGGCCTGCAGCCACTAAGGGACAGGCGTAACAAAAGCAGCAAGAAGAATCGCGAGTCTTACATCTCGCGCGAGAGTGAGAGAAAACCGTGCCTCGTCTAGTACCACTCGATCGTTGCCGGAATATCGGAATCATGGCGCACATCGACGCCGGCAAGACCACAACGACGGAGCGGATTTTGTTTTATACCGGCATTACCCATCGCATCGGCGAAGTGCACGAAGGCACCGCGACGATGGACTGGATGGAGCAGGAGCAGGAGCGCGGCATCACCATCACATCGGCTGCCACCACCTGCACCTGGCGCGATATCCGCATCAATATTATCGATACCCCCGGCCACGTGGACTTTACCGCGGAGGTGGAGCGCAGCCTGCGCGTGCTCGACGGCGCAGTTGCCGTCTTTGACGCCGTGCATGGCGTGGAGCCGCAATCGGAGACGGTGTGGCGCCAGGCAGACAAGTACGGCGTGCCCCGCATTTGCTTCATCAACAAGATGGACAAGATGGGCGCCGACTTCGAGCATGCCATCGACACCATCCGCAAGCGGTTGAACGCCCGCCCGGTAGCCATTCAAATTCCCATCGGCCAGGAAGCCGGCTTCAAGGGTGTGATTGACCTGATCGAGATGCGAGCCATCCTGTGGCACGACGAAACCATGGGCGCCAAGTACGACGTCGAAGAGATTCCGGCCAACCTGCTGAAGAAGGCGGAAGCCTTCCGTATGCAACTGGTCGAATCAGTCGCCGAAAACGATGACGAGATGCTGCACAAGTTTCTCGAGGGCGAAACGCCCACGGCGGCTGAGTTGCGCAAGGCGCTGCGCGGCGCAGTCATCGGGATGAAGCTCTTCCCCGTGCTGTGCGGTAGTTCGTTCAAGAACAAGGGTGTGCAGACGCTGCTCGACGCTGTGGTTGAGTACCTGCCCAGTCCACTCGATGTGCCCCCGATCGAGGGCCACAATCCGGACAACATGGAAGAGGTCATCCTCCGCCATGCCGACGATTCTGAGCCGCTGACTGCGCTGGGCTTCAAGATCATGACTGACCCGTTTGTCGGGCAGCTGATCTTCGTCCGGCTGTATTCCGGTCACCTGAAGACGGGCGACACGGTACTCAATCCGCGTACCGGCAAGAGCGAGCGCATCGGGCGCCTGCTCAAGATGCATGCCAATAAGCGGGAAGAGATTGTCGAGATCTACGCCGGCGATATCTGCGCCTGCGTAGGGCTCAAGAACCTGGTCACGGGCGATACCATCTGCACTGACAAGTCGCCGATCGTGCTCGAATCGATCGATTTCCCGGCCCCGGTGATCCATGTGGCGGTCGAGCCGAAGACTAAGGCTGACCAGGAGAAGATGGGCATGGCCCTGGCCAAGCTGGCGCAGGAAGATCCCACCTTCAAGGTGCACACCGATCCTGACTCCGGCCAGACCATCATTAGCGGTATGGGCGAGTTGCACTTGGAAATCATCGTCGACCGCATGATGCGTGAGTACAAGGTCGAGGCCAATGTAGGTAAGCCACAGGTCGCCTATCGCGAGACCATCCGCAAAAAGGCGGAGGCGGAAGGCAAGTACATTCGCCAGACCGGTGGTTCGGGCAACTACGGCCACGTGAAGATCCGGGTCGAGCCCAATGAGCCCGGCAAAGGATTCGAGTTCATTAACGACATCAAGGGTGGCGTGGTGCCCAAGGAATACATTAAGCCGACCGAGCAGGGCATTCGCGAGGCGCTTCAGGGCGGCGTGCTGGCCGGCTACGAGATCGTCGACGTCAAGGCGACTCTCTATGACGGCAGCTACCACGATGTCGACTCCAACGAAATGGCCTTCAAGATTGCCGGATCGATGGCGTTCAAGGAAGCGGCCCGCAAGGCGACTCCAGTATTGCTGGAGCCGGTGATGTCGGTCGAAGTCGTAGTGCCGGAGGAGTATATGGGAACCATCATCGGTGACCTGAATTCCCGCCGCGGCCGGATCGAAGGCATGGAGCACCGTGCCGGATCGCAGGTCATCAAGGCCAATGTGCCGTTGAGCGAGATGTTCGGGTATGCCACCCACATGCGCTCTTCGACGCAGGGCCGGGCCAATTACTCAATGCACTTCAACCGCTACGAAGAAGCGCCGCGGTCGGTGTCGGAAGAGATCATTGGCCGCAACCAGGGCAAGTAAGCACGAAGGGCACGAGACACGAGATTGGCTTTGTATCAGGGCACGGCTTTAGCCGGGCCGTAGACGGTGGGCTGATGAGGGCTTTAGCCCCTGAGGCACTTTTTGAATGGTACGGGTCTTAGCCGAGCCGCACGGAAGTTAGTTGACGAGGCGGTTAGGCCACTGAACCTGGTTTTGTGTCAGGGCACGACTTTAGTCGGGCCGTAACGGCTGAGCGGATGAGGGCTTTAGCCCCTGAGGGAAATCTCCTCAGAATTAGTAGAGTTTGTTGATTTAAGCAGGAGAGAGGGACGAGATGGCGAAGGAGAAGTTTGACCGGTCCAAGCCGCATGTGAACGTAGGGACGATTGGACACATCGATCATGGCAAGACGACGCTGACCGCGGCGATCACCAAGGTGTTGTCGAAGCACAATCCGAAGATACAGTTTCGTTCGTTTGATTCGATTGACAATGCGCCTGAGGAGCGGGAGCGCGGCATTACGATTGCCACCGCGCACGTGGAGTACGAGACGGCCAACCGTCACTACGCGCACGTGGACTGCCCGGGTCACGCCGACTACATCAAGAACATGATCACCGGCGCGGCGCAGATGGACGGAGCGATCCTGGTAGTGGCAGCGACCGATGGTCCGATGCCGCAAACCAAGGAGCACGTGCTTTTGGCTCGCCAGGTAGGTGTGCCCTACATTGTGGTGTTCCTCAATAAGTGCGATGCGGTGGAAGACGAAGAGCTGACCGACCTGGTGGAGATGGAAGTCCGGGAATTGCTGTCGAAGTACAACTTCCCTGGAGACGATGTGCCGGTGGTTCGCGGCTCGGCCTTGGGTGGGTTGAACGGGGAAGCGCAGTGGGAAGCCAAGATTGATGAGTTGATGGATGCGGTGGACAAGAATGTACCCTTGCCGGCGCGTGCCATCGACCAGCCCTTCCTGATGCCGATCGAGGACATTTTCTCCATTTCCGGCCGCGGCACGGTGGTGACGGGCAGGATCGAGCGGGGCAAGGTCAAGGTTGGGGAAGAATCAGAGATCGTCGGCTTTAGAGAGACCCGCAAGACGGTGGTTACCGGCGTCGAGATGTTCAAAAAGCAGCTGGATGAAGGACTTGCGGGCGACAACGCGGGTCTGCTGCTGCGCGGCATTGCCAAGGAAGACGTGGAGCGCGGAATGGTCCTGGCCAAGCCTGGGTCGATTACGCCGCACACCAAGTTCAAGGGCGAGATTTACGTGTTGAGCAAGGAAGAAGGCGGCCGTCACACGCCGTTCTTCAACGGTTACCGGCCGCAGTTCTACTTCCGCACCACGGACGTGACCGGGACGGCGAAGTTGCCGGAAGGCACGGAGATGGTGATGCCGGGCGACAATGTGCAGCTGGAAATTGAGCTGCATACCCCGGTGGCGATGGAAAAGGGCCTGCGTTTTGCCATCCGCGAGGGTGGCCGTACGGTAGGCGCCGGCACTATCAGCGAAATCATCAAGTAAGTTTTCCGCCCTGCCGGCTACCGAGCGGGCAGGGCGGAAACCAGCAGAGTGGTTGAGTGGCAAGAGGGAATTGAGATGGTAGGACAAAGAATTCGCATTCGGCTTAAGGCTTACGACTATCGCGTACTCGATACCTCGACCGGCGAAATCGTCGAGACGGCGAAGCGCACCGGAGCGCAGGTCGCGGGTCCCATTCCGTTGCCGACTGTGAAGAACAAATACTGCGTGCTGCGTTCCCCGCACGTCGACAAGAAATCGCGCGAGGCCTTCGAGATCCGCACGCACAAGCGGCTGATCGATATTCTCGAGCCCACGCAGCAAACCATCGATGCGCTGATGAAGCTCGATCTTCCGGCCGGCGTTGATGTCGAAATTAAGGCATTCGAGAAGTAAGCAGGAGAGCATCATGTCGGTAACGGGAATTCTGGGCAAGAAGATCGGGATGACGCAGTTGTTCGATGACAAGGGTGAAGTCCACCCGGTCACCGTGCTGCAGGCGGGTCCCTGCGTAGTGACCCAGCTGAAGACGCTGGCCGGCGACGGCTACAGCGCGGCGCAGATCGGCCTGATCGAGTTCGTCAAGGGTGGCAAGGTGAACAAGCCAATGGCCGGTCACTTCGCCAAGAACAATGTTCCGCCAGTGAAGTTGATGCGCGAAGTCCCCCTGGAGCCGGTGGCTGGCTCCGCTTCGGGTGAAGACGCCGCTCCGGCACTGAAGGCGGGCGACAAAGTGCTGGTAGATATTTTCGAAGACGCCAAGTACGTCGACGTAGTCGGCACCAGCAAGGGCCGCGGTTTTGCCGGTGTGGTTCGCCGCCACCATTTTGGCGGTGGTCCTAAGGCACACGGTCACATGTTCCAGGTGCAGGGCTCGATCGGTGCATCCTCGTTTCCTTCGCGCGTCTTTCCCGGGCAGCGCATGCCGGGTCACTTTGGAGCGGAGCGGGTTACGGTGCGCAATCTGCGTATTCGCGGCATCGACCTGGACGAGAACCTGTTGATGGTCGAGGGTGCGATCCCCGGACCTCGAGACGGCTACGTGATGATTTCCAAATCCAAGGCTCCGCCGCGTGAGCGTCGTGGCTTTGGTGGCGGCGGTACGGTCGATCCGTTGAAGGCCTCGAAGAAGGCTTCCGCTGGCAAGCCCTCAGGCGCCAAGGCGAAGAAATAGGGTCTTGCATCAGGCCACTGGCTCAGATTTTGTAAGACTGCGCTGACTTTAGGGCTTTGTACCAGGGCACGACGTTGCAGGTTGCGGAAAGACTCGTGTTTTGTATCAGGGCACGACTTTAGTCGGGCCGTAAACGATTGAGAACACGATGGGCTTCAGCCCCTGAGGGGCGATAAGGGTTTCAAGGAATTGCATATGGCACAGATTGATGTAGTGGATCTCGGTGGACGGAAGGTAGGCTCGCTTGAGCTGGCAGACGAGATTTTCGCGGCTGACCAGATCAACGAGGCGCTGCTGTGGGAAGCGGTGAAGCATTATCGCGCCGCGATGCGGCAAGGTACGGCCGCCACCAAGAACAAGAAGCTTGTCTCCGGCGCAGGCAAAAAGTTGTGGAAGCAGAAGGGGACAGGCCGGGCTCGTGTAGGCTCGGTGCGCTCTCCCCTATGGCGGCACGGCGGCACGGTTCACGGACCCCAGCCGCGCAGCTATGATTACGCCTTCCCCCGCAAAAAGCTGCTCGGCGCGCTGCGCTCCGCTCTGGCCTCGAAGCTGGCTGATGGCAAGCTGACGGTGGTCGAGAGCCTCGAGCTGGCAGACGCCAAGACCAAGTCCTATCGTGCGGCGTTCGACAAACTCGATGCCAAGCGGACCACCTTGCTGGTCGAAGGTGGCCAGGAACCAGGCCGCGCTCTGCTGCTCGGTTCGCGTAATCTCGATCGGGTGGAATTGGTGCTGACCAAGGAAGTTCATCCATACGATCTGCTGCGCTACGAGCGGGCGATTTTTTCCCGCGCCGCGATCGAGCAATTGCAGGAGTCGTTGAAGAAGACTGTTTCCCGGCGCAAGCTTGCGGCCGGCTCGGAGGTGGCCTGATGCCGACTCTTTATAACGTGATCAAGCGCCCCCTCATTACCGAAAAGGGCTTGGGCGTCAAGGAAGTAGAAAGCACTCTGGTTTTTGACGTGGCTCCGGATGCAACCAAGACCGAGGTCAAGCAGGCGGTGGAGACGCTGTTCAAGGTGAAGGTACGGAGCGTGCGTACCGCCAACTTCCTGGGCAAGGAACGCCGCCGGGGCAAGTTTTCTGGTTTCCGCCCCGATTGGAAGAAGGCTTACGTTCGCCTGCAGAAGGGCGAGAAGATGCCCGACTACGTCAACGCGATGTAAAGCGTAGTACCCCGTAACTGAAACTGTTTTAGAAGTCTTACTTGGAAGTACGAGCGAAACGATGCCGATCAAGACATATAGACCGATCACGCCAACGCTGCGTTTCCAGACAACTCTGGTAAACGACGACATTACGACCAATCGCCCGCACAAGCCGCTGCTGGCAGTTAAGCAGCGCACGGGGGGCCGCCGCAATTCCGGCGACCTGACGATGCGTCACCATGGCGGTGGCCATAAGCAGAAGCTGCGCCTGGTGGACTTCAAGCGGGACAAGTTTGGCGTGCCCGGCAAGGTGGCCTCGATCGAATACGATCCCAACCGCTCCTCGCGCATCGCGCTGGTGCATTACCTGGACGGTGAGAAGCGCTACATCATTCAGCCGGTAGGGCTGAAGGTAGGGCAGACCATTATGAGCGGGCCTGAGGCAGACATTCTGGTCGGCAATGCATTGCCGCTCAAGAACATCCCCTCCGGCACCACGGTGCATAACGTTGAGCTCCGTCCTGGCAAAGGCGCGCAGATGGTGCGCTCGGCAGGAGCGTCGGCCCAGTTGGTGGCCAAGGAAGGCGATTACGCACTGCTGAAACTGCCCTCCGGTGAAACCCGCCGGGTACTGGTAGCGTGCATGGCGACAGTGGGCCAGGTAGGCAATACCGATCACGAGAATGTCTCCATCGGCAAGGCTGGACGCAACCGCTGGAAAGGTATTCGTCCCAGCAATCGTGGCGTATCCATGAACCCGGTCGATCACCCGCACGGCGGCGGAGAAGGTAAGACCTCTGGCGGCCGTCACCCGGTTACCCCATGGGGACAGCCGACACGCGGCTACAAGACGCGCAACAACAAGCGGACCGACACGTTTATCGTCAGCCGCGCCAAGAAATAGAAGTTCAGGAGCATCGAGAGCTATGGCACGTTCGACAAAAAAAGGTCCGTTTATCGACACCCACCTGATGGTGAAGATCGAAGCGATGAATGCGGCGAATGACAAAAAGGTCCTT
This sequence comes from uncultured Acidobacteriaceae bacterium, assembly GCA_963813475.1. Lineage (GTDB taxonomy): Bacteria > Acidobacteriota > Terriglobia > Terriglobales > Acidobacteriaceae > PALSA-350. Next base: position 145,779 of record CAWEZM010000017.1, on the reverse strand, counting down.
CGTACCTGGTCGCGCCGCTCGACCATTCATCCGGATATGGTGGGACACACCCTCGCGGTGCACAACGGCAGAAAGTTTATTCCCGTCTACGTGACGGAAAACATGGTAGGGCACAAGCTGGGCGAGTTTTCCGCCACCCGGACCTTTAAGGGTCACTCGGCGAAATCCGCCGAGTCCTCGGCCAAGCCTCGCTAAGCGATTCACGGTAGGTGTAGACCGAGGCAAAAGGAGTTTACGTGGTTTTCCGCTAAAGAAAACCACACCTCGCGATCTTGGTGAAGCATCGCAACCGGGAAATCGCGCTAAGAGAAGTTTTAAGGGAAGAAGCCAATGCAACTCGAAACACAGGAATTCCGGGCAGAAGCGAAGTTTCAGCGGGTATCGCCGCAGAAAGCTCGCCTGGTGCTGGAGCTGATCAAGGGGCGCCGCGTGGGCGAAGCACTGGAGACGGTGGCCTTCACCAAGAAGGGTGTCGCGCCGCTGGTTGAGAAAGTGCTGCGCGCAGCCATTCAGAACGCGAACTACCTCAGCCAGGAGCGCGAGCTCGATCTGGATGTAGACAACCTCTACGTCAAGACCGCGCTGGCCAACGAAGGACCGCGCATGAAGCGTATCCGTCCGGCGCCGATGGGACGGGCCTTCCGCTATCAGCGCCGGTTGGCGCACATCGTGATCGCGGTGGCGGAGCGCAAGCGCGGCGGCCTGGTGGAAACGGCTGACGGGGAAGCAGCAGCTCCCAAGAAGCGAATGCTGAAGGGCGCGGCGAAGAAGGTTGCGGCCAAGAAAACCGTGGCTAAGAAGAGCGCAGCAAAAAACTGGAAGAAGGCCGCGAAGTAGGTTCGAGGAAATTATGGGACAAAAAGTTCATCCTTACGGCTTTCGACTAGGCGTCAACAAGCCATGGCGGTCACGCTGGTTCGTCGAGCGCGACTACGACAAGTTGCTGATTGAAGATGTGCACCTGCGCGAGGAGTTGAAGGAAAAGCTCAAGGCGGCCGGCGTCAGCTCGGTCGAGATCGAGCGTCCGGGCAACAAGTTGCGCCTGATCATCCGCACAGCGCGTCCGGGCATCGTGATCGGCCGCAAGGGCGCCGAGATCGAGAAGCTCAAGGCGGATCTGCAGAAGCGCACCAACCGCGACGTCTTCATCGACATCCTCGAGGTCAACAAGCCCGAGCTGGATGCGCAGTTGGTGGCCGAGAACATCGCTCTCCAATTGGAAAAGCGCGTGGGCTTTCGCCGGGCCATGCGTAAGGCCGTCGATTCGGCATTGCGCTTCGGCTGCAAGGGAATCAAGGTGCGCGTCTCCGGCCGTTTGAATGGCAACGAGATTGCGCGTTCCGAGTGGTATCTGCAGGGGCGGCTTCCGCTGCACACCCTGCGCGCGGATATCGACTACGGCTTTGCTGAAGCGCGTACCACTTACGGTGTGATCGGGGTCAAGACCTGGATCTATCGCGGTGACATTTACGAGCAGAAGCGTCGTCAGCCGCAACCGGCGGGCACCAGCGGAGTGTTCTAAGACCATTCCGGCCGTCTTGGCCGGAGCGGTCAAAGCAGGAAATTGGTTTAGAGGCGGAATCTTATGTTGATGCCAAAGAAGGTCAAGTACCGCAAGCAGCAGCGCGGACGCATGAAGGGCAAAGCCTGGCGCGGCTCTGAGCTCTCCTTCGGGGACTACGGGCTCAAGGTGATGGAATGCGGCTACATCACGGACCGGCAGATCGAAGCCAGCCGTGTGGCTATGACGCGCTTCATCAAGCGTGGCGGCAAGATCTGGCTGCGGCTGTTTCCCGACAAGCCGGTAACCAAGAAGCCGGCTGAAACCCGTATGGGCAAAGGCAAGGGCGCTCCCGATCACTGGGTAGCCGTGGTCCGCCCCGGCAAGGTGCTGTTTGAAATGGAAGGGGTCAACCCCGAAATAGCCGCCGAGGCCATGCGGCTGGCTTCCAACAAGCTGCCCCTCAAGACGCGCTTCGTCATGCGCCACGATGTCAAGGTAACCGCGGTCGTCAAGTAGCGGACGCGAAAGAGAAGAGCCATGGAAACGGAAAAGATTCGCAATTTGAACGATGAAGAGCTGGTACGGCAGGAGAAGCAATCCGCCGAGCAGCTCTTTCGCCTGCGCTTCCAGATGAAGCTGGGGCAGAACGAAGGCGTGAAGAAGCTGCGCGATCTGCGCAAAGACGTAGCCCGCATCAAGACCATCGCCCGCGAGCGGGCCCTCGGTCTGCACGGCGCTGCCCTGCAGCCGGCCGGCGAGGCAACAGCCAAGCCAGCCAAGGCCGCCAAAACCAAAAAGGCCAAGCCGGCCGGAAAAGAGGCTCGTTAGCCATGTCGGATGCCACAGCAGCTAAGCCGGAATCACGGCGCACAGAAAAGATTGGCAGTGTCGTTTCCACCAAGATGCAGAAGACCATCGTGGTCCAGGTGGAGATGCGCAAGACTCACCCCAAGTACAAGCGTGTGATCAAGATCAACAAGAAGTTTTACGCCCACGACGAGCAGAACTCGGCTCGCCTCGGCGATGTGGTCAGGATTCGCGAGAGCCGCCCGCTAAGCAAGCTGAAGCGCTGGACGCTGGAAGAGGTGGTGCGCCGCTCCTCCCTGCCCCAAGTCGAAGAAGTGGCAACACCGGTCGTCTAGTGGCGAAACGGGTTGGTAGGTAAGACTTTACGGGCTCCGACAAGACTTATGTTTTGTATCAGGGCACGACTTTAGTCGTGCCGTAAATGGTTGAGAATACATTGGGCTTTAGCCGCTGAGGGCAAAGTTTTCGGTATCAAGGGCAACACCGTAAGGAGATACGCGTATGGCAGTACAAATGAGAACCATGCTGGACGTAGCCGACAACTCCGGCGCGCGCAAGCTGCAGATGATTCTGCCCTTGGGCGGCTCGAGCGGAAAGAAGGCGGGCCTGGGTGATGTGATTACTGCCTCCGTTAAGGAAGCCTCTCCTGATGGTCAGGTCAAAAAGGGCGTTGTAGTGAAGGCGGTCGTAGTTCGGACGCGCAAAGAATATCGCCGCCGCGATGGCACCTACATCCGCTTTGACCAGAACGCCGCGGTTCTGATCAACGAAGCAGGAGAGCCGGTGGGGACCCGCGTCTTCGGTCCGGTCGCCCGCGAGCTGCGGGAAAAGAAGTTTTTGAAGATTGTGTCGCTGGCCCCGGAAGTCATCTAAGGCCGGGTCATCGGAAGCGAGGAATGTATGGCACTGAAGTTACAACGCAACGACACGGTGGAAGTGATTACCGGAAGCGATAAAGGCAAGCGCGGCCGCGTGTTGCGCGTGCTCGGCGACAAGGACCGGGTGTTGGTGGAGCACGTCCGCATGGTCAAGAAGCACGTGCACCCCAATCCGCAGCGCAACATCAAGGGCGGCATCGCGGAGCAGGAAGCGGCCATCCAGATCTCCAACGTCATGTTGGTCTGCGGCACCTGCGGCCCAACGCGCGTTGGTCACAAGTTTGAAGGCGACACCAAGGTTCGGGTCTGCAAGAAGTGCGGCCAGACCCTGGCGCCAAAGAAGAAGTAAGCAGAACTAGCTCACGCAACGGTAAACGGGTATAAGTTCCCACTCCGGGACCGTGAAAAGGAAAGAGACAGAGCAATGGCAGCGAAAGTAAACGCGCGACTTAAAGAGAAGTACCAAAAGGAAATCCGGCCGGCATTGCAGAAGGAGCTTGGCCTCAACAACCTGATGGCCGTGCCCCGCCTGGAGAAGATCGTTCTCAATATGGGCTTGGGCGAGGCCACGCAGAATGTGAAGATCATGGATCCGCTGGTAGCTGATCTGGCTTCGGTAGCCGGACAAAAGCCAGTGACCACGCGGGCCAAGAAGTCCATCGCCGCCTTCAAGGTGCGCGAAGGCATGCCCATCGGCGCCATGGTCACCCTGCGCGGCGACATCATGTACGAATTTCTCGACCGCCTGATCTCGGTAGCACTGCCCCGTGTGCGTGACTTCCGCGGTGTATCGACCAAGAGTTTCGACGGGCGAGGCAACTACACGCTGGGCATGCGCGACCAGCTGATTTTTCCCGAAGTTGACTATGCCCGGGTAGATAAGTTGAAGGGCATGAACGTCACCATCGTGACGACAGCCAAGGACGATAACCAGGCTCGTGCCCTGCTCCGGCAGTTTGGCATACCTTTCCGGCAGACGGCATAAGGAAGAGAGACGAATGTCCACTACAGCAAAACGAGTTAAAGACGCACGCAAGCCGAAGTTTTCCAGCCGCCAGCACAATCGCTGCAAGATCTGCGGCCGTCCGCGCGCCTACCTGCGCAAGTTCGGTCTTTGCCGCTTGTGCTTCCGCCAGCTGGCGCTTCGGGGCGAAATCCCCGGTGTCGTCAAGTCAAGTTGGTAAGTAATCGACCCCCTACACCGGGTCTTGATGTAATAACAACATTCCCGCTGGTTCTCAGGCTCTTAACATGCCGGAGCGAACGGGGAGTGGAGGAGAGAGAATGAGTTTAACCGATCCAGTAGCCGACTTTGTGACCCGCATCCGCAACTCCATTCGTGCGCGCCACCAGAAGCTGGATGTTCCGGCCTCGAAGCTGAAGACCGAGATTGCCCGCATCCTCAAGGAAGAAGGCTACATCGCCAACTACAAGGCGGCGGAAGAGAACGGCCGCGCAGTGCTGCGGGTCTACCTCAAGTACGGCGCCAACAACGAAGCGGCCATTCGCGACCTGTCGCGCATTTCGCGCCCGGGCTGCCGCGTCTATGTCGGCCGTGACGAGATCAAGCGTGTGCAGAGCGGTCTTGGCATCAGCATCATGACCACGCCTCGCGGCGTGATGACCGGCCGGCAGGCGCGGCGCGAAGGCGTCGGCGGCGAGATTCTCTGCGAGGTCTGGTAAGGATTTGAGCGCAGCGTAGGTTGCGCTCTGGCTGCAGTGGAACGGTGGCTGACTAGATAGCCGCCGCGACTCGCAAGCCGTGAGGGGTTCAAGAAAAGTATGTCGCGTATAGGCAAGAAGCCAATTCCGTTGCCCGCAACGGTGAAATACAAGATGCAGGGCAACACCGTACTGGTCGAAGGGCCCAAGGGTAAGTTGACTGCCATGGTGCCCGCCGGCATCACGCTCGAAACCAAGGACGGAAACCTGTTCGCGGTGCGGGCGAAGGAAGAGCTCGCAGCACTGCACGGCTTGACCCGGGCGCTGGTTTCGAACGCGGTCGAAGGCGTGACCAAGGGCTGGACCAAGGAGCTGGATATCGTCGGCATTGGCTATCGCGCCGAGCTCAAGGGCAAAGGCACGGTGGTCTTTACCCTGGGCTTTTCCCATCCCATCGAGTTTCCTCTGCCCACGGGAATCGACGTGGCTATCGATCCCAAGCAGACGCGGCTGACCATCAGCGGCATCGATCGTCAAAAGGTAGGCCAGGTGGCCGCCGACATGCGCTCGCTGCGTAAGCCCGACCCGTACAAGAACAAAGGCGTCCGCTATGTGGGCGAGCGTTTGAAGAAGAAGGTCGGCAAGACCGGCGCGAAGTAAACCGAAAGTTGAGGATACCGAACGGGGTTGCAGGGCAGCTCCGCTTTTAGGAAGGAAAGAACCAGATGCTCCCGATAAGACAGAGAAATGTAATTCGCCAGCGCGTGCACTTTCGTATCCGCCAGAAAATGGAAGGCACTGCGGTGCGCCCGCGGCTGAACGTATACCGTTCGCTGAACCACATTTATGCCCAGATCATCGACGACTCCAAGGGCGAAACCATCCTCTCCGCCTCCACCCTTTCCGCCAAGCTGAAGACTGGTGGCAACGTGGCCGCGGCCAAGGAAGTGGGCAAGCTGGTGGCCGAGCGCGCACTGGAAAAGGGAATCAAGAAGGTGGTCTTCGATCGCGGCGGCTATCTCTATCACGGGCGCATCAAGGCTTTGGCCGATGCGGCGCGCGCAGCAGGTTTGGAGTTCTAAAGCGGTTTCAGGTTTTTGGAAGGATCGGATAAGCATGGCAATACTCAAGCGGAAACTGGACGCCGGGCAGTACAACCTGAAGGATCAGGTGGTGTCCATCAATCGTGTCACCAAGGTCGTTAAGGGCGGTAAGAACATGTCCTTCGCAGCGCTGGTGGTGGTCGGGGATCCCGCAGCCGGGGTGGTTGGCTTTGGTTCGGGCAAGGCCAAGGAAGTCCCGCAGGCGATCCGTAAAGGCATCGAGGCGGCCAAGAAGAACCTGGTGCACGTCAATCTCTCGGAGACAACCATACCCCATCAAGTACTGGGGCGCTTCGGTTCTGGGCACGTGCTCTTGAAGCCGGCGCCGGAAGGCACAGGCGTGATTGCCGGCGGCGCGGTGCGCGCGGTGATGACCTCGGTCGGGGTGCAAAATGTCCTCACCAAGAGCCTGGGCACCGCCAATCCGCACAATGTGGTCAAGGCCACCTTCGATGCCCTGGTGCAGTTGCGCGATCGCGGCGAAGTGGCTGCCGCTCGCGGCAAGCAGGTACAGGAGCTATATTGATGGCAGCGACTTCCAAACAAATGATGCGCCTGGAGTACTATCGCTCCGCGATTTCCACTCCAGAGAAGCACAAGCGGGTAGTCAAGGGATTGGGCTTCACCCGGCTCAATCAAGTGGTGGAGCGCGAGGATACCGCCTCCATCCGTGGCATGGTCAAAGCCGTGCCGCACCTGGTGCGGATCGTCAAGTAACTCCGCCCAAGGAAACAAATGCGAGTCGGATTGGTTAAGCCAGTCTGGCGTTGAGCGAGGATAGTAATGGCAAAGAATCTTTCTAATTTGCGTGCCCCCAAGCAGGCCAACAGCAACAAAAAGCGTGTCGGCCGCGGTATGGGTTCGGGCATGGGCAAGACTTCGACCCGAGGACACAAGGGACAGCGTTCGCGTTCCGGCTCTCACATGATGCGTGGCTTTGAAGGTGGACAGATGCCGCTGCATCGCCGCCTGCCCAAGCGCGGCTTCACCAACATCTTCCGCACCGAGTACTCGGTGGTGAACCTGAGCCGGGTCGCGGAGCTCCACGCCGAAGGCCTTAAGGAATTGACCCTCGAAACCTTTGCCGCCAAGGGGCTGCTCAAGAAGCGCCATGGCTTGGTCAAGGTGCTTGGCGATGGCGATTTGACTGTTGCGGTCACCGTGCATGCCCATAAGTTTTCCAAGTCGGCCCAGGAAAAGATCGAGAAAGCCGGCGGTAAGGCCGTTCTGGTCGCGTAAGCGCTGATGAACTGGCTCCGCCAGTTCATATTTGAGGAAGAGCAAGGGCACGAAGAGCACGGCTTCACAGGCAGCGGAAAACTTCTTTTTTTGAAGGGTACGGGCTTCAGCCCGTACGTAAGTGGTTGTAAACAGGACCGGCTTTAGCCGCTGAGGGGACTCATTTCATGCCGCTCCCGGCTTTTTCCGCAGCCTGTAGCGCCAGGCCGTACACGCCGAAAGTAGAATGGGCTTTAGCCCGTGAAATAGGCTTTTCCTGAAGGTTACGGGCTACCTCGCCGCAGCGGGCTTTAGCCCGTACGTCAGCCGACTGGATGAAAAGGGGGCTTTAGCCCCTGAGGCATCGACTTTTATGTTTGAGAACATCGCGAATATCTTCCGCATCCCCGACCTGCGCAAGCGGGTCCTGTTCACGCTGGGTATCCTCGCCGTATATCGTCTGGGCTCGCAGATACCAACCCCCGGAGTGAACCTCAAGCTGCTGGCGCAATTCTTCGACCAGCAGGCGGGCAGCGCGCTCGGCTTGGTCGATCTCTTCAGCGGCGGTAACCTTCGCCGTCTGACCATCTTCGCCCTGGGCATCATGCCCTACATCACCGCCTCCATCATCTTCCAGCTGCTGACCGTGGTGTACGAGCCCTTGGCCAAGCTGCAGAAAGAAGGGGAGCTGGGGCGGCGCAAAATCACCCAATGGACCCGCTACGTCACCGTGGTTCTAGGCGTCGTGCAGTCGCTGGCTATCGCGCTAACCCTCTCCCACGGCTCGGGTGGCGTCTCCTACGTCTTGAACCCCGGCATCGGCTTCATTCTCATGACCGTGGTGACGCTGACCACCGGGACCGCCTTCATCATGTGGCTGGGCGAGCAGATTACCGACCGCGGCATTGGCAACGGCATGAGCTTGCTGATCTTTGCCGGCATCGTGGTTGGCCTGCCCCGCGGCATTCAGGATTTGATCGATAAGGCCCGCACCCAGGCCTGGGGATCGTTCACGATTCCGGCCCTGGTCCTGCTAATCGTGGTCATGATCGCCACCGTAGCCTTCATCGTCTTTGTCGAGCGCAGCGAACGGCGCATCCCGGTGCAGTATGCCAAGCGTATCGTCGGCCGGCGCATGATGGGCGGTCAATCCACCCACCTTCCGCTTAAGGTAAACTCCGGTGGCGTCATGCCGGTCATCTTCGCCAGCTCGATCCTCTCTGCCCCGCTGCTCTTTGCCACCTCCGGCTTCGTGCGCAACAGCAACTTCCTCACCCGCATCTTTGACGGTCTGCGCCTGGGCGAACCCTGGTACGAGTTCCTGTACATAGTGTTCATCGTTTTCTTTGCCTACTTCTACATCTCCATCATTTTCCGTCCCGATGACATCGCCGACAATATGCGCAAGTATGGCGGCTTCATTCCCGGCATCCGGCCTGGCAAGCGTACCTCCGATTTTGTCAACGACGTTCTCACCCGGATTACCCTGGTGGGCGCCATCTACCTGGTCGTGATCTCCTTGATCCCGCAGATCCTGATCAGCGGCATTCACCTGAATAATCTCTGGCTGGTGGGTGGGTTCTTCGAACAGCTGCCCACCTGGGTCACCCACGGCTTGAACTTCACCTTCTACTTCGGCGGCACGTCGCTGCTGATTGTGGTGGGCGTGGCCATGGATACGATCAATCAGGTGGAGTCGCAGTTGATCATGCGCCACTACGATGGCTTCTCGCCCCGCAGTGGAAGGGTGCGCGGAAGACGGTCGTGGTAGGTCAGCCGGTGGCGGGGCTGCAAGCCGGACCCTCTACAGACGAAAAGCTGGTGATTCCCGGGCCCATCCTGCTGATGGGCGCGCCGGGCGTGGGCAAGGGCACGCAGGCCAAGGGAATCATGGCCGCCTGGGGTATCCCCCAGATCTCGACCGGTGACCTGCTGCGGGACCATAGGGATCGCGGAACCCCCTTGGGCTTGGTGGCCACCCAGATCATGAACTCGGGGAAGTTGGTGCCCGACGATCTGGTCAACCAGATGGTGGCCGAACGGCTGGCCCAGCCCGATACCGTGCGCGGCTATATCTTGGATGGCTATCCGCGGACCCTGGCCCAGGCTGAGTGGCTTGATCAACGCTTGCGTGATCAACAATCAGATGCCGCGCGGCTCGCAGCGGTCCCAGGCGGGCTCCCGCTGATTGCAGTTAGTATCCAGGTAAGTTATACTCAGTTGTTGCGTCGTATCACGGGTAGACGCAACTGTCCAACCTGCCAGCGCATTTACAACGTTTACCTGCAACCGCCGAGAGCAGACACGGTATGCGATGTGGAAGGCACACCGCTGGTCCAGCGCGCGGATGACACGGAAGCGGTCTTCCATGAACGGATGCGCACTTATGCGGCGCTGACGGCGCCGGTGGTGGAACATTATCGTGCCAGCAGCCGATTCGTAGAAGTGGATGGCGAGCAGCCGGCGGGCGAGGTAATGGCGGGCATCATGGCCGCGGTAGCGCGACTCAGATCCCAGAATTAGCAGTCTCAGTCGAGTGTGGAAGTTTTTTTCGCCGGTTTGGCGAAGTTTTCGAGTGAAGGAAAGAGAGTTACCAGGCCGATGGCCATCATGATCAAGACGCCGCAGGAAATTGAGAAGATGCGGCGCAGCGGAGCGGTGGTGCGTGAGGTGCTGGAGCACGTCCGGTCGCTCGTCAAGCCCGGCGTCACTACGCTCGATCTGGAAATGGCGGCGGAAAGCAAGATTGCGGCATCGGGAGCCACCTCCGCTTTTAAGGGCTATCGCGGCTACCCCTGTGTTCTGTGCACTTCGGTGAACGAGCAGGTGGTGCACGGCATTCCCTCCAAAGAGAGCGTGCTGCGCGAAGGGGACATCGTCTCCATCGACTGCGGAGTAGTGTTGGACGGCTACTACGGTGACTCCGCGATCACGGTTCCGGTGGGATCGGAAGTAGCGCCGAAGGCCAAGCGGTTGTTGGACGTGACCAAGGCATCGCTCGAGACCGCCATCGGGGTAGTGCGGCCCGGGGCGACTCTGGGCGATATTGGCGCGGCGGTACAGGAAGTAGTCGAAGCGGACGGATTCAGTGTAGTGCGGGACTTTGTGGGCCACGGTATTGGAACCAGGATGCACGAAGATCCCCAGGTTCCTAACTACGGGCAGCGGGGAGCGGGAACCAAGCTGCGTGCGGGAATGGTTCTGGCGATCGAGCCCATGGTGAATGCGGGCAAGCCAGGGGTACAGGTATTGAGCGACGGCTGGACGGCTGTCACCGAGGATGGAAGCTTGAGTGCTCATTTTGAGCACACCGTCGCGGTAACGGCTGAGGGCGCCGTAATTTTGACGCAGTAGGCAACGAAAGCCTGTTGGGACGCGAATCGCAGGCGGATCGGGATTAAGTTTGTCGAAGGAAGACGCGATTGAGGTAATGGCAACCGTCGTAGAGACGTTGCCAAACGCGATGTTCAAAGTCGAGCTGGAGAACAAGCATCAGGTTCTGGCTCATGTTTCGGGACGCATGCGGAAGAACTTCATTCGCATTCTCCCTGGCGACCGGGTGGCGGTTGAGCTCAGTCCTTACGATCTGACCCGGGGCCGGATCGTTTACCGCTACAAGTAGAAATCGAAGTCAGGAGCAGTAATGAAAGTAAGGGCATCAGTAAAAAAGATTTGTGACAAGTGCAAGGTCATCCATCGCCGCGGTGTGGTGCGGGTGATCTGCGAAAACTCGAAGCACAAGCAGCGCCAAGGCTAAGACTTGGAACCACGAAGAAGGGAATCAACAACCTTTCTCGTGGTCCACTCATGAAAGAGGGAGTTAAACCTCTCTCTCTGGATTGGCAAACGAGGGAAGATTAAAAACTCTCTCGGGGTAACAGAAGAGGAAGGTTAAAACCTCTCTCGGCTTAACCGAAGCGAAGTTTGAAATTCTCTCGGAGTAACAAAAGAGGGAAGGTTAAACTCTTTCGGCATAGCAAATCGAAGGGTGCCCCACATCTCGATTTTGAGATGTGGGATCGAACAAATCTCAACTGAGGGATTTTTCCCCTCTTAAACACGGCACCGGCGAGGCTAGTTAGCCATAAAGGCTTGCGTTGAACCTTTCCGCGTAGCGGTCCCGAGTCCTGATAGACGTTCCTTCAGGTTGCGGTATCCGCTTAGCTTTCACCAGTAACCGTTCGAGCCGGCGAAGCTGCCTCGAACTCGTAAGTTAAAAAGGAATTAAGCATGGCACGTATTGCTGGCGTCGATCTGCCCCGCCACAAGCAGGCAAGAATCGCGCTGACCTACATTTTCGGTATCGGAGCCCCTCGTGCGCTACGCATCCTGGAGACGGCCAATGTGGACCCGTTCAAGAAAGTTCAGGATCTGGGCGAAGACGAGGTAAACCGTATCCGCCAGGTGATTGAGAACGAAGGCCAGATCGAAGGCGATCTGCGCAAAGACGTCTCGATGCACATCAAGCGGCTGATTGACATTCAGTCCTATCGTGGACTACGCCACCGGCGCAACCTGCCTACTCGCGGCCAGCGCACCCACACCAACGCGCGCACCCGCAAGGGACCGCGTAAGGGCACAATCGCAGGCAAGAAGAAAGCGACGGCGAAGACCTAATGGCGAAGCAGGAGCAGAAGCCGGCAGCCGGCAAGGCTGCAAAAAATAAGAAGTTCAAGAAGCGCGAGCGCAAGAACGTTCCTTACGGATTGGTATACGTTCAGGCCTCGTTCAACAACACCATCGTGACCATCACCGACGGCCAGGGCAACACCCTTTCCTGGAAGAGCTCCGGTTCCCTCGGCTTCCGCGGATCGCGCAAGGGCACCCCCTTTGCCGCCCAGCAAGCCGCGATGAACGCCGCCAACCAGGCGCGTGACCACGGTCTGCGTTCGGTCGATGTGCGGGTGAGCGGTCCGGGCTCCGGCCGTGAGTCGGCAGTACGCGCCCTGGCTGCAGCGGGACTCGACGTCCGCTCCATCCGCGACGTTACGCCCATTCCGCACAACGGTTGCCGTCCGCCCAAGCGCCGCAGGGTGTAAGAACTTTTAACCGCAGGACCGGGACGAAGGATTTTATCCGTAAACCGGTCGGCCTCTGAAGTAAGGAGAATTACGTGGCACGTTATACCGGACCAGTCTGCCGCCTTTGCCGTCGCGAAGGCACCAAGCTCTTCCTGAAGGGCACCAAGTGCTTCTCGGAAAAGTGCCCCATTGAGAAGCGCAACTTTGCCCCCGGCCAGCACGGCCGTGACCGCAAGCCCAAGATCGTAGGCTACGGCCTGCAGCTGCGGGAAAAGCAAAAAGCCAAGCGCATTTACTTCACCCTGGAGAGCCAGTTCCGTGCCTATTACGAGAAGGCATCGCGGGCTCAGGGCGTCACCGGCGAACTGCTCTTGCAGCAGCTCGAGCGGCGTCTGGACAACGTGGCCTTCCGTCTCGGCTTCGCCAGCTCGCGTCGCCAGGCGCGCCAGATCGTGCGCCATGGCCATGTGGAAGTGAACGGCCGCAAGGTGAACATTCCGTCGTTCCAGATCAGTGTGGGCGACGAGATCAAGATCCGCGAAGGCAGCAAGAAGCTCACAGTACTCGAAACCTCGACCGAATTTGCCAGCCACCAGGTAGCGCCGCGATGGCTGCAGGTGGATCACGCAAATCTGTCCGGCAAGGTACTGGCGCTGCCCAAGCGTGAAGACGTGAATCTGCCCGTAAACGAGCAGCTGATCGTCGAACTTTACAGCAAGTAACCGTCATAGCAGAGTACAGATTCAATCAACGAGGAGAAACAAGCACGGCCGTAGCAGAATGCTTCGCGACGCCGCTGCATGGAGAGGACCACAGATATGCTTTGGAGAGGATTCCAAAAACCGAAACGTCTTGCAGTCGATACCGAGACGCTCACCGAGAAGTACGGCAAGTTCAGCGCCCAGCCTTTTGAGCGCGGCTTCGGTACCACCATTGGCAACGCGCTGCGGCGCACGCTGCTTTCCTCGATCGAGGGAGCGGCTGTCACCGCCGTCAAGATCGAAGGCGTACTGCACGAATTCCAATCGATCACCGGCGTTGTTGAAGACGCCACCGACATCATCCTGAACCTCAAGCAGATTCCCTTCAAGCTCAACGGGGAAGGTCCCAAGGCGCTCTATCTGCGTGCGGACCAGCCAGGTGTGGTGACCTCGGGCATGATCGAGGCCGACGGAGACGTGGAGATCCTGGACAAGGACGTCTACATCGCGACCGTCAGCGAAGGTGGCAAGCTGGACATGGAAATGCGCCTCAAGCGCGGCCGTGGCTATGTCTCAGCCGACAAGAACTTCGATTCGGATTTAGGAATCGGCTTCATTCCAGTGGACTCGGTTCACTCGCCTGTTCGCAAGGTGAACTACGCCGTGGACGCCGCTCGTCTGGGTCAGATCACCGACTACGACAAGTTGACCATTGAAGTCTGGACCAATCGCTCCGTTCTTCCCGCGGACGCCATCGGCCTTGCGGCGAAGCTGCTCAAGGACCACATGAGCATCTTTATCAACTTCGAGGAAGAGATCGAAGCCGAGAGCGCTCACGACGAAGGCCGCATGCAGTTGCGCAACGAGAACCTCAACCGCTCTGTAGAGGAGCTTGAGTTGAGCGTGCGCAGCTACAACTGCCTGAAGAACGCCAACATCCAGACCATCGGCGAGCTGGTGCAGAAGACCGAGCCCGAGATGCTCAAGACCAAGAACTTCGGCCGCAAGTCCTTGAACGAGATCAAGGAAATTCTGGCGCAGATGGGCTTGTCATTGGGCATGAAGATTGACGAGCACGGCAACGCGGTGCCTGGACCGACCAGCGTACTGCCGGCCGCAACCCTGGCTGCAAGCTACAACCGTTATGACGACGAAGAGGATGACGACGACGAAGATCTCGAGGGAGTAGACATCCCCCTCCAGTCGGAGCCGGAAAACTTCTAGTCTTTTGGAGTGACCGGCGGCAGAACCCGCCGGTCACCCGTTTAATTTCTGTTGGAAAGAGAAACCCATGCGCCATCGCAATGCAGGATACAAACTAGGACGCAACACCAGCCATCGCCGCGCGCTGCTGCGTAACCTGGTCACGTCCATTCTTCTTGAGGACCGTGTAGAGACGACCATCACCAAGGCCAAGGCCGCGCGTCCTCACGTAGAAAAGCTGATCACCTTGGGCAAGCGAGGCGACCTGCACTCCCGCCGTCTGGCCCTCTCCTATCTGCAGACCCGGGAAGCAGTCTCCCGTCTGTTTGATACCGTAGCCCCGCGGTATGGCGATCGTTCCGGCGGCTATCTCCGCATCGTGCGCACCGGCTTCCAGAAGGGCGATGGAGCCGAGAAGGCCTTCATCGAACTCCTTGGTTCTGAGCACGAGCTGGACGAGAAGCGCCAGAAGCGCGCCGAAGCCAGGGCGAAGCGCCGCGAAGAAATCGACAAGGCCATGTCCGAGACCCCGCCACCCGATGGCAGCGGCAGCAGCCACGCCTAAAGTCTGTCGGCAAATTCCACGAAGCCCGCGCCGAAAGGCGCGGGCTTCGCTGTGTGCGCTGCTGGGGTAAGTTGCCACTTCGCACTCTGTCATCCCGCCTGCTCCGCCTGCCCCGGCGTGCCGCCGGGGCAAGCCGTGCGACCGGAGCGGAAGGACCTGCGGTCATTTCATCCACCAGCTAATTCCAGCTGGAAGCGCCACCCTCCCCTTGTCATCCCGCCTGCCCCGGCGTGCCGTGGGAGCGAAGCCGAGGGACCTGCGGTTCCCCCATCCCGCTCGCGGTGCCCAGGATAATCAACCACTAAACCTAGTCATCCCGCCTGCATGGCCTGCCCCGGCGTGGCGCGGGGCAAGCCGTGCGACCGAAGCGCACCGGATCTTTGGGCACGGCTCTGAGGCTGTGTACCCGGCACTGCTCTAGCCCGCATTTCTCACCATTACTGATTTTGCGCCAAGTTGAGAGCGCGGTGAGCCTCGTTGCAGTGCTTTTGCGTGATGGTGTTGGCCGGTGGGGTTAATTTCTGGTGTGTGACGAGCTGTTTTCGGGTTGTCAGGCGGCATTTTGCATGGCTCGGCCAGGCCGGAGCGATCAAGTGGGAAGTGTAAATTGGCTGCCGGCAGCGGGATTTCAGCAGCGCAGGGCGTGGAAGGCTTGAGCGAAGAGGTCTTTCCAGGGATAGGCCGAGTTGAGCTGGAGCATAATGCGGCGCACGCTGATGCGCACGATGGCACCGATCTTGAACAGCTTGAGGCGGATCGTGTCGACCTGAGCTTGAGCCCACTCTGTGCCTTGGAGGCCCAGCCGGCGTAGCGCCTCCATCAGGGTGTAGGCCAGCGCGGAGAAGTAGAGGCGTAGCTGATTGCCCTTCATCTCATCGGTGGAGAGCCGATCGGCAAACAGGAACATCTGTTCCTTGATGCGGTTTTCCATTTCTCCGCGGGCGCAGTAGAACTTCTCGTAAAGTGCTTGGTCGGGCCATTGGTCTGGAGTCAGCGAAGTGACTACAAAGCGGGGATTTTCGCCCTTGTCGAGATACTCGGCTTTGGCCACCACGCGGCGGGCGCGCGACCAGCTGTGGCGCGTGGTATAGGCGAAGCCGGTAAAGACGCGCGCCGCCTTGCCGGTGCTCTGGTGAAGGAGACGAGCTTGCTGCATCTGGGCGCCGATGATCTTCTGCAACCGTTGGTTGCGCGCCAAGCCAAATAGGTAATCCACCTTGTTGGCCTCGCACCAGTCCATCCACTCTTCACGGCAGAAACCGGAGTCGGCGCGCAACACCATCCGTGTCTGCGGCCATTGCTGCCGCAGTTGGGCAACGATGAGGCTCACTTCCTCCACCGCTCCGGCGGCCGCGTCCTGGTTGGCCGCCCGCACACGCGCGCACAGCAACTGGTCCCCGGCGAAGATATACAGCGGCAAATAGCAGTAGCTGCCGTAGTAGCCGTGGAAGAAGCGCTCCGGCTGATGGCCGTAAAGCGGGATGTCAGTGGCGTCCAGATCCAGCACGATCTGCTCCGGCGCACTGCGATGGGACTCCAGAAACAGCTCCCCTAACAAGCGGTCCAGTGACTCCGACGAGTAGCTGATCTTGTGATAGCGACCGCTGCGGCCAACCAGTTCCAGCCGGTTCAGCGTGCTCTTGCCGGCCAGCGGCTTGTCCAGCTCCCGCTTGCCGCTGAGCAACCCCAGCAACGGATCGGAGCGCAACTGCTCATGATCGCAAAGATCTTCATAGCCCAGCGCCAAGCCGAAGATGCGCTGCCCCAGCATCTCCGATAGCTGGTGCTTGACCAACAACGGCGATCGGCCATCCACAAAGCTGCCCGTCAGCCGACCCAGCAGGTTGATCTTGCGATCCACCTCGCGTAACAGCAGCCCACCGCCGTCGCTGGAAACTTGACCAGCACTAAACCCCGCCTCCACCCGGCGAGAAAAATGAGCTGTAAATGCAAACGTCCCGTGATTACACTCTGTCATCAGAAAGGCCGTCTCCGCACGGCATACACCACGTCTAGACAACGCAGTTATGCCATGAATAAACGGCCTTTCCAAGTCCTTCTCTCAATCCCCTTGCCCAGGTCTGCTTCTTGATATGTGAGAAATCCAGGCTAAGGCTTTGTGTCAGGGCACGACTTTAGTCGGGCCGTAAGGGGTCAACAAAGATGAGGGCTTTAGCCCCTGCGCTTTTTTCTTCGCCAGGTAGCTGTAACAATAGGGCCAATGCTCGGCACTATCCACGAGTCCTGCCTTGACCGGATTCTGAACGATATACGCGCGGTGCTGTGAAAAGCTTTGCCCATCCCTGATCCGCACGTCAGAAAACCCGCGTTGCCAGACCTCTCCCTGATATTCAAACTCCCTCTTCAGACGGTAGGAGAATCCGCCCTTGATAAGCTGCATGGCCTTTTCAATGGTGACGTCGCCCTGGAGCGTCATCAGCAGATGTAGATGATCCGGCATGATCACGAAGTCATGCAACTGAAACTTACCTATCGCTACATTCGATCGCAGCACGTCGATGAGAAGCGTCGCGTTCCGTTCAGATTGCAACAAGCGCCGTCCCATGCTGGTGTTCGTTGTGACGAAGAACACCCGTGCACTGCTCAGAACTTCCTCTGGACAAGCATTTCTTGAAGGATGCGCCATAGCAGGAGCTGAAGCCCAACCCTCTTTTCAGCCTTCAGGAGCTTCTCCCTCTTAGGCTCCGCATAATCACTTTGCAAATTAATTCGGCTTCATATTCGCGAGCCGCGCCTCCGATCCTAAGGAATTCCGCAATATCATCGGGTTGACAACTCCAAACCCCGGCCCTATCGTGTGGATCAACCTCCCGAGACGACTGAGTTCCCGAACGACCCTTCCGTCTATGAGTCCAGCAAGCGAGGAAACCGCAGTGCTGGTAGTCGGTGCGGGCCCAACCGGCCTGCTGCTCGCTTCCGAGCTGAGCCGCAGAGGGGTGCCATGCCATCTGATCGATTCCAAGTCTGGGCCGCTCCACTGGGATAGAGCGACCGTCGTTCACCCCCGTTCTCTGCAGATATTCGAGTCGCTGGGACTGGCCGAAAAATTTCTCACTGCCGGGTGCAGACAACGGGTCATCAAGCTTCATTCCAACGGCGAACTGCTTGGGACGATAGACCTCGCAGGTTGCGGCAGCATCTACGGGTTCAATGTCGGCCTCTCCGAGGAGGTCACGGAGTCCATCCTCACCGGCTATCTCCATCAGCACGGTGGCCGGGTAAATCGATCCTCGCGCTTGATTGGGCTGACCATCAACCCGAACAACCGCGTCCTGGCGGAGATCGAGCGCGACGGCAGCCGCTACCAGGTGGAAGCCCGCTGGGTAGTGGGCTGCGACGGCCTCCACAGTGCAACCCGCGACCTGGCCGGCATTGCTTTTGAGGGCCACGACATGTTGAAGCCGTGGGCCGTCTTCGATGCTTCGCTCGAGGGATGGGCCGACACCTTCGAAGCGACCTTCGTTTATCTTGAATCCCTTCCGGTCATCCTGACTGCGCTTCCTGGCCATCGCTGGCGCGTCTATCTTCGGCCAAATTCGGAGCATTCTGATCTTGTCGCCGATGCCGTTTCTACCCTGCGCGCCTACGCACCATCCGTCTCTTTCGTGGATGTAGAAAATCCAGGGCGCTTCCGCTGCCACACGAAGATAGCGGCGAAGTATCGCTCAGGACCAATCTTTCTCGCCGGCGACGCCGCGCATCTCTGTTCCCCCGGCGAAGGACATGGCATGAACTGCGGGGTGCAGGACGCCTTCAACCTGGCCTGGAAACTGGCTCTCGTCCATCAAGGCGCTGCCCACGACACACTCCTCGATAGTTACGAAATCGAACGTCGGCCGGCCGCGGAACTCGTAACCAAATCCGGTGATGATTTCGAAGATATGCTGGCCAAGGCCGGCCCAACGGAACGAAAGGCCCGTGACCAGGCCATCAAGACCGCACTCGCCGACCCAGAGATCCTGCACCACGACGCGGTGGCCGAGACGGAACTCAACATCGACTACGCCCACTCTCCGATTGTCTTCGGTGACCCAAACAGCTCGTTCGCAGCCGGCTATCGTTTGCCCGACAACATTCCGGTACGACTGCCCGAAGGATCTCCTTCCAAGCTTCACGCACTAGGCCATCGTGCGGGCAATACTCTTATCCTTTTGGGCGGACCTGCCGCAAACCCATCGGCATTGTTGGCTCTCCACGCCGCACTACAGGAATATGTAAAAGATTCGGCCCTGTTCGAAACCGCCGTAGCGCTCAGCGCGAGTGCCGACGGCCCTGACCAGATAGGTCACCTCGAGCCCGCCGAGGCGGCTCGCCTGGGGATTGAAGGAAGCACGCTCCTAGCCGTTCGCCCCGACGGCTACGTCGGCTTGCGCTCCGACCAAGACCACCTGGCCGCGCTGGAAAGCTACGCCGCTTCCCTCCAAGCCGGCATGATCCAAGCCCGAGCAAGCAACTGAGACGAGCTATTGTTTCTCATCCCGCCTGCCCCGCCGTGCCGCGGGGCGCGCTGTGGGACCGAAGCAACCTGTCCCGGCGTGCCGTGGAAGAGGAGCGGAGGACCTGCGGTTATCCCTTCCCCGTCCTCCGCAGACGTGCCCTCACAGACTTTTGAGAAATCTATTTTCTCTTGTATACGGGCATCACAGGCTGCGAAAAAACTCATGTTTTGTGTCAGGGCCTGACTTTAGTCGGGCCGTAAAGTGGTCAACAAAGATGAGGGCTTTAGATGGGATGAGACGGCTGGCCTCACCGGAAGCTAAGCTTTCGATACGCACTCAAGGGTGCAAAGGAGACCAGCCATTAAGAAGATTAGCAAGAAGCAGCCTTGTGTAACAGCAGCGCAGAGTCAACCGTTGCCAGTTGTGGGGTTGGATCTGGGCGACCGGTACAGCCATTACTGCATGTTGAGCAGCACGGGAGAAGCGATGGAAGAGGGTCGGATACAGACGACTACAGCGGCGATCACGAAGCATCTCGGCAGCGAGCCGCGGATGCGGGTTGCGCTGGAAGCGGGCACCCACTCTCCCTGGGTAAGCCGGTTGTTGAAAGGCTATGGACACCAGGTGATCGTAGCCAACCCGCGCAAGATCCCTACCCTGACCAAGAGCGAAAGCAAGAACGACCGCAACGATGCCGAGCAGTTAGCGCGGATGGCGGCCTTTGACCCCAAGTTGCTCCATGGGATCGAGCACCGCGGCCTGGAGCGCCAGCAGGACCTGAACTTGATCCATACCCGCAGCGTGTTGGTGCGCGCCCGGACGATGCTGATCAATTCCGTGCGCGGGCTGGTCAAGAGCGGCGGCGAACGACTGCCCGCTTGCAGCCCCGAGGCGTTCCCGGAGAAGGCGCCGGCGGCGGTGCCGCCGGCGCTGAAAGCGGCCTGTGAGCCTCTGCTGAAACAGATCGCGCAGATGAACCGGGCCCTGGAGGGGATGGACAAGCAGATTGCGGGCCTGGCTAAGAAATATCCGGAGATCACGCTTTTGCGTACCGCCCCCGGGGTAGGTCCGGTGGTGGCGACCTGCTATGTGTTGACGCTGGGCAATCCGGAAGCGATGGAAACCAACCGCCAGGCCGGGGCCTACCTCGGCCTCAGACCCAGCCAGCAACAATCTGGTGCCTGTGACCCGCAATGCGGGATTACCAAGACGGGCAACAGCTACCTGCGCAGTTTGCTGGTGCAGTCGGCACAGTACATTCTGGGCCGTTTTGGCCCAGACTCGGAACTGCGCCGATGGGGCCTTAAGCTTACCGCCAGCGGCGGCAAGCGAGGTAAGAAGCGTGCCATCGTTGCCGTTGCCCGCAAGCTGTCCGTGCTCCTGCTTAGCATGTGGCGCAACAGCAGGAAGTTTGAACCGTTTCCTCAGTCGGCGACCCAGTTAGCGAAGGCCGTCTAAAACCCTCACCCTAACCAGCACACAAGGAACAATAAATTTTGCTGTCGACGAATCCATCTCGAGTTTGGGTGACTGCGCTCAGTGGCTTGGCCATCAAAGGCCGCGCTTTAGATAGCAGCCCCAATTCATCTTCATCGGACACCATCAAGCACCGAGTCCTTGGCGACTCTCTTCGAGTGCGTATAGAAGTCCGAGATGAATCCTCCTCCAGATCCTCGTCGTCCCAGCAACGGCAAGAACAACAGCAAAAACAAAAAACCCTAATAATAAAAAACCAAAAGGGAATTCCCTTGATTTCCACAGCCGTCTCATAGAAGCCCCTGAGGTTCTGCTTTCCTGCTCGGCTGAGACTTTTTTCCGCAGCTGTCTAGTCCGGCCGTAAATGGCAGGTTCGATGAGGGCTTCATTAGCCCCTGCGCTCGCTGTGTGTGGAGAACGCCAGACTTCCCGCGAGTCATTCCTCTGAGGCTTTGTGTCAGGGCACGACTTTAGTCGGGCCGTAAAGGGGTCAACAAAGATGAGGGCTTTAGCCCCTGGGATGTTGTTTTCCTGCCCGGTTCAGACTTCTTCCGCAGCATCTTTAGCCGTGCCGTAAATGGCAGGTTCGATGAGGGCTTCATT
This sequence comes from uncultured Acidobacteriaceae bacterium, assembly GCA_963813475.1. Classification (GTDB taxonomy): domain Bacteria; phylum Acidobacteriota; class Terriglobia; order Terriglobales; family Acidobacteriaceae; genus PALSA-350. The sequence goes on along the minus strand of CAWEZM010000017.1, from coordinate 124,578 downwards.
AGCCCCTGCGCTCGCTGTGTGTGCGGAGAACGCCAGACTTCCCGCGAGTCATTCCTCTGAGGCTTTGTGTCAGGGCACGACTTTAGAGCTTGCGGAAAAACACCTTGTTAGTCACTGGTAAAGCGGGAGCGTAGTTGTTAAGACGAGACATGCGCGGAGATGAGGGTCAACAAGACGTGATGTTTAGCTATGTGAAGCTGGAGAGGCGAGTTCCGGCGGATCATCCACTGCGAGCGATCCGAGCGATGGCGGATAAGGCATTGCGGGAGTTGGACGGTCATTTTGCCGGTCTTTATGCGCGAGGTGGTCGTCCGTCGATTGCGCCTGAGCGTCTGATCCGGGCTCAGCTTCTGCAGGTGCTGTACTCGGTGCGCTCGGAACGTCAGTTGATCGAACAACTGGATTACAACCTTTTGTTTCGTTGGTTTGTGGGCTTAGAGATGGACGAGGCGGTGTGGGACGTGACGGTATTTACCAAGAATCGGGAGCGTCTGATCGGGGGCGGCATCGCCGAACAGTTGTTGCTGAAGGTGGTGGAACAGGCGCGGTCGCGCGGCAACTGCTGAGTGAGGAACACTTCACCGTGGATGGCACGCTGATCCAGGCTTGGGCCAACCGTCGCAGCTTCCAGGAGAAGTCCAATCCACCGCGGCGGGGCAGCGGAAGCGGCGGCCGCAAGCTGCTGCGCGATACCCACGAATCGACCACGGACGGAGATGCGCGGTTGTACAAGAAGAGCGGTGCGGCCGCCTCAGTGCCCTGCTATTTAGGCCATCTGTTGACCGAGAACCGGAACGGGTTGATCGTCGGCGCGATGGTGACCCAGGCCAGCAAGACGGCGGAGGGGGAGGCGGCGTTGGTGTTGCTGGATGGGCTCAAACGTAGCCCAGCCAGCACGGTTGGCGCCGACAAAGGCTACCAGCAGCAGCCGTTCATAGAAGGACTCCGAGCGCGCAAGGTGGTGCCGCACGTAGCTGAGTATGAGCCTAATCCGACGTGGCCAAACTGGCTGACGGAGGCGGAACGCAGCAGCCCAGGCTTCGCCATCAGCCAGAGCAAACGCAAGCTGGTGGAGAAGATCTTCGGCTGGGCCAAGCAGGACCGAGCGGTCAGACAAGTAAAGATGCGCGGTAAACAACGCGTCGAGTGGATGTTTCGTCTGGTCGCCGCTGCACACAATCTGCTGCGCATGCGAAAGTTGATTCCGGTGGTGTAAATCCCGGGGAGACGTGTCCCCAAACATGCGCAATCACGCGCCAATAAACCAAATAATCACTTAAAACCGACAAAAAAAAGGCGCTGCTAACCCCAGGGGAAATTTAAACCCCATACGAAAGCTCATTTTTCCGCAACCTGTTTAGTCGGGCCGTAAAGGGTTAACAAAGATGAGGGCTTTAGCCCCTGAGGTGTTGTTTTCCTGCCCGGTTCAGACTTCTTCCGCAGCATCTTTAGCCGTGCCGTAAATGGCAGGTTCGATGAGGGCTTCATTAGCCCCTGCGCTCGCTGTGTGTGCGGAGAACGCCAGACTTCCCGCGAGTCATTCCTCTGAGGCTTTGTGTCAGGGCACGACTTTAGTCGGGCCGTAAAGGGGTCAACAAAGATGAGGGCTTTAGCCCCTGGGATGTTGTTTTCCTGCCCGGTTCAGACTTCTTCCGCAGCATCTTTAGCCGTGCCGTAAATGGCAGGTTCGATGAGGGCTTCATTAGCCCCTGCGCTCGCTGTGTGTGCGGAGAACGCCAGACTTCCCGCGAGTCATTCCTCTGAGGCTTTGTGTCAGGGCACGACTTTAGTCGGGCCGTAAAGGGTTAACAAAGATGAGGGCTTTAGCCCCTACGCTTTTCTCTATCCCGCCTTATCCATCCTCTGGCCGGTAACCTGCGTAGGCGCATCCACCGTCCCGACTCCATGCTGCCTGGTGACAAACTGCACCATCCACCGCAGCATGACGAAGAGCCTATTGCTAAAACCAATAAGAAAATAGATATGGACCCCGGCCCACAACAACCACGCCACGAGCCCGGCAGACTTCCAAAACCTAAGATCGGCGACAGCGAACGTACGCCCCACCACGGCCAGGTCGCCCTTGTCCCAATACCAGAAAGGCTCTGGCGCAGCCTTGCCCGTGGTGCGGCGGCGAATTAGCTCCGCCACGTATTCTCCTTGTTGGATGGCAGGCTGCGCCAGCCCAGGCATCTGCACCGCCGTCCCACTCTTGAAGCCCAGAAAGTTCCGAGTATTGGCAATCACCAGCGCAGTATCGCCAATAGCAAAGATCTCACCATGCCGAGGAACCGACAGGTCAGGGTTCACCTTCACCCTACCAGCCTTGTCCGCTTCCGCGTCCAGCCAACGGGCTGCCGGTGAGGCGGCCACGCCCGCGGTCCACATCACCGTCCGGCTGCGGACACGTTTGCCGTCAGCCACAATGCCCTCTGCATCGACACTTTCCACCCGAGTCCCGGTAAAGACCTTCACGCCTAACTCTTCCAGATGGCGCGTCGCTTTCGCGGAAAGCTCCTCGGCAAAGCTCGGGAGTATGCGTGACGTACCTTCGTAGAGCATGACTTGGGCTGCGCCCGGACCAAGGTGGCGAAAGTCGTGCGCCAGCGCCATCTTTGCCATTTCTGCGATGGTGCCGGCGAGCTCGACGCCGATCGTGCCGCCGCCCACCAGCACGAACGTGAGCAGTTCATTGAGCGCGACGCGATCTGCGTCCCCGCACAAAGCCATCTGCTCGGCCTCTTCGAACGCCCGCAGAATCCTGCTGCGGATCTTGTCCGCATCTTCCAGCGCCTCGAGTCCCGGAGCAATCACCTTCCACTCTTCATGGCCGAAGTAATTTACCTGGATGCCGGTGGCCAAAATCAGATAGTCATACGGCAGGTCGCAGTCGGGCAGCAGCACTCTGCGATTCTTGGTATCCACACCGGTCACTTCCGACATCAGCACGTCGACATTTTTCTGCCTGCTGAAGAGCACGCGCAAGGGTGGAGCGATCTCGTCGCCCGAAAGAAGTCCGGTAGCCACCTGGTACAACATTGGCCGGAACAGATGATAGTTCCGTTTATCCACTAGGGTGACTTGCACGGGAGCCTTAGCCAAAGCGCGGGCGGCATAGAAGCCGCCAAACCCTCCCCCGACAATCACCACCCGCGGAGCCTTCGGCACAGCTGAGTTTTCTCGCAAGGAAGCCCCCAGTGCAGTCACTCTGCTTATATATATGTCCGGCGAGTTGCAATGGTTGTGGGACAACGAAATTTATTACCGGAGTTCCAGGCGCTGTCCGGGACTAGCTTTATTCGGCCAATACAACGCGAACGGGAAGCGAGGGGGACCGGACGGAACGTAACCCATACCACCTCGTCCCCGGGAACCCCCCGAGAGTTCCGTCGGGCGCGGTGAACATCCCGTCGGCCACCTCTTTCGCCGCCTCCTTCGAATCCCACCTCGGCGCCACTGTATCATTGTGGCAAAACCAGACGGGGGCCACCGGAAATGCCGATTTTGATTGAGATGTCTCTGTTTTTCGGCACATACCACAAGCGCGGTTCTTGCTGCCCGATCCCAAAAAGCCACAAGATGTAGAAACCTGTCTTTGCGCAGTCGCAAAAGGCCTCGCCTGGCTCCGGCACGACGGTTTTCCCCCAATCGACATAAATAATTAGCTGATTTTTTAGTTTTCGTCGAAAGTAGCGTGCCGAACAGAGAACGTGGGGGCTGGAATCCATGAGCATCCGAGAGCTTCTTTCTTTTCTCCTCGTTGCGAGTTTCTCTTGCATCTCCGTTACCTCCGCCCAGGTTGTGCCGGCCGCTGACCGCGACGTTGAGGTTCTCCGAAGACAGGCCTTTATTGCCTATAACGCGGGTTACCTGGAACTGCGCCGCGAGCGGATCCGCCGCGCAGTGTCACTCGGGAGACTTGTGTTTCAGAGGGAAGCGCATGGGCAGAAGACCACCTGCGCGCACCAGATTTTAACCGAGACGAAATGGCTGCTGGGCGATACAGCCGACTTCCGGCGGATAGACCAGCGACTGGATGCGCTTGAGAACGTATTGGACCACCCCGATCTCGAGGACACCGCGACGAAACAGGATATGAGCGACGGCAGTTGGGGCCGCTGCTATACGGAATGGTTTTTCAGACTCGACGCTACTTACGAACACCTCAATCAGGAAGCAACGCGCGACCTCAGACCAGACCTTCGGCTACGGTTCCTCGACCGAATCAACTCTCCCGCGAAACTTAGAAACTATTTTGCCAGTGTGTCTGTCTCCGACATCGCTCGGGACGGCGTAGATCACAGCCGTGAACTCAATGAATCGACGGCTGACCTGATGCGGCTCATCCTGTGGGATCGCCCGAAAGGCTTTCAGTGGGATCCACGCCTAAAACGAGTTCTGATGGACATTGTTCTTCATCGTCTACGTAATCCCGAGACCGGTTGGTGGGGAGAACGGTACGTGGTCGATGGGCGCACCGAATTCGTAGATTATCTTAGTCTGACCTTCCACATTGTTCGCTACCTCGACGGAAATGTCCCCGAATTACAGCGAATGATTAAGACGACCCTCGCTTTCAAGGACCTCAACGAGCCACCAGGGTGGCTCTCCGATGGCCGATTCACTGACCACAACAACATGGACGTCGCAGTTCTCTTCCGATTCGGCTGGAGCGCGGCCAACGATAATCAGCGCCAAGCAATGGCGGCACAGATTCAGAAGATGCTTGACTGGTGCCTCACGCAATCTCTGCGGGCTGACGGAACATTCGCTCAGGGCGGCGACGATTCTATCGAAGAGGACACATATTTCGGGGTTGCATTCCTAAGCCGTATTGGTTTCTTTGATCGGAACCGACGCTTTTGGACAACGCGGGATTTTCCCGAGGCGCTGGGGGTCCGTCAGCGAATCACCAGTTATATCCTCCGACACAAGGGCAGCGGCGCCGCCGGCGGAACCTACTATGAGCATGCCCTGGGGGAGTTGAATTCCGACCCAGCCTACCTCAACTCGTCCGAAGGGTATCCGGAATAAGGCGCAGGCGAAGTATTGCGGTGACAGGGATTGCGGTGACTGGAACCCCTAAAGCAAACGCCGGCGTCTGCGAAGACCACATGCAAACGCAGGGACGGACAGGACGATACCTCTGCTGGACCTGAACGGATCGGGGTGAACATCCCGTTCAACCTCTCCCGCTGAACGGGAAATTTGTAGTGGTAGACAATACCAGCGGGCAAGGAGAAGTTTCGAGACAAATGAAGCAACCACCAACGGAATTGCGACGCACGCGCAAAGACTGGGCGAACGAGCTCGACGAAGGGCAAATGATCGATTAAGCATCAAGGAATCGGTAATCACTTCATTGCGCGAATATGAAGAAACAGAGCGCCGCCATAATTCGATCGGTGACAGACGAAATAACCCCTAAGTCAAATGCCCGCGGCTGCGAAGACCACATTCACTCATATGCGGGCTCGAACTACTGAACCGTGGGAAGGCGTTCGCGCAAGCAACACTAAACGCCACTCCTTCCGCGACGAGTGGCCGTACCCTGGGCCATTCCCGTGCGCTGTTGTCGGAGTCTCTGAGCTCGCAATCTTTGCGGCGGCGCGTCCCGGATTTCCAACACCAAACGCTTGCCCAGGGCATGGGCTGCCCGCGCCAAGGTATCGAGCGAAACCGTCGTGTTCTGCGGATCAAGCAAGCGGTCCAACTGAGAGCGGCTCGTTTTCAATTCGGCCGCCATCGCCCTCTTCGTCTTTTGTTGCCGAATCATCTCCTGCTCAAACTGCCAGGCAAGCACGCGCTTGATGGCGGCGCTCTCTACGTCGCTTCGGTATCCCTCCTCTTCCAGGAAATCATCGAAACTCGATCCGCTGTGTACCCCCGCCGCTCCCTTTGCCATCGTCATTTCTCCCTCTTCAGCTCGCTCTCATGGAGAGCCTTATTCTTCCGAGCCAGCTCCAGGTCTGCCGGCGGGGTCTTCTGAGTCTTCTTAATGAAGCCATGCAGCAGGACCATCCTGCCCCTCGCGTCTATATAAAACAGCACCCGAGCGATCCGGTTCCGAGTCAAACTCGACCGTACTTCGTAAAGTCCATCGCCCAACGGTCTACAGACCGGCATTCCAATCGGCCAACCAAATTCCACGGTTTTGATATCTACGCCGATTTGTTTCCGATCTTGGATTGGGCTGAGCGACCTCAACCACTCGCGTACAGGCTCTCCGCCAGCCCCAGTCCGAAAAAGATTGCCTCGATTCTTTTCAAGGCCGAGGGTTGCATCGGACGGCTCATGTTCTACTATGGACGAGTGTACCACATACGGTACACTCGTCCATGATCCTAATCGGGGACGGAGTAAACCCTTAAAGAAAATGCGTAGATACGCCAATCTAAGAGACTTTCTATTTCCGGCATACATCCTATGGTGAGGGTTGAGGGGTACAGTCCCATGGTCGAAACCGGCGCGTACGGTGAACGGATGGCGGGATATTTACACCTCACCGAGTCTCCGCTCCACGCGATGCTGGGTTCCGGCAGAGCAGGATTAGCCGTCACCAGGCTTCACGCGCCAAACGGATTTTCCGATCCAACAAGTCCTATTCCTCTGCAGAAGGCATTCTCTATCCACCTTCACCTTCGCGCGAACCGGGGAGGACGTCTGTGGCTCTCCGGCAAATTGGTGCCCACGGGAAAGCGACCCTCCGGAGGAGTGACGATCCTTGATCTCGAACAGGATCCGATTGCGTTCTTTCCCAATCCTATCGACGTCGTGCAGTTCTATATACCGCGCGTGGCGCTCGAAGAGTTCGCTTACGAAAACCGTCTTGCCATGGCCAATACGCTCCGATGGCCCCATTGTGAGATGGACACAACGCTCAAACATCTCGGCGTGGCCGTTCTCTCCACCATTCAGCGTAGTGAGCCTGCACCCAAGCTCTTTCTGGATCACATGGGTCAAGCGATACTCGCACATGCCGCGTCCGTTTATGGTGGAACTCCGGTTTCACCAGGTCTTGCCCGAGGACACTTGGCCCCTTGGCAGGCCCGTCGCGCGAAGGAGTTCCTGAACGCGCATATCTATGGCGATGTGTCTTTGGCTTCCGTCGCGGCGGAATGCGATTTATCAGTAAGCTATTTTGCCCATGCGTTTCGCCGGACCTTTGGGCGCGCCCCGCACCGTTGGCTCATGGAACGTCGCATCGACGCGGTAAAGAAACTCCTGCTCACGACACGCCGGACCCTTGCCGAAATTGCCGGCGAGTGCGGCTTCGCCGATCATCCGCCCTCAACAGATCTTTCAAGCGCATCCAGGGCCAGAGTCCGGGCGAGTGGCGCAGGAGCAGAAAAGGTCATCAATAAGCAGTTTCCGCCAAGACCGGCAGTACTCACGACCCCTACCATTCGAAATGCAGAAGCTTTAAAAATGCATTCATTCCGTAGGGAGAAACACATGTTCAAACTGGTCACCGCCGCCACCTTGGTGGCTTCGCTCGCTGCGTTCGCACAGACGGATGGGAAACCCTCAGGGCATCAGTCCACGGACCAAACGAAAATTTCAGATGCTTTGCGGGCGGGACCGTCGTTTATCACCAGGGACGCAGTCATTGCAGACTGGCCGGCAAATCCCAAGGACCCGAACGCTGAATACCGCGTTTTGCGACCTGGTAAGAGCGAGTGGACCTGTCTGCCGGGCATCCCGGGATATCCGCATGATGAACCAATGTGCCTGGATAAGACATCCATGCAATGGATCAAAGACAGTCTTGCTGAACGGCCTGTACACATCGACCAGATCGGCGTGATGTACATGTACTCCGGGGCATGGGTCCCGGACCTGCATGGAACATCCCCTAGTCCCGATCACACCTATCATGTGGGACCACATGCCATGATCATCACGCCTCACAATGAAGATCTCGCAAAGTTCAACCGCGATGGTTCTACGGGGCAGATTTACGTTTCGCATTTGCCAGGCCATGCTGAGCTTTACCTGATCATGCCCTTCAAGGATTGGCCGCAGGAATAGTGCGAACGATACCGCTGAACCTCGAATCTATTCCGGGGGAATCCCGAGGAAACCTGGGGACGGACAGAACGATACTCTGCTGGACCTGAACGGATCGGGGTGAACATCCCGCTCATCCTTTCCCGGTGAACGGGAAATTAGTGGTAGACAATACCAGCGGGCCGGGAGAAGTTTCGGGACAAACGAAGTAACCACCAACGAAATTGCGGCGCACGCGCAAAGGCTGGACGAATGAGCTCGACCAAGGACAAATGATCGAGTAGGCATCAAGGAATCGGTAATCACTTCATTGCGCGACCATGAAGAAACAGAGCGCCGCCATGGTTACCAAATAAATCTTCTCCCGCTCTTGACGCGGCCCACGTGGGTTGCCGACGAACAGCGAGTTCTTGCGATTCAGCACCACACGCTTCATTTCCCGCTCGCTGATGTTGTTGTCGACCAACGTTATAGTTTCGGTTGTACGATTCTATGCCTGCCCGGCCATTGAGGGTTGCGGGACGAAGTTACCCCAAATCCGGCACTCAACGGCCGCCTGACCGCGTTTCTAATTCTTCCGATCGTCTGCCGTGGCTCCCGATTGTTTGCGGTTCGTCGCCTTGGGCGCAAAATACCCCCGGCGGGCCTGCACATCCAGGCCGTGTTGGTCGACCTTCACTTGCAAGCGGTGATACGTCCCTGTGGGCTTCACGTCCTTGAGCGAGACTTGGAGCAAATACAGGTACTGCGGCGCGGCCGCCAGGCTCTTCAGCCCGTTCTCAAGATCATTATTGTTGTGGAAGAAAGTTCCGCCGGTTCCGTATGCTAGTTCTGCCATAGCATTCTCGTTCGCCTCCATTGCCGCCAGGCGATCCTGCGAGGTTTGTCCAACCGTGTCACTGATGGTGGTATTGCCACCCTGGCTCGCGTCTGCATTTCCCTCGTAGAGCCCACGCGCGTCCAACGCGCTGATGACGACATTCGAGCCGGCAGCCCGGTCGAGTAGCTCTGATTTGAAAGTCATCGCTTTCGGGGAAAGGGACAGGAAACCGGGAGACACCAGGATCAGCGTTCGCTGTCCAGGCAGTTTCGACATGGCGCTCACCACGGCTCCTATCAAGAGCAGCGATTGGCGGGCATCTTCTTCGCCTATGGCAAGCGCCCGCATGGCGGCGGAACGCGCCAATCGCTGGGGCAAAAAAGTTGGGTTGTCAATTCCACTACCCGGGGGGTCCTTCGAGTAAAACTCACCACCCCCACCACAGGCTTTCGCCTTTGTGACCGCCACCTCGAATTCCGTGGTGTCGTGCTGGTTGAGAATCCTGTCGGCGGCGTAATAGTCGACATCGGGACAATCCCGTGTGTCGTGCTGAAACGTCCGGTGAACCTTCAGCTTCTTTATCGCCGCCTGCAGCACGGCCCGATCGCGCGTTATCCCGGAGTTGACGCCCGAAAACGACACCACAGCCTCGTAATCTGTTGCGGCGAGGGGTTCGTCGAGCATTTTGATTGCGGCCGTTTGGGTAATCGCAAGGTCGGAAGAGTTGAGGTGCCGATCGTCAAAAAGGAAAAGGATAAATCTGTTTTGCGGAGACGCCGGGGTGGCCGAAGCCCCTGAACCGGCAACACCCGGACCGGCGGTTGCGCCCGTCTCAGCCCCGCTCGGCGCCACTCCAGTGGCGGCCGACTTGACCACGGTGAACCCCGTAATGGCTCTTATCTTTCCTTGGTCGAAGACCGTGAAATCGCTCTGGCCCAGTTTGCCGACCGCGCGTCCCTGCTTATCACGAACCACCGCTGGAATCAGCAGCTCCGGGACCTCGACATGCAGCGTGACTCCGCCGGCGGGAACACTCCCCGAAGGCGCAACCGCAAAGGCCGGCGGCTCGTTTGCTGCAACGGTTGAAGTGGCCTGCTCCGTCACCGGCTCGGCTGGCGCGGCACTTGCGGGAGACGGTGGCTCGCCGCTCCTCCCACTTCCCGGCTGGGAAGCGCCAGCCTGGGAGGCCTGCATGTTCGCAGCAGGCACGGAAGTGGACTCCGCAGCTGGCGGCAGCGGTTGGCCTTCCACCGGGCTCCGTGCCTGCATTTCCGGCGCCCCTGGTGTCACAAGTTGCGGCGCGCTTTCCTTGATGACTTCCGACCTCGCAGGTTCAGCCTTGGTGCTGGGAGGAGCAGAGCCCCCAGCAAGGATCCGCGTTGTCGACGCGAAGCGGTGGTAATGGGTGAAGTGAGTCTCGTTGAGCCATTCTCTCGGCGCATCTCCATTGATGGTGTCGGGATCGTCGAGTGCTTTCGAAAGAGCGATGCTGCGCACCGGGCAGGTGAATGTGGTTCCGGCGATATCGACGGGGCCGTACTCCACCAGAATGGCGGCGCGGCGGAACGGTGCTCCTCTGGTCAAATCCGCGTCCATCGTTATACGCAGAATTGTTCCATCGGCCGGGCTGACTCCGATCGACCCGTGATAGCCGGGTTTGGTATGAACAATTCCGGGGTTTGAAGGGACGGCGTTCAGGACCTCGTAGTGAGAAACCGATGCAGGCACCTCATAACGGAAGACTGCGACTCCACCCTTCGCAGACTCTTCCCAGTGGCTCCAGCGGATGTTGCCATTGGCCGTATCGGCAAGGATCATGCCCAGTGTGTTGCCGAACTCACCCCCCGAAATCAGGCCCACGTTGGCCTGCCATACGGCCGAACCCTGGGTCGCAGGCTGATTCTCCCGTTCGTTACGCACCGATATTTCCCCGCTCGAAGTGTCAATCAAGTGCAACCCCGAGCGTGTCGGCCAATGATTCTCTTTGAGCGCCTGGGGCCTGTCGTCGTAAAGGCTTATCACCCGGGTGGCGAAAAGGTCTGGTAAGCGAGGCAGCGTTTGCGAAACATATCTTCGCGCAGCCTGCAGGATTCGAGTTTGCTCTGCGCTGTCCGGAGCAGGCGTCGCCGGCAGCTCGTTTGCCGGCGGGTCGAAGAAAGCCGATCGGTCAGCAAGCAGTTCGAGAGCTCGCGCCCCTTGCGTGCCCGGAACCAGACGTGCTTTGAGCCGGCCCAGCGTAGCTTCCGTAAGCCGTTCCGTGAGCTCGAAGCCGCCAATTTCCCGTGCAATCTCGGTGTCCGGCTTGTGTGCGTTGATTGCCGTGTTGAGCGCCTGTTGTAACTGCGCAACGGTAGTGTGTTTGGAGGCACTGAGCGGGATTGCTGTGGCAACAAGGAAAACAACAATCCACGACCGCCGCATCAGACTGCTCGCGTCTTGAATGGACGCTGGCACCTTAAAACCCCACTAGAAACCAAAGACAAAGGATACGCTCTTCGAGACGCAGAACGGAAATCCAGGTGACAGGAATCCACAGCGTTTCGTCTTGTATCTTGCTACGTCCTGAAGGCGACTTTTATAACCACGTCGGCTGTCATGTCAACCAAAGATAGACCCGGTAGGTTGTCATGTCAACTAAAATTCTGCTAAGCTCCTGCCATGTCCACCAAGCCGCTCTCCCCGCACGAACTCCGTGTCTGGCATGCCTTTAAGCTGATGGGCGAAGAGGTGATGGCCCGCGTCGGACGGGATATCACAGATGCGACCGGACTCTCAGGACCGGAGTTTGGAGTCCTGTCCCGGCTCGCCGCTCTCGGCAAAGGGGAGATGCGTCAGCAAGCCTTGGCCCACTTGATGGGCTGGGACAAAAGCCGCCTCTCTCACCAACTCACGCGCATGCAGGAAAGAAAACTCATCGAGCGCCGTGAGGCCGATAAGCGCGTCGTTCTCATCGTGCTCACCAGCCACGGTAGCGAGAAGCTGAAGGCTGCGCGGCCCGTTCATGCGCGATCGGTGCGGCAGAATTTGCTCGCCCGGCTCAGCGCAGAACAGATCGAAACGCTGGTCCGTATAAGCAACATTCTCGGCGAGGACGAATGGCCACCGGCCGGATTCTAGGAAATGGGAGAAGACAAGGGGCAAGATGGACCCGGCCCCTGTGTGTCTCATCGAAATTTTGAGCCGAGCAGAATAGGGTCAGTCTCCAGCAGCGTGAGCGACTTCACCATTTGCTGTGTCTGTTCTTTGTATTTCTTGAACTGGGGAGACTGCAGATGCGCTTGATACGAAGCGGCATCGCGGTATGTCTCGAAAAGTCGAATCTGCTCGGGATGACCCTTGATCGAGACAGCGAACAAGGTCAACACGCCCGGCTCCGTTCGGACCGAAGCATCTATCTCTTCTTTCAGCGCCGCCTTGTAGGCGTCCACTTGATCAGGATAAATTTCCAGCTCAGCGATTCTCACCATACGGTCATCCAACGGTTCGGAAAATCCACGCCGGATCGCCAACAAGAGACAGGATGCAATCAGCGGTAGCCCAAGAACGATCATTCGCTTTGTCTTCATACTCACCTCGTTCTCAAGCGACGCTGACCAAAGTAGTGTTGCTGTCCTTCAATGCCTTGACATCTCGGATGGGCGGCTGTCCGAAGAATCGGCTGTACTCCCGGCTGAACTGGCTAACGCTCTCGTAGCCAACTTCATACGCAGCGGTGGTAGCGTCGAGTCCGTCCATCAGCATCCGTTGGCGCGCGGTTTGCAGTCGCAATTGCTTTTGGTACTGCAGCGGGCTCATCGCCGTGAGCGCGCGGAACTGATGATGCAGGGTGGAAACGCCCATCCTTGCCGTGGAAGCAAGCTCCTCCATGCGCAAGGGCTTCGCATAGTTCTCGCGCAGCCACGAGATCGCTCGCGCCGTTCGTTGGCCCAGATCGCCGCTCGTTGCGATGGCGCGCAGTCGTTCCGCCTGCGGTGTCCGAAGGATGCGATACAGGATCTCGCGGTGAGCCAAGGTACTCAGAAACGGTATGTCCTCCGGCGTGTCGAGAAGCTCGAGCATGCGCATGGCCGCGCCCAGCAACCCGACCGTTGTCTCACCAACAGCCAGGCCCTGGCGGTGGGTAGAGGGCGGCCCCTCCGGAATGTCATCCCGGCTCAGAACCTCGCGAACCGTCGGCAGGTCGAGACGCAGAAAGATCGACAGCAGCGGAGTCTTTTCCGATGCTTCGATGATCTGGCTCTGAGCCGGCACATCGATCGACGAGAGCAGGAACGAACTGCCATCACACAGGTACTCCGTGCCCCCGAGCAGGATGCGTTTCCGTCCCTGCACGAAGATGCTCAGGCCCGGCTCGTAGGAAGCCCGGAAACAAGGCGTCGGAGCCGTCCGGTGATAGAGGGATAGCCCAGGAATCGCCGTCGGATGTTCTCCAGGTGTCGCTGCCAGCGCCTTGATTCGTTGTGCCAGCGACGCGCCGCATCTCAATGACGGCCAAATCCGGCTGTCTCGCAGCCTTTTCGCTGCTTCAGCATGCCTGACCCTCCACAAAAATAGCTTAGTCCCAGGCAATCCAGCCGTGTGCACGAAATCTAACAGGACAAACAGGATCGTGCAAACAATCGGCAGGATCAGGAAAGCGTCGCGTCGCTAAGCTCGCTAGGCTTGAAGAGGTAGAGGAGAAACGAAGATGAACATCTCGTTTGAGAACAAAGTTGCACTCGTGACAGGAGCCGCCTCCGGACTGGGCCTTGCGACAGCCAAGGCGTTTGCCGAAGCCGGTGCGTCCGTGGTGTTGGCTGATTGGAATGAGAAGGAAGTGCAGTCCGCCGCCAACGAGCCTTGCCGATAAGGGCCACAAGACGCTGGCCATCCGCTGTGACGTATCGGACGATGCGCAGGTAGAAGCGATGGTGAAGCAGACCGTCGCCACCTTTGGTCAGCTCGATGCAGCCTACAACAATGCCGGCGTACAAAATGTCCTTGCCGAGACAGCCGACTCTCCACGCGATGACTACGACCGCATCATGGCCATCAACCTGCGCGGCGTGTGGAGCTGCATGAAGTTCGAATTGCAGCAGATGCGCAAGCAAGGCAGTGGCGCAATCGTCAATTGCTCATCGCTGGGAGGTCTTATTGGCGGTGCCCGGCGCGGCACCTACCACGCCGCGAAGCATGGTGTGATCGGCTTTACCAAGAGCGCCGCTCTTGAATATGCGACCCGCGGCATTCGCGTAAACGACGTCTGCCCGGGAATGATTCAGACGCCGATGTCCGACAAGATGATCGCGGAAGGTCAGGGAGAAGAGTTGGACAGGATGCTAAAGACCTTCGTGCCCATGGGCCGTCTGGGCAAAGCCGAAGAAATCGCCGATGCCGTCCTGTGGCTGTGCAGCTCAGCCGCCAGCTACGTTACCGGCCAATCGATCTCCGTCGACGGCGGCTTATGTGATGCGCTAGATTCACGACCATTCTTCGAAGGTACGAAACGCTAAGAAGAGGAGACACGAGCTTGGACATCAAACGAATTGGAACGCAAGCATCCGGCAAGGGGCCTGCCGATTGGTTTACTGGCACCGTACGCATCGATCCATTGTTTCAAGCGCCCGACCCGGCGTTCGTCTCCGGCGCAAGCGTCACCTTTGAGCCAGGCGCACGCACAGCCTGGCACACGCATCCCCTTGGGCAGACTCTGATCGTGACCGCGGGTGCAGGCTGGGCGCAACGGGAAGATGGACCTATCCAGGACATTCATCCGGGCGATGTCGTTTGGTTTGCGCCCGGTGAGAAGCACTGGCATGGTGCCACCTCGACCACGGCCGATGACTCACATCGCCATCCAGGAAAAACTCGACGGTAAAGTCGTCGATTGGATGGAGCATGTCACCGACGAGCAATACCTCAAAGGAAGATAATTTGATGACAACCTGGTGACGCTCTGACAAAAGACACAAGCCTGCCTAAATACATCGCAACCGAATGCCATGGAATTGCACTTGACTCCGCCGATCTAAGAGCCCAGCGACTGATTCATCCAAAAGTCCGTAGGCCGCGGCGGATTACCCCAGTGACCGGACTCGTCTTTTCCGCTCACAATGACCCCTTTCGCGTTCCAGCCCAGATCCGCTCGAACGATCGTCGGGCAATATCGCAGAGTCAGCCCGCACCGTCGTTTGCTCGATTGATTCGCTTCCGATCCATGCAAAAGCAGATCGCTGTGGATGGAAATTTCTCCGGCCTTCAATTCATCATCCACTGGTTGCCCAAGCGTCTCAGCGTCCGGGACGGTTTGGTTCAGAACATTCCCCTCGTCGTTTTCGCTCAGCGTGTAGGTCAGATGCCCCAGGTGGTGCGAACCAGGAATGAACCGCATACAGGCATTTTCGACAGTGGCATCATCGATCGCCAGCCATGCCGTCACGGCCATCGACGGCGTTAACGGCCAATAGCTCGAATCCTGGTGCCATGAGACCCGTTTGCCATCCCCAGGCATTTTGCAAAAGAAATGCGAACCCCACGCAACCACGTTCTTCGCCAATCAGGTCCTTGATGCGGGCCACAATACGAGGATCCGTCAACATGTCGTAAACACGTCGATAGCGAAGATGCGCCGTGCTGATCGAGTAGCTGTCGCCGCCTGCGGCGAGCGTCCTGGCCAGCAGCTCATCAAAGTAACCACGAATGCCGGTTATCTCTTCTTCATCGAAGATCCGAATGCCCGCCAGGTAACCGTCGCGATTAAACGCAGCAATCTGCTCCGCGGTCAAAGCTACGGGACGCTCGGTAGTCGAAGGATGAAACCGCAGGTCGCGGTCAAGCTTGCTCAATTCTTCGCTGCTCGGGATGAACCTGGGTGTAGTCAACGTCTTCACCGTTCCGCTTCTGTCAGTCTATCGTCCGGATCCACGCACCGGCCACTTAAGAAGTCTAACGCCAAAACGTGCACAGCTGTTAGTTCAGCGAGGGATCTTCGGTGCCGGCGTCTGCGCGGTCGGCGGCAGTTGTGCAGACGGCTCCTAAGCGGGCCGAAAGTTCGGCAGTTCCTATGAATTTCTGAAAGTGAAGCCAAATTTTTCGCCCCATGCTGGGGGTGTTCGCATGGCCGTTGGGTTGCTGCGCGCTTGCGTTAGAGTGAGACGAGGCAACAGACAAGAAAAATGCCGAATCGACTCAGGATTAACGCGCTTCGATGCCTGGCGGCTATAGCCATCGGATTGTTGGTGTGGTCCCTTCCCGCCCTGGCAGCGGACAGGGCGGACGGAGCCGCGACCATTCGAGCTGAGTTCGTCGACTGGACACAGGCGTACAACGCTCGCCAGGCAGACAAAGTCTGCGGCATCTTCTCCGAGGACTTCCGCTATAAGTTCGGCGAGGTTCAGGATCGAGGCTACAACGACGTCTGCCCTGCGCTGCGCCGATTGTTGGGCGACGAGACTCATCGCACCCACTACACGCTAGATCTGCGAGAGATCCTGGTCTACGGTGATATAGCCGTTGTCCGCTTGATCTGGACGCTGGATTCATCGCAGCCCGGCTCCAGCGCTACCGTCCGCACGCTCGAGCCCGGTATGGACATCTTCAAGCGTCAGAACGATGGAACCTGGAAAATCATCCGCTATCTGGCCTACACGAGCCCAGAGTAGGGGCCGTGTAACGAAATACGAGCTTCGAAAGATTGGACTTGCCCCAAAGAAACAACTACAAGCACTTATTAAGAGACGCCAGTCTGGGTAAGTATGGGGCCGTTTGCCTACGCTCTTTTCAATCCACTCAGCAAGTTCCGTTGTTACCCCTCTCGCCCGTAACCGCTGGAAAGGGGGGTGGCAACAAAGTGACAGCATCTCCACCACTAGCGGCGCCGCAAGCAGAGGGAACTGCAGCAGCGGGTATCATGTCGCTGGATCCCGACCAAGGAGAAAGACCCGCATGCTCACCTTCTGTCGCGTCGCCCTACGTCTACTAGTGGTTTCGCTGTTATGCAGCAACGCCGCCATACTCTTCGCACAGGAGGTTCTCCCTACTCCGAAAATCCTGGTCATCTCACGCGAATACACCAAACCAGGCAAGGATGGCCCTCCTCACCAGGCCGTGGAAGGAGCTTATCCGCGAACTCTGGCCGCGGCCAAAAGTCCCAACCACTATTTAGCAGCCGTCTCTCTTTCCGGGCCGCCGCGCGTACTGTTCTTCCATGGCTATGACTCCTACGCTGAGTGGGTGCAGGGGAGCAGCGGCGCGACAACCGATCCAACGGCAGCCTCTACCCTTGCCCGTACTACGGCCGCGGATGGTGATCTGCTCTCATCCAAGGACTACACCGTATGGGCGAAACGCGACGACCTGAGCCTTGATCCAGGCTTTCGCGTCGGCACCCGCGTTGAGGTCATCATTCAATACCTGGTGCGTCCCGGGCACGGCCAGGAATTTGAAGACCTGGTCAAGCTGTACACAGACGGCTATAAGGGCGTCTCCGGCATGCACTGGGGCACTTATGAAGAGACGTACGGTCCTCCTGGAAACGCCTTCCTCGTCATCATTACGCATAAGTCCGCCCCCGAGCTTGACGCCGAGGACGACAACGACAAAAAGTTCGTGGAGAATTTAGGGCCAGAAGGGCTGAAGAAACTAGCGCTACTCGAAGCCTCCTGTCTGGAATCGAAACAAACGGATCTATTCTTCATCGACCCAAAGATGAGCTACCCAACTGAGGGGATGCAAAAGGCCGACCCAGAATTTTGGAAGCCGTCGCGAGCCGCGAGGCGGTAGAGAGTCCCCCGAACCGCCAGTCAAAGCGTGAGGGATAACTGAATTCCCAGGATCGTTGCATTTCCACTCTCAGGACTCTCTCGCTTCCACAAATATTGGAGATGAGGAGTGATCGTCAGGTAGCGGGAATGCTCCCATTGATAATTCAGCTCGAGTAGTTCCTCTGTGCTAAGCGATGCATGCTCGGACTGCGGGCCAAACTGGCTCCTTGTTATGGAGTACCGCTCTTTTGCGATGGGACCGCCCGCTTGTCACCCCTCGTACTGCACTAACGTCGCCATGCCGGTAGCCAGATGCCAAAGAATGTGGCAGTGCAAATACCAGGTACCAGGGTTGTTTGCGTCGAAGGCCACAGTTACGCTCATCTTTGGTGGCACAAGGATGGTGTCGCGGAGAGCTCCATGTTGCGGTTTGCCGTTGATCTCGATTACGCCGGTCTGTTCCGTGGCGCCCTCGCGAAACGCGAGAATAGGAAACGCGCCCTCCTGCGGGAGTTGCACTCTCACGTCGATACGCTGCGCGATGGCCAAGGGGAAGTGGGAGCCGCTCAGCGGTTGAACGGCCATCCCGTCGGTGGCAATTAATTCGCCACTTAAATTCCCCAGGCTGATAAAAAAATTCGTGCCCGAACTCCCATTGATGATCCACAGCCGTATCCTCCCGTTCTTCTCCACCCGAACCACTTCGGGATCGGCTAAGGTGCAGTCGTTGGCAAGATAGGCATCGTAATTCACGTCGCTGACGTCAGGCTTTCCCATCGCCATCGCAGGCTTGCCGTGGGCCATGCTTCCGCTCATTGCCATCGCTTTGGCCGAAGGTTTGCGAAGTTTGGCGTATATCTCGGTCGGCGGAGTAAAGCTGAAGTCTCCCAGAAAGAGAATGATCTCTTGCTCGTCCACCCCTTTGTCAGAGGGGTCATGGACAATGAGCGGAGCAGACAATAGGAACGCTTCCTGAAGACCCAGGTGGGAGTGCATCCAGTGCGTGCCCGCGGGCTTCAGCGGAAAATAATACCGGTAGCTGGCGTTAGCCATGATAGGCGGCTGCGTCAAGCCCGGTACGCCGTCCTCATGATTGGGTGGATGCAAGCCGTGCCAATGAATGGCCGTCGGCACCGGGAGCTTATTTTCGAGCAGGACGTCAAAAGGCTGATTGACCACCAGGGTCGTTAACCCCTGTTTACCGCCCGTCTGCTCTAGTCCCATGAGGGTCGCTGCCTTGTCATTGATCTCAAGCGTGCGCATCGTCGCCCGCAGCGTGGTTGCCCCTGACACGGTGGTTCGTCCCCGGCCGGCAACGAAGCGCCCCCGCGATGGTTAAGCAATGCCGCTCCAGCACAGGCCGCCCCCGAGGAGATAAAAAAACGCCGTGACATAAAACGAACCACGTCTCCACCCCACTTCCTTTTCCGAAAAAACGAATACAGCTTACATCGAACCGATCATTCGGTCATCAATTCCCGCCGACACACCGCTGACCCCACTTGCTATAACTTAAGCATGCGCCCACACGATTACGCACCGCGGCCTGCGCACCTCAAATGGCTCCTCGATTCTGACCCGGCCATCCGTTGGCAGGTCATGAGGGACCTTGCCGGTGCAACCCCCCGCGCGATTGCAGCCGAGCGGTCTCGCGTTGCAACCGAAGGTTGGGGAGCCCAGCTTCTCGCCTTCCAATCTCCTGCCGGCGACTGGGGCGCGGGTCCCCGCGGGTGGAGAGACGATTTGCCGAGGGACGACCGAGGCTTGCTGATTACCCTCTACGCTCTCGTCGTCTTGATGGACTTCGGTCTCGACCCCGCCAGCAAGCAGGCTCGCAAAATGATCGACCGCGTCGACAAGCGGCTGGTATTTAAGCGGCTTAACAACCGGCCTTTCCTTCACGGCGAAACGGAGCCCTGCATCAACGGCAGAATCCTCGCCGTCGGCTCGTATTTCATAGAACCGAACGACGCGCTCGCCAATCAACTCCTGGGCGAGCAACTCGAAGATGGCGGCTGGAACTGCGAAGCACCCAAGAGCCGGTGCTCTTCGTTCCATACCACCATCTGCGTGCTTGAAGGACTGCTCGCATACGAACGAGCAGGGCGCAAATCGGCGGCCGTCACTAAGGCCCGTAAGAGGGCCGAAAGCTATCTGCTCGAGCGCCGCATGTTCCGCTCGCTTCGAACCGGCGAAGTCATCAACAAACGCTGGCTCCGCTTCTCGTTCCCGCCGTTTTGGCACTACGACGTCTTGCGCGGCCTCGATTATCTGCGCAATGCAGGAGTCAAACCCGACAGCCGCGTCCTCGACGCTATCGAAATCGTGATGGAACGCCGCCACCAGAACGGCCGTTGGCCGCTCAACCTCCTTCATCCCGAATACATTCCATTGCAGATGGAGACGGATATCGCGCAGGGCCAGCCGCTGGAACACACTGCGCGCTCTACGAGTTTTGCGTTGGTACAACAACTCAACGTCGTAGTTGATCTGTTCGGGACGGGCGGAATTGCCCTAAAGCAGACGGCACTTACACCATCGCCGGCCCTTTTTCTGACCGAACACCTTCACCGTTGAAAATTTGTTGAGCGAAGGGTTGACATGCGGCGGGCCCTCGGCCTATATTTAACTCGATCGGTTACATAACCAATAGGTAAAATACAATTCGAACCCGAACCGCTGAGAAAACAATGAGTGAAGCAAATCTCGATGCGACGTTTGCAGCGTTAGCCGACCCAACTCGGCGCGCGATTTTGGCGCGGCTCGCGCTGGGCGAGACTTCAGTGACAGAGCTGGCCGGTCCGTTCGAAATGTCGATGCCGGCAATTTCCAAGCACCTCAAGGTGCTCGAGAAGGCCGGCCTCATCGAACGCGGCCGCGAGGCTCAGACCAGGCCGGCTCGACTGAATCCGGTGGCGCTGAAGACCGCGGCAGACTGGATCGATGAATACCGCAGGTTCTGGGAACAGAGCTTCGACCGCCTCGATGCGTATTTGCGGAGAGTGCAGGCTGACAACAAACCAACAAAGAGGAAGGGGAGAGAAAAATGAAGATGAACGTGCACCTGAACTTTCAGGGAAACTGCGCAGCAGCATTTGAGTTCTACAAAAAAGTCTTCGGCGTGACGAACGCCTTCACCATGACGTACGGAGAAGCGCCCCATGGCATGCCGGTGCCACCGGATTGGAAGGAAAGGGTGATGCATACTTCGATTCCCCTGGGTGATGGGTTGCTGATGGGCTGCGATGCGCCCCCAGGACGCTCCACACCGATCGGCGGCTTTCAGATCTCAGTGGAGTCAAAGGATGAGGCCGAAGTGAAGCGCATCTATGAAGCGCTCAAAGAGGACGGCACTGTACAGATGCCGATGATGCCGACGTTCTGGTCGCCGATGTTCGGCATGTGCACGGACAAGTTCGGCGTGGCGTGGATGGTCGGAATGCCGGGAACCGGGCAGAACTAAGGCAAGCCCGCTGCAAGCATCAATAAGAAAGGGTGATAGCTTATGAAGCTCTATCCACAGTTGAACTTTGGCGGAAACTGCGAAGAAGCGTTTCTGTTCTACGAGAAAAACCTCCAGGGAAAGATCACCGCGATGATGAAGCAGAATCAACTTCCCTCGCAATATAACGTGCCTCCAGGCATGGAGAAGGCGGTTGTTCATGCGCGCATCAATCTAGGGGATGTGGAGCTGATTGGCAACGATGTTCCGCCGAGCCGCTTCCAACCCGTCCGCAGCTCTTATCTGTATCTCACGCTCGATTCAACCGAGAGTGCGGACAAGGCCTGGACCGCCCTTGTCGATGGCGGCGAGGCCACCATGCCCATAGCTGAAACCTTTTTCGCGACGCGTTTCGGGCAGCTGCGCGATAAGTTCGGTGTACTGTGGTCGATCATTCACCCCAAGGCGATGTAAGTGGTTTGCAAACCCCGCCGGGACTTCATGTATACTCCGCGCCATGAAGGTGCAGATACGTAGGCGAGCCGCGGCCCTGCTCGAGGTCTTCGGAGTGTATCTGACCGGGGCCCTCCTTAGTGATCAGGTCGCACGTTTGCTCGTGAGCTGGCGCGTAATCTCGCCCCAGAATCCGTTGAAGTTGTTGACGGTCCACGCCACCAACGCGGAATTGCTTTTCGCATCCCGGCAAATGCTTCTGACACTGATCCTCGTCTACGGCTCGTATTTCGCGCTGATCATCCCCATCAACTGGTGGTACCGGCAGAGAGGACGCGTGGCATACGGCCTTACGCGGGCGGGGCGCTCATGGAAGGCGTTGATCCTGGCTGCACTCGCAACCGCTGCCCTGACGCAATGGCCGGTCCTGATCCACACCCTGGTCGACGCCGTTCATCCTCTGGGCACGATGGAGCCCTGGCGGCAGGCGTTCTTCGATATGTCCTGGCGAAGATGGCAGTTCTGGCTCTTTGCCGGAATCCTGAGTTATGCGCTCATTCCGATCATCGAGGAACTCATCTTTCGCGGATACTATCAGCGTCGCCTCGCCGAAGATTGGGGGGATGGCCCGGCAATTATTGGAACCGCCTGCTTTTTTACCTTCGCACACACGCAGTACCTGATCGCGAACGCGTACAACATCACCATGGTCGCCAGTCTTTTCTGCGTGGCGATCGGATTGGGAATTGTCTTCGCCTGGACGCGGTCGCTGATTCCAGCGATGATTGCTCATGCCATTATCAATGTTCCAATGACGGCCTTCTGGCAGGGTGCGCTGTTGCTAGCCTTCGCCATCATCGCTTTCTTCGCGTGGCGCGGTGGGGCGAGAGCCTTCAGGCAGGTCTTCTCAAATACGACGCTGGCGGCTTGCGCAGTGTTGGCCCTGCTGGAGACGGCATACGTGATTGCGGCAGGCCGCATCGGCAGTATGGCGTACGTGGCGATCGGGATGTTGCTGGTAGCCGTGGCGCTTGAGGCTATCGATCGCCGAGAGAGCCGGAACGTCAGGTTTTCCGCCAGCGGGCATCTGAAAACGTAGATGTTTGGGCTATTCGGGAGCTGATCACGGACGTCTCCGAGTCCCCTTGGCGGGCGAACCAGTCCCGGCACTCTTCCATCCAATCACGCAGCTCTGTCACTGCAATGCCACGGGTTCGAGTCCCGTCACATCAGGATCACTCGGCTAAATCACTTGCTCCATCGCCGCAGTATGCTCATTCAAACGCGTCAGAGTCTGCACCGTACCTTCTTGCATCCCCGCCTGCAGGTGAGCGTCGCGAACTTCGCGTGACTTGTGTTGGATCGTGTGAGTGACCAGCGTTCCTGCCTGGGTCTCATCGAAAGTCACCGTGGTCAACCACTCGGGACGACCAAATTGGGGCATGTCGTAACACTCGGTGTACACCAGCCGAGACGGGCGCAGGATCTCACGATACGTGCCATGAAAGGGGTGATCGGATCCGTCCGCCATCCGCATGACAAGGCTCCAGGAACCACCGGCCCGGAGATCAATCGCGCAATGCGTGATGCTGGATCCCTCGCAGCCCCACCAGTGCCGGAGGTGCTCCGGCTTCGTCCACGCCTCGAATAACAGCCGTGCGCTTCGTTGAAAACGGCAAGTAAACGCGATCTCCCGTTCTGATGGAAGACTGACACTGACTTCAACGCTTTTTCCGGCGAGCATGTTTCTGTCCCTCCTCTGCTTCTAACTGTCCCAGGTATTCGTCCAGCCGGTTCATGCTGAGTTCCCAGGACCGGCGATATTGTTCGAGCCACTCACTAACCTCCCGCAGAGGAGCACTCCGGAGCCGGCACGGCCTCCTCTGCGCATCCCGGCTGCGAGTGACCAGGCCCGCGCGTTCCAGAGACCTTGAGGTGCTTCGTCATGGAAGGCGCAGTGATCGGAAACGGCTCGGCGATTTCCTTGACGGTGAGTTCCCCGCGCAAGAGGCGTGCCAGGATAGCCCGTCGGGTGGGATCAGAGAGGGCAGCAAACGTCGAACTAAGCTGATCCGGCAAGTAGTTCACCAAGTGGCTAATTAGCCTATTGGCAAAATAAGGCCGCCACACTATCCGTGTCAAGCAGAAATGAAGCAGAAAAGACAGATCGAAGCTGGGAATTACGGCGAAACACCCGACTCCGCAACTGGAGCCGTAACCGGGCAAGCCGCAGTCCGCAAGGCGCATAATAATTGCATCCCGGCCGCGATCCGTATTTCCCTTGCATCCATTCCGCGATCGGAGCGATCGAATAGCTGCCGGCAGATCGGCCGGATCAACGAGGATGTTTCATGGCCAAATACGCAAAAGATCCTGACGCTATATCTCGCCTCTCTCGCGAGCAATTTCGGGTCACGCAGCAGAGCGGTACCGAACATCCGTTTGAGAATGCATATTGGGACCATGACGCGCCAGGCCTCTACGTGGACATCGTTTCCGGCGAACCGCTCTTCTCGTCCCTCGACAAATTTGATAGCGACTGCGGCTGGCCGAGTTTCACCAAACCCGTGGACCCCGAAAATGTCGAGGAGCGGTCGGACAACACTTATGGAATGAGCCGCACTGAGGTGCGATCGAGCCACGCTGACAGTCATCTGGGTCATGTATTTGATGACGGACCCAAGGATGCCGGGGGATTGCGTTACTGTATCAACTCGGCATCTCTGCGTTTCATTCCCGTCGACGAGCTGGAAAGCGAAGGCTACGGCGAATATCTCAAGCTATTTGAGTCCAAGAAGGAGAAATAGAAAATGTCATCATCACACGAAACTGCAATCCTGGCCGGTGGCTGCTTTTGGGGCATGCAGGACTTGTTGCGCCGCTACCCGGGCGTCATCTCGACGCGCGTCGGATATAGCGGCGGTGATGTTCCCAACGCCACCTATCGCAATCATGGAACTCACGCCGAGGCGATCGAGATCGTCTTTGACCCGCAGCAGCTGAGCTATCGCAAGCTGCTGGAGTTCTTCTTTCAAATTCATGATCCCACGACGTTGAATCGGCAAGGAAACGACCGCGGAACCAGCTATCGCTCCGCGATCTTCTATACCAGCGACGAGCAGAAACGGACCGCGGAAGACACGATCGCCGACGTCAATGCCTCGGGAATTTGGCCCGGAAAAGTGGTGACGGCCGTAGAACCGGCTGGTCCCTTTTGGCAAGCTGAGCCCGAACATCAGGATTATCTGGAACGATATCCAAATGGCTACACTTGCCACTACATCCGGCCCAACTGGAGCCTTCCGCACCGTGCGGCTTGATTCAAGTCAGTTTGCCGGAGGTCGTCGAAGAGTAGAGTCCCGTGAGGCTTGCTTCTCCGAGAATCTCACCCTGCTGCCCGGCGCGAATCAATGCCTGGTAGAGCGTTTCGGCGTTCGCCGGGAAATTGGTGGAACCCGGCAGAGAAAGTTTCGTGCTCAGGGCATACACCGTAAAAACGTATTTGTGCGTATCAGGTGCAACATTCGCCGGAGGACAGGGCCCATCGTATTGCTGTCCCAGGTCGAAGTCGTTTTCAATCTGGAGACCGTAATGGCTGCCGGCCACGCCTGCGTTTTCAGGAAGCTGAGTCACATTGCCGCTGATGTTGTACATGCCCCAGTGGGTAAACGAGGCGGTGACATCGTAAAGGACCACCGCGAAGAATTGAGTTCCCCTGGGCGCGCCCGTCCAGTAAAGCTCCGGGGACTCATCGTATCCCGCTGCGCCGTTGGCCGAGCAGGTGTTCACGCCATTGACCTGGTTGTTCAGGATCATGGAGATCGGAAGAGTGTTGTCGTTGGAGAAGGTTGTGCTGTGTAACTGGAAAGACTCCTGGGCCGAAGCGCTTGCTGCCAATATAGCCAGCGCAAGTGCAGCACCCGCCATGAGACCGATTCGTTTGCCGTGATTCGCGATCATTGGATTTCCCCATGTTTTGGTGGTTGGAATCTGCCGCGCACCCTTCTATCAATCCCCCCAGTAGCGGGTCAAGTGAATATTGAGACAAATACGGTGACGTTAATAACGCTGCCTTGCACGTTGTGCGGTTTGGCGAGCGGGAATAATCGACCGTGATGAGGCACCTAACGAGGACCCGACGGCACATGATTCGCGGTTCATCCACGATTGACGCGGGGAAGCGGGGGGACTATACTAAATCTAGTCTGACTAGTCAGGAGGATGAATGGCATCCGGAACCTCCAAGAGGCGCGAACCCTACAACCAAGAGCTATCTTCACAGCCTTGGCAGCTGCAGGCGGCTAAGGCGCAATTCAGTGAGGTATTCCGAAGAGCCCGCGAGCGCGCTCCCCAGGTGGTAACCAAACAAGGCAAGGAAGCTGTCGTCATCATTGCAATGGAAGAGTTCCAGCGCTTAACCAGGCGAGCCCGGCAACCGAAGAGCCTATCCAAATTCTTCGCCGAGTCACCTTTGGCCAAGGTGCCCATCGATCTCGAACGAAAGCCGGACTATGGCCGAGCGGTAGAGCTGTGACCGCATTCTTGCTGGATACGAATGTCATTTCCGAACTCCGCAAACCGAAGTCGGAGCCAAAGGTCACGACGTGGATCGATGCGACCGATGAGGAGCTCCTGTTCTTGAGTGTTCTCACCTTGGGAGAGATCCGTAAAGGTGTCGTGCTCCTCCCACGGAGTGCTCGCCGTACCAGTCTGGAAGACTGGCTCAGTAAAGATCTGCCGCTACGTTTTTCCGACCGGATACTAAACATCGACCAAGAAGTTGCCCATCGTTGGGGACAGATTTCCGGTCTGGCAAGCGCCAAGGCGCTTGAACGTGCCTGTGATCGATGGATTGTTGGCCGCGACCGCGATTCGAGCATGATCTCACCCTGGTAACCCGCAATACCAGCGATGTCGCTGCAACCGGTGTGACCTTATTCAATCCTTGGACGGATTCGTGAGTCTCGCATAACCGGCCGCCAGATTGAAGACAACAAGGTAGGTCACTAAAAAATCCCAACTTAACAGCGTCCTTCCACGGACTTAGGTCATCTAAGCCACGTAGCCAAAACCCCGAGTACTCCGTGTGGGAAAAGCAAGAGCATCTGGAGCCAATGTGGCCACTCTGCGAACTCGGGTCTAAGCGCCCTCGATGAAGTTGGCGCAGACCAATAAGGTCGCAAACCCATCTGGCGGGACGGGACATTTTTGTGTGAAAATTCCGTGAGGTTTCGAGTAGCACGCACTGACATGAAGATTGAATATCCGAGCGAAGTAAGGAGATGGTTCCGTGCATGGACGATGGCGATCCTGGCCGGCGCCTTTGCGAGCAGTGTGCCGTTGTATGCTCAGGGAGCCAAGGTCAGCTCACCGGCCGAGCTCGCCCGCCTCGCCGACGCTCTGCAGCCCGGCGAATGGGTCTGGGCCCCGGAGGTCGCGCCCACCGGGCCAATCCTTATCTACGTCGATCTCTCGCGCCAGCGCGCCACGGTCTACCGCAACGGAGTGCGCATCGCCGTCAGCACCATCTCATCGGGTAAGCCCGGACATGAAACCCCAACCGGCGTCTTCACCATCCTGCAGAAGGACGCCAGCCACCATTCGAAGAAGTACAACAACGCGCCCATGCCCTTCCAGGAGCGCCTCACCTGGGACGGGGTGGCTCTCCACGCCGGTGGGTTGCCCGGCTATCCCGAGAGCCACGGATGCGTTCACCTTCCCTACACTTTTTCGCAGGAGCTTTTCGGCATCACCACACTCGGTGCCACCGTTGTGGTGGAAGGCGATGCCGCCAATCACATCACCACCACAGACGCCAGCCTGCTGGCTCCCATGAACGTCAAGGGACAGCAAGTAACCCAGCAACACCTCGATTCCGCGGAATTTCGCTGGGAGCCTGACAAGTCGCCGACCGGACCTCTGACCATCATCGTTTCCAAGCATGACCAGCGGATCGTGGTCCTACGCAACGGCGTCGAGATAGGCCGCAGTGTGGCCCAGATCAACGACGACGATCCCGGATCTCACGTCATCAGCCTGACCCGTGGCGCTGACGGCAAAAACCACTGGATCTATGTGGGTCTGCCCGGGCACGACGACGACAAAGGCCGCGAACTCGACGAGGCCACCCTCAACCGCGTCCACATGCCACGCGGCTTCTTTGAGGCCGTCAGAGCCGCACTACTACCCGGCGCAACCATACTGGTAACGCAATCAAGCGTAGGCGCTCTCACCACAGGGGAACATATAACCATCCTCGACAGTGTCGTGCCTGAGATTTGAAAGGGCGGGCTCTACCTTGAAATTGTGCTATGACACTACATATTTGCAAGGTAGGCCCCCTCAACCTCAAAGGGCCTCATGAAACAAAGGACTTATTAGCCGTCGCTCGCCTGCAAATGGAGCCGCTCCGTTTCCATGGTGATGGGGGCTCACTTCGGGAGCATCGCCATCTGCCCGCGAAGCCAAATTGCCTTACGTTCACCGATGCGAACCCAAATCGTCGCGCGAAGAACCACGCTGCTCTCAATTCGCTGAAGGCCTCTCGACATGATCGATGACGAGAACCTCCTCGGTGCCTTTCTGGGACTCGAGTCGAAGTCCAAGTTGTTCTTCCAGTGCGGTGAAGAGGGAAGGCTTTGTGCTGTCCGTATCGCGGCCGGGAGCTAGCGGAGCGAACTCCAGAAGAACTTTGAAAGAACCCGTGAATCCGGTCCTGTCAAGCACTGGCCGCCCAAGAACGCCTGCCAGAACGCCCGCGAACCACTGCATCGAAACCTTTTCATTGACGATCGACTCGGGCGTCACATTCATCCCGCTGCATCCAGATTGCGGATCGGTCTCCGGCGGTCTCCTGCCATAGATGCATGGTTCAGGTCTCGCATCCGGCAGCTTCAGCCCATTCTTCGCCGGCAGCAGAACGTAAACTCGCGTTTCGTGCGTTTCGGTGTGAACCCTCAGCGGCAAACCTGTCCTTTAGGAGGTTCTGCATCATCAGCGAAAATTCATCGGCGCTTACGTTGGGTTCCGGCGCCACGGCCGAGACGTCATAACCGTCTGTAGTAACCCACGACGGGCCGCCTGAAAGTTTTTGCTTCCAACCGACACCAATCAGCTGCTCCAGTGTGACGTTGGTTGCCGTAAATCGTCCGCCCACCGGCGGTACCAACCATGGGCGGCTTCCCGAAAGATTCCTCTTGACGGATGCGACTTCGACTTCTGGTCGCGCTGTGGGTGCTTGCGCGAAGGAAAAAAGAAAACTGGTGATCGGGATGAGCGTGCACAATCGCCCGCAGGTTTCTAAACCGCTTTGCGCGATTGATGACGAGCATTCCGTCCCCTTTCAGAGAGGAGGTTGCTGGGAGCGCCACTTACTCGACATGGTAGTTAGGCGCCTCGCGGGTAATGATCACGTCGTGCACGTGACTCTCCCGCAGGCCGGCGCTGGAGATGCGGATAAAGCAGGATTTCTCCTGCAATTCCCGGATGCTGTTGCAGCCCACGTAGCCCATCCCCGAACGCAACCCGCCTACCAACTGGTAGACCATGGCTTCGAGCGGTCCACGATGGGGCACGCGTCCCTCGATCCCTTCGGGTACGAACTTGGCCAACCGGTTCTCCCCGTTGCGCTCGCGGGCTACGACGCCCTCGGTCGAGGGTCTCTCCTCCAGATCGCCTTTTCCCTGGAAGTAGCGTTCGCCGGAGCCCTGGGACATCGCGGAAAGGGAACCCATGCCGCGGTAGGTCTTGAAGCTGCGCCCCTGATAAAGGATAGTTTCCCCCGGGCTCTCGTCCACGCCCGCGAACAATGAGCCGATCATGACCACGCTTGCCCCGGCGGCAATCGCCTTGGTTACATCGCCGGAGTACTTGATGCCACCGTCCGCGATCACGGGGATATTATGTGCACGTGCCGCCCGGTAACACTCGCTGATGGCGGTAATCTGCGGCATCCCGGCGCCCGTCACCATACGCGTGGTGCAGATGGATCCAGGCCCGATGCCTACCTTAACTGTATCCACGCCGGCTTCGATCAACGCTTTGGCCCCTTCGTACGTGGCCACATTGCCGGCCATCAGGTCCACTTCGGGAAAGCGCTTCTTGACTAAGCGAACGGCCTCGAGCACACGCGAGGAGTGGCCATGCGCCGAGTCAATGGAGAGCACGTCGACCCGAAAACGGACCAGCTCCGCCGCACGCTCGAGAAAGTCGCCCGTGGCGCCAATAGCCGCGCCTACCCGCAGGCGGCCCTGGTCGTCCTTGGCAGCGTTGGGGTATTTCAGCTTCTTCTGGATGTCTTTCACCGTGATCAGGCCCTTAAGTTCGTATTGGCCATTGACCACCAGCAACTTCTCCACCCGGTGCTTATGCAGGATCTTTTCCGCTTCTTCGAGCGTAGTCCCCACCGGAACCGTGATCAGGTTCTCTTTCGTCATCACATCGCCGATGGGGATGTCGGTGCGGGTTTCAAAGCGCAGGTCCCGGTTGGTGAGAATGCCTACCAGCTTCTTGCCCTGGGTGACCGGAACGCCGGAAATCTTGTAGCGCCGCATCACATCCAGCGCATCGGAGATAAGTTGCTGGGGCTCAATGGTGACCGGGTCGACGATCATTCCACTTTCTGAGCGTTTTACCTTGTCCACTTCGCTGGCCTGCTGTTCGACCGAAAGATTGCGGTGAATGACCCCGAGGCCTCCCTGCTGCGCCATGGCAATGGCCAGGCGCGACTCAGTCACCGTGTCCATCGCGGCGGATAGCAGCGGGGTATTAAGGGAAATGGAACGCGTGAGCATGGTCTGGGTGCTTACTTGTGCGGGGACAACGTCGCTGTAGGCGGGTACGAGGAGGACGTCGTCGAAGGTAAGAGCTTCCGGTACAGGTGTCTGGATCATAAAAGGGGGTGTCGGACGAATTTCCTATGGTTATCTGTCAAAGTTTCGGCGATGAGGAGAAATAGCAATCTAAGAAGTCGCCTTTGGATGCAAGCCGTGCATGAAGAGCTTCTATTAATCCTATAACCTAAAGGAGAAATCCTCCTTATTGAGGGAAAAGCCGCCGTCTCACGCCGGGTTGGGGACCGTTGAAATTGACCGGAAAACGGCGTATTCTGATGGAGCAGACGAATTTGTCCTTTGGCTTCGCCTTTAGCGCACTGCGGAGTAACACGGAGAAATGAGTGGGCGAAAGCCCACTTTTCTTTTGGCCGGGATGCCGCGCAGCCTGCGGACTGGCTCGACCCAAATTTCCTGCCACGCTGCAGTAGACAGAGCCGCGTGTGCGCCTTTCGGTGAAGAAAGGCGCATGGAGTTCGTTAACGCCACCACGTTCCGCAGGAAATTCGGGGATTGGCGAAGCATCTACACTTTGACCCCGGATTTCCTGTCGAGGTTGGGGGCGTTGGCGAGGTTCATGCGGCTTTCTCAGCGGAAAGCCGCACACGCGGACGTTGGGAGGGCCGCGTAGCAGGAAATCCGGGGTAAGCGGCAATTATGTCATTCAGTATTGAGCAAATCCGTCGCACGGCGGATCGGGTAGCGGCATCGCACGGGCTGGACGTAGTCGAGATCGAATATCTGGGTGGCAGCAAGCATAGGGTTTTGCGCGTCTTTATTGAGCAAAACTCCGAGCAGCGCACCCGGCGGGCCGAGGAGGCCAGCGCGAAACTCAGAGCGGGGGCGGCGGCGGACGAGGAGCAAAGCCTGCTGGAGCATCTGGGAAGTGAAGGCATAGCCCTCGATCAGTTGGCCTGGGTAACGCACGAGGATTGCGAACGCTTTAGCCGGGACTTTGGCACGGTAATCGACGTTGAGGATCTGGTGCCAGGGAGCGAGTACACCCTGGAGGTCTCCTCGCCGGGGTTGGACCGCAAGCTGGCGACACGGGCCGATTACGAGCGCTTCCAGGCCAGCCCGGTGAAAATTCAGACCTTCACTCCGGTGGCGGGCAACCGGCACTGGCTAGGAAAGCTCACAGAGGTGAAGCCGGAAGGAATTGTGCTCGACCTGACGGCAAAGAAGCAAAAGGGGAGCAAGAAGGGCCCGCCCCAGGGCCAGACGGTCGAGATTGCCTTTGCCAATATCGAAAAGGCCAATCTGGCCCCTGAGATTTTGTAGCTTGAGCAAACCGTAGAAGAGAGAAAACATGGCGAGTGTTCTTTATCAAAGCATTGAGGCCCTGAGCCGGGACAAGGGAATTGATCCCCAGATCGTAGTTTCCGCGGTCGAAGACGCGATTGCGCTGGCCACGCGCAAGTACTACAAAACACAGGAGAATATGCGGGCCGAACTGGACCGCGAATCGGGTGAGATTCGGGCCTATGTCTACAAGACCGTGGTCGAGGCTCCCGAACAGCTGGAAGATCCGGTGAACCAGATCACCCTGGACGACGCCCGGGCTCTGGCGCCTGAAGTAGAGACAGGCGGCGAAATCCGCTACTACAAGCCGACCGACGTGCTGGGGCGCATCGCCGCCCAGATGGCCAAACAGGTCATCTTCCAGAAGGTGCGCGAAGCCGAGCGGGATACCGTCTACAAGGAGTACGCCCATCGCCTGGGCGAGGTGCTGAACGCCACGGTAAAGCGTCTCGAATTGCAAGACGTAATCTTCGACCTGGGCAAAGCCGAGGCCAGGATGCCCAAGCGCGAGCAGTCGCGTTTGGAGCAGTTCGCCATCGGGGAGCGCGTGCGCGTCGTGCTGCAGCGTGTCGACCGCGCCGCCAAGGGCCCCCAGGTGATCGTCTCCCGAGCCGTTCCCGAGCTGGTGCAAAGCCTCTTTCAAAGTGAAGTGCCGGAGATCTACGACAATACCGTGGTCATTCGGGCCATTGCTCGTGAAGCCGGGGAGCGCACCAAGATCGCCGTGTTGTCGCGGGATAAGGACGTAGACCCGGTGGGCGCCTGCGTGGGTATGAAGGGAATGCGCGTGCAGTCCATCATTCGCGAACTGCGCGGCGAGAAGATCGACATCATCGAGTTCAGTGAGGAGATCACCACCTTTGCCGAGAAGGCTTTGCAGCCGGCCAAGGTCAGCCGCGTGAGCATCACCGACTTGGGAGAGAAGCAGATCGAGGTCATCGTAGACGACTCCCAGCTCTCGCTGGCCATCGGCAAGAAGGGCCAGAATGTGCGTTTAGCGGCCAAGTTGCTGGGCTGGAAGATCGACATCAAGAGCGAGGAAGAAAAGCGCCAGGAAGTCGAGCAGCAGATGCAGGCAATGAGCGGCGGCCCTTCCACCCCCATCGAACAGGTGACGGAGTTGGGCGAGCAGATCATCCAAAAGCTGGTGGTTGCCGGCATCACCACGGTCGAGGCCCTGGCCGACATGACCCCCGAACAGCTGGAAGAGATTCCCGGCATCGGGGAAAAGACGCTGGAGAAGATCAGCCTGGCGGTACGGCACTATTTTGGCGAATACGAACCCGGCGAAGAGCGTCCCGCCGCGGAGGGAGCAGCGGCCAAGTCAGACGAAGAGGAAGTAGCCAAGGCCAGGGCGATTGAAGACGCCCAGGCTGCCGAGGAAATTGACGCCCTTACCCTCGATCAGGAGGGGGAGCGGGAAGCTCCAGACGTCGAGGACGGGTCGGGCCGGATCAGCGACGACGTAGCCCGGATGCGCATGGAAGAGCTGACGGAATCGGGCCCGGATCTCGACGACATTGGCGGGATTTCAGAAACACCCGGCCGGGAAGATACCAGTGAGGTACTGGCCAGCCATTCGCCGAATTACGAAATAGCCAGGTCGGAGACCGTAGATGACGGCAACGTGGAAGAAGCCAGCCAGGAGACCCGGCAGGACGCAAAGGTAGACGAAGGTGGCGTGTAGGCAGTTGGAGTTTAAATTGCACGCAACCGCGTGGTTGAGTGGCGCACATTCCACGTTTTCAGAGGATAATAATAATACCTGTCAATACCACGGCCGTGAGGTTGCGATGAGAGTCTGAATGGCGGCGGGTTGGACACAAAGGGACGGATGAGCAAAGTTCGGATTAACGATTTAGCACGCGAGCTCGAAGTAAAGAGCAGGGCGATCCTTGACGCCTTGACAGCCGTAGGTGTGACTGAAAAGAAGACACACTCCAGCTCGTTGGAAGGCGATGAAGCAGAACGGGTACGTCAGCACTTTCAACGTAGCGGGAAGAACGGCGCCGGGGCCGCTAAGGTAGACAGCGAGCCAAAGCAGAAGATCGACTGGTCGCGAGTCTCCAAGCCGGGCGATGTGCTCAAGGCAATCCAGCAGAGAAAAGATGAAGCTGCGGCCGTGGCCCAGCGGCCTCCCGTTCCGCCGCCGGCTCAGCCCCAGGCAGCCAGGCCCTCCGCTCCAACCCATCCGGTAGCCTCAGCTCCTGTGGGAGCTGGCACGGCAACTAACGTAGCCTCCGCCATCCCCGGGCACTCTTCGTCCGGCTGTGCCCAGCCAGGGATCTAATGTTTCGCCAACCGGCAGCGCGTCCGGCCAACCGGCAGGCTTCCTATACTGCCTCGGGCCAGAGTTCGCCCGGTCAGGCCCGGCCTAACCTTGGTGGGCTAGGTCAACGTCCGCCGGCCCCACCGCCGCCCGCTCCGCGAAGGATTGTTCCCCAACCCCGGCAGGAGCCGCGGATTGTGGTAGCCGCTCCGCCAAGCGCCCCAGCGATCGCCGCCAAGCCGCCCGCTGGGCCGGTCGTGGCTAAGCCTCCGGCCGCGGGCGTGGAAGTGCGGCCGCCGGCAGTTGCTCCAGGTACCCTCAGGCCCGCAGGCGTAGGCACAGCACCTGGCACAGAGGTTCGGCCACCTGCGACCCATTCGAGTGTGGTGGCCGTCCCGCCGGTGCAGCCTAAGCCGCAAGCGCCTCCGCCCGTGTCGCCTCCTCAGGCTGCGAGTGCTCCGGAGGTTACAGCTGCGGCCGGCGCGCAGGCTTCTGATTCGATCGAGACCGGTAACTTCGTCACCGGAGATAGCCCCTCCGCCACCTACCTCCGGCGCCGGCGCCACGACGCGTAATCATGCCCCAGACTGGTCCGCGCCCGGTGTACCTCGCGCCGCCTCCGCCGCCAGTGGCCCAGGCAGCGCCGCCCTCCAGCGCCCCTCAGGCACCAGGGGGCCCCATTCAGCGCGGACGGCCCATCTTTGATCGTGGCCGGCCCGGCGGTGGACCCGTCCGGCGGACCCGGCGGTGGCTCAGGATATCCGCCCCGGACCCAGGATGGTCCTGGTGGTGCGCGCCGGCCGATGCATCCCACGCGGACCAGCCCAGGTGGCCCTCCCGGCCCCGGTGGACGGCCCGCCTTTGGCGCTCCGCGCCCTGGTTTTGGTGCACGCCCCGGCTTCGGTGCGCCTCGCCCCGGAGCAGGTGGCGCGGGCGGTCTAACACCGCCTCCAGGGGAAGCTCCTCGTCCCCAGAGAGCCGCTCCGCAGCAACGGCGCGGACGCCAACAGTATCCCAAGACCAAGGAAGGCCCAATGAAGGGCTTTGCGCCCCCGCCTCGTTTTGGCGGAGCGCAGATCCCCCAGGAGCCGGTGCCCATCACCCGTACCATCACGGTGACAGAAGGCATCAGCGTAAAGGATCTGGCGGAAAAACTGGGAGTACGCGGCAAAGACCTGATCGCTTCGCTGCTCATGCGCGGCGTCTTTGTCACCGTCAACCAATCGCTCGACGCTGAGTTGGTCAAGGATGTGGCCGCCCAGTTTGGGGCCGACACCCAGGTCATCACCTTCGAAGACGAGATGGCCAACGAGGCCCTCGAAAACCTCATGAAGGATGAGGATGTCAGCGAGATCGAAGTGACGCGGCCGCCCGTGGTCACCGTCATGGGCCACGTCGATCACGGCAAGACCTCACTGCTGGACGCCATCCGGGAGACCGATGTGGCTTCGGGTGAGGCCGGGCGGTATTACGCAGCACATCGGCGCCTACAAGGTGCGTATCGCCAAGAAGGACTCGCCCGCATTTGGGCGCGAGATCGTATTCCTCGATACCCCGGGCCACGAGGCCTTCACCCGCATGCGCGCCCGCGGCGCCAAGGTCACCGACATCGTCGTGATCGTGGTGGCGGCGGACGATGGCGTTATGCCGCAGACACTGGAAGCGGTCGACCATGCCAAGGCAGCGAATGTGCCCATCATTGTTGCCGTGAACAAAATCGATAAACCGGATGCACAGCCGGATCGCGTCAAGCAGCAGTTGGGCGACCGCGGGCTGGTGCCGGAAGCGTGGGGTGGCTCCACGGTATTCGTGGACGTCTCGGCGAAGAAGAAGCAGAACCTCGATCTGCTGCTGGAAATGATCTGCCTGGTTGCAGACCTTGGGCAACTTGAAGGCTAGCCCTGATCGTCCAGCGGTAGGTACGGTGATCGAAGCCAAACTCGACCGCGGACGCGGCGCCGTAGCTACGGTGCTGGTCCAGAACGGTACCTTGCGCGCCGGTGACAGCTTCATCATGGGCAATACCTTCGGCAAGGTGCGCGCCATGTTTGACGATCGCGGCCGTGCCACTCAGGAAGCCGTGCCCTCGACCCCGGTGGAAATTCTGGGGTTGGAAGGCATGCCGGACGCAGGCGACACGGTCCTGGTCGTTGCCGACCGCGATAAGGCCAAGGGCATCGCGCAGTATCGCAAGATGAAGGAGCGCGAGTCGCAGCTGGCGAAGTCTTCGCGGGTTTCGTTGGAAGGTCTTGGCCGAGCAGATCAAGCAGGCTGGGGTTAAGGAACTGCCACTGATCCTTAAGGGAGACGTGACCGGATCGGTCGAAGTACTGGCCGACTCGCTGCAGAAGATGTCGACCGAGAAGGTGCGCATCAAGGTCCTTCACACCGGCGTAGGCGCGATCACGGAAAGCGACATCCTGCTGGCATCGGCTTCGAACGCGATTGTCATCGGCTTCAACGTGCGCCCGGAGCGCAAGGCGGCCGATCTGGCAGAGCAGGATGGAGTCGAGATCCGGCTGCACTCGATCATTTACGAGTTGCAGGACGAGATCAAGAAGG
This sequence comes from uncultured Acidobacteriaceae bacterium, assembly GCA_963813475.1. Taxonomy (GTDB): domain Bacteria; phylum Acidobacteriota; class Terriglobia; order Terriglobales; family Acidobacteriaceae; genus PALSA-350. The sequence continues at coordinate 88,148 of CAWEZM010000017.1, read as the reverse complement.
CCATGCTGGGCTTGCTCGAGCCGACCATCAAGGAGAACTACGTAGGCCGCGCGCAGGTGCTCAACATCTTCAGGATCCCCAAGGTGGGTACGATTGCCGGTTGCCGCGTGGTCGACGGCTCCATCAAGCGCGATGCGGAAGTTCGCCTCATGCGCGATGGAGAACAGGTCTTCAAGGGCAAGCTCTCTTCGCTCAAGCGCTTCAAGGACGATGCGCGCGAAGTCACCAACGGCATGGAGTGTGGCATGGGCATTGCCAACTTCAACGATATTCAGATTGGCGATACCGTTGAGGCCTTCGTAACCGAGCGTGTAGCTGCAGAGCTGACTGCTCAGTAGCCGACAAATCAAGGGTGCCCCACATCTCGCTTTTGAGGTGTGGGGCATTCTCGAGTCTGAAATCCCATAAAAATTCTCGGGTGAAGATGAATCTCGAACAGATCCAGAAGGCGCTGCGAGATCAGCAGGTGGACGGCTGGCTCTTCTACGACCATCATCACCGCGACCCGATTGCTTATCGCATTCTCGGCCTTAGCGAGTCCTCGCACATATCGCGGCGTTGGTACTACCTCATTCCAACTCATGGCGAACCGCGCAAGCTGACGCACCGGGTGGAGAGTGGCAAGTTGGAGTCACTGCCCGGTAGTGGTCAGGTTTATTCGTCCTGGCAGGAACTGGAGACCGGCTTACGCACCATGCTCAAGCCATACACCCGGCTGGCCATGCAGTACTCGCCGCGCAACGCCATCATGTACGTATCGCTGGTTGACGCGGGAACGATCGAAGTCCTGCGGGAACTGGGCAAAACCATTGTCAGCTCCGCCGACCTGGTAAGCCGCTTTGAGGCGGTGCTGACCGCGGAGCAAATTGCCAGTCATTACGAGGCCCAGCGGGCGATCGATGGGGTTCTCCGAGGCGCCTGGGAGCATATGGGCGCGCGTCTCAAAAGCGGCGCTTCGGTCAATGAATACGAAATGATGCGCTGGCTCCAGGAAGCGATGCGGCGTGCGGGCATTGCCGACGGCTATGGGCCAAATGTCTCAGTGAATGAGAACAGCTCCGACTCCCATTACGAGCCGACTGCTGCGGCCTCCAGGCCGATCAAACAAGGCGATTTCGTCCTCATCGATATTTGGGGACGCATGGACCGTCCGGAGACCTGCACCTATGACATCACCTGGACCGGCGTAGTTGGCCGCGAGCCCAGTGACCGCGAACGGCAAGTTTTCTCCCTGGTCGCGAAGGCGCGGGATGCGGCAATCAAAACCGTACAAGAGGCATTTGCTGCCGGCCAGGAGATTGTAGGCTGGCAGGCTGATGACGCGGCCCGCAACGTGATTCAGGGCGCCGGCTTCGGGGAATACTTCACCCACCGTACCGGACACAGCATCTCAACCGAAACCCACGGTAATGGAGCCAACCTGGACAATCTCGAAACTCACGACGAGCGTCTGATTCTGCCTTACACCTGCTTCTCCGTAGAACCCGGGATCTACCTCTCGCAATTCGGAGTACGCAGCGAAGTAAATATGTTGACCGAGCCAGGCCGGGCCGTCGTCACCGGACCAATACAAACCGAACTAGTCCGCATCTAGGATTCACTACCCCAATTAAATCGGGGCGGGTGCCCCTCGTTCGCCAAGGCGTACGTGGGCCGAAAACGACGGGGCCGCAGCCCCTGATTGCTTTTGGCGAGCGCGCTAGTGGCGGATGAAATACATAACCCAGCTGGCTACGATCACGGCTCCCAGAAACAGCGCAAAGCAATAGGCCCCATAGCGAACCATGGCCTTGGGCGTGCTTCGCTGCGTGATGCCGAAAATGGTCGAGGCGAAGATGGCAAACAGAATGACGGTTGTGAAATGAGAAGGCGCAATGCTCATGGCTTTCTCCCCACGGCGATACTATGCGCATCCACGGCTGAGATCAGGTTCAACAATCCAGCGACCACGACGAACTTTGCCCCGTAATCGGCCGTTACCACCTGCACCGGCGCCTGCCCCAATCCAAGGCCGTGGCCAATCAGATAAAGCAGGCCCGCTCCCAGATCACCCAGAAAGCCCAGCATGTCCAGAAGGTCGGCGGTATTGGGCGCGTAGAGCCTGGCGCCCATCATGATGCCCAACACAAACATGCAGCTGATCGAAGCCAGGATCAGAACCCCACGGCCCCAACGTTTCAGCATAAGGTGGCCTGCCCCGGGGATGAGCCAGCCCGCAATGAGTGCCATATACCCCAACCGGCTTGTCTTCGAATCTGCCGTTTTCTTTGCCCCGTCTGCTCTTTGCGCCATCACTCAAGAATACACAAGGAGCGGTGGTTCCGGGGATGTTCCAGTGATCACCGGGCTCTCGTGCGGCGTTCCCAAACCAAGGCGTCAAAGGTCTGACGGGTGACGAATCCGGTACGGAGATAGAGTGCAACCGCCTCGGAATTTTGCCGCGTGACGGTAAGCGTGAGCGCCTGAAAACCGGATCTGCGCAGCGCGCGCGAGCAGTCGGCCAAGAGCCATGCGCCGAGTCCGCGACGGCGATATTGCTGGTTGACGCAGATCTGCGTCACGTGGCCGACATCTTCCCGTACGCGGGAGCAGAGCAGCAGAGCGGCAATCTCTTCGCGATTGCGGTAGGCGAGAACGCGCGAAGCGGAAGCGTCGAACAGTCCACAACCCGGGAAGCGGACGATGTTGTGCAGAAACCGCAGCGAGCCGGAGACGGAGCGGTACTGATCGTTGATGATGCCGTCCAGATGGCCTTCGTAGGCGTGCGCGATGAGGTGGCCCGCTGCGGCAAAATCGCTGTCTCGCCAGGCGCGCAATTCCAACTCGTCCAGGGCGGCCTCGGGCGGTTCTCCGAGCAGGCTTGCGGAACTGAGTTCAAGCTCCATAAATAGTCGTTCGTAGATCTGGAATCCGGCATTGCGCAGGGTCTCTGCATGGGTGCCGTGCGGCCGCAGCAGCAGTTGCGATTCGATGCGGTCCACCCCGGGAGAATGTTGCAGCAACTCGATCATATGCTCGAGCAGAGAGCGCTCGACGTCCGCAGTCGACTGAGGATTGGCCGCGGACGGCATGGCAAAAACGTCGCCGACCAGGGCCTTTTCATTCTCGTAAACACAGAAGACGTAACCGCAGATGCGGCCGTTCTCGATGGCGACGTAGCCCGGCAGAAGACGGGAGTCGAGATACTGCAGCAGCAGGTTGGCCGAAGCCTGAAAATCCCAGCGCAGGCGCTCGTTCCAAACACGGCTTTCCGCCTCCAGCACCGGCTTGAGGTTGCCGGCGGAGAAGTGGCGCAAATCGAGAATCTCCAGGTGTAGGGCGGGTGTCATTCCGCCCTATGCTTGCCCATAGTCCAAGCCTTTCGCCGTGCCCCGCAGCCCTCGGCGTTTGAACAGGAGTGTACGGCACAAGGCCATCCCCTGGAAACCCACACCGTAGGAAAGCCGAACCAGCGTCTGCCCTAAGGTTTGGCGAAGACCTGGTAGACCGCAAGACTTTGCGCCGGATAGGAAAAGAGCGGTTGGTACGATCGGCCAGCCAGCAGAGTGTGCAATTGGCCGGCGTACGCTTCGCGGGTGATGAGGATGTGCTCCCCGGAAGGAATGCCGTCCTGCTCATAGTTCTCGACCAGGTGATTCCGGTAAAAGGAAAGGCCATATTCGACGTCGCGCCGTACCTTGTACACGGCAACGCCTTCGTTAGGCCGCTCAATCTGGCTGATGATGGCAGCCAGCGGCCGGGCAGAGTAGGCTGCGTCCAGCAGGCGGATGTTCTTCTTGGTGGCCGTGATTGCCGGCAGGCCAAAGAACGGGCCGACCCCGAAGATGAACAACAGCATGACGACCAGCGGGACCATGGTGGCCGATGCGCAGGCGTGCTACCCCAAAGCGGGCGACGACGACCAGGATGAGGAGTGCGGCAGCCAAGCCGCTGGAAACCGCCGGCAGCAGAATACTGACGGGTGGTCTCCCCCCTGGGTGGGTGATATGCCACGGCAGCAGCAGCAAAAGGATGATGGTGATCGCGGAGAGCAGAGCATGCAGCAGCAGCAGCCATAGGTTCAGACCCTTCTGGCGAATGCGATTGATGTAATCCCCGGTGAGAATGGTGAGCGGCGGAATGGAGGGCAGGATGTAGCCCGGTAGCTTGGAGTGGGAAAGAGAAAAAATGATGATCGGAAAAAGCGTCCACAGGACCAGAAATTCGGGAAAGGCATCGCCCCATCGGCTATGACCAACGTAATGGTGTTTGGTCAGCCGCGCCCGCCACTCGGCAATCGATTGCTGAACCGCCTCCGCCAGGGCGCGCATGGCGATGACCGACCACGGCATAAGCGCGAGCAGCATGATGGGAATGTAGTACCAAAAAGGATGCTCATGCATGTAACGGTTGGTGGCGAAGCGTTCCAGGTTATGTTCCAGGAAGAAAATGCGCAGAAAATCGGGATTACGCCGCTGTACGGCGATATACCAGGGCAACACCATGGCGAAGTAGAGAATCACCCCGGGGGTCCAGACGGTGCGGCGCAGCAGAGACCACTCCCGTCGCAGGGCGGCGAAGGTGAAAATGATGGCCACCGCCATAACGGGGGCCACTGGACCTTTGGCCAGCGTAGCCACGCCGACGAAGAAATAGAGGTCGAAGAGCCAGAACTTCCTGTCCGTCTCGTACCAGGCATACCAGCCGAGCATGCCGATGCAAAAGGGCGCGGCCAGCTGCATATCGGTTGAGGCTCCACGAGCGAAGCCGACGATGCCGGCGCAAGAAGCGGTGATTAATGCGGCATCCAACTGGCTCCCCGGCCGGAAGCGGCGGAGGTGCAGGTAGATCAGCGCTACCAGGATGAAAGCAAAACTGGCCGAGGGAAGACGCGCCGACCAGTCGTGCACGCCAAACTCGAGGAAGGCAAACATGGCGCGCCAGTAGTAGAGAGCGGGCTTCTCCAGCCAGGGATGGCCCCATAGCACCGGGGTGACATAGTCACGGCGGGTGAGCATCTCCCGGGCGATCTGCGCATACCTGGGCTCATCGGCGCCTACCAGGCCAAGCCCATCTCCCCCGAAGACGGGCACCAGTCCATAGAACAGGAAAAAAGGGGTAAAAACGAAAAGGCTGATGGCCTCCAGGGTGTCGCGCAGGCCAGGGAAACGATCTTCCAACGTCTTCAGACCGGTGGCTGGCCGATGAAGTACTCGAGGCGTTCCCAGCATTGCTTTTTTCTCAACCATCGATTCTGCCAGGGGGTAGGACCACGACTCCATGGGTTGCAGCAAGGCCACGGTTATAAAGAGGAATGCAAAAAAGGGAACCGTCACATTGAACTACGGCCACAAGGCTATCAGATTCATCGGCCCGGCGAGAGGAGAACCCGCTGCCGGATGAAGCACCACGAAAAAACGGGGCGAAGGCTTCATTCACGCGAGGAAAGAGGCAGCATCCGCCATCGCAGCGCGGAGATATTGGAGAATCCGTTCCGTGGCCACCGGCAGTGGGCCGTCCAGGGTGCAACCGCTGGCATTTTCGTGACCGCCGCCGCCAAACCGCTCTGCGATGGTGGCCACGTTCACTCGCCCCTTGCTGCGCAGGCTGAGGCGGACGCGATGGTCGCGCAGTTCGCGCAGAAAGACAGCGACCTCAATCCCGCGAATGCCAATGGCATAGTTGACGATCCCTTCGCAGTCCTCTTCCGCCGCGCGGGTGCGATCCATGTCGTTCTCAGTGACCCAAAGCCAGGCCAGGCCTCCATCGTGCTGCAGGTTGGCTAGCGCGGCGCCGAGCAAAAGTATCTTCGCAGCCGGGTTGGAGAAGTAAACCTCCTGTGCGATGAGTACCGGATCGGCTCCCTGGCGAACCAGGTTGCGCGCGAGTTCAAAGGTGTTAGCGTCGGTGCCCTCATAGCAGAAGGAGCCGGTGTCGGAAAGCACGGCGGTGTAGAGGCAGGTGGCCATATCCGGTGTAATCTCAATGCCGGCCGCGCCGGCGAGCTGGTAGACCAGCTCTGCGACCGCGCAGGCGTTGCTGTCGATCCAGTTCACGTGGGCGAAAGCACGGCCACTGGTGTGGTGGTCGATATTGATCAGCAACCGGTTCTCCAGTCCATCCAGGCGGGTTCGCTCGATGCCATCACATTCCAGCAGGATCACGGTGTCGTAGTCGCCTTCCACCCGGCTCCAGTGCCGAATCTGCGCTGCGCAGGGCAGTGACCGGTAAATGCAAGGCACCCGGTCGCTCAGCGCCATGTCGGCCCTCTTGCCCATGCGCTGCAGCATCATCCAGCAGGCGAGCAGGCCGCCAATCGCATCCCCATCGGGACGCGCATGCGCGGTCACCAGAAGGTGTTCGGCTCTGGCAATAGAGCTGAGCACCGCGTCGATAGCTGGCGTGGATTGCATGACAAGACAGCCGGTCAGAGGCTGCTGCTACTCCTTGGACGTTGCGGCCGCCTGAGGCTTTGGGGGAGTCTCTTTGCGCGTCCGCTTTCTGGGTTTTTCTATTGCGCCCGAGCAGCTCGTCGATGCGCAACTTGAGATGCTTGGATTTGTCGATCTGAAACGACAGCTCAGGAACGTGGCGCACGCCCATGCGCTCCAGCAATTCGTGGCGGATGAAGCCCCGGGCTGCAGTCAGCGCCTCTCGTGTCTTCTCTTCCTCCACTTCGCCGCCATCGACAGCGATGTAGACCCGCGCGGACTTGCCGCCGGGGTTGATCACCACCTCACTGACATAGGCGAAGCTGATGCGGGGGTCAGCGAGTTCGCCCACGATCATGCCGCTGATCTCTTCGCGCAGCGTTTCCGCGACGCGGTCGCGATGGTACTTTCGTGCCCGTGGTTCCACCATGGAAATAGTCCTTAGCTAAACCTCTTAGGGTATCAGAAAACCGCAAAGCGGTTCGCAATTGGTGTAGACCGAAGCGAAAGCCCTCTTCGTGGTTTTCTCCCAAGGAAAACCACACCTCGCGATGTTAACAGGCCACGTAATTGCGAAACCGCTTTAATCCTCAGACTCCTCCTCGAGGAAGGTGCACCACGAGTCGGCCACCTGGGCGCCCAGGTCATTGGCGATGCGTACGGCGGCATTCTCCACCTGCCGCATAAGGCCGGAAAGATAGTCCCGCGAGCTGGAGATCGCAGTGACGCCGATGGTTGCGGACTGCCAGGTGACTGCCTCGTCCAACTCGGCCACCGAAATATTGAAGCCATGACGAAGCTTCTCCTTGAGGCTGCGGACAACCTGCCGGCGGTCTTTCAGCGACTGGGCATGCTCGATGCGCAATTCAAGCGTGAGCGAAATAATGGCCATGGCGATCCATTGTCAGTTACCAGCCACCAGCGCCGCTTGCGCCGCAGCGACAAACTCCGCCGGCTTCATTGCCGCCAGCGAACTGCATTGAATCAGCCCTTTGCGGCAGGGGCTGTTACCTCGCAGCTGCAGGCAGGGCGAACACTCCGGCTGGTGGAAGAGGCTGCTGCTGCCCGCGCCAGTTGGCTGGAAGCGGTGCGGATGCGCCGGCCCGAAATAGCCGATCGCCGGCACACCGTAGAGCGAAGCCAGGTGCAGGGCAAAACTATCGGGCGCGATCACCAGCTCCGCTGCCGAGACTTTGTCGAAGAGCTCCTTGACGGACCCTTGGCCGTACGAAACGACTCGTGCCTCTGACGCGAATTCCTTCACTGCGCCCGCCGCGCCGTGGACCACAATCGTATGTTTAGGGAAAGCTCGCAGCAGGTCAGCGATGATGCCCGCCCATTGTTGATCGGTAAGCTGCCTTGCCTGCCAACCGGCTTCGGCCGCGCAATAGATATAGGGTGGATCCCGCCGCATGGCTGGAGGGGATGCGTAATGGCTGCGATACGAAGCAAGCGGCCGGCCCTCTCCCTGCAGATTCAGTAGTTCGAGTTCCACTTCTGCGTCGTGCTTGTCTTCCGGCCGGCGAATGCGGCCGGGCCGGTAAACGGACTTCACCACCGCCGAGAGCCAGGGCCGAACACTTTTCCATTCAAAAAAGCCGCCCTCCGCGTAGAGAAGGCTAAGCCCCTGGATCCATCCTGTCTTCCGCTTACCGCGCACCAACAGAGAGAGAACCAGCGTGGTACGGCTGTCATCGAGGGCGAAGACCAGATCCGCCCGTGGGATCTCTGAAGAGCGTGCCGAGTACTCCGGAGTTTTGTGTCACCATGGTCGACGACCACCAACTTCAGGCGCGAGTCTACCAGGGGATAGACCAGTCCGCCCTTACGGTTGGTGATCATGGTGATTTCAGCATTCGGATACAGCCGGAAGAGCTCAAACAGAAAAGGCGCCTTCAGCACGTAATCGCCAAAGGTGCGAAAGCTCAGTAAAGTAATGCGCTGGATGGGCATGCTAAGAGTCTGCGCGAGAACTACTTCTCCAAATTGAGTCCCGTAGAGACGGCTGACAGCCCTGGACTTCGTCCGAAGGGGACGGCTGAGAGTAGCCCAGGACGTGAGTCCTGGGTTAGCATGTGCCAACTGCTGCAGCCCCGGTAATTATATCGTTCAGCAATGACCATAAATCGCAGCCTGGTGCGCTACGTCTTTCTCGATCGCGATGGCGTGTTGAACCGCAAGCAGCCTGAGGGCGCCTACGTCACCAGCTGGGAGCAATTTCAATGGCTACCAGGGGCAGTGGAGGCGATCGCCAGGATGAACCGCGCTGGCATGACCGTGATGCTGGTCACCAATCAGCGAGGCATCGCATTGGGCCTCTTTACGGATGCCCAGTTGGAGCTTATTCACAGCAACATGCGGGCTCATCTGGCACTGCATGGCGCGCGGCTGGACGCGATCTATTACTGTCCTCACGACATTGGCGCAGTGCCAATGTCGAAAACCAGACGTTGGGCTCTTTGCACAAGCATGCAAAGACTTTCCCCAGGCCGCTGCCCACAACAGCGTGGTCATCGGCGATTCGCTTTCAGACATCCAAGCCGGAAAGCGAATGGGTATGAAGACCATCTTTATCCACGGAGAAGCCGAGCGTCAGAAGGCCGGAGCCGCGGCTGCTGCAGAGAGCGCTGACGCCGTTGCCGGCTCCTTACTGCAAGCGGTGGAACTCCATCTGGGACTAATCGTCTAACCCACACGTCCAGTTCTATGTAGCTCCTTGGCGCAGTCGAACCGATAGCGCTCACCGAGATCAGTTCCTTCGGCGTTCACTGGCAGCCCGCAGAACCAGATCAATAGCGCCGTGAAACCTCGTTGGAAACCCAAAATAATTCGACGTGTGCGGCTCGGGCTTTTCCGTCAGGCGGTCGCCGTCGACAAATTTGTATCCCAACCCCTCTAGAGGTTTTAAGCAGGCGCGATCTGGGTGAAAGCATTCGACAAAGAGCAGCGGCTGATCAGAGGAGATCGTTTTCTGTGCACCACGCAACACGGCTGCCTCATGACCCTCGACATCAATCTTGATAAAGTCGATGCTCGACCGGCGCGAGCGTTCCTCGTCGATGGTAATAAGCGAAATTGGGACTCGCTCCGACTGGAACGCCCCAGTGCTGCTCTTCGAAGGTTTGTTCCGCAGCATCGTCGAGCGTTGAAGTTGCGCCCGCCTCGGAATCGACGCGTAACATACCGGAGCCCTTGGAATCGCTTGCTCCTGCTGCGATTAACTCCACATCTGAGAAACGGTTTCTCTCTAACGTCTTGCGAACCAGATCGGCATTGGACGGAGACGCCTCGATCAAGACTGCGCGCATAGCAGGGAACGAGGATTTGAGTAGCCAGGTGTAGAAGCCAATGTTGGCGCCCACGTCCCAAAAAGACTTTAAATCGAGAGAATCAACACAAGTAAGCGCGAGGGCCTCTGCTGCTGGCTCATTGGATCCAACAGCAGAAAAAGCCAACCCGTGAGTGACCAGGCGCCCACGAACTTTAAAACGAATTCCAGGAATTGAGAGCCACGTTGGCGTATCTGCAAGCCGGATTAACCATCGACCTGTGGCGAACTTGCGCATGTAGTACAGCGGATGAAAGAGGTCCCGCAATATTTGCAACGGGTTGCGCATAGGCTACGTATAGCAGGGTTTGCACCCCAGTGGCGGACCCGCACTACCCCATGAACATGGTCGTTTACTATGCGGCCCATTCGGGAAGCGGCTGCTCTCGGTGATCAGAGCCTATCGTGCAGAGGAAGCTTCGACGGCTTCCTGCAAGTACCCCGCTACCTGGTGCCCGTAATGCGTCCAGGTATAGTGTTCCGTCACCGTTCTCATTGCATTTCTGCCTATCTGCTCGCGCAGACCTTCTTGCGAGGAGAGCTGGGAGATGGCTTCGGCCAGGGCGTCAGAATCGTTCACCGGTACATAGATCGCGCTCTTTCCGTGCTCCAGCGGCAAGTCCGCAATTCTCTGTCGTAATGATGGGCAGGCCAGCAGCAGCGGCCTCCATTCCAGAGCGCGACGAGCCCTCGGCAAAAGTGGGAAAGACGAACAGGTCTGCACGGGCAAAGGCCGCGGCAGACCTGCTGGAGAGGGGCAAAGGCGGTGTGGGTAAAAAATTGGTCGTCGCCTGCGTTGCAGGCAAGACGCCCCATTGCCCAGATTACCCATCAACTCCAGGCGCAGGTCGAGCCCGGACCGGCGGCAGCTGCGAATCGCTTCCAGCAAGAGCCGCACGCCCTTGCGAATATCGAAGTTCCCGGTAAACAGAATCTTCACCGGCCCATCGATGCGGTAATCGCGCTTCAGGTCGAAGAACTCTTCCCGTACTCCGAGGTAGGCCACACGGACCTTTTCCGCAGGGTAGCCTTCGTCGACAAAAGTTTTCTTCACGAAGTCGGAGTTGACCAGCAGCAGGTCAGCATCGGCGCAATCACGCAGCACCAGCTTCCACAGATCCGCTCGCGGGTCGTAGCCGGCGGGTAGACCGAAGCGGGCAAACTCTTCCCGCAGCGCCCGGTGCATAAAGGCCGGATGGGCAATAGAGTGATCGGTGACAATCGCCAGTCCGTTCCCGCGCGCTTTGCGGATCGCGCCGGATTGGCCTGCTCCGCTGCGTACCAGCAGCACATCGGCATCCTTCAGATGTTTCCGGCTGCCCCAGGCGGCCAGACGAAATTCCATGCCATAGGCGAGGTCGAGAGGGATCACGCGGGTGCGTTGGACCAATTTTATGAAAGTCCCGGCAAACTCGACCCAGGCGACCGGAGTGACAGAGACCCCTGGGATCCCAATCTGCCGGGCGGCCATGCGCGCAGCCAAGTGCCTCTCTCCCAGGAATTTTCCCAGGAGCTCCACCAGGGCGGTCTGATTGTCCTTGGGTACCCAGCCGGTGAGGAAGTTGACTTCTACCCCGGCAGCGGCCAGAGCGCGGGCTGTTTCGTGAAAGTGGAGCTTGCCGAATCCCGTGGCAACAATTGCTTTCAAACGCTACTCTTCGACATCCACACGGGATTGGTAGTAGTCGTTATAAGCGCGCCCATAGTATTCGGCGTAATCGGACGATTGCAGGTCCACCGCGTTCAACACCACTCCCAGCAGGTGAGCTCCGGAACGCAAGAGGATCTCGCTCGCCCGCGCGACCACGTTCCTGGTGGCCTGTCCGTAGCGCAGAACCAGCACCACGCCGTCACTGACGGAGACCAGCACCGCCGCGTCGGTCACCGTCAAAACCGGAGGGGTATCGATCAGGATGAAGTCGTAGCTGGCGCGTAAGCCCTCAACCAACCTCTGCATCTGCAGCGATCCCAGCAACTCGGCGGGCATGGGTGCAATAGGACCTGCGGGCAGAATGTGAAGGGCGGGCAGGGCCGTTACAGGAACGATTGCCTCTTCCAGACCGGCCTTGCCCGTCAGTACAGAGGTGAGCCCAACCTTATTGGCGATCCTGAACCGCAGATGTACCGACGGCCGCCTGAGGTCAGAGTCGATCAGCAGTACCCGGGCGCCATTGAGCGCAAACACGATCGACTCCAACGTGGTGATCGACGTCTTGCCCTCGGAGGGCTTGGCGCTGCTGATCAGAATGACCTGGGGAGGCGTGCCGGCGCGGGAAAGAAGAATGGTAGTGCGCAGCGACCGGTACGCTTCAGCCAGCCGTGACCAGGCGCCGGGTAGCGGACGAGGTAGCATCCCTGACAAAAGTCTCCGGGGAGAGCAGCTTGGTGTCCACCTGCGGAACCACGCCCAGCATGGGCAGGCCAAGCCGCTCTTCAATGTCATAGATGGTTTTGATATTGGTATCCAGAGCTTCCACCAGGAAGGACAAGAGCAAGCCAATGCCCAGGCCGCAGAGCAGGCCGAGCGTCAGGTTGACCGACTTGACGTGGAGAACTGGGGAAGTCCGGAGCATCCGCAGGATCGATCTTCCGGATATTTGTCGAGTGCAGGCCGGCGATGATCCCCGCCTCCTGCAATCGCTGTTGCAGTCCGTCGTACAGCGATCGATTGGATTCATATTCCCGGCGGGCGAGAGAGTATTCCACGGCCTTGGAGTTGCCCATGTAGGCCGAGCTTTTTTCCTGATCCAACCTGCGCTGCAGGGCGTCCTGGTTTTGTTTGGCCGCGTTCACCTCTTCCTGGGCGCGGGCAATGACCGTGCCTTGCTCGCGCTTCGTGGCCTCGGTGACTTCAGCCATTTCCGAGCGAAGCTCGAGCAGCCTGGGATTCTTATCGCCATACTTCGCGTTCAGGTTCGCATACTCGGCTTGAAGGGAGGTCATCCGTTCCTTCAAACTCATCAAAACAGGATCGCCGCTCAGGGTCGCCAGCACATCGGGCGGCGCACTCTGCATGGTAATCAACTTGGCTTCCGCCACCAGCCGTTGCGATTCAGCCGCGGTTACGTCGTGGCCGATGTCCACCAGGCGGGAAAGCACGATGCTCTGCGTCTGGTCAATGCCAACCAGGCCGATATCCTTCTGCACCGTCAGCATGTGCTCCTGGCTGGCCTCCAGCCGTTTCCTCAGGTCACCCAGTTGCCGTCCCAGCCAATCCGAGACCTGCTGCGTGGCGGCGTAATTTTGACTGAAGTTGTGCTCTACGTAATTGGCAATCAGGGTGTTACAAATGTCTGCGGCCAGCTGAGGATTGCGCGCCGTGTAGCTCAGCTCGAGAATGTTGGTGTGGCCATAGCGTTCAGCCGCCAGACCTCCTTCAAAGATCCCGATTAATGCGTGACGGTCGCGTATCTTCGATAGATCGAACGACATAATTGGAGCCCGGCGGTAAAAAATCCTTGTTCTGATCGAGGTGCAGCGACTCGATGGTCGCCATCGCCAGGGTCGAACTCTTCAGAATCGCGATCTCTGTATCCAGCTTGGCGACGTCGATGTATCCGCTGTCGTAGCCTCCGCCGGTATCCATCCGGAATTGATCGGCAGTGTCCTGGGTAATCTCAATGTTCGCCGAAGAGCGATATTCCTTACGGGCTTGTGGCATTCTCGATGAACCCCGCGCCTGTGCCCAGCAGGGCGCAGACCAACACCAGCCAGATATATTTCTTGCCAATGAGGAGGAAGTGCTGCAGGGTCTGGCCGTCGTTCAACCCGAGGGTAAGGAAGGAACGCTCGGGTGTGCTAGGTTCGCGATACTCGGGGAGTACGACCGGTTCCGATGGTGGGGGATAGACACTCATGCGCTTGAAAGTTCACCCAGTCGGTAAATCGAACATGGCCAGTGGTGGACTCGGATTTCCTGTACGCTGCACCGGACATGACCGCGTGTGCGGCTTTCCTTAAGGAAAGCCGCATGAGGTTTATCAACGCCAACAGGCCCTACAGGAAATCCGAGGGGAGCAGCGGAAGAACCGCTGGGAAGAACGGTCGGCCGTCCCTCAACCTCTACCTCCAACTGCCCGAAAGTGGCCGGGTTTTCTCGCGAATCTTCGTGAGGCACGATAACTGTGACCTATCGGGATCAGAACTGTACCCAGCGGCCGCATTGCCAGACCGGTATGCCTTAGAATCCAGATTATAAAGTGCCGTAAGGTCGTTCACCAATCTTTCTCGCACAGTGAACCAGCGTGACTAAACCAGCTTCCCGGCGCGAAGTCAACAAACCTCCGGATGCCCGTCCTGCGCACACTTGCAGCGCTCGGGCTTGAGTCAAACTGAGGCGTTCGCTGCTGGGGAGCGAGAATTATTGTCCTACTTTTCCTCAGCCGCTAGACACCCCACGGAACTCTGATCTCTTGAAAAGCCGCTGAAGAGCGCGGCTTTACAGCTTGCGGAAAACTCATCGAACGAAGGGCAGGGCTTCAGTCGTGCTGTAAGAGGCAATACGCGAAGGACGGATTTAGAAGCCGCTGAGGTACGCTTTTCAAGACTACTTGGCAGAAATCACCCGCTATGGCAGCCGAAACACAATCGATACGGTGGATCCCCCTCGATAAACCTATGGTGCTCAACCTTTAACTAGCTCCGACGCATGCGTGCCCGGATCGCGGATTCAACCGCACCGGGATGGGTCAGAATGCGTTCGACGCGAAACAGGTAAGCCCACACTGTATCCAAGGCGGTCCATCTGCGGCCGCGGGAGAGAGAAAACATGCGATCCGCATCCGCCTTCATCATTTCGCTGTGCCGCCGCGAGCCGGTGATGGACTTCGCGTGCAGGCGAAAGAGAGCCAGGTCCTGATTGAGATATTTGACCTTGGCTCCCTTGCGCACCATGTCTACCAGCAGTTCACCATCCCAGCAGGAACGATTGTTCACGTTGAAGCCGCCCACGGCCTCAAAGGCCGCGCGCCGGAAAAACGTGGCCTGCTGCAGCCAGGTGGCGCCTCCGTAAAAATAACGATCCAAGGTAAAGCCGGCCGCACGGATGCGTCGAATGCGCTTACCCTGGGCATCGATGATAAAACCGTTGCCCATCACGATGTCGCAATCGGAGTCCTGCGCGAAGGCCTGCGCGACACTTCTCATTGCTCCTGGCAGCAGTACATCGTCCGAGTTCAGAAATCCGAAAATGTCCCCGGAAGCGTGCTGAAAGCCGTTGTTCAAGCCGTCGGCAGCTCCCTTGTCGGGTTCGAAAATTACTCGCTCCAACTGGCTCGCGAAGCTTTCGATGAGTTCCCGGCTTCCATCCGTCGAGCCAGGATCCACCACGATGTATTCGATCGCCGGGTAATCCTGTGTCAGCACCGAACGGAGGGCTTCCTCCAAATACTGCCGTTGATTGAAGGAGATGGTGACGACACTGAACTTCATCGGGAATTCGCTACCATTGGCTTTTGGTGAGAGCCCGTCAGCCAAACGCGCTCCTCCGTTCGCTACTTGAGACATGCCTTACCTTGAATAGAAGTATGCCTGCGTGGCGAATCCCACGGCGGCCGTCAACGCTGTCTTTGAAGCTGCTTTGAGTACGCTCGGCGGAATAAAGAGAATGTCGTCCGGTTGCATGGTGATGTCCACCGCCCGGCCGCGTAACACGTCTTCGAGTTTGACCTTCTGCACCACCCGCGTCCCGCTCTCCGAGGTTCTCAGCAACAGAGTACGTTGCGACCAGGAGGAGGGCTTTGGCTCCCTGGGCCAATGCGATCACTTCGGAGAGTGTGGTGTGATTGGACTCACACAGCGGAAAAGCTCCCGGCCTGGTTACGTTGCCGCCCACGTAGACCACGCCGCAACGGCTCACCAGGATGGTTTCTCCGGTCTTGATCTCCAGTTCGGCATTGTCATTTTCCCGCAGCGTCGGATCCCATAGAACGGTTTGCGGGTTTTTCATCGAGCCGGCGGGGAAGATCTCGATCACATGTCCCGCCCGGTCGCTCACGCCGCCCGCTTGGGTGAGCATATCGATCAGGCGCTTCTTGCCCGCCAGGGCATAGATGCCGGGGCTCTTCACTTCGCCCATCACGGTCACGCTGTAACCGAATTGCTCGGTCGTGACAATCACGCGCGGATCGCGCAGGATCTGCTGCTGTAGAAAGAGCCGTGCGATCGCGGGCGCCGCCTCGATCGAGGTCATGCCCTCTATGTGAAAGAGGCCCGCGTAGGGAATCGCGATCTCACCGGCGGGTGAGACCGGCATTCTTACCGAGTACTCCGGGGCATCGAATACTTGCACCTCGACGATATCTCCAGGGCGGATCGGTCCATAGCCCAGTCCTGCTCCCGAAGACGGGCCCGTGGGGGTCGCGTATCTCGACGAGCGGGCAGCCGTCGCCCCAGCGGGTGCGTTCGCTTGGGGGAAGATCGGCTCCAGCGGTGTTGCATTGGATCCGGGATTACTGGGCGCGGGCGTGATCGGAACCGGCTCCGGGCTTTGCGAAGACAGCCCTCCGCTATCTGGAGCTTGTCCCTTGGCCGGCGCAACACAGCATGGTGAGCTGCAGGATTCCGATGGCAGCCACAACTCTGAGCGTTTTCCGCCGGACGAGTTTCGAACAACGCCTCCCGGGGTTGCACATCGATAGCGGTGGTGGTGCCCGCCGTTGCTGGGCTAGGGATTCGCAAGACAGGCTGCATCGCTAAGAGCATTTCTCCTGTAGGAGTAAAGTCGGCAAGCACGCTCACCGCATCCTGTCGGCAAACGACGAACGCGTTCGCATCGAGCCTACCCCATCACAGTAACAGGAGAAATGCAGGAAAACATTCCTGCTCTTGGTGTGGAGTTCAACTCATTACGTGGCTGGAGTGCCTGGCTCGCGTGCCGCTCTCTGCTTTACCGGCTGTGCCGGAACTCCGGCGTAAACCATCCACGGCTCCAGATCATGTGTGGCTACCGAACCCAGGCCGAGCACCGCGCCCTCGCCCAGGTTCACCCCCGGGCAGACAGAAGCACGGGCACACACCCATGAGTAGGCGCCCAGGCTCATGGGGAAGGAGATAAGCGGGAACGATGGGTCGTTGTAGTCGTGCGTGGCCCCGCAAACGTAAGCCTGCTGGGAAACGATGGCGTGCGATCCGAAGGATCACCGGCGAAGGGTTATAGATCTCCGCGTCGTCGCCCAGCGAAACCCCATCCGCGCACAGGAGATTCCAGGGAGCCCATATGCGAGACCTTGGATAAAAATGACAATGCGGGCCGAGCCTGGCTCCGAAGCAACGCAGAAGAAAAGCGCGCCAGGAATGAAAGGGCCGGGGTGAGGTGCGAAACAGGAGCGTCCAGCATATGGACCATGCCAACCTGCGCATGCGGTTCGACAAGGAGAACGAAGGCCTGAGGTAGGGGTCGGCGGATTGGGCTGCTCGACGCATCGTGCTTCACGATCAGAGCGGTGTCGTTGGGAAGACCGAGATCCTCACACGCTACGCCGGATGTTTCGGTTGTGGCGTTGATGACCGCCTGCCTTTGAGCCGCATCACGGGCGTTGGAGGTCAGCCTAACAGGAAATCGGATGCGCTCCGGCATGCCGTGGAGACAACGTCCGGAGCCCGGAGCGTAGTGATGGAGATATCTGAGGTTATACGAGGGCCGGCTTCTGCGATGAGAGGCAGGCTTGGCTCACTTAACCCGGATGAGTACACCAAAGCTCAGAGTATAAGGCTTGAGCTTGGTGTCGACGTAAACGCCGGGCGCTCCGGGTATAAACCCTGGCGGATAATAGTGGTTTCCCAGGTCCCAAAGCTGATACTGGAAGTCGACCATACGAAAATTCAGGGTGCGATTCTTGTGGTAGTCCACGCCACCGCCGAACTCGTAAACAATGCTGTTGTCAGTTTGACCGCTCTTGTAGGTAAGGTTCCCGGGGCCGATCAGGAAATCGCCATAAGGGCGAAATCGACGGTAAATGTAGTGAAGTTCGGGGCCGAACACCAGGGTTCTTTGTTTTCCGAAAGTACCTGTGCTGTAGGTGAAGCGAGCCCCCACCGCGGGCTGACCAAACACGAACCGGCCCAGACGGAAATCGGCGCCTGCGGCAAAGCCCTGATTCCAGCCGTTGGCATCGTTGGTGCTGCTCGGTGGAGGATTGCTCGGCGGGTAGTCGAGGGTGGAATTAAAGTCGGTTTTCACCAGGGTGTACAGCCCATAGACGTTGATTTGACTTCCGCCGCCCTTGATCGCGGGTACCACCTGGGCATGAGATGCGTTCGGCAGTATGGCTAACGCCACGAGAACTGCGAACGCTAGTGCTCTAGAGAGAAGTCGCATGTTGGCCGCCCGTGAAATCAAATGTTGATACCTTCGGTGTCTGGAGATATCCACCAGAAGTCCAGGGCCGAGATGACGCATTGCACTCCCTGGTTCAGGCTTCATCTCATCTTGCAGAGTACAGACACAAATAGAGCATGCGCTGCATCCACTCGTTTCTACCAAGTAACCTCGCTGGTTACAAATCCAACAATAGTTGCAGCGCTAGTACACATACTGATGCCCGAAATGGCGGCTCGCGGTTGCATCCCAATCCGGAACTGTATTAGAGAAACCCGCCCTTGAAGCTGAAAGAATCAAGCCCCGTAGCAGGCCTTGGAACGCCAGTGCAATATGCGTGTATTTGCAACAGTATTCCTGCTAATGCACGTTCAGGGTAATCAAAAGCCACTCGTCTGTCTAGAACAGAAACAGTGCTGCCTCAGAACAGAACAGCGAAAACAATTAGCGCACGAGGTACCGCATCAATTAGCAGCGAACGCAACAGGGACTCATCGTGGTAGGCTTTACACGGCACTGGCTTGGGAAGCAGTGACGGGTTCATTTTGCTTGCGGCACGATCAGCCGGAACCTTTCAGGGTAATAGCATGGAGAGCACTCAATACGTTCGGGAATCTCACCACGGCTAAGTGTGTTCAGCGGAACCTGAAACCGGGCCGATCGCTCCCCGGCCGATGCGCCGCCCCCGGATTTCCTGTGGAACTTGGTGGCGTTGGCGGTCTTCATGCGCCTTTCTTTATCGACTAGACGCGCACGCGTGCGCGTCTGGTCCTGCGTGGCAGGAAATCCAGGTATCATCGAGCATCTCTCCTGTTACCGTAGTGTTGATGGCCCGCGGCCGCTCAAAGAAATGTTCTCGCGTCAATGTTCTCGCGTCATGGGTCAGTGGTCTTCGATCGTAAGCATCCGGAGTGTTCATGCCTAAGACTGCCCTCCTCATTGGCGCCGGCCCCGCGGGGCTCACCGCTGCTCTGGAGTTTCTTCGCCGTTCCGATGTGCATCCCATTGTGCTCGAGGCCAGCCACGAGATCGGTGGCATTTCGCGCACGATCAGGCACAACGGGAACCGCATCGACATCGGGGGCCATCGCTTTTTCTCCAAATCCGATCGAGTGATGAACTGGTGGATGGAGTTGATGCCGCCCGAGGCGAGTGCGGATACGCAGCATGCGTTGCGTCACCAGAATAAGCAGCGAACCCTAAAGGTCAACAGTCAGGGGCTTTCGCCCGAAAACACGGATCTGGTGATGCTGGTTCGCCCGCGCAAGAGCCGCATCTACTTTCTGCGCAGATTCTTTGACTACCCCATCAAGCTGACTGCAGACACGCTGCGCAAACTCGGGTTGAGCCGCACCGTGAAAATTGGTTTCAGCTACCTGTTGGCCAGGCTCTTTCCGCGCAAGGTGGAGAAGTCGCTCGAGGATTTCCTGATTAACCGCTTCGGCCGCCAACTCTACCTGACATTCTTCAAGTCCTACACCGAGAAAGTCTGGGGCGTGCCCTGTCAGGAGATCAGCGCCGAATGGGGAGCACAGCGTATCAAGGGACTGTCGCTCACCACCGCCGTTCTCCATTTTCTTAAGAAGGCCTTCTCTTCCCACAGGGACGAGGCGATCCAGCAGAAGGGAACCGAGACCTCGCTGATCGAAAAATTTCTCTATCCAAAATATGGTCCGGGTCAGCTGTGGGAACACGCCGCCGACCAGATTCGCAGCCGAGGGGGAGAGATCCTTCTCGGCTGGCGTGCCACCCGTCTATTCGTCCAGGGCGACCGAATCACGGCGGTCGAGGCGGTCAGCGATAGCGGGGAACGGCGGCGCTTTCCGGCAGACTATGTCTTCTCCACCATGCCGGTGCGTGAACTGATCGATGCCCTGGATACCCCGATTCCCAGCGAGGTCCGAGAAGTAAGCGATGGTCTGCAATATCGCGATTTCATCACCGTGGGACTTCTGGTCGATAGACTGACGGTACGCGAGGCGGACGGAGGGCCGCTCAAGGACAACTGGATCTATATCCAGGAGCCGGACGTACTGGTGGGACGGCTGCAGATCTTCAACAATTGGAGCCCCTACATGGTAGCCGACCCGGCCAAGACCTGGATTGGGCTGGAATATTTTTGCTATCAGACGGACGCCCTGTGGAAAATGGCCGACGAGGAGCTTAAGAAATTCGCCATTGCGGAAGTGGAGAAGATCGGGATTCTGCGGGCTTGCGACGTGACCGACGCCCACGTGGTACGCGTCCCTAAGACCTATCCGGCCTACTTTGGCACCTACGACCGGTTCCACATCATTCGCGAATTTCTCGATCGCTACCCCAATTTGTACCTGGTGGGCCGTAACGGGATGCACAAGTACAACAATCAGGACCACTCCATGCTGACCGCCATGACGGCGGTCGATAACATTATTGCCGGTATCGAGGACAAGGAGAACGTCTGGTCCATCAATACCGAAATGGAATATCATGAGGAAGAAGTAAAGAATGAGGCACGGGCCGCCGGCTCACCCAACAAGAACACGAACAGTGTCAGGGCGACGGCTTAACGTATTTGCCTTTGGGGAGTAGGAAAACCGCCAACAGAGCGCCCCCAGGATAGCCTCTATCCAGGTTCTTGTATCAATCTTGCACGATTTGAGTATGGCTTTCCCCCAAAGATCGTAGTTTCATCAACTCATTCGTTGCCTAAGGCGGATCCAAAAAAGATGAGCGAATCCATCGCAATTACAGTAGTCGGGTCGGGGTACGTAGGTTTAGTGGCGGCCGCATGCTTTGCCGAGATCGGCCACAGGGTGTTATGCGTCGACAACGACGAAGATAAGGTGAATAAGCTTAACCAGGGTGTTGTGCCGATTCACGAAGAGTTTCTCCCCGAGTTGCTGGGCAGACACCGGGCCAGCGGACAGGTACAGTTCACCACCGACCTTGGCCATGCCACGCAGGCATCGCAGGTCATCTTCATCGCCGTCGGTACGCCGCAAAGCGACACCGGCAACGCAGATCTGTCCTACGTAGATGCGGTGGCCAGCGAGATCGCCCGTTCGATTCACTCCTATAAAGTCATCGTCGAGAAAAGCACGGTGCCGGTTTACACCAACGACTGGATTCGACGCACCATCGAACGCAATGGTGTCTCGCGCTCGCTCTTTGACGTGACTTCGAATCCCGAATTCCTTCGCGAAGGCACAGCGGTAAAGGATTTTCTCCATCCCGACAGGATTGTTCTCGGCGCCGACAGCGAAGATGCAGCGCGCCTGCTGGCCGCCATCTACGAGCCGCTTACCTCAGGCAGCTACTACGAGCGTTCAGACGCGGTTCCGGGACACCGAAACGTCGCCGATCTGCCCCCGTTTTTGCAGACCTCGACCAAGGCGGCGGAGCTCATCAAGCATGCCTCCAATGCTTTTCTGGCCATGAAAATCTCTTTTATCAACGTGGTCGCCAACCTCTGCGAAGCGGTCGATGCGGATGTGGAGCACGTGGCCAAGGGAATGGGCCTGGACAACCGCATCGGCAAGCGCTTCCTGAGCGCCGGAATCGGCTACGGAGGCTCATGCTTCCCTAAGGATGTCGCGGCCTTCCGCTACGTCGCGCAGCAGCTGGGTATCGACTTTGGCCTGCTCGAGGAAGTGGAAAAGATCAACGAGCTGCAGAAGGAACGCTTCTTTCAGAAGATTCGCTCCGCGCTGTGGACCTTGCGCAAAAAGCGGCTCGGCGTGCTCGGCCTGTCCTTCAAGGGCGGCACGGACGATATCCGCGAGTCTCCCGCTCTGGAAATCATCCGCATGCTGCTCGATGCGGGAGCCTCGATCTGCGCCCATGATCCGGCCGGCATCGAGCGCGCCAAGGTGGAAATGCCGCCCCACGCCAACCTGCAATATACCGACGATCCGTATGCGGCTGCGGATAACGCCGACGCCTTGTTGATCCTCACCGACTGGGCCGAATTCGCCCGCCTCGATCTCAAGCGGTTGCGCTACACGCTGCGCTATCCCATCGTCATCGACGGGCGCAATCTCTTCGATCCCTGGGTCATGCAGGATCTCGGCTTCACGTATCTCAGCGTAGGCAGGCCCTCGCAGCATACCTCGGTCGAATCTGCATCGACCAAGCGCTGGCCGTAAAGCATTTCGCTACCGGTTAGACCGGGAAAATGAACCCGGCGCGGCCATTCCGGCAAAGGATGGCCGCGGGTAATCTAAACTCGGATCAACTCTAGACCAAGGGGAACCGTATTTTGACGACTCATCGTGTCCTGGTCACCGGCGCCGCCGGCTTCCTCGGATCCCATCTGTGCGATGCACTGATTGCCGAGGGCAAGCATGTCGTTGGCGTGGATAATCTTGCCACCGGACGGCCCACCAATCTGGCCGGGCTGAGCAACGAGCCACGGTTCTCCCTGGTAGAACAGGACATCTGTGAGCCATTCGACCTTGGAGCAGGTCGATTTCCTCTTCAACTTCGCGTCGCCCGCCAGCCCTTTCGACTACGCGCGGCTCGGCCCGGAAACACTGAACGTTGGCTCCCAGGGGACCAAGAATGTCCTGGACCTGGCGCGCAAATATCAAGCCGGTTTCCTGCACGCCTCCACCTCCGAGTGCTACGGCGACCCGGATGTTCACCCCCAGGCGGAAAGCTACTGGGGCCATGTCAACCCCATCGGACCGCGTTCGGTCTACGACGAGGCCAAGCGATTTTCCGAAGCGCTCATCATGGCCTACCACCGTTACTACAGCGTGGACACCCACATGGTGCGCATCTTCAACACCTACGGCCCGCGCTTGCAGCCGACCGATGGGCGTGTCATCTCCAACCTGATGATCCAGGCGCTGCTCGATGAAGATCTCACCGTCTATGGAGATGGCAGCCAGACGAGAAGCTTCTGCTACGTCTCCGATTTGATCGCCGGCATCGTTCTTCTCTCCCGTTCCAACGAGCATCTTCCGGTGAACATCGGCAACCCGGTGGAGTGGACCATCAAGGACTGCGCGCGCGAGGTTCTGGCCGTCACCGGCTCGCGCAGCAAGATTCGCTACGAACCGTTGCCCATTGACGATCCGATGCAGCGCTGCCCCGACATTACGAAGGCAAGAACCCTTCTCGGTTGGGAGCCAAAGATCCCTCTTCGCCAGGGTCTCGAGCTGTCCCTCGAATATTTTCGAGCCAGCCTGCCAACGCGCTCCCATTAGGCTAGGGGTTCCGGCCTCCATTACAATCCAGGGGGACGCCACAGGAAACCCGTCTTCGCCTACAGCATTTTCACTTCTGGTGTTTGCAAGGCAACGGCTCCCGACGCGGCTTTTCCTCAAGAAAAGTCGCACTTCGCCTAACCCGACTGGGCAGAGTAGAAGTGAAATGCTCTGGAGGTGAGTGATGCTTAACGATTTGTCGCCCATTCTCGTAACCGGCGGAGCCGGGTTCATTGGGTCGAACTTCGTTCTGGACTGGCTCGCGCTGGTGGGCTCGCCAGTCGTCAACCTCGACAAGCTGACCTATGCGGGCAACCTGCAGAACCTCGCCTCGATCGAGCAGCATCCTGCCTACAACTTCGAGCAGGGGGACATCTGCGACCCGCCCTTTGCTCGACCGTTTGTTCGACCGGTACCAACCGCGCGCCATCCTGCACTTCGCGGCTGAGAGCCATGTGGACCGTTCTCTGTACCGGCCCCGAGGCATTTGTGCGCACCAATGTCGACGGCACCTTCCGGTTGCTCGAAGCCGCCCGAAGCTATCTGGCAAAACTCGAAGCGGAGGATCGGCAGAAGTTTCGTTTTCTGCACGTCTCGACAGACGAGGTTTACGGCACGCTTCGTCCTCAGGATCCGCCCTTCGAGGAGACCACCGCCTACGCCCCCAACAGTCCCTATGCCGCCTCCAAGGCAGGCTCAGACCATCTGGTGCGCGCCTACGTTCATAGTTATGGGTTGCCCGCGGTGACCACCAATTGCTCCAACAACTACGGTCCTTTTCAGTTTCCGGAGAAGCTTCTGCCCCTGATGATCACCAATGCCATCGCCGGCAAGCCGCTGCCCGTCTACGGGGACGGCCGCCAGGTGCGCGATTGGCTCTACGTGGGCGATCACTGCTCCGCTCTAAGGGCTGTGCTGGAGCGCGGCGAGATCGGCGAAACCTACAACATCGGTGGCCGCAATGAGCAGGCCAACCTCGATACAGTGGAGCTGCTCTGCAGCCTGCTCGACGAGATGCTGCCCAACTCGCCCCATGTGCCTCACCGCAACCTGATCAGCTTCGTGACCGACCGGCCAGGTCATGATCGGCGCTATGCCATCAACGCGGCGAAGATCGAACGCCAGCTAGGTTGGCGTCCCGCCGAAACCTTCGCTACCGGCCTGCGGCGGACGGTGCAGTGGTATCTCGCGCATCAGGATTGGGTGGAAGAGGTGACCAGCGGCGCCTACCGTCAATGGATCGATCAGAATTATGCCCACCGTGGGGGCGCCAGGCGATGAAGGGCATCATTCTCGCCGGCGGTTCCGGGACCCGCCTCTATCCCGTCACCCATGTTGTCTCCAAGCAATTGCTTCCCGTCTACGACAAGCCGATGATCTACTACCCGCTGTCGGTGCTGATGCTGGCCGGCATTCGCGAGGTTCTGATCATCTCTACGCCCGCGGACACGGCGCTCTTCGAACGGCTCCTGGGCTCTGGTGAGCAGTGGGGCATGTCCTTTCAATATGCTGTACAGCCAACTCCGGATGGCTTGGCCCAGGCGCTGATTATTGGCGAAGAATTTATCGGTGGCGCGCCGTGTTCTCTCATCCTTGGGGACAATATCTTTCTACGGGCACGATTTCGCCCAGAGTCTTCAGGCGGCGGCGACGGTCGAGGATGGCGCTGTGGTCTTTGCCTATCCAGTCTCCGATCCGGAGCGATACGGAGTGGTGGAATTCGACAGCTCGGGCCGCGCGTTATCCATTGAAGAAAAACCCGAGAAGCCGAAATCCCGCTACGCGGTCACTGGCCTTTATTTTTTTGACGGAGAGGCCTCGCGCATAGCCCGCCAGATCAAGCCTTCGGCGCGCGGCGAACTGGAAATTACCGATGTCAATCGCCGGTATCTGGAAAAAGGCAAGCTGCGTACCCAGGTCTTGGGGCGGGGCTTTGCGTGGCTCGACACTGGAACCCATGACTCACTGATTGAGGCAGCTATTTTCATCGAGACCATCGAGAAACGGCAGGGACTCAAGGTCGCCTGTCCTGAAGAGATCGCCTATCGCTTAGGTTGGATCGACGCCGCCCGTCTGGAAAAACTGATTCTGCGGGTCGCGAAAAGTGGCTACGGCAAGTATCTTCGCTCCGTTCTGGACGAGCGCGTCTTCTGAGAGCGAAGCCGAGGGACCAGCAGTGCGCCTACCACGCAACGGAAGTCAGAACTCTACATCCGAATAATCACCGACAAGGTGCCGAAACCCATTCAAACTTTGTCATCCCGCCTGCCCCGGCGTGCTGTGGGAGTCGAAGCTCGAGGGACCTGCGGTTCCGCTCTCCCGATCACAGGCGATGGTCTATCCCCGCGCACGTAATGCCGCCAGAAAGTCCTCGACCGGCCGCGTATTCAGGACATCCGCCTTCGTCAGCCAGGCCCGTCGCAGTTGGCGGATTCCATAATGCATTGCGTCCAGATGGCTGATGTGGTGCGAGTCGGTATTGATCACAATGTTGCAACCCAGCTCCCGTGCCCGGCGCAAGTCGATGTCGCACAGGTCAAGCCGGTCGGGATAGGCATTATGCTCGACCGCTACGCCGAGCCTCGCCGCCTGCTTGAGCACAGCCGTCAAATCCATTTCGTAACTATCCCTGCGCAGCAATAAGCGCCCCGTCAGATGGCCCAGAATTCTGACGTAAGGATTCTCCAGTGCTTTGAGCAGACGCTCCGTCATTTGTTCCTTAGGCTGCTGGAAGAGAGAGTGAACGCTGGCAATCACCACGTCCATCTGGGCCAGCACGTCGGGTGAGAGATCGATTTCTCCATCGCCCAGGATGTCGACTTCGATTCCGGTCAGCACCCGGATGCGGCCCTCCATGCGCGCATCCACTTCGCGAATCTGTTTCATAGTGTTCGAGCGCGCGTTGATCATCGAGTCCGTTGACCATGGCCAGATTCTTGGAATGGTCGGTGATGGCAATGTACTGGTAGCCGCGCGCGATGCCGGCTTCGGCCATCTCGAGGATGGTGTTTCGTCCGTCCGTGGCCTGCGTGTGCATATGCACATCGCCGCGCAGGTCACTGGTTTCGATCAGCCGCGGTAGGCGATGCTCGGCGGCGGCTTCGATCTCGCCCTGGTTTTCGCGCAGTTCGGGTGGAATCCAGTCCAGGCCCAGCGCCCCATAGATCTCCTCTTCGGAGGCGGCTGCCACCACCGTGCCGTCGTCCAAACGCGCCAGCGCATACTCGCTCAAGGTGTAGCCGCGCTTCAGCGCGCGTTGGCGCAGCGAGACATTGTGCATTTTCGAGCCGGTGAAGTATTGCAGAGCCGCACCGTACGACGCCTTCGGCAACAGGCGCACATCGACCTGCAGTCCGCTGCGCAAACGAAAGCTAACTTTGTTTTGTCCTTTCGCCAGCAGATCGGCAATCGGGGGATAGGCTGCCGTGTATTCGACCGCGGCGGCAACCGTTTCTTCGGCACAAGCTGGACCGGTCACCAGCAGGTCCAGATCGCCTACGGTCTCGCGCCCCCGCCGCAGAGACCCAGCCGGCATGACCTGTTCGACTCCCGGGAACTGTTCCAGGTAGAGGGTCACTCGCTCCGCCGCGGCTTCTGCGTCGTCGAGCAGAAAGCGTCCACTGTTCTTGCGATATTCTGTGATCCCACGCGACAACTTCTCGATCAGCTTTTGTCCAAAGCGCGGTAGCGTCGCCAGCTTGCCGGCGTCGATCGCGGCCTGCAGCTGTTCGATGTCGCTCACCTGCAGCGCCTCCCAAAGCAGGGCCACCGTCTTCGGTCCCATGCCTGGCAGCTTCAGCAGCTCCAGCATGGTGGACCGATACTTGGTCAGCAGCTCGTCGCGCAGCTTCAGGCTTCCGCGGGTTTCGATTTCCTGGATGTTCGTTGCCATGCCCTTGCCGATGCCTTGAATGGCAAGCAGCCGTGCGGGCTCGTTCACGAAAGAGCTGAGTTGTTCGGTACTATTCTCGACCGCTTCGGCGGCCCGCCGGTAGGAGCGGATACGGAATGGGTCTCCCGCCGCAATTTCCAGCAGGTCAGCGGTCTCGGCGAGTAGCTGCGCAATGGATTTGTTGTCCATTTAATCCCCGTGTGCGTTGGTTGCCCAGGGGAGATTAGAACATTTTCGCTTCTGGTGTACACGAGGCAACGGCGGCAGACGCGGCTTTTCCTCAAGAAAAGCCGCAGCTTGGCGTAACTCGACCGAACAGCGTAGAAGTGAAAACGTTCCAAAACGCCTTTCGCGCGGATAGATTTCGGCCGCAGACAACTGTCTCCGCGCACCAAGTGCGATGCGCGAGCAAGACGCTTTTCTTCACAGCTATGCTATGCAGGTGAGCCTGCGGTTTCTCCGGCGTGAGGCGTTAGGCTACTTCTCGAACTCGAGTTACGGAATCGGCCTGGGGACCTTTCTGTCCTTGAACGATGTCGAATTCCACCTCGTCCCCTTCTTTCAAGCTCTTGTATCCATCGAGTTGGATCGCGCTGTAATGGACAAACACGTCGGGTCCATCGTCGCGGCCGATAAAGCCGTAACCCTTCGCGTTATTGAACCACTTCACTTTGCCTTTGTGTTGAGCCACTAGCCTGTCGACCTTCCTTAGTGCGGATCGAGCATGAGGAGAACAAACTGCTCTCCTTTACAGACGCATCACAAGGTCGAATGGTTTTCCTCAAAATGTCCGTTGAGTTGTGCGGGGCTATTACAGCAAGTGCCCTATTTTCTGTTCTTTTTCTTCTCTTTTTGCCGCAGACGGTCATAAAGCATCACTGAAATCAGCGTTTTACCGTCGTGAACCTTGCCCTCTTCGATCATGCTTAACAACTTGGAGAGGGGTATCGTCTCTATTTCCAACTGCTCGTCGTACTCCGGCTGCGCCTCTCCCCGAGTCAGGCCTTCGGCGATGAACACCTGCATCCACTCACCCAGAAAGCCGGGGCTGGCAAAGTAGCGCACCATTTTGCGCCAGCGCGCGGCCCTAAAACCTGTTTCTTCCAGCAGTTCGCGCTTGGCTCCAGCCAGCGGATCCTCGCCTTCCTCCAGTTTTCCCGCCGGAACCTCGAGCAGATATTCTTTCGCGGCATGACGGTACTGGCGTTCCATCACGATCAAGGGATCGCGCTTGCTTTTAGCATCGTCGATTGCAAGGATGACGACCGACCCATTGTGGCGCACAACATCGCGCATCACTTTCCGGCCATTCTCCAGAATTTCGTCGGTGTATACGCGGAAGAGCGGACCGTCATAGCTCAACTTCGATGAGATCACTTCGATTTTGGGGCGTTTGCTGCGGGTCTTCTTGGGTGCACTCTTACTCGACGCTTGTTTCTTGGCCATGCCACTCCTTCCCCGGAATTTCCTGTTGAGCTTGTTGGCACCGTCGAAGTTCATGCGGCTTTCCTTACTGAAAGCCGCACACGCGAACCTGTTTGGCGCCTCGTGCAGGAAATCCGGTCACGCTGTTGGATAATTTAAAGTACCATCCGGTCATCGGTGCGCTGGGGGCGCTTCCATCAACGGACCAGGCAACTGGGGCAGTTCGCTGGCGCACGCTCTCGCCGCCGTAGGTCAGGCGCTTGCCCACCCAGCAGGCTGCGGCGCTGGCCGGGTGGGCCCTAGCGGGCCGATCGCCGCGGGGATGTATAGACAATTCGTCTGCATCTTCGGGCCCTGGAGTCCCATCCTATGTTGGCGGGCATGTATCGCTCCTTTGGCGCTTTGCGCGCTTCAGGGTTTTAACCGCCCAGGGCCAGAAAGAGCTGCGCCGGGTAGCGTCGTGAGAAACTACAGCAGAGGAGCAAACGGATGGCGCTGGAACAGGAGACGGCGGTGAAGACCGAGTGTTATCCCATCGCGCTTCTGCCTGGCCTTAGCCGGCTGTTCCTGGACTTCGCGGAGCGCCGTGAAGCGCTCGCGCCCTTCTACCCGGCCAGCGCGTATTCCACCCAGTGGATGACCGCGCCTGCGGTACTTTCCGCCGCTCATCGTGCAACTCTTTGCGACTTATTGGAACAGCAGAACCGCACCTTCGGCGCATCTGACGCGGCCTTAAAAACATCGCGCGGTTGCGTGACGGCGCGGGCGCAGTGGTCACCGGCCAGCAGGTGACGCTCTTCGGCGGCCCACTCTTTACCATCCTCAAAGCGGCGACCGCGATTCGCAAAGCAAAAGACGCCTCCACCTCCGGCAGCCCGCATGTGCCGATCTTCTGGTTGGCGACCGAAGATCACGATCTGGCCGAAGCGGCCCACGTAACGCTGCCCGATCGCCATGAGCTCAAGACGCTGCGGCTGGCTCCCGGGTCCGCGCATGGAGTGGCAGCCGGCGGCGTGACCTTAGGGAAGGACGTGGAGGAGCTGGTAGCCCAGGCGGGCGAGATCCTCGGCCCCGGGCCGGTGCTCGATCAGCTAGCCGCCTGTTATCGCGAAGGCCAGACTCTGGGACAGGCTTTTGCGCAATTCATCTCCGGCATTTTTGCCGAGCAGGGGTTATTGGTGGTGGATGCTGCTTCGCGCGGCTTCCATGCTTTGGGCAGCGATGTTCTGCGCCAGGCGATCGTGCGCGCGGATGAGCTGCGAGTAGCGATCACCGATCGTGACCAGCAGCTTGTTGCTGCAGGCTATCACTCCCAGGTTTTGGTTCCGCAGCTATCCAGCCTGCTCTTCCTGTTCGATCGCGACTCCGGGAGCGCGGGTTCCGCTGCGGCGAACGGCAGATGGTGGTTGGCAAGCAGCCAGGCACGCTTATTCCACCTCAGAGTTGCTGGCTATTCTGGATGCAGAACCCGAGCGACTCAGCCCCAACGCTCTACTGCGGCCCGTTTTTCAGGATTCCATCCTGCCCACCGCCGCCTATGTAGGCGGGCCGTCTGAAGTAGCCTATTTCGCTCAGTCGCAGGTGCTTTATGAACGCATCCTGGGGCGCACCACGCCGGTCCTTCCTCGTTTGTCGGCTACGCTTATCGAGTCTGCGATCGGTGGTCTTCTCGCCCGGCACGATGTTTCCTTGCCCGATGTGATTCAGAGCGCCTTACGGGATCCGCTCGAGTTGGCTCAGCGGTTCGGTGCGCGGGCGATCTCGGTGGTGGGCAAGCGCAAGCTCGCCGCGGCTGGAAGTGCTCTGGACACTGAGCTCTCGGCGCTGGCCACCTATATGCACTCTCTCGATCCCGGTCTGGGCCGGGCTGCAGACGTCAGCAGATCCAAGATGCGCTACCAGATGAACCGCATGCGCCGGCTGGCGGCAAACTATGAGCTCCGCCGCGAGCAATCGCTTGGCCGCGATGCTGGGCTGATCGCGCTCAATCTTTTCCCCGATCGCCGTCCACAAGAGCGCATTCTTGCTGCCGCATGGTTCCTGTCCCGCTACGGCGAAGGCCTTCAGGAATTGCTGGTGGAACAAGCCGGGCAGCAGTGCCCCGGTCACAAAGCCATCTGGCTGTAGTTTGTCCGAGCGTGGATTGAGCGGCATCCTGAGGGCAAGCCACGGCAGGTCCCGGTTAAATGTTTTAGAATGTTGGCAGCAATGAAGGCCAGAGCGGACAAGCCGTTCGACGTGACCTGTCCCGATTGCGGGGCGATTCTGCGGGTCGACCCCGAGACCAGGGCGATCCTCTCGCACACCCCGGCTCCGCGCAAGCGGACCTTCGAGGATTTTGAAGCTGCCGCCAAGGCCATGCGCGCGCAGGATGAACGCAAAGAAGACATTTTCCGGCAGTCGGTAGAAGCCGAAAAGAATAAGCAACAATTGTTCGACAAGCGATTCGAGGAAGCGTTGCGCAAGGCGAAGGAGACTCCCGATGAGGGTCGCCCTCTGCGTGAATTCGATCTCGATTAAGCAGTTCCCCAACGGGCGCTAACCGAAGCCAAAGACTTTTCGAGGTTCCGTCGGGCACTCATCATTGGGAAGCTGATTAAAGGCATTTTCTCCGCATCTAAACACAGCAGTTCATGCGAAAGAGAGACACCTATGGGGATCACACACATTCCGCAGCAAGTGGCATCCAGCGTTCAAGACGCAGCCGAAAGCTTGAAGCACCAGGGAACCCGGCTTCTCGACAACGGCTGGGATAAGAACTGGGTGCGCACGGTGGCCGCCGGGTCCCTGGTAACGGGAGCGATTCTGCTGGCCACGGGCAAGCGCAAGTCCGGTTTAGCCGTTGCTGCTGCCGGTACTGTCTTCGCATTGCTCGAAGATCCTGAGGGCGTCAAGAAAATCTGGAACAGATCTCCCGGATTATCTCGAGAGTGGGCACAGTCTCCTAGGGCGTTTCGAAAAGTTTGTGGGAGAGCTTACGGCGCAAGGCGAGAAACTCCGCAGCGTAGTCGAAAAAGCTGTACGCCAAGCCTAGACCTTATCCAATCCCTAATTGCTCGCGGGCCCTCTGGCTGATGCGGTCCGGTGTCCACGCCGGTTCCCATATCAGGTTCACCACAGTTTCGCTGATCTCAGGCACGCCCGCCAGCCGGTTCCTCACCTGTTCAATGATCGAGGCGTGGGCCGGGCAGCCCTGTGAGGTCATGGTCATGTCTACTTCCACACGCTGCCTGGGAAACGCCCGCTTGGAGTTCGCGTCCTGGGTCAGCTTGACCGTATAGATCAACCCCAAGTCGACGATATTCACCGGGATCTCCGGATCGTAGCAATCTCTCAGCGCAGCCATAACATCGTCTTCGGTGAGGGCCATCTTTCTCTCTTCCTAGATTCTCCGAACGATCCGGAAAAACTTTCGCCACTAAGGGCCCGAATAAACAGACCAGTCAACGCTTTGCGAAGTTGTTTTGAGCACGCCTGCGGTGTGCCTTTCCCTCAAACACCAGCGCGTACGTAGTGTTTGTAAAACAGGACCGGCTTCAGCCGCTAAGGGATGATTCCTTCCAGGTTCAGCGACTTTTCCCGCACCCTGTAAGTGGACGGTCCGTTCAGCAGCAAAGCATCAGGCGTCAGTGTTTGCGCTCCACCAGGTACCGCGCCACGGCCTTCAGGCGGCCGGCGCGCTCCCCATATCCGGCTAATTGCGAGAACGCCTCTTCGATCAACCGCTCGGCATCCTGAATGCTTTGGGCGACCCCGTACACTGCGGGCCATGTGGCCTTCTCGCTGGCGACATCCTTGCCGGCGGTCTTTCCAAGTTGGGAAGAATCCTGGGTTACGTCCAGCACATCGTCCATGATCTGAAAGGCCAGCCCTGCTTTCCGTCCAAACTCCCGCAGCCGTTCGATGTCGCTCGCGGAACCGCCGGCGTAAATGCCGCCTGCCATCAGGCTGACCCGAATCAACGCCCCGGTCTTAGCACGATGGATGCGTTCTACCAGCTCTGGGGTTGGCTTATGTTCCTCGGCTTCGAGGTCCATGACCTGGCCGCCGATCATGCCCTCGACGGTTCCTGTCGCCTGCGCGATCGAGCGCACGATCTCCACCGTTTGCGGAGCTGGGCACTGCATTCCGGCCAGCACCTCGTAGGCCTGCGTCTGCAGCGCATCCCCGGCAAGGATGGCAATCGCCTCGCCAAAGGCAACGTGGCAGGTCGGCTTGCCGCGGCGCAGATCATCGTTATCCAGTGCAGGCAAATCATCATGAATTAGGGAATAGGTATGCAGCATTTCTATCGCCGCGCCCAGCTCTTCCACTCCTTTGGGAAACTGAGCGGAGCCTGCGATCATTCTTGCCGCTTCCATGCACAGCACCGGTCGCAGCCGCTTGCCTCCCGCAAAAACACTGTGCCGCATCGCGCGGTGAATCGAGACCGGCGCCTGATCCGGACCGGGCAATAGACGATCCAGAGCGTGATCGATAAGCTCCGCACCGCTGTCCAGAATCTCGCGCACATTTTCCTGCATTTTCGTAATCATACGCGACGGTGAACACGCCCTTTGCGCTCCCGCATAGCCACCACCGCGAGCGCCAGCAGTGCGATGGCGGAGACTGCACGCCCGGCAACGACATCCCGCGTTGCCGCCCATTGCACTTCCACCACATGACTCCCTGCGTTCACCGGAACTGCCATCAATCCGTCCTCCCGCAGGGGACGGCTCTTGACCGGTAGTCCATCGACAGTCACTCGCCATGATGGATAGTCCATCAAACCCAGCACCGCATAACCTGTCTCCGGGGTTACGACGCTTACTGTCCAACGCTCCCCGTTCCGTCGTCTGGCGTCTACCTGTGCCGTTATGCTGCCGGGGGCTCCCGCGCGCCACTCGGGATTGTCAGTCTTAGTGTCGTCCGCTGTGTCATCCTGCGCGGAACGCAGCACCCGCACCAGGGGCAGGTGCTGCTGGACGGCGGCATTATCTACTCCGACCGGCGTGTACTCGTCTGTCCCCTCCGTGCCTTGTCCCAGGCGGAATCCGGCAAGCTGCGCCGTCACCGCATCCTCATCGTCGCAGGGCTGGAAGAACAGCAGGGAGGAGCCGATGGCCATGGCGGCAATCATGATGCCGGCCACCAGAACGCGCCATCTCGCTTGGCGGACGACGGCCATACCGGCAAGCGCGCAGCCGACGACGCTCAGCGCCATCAGCCAACGCCAGGGGAACTGCAGAAACTTCAGGTGCGGCGCGTGTGTCCAGATCGCCTCGCTGGCCGGTAATTGCAGCAACAGAATGACCGGGAGCATCGCGGTCAGAACAATCCTGGTCGAGCCGCCCGATCGCTTTTTCCACGCCAGGTAAGCCGCGACGGAACCCCCGGCCAATTCAAGGATCAGGATCCATGACGCCGTTCGCAATACCTGGTCATGGAATGCGTTGGCCGTGTGCGCAAACAGGAAGCTGTCCTCGACGCGCATCCCTGGATTAATGGCGCGCTCGATCTGTACCCACCTCTGCTCGAATGCCGCGGGCACGACGTAGAAGGCGGCCAGTCCCAGCCCGAGAGCCATTCCACCCGCGGCCCGCAGAGCCGGCCAGGGCCTGCCTTCCGCTATCCACATTCCCAGTGCGAGGACTGCCAGCAGATAGCTGCCGATCACCGCGGCGGGCGAATTGGTCAGCCATAGGGCGGCCACTGACAGGCCGAGCGGTGCAACCGACCCGCTCCTTCGCAGCGCGAACAGCACCATCAATGGAAGCCATGCGGCCGCCAGGAGCTCGCCAAAAGCAGAGCGCTCGTAGGCCACAAACATCGCATAGGGGTTGGCAACGTAGAGACAGGCGGCAAACGTTGCTGCTTCAGCCGGCGCCCACTCCCGTGCCAGCAGGTACATGCTGCCCCCGGCGGTCAGCAGCGCCAGCAGTACGAAAAGCACCGGAGCCGCATGCCAGGAGGTCACAATCCCCAACAGGGCCCCCAGCAGCCAGGAAGCCGGCGGATAAAAGATCAACCGCGGTTCACCGGCGCCATAGTTCGCATCCTGCACCCAGTGGGGATAGACCAGGCCTGCATGCCACGCCCGCGCTACCTCCATCCAGGAGAGCAGATGAAAGTCGAAATCATGCCCGCAGGAATTTCCTCGCACGAACAGCACGCAAGCCGCAATCAATGCGGTGCATGTGATCAGAAGGGCCGGCATCCTGGCGCGGGACGGCCGGAGAGGATACGGTGTCGGTCGTCAAGGCACCAGTCGCAGAGTATGCGTGGTTGTCGCGGTCACGGCCGCCTCCGTGAAGGGCATGGGAAACGTTTTGCCGCTATACCAGGACGGCCACTGGTCCAGGAAGTATGGGCTGAGTGGGTCGCCTGACTCGCCCATCACGATGTTCTCCGTCGATCCATCCACATTGCTCCAGTCCACCGTGAGGCGCTGGCTTGCGCCCAGTAGTCCGCGCACGTGGTTCAGAGTGGTTTCGTCTCCCCACAGCTGGTGGGGCCCGGTGCTGGTCCAGCTGCGGAAAAAGGGCAGCATCCCGTAGAGAGGGTGTCGCACATCAATCACGTGCTGGCTGCCGTAAGTCCAATCGCGCAGCGACGCCGGGGCATGATGGTCGGTCATGCCCTGATGCACCGCGGCGGCGATCAGGTCATCCCAGCTCTTATATTTGGCTGGCAGCCATTCCGGCGGGGCCTTCTCCACCATCTCTTCCTGCACAAAATTTTTGCTTTGCCAATCGTAAAGCTGCCAGTCCGAGCCCAGCTTAGGCTCCAGGACCAGCGGCCATAGCGCTTGCTTGGCGGCATCCACGATCTCCGCCGCCACTGAGTCCCTGGTGATGACTCCATCCCAGGTGCGCATCAGGTCCGCAGCCTGCCGCAGTTGCGCGTCCGGCGCAGTCGCACGGTCAATGGAATAGGCAAAGCGCTGGGCCAACTCCCGGTCCACCTCAGAGTAGGTATCCATCTGCAACGTGAGCATATCCGCCGGCGTGAGCCGGTTATGACTAGAGAGCCACTTCCATATGCGCTCATTGCGGTAGGGTGCGTCCCAGTTGAGTGCGAGGGGGTAGGGATACCCATCGGGGCTAATGCGTGAGTTGGCAGTTGCCACAATACCGTTGTCGGGGTCCAGCACGCTCGGGAGTTCGGCGAAGGGAATGTATCCTTGCCACTCGTGCTCGCTATCGGCTGCGGTTCCGGTCTCCACGATCGGGACCCCGCTCAGGCCGGCAGGCCGCAGGGGAAATAACCCTACAGCCTGGTAGCCGATATGGCCCTGATCATCGGCGTAAGCCATGTTCTGGGTCGGCCCCCACCATTGGCTCATTGCCTGGCGGAACTCTGTCCAGTTACTGGCTGCGTCCACAGCCTGCAGCGGCAAACCGCCCAGTGGCGTCGTGTACAGGGTCCATTTGAGCGAAAGCATGCGCGTCTCGTGGGGCAACAGGGGAGTGATCACCGGCCCGTGGTCGGTGGTCTCCACATCGAGCAGCACATCCTGGCCGAAGCGCACGTGGATATGTTCCCGGTCATGCTCCGGCTGTCGCCATCCCTTGCCCGCCCAGTACTCGCCCTGGGCATTCGTCTTTTCCACGTAGACATCCTGCACATCCCCGTTGAGCGTGGTGTAACCCCAGGAAATATGTTCGTTGTGGCCCTCGATGATGAGGGGTATGCCCGGTGTGGTTACCCCCGCCACGTGGAAACTGCCCGCCTGCAGGTCTTCCTCATGCCAGATATCGGGGATGGAGTGCTCCAGATGCATGTCATTGGAAAGCATGGCCTTTCCGCTGGCGGTATGGGCGCCGCTTACGGCCCATTCGTTGGAGCCGCGCCGGCAGCTGTCGCAAGGGTCCGACCCCAGATTGAGAATTTCCCGCAGGCGCAACAGATCCTGCGACGGCTTCGATTGCGACTCGTCCAGAGGAACCTCTGGAATATTCTGCTGTGGAGCGGTCAGGTCGGGCATCGACTGCGTAGGCGGGTGGTCGCGCCAGGTGGTCGTAGGGTATAGCTGGGCAACCAGGTTCGGCGCCAGCTTCGCCTCCACCTGTGCACGTTCCAACTTCCAGGGATAGAGGGTATCCAGCCGCGCGACCATGTTCAGGGCCACCAGCCAGGAATCCACCGGTTGCCAGGGTCGGGGCTTGTAGTCCAGCAGCCGGAATTCGGCCGGCAGGTTGTCCTGATGGGCGGCGATGTAGGCGTTGACCCCTCGTGCAAACGCTTCAAAGAGGCGTTTCTGGTCCTCCGGCATGGTTGCCGTCAGGTGTTCCGCAGCCGGCCGGATCTGCAACACCCGTTGCAACTTATCGTGTTCCACCACGCTCGAGCCCAGCAGCTCGGCCAGCTCGCCCGCAGCGAAACGCCGGGCCATATCCATCTGCCAGAGGCGGTCTTGCGCAACCACGAAGCCCTGGGCTTCGAGCAGGTCGTCCATGGTCGCCGCCTGGATATGGGGAACTCCATGCACGTCGCGTCGCACCATAACCGGTGCAGAGAGTCCCGGCAGTTGCAGTTGGCCGTCGAGTTGGGGCGCCTGCTCGCGCATGGCCTTCTTGAGCCAGGAGACACTCGCGGCGATCCCCAGTGCCGCCACAATTAACAGGCTGATTACCAGGCCGGCGCCAATCCTCGCCAGCAACGGCAACCTTCGCCGCCGAGCGGCGCCCACCTCGACCTTGGCCATCATCTTGCGCTCATTGTCTCACCGCTGGGCGGTTTTCTGCGGTCGCAGCTTGACAGGTAGGCGGTGGGCGGCAATCCTAGTCATTCGTCAGTACCGGATTTCCTGTGGAACTGGCTTGCGTTGGCGAAGTTCATGCGGTCCCGGCTGGCCGGGACCGCACACGCGGTCGTGTCCAGCGCAGCGTACAGGAAATCCGGGGCAAGCGCTTTTTCGTTTCCGAGAGAGGAACATAACTGTTTGAAGGTTCGCGTTTTCTATCACGACCGGTGCTTTGATGGAGCATGCTCTGCTTCGCTCTTCATGCGCTTTCACCGCGAATGCATCCGCCCGGATGCGCACTACGATTTTCACGGGCTGGTGCATCGCGCGGGAGCGCTTTTTGACGAGTCTGATTTTACCGGCGACGAGAATGCAATTGTCGACTTCAAGTACAGCGCTTCCCCGCGCATAACCTGGTGGTTTGATCATCACCTGAGTGCCTTTCTAACCCCTGCGGATCAACAGCATTTTCTGCTCGAGCAGAAAAGCGGCAATACCCACCATTTCTACGACCCGAATTACACTTCCTGCACCAGCTTTATCGCCCACATCGCGCAAACCCGCTTCGGCTTTGACCCTGCGCCAGTTGCCGAATTGATCCGCTGGGCCGACATCGTGGATGGCGCTCTCTACGAAAGCCCCAAGGCCGCGGTCGAAATGGCGGAGCCGGCCATGAAGCTTACCCTGGTGATCGAATCGAGCCAGGACCCGGCCTTCATCCCGAAACTGATTCCTTTGCTCACGACCATGAGTCTGAGCGAAGTTCTGGAGCAGCCTTTTGTCGCCGATCTTCTGCCGCCGCTGCTCGAGCGGCATCACAAGTCGTTGAAGATCATCGGCGAGCGCACCGAGCTGGTGGACGGCACGCTCTACTTCGACATAACCGATCAGCCATTCGAGGGCTACAACAAATTCGTTCCTTACTTCCTGCATCCCGACGCGACCTACAGCGTGGGCCTGAGCAAGTCCAGCTTTCGCACCAAGGTTGCTGTCGGTTCGAATCCGTGGACCAAGGCGAAGCCGGAGCAGATGGTCAACCTGGCACAAATTTGTGAGCGCTATGGGGGCGGAGGGCACGCCCGCGTGGGCGCAATCTCCTTCCCGCCCGACCAGGGTGACCGTGCCCGCGCCGCCGCTGCCGAAATCGTCAGCGAGCTTCGCTCGCATAACCCCTTCCCGTAGCCCACGGGGAAGGCAGAAAAACCGCAGGTTCGCTGCGCTGCCAGGCGGTATGACAATTCTGTGGGACGATCGACAGCCATTCCGCTGACCGCTTCTAAAGCCATTTCTGCAAAAGAATTGTCATCCCGACCGGAGTTTTCATGGGCCGTCGGCCCACCCAAGGAATGAAAAACGGCTCTCATGCAGCAACTGCTCTCTATGGACGCGCTACCCTCCCCTTTGTCATCCCGAGGAGCTGACTTGCCTGCGGCAAGTTAAGACTGAAATGAACGCTGGAAATCGAGATTGATTCTATTGGCTTTATTTTTTTGTTCATTAGGAGCGAAGCCGAGGGACCTGCGGTTCAGCGGACCTTTCGTGGAAATGTTTTTCGACCGGAGCGTACCGCAGGGGAGCCAAGTGGAGGGACCTGCGGTTTTCTCTTAATTCCAGCAACAGGGCTATAGCATTGGCCCTGGCATCACCCGCACGATAGACTCCATGAGCAGGAGCAGCCACGAATGAAGCTTTATCGCACCGCCAGCGGCTACATAGTCGAGCAGCACGAGCGATTCTATGCAGGCGCGGACACGTCCTGGGATCAACTCGTCCTGCGCGAGGATCTCGAGGCCCATCTGACCAAGACTCTGGAACAGCAAAAGCCGTTGGAAGCCGGCTCCTTTGCCGGGATCGAAAAGCTGCTACTGCCCCCTATCGGAAGCCAGGAAGTGTGGGCCTCCGGGGTCACCTACTATCGCAGCCGCAATGCCCGCATGGAGGAAGCAAAGACCGCGGGCGGCGGCGATTTCTACGATCGTGTATACGTCGCCGAACGTCCTGAGCTTTTTATGAAAGCGACCCCGAATCGCGTGGTCGGCCATCGCGGCAAAGTTGCCATCCGGCGGGATGCCACCTGGTCCGTGCCCGAGCCCGAACTGACGCTGCTGGCCAGCCCGGCAGGCAAGATCGTGGGCTACACCATCGGCAATGACATGAGCTCGCGGGATATCGAAGGCGAGAATCCGTTGTACCTGCCCCAAGCCAAGGTCTATGACCGAAGCTGTGCCCTGGGGCCGGGGATCCTGATCGCCGGCGAACCGATCTCACCGTCAACCGAAATTCATATGCAGATCCTGCGCGCCGGCAAGACTGTCTTCTCGGGCTCCACGGCGCTCACTGAATTGAAGCGCAAATTCAGCACCCTGCTCGAATATCTCTACCGTGACAATGGCTTTCCAAACGGCTGCTTCCTGCTCACCGGGACCGGCATTGTTCCGCCGGATGAGTTCACCCTGCAGCAGCAGGACGAGATTCACATCACCATCGCCGGGATCGGCACGCTGATCAACACGGTGGGTTGAAGCCTACGATTTCGGCGCGTTGATCTTGTACGTCAGCTTGTCCGATTCAAATCGTCCGCTGGGCGCGGCGATGCCGGCGCTCTTCAACTTTTCGTCGTCTTCCGGGGTGGCACTGGGCCCGTCGTAAACGACGTGGAACTCATAGGTCCCATGCGCGTTGGTGTCGACGCCCATCGCCAGCGGCCGCCTTGCCTCGTAAGTCTGGCCGGGCTTCAGCGCCAGCCAGTTCTTTGACCGTTCGCGAATGTCGGGCAGTCCGCTGCCGTCTACCTCGAGGCCGCAATCGATGGCCGGCTGCGGCTGGTTGGAATTTTCGGGGATGAACTTGACGTCCAGCGAAAGCGCGCCTGGCGCGCTCTTGCACAGCAGGGGTGGATCCGGGATGCGCAACAGATGGCCTGACTGATTCGTTATGTGGATCACCAGGATCGGCTGCTGCTCTGGTGCAGCCATGTCGACGGAAGCCGTCAACCTTATGTCGGGCTTGTTCGTCTGCTTGGCGCCAGCTCCCATCAGTAGTAACCCCGTCAGTCCGGCGGTGAGCAGAGTTCGCATAGGATCCTCGATCTACGATCCTAGTACATTTCGCCTCCACGTTATAGCTCAGACCTAGGGTGGTCTCTCCAGGTCGAAACGGTCGGTGGTGCGCACGTAAGTCGAACCTGCCATGCGCCCGATAGCCCGCAGTCTGTCCGGATCGATGCGGAAGTCTTTGACCATGTCCTGGCGAACATGAAAGCGCAGCACTTCGCCCAGGACCAGGCTTCCCCCGCCGGGTTGGTCGCTCACCTGCACCACCTGAAGCAGCCGGCACTCCATATGAATATGGCTCTCGGCTACCCGTGCTGGCTTAATCAGCTCACTTGCCATCGGGGTCAGCCCGGAGAGTACGAACTCATCCACCTCCGGCAGCACCTGGGCCGCCGTCGCATTCATGCGCTCGGCAAATTCCTCGGACACAATGTTGACGACAAATTCGCGCGTCGCCGTGATGTTGCGCAGCGTATCCTTCGCCATCGGTGGAACCGGGCGCAGGATGGGGCAAAAGACCACCACCGGGGGATTCGAACTGCAGGCTGTGAAGTAGCTGAAGGGCGCGAGGTTCCTAACGCCGTTCTCGTCCACGCTGGAGACCAGGGCGATTGGCCGAGGCACGATCGAGCCAACCATCAGTTTGTATATATCGCTGGGGGAATTACTGGCGGGGTCGAAAGCCAGCATCTCTCCGGGATGCTGGCTTTCCGTCGTCTAGCTCGCTCATGCAATCTCCAACGCAAAGTGGTTAAAGATTGCCGCGTTCCGCCTGCTCACGCTCGATGGCCTCGAAGAGAGCTTTGAAGTTACCCTTCCCGAAGCTGCGGCTCCCTTTGCGCTGGATGATCTCGAAGAAGAGAGTCGGCCGATCTTCCACCGGGCGGGTGAAGATCTGCAGCATGTATCCTTCGTCGTCCCGGTCCACCAGGATACCGAGTCTCTCCAGTTCGTCCAACGGCTCCTCGATGATGCCGGTGCGCGCCTGCAACTGCGTGTAATAGGAGTGGGGCACGCGAAGGAATTCCATGCCCTGTTCCTGCATGCGGCCCACGGTATGCAAGATGTCGTTGGTGGCAAGGGCGATATGTTGCACGCCCGGCCCGTGGTGAAATTCCAGATACTCCTCGATCTGCGACTTGCGCCGGCCCTCCGCGGGCTCATTCAGGGGGAATTTCACCCGCCCATTGCCGTTCGCCATCACCTTCGACATCAGTGCGGAGTACTCGGTCGAGATGTCCTTATCGTCGAAGTGCTGATAGAGAGAAAAACCCATCACGGTTGAGTAAAAGTCTACCCAGCGGTTCATCTCGTTCCAGCCCACATTGCCGACTACATGGTCGACGTGCAGCAGGCCTGTGGGGCGGGCCAGATGGTCTTTCGCCTTGTGAACGTATCCGGGCAAAAACGGGCCATGATAATTCTTGCGCTCGACAAACGTGTGGATCGTATCCCCGTAAATGGCGATGGAGGCCAGCTTTGCGCTTCCATGTTCGTCCTTGATCTCGTGCGGCTCCTCGATACTGCGCGCCCCTCGCCGGGTGGTCTCCTTCCATGCCAGCCGAGCGTCATCCACCCATAGCGCAACATCGCGAACCCCGTCGCCGTGCAGGCGGATGTGCTCCGCTACTTCGTTGTCCGGCCGCAAAGGCGTGGTCAGCACAAAGCGGATCTTGCCCTGTTGCAAAACGTAAGAGGCCCGGTCGCGCTGGCCCGTCTCGGGGCCGGCGTAAGCCACCAGGCTGAAACCCATAGCCATACGATAAAAGTAGGAGGCTTGGCGTGCGTTGCCGACATAGAACTCGACATAATCGGTACCGTTCAATTGCAGAGTGTCTTGGGCCGTTTGTGGCTCGTGGTGCGTTAGAGTCGTCATAAATCCTGAGTTACTCCTTGGGTCGCCCGTATTAGGGCCGGAAGAAAGATATACCTTCGGGGAGGTTCTTGGATAGGCCCCGGAAGGTAGGATTACTACTGAGACAACTTCATTATCGGCTTCCGCAATAGACTTGGATGCACAGCGGAGATGAAATGCTCGAGAACCCGTCTTATAACTAAGGGGAGGAAAGATCATGGCTATCGGTTCAGCAACGTTGGGGGCAGCAGAGCCGTACCTGATCCAGCAAGACTGGAAGGCCTACACGGCTGAGCAACACGCCACCTGGGCGGAACTGGTAGGCCGCCGCATGCCCCAGATTGAAGCCCACGCTTGCGAGGAATATCTGGATGGTTTTCACCAAATTGGTCTCAGAACCGACCTGATTCCCGACCTAACCGATGTGAATCAACGACTTAGGCCCCGGAGCGGCTGGAGAGCTACGCCCGTAAGCGGCTTTTTGCCTCCGGACGCCTTCTTTGCCATGCTCGCTGCCCGGCAGTTCCCGACCACCACCTGGCTGCGGAGCAGGGAATCCCTTGAGTACATCCCCGAACCGGATATTTTCCATGACGTCTTCGGCCACGTTCCCATGCACGCGCACCCGGTATTTGCCGACTTTCTTCAGCACTATGGGGTGGTATGCGCAGCCTTGACCGACAAGGACGCCCTGGAGAAGATGGGTCGCCTGTTCTGGTTTACGGTCGAGTTTGGGGTAATTCGGCAGAGGGGGGGCTACCGGCTCTACGGAAGCGGGCTGATCTCCTCCCAGGGAGAATCGAACTACGTGGTCGAGGGCGGACCGGAAATTCGGGACTTTGATGTGGACCAGGTTCTTAACCAGGAGTTTTCTACCTCGGAGATGCAACCAGTTCTGTACGCAGTTGAATCCTTCGATCAGATCTACGAGGCGACCTACCAAGCCGAGCGGCGACTTTGCCAGGGCCGCTGAGCTCGCGGGCTGGAGTAGGAACCGCAGGTCCCTCCACAACGCTCCCCGGATTTCCTGTCAGGGTTGGTGGCGCTGGCGAGGAAAGCGTGGTCGTTCCAGAAATCTGCGGTTTCCCCGCATTTCGCGCTAAGCTTGGTCCAGGTAGCACATCGGCCATCGCGCGGTAAATAGCCCGTATTTTCTTCAAACTGTCACGAGCGATGGTGCACAATTTTTGTACAAGGGGGCTACCTTGCCGCGCATCCACTTTCAGCAGCAGCTTGCCGCGCTCAAAGATAAATTGTTGGCCATGGCTGCGCTCTCTCAGCAAGCGGTGATCTCGTCGGTTGACGCCTATCTGCAGAGGGATGCCGGGCTGTGCCAGTATGTTCGGGAGAACGAGACCGCCATCAACGCCGCGCAACGCGAGGTGGACGAGATGGCCTATGAGCTGCTCGCCCAGGAACAGCCGATGGCCATCGACCTGCGCTTTATTCTCGCGGTGATCAAGATCAACGGCGATTTGGAGCGCGTCGGCGACCAGTCGATGAGCATCGCAATCCGAACCCAGGAATTGCTGGAGTACCCTGCGGTTGAGCTGCCGGTGGACATTGCGTCGATGGGCGAACATGCCTCCCGCATGATTCGCTCGGCCATCCAGGCGCTGCTGGATGCCGATGCCCAGTTCGCGGACGCCGTTGTGGTCATGGATGATGAGATTGACCGCATGAATCGCGTCGCCCGAAGCGAGCTCATGAAGGTCATGGAGGAGCAGTCGGAGATAAGCCTCCAGGCATTGAATGCCATCATCATCGCGCGCGCCCTGGAGCGCATTGCCGACCACGCCACCAACATCGCCCGGGATGTGATCTTCTGGATCCGCGGCGCCGATATCCGGCACCAGGTAAGTAGCGCAATCGATTGAAGGAACCGGGTATGTATTGACTTGAGTCCCCGGCGGGATTACGGTTAAAGCATGTCTTTGTACTGTCGCCGTAGCGCTGGTTGTTGCGTGATCTCATCGCGCCGCACGGGTCCGTCCTAGAGCATTCAGTCGAATCAGCATCTTCGGAAACCCGGGTGTCGGCGACCAGCGACACCCGGGTTTTTTCGTTTTCAGCTCATTTTTCTATTCTGCTTGCATTCTGGAAGAAGGTATCGATGG
Source organism: uncultured Acidobacteriaceae bacterium (assembly GCA_963813475.1). Lineage (GTDB taxonomy): Bacteria > Acidobacteriota > Terriglobia > Terriglobales > Acidobacteriaceae > PALSA-350. The sequence continues at coordinate 43,834 of CAWEZM010000017.1, read as the reverse complement.
CCGAGGTTAAGGAAACAAAAGCCCAGCGCATGGAGCGGCTTAAGCGGGAAAAGAACCCATGGGAGGCAATGGACGAAATCCGTGCCTTCGCCGCCGCCGGCAGGGAATCGGTGCTCCCGGAATGGGCCTCTGCTTATTTCAAATGGTGGGGCGTCTACACCCAGGGCGACGGGGCCGGCGCACTCGGCGGCAAGGGCGGGGAAGGCAAAGCGACCGAGTACTTCATGATGCGTATCGCGCTGCCCAACGGTATCGCTACCGCGGAACAACTCGAGCTGATCGCGGACATCGCCGCCAAACACGGCCGCGATCTGGTCGACATCACCGTTCGTCAGGCCATCCAACTGCATTGGCTGACCATTGAAAGTCTTCCCGGAATCATTGAGCGCCTCGACGCTGCCGGGCTCTCCCCTAAAGGCGCCTGCGGTGACGTAGTTCGCAATGTAACCGGCTGTCCGCTGGCGGGTTTGGATGCGGACGAAGTTCTGGATGCGTCCCCTTTCGCCCTGGCTGCGGCCGGCGATCTGAACGGTAACCCGGAACTTTACAACCTGCCGCGAAAATTCAAGGTCTCGATCACCGGCTGCTCGGTATGGTGCTCCTATCCGGAGATCAATGACATTGGCTTGACCCCCGCTGTGCGCTCGACAGGCAACGGGCGCGAGGTGGGATTTTCTGTGCGCGTAGGAGGTGGTCTCTCCGCCGATCCACATCTGGCCGTGCGCCTGAATGCCTTCGTGCAACAGGACCAGGCTGCCGCCGTGGTGCGCAAGATCACTGAACTCTTTCGCGATCAGCAGGGATTGCGCGAAAGCCGCGACCGGGCGCGCATGAAGCATCTCTTTCTCCGCGAAGGATGGACTGCCGAGACGTTTCTGGACGAATTGAATCGGCGCCTGGGCTACCAGCTTGATCCGGCGGTGGAAGAAGTGGTTCCGGATGACATCTACCGCGATCACGTTGGCATCCATCGCCAGAAGCAGGAGGGGCTTTGCTACGTTGGCCTCTCTGTGTTGCGCGGGCGCATGACTGCCGCGCAGTTGAACGCCGTGGCCGGTCTGGCGACCCGCTATGGCAATGGTCAGCTGCGCACCACGGTGATGCAGAATCTGGTGGTGGTCAACGTACCCACGGGCAAAGCGCAAGAGCTGGCGCGGGAACTGGAGGCCATCGGCTTGCCGGTGGAGGGCTCCTCGTTCTGGAGAGGCGCCATTGCCTGCACCGGCAGTGAGTTCTGCAAGCTGGCCATCACCGAGACCAAGGGCTTTATGCGTTGGATTGTCGATGAACTCGAGGAGCGGCTTCCCGGCTTCGACCAGCATCTCAAGCTGCACGTGACCGGCTGCCCCAACAGCTGCGGACAGCATTGGATTGCTGACATCGGGTTGGAAGGCAAGAAGCTCAAGCACGAAGGCAAACTGGAAGACGCGTACTACTTTTGCGTGGGCGGTTCAGTGGGGCTGCATCAGCAACTTGCTCGGCCGGTGGGATACCGCTGCCTGGCGACGGAAGTGCCGGACGCGTTGGAGCGGCTGTTGAGTGGCTATTTACAGGTGAGGCGGCCAGGAGAAAACCTGCGCGCGTATTTCGCCCGCACCAGTGACGAGCAATTACGCGAGCAGCTTGCCGGGCGCGGTCCTTGAGGCTGTGCCCAGGGATCCTGCCCCGATCGGCGGTAAGCACCTTGAGTAATGGCGTGAGTCTCTTTCCTTTGTTCCTGAAGCTGGAAGGGAAACGATGCCTGGTGGTGGGCGCAGGGCCTGATCGGTCTGGAAAAAGTGGAAAGCCTGCTACGCTGCGGAGCATCCATCCGGGTGGTCGCTCCCGAGGCGGTCGCGCGCGTACAGCAGCTGAGCTCCAGCGGAGAGATCGAGTGGCTGGCTCGCCGCTTTGAGCCTGAGGACGCTGCCGGTTGCGATCTCATCATTGCCGCCACCAATGATCGCCAGGTCAATCAGGCCGTCTTCGAAGAAGCTTCGCGCCGCTCGATCCTATGCAACACCGCCGACGATCCTCCGCTGTGCGACTTCTTCTTCGGTTCGATCGTGCAGCGGGGCGATCTGCAGATTGCCATTTCGACCGCGGGCCAGAGTCCGGCGCTGGCCCAGCGCTTGCGCCGCGAGATCGATGTGCAACTCCCGGCGGATCTGGGAACGTGGCTCGAGGACCTGGGACAGTTGCGCCGGGAAATCCTACAGGCGATGCCTGCGGGGCCGGAACGCAAAGCTCTGCTACACGAGCTGGCGCATCGCGAGGTTTGTGGGTCGCCGGGCTGCCCGGCGCGAGCCTTTGCCGCCGCCACGGTAGCGAAACGACAAGCCAGAGGTGCCGCAGTGAGCAAGGCGGAGGCAGGCAAGGTCTACCTGGTGGGCGCCGGGCCAGGCGACCCGGATTTGCTGACCATCAAAGCCGCGCGCCTGCTGGCCGAGGCCGGCGTGGTGTTGCATGACGACCTGGTGCCGCAATCGATCCTGAACCTGGCCGGCAAGCAGGCGTTGATCATCAGTGTGGGCAAGCGTTGCGGCCGGAAGAAGATCACCCAGGCGGCCATCCATGACCTGATGATCGTTTCGGCACGCAATGGGCTGGCGGTGATAAGGCTAAAATCCGGAGACCCCATGATCTTCGGACGCGCCGCCGAGGAGATCGACGCCCTGCGCGAGGCCGGGGTGCCCTTTGAAGTTGTCCCCGGAGTGACCGCGGCCTCCTCAGCCGCGGCCTTTCTCGAGGCATCGCTCACCGACCGCAGGATTTCCTCCAAATTGATCGTTTTGAGCGGTCACCATGCCGCGCGCACTGTACCCCAACCGGAGCTTTGGCACGGCAGCTTGCCCGCAGATGCGACCCTCGCGATCTACATGCCGGGACAAGACCTCGCTAAAGCGGCGGCTTCTTTGTTAAATAGCGGCGTATCCGAGGACATGCCCTGCGTGGCAGTCACCGACGCATCCCGTCCTGAGGCTGGGTATTCCGCTTCGCGATTAAGCGGGCTGGCCCATCTACGAACGTCGGTAGCCCCAACCCTACTGTTGGTAGGCCACGCCTTTGAGGCTGTGCTGCATCGGAACGCGGAATCTCAGCCGATGGAACAGGACGAGTGCCCCAGGTACGCCCAACCTGCCCCGCCTGTCCCGGCTAGCCGCGGAGCGCGCCGTGGGGCGTACCTGGGCGATGACGTTTAGGTTCCGCTGCTCTCCCCGAACCCCTAACCGCACTGATCTCTTTCCGAAATGAGCATGCGAATCCCGGGCAGCGGCTCCCTCGCGAGCTGAATTTACCGCCATCAAACCCCTTCGTGGCGATCAACAGGCATGCACTTTTGTCCACGTATACTTTCGAGAACGCATGAAAATAATCACCACGGCTACCGCCTTTCCTCCGCACTACTTCCTGCAGGAGGAAGTAGTCGAAGCACTAAAAACCCAATGGGAAGACGGCCTGGAAAATGCCGCAGTACTGGAGAGGCTGCATTACCGGACAGGAGTCGCCGGCAGATACTTCACCCTCCCATTGCAGGAATACCCGCCCCTCGATACCTGGGGTAAAACCAACAACGTCTGGATCGAAACCGCTGTGCGCTTGGGTGAGCAGGCAATCGACTGCGTGCTCAATAAGGCGGGGGTGGATCGCAAGCAGGTCGGCGCTCTCTATTTCGTCTCTGTAACCGGAGTTTCCAGCCCCTCGGTCGATGCCCGCCTGGTCAATCGCATGCGGCTTAACCCGCAAATCAAGCGCAACCCTATCTTCGGCTTGGGGTGCGTGGCTGGGGCCGCCGGCCTATCTCGCGCTGCCGACTACGTGCGCGCCTATCCCGACCAGGTCGCCGTGCTGCTCTCCGTTGAGCTATGTTCCCTTACCTGGCAGCGGGACGACTTCACCGTCGCCAACCTGATCGCTACCGGCCTTTTCGGAGACGGAGCGGTCGCGGTGCTGGTGGCCGGAGACCAAGTCAACCTCAAGGGCCCGAAAATTCTAGGAACTGCCTCTTCTTTCTATCCTGACACCCAGGACGTGATGGGTTGGAAGATCTCCGAGAAGGGTTTCCAGGTAGTGCTCTCCCCCGATGTGCCAACGGTCGTGAGGGAGAATTTGGGACGGGATGTGGACGCCTTCCTGGATCAGCACGGGATGACCCGCGACCAGGTCGATTCCTGGATCATGCATCCCGGCGGCCCTAAAGTGCTGGAGGCGGTGGCCGACGCTCTGGGACTGCACGATGGCGAACTGCAACTCTCGTGGGACGCATTGCAGCGCGTGGGCAACCTATCGTCGGCCTCGGTGCTCGTAGTGCTGGATGAGGTGATGACCCATCGTCGGCCTAAGCCGGGTGCGCGAAGCATTCTGGCCGCCATGGGGCCCGGTTTTTGTTCGGAGATGCTGCTGCTGGAGTGGTAGGACAGGAGAGCCCGAGTGATCCGTTGTGATGCACTCATTGCCGGAGGCGGTCCCGCTGGCCTCGCGGCCGCCATCGCGCTGCGGCAAAAAGGCTTGGATGTTCTTGTTGCCGATGCCCTTCGTCCACCCATCGACAAGGCGTGCGGTGAGGGCCTGATGCCGGATGCGCAGAAGGACCTCGCGGCTCTCGGTATCCAGCTAACCGCAGTGGACGGCGCGGCCTTCGACGGCATCGCTTTTTTATCCGGGCTCCACTATACGGAGGCCCACTTTGAGCGCGGGACGGGCATCGGTATACGCCGCTTGCAACTTCATTCGCTTCTGGTGGAGCGTTGCCGGCAACTGGGGGTGAGACTGGCTTGGGGCAGCCGGGTAGACGCAGCGCGGAACCAGTGCTGGAGCCTGGATGGCGAATCTTGCTCCTACCGCTACGCAATCGGAGCGGATGGCCAATCCTCCCGTGTGCGCCAGTCGATCGGCCTGGGCCAGGGAAACATTCTCAGCCGTCGCTTCGGCGCCCGCTGTCATTACCGAGTGAGGCCCTGGAGCCGCCTGGTGGAAGTGCACTGGGGCGAGCTGGGCCAAGCCTACATTACCCCCGTCGGCCCGGAGGAAATCTGCGTGGCCACTGTCGCCCGCTCACCGGCAACAAGAATGGACGCAGTCCTGGCCAGCCTGCCGCTGCTGCGAGCGCATCTAGAGGGTGCAGACGCGCTGAGCAAGATGCGCGGAGCGCTGACCACCACCCGCAAGCTGCCTCGTGTGACTGCAGGCAATGTGGCGCTAACCGGCGATGCTTCCGGCTCAGCCGACGCCATCACCGGAGAGGGCATCGCCCTCTCCTTCCGCCAGGCTCGACTGCTGGCAGAAGCCATCGCGGTCGATAATTTAGCCATCTATGAAATCGGTCATCCAGCTGTTCTGCGGATGCCGCATCACATGTCCAGGGCCATGCTCATCATGGATACCTGGCCGTGGTTGCGGGAGCGTGCCATGGGTTTGTTTGCAGCCCAGCCGCAACTCTTTGCCCATTTGCTGGCCTTGCATCTTGGCGAGCGTACTCTGAGAGATTTCTTGTTTTGCGGCGTACCTGCCCGGAAGGCGGCCTAGGCGTATGGGATTCAAGCGTGGCATTGCGGTTCCCTGCATAATTGCAACTCTGATTGTTCTCAGTGCTCAGCTTGCCTACTCGCAAAACCACGGGCAGAACCGGGGGCTGAAGGTGGTACTCGATCCGGCGCAGACTGAGATTCACTGGACGCTGAGCGGCGGCCTGCATACGACTCATGGCACCTTCAAACTAAAGAGCGGCGAGTTGTTCTTCAACCCCGCAACAGGCGTGGCCGAGGGGGAGATTTTGGTCGACGCAACCACTGGGGAGAGCGGAAACGCGACCCGCGACAAACGCATGCAGGACGAGGTGCTGGAAAGCAATCGCTACCCTGCCATCTTTTTCCATCCCAGCCAGATCAAAGGTGCATTCGAAGCAGGTGAAGCGACACAGGACCTGGTGGGGGCGGGCACATTCAACATCCACGGAGCAGATCATCCCCTGGAGTTGCCACTCAAAGTGAAGGTTGCCGCAGGCGTGGTCACGGCAACCACGCAATTTACGGTTCCCTATGTAGCCTGGGGAATGAAGAATCCCAGCAAGTTCATGCTCAAGGTAAGCAAGCAGGTAGAGATCGAACTGACCGCCAAAGGAACGATCAAAGAGGTGGACTAGGGACGTGGTCCGGGCACGAACAGGCTTCGGGAGAACCCACTTTTCTGAAGAGTACGGACTTCAGGTTGCGGAAAAGCCCGCACCGAACAAGAAAGCCCCTGAGGTGTGGCTTTCCTCCCCGGGTGGAGAGTTTTTCCGCCGGTTTTAGCCGGGCCGCAATGAGCCACGGCTCTCATGCTTTGTGTCAGGGCACGACTTCAGTCGGGCCGTAAACGGTTGAGCATACGAGGGCTTTAGCCCCTGGGGTCCTTTTTTGAAGGGTACGGGCTTCAGCCCGTACGTAAGTGGTTGTAAACAGGTCCGGCTTTGGCCGCTGAAGGACTTATTTCATCCCCTCCGACTTTGTCCGCCGCCTGGTCAGGCGGTACGTAAATGAATCGGAAAATAACCCGAACTTAGCCGTTGCGGGGCCGGTATCTCTAACCCCGCCCGCCCCTGAAGCCCCAACCTTCGCCTGGCGTTGTCGCGCTACATGTAGAAGGTCTTAATAGCGTCCCAAGCGTAAATCCCAATGATGGCCGCGGTCAGAATGCTGGTGACCCCGGTGAAAACCCTCAAAAAAGGTTGAATCTTGGCTAATTTATGCAGGATCGCATCGTTTTCCTTGTGCTGCCGCTCGGAAATATCGTCCAGAAACAGCTGGTCGTCTTCATAGCGGGTAATGGTTCCCCGATAGAGCAACAGACTCAGCAGAATGGCAGCGAATACTCCCCAGGCTATCCACAACACTGGAATAAAGTGCATAATTGCCTCCCGGATTCAAATCAGTCCCAGATACCGAGCGGGTCCAGAAATTGGTGGGCTCGGAGGGTAGGAGGGGCCTACGGCTAAAAAATATAGACCCGAAAAGGGTCGATTGCCCAGAGATTTCTTTATTTATTGGGCGATTCCCGGCAACTCGGCTCACTTTGGGAACCTCTCAAACTGTAAGCACTTGAGGAGCAAGAAAATGAACGACCGAAGGAAACAGCGCGTTTTGGCGATATCAACAATCGTTGGACTGGCCTTGCTGGCTGCCTGCAACAACCCGCCTCCCTCGGATCAACACCTGCAGGAGCAGGCCGCCCAAGCGACGGAAAACGCCAAGCAGGCCTCGAAAGAGGCTCTTGCCCAAGCCCGCGTGGCCGCGGCCAATGCCGAGCAAACTGTTAATGACGTCGCCGCCGGCGTAAAGCAAGGTTTAGACACGAAGACGCCCGCAGACAGCGCACGGGTTGACCTGAATAGCGCGTCAGAGGCCGATCTGACCTCCTTACCGGGAATCTCCGTGACGAAAGCGAGACAGATCATTCAACATCGGCCCTACACCTCGACCAATGACTTGGTGACGTCTGGAGTGCTGACCCAGCATCAGTTCGACGAGATCGCTCCCAAGGTGAAGGCGCACTAGGGCTTGAGTCTCGGGCACCGCGAAATGCATCTATTGGTTAGGTAATTCCGGCTTGTCCTCATCCGGCATCCGGGTCTAAACTAGTAACTGCAGGCAGCATAGGGAGATCACCAGAATGTCAAGCGTCGCTGAACCAGTAACCAACCTCAATCCCGTAGCCATGCCCTTGACGCTTTCACCGCAGGCGGTGGCTAAGGTCCATGAAATCATGGCGACCCAGGATCCGTTGCCGGCCGGTCTCCGCATTGGCGTGGTGGGCGGCGGATGCTCCGGGTTCCAATACTCCATGTCGTTTGAGAACCAGGCGGGCATGATGGATAAGGTCTTCAGGTTTGACGACCTGAAGGTCTTCGTCGATGCCACTTCGCTGATGTACCTGAATGGCTGTGTGGTCGATTACGTGGAGACCCTGGAGGCGGCTGGATTTAAATTCGATAACCCCGCAGTGAAGAGCACCTGCGGCTGCGGTTCCTCCTTCAACGTCTAGGTTTAATCCTGTACGGAAAAGAAGGGCTCCGCCGCCTGGCGGGGCCTTTCACGTGTGCGCCCAGCATGGGCGCACTCTTGCGGGTGAGAGTCCCGCCGTAAGCAGGTCACAGCGAGCGAAGCGAAGCGCAACTGCATGAGGGTGACCGAGTGTGGGTAGGAAGCGTGGAGCGAAGCTGCGGGCCGATGAACAAGAACCGGATAAAAGGCGCTGCCGACCAGGGCGAGCGGGCACGTGACCGCGAAGCTCTCGTGACCAAAGGGAAGCGGCGTAGATCCGGCGGTCGTGCAGTGAAGGAGTGCGTTCTTACCTGGGGAGATCTCGCGTTGTGCCTGAAAGGGCGACGGTGTTGAGCCGGAGCGAGAAGTCAGCAGAGGTCGAAGTAGGTCGCTGCGGCGGCTGAAGGACCGAACGGGAAGGAGTGTTCGACGGCATGACGATGCGTAGGGCAAAGCGTCAGATGTCCGCCTCGGCGGAGCGGTCTGGAGTAGGTCAGGGTGAAGCCTTTTCTGATCCAGTCAGCGACGAAGCCACGCGCCCGCGACATGAAACGAAGAGCAGGGGGCCAGTGCTGCTGATAGCAGCACTGGCAAGAGAGAACATGCAACAGGCTTGGAAACGGGTGCGGTCCAACAAGGGTGCAGCGGGTATCGACGGGCTGGATATCGACCAGACCGCCGACCGGTTGCGCAGCGAATGGTCCGTGATCCGGGAACAACTGTTGTCTGGCACGTACCGGCCTCAGCCGGTGCGTCGGGTAACGATCCCGAAGCCGGAGGGAGGCGAGCGCGAGCTTGGCATCCCAACGGTGACAGATCGGCTCATCCAGCAGGCGCTGCTTCAGGTGTTGCAGCCGATCCTTGATCCGACGTTCAGCCCCCATAGCTATGGCTTCCGGCCGGGCCGGAGCGCACAGCAGGCCGTTCAAGCGGCGCAAGCTTATGTGCAATCGGGCCGGCGGGTGGTGGTGGATGTGGACCTGGAGAAATTCTTCGATCGAGTAAATCACGACATCCTTATCGATCGCGTGCAGAAACGGGTCGGAGATGCCGGAGTGATCCGGTTGATCCGCGCTTATCTGAATAGCGGGATCATGAGGGACGGTGTGGTTCAGGAGCGTGTGATGGGGACTCCGCAAGGCGGCCCGCTATCGCCGCTGCTGGCCAATGCGCTGCTCGACGAAGTGGACAAGGAACTGGAACGGAGAGGCCACTGCCTGGTGCGCTACGCCGACGATGCGAACGTCTATGTTCGCAGCCATCGTGCGGGCAAGCGGGTGATGGCCCTGCTGCTGCGTCTCTATGGCAAACTGCGTCTTAAGGTGAATCCGACCAAGAGCGCGGTGGCCAGTGTGTTCCAGCGCAAGTTCCTGGGTTACAGCTTCTGGGCGGCTCCCGGCGGCGCAATCAAACGCCGGGTGGCCGACAAGCCTATGGCAGTGTTCAAGCAGCGTGTCCGACGACTGACTCGTCGTTCGGGCGGCCGCAGTCTCGAGGAAGTGGTTAGACAGCTGCGAATCTATGTGTTGGGATGGAAGGCTTACTTCCGGTTGGCGCAAACTCCAAAGGTCTGGCGAGAGCTGGACAAGTGGATGCGGCATCGGATGCGGGCGATCCAACTCAAGCACTGGAAACGCGCCCAAACCATCTACTCGGAACTGCTGGTCCGCAAGGCATCTTCCGATGTAGCTGCACAGGTGGCGGCTAACGCCCGTCGCTGGTGGCGCAACAGCGGGATGCTTTTGCACTCTGTACTGAATCTTGCTTGGGCGGACAGGTTGGGCATACCCCGTCTCTGTTGACCTCAACTTCTCGAACCGCCCGGTGCGGACCCGCATGCCGGGTGGTGTGGCAGGGGAGAGCGGGTGACCGCTCCCCCTATGCCGATTAAGCGAAGCTTTTTCCTGCCTTCCTACAATATTCCCCACTGATTCCCGTCTTCACCGTAGGCCTATGGAATGCCGAGTCTGGATCAGATAACCATCGAGCAGGACCAGCTCATCGCGCAGGCGATCGAGAAAGACGGATCGCGCCTTCGCAACTACATTCGCAAGCGGGTGCTCGATCGCGATGCCACCGAAGACATTCTTCAGGATGTTTTCAGCGAACTGGTCGAAGCATACCGCTTGTTGAAGCCGATCGAGCAGGTCAGCGCGTGGCTCTTTCGCGTCGCCAAGAATCGGATTATCGACCGCTTTCGCGGCAAAAAGATCGAGTCGCTTAGTGAAGCTGCGTATGGCGACGAAGGCGACGATACGGTTCTGCTAGCCGATCTGCTTCCTTCGCTCGAGAGCGGCCCAGAGGCGGCCTACACCAGCCGCGTTCTGCTCGACGAACTGGACGAAGCGTTGGATGAGTTGCCGGAAGAACAACGCTCGGTCTTTGTTAAGCACGAATTGGAAGGCTACAGCTTCAAAGAGCTGGCGTCGGAAAGCGGAGTGAGCGTCAATACGTTGTTATCGCGGAAGCGGTATGCCGTGCTCTACCTGCGCCAACGGCTGCAATTGATCTACGACGAGTTTGTAAGGAATTGAGCTAAGAAATGAGGAACGGGATGAAGGGAAGATGGCTGTATAGAGCAGTGAAGATTGTCGCGATCGTCACCGCGGCGGTTGCATTATTTGGATTCATCGTGAAAGGCCTATGGAATGGGCTCATGCCCTCCATTTTCGGATGGCACACTATCAACTTCTGGCAAGCGGTGGGCCTGTTGCTGCTGAGCAAGATCCTCTTTAGCGGAGGCTTCCGCGGCAGAGGAAACATGCATTGGCGAAGCCGCATGGGAGAGCGATGGGAGAAGATGTCTCCCGAAGAACGCGAGAAATTTAGCCGGGGCATGCGTGGGTGCTTCGGTCGTCGGCCATTCCAACCGGAGGAACAAAAGATTTGAGGCTGCATGAAGACTGCATATGTTGAACCAAACGTAGGGGCGTCCGAACTGGAAATCGAGAACGCCCGACTGCAGCGGCTGGTCGCCGAACTGCTTACCAGAAACCAACAGCTCCGCCAGGCGCTGGAGTCTGCAACACGACAGGACCGGTTGGCGTTGAGCTGAGATAGTTGCTATCCTGCCTCAACGATGAGACATGGATACTTTGCTGTGGCTGCCCTCGTCTTGGTGGCCACAGCGGCCACTGCGCAGCAACCGGAAAACCTGCCGATCTGGGCCTACCCAGGTCATTTTGCACCCACCTCCTCCGCAACCGGGACGGAGGTAGAACACCTACCAGGCAGCAAAGCGAGCTACACCAAGGCGGAGATAGGTAACATCTTCGTCGTTCCGGATTGGTATCCGGATGCACACCCGCCGATGCCCGAGGTGGTTGCGCACGGTCGCAAACCCGAGGTGTACTCCTGTGGCCACTGCCACCTGCCGAATGGCCAGGGTCGGCCGGAAAACGCCAGCGTTGCTGGTCTGCCCGCGGAATACATCATCCAGCAGATGGCGGATTTCAAGAATGGACTACGCAAAGCTTCGGATCCGGAGATGCTTTCCGTAACCAACATGGTGAAGCTGGCCAAGTCGGCCAGTGACGAAGACGTGAAAGCGGCGGCCGCCTATTTCTCATCCATCCCCCTGAAGCCCTGGATTCGCGTCGTTGAAGTGGATCAGGTGCCCAGGACCAAGCCGGAGGGAGGCATGATGGTCGTGATCGATGGCGGTGGGAGCGAGCCAATCGGCGACCGAGTGATCGAGGTCTCAGAGAACCTGGAGAGGACCGAACTCCGCGATCCGACATCGGGCTTCATCGCCTATGTGCCGAAGGGAAGCCTTGAGCGAGGGAAGCTTCTGGTAACCACGGGTGACAACGGAACGACGATGGCATGCACCATGTGTCACGGGCCGAATCTAAAGGGCACGGGAAACATCCCATCGATTGCGGGCCGTTCGCCCAGTCAGATGACCCGGCAGATCATCGACTTCCAGAACGGTGCCCGCAACGGTGCAATGGCGCCCATGATGAAAGGCGTAGTAGCTAAGCTAACCATCGCCGACATCGTAGCCATCACTGGCTACCTGGCCTCGCAAGCGCCCTAGAGAAGCCACGTGGCCAAGTGGTGCTTGCCCCTGCGCGCCTCAGACTCCGTAAGGACGTTCTGCCTATTCAGCGAGAGAAGCTACTCTTGGATGCTGAGTTCTGCATCAAGGCACGACTTTACAGCTTGCGGAAAAACACGCTTAACGTATGGCACGGGTTTAGCGGTGCCATACAGAGCCGCAGCGTAGGAGGGCTTTAGCCCCTGAGGTACGTCTTTTGGGAAATGCCGGACGCAATCGGCCATCTTTTGTAGCCTGTTTAGTCGGGCCGGAGAGGCTCTGTTTTTTGTCAGGGAACGACTTTAAAGGCTGCGGAAAACTCATGCTTTGTGTCAGGGCCCGACTTTAGAGCTTGCGGAAAAACACCTTGTTAGTCACTGGTAAAGCGGGAGCGTAGTTGTTAAGACGAGACATGCGCGGAGATGAGGGGAATCAAGACGTGATGTTTAGCTACGTGAAGCTGGAGAGGCGTGTTCCAGCAGAGCATCCACTGCGAGCGATCCGAGCGATGGCGGATATGGCATTGCGGGAGTTGGACGGTCATTTTGCCGGTCTTTATGCGCGAGGTGGTCGTCCGTCGATTGCGCCTGAGCGTCTGATCCGGGCTCAGCTTCTGCAGGTGCTGTACTCGGTGCGCTCGGAACGTCAGTTGATCGAACAATTGGATTACAACCTTTTGTTTCGTTGGTTTGTGGGCATAGAGATGGACGAGGCGGTGTGGGACGTGACGGTATTTACCAAGAATCGGGAGCGTCTGATCGGGGGCGGCATCGCCGAACAGTTGTTGCTGAAGGTGGTGGAACAGGCGCGGTCGCGGCAACTGCTGAGTGAGGAACACTTCACCGTAGATGGCACGCTGATCCAGGCTTGGGCCAACCGTCGCAGCTTCCAGGAGAAGTCCAATCCACCGCGGCGGGGCAGCGGAAGCCGCGGCCGCAAGCTGCTGCGCGATACCCACGAATCGACCACGGACGGAGATGCGCGGTTGTACAAGAAGAGCGGTGCGGCCGCCTCAGTGCCCTGCTATTTAGGCCATCTGTTGACCGAGAACCGGAACGGGTTGATCGTCGGCGCGATGGTGACCCAGGCCAGCAAGACGGCGGAGGGGGAGGCGGCGTTGGTGTTGCTGGATGGGCTCAAAGGTAGCCCAGCCAGCACGGTTGGCGCCGACAAAGGCTACCAGCAGCAGCCGTTCATAGAAGGACTCCGAGCGCGCAAGGTGGTGCCGCACGTAGCTGAGTATGAGCCTAATCCGACCTGGCCAAACTGGCTGACGGAGGCGGAACGCAGCAGCCCAGGCTTCGCCATCAGCCAGAGCAAACGCAAGCTGGTGGAGAAGATTTTCGGCTGGGCCAAGCAGGACCGAGCGGTCAGACAAGTAAAGATGCGCGGTAAACAACGCGTCGAGTGGATGTTTCGTCTGGTCGCCGCTGCACACAATCTGCTGCGCATGCGAAAGTTGATTCCTGTGCTGTAAATCCCGGGGAGACGTGTCCCCAAACATGCGCAATCACGCGCCAATAAACCAAATAATCACTTAAAACCGACAAAAAAACGCGCTGCTAACCCCAGGGGAAATTTAAACCCCAAACGAAAGCTCATTTTTCCGCAACCTGTTTAGTCGGGCCGTAAATGATGGGCTGATGAGGGCTTTAGCCCCTGGGTAGTTTTTTTGAAGGGTACGGGCTTCCCCCTCCCGACTTTTCCGCAGACTCTTTAGTCTGGCCGTTATGCAGGACCCGTCGCCGCTCCAGCCTGACCTGACTTGCGGCTGAAGAGCTCCAGCCCCGACTTCACAATCACATAAAGCACTGGGATAAAGATCAGATTCAGAACCGTCGAGACCAACATGCCGCCGACCACCGTGGTGCCTACGGAACGCCGTCCCAGCGCTCCGGCGCCAGTCGCGAAATACAGCGGCAGCACGCCGAGGATAAACGCAAAGGACGTCATTAGAATAGGCCGCAGACGCAGCTCCGCGGCCTCAATCGCGGCTTCGAAGATAGGCTTGCCCTGTCCGCGGATCTGCTCGGCGAATTCGACAATCAAGATGGAATTTTTCGCCGAAAGCCCGATCAGCATCACCAGCCCGATCTGACAGTACACATCGTTAGCCATCCCGCGCAGCGTAACCAAGCCCAATGCTCCCAGCACCGCCGTGGGTACAGCCAGCAGGATGATGAAGGGAAGAGCAAAGCTTTCATACTGCGCGGAGAGCGTAAGGTAAACCACCAACAGTCCGAGGCCGAAGATCAGCACAGCCTTGCCGCCGGCCTCGATTTCCTCGAGCGATAGCCCGGTCCAGGAGTAGCTCATTCCCTGGATCATGTTCTTCTTGGCCAAAGCTTCCATGTTGGCCAAGCCCTCCCCCGTGCTGTAGCCAGGAGCAGCAGAGCCGTCAATTTCTGCTGACCGGAAGAGATTGTAATGGCTAATGACCTGCGGCCCCGATTGCTGCGCGATCATCACCAGGTTGTCAAGCGTAACCATTTGCCCCGAGTTGGAACGCACATAGAACTTTCGCAGATCCCCAGGGGTCATGCGAGCGGATTGTCTGGCTTGCACGTAAACCCGATACGACCGGTTGTTGTAATTGAAATCGTTGATATAGGCCGAGCCCATGTATACGTTCAGTGCGGAATTGATCTGGCTGATCGGGACACCAAGTGCTTCCGCCTTCACGCGATCGATCGTGATCAGCAGTTGAGGATCGCTCGCCGTGTAGCTGGTGTACAGGCCGACCAGTTTACCGCCTTGACGGCTCGCGCCGATGATCTGATGAGCCACGCGGTCCAGATCCTGCAGCGTGTTGCGGCCCAAATCCTGCAGTTCGAACGCGAATCCGCCAAAGTTACCCAGTCCCTGAATAGCGGGCGGTTCAAAAATAGCCACAATGCCCCCCGGTACACCGAACAACTTTGGCGCCAGGTAGGCGTAGATTTCCGCAGCCGAATGCCCCGCGCCCTTTTTCTTGCGCAGGTCGACTGACTTGAGCGGAACAAAGATCAGCCCATAGTTCGAAGAGCTGCCGCCGCTGAGACTGAATCCCATGACGGCAAAGGTCCCGTAGACGTCATCATCCTTGCGGATGATGTCCACGGCCTTTTGCGCAACGTCAGAGGTGTAAGTGAGCGAGGCTCCAGGCGGAGTTTGCACAATGCAAAGTAGATAATTCTGGTCTTCTGACGGCAGGAAGGCGGTCGGCGTGTGCTGATAAAGATAGACCGTTCCTGCCAAGCCGCAGACAAAGAGCACCAGCACCACATAGCGCAAGCGCAATACCTGGCGAATCGCTTTGCCGTAAAGAACCGTGCTTGAGACAATCGCGCGGTCAATCATCCCCAGCAGACCGCGCTTATGCTTCTCGCCACGCAGGAAGATAGCCGCCAGCGCCGGAGACAAGGTCAAAGCGTTAAAAGCCGAGATGGCAATAGAGAACGCGATGGTCAGCGAGAACTGCTTGTAGAGAATGCCGGTGGTGCCGGGAAAGAAAGACACTGGTACGAATACAGAAATGAGCACCAGCGAAGTAGCAATGACAGCGCTGGTAACTTCAGCCATAGCAATCGAGGTAGCAGTGTGCGGATCGGAGTGATCCTCGTTGATATGGCGCTGGACATTCTCGATCACCACGATGGCGTCGTCGACCACGAGGCCTGTTGCCAACGTGATGCCGAACATGGTCAACGAATTGATCGAAAAGTCAAAAATCTTGATAAAAGCGAACGTTCCGATCAGAGACACCGGGATAGTAATCGCGGGGATGATGGTCGCCCGCCAGTCGAGCAAAAAGAGAAAGATGACAATAATGACGATGACGACGGCTTCGCCCAGGGTGCCTACGACTTCGCGGATGGAATCCCCAATAACCGTGGTGGTATCGAAAGGCACCTCGTATTTCATGCCCGGAGGAAATGATTTAGCCAGGTCGTCCAACGCAGCCTTGGCAGCGCGGTCAACCGCCAGAGCATTGGCAGTACTCAGCTGCTGCACGCCAACACCTACCGCGTCGGCGCCGTTATAGTTAAGGTCGGTGGAATAAGTCTCCGCGCCTAACTCGGCGTAGCCAACATCCTTCAACTGGACGACGCCGCCGGGGCTATATTTTACGACGATTTTGTCAAACTCTGACGGTTCGGAAAGCCTCCCGATCACGCGCACCGGGATCTGATAATTCTGCTTCTCATCTGAGGGCGGCTGGCCCACCTGACCGGCCGGAATCTCAACGTTCTGCTCTGCCAGCGCATTGGTCACGTCGAGGCTAGTCAGTCCGCGAGCCGCCAGGCGTGCGGGATCCAGCCATAGACGCATGGCATACCGGCGCTCGCCGAAGATCACAACATCGCCTACACCGGGGATACGCTTGAGCGCGTCCTTTACATAAACATCGAGGTAGTTGCTGATGAACAGATCCGAATAGCGGCTATCTGGAGAGTAGAAGGCGGCCGCGAATACGAAATTGTTGTTGGTTTTTGTGATGGTGATGCCGGTGTTATTCACTACCTGCGGCAGGCGCCCGGTAGCGGCGGAGACACGATTCTGTACGTCAACCGCGGCGATGTCCTGGCTGTAACCCGTTTGAAAGGTCGTAACGATGGAGCTGGTTCCGTCATTGGAGCTGGTGGAGGAGATGTAGCGCATGCCCTGCACACCATTGATCTGTTGTTCCAGCGGGATGGTCACCGCGGACTCGACCGTCTGCGCGTTCGCTCCCACATAATTGCTGGTGACCGTTACCTGTGGGGGCGCCAATGTTGGATACAAGGAGATGGGCAGCGTCGGGATGCAGACTGCTCCGGCAAGAATGATCAGCAGGGCGCAGACTGTTGCGAACACCGGCCGGTGGATAAAGAAATCAACCACGAGAACGCTCCCTTTTGCTTGCGCCGCCTCTGACCGTTTTCTGGATACGTGGCCTGGTCGATATTGCGACGAGTGGTTTTCCCCGGGGGGAAAACCACGCAAGAATCTTCAGCTTACATCTACGGCAATTGTGGTCTAGCCGGCTTAATCCTTCGTGGCGCGGCGCAGCGGGTTATGAAGCTCAGAGGCTGTTACTTGATGTCTAGCCCAACGGCTGTACCGGGGCTCCATCGATCAGGAACTGCGTGCCCGATACGATGACTTTCTCCCCGTTTTGCAGTCCGCCCAGAACGGCGTAGTCGTTGCCTACCGTGTCGCCAACAGTGATGGGCCGCTGCTTGGCAACATACTTACCATCCTGATTGGTAGCGACGTAGACAAATGTCTGGCCGCCCAGCCGGATTACCGCCAACACTGGCACAACCGGGATGGACGACGTTGTCCACACCACCCGCGCCTTGATCTGTTGCAGGTTACGCAACTTGCCCAAATCGGCGTGGACGGGAGCTTTGGCCAGGATCCCCTGTAGGCCGTTGTCCACTTGCGGCGAGACGAAGTCGATCGCAGTGTTCTCCAGCACGTTCTCCTGGTTGTCGAGAATGACCACCGGCAACCCCTTTCGGATCTGCGTGACCCGTTCGGTGGGGATATAGATGTAGGCTTCCAGGTCGCGGTTTTCATCCACCGTGGTAAGGATAGTAGTGGCCGAGACATAGTCGCCCAGGTGCACCGGGACATCGCCCACGATGCCGTCGAAGGGAGCCGCGATGTGGTAGTAGCCCAACTCCTTCTCTTGGCTCCGCGTAGTTGCGACGGCCGATTGGTAATCCGCTTGGGAGTTCTTGTAAGACTGTTCTGCTTGGTCGAAGGCATCGCGGCTGGTCACGCCTTGCTCGAAGAGTTTGCGCTGCCGCTCCACTTCAATCTGGTTGTACTGGAAGACGGCGAGCTTTTGCTGCTCGGTCGAGCGGGATGAGGAAACCGTCGCCTCCTGCTTAGCCGGGTCGATTTCCATCAGCAACTGGCCGGTCCGCACGCGGTCGCCGGAGTGGACATAGATCTTCACCAGGTTGCCGTCGACCTGGGGATTGATGGTGGCCGAGCGACGGGACTTGATGGTGGAGACATACTCGTCGTACTGCGGAACGGCTGCGGCCGCGATGGTTTTGGTTTGCACCGGCAGGGCTTGCGGTGCCGCCGAGGGCGGCGCTTGTTTGGCGCAGGCGGAAAGCGCCAGCACGATCAGGGGCAGGCACGATTGGGTCCAGACGGGAAGCCTTGTCAAAGCGTAATCCTCAGAGTTCAGAATGCCGTAGCGTTACCGAGCCTTTCCGGCCGGAAACGCCTCAGGTTGATACAAACCGGCGCACCCGCTGGAAAATCCAGCTTCTCTCTACTCCCTAATGTCGAAGGAAGCGGCTTCTTCAATTAGTGCCCGTTGGATGAGATGGGCGCGAAGGTTGCTTCAGAAATTTTATCGTCTCCAGACAGGAGTAGTCTTCCTAGTCCATTTCCAGAACGATCTTCCCCGTGTGCTGGCCCGACTCCATCAGCCGGTGGGCATCAGCTGCCTGTTCCAAAGGAAAAACCCTGTCGACGACAGGCCGCAGCTGTCCGTTTGTGAACAGTGGCCAGAGCTCCTGCTCCACGGCACGGGCCAGCGAAGACTTCTCTGCGACCGTGCGCGGGCGAAGCGTCGACCCGGTGATCAGCAGCCGCTTGACCATCATGGTGCGTAAATCGATCGTCACCTGGCTGCCGTGGGAGAAGGCTATGTGCACCAACCGGCCGCCCGTAGCAAGTAGGCTGACATGCTTGGCGAAGTAGTCGCCTCCAATCATGTCCAGGATGCAATCGATGCCGTGGGGCTGGGACCAGCGGGCCAGCTCGGCGGCCCAGTCCTGGGTGCGGTAGTTGAGAGCGATCTCCGCGCCGAGGCTCCGGCAAAAACTACATTTTTCGTTTGTGCCCGCGGTGGTGGCGACCCGGGCGCCGAAAGCGCGGGCAATCTGAATAGCCAAGGTGCCAATCCCGCTCGAGCCGCCCTGTACCAGGAAGATGTTGCCGGCAAAGAGCCGGCGGGGCTCAAAAAGATTGGCCCACACGGTAATGGAAGCCTCCGGGATGGCGGCCGCGTCGCGAATCGAAGTGCTGGCCGGGACGGCCATGCACTGGCCTTCTGGCGCCACGCAATACTCGGCATAGCCGCCCCCTGCGAGCAGGGCGCAAACCGGGTCGCCGGCTCTCCAGCGGCCGGTTGCGCCGGCGCCGAGCTGGGCAATGTACCCGGAAACCTCCATTCCCAGAATGGGCGAAGCGCCCGGCGGGGGTGGATAGTGGCTCTGCCGCTGCAGCAGGTCGGCACGGTTGATCCCCGCCGCCGCGACTCGCACCAGCACTTCGCCCGCACCCGGCCGGGGAACCGGCCCGGTGGCGAGCCAAAGCACCTCTGGTCCGCCCGGCTGTGCAATCTCGACATAGCGCATGGATTCAGGTGTAGGTGTCATACCTTGAGCGGGTGCCGATGGATCAGTATCAATCTTGTCCAAATTAGCTCTTCAATCGGTCCGATTTGTACAGCACTCGCTGAAAACAGATCAGCTATCAGCGTATATCGGGACCAGTCCCGAACAGCCTGCCCTGCCTGCCCCGGTGTGCCGTGGGAGCTTGTCGAAGGGGACGGCTGAGAATGTCCCAGGACGTCAGTCCTGGGTGAACTTGGACTGCACGCAAATGCCATCCTGGAGTGGCTGCGTGTGCAACGTGGCCAATAACCATCGTTGACAGAAATGTCGCGACATTTTGAGCCAAACTTCGAGGCAGCGAAACGGCATTCATGGGGCCTTCATCGCCTTCGCCGTGGGAAGCCCACGCAGCAAAAAAGGATTGAAGTCAGTTTGGGTATCGAAGGGGTCGACGCCTTCGCGCCGTTTCAGCCAAGCCACGCCCGCATAAGTGAGCGGTGTAGCCAGTCCCTCATACACCACTTTGATCAGGTAAGACGAAAGCATCAACCGGATCAGTGTGTGCTGTGATACTGTGCCGGCAAACGAGATGAACATGACCAGAAAAGTATCGAAGGCTTGGCCGACGATGGTGGATCCGAGGGTGCGTGTCCACAGCCAGCGGCCGCGGGTGAGGATCTTGAGCTTGGCGAGGGTAAAGGAGTTGGCGAACTCGCCGGTCCAATAAGCGATAAGGCTGGCGGCCACGAAGCGCGGCACCACGCCGAAGACTGTCTCGAAGGCCTGTTGGTTATGCCAGCCGGGGTCGGCGGGAAGAGCGACGGCCATGGCGCCGGCGGCACTGAGCAGTGCCGAGGCGAAAAAGCCGATCCAGATGGCGCGCCGCGAGGCCTGGTAACCATAGACCTCGGTGAACACGTCGCCAAAGATATAGGTAATCGGGAAGAGCAATTCGGCCCCGCTGATGGTCAAGGGTCCGAGGCGGCAGACTTTCTGGGCGACCAGGTTCGATACCAGCAGGACAACGACGAAGATGAGGACGAGGGTATCGAGGTACTTGTAGCGGGCCATGAAACTGCAGTTTATAGCGCGACGGGCGCGACTGCGGAGCGGAAGAAGCCAGGAGTGGGGCTGGCGGAGGCCTTGTGTGCGGCTTTTGACACGTGGTTTCCAGGTTGCTAGAGTTGAGGTTGGTCGACTCCGGCCAGCCCGAAGGCTACGGGCCAAGCAAACGTCCCCGTCGTCTAGCCCGGCCTAGGACACCGCCCTTTCACGGCGATAACACGGGTTCAAATCCCGTCGGGGACGCCAACAAAACAAAAGAGTTAACTGAAATCCCCTGTTTTCTCCGTGGAGCATTTTGTGGAGCAGTTAAGCCATCTTTTTGGCCGCCGGTGCGGTTTTCTCCGTGCGGACCATCTCCACCACTTTCTGTTGTGCTGCTCGTTTCGCGGGCATCTGAGCTTGGGCGTAGATGTCCATCGTGATGCGTGACGAGCTGTGTCGCAACAACTCCTGCACCACCTTCACGTCTTCCCCATTGGCATGAAGAAGGGTCGTATAGGTGCGCCGGAAGGTGTGCCACGTCACCCGTTTCTTAATGCCGAGTCTCTTGACCACCGGCTGGATGTAGTAGCGCATGATGGTCGACAACCACAAAGGTTGCTTTCCGCGCTTCTTTCCTGCCCGGCTGCTGTTTGCCGCGAAGACGTAGTCATCGGGATCGCGATATAGCGTTTGCTGAAACCAAGCCAGCAAATCCTGTGCCGTGTACTCGTCCAGTGGTATTCGCTTCTGCGATGCCTCTGTCTTGCACCGGCCAACGACTTGGTCAACAACCGACCGCTGGACGTCGATGTCCAAAACCGCGAAATCGAAGTCTCGCCACCTGACTCCAGCTAACTCGCCACGACGCAGTCCGGTCGCCATATCCAGGAACAACAACACTCGCTCCCGTAACTGAAGTTCGGCGACAATGGCCTGTATCTCGGAAACTTCTAGGATGTCTGGTACGCTCTGCCGTTTTGAACTCTGGCGAACACCAGCCCCTTTGTTAGGTCCCGAGATTGGGTTGCGGTCCGTAAATTGCCAACGGATCGCATGGTTGAACAGCACACTCATCAGATCACGAATTCGTGCCTTGCTGGCTGGTGCGAGAAGCTGCATGTCCTTCTCTTTTTCCTTCTCCTTTCGGGCAAGCCGAACAGCCTTCTTTTGACGCCAAGTCGTATCGAACTTCAAATCCTTCAGCCATTCTTCTACTACCGGCGCCTTGATGGAGGTCAACTCTTCCTTCCCCCAGCGTGGCCCGATCCAACGGTCTAGGTAGCTCTCATACCGATCACGGGTAGACCAAGCGCGTCCGTTCTCGCCGTTGTCGACCAGCTCCTTCAACCGGAAGTGTTCGATTACGTCCTGCATCGTGATTCCACTGAATGCGTGTACTTGATTAGAGTTGATGGCCAGTCGCCAACCCCTCACCGCTCGCTCCGCGGCAGCTTTCCAGGATGTTCATGATGGCGGTGCAGCGGCACTGGCTGGGATTCAACCCGGCGATATCTTACTCAGGCTCGACGACCAAGAGATCAACCCGCCTGAGCACCCTGTTTTCCCGATGGGAGCGACATCGAAACTTAATATTGTTGCGAGCGACGATATTGAGCGAACAATAACTGTCAATGTGTCAAGGCCAAAGGGAAAGAAGTTGCAGTTTGTGGAACCTACGCTTGTCCAGTCGAAGATTGTCGCTAATGGGGTTGGGTACCTGAAGGTTGCAATGTTTCCCGGGATGATCGGGGTTGACGTTGCAAACGAAATTTCCAAGGCGGTGGTGAGTCTCGGTAAGATTAGAGGGCTGATTATCGACCTACGGGGAAATACAGGTGGCGGAGCGGGCGCACTCCGTCTCATGAGTTTATTGACGCCGGAGAAGGTGCCGGTTGGGTTCGCGCCTGGAAAGCGGTGGGCTGGGCGAGATCTTGCCAAAGAGAAAATTTCATTTCCTCGGTTCGGAAACATCCCGGCATCAAAGAAGACCCTTTGGCTGCTCGCCTTACGCTACCTGCCATCCCTCATCACAAAGTCTCCGATTGTGTTGGAGTCTGAAGGGTACGGTCCTGAACCGTATCAAGGAAATGTCGTTCTCCTAGTTGATCGACACACCGCGAGTGCGGCGGAGATGGTCACCATTTTTGCGAAAGAAAATAGGCTGGCAACCATCGTAGGAGAAAGGACTGCCGGAAGGCTCTTGTCTGCGACTTCAGTGAAAGTCGGACACGGCTTTCGGCTTGCGCTCCCGACGGGTGCTTATTACACGTGGAAGGGCACTGCTCTTGAGGGCAGCCCGATTGAACCTGATGTAGTCAGCGAATTCGATTGGCAGGACAGAAGACGCGGCCCTGACCGGCAGCTCGCTACGGCACTGAAGACTATAAGCACTAGAATTTCGCTGTAAGCGCTTTTGTCCGGCTGGCTCGCCGAAATTTCGATGAGCGCATTAGGCCCGTTCTCGTCGGTTCACGGCGAAAAGCCAGGTGTCCGGAAAGTCCCCCACTGGAAATAAGTGAACACTAGCGCGTTTTATCGTTACTCATCCTTCCAAAGCGAGGGTGGCTTCTAAACGGGTTAGCGATACGATCGGGGCTACCGAAACAGACTTGAATTCGCCGGCGAATTGTCGGCCGTTATACCGTTCCCGGGATTCATCCGTCAAAATTGGCGTAGTTAGTAAGGCGACTGACCATGTTTGTTTCGGCCGGCACCAATTAGGCTGCTTAGGGATCGAGATCATGCGATTTATAGAGGGTGAATGCAAAAAATGCGGGCACCGTTCAAGTGAAGTGCTGGTTTGCAGATCACTCGGCTCCGATGCCCACAAAAGAGGCGATCTCACCGTCACTTTGTAAATGCTCTGTGAAGGGAGCACATTGCTCCGCAGCACCAGGCAGATCAATGCCGATCAAAGGCCGCCGACGTCGATGACCGCCTGGGCGAACGCTTGCGGAGCTTCCTGCGGCAGATTGTGCCCAACGCCACCGCTGATAAGGCGGTATGCATATTTGCCCGAGAACTTATTGCGATACGCCGACTCGGGCGGGTGTGGCGCACCGTTGGCATCACCTTCAAGAGTGATCGTGGGCACAGTGATGACCGGAGCTTCGGCGAGCCGCTTTTCGATGTCGTCATACTTCTTCTCGCCTTCGGCCAGTCCAATGCGCCAGCGATAGTTATGGATAACGATGGCGACGTGGTCGGGGTTATCAAAGGATGCGGCGCTGCGATCGAACGTAGCAGCGTCGAAATTCCATTTCGGCGAAGCGAGCTGCCAAATGAGCTTGTTGAAGTCGCGCGTGTTGTCGCTGTAACCGAGCTTGCCGCGTTCGGTGGCGAAATAGAACTGGTACCACCATTCGAACTCGGCCGCCGGGGGCAATGGCGCTTCGTTGGCAGCGGGGCTACCAATCAAATAGCCGCTTACGGAGACAATCCCCTTGCAGCGTTCAGGCCAGAGCGCCGCCAAGATGTCGGCTGTCCGCGCTCCCCAATCAAAGCCAGCAACGATTGCCTTCTGGATCTTGAGAGCATCCATCAGGTTGATGATGTCGAGAGCAACGACGGATTGCTGGCCGTTACGCAACGTTTCACTGGAAAGAAAGCGCGTCGTACCGTATCTTCGCGCTTTGACTCCAGTGATTCTCGCGCTGCTTGGGGTGATGGTGCCCGCATTCTCACAAGCCTCGGACGAGACGCTCGGTGGGCCCGACAGCCGTGAGATTGGACAGGGGCCCCATGGGCACGTGCTTGGAGGCTGGGGAGGAGAACGGGCTCGATTGGCAGAAGACGGCGTTGACTTCGACTTGCAATACATAAGCGACTTCTTATGGAATATCAAGAGCGAACAGAGGGAGAGGCTTGCAAGTTTCAACCGCGTTCGCGGAACAGTCGATATCAACTTCGGCACTCGCTGGCATCAGGACGGACTGTACTTTCACGCAACAGCTCTTTGGCAAGGAGGAGCGGGGCTGGGGAATTACCTCGGGCTCCTGACCAGTCCAAGCAGTCTGTCGAGCGCAAACACTTTTCGCCTTGACTCATGGTGGCTGGAAGAGCGAATTCGAGGAGGACGAATCGTCGTTCGCGCCGGGCAGTTCGCTGGCCAGGACTTCTACGGAGCATCGTATTATGGTTCGTCCTTCATTTTCGAGCCGATCGGGTATGCTCTCGGCAATCTAGGGACGACCTTCGAGACATTCGACCCACCGTCAACGCCTGCCGCGGAATTAAGAGCGGCTCCTGCCCGCCATTTCTACGTGAAGTCCATGGTGATGGCCGGCGATCGCTCCCAATACGCCCACAACCCAACGGGTCTGGTCCCACAATTTCGCGGCGCACCGGTGAGCGTTTCGGAAA
Source organism: uncultured Acidobacteriaceae bacterium (assembly GCA_963813475.1). GTDB lineage: Bacteria > Acidobacteriota > Terriglobia > Terriglobales > Acidobacteriaceae > PALSA-350. The sequence goes on along the minus strand of CAWEZM010000017.1, from coordinate 19,061 downwards.
TCGGGTTCAGCCCTGGAAAGAAAGTGTCGTCTGTGAGGGCGCTCGACACCGTTGCCGGCAGGAAAGGTTATTCAGGGCTTTATCAGTTTGGCGCCTCCTACAATCCAAGCAAATTCGCACATCCCCGCGGTACAAGCCAACGGTCGGGAAACTACCTGCTTTACTGGATGGCGAGCCAGGCGCTGTGGCGCGTCGATGCGCACGAAGCAAAGGGTCTCGACGCAACCCTCGCCTACGACTGGAGTCCCGCGGACGTAAACCGTAACAACCGAATCCTGACTGCAGGTCTGCGATTCAATGAGCCTCTACCGCTTCCTTTTCACAACACGATGTCACTCGGTTACGTCCGGAACATGCTGAGTTCACAGTTCGCTTTAGCCAACCAGCCCTGGAAAGCAGAGCAGGGCGTGGAGTTTAACATTCTCCTCTCTGTCCTTCCGATGACATTTGTGCAACCTGTCGTTCAATACTACGCAAACGCCGGGGGCGGCACTCAACGAGCTGTTGTCTTCGGCTTCCGAACCAAAGTGGAGTTTTAACCGAAGGATTTGTCCTGGACTCAACGATCAAGCCGAAACGATCCAAGAGATGCGCGAAATTGGGAGCAAGTGCACCACGGAGAAAACATGAGCACTAAGACAAACGCACTTGTTCCACCGTGCCTGATAGCGTCGATCGTTTGTCTTCTGTCGTTTTTCCCCGTTTTTTGTGAAGGTGGACTCGCCCAATCCGCTCCTGGTCCCCCTCAAACTATACCTCTTACGCTGAAGGAAGCTGTGCAGTTGGCACTGAAGCAGAACCCGCAGGTTGTGGCCTCCCGGTTGCTCTCTCTGGAAAGCGGCCGCGAAAGCCAGATCTCCCGCTCCGCTTTACTGCCACAAGCAAGCCTCACAAGCATCGGAGTGGTCAGGCAGTACAACAGGGCCTCGGTCGAGCGCATAGCCAGGCGCAGTACGGGCGGCCCCTATCAATTCATTCAGGCCGGCCCCACCTATTCGCAGTCGCTCCTCGATCTTCCCTTGTTTCGCAGTTATCAGATATCCCGCGAAAGCGTTCGCGAATCGCGCGCGCAAGAGAACGTAACGCGCGAAGATGTTACCGCGTCGGTTGTAACCCAATACATCCTGGTACTCCGTGCGTTTGCTATTTACGACGCCGCGAAGGTCCGCGTCGATCTCGCCGAACGCCTCTACGAACAAGCGTCGAATTTACAGAAGACGGGAATCGGCTTGAACATCGATACCACGCGCGCGCAGGTCGAATTGCAGAACGAACGGCAGAATCTGATCGACGCGGAGACTTCGACGCGCACTACAAACTACATTCTGGCCGAACTGCTCGATCTTCCGCGCGACCAGGAACCGGCCGTCACCGACAAACTACAGTTTTTTTATTTACCTGCGTTTGAAGAAACAGCAGTCATCAGCACCGCGCTGATGAATCGTCCCGAGATGCAAGCGCTGGCGTCACAGGAGCGCATTACACATCTCGAACAGAAATCTGCGTCAGAAGAACGCGTGCCACAGATCGATTTTTCCGGGATATGGCTTTACCAGGGATCGCGTTTTAACAATGGCATTCCCGCTTACAGGTATCAGATCGGCCTCAACGTTCCGCTTTTCACCGGTGGACGGATTCATGCCGAGATTGCCCGAGCAGACCTGGAGCAAAAGCGTATCGAGCAAAATCGCCAGCTCCTGGAGGCTACCATTGTTCGCGAAGTGAAGTCGGCGATTGAAGATTTGGATGCGGCACGCAAAAACGTCGACGTCGCCAACCTGGGACTTCAACTCGCGAAGGACGAGGTCGCGCAGGCGGACCGTCGCTTCGCAGCCGGAGTCACCACGAACGTCGAAGTCGTCACCGCTCAGGACGCGCTGGCGCGTGCAAATTCCAACCAGATCGACGCCCTCTATCGTTTCAACCAGTCCCGAGTGAATCTGGCCCAGGCTCTGGGCGAGGTGCAGAACACATATGCCAAATAGTGGAGCCAACGAGGGAAAACCCGCACCGAGGAGCGGCTCTCCAGCCGATCCGCCCAGTCCATCGCCAGCAACTCCGACAACGGACACGACGCTGTCCTTTCTAGCCACGGCCGGCAAAGCGATCCGCGGACTCTCTCGCCTGACGAAGTTCGCCGTGATCGTACTCCTACTTGTCCTGCTTGCAGGCTGGTACGTGTGGACTGGCCGGGTCTCGACGGACGATGCACAAGTGGACGCTCACATCACAGCCGTCGCATCCCAGGTCTCTGGTTATGTCGTCGCGCTCTCGATCGACGACAACGTGGACGTTAAGGAAGGCGATGTGCTGGTGCAGATCGATCCGCGAGAATACAAAGCGGAAGTTGATCAGGCGCAAGCCTCTCTCAATCTTGCCGAAGCCGAAGCCAAGTCGGCCGAGCTCCAAATCGGGCTGACTCGCGCCACTACAACGCACAGCACTGGCAGTGCGGCGGCACAACTTGACTCAGATACAGCCGACTACTCCATGTCTGAAGCTCAACTGGAGCGCGCCTCCACCGCAAATCTACTTGAAGCAAAGGCAGAAGTGGCGTCTAAGCGCGCGACCAACGAGCGCGCCCAAGCCGACCTTGAGCGCTACAAACCGCTGGTGCAAACTGGCGACGTTTCGAAGTTTCAATTCGACGCTGTCGACGCCACCGCACGCGTTGCGCAAAGTGATCTTGTCGCCGCTGAACAGCAACTTGCCGCCGCGCAGCAGAATGTAGAGATAGCTCGAGCCACTCTGAACTCGTCAAAGGCTAGAGCAACTCGCTCACGATCTTTCCTTCTGGAAACGAAGGCCCGCGAGCAGCAAGTTCCGATCATCGAAGCGACATACAAATCAGCACAGGCCGGTGTCGAACGCGCCAAAGCCGCTTGGGAGCAGGCCCAGCTCAACCTGGGGTACACCACGATCAAAGCGCCTATCTCCGGCCAAGTGACCCAGTTAACTGTGCATTTGGGACAATATGTTCTGCCTGGAAGCTTGCTGTTCACGCTAGTACCACTCGATCAGGTGTACATAACAGCGAACTTCAAGGAAACACAGATGGATCGCGTGCGGTCCGGTCAGCACGCGAAAATTCATGTCGACACCTACGGCCGCGATTTCGATGGCGTCGTTGACTCCATCGCCGGTGCGGCCGGTTCGCGGCAGGCGCTTCTGCCTCCGCAGAATGCCACCGGGAACTTCATCAAAGTGGTACAGCGCATTCCGGTAAAAATTCTGGTCAGGCAGAGCAGTGATTTGCGTTTTGTCCTGCGCCCGGGAATGAACGTGGAAGCTACTATTTACACTCGCTGAAGTGTTGGGAGGGTCATGAGCTATTTTGCAAGCGACGTTCCCGGCGGTCTCGAACCGTGGGAAGAGGAATATGCTCAGCGCCTCAACCAGTCGCTCGCCGAACTGTCGCAGAAACACAGACTGATTATTCTGTTCAGCGTTGGCTTGGTCACCGCAATTGAAGTTTCGAACCGGCTCTCCATCAACGTCCTGCTTCCAGACCTGCAAGGCAACGTCGCTGGCAGTTCGGACCAAGTCAGTTGGGTGATCATTCTATACAATCTCGGTTTCCTATGTTCCCTCGCGATCAGCTATTGGATGACGCGCGTTCTTGGCGCACGCCGTCACCTGCTCTTCAGCATTGCGTTGTACGCCGCCGGAGCAATCGGCTGCTTTTTGAGCGCGCACAGCCTCGAGTCTTTGCTCGTCTCGCGAGTGGTCATGGGCTTTGGCGGTGGAGCATTTCTGGTTCGCACCGTTATCCTTGTCCGCCTAATGTTCCTCGGTAAGGCCCGCATCGTTGCCATATCCTGGCTTTACGGGGAGCTTTACGTTTTCGCAGTTGTCTATCCCGCAGCCATGGGATGGATCTCCGATACGTTCCGCTGGAACTATGCCTTCCTGTTGGATTTCCCCTTTCTCGCCATTGGAGCATTTCTAATCTGGAAATATTTGCCGCGAGGATTTGGCCATCTGCGCAGCGAGAAGTCCTACGTCGATGTCTGGGGTGCGGGACTCCTGATTGCCGCGCTGGGGTCGATGCAAATTGCGCTCAGCAGGGGCGAGCGCGACCTATGGTTTCAGTCGCCCTTCATCGTGTGTTTCCTGATCGTGGCGCTCGTGTGCTTCGCGGGTTTTCTCTGGTGGGAGTGGAGGCCTGAAAATCCTGCGCCCGTTCTGCATCTGCGCACTATCTGGCGGCAAGCTCCGTTACGTGCCTCTCTCGCGATCATTGCCGTCGTCGGCGCGATGCTGGGCGCGGGCCTATTCGTACTGCCTCAATATCTGCGGAACGTGCAGGACTACAGCGCAGCTCAAACGGGTGGATTCGTCTCGGCGTACACGGCGGGGTTGGGAATCGGCATGGTGATTTCATTGCGTTACCTTCTGCCTCGCCTACGTGGATCTGGGCTGGTTGCTCTCGGGGCACTGATGATGTGCGGTGCCTGCGTCAACTTCATTTACATCTGGACCCCCACCACTCCAACGTGGCTTCTCGTGCTCTCGACTTTTCTGCAAGGGTTCTCGCTGACGCCCCTGTTGTTGGGCGCTTCCAACATCTCCACGAGCCAGGCTGCGCTTTACGACTTGAACGACGTCTCAACGAGTTATTTCTTTGTACGGCAACTGGGAAACACATTTGGCGTCACGGCTGCAACCGTCATGTTCGACCATCGTCAGACCTTACATTCCGCACGTCTGGTTGATGCGGCCAACCGCCTCGACCCAACGGTTCAGTCAACCCTGGCGCAATACTCCAGTCTGATCGCGCGCGATGGTGGCGCAGCCAGCAATCCCGCCCTGGGCGCCGTCCAAATCTTCCAGTCGAACGTGATAACACAGAGCCGGTTACTCTCCTACATCGACATCTACTTCACTCTCGCCGTTCTAAGTGTGGTCGTCCTGTGCCTGATAGTTGTCGCGCGACCGAAGGACGGATCCTCGCCTATGCCGCCTCTGATTCATTGGTGATGAGGGTGCGGCCTGAACGTGCGGCAATTCGTTTGCTGAATGTTGAGCTGGCGCCTATTCCAGAGGACGGATATAACCGGGCCATCGCGGTAATCCTAACTTCAAAGCATTTGTCTTTGTTCCTGGTCCACGAGCCGACGGAGTGTCGTCCATTGGACACCATTCGTTCGGCCCCTCGGCCCACTCCGTGAAGCAACGTTTGGAGTTATCTAGTCGTGACGTATGGAGATCAAAATGCAACAAATGAATGTGTCTTCTTGCCACGACCTAGACAAACAGACAGGAGTGAGGAAATCATGAGTGCAATCAGCGATGTTACGGTTACCCGCGATACCGTCCTCCGCGAACAACTCTGCGAGTCCGCCCAGGATTTCCTCGCGGACAGTATCCGCGTCCTGGATGTAGCTAGTCGGGATCCTCGACTTTAGTAGGGCTTCGCAACGGTTCAGCAGGTGCGGCATCAGTGCGCTCATGGCTTGTTCGTCACCCCGCCTCCCCGCGTCGCGAATGAAGTACACCAGGCATTCGAGGGGCAGAAAACCATCAGCCGAAGGCCTCGAAATTCCGGCGCGATGCTTCAGGGTGTCGAGATCCATCCCTTCCGCCTCATCAATGAGCGCCTCGATCTCGGTTGGCCGCCGGTACAAGGTGCCATCCTGCATTCTCTTCGACAGCGGTTGAGCCATATCACTCCTTGTGCGGCGAAGGATTGCGGCGTCCACGCCCCATCTACAGCCTTAATCGAGACAGATGTGAAAACCCGGAAAGACCTCTGCGAAGTTTTTTGCTGCCTGGAAGGAATCTTCTGTGCTCCCGCACAGGATGCAACTTGTAACGACCGGCTGAAGTTCCAACGCCTCGACCGTGCGGGAACATTCTCACCGCAATTGCACAGCATTACTAGTCCGCAGGACGGTAGGCGTGAACTTTAGCCAGTATAGGGGAACAAAAGGGGAAGAATTCGCAATAAGCTGATTTCACTCGTCCTTGAGCCCACTCAGACCTGAATACAATCTGGCTACTTTGCTTTGTGCGCTACGCAACCAACGATTGCCGTTACCGGACGGTTGCTATGCTGTTTGAGTGCCAAAAAGCCTTCAATTGCCCTCCGGATATCCCGAATTCCTCCAGGATCTGAAGGGGCGCATACGTACCGCCCAGGTAAGGGCCGCTTTTGCGGTCAGCCGGGAGCTCGTCCTCCTCTACTGGTCGATCGGTCGGGACCTGAGCCAGCGGTTTGGGACCGAGAAGTGGGGCGGCAAGATCGTGGAGCGTCTGGCTCACGATCTGCAGGCCGAATTTCCGGGAGTCGAGGGCTTCAGTCCTCGCAACCTACGCTACATGCGTTCTCTGGCTGAAGCGTGGCCGGAGCCGGAGATTTTGCAACAGCTCATTGCAAAATTGCCCTGGGGCCACAATCTCAGGGTTTTGGACCGGATCAAGGACCGTCCCACGCGAGAGTGGTACCTCCGGGCCGCTCTCGAATTCGGCTGGAGTCAGGATGTTCTAGTCCTCCAGATTAAGAGCCGGTTGCACGAGAGGGAAGGGAAGGCCCTCACAAACTTTCAGCGGGCGCTGCCGCCCCCTGACTCTGATCTGGCCGAACAGATCCTTAAGGACCCCTACAATTTCGATTTCCTTACCGTGACGGCTACGGCCAGGGAGCGGGAGATAGAGCGAGGGTTATTGACCCATCTTCGCGACCTCCTCCTGGAGCTGGGACGCGGATTCTCGTTCGTGGGGAGCCAGGTCCCGTTGAGCGTGGACGGGCAGACCTTCTTTATCGATCTTCTCTTCTACCACGTTCGCCTCCACTGCTATTTCGTCTTTGAGCTGAAGGTAGGTGCCTTCCAGCCCGAACATGCCGGCAAGTTGAACTTCTACCTTGCGGCGGTGAACGGTACGATGCGGCCCGTCGAAGGACCCGAGCATCGGAGTTCTGTTGTGTGAGAGCAGGAGCGGACCTATCGTGGAATTTGCCCTCGAGACCACCAATCAGCCGATCGGCGTGTCGACCTACCGTGTCACCCGCGAGTTGCCGGCGCGGATCCGGGAGGAGCTGCCCACGGTCGAGGATCTGCAAGAGGTCGTCAATAAGCTCCGTTCAGAGATGGACACATTGCGGAAGGAATTGCCCGATGAGGAATAAGGCGATGAGTGCCCTTGGAAAACACCAACTGGTCGGCTCTAATCAATTTTGCAATAGCCCATTGCAAAATTGGATCTTGAACACTCATCCACCCTTTGGGATGCCGGAAGCGCGTCGGCAAAACGGCTCAAATAGACCCTCGTCAGGTAGTGAAGGAGAAAAGCGGGGAAAGGTAGCATTGCCCCTGGTGACAGCAATGTTGGGGGTGCGGGCCTGGCAGTTTTTTTTGCCTTCCTGGTGAGCGCGGAGCAGTTCTTCGAACTTTGGGCCAAGCTGTACAAGCCCACGATTCGCCGCCCTGCATCAAGCCCTATTAGGGGCGGGCCTAGAAGGAGATCGATCCCCGTCATGCTTTAGCTCTTCAATCTCGGTGGCGAGAGCATCAAAGCCATCTGCAACTTGAATTCCTCCAAGTCTGCGCACTATGCTGCCAGCATCGCGAAGGTAGGTGATTTTATTCGTTAAATCCTCCGCGCTGTAGTCCTTCCACATCCAGCCAGTTTGAAAGTAAGAAGTTTGGTCATCGAGCACAGCATCGAATACCACGAAAATCGTGTCGCGTTCTTCCTCGGTGAATTGAAATGACGCGACGGCCGGTATCAGCTTGCAAAGGTCCGCCGCATGATCGGCCATGCTCTCACGCGGGTGCTCTTCTGCACAGTTAAGGCGGGCGATTTGTGCGCTGATCTGTTCTGAAGATTTCATAGCGATTCCTCTGTTTTTGAGTTGGTGAGGTCCGGCATTTAATTCAAATGCCGGAACGGCCGTCGCCGATGACCTGAGGGCGGCAAACGCATAGGGTTGCTGAAGTCGCGCCCGCGACTTTTTTGGGGGACCGCTTGCGGTGGAACCAAAACCGGGATGGCAGCGCCCTTGCGCGCGCCAGGAGCGGAGCTCCTCAGTAGGGGGTCGGTGGTGCGGGCAGGAACAACCGTCGTAAGGTACTGAAAGTGAAAAGCGCCTTGAACGCTATTCGGGGCTTTTCCCGCCTCTGACCCGCTATTTTTCGCCCCCGGGATGCTACTTCCCGTACAGCCGTTACGCTTGGCCACAAATTCAAGACGTACCAGTGAACCATCACGGTTTTCCCGTGACGAACGTAGGCGAGCATTTCCTGTAGTGCGGGGGCAAGCGTTCTATCTGCTCGCTTGATCTCGAAGATGCGATCGAGAGTCACACCGTCCAATTGGCGGTCGGTGTTCTGATCCGAGCAAGCCAGGCAGGTTACCGATAACCCGACTTTCGCGGAGTTTGCGGCATTGAAGCGAAACTTCAAAGGCCGGAATCGCGCTCCGGATCGGACGGTCGATACTTCCACCACAACCACGCGAAAAGCCAGATCCGCCAATCCGTTCTTCGAGCGGCAACTCAACGCCATGACGCAGAACTTCATCGCCATGGGCGCTGGAGCGACCGAAGCGTCGCATCGGGCTCTCGCGCAGCTCTCCGCACAAGTTGATTTGCAAGCCAATGTCCTCGCCTTCGCAAACTCATTCTGGGTGCTTGGCTTTCTCGTCATGTTTTGATCCCTCTGCCTTTCATCATGAAAAAACCCAACCCGGAAGAGGCAAAGGCCGCAGCCGCTGCACACTAACGCCACAAATAGGTGGATGGGAGCCTAGTGCTCAGTCGCGAATGGTTGAAATGCGCCAGCTCGGAACTCGCAACATCCCAGAGTCTGAAAGTCGATGTATTGGCCGGGCGGCCGGTCACCTTGTGGGCGAAAGCTCAGACCCCGCCTATGGCTGGCGAGATAGTGAGTGTGGAGTGGGACTTCGAAGGAGTCGGCACATTTACCACGGGCAAGCAGCCGATTCATATCGGCCACCAGATCTCCGTGAATGGGAAATATACCTTCTCAAAGCCCGGCACTTACTTCCCAGTGGTCCGAGTTACCTCCCAGCGCAACGGCGATCCAGGCACACCGTTTGGACTCATCCAGAATCTCGCCTCAGTTCGAATAGTCGTCCGATGAAAACACAGAAGCTGTCCGGGTGGGATACAGATTCTCGCAGGCCACAACTGCGCAAATCCGACCAGAGCACTTCATGGACCAACTGGTTATGAAGTTGCCGACAACTCCCAAACACCACCTTCGGCCTTTCTGAGCGCACAGCCTGACCGAGGCCCCACGAGCAATCCTAGGCTCCGAGCCGAAGGTGCCCTGCCCAACATCCGATGCTCATTCGAGCGAAAAAAGACCCCCTTTCTCATCATGATGAGAAAGGGGGCGGGAGGCCACACTGAGCAAGTATGACTTGTTCGCGTGCCAGCGGCAGTGCCGCAAACTCTAGGTCAAACAGTCTTGCTTGGCTGCCTGAACGGGCCCTCCCAGTCTTGCTGCCTCTGCGTCTATTTGACCGGAGAAGCAACGCAACTAAAGTTCGCTGCTGCGTTGGTGTCTCCTGAGCCGTTGTAGTGGGCGACAGCCGGAAAGGGACAGAGCGGACGAGTTAGCGGGGTGCCCTTGACACCGGCTTTTGGGTCGGCGCCGAGTGCCCCCGTGGCGATGATCCGATCCGGAGCGATCCTCTGTGTAACCCAGCGATCGAGGGCCATTACGATGTCGTGGTCTGCATCATCGGAGACACCCGCCGGGATGTCGCCGTTGCCAAAGCTCGTCGGCCCCTGGCCGCCAGCGCAGTGCTGCATACCAGGAACCATAAATAGCCGGTAGAAAAACTCGACGGAGGCAGGGTTGTTTGCGCGCGGGTCAGGATAGGTACCGAGAAATGCCTGCACGCGCTCGTAGTAATCAACGGAATCGCGCGGAGCGACAGCAGAATCGCTCCAGCCGTGATAGTGGATAAGCTTGCCTCCGTGATCACGGAAACTGCGCAAATCAGGGCTCCAGCTGTTCAGAATCGCCGCAGTTTTCTGCTCCGCCAAGGTCACTTCGCGGTGGAGATCGGCCGTGTGCCAGTCCCATTGTGGATCCTCGTGAACGGCTTGTCCGTAAAAGGTGTTCGCGAATTCGTCTTGGATGTCCCCGAGGATCCAGGCACTCCAACCAAATGGGTCAGCCTCCGAGCCAGGTTCATAACCCGGATAGATTTGTTCGCCGGTAACGGGATCTTTAGGACCGCTGTAAATCTTCTTCAGAGTGTCAAGCTCTGGCTGAGTGAGGCACTCCGAAGAAACTGCTCCATGGCAAAGCAGAACGGATGGATCGAAGTGGCAGCTCAACGGATTTTCGATGAGGCCATCTTTGACTCCGTCCAGCTCGTCGCACTGATCGAGTGCAGTCTTTTGAATAAGGGGCAATTTGGCGGATGGAATCTTGCTCTCCGGCGTCGCGTGCACCGCCATTTCATCCCAGAGGAATCCCGCGATCTGATGGGTCCAATGATTCGCCGGGGCGCCGGCGAGAATGCCGTCGAAGTCTTCAGGATAGCGTTCAGCTTCGACGAACGCCTCACGACCTCCATCGGAGCAACCAAAGAAATAGGCGTGACTGTTCGGCCTGCCGTAGTAGGCATCGAGAATGGCTTTGGAAGCCAAGGCCGTCTCGTGTAGAGCGCGATAGCCAAAGTCGACCAGTTTTTCCGGGTGTCCAATCGCGAACGTTGCGTCGGGAGGGATCAGAGCTTGAGCAAGGTGGCCATCGTCGGTGGCGGACACCGCGTAGCCAAGCGTTAGCGGCCGAGCGAGGCCTGCAGATGGGATTGCGCCGCCCCAGCCACCGTTGCCGAGCTGCATATATTTGCCGTTCCATGCGTCAGCGTATGGAAGCCACAACAGAAAGTTGATCTCGGAATCTGAGGTAGGACGGGCGGTACTCTCCACTTCGCAGTGGCGTGGAACAATGCCTTTGGGTTGTGGAAACGAGCCGGGTGTCTTAGGCGGCTTCATTGGACCTGCCTCCACCGATACGGCAGATGTGATCGTTACGTGATTGAGCGCAAGATTCTTGAGGTCCCCACATGATTGCTGAGCCCGCAGCACATTCGGCGCAATTCCGATGAGCACCAGCACGACGGAAACAACACCACCTTGTATACGCATCAGTTCCTCTCTTGTGGCCTGTCTGTTCAACCGATCCATGGCCCGCCGCACATGTTCGGAATACGTTTTGGTTTCCAGGAACACAAAGGCCGCTAGCGCAACCAAAACTACATTCTGCGAGGATCCTCGGACGGGACTACGAGTTTTCATACAGCATCGCACCTGGGCTCCAGATGTTCGCTTCCATGTAGGCCTTATGCACTGGACCATTACCAAACTGACCATAGACAAAGCCGCTGGTGTGACGCATCAGGTCCTGAATCGTCGGCTCATGATCAGGGGGCTCAAGCATCGTCGTTACCTTACCCGAGCCGTCGGTGTGTTCTGTAAGAACCATCAGCGACTTGAGTTCCGGCAGGTACCTTGACACGGGTTCATTCAGACAAAAAAGACCATCCTCAACCAAAGTCATGACCGCGACGGATGTGACTGTTTGCTCATAGAAGCGAGCGCGAATACGGTGTCATTCGTCATCGCGACAGCCGCGGGCTTGTCGGAAAAACCAAACGCCCTTTCATAGACGATCTTCCCGTTCCGCGCGATCAGGACGACAGTACCGGCGACTTCTCCAGCAGCAACGCCAGCTTCATACCGTTTGTCCAACTTTCGGAGTCGCTCCGGAGAGATTCCTTGATGTTGCGGAGTGTCGCGGGGTAACTGGGCGGTGGCACTCTTTCCGAGGAGACCAAAGATGTTAGCCAAGAATGCGTTCGTCGGCATACTCACGTTGCCTCTTCGTGAATGAGGTGCGACGCAAGGACTCAGGCAAGCAAAAAGCCATCGCACTACGAGCCCGAGCGGTTGCATTACCGCTCGTAGTGAGCCAGGAGCGAAACCTTCCGGTTTGACAAATATCAGCTGCGATCTCTAGTATCATCTCCGATGACAGAAACTGTCAAGTAAGGCAGGTTACGCCATACTCCAGCGCACGGTTTAGATCGTTTGCGGTAACGCACAACAGCTTCGTCGCAGCCGATGCAGGCAATCACAAGACACATCACCAATCGACGGTCAACTTTATACCGGTCCGTTTCGGCCGCCGGCATCTTTGCAATGGGAGCCTTAGCTCATGTCTGTTTGCCACAAATCACTTAGTCGTCGCCTCCTCCTGGGGGGATCTGTTCTGTTCTTCGGGTCGCATGGCCTATTGCTCAATGCGCAAGAGAATCGCTCGGCTCTAGGTGCTCCGGTGATCTGCAAGTTTGATGGAGGCCCGCAATTTGGAGGAATCGAACCCCCGATCGTGGAGAACGCTACTTGCGTCGATCCAGACTTCAATGACAAGACGCTGGTCATCGACAGCACCCAAGAACAGGTGCTCACCACGCCGGGTGGCGTGACCATCCGCTATACCGAAGTCAAAAGCCACTTCCCACCATTGCGGACACCGGCCGAACTTCCCGCCGGCATTACGGGAAGTCCAACCACAGCAAACCACAGCGTGGTTTGGCGGTTTCCGGAGAAGAAGTTCTGGCATAATCGATTCTTCCAGCAGACCTACCCGCTGCCCATTGAAAGCCTCAACGTCGTTGACAATAATTTCGCCTTCACGAATGGCGCTTTCACCGTAGCTGTCATCTCGGGAACTCCCAGCGCGGGATATCGAGTCATCGCCGCTGCGGCGAAGCTTGCCAAGGTCTATGCAGATAAGTTGTATGGCAATAGCGGCAGGATCTACGGCTATCTCTGGGGCGCGAGCGGCGGATCGGTGCAATCCATGGGTGCCAACGAAGGCTCCACTGGAGTTTGGGATGGGATCATCCCAATCGTAATCGCGACGGATGGCCTGAACGTCCATAGTTTTTGTTGGGACGGTTTCCAAGCGTTAGCAATTCCTGAGGCCAAGCGAAAGGCGATTACGGCGGCAGCAGCCCCTGGCAGTGGCGCTGATCTCTATGCCGGGTTGAACGGCGAGGAGCGCGCCGCCCTTGATGAGGTGCTCAGCGCAGGCTTCCCACGCCGGGGATTCGAGACTCTCGAAAGCATGCCCTTAGTCAGGGTGACTACGGCCATGCAAAACGTCATCCGCGTTTACGACCCCAGCTACGAAGACGATTTCTGGTCGAAGCCTGGGTATGAAGGCGTCAAGCCGCCTCCGTATCTCTCCGCTGCTTTGGTCGATGGCTTCACAACCGTCTCTTCGATCGAGCATGACGCTCAAAATGTACCGACGTCCGTAACGTTGGCTAGCATTCCAAAGTTCGGCTCGATTGGGTCGGAGGGCGTTGAATTCTACGTATACGCAGCTGACGGGACTCGAATAACGGAAGGCGACGTCTTTTCACTTGCCGGAAAACTGAAGGGCAATACATTTACGTTGGACCCGCAGAAAAACAAGGAAACTATGCTTCGCGCGCTCTCGATCGGCGCAAAGATCCGGATCACCAACCGTTTCGTGCTGGCAGCAGCGTTTTACCCACGTCATTCCGTTCTTGACAACGGCAACCCAGCTTATAACCAGTATAAAAATGCCGATCAGACCTTCAAGTACGTCCAACGCAAGAAGACTCCCGTTCCGCTACCGTATATACCGAATCTGGGAGCGTCCGGCGGGCGTCGCCAGACGGGCCACCTTACTGTGAAGACGATTGTCCTGGAAAACCTCTCAGATCCTGCATCGTGGGGTTATGTTGGCAGCTTCTATGCAGAACAAGTCCAGAAGGCGATGGGTCCCGCAGCAGCAGATAAAATCTTCCGCCTCTATTACCAGGAGAATGCGGCGCACGGGGCCGACATGGAAGAGAAACCGGGCAAGCCGGGTACGATCCTCATTGCGGCCGGCGGTATCCTGAACCAAGCGATTCTGGATCTGGCCGCCTGGGTTGAGCAAGGCGTACCACCGCCACCCTCATCACGCTACAAGCGTGATCCGCAAAACCAGGTGATCCTGCCTCAACAGGCAGAAACACGTTTCGGTCTTCAACCGGTCATCCGTCTGACGGCCAATGGCAATTCGCGCGCAACGGTTGGTGTCAATCAAAATGTCGATCTCAACGCCACCCTTGACATGCCTCCCGGGAGCGGCAAGATCGTGCGGTACGCCTGGTATCTCGGCGGCAAGGACTACAAATTTGAAGACGCTGTCACCGTAGAGAAGCCGACAGCTGAGTTCACTGTTCAGCGCACGATAAGTTTTCCCGCTCCCGGAGAATATGCGATCTCTCTGCGTGGGGATGGACAACGCGATGGTGACAAGAGCTCTACGAACATGACGCCATTGGAGAATCTCGCGCGGGTGCGCATTGTGGTGCAATAACGAGCGACTTCTGCGACCCAATTCGACGACAGAGTTGTCTGCCGAACCCTTCGCGGGGAGGAATCGGCGCTGGACGCTCAACTGGAGGAAATAAATGGCTTTATTACTGCCGAAACGCTTGTTGCAGGCTGTCGCTCTGAGCGCCTTGGCGGCTCTTTACGAAGCAGCCCCTTGCACAAACGATCTCAAGCTCTATGGACAGGTGCCTGTCGGCCAACGGGCTCCAGAATCGCAATCAGCAGGTCTTAAACTCTGGTACGTAGATATCAATCTAAATGGTACGCAGTGTCTGCTTGACTCCGAGCGTCTTCAACTCTGGCGAGCAAGTGCTGATAAAGCTAGAACGATTCGTCTCTCAGGGCCGGCAAACTTTCCGACTGCGACCGTAGACTTTGCAGCCGGGCAGTCTGTCGTAGATGTCGATTCTGCGACCTTCCCGGTCGGAGACGGACTCAGCCTAACTATTTCCGATAACCAGACCGGATCGACGCTGGGTGAGATCGGTGATTCCGGCATGGCCGCAGGTTCAGACACTCCTGAGAAGCTCGCTGATTCGCTCAAGGAGCGCGGCTGCCTCAGGCAAGTACAAATGCTGGAAAGTTCGAAGGTTCATCCCAAATCCTGAAAGTTGCTCTGCCCCCCAAATGCTGTTTGAGAATGACAAAGGGGGACCTCGCTCACAACTTTACAAAGCGATCTTGGCCGCTCGTGAACCGGTATAGTCCTGATGGCCGGGCCACGAGCTTTCGGTCTCGCATGAAGCGGAGAAAAATAGGCAAGGACCAACAATGACAGAGGCGATCTTGGGTGGACATCGGATAAAAAGGGTAGCAGTCGTGGGCACAGGTGTTATCGGCGCCAGTTGGGCCGCTTACTTTCTCTTCCACGGACTAGACGTGGCGGCGACAGACCCAACACCGCAGGGTAAGCAAACCCTGTACAACCTGATCGAGCGCGTATGGCCGGACATGGCTGAGATCGGATTCGCTCCCGGAGCGTCCCTTGACCGGCTTAGCTTCACGAGCAACCTGTCTGAGGCCATGCAAGGGGCTGAGTGGGTTCAGGAAGCTGGACCCGAACGCATTGACGTCAAACGAAGCTCTTTGCCGAAATGGATCGGCTTACCCCTGCAAACGTCATTCTGTCGACGAGTTCCTCCGGACTGTTCATGAGCGAAATACAGGCAGATTGTGAACATCCTGAGCGCTGTCTGACTGGGCACCCCTTTAATCCTCCGCATCTTATTCCGGCTGTTGAAGTGGTCGGTGGCCGATTGACCGGGGAGGAGGCAATTGCTCGAGCGATTTCTTTTATGAAACAAATCGGGAAGCGCCCAATCCGGCTTCACAAGGAAGTGAAAGGCCATGTGGCGAACCGGCTGCAAGCCGCTCTTTGGAGGGAATGCGTGTCCCTCGTGTCGACTGGTGTCATCTCAGTCTACGATGTCGACGAGCTGATTTGTTCGAGTCTCGGCCCGCGATGGGCAGTGATGGGTCCTAATCTTCTCTTCCACCTAGCGGGTGGGGAAGGAGGGCTGGATCATTTTTTGGAACACCTTGGAACACCATTCTCTACTTGGTGGAATGACCTCGGGAATCCGGGAAGCCACACCTGAAATCAAAGCTTTGCTCGTGGCGGGAGTCTTGGAGGAAGTCGAGGGATCCTCGATCAAAGAGCTGGAGGCAAGGAGAGACCGCACGCTGACTGCCGTGCTGGAGATCACCAGGCGCCGCTCCTAGCAATCACGCTGAGTGCTTGCGTGCGTCCGTCCGAAGCGTCACGGGCGTTGTGACTTCGATCAGAACCTCACGTCACGCACTACAGTGGTTTGGGGCTGCCCGCTCTGAAGGGGAGTAACAAGCTTGTGCAGACGGCCCTTGGGTCATGGTCCGTCGCTGGACTTGTGGTAGCGGATGCAGGTCAGCCGTTTAGCGTGACGGACAGTGCAGGAGCTTCTCAGACTGGTCTAGGCTTGATCTCGCCAACGCGGTACCAGGTGTTCCAAGCCTATTTCGGCGGAAAGTTCAACATCAAGGCGTTCACCGCCAATGCTCCGGCACATACGGAAACCTGCAGCGTAATTCGTTCAGAGCTCCCGCTTACGTACATGTCGATCCGGCAGTCATGAAGAACTTCGCGCTTTTCACGGACAGACTACACCTGCAACTGCGTGCCGAGGCCTTCAACGTACTGAATCATCCCAACTTCATTCAGCCTGCTTCTGACTTCAAGACGCCGAGCACCTTCGGCCAACTCACGGCGGCGAGAGACCCTCGCATCCTCCAACTCTCAGCCAAGTTTGTTCTAGACATGCGCCGTTCGGAAACTCTTTTAGACGCGGTTTGGAACGAGATATCGGAGAACGAAACGACCGAGGGTGATGTTCAGACCTGAACCTAGGCTTGACATCATCCTCTGAAGTTCCGGGAAAGGCTCTGAAGAGCCCAGGATGCTTTGGCAGTAGAAGGATGAATACGGCAGAGTCTGATACTCTCGGCAGTGTACACGGGCCTCCCAGCCCTGTGGCTAATGGACTCAGAATGCCAGGAACATTTCACGCACGGAAACAGGACCTTATTCGCGATGCCATATACGATTCTGCGGTTGATCTGTTTGCCCGGGACGGATTTGATGAAACGACCCTGGAGGACGTAGCAAAGGCGGCCGGAGTTTCGCCACGCACACTTTACAGGTACTTCGCGACCAGAGACGAACTTCTTGGCCCATCGCGTGATTGGTTATGGCAAGAAGCTCGTGGAAACGGTAGAGGGATGTCCCGTCAAACTCTCACCCTTGGATACGGTGCGCCATGCCGCGGTGGACGCTACCGCGTGGAACATCGCACAACCTCGAACGAGAGAGATCATCAGCATTTCCTCTAGTCACCCTTCTGTGAGACAAGCCCAACAATCCGTGATCGCTGAGATCCAGGAAAGACTCACTGAGGCTTTCGCGGCCCGCTCACGAAATCCATCGAAGGATGACCCTAGACCCCGCATCTACGCGAGCGTAACGTTGATGATCGTTCAGAGCGCCCTGTCGCTTTGGTACCACCGGTGTCTCTGTGGAACCGAGTGGAGCAGTCAAAGAGGTCATGAAACAGGTGTCCCGCTTGTTCTGTCAGGACTGACGAAGAGTTTTTCGGGCGGGGCCGTGACGACCGATTACGTGCTGCAGGCCGTGCGGACTCGCACACTCATGGTTCCGCCATCTTGGATCCCACGACGCGTCACGGAGACATTTTTGCCGACCTTCTGCCTGGCGGTAGTGTCCCCGGCCTCAGGCATCGGCCAGGGGACCATGT
This sequence comes from uncultured Acidobacteriaceae bacterium, assembly GCA_963813475.1. Taxonomy (GTDB): domain Bacteria; phylum Acidobacteriota; class Terriglobia; order Terriglobales; family Acidobacteriaceae; genus PALSA-350. The sequence continues at coordinate 1,367 of CAWEZM010000017.1, read as the reverse complement.
TTACGCTCTAACTACCGCCACCGACGCAACTCAAGCAAGTGGCATTCTCTATGGTGCGATCGCTGTTCCTTCTTCGAGAATAACGGTTCCCCACGGAGGAAGAGCAATCGCGCTATCTTTCCGCACGGCGTTGCTTGAAAGCAAGTCCTTGCCGGCTGGGAATTGGTATTTGGCTTCCGTTGGAGATGCGGAGTAGTTCATCACGTAGTGGACGGCCTTCCCATTCATGAGAACACCCGAGCGCTGATGACGGGAAAGTGGACCGCCTGCTGCGGTCCCCAAAGATTGGCGCGCTCGACCGCTTCCTTCATGATCTTCACGTCAGCTTTACCACTTGACACCAATTGGGCTAAATTACGGTCGCTCAGCTACTTAGGGCTACGCTCAATTACGCTGTCATTGTCTGTATTTTCAAAGACTTACACTCTGCGCAGGAAACTCAAAATCCGCCGGTTCAGGTTCAACCCCTGGTGGGCCCACCAAACTCCAGTCATCACTCTTCGGTACGCGCTGGAGGGGATTCCCGGTAATTCGGTCATCAACCACCAGCGGTCGGGTTGAAGTAGGTTTGCAGAGGCATGCCTGCCCGACTCGTCGGAGAAACAGCATGGGTCGTGCCGGTCGTACGCATAAACGCGTGATATCTACGTAAAATCGTAGGTTGCTCCCTGCTTTTCTGATTAGCCTCGTGCCCTGGGCTCACGGAAGGCGTATTCGGCGGCGTTGGGCCGCCGCTTCGGCTCTCGATTCGTCGCGGACATTTGCGGAGCAGGTAAGCTGTTCGTTAAAGTTGCTGGGATTCGTTCCGATGCATTCTGATTCTCGAGCAGTGCCTTAATGTTGCGATTTGATAGGGGTCTTTCACGGCGATAACACGGGTTCAAATCCCGTCGGGGACGCCAACAAAATAAACAGGTTATTGGGAATCTATCGTTTTCGGGGATTCTCCTGGTGACGCTATGGTGACGATAGACCCCATTTGGTCATTGACACTCCCGGGTATAATAGATTTATTATCAAACCCTGGATGCGTAAGCCGGGGGAGCAAGCAGACCTAGACTTTCGAGGCAATAGCCTGGACGTTCTTTCGTCGTTCCCTTTACCCGTAAAGGAGACTTTTGGCTTCAACCTGAGACGACTGCAAAACGGCGAGCCAGTGGTCTGCGATGTTCGGCCAATGCCTTCTGTCGGTCATGGCGTCTTTGAACTCAAGGACCAAGATGAGAGCACTTGGTACCGCGTTATGTACCTGGCCAGGGTGATGGGAGTCATTTATGTTCTGCATTGTTTTGAAAAAGATTCGAATAAAACGAGCAGGGACGACATAGAGATCGCGGAAAAGCGACTGAAAGAAGTGAAAGCCGAGA